>CBDDLB010000004.1:1375000-1672519 GCA_965230435.1 Bacteroidales bacterium
GTAAAACAATCAATGTTCATTTAGGAGACAAGATAGAATTGGCTCCTCAACCAGATAATGGTTTGTGGAGCTGGTCAGGTTGTGGTGTATCGAGAGAAGAGCGTAAGTTAACGATTGAGCCAACAAGTTCCTGTACTCTAAAGGCCGTTTTTACAAATAACTGTGGAGAAAAGAGTAGTGTAGAGGTAAAAGTCAATGTGAAGACAGGTAGTGGCCTGGGAGGTGTTTACCGTATTATGAACCGAAAAAGCAGCAAGTGTTTACGTCCTTTGGATGCATCTGTGTTAGAGGGAACCAAGGTAGTACAATATGAAAAAGAAGATATTGCTACAGAGGAATGGAAAGCAATTGAAATTGAAACTGGGATTTACACGATAGAACACAAAGAAAGCGGATTGGTGTTAGATATTGAAGGAGCTTCGAAAGATAAGGGAGCTAAGAATATAATATGGTCAGGCACTGGAGATGACAATCAGAAATGGAGATTAATAGATCAAGGAGGAGACTATTTTCATATCAAAAATGTAAACAGTGGTTTGTTGTTGGATATTTCAGGCGGTTCAACAGCAAACAATGCATTTAATATTCAGTGGAAAGACAATGGCGGCCATAATCAGGATTGGTTGTTAATGGCCGTTAAGAATGGAGAGACTGAATTGCTTTCTGTAAAACAAAAAGACGCACAAGAGCATGTATTTTTGTATCCTAACCCTGTGAGGGATGTAATTCATATTGACCTAGGAGAGGCCTTTCTTTCAGAAGCTAAGGTTCAAATTTTAAATAGCTTTGGACAAATCGAATTGCAGAAAAAGCTTAATAATGAGCACATTTTGAGAATAGGAATAGAAGAGTTAGAGACAGGAGTACATGTTTTAAAAGTAACTGGAAGGGATAAATCGGTTACTAAAAGATTTCTGAAAGTAAAATAGTTCTACGAAAAATTTAGACAAGCAAGGTCAAAGGAAATTCAATAAATTTCCTTTGACTTTTAAAAATGGAGTACTAAGAATCATAGTCCACGACCACCGTTTTTTCGCACGTTTCGCGCACATAATCTACTACTTCTACATGATCGGGGTGTACTGCATATTCTTTCAATGTATCTAAGTTTTCGAAAGAAGAGCTCAATACAAGGTCGAAAGATCGATCAGATTCTTTTATATTTGCGCCCACTTCGAACGATTTTATCAGGGAAATCTTCGAAGGTAAAGCTTCTAATCTATTTTTGATCTCACGTTTGATTTCTTCTTTCTGGGTTGCCAATTCAGGCTTAACCTTAAACATCACAATGTGTTTGATCATTCTACTGGAGTTTAGTTGTTTAAATAAGAAACTCTCACCAAATAGTCTCCGTTTTTAGAAACAGAAGGTGAGTTCGTTATTGCGAATTTATTAAAATACAGGATAAACTATGCTGACAATTGGTATTGCAGGAGGAACAGGGTCGGGAAAAACCACTGTCGTAAAAAAGATAATGAAGCAACTTCCAGAGAGCGAGGTCGCTTTACTTTCTCAAGATTCTTATTATAGGGATAATAGCCATATTCCTCTCGAAGAGCGTAAGTTGATCAATTTCGATCATCCGCAATCATTAGAATTCGAGCTGTTAGCAGAACATATCAAACAGTTGAGCATGGGGCAAACTGTACAAGAACCTATTTATTCGTATTTGACATGCACGCGTGCTAAGGAAACAAAGCCTGTTGAGCCCAAGAAAGTTCTTATTATTGAAGGTATACTTGTTCTGTCGCAACAAATGCTTAGAGAGCTTTTTGATATTAAAGTGTTTGTAGATGCACCTGCCGATGACCGTCTGATACGTGTTATTGAGCGTGATATGATTGAACGGGGAAGGGGTGTTAATGATGTTCTTATCCGTTATCAGGATACAGTGAAGCCTATGCATGACCAGTTTATAGAACCATCGAAAATGTATGCAGATGTAATTGTTCCACAGGGGGGGCATAATAAAGTGGCCATTGATGTTTTGTCTTCAGCAATCACGAAGAAATTGCAGGAGAAGTAGTTATAAACTAAGATTAGTTTATGGTTGAAAATCAGAAAATCGACATTTGCAGGACTTTTTCGTTTCCTTTCTGTTGAATCGTTGGGAGTGTAACCTTAAACGTGTTAAAACACCAACTTATTAGAAGAGGTGGTTGCTACAGCGAACTACTTCTTCTATATGGTAGATTTAGCCTTTCTGCTGTTCGACCTTTTGCTTCAGCTTTCTAGCAATATCACGAAGTTTATTTTCTTTAGAAACGTGCTCGGTAATCTCCCAACCAAGAGAAATGATTCGTTCGAAAGAATTGTTAGTATTGAAGATTGGTATATAAATTTCTTCGATGTAGAATGTATTCTCGTCATGAACAATACGTTCGGTCCTTTTCTGAGCAATGCCTTTTTTAAGGTTACTCCAAAAGTATTCATTCTTTACGCTATCCTCTTGAGCGACAAGAGATATTTTCAAGTGTTGAGCTCCAATGATGTTAGTCCGGTTGGTAAAATACATATCTAGGTATTTCTCATTAACATCTTCGAATATACCGTTAGGTGAGAAATACGCAATTCCAACTGAAGAATCTATAGTACTGAAAATCTTCTCTATATTTCCGAATTGGTCAAACAATTCAATATGTTCTTTTTGCAATTTCTCAAATTGTTCTCTAAATTTCTTCTCGTTATTGATAAGCTCTTCTGCTTGTCGTTGAGAATCTTCAAGAAGAATATTTGTACGTATTGATTTCTTTAGGTTAGCAAGAAAGGCGCCGATTCTTTCCGAAACTTGCTCTAAGAATTGCACCTGAAAAGGTGGCATTTCCTCGAAAGACGCAATTTCAATAACACCATAAACAAGGTTTTCAAAAACCAGAGGCATTATTATAAGGCTTGTAGGGAGTTTTTCTCCAAAGCCAGATGTGATCTTGAAATAGTTTTCAGGAATGTTGGTCAGGTATATCATTTCCTGTTCATGAACTGCCCTTGAGATCAGGCCTTCGGACATTTCCACCCTTTTATTACGGATTCTTCGTTTGTCGAAAGCGTAAGCTGCCACAAGTTGAAGATGCTTATCTTCGGGGTTGAAATCGTCAAGAACAAAGAAACCACCTTGGTTGGCTTCGACAAATTTCACAAGAAAACTAATGATGTTGTGACCGAATTCTTCTAAATTATCTACCCCTTGGCGCAGAATGATACCAGAGTCTGCAATACCTTTCTGAATCCAGTTTTGTTGATATTCCTGCTGTTTTCGTTGTTCCTCGTCAAGGCGTGCATGCAAAAGGTTACTGCGCATTTCTAATAGAGCCTTTCCCAGTGTGTCTTCGGTACTAAGAAGTTCGTAACTTGTATCTAGTTTTCCTTGACCAATATCATTGGCAAATTGAGCCGTGTTGTTCAAGGTGTCTATTAATTTATTAACAGACCGTGCTACTTCACCAATTTCGTCGCTGGAGCTCACTGTCAGTTTATCTTCTACGTGAAAAACCCCTTTTTCGAGGTTGTGAAGTTTTCTGGACATTTCCTTGAGAGGCCTACTGATGTAGGTTGCGATGAATGTTATCACTAAGGCAAGGATAGCCAGTCCGATAACTCCAATGAAAAAAGCAAAGAAAAGCCTTTGGTTGGCTTGTTCCGATAAAGATTTAGTTGGTACAACTATCGCCAGAGCCCAAGGTTTGTCCGATTTTCCGACCCATATAGGCGCAAATGCAATGTAGTATTCGTTTTCTTTTTCAACGCCTTCAATACTAAAAAAATCTCCCTTTCTGATTTTCTCCTGTATATCAAATGTTTTATCAATATCCGGAAAAATGTCTTCAATTCTTAAGCTTACATACTGACTCCGACCACCTGCGATAACACTTCCGTTGTTTGCAAAGAGTATGGCTTTACTGTTTTCGTAGGGCTGTATTTTTGATAGAATACTTTCGTAACGCTCCAAAGAGACATCAATACCAGCCAGGCCTACAAATTGATTGTTGTATAGGAGGGGATTCCAAATACTGACTTCTAGTATTGAGTCCAACTTATTGTATGAATATGCATACGGGTTGGTTACGTCTTCATTCTTGTTTAGTTTGGCTCTGTAATATAGTCCCCGTATATTATCGCCATCTAGGTCAAGGTCTTCTTCCGTAAAATTGATTTTGTCAGCATTCCTGCTAAATATAAACCGTTTACGGCCGTAGTTTTTAGTGTACCCTGTTTGTATGAATCCCAATTCCCAGCTTACCCAAGTCGAAATAATGGTGGGGTTGTTTTTCAGCATCTCACGGAAAATCTTATTCTGAGTCTCGATGAGTTTATGATAGGGGTACTCTTTAATCGCACTCAGAGAAGATGTCAAGGCCCGTGTTACCATGATATCTTTATGGATTTCTATACTGGTTAAATTCGCATTTTCCCTAACATAGGAATCGATGAGTTCTTTGGCATCTTTTATTCCTTGTTCTTTTGCATCGAAACCAATGATTCCAATGCCAATAAGAAAAGTAAAAAATGCCGTTGTAAGTGTATATAAGAGTATTTTGGTGCTAATATTCATTTGCCAGAGCCATACAGTTTCTAATTGCAAGATAGCAATTAAATCATTTAGCTGGACTCAAATTTTAGACCAGCTTTGCATCAGAATATTTTAGTTGACCTTACAGACCTTTATTAACACGTTTTCCAGTTTCTGTGAAATAAAGAGGTTTTGTTTTTGCATTACTGGACAACTCTAGGCGGACTAATACTCCAAATTTAGGGGTGTCTTCATAGGTTTGATCTTTGATTAACCAATGTTTGAATTCAGATTCCCACAAAGCATCAAGAACTAATTGAGGGATTTCATTACGGGTAATTTCACTTTGCGTAATGAGCCAGTCTCCTGCGTCAGTAAATTCGGCATGAGCTTTTAGAGGTACTTCTTGGCCTCCGAATGTTGTTGTGAAAACAAACGAGACATGGTATTGATCATAGTAATTTTTCCAGAGAACATCTGTTGCGTTCGGATATTTATTTTCGAAAAAGTTGGTTGCCAAAAAGGGAATGTCATTCGCAGATAGACCTTCTTCTTTTTTACAACTAGCAAATAGAGCGATTGTCAGTAGAATCAGAGGAAAAAGTTTTCTGAACATCGGTTTCGGTTTTAAGTCATTCATCAATTCTTTTAACGGATTTTTGGATGGAATGTTATTAGGGGCTAATCTCAATCTATTATTCTTGTTGTTTGTTTTCCTTCAATATGTTTGTAAATTTATTCTCGAATAGCATTATGGACATCTGACCAGGTCGGATGGTTGCTCAAAAAAACTACCTTTACGTTTTGAAAAACAAAAATATCCCACAATGACACAATATATTTCTAAGCAGAATGCCTTTGGAGCCAATGAAAACATTGTGATAATTATCTCTAAAACGGAGGAATTATCAGAGTTTAAATTGCTGAATGAAGAAGAAATCGGTTTCATAGGGCAACAGTTCGAAAACACTCAAAAAACAATAGCGGTTAACCAATACTCTAATTGGGTATTTGTACATAAAATAGATCAGGAGAAACCAGAAACAGCAGTTAAGGAAGCAGCGCGGAAAGCAGCATTCGAGGTTTGTGGTATACTTAATAAAAACAAACTGACAAGTGTAGCGGTTACGGCAAGTACAGAAACAAAAAAATATATTGTTCCTTTTGCAGAAGGAATATGTCTTTCCAATTATCAGTTTATTAAGTATTTTAAGGAGAAAGACAAGAAAGAGAACTCTCTTAAGCAGATATTTGTGAATGATCTAGTTGAGGATAGCGATCTGAAGCAGATCAATGCAGTTCTGGGAGGCACATACAAGGCACGGACGCTGGTAGGTGAGCCTGTTATATACATGGACGCATCCCAGATTGCAAAAGAAATGGAAGAGGCGGGCAAAGAAGCTGGTTTTAGCGTAGCTGTTTTTGATAAGGCCAAAATAGAATCGCTTGAAATGGGCGGGCTATTGGGTGTTAATAAAGGCAGTGTTGATCCTCCTACGTTTACCGTAATGGAGTGGAAACCAGATAATGCAGTTAACAGAAAACCAATTGTAATTGTTGGGAAGGGAATTGTTTTCGATACGGGAGGCCTGAGTCTTAAACCTACTCCCAACAGTATGGATATAATGAAGTCGGATATGGGTGGTGCGGCTGCTACCATTGGAGCAATGTATTCTACTGCATTGGCAGATCTGCCAGTACACGTTATAGGCATTGTACCTGCAACGGACAACCGCCCTGGTGGAAATGCGATTGCTCCCGGTGATGTAATTAAAATGCACAATGGTTTATCTGTAGAAGTATTGAACACAGATGCAGAAGGACGTTTGATCCTTGCTGATGGTTTGAGCTATGCTATGCGCTATGAGCCAGAATTGACTTTCGATATTGCCACTCTTACAGGAGCGGCGGCACGTGCTATTGGTAAAGAAGCATCTGTTGTTATGGGGACAGCATCTGACGAAGCGTTCGCAAAATTAGAGACAGCAGGAAATGAATGCTATGAACGTACTGTCCGTTTTCCTCTTTGGGAAGAATACGGAGAGCAGATTACTTCCGACATTGCAGATATCAAGAACTTAGGAGGCCCAGAAGCAGGAGCTATTACAGCAGGTAAGTTTCTAGAACGCTTCGTAGAAGGCGAGTGGATCCATATTGACATTGCGGGGCCAATGTGGGCAAGCGCTCAGGATAATTATAGGGGCAAAGGTGGAACAGGAGTTGGAGTTCGTCTTTTATTCGAATTTTTGAGAGAGAGGTCTCAGAATAAGTAAATTACAAATACAATATTTGAAGAAGAAATTGTGCTGACTCAGTAGTTGTTGAGCCATATGCTATGGCAAACTATAAATTGGGGCAGTATCGGTTTCTGATTAAAATAACAAGGTTGGAGCCAACAGAGAGCACATTTTTTAAGGCTCGGTAGGTAAGTGGGATGTGACCTTAAAAGTCAATTTTCGACACATGAAAAAACAAGAAGAACAGGTGAAAGTAGCCATAACACATGGCGATGTAAATGGTATTGGGTACGAAGTAATTATAAAAACTCTTTTAGATAACCGTATTAACGATATGTGTACCCCGATTGTGTACGGTTCTTCAAAAGTGGCTGCATACCATAGAAAGGTTTTAAATATCAATGGGTTCAACTTCAATAGTGTTCGTACGGCTGATGAAGCAATCGCACAAAAAGCCAATCTTATAAATTGTATAGACGATGCCATCCGTGTGGAATTAGGCCGTGCGACATCTCCAGCAGGAGAGGCTTCATTCAAGGCTTTAGAGCTTGCTACTAATGACATTCTTGACGATAAGGTGGATGTAATGATAACTGCGCCTATCAATAAATACAATATTCAATCGGCCGGGTTTAATTTCCCTGGGCATACAGAGTATTTGGCAGACAAGTCTGGAGTGCCAAATGAAAATGCTTTGATGTTGATGGTGAGCGAGAATTTAAGAATTGGTGTTGCTACTGGGCATATTCCTGTGGCGAAAGTACCGGAAGCGCTTTCTGCCGAGTTGATTCTCCAGAAATTAAGGATAATGAACAATTCGTTACTCTCAGATTTTGGAATCAGGAAACCGCGAATTGCCGTTTTGGGGTTAAATCCTCATGCTGGAGATAAAGGAGTGATTGGAAATGAAGAGGCTGAGATTATTGAGCCTGCAATTCAACAGGCGAATGATGAAGATATGGTAGTTCTAGGAGCTTATCCTGCAGATGGATTCTTTGGATCTGGAGAGTATCGGAAATTCGATGCTGTGCTTGCAATGTATCACGATCAGGGGCTTATTCCTTTCAAAGCTTTGGAAGGAGAAAGAGGAGTGAACTATACAGCAGGTTTACCAATTGTTCGAACTTCGCCAGCTCATGGTACTGCTTATGAGATTGCTGGAAAAGGCGTAGCCTCGGAGGAGTCTTTTCGTCAGGCTCTTTACTTAGCAATTGATGTATATAACAACCGCAAGGAATATCAGGAATTGTCAGCGAATCCATTGGTTCCTTTTACCGAGGAGGAATCAGAGGAATAGATGTTCGTGAAAAAATCCCAATGTAAACATTGACAGGAAGGCTGAACATTGGGCAATCTTACTGTCAATTTTTATTTTCAGAATGGATGCTTCATCATATTGTTAACAACTCTCTTTCATGAAGTAGGTTTTGATAACATAGATGTAGTCTGGCTATTCTATGAGAAAAGCTTCAAGGTCGATTTGCCTTTTTAAATAAACCAGTAGCTTAGTGGTCTAATTAATCCCAATTAATTACGGCTGGCTGCTCATGTATTTTAATCTTCGCATTGTATCTATTACTGTTAATCAGAAATGATTCTTATAGAAGCTTTCTATTTTGACACAGAAATGCGTATCGTTTTCAATATACCTTCTGTCTGTTGAAATTAAAAACTTACGAAACTAATATCCGAACAGCAGAAAACACTTAGGGTGTTTGATTTTTTTTGAACTAAAACACAGGAAATGGCTCGAATTAGTAAAGAGGATGCCTTGCGTTATCACGCTGAAGGACGTCCTGGAAAAATTAAAGTAGTTCCAACAAAACCATATAGTACTCAGAGAGATTTATCACTTGCTTATTCTCCAGGCGTGGCAGAGCCTTGCTTAGAGATAGAAAAAGATACTCAGAATGTTTATAAATACACTGCAAAAAGCAACCTTGTTGCAGTGATATCAAACGGTACGGCTGTACTCGGACTAGGGGACATTGGTCCAGAGGCAAGTAAACCAGTTATGGAAGGGAAAGGGGTTTTATTTAAAATCTTTGCCGACCTTGATGTTTTCGATATTGAGGTTGACCATAAAGATGTTGATAAGTTTGTTGAGACAGTAAAGGCGATAGCTCCAACATTTGGAGGTATTAATTTAGAGGATATCAAGGCTCCTCAATGTTTTGAAATTGAAGAGCGCCTTAAGAAAGAGCTTGATATTCCTGTTATGCACGACGATCAGCACGGAACTGCGATTATATCTTCCGCTGCACTACTTAATGCAATTGAGTTGGCAGGAAAGAAATTAGGAGACTTGAAAGTTGTTGTGAATGGAGCGGGGGCATCAGCAGTGGCATGTACAAAATTATATATGTCTCTGGGTATAAAGCGCGATAATATCGTTATGTGCGACAGCAAAGGAGTGATACATGCTGAGCGTGATAATCTCAATGAGATAAAAAAACAATTTATTACTTCAAGCTCTGTCCGAACTTTGGAAGAAGCACTTGTAGGAGCCGATATGTTCCTCGGCCTTTCCGTAGCTGGAGCTCTTAAGCCAGAAATGATAAAGACAATGGCTAAGAATCCGATTGTTTTTGCATTGGCAAATCCAACTCCAGAGATATCTTACGAAGAAGCAATGGAATCGCGCAATGATATTATTTTCGCAACAGGCCGTTCAGACTATCCTAACCAAGTGAACAACGTGCTCGGTTTCCCTTTCATTTTCCGTGGTGCGATGGATGTACATGCTTCGGCTATTAACGAAGATATGAAAATTGCAGCAGTGAAGGCTTTGGCTTCTTTGGCAAAAGAGCCAGTACCAGAAACTGTAAATGCTGCTTACAACGAAGGGAATATAATTTTTGGGAAAGAATACTTGATTCCAAAGCCGCTCGATCCACGTTTGGTAACAACTGTAGCCCCAGCGGTAGCGAAAGCTGCAATGGATTCCGGAGTTGCCCGTAGAGAAATTTACGACTGGGAAGGCTATCGCGATGAACTGAAACGCCGTTTGGAACTTGATAACAAGTTGATCCGAGAGATTACTTCGAAGGCGAAGGCAATGCCCGTGAAAGTGGTATTTGCAGAAGCCAATAACTTCAATGTACTTAAAGCTGCGCAAGTCTGTATACAGGAAGGAATTGCAAAACCTATTCTTCTGGGAAGTAGCAAGGCAATTCAGCAAATGATTGTAGAGAACGATCTTGATCTAAGTGAAGCAGAGATTGTTGATCACCGTTCGCAGGAGGAGCAAAACCGAAGAAAACGTTTTGCGCAGATACTATTCAATAAGCGTCAGCGTAAGGGAATATCTTATGAAGAAGCTTATGAGAAGATGTTTGAAAGAAGCTATTTTGCTGCCATGATGGTAGAGGTGGGCGATGCTGACGCAATGGTTTCTGGTGCAAATACACGATATGCAGATGTAATGAAGCCTGCCCTTCAGATAATAGGCAAGCGTGAAGATGTTAGTAGTATCGCAGGTATGTACATCATGATGACAGAGGATGGGCCTTATTTCTTTTCCGACACCACTGTTAACATGAAGCCAGATTCGATGACATTGGTTAATAATGCATTGCTGACAGCCAGTGCAGTGCGCCGCTTTGGAGAAGAACCTACTATTGCAATGCTATCGTATTCAAATTTTGGAAGTGTGCGCGAAGGAAGCCCTGCTCGTGTTCAGGATGCAGTGGATTATTTGCACAGGAACCATCCGAATTTAATTGTTGATGGAGAAATGCAGGTAAACTTTGCCTTAAATACTGAAATAAGAACCAAGAAATTCCCGTTCAGTAAAATAGGAAACCGAAGGGTAAACACACTTATCTTTCCAAATCTGAGTGCGGGAAATATAGCTTACAAACTGATGCAGGAAGCAGGAAAAGTTGAAGCTATCGGGCCAATTAT
This sequence comes from Bacteroidales bacterium, assembly GCA_965230435.1. Classification (GTDB taxonomy): domain Bacteria; phylum Bacteroidota; class Bacteroidia; order Bacteroidales; family JBDKHP01; genus JBDKHP01. The sequence goes on from CBDDLB010000004.1 coordinate 1,385,651, forward strand.
TCTCGGAATGAAAAAGCCCGTACATATTTGCCAAATGGAAAGTACGGTTCGTGAAATTGTATTTATGGCAACTATAGCGGTAATAGATGCGCAAACTTTAAAGTACGGAATGTACAGTTAACGATTTTATAAGTGTTAAGTTTATTTTTCAGGCCGCCTTGTGCGGCTTTTTTTGTTTTAATGGGTTATCAAGATGATTATGTTTTCTCCCTGATTTTTTTATATTTGTATAATAGGGGTACTGTACCAGAAGCCTCATAAATGGGAGAGATTTATTCTTACAATTGTTTTATTCAGACTTGCTATGGCACGCTTTATTCTTGTTTTAGCGCTTATGCCTTTGTTTATTGGTATTTTGCCAATATCGGCGCGTACTTCATTGGAATATTTCTCCAAGGTGAAGCACAAACGGACAGCACAGGAATGGTTTGAACTGGGGTTTCATTCTTATGAAGAAGGGCAGTTTAATGCTGCAATTTTTCAGTTCCGTAAGTCAATAGAGGTCGATCCACACTTGCAGATTGCATACAGCTACCTGGCTTCCGCTTACATAGAAATCGGAGATGATGGTATGGCTATCAGTACTTACCACAACCTCCTGAAAATCAACAAAAGAAGCGTAGATGCATATTTGGGTTTGGCTCAGGCAAAATCCAACGTTGGAGATATAAAAGGAGCCCTAAAGGATATTGAAGAAGCAGAGCAGATAGCCCCATTGTTACCTGAAATAGACGAACTGCGCGGACATATTGCCCTTCAGTCGGGAAAAACAGAAGATGCACTTTATTCCTATAGATGTGCCATAGTAAAAGACGGAAACAGTTCACGTTTACAGGCCAATATCGGAGAACTTCTTTTTCAGGTTGGAGATTTTGAAGAGGCCAACCTTTATTTAGATAAAGCAAGATATCTGGGGGCAGATGATTTGAACCTTTTGCTCAAGGCTGCTCTAGCAAAACAGTTTCTTGGATTGGTAGATTCTGCGCTCAGTATTTTTAACCTTGCTGTTGAATTGGGAAAGAACATAGCCGAACCGTATTACTTCAGGGGGGCTTTCTTTTTCGGTATCAATGATTATCAGCGTGCACTTGAAGACTTTAATCAAGCTATCCGTTTAAACCCCGAACATGCCTTGGCGTATTTCAACCGTGCATTTTCAAATTACTATTTACAGAAGCATAACGAAGCTTTAGCTGATTTCAGTAAAGCAATAAAATTAGCAGGTTTAGAACGTCCGGAATTTTACGATGCCAGAGCAGACCTTTATCTGGAATTGGGTAAAGAAGAGGAAGCTTTGGCCGACTATAACCAAATAATTAATAGATACCCCCTAAAGTCTGAAGTTTACTTAAAGAGAGCTAGAGTGATGCTTAAATTAGAAAAATATACTCAGGCTTGTCAGGATTTAGAAATCGCTAGGAACAATGGGATTTTTGAAGCAGAGGAGCTAATCAAGGAATTCTGCAACAAAACCAACTCTCAACGCCCCAAATAGCCTGAGCGGTTTTATAACGTTTTAAATTCGAAGTATTCGAATTGAATAAGCTTTCTGCAAAGTTTTCAGAGAAAAACTCTCTATTCGGGCTTTTTTCTGCTGATTATAAGTGCTCCTGATCAAATTCAAATTTTTCTCAGCACAAACAAAGAAGGGAATAGTTTCATTTTTATTCCAGGTTCGTGCAGCAGTAAATATTCTTCTGCGTCTTTAAAGAAACACACAGCCATAAATTAAGCAAGTAGTGCTTTTATTATGATTGTCACAGTTCTGTTTTTCAGTATTATGACAGAACTAAAGGTGACAATTATATTGACACATCTACTTAACACAGCTATCATTTGAGTCCTGTATAAATTTACACCTAAAGATTTAGGGACTTATATGAAAGTGAATCGGGCAATCTAAAACAACATTTGAAAGATGAAACAACTTGTATTTATTGTAGCCTTATTGCTATCAGGAACATCACTTTGGGCGCAGGAACAGGTTCAGGCAGAAGACCTGTTGAAGCGCCTGGATGCTGGAGAATCGATAAAAATCAGTAATGCAGAGATTCATGGAGATCTTCGATTAATCGACTTGTCAAATAGAACTGAGAAAAAGGAAGGTAAGCAGAAACACTATACTGCAACAGTAAAAAGTGATTTAGTGTTTAAGAACTGTACTTTTAAGGGAAATGTTTTGGCTTACTTTAGCATAGAGAACGGGCCTCTTTACATTGCAAATTTTGACGGTGATTTTATTGCAGAAGGATGTACTTTTCAGGATGATTTCTTAACGAAATATTCAACTTTCGGGAAAGCTGCGGTGTTTACTAACTGTTCGTTTTTGAGAGAGGCTAATTTTAAGTATACAAAATTCAGCAACGAAGCTCAATTTGACAGAAGTAAATTTAGGGAAGAAGCCAATTTTAAATATGCTGAATTTAATAGGGGGGCGTCATTTCCTTATGTAGTTTTTGAAGAGGAAGGAAATTTCAAGTATGCAAAATTTGAAGACAAAGCAGAATTTCAGACTTGCTCTTTCAAGGACGAAGCTGACTTTAAGTATACGAAGTGCAAGACCCAAATAAATTTTTCTGAGAGTCGTTTCGTAGGTGATAGCGATTTTAAATATACTAACTTTAGCGAAGGAGTTGATTTCTCATCTTGTGTTTTTGAGGGATTTGTAGACTTTAAGAATACATCTTTTTCTCAGCCTTTTAACATTGAAGGGGTTAAATTCAAGGGCGATGTTTCGTCGAAGTACGCAAAAGTTGAAGGGCGCGATTTTTCCAGCTATCTTCTTAATGTTAAGAATTAGAACGAATGTTTAAATGTATTGGAAAAGGATAGAAATACTTTGCAAGTATTGGTTTAGTACGAAGGGCTTCAGTTTATGAAGCTCTTTTTTTTTGTGAAGCGTAGAGAGGTTCACAAAAAAAAGTCGATTTTTGTGGTAGCAAATTTGGCATCAGGATCCATCCAAAGAATTATATCTTTAATGTTAGGAAGAAACTGGCCAGACAAAATAAGCTCAGAGCTATTCTAAAGCCAAGTTGATGTTTACTCTCATAAAGTAAACCTGAGAAAATAGGTCCGTGACCTTATAATTCCGTTTGGTGTAAATTAGGAAAAGAACAGGATAATGAAACAGTATCTCAATCTCTTAGATCATGTACTCCACCAAGGGTACAAAAAAGAAGACCGCACAGGAACAGGAACGATAAGTAGCTTTGGCTATCAGATGAGATTCGATTTGAGCGAAGGTTTTCCACTTGTCACCACAAAAAAACTGCATTTGAAATCGATAATCCATGAGCTACTGTGGTTCATCAAAGGAGAAACAAATGTAAAATACTTACAGGACAACGGGGTGCGTATTTGGAACGAATGGGCAGATGACGACGGTGAGTTGGGGCCAATTTACGGATACCAATGGCGTTCGTGGCGCACACGCAATGGAGACGAAATTGATCAGCTGGCCAATGTGATCGAAAGCATAAAAAACAATCCGGACTCAAGAAGGCATATTGTAAGTGCATGGAATGTTGGAGAGATCGATGAAATGAACCTTCCTCCTTGTCATATTCTTTATCAGTTCTATGTGGCAGATGGGAAGCTTTCCTGCCAGCTTTATCAGCGCAGTGCAGATTTGTTTTTAGGAGTACCTTTCAATATCGCCTCTTATGCCTTGTTTCTTACAATGATGGCACAGGTAACAGGGCTTCAGCCTGGTGAATTTGTACATACTCTTGGCGATGCACATATTTATCTAAACCATGTAGAACAAGTGAAACAACAATTGGGCAGGGAGCCTCGGCAATTGCCCAAGTTAAAGGTTAATCCAGATGTGAAGAATATCTTCGATTTTAAATTTGAAGATTTTGAACTGATAGAGTACGATCCACATCCGCATATAAAAGGCGCTATTTCTGTTTAGTCTTTAACCAAGTAGCTGCTATGAAATAACTGAAAGTTTGTGTGGAATAAATCCGTATAACTTTTAGGTCATGCAAACTATCAGTTATTTCATTATAATTCCATCGAAACATTTATTCTTCTCTTTGAACATCTGCTTGGGTTGTTATGGCAACAATAGCAGTTACATCGTCATAACTACCCCAATAGTCTAAACCCATAATAGTCTTGCAAACCGCCTTTTCATACTTTACAAGTTCTTTCCTTAAGTTAGCAGGTGCTAATAAATGATGTTTCTGCATTTCTTCTTTATTGTACAACTGCACCTGCACACTTTCGCTCAATTGAAGTTTATCTAGATCTTTCATAAAAACATCACAGTCATTTATTCTGACAATAGGAAATTTATCACGGTCGGTCTTAGCATCGATATTCAATTCCTGTTTCAGTTTCTTTGCTATGTGTTGGTATAATGATGAGTGATTATCAAGATTTGAATCTATGAAATCGACGTGGAAGGAGCGTCCATCGAAATATTTTCCAGAGGGAAGGCTGTTTATTAAATCCTGTTTCAGTTTTTTAAAATTGCAATATTGCCTTATGTGCTGTAATAACGCTGCTACTTTACCTGAATTTCCATCATCTCCAATAGATGGGCTCCAGTAAGAAAAACTTTGGTAGCCATCTTCATGGATTATCTCAAAAACAAAGGAGAAACCGCCAATGCCCTGTTTCGTTCCTTGTGGAAGTTCGAAAATATTATTTTGGGAAAGCAGGTCTAGAAGTTCTATAGAAAGCTGATCCTCCAAGATTGCTTTCTTTAAATGGTAATTGCCATTGTTTCTCAAATAAGATGTTATGGTTACAGTAGGTTTCCCATCATTAACAAGTTCAAAAACATGTTCTCGAAACCAGATCCGCACTGAACTTTTATGTTCAGCAACAGTAAGGTCTTCTAATTCTAAAAGATTTGTTCTGACCCAATAGTTTTCAAATTTTTTCACTTCAGATTGCCCTTGGGTTAGGGTAGTTGAACAAGAAAGAAGCATTAAGAAAAATAAAGTGTAAATTTTCATGAAGGTCAAGTGTTTTGTTATTTTTTCTTTTTGCAATTTAAATAAAACATATGCATTTACAAACAAAAAAGGCCAGCTCGTTAGCTGACCTTGGGACAAAACCGGATTTTAAATAAACTACGGGAAAAAAGATATCCTATAATTTAGGATGTTCTTATAACTCAAATTTAATTCCTTGTGCCAATGGCAGCTCGGTACTGTAATTAACCGTGTTGGTCTGCCTGCGCATATATGCTTTCCAAGCGTCGGATCCCGATTCACGGCCGCCGCCCGTATCTTTTTCACCTCCAAAAGCACCTCCGATTTCAGCACCGGATGTACCGATGTTAACGTTGGCAATGCCACAGTCTGAGCCAGCATACGAAACAAATATTTCAGCTTCGCGGACATTCATTGTAAAACAGGCTGAAGAAAGCCCTTGTGGTACATCGTTCTGAATATCTATAGCATCTTCAATATCTCCTTGGTATTTGATCAGGTAAACGATAGGGGCAAATGTTTCTTCCTGAACAATAGAAAAATGATTTTGAGCTTCCGCAATAGCAGGAACTACATAGGTGCCAGATTCGAAACCTTCACCTGTTAGAATTTCGCCACCAAACAGGACTTTTCCTCCTTCTTTTTCCACTTGCTCAATTGCGTGGCGAAAATTCTCCACAGATTTATTATCGATAAGTGGTCCTACTAAATAATCTTCATCAAGAGGATTACCAATTTTTGGCTTCACTTGTTTGTACGCATTTACTAGGCGTGTTTTCACTTCGGCGTAAATATCTTCGTGTACAATTACGCGGCGTGTAGATGTGCAGCGTTGCCCGGCAGTGCCAACTGCTCCGAATACAATGGCTGGAATGGCCATGTCAAGATCCGCACTAGGAGCTACAATAACAGCATTGTTGCCGCCAAGCTCCAAGATTGTTTTTGCTAGGCGCTTACCTGCAATTTCTCCAACTTTTTTCCCAACAGCGGTAGATCCTGTAGCAGAAATAAGAGGTATGCGTCTATCTTCAATGAAGCGGTCGCCCAAAACCGAAGAAGGAGCAATTACAAGATTGAAAACACCTTCAGGAACGTTATTTTCAATAAGCACTTTGCGGATGATATTCTGTGTTGCAATAGCAGTGAGCGGTGTTTTTGAGCTAGGTTTCCAAACTATAACATCGCCAGCAACCGCAGCCAGAGCCGAGTTCCACGCCCATACAGCAACAGGAAAATTAAACGAAGTAACTAGGCCTAAAATTCCCAACGGTTGCCATTGCTCCATCATTCGGTGGTTCATGCGTTCGGAAGGAAGTGTAAGTCCATATAACTGACGGGATTGTCCAACTGCAAAATCGCATATATCTATCATCTCCTGCACTTCTCCTTTGCCTTCTTGGAATATTTTACCCATTTCGAGCGTAGTAAGAAGTCCTAAATCGTCTTTTGCCTCACGCAGGGCATTGCCAATCTGCCGAACCACTTCTCCCCGTTTTGGGGCAGGAACTTTGCGCCATACGCTAAATGCTGCTTGCGCCCTTTGCATCACCATTTCATAATCTTGCCACGATGCTGTCTGCACCTTAGCTATTTCTTTACCATCAATAGGAGACACAGACGAAATTACTTCTCCCTCTGTTTCCATTGTGTAGACTCCAGTGCTAGCCCCTTGATTTAGTTCTTTAATTGCAAGACGTTCCAACATTTCTGCTACGCCGTATTTTTCTCTCATGTCCATTTCGGAGTTCGGTTTTAGGTAATTAGAATTCATACAGAAATAGCAACAATTTGATTTGAAGCGTGTGGAAAATTAATCTATATAATATCAAATCGAATATGATTGCTAGTTATGTAAACTTATTGAAATAGAAAAAAAAATTATTCAACTAATTAAATGTAAAAAAATAAACTGTACACATGAGCTTGTCGTTATCACCTTTGATTTGACGATAAAAAGCCATAATTTGAGCTTACAATTTAACCACAATGTAATTAAACTCAAATGGATAAAATCGAAGTTTACACAACGAAAGCTATTGAATTAACAATGGTTTATGGCCCTAAAGTTATTCTGGCCATTCTCACATTACTGATCGGATGGCAAATCATAGGCCTTATTTCCAGAAATATTAACAAGCTGTTTGAACGCAGCTCGCTCGATGTTTCTTTGCGCTCTTTTTTAGGATCGCTGATTGGTTGGACTCTAAAGCTGGTTTTAATTATCAGTGCTGCCTCAATGGTTGGCATAGAAACAACATCTTTGGTTGCTGTACTGGGTGCGGCTTCATTGGCTGTAGGTTTGGCGCTTCAGGGGGCACTGTCGAATTTTGCTGGCGGAACAATGATTTTATTGTTCAAGCCTTTTAAGGTTGGCGACCTGGTAGAAGCTCAGGGCTATTTAGGCCATGTTGAGGAAATACAGATTTTTATTACCAAGCTTGTTACTTTCGACAACAAAACCATTATTGTTCCCAATGGGCCACTATCCAATGGCAGTATCACGAATTATAGTGCAAAAGGAAAGATTCGGGTCGATTTGGTGGTTGGTATTTCTTACGATTCCAACATAAAGAAGGCAAAAGAAGTGATCGAAGGAGTAATGCAGGAAGATTCGCAGGTACTTCAAGATCCAGCCCCGGGAGTTACAGTATTGGAGTTGGCCGATAGTTCCGTAAACTTAGCAGTGCGCCCGTGGTGCGACCCAGAAGATTATTGGGACGTATATTTCAATACCCTCGAAAAGGCGAAAATAGCGCTAGACAACAACAGCATTACGATACCGTTCCCGCAACGCGATGTTCATCTATATCAGCATCAGTCTTAAAGTGTTAAAACCTGTGAAAAAATAGGTGGGCATGTATACTTTTCATCCTTCCCAATCGTTATATAAGTGTATCACGTTGTGGATGCATGTGGTACTTACTACGATTGGGTAAGGATTGGATTGAAAAGCTGGCTGAGAGGCCAGCTTTTCTCATTTATTAGTCAATGTAAACATTTTTTAGACCGCATAAAGCATCTAAAGTTATAGGCAAACCTACCGCCGAACCTCTAGCTCTACAGAAGAAAACACAAGGCTCTTGGTTTGTTTCATTCCATAAACGCGTTTGTTGTTAGCTTATTATATCTACATTCACGTTATATTCCATATCCTTTTTATAAGGTACTAGCTATGTGCATGTTTTAGTTTAAAAATTTAGGCTTAAAAATAATCATTGCCCAACCAAAGTTTGCAAAACGAAGATCAGCATCAGGATCAATTTTTTTTATTATTCTAGTGCCATCATTGGGTAGGTAGAATGAATAGCCCATTTTTAAACTTACTTCTTTTGCCAGTTTTGCCGAGCACTCAATATCAAGTTCGGAACCATACGATTTAGAGTCAAGACCAGTAATTTCTTCAGTTGCAGAAAACATATGGTAGCTGATTAAGATCTTGGCTTTCTTTCCGAAATTGTAGCCTGTCTGAAAATAAAGATCGGTAAGACCAAAAGTGGGAACCGCAGAATAATAATCTATACGCCCAGTAAAACGGTGACGTCCCCCGTAAACCATATCAAAAACTGTTTTCTTCTCTTCTCCTTTTTTTTGTCCAGAATAATAGTCGTAGGCTGCCCTTGCTAAGAAACCACTGATTTTGTAGGCTGCATTCACATTGAACATCCTTGCAGAAACTTCTCTCTCCGCAGCATTTCCTTCTTCTGTTCCCTGCTGATAATAGAATGTTGCACCGCTTTCAATATTCGGACTTTTGTAAAGCAGGTTTCCACCAACAGTGTTCTTTGCATAAGTATGCTCAGGGCTTCGTGGCCCCTGTTTGGTGAACATAAAATCTATGAAATTCAAGGTAAGCCCTTCTGTGAGTTCTGTTGTGAAGAACACTAGTGCCATGTGTTTATGCAAGCCAAAATCGTTTTGGAAAGATGTGCCAGCCCAGCTTCCGTTGGTTTTGGTCATAAAGCTGGAACTTTTCGAAGCGCCAATGTGAAATTCAGTTTTTTCTTTCTGATAGCGCACCAGTAGCGCATCGTGCGTAAATCCTTGATCGCGCCACCTACGGTGCCACAAAATACGGCCTTCGGCATACCTCAGTTCCTGACGGCCAAGGCGGATGCCCCATCGTGGAGTAACATTATATTGTGCCCACGCTTCGTAAATGTGCAGTGGGTTTTCGTACATGTCACCCTCCTTCGCTTCGTAACCTTCTTCCTTCAACGAATAGTTCGATCCCCATGCGCGGGCGTCTTGAAGCGTAAGTTTGGTTTCGAACTTAGTTTTTTCGTACTGGGCAGTGAAGCGCACACGGCTTCTGATCACAGAAGCTGGCACTTCATCGTCCTGTAGAAGTGGCTTTGCATAGCCATCGCGGTATTCGGCAGTTGTTCGGAACTCACCATTTAGCCTAAATTTTCCTTTAGTTTTATCTTGCGCTTCGTTCTGTGCCCACAATTCTGTTGCAAACAGAATGGCAGAAACACATATCAGTAAAAATCTGACCTTCATAATAACTAGTGTTTGGTTTTAAAAGCTTATGTGTTAATTTGTTGAAAGTAGACAGGCAGTTAAGTGTCTTAGGAAAAGTTTCAACACGAACAGTGTTCAAAATTACACTACTGTGAAGGTTTAAAAAACTGATTGTCCCACTTTCTTTGCATAGGTATTTATACGAATGAGTAAATATTTTGATTTTTAGGAGCTTGACAGTGTTGCTATTTTCAAACCTAGTCGTGCTTTCCGCTACAAGTACTCGCGCTGGGAGCTATCCGCTACAATTGCGGCTATTTTTAGAACTGTATTGCGTTCTAAAAAACAGTTTTCAGGTATTTCGGAATCGGATAGTGGAATAAAAAGCGATCATCGTCAAAGAGAATGACTGTTTTCGTTGGTACTTTTATACTTTTGAATACCCAATGTTCGGAAGGTTATTGAATTATCAAGTAGCATCAATAAATAGTTTAGTAAGATTATAATCCTGTAAACCGTTCCAAGATTCAAAACCATGGGACGGTTGGCTGTTCGCAGCATAATAGTAGGAATACTTGATTTAGTGAGCCTTGACCGAAGTCATTTTTTTAAGGTTACAAATCTCATAATTTTAATAAGTGAAGATGAAAAGATGAGCTATTCCAGTGTTGCATCCTGAATTTTAATCCTCACGTACGAAAAGTACGCTCTGTTTGAAATCCGTAATGCGCCTTGGTTCAACTTGTTTTTTCTATCTCAAAAACAATTCAATTTAAGATGAGCGAAATAAAAATCTATCACAACAATCGCTGTTCAAAGAGCCGCAATGGGCTAAAGTATTTGCAGGATAAAGGCATTGAGCCAACAGTTGTTAAATACCTAGATGAAGGTGTTTCTGTGGAGGAATTAACAGACGTTCTTCAGAAGCTGGGCATGAAGCCAATGGAGCTTATGCGGACAAAAGAGGAAATTTTCAGGAAAGAATACAAAGGCAGAGAGTTGTCTGACGAAGAGTGGGTAGAGGTTATGGTGAATAACCCCAAACTGATCGAAAGGCCTGTTGTTGTGAAAGGGGATAAGGCTGTGTTGGCACGCCCTACAGAGAAGATTGATGAGTTGCTTTAGGGGGGCAATAATAGAATAAGTTCTTCAGATTTTAAACGGATAAAAAAATATACCACAATGGATTTTAGAATCGAAAAAGATACAATGGGCGAGGTGAAAGTGCCTGCCGAAAAATATTGGGGTGCGCAGACTCAGCGTTCGGTGATGAATTTTCCTATCGGGGCGCCTGCTTCTATGCCGTTGGAGATTATTCAGGCTTTTGGTTACTTGAAAAAGGCTGCTGCTATTACTAACTGCAAACTTGGTGCGTTGGCGGAGGAGAAGCGCGATGCGATTGCTGCTGCTTGTGACGAGATTATTGCTGGTGAGCTGAATGATCAGTTTCCGCTGGTGATCTGGCAGACAGGCTCAGGTACGCAGTCGAACATGAACACTAACGAGGTGGTGGCAAACCGCGCTCATGTGAAGCTGGGCAATAAGCTTGGCGAGGGCGAGAAATTGTTGAACCCGAACGATGATGTGAATAAGTCGCAGTCGTCGAACGATACTTTCCCAACGGCGATGCATATTGCTGCTTATAAGAAGTTGGTGGAAAGCACAATTCCTAAAATCAAGACGTTGCGTGATACATTGGCCGCGAAGGGCGAGGCGATGAAGGATGTGGTAAAAATCGGCCGTACGCACTGGATGGATGCTACTCCGCTTACGTTGGGACAGGAGTTTTCGGGCTATGTGTCGCAGTTGGATCATGGATTGAAGGCGCTTGAGAATACGTTGCCTCATTTGCAGGAGCTTGCTCTTGGTGGAACTGCGGTTGGTACGGGACTTAATACGCCTGCTGGTTATTCGGAAGAGGTGGCTGCTACTATTGCCGAGCTTACGGGGCTGCCTTTTGTGACTGCTCCGAACAAGTTTGAGTCGCTGGCTGCTCATGATGGTATTGTTGAGAGCCATGGTGCGTTGAAGCAATTGGCTGTGAGCATTATGAAGATTGCTAACGATATCCGCTTGATGGCTTCTGGCCCTCGTTCGGGAATTGCGGAGTTGATTATTCCTGCTAATGAGCCGGGGTCGTCCATTATGCCGGGTAAGGTGAACCCTACGCAGGTGGAGGCTTTGACGATGGTCTGTGCTCAGGTGATGGGGAACGATGTTGCTATCTCGGTTGGTGGATCGAACGGTCATTTCGAGCTGAATGTTTTTAAACCGATGATGGTTGCTAACTTCTTGCAGTCGGCTACTTTGTTGGGTGATGCTTGCAAGGCTTTCAACGATAATCTGGCTGTGGGAATTAAGCCTAATACTACCTTCATTAAGCGTCACTTGGACAATTCGTTGATGTTGGTGACTGCACTGAATACTAAAATTGGGTATTACAAGGCTGCTGAAATTGCTAAGAAGGCTCATGCTGAGGGCAAGACGTTGAAAGAGGCTGCTCTGGAACTTGGTCATTTGACTGCTGAGCAGTTTGATGAGTGGGTGGATCCTAGTAAGATGATTGGATCGCTTTAGGTGATCAATAATTGAATAACAGATTAATTGAATAACTGAATAGGTTTTCTGTTTCGTTTGTTTAACGATATGGGAGACCTATTTCTTTTTTGTTTGTTAGAGGAAAGAAGGGCTTCCTTTTTAACTTTGCAGAATCAAATGAGTGTATAACATTTTGGGTGTACTGTTTGATCGTGTTTTGCCCCCTAAATCCCCCTAAAGAGGGGACTTGGATTACCAAACGTATTGTGACAAGTCTTTCTGAAAGTATTTCACAATGACAGTTTTCAGAAACAGTCAGTAACTTAAGTCCCCACTTTAGGGAGATTTAGGGGGTAACTTCAATTTATCATACAAACACACTTCATGCACTCATAATCAATTAACTTTTTGCGACTGATTATGGCTTCATCAATTCCAGATATTGCAAGTTATAACTTTACGGATACGCCGTTTAAGCAACTGATGCAAAAGCGTGTCTATAAAATTCTTATTGTTTGTTCGAACTACGACTTCTATATGTTGGAAGAAGATGGCCGTATTGACGAACTTATTTTTAACGAGTATGTGGGTCTAAGCCTACGTTATCCACCTACTTTTTTGCATGCCGATACGCCTACTAAGGCTCAGTATATTTTAGAAAAGGAATCTATTGACTTGGTGATTGTTTGGCTGGCTGCTGGTAGTTCGGCAGCGTTTGATCTTTCTCGTGAGATTCGGGATATTCATCCACTTGTGCCGATAATTGCTCTTACGCACTATTCTCACGAACTGAAAGAACGGCTGAATGCTGCCGATACGAGTGCGATAGATATGGTTTTTCACTGGAATGGCAATGCTGATATTTTTCTGGCCATCATAAAATCGGTGGAAGACCGTATGAATTTGGATAACGACGTGGGTAAAATAGGAGTGCAGACGATTCTGTTGGTTGAGGATTCGATACGTTATTATTCGAGTTACCTGCCGAATATTTACCGTGTGGTGCTTCAGCAGGCAAGGTCGTTTGTGAGTGAGGCGCTTAATGAGCATACTCAGATGATGCGGATGCGTGGACGGCCGAAAATTATTCTGGCGACTACTTATGAAGAGGCCATTGAGTTTTATGAGAAGCACCGAAAAAGTCTGATCGGGGTTATTTCAGATATCAGTTATCCAAGGAATGGAGTAAAAGATGAAAATGCAGGTTTTATTCTAGCTGAAAAACTGAAGAAAGAGAATAAGTATTTTCCTGTACTCTTGCAGTCTTCGCAGAAGAAAAATGAGATAAAGGCCAAAGTACTTAAGGTGGGCTTTATGTATAAGCATTCTGAAACTTTATCGGTTGAACTTCGTGACTTCATTACAAAATATTTTGCTTTCGGTGATTTTGAATTCAAAGAACCTAAAACGAAAGAGATTGTAGCCCGTGCCTCCGACCTTAAGAGTTTGCAGAAGACAATTCTAAAGGTTGATAATTTGGTTTTGCGCTATCACATCCGTCGTAATCACTTTTCGAAATGGCTGCGTGCCCGCGCGCTGTTTACTTTGGCAGATTTGTTTGCTCAGGTACAGGCCGACGATTTTGAGTCGGTAGAGGCTGCCCGTAAGTTTTTGCTCGATTCTATTGCTGCTTATCGGAGAACGAAAGCTAAGGGCGTGATTGCTAATTTCAAGAAGGAGCGTTACGACGAGTATTTTACTTTTTCCCGTATTGGCGATGGAGCTTTGGGAGGAAAAGGCCGTGGATTGGCTTTCATAGATTCTTTTTTGAAGCGTCATAGGTTGGAACGGAAGTTTGATGGGGTGAATATCTCGATTCCCCGTACGGTTGTGCTCTCAACATCGGTGTACGATGAGTTTATGGAGATGCACAAGCTGTTTCAGGTGGTTTCACAAGAAATGTCTGACGATGATATATTGGATGTGATGTTGTCTAAGAGGCTTCCTGAAGGTATTTATCAAGACCTGAAAGTGTTTGTGACATCTTTGGATGCTCCTATTGCCGTTCGTTCTTCGAGTGTATTGGAAGATAGCCATTATCAGCCTTTTGCTGGAATTTTTTCTACTTACATGATTCCTAACCGTAATGAGGATATTGAAGGAACAATGGCGATGCTAACAAAAGCCATTAAGAGTGTTTACGCTTCGGTATTCTTTAAATCTAGCAAATCTTATGTTACGGCTACTTCGCATTCTGTAGAAGAAGGTAAGATGGCGGTGATCTTGCAGGAAGTAGTTGGGAGTCAGTATGGAGATTATTATTATCCGAATGTTAGCGGTGTGGCGCGCTCCATGAATTTTTATCCGATTGGAAATGAAAAGCCCGACGAGGGAATTGCCCACATTGCATTTGGTCTTGGTCGTATTACAGTAGGTGGAGGAAGGGCGCTTCGGGTATCGCCAGCTCATCCGAAGAAAGTGCTTCAGTTGTCCTCGCCCGATATGGCATTGCGCGATACTCAGAAGTATTTTTATGCTCTTAACATGAACCCTTCAACTTTCACAGCTTCTACAGACGATGGGGTGAACATTACGCGCTTGAAGATTAAAGATGCGCCAGATACAGCCCTGAAGCAAGTTGCATCTACCTACGATCTGCAAAACCACACTATCCGTCCCGGTGTGTCTTTCAAAAAGGGGAAACGGATTATTACTTTCGATAATATCTTGAAGTATAATGTTTTCCCTCTACCTGAGATTCTCAAGGAATTGCTTCGGGTTGGGCAAAAGGAAATGAGTAACCCAATTGAGATAGAGTTTGCTGTAAACTTAAGTCCAAATAAAGGGGCGTTGAAAGAATTTTACTTCCTACAGATCAGGCCGATTGTGGAAAATAACAGCATGGCAGATATTGTTCCAGAGGATCTGAATGAGGAAGAAACCATTGTTTATTCAGAGTCGGCTCTCGGGAACGGACGGATAAAAGATGTTTATGATATTGTTTATGTGAAGCCAGAGACTTTTGATGCTGCTCACAGTCGCGATATCGCTATTGCTGTGGAGGAAATCAATAAGAAATTTATCGAAGAGGATAAAAAGTACATTCTAATTGGTCCAGGGCGTTGGGGTTCTAGCGATCCGTGGTTGGGTATTCCTGTAAAGTGGATACAGATTTCGCAAGCAAAAGTTATTATTGAAGCTGGTTTGGAGAACTACAGGATTGATCCTAGTCAGGGTACACACTTTTTCCAGAACCTGACTTCGTTTAAGGTGGGTTACTTCACCATAAATCCATACATAAAAGACGGCTTTTACGATATTGAGTACTTAAAAGATCGGGAAGCCTTTTTCGAGGATGATTTTGTCCGTCATATCCGTTTTGAAGAACCGATAAATGTGAAGATTGATGGCAAAAATAATAGGGGGGTGATCTATAAAATTGGTAAAGGTTTGAATAATCCCCCAAAGTCGGAAGAGGAGTTAGTTCCACCAGATGGTTTCTGTTAGCATTTGGGTGTATTTTATAGGGTGGAAAAACTTGTTTGCGACGGTAAAAACACTAAAACTGCACAAAAGCAAGTTTAGTTTTTTTTTCTGCAAAAAATCATGATTTCAGTTAACAATCTCATATGTTTAAGAATAGCTAAGGATTTTTTCTGGAATAATAGCTTTTGCAGAAAAAACATTTTATGTTTGTATATGGCGGAAGCAGAAACTTTCGTTATTTAAATCAAACAAAACAAGGACAAACCCTAAAATATACAGCTATGAATGTTAGCCAATTGATGAACGATCTGGAGAAAAAACATCCAGGCGAAAAGGAGTATTTACAAGCTGTGCACGAAGTTCTTGAAACTATTGAGGAGGTTTATAATGAAAATCCTCAGTTCGAGGCTGCAAAAATCATTGAACGTATCGTTGAGCCAGACCGCATCCTTACTTTTAAGGTGCCGTGGGTAGACGATAGCGGGGACGTTCAGGTAAACTTAGGTTACCGCGTGCAATTTAATAATGCAATTGGCCCTTATAAAGGAGGATTACGTTTTCACCCTTCTGTAAACTTATCAATTCTAAAATTTTTAGGGTTCGAACAGATTTTCAAGAATAGTTTGACAACACTGCCTATGGGTGGTGCAAAAGGAGGTTCCGATTTCGACGCAAAAGGAAAATCGGATGGCGAAATCATGCGCTTCTGTCAAGCTTTCATGTTGGAACTCTGGAAAATTATTGGCCCAGAGACCGATGTGCCTGCTGGTGACATCGGTGTTGGTGGCCGCGAGATTGGTTTCTTGTACGGAATGTACAAAAAGCTGGCTCGTGAAAATACAGGAGTGTTGACGGGAAAAGGCCTTAATTGGGGAGGTTCGTTGATAAGACCTGAAGCTACTGGTTTTGGAAATGTATACTTTGCCAAAGAAATGCTTGCTACTAAGGGCGAGTCGTTCGAAGGCAAGACTGTAGCAGTTTCTGGTTTCGGAAATGTTGCTTGGGGAGCTATTACAAAAGCTACTGAACTAGGAGCAAAAGTTGTTACTATCTCTGGGCCTGATGGATATATCCACGATCCTGAGGGTATTACGGAAGATAAGATCGACTATTTGCTCGAACTACGAGCTACGAACAACGATGTAGCTGCTCCTTACGCAGAAGAATACCCAGAAGCTACTTTCCATGCAGGCAAAACTCCGTGGGAGGTGAAATGTGATATTGCACTGCCATGTGCTACTCAAAACGAACTGAACGGGGAAGATGCTAAAAAACTAGTTGCTAATGGCTGCACCTGTGTTTCTGAAGGTGCAAACATGCCATGTACACCAGAGGCAATTGCTGTTTTCCAAGAGAACAAAATTCTTTTTGGTCCTGGAAAAGCTGCTAACGCTGGCGGTGTTGCTACTTCTGGTCTTGAGATGAGCCAAAACTCGATGAAGCACTCTTGGAGACGCGACGAAGTTGACGATAAACTTCACCACATTATGACAGAAATTCACAGTGCCTGCGTAGAACACGGCATGGACGAAGAAGGCCATGTAGACTACGTAAAAGGGGCGAACATTGCTGGCTTCTTAAAAGTTGCCAACGCAATGCTTGACCAAGGGGTGCTGTAAGCCGCTTTTTTTATCAAAACTACGAATGCCATACGACGAGGCTGCCCTTTGGGGTGGCCTTTTTTATTTTCTGTAGTATTGAATGCTAATGAATAGAGTTATGCGATTTGTGCGATGAAATTACTATGGAAAATAACCATAGAGTTGTACAGTGTATTTTCTCCGAGTTTCGCTGAGTTTTCTGTTGCAGGCAGGATCCAAGGTTTGTATTACTCCGCAGAACTATTCTGGTAAAATCAGATATGAATTCTTGTCAAACATTTCTTCTTCAACCTTCTACTTCGTTTATTGCTTAAGGGAATAGGCTGTTGTAGTGTGATTTTTCTTGATATATTTGCTCGGAATTTTCACCTATAAATTGTAAAAGAATCCAATGAGAAAAACTCTTCTATTCGTAATTCTAATGTACATTTCTATAAACATTCTTCAGGCTCAGGATGAAATAAAACTTAAGGATGGCAGGTTCATAGAGTGCAGTATAACAGATGTAAAAGATTCTGTTCTATTTATTGGTTTAAAAAATAAAGGTCAACGAATAAAGACAACCTTAAACTGGAAAAAAATAGAATGGGTGAAATATGGAGGCGATGTTTTTAATTCTTATGGTCAACCTCCATTTGATTTGGAGGGACTTCAGAAAGAGATCGGAAAAGAGGATGAATTGTATGAACTGGATCTTGCTGAGATAGAAGAGAAACATCCAATATTTATTGTTACAAAAAACAATAAGTTGATTACAGAAGGTTTGGAATACAAAGAACGACCGTTTTGGTCTAGTGAAGTTTCTGTAAATGGACACAAGTTTCCGCAACGGAATATCAAGTTTATTAAAGCAAATAATGGTTTTTTTGCGCAAGTTGAAGCGTTGTCTATAACTCCTAAATTTTATAAGCGGGTACAAAAGAGCAAGCTCAACCTTTTTGAAAGATATAACTACTCATATTCGTATAATGGAGGTTTTGTCAGATGGAACGAAACTAGAAGGTTATACTATAACAAAGGATTTCATGAACTGAAAAAAGCAAATTACCAAAACCTGAAGACTGATCTGGCAGATAACCCAAAAAGTATGGTGCATTTACAAAAATATAGACGAGACAGCAATATTGAGATATTCAGTTTTGCAGGTGCAGGTGTGGCTTTGCTTGTAGGAGTGCTTCAGGCTTCTAAAGCTAATGATGAGAGCAAAAATCCTGGGGAAACTCCCAGTTATGCTCCCATTGTTGTTCCAATCTGTATTTCAGGTGCAGGTATGTGGATTGGGCATATTATAGGAAAATCGAAGAAGAAGCATATTGATAGAGCCATTGCGGCATATAATTTTCAAAGACCTTAAAATCATTAGTTCAGGAAGCATAACTTTTTAATGCTTCCTGAATCTTCCCAAATTTACTGCATATCAGGATATTGTTCGTTAATAAATTCCCAATAGTCAGGATCATATTTAGTAAGTACTACTTCAAGAAGCGAGAAAAGTTCCTTATCAGAACCATCCAAATAGCGGCGTATCCAAAAGGCAGTCATCTGACCTACAAGGTTGCTTTTCTGCCTTACCTCTTCTTCTCCAACATTAGAATCCGATATGGTATAAGCCACTGTCTGAGGTTGAAAATGATATTTATCGTGAAAGCGGTCTATAATAGGCACCCATTCCTGACTACGGTTATGTTCTGCCAGAAGCGAGATGTAATCGTTGGCAGCTTCGTTTATGGCCATTGTATAGTTCAACTTGAGATACGTTTCCGCAAACAGGCGGATATCGAGTACAAAAAGATGTTCGTACAATTGTTCGGCACTACGCAGGCCTATTCTTTGCTGAGGTTCTGGAAGCATATTTTCTTTCCACCAGCGGACAAAAGTGGGGTTTACGTATGAAAAATTGGGCAGGAAATTTCCATCCCACAGTTCAACATCTTTTTCTGGTACGGAAGAGTAGGGGTTTATACCACCAGAAATCATTTTAAGCATCGTTATTTGCGACCGGGTGAATTCTATATTGCTCAGTTCCTCTTTAAGGGTCTGGAATAAGCTATATGTTGTGCCATATTCTAGTGGATCAACGTATTCGGAGCGTCTGCATTCATCGGTTATTTCAACTCCTTTTCCGACGTTGGAGAACATATACGTGCCATTTTCGCACAACATGGTTTTATAGAAGCGCGACAGGTTTTTGTCGAACTTATAACCTCGAATTGTAATTTTATCATAACCAACAGGATTGTATTCTCTAGTATTGTAGTAATGGCAATTGTTCACAAAGAGTGAGTTGTTAGGAGCATTTATTCCTGAAACAATACTATTTGAGAAACTACATTTCATAACAGTGATTCCATCGCAGGCGTCATTAAAAAATAGGGCTTCTTCTACATCCCCTCCAAATTCACAGCCTTTCACAACTATTGATTCACAATTTTCGAAAAAAACCTCTGATTCAAATTTTAAATTCCTTAAATCAAGATGTTTACAGTTTTTAAATGTAATCCTAGATGGAAACAAGAATTCAGCTTCTGTGTCTTTGATTCCTGATTCTATAACAACTCTTTCCAAGTTTTCGAATACAATATTATCATGAAATTCAAAATGATTTTGCAGGGACAAGGTTCCCGAAAATCCAGCTTTGGCTTTTTCCAGAAATTTAGGTTCGTCTTCAACTTTAGTAATTACTTTTAATTGTTTTGCATAGGTGGAATCTAGTACCATCCAATCTTTTGCAGGAATGGTAAGAGGATCTATCTTCTCAAATTGATGAGCAATTAGGTATTTCCGTTTTGTTTGTAAGAAACGGGTTCTTTTATTTTCCGTTTCTTTTACTTGCGCCATAATATGCACTCCATTTTCGGTTTTCGATTCTAGAACTGCAATCGTTTTATTCCAACGCCTATAGTCGAGTGTATCCAAATGAAGAAAAATACCAAGAGCACAGAAAAAAAGGAAAAAAAAACTGCTGCCTGCCATTAAAACCCACTTAGTCCAAGCTTTTTTCTTAATGGCAAAAGTCAGCACTATCAGTATTATTGATATTAGGCTGACAAGCCCTGTAAAAACTTTAGGCCCGAAACCTCCAGAGCGGTTCCAATTTTCTAACAAAGTAAATATCATTAGGCCTAAAATCGCAAGAACAATCACAAATAGTATCCAGCGCGTTAGGGTATACTTTTTTTCCATTAGAAAACCAATTGCATCTGCTCCCATTGCTGTGGAAAAAAGAAAGACAATAAGGAGGTTGGGAGTTAGGTAAATCACATTGGTTTGGGAAAGGAGGATAAATGCATCTATTGAGCCTTGCAGGTTAAAAGCTAACCAAATCGTAAGGAAAAAAATTGCGAACCCTAAGAAAATAAGTACGCGGCCAATTATTGTTTTCATGTAGAATAGTTTTAGTTGAAAACTAATTTAATGAAGAATGGGGAGGAAGTCAATTGCCACTTCCACGGTGTGTTTTCTTCTTTAGGTACGAAATGCCTACATTTATAGGTTATTAACTTAAATTTATTATCACAAATGAGAATAACAATTTTGATCGTGTTAACCATGTAATGCTATTTGTTTATTATAGTCCGCGATAAAATATTTAATCGCCCCAATATGGTTTTCCAGTTTTTTAGAAAATGAGAGCGTCTGTCTGACCAACCTGCTACAACGTTGCCTGAGGGTGTTGTTAAAGCGTTCGATGTGATTGGTAAACCTTGACTTAAATGACTTATTAATAGGGGTATGCTTTTCCTGTGGTATCACATTCTGATACGCTTTATAAGAATCGGTGAAGAACATGAAGTTCTCTTTAAGATATTCAGGGATACTGTCCCATAGTTTCCGGGCCGACTCTTGACTTCTGTCCCCGATATGGAACCCGATTATCTGTCTGTCAATTACATTCATGGCCAACCAGATTCACTGCTTATTGCCCTTATTATCAACGAAGCTCCATGCTTCATCGGCCTCACATGGGGGCATGAAGAAAAGGATGGAATTTTTATCGTCAAGGATATAGTGCGAGAAACTGTCGTTGGGCAGGCCTGCCTCTTCCTGTTCCAGATCAGGCCCGGGACAGGTATATTCCTGTAGGTCATCAATTTGACCACACTGTCCTTCTGGTATGAGTTCATGTTCCATACCCGATTTTTCGTTGTTTTCCAGGAGATTATATATTTTCTCATCCAGCTTTGCGTCCGAATAATTTTCAACAGATTCCATATCAATAATAACATTCAGGTTTTCAGGAACTTCTTTGTATACTTCTCTGATAAATTTCAACAGCCATTTAAGGCTGATGTGCACACACCTACAGATACCCCGCAGGGAAATACGTTCCAGTAACAGTGACTTTACAAAGCTCTTATCCTCTTCTGATACAAGCTTTTGTTCTGGATTTTCAACAAATTGACGGCCGCATTCAAGACAGTAGTGATTCTGCTTTCCATTGTGAATATGCCCGTTCAGTTTTATATTTTTACTTAGAGGTGTTTATTTAAGTACAATCCACTATGTCAATAAATTTCACAGGAGGTCTATTTGTCATACGTTCAATGAGCTTATGAAATATAGAGCCCTTGAAAATAGATCTGTTGATCCTAAAAGAATATTCAGCTAAATATTTATCGGTGTGTTTTGGTGCGATCCAGGAAAAATTCGTCCTGATCCAGCTTTTGATCTGATGTATCACATTGTGCAGCTGCATGAAATTCTTCCCTTTCCTACTGGGTATCTGCTCAATATTATAATCTTTAGCGACCGGTCTGTAGCCCCTCCACTCATCAGTGACCACCTGGGCCTGCCTGCTGATATGTTTTTCAAAAATCCCCCGCAGAGATTTGGAAGAAAAATCTTCGATCTTCTGTGAATACACCCTTTTAATCTGCTGTTTGTCATCAAGTTCCACGGCACAGACCACTTTTTTCTTTTTTGTATCATAACTGCGCCCCTGTTTGCCGTTCTCTTTGCCACCGAAAACAAACTCGTCCACATGGACTGTCCCTTCAACCGGCTGATCTCCTTGACTCTCCATTGCCAGCCTGACTTTATGGCTGAATGCCCAGGCTGTTTTCCTTGAGATGCCGTAACGTTCCGAAAGCTGGGAGGAGGACATCCCTTTGGTCGTGGCACTGAGCTCAAAACAGATCAGGAAAGCTTTGCGGATGCCGAATTTCAACTTGTGGAAAAGAGTGCCTGCCGTTGTACTTTCCCTGTGTTTACAAAGGGTACAGGTACGTTCATGTTTTTTTCCGCTACTGTAGTGTGTATGACCGCACTTTTTACATTTATAACCGTTAGTCCACTTGATTTCAGACAGATAAAGATAGCAGCTATTGTCGTCTGGAAAACGTTCTATGAACTTTATGAGATCTTCTCCGTGAAATTCTTGCATAATTGTTTTTATTTCATGCAAATATAATTGTTTCTAAGTAAACACCTCTATTTTTACTTTGGCAACGCGGACACAAAAGATGATCTTTGTTCGTGATCACAAAAGTAAAATTCATGATTAGATAGCATTACATGGTTATCACTACCCTTTGGAGTATTATCTGATGGATATAATCCAACGATATTTTGGTTGGTCATAGATTTAGAAAATGAACCTGACCTTCAAAATTTGTTCAAAGGGCATTGGATTGGTAAAAACTCAATAGAGAATATATTGAAAACCAGAACTGAACTTAAAAATGATTTAAAGTCACATATGGACTACTATTTTGATTGGTCATTGGAACATCTAAAGTTTGCCAATAAAGCAACAGAAATCTTCAAATCAGATTATCATTTAGATAACTTAAATGAACTGATAAACAAGGTAAAGTTGGAGGTTCTCGAGTACTTTGAAGGGAAAAAATTAAGTTTTACAGAATATACCATTGACAGTATTGATGGAAGTTTGGTTAAATATCTATTTATAGACTTTGAAGGCGGAAATGCACATTTTGCCTTTGGGAATTATTTACATTAAAAAAAGAGCATAACAATGTATATACAAAATGGGCGAGATAGTAGTGAATTCAAGGGCTGTAGCCCGCTTTGAATTCTCAAGGTTTGATAAGTTTGAAACCCGCAATCGCCCACATTTGCATATACTTGTCCGTTAAGGCCAACTGGCAGTCGTGCAACCGGTTTTCGGCTGACCGCTCCGCGGACTGATTTTCGGACGACAACAGATCGGCTGACCGTTGATAATTATAAAAACTAGTTTCGGTCTGACCGCTTCGCGGATTACTTTGATGGTCAATAATTTCAGCGGACTGATTTGATAATCAAAAAACAAAGTTTCGGCTGACCGCTCCGCGGACCGATTTTCGGATAACAACAGATCGGCGGATCGTTGATAATAATAAAAAAACAGTTTCGGCCTGACCGCTTTGCGGATTACTTTGATGGTCAATAATTTCAGCGGACTGATTTGATAATCAGAAAACAAAGTTTCGGTCTGACCGCTTTGCGGTCCCGCAACCCAATCAATAATTTCGGCAGGGCTTTGCGTTCGGCTCTTGCCGGTCTGATTGATCTTTGATCAATCAGACCTTAACATTGGCCTTGAAGCAACTTCGCTGCGCTGCGTATGCTCAAGGCCATGTACGTTATGCAAAACTAACAATATAGATACAAATGATTAAACCCCCAACAATGGAGATTTTAGACGTTGTAGATAAAAACGACGAAGTAATTGGAGTTGCTTCAAAGAAAGATATTTATTCTAAGGAATTATGTCATAGGATTGTTCATGTATTAATATTTAATGATGAAGGAAAAATGGCTCTGCAATTGAGAAGTAACAGGGTTAACTTTTGTCCCAATCACTGGTCTACTGCTGTTGGTGGACATGTTGAAACTAATGAATCCTATTATGATGCTGCCTTGCGAGAATATGAAGAGGAACTTGGTACTGTAAGTGAAATTGAGGAACTCAGTAAAGATTTTTATGATGTAGAAGGAATCCCAAGTAAGTTCCTTGTTACATATACATCAACTTTCAATGGACCATTTAATCCAGATAAAAGGGTGGTAGATGAAGTTGGCTTTTTTACGATACAAGAAATGAGAGCTATGCTAAATGCTGGTGAAAAGTTTCACCCAGAACTGCTTTTCTTATTGGAAAAATACTATTTATAGTTTAATCTGCAAGATTGACCATATCTAATGAATTTAAATACTTGATAACAAAATGAAAAACAATATATATTTGGATGGGGAAGGCAACGTCATTCTCCAAGATATTTCAGGCTCAACTGTCACTGTAAATATAAACAAACATGAAGAGGTCATAGACCTCTTAAATAATTTCCCAAAGCAAATTGTGACTTTACTTGAGGAAAAACTTCTTAATGAAAAGGAAGACCTTAATATTCCACAGATTGAGTTCAAAATTTCGGTATATAAGAGCAAGCTGATTGATATGTGGCTGTCTTCTGAAACATCCAAAATGTACGTTTCTCAAAAATCTTTGGGAGATGGAAAAGACACTGAAGATACGTTAAATTACATTGTAGAAAAGAGCAACGATTCGTTTTTGATTCTAGGAAATTCAGGGCTTGGAAAATCCACATTACTGCTCAACTATGCATACGGAAGAGCTAAAGATAATACCGACACAAATAATTTACCAATTTATTATAGTCTTTCCAGTGCAACTTCAATTGAGGATATTAGCAGTATTATAGTGGAAAGTTTCTCTGAGTTCCGCATAAGCCTTTCTCAAAATGAAATTGACTACTTAATAAATACCTTTCAAATTGAATTAATACTAGTGTCAAGTCAATAATTAATTGACGGATAAAGTTTCTTTAGTTTTATCCTTGAATCTTTCGTTGTGAATTGCCAGTTAATTTTAGCGGTTTTACTGTTGCGTTTATTTGCCCATGCCTGAACTTCTTGTTTTACTGTATCTATGTTATCGATTCGTCGGTCAAGGCACTGACCATTTAGTACATTAAGTTCTATTTCGGCCATATTCAACCAGCTTCCATGTTTGGGAGTGTATACAAAATCAAACCTATCCAAGATTTTTTTCGCTTCTTCCGGATGAAACTTTTCGTACAATGCTCCTGATTTATGTGTGTTCAGGTTGTCCATTACCAGAGTTGTTTTCTCTGCATATGGATACCTGTCCGAAATGTCTTTCACAAACTCAGCCCAGTCTACCTTCGTTTTTTTCCCTGTTATTTTCACCATCCGAGTTCCTGCTAACGGTTCATTGGCAATGAATATATTACAGATTCCTTTCCTAAGATATTCATAATCGATCCTTGTGCTTCCATCCGAATTCCTTATTGGGACTTTTGTTTCTGCAATCAGCTGCCTGGGGGATTCATCCATGCAGACAACTGGATATTTTTCATTGTACTCTCGTTTATAAACGTCTAATACGTTCTCCATATTTGCCACAAAATCAGAGTTCTGTTCTGGAGGGATTACCCATCCAACTACTTTCCAGGGCTTCAGTTCGTTTTTTTAAAACCTGGCGGACGGATTCATGCGAGATACTGTTGACATAGTTAAGTTCGGCCATCTGGTCTGCGATTAAACGCAGCGACCATTTAGCAAAACCTTCGGGTGCCCCACTGCAGGCTATTGATACAATGTGTGCCTCAACATCCCCGTCAACTTTCTTGTCATAAACACGTGAACTTACTTTTCGGTTTAAGCAGGCTTCAAACCCTTCTTCCACAAAACGCTTTTTAACCCGGTCTATAGTACGCATGCCTACCTTTAATACCCTGCATATCTCTTCATTTGTTGTTTTTCCATCAGAAAAATCACCCTCATCCTTATTTAAAAGAATATAAGCATTGCGATATTTTTGAGTACTATGCTTCCCTTTGGTGATAATTTCCATCAACTCTGCACGCTCCGGTTCTGTTAATGTGACTTTATATCTTATCATATTTTTTATGCTAAGATATAAATTAATACGTCAATTTAAAATTGACTTGACACTAGAATACCTTCTCAAAAACATCCTGTATGCAGAATAGCGGGCGTTATCTTCTTCTTCAACACCAACATCATTTGCAGCAGAGAAAACCAAAGCAAAATCCCCTTCCAGTTCATAAAAAGCTTCAAGACAAGCTTTGAATATCGAAAGCACATGGCCTGCGCCAAAACCTTCCCGGAGTTGATATTTCCGTCTATCTGAAATACTCTTACTGGAATAAAAGGAGAGGATACAAATGTTGTGTTTGTGAATCTCCAATTCAATGAAAGTACGCACTGAGTGTTTCGAAAACTCGGGTACAAAGCGGTATAATTTACGAATCTTAAACCGATCTTTTAACGATGGCTTTTGATTTTCAATAAGAACTAATCCTTTCTTCGTTACATTTAAAAGTTTGAATAGTGCCCAACAGCATTGTCGATTTCAGCTTTAGGAATGCTATTGTCTGTGGCTAACAAAAATTCCACAGTTGTTTCTGCATTTATTAAAACTTCTTTTCCACTTGGTTCATCTCTAAGGAGACCTTTTCTACTATTCTTCCAAGGAAGTTCAGTATGAGTCAGATCTACCAAATCTGCTCCGTACAAGTGACCGTAAGCACTCCAGATATCATTAAGGTGATCTTCAACACTGCTCAGATTCTCAGGTTGAAGTCTTGAAGGAGGAATCATTCGGCTACGCTTCATGAATCGAAAGCGATCCCATACACTATACACAACAGGCCCATAGATCCAAGCTTGTATTTTGTCTGAAAAAAGAGTTTGTCCTGTTTTTACAAAAAAACAAAGTTGTGCATAATACAACAGTTTTTGTAGTTTTAGTGGACTTACCCCTTTTTGTACAAAAAAAGACGCAATTTGTATGGCGGTATATTGATGTGGCATTTTTCTATTTCTTAATCAAGACGCAATTTACTGTAAAAAATTGTTTAGAGGTGTTTATTTAAGTACAATCTACTATATCAATAAATTTCACAGGAGGTCTATTTGTCATACGTTCAATGAGTTTATGGAATATAGAGCCTTTGAAAATAGACCTGTTGATCCTGAAAGAATATTCAGCTAAATATTTATCGGTGTGTTTTGGTGCGATCCAGGAGAAATTCGTTCTGATCCAGCTTTTGATCTGATGTATCACATTGTGCAGCTGCATGAAATTCTTCCCTTCCCTACTGGGTATCTGTTCAATATTATAATCCTTGGCGATCGGCCGGTAGCCCTTCCACTCATCAGTGACCACCTGCGCCTGCCTGCTGATATGTTTTTCAAAAATCCCCCGAAGCGATCTGGAAGAAAAATCTTCGATCTTCTGTGAATACACCCTTTTGATCTGCTGTTTGTCATCAAGTTCCACGGCACAGACCACTTTTTTCTTTTTTGTATCATAACTGCGCCCCTGTTTGCCGTTCTCTTTGCCACCGAAAACAAATTCGTCCACATGGACTGTCCCTTCAACAGGCTGTCCCCCTTGACTCTCCATTGCCAGCCTGGCTTTATGGCTGAACGCCCAGGCTGTTTTTCCTGATATACCGTAACGTTCCGAAAGCTGGGAGGATGACATTCCTTTGGTTGTGGCACTGAGCTCAAAACAGATCAGGAAAGCTTTACGGATGCCGAATTTCAACTTGTGGAAAAGGGTTCCGGCCGTCGTGCTTTCCCTGTGTTTGCATAAAGTACAGGTACGTTCATGTTTTTTTCCGTTACTAGTGTGTATGACCGCACTTTTTACATTTATAACCGTTAGTCCATTTAATTTCAGACAGATAAAGATAGCAACTGTTGTCGTCCGGGAAACGTTCTATGAACTTTATGAGCTCTTCTCCGTGAAATTCTTGCATAATTATTTTTATTTCATGCAAATATAATTGTTTCTAAGTAAACATCTCTA
Source organism: Bacteroidales bacterium (assembly GCA_965230435.1). GTDB lineage: Bacteria > Bacteroidota > Bacteroidia > Bacteroidales > JBDKHP01 > JBDKHP01. The sequence continues at coordinate 1,413,460 of CBDDLB010000004.1, forward strand.
AAATTGTTTTCGCAGAGTTACATATCTAATATTACGAGCATTCGAAACCAAAGTTAAACATGCTGTGCTATTTGTCTGGTAATAATACTCTTTATTTCATAAAATATTACTCAACAACAACACCCAACATCAAACCCAAATGCTCAATAGCAGTCTTAACATCCTTCACACCAGAAACAGTTAGCGTAAGTTTATCCTTAGCCTCCTTCATCTTACAGCCCTTAGGATTTGCCTGCAAATACGTAAGCACACCACTAAAAATAGGCGACTGATAAAAACTAGAAGACTGATTGCTCACAAAATAAAGAATCAGTTTCTGACCTTTCAGCACAATCTTTTCAATACCAAGTTTAACTGCAATCCAGCGCATACGCACCACATCGAAAAGCTGAAGACTCTCGTGAGGAATTTTTCCGAAACGGTCGCGCAGATCCTCCTCAAATTTGCTCAGCACTTCTTCAGTCTCCACATTATCGAGCTGACGGTAGAGTTTTATACGCTCAGCAGTACTTTCAATATAATTCTCTGGGAAAAGAAGCTCAAAATCAGTTTCAACCACACAATCATTAACGAACTGCATGTTCAGGGAATCGTTGCGCTGCGATTTCTCACTTTCGAAAATCTCCTTAAACTCGTTCTCCTTCAGTTCCTGAATGGCTTCATTAAGAATACGCTGATAATTTTCATAACCAATATCGGCAATAAAACCACTCTGCTCACCGCCCAGAAGATTACCCGCACCACGAATGTCGAGATCTTGCAGCGCAATCTGGAAACCGCTCCCCAGCTCAGAAAAATCCTCGATCGCCTTCAAACGGCGGCGCGCTTCAGGAGTCTGCACCGTTACAGGAGGCGCAAGAAGATAGCAGAAAGCCTTACGGTTGGTACGGCCAACACGGCCACGCAACTGGTGAAGGTCGCTAAGGCCAAAGTTGTGCGCATCGTTCACAATAATTGTGTTCGCATTCGGAATATCAAGTCCTGATTCGATGATGGAAGTAGCAATAAGCACATCGTAATCACCTTCGATGAACGAAAGCATAATCTTTTCAAGTTTTGGCCCTTCCATCTGTCCGTGGGCAACAACCGTGCGCACGTTTGGGACAATGCGGTGAAGCATATCCTGTATTTCATGAATATTATGAATACGGTTGTTGATAAAGAAAACCTGACCACCACGCTCAATCTCGTAGCTGACGGCCTCGCGGATAATATCTTCATTGAACGAATGCATCTCCGTTGAAACAGGGAAACGGTTTGGCGGCGGCGTGTTAATAACCGAGAGGTCACGCGCCCCCATCAACGAAAACTGCATTGTACGTGGAATAGGCGTTGCCGTAAGCGTAAGCGTATCCACGTTCACTTTCATCTGTTTCAGCTTTTCTTTCACCGAAACACCAAATTTCTGCTCCTCGTCGATAACCAGCAGGCCAAGATCTTTGAATTTGATATCTTTTCCCACCAAACGGTGCGTACCGATGATGATATCTATTTTCCCTTCCTCCAAGGCTTTCAAGGTTTCGCGCTGCTGTTTCGAAGTTTTCAAACGGCTGATGTAACCAACTGTAACAGGAAAATCAGCAAGACGCTTCTCAAAAGTACGGAAATGCTGCAAAGCCAGAATTGTAGTCGGCACAAGTATAGCTATTTGTTTACCATCGGTGGCAGCCTTAAAAGCAGCACGGATTGCAATCTCCGTTTTTCCGAAACCAACATCGCCACAAACAAGCCTGTCCATTGGCTGCACCGATTCCATATCGGCCTTAAAAGCCTGAGTTGCCTTTACCTGATCCGGCGTGTCCTCGTAAATAAACGACGCCTCAAGTTCCTGTTGCAAGTAAGTATCGGCACTAAAAGCGAAGCCTTTTTCCTGCAAACGTTTGGCGTAAAGAGCAATCAGATCTTTCGCAATATCTTTAATGCGGCTTTTCGCTTTCGCCTTCGCTTTGTTCCAAGCAGCAGTGCCCAGTTTGTGAATCCTTGGCGGTTCGCCATCCTTGCCTTTATATTTCGAAATGCGGTGAAGACTGTGAATATTGGCGAACACAACATCTCCATCCTTGTAAACCAAACGGATTGATTCCTGCATTTTCCCGTTCACTTCCACCTTCTGCAAACCGCCGAAACGGCCGATACCATAGTCCGTATGCACAATGTAGTCACCAGGCTGAAGCTCGTTGATTTCTTTCAGCGTAAGAGCCTCTTTCGCAGTTCGCTGAGTCCTCGTTTTTAGCTTAAATTTATGATAACGCTCAAAAATCTGATGGTCGGTGAAAACCCCAATCTGCAAATCATCGTCAACAAAACCTTCGTGCAGAGCAGGCTGAACAGCCGTAAACTCTACAAGAACTCCCTGAAGCTCTTCAACATCAACCTCCGATATCGTAGCCTCAAAAATCTCTTTAAAACGGCGGAACTGGTTTTCGTTGTCGCTAAGAATATAGTTCTGATAGCCCCGCGTCTGATAAACCAACAGATGCTCGGTCAGTAGTTTGAAATTCTTGTTGAAATTAGGTTGAACAGTCGTCTTGAAATCCACCACCACACTATCCGTGAAATATGCTTTGTGCCCAAATTCAACAACTCTAAACTTTGCCAGATCGTCCCTCAGCTCATCGGGCGACAGCATAATTTCTTTAGCAGCAATCGTATTGTCGTCAGCTTTTTCATCGGTAGAAATGTAAACTTCCGTATTGCGCGATTTTTCGTAAGTATCTTCAATTTCAGCAACACTCAGCTGTAGGTCTTTTGCCCATAGCGTCGAATTTTCGTCGAAAAAGCTAAAAAAGCTCACTCGGTCGCTTTCTGTCAATTTACCCTGAATGTTGGCAACAATCGAAATTTCCTCGAACCGCGCCTTGGAAAGCTGCGAAACAGGATCGAACGAACGGATACTATCGATCTCGTTACCAAAAAAGTCAAGGCGGTAAGGGAAGTCGCCAGCGAACGAATAAATATCGACGATACTGCCCCGAACAGAATATTGCCCCGGTTCATAAACAAAATCAACTGGCTGAAAACCGAACTCCTGTAAAAAGTCCGTAATGTCCTCAACGGCAATATTCTCACCTACTTTTATATTCAGTGTGCTATCCTGCAAGCCTTCGTTCGAAATCACCTTTTCAATCAACGCAGCAGGGTACGAAACCACAATAAAGTTTCTATTCTGCGTAAGTTTCTCCAACACCTCGGTACGAAGGCTAATGCTTGCACTATCTATTTTCTGATACTGTATCGAACGTTTATACGAAGAAGGAAAAAACAGCACCGTTTCCTCACCCAACAGATTCAGCAGATCGTTGTAAAAATACGCGGCCAGTTCCCTGTCTGGCAAAACAATCAGCTGACTAGAGCTAGATTGCATATAAAATGCCGCCGCAAAAAGCGAACTGCCAGAAGCCAACAACTTTTTCAAAAAAACATTACCATCCGAAATGGCTTCTTTAACACGTAATAAATTTGGGTGCTGCTCGTAATTTTGCAGTAAGTCTTTTAATTCCAAGGTATCTTCTTTTTCGTTCGTGGGGCTAAAGGTAGACACTGCATCGAAAAACACAAAGTTTCCTTATCCTTACCTAAATGCTCATTTAACTAAGTAAATGATAAACAAATAATTATACATGCAAGTGAATTTTAAAGACACAATTTCGGGCAATCATTTTTTTTGATTAGGAGCAAGACTTTAATCTCGATTTAGAACATTAGTCGCGCTTTCCGCTACAAATCCTCGCCCCACGGCCTGTTCCACATCGGCGCGGCGGTCTATTCCGTTCCTCCATAGCCGCCCCACCGTGTTCCACTAGCCCGTGTGTCTGTGGGTTTTCCGCTACAATCACGGCTATTTTTAGAACGGTAGTGCTTTCTAAAAATAGCCTTTTTTATGATTTTTGTTTTCAGCTCTGTATTTGAATAAAGATATGTAAGAAAGTAGTTGTTTCGGTGAAATTCCCATATCCTCAATCCATACCTTTACCTCCTCTTTCCCAAGAACACGCATAACCAAATATTTTGAACTCTTTTTTCCGTTACTTGATTTTTCGATTTCAGTTAAAACATAATAAGCGATAATCTCATCCCAACGAATCAATGTGTGTTCTTTTATTTGAAAACCATCCTTGTTTAAAACTCCTAATATTCGAGGACCAGATAAAAATTGATAACTCCGAAATGCACTTATTGCAATAATAATTACACCTAAAATGATAAGGGTATCTTTGTCTTCTTCTGCACCTAAAACTTGTGGTGTCAAGTAAATTATTGCACCAAGAGCAATTGCAATAGATAATATTCCTTGCCAAAGTGATTTTTTAACCTCAACCGTTTTTGGTGTGAGTCTGTCTAATTCTCTATTATTTTGCTTATCATCAGGATGGAGAACTAAATCTTCCTCTCCCGATGTTGCTCCCGAGAATATTCTTTGGGACTTTTCTTTCTTTTCTGGATCAAGAGAAAAGTGTTCGCAATGAGTTACAAATTGAGGTTTTTCATCTGTTAACCCACAAAGAGTACCCCGCTGAAATTCCATTTTTCCATTAACACAAACTGTACAATACGTTAACTTATCTGCTAAAGACATCCTTCCTTTTTCCATTCCTAGATTTCTTAATTTCTATCTACCTTCTATTTTTTTCTGTACCTTTACAAGCCTTTCGCCAGTTATAGCTGGCGAAAGGATAATGTCGGTTGTTACAAAAATTACAATGCAACTTGAGAATAACTTAAAAACAACATCAAAAACGAAAAGGCAAGTAATAAAAAATCAATTAAATTTAGATATATGGATGATAAACAAAACCAATACATGCGCCAAGCCATAGAGCTATCAAAAGAGAGCGTGCGCAAAGGAGGAGGGCCATTCGGAGCTGTAATAGTAAAAGACGGCGAAGTAATAGCAGCCACACACAACCACGTAACACTGAACAACGACCCAACAGCCCATGCCGAGGTAGAGGCAATACGCATGGCAGCGAAAAAACTCAACACTTTCGACCTGCAAGGATGCGAAATCTACACATCGTGCGAACCTTGCCCTATGTGCCTTGGAGCAATCTATTGGGCGCACATAGACAAAATTTACTACGGCAACGACAAACACGATGCTAAAGACATTGGCTTCGACGACTCTTTTATTTACGAAGAAATAGACAAACCTTTGGTAGAACGCAGAGTTCCGATGTTGCGCCTTTTGCCAGAAGAAGCAAAATCTGGCTTTCAGTTATGGAAAGATACAGAGGATAAAACTGAGTATTAATGGTCGTCCCCGTCCATTTAGAAGCTCATGTTTCGAGTGATGTTTGATGATCTTTTTTATGTTTAAGCCTCTGTTTTTTTAGTGAATTTATACAATGCTGACTTATCAGCTATTTTCAGGGAACTATCCGTGCTTTAATAATCGCACTGCGACAAATACGGCATTTTCATTTTTTGTCATACTTTCTCTGATTTGGAGCAAAAGCTTCAATGGTGTCCCAATGAAGCTCCGACCTCCAATCTTGTCTAACTAAGTAGTCTGCCATAATTAATCTAGATTTATTCCGACGCTAAGTGGCTGGTTACCTGCAAGGAGTAAGTCTAAAATGAATAGATTCGAGACCTTAATCAAAATCATACTTCACATTTGTAAGTCTCTCGGATTCTTCCCAAAGTTTTTTTGCATATTCTGGATTATGAGAATCATCTGTCGATTCAACTAAAATTGGATAACCCCGCATTTCATTAAAACCACGAGGGCCATAATATTCACCGCCCAAAACATTAGGATCTACAGATGCACGCACTTCCGGTAGTGTTCCAATTTTTGCCGATTGTGCTAGAATAAGCAACAGAGGTTTCAAGAATACAAACCAGAACTGCTTTTCAATATATCTTGAAAGGTTCGTTGCAGACCCTCCAGGATGTGCTGCCACAGAGATTATATTCAAACCGTTCTCCTCAAATTTTCTTTGCAATTCATATGTAAAAAGCAAATTCGCAAGCTTCGAATTGAAATATGCCAATGTTGGCTCATAGCCTCCATTTTGGAAAAGTAGGTTCTTAAAATCTATTTTTGCCCTACGGTGTCCCAAACTGCTCACGTTTACAACCCTAGAATTGTTTGTTCGCTTCAATACCTCTAATAGTAAGCCTGTTAATGCATAGTGTCCAAAATGATTCACCCCGATCTGAGACTCAAAACCATCCTTAGTTTCATTATAAGGGCACCACATAATTCCAGCATTGTTTAGCAAGACATCGAGCCTCTTGTGTTCTTCCTTAAAACTATTTGCAAAATCATGTACGGATTGCAAATCTGCTAAATCCAGTTTCATGACATTGATCATAGCATTAGGGAATTCGTCTGTGATAGCTTTTTTGGCTTCTTCTCCCTTTTGCACGCTTCTGGAAGCAAGAATGACTTCTGCATTTTTTCGGGCAAATATGTTTACAGCTTCAAAACCAAGGCCTGAATTGCCACCTGTAACGATAATTACTTTTCCTGCTAAATCGGGAACGTTCTCAAAGGTCCATTTTTCGCTCATCTTTTTGCTCTTTATTGAGGTAGTTGTTTTGGAATAAAATTACAGGATTGCATATCATCCAACTTAACTGTTTTTACTGATTGCTTAACCAAATTACAGAACGGTAATCCATTGACTGTCTTGGCTCACAAAACTATTAAGCACATGGTGCTATTTGTTAGGAAAAGCATCGTGCTAATATTCAGCGTTGTGACAAACTCAAAAGTGTCGTTTATATTAGCACACCTACTTATAAGTTGGTGTGTTTATAATCGCTACTTGTGGGGCATCGCTACGCTGAAAAACTGAATAATGTTGATGAAATTTGTAGAAGGTCAGTGGCAACCAGTAGGAAACCTCGGAACTACTGGATATATTGCTCATTTACACCTTTGTGTGACAAAAGGTGACATTCCCGTTGTAGCATATATTGGCAACTTTAGGCGTGTTCGTGTACGCAAATTTGTAGAAAACACTTGGGTAGATTTTGGCGCTCTGGGCACGCGACCTTTTGGTGGGAAATTAAATCCAAATCAGTATGCAAGAGCTTATCAATTTCGTGATCTGTGGTTCGATATTAGCCAATCAGGTGTTCCGTACGTTTTGTTCTATCGAACCTCACGTATTCAGACCAGAGGAGTAAAAGGCGATGTTGGGCATGAGGAGATTTTTGTTTATCGGTTCACAGGTCTGAGTTTATGATTGATTATCAGAAGAGTGCCTACAAAAATCCCTTCTAGGGTTTGAAACCCTAGAAGGGATTGTACAGATATCAATCACACAAAACCCTACGGTAGAGTATTGCTTTTGCTACAGTTAAGATATAGTTGTCTTCTTGCTCCACCTTCTTCGAAAAGTGCCCGCATTCTCTTTTTCTGACCTTTAGTAAACATAAACATTGCCTCGTCGTCCACCGTGTCCATAAAATTCATAAACATATCATTGCTGTTGCACGAGGAGCTTGGATAAACAGGCTTACCCATGTATCTGGTCAGTTGAGGGGGTGTATCATCAACAAGGTCGCCCTCTTCACAATCACCGTCTTTGCCATATATGTGTCTTAAGTTTAACCAATGTCCTATTTCGTGAGTAACAGTTCTTCCTAACGTTAATTTACCTGCCAATGGCTCTAAGGTTCCAAATGCTCTGGGATCAATCACAACACCGTCTATCCGTGGATCACTTCCTGGGAAATGAGCAAAACCAGCTAAACCGATTCTTCCTGTTCTGTCAGAAAAATCCGCAATCCAAATATTTAGGTATCGGTCGTTGGGCCAAGCATCTTGGCCGCCTTTATCGGAGAAATAAAGTTTAAGATCTTCAATCGTTTCGCCATTATCTGGGTTTCCATCACCTGCTATAAGATTGCTTTCTGTTCTTATTATTCCAGTAGTCGGATTGCCATCTGGATCGGTATTGGCCAATACAAACTCAATTCCTACATCAGCAACTAGGTCAATAAACTCATCTGGTGTTTTCAAATGATCTGGATTTTTCTTACGGAAATCTTGATTCAACACATCAAATTGCGATCGTATTTTCTCGTCACTGATTGTAAAAGGATCGGGAGCATAATTCACCACATGCACAACTACGGGAATGGTTATTATCTCGTCATCTGGAATTCCTTTTGGTGGATTGATGGTGTCGTCCGTACTACACGATAAAGTAGAAATACATAAAATGAGGTAAAAAAGAATGTACTTGAACATAGTGATATTTGTTAAGTGTTTGAAAGATGATTTGTAGTAAGCTTAGAATAGAAGACTTTTGTAAGGAGTGGCGCTTTGCTTCTTATTTTATAGTAGCAAAACAAAGACTTTTATGATAAAGTGAAGTTGCTTCAGGATAAGTTCCTGTGAATTACATCCAGTCACAAAACAATCATCTTGCTAATAATAAGATTTCAAGCCATTTTATTGTAAGGTAGAATTTTTGGAAAGTATTTCTTCCTATCAGCTTTGCTAAGCGGAGGTAACTTGAAAAGATATTGCTTTCAACATTATGTTCAAGAAGGCAAAAGTGTAGATAAGGCATTAGGCCTTATCTATCACCAATACATAAAATTTGAAAAAGCATCTACTTTGTTGAGATATTAATCACTGTATCAACATCTTTATCAGTTCCGATCTTCACCTGCTTTTTTCCCTTAATCACATTAATGCTCTCTATTTTATCAGTGGAAAGGTTTCTGAGTTCTTTTTCATCCATTGTCTCTTTACCATCAATGATATAAAGAACATTTTCATGAGAATACACATTTAGCGATGTATTTTTGTTTGCTCTTATAGTAACTTTTTCTTTATCATCACCCTTATGTGTCACAGTTACTCTTGTATCCGTTTTACTCAAGAGATTTTGTTTTCCGTCCGTTTCTTTATTTACAATGTAGACACGCTTTCTTTTTTTTCCAGTTTTGCCAGTCTCTGAACAAGAAACATATACACTACCATCTTTATCAACAGTATACAACTCTACAGAAGCATCATTGTCCTCAATTTTCGTTTTTTTATCCTGAGCCAAGGAAGTATTAACCCCAACAACAACCAAAAACAGAAACATAGCGAACGGTAACAGCATCAAATTTTTTAACTTTGTACTGCGATTAGTTTTACTTTTCGTGATCATAATCATACGTTTTTTTATTAATGAATGGTTAAAGTTTGAAGAAAGGCGGATGAGTCTTTCTTCTGCTACTTGATTGATCAGGAGCGCTTGGTACTCGTAGCGGCCAACTCCAGTACTGAGTGCTCCTTCATCCGCTAAATATTCATGAACTAGCTGAAAGGTTTTTCGTAGTTTCCACCCCCAAGGATTAATCCACATTACAGCCATTATAAATTCCAGAATTAGTATATCTAAAGAATGATATTGTTGAGCGTGAGCATATTCATGCGCAAAAATGATTTCGAAATCATTATCCTGCCATGAGTCTTCTGTCACAAAAATCCATTTTAGAAAAGTAAAGTTAGAAGAGAAATAGTTGTTGATGACCAGAACTGCTCCTCCACGCCTTATCCTTCGGGACTTACTACCAATATAGGTTAGGACAATGAGCTGCCAGAGAATTTTACAAATGAAGAATAAAGAAATAGCTCCGTAAATCTTCACAGCCCAACCAAACCAATCGAAACTAACCTTAGTGCTAACATCTGCTTGAACAACATTGTTAGCTACAAATACAAAATCAGCTCCTACTTCTTTTTCTTTCAAAAACGATAAATCAAGCTTCGCAGAACTCAGCGGCAAGAGCAAAGACAGAACAACTCCTGTTTGCAGAAAAAAACGTATTTGCCTGAAATTAGTATCTTCCTGAAAAAACAACCGATAAAGAGCATATACTAACGAAATGCCTATTGATGCTATCGCGATATATTGTATCATAATACTAATTGAGATTCGAGATTAGCTTTTGCGTGACTTTTCAAAAGTTTGGGTTAGTGTAAAACTCTTGAGAAGTTTTTTCTTGCGAAAAACCATTCAATATCAAGAATTTGAACCTTCTTTTGGTTCAGTCTTTATTTTTCTGGATTTCTTCGTCCAACATCTTTTTGAGTTCCTCTAGCTCTTGAATATCAACCTCTTTGTTTTTTACAAAAAAGGACATCATCTGGTTGAGTGAACCATTGAACAGCCCCGTGAATGTATCTTTTAACTGATGCTGTGCATAGGCTTTTTTCGAGATCAAAGGAAAATAGACATTCGTTTTTCCGTAGGTTTTGTGCGATACGTATTTTTTCTTCTCTAAAACTTTAATCACTGTCGCAACGGTATTGTATGCTGGTTTAGGTTCTGGGAGCTGGTCTAATACATCACTTACGGCACCATCACCAATTTGCCAAAGTACTTTTAGTATCTGTTCTTGTGCTTTTGTTATTTCTTGCATGGCTGTCTATTTATTCTTTTTGCGATTTTCTCTACTGTACAAATTTACTATAAATATTTTATTAAAACTACAATTGTAGTATTTGTTTCAATGTTTTTAACTTTATTAAGTTTTGTGTGATGGTTGAAATGGAGAAGTTCTGAGCTTATTCAAAGCTATAGGTAGGAAAGCCTGCGGTTGATTTTTTGAGGTAAGTTAATGAATTAGCTGTGAAATTCGAGAGATGTTATAGAATAGGATATCGTTTTGGTTTAGCCGTGACTGCAGCGTAAAGCCCACAGACACGACGGCTAGTGACACACGCTGTGGCAGCTATGCAGCGAAGCGGAATAGACTGCCACAGCGATGTGGAACAGCTGACGGGGCGAGGACTTGTAGCGGAAGGCGCGACGCAGTTTGAGGAAAGCAATATTGTTTTGCTCCAAAAAAAAGAAATGATTTTATTCGTCAAAATCCAAATCAATACCTCCAATAACATGATGCAACGGATATTCGATAGAATATTCAACAGGCAGTTTTTCGCTTTTGTTGGCTTCGATATTGATCTCCCATTCGATGATATTCTTGTCGGTAAGTTTTACATCTTCGCGCCCTTTTATGATTTTGGGTTGATTTAGCTCGACAACCAGACTCTTGTCTTCGGACAGTGGGAGTGGTTCCCAAACGGTGATAGAGATGTCTTTCGACTGTGAATTGCTGATTTTGAGGTTGTACTTGAAGCTGATCTTGTTCTTTTTGAGGAAACCGCCATGTGCTTTCTTCTTCTGAACGAGTTGGCGTTCGATTTTTACGGTTTCGTCAACGCCCAAAAAGACCCACGTTTCTTCGTTGGGCTGCGTGAGTACCACTTTTGAACTTGTGACAAAGCTGTTGCCAAGAAAAACATTGCTCGATCCGCTGAGCAGTGGGAATTCGCTGTCGTTCTTTAAGCGGGCTTTTAGGTAAGTGAACGAAGAGAGTTTTGGCGCAGTTGTATACTTAAATTCTACGGGGAATTCCATTTGCATAATGGCCACTTTCTTGTGGTCTTCCCGTGAGCTGACAATGCTGGTGCGTTCCGCAGCGTCGAAGTTTACAGTAGTAAGGAAGTTGTCCACTTTGTGCTGTGGTTGTGGTTTTGGGGCGGCTGGCGCGGCCGATTTTTTGGCTTTCATTAAAGAACGGCTTTCACTGGCAGGCATTGCCATTTCTTTGGCCTCTTCCATCTCCGCAGCACCGTAATAATTATTCTCGTCCTCAAGCCAAATACGCTCTGTATTTACTTTGGGAGGAAAGCCTTTTTCGCTGACCTTGGCTGTTGATAAGTGCAGTTTCACATTGGACCAGTCTTCGTCTGTTGCCTGACGGATTATGGCATTGTAGCTGATCTGGATTTTCTTGTCGTTCGGCACAATGTTGATGTCGTATTGTGGACTCCATGATGCATTTGTAGCCAGATAGCTGATTTCGAATTCGATTTCTTGCTCGACTTCGCTTTCGATCCATAGTTCAACGCCTTTTTCTTCGGCTCTGGCTGCTTGAATTTCTGCTGCTGCTTTTTCTCTTAGATCGGCCAGTTCTTTTTCTGCTGCTTTTAGCTTTGGTTTTATTGTTCTGAGTTCTGCTCCCAAATCTAGCTGACGTTGGCGGTTGTATTGTGTCATTTGGTTCCATTTCTCAAGATCGAAATCGTTGATCATGGACTGCTTGGTGGGCGAACTTAGGTTGGTGAGCAATTGGTTCAGCAGCTCTTGCTCGTTGGCAATCACCTTTTTTTGGTCTTGAAAGGCTGCTATTTGGTTTTCGAGCTTCTGAATTTCGTCTTTGTAAGGCTCAATATCGATAGTCTTCTGCTGTGGCAAAAGGCTTTTGAGTTCTTTTAGTGTGGCTTCGCCAATGATTTTTGCTTGAACGCTATTGGTAATCAGGTAAGGGGATAGGTTGCCTATTTTTACAAGGTTTACGCCTTCGGATAGTTTGGCGCTTCCTTTTCTGATGATCTGTGCGCGGTCGGAGTATACGGTTACTGAGATTATTTCTGTGGTTGTGTTCATGGCAGTAGTTGGTTATGGATTTAGTTTGGAAAGTTACTTCGAACTTAGGTAAATATCAACCAAAATTAGTCAGGGGAAGAGAAGGTGGGAAAAAGCACCCGAAGGTGTATTCTAAGCTTAGAATAAGCTCGTTGTAGGCTATTCTGTTAAGCTATCGCTTACCATTTTGTTAGTTAGTGAGAGGATTGTTTTTTTTAGCAAATCAACGAGTTTGACTTTTCTATTGCAAAGTAATTGCTCTCCATTTAAATCAGGGACACTTTCTAGAGGTTGTGATGGTAAAAATGTCCTGACTGAAGTATGGGTATATGTAGACCTAATTTGATATAGAGTGTTTGCAATCTTAGTAAGTTTTCCTTGTTTATCTTTATTATACCAAGCATTTAAACTCTCTTTATTAATTTCACTATCATTTAATTTCACTGATAGTAAGTTATCAACTAATTCATCTTGTAATTTTTCATCTATATCAGTTGTGAATGCCTCTTTGAATCTGCGCGATAATCCAAAATTTTCCTTGTATCTCTCTTTTAAGGTCTTTAAGTCTCTAATAAGATCAATATTATCGCGTTTAATTTGATCTTTTAACCAATCAAAAGGGTCAATATATTTAGGTTGACCTTTTAGTGTGTCAATACAAGTGAGTAATAAATAGAATGTCAATGCTTCAATGTCAAAATTTGCACCTGCTAAGTTTTTTTATAGAGAATGAATTCATAGTCGACTTTTATTATTTTTTTGTTTTGATCAGTGGATATCAGTGTCTTTTTTTTAGAGCTATTGCGTTCTATGAATTCCGAAAATACGAATAGGTGATCAACAAATTCAAGTCTCTCAGTTAATACTCTGATTTTTTCTTTTAAGTTTGGACAGAGACTATTGTACTTATTGCTTATATCTTTACTAAGGTATTGTTCAATATCCTCAATTAGATTTGGAGCCGATATTTTCTGGGGAGCTAGCCACATGTTTTTTATACTTAAACGTCATGAATATTATGATTTTTATATCGTTGGAAAAATTCGGCAAATCCAAAACTCAACTATACTTTAGGTTGGGATTATATGAGAGTATGCTTCGTTAGTAATTTAAGTGAGGTTGAAAAAATAAGCTAGGCCAAGGCGCATTTCAGTTTTTAGCCTGAACGTACTTCTTGTACATGAAGATTAAAAATTTGAAATACAACGCTGGCGTAAGTTATTTTTTCACCTTCACTAAGGTTTCTTAGCTTTTCTCTTCGTCACCACCAAACTGCATAAGGAAAGCTTTCAAAAAGCCATTAATATCGCCATCCAAAACAGCTTGAGCATTGGTGCTTTCAAAACCAGTACGCACATCTTTCACCATTTTGTAAGGTTGAAGAACATACGAACGGATCTGCGAACCCCACTCAATTTTCTTTTTGCTGCCTTCTATTTTGGACTGTTCCTCTTCGCGTTTGCGGAGTTCCAGTTCGTAGAGTTGCGATTTCAGAAGGCGCATTGCATTTTCTTTGTTGCCAAGTTGCGAGCGGCTTTCGGTGTTGGCAATCACAATACCTGTTGGTTTGTGGTGCAGGCGTACTCCTGTTTCTACTTTGTTTACGTTCTGGCCACCAGCACCTCCCGAACGGAAAGTATCCCATTCGATGTCCGAAGCGCTGATTTCGATCTCAATATTGTCGTCGATAAGCGGATATACATAAACAGACGAGAATGAAGTATGACGGCGTTTCGCTGCATCGTAAGGCGAAATACGCACCAAGCGGTGTACTCCGTTTTCGCCTTTCAGATATCCAAAGGCCATTTCGCCAGAAATCTGTAACGTCACGGATTTGATACCTGCTTCATCGCCACGCTGATATTCCAGTTCGGTTACTTTGCAACCGTTTTCTTCTCCCCAGCGAATATACATTCGCATAAGAATTTCTGCCCAGTCCTGACTTTCTGTTCCTCCTGCGCCTGGGGTGATTTTCAGTACGGCGTCCATGTTATCAGCCTCGCCACGTAGCATGTTCTTTAGCTCAAGCTCTTCGATCTGGGTTTTGGCATTTGCAAAGGCTTCATCAATTTCTTCTTCGCTGGCCTCGCCCATTTCTTTAAACTCAAGAAGTACCTCAAGGTCTTCCATGCTTTGACTCACCTGTTGAAAACCTTCTGTCCAGACTTTTATGCCCCGTATTTTTTTCATCTGCTCCTCGGCAGCCTTGGCGTCGTTCCAGAATTCTGGGGCTTGTGTTTTTTCTTCTTCGTTTTGTAGTTCAATTAGTTTGGCATCTACGTCAAAGATACCTCCTCAGCGCATCCCGGCGCTCGACCAATTTCTTGATCTCTTCTTGTTGTACCATTTTTATCTTAGTTTTAAGGTCGTGGACCTATTTAAATATTGGAACTTACTTTATAAGTAGATGTGCTAATATAAGCGACACTTTTAGGTTTGTCACTATGCTGAATATTAGCACAATGCTTTTCCTAATAAATAGCACACGTGCTTAACAATGGGCGAATTAGGACAATGAATATTAAGCAAGCTTAGAACGCCCGTTACTTTGGTCATTGGTTGTTTTTCTGGTTGAAAAACCTTCGTCTGAATTGTATTTAGGTGGTATTTATGTTGAGTCTAATGCTTAGGTTAGATTAGGCAACCTATTACCAGTAAACCAATCATTGACAGATGACCATTGGCCAATGATTAAATCCAAACTACAAAGGTATAAAATCATGCAACATGTTATAATCACAGGAGCAAGTCGTGGGATCGGATTTGCTACCGCACAGCTTTTTGCTCAGCAAGGTCATAAAGTTTTAGCCATTTCGCGTAATCAAGCAAAACTTGAAGAATTGAGTACATTGTCCAAGGGAAATGTTATTCCGCTACCTTATGATCTTTCTGACTTACAGGATGAAAGTGTTTTGGAGACAGTGAAAGAGCAATTTCCGAAAGTTGATATTCTGATAAACAATGCTGGTTATTTGAAACAAATGCCTTTTGCTGAATCGAATGTGGCTGAGGTACAGCGAATGTTCGACGTAAATGTTTTTTCGGCAGGTTTTCTCATTCAACAGCTTATTCCTTTGCTTGAAAAATCGGAAAAGGCACATGTTGTAAATGTTTCGAGCATGGGAGGTTTTCAGGGTAGTGCGAAATTTGCAGGACTTAGTTGGTACAGCGCCAGTAAAGCAGCTTTGGCAAGTTTAACGGAAGTGTTGGCCGAGGAGTTCAAGGAAACCAATATCCGTTTCAATTGCTTGGCTTTGGGGGCTGTTCAGACTGAAATGCTCGATGAGGCTTTCCCTGGTTATAAAGCTCCATTACAACCCAATGAAATGGCTGAATATTTTGTTGACTTTGCTCTTAATGGTCATCGCTTTTTTAATGGGAAGGTGTTGCCTGTTTCTGTTTCTACTCCTTGATAATCAAGCTAACGATGGTCAAAGGTTTATTGTGTCTAGTAGGTGTTTTATTAGGTGTTTCCCTCTTTGCTCAAAATGAGGGTGATCAGGCAATAATAGACGCTGTGTATCCAAATTACACTTCAGAATTGAATGAAAACGGAGGACTAAAACGCTTCGAAGAAGAGTCGCTATGGATTATCTCCAATGTTGATCAATATCCTTTGGATTCAGATTCCTCTCAACTTGTTGTTCAGTTCAATTGGCGATGCGAAAATTATGTAGAAGGGGAGATGTCCGAGTTTTTTGTGATGCAAAAATCAAAGACATCTTTTCAGATAAAAGCAAGGCCAGAGGATGAAAATAGCGTTCTCTTTTACGGAGGTGGAACGCAGCGTTATAACGAGCCCACAATTGTAGACGAAGCTTTGAAATTAGGAGATGCCGTAATTGGATTTCTTGTAAAGTTAGAATCTCATCATTTTGCATCGCAGACCGAGGCAGAAGAGTATAAACTCTTCGCTGTTGTTAAAAATGAAGTACGACTTGTTTTGGAATACGGTGCAGGTAGGTACAGCAACTTTTCGGTAGAGGATTTTGTGCAGTTCCCAGAACAGATTGATGAATTCTTCGAAAATCTAGGCGAGTATATTCCCAATGAGACATACCAGAAAAGCATAAAGGAAAACAGAATTCACTTTGCTATTTCTCAGAGCAAAACTGATGGTATGTTTAACATAATGCTAATTGATTCGATTTACAGTCTTTTTGAACGGAAACCTGTTCTTAAGCTTGAAAAATCAGGATGCCACTGGAACGGAGTAGCTTATGAATGTCTTACATTGGTCGAATAAGAGTGGTTTCTAATTGTTATTTTGTTTTTGTTAAAAGTGTAATAAGACTACTTGTTTGTTATCTATTATGGATAATTTCATCGCTCACTTATTGTTAATAATTAAGTTTTAATAGAAATGAAAAGATTATTATTAGTAGGCGCGATGCTGGTGGTAAGCATTTGGGCAAAAGCACAATCGACATCTCCTGTTTATCAAAAACTAAGTGTTAATGGAGATGTTAGTATAAAAGGAGACTTAAAAATGTCGGGATCTGATAGCTATATCTGGACAAATGGAACAGGTACGGGCTACACTGGTATTTGGGATCAGAAGAACGGCAGAGTACTTTTATATACATCGGAAACATCAGGAAATGTTGGCATCGGAACAAATTCAATTCCAGAAAAACTAAGTGTCGATGGGAATATTAACTTAATAGGAGACTTAAAAATGTCAGGTCCAGATAGCTATATCTGGACAAACGGAACAGGAACAGGCTACACGGGAATTTGGGATCAGAAGAATAAGCGGGTACTTTTTTACACAACAGAAAAAAACGGCTTTATTGGTTTAGGGACTAACTTGCCAAAAGCAAAACTAACAATTCAAGGAGATGGCTCAACAGTCGGAAGTGCATCAATAAACTTGAAACATGGAGGAAATGGAATGAGCATTGGGTTAAGCACAACCAGCAATAACTTAGTGATTGGTAATTCATGGAATCCAGAATCGGGTACGTATTTAACGATTCATGATAGAACAGGAAAAGTGGGAATAGGCACAGTAGAAACAGGTAAACATAGATTAGCTGTAGAAGGTTCAATTGGTGCAAGAGAAGTAATGGTAGAACCTGAAGGATGGTCGGACTTTGTATTTAACAAAGATTACAAACTAAGGAAACTGGAAGATGTAGAAAGTTTCATTGAGGAGAACAAACATTTACCTGATGTACCATCTGAAAAAGAAGTTTTAGAAAATGGAGTTCAGTTAGGAGAGATGGATTCTAAACTTCTTCAGAAAATTGAAGAGTTAACTTTGTACATGATTGAGCAGAATAAAGAAACTAAAATTATGAAAGCTCAACTGAATAAGCTTGCAAAAGAAAATGAAGGGTTGAAAGAAGAAATTAGAAAGCTGAAGAAATAAAGAAAAAACAGTCAAAAAGAGGGCAGGAATCTAAATACCTGTCCCTTTAAGTAGCTCAATCCTTCTTCTTAGCTTGACTCTCAGCAATTAACCGAAAAGCCCGTGTATACCGATCAATCTCAGTCAACAAGCGCTTAACATCTTCATCCGTAGCCTTAGGAAAAAGCTTCATCACCTGCATCTTCGTGCTAGCCAAAGTTTGCGCAGCAGTCTTATAATCACCTCGCGCATTAGCTTCTGCCATAACCTTCAGTGTCTGGTTCATAATGGCAATGGCGTATAGCTTTTTCTCTTCCTCGGCCTTAAGCAGCTCAAGTTTACCCTTATATTTCGACCATTTTAAGAAAGCCCTTTTCTCAATTTTTACCTCTTTCTGTTTTTCCAAATCGAAATATCTTAACCGAAGAACAACAGGCTCTTTTACGATGGAAGAACTAGGACGATGAAGGTCGAATTTCAGAATAGCCAAGCGATTCAGACCAGCATAAAGATTCGGAAGATTTGCAATGGCTTTACCACGCTTGGTTTCCTGCATCGGAAAACCGAACAATTGTTTAAACACAATCCGCTTGTTATATTCCACTTCGAAAACACCGTTTTTGGCAACAGGTCGCAGGACACTCTCAAGCTCACGGGCAAAAATCTCGTCAATACCTTGAGCATCGCCAGTATATTGCAATAGCCCGCCACCTTCAGTTGCAAGCAATTGCAACAAAGCCTGATTGTAATTCGCTCCCACGCCGATTGCAGACAGTTCAACCCCTTTCGCATTATATTCCTTCGATTTGTTCACAACACTATCAATGCGGACACTTCCGTAACCGTCTGTCAGTAGAACTAAACGGTTCGTACCTTTCGGATCGTAATGTTTCAGCACTTCTTCGTAGCCCATCACCATGCCGTCGAAAATAACAGTGCCGCCGTTTGCAATCAGTTTGGCTATATTTTCTTTTAAAGCCTGCCCGTTGCCTTTCTTTTGAGTAGGAATCAGCAGTTTCGATTCGTGATTGAACGCTACCAAGGAAACACGGTCTTCTGGCCGCAGTTTATCAACAAACTTTAAAAGCGAACGCTGGAGAGATTCAATACGGTCGTACCCCGCCATTGAGCCGCTTTTGTCCATCACGAAAGATACATTCACGGGCCCAGCAAGCTCACGAAGCCGATCCGAACCAATGGTAGAGAACCCAACATGTAATACAGCTTCTTTCGATTTTTTATTCACACGGTTGCCCCACCAGAACGAGAAATCAACTTTGCGACCAGCCTTAGGCAGTTCAAACTGGCGTGTCAGAAAATTATTGAATTCATTAACCAAAAGCCGTTCTGGCGTTGGGATAAATCGCTCTGGAAATTCCAGTTTTGGGTCTGGCGTATAATTCAGATGAAGCTCTACCGACCCAATTCCCCACACATTCACCAAATCCACAACATCAACATCGCGCTGAAAATCGAAATGCACCATGTATTTTTTGTTTTTAGGCAGAAGGAATTTTGCAACGCCCGATGGATCTGTTTTGCTTCGGAAGACAGTTGTTCCTTTCACCTCGTGTAGAAAAACATCTTCTCCTTCACTTCTGTTTTTGATATGGATCTTCACAAAAACACGATCAGATGTGCCCCCTTGATCAGGCCGCAGTTTCTGTACAATTGTATCGTTATTCGCAGTTTCCTTTATGTTTGTGGCTTCATAAAGAATCCGTTGGCTCAGGATCAGCCCTTCACGAGAGGGAACAGTGAAAGTGCTGTGGTTCTCAATCGTATTTATGTCCAAAGTATAATCATGACCATGCGGAACCAGAAAAATAGCCTGTCCATAATTATCTGTTCTGTTCAGAAATTTCTTTTTCAAACTAGGCTGAACCAAAGCAACAGGATGATCTTTGGCGAAAGTGCGCCCATCCTTACCAACCAGTTTTAACTGAACAACAGCATTGCCACGCGTTGCCCTTGTGTAGTTTTTCCTTTCCTGATTAATGACTTCGAATTTAATCGTACTGCGATCAACAACTGTTTTCTTCTTGTTATGTTTTGGATTATAAGTAATCGATATTTTTGTTTTTCCAATCGCCCCTTTTCGTTTCGGCATCCGAATGTTGCTTTTGTACTTCACACCCTTGAAATGAATCTCCCACTCCTTTCCTCCCGAAATACGAAATGTAACAGCTCCTTGATGGTTAGTAGTGTCAATAAGTTCTTCTTTAGAACTAATTTCAATGAGTTTTACCACCTCGCCAACCATCGGACGCTGCTTGGTATCCAATAAACGTATACCAGCCAGCATGCGACTTTGCGAAAAAACAGAAGAACAAATCAGAAGTAGCAAGCACAAGATTTTTAAGGACTTCATGGTTTAGGTTTTTAGGTTGATGTACAAATTGTACTTTCGCAGCCAGTTAGATTGTCTGTTTGATGCAGATTAACGATGGCGGGTAACGAAATTGTTAGTTGGCCAACGTGTCCAAATCTGCCGAGACATTCTTCCCAAAAAAGAAAAGTTGTTTTTCTACTTTACGTATTTTTTAATGAATAGGTTAGATGCCCTTGAAAACTAAAGAATAGTCCAATGTTATGTAGGAAGATCAAATTGATCACCTCAGTTTGACTATTGTTTAGTCATTGGTTAATTGGCCATCGGTCATTAGATGTATCTAAATAAGGGAAACCAATGACCATTGACTAATGATCAAAGAACTATGTACTGGTTTTCAGGCGTAAGCCAATTATTCAGGAGAGTTAATTTTCAAAGGTCTTCATGAGACCGCTCCGCTAAATTCATAATTTATAATTCATAAATCATAATTCCCAAAGTCGAAATGTTGATCATCTATAATTTATACATCCTGCTAACAAAATGGGGCATTTCCCTAGCCTCGCTGTTCAATCCAAAAGCCAAGCAATGGATAGGTGGAAGAAGAGGGCTGCTAAAAAAAATCGAGTCGCAATACGAAGCCAAAGAGAAAACCCTTTGGGTTCATGCAGCCTCGCTAGGCGAATTTGAGCAAGGACGCCCATTGATCGAGAAATTCAAAGAAGATAATCCCGATTACCAGATTATCGTAACATTCTTTTCACCCTCGGGCTACGAAATAAGAAAAGATTACGAAGGCGCCGATTACGTTTTCTATTTACCAGTGGACACACCTGCAAATGCAAGAAAATTCATTTCACTAATCCGTCCAACAATGGTAATGTTTGTGAAATACGAATTTTGGTATCATTTCCTTAAAGAACTAAAACGCCAAGATATCCCAACTTACCTTGTGTCGGCCGTTTTCCGAAAAGAACACCTTTTCTTCAAGTCATACGGAGGTTGGTACCGTAAAATGCTTCATTTCTTCAAGCACATTTTCGTACAGGACTCAGGTTCACTCCAACTGCTACAGAGCATAGGGGTTGCACACACTTCCATTAGTGGCGATACACGTTTCGACCGCGTGGGACAGATTACAGACAATGTAAAGCCGATTCCAATTGCCGAAAAGTTCAAAGGTCAACGCCAAATGTTCATAGCAGGAAGTAGCTGGCCAGCCGATGAGGAAATCTTTTGCCGCTACATAAACGAAGAATCACCGGAAAATATCTGCTGGCTAATTGCCCCTCACGAGATCGACGATGCCCACATCAAAAAGATTATAAAACTGATCGACCCAAAAAAGAAAACCATACGCTATTCCGAGGCCAACGAAGAAAACGTACAAGGCGCAGACGTTCTCATCATCGACAACATCGGTCTACTGAGCAGCCTTTATGCCTACGGCGACATTGCCCACATCGGCGGCGGCTTTACCGATGGAATCCACAACACCCTAGAAGCAGCAACCTTCGGTATGCCAATCACTTTTGGGCCAGATTATCACAAATTCAACGAAGCCATCGAATTGATTGATATTGGAGGTGCTTTCTGCATAAACAACTATCAGGAATTCAAACCTCTTTTGGACACTTGGATCTCCAATGCCGAAAAGCGTGAACTGGCAGCAAGGAAAAGTGCTGACTATGTACAAAATAACCGTGGGGCTACTTCGAAGGTGCTTGGGCAACTTGGTCTTTCCTGATAAGTATCATTTAGCATTACAACTGTAACTATTTTGACAGGTTTAGAGTCGTAGCTGTTCAAAACAGTTCTAATGCTAAATGTTATAATTTTTATGAAAAAAGTTCAACCCCCCTTTGTCTTATTTGTGTTTCTTCTTCTTAATATTGTAGTAAAGGGGCAAGAAATTTCGG
Organism: Bacteroidales bacterium; assembly: GCA_965230435.1. Taxonomy (GTDB): domain Bacteria; phylum Bacteroidota; class Bacteroidia; order Bacteroidales; family JBDKHP01; genus JBDKHP01. Next base: position 1,435,459 of record CBDDLB010000004.1, read on the forward strand.
GAACCGTTTTCACCACCAATTATAAAGCTCCTGCTGTAGGCGCGTCTGTGAAGATAAAAGGAACTACGAAGGAAGTTTTTACAGATTCGGAAGGGCAATTCGTTATAGAGGTAGATTCGTCAAACTGCATTTTACAAATTTCCGGTAGCAACTTTTGCTCTTTAGAACAGAAGGTGAATTCCGAGGATGAAATACGTTTAAGCTTAGATAATGCTCCACTCAGATTAGATGACTTTACATTTACTATTTACTTCACAGAAGATGAATATGCTTCTGGGTGTGCTGGGGGCGGCGTAGTTTCAAAAATTGCAAAAGAATGGAAGTCATTTGGTAACAGTTGGTGGAGAAACCATGTTTTTGAATCACTTGAATATCCGTCAATTGCGTATGAAAATGGAATATCCGGAGATGTTTCAGTTCAATTTAGCATTGATACCCTAGGGGAAATGCAAAGCCTTAAGGTAATTAACAAAGGCTACCTTGATCCATTACTGAAGAAAGCTGCTTTACAAGCATTTGAAACTATGCCAATTTGGGAAAAACGTGATAAAGAGAGGTATGGGACATACGACGGATTTTATTCGGAAGGAAAATACTGGACAGGGATATACGTGGTAACAGTTAAGTTTAGAATTAACTAATCGATTTTTAATCCAGAGCGAACTTTGCATACATGAGGAAAAAGTTGGAATACGACACTGGCATCGCTTTTTTTACCTTCACTTTGCAGATTACCAATAACTTCATTATAAATTGACAGACTATGAAAACTAATTTAAGCTGGAAAAAGGGTGTTTTTTCAAATCTATATAAAGTTTATTCAAACGACCAACAAATAGGGAAATTGAAGGATAGAACGCTATCTCAAACTGCAAATGGTGAATTAAACGGCAAAGAATATACGTTCAAAACAAAAGGCTTTTTTAAACAAAGCACCGAAATCATTGACTGCGCTGAAAGTAAAGTCATAGGAAGAATAAAATACAATAGCTGGATGACGAAAGCCGTAATTTCAGTTAATGGCAAAACAATCAATTGGAAGTATGATAACCTATGGCAAACAAGATGGAGGATTTTCAATTCGGAAGGAATTGAAATTAAATTTTCAAGCTCATTATCAAACGGACAAATTGAATCAAATATTGATGATGGGTTGCTGTTGCTGACTGGTTTATTTATAATTAATTATCATCAAGCTGCAATAGTAGGGTTTACAGCAGCTTTCGCTTCTGCAATGCTGACAAATTAGAGAATAAAAACGACCTCTAAAAACTCGAAATTTAAAGAGGTCGCAAATATATCTTTTCAAGCGTCAGCCAATTAATAATTGACCATCCAGAATTGATTAATTACTAGTTTTCAAGCGTAAGCCAATTATTCAGCAGAGTTAATTTTCAAAGGTCTTCATGAGACCGCTCCGCTAAATTCATAATTCATAACTAATAATTCATAATTCCTTTAATTAAACAAGCCCCTCACGAACCAAATACTCACCAATCTGAACAGCATTAGTAGCCGCCCCTTTACGAAGGTTATCAGCCACAATCCACATGTTCACACTATTAGCCTGAGTAAAATCACGACGGATACGCCCAACAAACACCTCGTCCCTGCCATTAGCATCCAGAGGCATAGGGTACACATTGTTCATCACATCATCCTTCACCACAACACCCTCAGTAGCATCAAGCAGCGCTTTCAGTTCCTCAACATCGAAATCACTCTCAAACTCAATATTCACCGACTCCGAATGACCACCCGTAACAGGAATACGCACAGCAGTAGCCACTACCGAAATGCTATCGTCACCCAAGATCTTCTTAGGCTCGTTCGTCAATTTCATTTCCTCCTTCGTGTACCCATTCTCCGTGAACACATCACAATGCGGCAGAGCATTCCTATCAATGCGGTGAGGGTAGGCCTTTTCATCCTCAACACCATTACGCTCGTCCTCCATCTGTTTCACAGCCTTCACACCCGTGCCGGTAATAGATTGGTAAGTCGAAACCACCACGCGCTTAATCTTGTATTTCTTGTGCAGTGGGGCAAGAGCCATCACCAGTTGGATAGTAGAACAGTTTGGGTTAGCAATAACTTTATCCTCTTTCGTAAGCTCACCAGCGTTAATCTCCGGAACAATCAGTTTATTGTTCGGGTTCATCCTCCATGCCGACGAATTGTCGATCACGAACGTACCCACCTCAGCAAACTTAGGCGCCCATTCCAACGAAATGCCACCACCGGCCGAAAAAATAGCAATGTCCAGCTTCAGGTCCACAGCCGTCTGCATACCGATCACCGTATGTTCCTCACCCTTAAACATCACCTTTTTCCCAACGGAACGCTCCGATGCTACCGGGTACAACTCACTTACAGGAAAGTTCCTTTCTTCCAGAACTTGTAACATCACGCCACCTACTAGGCCAGTGGCACCAACTACTGCAACTCTCATGTGTTTTAGTTTTCTAAATTATAAATAAGTAGGTGTGTTAATACGATCCGTACTTTTTGAGCTGTCATTATACTGAAAAACAGAACAAAGCCGACCATATTAAATAGCACCACGTGCTTACAAGATTAGCACTGCAAAGGAATAAATTTTCTTACAGATTGTTATCATTTCAATATGCGAAATTTCAATCCGAAAGCACTGTGCATTTCAGTAGAAAAGAAGAAAAATAAAGATTAGGAGCCCAGCGCTATTGCATGCACTGGCCCAGTCGCGCTTTCCGCTGCAAGTCCTCGCCCCGTCAGCCGTTCCACATCGGTCTGGCAGTCTATTCCGCTCTCGCTCCATAGCTCCCAGTCCGTGTGTCACAGGCAGCCGTGCCTGTGGGCTTTCCACTACAATCGCGGCTAGTACTCAAACGGTATCCCTTTTCAAAACAATCAACAATAGAATCATTCTATTAACAGAATATATAGAATCGATCAACGCGCAAGCCCATTCAATACATTCCCTTATTCAATGATTGTATTATTAAAATCACAACCAAACTCAGAATCCCGAACCATTTTCCAACCCAAAGTCTTATGAAAAGCCTTTTTTCCCTCAGCGATCAATTCATCACCACGATGAAAATCGAATGTACTGCATGCCTGTCGCGAAATTTCGACCAACAGGTCAGGTTGCGACTTTTCAATCAACTGCTCGCACAGCTCATCCTGAACCAGATCAAACGACCGCATCATTGATTCAAAATAGCCCAGTTTTTTAGCTTTATGATTTTTTATCACAGGCGTTTTCGGAGCCGTGTCAGGGAAAAACTTAGCCCATCGTTTTTGGAAGTTAGCAATCCCCTTCTCGTAAATATTGTCGTTATGCTGTTGCTGTTTGCTCTTCGTTTTCGGTGCTTCGTAAGGGATTTTGGCATTCAGGTTCACCACACATAGATAATCACCATCATGGCGTTTTACCACATCAACAGGAATCGGGTTCAGCACCCCACCGTCTACAAGTTCAGTACCCTTATAATGGCGCGACTGAACAATCCCGGGAATTGCCACCGAAGCGCGGATAGCTTTCAGCAAACTTCCCTTTCTGAACACCACTTCTTCGCCTGCATGTATGTCGGCAGCAACTGCAGCATAAGGCATCGGGAGGTCTTCTATCAGAACATCCTTAAAGAAAGTGCGGATTTCTTTAAACACCCTGTCGCCTTTTATAAAACCATACGAACCCAAAGAAAAGTCAACAAGGCGGAAAATATCAAGCTGGTCAAGATCCACAATCCACTCCTTAAATGTCTGAAGCTTGTTGGTAGCATACAGGCCGCCTATGAGCGACCCGATAGACGTCCCTGCAATAGATGTTATAGTAAACCCTAGCCGTTCCAGCTCTTCAATAACGCCAATCTGAGCCAGTCCACGTGCTCCTCCGCTGGATAATACCAGTGCCACTTTTTTTTTATTTTTCGTATCTTCCATCTATGTTTTCAGCTTCTGTATGTTCTTACATTAATAATCCTAGGGGGTGTGCTACCAGAAAATCCATTTCTAAAAGACATCAATCTTCCAAAAAAGGGTCTTTACCTTTCTTCTTAAAATTACAAATATCTTTTCTACAAAGGCCTTTTTATGGTATAAACACTAAACTATGTATAAATTTTTATCTTTGCCAGCTAATTATGTATACGTCGTAATATATGCGACACTTTTAGGGCTGTCACAGCATTGATATTTAGCGCAGAGCAGCTCCTGATGAATAGATCTACGATCTTAACTAAACGTGTTTTGAATGGTACATTCTAAACTCCCGAATGTCGGCACTTCTATTTTTGCCGTTATGAGCCAAATGGCTCAAGAACATGATGCTATTAACCTTTCTCAGGGCTTCCCAGATTTTCCAGTTTCGCCACAACTGATCGAACTGGTAGCGAAGCACATGAGAGAAGGCAGAAATCAATATGCCCCAATGCAGGGGTTGCCAGAGCTACGCGAGGCGATAGCTCGGAAAATGCATAAACACTATGGTGCAGAGTATAGCCCAGATACAGAGATAAACATTACTTCTGGTGCCACACAGGCTATTTTCTCTACAATTTCTGCATTCATCAATGAAGGCGACGAAGTGCTCATCTTTGAGCCAGCTTACGATTCGTACGTACCTGCGATTAGGCTAAACGGAGGAAAGCCCGTTTTTGTTCAGATGCAGTTGCCCGATTACAAGATAGATTGGGAGCAGGTAAAAAAGGCGATTAATGCTCAAACGAAGATGATTATCCTGAATTCGCCTCATAACCCGACAGGAAGTACTCTATCCGAAGCAGATGTTAACGAATTGAAGCGAATTGTTGCTGGTTCCAAGATCATGATCCTTAGCGATGAGGTTTACGAACACATGGTATTCGATGGAAAGGAGCACCAATCGTTGGCACGTTTCCCGGAATTAAGAGACCGTACTCTTGTGGTTTCTTCGTTTGGGAAAACATTCCATGCCACAGGCTGGAAGGTAGGGTACATCGCAGGGCCGGCACCATTAATACAAGAATTCAGGAAAATACACCAGTTTCAGGTATTCACAGTCAACACGCCTATTCAGTATGCAATAGCTGAGTTTTTGGCGTTCGAAGAGGAATATCTTGGACTGCCTAAGTTTTATGAACAGAAGCGCGATTTCTTCGCCGATCTGCTTAAGGATACTCCGTTCAAACTTACACCTTCCGAGGGCACATACTTTCAGAATGTCGATTTCAGCGAGCTGAGCGATGCCAAGGATGTCGATTTTGCAGAGTGGCTTACACAGGAAGTTGGAGTAGCAGCGATACCTCTTTCTTCATTTTATCATGGAAAAATAGACAATCATAAAATCCGTTTCTGTTTTGCCAAAAGTGAAGAAACGCTTTCAGAAGCAGTCGACCGTTTAAAAAAATTGGATAGGGAGTATTGTATGGCCAAGTTAGCAAACGTTTAGTTTGCACCATCCCGAAAATAATAAGTAGCACAACGTGCTTATTTTCTTTTGCGGCCTCTAAGAGTCACAACCTGTTTTTCAAATCTTTTTAAGGAAAATTTCTATATGAAAGAAGTAGATATTTCCTACCAAAGAGAATCAGGCTAGATGATTTTTAGAGGTCGTTTTGTGTTTTGGAAAGGTTGTTGCAGCGGATAAAGAATCACCCAAAATATCAATGTTATGAAAGCGTTGTTCGCTATATTCATTTCGTTAGTTTTACTTTCTTGTCAAGAGGAACGGCCCAAAAGGGAGGTTATTAAGGTTTTTGCTTCAGATAACTATTATTCGGTACTGCCAGAAATAAATAACCGATATATGGCCCTCTACAAGCAGGAGATCGATGTGCAATATAGCTCCACTGTCAATCTTATGCGTAGGGTAAAAGAAGGGGAGAAGGTAGATGTGCTGCTAACGGACGATCTGGAAAACCTGTTTGAACAGGGAATTGCCTCTCTCGTTGAGGACGAGAAACAAAAATTGGTAGATGGTGTATTGGTAGGCTGGACACTTTCTAATATAGCGTTTGACGACAGCCTCACCTTCCTTCGGTCTTCTTCAATTAAAAAAATAGGTGTTGCAGATCCCGATAGCTGCGAATTCGGCAAGGCTGCCCAACTTCTTATGACAGAAAAAAATGTCCCGGATTTTGTTCTGGCTAAGTTGAAAAGTTATTCCAGCCTCAGAGCAACTACCGAAGCACTACTGAAAGGAGAGGTCGACTTTGTGTTCATGAGCAAGGCTACAGTAGTTTCTGCGGAGCATGCCGGTGCTGGTTATTGGTTCGAGATTATGAGCGACGACTACTTCCCCATAGAGCATTATGCATCTAAACTAAAGCAAAGAAACATGCTTTTGACAAAGGAAATCGATGCTTACTATGATTTTTTGTCGGGTAGCGAAGCTTCTCAGATTTTCGAGAAGTACGGTTTCGTAGAAGGAGAAATACCAATGCAGATGTCCTTTCCATTTTAATAAAAATCCTTAGCATATCTTATCTTTAATAAGTGTTTAACCGTTCCTACTGTGTTCGTTTATATTGATAATTGTTCCAATTTCTTCATGTAAGCATGTGGCGCTATTTATTCGGCTTGACATTGCGTTGTTTATCAGTTTTATTACAGGCTTGAAAGCATTGCAATATCGGCGCGCCTACTTACTTTACACGACTTCAACTGTGAAGGATCGTTATTTATTTAACAATCGTATTAGTCTTTCATAAGAACTTTATATCTTGCAACGTCTTTTAGCCTTTCGTACGGGAGGAGGCTACATTTTTATAGGATTAATATGAAGAACACTCAGGATATACCAACTTGTGAAACATGTTTGTTTAGTCAAAAAACGGTTTTCGCAGGTCTAACCCAAGAAGAGCTTGATTTAGTAAACTACGAGAAAACCTGCAACATCTACAAGCGGGGGAGTATTATTCTCAACGAAGGCAATCATTCCAATGGGTTCTTTTGTGTTACATCGGGAATCATTAAGCTCTACAAAACAGGTATCGATGGTAAGGAACAGATTATCCGTTTTGCAAAAAAAGGAGATGTGTTTGGGTATCGGTCTATCCTTAGCGACGAGCTTGCTGCTTTGTCCGCAAAAGTAATACAGGACGCCACTCTGTGTTTCATTCCAGCCAACCTCTTGGTCGATCTTGTAAAGAACAACAATGCTTTTGCAATGACGCTTATGCAGCGTACCTGTCGCGAACTAGGCGAAGCAAACCGCTATATTCTTGATATTGCCCAAAAAACTGTCCGCGAACGCTTGGCAGAAGTTCTCTTACTGCTCAAGGATTCCTTTGGTTTAGACAGCGAACTAGTTTTACAGATCTCCCTCACACGCGAAGAACTCGCCAATATTGTTGGTACAGCAACAGAATCCGTTATCCGTTTACTGTCAGAATTCAAACAGGATAAGTTGATCGAGATTAAGGGGCGAAAAATTAAACTGATCGATTTGAAAGGTCTGGAAAAAGTAGCCAATAATTTTGTTTAAATAGTCAGTCATTATTAAGTAGATTTATTTTTACTGCTGAGTTGTCGATTAGATGAGCAACACAAGTAATGATAGGATAATGACCTTGGTGAGGTTGAAAAATCAGATTCTCAAGTAACGAAGTTAGAAAAATCGAAATAGCTTTTCAAAAACACTCTGTTTTCCTCCGTTGAATGTGATAATTATATCTTGGATTATTCCGCAATTGCTTATTCGAAGAAAAGCATATTCAAAATAAATCAGTTCTATTTTTCAGTTAGAGCAACATTCCTATTCAGGTGTTTCTTTGCTGCAACTTACTGCATTTCTTAAAGCTCAATTTGTTGAAATTGAAGCTATATCTTAATTCTTATCTCAATATAATTGTTTATCTTTTATCTGCTAAAGTTGATGATGTCAAGACCATAGTAGCATGAATTTGTAAACTAACTAGCAAGATGAAACTTAGTCCTTCGTTACTTGTCCTTATTCTCTTTTTTACAACAACCTTTTCTTTGAAAGCCCAGCGGATTAAGTCGCACCCTCTTTCTAGGGACGATTCTGCCCAGCTCATCGAATTCAAGAAAAAATCCGATGATTTCTTGGCGAGGAGCAATGACAAGACAGCCAGCGATTGGATGAATCGGATAGCACGACTATATTGGGATCATAACTATTTCGAGGAGGCAGCAGAGTATTACGAGCAATCATTGGCACTGAACAAAAAACTAGGAAATGAGAACGGCATTGCAATGATTAATAGTAATCTTGGTTTAATTTACAACGACATGCAGAACTTCGAAAAAGCAAAGAAGCATTTCGAGGAAACACTTGCTGCACGCAGGGCGAAGAAAGAAAAGTTTGGGATGATTTCTGCACTGATCAACCTTTCTGTTGTTCTGAACAGCCTGAAACGATATAACGAATCTGCAGAACACTTAGAGGAGGCTCTGGTGTTGGCCAAGGAACGTAACGATCCAGATCAGATGAAAAGTTGTTACGGTATGCTCTCCGATACATACCGTATGGCTGGAAATCCGGAGAAGTCTGCAAGCTATTTTAAGCTCTACCAGACGTTCCACGATATGATCAACAAGAAGAAGGTAGAGAAGGCTGTAACAGATTTTGAGAATCAAAAGCTGAAGACGCAGTTGGCCGAATTCGAGAAACGGAACAAGGAGCTGGAGCTTGTGGCAGCAGCTAAAGAAATAGAAGAAAAGGATTCAACCAACCGCCGTTTGTCAGCAGATCTTATGCAGAAGCAGTTAGAGTTGCAGGATGCTGAGATAAAGAGTTTGAAAAAAGAAAAAGAATTGGCAGATGAGCGCCGCAAGCGTCAGAATATATTTGTGGTGGTGGGGCTTTTGGGTGGCCTTTTGGTTTTGGCCTATTTCGTTATCAGAAACACACGGCGCACAAACAAAAAGTTAGAGGTGCAAAACCAACAGATTAGGGAGCAATCTGAAGAAATTCTGGCTCAGAACGAAGAAATAGAAGTAAAGAACCGCCATCTTGAAGATGCAAATAATGTGATAGAACATAAGAATACACAGATCACAGCCAGTATTAACTATGCTTCATTGATACAGTCGGCATCGTTGTTTCACCAGGTATCGCTTTCCGAGCTGATCCCCAATTCATTTTTGTTCTTTAGGCCAAAAGATGTTGTCAGTGGCGATTTCTATTGGTATAATAAAGTTGGGGACAAGATGATTGTTTCTGCTGTAGATTGTACAGGACATGGTGTTCCCGGGGGGTTTATGTCCATGATTGCAAACAACCTGCTTTCCGATGCCATTATGAGCAAAGGCATTCACGAACCCGCAGAAATCCTTGCCGAGGTAGATGAAGGTGTGCGTGTAGCACTCAATCAGTGCCATAGCGGTAATAATGACGGCATGGACATGGCCTTATGCGTGATCGATTACAAAAATAGAACACTGAAGATGGGAGGGGCACGCAACCCTGTAATATTGATACAGGATGGTGAACTGTCTGTTGTAAAAACAACGCGGCGATCAGTTGGTGGTTGTCATGCGACGAATAAATTGCCAAATTTTGATCAGACAGAGATGCCGATGAAAGAGCAGAATTATATATATATGTTCTCAGATGGTTTTCAAGATCAGTTCGGTGGAAAACAAGGACGAAAGTTTGGGGGCAAAAAGTTTCGTATGTTGTTGGAGGAAAATCATAAGTTACCCTTCGATCAACAGCACCAGGTGTTATCTGAAGAACTGGATAAGTGGAAAAATGAATATTCGCAAGTGGACGATTTGCTTGTGATTGGTCTGAAAGTATAAAATTGTTGCTTCTTGATAAGCACATGGTGCTATTTTTAGGAAAACAATTATATCAGTTTCTGTTAAGAGAGAAAGTAAACAGTTTTTCTGTAAGTGCCTGCATAAATTGAGTTAGGTATATTTCTAATATAAATTATTGGTTACTAACGGGAAGTAAATCTAAAATAAATAGGCCTGTGGCCATAATTGATGCATTTTTTGTAAAAGACAAGAGTTGCAGTTCAACCGAAAATTATTACCTGTGAAAAAGTTAATATTTCTAATCGTTCTCCAGCCTTTGTGTTTAGCACTTTTTGCTCAAACACCTCAGAAGCACGATCCAAAACCATATGTTGATTCATTGGGTATGCTGTATTGGAATAAAAACCAACCATTCTATTTGCGAATTGCAACATCTCCAAACGATACGGGGAGGGTTTTGGAAAGTAAATCGCACCCGAACTATGTAAATCCCACATATTTCGACACTGAAGGGCCGAATTTTATACGGACCAGATTTGCAGTGGATCAACAAACAAGAAAAGCGATTGTGCCAGAACAGGAAATTTTATGGGAGTTACAGGCAGATGGATTACCGCCCAGAATAAAAATTGAATTTAGTGGTGCCGAAAAATACAAAAAGGGAGATGCTGTTTTTTATGGGAAAGGCCTAATGGCATCGGTAACGGCAAAAGATAGGTTATCTGGTGTAGAAGAGCTTTTTTATTCAGAAGGAACACAGGGGTTTCAGAAATACAATGGCGATATTGCATTTCAGACAGAAGGCCCTCAGCAATTAACAACATATGCTGTTGACAAAGTTGGGAATGTAAGTGATCCTAAACAGGAGCGGTTTACGGTAGATCATACTCCCCCAAAAACATATTCGGAAGTAGAAGGTGAAACCCAAGGGGTGATCATTGCAGCTAAAGCTAAAATAAAACTGAATAGCGAGGATGAATTCTCAGGGGTTAAAAACATCTTCTATAAAATAAACGATAACGATTATAAGCTTTACAATAAGAAAGTACCTATTTCGAAGTTGAAGGATGGCAACTACTACTTAACGTATTATGCTACGGACAAGGTTGGGAATAAAGAAGAAGAGCGTAAGTTTGAATTTTATCTGGATAAACTACCTCCAATTTTAGCTTCCGATGTCCTTGGCGACCGTTTCATTGTAAATGATCAGATTTACTTCTCTGGCCGAACGAAGCTTAAACTAACAGCAGTTGATAATAAATCGGGTGTGAAGGCAGTATATTTCTCTATTGATGGAAAAAACTTTAACGATTATACACAGCCTTTCTACTTACCTAGTGTTCCTGGGATGCACGTTATCCGTTATTATGCAGTTGATAAAATGAATAACCGCACGGGAGGCTTCGAAAGATCAAATCCCCACACTTTTAGGGAATATCGTCATAATGTGAGTAAAATTTATGTAGACCTGACTGGTCCATCATTAAGCTACTCTTTTATTGGAGATGTGTTCCGGGCAAGGGATACTGTATTTATAAATACCAGTACGAAAATTAAACTACGCGCTACAGATAAAGAGTCGGGGCTTCAGTACAAATCGTATAGTGTAAATGGGGTGCAGGCAGAAACGCGTTACACAGGCCCTTTCACTTTGGACAAAGAAGGGGAGAATTTTGTTGAAATTTTTGGCTACGATAATGTCAACAACAGAAATCGTGACGATTTTTTAGTACTGGTAGACGATAGCGGCCCTCAGATCATAGGCACGTTCAGCATTTTGCCTCTTCACCAAAAGGATGGGGTAGATGTATATCCTAAACATACTATTCTGTATTTAGCTGCAACGGACAATATCATCGGAACGCAAAGAATTGCTTATTCTTTGAATGGAAGCCCTGTTAGAACTTATAAAGGGCATGTAGCTGGCTTTAAGCGAAAACAGATGAATAAGATTAAGGTATTCGCTGTAGATAAGTTGAAAAACAAATCTGAAAAAGAGATTATGTTCTGGCTCGAATAGTCTCTTCATATTGAGGCTATTGCCTCAAATTTAGCAGGTAATTGCAGATTGGATATTTAGTTGTTCTGTCAAGTATTAGGAAATACGATGTTTATTCGTAAAAAAAGCTAATGATCAGTGACTAAACACTAGATAGCAGCCATCAACAAATCAATGTTTTGCGATGGTAGTTTGAAACGTAGCCCTACCTGACTGTTGGTTAGTATGCCTTTGTAAGCATAAACGCCACGGCGAAGGCCAACATCTTGTTTCAAAGCCTGACGGACTCCGCCTGCTTTCCCAATATCCTGAATAATAGCCGTAAGAATATTGCTGAGGGCAATGGATGCTGTACGGGCAACACGCGATGCAATGTTGGGCACACAATAATGCAGTACACCGTGCTTTGTAAAGACAGGGTTGCTATGGGTGGTCAGGCGCGATGTCTCAAAACATCCTCCTTGATCGATACTGGTGTCCAGAATTACAGACCCCTGTTTCATTCCGCGCACCATTTCTTCAGTTACCAGAATCTGCTCTTTTTCATCGGTAAGGTTAAGTGCACCAATAACAATATCAGCTGTTTTTAAAGCTTTTAGCAACACCTGAGGCTGTGTAAGGGAGGTGAATATCGGTTGGCTGAGATTGTACTGTAGGCACTGTAATTTGTAGGGGCTTGTGCCAAGAACCCGAAGGCGGGCACCTAGTCCAATGGCTGCACGGGCTGCAAACTCAGCCGCAGTACCAGTGCCAAGAATCACTATTTCGCTGGGCGAAACACCACTGATCCCCCCTAGCAGTATACCTTTGCCTCCTTGTGTGCTGCTCAGATATTCAGCAGCTATGGATACCGATAGAAGTCCGGCAATCTCACTCATTGCACTCACAAACGGTTGGTGGTTGTTTTCGCCACGTATATATTCAAATGCAATGGCATTAACTTTTCTGCTGAGTAATTTTACAAGCCTTTCCGAAGATTGTTGGGTGGAATGAAAAGCAGATAAAATGGTTTGGTTGGGTTTCAGTTTAGATGTCTCTTTTTCATCAAGGGGAGAAACTTTCAGTATAATTTCACTCTCCAGTACTTGATCCCTATCTTTAGAGATAATCGCCCCTGCTTCGCTATAGTCCAGATCGGAATAATTTGCCTTTGTGCCAGAGTCGCTCTCAACAATTACGCGATGTCCAAAATCGGTTAACGCCTCAACACCTTGTGGTGTTAGTGGAACCCGATGTTCGTTTTTGCTGTTTTCTTTTATTACCCCAATGGTCATGCTTTTCTGTTTAGATCCAGTCTCCAGCATTTCTTCCTGAGGTAAAATTCCTATCTGTTCAAGGCTTAAGTTTACGTATGAGAGGCCCATGTTACTTCGGTTTTAGTGTAGCCACAAACCTGTTGCAGACAAGTCTGTGGCCGATTATCTTAAGCAAAGGCTAAACTCCTGCTATTATCCTCCTCGATTGTAATTTCAACATTCAACACTTCGTCGGGCAGAAGCGATTCTATTTTTTCTGGCCATTCGATGAAACAAAAATTCCCACTCTCAAAATATACGTGGTAGCCCATATCGATAGCCTCGCGGATGTCATCTATTCTATAAAAGTCGAAATGATAGATATGCTTTCCCTGCTCCGTGTGGTATTCGTTTACAATGGAAAACGTAGGGCTGGAAACATTGTCGTTAACACCAAGATAATGACAAAGTGCTTTGATAAAAGTTGTTTTTCCTGCACCCATTTCCCCACGGAAAGCAATTACCCGTGCATGTCCAAGCCGGTCGGCAAATTCCTTTGCAGCTACCTGAATATTTTCTAAAGATGATATTTCAATTTTCATATTACTGTTCTCTCTGCGGTCGGGCTTTGTCTATTAAAAAAAAAATCCCGACTCTCGTCCTATAAAGTAAGTAGGTGCGTTAATTATAACCGACACTTAGGGTTCTGTTACAGGAAAACAGAACAGTGCGATTATAATAAATAGCACCATGTGCTTAATTAACACCGCTAAAGTAAAATCAATCTTCAACAATCAAAGCTTTAATTCGTTCAATCTGCGATTCCTTATTCACCTGTCGTAATTTTTTTGCCGTTTCAGTGAAGAATTGGTGAACAGATAAAAACTTTACCTGAAGTTTGTTCCAGTCGTTTAGGGCTCCAATAATATTCTGGACCTTCAGCTCTCTGAACAATGTGTCGGAAACAGGAATAAAATCCCGGCGGCCTAGATAATCAAGATCAGCATCGCATATAATTTGTTGAAGAAGGGTCTTTGGTTCAGGAGGCAGTTGTGTTGCCATAATTATACCTACAATGGTTTCTAGTTGCTCTTCTGTATATCCAAAATTTGGTAGCACCTCAATTGCGTGGTCACGTCCGCGCTCTTCATGCCCTCTTGAGCCTTGTATCTGTCCAAAATCGTGGAAAAGTGCGGCGGTTTTCAGTAGTAGCATATCTTCGTCAGACACTCCTTCGCTTGTCCCTATCACCTCCACTCCGTTTATTACATCAATAGTATGTTTTAGGTTGTGGTAGTATAGGTGTTTGGGAAGTTCTTTTTCTAGTTTATCTAGAATAAGCTGTTCTATATCGTCGTAACGTACAATCTGGAATTTTACACGAAAGCGATGGTTCATTTCCAGCCCTTTGCCATTTATGGACAGTTCCGGGCGGAAACCTTTAACGCTGTACATTTCAATTTCACCTTGTATTTTTACAGGTATTTTTCCTCGGTATTCACAGACAAAATAGTCTTTTACGAGTTCGTAGGTGAGTGAAGAAATATAGATCAGATTGTTGTCACTGGCGGATTCGATCCTACTGGCAATATTTACCGTATCTCCTTTTAGGTCGTAGGTAATCTTTTTCTTGCCCATTATTGTGGCTACAACCGGGCCAGTGTGGATGCCAATATTAAGATCCCATATTTTTATGTTCTGCTTGCGCGAATTCTCCTGCAAACCACGCATGTATTGCTGCATTTCCAGCGAGGCCAGAATAACCTCAATAGGATTGGTTCTGTTTTTTTGAGGTATTCCTCCTGCGGCAATGTATGTGTCTCCGATGGATTTAATTTTTTCAATATTGTTTTTCTTCACCACATCGTCGAAGCGGATGAAAAAATGGTCGAGTTCATCAATAAGAGACTCTGCTTCTTTATGGGCAATCAGTTTGGTGAAGCCTTTTACGTCGGCATACATTACTGTCACCATTTTATAGCGTTGCGATTTGGATGCATCGCGGTGTTTCATCTTTGCTTTTGGCAAGATGGCGAGTTGTTCGGCCTGCTGGTTGTTTTCCTCAATAAGCTCTTTGTTCTGTTCAACAAGTTCACTGTTGAGTTTCTCTAAAGCTGCAATTCGTTCTAATAAGAGTTGGTTCTCTTCTTCGAGCTTTTTGATGTCTTCTTCCATATAAGTTTCTTACTGTCGGGTTGAACATAACTCAGACGCCAAAATTTATGGCGGCATTTTTGTAGAGGTTGCTTAGCATTTCATGCAAGATTTGCTCTTGTATGCGTTGAGCAACAAAATAGAGACCAAATCAATTCGGGCAGATGCACCATCTGTAAATATATGAATTTTTAATGACACAGGGTTGAGCCTGTACTCGCGTTTAGTTCAATTTTATACATTGCTTTTTTTGGTAGGAAAAACAGTTTGAAAAAACTCATTTTTTATGTATTTTCCTGCAATGAAATGTATCAAAAGGCAATGCTGTGTCCATTAGATCGTTCTTTTTACACTGCAAGAATAAACATTGAAGGTAAGAGGTGTGATTGAGTGAGATTTAGACTTGCCGTTATTTAATCTTTTTGCCGCCTGATGAAGTTAAAAAAACTTCGTTTTTCTTAGTGCTATGGTCGTTCAAACTTTTACCTATTTTTGGTATGTTTCAAATACGGGACAATAAATAACCGAAATTGTTTTTAAGTATTTTGTAAGTGGGTGTCCTAAATTAATGCAGCTTTTAATGTTGTGAATCGCTTGTTTTTATGAAGTGAGTTTAAAAATTAAATAGGTTTAAACCCCAACTTAGGCATTATAAAGGCAGAATAGGTTTTATTGAATGAAAACCCCATTGTTTCGACATCAGGTTTCAAAAGAAAACATATATTTAAATATAAACCAAAACCTTAACATATCATGGCTTCGGAAAATCTTATTTTAGTACCATGGGACTATACTCAGATTGCAGAATACGCTCTTCAGCATGCTGTTCGTATCGCTAAACTTACAGATGGTGAGGTGGGATTGCTGCACGTAGTAAAAAAAGCCAAAGAGGAAGATGAAGCAGCTGCAAAATTAAATGCTGTTGCAGATGAAACCGAATCGAAGCACAATGTGCGCCCAACCGTTATTATTCGCGAAGGAAGTATTTTTAAAGTAATCTCCGATACTGCCAACGAAGTGGAGGCAACTATGGTTGTGATGGGTACGCATGGCATGAAGGGAATGCAGAAATTCACAGGTAGTTGGGCATTGAAAGTGATTGCTGGAACAAAAGCTCCATTCCTTGTTGTTCAGGGCGCGCCGGAACAGGATCAGTTCGAGAATATTGTTTTCCCGGTAAACTTCAGAGTAGAGGATAAAGAAAAACTGAAGTGGGCGAACTATCTGGCTCATTACTTCAAGACAAAACTGAATGTGGTTTATCAGGAAGTAAGTGATGTTGACCTGAAACATAAAATTGTTTCTAACCTACGCTTTGCAAAACGCTATTTCGAAGAAAGAAAAATTAACTACGAGATTGTTTCATTACGTGGAGAAGACAGCCTTGCAGAAGAAACAATAGAGTACGCTAAGGAAATCAATGCGGGTATGATTATGGTAATGACAACTAAGCACATTTCTTTCCAGGACTATGTTCTTGGAGCTGATGAGCAGATCATTATCGCAAACAAATACCGTATTCCTGTGATGTCGGTTAACCCTAGGGAAGATACTCGTAAAGCTGGAAAATTTGGAGTTTAAGCCTTCGTTTGAAGTACGAAAGATATTTATGAAAGCGGCTATTGGCCGCTTTTTCTATTAATATTTATTGAGTGCCGTGAGATGCTGTTTGGGATTGAAACTTTCCAAAAGTTTCTCCAATGGTAATAGAAACCTTTGGAAAATCACCTTAATCAGCCCTCTATCCGAAACTGCCTCGATGTAATGAAGCGTGCAGGCAGGTATGTAGCACAAAAACCAACGATAGCAACCGTGCCAAGTACCAGAAGTAGATCGGCAGCAATTATTTTCACGGGATAAGCCTTAAGCAGGAAGCTTTCGCCCGGAAAACCGATCAGCCCAAATCTATCCTGAGCCCAAACCAGTGCGTAACCAAGTATCAAACCGACAACTCCACCTATCCCCGTGATCATCCAGCCTTCCCACACAAAAATATGGCGGATAGTCCGTTTGTTGGCTCCCATGCTTTTTAGCGTAGCAATATCTTTACTTTTGTCGATAATCAGCATTGTAAGCGATGCCAGAATATTGAAAGATGCCACGATAAGAATGAACAGCAGGATCATGAAGATTGCCCAACGTTCCGATTGCATAATCTTGTAGAGCAGTTCGCGTTGTTGGTATTTGTTCTTTACAGTATACTTGTTGCCCAGTTGTTTTTTTAACCGCTTGTGCAGTTTGCCGAGATTGGCATTGGGGAGCGCCCTTATTTCTATCTGGCTCACCATAGAGCTGTCGTAGTCCAATAGTTCCTGTGCAAAATCGATCGGTGTTATGAAGTATTCCGAATCAAATTCCGGCTCTAAAGAAAATGTGCCAGAGGGAACAATAGACAACGAGTTAAAAGCAGTGGAAGGGTTCAGCGATACTTTTTTCCCACGGCGTGGCATCCAGACAGACATTGGGCGCTGAAAATCCAGATTGAAAGAAATACGGTAGGCTACGCCATGACCAAGGCAGGCATATGAATGCCCTTTGCTTTTGGGCATGTAGAATCCCACGACCACAGCACTGTCTATCCGGGAGATGTGGCGATATTCACTTCCAACACCTTTCATGCGGGCAATAGTTTGCCGTCCGTCGTACTCAATAAGGGCGGTTTCTTCCAGTACAGGGCTATAATGCATCACATCTTCATCGGCAAGTGCTTTCATTATAGTGTCGTTCTTCATTGAGAAATTCTTGCCTTTCGTGAGTGTGATTTTGAAATCGGGGTCGAAAGCATTGTACATGCTTTTGATGAACTCATCGAAGCCGTTATAGACCGATAACACAACAATTAGTGCCATTGTGCCAACGGCAATACCAACAACCGATATGTACGAAATCAGGTTGATGGCATTGTAAGATTTCTTCGAAACAAGATAGCGCCGTGCTACAAAAAAAGGAAAACTGGGCATTGCTTGAATTTGAGGGGTTGTGTTTCGTTGATTATTTAAACGCTTTTACGACTAGCCCGGTTCCACTAGCATGCTTCATTCTTACATCGGCATGATTGAGCAAATATGCAATCGGGTATGTGATGAGGTAGTAAAAAGGAAGCAGAACAAAGAACAGCTTTGAAGCATTGAGCATAATGATTGGAAATTTCATAGAGAGCTTCCACGATAAACTGCCAGGCCAACCGTACGAATAATTTGCTTCTATGTTTCGGAAACCGGCCCGTTCGAGCTTTTCTGTTATGTCTTTCACTCCGTAGCCATCGCGGACGTGTTCGTCTATGAACGATTCATCGTGGTCGTGATCGTGCACATCCGATCCACCTTGGTCCGAAGGTGTTGAGATCAGTAGCATTCCATCTTTCTTCATTGCAGTGTGAAAGTTGCGAAATACCTGCTCGTCTTCCAAGATGTGCTCCATTACATCTACTGATAGCACAAAATCGTACTGCTCTTTTTCGTCGAAGGCAACCAGATCGGCATATTCGAAGTGAACCCTGTCTTTCAAACTGATTTGGTTGAAGAACTGATTGCAGTCGTCTATCTGTTCCTGCTTCACATCTACACCTTTAATGTTCCAGTTTTTACCAATGGCAGACATCCGATATACATACTGTCCAAATCCGGAACCAGCGTCGAGAATTTGTAGGGGTTGTGTCTTTCTACCTTTGCCCCAGATTTTCAGTTCACGTTTTATGTACCATGCGCGAAGGAGCAGCAGGTCTAGAAGGCGATAGAACAATTTGCGTAATACAGGAGTTGTGTTGAAAACTGTTCCCAAACTCCGTTTTACAGGATCGTATTTCATTCCCATTTTTTAAGGTCTTATATTTAGAATTAGGCTAAAGCCATTCTGTGTTAGGCATATCAAAAAAAATAGCTATCCATTCGTTCCACTGCGGACGGCCAAATCCTCACGTACGAAAAGTACGCTCCGGTTTAGCCGCTTGTGCGCCTTTGGCTAATTATTTTTTAACATGCCTTAAAGGAAAACTGATCGCATGTTGTGTTAGACGAAATCAGTTTTATTCTTCACATAAATAGGCAGGCTAAAATGCAAAAACAGTAAACTTGCTGCAATTCTTTTTTATCGCTATTTGTTGGGATTAGGAGAGGAATAAGTAGCCTCCTAATGTTTTGAGGCTACCTTTTCTTTCGTTTTTTATGTGTTGAGCAGGTCGTCGATGCGCTCAACATAATCAAGTGAGTCATCTATTACAAAGGCCAGTTCTGGCATTTTTCTCAATTGGTGCCTTACTTTTCTTGCGATCTCATAACGGATTTCGTCGCTACACATACGTACCTCTTTCAAGGTTTCTTTTAGATCCTGTGCAGGAAAGATACTGATGAAAACTTTTGCAAAAGAGAAATCCGGACTGATCCGTACTACAGTTACAGAGATCATTTTGCCTAAAAATTTCGAAGCATTTTGCTGAAAATATTCCGCCAAATCTTTCTGCAACAATCGGGCTACCTTCAATTGACGTGTTGATTCCATTGTTTAAATTTTTTCGTATTGTAAAATGTGTTGCCTTAGGGGTGCTTGTGCCAGTTGTCGACTCGCGTTCTGTGTGCGCTTAAGGATAATTTCGCATTAACTTATGCGTTTGCTTATCTGATAATTAAGACTTAACACTACATTCGTGATGATTGCCTAAAGCTTAATAACGTTTAAAAAATAATTCAGTTTAGATGCCAGCTTGTAATTTTGTTGAACGTCTGGATTTGGAATTCCGAGGTGCATTTCGCTGGAATTTTTTTCTGAATATTATTTAGTGAGGTTATTTTTTCACCTTCACTTAGGCGGCAAAAGTAACACTAATTATTATTAACGACTAAAGAATAGAAGCAAGCAAATGGAAAGTTTAACTGAATTGGGTCTTCTTGGGGTTTTTATTATGAGTTTTTTAGCTGCTACAGTGGTGCCGATCGGTTCAGAGACGGTTGTGTCAGCAGTTTTGCTTGCTGGTTTCGATTTTTGGATGGTGATCATTATCGCAACATTAGGTAATACCTTGGGGGGAATGTCTGGTTATTATTTGGGATATCTGGGCAAATGGCAATGGATCGAGAAATACTTTAAGATTAAACGCGAGAAAGTAGAACGTTTTCAGGATCGGATTTATCGACATGGTAGTTGGTTGGCCATGCTGTGCTGGACCCCCGGGGTAGGGGACTTTATTGCTATCGGTCTTGGTTTTTTTAAAGCCAATTGGAAGGCTGTTACTGTTTTTATGCTGTTGGGTAAGTTCCTGCGTTTTCTAATTTGGGCATACCTAACGGTTTGGGTGTGGCAAGAAGTGAAGTGATTTAGGTAGAGAGATTAATTGTTGTTTTTTATCTTTGTTTGAAAATCAGACAAAAGGATTTGAAAGTCTTTTGGCGATTTCCGGATGATATTTGAATGTTGATTCTTATTGTTGAAGAAGAAATGTCTCCGATGTAGGGGAAACATGAGTGAAACATTCAAATTCAGTTTAAAAAAACAAAAACGAAGATATAATGAACGATATTCAAAATAGAGAAGACCTTTCCCGTCTTGTAACTAGGTTCTATGCACAGGTGAGAAAAGATGAGCTGCTAGGAACAATCTTCAACAGTACGATTAAAGATTGGCCTCACCATATGGATCATATCACTGATTTTTGGGAGAGGAATCTCTTTGGTACGGTACAGTTTTATGGAAACCCTGGGCGTAAGCACATGGATGTTGATGAAAAGCAAGACAACACAATCGAGCAAAAGCATTTCGACCGTTGGCTTGAGTTGTTCTACGCAACGGTTGATGCTATGTTTAATGGCGAGAAAGCAAATGAGATTAAGTATCGGGCTACAAATATTGGTGCAAACTTCTTGCGGATGATTCACAACAATAGAGCGAGGAAGTTGGATAATCCGCATAGAGCAGATCAAAAGAATTTTCTTGGAGGTTTGAAATTTGGTTCAGAAGAGTAGTTTTATATTATGGATACATGATTCTGAATTGAATTAATGATTCATAACTTTCATTTTCCAAAATTTTCATGCTGATGAACTTGGTTCTACTATATAGGCCAGGTTCTTTTTTTGTAGCTATTTTTCTAGTGTATCTTATTTCCTTGCCAAGGCAGGCTGTTTGTTTTAGCTCAGGCCTTCTTTTTCTGCGCTGAGCCGCTTCTTTTTCTTGCAGTGCGCAGTTCTCCAGTCCCGCAGCCGTTAACGTCACGAGGGGCTTTTTTGCGGCGTTGGCAACTTTTGTATTCCATTCCCCAAGTAGGTTCGGCTTATAGCTATCAAATCCGAGAGGTGTTAATTGAAGAAGGTCGTAAGATTGAAATTGTTGGACTGCGGGGACTTATAGTGCTAATGAATTGATCTGCGTTGAAGTGCTTGTATGCAAATTTCTGGAAAATAGAGGGCGCTGTTTCTATTGTTAACTATGACTTTGTTTGGATTCTGATCTGGGTTTTATTTTAGAGAGCCATTTCTTAGACTTAATGTTGCAAAGTGATGCGAAAGAGATGGTTTAGAGTAAGAATTTATAAAAGAAACAGACAGACAGTTATTGTCACTTATTGTCTGTTTCTTTTTGGTAACAAGGATGTTAAATTTGGATATTTGTTATCGTTTTCCCCACCAAACAGGATGTGTTAGAATCTGAACTCTGTCGCCAGGTTTGCTTCTTTCAAGTCGTTCTATTACTCCATCAAGTCCTCCTTTGGTATGCCATTTTCCTCCGCTTTCTGAAAGGTAAATGTTGTAATCAACAAAATAGGCCTCGTATTTGTACCCAAATTCTTTCAGCGAATGTTGCCCTATTGGATATTCTTTGTTTTTGTATTTCACTGTTTCAGAATTAGCAAAATCAGAAAATATTTCAAGATTCTTGGCTGTTTTCATGGCAATGTCTGAACCATGCGAAGCAGTCCCATGTATTGGAATACCAATGCTTTTGTAATATTCAAGGTCCTGTATGTTGAATTCAAATGGATCTATACCGTGAAGAATCATAATAGCTAAGAGGTCGTTGTGGACTCCGATTTCTGAACCTGTTTCTGATATAAGTTTATAGATTTCATGAATGTATTTATTATGACAGAATTTTCCTTTTTTAAATTCTCCATGATATTCTGCTGTGTGCAACATGTAATAAGTGGATCTCATTCCATAGGATTGTTCTATTAAGGCCATTTCGTGAGCTTTGAATGGATGAGTGTCTACATCGTGGCGCATTCCTACTACTACTTTATTGGGATCGAAATGGTTACGCATTTCATTCATGGGTAGAACTACAAATTTCTCTTCACTGAGTGTTGTGAGTAGTTTCTCGTATTGATGCCAACTGTGGGTAGCTCTTTTATCCTCGCTTAGACGGACATGCGTTTCAAGTAAAGGGAGACTGGCATTTTCTAAGTCTATTTCGCATGCGAACATACAGGTAATGCATAAGATTAAAAGAAAGGTACGTTTCATATTTAAAGTTATACTTTAAGTTTAAGATTTATTCTAAAAAAAGCAATTATAGTAATTCTGATTATTATTCTGCATGTTCTACATATTCATCACTAATAAGATTTTCTCCTTTATATCTCAGGAATAGCTGAACCAATGCTAAAACATCTTTTTGACAGTAATTGACAATTCTATTTAGGTTGTTCTCTTTGTAATAGACAGTTGCGACCTGAGATCCATCAATGTCATCTTTCGGTGTTGGGATTCCGAAAACTGTAGTGAGTAGATTTAAGGATGTGAAGTTTTTGTAGTCGCCGAACTTCCATAATTCGAGCGTATCGAGGTGCCGGACTTGCCAAGGTTTTCTGCCTGCCATGTCGAAAATTCTGGGGAGTTTAATTCCAAGGATGAGCATACGTCGGGCAATGTATGGGAAGTCGAATTCTTTGCCATTGTGTCCACAGAGGTAGTGGTGAGCTGTATTGAAATTCTGATTGCACATGTTGGCAAATTCTGTGAGGAATTCTTTTTCGTTGTGTCCATAAAATGATTTGATGCGTAGGCCACGTTTCCCATTTCGGAAGAATATTACGCCAACAGAAATGCATACGATTTTGCCGAATTCAGCATAGATGCCTGCGCGGTCGAAATGATCTTCGCCTGTCTCTCCTTCCTGTTGCCAGTAAGCCGATTTTTTGTCCCAAAGTGTACGGAGCTCTTCGGGCATTTCATCGTAGTTTTCTGTTTGGGGTACGGTTTCAATGTCCAAGAAAAGGATTTGTTTTTCCTGAATGTGTTCTAAAAGTTCCATGAACTATGTTTTTGTTTGATGTTGTTTTGTATGATATACGGATGAGTCATTCAAAATGAAACAGGCAGTAAAGGGATTTGTAAAGGCAGTATGCAGGGATATGTGAGAATTTTGTGTTGCCCAGCGTGTACCTTTCAGCGTGAAAAAATTAAAGAATCAGATCAACATTTTTGTTTTTCTAATGTCAAAGTGGAAGATGTGTAGTTCTAGACAATGTGGATTTGGTGTGAAATATGCCTGTTAGATAATGAACTTTCCAAAAGCTCTTTGTGTTGTTCACAAGAACTTTTGGAAAGTTGTGCTTTACTTCAGTTTATCATTGTTTTTATGGCGCAATGCATCGCGCTGGGTTTTCTTCTGAAGGTTTTTCTCCAAGGCAGTGGTCAGGTCTACACCTGTTTGGTTGGCTAGGCAGAGTAGAACAAATAGTACATCTGCCATTTCATCGCCAAGGTCTTTGGCTTTGTCCGATTCCTTTTCCGATTGTTCACCATAGCGCCTTGCTATGATGCGTGCTACCTCGCCAACTTCTTCGGTTAGCATTGCCATGTTGGTTAATTCGTTGAAGTAACGGACTCCAATGGTATTGATCCATTGGTCTACCTGTTCTTGTGCTTCTTTTATTGTCATTTTGGATTGTTCTTAGTATAGATTGTTCCTTTCATGGTTTTCTGTTTGAAGAAGAACTCTGAAAGGAATTTTTAATTAGTATTATTCTTTGTTCTGAGTGTCGATGATAATTGTAACAGGCCCATCATTAACAAGGCTAACTTCCATGTGAGCGCCGAACTGGCCTGTGCCTACTTTTTTACCCAGATTTTTTTCCAGTTGTGAGATGAACTGTTCGTAGAGGGGAACAGAAACGTCCGGTTTTGCTGCTTTGATATAAGATGGGCGGTTGCCTTTTTTTGTGCTGGCATGTAGGGTAAATTGGCTTACTACGAGAGCTTCGCCTCCTACATCTTGCAGCGATTTGTTCATCACTCCGTTCTCATCGTTAAAAATACGCAAGCGGGCTATTTTACCCGAAAGCCATTCGATGTCCTCTTGGGTGTCGATGGATTCTATACCAAGAAGTACCATTACGCCTTGATTTATGGATGAAATGGCTTCTTGTTCTACTGCTACTGATGCTTCACTTACGCGCTGGATTACTGCTCTCATGAAAAATGATTTTTGTAGAAATGTTAAGAGAGCGAATGTAGTTTTCTTCTTGCTAAGAATAAAAAACTTTGAATATAAGCAGTCAGTCATAATTAAGCTAGATTTATTCAGGTGCTAAGTAGCTGGGAGGAATAATCTAAAATAAATAGGTCTGAGAGCTTAAAAAGGGAATTTATGAGCTTTTTAGAGAAGGAAACTGAGGGATATGGAATTAAAACTTTGTGTTTTTCAGTTCTAATTTTCAGGCAAAAAAAAAACCACGTAGATGCATTTGGAGTAAATACTTCTACGTGGAGATAATGATTTATTGAATTGAACGGATTTACGATTTAACGAACTGAACTTCCTCTGTGGATTGTTTCTTCCAACCTTTATTCCCAAACCAAAGTTTAATGTTGTTCCCAAGTAGATATATAACAGGAACAATCACCAAAGTAAGGAACGTTGAGAACGTAAGACCAAAGATAACAGTCCACGCCATTGGCCCCCAGAAGTCGGCATTTTCGCCTCCAAAATAAATCTGTGGATCGTATTCGGAAAGGGCGGCTTTGAAATTGATGTTAAGCCCGATTGCCATAGGGATAAGTCCCAAAATGGTAGTGATCGCCGTTAGAAGCACGGGACGCAAACGTGTTTTTCCGCCTTGAACAATCAGTTGGAAAATACGTCCCCGAGTTAGGTTTTCATCTTCACCTAAGCCGAGCTTTTCTTTTTCGATCGTTTTCAGATAGTCGATATAGTCGATGAGTACAATGGCGTTGTTCACCACAATACCTGCGAGTGAGATAATACCAATACCTGTCATAATGATGATAAAGTCCATTTTGAAGGTGGCAATACCTCCGAACACACCAATTGTACTGAAGAGAATGGTGCCCACAATGATAAACGGTTTAGGTATGGAGTTGAACTGGGTTACAAGAATGATCAGGATCACGAACACGGCAATTCCCATTGCGTTCATCAAAAAGGCCATCGATTTTTCTTGCTCTTCCTGTTCTCCTGTTAATTTCCATTCGTAGCCCAATGGCATCTGGAAATTGTTCATCAGTGAGGTAATCTCTGTATTTATTTTAGCAGCATTTGCTCCTTCGAAAATACCAGAGTAAAGGGTGATAACACGTTTTTCGTCGATACGCTTAACTGCTCCAAAAGTTGTACTGTATTCGAAGTCTGCAACTGCGGAGACAGGTATTTGCATTATCTTCCCTTGTTTGTTCTGGAATGTGATCTTCTGGTTCAGCAACGACGGTATACTGTTGCGGAAACGTTCCTGAAAACGTAAGTAGATCGGAAAATCATCTTCACCTTCTTTGTATTTCGAAACCTCTTTGCCATAAAGAGCAGTACGGATTGTACTTGCAATTTGAGCAGTAGACATCCCCAACCTACGGGCTTTGTCGCGGTCGATGTGAATTAACAGTTCTGGCTGGCCGAGATCAAGATCGATGCGAAGGCCTTCAATACCTTCGATATTTGCTTCCGATAGATAACTCTGAATGGTATCGGCAAGCATAAGTAGGCGGTCGAAATTTGCACCTTGAAGTTCAAGATTGACAGGAGGACCGGTTGGTGGGCCGTTCTGGTTTTTCTCAACACTAACAATTACCCCAGGATATTTGTGTGTTAGCAGATCGCTTAACTCAGTTTTTATATCTCGTGTATCGATGAGGCGGCCATCTTCGTAAACATCGAACCTATCTTCGAAATCGATAAATGTTACGGTGGTGATTCCTTTGTGAGGAGTATCGCCCCTAGCACTTTCGTTTTCGCCAACAGCTCCTTGCCCTACGGTTGTCATTATGGATTCAATGATAGGCATGTAGTTGTTGCTAGTAAGCAAAGTTTTCACTTCGCCTTCGATAAGGCGCATGATGGAATCCGATGCTGCTATATCAGTACCAATAGGCAATTCTGCTTTGATGTTGATAAACCTTGGTTCGTTGGTAGGGAATAGCTCAACTTTGGGCTGACGGATTCCCATGAACACCTGTGTGAAGATAAGAAGCACGATTGTGCCAATGAAGAAGTATACGGGCATAAAACCTTTCAGTGCAAATCTTAGAGTCTTCAGGTACATTTCTTCCATCCATGTGAGAAAAACGTTTTGAAACCAGACCGATATTTGGAAGAATACAGCCCAGTTCAACAAAATAATCATCGCAACGATAAGCATCAGGTTGCCCAGCGTTAAATTACCAGCAAGAAAGCCAAGCAAAGAAATGCTACCAAGAACGCCAACTGCAATGAGTGTAGTTTTTCTTTGAGGAGTATCGTCCTGTCCCATTTTAATAAAAGTAGCAGCAAGAACAGGTATGATAACAAGGGCAACAAACAACGATGAAGAAAGTACAATGATCAGTGTGATAGGGAGGTATTTCATAAACTCACCCATCAGTCCGGGCCAAAAAGCTAGTGGTACGAAAGCCGCCAGTGTTGTAGCTGTAGAGGCAATAATTGGCCAAGCAATTTCACCAACAGCATATTTACTGGCTTCAAAAACAGAGTGTCCTTGCGAAACAAAGCGGTAGATGTTCTCTACCACAACAATGGCATTGTCCACAAGCATACCCAGTGCAAGTACCAATGCAAAAAGAACCATCATGTTGATGGTGATTCCGGACATTGACAAGATCACGAAAGAAATCAGCATTGACATAGGAATAGCCATACCAACAAAAAGAGCATTGCGGTAGCCCAAGAAGAAATAGAGTACCATTGCAACGAAAAGCACACCTAGAATAATACTGTTTTCAAGATTGTTCACCTGTGCTTTTATGTCCTTAGACTGATCGTTGGTTACGGTAATGCGCAAATCCTCTGGAAGAGTCCCGTCTTTACGCGAGTTTTCTAAGATTGCAAAAATCTGTTCAGAGGCATGCAAAAGGTTTTCACCTCCTTTTTTGATTACCTGCAACGAAACTACACTTTTGCTGTCCTGACGGGCATAACTTTTAGTTTCTTCCCAACCGTCGACAACTTCTGCTACATCGCGCAAGTAGATGATGTTACCATTTTCGGCTTTAACGATGATATTTTTTATTTGGTCTATGCTGTCGAATTCGCCAACTGTCCGTATCGACCGTCTGGTTTTTCCAATTTTTACTTCACCACTGGAAATAGATTTATTTTCGTAAGCGATAGCATTTTCGATATCCCCGAAAGTAACTTTGTACAAATCCAGTTTGTGTTGGTTTACATTGACTTTAATTTCTCTTTCACTAACTCCCTTCAGTTCAACTTTGGAAATTTCCGCAACACCTTCGATCTGGTCTTCAAGGTCTTCTGCATATTTTCGCAATTGGTTTACACTGTAATCGCCAGAGAGATTGATGTTCAGGATCGGGAATTCTGAAACGTCGATTTCCAGAACAATCGGATCAAGGTCAAGGTCGGATGGCAGTTCGCCTTTGGCCTTGTCAACGGCATCTTTTACATCCTGTAGGGCGGTCTTGATCTTAACATCAGGATTAAATTCAATCATGATATCCGATATGCCCTGCAAAGAAGAAGATTTCATATCCTTGATCCCCTTGATGGTAAAAATCTCTTTTTCCAATGGGCGTGTTATCAGGTTTTCAATATCTACAGGCGAGTTGCCCGGATAGATAGTCTGCACGGCCACAAACGGAAACTGGATTTCGGGAAATGCCTCTTTGGGCATACTGACGTAGGCATTAAATCCTACAACGGCCAACAGAAAGGCCATAAGGAAGACGGTGCTTCGGTTTTTAAGGGCTGAGGTAGTAATTCCAAATTCCCTCAGTATATTTTTTCTTTCTTCCATTTTATGCAAAAAGTTTGGAATGATTAGAGTGAACCAAAGGAGATGTCTTGTTTTTGAACTAAATCAAAACGAACTTTTTAGCCTATGGTTCATAATATTATCACAGTGCTTTTCCTAAAAAATAGCCTTGTGTGCTTAGAATGTTTACTGAGTGATTTCGATAAGTGATCCGTTACGGACAAGGTTGTAGCCTTCTATAAGTACTTCTTGTCCTATCAGAAGCCCTTTCGCAATCTCGCTGTTGCCTTCAAATGTTTTACCTACAGTGACATATTTTTTTGAAGCCTTGTTCTTTCCATTTTGGTTTTCTACCACAAAAAGGAAGTCGCCATTTAGGTCTTTCCGCACAATTATTGAAGGCACTACCAGCGCATTATCAATTTTATAATCGCGCAACTTCAATGTGGCAATCTGATTTGGTTTAAGTTTTCCTTGTGGGTTAGCAAGTGGTACCACAATTTTAAAAGTTCGGTTCGCAGGATTAATAATATTTCCTTTGCGTGAAATCTTACTTTCGGTGTTTGCAGTACTGTAATTTGGAAACTCCACGGTAACAGTGTCACCTTTGTTAATCACCTGTAGGTGCTTTTCTGAAACTTCTGCCGAGATTTCGATTTGGTTCAGGTTTACAAGGTCTACCAATGGTTGGCCGGGCGAAGCAAGTTCTCCAATTTTTGGATGAATCTCATCAACAATACCGCTAAACGGTGCTCTGATCTGAGCCATTGCAATCTGTGCTTTTATGCCATTGATCTGATTCTCTAGAGATTCTTTGTTGTTTTTAGCCTCAAGAAACTGAACTTCCGATCCGATTTTCTGATCCCATAGCTCTTTCTGTTTCATGTAAATCGTTTCTGCAAGTTTGTACGAACCTTTTAGGGTTTCCAACTGGCTCTGTTGAACACGGGTGTTCAGTGTCATGATCAATTGCCCTTTCTGGATTCTCTGCCCTTCTTTTACATTGATCGATTTCACTTGTCCACCAACCTCAGGGCTGATGAATGCTAGTTTCTTGGCATCGACAACACCACTTACTTCAATCTGATGTTCAAAGTGGCTAGGTTGCATGTTTTTCACACGGACTTTAATTGCCCTTACTTTTTTAGGACCGGCCAACGAATCAAGTTCTGCTGTGAGTTTTTGTTCTTGCGCTTTTAGTGTTTCAAGCTGAAGCTGAACATTACCCAATTCTGTTTTTACGGTTTCGGCTGTGCGCTCTTGTCCACAGGCAACAAGAACGAATAGGGCCAGAATGCTTATGATGACTTTATTCATTTTCTTAATATTAGGAAGTTAGTGATTAAAGGTATATTTTATAGTTCTTCGAATTTGGTAAGAAGTTTATCCATATCTGTTTTTGCACTCAAGAAATTTTGTAGGGCTATGAAATAGCTTGACTCTTTTTCTAGATATTGATTGTGTACTTGTAATAAGTCAAGGCTGCTGGACATACCTTTAGTGTACTTGATCAAAGTTCTGTCGTAAATGCGTTTGGCAACTGTTTTATCTTTTTTGCTATTTTGATAAACTAGATAGTTGTCATTGTATAGATTCTTTGTTGTTGCAAAATTAACACGAAGAAGATCACTGGTTTGGTTAAGAGTAATCTCTGCAACTTTATGGTCAACTTTGGCTTGTTGAATCCGATAATGGCGTTGAAGACCTGCAAAAATTGGAATTGTAAGTTGAATTCCAAATAAAGTTGTAGGAAACCATTTCTCATCAGAGCTTGCAAAATTCAGTTCGTTACGGTTAGCAGACCACTGCTGACTAAGAAATGCAGACAGGGTCGGAAGAGCAGTAGATCTCTGATAATCCAGTTGCAAATCCATAATGCGAACTTGGTTTTTTGCAGCTTGATAACTAATGTTGGTTTCTAAAGCAAACTCTGCGGCGAGGTACGATTCCATGTCAAAATCTGCTAATACGTCATCAAGAGAGTTGGTAAGTTCAATTTGTTCGTTTAAATCAACTCCTATTCTGAAATTTAAGAGAGTACGAGCTATTTTTAATTGATTTCTAGCATTTATACGCTGCGATTCAATATTGGATAGCAACAGTTCTATTTGGTCAACATCAGTTTCTTCCAAAAATCCAGCTTTATTCATCGCCTGAATTTCTCTAAGGTTCTTTTTTGTTGCTACATGTATGCTGTCCAACACTGCTAAAGCGTCTTGGCTCACAAGAACTGTTACATAAGCCTGATGAACTTGTTGATTTATTTCAGCTTTGGTTTGCTGATGATCAATTTTACTCATGTTCATATAGGCTTTAGATGCCCTCAGAGCCACAATATACGAACCGCTAAAAAGAAGCTGAGATGCAGTTATGCCTACAGTTGCATTGTGTTTTGTACCAAATTGCACTTCTGCCATTGCATCGACAGGCGCATTGGGATCGAAAAATTTAGCAGGAATCAGCTGAGTTGCCAAGTTAAGGAAATTCTGGTATTCAACAGATCCGTTAATTTGTGGTAAACCAGTGGCTCTAGTTTCTCCAACTTGCTGTTTTGCTTTTTTTAATTTAAAATTAGAGATCGTTATCTCATAGGAATTACTAATGGCATATTCCTGAGCCTCCTTAAGGCTGAACTTTTTCGTCTCTTCCTGTTCTACCTCTTGGGCTCTTGCATACTGCAAAACCCCTCCGAGCAGTAGTAGGAGTACTGTTAATTTATTTATGGTCATGATATGAGATTTTATTGATGTGTTTTTTCTATATAATTTTCCAGTACTTCAATGCCTTTATGATTGCAGATACCCCGCAGGTGGTATTCAAGTGTCTGGCGCAGTGTTTCATGCCAAGGCAGCGGAAGTTTGGATTCTTCCGTTTCGATAATTGCAAAAATGTGGCTGTAGTGGATAAAAACAATAAGGTTTATATCGAAATCATTACGGAAAAGCCCTTCCTGGATACCGTTCCTAATATTTCTCTCGATCATTTCAGAAGCAGTCGTTTTGTGGCGTTGCTTCAGTTTACGATGTAAATTGGGATAGTATTTCCGTATTTCGAAATCCAACATTGGATTCATGTTTTCCATATTCTCTCTAAGAATACGGTACGTTTCCATTAGCTCTTCAACAGCATTCAGTTTTTTATCGATAATAGACTTAAGCTGTTCAATGCTTTCGTTTCTAAGGACATTAATCGATTTCTCGATCAGATCTTCCTTATCTTTAATATACTGATAAATCGTTCTTTTAGAAACTCCCAGTTCTCTAGCGACATCGTCCATAGAGACGCTTTTAACCCCAAACTTGCAAAACAGTTTCGAAGTTTGTTTAAAGATATGTTCCGTTTCTTTTTCCATCAGGCAAAAGTAAGAAACATAAACCGCCAGGAAACTATAAGAGGTTAAATAGTTTTCAAGTTTACACAAATTTAACACACACAATCAATTTATTCCTAACCTTGTCCGTTAAGTAAATAAAATGGTACATATTATGAGGGCATATACAATAATTGGAAAACCTAAAGGGTTTGTTATTTTTAGATCGAATTTTCTCTTAATCTTTAATCACCGGTTTTGTTAAACAATCAGGTTACGGTCATACCAAGTAAGTACTGCGATATAAGCGGTGCTTCTGGGATTTTTATAGCGCATGTTTATGTCATGCAGCAACAAGTTCCAAGAACTTAATAAAGCCTTAATATTGTTTCAGAACCAACCAAAACTTTAATATACCTATGAAAAAGTATTTGATTCTGTTGCTCGTACCATTAATGTTCGCGTGCGGGCCATCGAAGAAAGAGATCGAGATGCAGGCTAAGATTGATAGCCTAGAAGCTCAGGACAACATGAAAGAAGAAGCATTGAACGATTTTATGACAACGATCAATGCCGTAGAGGATAATTTGGCTCAGATCAAAGAAAAAGAGTCAATAATCAGTCTTGCTGCAACAGAGGGCGGTCAAAGTGCCAAAGACCGCATCAACGAAGATGTGAACACCATCTACGCCCTAATGAAAGAAAACCAAGAGAAAGTACTTCAATTAGAAAAAAAGCTAAAAAGTTCCCGTTACAAGTCCAGGACACTTACCAAAACAATCACAAAGCTTAAAAAGCGCGTAGAAGAGCAGGCAGCCGAAATCGCAACCATGAAAAAGCAGTTGGCACAAAAAAACATTGTGATAGAAGGCCTTAACGAAGACTTGCAGAACCTAACAAAAGACGTAGAAGACCTTTCAAAAAAATCAGACGAACAAAAAGAAGAGATCGAAGCCAAAACCATAGCACTCAATACCGCTTACTACGTAGTGGGAACCAAGAAAGAACTAAAAGAAAACAAGGTGATCGACCGCGACGGTGGAGTTCTCGGTTTAGGAAAAACCTCAACATTGAGTAAGAACCTCAACGAAAATTACTTCACAAAAATCGATATCACTCAAGTAATCAAAATTCCGGTTGGAGCCAAAAAGGCAGAACTAATCACAACCCACCCTGCGGGTTCATACGAATTAGAAGGAACAGAACCGGTAAAAAATCTTCTTATTAAAGATGCAGAGAAATTCTGGAGTGCTTCTAAATACTTGGTAATTCAAGTGAAGTAAGACAAAGAAATTATTTCATGCCCGCCCCGGACCGTGTTCATCATAGTTCGGGGTTTCTTTTTTTTTGTTTTTTAGGAGCAGGACTGCATTGCTTTTCTCAAACCCAGTCCCGCTTTCCACTGCAAGTCCTCACCCAAGAAGCCGTTCAACATCGCCGTGGCAGTCTATTCCGCTGCGCTGCATAGCTTCCACACCGTGTTTCACAGGCCTCTTGGGCTGCGGGCTTTACGCTCCAATCGGGGCTAAGCCAAAACGGTAGTGCTTTCTAAAACAAAAAGACCCGATAGGTTCTGAAAACCTATCGGGTCTACCATAGCTCTTGTTCTGGCACTAGTTAATATCATCTACTTCCCCCAGGCCAGTACTATCTATTAGATCTTCCACAGGATTCTCCAGTAAAATCTGAAGCGTATCCTGAAGTTTTATTTGAGTGGAATCCGCCTCAACCCGTGCTGTATCCCTGGTCAGCCATAGATTAACAGCCGCCCCTGCGCGAATACTTTTGCGTGGTGTTACATTCGGTCGGTGTTTCCAGATAATGGCATTTAGGGAATCTTCATAAGTAAGAACCGAGCGGTCGAAATTAACAGCACCCAAGTTCAGATAATAGTTCAGCAGTTTCCGTTTCGCACTTTTCAGGGTCAGTCCAAGAAGCGAAGGCACCGATGTCCGGTTACCATCCAGTCCACTGCCCAGAACCAGCTCTATACCCGATCCCTTTTCAATCCTGTCTCCCGACAAAACAGGCAGCCCTCGGTATTTCTGTTCAATAACCAAATGGCGGGCAGAATTCGGTTCATACGATATCTTATCAACAGACAATCCATACGCCTCAAGATCCATCCAAGCCTGCTTGAAGTCAACATCTTTTACCAACGGCATACGTATCATTTCCGGCTGCGTAGCATTCATTACCAAGAAAACCCTACGTCCTTTTTTTACCTTAAAGCCAGCAGGAGGGTCTTGTTCTACAATACTGCCCCTTTTCTTGCGGCGGCTGAACACCGAGTCCATAATCTCGAACCGCAGTTCCTTTTGCTTTGCCAGTTTCTGTGCCTGTTCCATTGTCATGCCCGAAAAATCGGGAAGGGAAAACTCTTCTCCATGTCCGGTATAGCTTTTCAGGCTGGAGAAAGTAATGAAGAGGATCACGAACGTGAGCACGATCATGATCGCCAGATTGATGAAAAATGTTTTTGAAATAAAAAAACGGAAAAAGGTCTTCATATGATTGTTTTTACGTCTTACGTTGCAGTGGTTCAAGTAAAGTTCTACTTATTCGATCCAAGCTTTTCAGTGCATATTCTAATAGAGGGCATTGTTTGCAAAGATGCAAAATTATTTGCTTCAACGCAGCCCTCTCGTTTTATATCAAAAGACAAAAACCAAAGGCTAATTGGTCATTAGGCAATTCTTAGTGCGGCCAAACGAATCGGCCAGCAACTAATTATATTGCAGCGAAAGTGCTTTTCGGTTTTCAGACCGTTTACAACGATCTGCTCATAACCTGTACGGGCACACTGCCTGTGCGCCTCATACCCAATGACCAATTCACCTAACTATAAACTCACCAAGTGGCCAATTCATTGTATACCGTATCGCGTTCTATAGGCTGGCGGTTAACATCTTTCACCATTCTTACAAGCTGTTCGGTCGAAAGGGCAGGGTTCTGGTCTTCAACTCCGGCCATAGAATAAATGCGTGTGGAGTCGTCTATAGTACCGTCAATATCGTTTACCCCGAACGAAAGCGACAACTGTGTGGTAGCTTTCCCGATCATAGGCCAGTAGGCTTTTATATGAGAGAAGTTGTCTAGATAAATGCGCGAAACAGCATAATTGCGCAGGTCTTCCATGGTACTCACTTCCCCAAGGTGCGAAAGGTTGTTGTTTTCGCTTCGGAATTTCAGCGGAATGAACGTATTGAACCCACCGGTGCGGTCTTGAAGATCGCGAAGCTGTTGCAAGTGATCCACCCTGTGGTGATACTCCTCAATATGTCCGTAAAGCATGGTAGCATTCGATGGTAGCCCTGTTCTGTGTGCTATTTCATGTATTTTCAACCACATGTTGGCAGAAGCTTTTGCATCGCAGACTTTACCCCGAACTTCAGAATGGAAAATCTCGGCTCCCCCCCCTGGTAAAGAATCCAGACCGTATTCTTTTAGCATTTGCATCCCTTCTTCCAGGCCAACCTTGGCTTTCTTTATCATGAATTCAAGCTCAACAGCAGTAAAACCTTTTACATGAATGCCAGGAAGTGTGGCCTTAACGTCCTGTATCATTTTTCCATAATAATGTAAGTCGCGGTGCGGGTGCACACCACCAACAATATGGACTTCGGTCGGGCGTTTGTCGCGTTGTTCCTCACATATCTTTTTTATTTCTTCCAGCTTGTATTCCCAAGTACCTTCTTCTCCAATTTTCCTTGCATACGAGCAGAATGTGCAGGAGTAGATGCAGATGTTTGTAGGTTCGATATGAAAATTGCGGTTGAAATAGGTTTTGTTGCCGTGACGTTGTTCGCGTATGTAGTTCGCAAGGGAACCTAGGTAGCCAAGTTCTGCTTTTTCATAAAGTAGTATACCTTCTTCTTGGTTTATCCTTTCGCCTTTCAGTACCTTTTGCGCAATGTCAATAAATACTTTATCTAGCGATGAATTGTTGAGTATGGTTTCTATGTTCTCTATTTTCATTGGTCTTGATTATTTGGATATTAAGATGTAATGCATTTGTCTTGTAACTGAGCTTTTGGATCACACCACCTAGGTTTTCCGAACCTTGGAAGTCTTGTTCTGAGATGGCTA
This sequence comes from Bacteroidales bacterium, assembly GCA_965230435.1. Lineage (GTDB taxonomy): Bacteria > Bacteroidota > Bacteroidia > Bacteroidales > JBDKHP01 > JBDKHP01. Next base: position 1,471,089 of record CBDDLB010000004.1, read on the forward strand.
TTTATAACACAAGAGTGCGACTGTTTAGAGCCATCAATATTTGTAGTACCAGAGCGCATTTCAATGCAAGCAAAATTCGCATCAGGATGTTCAGACAAGAACAAGTTTCAAACTTAATAAAAACAGATAGAATAATTGAAGGAGGAAAGTAGGAGTTTTAATTGATGTGGTGTGTTGACAACCCAATCAGACCTAGTCAAAGATTATTAAATTAACCACTCAAGGAAGGATGTGTTAAAAATACCGAGGCAATCAATTAGGCGTGTTAAAAAAAATAATTAGCCAAAGGAGCATAGGGCGGTTAAACCAGAGCGTACTTTTCGTACGTGAGGATTTGGCCGTCGCAGTGGAACGAATGAATAGTTATTTTTTTTGATATGCCTTAACTAAATAACCAATCAGGCGATAATGTAGAAAGCAAAAACCCCAACCAAAGCCTTGATCGAGGTTAATTGAGAAATATCTTCCTGTTCTAGGAAAAATAAATTGAATAATTATTCATCTAAAACTGGCCGGATGCTTTATGCAAGCTTTGGCCAATTTAAAAATCGTAATTAATAATTTATAATTCCTTAGTTCTTGTGACGGGACTCGTCAGAAACAGTCAATTTCTTTCTACCTTTTGCACGGCGTGATGCTAATACTCGACGGCCATTAGCAGTAGCCATTCTTTCTCTAAAACCATGCTTGTTTCTTCTCTTGCGTTTCGATGGCTGAAATGTACGTTTCATCGGACTAAGGTTTTTATCTGATTCTTAATATTTTCCACTTTGAGCGGCGCAAAGATAAATCTTTTTTCTAAAAAAGAGAAATCAAAAGGGGATAAATTGGATCGTTTAATTTTTAGACCTTTAGGTACTTAAGGTTTTCTAAATTCTTAAGTATTGTAGAGTCTCTCAGGAAACATTAAAGATTAACCCCCAAGCCTATGTATACGATAATGGTTCTTGCTGTCCTGTTCTTTGCTGTTGTTATGTTAGTCGCATATTTGTGGGACAGACTGAATAAGAAATAGGACTTCACTCAAAAAGGAAGTCAAATAAATGAAATAAACAGTCATTGGGCACATTGGCTCAATGACTGTGGTGTGGATTAGCGACCGGTAATTAAAACTGTCGATCGAAAAAATATCCTTTCCTAGGATGTTGTGCTGTTGGTATACGGCACGAAACATCTTGCGTTAGATAAATTTCTGATCTTAATGAAGCTGAAAAATAACTTCGATTTTTGTTGCACAGCGGCCGTCCAAATCCTCTAGTATGCTTTGATATTGAATACCTAGTGCGCCTTCGTCGAAATTATTTTTTATACTTTGATTTAGAACTTCTTGAAGCCGATAATTTCGCGGACTTCACGTACTGTTTTTGCAGCATTTTCACGTGCTTTTTCAGCACCTAGTTTTACTACTTTGCTTAGGAACTCTGTATCGCGCTCTATTTCCAAAATACGTTCGCGTATTGGAAGTGTCACTTTCAGAATATCTTCAGCTAGTTGTTTTTTCATATCGCCGTAGCGGATTTCGCAGGCGTTGTATTTTTCTTGGAAAAAGTCGATAGTACTTTGTTCCGAAACAATGTTCATTAGTGTGAACAGGTTACGGATTGGCTCGGCCATTTCCTGATTTGGTTCAGTTGGCCCAGAATCGCTAACTGCACGCATTACCTTTTTGCGAAGTACTTTTTCTTCGTCGATTAGGTATACTCCGTTGCCTTCCGATTTTCCCATTTTCCCGCTTCCATCCAGCCCAGGTACTTTAATGAGTTCTCCTGTGAAAGTGTAAGGCTCTGGAATTGGGAAATAATCAACTTTGTACATGTGGTTGAAACGCTTTCCGAATTTGCGCGCCATTTCAAGGTTCTGTTCCTGGTCCTTACCAACAGGGACACGGTTCGAGCGGTGTAAAAGAATGTCGGCTGCCATTAGAACAGGGTATGTCAGTAGGCCGGCATTTACGTTTTCGGGCTGACTGCGAATTTTGTCTTTGAAAGATGTAGTACGCTCTAGCTCGCCAACATAAGCGTTCATATTAAGAAGAAGGTACAGTTCGGCAACTTCTGGCACATCGCTTTGGATGTATAAGGTCGCTTTGTCCGGATCCAGACCACAGGCCAGATATTCTGCCAGTACCATCCGCACGTTGTTGTGCAGGTTTTCCGGGGTTGGGTGAGTAGTTAGTGAGTGGTAGTCTGCAATAAAAAAGTAGCAGTTGTTTTCTTCCTGCATTTTCAGGAAGTTCTGTACTGCACCATAGTAGTTGCCTAAGTGTAAGTTGCCGGTAGGGCGAATGCCGCTAAGAACTGTGTTCATCTTTTATGTAATATTTCAAATTCCAATGTCAATGCCATTGTTGTTGTAATCTCAGTTTACTCAGTATGGGAAAGCGAAATTATAATTAGTCATTTTGCGAATAGGCTAAATGCTGATTTGTAGGCATCAACCAATTTTTCAGCAGAGAAATTTTTGAAGGTCTTCATAGAACCGCTCTGCTAATTCATAATTAATAATTCATGCATTCCCTAACGCATTGAGGCGTGAAGAATTAAGCCTTAATGAGTTTGTGCGCCAAAGCTAATAAAAATCCATGATAATTTTTCTTGTTGGGCTTTTGTTCCTAAATTCTTGTTGTGTTTTGTAGCTTACGATTCAAAAAACGCTACATTTGATATAAGACCCGCCGAATTTTGAAATCCATGAATTTTGCTTGTAAGCATTTTTGAAGATAAGTAGGCATTTGATTGCTGAACGATATCTGGCAAAGTGGATATGTCTGTGTCTTAAGGGACGGTAGTTATGGTGGCTCAGTCGGAGTAGACTACCACACTGATGTTGAACAGACCCTAGGCGAGGATCCGTAGCGGAAGGAGCAACTGGGTATGGAAAAGGGATGAAGCCTTGCTCCAAAAAAAGAATTGACATTGCTTTGAAAACAGCACTTGATTTGGAATTATTTTCCAAAGGTGTGATTGTTATATTTTAAATATGGAAATAAAATGCCCAAAGTAGAAGTATGCCTGTCTCCGGCTTTGATAGAAAATTACGATCTGCCAGATAAAATAGCTGTTGTGGTGGATATAGTTAGGGCAACCTCTATTGTTTGTGCTGCTTTGGAAAACGGTATAGATCATGTTTTACCCGTACCAACAAAGGACGAAACAAAATTAATGAAAAGGGAGGGGTATCTTATTGTTGGTGAGAAGGATGGTGTGATGATCGATGGGTTCGATCTGGGAAATTCGCCAAGAGTTTATTCAGGTAGAAAATTTGCGGGACGGAAAATGGCGATGTCCACAACGAACGGAACGAAGACGATTCACATGTCGAGTATTGCCAATCAAGTGGTAATAGGTGCTTTCCTAAATGTTACGGCACTTGTTGAATGGCTTGTTTCACAGAATCAGGACGTAGTGATTATTTGTGCAGGATGGAAAGATAAAGTGAATATTGAGGATACTCTTTTTGCAGGATACCTTTCTGGCCTGCTGGAATCTGATTATGGTTTTGTCCCCACCAATGATGCTGTCACAATTTCTAAGTTGCTTCATAAGTATTCTCAAGAAGATGTGTATGCGGCTGTGGTGAATTCTTCGCAAAAAGAACGAATTAAAGAACTAGGGCTGGAGGCCGATGTGCTTTTTTGCCTTGAGAGGGATTATACTTCAATAGTACCGATTCTGCACAATGGTGTTCTGATAGATGTTAAGGGACTAGCTGAAAAATGATCTACACAACAGTTATATAATCTGACATTTTTCTCTATCTGTGAGTATGCGTTAGCCTTTGGCGTTAAGAAAAGGTTTTGCCTTGGTTTTTGCCCCTTTTCCATCAAAGGAAAAGAGGAAGGAAAAAATAATAGCACGTTAGCTATCGGCTTTGGTACAGCAATCTACGGTGAGCTAGGTAAGCTAATGTTTTTCTAAGTAAGCACTTAGTGCTATTTATTAGAAAAAGCATCAGTCTAATATCCAGTGTTGTGGCAAACCCTCAAATGTCGTTTAATACTAGCGTAGCTACTTATTATTTGGATTGTGTGTTGTGTTCAAAGTTTAAAAAAGGAAGGTAGTGCTGAATTTTTTGTTTCTTCATCTTCCTGTGTTGTAAAGCATGTTTTTTATAGGGTTGAATAATAATCTGTCTACTTGTTTTTTTCTGTAACGGGGAAATAGGGTAGGGAAGGAGGCTTAATTGTGCGATTTCTGGACTTAAAGTATTGCAATAGGTAGAGTGGAAAAAAAGTTTGATCAGTTGAAGTTGTTTTTATCTGTTTCTTGAACTAATAGTTTATATGATGTCTGTTGTTATTTGAAAGATAAATATTTGTACTTTTTAATGTAAGTGATACTTTAAGGTGCGAAAAATCTTCTAGCCTTAAAGGAAAACTAGAGTTACAGGCATGTTGTAGTTTTGTGGGGGTATAAAAGCAAAAAACCTGCCATTGTGGACAGGTCTTTATTGCATGCTTTGATGTGCGATGTGATTTTTATGGCCTTATTCTGGTTTTTGGTTTTTCCAGCGCTTGCCAAGTTCTATTTCTTTTGGTTCCCCGCCGTTTATTGTGACTTTGGCAGTGTTGCATTTTTCAGTTCCAAAATCGGTAACAACTTTTTTATCTTCAATTGTGTATTCTTTTACTCCTTTTTCAGGGAAGCGGCATACGCTCGGATGTACGCGGTGTAAAGGAGTGGTTATTTTCATTGTATACGCTTTTTGTTTGTAGTTTACCCCGGAAGACTCTCCTGTTATCTCCCATTCGTCATCACTTCTGTTCCACGGGGTTGCGATGCCTTTTTCTAGTTTTCGTGTTTTTGTCGATTCATGTGTTAGTACGGTGCCATCGCTAAGGGTTACTTTTCCGCCTTCTAGCTTAACGGTCTGTTCGAATGAAGTTAGAGCCACTTTTTTTGTTGTTACAGTGCGTGTACCTTCAATTTTGTGGTCGTTGATATAGAAGTCTTCTAGGACGATTTTACGGGAGTGATTCTCTTCGCGCCATTTGCCTGTGATCGTAATGATCATTTTTCCTTTTTTCACATGACCTCTAGGGCCTTTGCAGCCTTCTGTTCCAAAATCGATTACAATGGAGCGGCCAGCCTCTGTTTTTTCAGTGCTGATGGTAGCGCAGGTTTGGAATTTGCCATCTCCTGTTCCTTTTTTTGCAGGCTTGCTGATAAGGGCTTCCCCTTCTTCTGCATCGCTAAAAACTATATTGTTGAAATCTTCAACAACATCGTCATCAGTAATAGTTTCCAGAGCAAGGGTCTCTGTGTTGGTTTCGTTGTTTTCATCGTCGTCGTCATCTTTGTCGCACGATGTGAATGTAAGACCCATAAAAGCCAACATTAGCATTGTTAGGAATAAATAACGAGTTTTCATGTTTTTGGTTTTTTTAGTTATGTAGTTAATATGTGTTTGGGTATATTTAATTGAACATGAGACGAATGTTGGTTGTGTATTAATTGAAGTAGACTATTGCGATAAATTAATACATAACTGCAATAGATTGTAGGTGCCTGTATAGAGAAGACGAATTTTTTTCGAAAAGGTTCGCAATTTTGGACTAAATAATTGCAACTGGAAGGATTGTTCGCGAAGAATTTGAATAAGAACAGCGCCCTGTAATGTATTGACGATTACAGGACAGAGGCATCTAGGAAATTCTGAACAACTTTTTAAAGGTAAAGGCATATTCGTTCTTCTCGTTTTTGGGATATTGTTCTGAGTGAGAGAGTTTCCATTCATTTTCGTTGATTTCTGGGAAGAAAACTTCTGCATCGAAACAGCCGTTTACTTCACTGATGTATAATGTTTGAGTCAACGGCAATGCCTGCTCGTATATGCTTCCCCCACCAATAACAAACACTTCCTTTTCCTCTTTGCACAGGTCAAAGGCCTCGTTCAGCGAATTAACAAGCTCGCAACCGGTAGCCTCGTAATTTTTATTACGCGAAATGACGATATTTCGACGTTTGGGTAGGGCTTTTCCGATAGACTCGAACGTTTTTCTCCCCATAATTATAGTGTGGTTGAGTGTTGTTTGTTTGAATAACTTTAAGTCGTCTGAAAGGCGCCAGAGAAGTTGGTTGTCTTTGCCTATTTCTCGGTTTTTTCCTGTCGCTACTATTGTGTTTATGTTCATGTCCTGTAACTTTTTATGGCTGTATTTGTTTAACTTGTGTATATTACGGGTTTTATAAGTCGATGCTGAAAGGAGCGAAAGTAGAGAACTTTACTTTGATGAACAATTTTGTTTTCTAAAGATCTTTAGGCAGCCATCTTTTGTTCTTTTTTTAAGAAAATGTTCTAAAAATAGTGTTGTTTTTCTTTTGATCAGTATAAGGCTTGACCTTTGTTTTCTTGTTTGTTATTTTATTGTTTTAAAGGTGATTGTATTAAGGCTTAATGATGCCTTTTTTTGATTGTTTATATGGTCATCTTTATTGTTTTTGTGTTATAATATAACTTATGGTATCGCTTGTTGTATGTTTGTATTGTCTATTTTTTGATGCGTGTAAAATATTCATATTTAGCACTCTATTGTCTTTTAGTGTCTCTTAATTGTTTATTTTAGATTCATTCTTAATTTTTCTTATTTTATTAGTCAAATATTTACCTTATGTTTGTCTCGATCGCATTAAACGACTTTTAAATTATCACTAAATTATGAAAAAACAATTATTATTTGTTGGTGCTTTTCTTTTATCTGTGTTTTTTGTACAGACAGTGTCTGCACAGAGAATTACTTCTTCCGTAATGATTGGCTGGGCTTCTGGCCAAGGTGATGCTTTTAACGATCAAGACGGAGAGAGAATGGTGGGCTTCGGCTTGATGGGCGATGCTGACCTTATGTACCATTTTACCCCTAAAGTGTCTGCGGGTGTAACTATGAACGGCAATATTTTGTTCGGAATTTCAAAGAGTAATATAGAAATCGGTATCTGGGGACTTGATCTGTATGGTCTGAAAGGTGAGTACCGTCTCTTTGAATCTACAGTTTCTCCTTATGCTGGCCTAGGTCTGGGATTATCTAGGTTTGGGGTTCCTGAGATGACAATAACAACAACAGTCGATGGGAAAGAGACTGAAACGACCTATCCAGAAGAAAAAGGAACATCTTTGGGATTGCGCCCAGAATTGGGAGTTTACTTTGGTGGATTTAAGATTTCAGCAGCCTACATAGTTCCTATGAAGTATGAAGTGTATGATGAAAAGCTTTCTGCGGGTGTTTTCCAAATAAGCCTGGGAGGACGTTGGACGTGGTGGAGTGACGACTTTTAAGAATATAAAAGAAGCAGTCCAATTCAGGTCTGCTTCTTTTTTTAGTTTATTTACATTCTGTGTAATCAATAATATGCTTAACTAATTCTGTCCATTTAATTTTTGGATACTTCTCTGCAACTTTATCGCAGCCTTTCCACATTTCAGCAAATCCTTTTTTGTAGTCTTTCTTTTTTAGTCTGTAAGCTACGTCTTGTCCTTCTACTTTAACGTAGTATGATTTTGCATGTCCTCCTGCAACTTTAAGCCCTCCTACAGCTAATGATGTTGATTCCGATGCTCTTGGATCGTGATAAACTTTTACTTTTGCGCTGAAATTTGGGTTAAGGAGTTGCATTAAAAGAACAAGTTGTTTCTTTTTTACCTGAACTTTAGATTGCTCGAAGTATACATATCCATCTCCAACAAGATCTTGGTTTATGTCTTTCGATGTCCATTTTCTTACATCACTTGAAATGTTAAGTGCTTTTGAAAGTTTAGAGAAACTACTTGGTGCAAGGTACATGTACTGTACTTGTTCTGGCTTGATTTTGTGTTTGTTACCTTCTTTGTCTTTAATTTTAATAAGCTTGATGAGTCCTTTTTTTCTGTCAATGTCTTTAATCGTACCCTCAAGTTTTGTTCCATCTGTAAAGGTAAGGTAAGCAGGCTTGCTTCCAGAAAACGTAAAAGTTGGGTTTAGTAATTCTTGTGCTTTAGCTCCGTTGAACATCACTAAAGTTAAGAATAGGAGGAAAACATTTTTAATCATGATAATGAATTGATTGAAATTTTGTCTACTCTTTTCGATTTTCGACATCCTCGTTTCATAGTATTGAAGGTTGTGGCCTTTTTGAAATTCAAAAAATCAATCTGAATATTTTATATTCAGGATAGGTTAACTCTAAATATGGTCACTTGTTGGTTTTGATGGCGTGAATATATACATTATGCTTGAGTATTGTACTGGGGAAGTATAGTTTTGAAGTAGATATGTAGTAGGGTGGGTGTTAGAGCACAAAGTGAAGATTCATTGATATTAAATAATTGCTTTTTGTTTGCAAATATCTGTTCCAAGTTTTAACTTGCTCAATAAGCTAACCTTAAATTTTGGTCATGAAAAAACCAAAGATTAAAATCTACATACCTGAATTTACAGCTAAAGAACAGCCAATAGGAGCAACAAGGGTTCCGGCAGGTTTTCCTTCGCCAGCGGCAGATTATGAGGAAGAGCGTATTGACCTGAACAAAATCCTAATCATGAATCCATCTTCTACTTTTTATGCAATTGTAGAAGGGGAATCTATGAAGGACGAAGGCATAAACGATGGAGATCTTTTGGTAGTAGACCGATCTTTGGAGCCTAATGCCAACGATATTGTACTCTGTTTTCTAAACGGGGAGTTCACACTGAAGAAAATAAAATTTGTTGACGAGCAAACTGTTTTCCTGATGCCGGAGAACCCAGATTTTGAGCCAATAAAAGTGTCGGTAGAAGAAGATTTCCGAGTGTGGGGAGTCTTGACGTGTAGTATAAAAAAGCATTCGAGATGGTTGCATTGGTAGATGCCAACAACTTTTATGTTTCTTGCGAGAGGGTATTTCAGCCTCACTTAAATAGTAAACCTGTTGTTGTGCTCAGTAATAACGATGGATGTATTGTATCCCGCTCGGAAGAGGTTAAGCGGATGGGCATTGTTATGGCAGCTCCTTATTTTAAGCAAAAGAAGGAGCTTGATGCTGCGGGTGTTGTTGCATTTTCATCCAATTATACCCTCTATGCCGATATGAGCAACCGTGTTGTAGAGATTCTTCGCACTTTCAGCCCAGATATTGAAGTGTATTCCATAGACGAAAGTTTTGTGTATTTCGATAATTTATCGGATAATGATTTGGAGAGGTTAGGTAAAAGAATCCGAACAATGCTTTATCGTAGCACAGGAATACCAACAAGTATTGGAATTGCACCTACAAAAACATTGGCCAAAATTGCATCAACAATTGCAAAAAAGCACAGGCAGTTGCAGGGGGTGTGTACTGTAACCAATATTGAACAGATCGAATGGGTATTGAAACATACCCCGATAGAAAAGGTTTGGGGCATTGGAAGAAACTTTTCGAAGATGCTCAGTACAAAAAATGTGAGAACGGCCTACAATTTTGCAAACTTACCTGAGTACATCGTAAAGAGGAATATGAAGGCAGCGGGCTTAAGAACTCAAGCTGAATTATTGGGCACTTCTTGCATTGAACTGAGCGATATTGAGCAACCAAAGAAAATGATTGCAACAACGCGCATGTTTGGCAGAAAGCAAACGGATAAGAAATATCTGCAAGAGGCTGTGGCTACTTACGCAACGCGCTGTGCAGAGAAACTCCGCATGCAAAATTCGGCGGCGCATTATGTTTCTGTTTTCGTTAACAACGATAGGCATTCACATTTCGAACGTTACAATAAATTTTACAGCACTTTGGCTTTACCTGTGGCCAGCAATGCCCAATCCCAGATTGTGAATTTGGCTTTGCGTGGACTCGACCGTATTTTTCAACAAGGACTTGCCTATAAGAAAGCTGGGGTAATCGTTAGTGGTCTCACGGATGAGCAATATGTTCAGGGAAATCTCTTTGAGCCTTCAAATAATCCTAAACTGCGGCTTCTCTCAGAAACAACCGATCGGTTGAACGCAAAATATGGACGCGATACTCTTAAACTGGCCATTCAGGGAAGTGGCGAAGAGTGGAAACTGAAACAGGAAAATCTTAGCAAGGCTTATACTACGCGGATTAGCGATGTGATTCGGGTGAAGCTATAATGCTAAGATATACAAAATATGCAGCCTTTTCCACGAAAATACGTTTCTCAGATATGTGTTCGATATAATAAGTTAGTGAGGTTGAAAAAGAAAGCTGGTTCAAGGCATTTGTTTTTTAACTCAGAGCGTGCTTTCCCGATGCGAGGATTAAAACGGAATGCAACGCTGGAATAGCTTATTGGTTCACTTTAACAAACACCCTTCTTGCTTATCAAAAAAACATACCGTTATGAAAAGAAAGAAACGTAACCTGTTAATTACAAGAAATTCCTGTCAGGTACAGAAGTTTAGTGCGTTTATTTTCTCACTGCTATTTATGCAGTTGACAATGAATTCTCATGCTCAGGATGTTGAAGTTTACACCCATCGCTTAGAGGCTTCAAACAGTAATTTTGATCTCTGGACATGTCCGCCCAGCGAACGGATTTTCAAAGACAGCCCTTTGCCGGAAGCAAGTGACCAAGAGATTAAGGTTTATGCCGCAGCAAATGAATCTGAGCCTTTCCTGTTGGTAATAAAAGGGAAAAACAATGCAACTGTGCAGGTAACTGCTCCTGTTTTTACAAATGGTGTGGAAGTGGAGCTGTTTCAGGTAAAATATGTGAACATCAGTAAAGCCACCGACGCACTTGGTAAAACTGGAGACTATCCCGACCCCCTTTTTCCAATAGCCAATAATTCAAAAATAACAATAAAGAAGAATGAAAACACGGCCATTTGGTGCAACATAAAAGTACCCAAAGGTATGCTCAGTAACGATTATTCAGGAATAATCGTCATTAACGATGTATCCATAAATATAAAACTTCACGTTTTCAATTTCTCAATCCCAGAGAAGCTGAACGTGAAATCCCAGATGAATTTCTCCCACAAAACCATTCTGGACAAATACGGTGTAACAGGCACTGGCGACGAATATTGGATGTACGTAGACAAAATGAAGCAATGGTTTATCGACCATCGCCTAACCCCCAAAAGCGTACTTTGGTCGGGCGGACTAACAGGCTCGGGAGCATCGCCATATATCGACTACGATTGTGCAGGCAACTTCTCAGATCCTCATGGTATTTGGGGCTTCGAAGAGCCTGCTCTGCGCTACTTGAAAGGAACAGGTCTAATGAAAGGGAAATTCACCTCGAAGTTCAACAACTCCGCAGGTTTCCCCTCGTTCATGTGTGCTACTTTCCGCAACAACGATGCAGGTTCCGATCAACGGCCAGATAAATTCTGCAACATAAACAGGAGCGCTGGCGATTGGATGGGAAGCACTTCAACCAGCTATAACACAAAATGGTTTGCATACATGAAAGCCATGCAAAACTACCTGACCGATCAGCAACTTCTGGACAAAGCCTATTATTATTTTGCAAACGAGCCGCAGAATCAGGAAGATTACGATGCAGTTGCTTGGTACGCTAAGAGTTTGAAAGAAGCAGCCCCAAACCTTAAACTAATGGTTTCGGAAGAACCCAAAGAGGAAATTTTCAACAATTCGAAATACCCAGGAGCAAAAATCGATATCTGGCTGCCAGTTCTACAAAATTTCGAGCCAAGCGTATCTCACGAGCGTGAGAAAAAATACGGAGAAGAAAGCTGGGTTTACTTTTTGCACAGCACCCGTCCACCGTATTTCAACCCGATAACTCTAGATCATCCGGGTATCGAAAGTAAACTTACAGGCTGGTTCCTGTGGAAATACCGGATTCGCGGAATTGCTTATTATGCTTTAAACAGTTGGTCGAAGAATCCATACACCAATCCTATGACAACGAACCACAACGGAGATACGTTCCTTTTCTATCCACCTTCAGAAAACAACACTGCAATTTCGTACGGAGCAACAGATCACCGTTTTGTATCTTCCGTTCGTTTCGAACTTATGCGCGATGCTTTAGAGGATTACGAGTACCTGTATCGATTGAATGCAAGCCAGTTACCAGTGGTAGATGCAGAAAACGACGCTGATGCTCAGGTTGATAAAATTATCGGAAACCTGACAAGTTACACTCGCGACAGTGAGTTTATGTACAACCTAAGACGCCTGATCGGTCTGAAAATAGGAGGGGAGATTACCAGCATTCCGGATATTCAGCCCGACAACGGCCATCCGCGTACACAAACAGATCCGAAGGACTATTACATCAACTTCCAAAGCCTTGCCGACAATCCTCAGACTACTTCCACCGACAACAATTACAAGTATTATTCCTACGAAGGAAAAGATTACTTACAAGTAGATGGAACAAAATACGACGACGAACTAGGCTATGGCTGGTATGCACCAAACGATGTGAATTGGATGGGAAAATACGACCAGTGGTTCGAAAATAAAAACGACCTGCAACGTAGCTGCCTCTATTCCGACTGGGGACGACGTGCTACATTTAACTTCGATTTGCCCAACGGAGAATACAATGTAGCAGTTTCTATCGGGCATCGGGGAACATACAAAAAGCAATATGTTAGTGTAGAAGGAACTGTGTTTTTTGAAGAAGCAACAACAAGTAATTCCTGTTCAGAAGTAACCAAAAGAATCCGCATCAGCGACAAACAACTGAACCTAGAAATGGGAGCACCTTCCAACAAGGAGTACACCATGCTGAATTACATGACAATAATAGCTACAGAGAACAATGGAGGGGATGGTACAACAGCAATCTCTTCAGTTTTGGAAAGAAAGATTTCTGCCTATTATTCACCGACAGAAGATGGTATTGTTATCCTGAATAAGGACACAAAGCCTCTGGATATTCAGTTATTGGATATGTTGGGGAAAAAATTAGGCAGCTTACGGATGCAGACCGAGAGAACTATCTGGAAACCTCAAAACTCAGGTGTTCACCTAATACGTATTGTTGGAGAAGAAACTTTGGATATAAAAGTTTTGGTGCCGTAAGTGTAGCGAAATAAGTAATTTGAAGTTTGCTATGCAGATAAATAGTAGAAAGTAAGTACTCGGCCAAAATTAAAGTAGATTAATTCCTGATGTAAGTTGCAGCTTACTTGCAGAGAGTTAACCTAAAATAAATAGGTCTGTGACCATATTTTCTGTTAAATAGTTCATAATATCGGAAAATCCCATTTGGTTAACGGTTTCCAAATGGGATTTTTATTTTGATATGAGACAGCTCCCGACGCAAAATAAATGAAGGTAAGTACACAGATAAAATTAAGTTAGATTTATTTCTAGCCTAAGAGGTCGGTTACTTGAAGTAAGTAATCCTAAAATAAATAGGCACGCGACCGTAGTAAATTTTATTTTGGAATCTATTAAGAATATCTACTTTCGCAGTGTTGAACAAAATGCGAATTCAATATGTTGGTTATGAGATATTTCTTATATTTAATAGTGTTGCTTTTTTCCATAAACCAAAACTATGCTCAGGACATAAAAATAGGCATTAAAGCGGGCTTGAATTTTTCTCAAATCATTGGAGGTGGAGAAAGAAATCGTACTACATTCGACGCATTTCAGGCAGGACTTATGGGGCACATAGGAATAGACGATAAGTTTGCCATTCAACCGGAACTTATATATTCTAGACAGGGATACGGTATCGAAGACCGCGCTATTTTTCTTAAAAATTCTCCTGTTGGTGGATACATTAGGCTGGACTATATTAATCTTCCTGTCTTGTTGAAATACTATCTCGTTTCTCAGTTATTTATCGAGGCCGGTCCCCAATTGGGGTATTTTCTGTGCGGGAAGACGAAGGTCAATCATCGCAGACGGATATTGGAAGAAGAGGTGAATCGGGAAGTGCTTAATTCAATGGACTGTTCCATTGCTTTAGGAACGGGATATTTCTTAGATAATGGTTGGATGTTCAATTTTCGTTGTAATTTGGGTATAAGTGATGTTAGCGTCGATAAAGAGGAAACGAATAAGAAAAATGGAGTGACTTCTGGTGGACGGATTCACCATAGGAACAATGTATTTCAACTGTCTGTCGGATATTTGTTTTAGAGAAGGTATGATTTCATGAAATCAATCTTAGTTATATTAAGATTTAAATTCAGTGACTTATGGTTTTTTATCTAGTGGATAAAGAGAGAAAAGGAACTTGCCTTTTCCCTTTCTTGCTTCAATCTACATTCTAAAATCAGTGCTTTCAAAAATCTTATCTGCAGATTGTGCAATGAAGCCGCTGTAAAGCTTACCTTCAGCATCTTCAAAGCGTTCAGCAAACTCATAAAAGCAAGTTGGTAAATCGAAAGTGCCTTCTTCAAATTCAATAGGCTGAATGGCGGCTAATGTACTGGATTGTTTTAACAGTTGCTCTTCGGAACCTTTTATTTCCCCGCCCGAGGAATTAAGTAGATAACCATAAGCTTTCAAAAAATTGTTTACGCTCTCAAGGTCACTGAAGCTGTCCAGTTGGTTTACGCTAACAGTAAAATGGTTTGCCCTAAACCCAAAAACATAAAGCCAAGCGGCATATTCCGATTCCTTGCGCAGTTGCTTATAGCGTTTGTACGAAGGAACTCCCCATGCATTGCCAGCTAAGACTAAATTTTCAGGCTTTAAAGTTTCAGATTGCAGTTTGCCAATTAATTCCTCGAAAAGCTTCTTCAGCTCCTTCGAAAAATCGTCTAGTTCCAGTTGACTGATAAATACCCGTGGGGCATTCTTCTCGTTTGGGTGCTCGTAATGCTTTGCCGTGAGATGTTTTGTAGGAAAAGAGTAGTTCTCTTTTTCAATGTAGCCAGCTGATTTAAATGCTTCAGCAACAATATCGATCGTTACTTCCGGTAAGCTGACTGTCCTATAGGCGATATGATCGTTGACAACGGTATCGCCTTTGTTTGTAAATAAATCATGAATAGCCTGTGCTTCAGGAGTGTGCTGGGTGTAATCGTTCCATAATTTAGAAAACAGTTCTTGTGTTGTCATAGGGTGTAGTTTTTGACATTGATGGGGTGATTTCTAAAGATATGAAATGTTACAGTAGATATAGAATACCCGGAGAAGTTTATGTGATCTAACCCCAAAAAGTACCATGAAGAATGCACGGTACTTTTGAGGGATTGGAAAGGATTCCAGCTATTTGTAATAGTTTTGAATAAGAGTTGTAACTCTTGTTCAAGTTTTTCTTTTTAATTTTAAATGAATTGCAAAAAAATCAATTTATTATGAAACAGGACTTTCTGCTTTTACAATTTTCAACTTCGCTTTTAAACTATCTCCATTTTTATAGGTGCCTACAATTTCTGTAACTTCAAGAAGTGCATACTTACCTCCTGCTGTTTTAAGGGCAAGAACAGTTCCTTTTTTAAGTTCTTTGATAAGTTCTGCTGTGGTTGTTGCATCATCAATGGCAGCCATAATTTCAGTAGCTGTAGCATTATCGAAATTTAAATCAGACTTAACGAACATTGTTTTGTTTTCAGTTGCCCAGTCTGTTGCTAAGTCTTTGTAGACTTCAGTTGAGTAGGACGAAGGTGAACTTAGAACAGATTCTCCTTCAGGATTTGGGCGGTAATAATAGCCAAAATCAATTTTAGCAGAAGTTGCTTCTGCGGCACTGGCTTCGCTATAGGAGTAGAGTTTGTCTTCAGAAACAGAGTAGAAGGATTTCGAATTTTTGTCAGAAGAAGGGGCAGCTAAGATATGCACATCAGTTACAGTGGTAGTGTAACTTGTTGGTTTAGCAACAGTAACTTTGATTGTGGCTTCACCTCTGTTATCTTCTTTATCTGTTGCCCTGAAAGTATAAGTTGTTTCTCCAACTTCGCTTGTATTGACAGGGAAATTGCCAGTGAAAGCTTTTTCTCCATCTTTAACTTCTATTTCTGTAGCTTTATCTTCTTCTCCTTTTCTAAAGATAATAAAAGTCTTTACTTTTTCACTTCCAGGTCTAACTGTGTATTCGATGATTAATTCTTCACCAACAGCAACAGTCATGTCTTCTTTGTCAAGTGTAACTTGAGGCAAAACTGCAGGATCATCATCGCCATCGTTTTCGCAAGCAGTAAATGCTAAAAGCGCAACGAACAATAAAAGGCTTAATTTTCTCATTGTTATAGTTTTTAAGTTAATAGAATGGTCAAATCTCTTGCATAAACGCAAGTGTTTGCAAAAGGTTTCACTTGATTTATAAACACAAAAAAATCTGAACCAATAATTAATTCTTATGTAATGATTTTCACGGCTTTAATATATCGAGAGCGTTGGCCGTTTTTCTGGCTGAGAGGCCTACAGCGTGTTTAGGGTCGCTTTGGTTTGTTGCTGTAGACGAATTTAAGTTCAGTAAAGGTAACGAAGAAAAGTTCGATTTCAGTTTGTTGAAACTCAAAAAAAATTGTCTGTTTCTAACTTTAAAATACCCTTGTTTTTGTACCATTTTGATAAACAGTTTATTCAAGTTCTACTCCTTTCTTCAAAAATGTTACTCTTACGATAGACGCACTTGTAGTTGCAAGTGTTGGAATCGCTAGGGCTAAAAATTAAAGTTATTCGGAGACGCAATAAAAGGAATGTAGACATAAAAGTCAAGTTTAGAACAAAGAACTATTTCACTCAAAGTGGAAATCAATTGGGTTTAGGGGCATACAATTCGCTATCTTTATTAAGATTTGATCTAAATTTTCATGAAATGTTCAATAGCTTTTTGTTGGGAGATAGGATTATCTAATTTCGCAGCGAAACAGATTTGAACAAATTAAATACATAAATTATGGCTTACGTAATTTCTGACGATTGCACTGCCTGCGGGTCATGCATCGACGAGTGCCCAGTAGAGGCTATCTCTGAAGGTGATATCTATGTTATTGACGCTGATACTTGTACAGACTGCGGCGCTTGCGCTGATGTTTGCCCAGTTGAAGCTATTAGCCCAGCTGAATAAGTAAGGCATTTAGAAATAAAACAAAGGCCACTTTTCTTTTGAGAAGTGGCCTTTTGCTATTTGAAACTTTTGGAAAATTAGTCGAGTCGCGATGCATTATAAGTACGTGGGTAATATAACTGACATTTCAAGATTTGTCACCATACTGAAATTAGCACGATGTTTTTCACAATGGCACCACGTGCTTAAATGTTTACTTCGGAGCGCTTTTATAGAGGTAAACAGCAACAATAGTAAAGAAAATATTAGGAATCCATACTGCAATCATTGGATGGAGCCCTCCTTTTATTCCGAATTGAGCAGATACCTGCTGGAAGAGGATATAGGCAAAGCTAAGCCCAAGCCCAATACCAATGTGTACACCTGTTCCCCTACGGTTTTTTCGAGACGCTAAAGTAACGCCGATTACGGTAAGTATAAATGCAGCAAACGGGGCAGCGAACCGCTTATATTTTTCTACAAGAATTGCTTCAGTAGGTATCCCGGCAATGCGCGATTGATCCAAAAAATCCTCTAACTCATGGATATTCATCGTTTCCACGAATGTTTTCCGGCGTTTAAATTCTGAAGGGTGCATGTTGAGTACCGTATCAGTTTTATAACCAGAGTAGATAACCTCAGATGAATCCTGAATTTCACGGATATAGTAATCGTAGATAGTCCAACGCAAGCTATCGGGGTTCCAGCGTACATGATCCGAAATAAGGCGTTTTGTCAGGTTGCCTTCCGGATCGTAGTTTTCCATTGCGAACTTGTAGCCAATGTCTACAGTAGTATTATAGCTTTCAACATAAATAAATTCCCCTGGGCGTGTTTGCCTGTGGTGGTTCTTTTCTTTAAACTGAGCTGCACGGCCACGATAATATACTTCTTCGAAATCCAGTCTAGTTTTGGTCGCCGGCGGAATAACATACGCACTCATTAAAAACGAGAGCAGGGCCAGTATGGCTGCCGAAATAAAGTAAGGTCTCAGAAGCCTTCTGAAGCTGATACCACTCGCCAAAATGGCAACAATTTCGGTGTTACTAGCCATTTTAGAGGTGAAAAAGATCACGGCAATAAAAATGAAAAGGAAGCTGAACAGGTTGGCATAGTATGGAATAAAGTTAAGGTAATAATCCATAACGATGGCCCGCATGGGAGCTTCGTGTTCCATGAAGTCGTCAATCTTTTCCGAATAGTCGAAAATGACAGCAATACCGATAATCAATGCTATGGCAAAGAAAAACGTACTTAGAAACTTCTTAATAATGTAGCGGTCGAGTTTTTTTATCATGATCCTTTCTATACTAAGTAGTCGGATTCCGAGAAATTAAACGTTACGAAATACAACTAAAAATCAATAGGTCGCTTTTGTGCGCCATAGTTTAGATAAACCAATGAATCATTGGAGAATCGTTTTAGCCACTTGCTGTTCTGTTCAAAAGGCAAAACTGCATTTATAAACGCTGCTGCAACTTCACTACCATTTTAGCCTTCCACGCTGCAAATGTGCCATTTACAATCTGCTGACGGGCTTCGCCAACAAGCCATAAATAAAATGCTAAATTATGAATGCTACAAATTTGAGCAGCAAGTCTTTCGTTAGCAATTGTTAAATGACGTACATAGGCTCTTGAATATTGCGAATCGACAAAAGAAGTTCCGTTCGGATCTAGAAGAGAGAAGTCATCTTCCCATTTTTTATTCTTTATGTTGATGATACCTTCGCTTGTAAACAACATGCCGTTTCTCCCATTTCGCGTCGGCATTACGCAGTCGAACATGTCCGTACCAAGGGCAATGCCTTCTAGAATATTGGCAGGGGTTCCAACTCCCATTAGATAACGGGGTTTATCATATGGTAAAATAGCATTGGTGATGTCGAGCATTTCATACATCATTTCAGCAGGCTCACCTACCGAAAGTCCACCAATTGCATTACCTTCCATGCCTTGTTCCGCAATGAATTCTGCCGATTGCTTCCGGAGTTCTGTATAAGTACTGCCCTGTACAATTGGGAACAATGCCTGTGAGTGGCCATACTTAGGTTCCGTTTCGTTGAAACGCTTAATGCAACGCTTCAACCAGCGGTGCGTAAGGTGCATGGAATCTGTGGCATATTTTAGATCGGAAGGGTAGGGAGGGCATTCGTCAAAAGCCATCATAATGTCGGCACCAATAGTCCGTTCGATATCCATTACGTTTTCAGGAGTGAACAAATGCTTAGATCCATCGATGTGAGAACGGAAATGTGCCCCTTCTTCAGTAAGTTTCCGGTTTTCTGCTAAAGAAAAAACCTGATAGCCGCCACTATCCGTAAGGATAGGTTTGTCCCAGTTAATGAATTTATGAAGACCACCAGCTTTTTCCATAATGTCCATTCCAGGGCGTAGGTACAAGTGGTAAGTGTTACCAAGAATAATCTGGGCTTTTATATCTTCTGTTAGTTCTTTCTGATGTACACCCTTTACAGAACCCAATGTGCCAACAGGCATGAAAATAGGGGTTTGTATTTCTCCACGGTCTGTTCGGATAACACCAGCGCGGGCTTTCGAGTTTGGATCTGTATGTTGAATATCGAATTTCATATTTTATAGAGCTTTCTTCAGTTTCTGTATTATAAATAGATATTCCCTTTGGGGTTTATACTCCTAATTATATACTAAGGATTTGGACAAACGCTGTTCAACGAAAACTGAAGTTGTTTCAGTTTTACTAAGCCAACTCTTGGCTTTTATTCTAAGCTATTGCGACGATTAGGGAATTCGTATTATGATTTTTGTTTCAACGATCGGGCAAAAGTACATAAACCCATCCTGTTTTGAAAGATGATGCGTTTACGGTTGAATTACAGTTTGCCAGCGAAGAGAAGAATAAAAATGTTTCTTGTTGAAGTTTTGCATGAAGTGTCTATGGGTACGTTTTTTAGATAAGATACTTTAGCTGACTATAAATATTTGAATATTAAATATGAGTGAATCTTTACTTAAAGTGTAGATTTATGTTTGGTGATGCATTTTTTTTAGATGAACCCTAGCATTGACAATGAAAGCAATAGATGTAGATTATATGTACACAGGCAGGGAAATCTTTAATTATTGTTTAAGTGCTCTGAGTCTCTCTTTGTCGAATTGATGCTTACGAAGGGCAAATTCAATGGCAACACCAAGAGTCGATTTATACAGTGGTTTTACAAGGAATCCATATGTGTTGGATAGAAGTGAACGGGAGACGGTATCTTCTTCAAAATCTCCTGTAATATAGATGACGGGCATGTTGAAGCGTTCCTCAAGAATTTTAGCTGTAGCAACCCCGTCCATATCCCCTTTAATGTGAATGTCCATCAATACAATGTCAGGATGTTGAGTCGTGCATAGTTCTATAGCTTTCGAACCCTCGCTCACAATACCGATCAATTCGTGCCCCAAATCGCGTATAAACATCTGGAAAATTGCACTCAACATACGGTCGTCTTCTACAATCAGTACTTTTTTCTGCTTCATTGGCCTTGCTCTTTATCGGGCAATCGGGTTTCTAATTTACGAACAAATAGGCACTATTATTCCGATTAAGCTCTTTTTTTCTATACTGTCGGATGCCTTGCGAAAAGGAGCTATAAATTTATAGCAAATTTTTTACCACTAATGCTTACAATACATAAAAACATGAATTTAATCATAGACCTAGGTAATACCTGTACTAAAATATCCGTATTCAATAACGGTCAACTTATTCACCATCAGGTCGTACATAGAATGAATGATTCTTTTTTTATTGAATTAAAAAATAAATTCCCCCGTCTTAGTTATACAATTCTTTCTTCTGTAGCACAACAGGTGGACGAGTTGAAGCCTTTACTTGCTGAACATTTTCAGTATGTCCTTTTTTTTGAACACAATACAGCTT
Organism: Bacteroidales bacterium; assembly: GCA_965230435.1. GTDB lineage: Bacteria > Bacteroidota > Bacteroidia > Bacteroidales > JBDKHP01 > JBDKHP01. The sequence continues at coordinate 1,491,889 of CBDDLB010000004.1, forward strand.
TGCCCATTACAAGTGCTTATGCATCGCCACAGACTTTGGGGCTAGACCGTTTAGCAGCGGCCGTGGGAGCATGGAGATGTAAACCCAAACAAAATTCACTAATTATAGACATGGGGACGGCCATCACCATCGATTTTCTCAATGAACAAGGTACTTTTCTTGGTGGAAATATATCGCCTGGGATGAATACGCGTTTTAGGGCTTTACACAAATTTACTCACCGTTTACCAAAGCTCGAACCTATTGAGGAATGGCCTCAAATAGGTACGGACACCCCCTCGGCAATGCGTGCCGGAGTGCAAAAAGGTGTTTTTTTTGAACTAAAAGGTTATATCGATGAGTTCAGGGCTAATTATAAATCTTTAACAGTATTCCTAAGTGGTGGTGAGGCCTTTTTCTTTGCGAAAAAGTTTAAAAGCATCATCTTTGCACCCAATCTGCTGGCAGAAGGTTTAAATAGCATCTTGGAATTCAATATGAAAGAATTAGAGTAAGCTATTGAACTCTTCAAGATAATGTCAACAGGTAGCATTTACTTTTAGAAGTGCCTAGGGGTATGCGCAGAAATAAACAAGGCATAGGCCTTTTTCTTAAAGCTGCAAGGCTTAAATCCTGATAGTATGATTTCTTTGATTAAACGAATTACCCAGATCTGGGTGGCGATAGTGATAGGGGGCTTTATTTTATCAGAAGCAAAGGCCCAGACGAACAGTTCGCCTTATTCCAATTTTGGGCTTGGAGACATTCAGAATACTGGCTTTGGAAGAAGCAAGGGTATGGGAGGAACAGGCATTGGACTTCGCTTGCCGAATATGATAAACGTTATGAACCCAGCTTCATATTCTGTAGTTGGGACTCAGTCTTTTATTTTCGATGCCGGATTAGAATATCAGCAGGTACAGTACGAGACGGAAGATCTTGCACAAGTAGGGAATGGTGCCAACATAACGCATATGGCAATAGCTTTCCCGTTTATTGCTAATCGCTGGTATACGTCGGTAGGCTTAGCGCCATATTCAACCGTAGGATACTCTATTCGCACCAGCAATTACACACGCGGTGTTGGGGACGAAGAAAACCTTTACGAAGGTTCTGGTGGAGTCAACCGTATTTATTGGGGGCACTCAGTGAAATTATTTAAAGGGCTTTCGGTTGGTGTAAATGCATATTATATGTTTGGGACTATTGACAATGTAAGGACATCGACAATTGAGGATGAGAAAAATAGTTCGACTGTACGTTGGGAAAAGAATGATGTTGTTCGTGATTTTTCGTTCGATTATGGAGTTCAGTACCAGCACAGTTTTTCCGAAGATTTAATTATGACATTAGGTGCTGTGGTTTCTCAGCCAATGGACATAAATGTTACACGTAAGCAGCTTGCTACTAATATGTGGTATGTTTCAGGAAGACCAGTTCTTAATCTGGAAACAGGCGGACAGTTAGTCGATACTCTTGTTTCTGTTGGTGGTAAGGAAACAGAACTAAAAATGCCATTGCAGTATGGTGTAGGAGGCTCTGTGGTTTTGTTTCAAAAGATAGTGTTATCTGGTGATTATCATTTTGCAAAATGGAGCGATACTGCTTCGGAAAGCGTAAATGGAGACATAACAGATTCAAAAGAGATTAGTTTTGGTGCGGAATATGTGCCTAACTACAGATCGTTAAAATATTGGGATCGCGTACGCTTCCGTTTAGGAGCACGCATGGAAGATACTTATTGGAAGTTTGGCAATGAACAGATTAAAGATATGAGCATTAGTTTAGGCGTCGGACTCCCTATGAAAAGGGGGGGCTCCATGTTTGATTTTGCATTTCAGGTTGGTCAACGCGGTACAATAGATAATGGCCTGCTGAAAGAAACATACTTTAAGGGTTCAGTGAACTTCACTTTGCAGGATTTTTGGTTTATCAAGCGTAAGTTTGACTAAGCCTATTGGCACTAGAGCTTAAGCCCACAAGGTTTAGAATTTGTAAAACATTAAAGTTTAGCTATTAAATATTCTTAAGAATAGTAAATTTGCCGAAAACTAACTTTAAAGAAGGTATTATGAAAACCACGATTACATCTGTTTTTCTATTAGTATTTGTATTGATGGCAGGGATTGGTTTTGCTCAGAAAGCACAAGACGACCCTAATTATGGTGACACCCCAGAGGAACGTGTGAAGACTATTGAGAAAGTCTCATTATATGCTGAGTACGTAAAACAAAAGAATTACATTGATGCGCTTCCTCACTGGCGCTATGTTTTCAAGAATCATCCAAAGTGTAGAAAAGGTGTTTTTATTAAAGGTGAGAAGATCATCAAGCATATGATGATCAAGAATAGAAGGGATAAAAAAGTATACTATGCGTATTTCGATACTTTGATGATGGTATTCAATGGCCGTATCGAAAATTTTGGTGAGAAAGGAAACGTTCGCGGACGACAAGGAGTTGCTGTGATGAAGTATAATAAATCAAAATTTGATTTAGCTTATCAGTATCTAAGTGAGTCCGTGAAGTTGGAAGGAGAGAAAACAAGTGCCGCTACATTATCAACTTTTATGCAGACATCTGCAGGAATGTTCAAAGCAGGAAAGCATACGTCAGGTCAGGTAGTAGAAGACTTTGGCATGGCAATGGACGCGATAGAGCCAGCTGTAGAGAAAGCCCGTAAAGATGCGGCTAAAGCTACAGATAAGAAAAAAGAGAAAGCACAAGTAAAATATGAGAAACTGAAGACAGCAAGAAAGAATGTTGAAATTCATTTTGTAAAAAGTGGTGCTGCTGGTTGCAAAGAGCTTATTGGTTTCTTTACCCCAAAATTTGCAGAAACACCAAATGATGTGAACTTGTTGAAGAAAATCACAAAATATCTTGATGACCAAGGTTGTGATGATTCAGAACTTTTTGCAAAGGCAGCAGAGCAGTTATACGCAACAGAACCTTCAGCATCTTCGGCTTATTCATTGGCAAAAATGTTCATGAAAAAAGAAGAGCTTGACAAATCGATCAAGTATTATGATGAAGCTATCACACAAGATCAGAAGTCGGAAGTACCAAACGAAGAGTTCCAAGCTAAGTGCTACTACCAGAAGTCGGTTGCTCTTTATATTCAAAAGAAATATGCTAATGCACGCACAGCAGCAAATGAGGCGGCAAAGCGTAACACTACTTGGGGTAAGCCTTACATCTTGATTGCACGTCTGTATGCAGCAAGTGGATCACTTTGTAAAAACAAACTTGACTCGCGTGCGGTTTATTGGGTAGCTGTTGACAAATTACAGAAAGCTAAATCTGTAGATCCAGAAGTTGCAGATGACGCTCAGAAGTTGATCAATCAATATTCGAAGCATTATCCTAATAAAGAAGAGGCTTTCTTCCACAATGTTACTCCAGGTAAACCATATAAGGTTGGATGCTGGATAAACGAAAGCACAAAAGCCAGATTCTAATTCATGTGTAAAATGAACACAGAAAATATATTTAAAAGCATTGCCGGGTTGTTCCTGGTGATGCTTTTTGTTTCTTGCACGAGCGAGAACTTAGATAAAATAAAAGCTTTTCAGGAAGAAGAGCAGTTGCCCGATATTGTGGTAAAAGACCTAAGCACTCTCTACACAACACGTGGCAAGCCCAAAGGGACTATGAATACAAAAGAGGTTCACATTTATAGCGATGAGGAAAATCCTTATTACGAGTTTCCAAATGGGATGGTAGTTGAGATGTATGATGATAAAGGGAATTTCGAGTCGGTAGTGAGTTCGAATTATGCGAAGTACTTCGAGAAAGATAGAATGTGGGAAGCGCGTTATAATGTCAGGGCTGTAAATGCAAAAGGTGACACACTTGAAACCGAGCATGTGTATATTTACGAGAAAGAGCAACGGATTTATTCCGATGTTCAGGTGCAGATTACATCGAAAGATGGAATGAGGGTTGTTGGGAAAAACGGTTTTAATTCTAACTTAGACTTCACAGATTATAAATTCAAAGATGTAACCGGTATTTTCAATGTACGCGTTGAAAATCAAGAACAAAAAGACTCTATTCAAGTAGGTCAGCCATAGTGGTCTGATTTTGAAATCTAGAAAGACATATCTCCGTAAAAACACAAAGAATAAGGTTACGAAATAAAATCTTATGAAATAAACCTGAAGCTGATGAAACTGACAGTCCGTTACATTTATGAAATAATTTGGCTACTTTTGAGCATAGGTACTTTAGGTCTTGCCATATATGATTGGGTGAAAGAGGGATGGAATACCGATGTTTGGCAATTCATGGGACTGAGTGTACTCGCATTCGGAGTCTATTTAATACGTGGCGCACAACGGCGAAAAGAGGCAAAGAAAGAGTCTGATAAGGAATGAATTTTTAAGTAGTGTTTTTAGTTATAATACGCAGACTAAGTACCATGTTTATTCGAGTGCTAAGCAATTGGTTTCTTGCAGAAACTAAATCTAAGACAAAAAAGTCAGCGACCTTATTAAATTTAAATTACGAATTTCAACATAAGTAAATGTAACGAATGACAGATTGAATCTCAAATTCTGAAATTATCAAAAATAAACTGATCAAGAAAAACGTATCTAAAAGCAGGTGTGTTAATATAATCGACACTTTAGGTCTGTCACTATGCTGAATGCTAGTACGGTGTATTATCTAATCATTAGATCAGATTTTTTGTAGATATCTTTCTGCTTTCAATAAACAAATAAAAAACTCAATACATTTAAATGGTCACCTCTCTATTGGTCATTGTTGTATCACTACTCTTTTCGGCTTTTTTCTCAGGAATGGAAATCGCCTATATTTCGGCCAACCGCTTGCGGATCGAACTTGAAAAACAGAAAGGTTCGTTTTCAGCTCCGCACATCAGTTTTCTTCAAGATCATCCAAGGGAGTACATCGCAACAATGCTTGTTGGCAATAACTTTGCCTTAGTGATTTATGGATTGTTTATGGGCAGTGCCATGAAACCACTTTTCGAGGCCTACATTCAGTCCGAAATAGGCATTACGCTTATTCAGACTTTAGTTTCTACAATAATAATTTTACTAACTGCTGAGTATTTACCCAAAAGTTTATTCCGAAACAATCCCAATACCGCTCTAAGCATCTTTGCCCTGCCCGTGCGCTTTTTTTATGTCCTGTTTTATCCGATTACAAGAGTTACGGTTTTTATTTCGGACAGCCTTCTGAGCGGATTGTTGAAAGTTAAAATCAACGAGGTTCAGGAACAACGCGTATTTGGTAAAATTGATCTCGACAACCTTCTCACAGAAAGTCAGGCCGAACATGCCAGTGAACAAGAGGTTGTTCAGGAGGTAAAGCTTTTTCAGAACGTACTCGAATTCTCAGATATTCTTGTGCGCGAGTGTATGATCCCAAGGAATGAGATGGAGGCCATAGAGGTAAATAGCCCCGTAGACGAATTAGAAGAACTTTTTGCCCGTACCGGGTTCTCACGTGTGCCAGTTTACGAAGAGTCGATAGATAATATCATTGGGTATGTGCATCATTTGCAGATGTTCAACAGGCCTAGGAACATTCGCTCGTTGGTGAAGGCCATTACCATTGTGCCTGCTACCATGTCGATCAAGACATTGCTCACAAAGCTGATGTCTCAACAGAAGAGTATTTCTTTGGTTGTAGATGAGTTTGGAGGAACTGCTGGATTGATCACAATCGAGGATATGCTTGAGGAAATTTTTGGAGAGATCGAAGACGAGCACGATCAGACAGAGTTGCACGAAGAACAAATTGATGAAAATCAGTATGTTTTCTCTGGGCGTCAGGAGATTGATTACTTGAACGAAAAATACAATCTCGATCTTCCAGAAGTAGATGAGTTTGAAACACTGGCTGGTTTTATTTTATTTAGACACGAAAGTATCCCAGAACAGGGGCAACATATTACAATAGATAATTATGACGTGGAAATCCTTAAAGTTGAAGGGCCGCGTATAGAATTAATAAAGATAATTGTAGAGGAGCAAAAGTGAAGCAGGAAGACGAAAAGGAATTGGACGAACTAGAAGAGTCGCAGGAGCTGTTTGAACATTATAGGTATGTGGCCGACAATGGCCAGAAACCATTGAGGGTAGACAAGTTTCTTTCGAATAGGATAGAGGGAATATCGCGCAATAAAATTCAGGCTGCAGCAGCGGCCGGGAATATTCTTGTTGATGATAAACCGGTAAAATCAAATTATAAAGTAAAGCCTCAAGAAGTCATTTCGGTTGTGATGGATCATCCGAAAAGGGAACTGGAAATCATCGCTCAGGACATTCCGTTGGAGGTGGTTTATGAAGACGAGGAGCTTATTGTAGTCAATAAACCAGCTGGGATGGTTGTGCATCCTGGTTATGGGAATTATACGGATACTTTGGTGAATGCGCTGGCATATCATTTCAAAGATTTGGATATGTTCAGTACCAATGATCCAAGACCGGGCTTGGTACACCGTATCGACAAGAACACAACAGGCCTACTTGTGATAGCTAAAACCGAGTTTGCAAAAATGCATTTGGCAAAACAGTTTTTCGATAGAACAACCAAGAGAAGCTACAGCGCCCTAGTTTGGGGAAATCCTACAGAAGCAGAGGGGACAGTAGTAGGGCATATAGGCCGAAGTTTGAAGAACAGAAAGATGATGGCCGTTTTCCCCGATGGTGATTACGGAAAGCACGCAGTCACTCACTATAAAGTAATTGAAAATCTGGGTTACATTAGCCTTGTTGAGTGTCGTTTGGAAACAGGAAGAACTCACCAGATCCGTGTTCACATGAAACACATTGGTCATCCGCTATTCAACGATTTTGAGTACGGAGGCGACAAAATACTGAAAGGCACAACTTTTTCGAAATACAAACAGTTTGTCGAGAATTGTTTTGGAATGATACCAGGACAGGCGCTTCATGCAAAAACATTAGGCTTTACTCATCCTAAGACGGGGGAGCTCATGGAGTTCTCATCAGATTTGCCAGAAGGCTTTGTCAATATAATTGATAAATGGCGTGTATATACATCTAGCCGCGAAGCTTAGCGGATTTGCTAATTTCAGTAGGAACGGATTCTAATAAGTAGTTCTAAGAACTTAAATTGTTAGGCAATATCGAATTTTACTTTCTCATGAAAAAGAAAATAGCTGTAATTACAGGAGGAAACTCTTCTGAATACGTAATATCCCTAAAAAGTGCGGAGAATGTAGCTACTGCTTTGGACAAAGAAAAGTATGATATCTATACAGTTCGCATTAAGGGCACAGAATGGACATTGCAAGACGGGGAATATGCGGGAATTGTAGTGGATAAGAACGATTTTAGTTTTGAGTACGAAGAAGGGCGGGTGAAATTCGATGCTGCCTATGTTATGATTCATGGAACCCCAGGGGAAGATGGCCTGTTGCAGTCTTACTTCGAGATGCAGAGAATACCTTATACCACAGGAAATCCACTGAATATGAGTTTAACTTTCAATAAATATTTCTGCAATAATTATCTTCAGGGATTTGGGATAACTGTTGCAGATAGTTGTTTCTTGACTGCGAAAGAGGAATACAATATCACCCAGATTATAGACCAAGTTGGCTTACCATGTTTTGTGAAGCCCAATGATGCCGGGTCTAGCTTTGGTGTTTCGAAGGTGAAAACAGAAGAAGAGTTGTCCCCAGCAATTGATAAGGCTTTTTCCGAGGGGGCACAGGTGTTGGTTGAAAGCTTTATTGAAGGAACAGAGGTAACATGCGGTGTTGTGAAGACCAAAGAGCGGGAAATAGTTATGCCAATTACTGAAATTGTTTCCAAAAATGAGTTCTTCGATTTTCAGGCAAAGTATACTCCTGAATTTGTTGACGAAATCACACCTGCCAGAATCTCTACTGAGTTAACAGAGAAGGTGCAAAGTATAGCATCAAGAGTATATGATATACTTGAATGTAAAGGGATCGTAAGGGTAGATTTTATTATTCAGGATAACGAACCTTATTTCCTGGAGGTTAATACTGTTCCGGGAATGTCTGCTGAAAGTCTAATTCCAAAACAGCTAGAGGAAATGAAAATGAACCAGTCCGAAGTGTTTGATCTGGTTCTTGACGATATATTGAAAAGCTAGTCTTTTCTTTTTACTTCATTGCTTAATATAAAAGAAGCAGTTATTTAAGCTGCTTCTTTTATAATAGAAGTGCTAATATAAACAGCACTTTTGTAAGCATTATGCTGAATATTAGTACGATGTTTTTCTTAATAAAAAGAACTACATACTTAATCACCAATTTGTTTCCTTTCTGTCGCGGAAGAATTTACCTGTAGAACTGTTTTTTTCGGTTGCCAGCCAAATAATAGTATCAGCTCCTTCTGCAATAGAACGTGGGGCTGTCAATCCTCCCATTTCGGTTTTTGTCCACCCTGGATCAACAGCATTTACTCTTATATTTTCTTCTTTGAGTTCGGTAGCAAGAAGAATCGTAAATGCATTCAAGGATGATTTTGACAGTCGGTAAGCCGCCGTCCCTCCGTTATAGAGTGCTTCTATCTGCCCCATTTCGCTAGATATATTTATAATGCTTGGCGATGATGATGCTTTCAACAGCGGAAGAAGGGTTTTCGAGGTACGTATTGCTCCATAGAAGTTGGTTTCCATAACATCACGCAGTTCATCTATGTCCAATGCTTTCATTTTAGCACGGCTCCAGATGGCAGCGTTGTTTATGAGTACATCAATATGACCGAACTCTTTTTGAAGCTTATTTATAAGTTTTTTCGCACTATTATCCGAGCGTATATCTAATTTATATCCCCTTATATTGCCAGGGATTTCGTCTGCGGCAGCTTCTGCACTTACGAGGTCGCGGGCAGTTAGTATTACAGTGTGTCCTTCTGCACCCAATTGACGGCATATTTCTTTTCCAATTCCACGGTTACCTCCCGTGACAAGAACAATTTTCTTCATCATGGCATAGAATATTGGTTGTTTGGTTTCTGACAGCAATATAATATTCTTTGGCTGGAATACCAGACTTTTTTGTCTGATTTGTATTGATGAAGATTGGTGTTTTGGGCATATTGTTATTGAAGGTTGAATTCCTCAAATGTAAAAGCTTCATAACTAAGAAATAGAGGAAGAGCGCTGCTTGTTTTTTTGAAAGTAAGTAGGTGTACTAATGCGACACTTTTAAGTATGTCACAGTACTGATTATTAGCAAGATGATTTTCCTAATAATAGCACCACGTGCTTAGTTTTAAAACAGCCTTGGAAATTTCTATTTCGTATTGTAACTCCAAGGGTAATAAGACCTATCAATTTCATGACTGCCTTGTTCTTGTGCGTTTAGGTCAATTTCGAAAATTAGGGTATCATCTGGCTTAGCATATTTCTCCAAAAATTTCAAAGTGTATTTTTGCTTTTGGACACCGGTTATCTCTATCTCCAGATCCACAACGCAGAGGCAGTTGCAGGAAGACATTAATTCGTTTTCTTCTATGATAATAGTGTTGTCTTCTCGTTTTACAACACAGTTCAGTTCTTCGTAACAACAATTAACGGCAGCCGCAAAATGCTTCAATTTTAATGTTTGTTCTTTGCTATTGAATGAGTAGTCTATGCGCGGTTTCTTTGGAGTGTTAGTAATAGATTTTTGCTTTGCTGTCCCACATTTCGTATGAGAAACAAGTTCTCCTTCAATCTCGTTTGTTTTTGGCTCTTCTTTTTCCTGTTCGCAACTTAGCAGTAAGAACCCCAATAATAGACTTAAAATCAGATGAGCTTTCATGTCTGAAAATTTATTGTTTGGTTAAGCTGTTTTCGCTTTATTTAAGTTTACATATTTCTTTGGCATAACTTTCCAAAAGCTTTACTGACAACCCGAAAGAACTCTTGGAAAGTTCACCATCAAATGAATTTAGTATTATTTGCTCCAAGGATAATACGTGCGTACAACTTCGTGGAATCCAGATTGCTGTTTTGTTAAGTCTATTTCAAAAATAATAGACTCATTTGCATATGGTTCCACAAATTTCAAAGTGTATTTTTGAGCTTCGATATTTTTCAGTTCGAAGTTAAGGTTGAACAAACAGTTACATTTACAGGAGCGACTATCTTCAAGTTCTTCTATCGTTATAGTTTCTTCTGTAAATTCAATGTTACTATATAGTTTGTCGTAACAGCAATTAAAACCAGCATTGATGTGTTTTACTAGAAGAAGCTGTTTTTCTTTATCGTAGCTATATTCTACACGGGAAATATTCGAGGGGGCGGCCGATAGGTTCTTTTTATCGACACATCCAGAATGCTTTGTTAGTGTACCATAGGGAGATAGACTAGATTGCTGGTCTTTTTCTTTATTACAAGCTATGTTGAAGCTTATAAGTATAGCAATAATCAACAGAAAAGATACATTGAGTTTCATAATCACTGGTTTTATAGTTTATTGGGAAGTATGTCTATTCTGAATTTCTTTTTCGTTTCTTCTATTACGCCTTTGTTTTGTTAAACCCTACTCAGATATTCTTTTTATACTTATGAGAGATGAGTGAATTTTAGAGAAAAGTCTAGTTATCAATGGGAATAATTTAACATAAATGCTTCTCGTTCGTAAAAAACTTATTACCTTTGCAGCCGATTTACAAACAAATATTTTACACAAATGCCAGTTAAAATGAGATTGGCTAGACATGGTAGAAAGTCACACGCTTTCTATCACATTGTTATAGCCGACGGAAGAGCGCCACGTGATGGCCGATTTATCGAACGTATTGGTTCTTACAATCCTAATACAGATCCTGCAACCATTCAACTAGATTTCGATCGAGCATTATACTGGTTCCAAACAGGCGCGCAACCGACAGATACAGTAAGAGCAATTTTATCTTATGAAGGTGTTCTTATGAAAAACCACCTTCTAAAAGGTGTAAAAAAAGGTGCACATACTGAAGAACAAGCAGAAGAAAAATTCAAAGCTTGGAAAGAAGAAAAGCTTGCTAAGATTCAGGCAAAAGTAGATGGTCTTGCTAACAAAGAAGAAGAAGCTACTAAAGCACGTCTTGCAGCAGAAGCAGAAGTAAGTCAAAAACGCGCTGAGGAAATCGCGAAACGTAAAGCTGAAGAAGAAGCTGCTGCTAAAGCAGAAGAGGCTCCAGCAGAAGGTGAAGCTGCAGCTGAAGAAGGTGAAGCAGCAGGCGAAGAAAAAACTGAAGCTTAATCTGAACAAAATGTATCAGGAAGATTGTTATAAAATTGCTCAAGTTGTTAGAACGCACGGTATTGAGGGAGGAGTAATTTTAAAGTTTTCCAATAGTTTTCCTGAAGATTTTATCGAACTGGGATCAGTGTTTGTCAATATTGATAATATACTGATTCCTTTTTTTATAGAGAATTATAAGGTTAGAAACCTTGAAACTGCGATAGTTAAGTTCGAAGATGTTGATACCGATTTCGAAGCAAAAACCATTTTAGGAAAAAGCATCTTCATTCTTAAAGAACATATCGATAGTGACGAAGACGACGTTTCTTTGCTTCGTTTGGTAGGTTTAACTGCGATAGATACAGCTGGTAATTCAATCGGCACAATAACCGGAATACTTGAAATTACCAATAATGATCAGTTTAGGATTGATAGAAATGGGGAAGAAGCTTTAATTCCCGTAAATGATGATTGGATAGAGGATATAGATTTCGATAAGCAAACAATAGAACTCAACCTTCCAAAAGGTTTGCTTGACCTCTAGATTAACTTTCCTGAAGTTTCTTGCACTTCACTTTACATACAAATAATTTAATTTCTGCTTCTTTTGATAAACAAATTTTATGTTTCACGTTCTACTTCAGGTAGGTGTGATATTGTATAGTTTATGCTTTTCAGTTTATCTTAATGTTGAAAAATAAGGAGGTTGGATTTCGAATTTTAATTTGTCAGAATAAAGCTTCAGTAATTTTATTCCCCCCTGCTCTCTGATGGGTATGCTCTGTATATATATATATATAACATTATTAATAAATTAGTGAAAGTGAAAAACAATTTTAGTTAAGATGCACAAGGCGTTCAATATTGGAACGTATAGGGTGCGTAAGGATTTGGACGACCGCAACGCAAAACGGAATTATTTTTTCAGTTTTACTATCAATATTAGAATTTCTACATTTCTAAAAAAGCAACTGTGTTTTAAATAAAGATATGAAACTATAGATTCCATTTTGGATGTGTAGAAGAGGTGTACTCGCAGTATAGCATAAAAAAGGCTCCGCAAGCGGAGCCTATCCCATAATCTAATAACCTAAGAAGCAGAAAAACACTCGCAGTATCCTATTCTTAGAGATAGGATATTGACAAAACCAAATTAACCACAACAGAACGATTAAGTAGTGTCGCTTAATCGTTCTATGCAAATATAGCTGTGAGGGTAGGAGCAAAACATGACTTAACTCATATTTTGATTTGAGAATACCTGTTGTAGAGCAAGTTTCAAAAAAAAGAGGCTATTAAAAGCCTCTTTCAAATCCTTGCTATGTAAAAAAACAATATTTTCCTTATGTATTTTACTTTGTTGTCGTTTTAAGAAGCAACTTTTCGATAGTTTCTAATCGGTCGTTCATTGCTTTGTATTTCTTTCCCAGTTCGTCTATCTGTTCTTCTTTAGTACTCTTTGCTTCTTTGAGTTCTTTTATTTCCTTCTGTTGCTCTTTAATAGCCTCTATTAGAACAGGTATTATTCCGATATAGTTAACTGTTTTAAAGCCGTCGCTACTAGTTATAATAAGTTCTGGGAAAACTTTTTCAAGATCTTGAGCAATAACACCAAGTTGTTTTTCATCGCTCATGTTTTTTGTGCGCTTTTTTGTTTTATCCCAGTAATAGCTTACTCCTTCTAACTTAGTTATATTTTGAAGCGCTTTCTCTAATGGTTTAATCTCTTTTTTCAACCTTCTATCGGATGGACTTGCTATACCACCAGTTACTGTTCCTTGAACTTCAACATTTCCATTCTTAAAAACAACCATGGCATTAGATGGAGTACCTATATCGGTTCCATTTCCGACAGTAAAGAGTTCGTCATTAGCATCCCAATTTTTTTTGTCTTTAGGAGCACTAGCTGTAGGCATATTGTAGCGACCAACTACAATTTGATATATGCTACTAAGTGTAATACCTTCTCCGAAGGCAAACGCAGATGGTACGTCTGTGTTTATGTTTTTTCCCATTGCAACAGTTCCAATTGAGTTAGCCCCTAATTGCACATTCTCTCCATAAACAAAAGTATATCTTGATTTTGAAGATGAGTTTAACCCACCTATTAAGCAATTTCTGGGGATGCTAATTGAGGGATCGGGACCAGCTGCAGGGCCATTATACAATAGCTTATTGTTATCTCCAAATATGAAACTGTTAACGGAACTTTCTACTCGGTTAGCCGTGCCTACAGTTAGACAGTAATCTCCAGAGTTTATATTTAGTTTTCCAAACGCGACAGATACACCAGCTCCTGTTTCATTTGCTTCTCCAACAGCAAAAGAATTTAAACCTGCTGCTATATTGGAAGTTCCAAAAGCAACAGCATATTTTTCTCCAGCAGCATTGCCTTCTCCAAAGGCAAAGGAGTAGTCTCCTTCTGCAATGTTATTCTTCCCAAATGCAAAAGAATAGTTTCCTGCATTTTTCCATGGTGAAGAAAGATTAGGATCATCAATTACTCCTACGCGTAATGCAGTGCGATTCCCTAAAAATGCCATGTACGATGTGCCTGATTGGAACGTGGTTAGATCATCACCTTGAAAGCCTCCTTCCAATACAAAAGCATTACCTGTAATGTTGCCATGAAATTTAAATAAAGGTTCTATTCCAACACCAATAAATTGATTTAAGTTGAAAACGGTAGATGGGGTGACTGTCCAACCTTCTCCTCCACCAGCAAGCTGGCCGTCTATATAGCTTTTCAATGCCTGAGAAGATGCTAAAGTGGAGTGACTAACAGCAGCTAAATTAGGATCTATCGTAATACCATCTACTTTTGTTCCTCCAAGTGAAAGATTTGGTGTTGTGACAACACCATTGATCAGGTTTAAACTACCTGATGTTAGTGTGATACTGTTACTGGAAATTGTCCAATCTCCAGTAAGATCGGAGGTGCCGTCTGTGCGGACAAACAAATTCCCGTCTATGGCATCAGATGAGAGCCATTGTGTTCCTGTCCATTTAAGAACTTGTCCATCTTGTACTGTGCTTGCATCTACATCGGTTAGGTCGCTTAGTTTTGGTGTTGGGGCATTTAGGGCAGATTCGGCAAGCAGTGCATATGGTACAGATTGTAACTGAACCGTGCCCATATCAATAAGGCTGTTAATTACTTCCGATGTGCCAAAATCGACTCTGGTTCTAAGGAAATAAGGCCCTTCCGCCCAATTGATGTCTGCGAAACTATTTTGTGCGCCAGCCAAGGTGCTGGTACCTTTGCCAATGGCTACTGAGAATTGGCCATGTTCGTTGGTGGTTGGATGATGAACTTCCTGCCACTCCAACGTTCCTGTTGCTGAGGATTTAAATATGGATATTTCAACGACTACGTCATCATTGGCAATGGGAGCACCTTTGTTATCGAGAGCTACAGCCTGATAACTGAAAGCTTTGGGGACATCCTGAGCTTGTGTATGTAATCCCAGGCAGATTATGATTAATATAGAAGCTAACTTTTTCATAGCAAGGGCATATATGAGTTATTACGTAATTTCTTTATTCTTATAGTATTTTGAACGTTGACTTGCCTTTCAATTATGCATATAACACTACTTCCTAGGAAAAGCATTGTGCTAATATTTTGTTTGATGACAGACTTAAAGTGTCGTTTTATTCTTTTAAAAATTTAAAGCTATATCCTGTTTTTTTTCCCTTTCTGTTAAGGACATTTATAACATAATGACCTCGGGGCAGATTGGAAACATTTATTACAAGGGTTCTAATTTTATTACTCTCCGACGATACATCGTACGGATCTGTTTTATGAATTTTACCAGATAGGTCGCAAACAGATAGTTTATATTGAATGTCGTTACCTACAAATTCTACGTATATATTATCTTTCGTTGGGTTAGGGAACACTCGGGCATTAAATCCTTTACTTGTTTCTTCTGTATTGAAGGAAGCTGGTGCATCAAGGTTTAGTTGTGCCTGTTGGATATCTTGTGTGGTGCGTTTCTGATTGGAAAGTGTTCCTGAAAAGACCTGACCAATAGAATACGATAGTGATAAGCCCCGTGAAACAGTTGAAGCCCCTCCTGCATTCATCGATGTCTGGGAGTAGACCTGAGTGGTTAACGATATTGCTATTAAAATTAAAATTATCCTTTTCATAATACTACGACTTTCGGCTGTGCAGAAATCATTGTCTGATTTTTGGTGCCCTGCCCTGTTTTTGTTCTCTTCTAGAGAGGGTAGAACATATTTCGTGCCGTTAGAAATACTTGTCAAAACACCTTTTTACTACATGCCATTCGCTTAAATGATAAGAGCTACAACAATGGGGCTGTAGCTCTTGAAACGCTTTTTGTAACGTCTTTATTTTCTTCGCCTAAACGCACCTTCTATACGTCGGTTTTTTGCACGCCCTTCTTTAGTTGCATTGGATGCTTTTGGATTTGCAGGCCCTTTTCCATCAATGGCAATTCTGCTTTCTGCAATTCCATTTTTCATGAAAAAGTCTTTTACAGATTTAGCCCTCCTTTTAGATAGGCGCATGTTGAAATTCTTTGATCCAAAATTATCGGTATAGCCTGTTATGAGAATTTCAAGTTTTGGATCGCGCTTCATTTTCATAATCAGCTTTTTCAGCTCTGGATATGAAGACGGTAATAGGCGCCAGTTATTATATGTAAATTTTATATTCTTGATAACGAAAGGAGCTTCGTAATCTTGAGCCTTTTTATCTTCTTTAGCTACACTGAGCCTGTTTTTTAAATCCCGTACATCTTCTTCTAGTTTTTTGATGCGAGGATCGGTTCTGGCAACGTAGTTCTTTAGGGAATCGTTAACTGCATTGAGTTTTTCTTCTAGCTTTGGGTCTCCACCACCTTGGTTGAGAGGGGGATCGAGCAGGAACAAAGTGCGTCCTCTTTTCTTTTCATTTGCTTTAAGCAGGAAGCCGATTGAAATCTCATGCGTACCAGAAGATTGACTGGCAATGGATTGCCCCATCCCGAATTCGTATGAATAACTCATGATAATACGCTCTTGAAGGGCTCCTCCGACTTGAATGCCGGCAGAACCATCTGTGCGGTATAGGCCACCAGCCCAGATGCGGTCGCGGAACATGAAATTAACTGCTGCATCGTAGAAGAAGCCTCCAGCTGTATAATGAACAACGGCCATGGGTTCTACTCTGTATTTCGGTTTTTTGCTGGCTTTTCTAGACCTTGCTTTTCCTCCAACTTGCCCGATAGGTATTGTATAAGATAGAAAACCGTTGATATGCATATCTGGCTTGTAGAAAAACAGTTGTTCGTCACCTTCGTATTCTATACTTGGACCAATTAGGCGTTTGGCTGCAACTCCGAACGTTAGGTTTTTCATCCAAAAGCCTGCGCCGGCACCAGCATCGAAAGTTGTGCCTCCGAGAGCTGCCGAGTTGGCCAGAAGAGGGTCTAAACCTTGAGAGCGGACATTTGAATTGTCGATCTGGTTTCTATAGAACATGGTTTCGAGACCAAGACTTGCATACATATCGTCGCCTAACTGTAGGTGGTAGGCGTAGGCCAAGCTTCCGTGAAAATGCTCGAAGTTACCTGTAGATTCGCTCTGAACTGAAACCCCTAAGCCCATTGTTTTGGCAAAAGAGGCGTTTAGGTTGACATGACTGAGCCTAGGTGCTCCATCTACACCTAGCCACGAAGCTCTGTAACCAAGAAAAGCTTCTATATTTCCGTTTTCTCCAGCAAAAGCGGGGTTAAGTACAAATGTATTGATGATGTATTGGTTCGTTGTTGGAAGCTGCTGCGCCATCCCCAACGCAACGGAAAACAATAAAAGGGTTATGGTGGATAACAGTTGCTTCATGTTTTTTTGTTTTTATTTTTTATCCCTTTTTCAAATTCGTGAATTGATTCAACCTACAGGATGTGTTCAACAAGGTTGAGCTTTTTTGTAGATTTAACAATGCTTTGAATTGCTCTTTATATTAAATAAGGCCGTGGGCCTTTTGTTTTAGACTTATTTCCTTCAGATAACCAGTTGCTTAGGATGGAAATAGATCTAACTTCATTTTATCTGTGTACTTATTTAATGCATTCTTTATTTTATCACTTGTTTTAGTGCTATTCTGACCGTATGATATCGATAAAACCTGTTTTGCCCCGCCGACCTTCACTTTTGGCAACGTAATAATATGAGCCTGTTGATAATTCCGCTCCTGATTTGTCTTTTCCGTCCCAGTCGTTTTCGTAGTCTTTGGTGTCGTAGATGAGCACTCCGCCTCTATTGTATATGTAAAGTTCCAGAGGTTTAGTATAGATATCCGGATCGTTGAGATATTTCACAAAGAGTACATCGTTTATGCCGTCGTTATTTGGCGTAAGGATATTGTTTTCAACTATGATCGTGATGTATTTATCGTCAGAAGGTAGCTCGTTTGTAATTATCCAGAAGGGGGCTTCGTTTGTACATTCATTCCCATCTTTTATGGAAAGCAGAAATTCTCCTGGGAGATTGGTGGTATAGCTTGGGTTTGCAGCGATTTTAGAGACCCATTTGCCTCCTTCTTTTCTAAACCATTCGTAGTCGTTGTAGCTTTGGGCAATGCTAACAGTAACGCTTTGCCCTATAATCATTTCGACAGTATCAAGAGTTGCCTCACGGCTGTAATTGAGTGTTATCGCTGGGGATGGGTTTACGGTAATGCTTTGTTGGTAAGTGGTTGAAGCCCCATTTAGGGTTACTGTCTGTGTTATTTGATATTCTCCCTCTTTAAGAAAGATGTGTTTTACGGTGTCGTTTTTCTGTATTTTCCATGTGGAATATTGGATGTCGGTTTCGGTAGTATGCACGAACTCGTATTTTATCAGACTTCCCTCGACGATGTTATGCTTTTCATCGTGATCTTTTATTTTTACGATTTCACCAATGCATGCCGTTGCATTGACATCGAAAGATGTCTGTTGTCCCCAAAGTAGAACTGGCATTATAAGGAGTGGTATCCAAATAAAATGTTTCATCTGTTTCGATTTATTTTCAATTGTCAGATGTTACGTCCAAGTAAATTCGGATTAGAGGAATTGTAAATTTTATAATTTCTTTAATGTGAATTTGCTTGGTTGTTTCATATGTTTACATTATTTGCCTACGGTAACATGCAACTTGCCAATTAATTTGTATTGTTCTGTATAAACAATTACTGTTTGAGGTTTGTTGTATGTTTTGTTCTGAATTCTACAGCTGATAAAATGTTCCTATACCTGAATGATTGTAAGTAAAGCATATTCACTTCATATGTATATATCAGAACTTCGTACAGCTTTTATATTAACGGAAAAAAGTTCTTAAAAGTACTATCTAATTTTTTGTATCCTAAAACAACATGCTATAATAAAATGACTTACCCAATACTGACGGCAGTTCTTTGGTTAGACTACAAAAACTGTCAGTAAGATGCCTGAATACAAGAAAAGGCAGCTTGCCTATGTGCGAAACTGCCTTGTTGAATTATGCTTTTGTGTTACCAATTTACGGGACGACGGGAGACAGGCATTGTCATACAGCGAGCTCCACCACCACCACGCGCAAGTTCTGCACCTTCTATGGTAACAACATATTTTTTATAAGTCTTCAGATCTATTTTCCCAGAAATAACGTCGGAAGCTTTTATTATTTCGAATCCGTGTTTGTTCATTTCTTCGATCGTGTACACGTTTCGGTCGTAGCCGATTACTTTACCCGGTGCATGAGCGAAGAAGTTGGCTCCGCTGTGCCATTGCTCCCGATCCTGAATCCAGGAATCCTTTGTTCCGCCGCAATACACAGGTTCAAGTTCTATGCCAATTGATTTCAAGGCAGTAAGGATATTACTGACATCGCGAATTGAGACTACTTTTCCTTGGTCTATCTCGATGTGAATGGTACGGTAGCGGTTGGTTTTCATAACAAGAGGCTCGTATACCATACATTTGTTGGTATCAAGAAAAGTGAAAACCATGTCGAGGTGAATGAACGATTCTGGAGTGCTTGGTAATTCCTGAACGATGATGTTTCTTATTTGGCCATCTTTTTTAACCTGATCGATGATGTAATCGATTCCTTGAGATGTTGTTCGTGCTCCGAAACCAATTACTAGCGTATCGTGTCGGGCTATTTGTATGTCGCCGCCTTCGATGGTGATGTTTTTGTCGAAATAGGGTTGGTCTACAGGATTGAATGTTTTGGTTTGGAATGTTCCGCTATGCTTGAAGATGGTTTCCATAATCCACGATTCACGGTCGCGGACGGTGTTTGCCATGCGGTTGATGAGCACTTTGTCCATTACTGAAACAGAGGCGTCGCGTGTGAAGAAGAAGTTGTGAAGCGGGCGGAGTGCATAACGGTCTGTTTGGAGGTAACTGCTGAGCGTGTTTCTTTCGAGTACAAGTCCTTCGACGAGAGCATTGGTAAGTTCGTCGGGTAGCATTTGGTAGAGCCTGTCGCGTAGGTGATATGCGTTTTCGAACTTGCAGATTTTCTCGATAAGCTCCTGTTTTGCTATTTCGTTGGCAAGTGCATTTTGTAGAAGGTCTTTTATTTGGAATGTTTGGGTGACTTTGGATAGCACGCCTGAAAATTCCTCGTATTCTTTAAGTGCAACCGAACGGTTTAGTATATCGCTATATAGAGCTCTTTCGGCGTTTTCTGGCGTCATGTTTTCTATTTCTGGGCCTGGTGTGTGTAGGATAACGCCTTCTAACTGGCCGATTTCAGAGCGGACATCAACATTCAATGTAGGCATATTGATACAGGTTTAACAGTTTGTGGAGGGTTATCAGAACCCTCCAAAGTATGATTTGGCAGTACCAAAAGTAGAAATTTAAAATAGCGCAGCAATTTTGTCTGAAAATTAGCCTTCTGTGGATGCCTGTTCTGGTTCTTTGTACCAGCCTGCGTACATATGATAGCTGTTTGCAATGCGTTCTACTTCGCCTTTTAGTAGTTCTGGGCCAATATCCTTTACCTTTTTTGCTGGAATGCCTGCGTACACGCTGCCTGATTCTACGCGTGTACCTTTGGTGACAACAGAGCCTGCGGCTATGATTGAGTTGCTTTCGACTACGGCGTCGTCTAGGATTACAGCGCTCATGCCGATGAGTACGTTGTCTTCTATTGTGCAGCCATGTACTACTGCGTTGTGGGCTATGCTGACGTTGTTGCCGATGTTGGTTGGGGATTTTTGGTATGTGGCATGAACTGTAGCGTTGTCTTGAATGTTGACATTGTTGCCGATTTTGATGTAATGTACGTCGCCACGCAATACTGCTCCGTACCATATGCTGCATCCGTCGCCCATTTCTACATCTCCGATAATGGTTGCATTTTCTGCAAGAAAGCAGTCTTCTCCAAATTTAGGATCGATTCCTCTTACTGGTCTTATAAGTGCCATATAGTTTTGTTTTGGTTTACTGGCGAAGTTATTAGGAATTATTATCTCTAATAATAGAATTATTGAAAAGAATAGACTTGCGCGTCAACTATTCAATTATTGATCTTCTGGACAGCCAGATGGGCTTGCTATTGTGAAGAAAGAACGGCAAGCCCACCGGTAGGTTATTGTTTGTTTACTGATAGGCTCACTGTTTTTTGATGAGAATAGTGAGCCTATCAGCGTTCTGAAGTGTCCAATGTTGTAAGGATAGCCGCGTCAGCTATTCAATTATTCTATTAATCGATTATTCAATTATTGGTCTGTTTTGGAAGGAGATGCTGTTTTAGGCTAGCCGCGGTTGGAGTGGAAAGCCCACAGCCACGGGCACGTGTGATGCACAGTATTGCGGAGGCTGACGGTAGGAAGACCCCGCAATGCTGATGCAGAACCGTGCCCGGGGCGAGGACTTGGAGCGGAAAACGCGCTGGATGTTTGTGAGAGTGATAGCGCCCTGCTCCCCAAAAATAATAGTGTTGGTTAGTTCAGATTTAGGTCGTAATTGAATTTAACCGGGGTGTTTAGTAATTTCTGGTTGTGACCGTTTAGGAGGAGCTTGAATTCTTGTAGTTCTTCGTTGTTTAGAAGAAAGGTGACGTTTTTATGGCCTATCGGAACAAAGATTTTGCGACGATAGATGGTGTCTTTGTTCTGTTTTTCCCAATAAGGGCCGTTGAGTTTTTTGAAATAGTTTGCGAATTGTTTGAACTCGGTATTGTCGAAATTGAAACTGAGGTTATTGAACTCGATATGGATTTTTGCGCATTTGTCGCATTTGAATATTTTTCCGTGTTGGGTTTTGCGTATGATTTTGGTCATTGTTATCTGCTTTTGATTTTAGAGAGCTTATGGGTTGAAAATTTGCTCTTTGGTTCAAAGTTGTGTAGATAACGAACAACAGGAAATACCTAGGTTTTGGTATATGAGTAATGCAATACCTAGGTTTGGGGATTTTGAGGGTTAATGGTTTAGGAGAAAGAACAGGGCATCGGGCATCCAATTGCCGACAACGGTTTGGGAGTAGATGCTGTGGTGGTTTTCGTCTTTGTTTCTTTGTTCCCAATGTTGTTGGAAGTGGCGTACGCAGGAAATGTATTTCTGTTGTTGTGTGGTGTTGAATTTATGGGTTTGAAAATGGCCGTTTTGGTCGAGCATTCCGAGCACGAAATCGAGTAGGCCTTTTTGGCTTGGGGTTTCGTTCATGGGCAGGCCTTGTTCGATGTAGACAATGGCACGGAAGAGTTTTGCTTCGAATTCGATGTTCGATCCTCCTTTTTTGAGTTTGAGGGGAAGTTTGTAGTATAGGTGTTGGAAGGCGTGGAAGAATTCTTCTAGAACGGCGTTGTCGTCGTTGAGGATTTTGAGGGATGAGAAGTTTATTTTTCCGCCTTGTTTGGTGGGCTGAAAAAGTGCTAGGTGTTTTGATTGGTGGATGGTGATGGTGAAAATTTGCGGGGATTCTTCGAGCTTTTTGATTAGGGTTCGGAAATAGGGGATTTTGTTTTTTAGTTGATCAATTTTTTGTGTGACGTGTTTGTAATCTTCTTGCTTTGTTGTTATGTTGATTTTTGCTTTGGAGTTTAGTTGTATAAAAACACATATGGTTAGGATTAAAAGGCGCATGCAAAAGGTTTTTGTTGATTACCGATAACGTTCGATTACGAAGAAGTGTTGTACAACGTGCCGATCGATTTCGGTTGCGAGTTTGTATAGAAACTGGTTGGCTTCTATGGCTTTTGCAAGGTCGAAACTTAGTTTTTTGCCGTGTGCAATTTTGTTGCGCACATCGCGGATGTTGTGATAGTCTTTGGTACGTTGGCTGTTGATTTCGAATAGTAGAAGATACGAAAGAAGTTCGGGAATATCGGCGCTTTTCATCTTTTTTCGGTTGGTGATGAGCTGTTGGATGCCGTAAAGAGCGAATTTGTCGGATGGCCATATCCAATCTTTCTGGGAGAGTTCGCGGGTGTATTTTTGGTAGCGTGTTTGGTGTTCGCCTTTGTGCTGCTTTTGTAGTTTGTGAGCGAGATTGATTTTTTCTTCGCTGATGGGGGAGGAGAGGCGCTTTCTGACGAATGTGAGCAGGGCTTGTTCGCCTCCGTGAAAGTCGATCATTTCGTCGATGAGGCTGAAGAAGTAGGACTCGAAAAAGGAGAAGGATGTGAGAAAGAAGTTAGCTCCAAGGACAGATTTGTAGCTTGGCATAATACGCTTTTCTGAAGAATATGGCTCTTCTGATGGTTTGAAGTGGGCGTTTTGCACGACGAGGTAGTCGGGATTTTTTGCGTATTCTTTTAGGGCGTATTTCAGTTGTGGAACTGCTGTGCAGACCAATACTGCGAAGTCGAAATTGGATTGGGTTTGTTCTCTTAGGCGGCGGAAGGATTCGCTGTTTGTCATTTTTTTGTTGTTAGTTATTAGATTTTATGTAGCGCAGTACTTGGATACTTTTCTGGCTGTATTTGTTAGGTTTTCAGATGAATATGTATTTTCTCTTTTGTGTTCTACTTTTATTTATTTGCAAAGCTTTTCTATGAGTTTTTGTGTTTGAAAATTAGAAAAACTGGTGTGTTTATAAACTTCTTAGATCGCAGACCTATTTATTTTAGACTTCCTTCCTTCAAATAACCAGTTATTTAGACTATAAATAAATCTAAGTTGATTTTTCTGAGTACTTACTTATGCTTCTAAGGTAAATGTTTTTATCCTTTTTCGTTATTACGGTAGATGTAAGGAAGCCTACTTCTGTTTTCTATTCCGAATTTTAAGTCTCATGTAGGAAGAGTACGCTTCGGATTGAAATCCCAAATGTGTCTTGGATAAACTTGTTTTTTCTGCTTCACTTATGGCTTTATAACAGTTATATAATTTTGATACTTCAAAAAAAGAAAAATACTTTTGTGACTGCTTAATATGCCTTTTTAGATGGTGAATAATATATAACGGAGAAAAAGGTGTTATTAACAATAAAGCCATTATCAATAAATTCTAGATTTTAGATTATAAAATTTATGAGTTGAGGAAAAACTATGGCTGTAGAATATTAACGAGTGAAGAAAGAGGCTATGAGTAAAGGATTGAAAAAGATACATTTTTTGGTTTTTGCAATGGTTTTCATGACCATGAATTTTTACGGTGCAACAACATCGGAGAAAAGTGAGATACAGGGCATGGTAAAGGATAGCTCAAATGGAGAGGGGCTTTCATTTGCTTCTGTTCAGCTATTGGCAAAAAAAGATTCCAGCCTTATAAAAGGGACTATGGCCGATGCTTATGGTAAGTATTTGATCAGTGATATTCAATTGGGAGAATACATTATAGTGGCGTCACACATGGGATATGCTGAAGAGACGAAAGCGTTAACTATTCAGGCAAGAACCGTGAAATGCGATTTTTTACTCAATCAGAAAAATATCTCTTTATCAGAAATATCGATAACAGCAGAAAAAAATCTAGTTGAAAAGAAGCTGGAAAAAACAACAGTGAATATATCTAAAAACACAACGGTTTCTGGAGGAACGGCGATTGATGTAATGCAAACCCTTCCGTCGGTTGACATTGATATTGACGGAAATATTAATTACAGAGGAAGCGATAAGGTAATAATTCTGATAAACGGCGAGAGATCGCAGCTTGTAAAATCTCTGGATCAAATACCTTCCGATCAGATTGAAAAAGTTGAACTGATCAATAATCCGTCGGCTAAATATGAGGCAGAAGGCATGTCCGGTATTATCAACATAGTTTTAAAATCAGGGAAAAGTAGAAAAAATAAAACAACCCTGATGGTTAATGCAGGATATCCTGAAACTGGGGGCGTAAATGCTGGGTATTCTGGAACAACAGAGAAAATCCGATTTTTTATTAACGGAGGAGTTAAGCACAATACAAAATTTCAGACAAAAAAACATTTACGTGAGAATTCAAACACTTCTGATTTTTATCAGTACGACAGGCAGGATAAGAGTTTGAACAATGTATTTCTAAACTCGAATCTTGATTTTACGATCAGCAAAAATCAAAAAATAGGTGTTTCGCTTATCGGTTCTGGAAAGATGAATAACGCTGACAGGACTATAAATTATGAAACGCTGGGCAATTCGGGACAAAAAACAAACGAGTCGATAAAGGAAATTGATATCGATTTACATAACTACAGCATTGATGGAAGACTGAATTACAGATGCAATTTTGAAAAAGGGCGGTTTTTATCGGCAAAAGTTCATTACTCTTTGCTCGACCAGTTGCAGGAAATGAATAATAGGTTTTTGCCTGAGTTATCGGATCAAAATCTGGAATTACAGAATACATATGCTAAACAGCTTAATAAGCAAGCCGATTTTTCTCTGGACTATGTGCATCCGTATAATAAGTCGTTGAATTTTGAAACTGGATATAATTTCAGCTCAAGAGATTTGCTAAACGATTTTGAGTCTGAAACGGCTATAAATTCTGCTGAATTCCATAATGATCCAGAGCTGACCAGCAAATTCAATTACATACAAATGATACATGCTGCGTATTTTAATCTCACAGCCAGACTAAAACGTATCGAATTGCAGGCCGGAGTAAGAGGTGAATTTACTTCAAATACTCAAAACGATAATTTTGCAGAAGAATATTTTGATTTATTTCCCTCAATCAATATTTCGCATAAACTGAATGACCGTTTTACTGCTTATGCTGGTTATAGCCGAAGGGTAAACCGACCGACCATAAAAATGCTTAATCCGTTTTCCGACGAATACGCGGATTTATTAAACATGCATAAAGGAAATCCTGACTTAAAACCCGAATATGTAAATTCTGCTGAAGTTGGAGCCCGCTTTGTTTTCAATAAGTTATCTGGGGTGGGAGCTGTATATTATCGGGATATCGACCAAGCTATTTCAAGAATAAAATCGGCCTCGAATGATAGTGCGCTGTTAGTTTCATTTATGAATCTTGATGAAGCAAAATTAATTGGGGGTGAGTTGTCTTTAACTTACAAGCCTTTTGAGTGGTGGAGTATAAATTCGAACGGCAATATTTTCTATACTAATCTGTCGGGCGAGTATGGCAATAACCAAGTGGACAACAGTAGAACGGGGTGGAATGTCAATATTTCAAATAATATTAAACTGCCAAAAGGATTTGGGTTTCAGTTTGCTTGCTATTATAAGTCAAAAATGCCGTCTGTAATGGGAACTTACATGGAGCGTTATTATGCGGATTTGGCGTTGAATAAGAAAGTATTGAAGAATAGCGCACAGGTAATTTTTAGGATTTCAGATGTTTTCAATACGTATAAATTCGGGTTCGATCTTGATGCCATTGATGAAAACGGTTATAGGTATACCCAAACGAATAGGAGAAAGAACGAATCCCAGTATTTTATTTTAAGCTTCGTTTACAACATTAAAGGGAAAAAACAGAAGAAGCAGAAAGAGAAGTTCTTTTTGGAGGGTTTTAGTAAATAAGTGACGTTGAAAAACTGGAGGGACAAATTACAATTCCGCTTTTTTTTCTTTCTAAAACAGGTCTTAACTTTGACGAACGAAAACCAAAGACCTGAACATGGAACCCTCGCGAAAGAAACACATTCTTATAGTTGACGATGAGCCTGATAACCTTCAGCTTATTTTCGAGACATTTGAAGAAGCTCAGCTACCTTATATTGTAACGAAAGCACCTAATGGGGAAGTGGCGCTCAGGGTTATTGAAAAGCAGTGCCCCGATATTATCATTACCGACTGGGATATGCCAGCAATGAACGGCATTGAACTGATTACACGGGTGAAACAAATGGAGTGCGGAAGGGAAATGCCGATTATCATGTGTTCGGGGGTTATGACTACTTCTGCAAATTTACAGACTGCTCTCGACGCTGGGGCGATTGATTATATCCGTAAGCCGATTGATAAAATAGAACTGATATCTAGGACTCAGTCGGCTTTGATACTTGCAGAAAGCCGTCAGGAGATTTTGAGGCAGAACTGCCAGTTGAAAGAGCTGAACACGACGAAGGATAAATTCTTTTCGATTATTGCCCATGACCTCCGCAGTCCGATAGGAGCTGTTATCAGTCTGACTCAAGTACTGAAAGAAGGTGTAGATGAGTTCGATAAGGCGGAGATAAAGCAGTATGTAGATCTTCTGCTCGATACTACAGAGAATGGTTTCCGACTGTTGGAAAACCTTTTGGAATGGGCAAAACGTCAGCTTGGTAAAACGACTTATGAACCTATAAATTTTGACCTGCATCAGTTGGTCAGTGAAACGCTGGCGCAGCAACAACAGTTTGCAGATGAGAAAAAAATAAAGTTGCGATGCAAAGTTTCTAAAGGCCTTTTTGTATATGGCGATAGGGATATGATCGGGACTGTGATCCGCAATCTGCTTTCTAATGCAATTAAATTCACTCCAGAAAAAGGTAAAATCTGTATTGAAACAAGTAAACGGAATGGAAATGTTACGATATCTGTAATTGATACTGGAATTGGGATCAAACCGGAAAATATCCAGAAGCTATTTCGGATAGATGAGAGTTTTTCTACTTCGGGCACGAACAATGAACCTGGTACCGGTCTTGGTTTGAGTCTTTGTCAGGATTTTGTGCGGGATCATGGAAGTGAGATTGAAGCTGAGAGTGAACCAGGGGAGGGGAGTACGTTTAGTTTTATGCTGCCTTTTGTTGAAAAAAAGATGAGCTTCTTTTAGTCCAATAGCAGTTTTAGATGCATAGTAAACCGTGTAGATTTATGTTTTTCGAGCTAGCTCTATAAGCTTTTGGAATTTGGGTTCATTCATAGAATACAGGCAGTCGTTAAGTTCTTCTTTCCACCGGTCTATTTCTTGGCTTTTTCTGTCCAATGAAGTTAGGATTTCTTTCACTAAACTGGTTTCGTAAACCAATAGTTTTTCCAGTTGGTTGATGTAAGGGACTAAGTAATTCTTATCCGCTTCCGATAATCTTATTATATCGGTTTGCTGAGAATCTGTCTGTTGCATGATAGCATTATCAAGTATTGGTGTTCGCTTCTGGTACAGGCGAAATTGAAAGAAGGTCTTTTCTGTCTTTAAAAATAGAAGACAAAAAATGTAGGTTCAAGACTGATCAGCCAGAACTTTAGATTTGTCAGCAGAAAGGGTGGTTTGCTCAGTGAATACCGTAGAAATTAAGGTTTTTTAGCCAGCGAAATAAGTTCCTGATACTTGGTTTCATTCATAGAATACAGACAGTCTTTAAGTTCAGCTTTCCACTTTTCTATTCTTTCATTTTCAATGTCCATCTCTACCAGAACACCTTCTATTAAACTGGTTTCGTAAACCAATAACTGTTCAAGCTGACGAACATGAGGGGTTAAAAAGTTCTGATCTTCATCTGATAAACAGAGTTGCCCGGTATTATCAGCTTCTGTTTGCAGAACGGGAGCATCTTCATTCACTTTTTGCTCACTTTTCACAAGGGTGAAATAGAACCTTGATCCTTTATCAATTTCGGATTCCACACCAATTTCGCCTCCATGTGCTTCCACTGCTAGTTTGCAGAAGGTAAGCCCCAAACCGGTGGACCGTACATTGCCCGATTTCTGGGCTTCTACCTGAGAGAACTTGTTGAAAACTTTCGTAAGCTGATCTTGGGGTATGCCTTGGCCTGTGTCGCTAACCACAATTCTTAGCATGCCGTTTGGAGTTTCCGATGTCTCCAGATGAATGGAATTGTTTGCAGGAGTGTATTTAATGGCGTTGGTGAGCAAGTTTACCATTACTCGTTGAAGAATTTCAGAATCGCCTTTTATACCAGTTGCAGAAGGAATGTTATTTACAATATTCAAGTTTTTTTGTTCAATCAGGAAAGCCACTTCTTCCAGCGCCTTTTTCGTGATCCGACTGAACAGACAATCCACTTTGTCTACTGTTAGTTTAGTTTCCTCGTATTTATAAACATCGAGAATGTTCAAAACCATATTTAGCATCTCGCGACCAGATTGTTTAATGCGCTTTAGGCCCTTTGCCGCATTGCTTTCTGGTGTGTTGATGATTGCGTTCAGGGGATTTTTCAAATCGTGGACAATCATCCCAGTCATTCCCTGTTTGAAGCTGTCCAGTTCCAGCAGCCTGTCGTTTATTGTTTTCAGTTCTTCGGCCTGAGCTTGAATTTCTTCAGCCTGAGTTTGAATTTCGGAAGTGCGTTCGGCTACTTTCTTTTCAAGCACCCGCTTGTGCTTATTCAACCGAGCCAGGCGTTCCCGTATAATGACAAAAGTTGTCCCTATCACAAGAATTGCAGCCAGTGTTTTTGCCCACCAAGTAAGCCACCAAGGAGGCAGAATGGTTACTTTTACAGCTATTGGTTTTTTGTTCCAGACATTGTCGTTGTTACTGGCTTTCACTTTAAAAGTGTATGTGCCGTGCGGAAGTCCTGTAAAAGTTGCCCGTCGGTTTTTGGCGTCCGTATAAATCCAGTCGTCGCTTATGCCTTCCATTTTGTAGGCATATGCGTTTTTGTTGGGCTGATGAAAATTTAGCGCTGCGAATTCAAAAGAAAAGATTTTATCGGTATGATCTAGAGTAATTTCCGGCAAAAGGTTTAAGTCTGCCTGCAAGAATGATTCATCTCCTATTTTAACCACTTGGTTCGAAAGTAAAAAGTTCGTGAAGCGGATCGGAGGCAGAAAAGAATTCACAACAACACTATCCGGATGAAACACATTATAGCCCTCGTTGCCTCCAAAATATAACCTTCCGTCTTTTCCTTTATAAGAAGCATGTTCTGTAAATGCCTTTCGCAGAACCCCATCGTCCTTGTCGAAGAAAAAGATTCGCTGAAGCTTTCTGTTGTATTTGAAAATCCCATTGGTCGACGCAATCCAGAAGTTCCCATTTTTGTCTTCAAGAACACTCATACAATAAATGTCTTTCTTTTGGTATTGTAGCTTAATTGTTTGGCGAATATTTCCACGAAAGTCAAAAGCCTGCATAAGTCCGGTACATACCAGCCAAAGTTGTCCGTTATTGTCCTCCAGAACTTGCTTAAAATCTCTACCTATTGGATTGTCATCGCTCAGGTGAAGTACAAAGCGGTCTGTCTGTCTGTCGTAAAGGTACAGGTTGTTCCCTCCTGTTATTACCCATAAATTCTGTTTACTATCTTCAAAAACATGTACAATACTATTGTGTGCCAACGACCATGGGTCGTTAGGGTTGTGTTTGTAATTTTTTGCTTTCTCCGTCTCTGGATCGAAACAGATCAGTCCGCCGTTCCATGAAGACAACCATAGTTTTCCAGTAAAATCTTCTGTTACCGATAAAATATTGTTGGCATTAAT
This sequence comes from Bacteroidales bacterium, assembly GCA_965230435.1. Classification (GTDB taxonomy): domain Bacteria; phylum Bacteroidota; class Bacteroidia; order Bacteroidales; family JBDKHP01; genus JBDKHP01. The sequence continues at coordinate 1,521,826 of CBDDLB010000004.1, forward strand.
ACCATCACTTGCTGGATTACTCCCAGGGTAGAGCGTGTAATCCCGATTTTCCATATTATAGCGCAACAAGCCACCCGTTTTGCCAATCCATACCCGGCCTTTGCTATCTATGGTTACATCCCAGGCTGTGTTCCTGGCGAAGTTTTTAGGAACCTTTTTATTAAAAGTGGGACTGGTATATATATATCCCGTTTCGTCAGAAAAGCATATTCCTTTATTGTAAGTTGAAATCCAGAGCCTGCCTAAGCTGTCTTCGTCAATACCGTACACAATGTCGTCCGGAAGACTGTTTGGCTCATTCTTTTTGTGATAAACATGTTCAAAAGGCGAAGGTTTTACACTTGTGGCATTCAAACCTCTGTATGCACCTACCCAAAGCATTCCCGAATTATCTTCGCCAATGGACAGCAGCCGCGTATCCGAAAGACTATAACGGTCATCAGGGTCTTTAACATAATTGCTGAACTTCCCTGTTTGCGGATCGTAGCGGAACAGCCCTTTGTCCCAGCTCACGGCCCATACAATACCTCTCGAATCTTCATGAATCTGTTTGGCAGATGCCGCAATATATCCAGTTTCGGAATGCTGTTTATTGTGCTGGGTGAATGTACCTGAGATGGGATCATAAACACTTATTCCAGAGGAGTATGTGCCGATCCATATTTTGCCATCGCTTGTTTCTGTAATGTGGTTGATATTATTTCCAGAAAGGCTATCGGCAAAATGCACAAAAGTTTTCGTTTGCGTATCCATGCGGCTTATGCCTTTGTTCTGTGTGCCGATCCAAAGTTTCCCCTTAGAATCCAAACAAATACTGCGCACTCTGTTAGAAGGAATACTATTGGTATTGTTCGATTGGTGCACATAGTGTTCAAAATGGTTTGCTTTGGGGCTGAAATAGTTTATGCCTCCGTTGTCCGTTGCAATCCAGTAATTCCCAAGAGAATCTTGCACTACACCACGTATATAATTATCCGATAGACTATTTGTTTGGGTCTTGTTTTTTCGGAAACGGATAAATTTATCAAGCTCAGGATCGAACAGGTTAAGGCCATTTCTGGTTCCCACCCATAGTTTCCCGTTGTTGTCCTTGTAGAGTGTAGTGATGGAATTGGAAGACAGGCTAGTGCTATCTTCTTTATCAAAAAAGTAAGGTTTAAATTCATACCCGTCGAAACGGTGCAGCCCATTGCCTGTCCCCAACCACAGAAACCCCAGATCATCCTGTTGGATACAGTTGATCTTTGGACTGTTCAGCCCGTGTTCCGAATTGAAATGAGTGAATTTTAAGTTCAGTTTCTGAGCAACGGATGTCCCACAGCTCAAAAATATATACAAGATGGTTCCTGTCGCAAAAACAATCCATTTAAGCATAACCTACGCTTTTATAGCGCTCAAAGAGCCACTGTTGGTTCAAAACTGTTCAGCAAATGTAAAAAGCTAAAGGAGGAAGTCTCGAATCTATAATGAATTTTAGGAGCGGGACTTTTTTCTTTTACTAAAACATCAGTCGCGTCTTCCACTACAAGCCCTCAGTCCGCGCCCCGTTCCACATTGGCGTGGTGGTCTATTCCGCTGGGGCTACATAAATTACCGCACCTTGTGTCATTGGTGCGCGGGCTTCCGGGCTTTCCGCTACGGTTACGGCTATTTTTGAGGCCATAGTGCTTTTTATATTGTTTGAAAAAAAAGATAATTTGCTGTATATTAAGTTCCTGCAAGTTGCAGGAAGCCATCGGAGCATTCCGAAACAGTGCTGCAAGTTGCATTTATTTTTCACACTTTACTAAATAGCACCCCGAGCTTATTTTGCATCCTTGCCAACAAACAAAAAAAGGAAAAACTATATTTGCGCATCAGCTATATTCACACAAAGTCAAGGGCTATGAAATTGAAGTGTCTGGCAATAGACGATAAGCAATATCTACTTAAAGTTATAGAAAGCTACATTAAGAAAACACCGTTTTTAGAACTGGTTGCACTTTGCGAAAACCCACTTGAGGCATTTGATATTATCGCTTCCGAGCAGGTCGATCTAATATTTTTAGATATCAGCATGCCCGAAATGAGTGGAATGGACTTTGCCAAAAGCCTGAGCCGCCCGATACCTATTATTTTCACAACATCGCATACAGAATATGCTGCTGAGAGCTATCGCCTCAATGCGGTTGATTATCTGGTGAAGCCTTTTCAGTACGATGTTTTCCTGAAGGCGGCAAATAAAGCTCTTGATCTGGTGTCTAGGCAGCAGCCTGTTGTTGAGCCGGATGATGCTGATTTTATTTATGTGAAGTCCGAGGGTAAACTGGTCAAAGTCGTTTTCTCGGAGGTTGCTTATATTGAGAGTTTAAGCGAGTACATTAAGGTTCATTTTTGCAATCAAACATCTGTGATGAGCCTAATGAGCCTTAAGAAAATTGAGCAGCACCTCCCCGCCGATTCCTTTATGCGCGTGCACCGTTCCTTTATCATCAACCTGAATAGAATAGAACTCGTTGAGAGAGCACGTGTGATGATCAATTCAGAATACATAAGCGTAAGTGAGCAATATCGCAAGAGATTGAAGGAGGAGATAGATCGTTTTACGGTTTAGGTGCGTGATGATTGTTAAGATATTTGTACGTATTAGAAGAAAGTAGGAGTGATATTCTTCTTTTTATGAGACTCAAAGTGAAAATGGCTTTTATACAAGGAAATGTCTTATCTACTGATCAAACTACCCTATTCGTTGATTCAAATTGTTTTTGAGCAGTTGTTCCAGCATCTTTGTAATGTGATTGACAAAAGAGTAAAACTGATGATTTCAAAGGTGTAAATGTAAAGTGGTGACAATATAGAGCATCACGACTGAATAAAGGTTATTAATAGAGCAGATGGCAGGTTTGAGGATTCCTGCCATTGTTTTTTTCTAATGCTTCAACATCCATATCCATTTTTTAGGAAGCGAACACAATGGTCTTGTTAGTTTTTCAACTCCCATTCATTTTCACAGTCAAAGCAATAATGATTCTTTTTGAAGAAAGGTAAAGGGAAATTCAAGAATATCATTGAAAAAACGGCTACGTATCCGGGCTGTTTCTTCTCTGCTACATTGGTAGAATTGCAATATGGACATGTGAAAGAAGTGTTTGGCTCCTTTATATTGTGGCTTTGATTAACTTTTGTGGTTTCAGTGCTGCTACATATTTGATGTGCTTTTTGATAGTCAGAATCTCTTACAAGTAGTTTAACTCCACCAATTGCATTGGAATAGAAATTATAAATCTGTGCTGTTAGTTCATCTTTTATTTGTACATCGATGCCTTCTGACTCAAGTCTTCCTCCAATAATATGAGCTTCATGAGGGTAGGTAAATGTTGATAAAACTGTCCAATTGTTCATGCTTTATAGTTTTGTAGTGTGTTATTCTTCAAATATGGAAAAATAAACTGGGTCATTTGATGACAAATGGCATGGTTGCTTAGAACGTTCACTACAGTTTGATTTCGTGAAATCATGCCTACTATTGTAGATGGCAGAACAAAAAAAGATAAACTCTTCTGAAATACCCACCTCCTTATTATCTTCGCATTTCGCTTTGATTTAAATAGTTTGAGTTTTGTTGAACGAAAACCGAAGTTGAAGCCGATTTTAATAAACACCAAGACACCATGGACATAGCACCACTATACAAAAAAGCCTTAGCTGGCGAGTTCCTTACTGTTGAAGAAGGACTTTTTTTATATGAAAATGCGCCAATTCCCGAATTGATGCAGATTGGCAATGAGCTAAGAAAACGCCATCGCAGCGATGGAAAGGTAAGCTGGATTATCGACCGTAATGTAAATATCACGAATGCATGTGTGGCACGCTGTAAGTTCTGCAACTTTTTCAGAAAGCACGATTCGCCAGAGGTGTACGTAACTTCGCTGGACGAATACAAAGAAAAAATAGAATACATGCTCAAGCTGGGAGGCCGACAGTTGCTGTTACAAGGTGGCCATCACCCGAAGTTGGGACTGAAATTTTACACCGATCTGTTTTCTGAACTAAAGAAGCAGTATCCAGAAGTGAAACTTCATGCTTTGGGGCCTCCTGAGATTGTACATATTTCGCGCATAGAGAAAATGTCGTACCGCGATATTCTGATTGCTTTGCGCGATGCCGGTCAGGATAGTTTGCCGGGGGCTGGCGCCGAAATTTTGGTCGATCGTGTGCGAAAGGAAGTGGCGCGTGGAAAAGCATCTGCAAAGGAATGGCTCGATGTAATGCGCGAGGCTCATAAGCTGAATATTACCACGTCGGCAACTATGATGTTCGGTCATGTGGAAACGCGTCGTGAGCGGATTGAGCATCTTGCTGCTATCCGTCAAGTGCAATCGGAAAAGCCAGAGGGATCGGAAGGTTTCACTGCGTTTATACCTTGGCCGTTTCAGGACGAGGGCACGGAATTGCGCGAAGATGGCGGCGTGATAAATCAAACGAGTGGGGAAGAGTATGTGCGTACGATAGCCATCAGCCGTATTATGTTGCCAAATGTGAAGAACATTCAGGCATCGTGGCTAACGGTTGGCAAAGAGATCGGTCAGCTTTGTTTGCACAGTGGCGCGAATGATTTTGGGTCGATAATGATTGAGGAGAATGTGGTTTCGGCTGCTGGAGCAGATCATTGGTTTGATGCTTCGGGAATACAACAGGCTATCCGTAGTGCTGGCTTTGAGCCTCAGCTTCGGGATCAGGCTTATAATTATGTGGAGCTGCCTCGGGAGGTTGTGGCTGTATAAAGCAATAGCCTAAAAGTCAGTGTTACATGTAGCGTAGGCTTTTAGCCTGCGGCTTCTTTCATTATAGAAATTTTCCGAAAATCCCTTCTAAGGTTTCAAACCTTAGAAGGGATGATAGTATTATCCTCAAAATCGTTACTTTGATGATATTGACTATTCTGTGATTAATTTGTTTGTAGTGAAAGGCGCGCTGGATGTTGGCAAATGAGACGAAAGCTGTGCTCCTAAAAATTATATTTAGTAAATTAGATTGTTGGACATTGGTCATTAGTTGGTTGGTCATTGGCTATTCTATTATTCAGTGATTCTGTTATTCAATTATTGTGTATGGCGAGCATAAAAGAACTGATAGAGGATTTAACGATTGGCGGTAGGGTGCTGTTGGAGCTTGATACTGGGCGAGAGGTTCAGGGCAAGCTGCTGGAAATTGATGAGGAGAACGAGAAGGTAAGGGTTGAGCGCGATACGGGCAGCAAACCCAACGTGAAGGCTTCTGCGATTATCTATTGGGAAGATCTTACTGGTTATGCGGAAGAGACGGATACTGCTTCGCCAACGGAACAGAACCCTGTGGTTGATTCGGAGACGGACAAGAGTATAAAGGAAGAGGTTTCCAATGCTTTGATTGAGGAGCCTACTGCATATTATTCCCCAGCCGAAATAGAAAAGCTGTATTATAAGGTGGTGATGGAATATCGGGCTAAGATAGAGCACTTGGATATTAAGCTTGTACCGCCTGATTTTTCGAGTGTTCCTGTTCAGTTCGAAGGTGACGTGCAGTTTAATAAAGAGTGGCAGCGGCTGAAACAGAGTTATTCAAATGCTGTGAAGCAGGGCGATTTGCGTTCAAAGTATCGGATTAATGATTTCAGTCAGAAGATCAATATTGTTTTGGGGAAGTTTCCTGATGCTATTGAATTGAAGGAATTTTTGGCCTACTTCTATTCTCTGGATAACAACACGAAAGAGGCACTGAAGATTTTAGATGGCGTTTTGCAGCAGGGCGCAGGGCTGAATGCTTATCATAATGCTGTGGCGATATCGTATACCAAAGGAATGTTGGGCGAAGTGCTGTATTATGGAGAGCACTGTTTCGAAAACTACTCTATTTCTGAACATGAGGAGCTTTGGTTGACTTTGGTGAAAACGATCCGCGAAACGAAGAACTACAATACGCTTCATAAACTGAGCAGTGGCCTGTCGGACGAGGAGAGCGATAAGCTTTTTGAGTCGATGGTTTATTTGCTGGACTGCGACAAGGGCAAAGAGCGAATAACAAAAATATTGAATGAAACTTACGGGTATGAGGCAAAAGAACGGGCGAAGAAAATGCTGGGGTTCTTTGATGCCAATATAGCCGAGATTTATCTTCAGGTGCAGACCTCGCTTGCAAAGCAGAAGCAGACTGTGGTTTACGATGTTAATGAGGAGCATCGTGGGGTGCTGAAGGTTTACAATAAAACGAAAGGAATCGGTTTTATTAAAAATCGGAACCAAGGAGGGAAAGAGGAATGGTTTTTTCACATTTCGGCGGTGACGGATGAGGAGCTTCGTGTGATAATGGAAGGAAGTAGCACTCAGGAAGCTGTTGCGGGGATCGATGTGGAATACCGAATCGGGATGGGAAAGAAAGGCGAGCCTGTTGCGATTGATATCCGAAAAATACGTACTCATGCTGCTATTCTTGCCATTGCGAAGCAGTATGCGCAGAAGGGTGATTATAATGTTGCACGGCGGTATCTGAAGGAAATTCTAGATGAGGCTCCTCAGCACGAAGAGGCGCTAAAGTTCGAGGAACTTTGGAAGGGCTATCTCACGATTTCTTCGTTGCCAAAGGGTGATGGATCTTATGCAAAAGCGAAAAGGGCGGAGATCGCGGATTCGCAGCTAGATGTTGCAGAAAGTCTTTATAAAGAGGCAATTTCGCAGTTGGATAATTATGAGGCAGCAGTGAAAGACCTAGCCATGCTGTATAACCGCACCGAGCAGTACGACGATGCAATTGCGCTGAGCAAAGAGCATTTGGGCAATCCGAAATATTCCAACAAAAAATCGTTGCAGCAGGTACTGATCCAAAGCTACGAGAAAGGGCAGAACTATAAGGAACAGATTAAGTTACTGAAAAAATTATACGACCAGACTGGGAAGGTTAAAGAGAAAGAGCAACTACTCTGGCGCATAGGTAATGCTTGGTTTAAGGCTGAAAAGTTTGCGGAGGCAGAGCTGAGTTTCCGAAAAATCCTTACTACCGATCCGAATCATCTTTTGAGCAAACAGAACATTGCTTATGCTCTTGTGATGCAGGAGAAGTATAACGAAGCAGAACAGTTGCTTTCTGAAATATTGGAGGTTTCGTTCAGTGACAAGGTGGTGGAACTGTTGCAGATAATTAAAAGCGCGAAAAACGACGACAATGCGGGGCATGTTGCGCAGCGTTTTGCGGCTCAGATCACAAATACTTCGCTGAGTTCGGGCATTGTCAGCGATTTTATCTATTTCCACTTGAAAGATATCGACATCAGCAAGTCGATAAAAGATAGCGATAGGGTGAAGGACGGGAAATATATAGGTGAGGGCGAAGATCTTGAGTACGATCTGGAAAATGTCTATAAGCAGGCCACAACGTTTACCCGTGCAAGACCAAAAGGACGGGCAGAAGGTTTTATGACTGCTGCTAAAATTATATCAGATGTTGATGAGGACACTCAGACACTTGGCCGATACATCACCATGGCTGCGATGTCTTATGGCGATTTGGCTAGTGATAACGAAGGTCATTTGGATACTGTTCGTCAATGGTATATCGAAAGTATTACGGCATTCGATAAGCTGAAGGACAAAAACAAGCTGAAGGATGAAAAACGTGATGCTGGCAATGCGCTTGTGAAATACATTTACACGCTCACGAACAACCGTACGCTATTACAGAAAGATGAAGTTAGGGATATTGACAAACATCTTGATCGGGAAATTGAAGAGGCACTAAAAGCGGTTTTTGAAAGTGAGGTAGATAAGCGCCATGCCTTTGAATTGCTGGGTTATCTGATTATCCAGAGTAGTTTCGCTCAGGAAAAAATACTTCCGATCCTGTATGAGGATGCTACTTTCCGTAACAGGGTGATTACTTTTTTTAGCGAGCAATTTGGGGAGAAAAGCATTTCGAGTGTCCGTGAGTTTGGAAAGTTGTGGGATCGGTTCAGAAAGAATTTTTGGAAGCATTATCGTGAGCGCGAAAGCTACATCAATATTTTGGAGAAGTTTGGTTTTTCTAAAACTGAAACCTCTAAGCAATTGCAGAATTTGCATAAGGCCATTGACAAGGAATGGAATTTTGAAGCTGATACTGAGTTTATTCAACGGATTGTTCAAATTATCCGCACATCCGAAAAACTGATTAATGCCAGCTCTTACGAAATAAAAGAGAATGAGTACGACACCATTATTAGCAATTGTGAAAAACTGCTATCGGATATTAAGCTGAATCCAACAAAGCTGGCGATAGAGAAGCTTCATCCTATTGTTCATGATACGATTTTGGATAAAGCCAGAAAATCGCAAGAAGAGCTAAAAGAAGATACTCAACCTCAGTTGATTGTTCGAATGCCAGAGGATTACGGTTCGTATTTGCCGGATAAGGATAACCGGATTGAACTACAAGTCGTGATTTCGAATAAAGATGGACGTAGCCCAGCGGAAAATATCAACATAGAAATTGATGAGGAGAACGAGGCTGAAGGGATACGGATGTTGACCAGTGAGTTTAAATTGCCGGATGTAGTTCGTGGTGGTCAGCAGCGTATTGCGAAACTGCCGATTTTGCTGTCGAGTGGAATTATTGAAAAACAGGCCTTTTCTGTTAAGCTTTGCGTTACTTACATGACAGTGACGAAGCATGTACAACGTACAGATCCGCAGTTATTTTCGATCGATGTAAGTAGCAGTGTTTTCGAGAATATTCCAAACCCATACGATGTAGGTGGAATTGTGCAGAGCGAGGATATGTTTTTTGGGCGGAAAACGCTTATTGACCGTATCGCAACTCAGTTAAACGGAAACCGAAACAAAAAACAGGGAGATGCATTTCTTCTTTATGGACAAAAGAGAACGGGAAAATCGTCGATTCAGCATTATCTGGGTGAAAAGTTAAAGGCTAACCCAGATAATATTGTTGTGGATATTGGTAATATTGGTAGCAATATTGGCGAAGGAAATATGCACAATAAGATCCTTTGGGGTATTTTAAGGAAGTTGTATTTCAATCTAAAACTATTCCTTCGGAAGCGTTCAGAGTTACCATTGCTTCAGTTGGATTTTCCTAAAGATATAAACGAGTTTCTAGGAGCACCAGATCCGCATGCTTGGTTTACTGAGGTGTTCGAGAAGTTCAAACAAGAGAAGATTCTTAATCCTGAATGGGAGAAAATACGGATTGTATTGCTGATCGATGAGTTCACTTATCTTTATAAGCAGATCAAACGGGGCGATGTTTCGGTCGAGATCATGACGAACTGGAAAGCTTTTTTACAGGCCGATTATTTCGATGCGATACTGGTAGGTCAGGATTTTGCACCGCACTTTATCGACGAATATAAAAACCAGTTTGCAGCTGTGAAGCTGGTAAAGGTAAATTACCTTGAAGAGCAGGCTGCAAAAGATCTTATCGAGCAACCTATCTTTGCCGATGGGAAAAGCCGTTACCGCGAAAATGCTGTTCCGCGTATTCTTGAACTTACGGCAAGAAGCCCATTCTACATTCAGTATTTCTGCCAAAAACTGGTTGATTACATGAACGAGAAACGGCTACAGCGCATCACCGATGCAACGGTCGAGGATCTGGTGAGTCAGTTGACTGGTCAGGGACAGGAAAAAGAATCGGAGAAAAAGCTGGATAAGGCTATTTTTGATAACCTTTACAACTCGGAAGATCAGTCGAACAATGCAGTCAGCGAAAGGGATGCCATTCGCGTTCTTTCCCACATTGCACGAAATAGTGAAACTGGGGCGTGTAGCCGAAAAATGATCCTTTGCGAAACAGAAAGCGACATCGATTTTATATTGGACAATTTGCTGAAGCGGGATGTGATTGCTACCGATCAGGATAGGGAGAATTATTTTTATATAAAGGTTGGTCTGTTTAAGGAATGGCTGACTTCTAATACTATTGCTTATAATGGGGAGTAGTTGAAGTTATAATACAGTCAATACGAACTATAAACAGATGAAAGAATAAGATATTCATGAAAGCCACACTAGATAAAGAATATTCAAACTGGCTAAAAGAAATTAAACAGCAAATTCAATCAGCTCAAATAAAAGCTGCATTATCAGCAAACCTTGAGATGATTGAACTGTATTGGAGTATTGGTAAGTCAATAATAAAAAAGCAGGAAACACACGAGTGGGGAAGCTCAGTAGTAGAGCAACTTTCACGAGATTTGAAAAAAGAATTCCCCGATGTATCTGGCCTTTCGCGTACAAACTTGTTCGCAATGAGGCAATTCTACCTCTTTTATAAAGATGTTACAGAATTTGTCCCACAGCTTGTGGGACAAATTCCTTGGGGACACACACGGTTAATAATCAGTAAAGTTAAGAATGTCGAAATAGCTTTGTATTACTCACAACAAACACTTGAGAATAGTTGGTCGAGGGATATACTTTCCATGCAGATTGAGAGTAAACTTTACGAAAGAGAAGGAAAGGCGATAACAAATTTCAAGAAAACCCTACCAAAAACACATTCTGATTTAGCAAATCAGACGCTCAAAGATCCATACATATTTGATTTCATGATGCTGAAGAAAGATGCACAAGAATATGAAATCGAAAAAAGTTTAACCAAACATATCACACAGTTTTTGTTGGAGTTAGGAAAAGGCTTTGCTTTTATAGGTAGGCAATATGAAATAACAATCAACAAAAAGAACTACAGGATCGATTTGCTTTTCTACCATATTAAGTTGCGTTGTTTTGTAGTGATTGAACTAAAAGCTGGCGAATTTAAACCTGAATATACAGGTAAATTGAATTTTTACCTTTCCGCTGTCGATGATTTACTAAAACATGAGACTGATAATCCTACAATTGGAATACTTCTTTGCAAAACAAAAGATAAATTTGATGTCGAATACGCATTACGGGATATTGGAAAACCTATCGGAGTTAGCGAATTCTTATTCAAAGAATTACCTGAGGATATCAAATCTGAACTTCCAACAGTTGAAGAAATTGAACAAGAGCTGTCAGGCAGAAATGGTAATGATGATTAATGTGTATAATAGCAGTTTGCTTGTTAGCCCGCTGACCATGCGATTATATAATTTATGAAAACAGATAGTCTAGGGACTGATAATCTTACACTGCGTTTCTAAATGATGAGTCAATTGGGACTGGATTTGATTTATATTATTATGAATAACGATTGTATCGTTGTGTGAGTGTTTGATAATCAGTTTTTTGTTTTTATGGAAATGCAAAAGGGTCATGCACCTACAGAATTAATTTAGAAAATAAAATTCAGACAAGATATTCAAAATGGAAAACCCTTTTACAAGAGGAGGAATTGTAGCGAAGGAGAGTGAATTTATCGGGCGGCAAGATCAGATTTCGCTGATAAGACGTCGTTTGGTAGATAGTTCCAAGGATAGCAACATGGCTATTGTGGCATCTCCTGGAGTTGGGGGCAGCAGTTTGGCTTATATGGCCTTGAAGAGCATTAAGCAGGAACTGATGACCAAGAAGATCCTTTTGGTAGATGTGAAAATAGCTCAGCCAAAGGATTTCTTTAGGCAACTGGCACGGAGTATCTTCTTTGTAATTGGAGTTGCAAAACTAAAGACAGACGAGATAAAAGTTGCCTACGAGGAAAGTCAGAGTAGTGACTACGAGGATGGTCTTAATGATGCTATCATTTTCTTTCTTGAAGTAGTGAAGCAGGAAGGGATTAAGATCATTGCTATTTTCGATGAGTTTGATAATGTCAGGAAAGTATTCAAAGATAGGGTAGATCTTTTTCAGGCATTGCGCGATCTGGGCTACTATCCAACATATCGCATTAGCTGGCTGGTAATTTCGAACCGACCAATTAAGGATATCGAAGTTCAGTCTGGTGCAATTTCTACTTACGACGGCATTTTTTCCGACAAAATTCATTTGCGCCCATACAACGATGCTGAGATGCTACGCTACTGGGAGTTGTATGACAATGCAGGCATTCAGCTTTCAGGCGCACAAAAAGATACGATTCTTCATTATTGCGGTGGTTATCCGAAACTTCTGAATCAGCTTGGCTATGAAATATTCGACCACTACGATACGCATTCCAAAGTAAATGTAGAAGAAGCTTTTGCTAAAGTTAGCAATCTCTTCACCGATCTTTACAATCAGATTCTGGAGATATGTTCTGTTGAGGAGAAGAGCATCTTGTCTGAAATAGCATCGGGCAATACCGTTGACGTTGATGTTTCAGTTGAAAGCTTGAAGCTGAAAGGCATTATTAATAATAAAGGAGTCTTTTCGAAGCATTTTGCCGATTATGTAACGTCTAAGGACAGGGCAAAAACACAATATCACCTTGCGATAGAAGAGCTTAATGTCAAAAATTACTACGGAATTCAGAATACCACTATTGACGAAATTCCAACAGGCACACAATGGATTTTTGTAACGGGCGAGAACGGATATGGAAAATCGCTTCTGCTTAAAGCCATTTTTATAGGACTGAATGGCGAAACCGACGGCAGCGAAAACCTCACTTTCGAGAACGAGGACTTTGAAGCCAATATAGCATTGAAGTTCACAGTAAAAAAAGACGGACAGGTAGAGAGCGAAGCACAAAAAGAAGTGTCGAAAGGAAGTGGGCTGGAAGAAAAATTCTTTGCGGCTTATGGTGCATCGCGTTTGCTTATGCGCAGCGACACTGCCAGTCAGGATGCTGACGAAAAATCTTCAACATCCTACAGCTTGTTCAACAACGACGGTGTTTTGCTGAATATTGAGAACTATCTATCAAGATGGTTTTTTCAACAATCCGAATTGTACGAACCAGTTAGGCAGTTGCTTATAAAGATATTGCCGCACATAGAAAGTCTGAGTGTGAATGCTGATACAGGAAAAATTGAATATCGGGAAGAAAACTCTCAACGACTGCTCACTCATAAGAATCTTGCATCTGGGCCCCGCTCTATCATTGCGATGGTTGGCGATATGCTTATTCGTTTGTTCCAAGCCCAGCCAGGCGTAAAACATCCGGAGAAGCTAGCAGGCATTGTAATTATCGACGAACTAGACTTGCATCTGCACCCTAAGTGGCAGAAAAAAATAGTAGAAACTCTGACTGAAACGTTCCCTAATGTTCAGTTTATCGTTTCAACACACAGTACTATCCCGTTTCTTGGTGCACCAGAAAACAGCATTTTTGTGAAAGTTTCTCGTTGTGAGGAAGGTAACATCATTGCCGAAAAGCTCGATTTGGCTGTTCATCCTAAAGAAATGCTGACCAATACACTTATCACATCGCCTCTTTTTGATATGGACGAGTTCATCAATCCAAATTCAACCAACTTTAGAACCGAGGATACTTATGAAGAGATTGTTGAAAACGTCAGAAAGGCTAAGGCTATCGAAGAGGTTGAACTTCCTGATGACTTTTAGCGATAATACGTTTAAACAAATCCCAAATTTAAAGAGTTAGGTTGCTTTTTTTGTGTTAAAATAGGGATGGTTTCTAATCTTTTTTTAATTAAGTTGAGAACTTGAGAGGGAGGAAAAGGACAGGATAAACTTTATAGAGGTGTTTACTTAGAAACAATTATATTTGCATGAAATAAAAACAATTATGCAAGAATTTCACGGAGAAGATCTCATAAAGTTCATAGAACGTTTTCCAGACGACAATAGCTGCTATCTTTATCTGTCTGAAATCAAGTGGACTAACGGTTATAAATGTAAAAAGTGCGGTCATACACACTACAGTAGCGGAAAAAAACATGAACGTACCTGTACCCTTTGTAAACACAGGGAAAGTACAACGGCAGGCACTCTTTTCCACAAGTTGAAATTCGGCATCCGCAAAGCTTTCCTGATCTGTTTTGAGCTCAGTGCCACGACCAAAGGGATGTCCTCCTCCCAGCTTTCGGAACGTTACGGCATCTCAAGGAAAACAGCCTGGGCATTCAGCCATAAAGTCAGGCTGGCAATGGAGAGTCAAGGAGATCAGCCGGTTGAAGGGACAGTCCATGTGGACGAGTTTGTTTTCGGTGGCAAAGAGAACGGCAAACAGGGGCGCAGTTATGATACAAAAAAGAAAAAAGTGGTCTGTGCCGTGGAACTTGATGACAAACAGCAGATTAAAAGGGTGTATTCACAGAAGATCGAAGATTTTTCTTCCAAATCTCTGCGGGGGATTTTTGAAAAACATATCAGCAGGCAGGCCCAGGTGGTCACTGATGAGTGGAGGGGCTACAGACCGGTCGCTAAAGATTATAATATTGAGCAGATACCCAGTAGGAAAGGGAAGAATTTCATGCAGCTGCACAATGTGATACATCAGATCAAAAGCTGGATCAGGACGAATTTTTCCTGGATCGCACCAAAACACACCGATAAATATTTAGCTGAATATTCTTTTAGGATCAACAGATCTATTTTCAAGGGCTCTATATTTCATAAGCTCATTGAACGTATGACAAATAGACCTCCTGTGAAATTTATTGACATAGTGGATTGTACTTAAATAAACACCTCTATATTTATTTTTGTCAGCGAAAAATGGAATGATTAATTAATTTTTAAGACAAATCACAGACACATGAAAAAAGGTTTATTTTATTGCCTGCTTTTGATAATTTTCTCGTTGAAATCGTTTTCCCAGAGTGGTACAATAACATTCCATAACACCGAAACTGACGGAACTAATTCAATTGGACCATATAATGAGAATAAAGATTTGCGAATTAATGGAGAACGTAATGTTTTCTTGGTGATTGATGAGCAGAAAAAATATAATGACGCTACATTTGATGTGTGTCGGGATTCTCCTGCAATCTCTTTATTTAGAGTTACCCGTAATGGGACTGTTGGTATAGGTGAAAAATCTCCAAAGGCAAAACTTCACATCGAAAACCCTGCCTCGTTTAACACAGAAGCGACAGCTGTTGGAAAAGATCATATTTTATTTAGTTCTCCAGATCCTGGTAATGGTAAATATTTTGGTAGCCTAGCATGGCGAATTGGAAGTAGAAGACGAGCCGCAATAGTTGCAACAAGAGAAGATAAGGATACGGATCATGTGGGTTTAGCTTTCTTTACGAACGGAGTAGACGGTCCTGTGGCGATGAAGGAAGGCATGAGACTTACAAAAAAAGGCAATTTATTAATCGGAAAAAAAACACAAAGAAATTCAAGTTATAAATTATACCATTTAAATTTCTAATTTACATATATTTTCATTAACTTCAAAGCATGGGAAGACATGCAGAGATATCAATAAAAGAGGATTTAGATTATCTGAAATCACGCTATAAAAAAGAAAAGGATTATCGGACCAGAGAACGTCTTCGTGCGTTTATCCTTTTGAAAGAAGGTAAACACACCAGGCGTATAGATGTGGCCAATGAACTTGATGTTTCAAAATCGACACTGGACAAATGGCTTGGCTGTTATAAAAGGGATGGCCTAGAAGAGGCCATTATTTCTCGGCAGGGCGGCCAGAAAAAGGGCGTGATATCGGAAGACGTCCATGATGCACTGAATGAAAAGGTTAAGGATTCGGAATGTCCATTTAACAGCTATGAGGAAGCGGTGGATTATATATATATAAATTTCGGAGAACAGATAAAATACAATACGGTGCGGACTTATATGATACGTAATTTCGGCACAAAACTTAAAAAGCCGCGCAAATCGCATTACAAAAAAGATGAGTCCAAGGTCCGGGACTTTAAAAAAAATCGGGGAGGTGTTCAATCAGATTAGAACCGGTCTAAATAAAGATAAGTTCTCTTCGGTCAACCTGATGATGATGGACGAGAGCAGGTTCGGGCTGATGACCTATATCGGCAGGTGTATCACCGCGTTCGGCGTCAAACCGGTAGCACCGTTCAGGCAGGGGTTTAAGAATACTTATCTCTATGGGGCGTTCTCGCCAGTTGATGGGGATATGTTCACAATGGAGGTGGAAGGTACCACCAGCGATATATTCTATGTTTTCCTTGAAGAGCTTTCCATGCATAGGCCTGACGAGTTTAAAGTGCTGATTATTGACAATGCTGCTTTCCATTCGCTTAAAGGGAGGGAACTTCCCCCGAACATTGCCCTTGTGAACATTCCCCCATATGCCCCAGAACTAAACCCGGCCGAAAGGGTCTGGCAGTACATGAAACAATATTTTAAGAACAGGGTATTCGATGACCTTGAAGATGTCAAAAACTGGATTGCCAATTTTGTAAAGGAAAAGTTATCGGCTGATACCGTAAAATCAATCGTTCACAATAAACTATACTTGGAAAATTATATGTGTAATTTAAAAATTTAATTGGTATTAGATGTGAATGGTAAGATCAGAACAAATGAAGTTGTGGTTAATACGGATGGAGCTGATTTCGTATTTGAGTCTGACTATAAATTGAGGTCGTTGAATGAGGTAGAGAGCTTTATCAAGAAAAATAAGCATTTGCCAGAGATATCTCCAGCGAAGGAAATGCAGGCGAATGGTGTAAGTGTTGGAGAACTAAACACTCAATTGCTACAAAAAGTAGAAGAATTAACTCTTTATATGATTGAGCAGAATAAAAAAACAGAGAAACTAATTGAGAAAGTAGAAACTCTTGAATCTGAAAACAACGTATTGAAAAAGGAGATTAAAGAAATAAAAGCTCAGAAGTAAGTTTCTGTTTGGTACCGAAAATTAAGTAATTTAGGGCAAACGTATATCGGAGAAGTCAACTTTCCTATACGTTTGCCCTTTTTATTTTCAGATAAGGTGTTCTTGCCTTTACTTGTTGATTTAATTTCTTGAAATCTGTTCTATTCTCAAGAGTTTTAAAAACAGGAGTTTTTTGCTCCTCTCTAAGGTCAGAAATGGGTTTACAGTTCTAGAATCACTACCCTTGAGCAGGAACATCTGTCAGGTAACGCTCTGCAACTTTATCCAAAAGAATATCGATTTCATCTGGATCTTCGCAAGTAAGAAGTGGCAGGCGGAACTCTTTGAAATGTGATAACCCTTTGAACATGTTCGATAAGTGACGGCGGAATTCATAGATACCTTTTGGCATGCCGCGCCATTCTAGCGATCGACGAAGATGTTCTTTGGCTACAGCTATTTTTTCTTCAAGAGGCGTAACAATCAGTTCCCCAGTTTCCAGGTAATGTTTCACTTCTTTGAAGATCCAAGGGCGGCCAATACTTCCACGTCCGATCATTACACCATCTACTCCGTAGCGGTCGAACATTTCTTTCGCTTTCTGTGGGGAATCGACATCGCCATTCCCAATGATTGGGATATTGATACGGGGATGATTTTTTAGTTCGCCGATAAGTGTCCAGTCAGCTTCACCTTTGTAGAGTTGTGCACGGGTACGTCCGTGGATCGTCAGTGCCTGAATACCTACGTCTTGAAGCTGTTCTGCAATGTCAAGAATCTGTTTTTGCTGTTTGGCGTCGTCGTCCCAACCTAGTCGGGTTTTTACAGTAACAGGCAGTTTTACAGCGTCCACGATAGCCTTGGTCATTTCAATCATCTTCGGAATGTCGCGTAGCATGCCCGATCCAGCACCTTTCATAGCGATTTTCTTAACCGGGCATCCGTAGTTGATGTCGATGAACTCAGGTTTCTTTTCTTCAGCCACTTTTGCGGCCTCGACCATTGCGTCAATATACTTTCCGTACAATTGGATAGCTACAGGTCGCTCCTCCTCAAAGAGTGTCATTTTTCTGAAACTCTGGCGGATATTCCTTACCACAGCGTCCGACGAAACAAATTCAGTAAACATTAAATCTGCACCCTGCTTTTTGCACATGTAACGGAAAGCTGGGTCGCTAACATCTTCCATTGGGGCAAGCAAAAGGGCTTGTCCCGGTATCTCCACATCTCCTATCTTTAGCACTTCTTTTCTTAATTAATAATTTATAATTCCCTTAATAAGCTACGAAGGCATAGGCCTTTTGTTTTGTATAGCTGCGAGTACTGTTTTTTTCGCTAAAAAACTTTGCAGCACCCCTCGCATTAACAAAAATAGCAATAACGATATCCAGAGTGCATGGTTGCCCAATTCTCCTTTCAGCAGAAAAAAGCTTGGGAAAAACACGAGCAAACTAGAAATTAACATTGTGTTGCGCATTGCTTTTGATGAAGTGGCGCCAATGTAAATCCCGTCCCAGATAAACGACGCAAAACTTGTTATTGGTATCATCCATATCCAAACCAGATAAGGGCGCGATGCCTCTATAACCTTTCTGTTGTCAGTAAGTAGATAGAGTATATTCTGGTCGGCCACAACATATGCAAATGAAACTGCTATTGCAATGCCTACTCCCCAAATGAATGAATGGCGGATGGCCAGTTTTAGTTCTTTCTCCGAGTTTGCGCCAATATATTTTCCTACGAGAGCTTCGGCAGCATAAGCAAAACCATCTGCAAAAAATGAGAACAGGTAAAAGAACTGTATCAACAGTGTGTTCACAGCCAAAGTGGTATCGTTTTTAGCTGCTGATTGATTTGTAAAAAACGAAATGATGAATACCACGCACAGTGTGCGGATAAACATGTCGGCGTTTACATTGAAGAAACGTTTCAGTTCTTGCAGTTGAAATATTTTTGTCCACTCTGCCCGTTTTACCACCTTCCAATAATATTTGCGCAGTATGAAAAGCGATAGAGCCAGTCCGGAGTATTGGGCAAGTACAGTTCCGTAAGCCACACCTGCCGATTTCATTTCCAACCCAATAACAAAAAGAAGGTTGAAAATTATATTGAGGGCATTGATAACAATGGCCACAACCATTGGCGACCGTGAATTCTGCATTCCTACGAACCAACCGTTCAGTACATACATAGAAAGCGAGGCCGGAGCTGCAAAAATACGTATGTAATAGTATTCTTCCGCCAGTTGTTTTACCTCGGGGCTGCCATTCAATATTCCAAAACTGAAATAAGCAATTGGCCATTGCAGAAGAATAAGCCCAATACCGGCAATTGAAGAAACAATAATTGAACGGGCTAGTATGTTGCTGCTTTCGAAGAAATTCTTTTCCCCATAGGCTTGAGCTGCGAAACCACTTGTTCCCATGCGAAGAAATGAGAAACTCCAATAAATAACACTGAAAATAACTCCGCCAAGTGCAATTGCACCAATGTATTTTTCGGATTCAAGGTGACCTAACAATGCAAGATCGGCCATACTCAATAACGGTATAGTGATGTTGCTGATAATATTAGGGATTGCAAGCTGAAGTATCCTTTTGTTCATGCTGTTTTTTCCTTCCGAAATTAGCTGGCAAAGATATAAATTCCTTTGTACTAGAGAATAAAAGATTTTCTGAGCAGACAGGTTTACTACGGTAAACTGATTGGCTTTTTGTACTTTTGTTGTAGGTGTTACTTGTTTCTAAATGTAGATATTGTTCACTTGGAATAGCCTCTGGTCTGGAACGAGTTGAAGTGTGCTTATTGATTGTTTTTGAGTGATTTGTAAATGAGTAAAGTGGGTCAGGACTAAAGAATATACTTTCAGAATGATCTAAATGTAGACTTATTATACTACTTGTGCTGTTTTAGAGTACAGAGATTCAAAAAATAATTTGATCCGCAAAACGTTCCAAGCATACACATTAGGAGAAGGACGTGTGCAGGGCTAGTTTTATCCATCCATCAATATGGTCTGATGAGTTTTTATTGGACTTCTGAAAATACGAAACAAATGAAAAAGCTTATACTAATACTCACCATTTTCCCTTTGATGGTAGGTTTTACACCTATCGACGATTTTACCAGAGATCTGATGCTGTACTGGAGTTTCAATAACGTAGAAGCAGCACCAGCTTTTTTCAGGAGCCATATTCATGCCCGTGGGTATTCAGGTAGTAGTTTAGAGTTGAAAGGTATCGGTTTTCCAGTTAAGCTCGAAACACCAGTCCGGTTAAGGAAGCGTTTCTCCATTAACTTCTGGTTTAAACCTGAGAATGTGAATACCAACAAACCCATCATAGTATTCAGGGATAAGATGCATTCAGGAATCGAATTTGGAATGAGAAATCAAACGATTTACTGTAGAATAGGTGGGCATACAGAAGAGCATTATCCATTTATGATTTTGGATACGGAC
The DNA here is from genome assembly GCA_965230435.1 of Bacteroidales bacterium. Lineage (GTDB taxonomy): Bacteria > Bacteroidota > Bacteroidia > Bacteroidales > JBDKHP01 > JBDKHP01. Next base: position 1,541,912 of record CBDDLB010000004.1, read on the forward strand.
TGGACACTGGCTTCGTTGAGCTACGATGGCTTGTCTTTTCATTTGACATTGTTCAGTAGTCAGGTTACTTCTACTACGCATTTTGCCGTTTCCTCGTTCAAATCGCCATGTGAGATTTCAGAACTTGAAATTGCCCCTGGTAAGGATACCTTCAGGGGATTCATAGATGAGATAATGATTTATGAGAAAGAGATTAAAGCGATAGAGTTAGAGAAAATGTATGAGGGTAAACTTCCAGATGAGGAAGTTGCAGAGAAGCCAAAAAAAGAGCCCGTTTCGAAACCAAAGTTTACTGTATCTCCTGAGGCAGAAAAAAAACTATTGGCCAGTGAAGCAGAGAAATCAAAGCGCTTTATTATGGGACAAGCGGTTGTGAACGAGAAAAATTTGATTTTAGAAGTTGAAAACTGGGGTGATCTAAAGACAAAGTGCGATGTTAAATTGAATGATGAAGTAGTTATAAAAGGCGCTAATGATCCAACTGGAGTTGCAATGATTGGATTGGAAACAAACGAATCCAATGTGTTGTCTTTTGCAGTTCCTTCTACTGCTCAGCCGGAGCAAATAAAACTCAAGTTGATGGATGGTGCTGATGAAGTGGACAAGTTTGAATTAACTACACGCACTGATGGAGAAGTTGCCCTGAGCTTGACTCACCGTTCTGTAGGTCAGCCAATCACCGAAGTCCAAAAAACAATGACGGTAAGTCAGCGCGTACTCAAAATCGAGGTGTGGGACGATAAACTTACTGATGGGGATTTCGTTTCTGTGTACTGTAATGATGAAAAAGTTATTGATTATCAGGAGGTAACGAAAGAAAAAATAGTGGTGGAACTGGTTGTAGACCTGAAGAAGAATAACCTGATCAGTTTTGTAGCTGAAGATTCTGGAAAATATGGAAATAACTCCGCAAAAGTCCGGATTTTAGAGAATGGAAGAGTAGTAGATGAGTTTAGGTTTACATCTACTTACCGTAAGAAAGCAGGACTTTTGATTCGTGTGCAGGAGAAGAATAAGTGAAACTGAAAAAAACTTTGGTTTTCGTTGTTCTTTGGTCGTCCAATTATTTACTAAGCTGAAATCTCCTTAGAGCTTTCCAAAAGTTTTATTGTTAGTAAAGCTGAAAAAATAACTTCGGTTTTCGTTGCGCTGCGGTCGTTCAAATCCTCACGTACTCTAGTACAATCTGGTAATGAGTGTCTTGTGTGCCGTAACCGAAATTATTTTTTACACTTTACGTAATAAATAAAACTTTTGGAAAGTTTACTCAAATAAGTACGTAGTACTATTTATTAGAAAAGTATCGTACTAATATTCAGCATGGTGTCAGGCCAAAAAGTGTTGTTTATGTTAGCTCTCCTACTTACCGTTCAACATAAAAGGTTGTGGTCATTCCCGTATCACCTTGAAAAGACCACTTGCCGATAATTTCATAATCGATGATGCCGCTGCTTTAGTTTCTTCGTCTTGTCTGTACGAGACAATATAATCTACGGCGTTTTTCACTTCTTCAGAAATGTCCGAAAAATTTCCTGGTGATGGTTGTCCCGAAATGTTAGCAGAAGTAGATACTATTGGGCGTTTGAAGCGTTGTAATAGTTTGTGTGAAAATTCTTCTTTAGTTACCCGTATGCCAATACTTCCATCTTCAGCAATTAGGTTGGGGGCAAGGTTCTTTGCTCCATCGTAGATAATTGTGAGTGGTTTGCTGGCAAATTCTATAAGTTCGTATGCAATATCGGGCATTTCATCGATGTAAGATGGAATGAAGTTTTCTGAGTGGATAAGCGCAAGCATACTTTTCTGGTCTGAGCGCTGTTTTATTTCGTAGATGCGTTGTACGGCCTTTTCGTTTGTGGCATCGCAGCCTATGCCCCAAATTGTATCTGTTGGGTAAAGAATCACTCCTCCATTGTTCAACACATCCAATGCCTGTTTTATATCCTCCTGAATTTCCATTCTTTCTATTGTTTGTGAGAGAAAAGTTCTAATTTGAAAACTGAATGTACCTAGGTTTGGTAAATAGTTATTAGCTGATTTTCTAGAAATTTATAACCATTGGCTAAACACTAGGCTAATGCGAATCCGTATCGGATTTTACTGGAACAGTTTTGCGGAGCAAAACAAACTCAGTGTCCTTTTCGCAGCAGGAAGACTCAACGGAACTCTGAGAGAATACCTTCTGCGCGGCTCTGTGGTTATTTTTCCAGTAATTTCACCTATAAATTGTATACTGTCAATTTTGTTTTGGCAAAAGTACGAAATCGCAGGCACAAAAAAAGAGGGCAAACCCGAAGGCTGCCCTCTTGTGATATCGTTATAGCTTATAAGCTTATTTTACGATGTCTTTGAATTCTTGCTGATCGCGGATAGCGTGGAATTCCATGTCTGTTTTAGCACGCTCTTTCAAAGAAGCGTCTTTAGAGATAGCTGTTTTAAGGTTTTCCAAAGCAGCGTCGTTTTTGTTATCGCGAGCTTCAACAACAGCTTTTACGTACCACTTAAGTCCACCTTCTGATTTAGCACCGTCGATAGCAGTACGAGCACCAGCAACGTCACCTTTCATAAGTTTAGTAAGAGCTTCGCTGATAGTGTTAGAACCAGAAAGTTTAGCAACACCACCATCGTAGTCACCTTGAGCAGCGGTTACTGTACCCAAGTTGTAGTCAACGATTTTTTGAGTAGCAGCGTCAGAAACAGTTGCGTTTTTCAAGTACTCAGCAGCTTTTACGTAATCACCTTCCAAAGCGTACATTACACCAAGGTTGTTGTTAACGATTCCGTTGTTAGCGTCTAGGCCGTTAGCTTTTTCGAACTGAGCTTTAGCACCAGCGTTATCGCCAAGACCTACGTGGATAACTCCTAAGTTGTTAGGGCCTCTCCAGTCTTGTGGGAAAGTAGTAACAAAAGTTTCGTAGATACCTTTACGTTGGTTAAGGTCAGAAGGAACAGTACCACCGTGTAGTAGTTCAACTTCCGTAAGTTTAGCGGCATCGCTCTGAGCTAGAGAAAGAATCTGATCGTTTGTACGTTGCTTGCTTTCGAAAGTAATTTTGATTTCCGAACGACGAAGCAAAGGAAGAATTTTAGATTTAAGATCTTCGTATGCTTCAGCAATGTTTTTGATCTCTTCTTCGCGTTTTACTGGATCTGAGTGCATAGAAAGAACACGCAAGATAAGTTCTTTGTCTTTGATGTCTGATTTCTCAAGCTCAGATTTGAAACCTTCCCAGTCTTCTGCAGGAGTAGTTTCTTTTTTAACAGCAGTAGCTAGCTTAGCTTTTTTTAAGTTTCCGCTGATGTATTTTTCAGCAGCACCACCACGTTTTTCAACTAGTCCTTCGTTAAGATCAAGAGGTCCATCAGGAGAGGCATAACTTGCAATCTCAGTACCAATATACTTAAGTTCACCTTGAGAAGCACCTTTTACGTCGCTGATTAGCTTTTTAACTTCGTCTTTTCTAGTCTCTGTACTGCGGATGTTATGACGCTGTACTTGGTAAAGGATAGTAGCGTTGTATGGAATAACAGTTTTTTCTGGCAAAGTAACTTTTGCAAAAGCAGTTCCTTTGAACATATCGCCAGAAGACTCAAGAACATCTTCGTCCATAGCCGTAGGGATAAGCTCAGACGTAGTGATGATTCCTTTTGCCAATACCTTGTTGAAAGGAATTTCCATAGCTTCAGCTTCTTTTCCGTCAACCCAAGCTTTGATTTTAAGTTTCAATTCAGAAACTTTCATTTCCGGGTCGTAATCAAACTCATCAGTATAAGTGTAAGAACCTCCTGATTTTTTAATTACATCAAAGTTTGCTTTTACCTTCTCACCTTGCAAGTTCAACTTCTTCAAGTCTTTAGTCTTGCCATTGTACTCTAGGTAGGGAACGAGTTCAACGACAGCAGTTGGCTGGAAGTAGTCGGCAGGGAATTTCGCGCTAATGTTTACGGCAACTTTGCCATTGTGCATCTCGAGCGGGTTCGGATTAGCCTCGAACTTCACGTCGTCGATCTTCTTTAGCATGTCCTTGATACCGCAGCTTGTTAAAAGCATAAAGGCTACAAGGGCTACTGCGACTTGTGTTAGCTTTAACTTCTTCATGATAACTATTAAATTTACGATTATAAGTGTTTGCGTTTCTGCAAATTTATACAAAATGCCGTGTGTGCAAGAAAAAAACGGAAAATTTGTAATACCGCTGTTCGTTACTCTCTTGCAAACCGTTTGTTTATGCCTGTTTTATATTTCTGATTAAATTTTAATTCTGTCATTTTCTGATAGTCATAAGGATTATCAGAAAAGTCTACCTTTTCAGTATTTATAATAAGCAGCCTATACTCACTTTGACGTTGGTTGAGGCAATTGAAATATTCGTTTGCGATTGAATATAAATATGTTTTGGTTATTTTCTGTTCGTATTTCTGACTTCGCTTTTTTATTTGATTCTCTGTGGGGCGGTGAATATAAACATATAAATTTGGTTTTGGAAGTGAAGGATATACGATATTAAAGAGCTTCTTGTATAGTAGGTACTCATCTTCATCTAGGGTGCTCTTTGCAAATATAAGCGACTTCATGAAATAATAGTCAGCAACAATAAGGTTATCTATTGATGCTTGCTTTTTTTAGAATCATTTAGCTAAATAAACTTGTCGGTTACAAACGACGGTTTTAAGGTAACGATTATCGTTCATGCTTATTGTTGAATTCTGACAGAAATGCATTGGTCGTGAACTCTTCCGGAACAAGTTTTGCTCCAAAATCACTAGCAAATTTAATTGTCAGAATAATTTTTCTTGTACTCGTGTTCTCCTTCGATAATAATGAATCTGTGTTCTTCCGATTACAGATACCGTCCTTGCGCTTTTAATTGTTTTTCTTTTCTACTGCCCAGTATGCGTCCGGTTATTAATCCGATCAGCCAACCTCCTAGTAAAAAGATATCCAAAGAGTTTGGGTTAATAGTCTGTGAGATCATAACACCAAACAGCATGCCGATAAGCATTCCTACAAGAGAGAAAAGCGAATGATGATATCGGGCCGTAACCATTTTATGGTCAGTTTTCAAATGTTTTTCTATTTGAAAAAAACGTTTTTCGTATTCGATGCGGCCTTTAGCTGCACCACCCAAAAGTTGGTCGAGTTCTATTGCAGTAGTTTCTATTATTTTCATGTATTCTTTACACGTGGGGCATTGGGGAGAAAACCTTTCGCAATGTCCAGCATATTTTAATAATGTATCGACATGAAAAAAACGGAGGTCTTTTGTATACAGGTCTGCTTCTTCATGTTCTGCAAGAATAGATTCGACTTTTTGTTGCCATGGGCTGTAGTCCATGTTGGGGGTAATTGTAGTTGATTAAGGTTTGTGTGTTTTGCTAAAATAAGAAAGATGTTTTAGCGAAAAAAAGAGCTAAAACATCTTTCTTGTATTTATGTCCGCTTATGCTAAGCACGTGGTGCTATTTATTAGGAAAAGCACTGTGCTAATATTTAGCATGGTGACGTACTTAAAAGTTCGTTTATTTTAGAACATCTCCTTATTGTGGCTTTGGCAAAATAGCTTTACGGGAAAGTTTTAGTTTGCCAGTGCGTTCGTCAATATCAATAAGTTTAACTTCAATTATTTGACCTTCTTTCAGAACATCGGTCACTTCGCGTACGCGCTTGTGATCGATTTCCGAAATGTGCAACAAGGCATCTTTTCCCGGAAGGATTTCAATAAAGGCACCGAAGTTAACAATAGACTTAACTTTCCCTTTGTAAATCTTACCTATTTCAACAACGCCGGCAATACCCTGAACGTGTTTCTTCGCGGCTTCGATATTGTCTTTGTGTGTTCCTGTAATGGTTACAACGCCAGACTTATCGTTCTCTTCAATAACAATTGTTGTGTCTGTTGTTGATTGAATCTCTTGAATGATCTTGCCACCAGGGCCGATAACTGCACCAATAGATTCCTTTGGAATGTTCAGCTGCTCTACACGTGGAGCGTGATCTTTGTAATCTGTACGAGGTGTTGAAATAGTTTTCATCATCTCGCCAAGAATGTGTTCGCGGCCACGTTTTGCCTGATCAAGAGCTTCAGAAAGAATTTCGTAAGAAAGACCATCTACTTTGATGTCCATCTGGCAAGCTGTGATTCCGTCTGTAGTTCCTGTAACCTTGAAGTCCATATCGCCAAGGTGATCTTCGTCTCCTAGGATATCTGAAAGTACAGCATATTTCCCGTCTTTAGCAGAGATAAGTCCCATTGCGATGCCGGAAACAGGTTTTTTCATAGGAACACCTGCATCCATTAGCGCTAGTGTACCACCACATACTGTTGCCATAGACGAAGAACCGTTAGATTCTAAAATGTCTGAAACAATACGTACAGCATAAGGATATTTTTCGTCGCTAGTTGGAACCATGCGTTTAAGTGCGCGGTGTGCCAAGTTACCGTGACCAATCTCACGACGGCCAACACCTCTTTGCGGGCGTGCATCGCCAGTTGAGAATGGAGGGAAGTTGTAGTGCAACAAGAAGCGCTCTTTTTCTTGAAGAAGGGCGTCGTCAACAACTTTTTCGTCCAGTTTTGTTCCCAAAGTTACAGTACACAGCGATTGAGTTTCACCACGTGTGAAAACGGCAGAACCGTGAGGAATTGGTAGGTAGTCAACCTCGCACCAGATTGGGCGGATCTCGTCTAGCTCACGACCATCCAAACGTGTACGCTCGTTGAGTACCATATCGCGAACAGCTTTCTTCTCAGCATCGTGATAGTAACGCGCAAGTATGATAGCTTGTTCGTCGTCTGGGCCTTCTTCTCCGAAGTATTCAGCAACAAATTCTTCTTTTATTTCTTTGAAGCGCTCGCCACGTTCGTGCTTAGCAGAAGCGGATTTTGCAACTTCGTAGATTTTATCGTAAACGGCAGCGTTCAGTTTTTCACGCAGCTCTTCGTCGTTTGTTTCGTGCTCGTATTCGCGGTTTACTTCGATACCAGCTTCTTTTCGTAGTTCTTCCTGAGCTTTACATTGCTCCCTGATAGCGTCGTGAGCAAATTTGATAGCTTCTAGCATTTCAGCTTCAGAAACTTCACTCATTTCGCCTTCTACCATCATGATATTGTCGTAGGTAGCACCTACCACCATTTCGATGTCAGCACGTTTGTTGTCTTCTGTACTTGGGTTGATAACTAGTTCGCCGTCGACACGAGCAACACGTACTTCTGAGATAGGGCCATTGAACGGGATGTCAGATACAGAAAGAGCAGCTGAGGCAGCTAAACCAGCAAGTGCATCTGGAAGATCAACGCCGTCTCCTGAGATCATCTGTACGGTAACGAATACTTCCGCATGGAAATCGTCTGGGAATAATGGGCGCAATGCACGGTCTACAAGGCGTGCGGTTAATATTTCGTTGTCTCCAGGCCGACCTTCACGCTTTGTGAAACCGCCAGGGTAGCGTCCTGCTCCAGCATAGCTTTCGCGGTATTCAACCGAAAGAGGCATGAAGTCTACATCTGGTCTTGCGTCTTTAGCAGCTGTTACAGTTGCAAGAAGCATTGTATTGTTCAGTTTTACAACTACTGAACCATCGGCTTGTTTAGCCAATTTTCCTGTTTCAATTTCGATGGACCTTCCATCAGGCAATTGAATCGCCTTCTTCACAATATTCATATACTTGTCTAAGTTTCTGTAATTTCACGCTCGAAGTTACAATTTTTTTTGCATCCCGATCTAATTGTTAGGATTATTCGGGAGCAATATATAATCTTTTCTTCTGATAGTTAAAGCTGGAGGGTGTGCAGAGGGGGAGAGGTAATTCTTAATAAAAAGAAAAGAGGCAGACCATAAGGCTGCCTCTTCGAAACTTACTTACGCAAGCCAAGTTCTTTAATAATTGCCCTATATCTAGCGATTTCGTTCTTTTTCAAGTAATCCAATAACCGTCTGCGTTTACCCACCAGTTTTAAAAGAGAACGTTGAGTGGCAAAATCTTTACGATTTTTTTTCAAGTGCTCAGTTAGGTGCGCAATACGGTAGGAAAATAGGGCGATTTGGCTCTCTGCCGAACCTGTGTCCTTATTAGACTTTCCGTGCTTGCCGAAAATTTCATCTTTCTTTTCCGCAGATAAATACATCTTTCTCTTCTTTATGTGTAAAAATTGCGGCGCAAAGATATGTTTTTTGTTTTGGAATGCAATGGGTTATGGGAGATTTATTTTTTTCGATCGTTATGCGTCAGGTAGGGTTTCAATTTCCATTAGCGTTCTGTAGTTTTCAACTATGGTTAGCAACTCTTGTAGTTCAGCCTTTCTGTGCTCTGTTAAAATATCTATGTTTTCGAGACAGACGGCGGTGCCGGACATCGAAATCAGTAGAATTCCTTTGTCGATTCCTATTTCCGAATAATTGATATCTGTTGCAATAACAGCGTTTGCTCCCAGTTCAAGGGCTTGTTTTCGCAATTGGGCAAAACACAGTTGTTCGTTTTCCTTAAGTTTACGGTTGCTTCGGTTAGATTGATCAATGAACAAATCGGTACTTGGTGGTGCAATTTCGGTTGAAATTCCTGTTGTTGTGGGTGATTGTACAGTAACCATATCAACAACTTTGTATTGCCAATCTTTTGGGCATTGGGTTGAAACAACAGGTACAGCGTGAATTAGTTCTTGAATTTTCGTCTTCACAGCATTTAGGGCATGTTTAAATTTGTGTTTATGTGTGTCTATCAGTTTCTTACCACATAGTGTGCAATAGTTTATCACATCAAGATTTTCGTACATGTTGATAATTGCAGTTTGCTTTTTGCTAAGTAATGTTGTTTCTGAGAAAATACCTGTTTTTAATTCAGCATTGCAGTTTGGACAGTATGCCATAGGTGGAATTTGTTGGTAAATTGGATTGAATAAATTGCATCGAGTGCGAAATTTAGCAAGTTTAATTTAATAGGGCGAATTGTTGATGGTGGATTTTGTGTATATATATTTATATGCTACAGGGGAGTTTTTTCATAGGTAGAGATATGAAGTTTTTTTAGAGTTATGATAGTTGCTTATGGATAAATTTTTATTCTTTAATTATTATGTTTAACTGTTGTAACGTGTTTATTTTTAAGTGTTAATGTAGATTTGCGTTTAGTGTTTTTGCTATAAATGAAAATGTTTTGGGATATTTCGGATGGTTCAATATAAATTCATTTTTACGTTGAAACGCAATTTGTGTTTTGAAAGCGGATTGCACTTATTCTCATTTCTGGTAATTTTGTAATCAAAAGTCTAGTGTCGGTTTTATCGTTTAAGTTCAGGGATTTTTAGTGAAAATCTAAAGCAGGTCTTGGAAAAAAAATGTTGTTGGACTTGTTTGTAATAATTGAGTAAGAAGCGTCAAATCAAAAATCCAAGTTTTTTCAATTTCGAGTGTTTAAAATTTTCCTTTAGCTAAATAAAGGGTTGACAAAGCTATGTCGTCTGAAGTTCTAGTTTCTAAAGAAAGAACCTCAGGTACAGTTTTGGGACTATTTGAAGGCACGGGTACAAAATGAAAAAGATAAAACCAGAATGTAAATCATTATAAAAAAGAATAGCGTCAAATGGAGTTCGGTTGTCCTGTTAATGTGAAGAGGGACTGTAGAACATTTGAGGCGTCACAGGCAATTGAAAGTAAATAAAAACCCATGAAGCGATTTCTATTTTTTTCTTTAGTGTTAGGTTTGCTTGTTGCAGTGCAGGCAAGCAGGGCACAACAGGTGGTATACTTTGATTATAATAATGTTTCGAATCCGGAACGAGTGACATCGAAACATACAGATTTAACTGTAGGCGATTTTTTTGTGAATGTCAGCACGTTGAATTTTAAAACTACAGGAGGGTATCTTGATTCTAAACAAATAAGCGAAGGCAATGACTGGAATAAACCGAATGTAGACGAGGCCAAAAGGTTTTATGTGGATATTACTGTTGGCATAAACAAGCGACTTACGATCAAAGGGGTTAGCTTCGAATCGTACAGGACGGCAGCAGGGCCTCAGAAGTTTGATCTGTATATAGACGGTGTGGGATTGCAGTCAGAAGATTTGCCAGAAGGGACACAGCAGAGCTTGAACTATTCTTTAAGTGTAGTAAAGGAAGGAACGTTTCGTGTTGAGCTACGGGGATGGAATGCTAGCGGTTCTGGAACTTGGCGGATTGATGAATTTAAGATAACGGGTACAATATCAGACATTCCAGATACGACCCCTCCTGTGTTACAGGCAGCAAATACTTCGGGTAGGAAACAGGTTACACTAACGTTTAACGAACCATTAGATAATACAGCAGCACGCACAGTTGCGAATTATTCTGTTGGCGGTACAAACCCGCAGTCGGTCGATTTTACTGATGATACAAAAATGGAGGTTGAGCTGACTTTTGCTAACGATTTTCAGGATGGTGTAGAGAATACGATCAGTGTAGAGAATCTGAAAGATTTAAAAGACAATGCAATTTCCCCTGCTGTTTCCTCAACTTTCACTTATACAAAATTGAAGTACGAAGAATTGACGGTGGTTGATGCTGCCAAATTGTCAGTGAAGTTCTCCGATGCTCCTGATTTAACTTCGGCAACTACTCCTTCTACTTATGTTGTGGACAATTCTGTTGGTAGCCCAGCTTCTGTAACGAAAGATGATACGAATGAACGGCTGTATCATCTGACCTTTTCGTCGCCACTTCCTCAAGATATTTTATTAGGTCTAAACATTAATGTTGAAGATGTTCATAACGAAACCGAGAGTTTTTCTGATAATTTCTACTACTACGAAATTGATCGTGGCGAGGTGGTGATTAATGAGATAATGGCCGACCTGAATCCTTATCCTGCCGACCTGCCAACAGAGAAATACATTGAGCTGAAGAATAACTTGCCTTACGATATTAGCTTATCTGGTTGGAAACTGAAGATAGGTACAACAGAGAAAGATTTTCCAAGCGAGACTTTTCCTGCGAACTCATACCTTATTCTAACAGGTGCAGATAATGTTTACACTTTCAGTAGTTATGGAAAAACAATTGCTGTGGATGCTTCCGCTTTAAGTTCTTCAGGAAAAGAGGTTCAGTTGCTTCGGCCAGATGGAAAGGTTGTTTCTTTGGCGCGTTACGATAAAAGTACGTATCAGGATGATAATAAGTCTGAAGGAGGTTGGGCTTTAGAGCGCATAGATGAAAACAATGCATGTGCTGGCGAGGCAAACTGGAAAGCTTCTACAGATTATAAAGGAGGAACGCCGGGGCGCCAAAACTCGGTTGCTGCTGCAATTAATGATAATTCTGCTCCAGCTTTGCAACAGTTCGAGCTTGTGTCGTCGAAAGCCATCCGCCTTGTGTATAACGAGCGTTTGAAGTCGGATGAACTGTTTGCCGCGAATTTTTCTGTTTCTGGTGGAGTAGGGCAGCCTTCAAGTCTTACTGTAAGTGATGATGAAAAAACTATCGATTTGGTTTTCTCCACACAATTCCCAATGAATGTAGCTGTTGACCTGAGTGGTGCTGGAATTTCAGACTATTGTGGCAATTCAGATAATTTATTACGACCATTTACTTATGAGCAAATTCGTGTTGAACAGGTAGAAGTGAAATCAGCCAATCAGCTTAGGGTTGTATTCAATGAGGCAGTCGATCCTGCTAGTGCTGCTGGTTCTGATTTTGTTCTTGACGGATCGGTGGGCGCTGCCAATTATGTTTTTGTTGATCCTAATGATGCTAAGGTAGTTCATGTTGAATTTTCTAACTCAATGGTAGATGGTCAGTTTTATGAACTTGTTGTGGACGTTGTAACGGATGTAAATGGAAATGCGAATGTGGTTGCGGCAAATGGTTTCTACTACAATCCTCCTGCGGTAGAATTGAATTCCATCCAAGTGCTTGGGAAGCAAAATGTAGTGTTGTATTATTCTGGGAAACTGAATGCATCTGCTTTAGCAACAGGCAACTTTATTCTCGAAGGAAATAGCATTGCTTCCGTAGCTTTTTACAACGGAGATGAAACTAAAGTTGAGTTGCAGTTTTCTTCAGCCTTTCAAGATGGTATTGAACAAACTATTCAAATAAGTGCACTTAAGACTAAAGAAAATGAGGATATTGCATCTTCAAGTATATCTTTCACGTGGAATGAACTGTTGTTGGAAAATACGGAATTGTTAGATGCAAATACAATTCGGATAGAACTTAGTCAGTTGCCAAATACAACCGATCTTTTGTCGGTTAATTCCTACACATTGGACAATAGTATTGGTCGTCCAGACCGTGTTTTGCAGGACGCAGAGAATTCAAAGGTTGTGAAACTGGAATACGATACCGAATTGTTGGCGAATCAACTGTTGACGCTTACGGTTAATTTGCGGGATTCTTATGGAGAAAATTTCAGTGGATCTAGTTCTGTTTATCATCAGAAATTAGATCGGACATCGGTTGTGATCAACGAGCTTATGGTCGATATCAATCCTGCACCTTCCGAGTTGCCAGCATACAAGTACATTGAACTTTATAATACAACAGACAACAGTGTAGATTTAACAGCTTGGACTTTACGTGTGGGTGATTCGCACAGCGTTCTTCCGATAACTGGAATTCCTGCAAAATCCTACCTTATTCTTTGCTCTGCTAATGCTGAAAGTGTTTTTTCTGGATATGGAACTGCACAAACGCTTTCTGTTGTTGATGAATTGAGTGCTTCTGGAGCAGAACTTCGATTGGAAGATCGTTTTGGACGTTTGATTTCGGGCGTGAGCTATTCTAACCAGAGTTATGGCAATGAAGATAAGAATAACGGCGGCTGGGCTTTGGAGCGAGTTGTTGCTGATTTGGAATGTTTAGGAGATGATAATTGGAAGGCTTCAGAAAATTACCGAGGCGGTACTCCTGGCAATGTGAATTCTGTTGCTGGCTCTGTGACTTTCGATGCAGAGTTGCAAATTCAGGAATTGAATGTGCTGAATGCCCGAGAAATTAAAATTTCGTTCAACCGTATTTTGAATGCCGATCTTCTTACTCCTGCATCGTTTAGTGTCGATCAGGGAGTTGGAGTGCCTACTTCTGTCGACTTAGCAGAAAACGGCCGTGATCTTACCTTGGGCTTTTCGACGAATTTCACTCCGGCTGTGACTTCTCAGTTAAGTTTGATAGTAGAAGATGTTTGTGGAAGTAGCTTGAATACACAACAAAGCTTTGAGTATTCGCCAATCAGTCTTTTCGCAGTAGAACAGAAGTCGGACAATCAGCTGCGTTTACAGTTTAGCGAAGCGGTTGATGTAGCTACGGTTCTGAAAGAAAATTTTGTGCTGGATCAGAGTATCGGTCAGCCATTTGAAGTTTTGTCTGATCCGCTTGACGCTTCAGTTGTCCACCTTCAGTTTACAACAAATTTTGTGGAAGGAACGGCTTATATATTGAGTATTGAAAATATTCAGGATGTATTTGGAAATGCCCTTGGTTCTACGACTTGGAATTTTACTGTACAATCTACACCTGCTGCTTTTGAGTCGTTAACGATTAAGACCAGCAAAAGTTTGATCTTAAAATTCACTGCAAAATTGGATGCTACATCAGCATTGAACCAAGCAAATTATACTGTCGAAGGAAACACGGTTAAGGCTGTTGAGTTTACAAATGCTGAACAGAACGAATTGCTTCTGACCTTCGAATCTGATTTTCCGGACACAGAGAAGCAGGTTTTAGCGACGATAGGTTTGAAAAGTTTTGGAGCTCAAGAGGTTGCTGTTGCTGATCAAGAATTTACTTATAGTAAGTTATATATATCTAATAAAGAAATAGTAAGCTCAACTCAATTGAAGTTAAACTTTAGCACTTCGCCAGAGGAAACTTCATTAACTTCTGTTGCTTCATACGAACTGGTATTGGATGGAAAGCAGCCACAGACAGTAGAGAAACTTAATGAAACTACAGTTCAAATCACTTTCGCAGATGCTTTCTTAGGTAATACAGATTTAGAGTTGAAAGTTAGCCTTACGAATAGGTATGGTGAGCAAATAGAGGAAACGATAAGCTTCCGTTTTTATCCTTCGACGTTAGGTGATATTGCAATTAACGAAATTATGGCCGATGTAAATCCGCAGCCTGCCGAACTTCCTGCTGCCAAATACATCGAACTTTATAACAATACCGATCGTGAAATCGACCTCGAAAACTGGATTTTGAAAATAGGGGAATCATCGACAAAATTGACAGCGCAGAAATTACCATCGAAGCAATACTTGCTCATCACAACGGAAGAATTTGCCGATCTCTTGTCTGTTTATGGCATTAGTATGGGTGGTTTAAATGCCTCTTCATTAGCTAGTTCTGGAGCAACCATTGAACTGTTGAATCAGTATTCGGAGCGGATTGCTTTTACAGAGTATTCCAATGCAATGTATGGCGATGAGAATAAGGACAATGGAGGTTGGTCGCTTGAACGTATCGATCCAAGTTTGGATTGTTTAGGGGCTTCTAACTGGAAAGCTTCAGAAAACTATTTTGGGGGAACGCCTGGAAAACAGAACTCTATTTATAAAGACCTTGCTACTACAACCGGTTTCGATTTGGAAAGTACAGAAGTGGTATCTTCAAGAGAATTATTGTTGAAATTCAATAGACATATTGACACTGAAACATTAGTAAAAGATAATTTTAAGATTGATCAGGGAGTAGGAACTTCTGCTCAACTAATGCCAGAAGGAGACAAATTAAGGGTGCTATTCCCTGTTGATTTCCCTGATGCGGACATGACATTGAGTTTCAGCTTGTCGGATCTGTGTGGAAATTCACTGAATTCTACTGCAACTTTCGCTTATCAAGGTATTACGTTGAACAAGTTGGAGATAAAATCTGATACGCAATTGCAGTTGGAGTTCAACGAGGCTGTTGATGCTGCTACTTTGCAGGTGTCTGCTTTTAGTTTAGATCAAGAAATTGGAAATCCAGTTTCTGTTCTTCAGAATCCACAGAATAGAGCTATTGTATATCTAGACTTTGGAAGTCCGTTTAAGGATGGTGCTCAGCACACATTGAGCATGACTGGTGTGACAGATGTGAACGGAAACGCATTGAAAACAACGCAGACCAGCTTCGCATTTCAGAAAGCGAATTCAGAATTCCTATCGCTTGATATTTTAAGTAATAAGCGTGTACGCCTGAGTTTTAGTGAGAAAATGGATGCTACGGCAGCATTGGATAAAGCGAATTTCGCAATAGTAGAAAACCCAACCATTTCAGCAGCTTTCGAAACTGACGAACAGAAAAGTTTGATTCTTGAGTTTCTAGAAGCTTTTCCTGATGGAGAGAAAGTGGAGTTGGCTGTTAGCAATCAGAAAAGCTTTGGTCAAATTGCTATCGAAGATTTTAAAACAAGTTTTACATATTATGTACTTGCTTTCGAGGAAGCTGTGGTACTGAGCTCTTCTAGCTTGAGTGTTAAGTTGAATAGGTTGCCAGAAGAGGCTTCAATTGCAGTTTTAGAAAATTGGACAATGGCAGGTAAACATCCTGAACGTATTGAGCAAAATGCAACAGTGTTCTCGCTTTACTTTGCAGAGAATTTTGTTTCGAATACCGATATGGATTTCAATTTTACCATAAAAGACGAATATGGTGTTGATTTTACAGCAACTACCAAGTTGCGTTACAATGCTTTTGAGCGTGGAACTGTGGTTTTTAACGAGCTGATGTTTGACATTAGTCCAGCACCACGGGCATTGCCAGAAGCGAAATACATCGAACTATACAACACCAGTGAAGAGCTTGTTATCCTAACTGATTGGTCGTTGCAATTGGGAGCTTCTACAGTGAAATTTCCAGAAGCAGTAATGCCTCCGAAATCGCATCTTATTCTTTGTGCCGAAGCTCAGGAGGCTGTTTTTGCAAGTTTTGGTACGAGTTTAGGAATTGTTAGCGAAAGCCGTTTGAGTTCAACAGGTACTGATCTTGTGCTTTTTGATAAATGGGGCAATGTTATAGATGAACTAAGTTACGACAGCAACCTTTATCAAGATGAGGAAAAAGCTAGTGGCGGTTCGGCAATTGAGCGTCGCGATCCTGCGAACTTGTGTGCTGCTAGTGCCAACTGGCGAGCTTCGTTGGATAACCGTGGTGGAACACCAAATGCGCAGAACTCAGTTTTGGAAACCATTGTGGATGAACAAGCCCCTGAATTAGTTTCTGTAACATCTGTTTCTGCCAAAGAACTTCTTCTGCATTTCAACGAAGTATTGAATGCAGAACTGGCTTCTTCAACAGATTCTTATTGGCCAGAAGGAAATCTTCAAGGATTATCGTCGGTAGAAATTGAAGACGGAGGAAAAACGGTGCGCTTGCGTTTCAGTGAGCGTTTCCCAGAGGGGGAAGAATTGAAAATCATTATTGATCCATGTGCGGATTGGTGCGGTAATTCATCTGCAACGGAAGCTGTTTTCACTTATAGCCGATTGCATATCACAAACTTTGAGGTTTGGGAACCGTCGCAGGTGAAGGTTGAATTTTCGGAAGCTGTGGATCCAGAAAGCTGTGTGGGTGAAAATTTTGAAATTGTTCCAGATCTTGGAGTGCCAAGTTCAGTTTCTGTCGATCCCGTTCAGCCGAATAAAGTTTATTTGAACTATGCGAGTCCTTTCGAAGATGGAGTACAATATAAGGTACAAGTGAAAAACGTTACGGATAAGTTTGAAGAAGCCATGAAAGGCGAAGAACTGCCGTTTATGATACATACTGTTGCTGAGGGCGAAGTGGTTATTAACGAGGTGCTGACGTATCCGAATTCTGGTGGTGTGCGTTTTATTGAGCTGATCAACAGATCGGTTTATCCAATCAATCTGAAACAGTTGCAGATTGTGAAAAAGGAGAACGGTGAAATTGTTGATCGATATCCGCTTATGGATTCCGACCGTATGTTGAAGACAGATAGCTTCGTAGTACTTACCGAAGATCCTGAAATATTGAAAGAGCAATACACGACTCTTGATGAGAATGTTTTTATTAAAATGAAGGAACTGCCTGCTTACGACAAAAAAACGGACAAGGTTAGCCTTTACACAAGTCAAGATGTTTTGATTGATGAACTGGATTACGATTCTGATATGCACTTATCGCTGTTGTCGGATTATGCGCGTGGAATTTCATTGGAAAGGGTGAATGCTCATCGACCTACGCAAGAACGTTCGAATTGGCAGTCGGCAGCAGCAAATGCAGGTTATGCTACTCCAGGTGTTGAAAACTCTCAGTACCGATCGAAGAGTGAAGGATCGGGGAATTTTAAAACAGACCGCGAAATCTTCTCTCCTGATGGTGATGGCGAAGACGATTTTATGCTGATCAATTATAAGACTCCAGCAGAGGATGCTGTTGCCAATGTAACGATTTACGATGCAAATGGTACACTGATCAACCGCATAGTCCGCAACGAACTGATGGCGGCAGAAGGTGCTTTCAAATGGGATGGAACGGATACTAACGGAAATAAAGCTCCAATTGGGATCTATGTTATTTTTATCGAATGGTTCAGTCCTAATGGCGAAGTACATAAGGAGAAGTTGACCTGTGTTGTTGGTGGGCGGTTGAAGTAGACGTTTTATTATCTTTAAGGCAAGGTCTCTAAGCGTGCTCGTTTCGTGGGCTGGGTTAAGAGACCTTGTTTAAAAAAAGGGTGATGCATTAATCCTATGTTTTTTCCTTTAAAAAAACTCCAATTCAACTCAAGCATCTTGGTCATTTAGCAAATTGTCAATTACCTGTCCAACAGTTTTTAATCGCGATTTGTCTTTAACCAATTCCATTTCTTTAAGTTTATATTTCACTGAAGTTTTAGTGACATTGAAGTTTCTGGATAGTCTTATTACAATTTTTTTATATAAATATTGATTGCCCACAGTGTCATCTAATAGAAGAGCCTCTTTTCTATTGCCTGCATCCAGTTGGTATTCCCAAAAGCGTGCAAGAAAAATAGCATCAGGGAGTGCAAGTGAGGCTGCGAATTGGTTAGCTTGCCATTCAATCCAATTTTTTGGATTTTTCAATTCCCTTTTCATAGTTCTGAAGCTATGTTCGGTGTCCTCAAAAGTATCATATATGAATTGTCCTATTCTTAGATTATGATGCAGTAGGTAGTGTCCTAATTCGTGACATAGAACAAACAATTCACGCCTTGTATTTATAATCGAAGTATTAAGTCCAATCACATTTTCCCAATAAATCGTTAGGTGATGAAAATTCTTTTATTTCTATATTGTAAGTGTTTTCGATGTGCGATTTTAATTTACCTAAGTCGATACCATTGATGGTTTCAGATATATCTGGATAAAATTTATTTATTTCAATGTTTGCAAGATTCTTGATGTGCTTTTTGGTAAGTCTATCAATACCATAGCTAACATTATCTCGTATTTTTAATTGACTAAATACACTTTTGATAGTATCATCAATTAGTCTCTCGATGTGCGTTGTTCCTTCTGAAATAAATGAAGATGCTTGTGTGGTTTTCAGGATGGGAATTGGAGCTTTAACGTTTGTTTGGGAGGGTTTATGTAGTGTGATGCTGAAATCATCCTCTGATTCTCCTTGAATTAACATCATTCCCAGATTTTTCGCAGTATTATATGCTTCTTTGGTAAGACGTGTGTTTGCAATGAAAATCGCTTTACAGTTTAGGCCTGCTACTTGTTTTACGTAGCCTGCAAATTTTGTAATCTCTCCAACGGGAACTGGGCTGCCATAATTTTTACATTCAATAAAATAATTGAATACACTTCGTTCAGCATTTGGTGGCCAAACTTCAATTGAAAGATCAAAGAAAATATTTGCCTCTCTCATGTTGGAATAGTACCCCTTATCCTTTTTTGTGTAAATTCTAATTTGTTCAGGTAAATGGCTAATCTGAGAGTCTTCAATTAACTTCTTTATTATTCCTAAAGCTCGATTTTCAAAATCGTCGCCTTTCTCAACATTTGATATTTTTCTTTCCATGGGATGAACTTTTTTATCAACCCTCGCTCGCGGCAGCGAATCGGCTAAAGTAAGCATTAGTAGCAATGCTATGATCATGTGTTTTCTACAAACGGTTGGGGGAATTTAATAACTATAGAGTGAAATTCCATTGAGACAAGTACTCAATTTAATACACAGGATACGATACGATCATTTTTTGGATGAAGTTTTTACAACTAGGAAAACTCACGACTTGATAGTTCTGATCTGTAAATTCTATATTTCAGATTGTGAAATTGATGAATGACAGAAAAAAAACTAAGCATTTAGGGTTTCGAATTGTTGTAACGATCCATTCAATACCTGTAATGGCTAATGATTGATGCCCACATCCAAAGACAACTTATTTAATCTTATAGTTAGGAGGTGTAATCATTCACAGATGGCTTTCTTTTTCATTCGAAGGGGATAGGAGGCAGTTGCGCCCTTGCATATTTAAAAACAGAAAACTAATTGAGAAAGTAGAAATTCTTGAATCAGAGAATTAAAAGGTCAAAGAAATTAAGCAAATAAAAGCTCTGAAGGTAGGGGCTTGTTTGTTAGGCAAACACATAAGAAAAATTTAGTTGTTACCATCCCTATGTATTTGCCCTTATCATTGTGAAAAGTCAGTAATACATCTTCTTAGTTTGTCCCTTTGAACTTTCCCAGAAAGAAATCTCGATTGAAGTACAAATATACTCCCATACCAAGATCGGTAGTAGCCTCTTCTATTAAATAATAAGTATCTAAAGCAAGAACAACTTTCATCCCTTTTGCGATATTTCTTCTATACGAGCCATGCAGATGAGCAAGCTGTCGTTTTGACATAATCTGACGTGTAAAAGGTGATTTGCTGTGGTATACATATTCTCCACGGGGGCTGTCGAAATTATACCCATACCAATACCCTAGAGAAGCCTTCCAGTATTTCATATCGACCACCAAACGACTTAGGCTACCATAACCCTGATCTAGGATTGTTCTGCTTACAGGGCGTGTTGTTTCAACTTCAATTGTGTAACGATCTTCATTGATAGGAATAAAAGCACCTGTATGCATTAGTCTTCTCACACGGAAAATATCTTGTTCTTGTGGTAAATCGTTGGCATAACCAAACACTTCGGAGCTTACTTCTATCTGTTTTACAAAGCCTCCTATTTGCCTTTTGTAACGTAGCCCTGATCCAATATTCAGCTCTGTAGTTGCAGGGTTCCACGTTGCATCTATCTGTCCTCCGCTATGATCAGCTGTTACGTAAAGGGGAATCTCAAAGCGGTTGTCTTTATTGCCAAATTTCAATTTTGCAGACAAACCTCCCCAGACGCGTTCATTTTTCCTATCTCCAAACCAGATAAACTCATCCCAGCTCACCCAAGCATCTGCCTCCCAATATTTACGGTCAAAAAGAAACTGAAGTCCCTGATCGCGCCTAGAATGAAAGCTAAGTTCTGGATTCATCAGCGGCTCTGGCAGCCCATGAGAATTGTGAGAATACAAAGTTCCGAGAACCATCGAGGCCCAATCCCGTATCATCCAGTGAAAGCGTAGAAAAGTTACCCGTTCCATATCATCGAACTCACCAAGGCGAAGTTTCAACTGGTATCCAGCTTCTAACTTTGTGTTTTTGGTAGGATGATAAACCAGTAGGGGAGTAAGATCGAAACCGGGCAATGTGTAGCCAGGTATAATTTCACCAAAATATTCGTTATTCTTAAAGTAGTTAACGTTCTGCAATCGGAAATAAAGCGTATTTTCATCTTTGGCGATGATTGAATCTGAGTCTTGATAAATGGGGTGTACATATTGAGCAGTTGCCGAACTAGCAAGCAGCAAGTTCAATACCAATGAAACAAATAATGTTCTGATTTGCATAACAGTGATGGGTCTAAATTTGCGTCCCGAAAATAGAAAAAGACTTTGTAGAATTGAACTAATTTTGCATTTTGGCAGATTCGATAAGAACAAGATGCAAGTATACAGAGGAACTGTTTGGTGTGACTATTGAGGAATAGAAAACTTGGAAATTAATATGATTTATTATGAGATGTCCCGTAGTCAACTTGAAATTTAAGTAAAGCTGAAAAATAACTTTGGTTCTCGTTACGCAGTGATGTCCAAATTCTTATGTGCTTTAGTATGCTCTGGTATTGAGTGCATTGTGGGACTTAACCGAAATCATTTTTTACACTTTACTAAGTTTTGGATCTAAGCTATAATGAGTTTTACAACACTACCCTAAAGAACTAAAACACAAAAGCACAAAAACAAGATGAGAAACATAACGATATTACTTTTACTAACTATTTTGCCACTCTTTACCCTTGCAAGCCATATCCTTATTCCAATGGATAAAGGTAGGCAGGCAGATCACCTTAAGGCATATGGAGTGGCATTTTGGGTTTTACAGAACCAGATCGATGTTCAGTGGCTATTAAACTATCGCGGAGGAAGTTTCTTAGTTCAATATCACCAAGAAGTGGAATCGGAATGCAATGTACGAGGTGTTAGCTACGAGATCATTGCTGATCTGAAAGCGCAACAGATATTAGCAGAAATTGCGCAGCCCGAAGTGAATATGGATGCTGTAAAGCTTGAAAAGGCTCCCAAAATAGCTGTGTATTCGCCAAAAGACAAGCAACCTTGGGACGATGCAGTAACTTTGGCTCTCACTTATGCCGAAATCCCTTACGATGTGATTTATGATGAAGAGATTGTGAACGGAAAGTTAAAAGACTACGACTGGCTTCACCTTCATCACGAGGATTTTACTGGGCAGTATGGAAAATTTTACGGATCTTACCGCTACATGCCATGGTATCAAGAAAATCAGCGTAAACAAGAGGAATCGGCGAGAAAACTGGGCTTTACAAAAGTTTCAAAGCTAAAACTTTTCGTAGCCCAAAGCATAAAGGAGTACGTGCGCAAAGGAGGCTTTTTGTTTGCTATGTGTTCGGCCACAGACTCGTTCGACATTGCATTGGCAAGTCAGGGGGTAGACATCTGCGAATCAATGTTCGATGGCGATGGCACAACACCACAGTTCTGGACAAAGTTGGACTATAGTCAGACTTTTGCATTTAAAGATTTTAAGGTAAGCAACAATCCTTTCGAATATGAGTTTTCGGACATCGATGTATCCTTATCGCGTAAAGTGCCGCAGACGAAGGATTATTTCACTTTGTTCGACTTTTCAGCCAAATGGGATCCCGTCCCAACTATGCTTTGTCAGAATCACGATAATATGATTAAAGGTTTTATGGGGCAGACTACTGCTTTTAAGAAAAGTCTTTTAAAGTCGAGCGTTCTTATTATGGGAGAACTGAAAGCTGCGGACGAAGCGCGGTATATTCATGGTGAATTTGGTCAGGGTACATGGACTTTTTATGGAGGACACGATCCCGAAGATTACCGCCACTTTGTAGGAGATCCACCAACAGATCTGAAGCTATATCCAAATTCAGCATCTTACCGTCTAATCCTGAACAATGTATTGTTCCCTGCAGCAAAAAAGAAAAAACTGAAGACCTAATTGGTTATCGGGTAATATTCAGCCCGAGATAGCACAGAAAATAGAAACCGGATAACCAATTAGCTATCGAAGGCTGATGCTAAAACGAGGAAAATGCTTTTTGAAGAATTCAATAAACCCTTTTGCTTTAATGCAGATAAAGTAAAATCGAAACAAAAAGAAGTGTACATTTGCAACGGATCTGATTGCTCTAAACGGGGCTCGCAAATTCAATTAAGGCGTGAGTTGGAAAAATATTTTTCGCCCGATCAGATAGGCACCTATAACTGCATAGGCCTTTGTAATAAGAACTATGCGTTCCGCTACAAAGAGAAAAACTACTCTGCTGAATGCCCTGTAGAAATAGGAAGAATCATCAAAAGTTAAAAATAATCGCAAAAAGGTTTTGTTAAATAAATAATAACCCATATCTTTGCAGCCGCTTTGAAGGAAACTTTACAGCGTGGACATTGCGGGATGGAGCAGTTGGTAGCTCGTCGGGCTCATAACCCGAAGGTCGTAGGTTCGAGTCCTGCTCCCGCTACATAGATTTTAAAATAATCGCAAGACACATTGCGGGGTGGAGCAGTTGGTAGCTCGTCGGGCTCATAACCCGAAGGTCGTAGGTTCAAGTCCTGCCCCCGCTACATAGATTTAAAATAATCGCAAGATACATTGCGGGATGGAGCAGTTGGTAGCTCGTCGGGCTCATAACCCGAAGGTCGTAGGTTCGAGTCCTGCTCCCGCTACTATAGATTTTCCACTCATTCCCGAAACGCCTATAAATAAAGGCTTTCAGGAGAGCGGCAAAAGAGCCAAAAGGGAATAAAAAGCATATTTGGAATAAAATTCCGCACCGATTACGCATTCGGAAAGCGGGTTATTCCTAACTTTGAAAGCGAAAATGAGACCTGATCGGGAATTGTTTTCGCTTTTTTGTTTGTAGCAGGTCGTAAAATCACTTACTCGGTGTGTAATTCCGCACCGCCCTCCCCAAACAGCTAAAAAAGCGCATCAATCCCACCCAAACGTAGGCATTATAAAATTGAAATGCAGAATTAGTTATCCGCTGATTTTCAAGCGAAAGCCAACTTATAATTTATAATTCCCAAAGGCTCTCAGAAACCAAAATTAAAGGTAAAATATGCCAGGTGTGCAATTCTGTACCCAGAAAAACATGTGTGTTTTCAAGCGCAAGCCAATTAATAATTCATAACTCTAGTGAAACTCTTGTGATGTAGCACCCCGTTTGCTTACAGACTTTCCTCACCCGTTCACTGATATGGTAGTAGAGTTGTATTACGAACTTATTCAGTTTCTTCTCAAAACACTTCAAGGCTTGCTGCATATAAAACAAACTATTCTATTATTTTTTAAAATTATTTACTACCTTTGTTGTCATATATGAGGAGGTATTTTGTGACTGTATGCCATATTCATGCAAATATAGTAATCTTATTGTGTATAGATAGCGTATTATTATTGTTTGAAAATCACTTCAATAAACATCAAATAATATTTTTTTTCGTGAAACATTTATTCAAAATTCCATTGTTAGCAATAGCTATACTCTTACCTTTTATTGCTATTGCTCAGAGTGCCTTGAATCCTATTGGAGGTGGATATGGCTACTCTCGAATTATTAATTCAAACAACGCAACATCCATTGTATCGTCATGGACTGGTCTTAAATCAGCAATTAAAAACTCATCGCCTGGAGATGTAATTTACATTCAGGACAATGCTAAAATTGAAATTCCTCATGGAGAAACAATCTCTATCCAAACACCAAACTTAACAATTGCTAGTGGTAGAGGGAAAAATGATTCGGATGGAGCGAAACTCTACACCAATCACCCAGATCAAAAACCAATCAATGTATCAGCTACAAATGTTCGTATAACTGGGATTAGATTACAAGGTCATACTGGTCTGTCTGGCTCATGTAATGGTATTAGAGTTTCTGGTAAAAACATCGAAATTGATAATTGCGAAATTTATAGATGGTCTTATGCTGCAATATCACTTGGTGTAGGAGCATCTGACGACCGAAGTCATGTTCATCACAACTACATCCATCATAACTCCAGAGCTGGATTAGGATATGGTGTTGTTGTTGGCAATAAAACTAACGCAATAGTTGAAAATAATATTTTCGATTATAACCGCCATGATATAGCTGGTGGAGGTGTTAACCCGTATTATCTTAGCTATGAAGCATTCAATAACATAAGCTTAAAACAAGGGGTAAATAAAGAACCTAAATATGACATGCATGGAGCTTATGAGGCTTGCGGAAGTGGATACCACAACACTAATTGGGCGGGTAAAAGTGTGAAAATTCATGATAACACTGTTCACCATCATGATGCCTACTATCATATTAAAATACGAGGGATACCAACGGCATCATGCCAAGTCGTAAACAACTACTTTAAGTTAAAAGGGAAACACCCAACTTTTCGAGCTGCAGAAAAGGATCCAACTAGAGTTAGGCAGGCATGTAGCCAGAATGGCTTAGGTTACAACCACAAGAATGTTGATTTTTCAAGAACTGAATCCTTTTTAGGTGGAGTTTTTTCAATGAACAATAATAAATATAGTATCAAAGATGTCGTATGGAAAGTAGCTTGGAACGGCAGGACAACTTGGCGTATAATCTCCTATCCTCCTATTCCAGATGATCGTATTGCAGTAGCAGATTTCGATGGCAATGGTACTGATGATATTTTCTTTCAGGAAGATGGTTATTGGTGGATTGCACCAAGTGGCTGTACTCCTCTGGTTAAAATTGGGCAATCGGGCTATCAAAGAAAAGACCTAGCATTTGGAGATTTTAATGGAGATGGACAAGCAGATATACTACGGTTATATTATTCAAAATGGAGAATTTCTTATAGTCAATCGCCAAGATCTTGGACTGGATGGCAAGATGCAGGGGACAAAGGAGGATCTCTTTCGCAGCTAAAATTCGGAGATTTTGACGGTGATGGAAAAACAGATGCTCTTTGGGCTAAAGGTTCTTCTTGGAAAATTTCATATAGCAGATATCCCAAAGGTTTTACAAGTTGGATAACCAAATCAAGTCTCAAAGAAAAAGAAATTGAGGTTGGTGATTTTGATGGTGATGGCAAAACAGATTTATTTAAAGCCGATGGTTCTAAATGGTGGGTTGCATACAATAACTATCCAAGTAATTTCACTAAGTGGGAAGTTATCGGATATTCAAATACACGACTAAGCCACCTAAAATTTGCCGACTTTAATAATGATGGAAAGACAGACATCTTTTGCGCTAATGGGAAGAAATTTTTAGTTTCTTTTTCAAGAGGACGAGGAGTAACTGCAACATCTTGGAGTACAATAAACAGTTCTAGCATAAAAACTAAAGATCTAAAGCTTGGGGATTTTGATGGTAATGGACACGCCGATGTACTACGAACTGGACCAGTTACAGGGACATACTATCATTCTCCAGACAGGTCAAATTCACGGGTAAATATAGCTAATAATACAGACAGTTTTTATTCAGACGATCTACAAGATCCTATTCATGAGTTTCATGTGTTGAAAAAGAACTTCGAAACAGGCTTGAGCTTGGACAAAAAAAGTTTTGACCTAAAACTATCTGTATTTCCCAATCCGACTAATTCAATTGTTAATATTAAAACTGTAAGTCAATTAAATGAAGACCTTACATTAATAATCATTGACAATAAGTCCCAAACAATACTTTCTAAAAAAATATGTTCAAATCACGAATATACTTTCGATATTTCACACTTAAAGAAAGGCAGTTATATCATTAGTATTATTGGTAGCCAACACACTAAACATAAAACATTTTTAATAAACTAAGCTCACAAATAACTCTTCACTATTAGTTAGAACAGTAGTATTCTAATGATTGAAGTGAGCAAATATGAGATATGCCAACATCTCAAAAATAAAGATAATTTGAAATCTTATCTGTAATGTTAAAGCTATCCAATAGGGTAGCTTTTTTAATGATCCTTTAATTTTTCATTAAACTTGATGGTTGAGTTTTTATTGGGCTGATATACAGTTGGTTGTTTTTTTGCTGATTTTTAGCTGGTATTTTATTAAGTTTTTTGAACTCCAGATATTTACAATATATATTCAAGGCAAACACAAATATGATAGAAATGTTCAACTCTATGGAATATAAACCAAACGAATCCCTATTGACGTAACTCTATCCGTCGATTTTGTTTTAAGACGATTAGCAGAACGACAGAGGTAAGCTCTAGTATTCCAGCTACCTCCACGATGCACCCGTTCGGAGCCATGGTCTGGCCCTTTGGGATCAGATTTTGCTGTTGAATCATAAGTTCCATACCAATCCGAGCACCATTCGAAGACATTGCCGTACATATCGTATAGCCCCCAATGGTTAGGCGTGTAGCTTCCTACAGGAACAGTCTTGCCTTTAGTAAAAGAAATATTGGCTTCTGTTTTTTCCAGTCTCCTTCCTGTATGGAAGGTTGTTTTTGTTCCAGCCCTTGCTGCATATTCCCATTCAGCTTCTGTTGGTAGACGATATTTTCCCTTTTTAGTTTTAGAATTCATTTTTTTGACAAACGTTTGAGCATCTTCCCATGAAACTTTTTCTACAGGGCACTTACTACATTTATAGTTCCAACTAGGATTATCTCCCATTATTGCTTCCCATTCTGACTGTGTTACTTCATAAATACCCATAAAGTAATCTTTACTGATTGTAACATTATGTTGTGCCTCATCTTTTTTTCGGCCAGACTCGTTCTCTGGACTTCCCATCATGAAACTGCCTGCCTTTATCAAAGTGAATTTCATTCCTGTAGTTGAATCTGTATATTCTTCGACCTGATTGTGTTCGTTCTTGTCAGTTGTCTTAACAGATGCAAGAGTTTTCTTACGTTGGGCTTTTATTTGAACCGTCTGGCTTTTTTTTACTGATATGACTCCGCTCCAATTTTCCACACCACGGATTTCTAAAGTATGCTCCCCTGTTTTTACCTTATTAATGGGAACAACTGCATCTGCCTGAACCTTACTCAAACGTTGGCCGTCCAAATAAAGATCACCGGCGATTTCTGTCGTTAGTTCGATACTGCCATAAGTAGCCAGTGTCTTTACTTCACCCACAACTGGTGCGTCTGAACTGGGAGTCTTTAAGAAAAACTCACCATTGGTCTTGTCCCAGAACATGGGCAGTTGTTGTCCATCGGTAGCTCGGCTCACAGCATCGCGTGTTTTATAAAAAACCTGACGTATGGATTGAGCTTGTTGAAGCTGCTCTACAAGCTTCTGTGTATAAAGCCCATTGGATTCGTTAGGATTATCATCGGCTGCCTGTCCCTCATCTGTAGCATAAGCGATAATGGTACCGTTAGGTTGTGGAGGTGCATTGAACCCGCTCCGACCACTGCGTTTCCATGAGCGGAAAGGATTATTACGGCAGGCGTCCAAGATAACAATGTTCAGGTTATCTTCATAAAATTCCAGATTGCCAAGCATCTCTTTTATGTTGATGCATTGAAACTTCACTGCTGTTTCGTTGGGAGGATCTGCTCCAATTGGGACAAGGTACGGATCTGCTCCTACCTGTATGCCATGGCCTGCGTAATACAACAACATTACACTTGCGTTTTCGGCTTTTAGTGCAAACTGATAGAGCGCTTGTTCCATCGAGGCTTTGTCTGCATTGTTTTTTTTGATAACCTCAAAACCAAGGCCTTTGAGGGTAGTTGCCATTAGATTGGCATCATTTACCGGATTTTTGAGAATGCTTCCTCCTTTATATTCTGCATTGCCTATAACTAGCGCTACTCGTTTCTCGGTCTGTGAGAAAGTTAGGCTGGTTATAAGCATGAAAAAAAAAGTTAGTGTTCTTATGCTCATGTTTTAGTCTGATAATAGAGTTGTGCAAAAGTTATAATCACCTCAATGTAAATTGACTTTTTATATTGTAAGGATTTTACAGAAGAGCGAATTTCCCAGAAGTTATGGTATGTGATTCATGTAAAATTAATTCGCAAATCCATAGTAAATAACTCCACGTTCTTATGAGACAAAGATGGGCGTTGGTTAATTGCATCCATCAAGTAAAGGATAAGACACAATAAGTTATTGGCCTTTTTTTGAACTAACTCCCATTATATCATAAAGTTTTAGGTTCTTATTGTAGAAAATCTCATATCTGCCTTTGGTACCGATTCGTTGTTTCATTGGTCTTTTTGCTTTGGGGTCGACAATAACATACATTTTGTTAGACTTTTTTGGACAACGAAAAATTCTTTTTTGCCTTGATTTAAGCACCACATCAGCCCAGTTTTTACGATCCAGGCTCATTTTTAACGAGATGGTTTTACCTGCATAATTGCTGATCTGAAGATATCTTTTGCCTACCATCCGTAGGCTTTTCGTGGTGTCTTCTGCTAAAGCTTTTTCTTTATCAAGAAATAACAAAGTTGTATCCTTACCACTTTGCGCTTGCATATTGAAAGCATACCCTATGCATATTAGCACCAATAGAATAACCCTGTTCATTTCGTATCTATTTATTTTCTTCTGCCTTGTTTTCTTCTACCTTGTTTTCTTCTTTTTTCCCTTGTGCTTTTCCTAAAAGATAACCCGCAATGGTACCCAACAAGCCCATAGCTGGAGCTATCTGGTCATTGTCATAACCCGCTGTTATTAAGAATAGTGTGGCAGTTATAATAAGTGTTACAACAAAGAATTTTACAATATTGTCTTCTCCAATCTGACCTGTTTTAATTAGCCAAACTTCCAAAAACAGAGCGATTAATCCAAAACCAAGAACAACAAGCGAAAGCATGAATTCTACAGAGCTTGTGGTATATTCCGAAATGCCTGTTTTGTCGGGTTGGGAGATGTCAGTTTTTTTTACCTGTGCCTCGGTTTTTTCGGGTAAGAATTCCTCTTCTGCGTATTCTTGCACTTCTGTCTGAGCCATTGTTAGATTTAGGCATAAAAATAATATGCCCAGTAGTAGACTGATTTTTTTCATTCTTCTCTTTTTTTGATAAGTAATTAGACTTCCTAAATAAATTTGACCAATAGGGATTAAGGCAAAAAATATCTTTGCCTATTGAAGGTGAAAGGTTTGTAGACTTTCAAATTCGATTAACCTCTACAATGGAGCAGACAACCTGCTTACATTTAGTAGACTAAAATAGAAAAATTATTTTTCCTAACTGTCAAGGTTGGATTACGATTTCCTAGTTTGTAAGTAACACATATAGTCTTCTGTAGGGAAAATCAAACAAGGAATCTGTAGTGTTTAAAATCTTTATGTATTCAATATTGTGCTGACTATGAATATTTTACAATTCGTTAGAGGTGTTATTTTCTAATTATGTATTTCTTTTCAATCCGTATTGAAATGGTGTTTATAATAAAGTCTCTGTAGCTTGTTTTTTGTAGGAGTACAGAAGTAGATTACAGAGCTTTATTTTGCCAATTGAGATTTCGGCAAAAGAGATTTTTGGAGATTCAGATATAAAAATTCACTGTTCGATATAAGGAGCTATTGTAATTTCCTGAGATCGTATTTTGTTTGCTAATTGCTTCTGTAATTATGTTTTTTGTCATGTCAATTGCATAGTGTAGTTAATGCCACTATTCACCAAATTTGAGCAATGCATGACTTACTCTAACGATGGATAAAAATCCCGAACGTTATTACAGACGAACTATAAAACTATGACGAAGTTATCTCTTCATCTGTATTTTCAGGAACTCATCAATTACAGGATCTAAGCTCAACACTTCATTTTCCATCCATCCTGTCATGAAGGTCAGCATGTCTAGACATACAGTTTCTTTTTGTGTAGAAAAGTCCTCTTTGAACTTCACAATCCGATTTAACACATGCTTATGCTTTTCTTTTCTTTCAGATAGCTTAGGGTAATTTAATTCGCGCAGCATTACTTCAAGATCAAAGAAGAAACTCTCTGCACGGAAGGCTAACTTAAAAAACGGTTTGGTAATGTTATCCTTACAAGTGCGTGCATTATAGTGTTCTATCATCAAATTATAGATGTCGATCAGCTTTTGTCTGTGATCGTCGAGCTTGGCAACGTTACAGGAATATTCCTCTTGCCAGTTAAGGTGATCGAATTCAGGGCGTTCCATATTTATTGGTTTGGAATTTATTCAAGTTGATTTAATCAAGATACAATAGCTCCATTTACAAAAGTGCTTCAGAATGAGGAACTATCAAATGATAAAAATCAGCATAGGTTCATGGAACTATTTGAGAGAAGAAGAACTATATTTTCGCCCAGTCAAGTATTAAGAAGTATTGTTTATAAATAGAGATACTGGCTATGGCGCATTATTTTTAAGTGATTGATTTACAAAGTTATTTGAGCTAATTTTTTCCTAGTGAGTAGTGTCGTATACTTATTACTACATTGACTTATATTCAACCAAGGAATCTTTTCTAAATTTGCATCTTTCTTTTTTACCAATTTAAAAACTGATGGCTACATTCTTATTTGATAAAATAATATTCGGCCCCGTAAAAAGCCGTCGTCTTGGAGTTTCATTGGGTATAAACTTACTGCCTACTGATTCTAAGTTCTGTAACTTTAATTGTATCTATTGCGAATGCGGTTGGACTCCTGATAGTAAATCTATGAAGGCAACATTTCATCCGCGCCAGCTGGTAAAGGATACATTGAAGCTAAAATTGGAGGAAATGGTTGCAGAAGGCACTCCGCCCGATGTAATTACTTTTGCAGGGAATGGTGAACCTACAGTGCATCCGGAATTTGCTAGTGTAATTGACGATACGATTGCCCTACGGGACGCTATTGTTCCAGAGTGCAAAGTTGCAGTGTTGTCTAATGCGACTATGTTGCACAAGAAAGATGTTTTTGAAGCACTTCGCAAGATCGAACAGAATATCCTTAAACTAGATTCTGCGTTTAATGAAACTGTAGCTACAATAAACCAACCGCTTGGAAAACTGGATACCCGACGCCTTGTGGAACAATTTAAAGCGTATGAAGGTGATCTGATAGTACAGACAATGTTTTTGAGGGGGACATATGAAAGCAATGTCATTGATAATACGACCGAAGAGGAACTTTCTGCATGGTTAGAACTTATTAAGGAGATTTCTCCCAGACAGATAATGATTTACACAATTGCCCGCGATACTCCAACTCCAACTTTAGAAAAGGTGCCTTTAGGCGAATTGAATGTAATTGCGGAGCGAGTGCGTGAATTTTGTTCGGATGTACAAGTTTCAGGTTAAACAACTTTGAGTTTTTCATAATGACAAGGTCTCAGGTCTATTTATTTTAGACTGCTTATAGTGAAACGACTATGGATTTTAGCATGCTGCTTCATACACAAGCATGATTAACAATTTATCAGGAGCTACATCTGGCAAATGAAGATGAATCTTAAACAGATAAGAGGTTGAATGAGTTTTAATATTGAGAGTATAGATCTGCCTGTAAAGGAATTGGTACCAGAAATTCGTCGATCGTTTTCAGAATCGAAAAGTTTAATTGTAAAAGCACCGCCAGGAGCAGGGAAAAGTACGCTTCTTCCTTTGGCATTGCTAGAAGAGGATTGGCTTGAAGGCAAGAAAATATTGATGCTGGAGCCAAGACGTCTTGCTGCCAAGGGAATTGCTTACCGAATGGCCGAACTGTTAGGGGAGGCCATAGGGCAGACCGTTGGGTACCGTATCCGTTTTGAAACGCGTATTGGAGAAAGCACCCGCATAGAAGTACTTACAGAGGGAATACTGACCCGAATGCTCCAGCAGGATAATGCCCTAGAACAAGTAGGTCTTGTTATTTTTGACGAGTTCCACGAACGGAGTCTTTTTGCCGATGTTGCAATGGCATTGTGCAGGGAATCGCAACAAGTGTTGCGGGACGACCTGCGGATTTTGGTAATGTCTGCAACATTGGATATGACGAAGCTTTCTGCTGGATTGAATGCTCCTGTACTTGAAAGTAAAGGGCGCATGTTTCCTGTAAAAGCTTTTTATGAAGGGGATGTAGATGCTCGTTTCTTGCCTGAAATGATGGCGCGGACTATTCAAAAAGCTGTTGAGGAACATGAAGGGGATTTGCTGGCTTTTTTCCCAGGACAAGGTGAGATTGAAAAATGTCGGGGGATTTTGGCTGCAAAACTTCCAGATTTTGCAACCTTACCTCTCTATGGGCAGTTGCCACAGAAACGCCAACAGGTAGCTCTTTTTCCAGATAAATCTGGGAGAAGGAAGATTGTTTTGGCAACTTCGATTGCAGAAACCAGCCTTACCATTCAGGGCATACGCATTGTTGTAGACTCTGGACTTGGGCGCTATTCACGATTTGATGCCAATACCAGTTTGTCTCGTTTGGTGACTGCTCAGATATCAAGAGATGAAGCAGATCAGAGAATGGGACGTGCCGGACGGCTTACGGAAGGGGTGTGCTATCGGCTTTGGTCGAAACATACGGATGCACAGCTTGAGGAGCACCGCTTGCCAGAGATAGAACAGGCCGATCTTACCCCGCTGGTGCTGGATCTTGCTCAATGGGGCGAGGCCAACCCTCAAACTCTTTTTTGGTTAAGTCCGCCTCCAGAATTAGCGGTTTTGCGAGCCAAGGAACTGTTACATCAGCTTGATGCACTTGAAGGCAATTGTATAACAGGACACGGGCGGGAAATGGCTCGCTTTGCAACTCATCCGCGTTTGGCACATATGCTGATCAGGGCAAAGGAAATGGGACTTTTGTCATTGGCCTGCGATCTGGCAGCTATCATTGCAGAACGGGATTTTTTGCCGCGTTCGGCAGGAACAAACATCAATGTGCGGATTGAAGCATTGCAGCGTTTCAGAGAATATCAGCAGGGTGGAAAAACAATTAGTTTCATTGAAAAAGTTGCAGCCTCTTTTCGTGAGTTGTTTACGATTGAAGCAGAAAATGAAACTTTCGATGAATATGACACTGGTCTTTTGCTTGCACAGGCTTATCCTGAACGCATAGCGTGTTCGAGGCCTGGAAACAATGCCCAGTTTCAGTTGGCAAATGGGAAAATTGCAATGTTAGGCCGTGGAGATGACCTTGAACATGAGGCATGGCTTTCTGTTGCTCACATTGATGCCCGTAGCGGCATGGGGAAAATTTTCTTGGCATCGCCGATTAATCCTCAAGACCTTGCTTCGTTGGTGAAAGAAAAAACATTCTTGAAGTGGGATACGGAAGAAGGTGGAATTGTTGCAGAAAGGCGCTTGGGGATAGGTAGCATTGTGCTGAAAAAAAGCCCGTGGGCCGATCCGGATGAAGAGCTTGTGATACAGGCTGTTTGTGATGCGCTAAAAAAGGAAGGACGTCAACTCCTAGATTTTAATAAAGATGTTGAAGCATGGCAGGCAAGGGTATTGAGTATTCGCCAGTGGAGTGATGACGAAGTATGGCCAGATGTGTCGACAGATAAACTTTTGTCTACGGCCAATGAATGGCTCAGGCCATACCTTTCTGGAGTGAAGAAAGGTTACCAATTGAGGAAACTTGATCTGCTTGAGATCTTGCATAGCAGTTTGGATTGGGAGCTTCAGCAACGCCTAGAGAAGTGTTGTCCTGTAAAAATCGAAGTGCCAAGTGGATCGAAGATAAAGATTGATTATCAGGAGAATGGTTCTGCTCCTGTGCTGGCTGTTAGATTGCAGGAAGTTTTTGGTTGGCAGGAAACACCAAAAGTGAATAATGGTCAGATGCCTTTGCTTTTGCATTTGTTGTCGCCAGGTTTCAAACCTGTTCAGGTGACATCGGATCTGAAGAGTTTCTGGGCAGATGCATATTTTGAGGTTAAGAAGGAACTTAAAAGGCGTTATCCTAAGCACTCTTGGCCTGATGATCCTCTTGTCGCCACAGCAGTGAGGGGTGTTAAGCGAACAAAGTGATGTTGGTTTGATGATGATTAAATAATCGAATACAAGAATTAACGCATGAGCATATTCATTTATTCAATGATTCGATTCAATGATTGATTTTAGAAGAGGTACAGTTCTAAAAAATAGCCGTGATTGGAGTGGAAAACCCACAGCTACAGGAGCTAGTGAAACACGGTGTGGCAGCTATGGAGCGAGAGCGGAATAGACTGCCATGCCGATGTTGAACTGCTCCTGTAGCGAGGATTTGTAGCGGAAAGCGCGGAGGGAAGTTTTGTTCGGAGACGGTGTTCTGCTCCTAAACAAAACGTACTTTGTCTATTTTAATTCGAAGATTACATCGGTAATGCTTTGTTTGAAGGTTGCCTCGTCTATTACAACTTTGTTTTCTTCGTTGAAAATTTTTGCTTGTGGGTGACTGACAGACTTGATAGAGCGTTCGAAGCTGAATATCAGCTTTACTTTGAACAGGTCGTCGAAATTGTTTTTGGAGGCGCTTTCTGCTTCTGGTTTGAAGTGTTTGTAGACTAGGACTTTTTTCTTTTTGCGAATGAACTGACCGTATGTTCTCTCGTCCTTTTTCTCTGCTGTGTTGGCCTCTTCTCCGCTTTGTTCTTTGCTCATTTCGTTGGATAGCCGCCGGGCATTGTTCAACTCTGTTATGCCTGTGAAATCGAAGGCAAAACTGAAGACTGTGGAGTCTTTGTTCCAAGTGGTACGTGTGTTGGAAATGCCATCGAGTTTCTCGAAATTGTGCAATCCTTCGGTTAGTTTAAGATCAAGGCTGTCGATAAATGCTTTGCGCTTGCCTGTGGAATCGGGCAGGATGCCAAGGTAGCGTACCATATCGACAGAGATTTTGCTGGTGCCGGAAAAGTCTTTTTTGAAATGATAACTTTCTTCTATCTGACAGCTGTAGGTGAGCATGATCAGAAAAGCTGCGAGGAGACCTGTTTGTTTCATGGTGGTTGTGTTTTAGTTGTTAATGGTTGCTGGTTTGAACAGGGCTGCTCTGTTTCGGCAGCCTTATGAATAGGTTATTCTATACCATCAAGTACGCGCCTGATATCGTTGGCGTGTTCCATCAGTTCGTAGGCTTCTTTTATTTTATTTTCTTTTATTAGGTACTGGAAGAATTGTAGGTTGCGAATGTAGGCTTCGAGTGCTACTTCTATTTCTTCTGCGTTCTGTTCGAATATGGGCGCCCACATTTCTGGTGAACTTTTGGCAAGGCGTACTGTGGATGCGAAACCGGTACTTGCCATATCGAATATTTTTTTTTCGTCTTTTTCTATCTCAAGAACGGTAAGCCCAAGAGTGAAAGCACTGATGTGTGAAATGTGCGAAACGTAGGCGATGTGGCGATCGTGTTCTTTTGGGTCGTTGATGTAAAGAACGCGCATCTGTAGTATTTCGTACATTTTCAGGACTAGCTGTAGGGCTTCGCTGCTTGTTTTGTCGCGTTCGGATATGACTGCTATTTTTCCTGCAAAGAGTCCGTGGAAAGCGGCTGAGGGGCCGCTGTTTTCTGTTCCGGCCATCGGGTGCGAGGCGACGTATGATCCTCGGCGTGGGTGTTCTGCTATTTTTTGGCATATGCCTGCTTTTGTAGACCCCATATCGGTTACTACACAATCGGCCGGCATATTGTCAAGTACATATGGCAATAGGTTTCTGGCTGCGTCTACTGGGATTGCAAGTACAACTAGTTGCGATTTGGCTATTGCATTGTCTAGTGTTGCTACTTCGTCTATTAATCCAAGTTTTAGTGCTTCGGTTAGGTGATCTTCATTTTTGTCTACTCCGATAATGCGGGTCTGAAATCCTTTTAGCCCGAGTGCTGTTGAGCCTCCGATAAGCCCAACTCCTATAACTGTAACGTTCATGCTTCTTATTTTGAAACAAACTTAAACAATGATTTTGATTTTTTCTTATGTGAATTCTAGATCATAGGCTAGCTAAAATTGTTCCTGAATTATTTGTGTTTGAAATGTTTCGGTCGTTCGTGATGCTTTTTGTTGGAATGTAAGCGGCACAGCGCGGTGAAAAAAAGATAAAAAAAGTAGAAGATATTTTTGCAAGTATGGAAAACTCCCTTACCTTTGCACACGCAAAAACGAAATAAGCCCAGGTGGCGGAATTGGTAGACGCGCTGGTCTCAAACACCAGTGATAGCAATATCGTGCCGGTTCGATCCCGGCCCTGGGTACGTACAGAGATTTATACCACAATCTCAAACAACATAAACCGCTTGTCCTTACAGGGATTGGCGGTTTTTTTATGCTCTTTAGGTTGCTTCGTATTGCTTCTTGTTGCCTGAATTCATGCCCCGATTCTACCCCGATTTTTATCTTTGTGGAGGCGATACCCCAAAATTGACGTCGATTTTGAACTTTTTACGCCCTCCAATTGTTAATAAATGTTAAAAAATGAGAGTTATTTTCAATCTCCGAAGCCTTAAAACAGAAAAAAGCCCTTTACGGATCATTGTAAACTATGGCGCATTTAAGATTAAAGACGGAAAAAAAGTATATCTCCCTTTTAGAACACAACTGCCCTGGGAAATTCCTGCTAAACTTTGGGACAAGGAAAAAGGCAGGATAAAAACTTCGGCAAGCTTTCCCAACGGCGAATTCATTAACGGCGTAATAAAAAAGCTGGAGGCAAGCCTTGACGACTACAAATACGATTGCCACCGAAACGGGCAGGAAATTGAAGAGATAGGGATTTTAGAGGCAATTAACAGGGTCCTATCCCCAAAGGCGGAGAACAAACCGCTTTATCTTGCGGATGTGGCAGCCGAAGTAATAGAGAAAAGTATCTCTGGGGAACGGTTGAGCAAAGACGGTAACAGGATCAGCGAGGCGACGGTTAAGAAATACAGGATGGCGTTCTGGCATCTGGAGAACTTTGAAGACAGATACGGAGAAGTGAGCCTGAAAGCACTGAACAAAGATTTCGGCAATGTTTTGCAGACCTATTTCAACGACATCGGGCTTGCCCATAATACCAAAGCCACACACCTTGCCCAGTATATCATGTTCTACAATTATGCCGTGAACAAGGGCTGGGTAGAGCAGGGGGATTTCCACAAGGCAAGGATTCCTGATGTTGAAACCGATACCATTGCCCTGTCGATGAAAGAGGTTGATAAACTCTTTGCCCTTAATCTGGACATGAAACCTGAGCTGGATGAAATACGGGACGTTTTTCTTACAGGGGTGTGGACGCTGATGCGCTTTGGTGATTATTCCGATATCAAATCTTACAACCTAAAAGGCGAACTGATCAAAGTAATTACCAAGAAAACCTCAGTGCCTGTTTACTTGCCGATACATAAACAGCTAAAAGCGATTCTTGCCAAGTACAACAATAAACTACCGAACGCACCATCGTTACAGACTTTCAACAGGGGCATAAAAGAAATAGGGAAAAGGGCAGGAATTGATAATCTGGAAGAAATTAAAAAACATGTCGGGGGCAAAGTGATAAAAGAAATTGTGCCCCGCTATGAGCTTATTGGTTCTCATACTGCACGGAGAACAGGTGCAACATTATTGTATCTTGATAATGTGCCGAAAAAACAGATCATGCTGCTCACTGGCCACACTCAGGAAGATCATTTCGACCGTTATGTACGGATCGGGCGTTATGCCAATGCAAAAATGCTATCGGAGCGTGCTTTTTATAAGGATGATTCATCTGTTCCACAAACCCGATCCGCTGATGTTGAAGATGGTTTTTACTGGGCAAAAAAGGCAGGGCGAAAAACTGTTGTTCAGGTGATTGACGGGCAGGTTTTGATGCTTGGAAATAGTACTGTTATTGGCTTGGATGATTTTTTGGGTAATGGAGGTAAATTGAATATGCCTGTATTGAAACCTTAGCATCGGATGGTGATAACATAAGCCCTTTTGGGCTGCTACATCTGATCATGAATTTGCCTTAACAACTCAATTACTAAATCTCCCGTTCTCTCCCACCAACAATTCTTCTTTCCTCAAACCCTTGCAATATATTACCCAAATCCTTTCCTTTGCTACCAACATAAGGACAAACCTTCCAGAAAACAAAAACAGCACACCAAGTTTCTATACCCAAACAATCCAGCATATGAACGATCTGAATATCTTAGAAGAATTACAACAGGAAATAGGAGAAACAATTCCGCTTGTTGAAGAAATTGAACCGTACAGTATTGGGTATACTATTAACGATAAACAAGAAATTACAGGTATTGGATTATACAGTTTTGACCTGAAAAGTGTTCCTAAAAGCATCTGTAAACTTAATAGCTTAAAACAGCTTAGTCTTGACTGCAATCAGATCAGTAAATTAGAAGGCCTTGATAAGCTGGTCAACCTGACACAGCTCTGGCTTGACAGTAATAAGATCAGTAAAATAGAAGGCCTTGATAGGCTGGTCAACCTGACACAGCTCAGTCTTTCCAGTAATCAGATCAGTAAAATAGAAGGCCTTGATAAGCTGGTCAACCTGACACTGCTCATTCTTTCCAGTAATCAGATCAGTAAAATAAAAGGCCTTGATAAGCTGGTCAACCTGACACTGCTCTGGCTTGACAGTAATAAGATCAGTAAAATAGAAGGCCTTGATAAGCTGGTCAACCTGACACTGCTCAGGCTTTCCAGTAATAAGATCAGTAAAGTAGAAGGCCTTGATAAGCTGGTCAACCTGACACAGCTCTGGCTTGATAATAATCAGATCAGTAAAATAGAAGGCCTTGATAAGCTGGTCAACCTGACAGAGCTCATTCTTACCAGTAATCAGATCAGTAAAATAGAAGGCCTTGATAAGCTGGTCAACCTGACACTGCTCTGGCTTGACAGTAATAAGATCAGTAAAATAGAAGGCCTTGATAAGCTGGTCAACCTGACACAGCTCAGTCTTGACAGTAATCAGATCAGTAAAATAGAAGGCCTTGATAAGCTGGTCAACCTGACACAGCTCAGTCTTTCCAGGAATCAGATCAGTAAAATAGAAGGCCTTGATAAGCTGGTCAACCTGACAGAGCTCAGTCTTTACAGTAATCAGATCAGTAAAATAGAAGGCCTTGATAAGCTGGTCAACCTGACACAGCTCAGTCTTTACAGTAATCAGATCAGTAAAATAGAAGGCCTTGATAAGCTGGTCAACCTGACAGAGCTCAGTCTTTACAGTAATCAGATCAGTAAAATAGAAGGCCTTGATAAGCTGGTCAACCTGACACAGCTCAGTCTTTACAGTAATCAGATCAGTAAAATAGAAGGCCTTGATAAGCTGGTCAACCTGACAGAGCTCATTCTTTACAGTAATCAGATCAGTGAAATAGAAGGCCTTGATAAGCTGGTCAACCTGACAGAGCTCAGTCTTTACAGGAATAAGATCAGTAAAATAGAAGGCCTTGATAAGCTGGTCAACCTGACACAGCTCAGGCTTTACAGTAATCAGATCAGTAAAATAGAAGGCCTTGATAAGCTGGTCAACCTGACACTGCTCAGTCTTTACAGTAATAAGATCAGTATAATAGAAGGCCTTGATAAGCTGGTCAACCTGACACAGCTCAGTCTTTCCAGTAATCAGATCAGTAAAATAGAAGGCCTTGATAAGCTGGTCAACCTGACACTGCTCATTCTTTCCAGTAATCAGATCAGTAAAATAGAAGGCCTTGATAAGCTGGTCAACCTGACAGAGCTCAGTCTTTACAGTAATCAGATCAGTAAAATAGAAGGCCTTGATAAGCTGGTCAACCTGACAGAGCTCAGGCTTTACAGTAATCAGATCAGTAAAATAGAAGGCCTTGATAAGCTGGTCAACCTGACACAGCTCAGTCTTTCCAGGAATCAGATCACAACAGCCCCCCCCCCCCTGTTACATCATTGTAGGGCAAACGGCTATGCTATGGATCTTTTGGCCGAAGCTAACCTTAATGAAAACCCTCTTATAAAACCACCATTGGATGTGATCAGCAAAGGCCATGATGCAATTGTGCGCTTTTTTAAACAAATAGAAGAGCAGGGGCTTGAGAATATTTACCAAGGTAAACTGATGTTGGTAGGGGAGCCGGAATCTGGAAAAACAACATTGATGAACCTTTTGTTTGACCGTACCTGGAAAGTTCCTCAGAAGCAGGATTCCACAGTGGGAATAGAAATTCGGACGGACTATAAATTTCCATTCTCTGAAGAAAAAAACATTGAGTTCAACGCCCGTATATGGGATTTCGGAGGTCAACATATCCAATACACCCTTCACCAGTTTTTCTTAACCAGAAACTGTGTTTACGCGGTATTGGTAAACGACCGAAAAGAGCATCACCATCTTGAATACTGGTTCAACATTATAAAACTATTGGGTACAGGAAGCCCTGTGCTGGTAATCCTCAACGAAAAAGACAAGAAGCGTGTTAGCAGTTTCGACGAACAGCTTTACCGTGATCATTTTCCAGAAATTGATTTCAAATCTTTTCCTGTAGATTTAGGGCAATTGGACGATGGCCGTCTGGATGTGATCGAACACAATTTACAGAAACATTTATCCAACCTGCCCATTGTAAAAGAGCAAGTGCCTGCACTATGGAGCACCGTAAGCGAAAAACTGGGAGAGCTTAAAGAACGAAAATACATTCCGATAAGTGAATATCATCAAATTTGTAAAGATGTAGGTGTAAAAGAAGAATACCGCATGGATATACTCCGGCACTTTCATACTCTTGGGATCGTACTTTATTTCGAAGGTGATTTTGGATTAAAGCAACACGTGTTCCTCGACCCTAACTGGGTTGCTGGAAGTATCTATGAAATATTGAACGATGCCGACAAAGAAAGCGAAGATGGTATCTTCAGTAAAAAATGGCTTTTTGACCAGTGGGGTAACCGTAAACTAAAAACTGAAGAAAAAGAAATGCTCCTGCAACTGATGAAGCAGAACAATTTCGACCTTTGCTTTCCTGTTTGTAATGGAGATAGTTTCCTTGCCCCTGTACTTCTTAATAAAGTACGCCCGGATCTAAACTGGAATTTCTCCGATAATTTAAGTTTCCGTTTCCAGTATCCATTTATGCCGGCAGGTATTGTCAGCCGCTTTATTGTCCGGCATCATAATATTTTGAAAGACTGTTTTGTCTGGAATAAAGGGGCAATCCTAAAAAAGGATGGAATGGAGGCTCTTGTTGTAGAAGAAAAGTCTGATAAAGGCAATCATGTAATCAACATACGCATAAACGGCGAAAAGTCAGAACGAAAAGAATTCCTTTATCTGATACGAGATTCAATTGGCAGTATTCATGATGATGCTTTTCCTGAAATTGAATTCGAACAAGAAATCCCTTGTATATGTCCACAGTGCTTAGATGCTAAGCATCCTCATTATTTTGCCTATCAAACCATCAAAACCTTCATTGAGAAAGGGCGACATGCGGCCATTTGTGACAAAAGTGCTGAAGATGTGCCTATTGCAAAATTGGTTGGTGCTAGTTTGGTGGAGAATAAGGATTTTGTTGAAGAAAATGGGCAAATGCAATTGACCAAAAGGGAAATACATATACACAATCATATACCTCAACCTGAACGAATACCTGAATCGCATATAACTTCTACAGATATTGAGAAAAAATGGTATGACTTTGTTCTGAAAGTTCTAAAAATATTATTTGGGACAAGTCATGTAAAAGTAACTCTGGCAATACTTGCCATCGCGGCCTTATTAATGCCAACACCTTGGTGGCAGCCTGTAGTTTATACTGTTTTCGATGTTCCTAAAGATCAACAACCTTCAGATCAATGGACTTTGAGTATAGGTATAGGTTTAGTCGTTATAGCTGTGATTTATGATTTTGGAACGAGATATATGGAAAAAAAGAAGTCTTCTCAATAAAAGCGCTACACTTATTCTTGGATAAGAAAGGGCAAATGAGCCCCTTTCTTACCAATAGTGATTAACAGTACTTGAAGCCGCTAGATTTTATCACAATATAGCTCACAAACCTAGTGGGTAATATTCTCAAAGCTCAATTGTAGTCTGTTCCTCCAAATCCTGCTTATCCTTCAGTTCCTTCTCAAGTTCACTGGTAATAACATAAGCCCTTGTTGGCTTTCCAACAAGTTCAATGATCCTGTCCAGTTTTTCAGCTATCCGTGAACTTTCCTGATCTGATTGCTGTTCGTCTTCTGTCTCATCTACAACAGCCGTTTCAGTCTTAACCTCCCGCCCAACATATCCCCCATTGGCATAAGCCCGCGTTTCAACAATAGCCTGGTTAACCCGCTCAAAGTTCATCTGCGGCAAAGTCTTCGAGACCCGTGCCTTTTCGATCTCCTCAACAAAAGCTGCAATTTCGGGATTCTGGAGGGCGGCGTTCGGGATCACATATTCCGTCCCCTCTTCTGCAACCAGTACGGACGGTTCTGTCAGAAAGCCCCGTTTATCGGTCTTTTTTGCACGGTAGTTTTTGCCGTCCTGAGCGCGTTCCACGTCCACCATACCGCCCTGTTCAAGGCCCATTACCTTTGATTTCTCCCTATAGACCGAGGCCAGCTGCACCGCCCCCGTCGCTGATATGATGGAACTCCACGGCAGCCCTACCGTTAGGGGCGACAGGGCTACGGCCTCCATGACCCCCAGTGCCGTGGTGGCTATGATCTTCGCGGCCTCCGTGATCAGTTCCGTAACGGCATATTTTTTATGGATCTCCTTCTTTTTTTCCTCATTGTCCCCGGCGGCCTTAAGTTCCTCCTCTTTGGCCATGGCAAAGAAATCTGTAAAGGCACTGACGATCTGCATGGACGTACGGATACCTTTTTCCATGCGCTGGAGCCTCTTTGCCTCGAACTTTTCACGTATCCCGTCCGCTTCCTTTTCGTATTTTTCCGCAATGTTCTTTTTGGCCTTTTCGTATTCCTCCGTTTTTTCCAGCCCCGAATACATCCGTTCAAACTCCTTTTCCTCTTCTGTCTGCTGTTTTTTCAGGAGTTCAATGGCTTTCTTTTCATCATGTTCCACCCAGTAGGCAAAGGCTCCTTCACGGATCGCTTTTACCTGTTCCTGATAGGAACGTTCATGCTCCAGTTTCTTCAGTTTTATTGCCTCGTCACGCTGTACCTCGAACCTGTCAATAATATTCTGATATTTCGCTTTGGCATCATGATCTTCATCGGCCTCCGCCCTGTCACGGGACATTTCGGCCTTCTTTATCACCGCACCGTATTCATCTGTGATTCTTTTCTCGTCTGCCGCTTCTACCTCTTTGCGTGTGCCGGGTGAAAGTCCTGCCCTTTTTGCATCAAGTTCCGCCGCCTTTTCCTCAAGCTCTTTGGTCAGGTCGCCCAGTACGGCCATGCGTTCCGTTGTGATCAGCTGCCTGTATTTCTCTTTTGTGGCGGTAATCATTTTCTGTTTGACCTCTTCAGCGGCCTTTGTGCTTTTGATCTCTTTTATTTCAAGGTCGCGCTGAGCCTCCAGCCGTTTCATTTTATCGGCTATGTTCGCGCGGTTCATTTTTTCAAGCCTTTTGTACATTTCTTCGGTAGCCCTGTCCGCTTCGTCCTTTGCCTGACGGGCGGCCTGTATTGCCCCGTCGAGTTCCTCACGTGTAAACGAATAGCCCGCTGTCGGGCTGTAGTTTGAGGAAAGCCCGTTGAGCTGGGACAGGTCCAGCCCTTTCAATGTGATCCTGCGGTTCTCTTCGGCTTTTTCCCGTTTCAGCGCGATCTCTTTTTCCAGTGCTCCCAGGGTGAAGGCATATTTATCCTTCTGGTATTTTTTTTCGATCTCAAGCAGTTCCCCAAGGCTTTTTGCCTTAAGGTCGATTTCCAGTTTATCTTCTTCAATGGTATACTGTTTCTGTTCCTTCTGAAGGTCTTCGATTTCCTTATTGCCTTTTTCGATTTCCCCGGCAGCTTCCCGGTAAGTCTTCGAGAGGGTCTCAATTTCCGCTTTTATCCTTGAAAGTCCCTCCAGCCTGTTGTTTTTCAGGTTCGGGTTATAGTTTTGCAGCAGTTCTGATATTTCAAGGTTCAGCAGCGATATCATTTCCCTGGCCTTTTGGGTATCCTTCAGCTGTGT
Organism: Bacteroidales bacterium; assembly: GCA_965230435.1. Classification (GTDB taxonomy): domain Bacteria; phylum Bacteroidota; class Bacteroidia; order Bacteroidales; family JBDKHP01; genus JBDKHP01. The sequence goes on from CBDDLB010000004.1 coordinate 1,586,385, forward strand.
GGAACCGACCAGTTTACGGCTCTGGGGCGTTTTCAACAGTTCGTCCGCTTTCCCGAATTCCCGGTTGAGTTTCCGCTGGGCGGTCACCTGTTCATTTGTCAGCCGGATGACTTCGGCGGCCTGTTTATCGATCTCGTTGTTGATCTGTTCGTTGGCGATCCTTGTCCTGCTCAGGCGGTTGTATTTCTCCAGGTTCCGGTTGAGCTGTTTATAGGAAATCTTTTCAAGGTCGATGCCCGCCACAAGCTCAGGGTTGATCTTCAGCAGTTCATCATAAATTTCCTTGCGCCGCTGGGCAGTCGTGTTGACATTGCGCATTTCGATGACAAGGCCGTTCACCGAGATGCGTTCGTTTTCCATCGCATCAACAGAACTTTCCTGTGCGGTGACCAGCCCCAGCAGTTCGGACGTATAATCGACCACCCCGCGTGTTGCCCTTGCCAGCCACCCCGAACCGTCCTCAAGGCCGAGCAGGAAACCCTCCCATGCCGATCCGAGGCGCGTCAGCGATCCGCTCAGGGTATTGTTCTGGATGTCGGCCATTTTCTTTGCCGCCCCTGAGCTTTTATCATAGGCTTCCGTCAGGCGGTCAACTTTGTCGGTGTTTTTCGAAAGTACCAGAAGTGCGGTCTGTGCGGTACGGCCTACCTCGTCCATCGATTCGGAAAGCGTGAGCCCTTTATCATTCAGTTTGGCAAGCTTTTCGGAAAGCGGTTCTGCACCTGCACCCAGATCGGTAATGATACGCCGCAATGATGTGCCCGCCTGTGAACCTTTGATACCCGCATCGGCCATGGCCGAGAGCATTGCCGTGGCCTCTTCTATGCTGATGCCCGCTGCTGCGGCCACCGGCCCCACATATTTCATCGATTCGGCAAAGGTGGAAAGGTCGAGGGCGGATTTTGTGAACGAGTCGGCCATTACATCGGTGACCCGTGTCATCTCCGTGGCCTCAAGCCCGAAACCACGGAGGGTGGAGCCCGCAATTTCGGCCGAACGCGCAAGGTCTCCGCCCGTGGCCGCAGCAAGGTCGAGTGTGGCCTCTGTGGCATTGAGTATTTCATCTGTCGTAAAACCGAGCTTGCCGTATTCCTTTTGCAGGCCTGCCACCTCGGTGGCCGTGTATTTTGTGGTGGCACCGAGGCGTTTGGCATCAGCCTTCAGCTTCAGGAATTCGCCGTCGGTGGCACCTGTTACGGCCTTCACCCCTGACATGGCCTGTTCGAACTCCCTAGCTTTACCGATGATCTGTGTGAACATTTTCACGCCCACGGCCAATGTGCCGGCAACGGCCGTCCCCACCGGGCCAAGCTTGGACAGGGGGGACTGAAGGAAATCAAGCCCCGAACTGAATTTCTGACGGGCCTTTGACATGCCTTTTTCCGAACGCCCCAGTTCGCTGTTGTATTCCCTGAGTTTCTTTCTTGCTTCCTTATATTCTTTGGACGACCTGTCCATCAGTGCAATTTCTTTTTCCAGCGTGCCGATCTTATGCTTCAGCCGGAGCGTACTGTTTTCATGGGCTTTTGCCACTGCTGCCTCGCCGTTCCTGAGCTCTTTGGTGCGTTCAATGATTTCGATGAGCTGCCGTTGGTAATCTTTCAGCTGCGGGTCGTCGGGGGAGACCATCTTCATGGTCTCTTCCACATGGCGGCGCATCCTGCCCAGTTCCTGAAGGTTCATGCCCCTTGTGTCCATCTGCGTAAATCGGTCGGATGCCTGTTGCTGTTTTTCCCCGATGGCCCTGAAGCGTTCCCCCTCCATGCTGAAGGTTTTGCGGTGGGCGGTGGCAGCTTCGTGTTTTTTCAGCTGTTCGCTGATCAGTGCGTTCTGTTTTTCAAGTTCTTCGCTCTGTTCTTTATATTTTGCCTGTATTTCCGTCTCCCTTTCCTGCTGTTTTTTGCGCTGTTTTTCCAGTGCCGCAATTACGGTCAGGCGTTCCTTTATATCGGCATTCACCTGTTTTGTATGGGAATTTTCGGCATGTCCCTGTTTTAACAGCTCTTCTTTTTCTTTCTCCAGCTGTTTGAGCCGGGCATGTTGGCCGGTAAGGTGTTGGGAGGTCTGGGAAAGTTCACGGTTGATTTTCCTCTGTCCGTCTTTGGTATCGGCTATTTTTGTGGCAATCTTCCCATGTTGGCGGATACGTTTCTGATATTCCTTTTCGGCCTCCTTTTCCGCTTTCACGGCCTCGCGCCTGTCGGCATAAAAAGCTTCCCGGAGCTCCGTGGCCTCCTGTTCAAGTTTCTTTATTTCCTGACGGGCTCTGTCGGCCTGTACTGAAACGCTCAGCTGTATGTTCTCGGCTTTTACTTTATTTCCCATGGCACTGTTTTTTCCCAATGTTAGCGCTCAGGTGGAACATTGTAAAGGACAGTCCCGTAAGCATAAAGACCGTACCTAAATAAAAGTATTTTTTATTTTATCATGTGCTTATGGGGATCAACTGTATCAGATCGGAAGAAGATTACTGTCTGTGCCTTGAGCGGGTAAGACAGTTATGGGGCGCACCCAAAGGAACACCGGAAGGGGACGAACTTGCACAGCTGATGGGGATGGCAGAGGCATACGAAACAGGACAGTGCCCGGTAGGTATCCCCAGCTGATCGGAACAATGCTTTCTTTTTTTCCGGAAAGGGCAACAGGTAACCATTACTTTTCATCCTGTTGCCCGATAGCCTTCACCTCTTCGGTAAAACCGTACCGCAGCTCCCATTGGAGTTCCGCCAGCCACGGGTAGACGTTTTTGGAATACCACCGCGTATCGCGTTTCTTTTTCTTTATGCCGTACAGCTCCCTGTTGGCCCCCGGTGTCTGGTAATACTGCCTTTTCTGATAATAGCGCATGTCCAGCTGGCGGCCGTAATCGGGAAATATCAGCTCGATGGTATGTGTGCCGTTGTTCTCGCTGTAATTGAAAATGTCCTTCCCCCGGCCCTCCACCGTATCCAGCAGGTAATCGGTCATCCGCAGTTTTTTTTCTATGATGTCCTTACGGAAGCGCCCCCTGAGTTTTTCCAGTGTCTCCCGGATTGTCCGTCTGATGAATTTTTCCTGTTCCTGTATGCTCATGGTGCCGTGACCGCTTTAATGGTTGCTTTTGAGATGGCGTGCATGCCGATGGATACCTGCATCTCGGTAATAAAAAAATTAGTGCCCTTATGGGAATATTTGTCCCACGGGCGGAACTGTGAAAGGAAAGCGGTGTCCGGGTAAAATTCCGCTCCGAACTCTTTCCTGTGCCCTGTTGCCCAGATGGCCACCGTATGGTGGTAATTGGCAAATATGCCGCGTGCACCGGGCAGGGCAAGCCCATGGTCATATACAAATTTATTCTCAAGGTTCACAGCCGAAACGCGGGCATGGTTACGGCTGCGGCCGCCGAAGGTCTCGGTATCGCTGTGGAACAGGATCAGTTCCCCGTTCTTCTTATCGTTGTTGTAGTTTTTGCCACGGCCTTCCATGCCCTTAAAACCGATGTAAAAGTTGCCGCCCAGTATTTCCTGATGGCTGTGGCCTACCGTAATTTCATCATTGCCGTTGATCACCTCGACGCCCGGCAGCGACAGCGGTATTTTCACCTTCAGCTCCCTTTTTCCGTTGCCGTAGCTGAAGTCCTGAAGGGCGGAATAGGCCACCGGATATTTTTCCTTCACGAAATGGCAGTAATGGACAGGCCCTTCGAGGAACACCGCATCGCCTTTGTCCATTTTCGGCAGGCCGCCCGCATAGGCCCCCAGATAATTGGACGAAGCGGGCAGCCCGCTGTTGTATATGTCCGAGCGTTTCCCTATTTCCAGCCTGTAGCCCGTATAAGGTTCCGTTCCCACACGGATGCCCTTCAGCGGTATTTCACTTTTCACGTCCGCCCCCAGCAGGTCGGCCATGCGCACGATGGAGGCCGTGCCCCCTTCGAACTTCACAGACAGGGCAAAATAGTTGAACAGCGAGAGCAGGAAGGTGCCCACCTGCACGTGCGGCACGATGTCGGCATATTCGAATTCACTGAGGGTTTCCCGTTGGTAATATTCCTCCTTTGTGCCCTTGTCCTTAGGATCGGCGGTCTTATAATCCATCACGTAACGTTTGTATTCGGCAATGTCATAGTTCGAATACAGTACCAGTCCGTTAAGTTCCCCCTGCGAGAGCGGGTTCCCCTTCAGGTGGTAGCCGTGCCGGCCGAACACGCCCTTCAGCAGGTGGGACACGTACGGGAAGGGCGTCACGGGGAAAAGGCGGTTCTCGAAACTGTCGGGCGCTGTGGTCTGCACATCGTCCGCCGAGGTCAGGTAGCGCCCCGTCGACGGCCTGTACCGGTTCTGGTAATGGGCCCTGTCCTTACCGGAATGGAATTTCCTGTTCCTGACCGGGCAAAGGGAGTAGCTGTCGGTGGCGGGCGAATACGGCCGTGTGCGGGTGCTGTCGAACGCTTTCCGCCCCCAGTTGATGCCGTCCAGGTAGCTGTCCTTTATCTTTGCGGCGAAAGTGCCCTCGCCGATGGTGATGTGGCAGCTGTAGCCCTTTTCCGATGCACCTTTGAGTACCAGTGTGCCCGTTTCCAGCAGTACCCCGTCAAAGAGGAGCCCGCAGCTGTGTTCCTTCGGGCTGAAGCTGACCGCCAGCACGTCGGGCCATCCGAACAGCTTACGGTTATGGCCGCACGGGGGCAGGGTGAACGAAGTGGAATAGGTGCCCGAGAACTTCCCGAAACCGAAAAGCGAACTTTTGTAATTGAGCGTGATGACGGTCTTTTCCGAAAGGGCGGCCTTCTGCCCGCCGATGTATATCTCCAGCATATCATGTGGGTTTGTCGGTGTAGGCGGACAGCCCCCTTTCCCGCTGCATTTCCTGCCGTCTGAATTCTATGGTCTCACAGTACAGCGGCCCTTCCGTGCTGCGGGGCTGTCCCTTTTTGTTGGTGACGGTGATGGGCTCCGGTGTGCCGTTTTCCCAGAGGTAGGCCTCTTCGGAAAGCATCAGGTCGGCAATGCGCGGTGCCATGCTTTTGGGCATCAGCCCCGTGTTGAGCGTATATTCCGTATGGGAGCTTTCGGCACGCCCTGCCCAGCTGTTGTCCATGATGTGGTTTTCGCGTTTATAGACAGGCTTTTGGACAAGTTCACCGGTGGCCTGCAATGTCCTGAACACACCTTCGGGTGCCCTGTAGAGCAGCTGGGCGGTGCACTTTTTCGGCGGGGTGACCGTCACGGGAGGGGAGGCGTTCTTTTTGCCGTCGACAAAAGTGGACAGGTAGAGCTTCCTGATGCCCTTCAGTGCGAACATGTCCGAGATGCCCCGCTGTATGATGTTCAGCCCGGGCTTCAGGCTGTCGAACTTCAGTTTTTCATGTCCCGATGCGCTGTAGGCGGTCAGCTCGATGTAAATGTCGGTATAAAAGTCCGTGCGGATCAGGTTGACGGCAAAAAGGCCGTCAGCCGTTACCGCCTGTGCCGAAGGGACGGCCAGGTCGAGCAGCCTTGGCGTGCCGTCGCCAAAGTAGGGCGGCAGGAAGCCCGGCATCAGGTTGATGTGCCGTGAGTCCTGAAAACCTAACGATGTGCCCGTGGCGTAATATTCAAGGAAACGCACGTATACCTTTACCGGGCGGGTGCCTTTGTATATTTTTTCAGGGAAGAGTGTTTTCGTGTACTGCCCCATTTCAAAACTTACCTGATGACCGGCGGGGCGGGTCTCCCTTGCCACGGCCCTGCCGGTATCCGCACTGAACAGCACCGCGTCGATAAAATGCAGCGGGTACCTTTTTTGGGGGATGTCCACACTGACCGTATAATGGAGGCGGTCGCCGGTGAGCCCCCACCTGCCTTCGGGCTGTTCTTTTATTATCATGGTTCGATGGTGATTTTCATGTTCTTCATGATCAGGTTGATGTTCGTCCTTACCTCGCCGAGCAGCATGGTCTGGTCGGAAATCTTTTCGGAGGTCTCTTTCTGGGTCTTCTGTATCTCACAGAACTTTTCGTCGAGCGATTTCATTTCCGAGGTGATCCGCTGGAAACTTTCGCCGATACGGTGCCCCTCGATCTTTGCGGTGCGTGTTTCAAGGTCTTCGATCCTGCGGCGGTAATACCCCACCGTGAACAGTACCGTGCCTATAAAAGTGATGAAAGAGGGCAGTAGCCTGTAAACCCATTCCATAATTTCAGGTGTTTAAAAAGGGGCGCAATGTCCCCTTTCCGGTTTATGATATAACGTATTCGACAAGCACAACGGCCTTCCCCCTGCTGCCCCCGGTGATGCTGCCCGAAACTTTCGGTTCGGTACCGGCGGCCTCGTTGAAATAGGCGGGCACGGGCATCTTTGCCGTTTCGGAGAGGTCGAACAGTGAGAAATCGACCAGCGTGCCGCTCCCGAAATCCAGCTTCAGGCCGCTGACCGTGCCGTCGAAGCCTTCGTTGACGATCACCTCGGCACCGATCACGTGGGCGTTTGCGGGTATGGCGGAAATGCCCGTTGCCGCGCCGCTGCTGTCAAAAAAGACGGGCAGTTTCTTGGCCGTGTTCCTCTCGCTGCCGATCGCCCCGTTATCGTACAGTTTCCCCGTGGGTGCATCGTACAGGTAGATGTGGTCGGGCAGGAGCTCCGTGCCGCCGCCCATGATGTGGCCGCTGTTGACGGCCAGTTTTTTGGCCGTGCTGATGACCGTGCCGTCGGCGGGCGTGAAGGCGTCCGTGCCCGATGGCGTGCTGCGCTGGAACTTCAGGTCGGCGGTCACGCGGATCTCGTTGTCCCCCCACGGGTTGGACGAAGCTGTCAGGTCGGCGACCACCATGGCACCCTGTTTGGCCAGTTCGGCCAGCTTTTCATTTACCTGTTTCAGGTTCACCGCATCTTCCCCGGCCACCGCATCGGCCACCGCAAGGTTGGCAAGGTCGGTACCGTTGCTTTTAAGAATGCTGAACTTTCCTGCTGTCCAGCTGATCAGGCCGTTGTTTTTTCCGAAACGTACCAGTGCGCCTATCGCGCCCAAAAAATAATTCCTCTCTTTCATTGCTGTTGAATTTGTTGGGTTTATTACTGTTGATTCCTTAAAGCCCCCGGCCTTTGTGGCCGTATAGCTTTTCCCTTTCTGTAGGCTGTGGGCGCCCGTCACATCCAGTGTCGCGGCCGGGTAGCCCGAGACATGTAGCTTAATGTAATTTGAATCCATGTCCAGGTCTGTTGACCGGACGGCATCCCCGAGCCCGAAGCTGCCCGTCCCTGAAGGGATCTGCAGCATGGGGAAATAGAGGATCTGGGAATTCACCGACTGGCTGATGCCCTGGTACAGGTGGACGGTCACTTTCTGTGAAGGGTCGAGCCCTTCCGCTTTCAGGCTGATGTCCGCCCTGTCGAACACTGTTTTCCCCTGGCTGTCGATGTGGAACCCCAGTGAATAATCTGTAATCTGAACTGATGCCATAAAAAATCCGATTTGATTGATAATTAAGTCCCGGTGAATCCGAACCCCACGCGCCAGCCCACCAGCCCGTCGAACATGCGGCGTGTCCTGTCCATCTCGAACCCGCCCTTTAGCCCGTTCATCAGCGGGTGGTACTTTTCGCGGTCGTCCTTCATCGATGCAATGATAGACTGTGCTATGCTTTCGCTAAAGGACAGCGCCCCGGCCATTTCCGTTTCCGAAAGCTCATGATCCGGTACACGGCCGAAGATCACAAAAGCACCCTCGTAAGTGTTCACACAGTGGTCACGGTCCCACTCCGAACCCAGTACGGAATACACCTCCAGATAGAGAAGCGGCGCATCGGGTTCCATGGCAAGTTTACCTTCAAAAAGTTCTTCGGGGCTACCGAGGTGGAAGGCCTTCAGGTCGGGGTGTTCTTCGGCCTTCTGTTTAAAATAGTCGATATAGGTCTGTAGCATTATAGGTTGTATTTGCGTTTAAGTTCCCCGTGTTCCTTTACCAGCTTGGACATGATGCGGTAGGCCACCCATACATTGAGCTGTTCGACCTCTTTCATGGTGCCGAGCTTGTCGCCCGCAAGGTTGTGGTAGGTGTCCACCCAGCTGCTGTCCCCGCCGCTTTTGCCCGTGAACAGTTCGGGGTGGTTGAAGGCCAGAAGCTTTTTGCAGGATCCGAAATGCAGCTTCAGGTAATGCAGCATGCCCGTATCCAGCTGCCATGCCGCTTCCATGCGTTCTTCGGCCGCTGTTTCTTTTTCTGTTGTGTAAAAGCAGGAAAAGAAACGCAACGGGGCTTCCCTGTCTTTGTCCCAGTCGGCAGCGGCCGTTTTTTCGCAGCCCGCAAATTGGGACAGTGTAAGGCCGCGTATCTCCTTTTCGGGGCTGTAAAACCGTTTACCGCCGAGCTCCAGTTCGTAAAAAGGGTTCCGGTAGAATTCGCGGCAGATGGCCTTTTCGGCGGGCAGCAGGTGCCAGACGCCCTTTTTGTCCTTTGCCCTGAGTTCTTTGTCGTCCAGAAAGTCCAGCAGTTCGGCAAGGCGGAAAAGATCGGTGTCCGCTATCTTTTTGCGGCTGCCGGTGAGTTTCATCATACCGAGGGCAAGCTTTATCTTGAACTCTACGGTTTCGGGGTTCTCTTCAAGCAGCTGTCCCAACAGTTGCAGCGCCGTGGCGTCCATTTCTTCGATGGTTTCGGGCAGACGGTATTCTTCTTCCCCTATGGTGACCGTTTTCATACGTGAAAAGTTTTGCGTTCCGCCGTGTTCTTTATCCTGTGGTACTGTTTCGGAGTGCCGTGCTGCGTGGTGATATGTTTCTCCAGATCGCCCATAAAACCCGAAGCCGTCCGGGCAAAGCCGCCCTGAAGGGAACTGAGACGGTCGAGCCGTGCCGATTCGGGTTCCTTTCCTTCCTGACGGAAGGCCTGTGTCAGGATGCCGCCCGGTACCAGTTCGACCGATAGGCTGATAATACCGTTGGCCAGGCCCCTGTATACCAGCACGGGGCGGATGTGGCCGAGCAGTGTTTCGTCTTCGGGCGTTAAAGTGTTTTCCCTTAGCCTTTCTTTCAGTCCGTTATAGTCGGGGATATGGCCGCTTATCTGCCGTTCGGCCGTCCTGATGTGGGGTTTCAGGGCAAGGAACATCCTATAGGAGTTCTTGATGCTGAAATATTCGGAAAACTCTTCGGGCGTGTTCAGCAGCAGGTCTTTGTGTTTGGTGTAATACTTCGATTGTCTCCAGTCCTGAAAGGAGTTTTCGTTGTCCTCAAAGTAGCGTAGCAGCGAATTGAGCGCCCCGTGGGCACTGTCAAGTTCGCCCTCCTGTACGGCATCGAGCTGCCATTTGCGCACCCCGCTTTTGTCCTTGCCTTCGCTTACATAGACCGTGTCCGATAGGTTCACGCTCAGGTAGGGCAACTGCCTGAAATAGGCAAAATGGATCAGCGTTTCCTGAAAGAGTTTCAGGGCCCCGCCGTGTACCGTGTCCTGTGGGGCTGCATATTCCTGCAACAGCAGCTCATAGGTCGGCCCACCGATAACATAGGTGAACAGGCTGCGTGCCGTGCTTACAATGGCGGGCCTGATCCGCGTGAAATCGAAATTTTTTGAAATGGGGATAAACCCCCTGATCTCCTCTGTGTTTTTGAACGGTATTTCCATGGTTTTACGGTTGTTGTGTATGCATGCCTTCTTTTCCCTGTTCCTGTTTGTTGAGCATGATGTCGCGGATGCCGACCTTCACGTCCCTGTGCGGCCAGTTTGCCCTGATCAGTGTGTTGACCGGCCCCAGGATCAGCCTGCGGGGGATGGGCGTCTGTATGGCAATGGCAGCGTTGTAGGCGTAGAGCATCTCGCTGCCCGAGTTCATGTTGCGCCCCGCGTTCATGTTCGAAATGGCGGTCGGTATGTTTACCCCTGCACCCGTGGCCTTTTCGCCCACGTCGTAGAGTTTCAGGAAGCTTTCGGCCAGTTCCTTGACGTTGTTGTCGATCAGTTCTATTTTCCAGCCTTCCACCTCTTTTCCCGAAATAGGGTCGGTCGTGTATTTGGACTTGAAGCTTTTAAGGGGGTTGTCCGAACCTGCTAAAAATTCATCGATCTCATCGAAAAGCATTTCCTCATAGGCCTCCAGATCGTTTTCGTCCCAGCCGTAATTGTCCTTCAGGCTGGTGAAATACGAATGCGGTACTTTGATATGGTACTTCAGGTTCAGGCTGTTGTCCATACTCTTGTCGTGCCACTTGGGTATTTTGCGGATCAGCGGTGTCCACGATTTCAACAGGCCGAAATAGACGGGAAGGCTGTAGTATTTCATGCCCGTGGTGGGGTTGTTGTAATGCAGCATTGAATGGGGGTGGCGGAACGGGTCGGAACGGTCAAAAACGGGGTAGCGCCTTAACCGCTTATCACTTTCATAGGAATAGGGGTCTGCCCAGTCGGCGGTGAAAATGTGGCCGGTACTGCCCGCCTTTTTTCTTCCTAGCCTTGCCTCCACGGGATCGACGAACTCAAGCACGGCGGCCGATTTCCCGATGTGGTGGCCTTTGAGCCGTACCACCTTGGCAAAGTTGTTCTCCAGTGTCCAGAAGGCGTGTGCCTGACGGATGAAATAATCAAAGAAGTTGAAGCTCTCCAGCCAGTCCGAGACTTCGGGGTCGAGCACTTCTTCGCGTTGGAGTCCGTTTTCGGCAATGACCTCTTTATAGAGGTATTCGCCATCGCCGAAAAGCATGTTGCGTTTGGTCTCCAGCAATGGCGGGATAAGGGCATCGTCCTTCAGGGTTTCCGTGACGTTGTTCGGAAGCAGGTTGTCCGCACCGTAGGGCGATATCTCATGCCCGCCGATACGGATGAAGTCCTCTTCCCATGTCTGGCTGCTGATGGTGGTGCGTTCGATCGAGCGGTCACGTCCGTGTGCGCCCGTGATTTCGTAATAGGATCCTGACCGGGGCAGGAAGCCCGACGTCCTTCTTGCTCTCATTTTGCTTTTTTTCAAAGCTGCACAGACGGCGGGGCTTCCCAAAGGACACCGCGTTTTCTTAGCGGGTGTCCTTCAGCGGGTAATTGGCCGTGAGCACCTCTACCTTTTTCCTCCCGTTTTTGGATACCTGCACGCGCTGTTCTATCTCCAGGGTGTGCCAGCCGTTCTTTGCGCTGTATGCTTTCAACAGTTCCGAAGGGTAGCTGCTCAGCAGGAATTTCCCTTTGATGGCAGAAAGTGTTTTCAGCAGCATTTCAAAGTCCTCTATGGTGTAGCCGTCGTAATGCCCGCAGTCCGAATTATAATAGGGCGGGTCACAGTAGAAGAACACTTTTTCATGATCGGTACTGCTGATCAGCTTGACGGCATCGCGGCTTTCCAGCGTCACGTCCTGAAGGCGGATGGCGTAGTCCTCGGTAAAGGATTCGCGTTTGTTGTACAGCCCTTTGGCCATGCGGTTCTCTTTACGGTCGCGCCCCCAGGAGCTGCCCAGCTGCCCCGAAAAGCCCTGTGCCGAAAGTGTCCACAGTGCCCACGCCCGCTTCAGGCTGCTGAACATATCGGGGTTGCTGTAGGTCACCCATGCACGGCGGTGCAGGTCGCGGCTGTGCAGGCTGATCCTGATCTCTTTCTGAAGGGAAACAAAGTCGTTCTGCACCGTTTCATAAAAATTCATCATCTCGCGGTTGGTGTCGTTAAGGATCTCAAGCCCGCTCTTCTCCTTTCCGAAGAACACGGCCGCGCCGCCGCAGAAGGCCTCCACATAGACTTCGTGCTGCGGGATGTTGGGCAGGATGTGTTTCAGCATCATCTGTTTGCCGCCGTAATAGGTGATCGGTGTTTTCTTTGTTCCGGGTGTGTTTTTTTGCGTTTCTCTTTCCATAACTAAAAAATAAAGGGCGCGCGGCTATACCACACGCACCCCGTTGAACTGTATGATGCTGTAGATGTAGGCCGCTTTGAAGCGTTCTTCATCGGGCAGGTCTTCAGCGGTCTGTTTAAAATTCACCTGCATGTGCTCCTTCTGGCTGCGGTTCGAACCTGAGAGGGTGCAGCTGTCCAGGAACACGAGCTGCCCGCCTTCCTGCTTTGTCCGGTTATAGGCCACATAGGCCACGCTGAACGGTATGCCCTTGCCTTCGGTGTCCACCTGTGCCATTAGCGACAGTGCGTCGTTCAGCCTGATGGTCTGTCCTGTTTTCATATTTCACATTTTTAAATCAGTGGCAATTGCCTTTGGCCGTTAGAGCGCGTCGCCCCCCATCACGGCATTTTCTTCTGAAATTTTTTTGACCAAAAGTTTAAAAAACTGGCCTGTTGGATGTTGAGCCTTGAAACCGTTTCATTTTGCCCCGTAAAACGCCCGTTTTCTGTGGCAATTACGAGATTTTTGCAAGGTAAGGGCGTAAATTCCCGTTTATCCGCTTCCTGAATTTCTGATAATAGAGCGCATCGCCCGCATCGGTGAAGTGGGTGGCGTAATGTTGCGGGAAGCTCTTTTTGCGTTCGCTGGATTTGTCCTTTTTGGTCTTCCCGTTCACTTCCACGGTCGGGGCAAGTTCCAGCGCCGTTTTAAATTCGTGGCAGTTCACCTCGTTGATGCGCGGCACCGGAAGGCGTCTGTCGCCACGGCAGCCCAGTGCCCACAATAGCATGCGGTCCTCGTGGTCGACATTGCTGCCCTGCCCGGTGGTTTTGAGCGTTACCTGCCAGCGCCCGAAAACCCGTTCGTCCTCCAGTACTTTTTTTGCCTGTTTGGCATAGGTCAGACGGCTGTTGGCCTGTCTGTTGTTGCCCGTGCTGTCGTACCACAGCTCCACTTTTCTGGTGCGGTGGTAGCGGTAGTATTCCTTGAAATCCGTTAGCAGGTCGTCTATGATCCTGCCGTCCCCGGTATGGAAATTTTTCAGGAACATGTAATCACTGCCCTGTTCCTGTCCGACAACAAGGCAGTTGAAGCCGCCCCAGTCGATGCCCAGGTCGAGCCCTTTGTCCTGTGCGGTGTCGGTATCGGCCATGGAGCTGTTTCCGTACTTCTCACCGAGCGCGGGTTTCGCAATACGGTAGAAGTTCCTGTCGGTGAGCGACCCGTAGAACATTTTGCCGACCTTGCGCGGCGGGATGTTCAGGTACTCGGTGCAGAATTCCTGATGGGTCAGCTCGGCCGATCCCAGTGCATCATAGAAATACTGTAGCCCCAGAACGTCCACATTGGCAAGGCTGCTGTGGTTGCCGAAATAGACCGAGTTCCTGCTGGCACTGAGTTTCTGGGCGGTGCGCTCTTCTATCTTTTTCTGCCAGTGTGCCTTTTCCTTATCGGTTTCCGCTTTTTCATATTTGCCCTTGTACTCCTCGATCTTCAGGCCGAGCGCGATCAGGAGTTCGATCTGTTTTTCGTTGACCTGTTCTTCATAATCCAGCAGCCACTGTCCCATTGGAAGGTCGGGCATCGAGCTGGTCATGAACAGGAAATGGTGGTGCGGGCAGTGGCCGAACACCAGGTTGTTGCCACGGTTGGTCGGCCTGACGTATTTTGCAAAAAAACCGGCATTGATCAGCTTGGCCTCGTCAACAAAAAGGCCGTCGAGCGAATGGGAAAGCGCGCTGGTCGGTCTGGCCAGCGAGATGAACTTGAAGCATGTACCGTTGCGCCAGGTGATGGTGCGTTTCCATTTCTTGGGCGGTGTCAATGGCATGTCCCAGCCTTCGGGCGGCTTTTCGCCGACAACGAAGTCCTCACCGCGTACAAAACCGCGCTGTTCCCAGCCCGCGATCATCGGGCCCGTGGTCTGTTCCTCGATCATCTCGTAGCTTTCGCCCACCACGCCGAAACTGGCGCGGGGCATCTGAACGGTGCGGTTGATCGCATACTGGGAGGTGATGTGGGTGGATTTGCCGACACCGCGCCCCATGATCCCCACATAGATTTTCGGGTCGATCAGCATGGCCATGATCTGTGGCCTGTTCAGGTACATTTTATTGCCCGATCCGTGCGTCCTTTTTGATTTTTTCCTCATGTGCCCCGTTGATTTGAAAGTTCTCGATCAGTTTGTTCAGGTCGGTCTCGCTGTTGCGCTGGAAACCGAGTTCCTCCGGGCGGTTGGTGATCTGTGTGCTGTTCAGGTTGAGCTCCACTTTCAGCCCCTTCATGTTCGGGATGGCCATCTGTAGGATCTTCACGATGTTGCTCACCGCGCCGTTCATGCCCTTGGCGTCGCCTTTTTTTTCGGCAAGGCGGTAGGCCTTCAGCGCAAGCTCTTTCGAGAGGTGCAGGCTCCCTAATATGCCGGTGCGTTCGATATCCCCGAAAAGGTTGGTTGCCGAAACGATATCGTTGGCCGCCGTGCGCTCGGAAACACCGAACTCGGTGCAGAGCGTGCTGATGATCTCCCCGCGTTCGGTTGCCGAACTTAGCAGCGAGAAGGCCATGCTCCAGCGTAACCGCACACGTTCGTCGGCGGGTTCGAGCTCATAGCCCTCGGTGGTGTAATGGAGTCTGATCCGTTCTGCAAGACTGTATTTTTCCATATGCTTCAATGATTTTTTCCGTGTTGGTCTTTATGTCGTGTGGGCGGGCGTTTGTCAGTTCTAAGTAATTATAGCGCGAATAAAAGTTCCTGATTTCGCCGTTGGGCGGCGGGCTGCGGCTGTACTTCCCGAAAAAGTTTTTCGTCCGCCCTGCAAGGCGTTGCAGGCGGATGTTTTCCGGGGTTTTCAGCAGCACGAAAAGGGCGTTTTTTTCCTGCACGGCCAGTGTGCGGATACTGAAGCCGAGGCGGCCGAAACCTGAAGCTTCGATGATACAGGCTTCGGCTTTTTCAATTTTTTTCAGGAAAGCGGCTTTTGCCTTTTCCCCGCCGCGTCCGTTGCGCTCCTCTTTCTCCCTGAAGCTGTCAATGGCCACGGCATTAAGGCCTGTCCGTTCTGTAAGCTCTCTGATCAGGGTGCTTTTGCCCGTGGCGGCACCGCCGAATATGAATATTTTCATGTGTTCAGCAGGTTTTCTATTAATGCGATCTCGCGTTCGTGTTCTTTTATTTTTTCCTCTTTTTCCGCAAGCTTTTCCGAGCCGGGGTTTTCGCGGATGTATTTCCGAGCCTTGCTGATGTAGGTCGGAAGGTTCTGGAGGCGTCTCTGGAGTTCCAGCGGGTTGAGGGCTTCCAGTTCCTTTACCTTTTTGTTTTCGGCCAGTGACGGGTGTTCGTTCAGCATTTCGTCCGTTTTCGTGTAATGCCTTATTTCCTTCCAGATCAGGTTATTTTCCAGCATGTTGTCCACTGCCGTTTTTACCAGTCCGAAGCTTTCGGTACTGTCCACCTGTTTTTCGCCGAAGTGCATTTCGTAAAGTTCCCTTCTGGCCTTGCAGGCCCGGTTGTAGAGCCTTCCTTTTTTATAATGCAGCGCTTTCAGTTCATCGGGAAGGGCTATGGCAATAAGGTCATTGACCGCCTTAAGTCCTTGATGTTCCGTGGCCCCCGTCCCTTCGGTTTCTTCCCCCCCACCGGCATTTGCGGCCGTTTCTTTTTCACTTTGCAGCTTTTCGGCAATGGCATACAGTTCGCGGTAGAGCTTTTTCGCTTTCAGGCTGTTGTAACCCTTGGAGAAAAGGCGGATGTTCCGTTTCATTTTCCCGTGCCGTGCATAAAGGGCAGCTCCCTTTCCGAACTGCTGTTCATCGGTGGCGCTGCCCTTGTTACTGTTCAGCCATTCAATGATCTCCTCCATCTTACGGTGGGTTTGTGCCCGCATCGGCGGCAATGTCCAGTTTTCCCGTATAGATCGCGGCGCGTTTGTTGCCGCCCTTAAAGGTGATGGTCGTGAACGTGCTGTTTTCGGGCGTTGCGCCGTACTGCGACTCGGAGCTGTCGATGTACATCGGCTGACCTTTGTCGCCCAGCATGTAGACCCTGCCCGAGCTGTGGTGGCGGAGTGCCAGCACAAAGGCATCGTTCACGTGTTTTTCCATGAACGACTCCAGCTTTTCGTTGTGCCCCGGGTGCGAGATCGTAAGCTCCAGCTGGGTGGCCTTGCCGTCGGTCTCACCGACAACGGACTGCTTGAATTCGATCTTGTCGTGTGTCGAATACAGTACATGTGCGGCATAACCGCTCTTGAATTCCACGTCTGCGGAGATCGTGACCGCGTCCGCTTCGCGCGGTGGCATTTTCTCAATGCCCGGTTCCAGCATCACCACGATCTCCGATTCGATGCCGCCGCCCGCCCCTGCATTGGAGGCGGGTTTCCTGATGTTGATTAAGTCTTCCATAGTCCTGTTTTATTCCTGATCGTTTGTCCATACCAGATCCGGGAAGGCAAAGCCCACGCCCCGCTTAAAATCGGCTATCACCTCGATCTCACGGCGGTTCTTCTGGAATTCGAATTTTTCCTCCTCGTGTACACCGTCCTCTACCATGATCAGGTTTTCCGGTGGGGTCACGATCAGGCGGTCGGAGCCTTCCATCCCCGAAAGCGCCTGAAATCTGGTGTTCGAAAATTTCAGCTTTGTCTCCCCCGGTTTATAGTCCTGGTTCATGCCCGTCTGGTCCTCCTTCCATTCGTGATAGGAAACAATGTGCGAGCCCGATGTGAGCATCAGCAGCTCCTTGTTGCGGTAGAACGGGTCGATCGATTTCCAAAGGTCGCGCATCTTTTTACCGATATCGGATTCGGTGAGCGCACCTGTGGCAAACGGTTTTACCTGACCGTCGGCGATCATTTTTTTCACCAGGAAGCGCAGGCCGTTCAGTGAATCTTTTGCAGCACCGGGTGTCCCTTTGGTGGGTGTTTTATGTTCCCCGTTCACCACGATGCTGGCAAGTTCCGAATTGATCTTCTTGGTGATCAGGCGGTACATGAATTTCACAAAAGGGAACTCGGCCGCTGTCGAACCGTTCGTTTTTAGGTAACCGAGCCATGTGCCTTCGAAATCCTTCGGGTTGAATGCCCAGTCGAGCTTTATCGAATAGTTCTTGATGATGTTCGGTTTAAATTTTACCGCTCCTTTCGGTGTCCACCCGCGCTGGTAGGGCTGGAGGAACTCTTCCGTCATGGCCTCGGTCATGACGTACTCGTCCTGTATGCCCGAGATCACGTTGAACACTTTCCTGGTGTCGTCCTCCTGGTACATTTTGCTCAGTACCTCGTCTTTGCGCTGGCGGTAATAGTCGCCCAGCTGGGCGGCAACTGCCTTTAAATCTATGCTGTCAGCCATGTCCTATTGTGTTTTCGGTTTATTGTAAACACCTGCTTTTGAGGCAAGCGTGTTGAAATAGTCGTCCTTTTCTTCCCACGATGCAACGGGCGTTTCTTCCTGTGGGAAATCGGACGCGCCGCCGTCACCGTCCTGTGGGTCGGTCTCGGGTTCTTTGGACAGGCGGTCGATGGTCTCCTGCATTTTTGCCACCTGTGCCTGCATTGCTGTCAGCTCAGGGTTTGAGGGTTCTTCCGTTTTTGGCGGTTTTGGGGGCTGTGTTTCCCCTCCGCTTTTATCGGTTGTCCCGTTTTTCTTCAGTTCGTCCAATTTGGCAAGCACCTGTTCCTCTGTGGAGTTTTCGGGCATGCCCAGTTGGTCTGTGATCTTCTTGATGTCCATATCTATGGGGTTGGTTTGTTTTTTCTTTTTCTTTTTGTTCCCGGGCATTTCCGCCCTGTTCATCGCACGGTAGAATTCCTCGACCGCTTTGAGGTTTTCTTTGTCCTGCGGTACGTTTTCGGCCTTGTAGTCCTCCACGTTTTCCACAAAACCGAGTTCGGTCATCGTGTTCACGTCGAAAAAGTGGTTCTCTCCGTTGAACCAGTCCGACTTTACCTGTTCCTCCGATCGCCCTGTGGCAGTGGCAATTGAGGCAACAAGCCCGTTGTCGAAGATTTCGAGCTCGTCGGCCAGTTTGCGGTGGCCTGCCGCGTTCAGGTTGCCGCCCTGTAGTACCGAGTGCAGCATCAGCGTCGCGTTTTTGGCCGTGTGGCGGCGTTCCTTCGGCACGGCAAAAAAGATCGCCCCGGTCATCGAATAGGCCGAACCGTCGTTGTAGGTGTGCACCTCGCGTTGGGATTGGTTGATCATGTTGTAGATCGCCTTGCCGTCGTAGATCGTGCCGCCGTAGCCGTTCAGACGTACGTTGATCCTGTCGTATTTTTCCTCGGCCTCCCTGAACCTGCGCAGGAAATTCACCGCCGAATTGTTGACGCCGTCCCACCAGTCGTAACCGATATCGCCGTAGATGTATAGGGTCGTTTCTTCCATATCAGTATTTTTCTATTGTGTAATGTATTTCGCTGATGCCCTGTGTATGCAAGGTCAGCACGATGGCGCTCCCCTGCAAAGACACCGAAGGGTCGAGCACGCTCTCGCTTTCGCTGTGGTCGCGGTAGTCGTATTCTACCCTGAGGCGGTTGCCCACACGGCTGAACGTGGTGTATACCTCGCCGATGTTCCACACCCCGTTTTCCTTCCACCACATGCGGATAAAGGCAACATTGAAATAGGGAAGGGTAATTTCGTGGGTGCTCCCGGGGGTGGTCTCCGTGTTGGGTGCACCCGGTTCGGGCGGTGTGACCAGGGTTGTGCCGGCGGGCGTGACCTCAGCTGCAAGCGACGGGCATTTGCCTTTGACCTCCAGTGAATAGCCGTTCATGCGGCCCGGTGATGACGGGATGTCGGCTTTTTTTATCCCCAGTTTCAGCGGGTAATCGTGTGTGCCCACAAGCCAGCGGTGAAGGTTCTGATCGGTGACGATGGCCAGCAGCTCTTTATCGGTGAACTGACTGAAATGGCGGTTGCGTTCGGCACGCAGGCGCGGTACACGGAAGCGTATATTGATGTTGTAATAGGGGTTCTTTTGGAAATAACGCAGCTGCTGGCCGAAGCCTGCCGTGCCGGGGGTGAAGTAGAAATGTGTGAAGGCCGCCCCTGTTTTCAGGTTCAGTTTTTTTTCGTGCACCTCGCCGTCCGTAACGGAGGGTTCGTATATACCATCGGCAGGAATGAGGGCGATGCCCAGGATACCGCTTTTGTTCTGCATTTTTATTTACAAAATGGGGCGGAAAAAAAAGTGGGCAAAGGACGGGGTTCTGTGTCCTTTTTAGGGAAAAGTTTGTTAATCAGCTGGTTAATAGGGTGTGGGAAAAGGACATTTTCCCCACACTTTTTTTTTGTCCCTATATCTAATTAGGACTGAACATGTTAGCTTTTCCATTTTTGTCCTTTAGCTGCCGTTGTACCCATTTTACTATCGTTTCGTACTTCATTTCCTCCTCGGTGATGCCGTATTTCCTTAAAAAATTGATGATGGTCGCCTTCATGTTGAAGTTGCCGATCAGCTCACGCCGTATCTGGATATTGTGCAGCAGCAGCCCCCGGAACTGTTCCTCGACCACCTGGTTGAACCTTGTGACCGAATCGCCCGATACCGTGAAGCCTTTCCGCTTGAGGTCGTCGAAAGTATAACGCACATATATATAAGTCCATTTCTGGTCCTTGGCCACCTCCAGACAGTCCGTAGGTGTGGCCTCTTTGGTAAAAAAGCTGTCGAACAGGCGGCTGTACATATTTGAACTCCCCAGTTTCAATGTGTCCGTGCCCGTTTCTTTGGTGATGAATTTCTTCAGGTGTCTTTTTACAGGAATCTTGGTTTCTAACTGCATACCTTTAAATTTAAAAGGCGGCCTTATCGTTTGCCGTAAGACCGCCTTGCCGTTGATTATTGAGTTGCCTACCCATGCATTAAAAATAAGGTGTCCGGTACAGGTTGCAAGAGACACGGGCGGCGCTTAGTTCTGCCAGCGGTAAACGGTCGTGCGGGCAACTCCGAGAAGATCCCCCACGGCCTGATCGGAATAATTGAGCGATTTTAACTGTAGCCCTTTTTCGCGTTGCGGCAGTCCGCTGCTGAGTATCTCCCCGACTTCCAAGGGAAGGCCGTCGCGTGAATAGCTTTCCTGCGGTTCCGGGAAATGGATCTGTGCCTGTTCCGGCATTTCAGTTGCCGCCGTTTCTTTTTCGGCCGTTATGGCCGTTTCCGGTTCTGTTCCCTGCACTGCCGTTTCTTCCACCTGACGTTTTGCCCCGATCATCACACCGATATATTCGGCCAATATGATCGTGGCCACGTTCACGAAAGAGTAAAAGGTGAGCGCCTGCCACCGCATTTCAAGATCGTACCATGCCTGTATGATCAGCATCTGGTTGAACAGGCCGAAGGCAATGGTACTTCTAAGCGCGATCCTGCGGTATTTCTTTAGCCCGTAACGCTGAAAGAAAGGGGTGGAAAGGCTCGGCAGTGTGAGGATCGTTTCAACGATGAACACCGAAACGAGTGCCGTTACATTGATCAGCCCTGTATAGTGCAGGAAATCGAAATGTATCTTTG
The DNA here is from genome assembly GCA_965230435.1 of Bacteroidales bacterium. Lineage (GTDB taxonomy): Bacteria > Bacteroidota > Bacteroidia > Bacteroidales > JBDKHP01 > JBDKHP01. The sequence continues at coordinate 1,606,656 of CBDDLB010000004.1, forward strand.
CTGCCAGAAAGAGCGGCACCATGATAAAGAAACGTGTTGAAATGACAGTCCAGAAAAACACTTCGGGAAGGTTCCTGAAAAGTCTCTCCAGCTTGTTGCCCGTTGACTTATTGAATAACTGCTGTTCCATTGTTTTCTGTTTTTGATTGTTCCCATTCGATATTCAAAGGTTTTGGTAAGAATTCCCTTAATCCGTTCTCAATAGAAAATTCTGCCTCTATCAGTATGCCGTTGCCGATAGCGTTGGCCACTGCTTTTTGGCGGCTCTGTATTTCGAGCTGTTTCAGGATGACGGGGTTCCATACACCTACCCGTTCCACTACTGTATACTGTTCGGATAAGTGTTCGCGGGAGGTGATCACAGGCCTTTGCAGTACCAGCGTTGCCGTGTCGCCCTGTTTCAGCTCGAAACCCGTGCAGCCCGCTTTGATCAACCATGTGCGGATTTCGTGCAGGCGGTGCTGTTCCTCTTTTTCCAGAAAATTGAAACGGTAGCCGAAAAGGACTTTCGGGTCCAGGGAGGTAAAGGCCGAATCTGTTTCGACCGTTACCTTCTGGCTTGCGCCGTTCACCTCAAGGATGCGTTCAATATCCTCGGCGGTGATCTTTATGCGGGATTTCCCGCCCGTGGTCACTTCCGAATCGGATGTTATGTGTCCCGAATTCCATAGCCATGTTATAAGGGAAACTATACTGATAAGTATTATGAAGCTCCAGGGGGCTTTTCGTTTTACCTCCGTTTCCCTTACCACTTTGATATTATCGTCTGTATTTGCGCTGCTCATAGTTTAAAGATTATGTAGTCCAACATTCTTTCAAGACCGTTCAGTTTTCTGTAGAGCCAGAAAACCGCACCTTCAAAAGGTTTTACAGGGTTCTTTTTCTGGTACTCGACATAAAGGGAAACCGCCCTGTTCGGAACTGCCCTGGAATGTTTTGTCCCAAGCTCACTGTTGATTGTATCAAGTGCTGGCCTTGGCACATTCTGAAGTTGGTTTGAACTGAACATTTTGACCAGGCTTTCAAAATCGGAAACGGTTTCCGATTTTGAATAGGTGTCGTCCCTGAACAGTATTCGTAGGATCGACCATTTCTCCTCCAGCTCTTCCTCAAGGGGCTTGGCTGATGGAAGGGACTCCCTGGCTTTTTCCGTCTGTTTGCTTTTTTCATTTTTTTGGGACGTTTTTTTATTGGCATCTGGCTGGCATCTGCCCTGCATTTCACTGGCATCTGCCTGGCACTTGGCTGGCACTTCACTGGCACCTGACTGGCATTTGCCTGGCATTTCATTGGCACTTGGCTGGCACTTCCCTGTTTTCGGGCTTTCACACGGCTGGATCTTTCCATAGACCTCCAGATCGGATAGTGCTATCCTTATCTGGAAACCTTCCCTGTCCCCTATGGGGGTGCAGAACGGTTCGGAGGATTCAATGTCCTCGAAATAAACTGCCAGCTGACGCTTTTTTGAGTAGGCTACATACATCTTATCTGGCTTTTAATGAGTTAATAAAATTGTTGGCAGTGGCCAGCTGGTCTTCATAGAATTTTATCTGGCTCTTCCTGAACTGGGCAAAGGTTGCCGTTTCGTTACGCTTTTTGAACTCTGCCCATGACATATAGTGCGTTATGATCACGGGAAAATTTAGTTTCCGCAGTTCACTTTTAGATACAGAAATAGGTTTTGAAGCCTTCTTTTTAAAATACTGCAACTGCTTTTTCTTTCTTTCCAGCTCGGCTTTCAGTTCGGCAAGTGCTTTTTCCGTGTTATCCAAACGGTTCTGAAGCTCTACCGTATCTTTCGCTTCCGTGCCGATCAACAGGTCGCTTAACAGCTTAGGGGGGAAATAGAGGATAAGCCCCAAAAGGATGATCAGCGGCCATGCTATAACGATCACCGTTTTGAACGGGGTGAGCCGTTTTCTTTCCTTCGGGCTGAGATGTTTTATGCTCATGGTCTGATAGCTTTTAAAAATTCACCTTTTGTTATCTGCATATCGCCGTCAAGATCAAAGGCGGCGTTTCGGGAGGCTACCGTTTGGGCAGGTAGGCGGTCGGTCTTTAGTACAAAACTGTCGGGCTTACCGAGTGCGGCAGGAAAGAAAGTGTAGAGTCTCAGCTCTGCGGCACTTTTGATCTTTCCTTTTATCGGCCGATAGAAACGCTCGACATAGGGCAACTGTTCTGTTGCGGACATCTTTGCGATGCGTGCTGCTGTTGTCCCTAAGTCAATTGCTGTCGCAGGCATGAACTGGATCAGTCCCGTTGCACCGATACTGTTTGTTGCACTTGGTTGCAGCCTGCTTTCGGCATGCATCACGTGCAACATCCAGTTCGGTTCGAAACCAAGGCGTGTTGCAACGGCCTTCAGGCTGTCGGCAAACCTTGCCGTGTACTTTTCGCTGTGCAACAGTGCAACGCCTTTGTTTTCAGGCAGTGCAACAGCTTTTGTTGCACATGTTGCACTTGCAACATGGTGTTGCAGCACCGTGTTGCAGCCTGTTGCAAGCAGTGTTGCATACTCTTTTGTGCGTGTTGCATTGCTTGTTGCAAGCAGGATGAAAAACACTACCGTTACTTTTTTCATTTGACGGTCTCCCATAAGGTTTGCAGTCCCTGCAACGAAAATGTTGCAGCTAACGAATAGCCGTTTGCCTGCCAGAGCAGTGCAAAGGCGAACACCAGGAACAGGCCGATTGCATAGCCCACTGTCGTACCAATGGCTTTGGCAATGGCATTGACCAGACTTTTCCAAAGGTTTTCGGCAGTCTGTTTTGCACCCCTGCCGAGCCATTTCATCAGTGCCCAGATGATGTGCTCCAGTATCCAGACAAGCAGCAGCCAGAGTTTCTTCAATATCCAGCCGCTTGCTTTGTCAGGCCAGAACCACCACGGCCGTTTGCTTTCAATTTCGATTGCTTCCATATGCTTCTGTTTTTGCGGTTATAGCTCGAACCCCTCTTCTTTTGCCCATTTGATCAGTTTTTTAATGCGGTTGTTGACTATCCTTCTTTCTGTGCGTTCCAGTTCACGGAACTCCTTTTTCTTTGCGGTTTTCATGGCCGCCCTCATGCGTTTTTTCCTGTACCTTGCCTTTTTGCGTTTCCTTAGGCCCTGGATCTCTTTCCACAGCGCCCACATCGGAGTCTGTTTGTAGGCGTTTTGCAGGAATTCCTCCATGTCGCCCTCCTTTTCTCCGTCGAGCAGGTCGTAGATCTGCTGGTTGGTGTCGGTGAGCAGGCCTGCGGCACGTGCCAGCACCCACGGTGGTATCCATGTTTTGTCCACGTGGCGGCCTTTCACTTTGTAGAGCGGTGCTTTTTTACCTTCTTTTTTCAGGTAGCGTTCCCGGATCATTTGCCACATCAGGTGGCGTTTGTCGTCCTCGGTAAGCTCTTCGGTGAACAGTGCCGATACATCGTGGCTGGAGCGCCACACGGCGTGTGCTATCGCGGTGTCGTTCTTGGTGATGTACTTGGTCAGGTAATAGCCAAGGCGCTGACGGTTGTTGCCCACGTGTTTCACGTCCACACCGTTGTATTTTTCGGGGTCGAAATCTTCCAGAAAAGCGTACTGCCCCCTTTTCTTCATCGTTTTCAGGGCGGCGCGCATGTAATGGTTGGCCGCCATGATCGGCATGAAGTTGTTCGTCAGCAGGTGGAAATGGATCGAGTGTGTGGGCTTCCAGTTCCGTATTTTCTGGTCGTAGAACGCCTCTATCTTTTTTCGTTTTGCGGGGCTTTTGCCCTCTTTGGCCAGTGCGTTCTTTTTTTTGCGTTCAAGGTTGGCAACGGCTGCCTCTTTGTGCGCGCCTTCCTGACGTTCGGCAACCCATAGATAGGATTTCAGCCCTACGCCTTTCTTCTTATCGCGCAACCTTGTGAGCCATGTATTGAAAAGCTGGTAGGCAAGGTCGTCAGGGATGCCCGACGGGAACGAGACCGTATAGAAGGCCATGAACTTTTTGCTCTGCTTTACCTGGAAGAAAGCTGCGGATTTGGAGCGTACTTTTGAACGCGGGATTGAATAGGTGCGCTTTTTCTCTACTTTGGGCAGTTCGATGCCCTGAAGCTCTTTGGGGTCGATCCACTGTTCAGGCTCATTTGCTGGATCAAGGCCGAGTTCTTCCGCCCCTTTTGAATGAACATACTTTGCCCAGAACTCCCACAGCGGGTTTTTCACGCGGCCTGTGTATTTGGGCGGTTCTTCGGGATCAGCGGTATTTCCTATAACTTCTGCATAAAGTTCCAGCTGCCGTGGTACTTTTGGGGCGCTGTTCGTTTCAAAGGCTTTCAGTACGGCACGTGTATCCAGCATGTCCTCACGTAGTCCGTATTTGGGGACGCCGTAGTTTTCCACCCATTCAAGCCATTCCTTTGAGATTTCAAGGTCTGTCTCTTTTACATTGGAAGGGATTTTCTTTTCCTTTTCGGTTAGTTCACCGCTCCCGTCAATCTCGTACTTCGAAGAACCGCGCAACGGCGTTTTGCGGGACAGCCCTTTGTATTCCGTGACCTCATGCAGCGAAGTATAGCGCAGCCCTTTTTCATATTCCTTGCCGTTAAAGATTACGCGGTCGAACATGGATGCACCCACCTCGCCCGTGTTATAGTTCGGGAACCAGATTTCGGGATCGTCCGAAACCAGCAGGTCAGGCCTGCCCGTTGGCGGCTCTTCTGCAAATGCCCTCCACAGGCGTTCCTCTTCGGTTTCGTAAAGTGCGCGGTTGATGGCATCCTCTGGCGAACATCCCGAATCGAATTCCTCGCGGGCAATCTCCAGTTCCGTTTTCAGGTCGTCGCGGGTGAGCGGCTCACCGTTCATTACTTTTTCATAGTAACGGGCGTGCAGCTCGTTTTCGATCCTGATTTCGTTACCTTCTATTTCGTTGATATCCAGTTTCATTTTTGTTTTTTGATCACTTTTCAAAAAAAAGTTTGAAAAACGCGGCGTTTAATAAATCCAAGCGGGGACGGGCCCCGCTCAAAATTTTCGGCTACACTGCTGCGGCTTTCTTTGCCATTTCTGCGAGTTTTTCGTTCGGTATCCGTGGCGTCGTAAATTTTTCCAGCAGCATGTCATAGCGCTGTTCAAGTTTTTCCGCGTATGCGATCTTATTGGGGTCTTGTGTACGTTCGGCCTCTTTCTGGGCTGCACGTAACAGTTTGGTCACTTTTAGGAAAGCGCTGAAGTTGTCCACGGTGCGTTCGTGGTTCGGGAATTCTATTTTTTGTTTTTTCATGATCTTGATGTTGTGCTGGGGTTTGTGCCGTTTGTAGTCCGATCTTCTAAGCAGTAGGGGTTTTTCGAATATGAAGGGCTGCCGTGACATCGCTTTGGCGAGTTCGTTTTTTGTCCTACTGTTGCCGTAGTCAGGGAACAGTAGGTCGGGGTGGAACGGGAAACTTTTGTAAATGGAATCCAGCGTGGCGTGGATCGGGTGCTGGGGGTCTTTGTCCACCTCTGGGTGTTCTTTGGTGTAGCGGTAGAGGTTGCGGTATGCCTGTATTGTGTGCAGGTGGAGATTGTACTGGAGAAGGTGCTGGCTGAACATCTCCTCTACGTTCAGCAGGTCGGATTCGTCCTTTACGGTGTAACCCGACATTACAAGGCGTTCCAGAAAGAACCTGTTGTACCTGCCGAGTTCTTTCTCTATGATGGGTGATATGCCCAAAAGCTCGGTGATCATGACCTTAGAGCTTTTAGGTTCAACATCGGGAAATTTGCCGTAGAGGTATAGGCCTCACTTGACAAATTCAAATATTTATCTTTTCTTTGTGCCATCATATATGATTATGGAGGGCGCCACCCTCCGTTGCCTACCCCGGGATGCCACCCGGGGTGTTTTTTTATATATGGGTGATGTCTTTTTGTGCTAGTACTTTAGGTCTGTCCAGTGAATGATCTTTCCTTTAAAATCCGCATTGAACCACTCGAAAAACATATCAGTACCTGAAAAACCGTCATTGAATGCAAGGCTTGTTATTTCCCCTGATGTTAGCTGACGGCCATCAATTTTTACTGTTGGTTGCGCAAGGCGTTTATTATCTGGGGAAGTCCAGCATATTTCAATAATCTGTGTCGATTTGCAGAAAAGTGTTGGGGCAAACTGATATTGCTTTTTGGAGCGGCAGAAATAAACAGGGTGTATTTTCTGCCCTTCTTTCCAGCGCTCTCCTTTATCCTCTCTGATTGAATGGAGTTTGGGAGTTGCCGAACTGAAAACATACATAGAGAATGTATGCTTGCTATTGTAGTGCTGGGCATATTCATCTGTATTCTGACAGGTTTCCATATTGACACGGTGGATAAACTTGATGTCGTTACGGTCGCTGATCCCCGCCCAGATCTTTTCGGCAAAGTATACGGGCTTTTGGTTTATTTGCTGAGAGAATGATAGTATCATGGGGAACTTATGATTGATTTCCGTTTAGTTTAAATCTTGTCTGTTTTCTTTTTTTACTGACTAAGTTGTTGCTCTTCACTTCAAGTTTATTGTCGCAGAATGCTGGGACTACGATCAGTTTTCCACAGTCCAAACATCCATAATGAACCTCCATGTCGGAAAAGCAGATCGCTCTTATTCTTGAATGCGAGCAGAAAATGCGTTTGAGTGACCTTAGTTTCATAAGCCTGAAAGGTTAAAGAGCTGGCCGTGTTGCCAGCTCTGGGTTTTCGTGTCTGTCGGTTCGGCTCACCGCCGTTAGGGTATCCGTTTTTATTCCGTGGCTGCGGAGATAGTCGTGTACATATTTGATTTCCCTCGGCGAACTTTCCCTAGGAATAGTCAGGCCGTTTTCACTATCGTAATAGATGGATGGACTTCCAAGAAATTGGAACTCCGTGCGAAATGTGCCTGTCTCCAGAGACTGTTCCTGCCGTACGTAGTAACCAAAGCTGAAATTGGATCTTATTGACATGTTCTCATCTATCTTTGGTCTTAGTTTATTGAGCAGTTGTTCAGCTCTGGGGTTATCCAGATGATCGAAGAGGCTATTGTACAGGAGCGTTAGTTCTGACATGCTCAGCTCAAAGCGCATCTCCATGGATTCATCGTCAACTAACCCAGCAATAGCGGGTAATGGTTGGTGGTTACTCATTGTGCCATTTATTTAAAGTTGCCTACCTTATTCTGCCATCAGTTTAGTCTGGCCATCCGCCTGATTTCAGCCTTTGTTGCCTCATAAAAGTGGTCGTAAAAATCACCGAAATAGATTTCTGTCCTCAACTGAAACAGACGGTATCTCTTACGCTGGATCTCGCCGCTCTTGTCGTATTCTTCTAGAAGTAACTCTGGCAGCATCCGAACTGCATGCCTTGCATAGCATACAATTAAATCGGGGACGTTTGATTTCATCAGACTTATCTTTTTGAATGCCTATGCTGTGTGTTAAGATTTAGCTGGAGTATGCCGTTTGCGTGTGCGTTTTATCGGTGTTAGCTCTGGTTGTGGCGTGGGAGCTTGTGGCGGTTTCATTTTGCTTTTGATAATTTCAAATGCTTTGTGTTTATCAATTAGCAGGCTATTTTCAATTTTTGCAGTGGCTGCGGCCAAAGCGCCGTCTTTACCACACCATTTTCGGACAGTGCCCTCTGTTTTGCTGATTAGCTTTCCAAATTCTTCAGGCGTAAGAAACTCTTGCTCTTCAGTATTTCCGTTGTGTTTGCTTTCTTCGTTTCTATAAAAGTATTCTAGAAGAAAAATATACTGTCTACAGATTTCTTGATTTGAAATAGCCATCAGAACCTTGTCATCCGTGTTGCCTACCATTTTGACATGACCAATGATATCGTTCAAATTTACCTGTGCCATAATTTGCCATTTTTTAGAGTTGCCTACCCCAAGTCTTCGTCTTCTGTTTGTGGGAAAAGTATTTCCCTGTTTACCTGCATCTTTTCTGCAATTACCTTTTGTTCCAAGGGAGGGATTTTGCCTTTGGTAACCCAGTGCTGGAAGGTGGACGGCTGCTTTTCGCACCACTCGGTAATGTTTTTTCGCAGCTCCGATTTGCTCGTCCGATCAAGTCCTCTGTAGTACTCAAAAAAGGGCGGGTGTTTTTCCGGAGGGTTATTGCCTTTCTCGGTTATTGTTGCCATATTCGCTAGTTGTAATAAATTTCGTAATGAAATTTGTAATAAGTTTCGTCACTGCAATTATACAGTATAAAACCAACAAAACAAAGATATACTGTATAATTTCTGTATAATTATAAAGTATAGTGAATCATTCATCTATTAATCAGTGGATTAAGTGGATTCGTCAAGAAAACCGCTTAAATCAGATAGAATTCTCAAAGAAATTAGGAATTCAACAGACCTATGTCTCTAAACTTGAGAATGGAAGAGAAACTATATCCCTGACATTAATAGAAAAGATATGTAAGTTATTCGATGAAGATTTCGATGAAGCGAAATCACTCTTAGCTAAGACGAAGGAGGGAGCTGTTGCGCAAAGTTTAACGTCGCATGCTAACAACGAAATGGAACAAAGAGTACAAAAACTAGAACAGAAACTCGAAGAACTGAACGAGACTTTGATGCAACAGGTAAAAGTAAATGCTCAACTAACTGAAGCAAACCTGAAGCTGACAAATAAAATCACAATGCAGGATTCTCCAAGTAATGAATCCAAGAATGAATTGGAAAACCTACGCAAAAGTGATGAAAGGATGGAGAATAGTTTGCAGGAAGTAAACCGAAAGTTAGAGATTCTCTTCAGGATGTTCCAAGATGAACAAAAAAAAGATTCGAACAAGAGTGGTACGAACAAATAAGCACTGATGATCATGCCGGTTCGTTGCCGCAACTTGAATAGATAATACTTCGGGTTTTCAATCATAATATTTTGCACCAGATTTTTCGCCCCGCTTGGGGAGGTTGGGTGAAAATTACACGCTCAAGCGTGAACACTTAGATTTAAGTTAGATTACCAATATTTGGACAGGGAATGGTATTGAGGAAATTATAGCCCGTTAATGGGCTTATTTTTAACTGTTTTAATATTATCTAATGAAAAAAATTACCCTGCTACTTTTTGTGGCCTTGTTATCCCTTGCTTTCATCGGTTCGCGTCCTGCCGAATCGCTATCCTGCCATCTTTCTGATGGTAGGGGTTCTGTTCTTACATACACAGGAACTGCCCACTATACATATCATAAAAAAATCTGTGGTGGATAAAAAATGCACCGACCAAATTCTCAAGGTAAGTTTAGGATATGCAAAAAAAACTTGACTTACTCAGCTCTTCCAAACGCAAAGCATTCCTCTAGAAATTAATTAATCATGATAAAGCCTCCTCAGGTATTAGCATTAGAAGAAGAAATTGGGCAAGAAGTTCTACTTATTCCAGAAAAAAATAATTTGCAAGTGCTTGACCTCAGCAATCCTCTTGTCGTCGCTGTATATAATAGCACAAATGAAATAATTACGGTTGCTTTATTCGAATGTAATTTATTGAAAATTCCTGAGAATTTATTAAAATTTTCTACTCTTAAGGTTTTAATTTTAAATAGAAATAAAATTATTGATCTCTCTCCCTTGAGGGGGATGGATAAACTGCAAAAGCTTCAGTTCAATCTTAATCAGGTGAGCGACCTCTCTCCGCTGGCAGGACTTCAAAACCTGTATGAGCTTAGGTTTGATTACAACCAGGTAAGCGACCTCTCTCCATTATCAGGAATGGATAAACTGCATGCACTTTACGTTAATTGCAATAAAGTAAGCGATCTATCTCCATTATCAGGAATGGACAAACTGCATACACTTTACTTCGATTCCAATAAAGTAAGCGATCTATCTCCATTATCAGAAATATATGAACTAAAAGAACTTAATTTTGATTACAATGAGGTAAGCGATATCTTACCTCTAAAGGGATTAAAAAAATTAACAAATCTTTACTTTGGTTCCAATCAGATAAGTGATCTCTCCCCAATAGCAGAGGTCGATGAACTGCAATCGCTTAGCTTATCCTGCAATCTGGTAGGTGACATCTCCCCGCTGTCGGGGATGAATAAGCTTCAATACCTTGACTTTAGTTTCAATCACATAAGTGACATCTCTCCGCTGTCGGGGATGAATGAACTAGATACGCTTCACTTTGAGTCTAATATGGTACATGACATCTCCCCGCTGACAGGGATGAATAAACTAGAAGATCTTAACTTTAGTTCCAATCAAGTAAACGATATCTCCCCGCTGACAGAGATAAATAAACTAGATGAGCTTCGTTTTAGTTCCAATCTGGTAAGCGATATCTCTCCATTATCAGGGAAGGATAAACTGAAATCGCTTAACTTTTCTTCTAATCAGGTAAGAAACCTCTCCCCTCTGTCGGAGATCACCCAACTGCTAGAACTTAACTTTTCTTCGAATCAAGTAAGTGATCTCTCTCCGCTAACAGGGATAGATAAATTGGAAGAGCTTAATTTTTCTTCCAATCAAGTAAGCGACCTCGCACCACTGGAAAAGATGCAAAATCTGCGTACTCTTGACTTTGGTGAAAACCTAATTTCTGATATTAGTATATTACTGAACCTACCTAATTTATATTCTCCGCCTAAAGAATTATTGCTTCAGGGAGCAGAAGCTGTCTTAAACGAATTTAAACAGAAAGACAAACAAGGTGTTGACCTTTTGTTTGAAGCTAAGGCACTTGTTATTGGCGAAGGAGGAGTTGGCAAGACAAGTTTTTGTAGACGCTTTTTTGATTCTGATGAAGATCTCCCAGAAGAAGAAGACAGTACGGAAGGGGCTGATGTTCAAACTTTCAATTTCGATATTGTGCCCAAAGCACTATTGGAACTAAATGAAAAGAGTATCCCAGAAAATGGTTACGACGGAAATATTCAAAAACAGAAAGAATATCTTTTACACTTCTGGGACTTTGCAGGACAAAAAAGATACCTGCCTACCCATGTTTTTTTCTTTTCCGAGCGGTCTGTTTATGTTCTGGTGACAGACAACCGCTACGAGAGCAGAGATTTGCGTTACTGGCTGCACCTCGTGGGGCAAATTGCAGGAAATAGTAAAGTGATTCTAATTATTAACAAAAAAGACGGCAAACCTTCTTCGCTCGATGTTGAAGAGTTAAAAAGAGACTTTAAACATTTAGAGATTACTGCCTTTGAAAGTGACATCAGTGCCAATGAAAAGCGGGCACTGATCATAGAACAGGTACTTTATCATGCCAAAACCTTAAAGCATATCGGGGAAACCGTGCCTGCTTATTGGGTGGCTGTCCGCAATTACCTTGCTTCATGGTCTGGCAAAACCATGAGCAGGAAAGAGTTTTATCAGCTATGTAACTATAATGGGATAGAGGAGGAGGAGGATATTAGGCTATTGGCCAACTATTTTCACGAAATCGGGGTTTTCCTTTTCTACCAGAAAGATGACATTACCTCACGTCTGAAAGATATTGTTTTTCTGGACAAAAACTGGACACTGGATGCTGTGTATAAAGTACTGGATGCAAAACCTGTGATCGACCAAAAGGGGCGTTTTACCAGTCAGCAGGCAAACCAGCTGTGGAGCGAAAACTGTTATTCAGAAATAAGGGGCGAACTGCTGGAACTGTTACAGGAATTTGGTCTGGTTTATCCATTAGGTTCAAACGAATACATTGTTCCTGAGCATTTGCCTCAGGAGCGCCCTAAATTAAATTGGGACAATAAAGATTGTCAACGGATACAGTACCGTTTTGAACATTTTATGCCCCGTGGACTTATCTCGCGCCTTACTGTGGCCTTATATAATCTGATAGAAGACCAGAACAAAGTGTGGAAGTACGGTGTGGTGCTGAAACGAAATAACACAAGTGCTCTGGTTACCGAAACTTATGACGGTGCGGGGGGCATAGAGATTAAGCTTTCTGGTTCTCATAAGCAGGACATGAGGGTTACCATTACAGATGCACTTGAAAAAATCCTTGAACCTTTCCGGTATTTGGAGTACCAGCTGCTTATTCCATGTAATTGTGAGGTTTGTAAGGGTAGTGATTCCCCTCATTTTTTTGATTATCAACAATTGTTGAATTATCTGGAAGTGGACAGGAAATATAAAGACTGTGAAAAAACACCTTTTAATGCTGTACATATACCCACACTTATACGAGATAATTACGGAATAGAACAGGATTTTCAACAAAAAGAGGCAACACTTGAGGCTAAAAAAATGAAAAAGAAAACAATCTTTGTATCATATTCTCACCACGAAGAGGATCAAATGTACTTCGATGAAATCGTTCGGCAATTGGAAACTTTGCCCAACTGTGGTATCGATTGCGAAATATGGACAGATCAACAAATACAGACTGGGGATGATTGGTTCGTTGAAATCAAAAAAGCGCTGGAGAAAACGAAGGTAGGAGTGCTGTTAATTTCCCAAAATTTCTTGCGCTCAGATTTTATTAAAAAAGAGGAAATTCCAGATCTGTTTGATAAAGTAGAAAATGAAGGAGGAAAAATTATGCCTGTGATATTGCGTAAAACAGTGCTTGACATACATCCTGTATTGAAAAAGTTTCAGGCTGCTAATTCTCCAGATGCTCCTTTAGTGAATATGTCGCAAGGAGAACGAGATAATGTTTATACTACATTGCTTAGGGATATTATTTGTTTTTTTGATAGGTGAGTTGGCGTAGTTATGCCCTAAATATTAGAAAACTATACCTTATGGAAAGCAGAACTATCGGATTGAACTTTATATCTTCCTGAGATTTTCTTACTATTCAGAATTCAACATCTACAAATAGTTTCTAGGCAAAAAAAGTAACATAGATAAAGACAATATTATTCAATAATATAAAAAAGAAAAGCCCTGATTTTTTAATCAGGGCTTATTCATATTAAAGCAAACTATTTAATAAACTATTTTAATGGCATTTTACAAAAAGTTAATAATAAAAAGGGCTAATTAATACACACCTATAACTTAGAAACATAGCAAATGCGATTTTAGCTAGTTCTTTATAAACTTGAGTGAAATACTCTGTAATAATTGAACCTACCAACTAAAAGTAGAGATAACCGTTGTGATATTTCCAGAGGTTTATATGCCATTGCCACCTCAAGGAACTGTACCCACATGAAAATCTTAAAGAAACCCATGTTGTAATATCATTAATATGTTTTCTCATGATTCTATTTATTTTTATCATAGGTGCAAGACTCAATTTATACACACTAACTTTCTCAGTAAAGTTCAATGCTTCCTCTCGTCCTATCGAAGTTTGGTACATAACCAGAAAATCTTTAAACTGGTATACGTGATGCTTCTTTCTATATAAAAGTTCGATCCAGTATTTTTCAGGTTCATTCTGGATAGTAGTGGCATTTATACATTGAACCACATAGGGCTTATCAATTCCAGATTCGATCTGCGAAAAAGACCCTGTTCTTCTTGAAATGAATTTCGCCCAAAGACTGCCATATACATAACAAACATTTTTCTTTGTACCTTCAAGTAATTTCGATTTTTCAATGAGTGCAGCGATTGTATCCTTTCGATTGTTTTTAGCGACCAAAGGTATACATGACGTGTCTTGCCCTATAAACTGGAGGCATTTTTTAACACTAATCTTATTATAATTCATATTCTCTACATCAATTTCTTTTTCTTTAATCAGAACAGACTCTCCATTTCTTAGCCTGAATATTGCATCACGACTTCCTATCAATTTGAAATGCTGATGTATCAAGAGTTGCAGGTTCTGCAAACATGAAAATAACAACAGAAAAATATTAGATGTTACATTTCGCAATGTTTTAACCTGACAGACATCATTGTTGAACTGCTTCGCACACGAAACTTTCCTCCAACTTTTATAACTGTTTGAATCATCATGTTCCATTTTTTCAACGGAATAAGCAAATTCTCTATTTTTGTCAAAATCAGTTCTAATATTAAGACGGACGTTCTTAATGACAAAATTAACCGCTTTGGTAATCCAGTGCCTTTTTAGGCTTATCGTTTTTCCAAATAACCTTTCTAGTTTCATAAAATTTATTTTTTCACTAAAATTATTTACTCGGATTTCTATTCAGATAAAAATTAATCTGACATTATTTAAGACATATTTCAGATAAATCTTTACCTAATACACGTAAATCACTTTCAATACGCTTAACTTGTTTTTCAGAAGCAAAAGTGATTCCTGATTTATACCTACGCAGTAAGGAACTGTTATATCCAAACCTTTTTGCAAAACCACTCAGGTTTATAGAACTAAAATCGTCAAAAACAGAAGGGACATCATACTCATATTCAAGTTTCATTTTTTCATAGAATTTAACCTTAGCGGTGTTTCCATGCTTTTTATGCAGCATTTTAGCCGTGTTGATCACTTTAGTTAATTCTATTTTTGCTTTTGAAACACTTTTTCCTTGAGCATTTAAGATATCTCCAATATCTGGGAGATAAATACTAAACACCCCTTCAGCTGTTTTTTCAACGATTGCCTTTGTTTTCATGTTCATATTTTTTTTCCTATCGATACGCATATTGCTTTTTAAATTAATTTTGAGATTCAAGCTTTTTACGAATTATCAAATATGGAAAATACACATTGTTAACTAATTTGATTTCTCCAGAAAAAAGCTTGAACCTCAACAAATCATCTATTTCAAATGAGATGTTAGAGCTTAAATAATGTTCATAGTTAATGGTAATAATTACAGGGAAGGTAACTATGGCTTCCCTCTGATTGATTTTTTGCTAAATTGTTTAGCAGTACCCTTCCCCATAATTTCATTTTCATTTTTGTTAATTCTAACCTGATGCCCAGTCTTTGGATGATAATAGTGGTGACCGGATTCATTTTCTTCAAGAATATAGCCTTCCTTTTTATATCTCCGCTCAGCAGAGAGCCATCTTTTCAATGCCATAAATTTTTTTTTAAATAGTTTTGCTTATAAACTAAAGCACTATGAATGAAATGCTTTAAGTTCAAAAGTAACAAAAATGTTACTTACTTACAAATGGAGAAGTTCATAATTTTAAAAGGAAGCACTAAAGAGCGGATAAGAACAGACCTCAGTTTATATAAAACTAAACATAAAATCTATTAAATAGAGTAGTCTAATAGTTACAGAATAAGCCGTTTACTAATAGTATCTGAATATTACAACTTCAAATTTTCAAACATAGTAGTTTTACTGAAGAACCTAGGAGGTTATAAATTTGGATTACTTTAATCTAACTCAAAATTAAATAGACAATTCGAAATTTTATTAGAACTTTCGAACATTACAGTCATTACGAACGAGTAATAAGCTGCACAAGGTTAAGGTCTCAAATACGGAAACTAAGAATCTATATGCTAAGAATTTGGAGCTTCAATATATGTAAGAATAAACACTGACATGCTATGCAAAGAGGTTGTTCAATTACATAGAACACAAAAATCAATTTAATTTCACCGCATAAGAATAAATAAACTTCTTCTACAACATAATTCAAAAGTTCAAATCAGTCCCATGCGACAAATCAGCAAAAAGCTATTGTGTTAAGAAATAACTTTAAGCATTGGAAAATTAATTTCTATGTCCCTTAGATAGACGTTCAAGGAAGTTGTTTTTTTCTTTTCGATCCAACGTCCCATTAATACGATCTACTTCTTCGTGAACTTTGTTAATGTCTATAGGATACTTTGTGTACCTTATTTCGTACAAAATGTTTGTTGTCATCTCAAAATTTTCAGGAAGGTTGAAGATATTGTTTAAACTATTATCAATCTCAATAATTTCATTTTCATTTTCAAAAAGAGTAATAATATCAGAACTAGAAGAATTTACGCTGAATTCCTTATTGAATCCCACTATAGGATGTTTTTTATCCACTAAAATATCATATATCGTAGATTTGGTATTCATTGCCGTAAGGGTAATGATAATCAATTCTTTTGTATGATAGGATAATATCTTATAAAAATCACCCCCATTATTATATAGTTTACTTTCTGCTCTACTTATTATTTCAGAATCACTCTCAAGATGTTTTCGATCAATAAGAATAAGGCATTCATTAAGCATAAATGTTGCGGCCTTTCGTCTATTAATTTGGGCTTTATTTATCCCTTCAGTTTGACTTGGAAAACCATTCTCCATGTAATGCTTAAGAAACTCTCGGCAGAATGGAAGGGTTATGTTCTTATCAAACGACTTTATGTCAATATCATAATATATATCAAGAACATTTCTGAATTTATGAATGTCTTTGTGATTGTATAATGTTTTTAAATATTCTGGCTTGTTATCATCAGCATCTTGATAAATATAATGAGCTGCAAAATACTCCATTAGAGACTTATGACTCCAGTAATACCGATTGCCATCTTTCCTAAAGACAGGAACTGCAACTGATAAATTATCAAGCATTTGCGATTCGCTAAATGATAAGTTACTATTCTCTGCTTTACTCTCCGCTATAAGCTTCAATATGTCATCTTTGGAATATTCAATTCGTAAATCATCCACCAAGGAACAAAAACCCATATACCTCAAAATCCTATGAAAATCATCTCTAGACAAGTTTGATATCTTATTGCGATTGATTTCGCCTTCTTTTGTTATGTCGTGATCGACATAATACGCATCGAAAACCTGTCTGTAAAATTCGTGTTTTTTTAGAGGAAGTATTTCTTTATAATAATAAGCTGTATACAGTAACGATGTAAGCAGTGGGTTCTTTAAAAAATCGAGAATGGCTTTGTTTACACTTTCTGATAAAGAGTCTATAAGCCGTTCGCTTAAGTAGCCATTGTTGTCGTATTTTCTAAGGAGTAGAAAAGCTTCGTCTGGTTCTAGGCTGTTGATTGTAAACACCCTAAAATTCCCAAAGGATGTTATCGAATCTTCAGGCCTAGATGCCATAAAGAATAGATTGTTAGTGCCCTTAGATATAAAAGAGGCAATGTCATGTCTTATACTGTATCTGTGATCCTGTTGTATTTCGTCATATCCATCAAGAAAAAATATGAATTGACCTTCAGTTATTAACTCTTTAATTACATCGATGTGTATCATTTGATCCATTCGACTAAGCTTAAACTGCACCTCTTCAAGTATAGATCGATTTTGATTTAAGCTTCGAAGGTTAATAAAGATTGGATAGCCTAACTCGCGCTCAATAACATCCAGATACATTTTTTTCATAATTGTCGATTTTCCCATGCCTGCATGATCGACTATAAGAACCTTTTTATATTTATTGATTAGTTCGGTGGGATATCTATCGATTTTTATTATCTCTGTTTCGTCTCTAGATGTAATCGTTAAAGGAATATACAAATCGTCTAGTTCGTGTTGACCTTTTTTAAGAACAATTGAATTTAATACTTGATAATGTTGATATTCATAAAGTAAGGAATCATAAAACATTTCATCTTCCACATGAAACTTAGCCTTGTCCTTTGCTATTTCATATTTTTTCCGAAATTCTTTTATGAATGGAGTTATAAAGGCATTGACAATACTTTTAATAAGTACGCCGGCTACGGGCTTTATAAAATCTTCGGCTCCCATATGAGATCGTGTTAATAATTGTTTAGGGCAAATGTAATGAATTATTACTCTCAAAATAAGGGTAATAGGTTATTTAAAATTTAATAGGGATTTTTGCTGAAGATAAATATTCCTTAAATTTAGAAGAACATCAGCTAAAGCGTTGCCTTTTAAGGACACTGAAGTATTATGCCCGTATTATGCCCGTATTATGCCCGAAAATTACTTATTTCTACTTTAATGATTTGAGAATAAATCTATAATGAAAGTTCGGCCCTGGGTACAATGTAGGGTCTCCCACCTTACTCCGAAACCTTTGAAAGTCTTGACTTTCAAGGGTTTCTTTCTTTTAAGGGCTTTCCTTATTTCCGTGGGTACGAACAATTCATGTCCCGATTCGTGTCCTAATTCGTGTCTTCTTTTAGGGTTTTCACGCTTCCGTAGGCAGATCTGACGCTCAAATTAGTCTTAAATGTCTTTTTTAACACTTTTTAACAGTGAAAATATCATTTTACCTTCGGAATAGAAGACCTGGAGCTGCAGCAATCCTTCTTAGAATCAATCATGGTGAATATATAGTCAGGAACGGACAGAAAATATATAAGCCTTTTGAGTTTAGATTGCCTTTTAAGGTTAACCCCACTTATTGGCTATCCAAAAAGCAACGTGCCAAAGAAAGTTATATTTATGCGGAAGGGGTTGAGATAAATATGTATCTAGATAAACTGGAAGGCGTTATAAAAAGCTACATTTCAACAAGTAGGTTCAACGGGGAGGCTTTGACGGATGATGGACTTAGGGCTGTCGTGCTTGAAGTGTTTGGTCTTGACAAAGGTAAGAAGATCAGATATTTCTCCGATGTCATCAAAAGAATGATAGAAGAGAGCGAAAACGGCAAGCGCCTTTCGAAAGACGGCAGCCGCATAAAGCCGAACACAATCAGGAAATATTCATCTGCATTGCGGCACCTGGAGAACTACGAACGTGAAATAGGCAAGGTGGCCATTGATAAAGTGAACAAAAGCCTTGCGCAGAACCTACAGGTCTATTTTAACGAGATCAACCTTTCCCAGAACACAAAAGCCACCCAGTTCAACGTATACCGTACAGCATTGAATTACGCCATTGAAAAAGGCTATACCGACGATGTAAGTTTTAAGGACATTACCGCACCGGAAGTGCTTACAGATGCCATCGCGCTGACAGAGGGTGAAGTTGACCGTATTTTTCAGCTCCAGTTAAATGACCCCGTACTAAAAATACACCGTGATATTTTTATTGTGGGGATATGGTCGATGTTACGTTTTTCCGATTACTCAAGACTTGAGGAACTGCATGTTGTTGAAAACGGAACCATGCTGAAGCTCTACTCCAGTAAGACACAAAGACCTGTGTTTGTGCCTTTGCACTGGCAGCTGAAGGAAATAATAGGACGGTACGACAGTAGATTGCCACAGCTGAGGTACGTTCAGCATTTTAACCGCTCCCTGAAGAAAATAGGGGAACTGGCCAAAATAAGCCGTGCAACGGAAGTGCAGGAGTTCAAAGGCGGAAAAATGAGAAAGAAGATTGTGCCCAGGTATAGCCTGATAAGTTCGCACACAGCAAGGCGCACAGGGGCAACCTTGCTGTATCTTGCAAAAATCCCCAAAAAACAGATTATGTTATTGACAGATCATACAAAAGAGGTGAATTTTGATAAATACATCCGTATTGATAAGTATGCAAATGCCAAATCGCTTTCGGAGCATGAGATTTTTAAGAGGTAAATCAGTCTGGCTTTCTGACACTTTGCTTTAGAAGGATTTGCTTTCCTGTCGAGTTTGCTGTAGTTTTGTACATTGGGCGCATATGCACATCTATGCCCCAGTGTCCCTTTTTTGCATTGGAATGCCTTTAATTCCGTTCAGTTCCTGCCTTAATTCGCTTTCCCTGATCCTCGACTCCTTCAGCTCTGCCCTGACCCTTCCGATTTCAACCAGTAGCGCCTGATTGTCGTTGTTCCTCTGCTCTGCAAGCTGTTCCTTTTCTACAAGCATCTCTTTCAGGAGATCGACCTTCCCTTGGAGCCTCAAATTGTCCTCGCTGTTTTTTTGTTCTAAATTCTTGTCTCCGCTGTAATTTTTGTCAATTTTTAGAGGTTCACCCTCTTCAAGATACCTCTCCCCGCTGCCAAGGAGCAGCCAGAAAGGGTTCAGGTTTTCCACCTTTTCAAGAAGGGTGATAAACAGACCTACCCTCGGCTCACCTTCGCCACGTAAGGTGTAACTCATTGTACTTCTCTTATAACCAACAAAATCTGCAAAATCCTGATCTGTTTTAAATCCCAGATCCCTACCTAATTCCTTCAACCTCTCATTTAGATTCATTACAAATAATAGTATTAGTGCTAATTATTTGATCCAATATTTTGTCTCAGATAATTATTTGTTCTAAAATTGTACCATCAGTAGTAAAGTTAACCCAAAAACTTGAAACAGCAATGAAAGACAACCATACTATACTCATTCAGATCACACCTGCACAACTTGATGAAATTATAGAGCGGAATGTGAGAAACACTGTGTCAAAGCTTAATAAGCTACCTCGCTACGTAACTGCGGACGTGCTGGCCCAACATTTTGAGGTGACCAAAGGTAGGACTATAAACCCTGCAACTTTACGAAAATGGCCCATCCTGAAACCTTTCAGGCGAAAAATACATGGGAAAGTATTCTTTGATGCCCATGGTTCTTTTGAAGCAATTGAAAACCAGAAAGATTATCAAGGTATAATTATCAAAAACATCAGTTAAATGGCCAGATCTAAAAGGAAACGGATAAACGATACAGAGCATCCCAATTATAGATTCAGACAATTTATTGACGATCTGTCCCCACGCTTTGCCAAAATTTTCATGCAGCAGGTACAGCTCCAGTGCCTAGGGAGAATGGGGACGGATAACAAAGAGCACTGGCGCTATCACAACTGGAAGCAGATGAAAGCAATGGTGCCACTAGAATATAGGTTCACAATCAATAGAATAGCAAACAGAGTTTATATCGATTATCTAGACAGCCTCTTTGCAAAGGAAGAGGACGAAAAAATAATTCCAATCAACTTATTCAATGATCAAATTTTAGAGAACATGAGAAAGTTAACATCTATCCGCGTAGAACGCGTTCGTAAAAAAATCTCTCAGACCGATTTAGGAAAAACCGTTGGCTGCGCAGCTCAGACTATAGGCAAAATTGAAAACGGCAAGTTTCCTGGGGTACGGCTGGATCTGGCCGTCAAGATTGCCAACTATTTCGAACTTAAAATTGAGGATTTCGAAGAGTTCCAGTCAATTATAGATCAATAAGTAAAATGAAGGGGTGAGTTTCACCTCTTCAAAAATTGCGTCAGACAACGAATTTCAAAGACCCGTCGGTACAAAAGGATTGGGAGACCCTACGCACCGCCGCCAACAGATTCCACATGTTACAAGACGATTTAATCTGGATAGAGGGCCAGCTCTCTATCCTGAAACAGAAAATGCTTTCTGTATACGAAGGTGAGCTGAACCGTATCAGCTCCTCCGGTTCTTCAGATAGCATTACAGGGGCTAAATGTATGCGCCTGTTCCACACAGCACAGCACATCGAAAAAGCCGATAACCTTTTAAACAACCTTATCCGCAATGAGATACTGGACAAGCCGGGAGCAGAAACTCCTGATGGAACTTTATCCCGACACAAACAACAGGGAAATAGCAGACCGTATCGGGCGCTCGATAAGCGCAATAAAAAACCGCGCCCAACAGATGGGGCTACGGAAAAGTGAGGAGCACCTGAAACTGAGGGCAGGGCGCTGGCAGAAAGGACAGGAAGCTTTTAACAAAGGTCTGAAAGGCCTAAGGGTTCCAGGCTGTGAGAAAACCTGGTTCAAAAAAGGCAATCGCCCGCACAACTGTTATCCCGTAGGCACTACACGCTGCATCAACAGGGGCTATACCGAAATAAAGGTAGCAGAACCCAATAAGTGGGAGTTCCTGCACCGGCACATCTGGGAGCAGGCACACGGTCCCTTGCAACCGGGTGAAATTGTAGTGTTCAGGGATGGTGACAAAACCAACTGCAAACTGGATAACCTACAGAAAATAACACGCGGCATTAATGCCAGGCGCAACCACCGCCCGGAAAGGCAAAGGGGCAAAAAACGGGAGCTGACCGACAAAATAGTTGTGGGCTACATGACTGCCGGAAAACCTGAACTGAGGGAGGAAATCTTAAGCCGACCTGAACTAATAGAAGCAAAACGCCAAGAAATATTACTAAACCGTCAAATCAAGAAAAATGCAGAAAAAAGAGTTGGCTGAGAAACTGTCAGCATTGTCCGGCCGGACATTTCAGTTCGATAAAGAAACATTTACTGTCCGTGGCTTTTCTGTCGAATACCCAACATTTACCATATACACCGATGGGGAATCGCTGGCAGGCCTTATGCCCGAAGCGGAGCAGTTTATCGATAAACTGATATCCAAAGAACTGACCCTTGCCAAACCTGCAGCACAGGCAGCTGCCCTGCCCGAACCTGTTTCCAATCTTTTCACGGAGATGATAGGTATCGCTAAGGACAACATTAAGAAAGTACAGGACAACCCCGATTATGTAGAGCAGGCCGCAGAGGTACGGAACAACCTGGGTTCCCTGATCGACATTGTGAAAACAGAGATTTCGTTCAGAAAAACCTTAAAATCTTAAGGATGCCCCGCTACATCTACATTGTTGATAATGGGAAACAAAAGGTCAAACGGCACTCCTGGCGTGCCGTGTCCTTGTTTCTCGAAAATGAGGGTGTCAATTTAGTGTCACTGCCCAACGAGTGGCGCAGAAAAAAGGTTGGGGTTCTAACACGTGATGGTGTGACAATCCACAGGATACCGAAACGGAGCAGTTCGCAGAACCTGCGGCTGTTCCTTCCTGTGCAGTTAAACATGATCCAAGCAAATACATCTGAGGATGAACTACATCGAAGAAAGTGAAATATTCAATGCTACACGAAACGGTCTAGACGTTTTTATTCATTATTATCCAGATGCCGAAGAACATTATCTACGCAAAAAACATTTCAAGGACAGGGCCGACGAAAAGTCGGCCAGTGCCTTCCTTTTTAAAGGGTACGAAGACCGTATCTTTCTGAAAGATTTCGGTTCCGGAGACAAGGCCAAACATGCCATTGCATACGTAATGGAGCGGGAAGGCCTGATGTATCTCGATGCCCTGCACTTTATACAGAATGTAGTTATCAAAAAAGACCTTGGTGGGAAATACCAGAAACCTGTATACAAGGCCAAATATTCAAAACGCGAGCCTGATGCCGACGAAAAACGCGGCGATTACAAAGCTGTTTATTTCAAAGAGATTCCGGAACGGGTTCTAAGGACTTTAGGCCGATACGTAGAGCCTAAGACCTGTGAGAAATTCAATCTGAAGGCTGTAAAAAAATACGAGCTGGTCGGGTATGACAAAAAAGCAAAAAAGGCCATTGTTCATATTTTCGAAGCAACAGACGATTATCCGATTATTGAATACAACTACGGTGAATTCAAAAAGATTTATAAACCTCTTGAACCGAATAAAAAATACCGATTCTTCTATGTTGGCGACAAACCTGCCAACTATATCTATGGACTGAAACAGATACAGGAAGCCAAACACGAACTTTTGGATGAAGAAGGCGACACCTTCCAAGCCGAACCGCATGTACGCGAAATTGTCCGTGTTTCTGGGGAGACGGACGCCCTTAACCTTGCATCGCTAGGGTTTCATGTATACTGGCTCAACAGCGAAACTGCCGAACTGAACCAGGCAGATTTCAACGAGATAGACGAAATGGCCGAGAGGCACTATCAGGTACTGGATCTTGATGCTACAGGCATGAAAGCAGCTCAGGCATTTGGCCTGCGCCATCTCGATGTGCGCACAATCAGCCTGCCCAAAAGTCTGGGCAAAAAGAAAGATTTTCGGGGCAATGCCTGCAAGGATGTGCGCGATTTTGTAGAACACGTTGGTAAAGAACGCGAAGCCACTTACGGAGCATTTAAAAACCTGATGCGCGATGCCTACACGCTGCGTTTTTGGGACAAGGAAGAAAAACGGAACAAGAAAGGTGAGATTACAGGCGTAGACCTAAAAATAAACCTTGAGAACCTATACCGTTTCCTTTCTGCAAATGGCTACTATACCATAAAAACAGAACTGACCAAGCAGGGATATGCCTATGTGAACGTACAGGGGCGTTTAGTGGAATACATCGACATTGACGCGATAAAGCGCCATACGAAAGGTTTTCTGAAACGCTTCATAAACCAGGAAGATTTTTACATGCGTACCAACCGCCTTTCCACACGTTCTACTCTACTGAATAAAATAAACGTAAGCAACCAGATCAACGAGCAGAACCTTCAGGATCTGCCTTTGCTGGACATCAGCTTCAAAAACCACAACCGGCACTACGAAACCCTGATTTTTCAGAATGCGGCAGTACGCATTACCAAAGACAGGATTGAACAGATAAAGCATCAGGATCTGGAAAACTTCGTGATCCGCGAGGCCAACTACTCCAACGGCAAATCGTTCAACCAGATCACCCCGCACAATTTCTATATACTACCACCGGAAAAACTGCCAGTGCTGGTTGAGCCAACAAAGGAATATGCCGAACTGGTGGAAAAACTCAACAGTGCCAAAGACGAAAAAACGCGGGACCGTGTAAATACAGCTATTGGGGCAATCCCCTACATTGAACGTTTTACGCTGAAAATTCAGGACAGTAAACATATTTTCATTCAGTTCCTGCGCGACCTGAGCCGCTTGCACTGGAGAAAAGAAGACGAACAGGGTTTGAAGCTCAGCGAAAAAGAGCAGAAAGAGGAGCAGCTCAATTTCGTAAACCTGATGTTTATTATGGGCTACATAGCAGCTCAGCACAAAGATCCGGCAAAGCCCAAACTGGTACTGCTACAGGATGCTCTGGTAAGTCAGGTGGGCGCAAGTTCCGGGCGTTCCGGCAAGTCGCTTCTGATTACTTTACTCGAACAGCTCCGTATCAGCTTCTACATTGGAGCACGCCGCCGTAAATCTGTAGACAACAACGATTTCATTTACGATGGATTAACGAAATATCACGATTTTATTAATGTGGACGATCTGCACGAATACGCAGATTTCGACCAGTTCTACACCGAGATTACAGGCAAACGGGTAGTGAACGGCAAATTTCACAATCCATTTACTTTATCGTATGCCGATAGTGGGAAAATGATTGTTTCGAGCAATTTCCCCCTGCGCAATACCGACACTTCTACTCTGGCCAGAATACTGCCTGGCCAAGTGAGCGACTATTATCACGAGGCCACCAAATACAACGACTATAAGGAAACACGCAGCCCACGTTCTAAATTCGGCCGCAACCTGTACGATGACTTTACACAGGAGGAATGGAACATAGTTCTCAATTTCATAGCCTACTGCATACAGCTACAGCAGCGTTTCGATATGGTGATGCCGCCAATGGGCAATATCGAAAAACGGCAGTTAAGGCTGTCAATGGCCAAAGGCCTAAACTCTAAAGATGAAGAGTTCCTGAACTGGGCAGATGACTACTTTCATTATGGCGATGATGGTATTCAGGCTACGATTAATGAGTTGCATGAGAAACAGGAATTGTTCGAAAACTTCCTAAATACTCTAACTTTTAAACAACGGAAAGAGTATAAAGTTACAACATTCAAAAGGGCGCTTATTGCTTATACAGAGTATAAATCATTAGTATATAACCCTATGAGGCTATGTGATAAAACATCAGAAGAACAGGCAATAAAGCGCAGGATTCGTCAAAAGAAATCAGGCCAGACCAAAGAATACATCTGCCTTGCATCTTCCGAATTTGCAGAACCAATTACAGATGAAGATAAAAACAACGGACTTGAGTTCTTTACCGATCGAATTACAGACATTGAGCTAATTGAGAATAATCCAACTACGCTAATAGAGCATACTAATTTGTACAACCAGCAGTTCAAAACGGAAATTTCCGCTGACCGACTAAAATTAATACTACAAGAGGTGAAGCCAGAGATCAAAATGCCCTTTTAGATTTTGAGGTATACTGATAAGGTTCTGGGATGTCAAGATTAATTTATGATATAAAATATCTTAATAAACAGCCCTTTACTATAATGATAGCCCTGTTATTAAATATATAATATAACAGGGCTTTTTTCTGCATTTTCCAGATTAAAAAAACATACCCTATCTTAGTTCTACTCTATATTTTATAAAAAATGTCTCAAACTATTATTAGTTATTAATATACAATAAGTTAAGTGGCTCCAAAAAGGTGACAATTTGATTTTGCAAGGATCAAATTTTGGAGCGCAAGTTTATTTAGAGGTTCAATACCCTCCCCGCTCCATTTTTTTTACTGTTTTTTTCACTGGAAATAGAGATGTCCATTCTGTAAGCTCTTGATTATCAATAAAGCCCAAAAGTGATTTTATATCTCCACGTCCAAAATTGATTTTGTCACCCTGTATATTGCTGTAAATCAACTTAAAGTAATCATCGGCGCCAAAATTAGCCATGAAGAATACAGTTTGAGGGGTAGGTGTTTTTATTTTTAGGAGGTATGGCTTTGCGCTTCTATTGTAGGTGTTTTTTTTGTCACCGATAAGATCTTGTTACTTTTAGGCAAGCCAACAGGCAATACTATTATTCACAACAGATAGAGAAATGAAAGCAATAAAGCAATTCATAGAGAAAATAAGACAAGAGAGTGGTGATGTACAAGCTGAAATAGCAGAAAGCTTTTTCAAAGATGATAATAAAATGAGAATTAGAGCTGCAGCTGTGATTTCATCATCAACATGCATAATACTTGATAGTGAAAGTAACGAAACGAAATTTGTCGGGTCTGGAGTATTTGTTAAGGTTACAGATTCTTATTTTTTATTAACCGCAAAACATGTGGTAAAAGACTATTTTGAAAATCTTAGTATTCCAATAAGCAATACTAAAATAAGCTTTATAAGAGGAGATTTAATCGTAAACTTAAAAGAGGAGCCGGGTGATAAAATTGATTTCGCATTTTGGAAGCTAGAAGCAAGTTTTGTTGAGGATATAAAACAGAAATATGAATTTATTACAGAACAAGAACTTGGAATAAACCACCAGTCAGATTCTCACCCAACTTACCATGCAATTGGTTACCCAGCAACAAAGGTTAAATACAATAGAATTGCAGACGAAGATAGATATCAAATATTTTCATATAACACTGTGCTTTCGGATGAAGAACTATACCAAGACTTTAAATGTAACACAACGAACAACCTAATCATTAATTTTGACAAGAAAAATAGCTTCAATTCTTACAATGGTAACAAAACAGTACCCGTAAACCCATTTGGAATGAGCGGAGGTGGTTTATGGCATATTCCACTACAGCCTTTTAACAATGGAAAAATTATAAAATCACTTGTTGGAATTCTTACCGAATGGCCTATTCAGAACCGTAAACATATGATTGCAACCAGAATAGACTTTTTTACAGAATTTGTTCGGATGGTTTACAAATTACCCTTGAAAGAATCGGTTTATGCTGACATTGATATTGAAGACAATATCGAACAAAAACTTCACACCTGATAACGTCTTTCGTTTTTTACATTCAGTCTATCAATTGAGGTGCTCAGCACCCCAATTGTGTACTCCTTCCCTCTGCAGCCCCATTATATATAATATATGATGGGGCTTTTTCTTCGCTTTTTTACACTCTAAAAATACCCCCAACTTAGTTCTAATTTTGAAACTAATAAATATGTGACAAACCTTATATTAATATGAATATTAGACTATTATAAAGTCACATATTGGTCACACTATTGTATTTAGACTTTTTAAATCTTGTGACTAACTTAAATTCATACAATGGGTTAGTACCGTCACATTTTTCTTTTTATATAAATGAGACTTTCAGAATAAAAGCGAGAAGCTTAACAAGTTGATAATGAAGGAGCATCTTTTTCGCTTTTAAGGTTAACCCCATTTTGTGACAATATAACTTATTGTTTAATAGCGGTTTATTTAGCAAGGTCACAAATTGAGCTTTCCAAATTGTGCCTTTATAGGGGGTATGTTTTTTTGAAGAGAAAAAATGCCTTGTGCTTCGTTTGGAGGTGTTTTTCTTGTAACCTCCAAAAACAGTACGCTTTCAACTAGGTTCTAATACTTGACAAGTACATTGCCTTTCTTTACTTTTAAGTAACATCCAAGCTAACCACAACTATCTAAAACTTTCCCATAATGGACTTAAGCCTAAGACCTGATCATGAGACTTATAAAGACCGAGATAATGAGACTGTACGTATTTTGAGTAGAATTGAAGATGACACCTCCAATTCTCTTGGAATTTCTGGCGTTCGTGGCTCTGGTAAATCAAGTCTTTTAAGAAAGGTAATAAATGAATTAGACGATAAAGGATATTTTGTATCTCTTCTGTCTGCTCCAACTCATTTTGAGCAAATGGGCTTTTTTATAACAATGTATCAGAAAGTTTGTACTGATGTAGAAGAAAAAATTGAAAGAAGATTAGGGATTAACAAGGGGTTAGAAGAACGGCATAGAAATGATTTGAAACGATCTGTTGTTTATTTCAGAATATTATTTGTTTTGGCCTATGTTGTTTCTTCGGTTCCTATTGCATTAATGATAGACTATGATATAATATCATCTCAACGACAGCAAATCGACCAAAAGTTAGACTCAATTGATTCGAAAATAAATCTACTCTCTTTGAGAGCAAACATAATTATTAGAGAATTAGCACCAACTGGAAGGGAAAATTTGAATCCAGATTCCCTAACTATACCTAAAACCATATCAATTTTAAATGGTTGGGTGGATAGTTTGAAGCGTATACCACGAGATACAATGATCGAGAACTCATTTACAATTCTTAAAAATAATTATTTTATAGGTCAATTTTCAACAGCTGGCATGCTATTATCTAGAGTAATAGAAAAAAAAGAAGAAAAACAATCACTTGAAGAGATTAAAAAACAAGCAATTCCAATAGTAATAAAAATTATAAGTACAAGGTATTTATATTTCCTTGTTTTTCTACTTCCTTTGTCTTTCTTGGTTTATAAAATATTTCTTGAACGCAGGAAATATAAATTATTAAAAGCTCATTCGATAAATCACCAACTTTCACAAATAGCAAAACAAAAGATTGAGTATTTGCAATTTCAATCTAAACAAAGTAATAAAACAGAAATTAGTGCAAAAATCTGGAAGCTGAGTTCTAAATTAGCAAAAGACAAAACCCTTGAGAATCGGCCAATATCTTTACCTGGAATTACTGCAGACTTCATAGATTTCATGAATCTAGTTTCAGAAATGTTCAGCAATAAAGCCATAATATGTTTCGATGAACTTGATAAAATATCAGATTCAGATCAATTAAATGAAATGCTTAAAGCGATAAAAGGCATTATAGGAAGCAAAAACCTTCATTGTATTTTAACCGTTTCTGAAGATGCCCTTGCTCAATTCTCAACCCGTTTCCGCAATGAACGTAACTTGATAGAAAGTTCTTTCGAAGAGATTATTCATCTAGGAAGGATAGAATATAATTTAGGTCTTCAAATTATTGAAGGCACAATGAATCCTGATGAATTAAAACCAGAAGATAAGGAAAGATATAAAAAGAATACTTTACTAGCATGGGGGTTTTCAAGTGGCATTCCAAGGGAACTAAAAAGAAACCTACTAAAACTAAGAGATAACAATCTTGAAATACATACAGCAGAAAACTTTATACTCTGGAAACTCTATTTTATAGAAGTTGTGAACTCTCTATACAACTGGGCTAAATTAACTGACTATCCCGATCCTATAAAAAGCAAGTACCTTTTATTTCTGGATGATGTAAAAGACAAGACACCACCAGCAACATATCACGACAAAAGTATTTTCTATGTTTGGTTACTTAAGCAAATGAATACGCTTCACAAGTATAAAAGCAGCTTTTTAGACGATAATATGTTCGACGATGATAAACTTGAGCAGGGCTTACTAGAACTTCTTATTTCTGCTTTTTACTTAAAGATTTGCTTTGGTTCTTATGAAGAAGCCGAACGTCATGCTGTTCGTTTACAGGCGTTATCGCATGAAATACCTCATAGTGTTCTTTATACCAAAAGAAAGCTAAAAGAGTTAATGGAACTTGAAAACATTGAACAAGAAAAATAGTCTAACTAAGACTGAGTTTTGCCCCAAATGCGCCGAAAGAATTGGCCTAACTCCATTCCCCAAAGGTCACCGATCATTAGGAACGCCTATTTTTGTCAGACTCCAAATTTTTCCTTGCAGAGTATTTTAGAGATTCTATCGAGGTGAAAGTGGTTTTCTGATTTCTTAACTCATCAAGTCCTACCATACAAGAAGTTCAAGATTTATAAAACAGAAAATCACTTTCACAATAATTTAAAAGTAGATTATTCGAAAGAAAGTCGATCTAATTTGTAAATCTATTTTAAACCTTCTTCAAATCCAATTTTTGCAATACTATAGATACGATCATGTAATTCAATACATAATTCCAGAATCTTTTCTGAAAGCTTCAAAAATTCATCAAAATAGTCACTTTGTACTTGTTCTACTGCTGATAATCCATATCGGATTAATGTTTGATCGTATAAGTTTCGTGTCGAATTGAAGCTATTAACGACAAGCCTCAAGTCAATGAAATAAGTTGTAATTGACTGATCTTCAATTAAAACAGAAGAGATGTCAGGAAAGATATTTGTCAAAATTGAAGTGTCAAATGATGGAGGGGGTTTTTCATACGATTGCTTTTTAATTCTAGTAATGTTGTGATTAGCCAAAAAATAAATTGTTTGAATCTCATGAATAAACATCATTAACTTATTCCTCTTCTCCTCATAATTCAAAAACATATCCCGAATTTCTTGATAAGACATAAACTCAGTTCCCTTATTCGTACGTTTAGGAAAATACCAAACATCATCTTTTGAGAAGCCAGAAGGCTTTTGCCACCCAGCTTTTATGTGTACAACATGAATAACATTGTCATTCTCTAATTTCAAGGGAGGGTTCAGAAAATCCCAATCTACCGAAGGTTCGCATTTGGCAGGGTAATTACCAAATTGTTCAGGAAAATCAAGGTTGAGATCTATACCAACCAGCCGATCTTCTACCGACAGACCTTTATCATCCTTCACTCCAAATATTAAGAAACCACCATTGCTATTTGCAAAAGCGGCACAGGTTTTAAACATGCGCTCTTTGTCATTGGTGTTCTTCGAATGAGGAAGTTTTTCTTTAAAATCGAAGTACTCGTTTTCGAATATGCCTTTCTGAGCTATGGTTTTAATAGTTTCAAGAGTCCAATCTTCTATGCTTTGTGGTATCATCTCTTCGCTTGTATTTTAGTATACTCGCTATTCTTGCTTCTTCTCGGTAAGATCAACCAATGGAGATTGTTTCAACGTCTTTTCAGCAGATTTTTGTAACTCTAACAAATGCGAAGATTGTTCAAATTGATTTTGAAAATCATATAGTGGAGATTGTTTCAACATCTGTTCAGCAGATTTTTGCAACTCTAACAAAGGCAATTGTTCGAATTGATTTTCAATAGCCTTTTGAAAATCAAAAAAAGGAGAATTGAAAGACTCAACTACATGTCTCAGCATTTTTTGATTATGTTCTAATTTATTTTTAAACTGAACTAGTGCTGTATTTTTATTAAAGTCTATTATTTTACTTTCAAATTCATAAGCCTCTTTTGAGACAGAGATTTCGATTGATTTCAGAGCATAAGTAAGTCTTTGAGTTAGAATAATTTTTTTAGTCGTACCCACCCTTTTGTTAAAATCAGTTAGTAACCAATCATTAAGACTGTTTTCAACATCTTTTTTGTCAAATGGATATCCAAAGTCATTGTCCCTAGATACAATTATGATGTCTTTATTCGACTTTTTTGCACAGTGTATTATCCACTCCCAATTTAAAGCATCACCAAAACTTATATCGTCAAATTTTCTTGGAGGATAGCCTAGTGAGTATCTCCATTGTGCAGAATCTAATACATTCTTGAACTCTTTGTGGTCATCAGTTAATCGGTAATCGGAAGGTTTATTACACAATTCATCAAAGGTTTTGTAAACATTATCGGAGGCAAGAGGAGATTGATAAATTTCTTTTAGCTCTTTCTTAAGTTGATCCAGTTTGAGTTTTATTTCTTTTTGTAATTCTTTGAGGCTATCATTCAATCCATTTTTGTTTACTATGGGTGGAAGTATATTTTTATATCCATCTACCCTATCGAACTCTTTTACTGTGGATAATATAACAGCCTGTCTGTTTTTTTTGAATTCCATCTCAACCTGATTCGTCAGAATCAATTGAGGACTCAATTGATTTATCTTTGGTAGTAGTTCTAGAGAGACTTCAGAATTTCGATATCTGTAGAAATCTAAAAAAATATTCGTATCAATAAAAATGAGGGCATCTAGTTTTTCACTTTCAGCTTGTGACATATTCTAATAGAATTTAATTATTTCTTCTTCTTGTATTAAAAGGCTCTTTATTATCAATTAAATATCATCATGGCCGACTCTTTTCTCTTGAACTCCTCGTACTGCTACAGCCCAAGTTACTACAGCTCCAAGAGCTGCGCCAAAAAAACCAACAAGAGCTACAACAACGGTATTAATAGCTCCCGTTTCATGACGGATTGATTCTTTAAAGTTTTGATGATCCTTGTCTAAAAACTTCTGATAAAGTTGTTGGTCTTTTTTTAGAACCTCTATTTCATCTTTAAGCCGTGAGATTGTAATTACTTCTTCTGGTTTCGTTGGGTTTAGAGCTTGTTGAAGGCCTTTATTTTGCTCTATCAACTTTTTCATTTGTATTTCTAACTTATCTGTTGAGACTGTAAGTCTGGAAACTTGTTCTCGAACTAACTCAGAAAGAGAATCGTTATCTATCTTACTCCCATATTGGACAATCTTTTTCTCTAACTCTGACGAATATCGCTTTAGACTATTTCTAGTCATTCGAATGGAATCTAATGACTTCTCAATTGCTACTTGTTCATTTACTGTCGATTCATTCACTTCTCTTTTTGATAAGATTAATAAAGTCAATGCGGATGTTAGAATAATAATTACGATTATAGTTGCAATCCTAATCTGTACTTCATATCTATACTTTATTTTTTTTATCGTAAAAAAAATAAATATCGCCCCAATCAAACCTGCTAGATACTTCGCAAGCCAAACGTAATCAATCAAATCCATTTCTAATAGTTTTATGTTTTTAGTTCGATTGTGTTATTTGCTATTTAACATCCAAGGCTGCGCGAACTTCTTCAAGGTTCTCATTTAGAAATAACCTTAGCCTATCAATTTCACCTATCATTTCCCGAACCTTATCAAACCGCCCATCAAAGTCAGTCAATTCCGAAACTGAAATACCTAGAGCATTTGAAATAATATCTAGCTGCTCACTGGAATATTTATCATTCTTTTTACATCGATCAAGAGTTGATGTTGAAATTCCAAGATGCTTCCATCTCATCCCTTTTTGAAGCAATAATTGCTCAATACGAGTAGTGTATTTACCTTGCATTATTTAGATTGTTTCTAAATACTTCTCATTATAGGGAAGTATTTTGGAATATTCCTCTCATATTGCGTAATATTGCAAATGTATTTCAGGAATATTCCAGAGTATTTCTGAAATATTTCAAAATATAGCAACTCAAATATAAGCATTATGGCAGTCCCTACCATTCAAATCGACCACAACAATGCATTACGACTAGCATCAGCAATTTCGTTACTCTTAGGCCACGCTATGGAGGGCTTAACAGAAGTGCCACCGGACAGCGAATCGGCACAATCGCTTTCTGAGCTGATGCTCTTTCAGAAAAACCTTATCAACTATTCGTTAACCCACCCAAACGAAACAGGCAATGAACAAGCCGAAGATTGAGGTGCAGGATGTTGAATTTGTTGAGGTAATCGAAGAACCTTCTTTTGCGCCTCTGGGTGTGAAGGTTGAGCGTTTTTCAGGTTACGTTCTCAACCGTCTGGAGAAAGTACTAAAATTCTGCTTTCTCTGGCTGGTACTGAAACCAAGCCTATACTTACTGGGCATGTTTTGGAAGGGGGTAGAGAAAACCGTAGACCGTGTGTGGAAAACCGTTGTAGATTTTGTGCTGAAAGCCTTGCTTCGCCTACTGGTTGTCGGTTTCCTCCTCCTTTTTATAGCCAATGGCTTTTCTATCTCCCAGACATTCAGTCTCGATGGTCTGGAAATATTATGGAGGGCTTTTAAATGAAGACACTGTTGGGTTTTCTCGTGTTTGCCAATCTGTTGGTTTTCGCATGGATAGAATGGAGTGCAGCGGCCAATAACTGTACAATCGCCGTCCGTCCAACTTATCAGGGCGAAATAGAAGCCGTGGCCAAGCGTCTACAGGTAAAAACGGAGTGGCTGAAACGTACCATCCTGGCCGAATCGGGTGGAGATCCGCAGGCTGTTAACAGCTTTGGCCATGTTGGGCTTATCCAGTTTGCACCATCAACCGCAACGGCTTTGGGCTTCTCTGCCGAGGAAATAAGCAGCATGTCGCCCAGTGAGCAGCTGAAACCGATAGAGGCGTTCTACCGTCCAGCAGTTGGCCGTATCCGTTCTTATGCCGACATGCGTATGTATACGTTCTTCCCGCTTGCCCTTGGCAGGCCAGATTCATTTGTTCTTCGGGCACCTGGCAACCCTGCCGCTCTCGTAGCGAAGCGCAACCCAAGCTTCGATGTGAACAACGACGGAAAAATCACTGTGGGAGAGTATAAATCGAAAATAAAATGAGTGTTCCAGCTTTAATCGATACGAAATACAAGGCCAAGTCTTACGGCCTGTTTATCATTATGCTATTGGTGCTTTTTGCTTTGATTTTCACAGGGTTCATCATGGTCGATCATTCGTTGAAAAGCGACCAGCCGCTAACGGGTTTCTTTGTGAAAAGCCAAGCTGAATACTTAAGCGAAAACAAACGCCTAACACACGAAGTGGATAGCCTTAAGGCCATTGCGTCGCAAGTACCGATCTTGAAAAGAGCACTGAAAAACAGTTCATCAACAGCCGTGACAACTAATGTCCAAGTGCCGAATTTAGGGCACTACAGAGACACGAAAAACCTAAAGGCAAAGGACTATCAGGCTTATCTGGTAGAGAAAATGAGGTTCTATTACCGCAAGTCGGAAGTTCAGGAAAAGTTTATCAAGGATAATTTTTAGACGTGTTTTTGATATGGGAACGAAGCTGTACACCTACAACAAAAAACAGTATATCGTAACGCATATTTCGGACGGTGAGGCTATCGTACGGCCTTTTCCGCTGGCCGAAACCGAACAGGTGGAGTTCCTCCCCTATGCCGATCTTAAGGAAGTGGGGGAGGTGGAGCTCCATCCTGTGGGAGACCACGAAAAACCAAACATCTCCCAACGAACTCCCAAGCAACTCCCAAGCAGCTCCCAGTCATCCCCCAACCAACTCCCACCTTCGGGACAGTCAACTCCCAACCAAAAGACAGCCAACGCCCGGGCTGCAAAGCCTGATTTCGATCCTTTGGCGCATTACCTGCAACACTACTACATTGTAGAGGCCATTCTCGATCCAGAATTCTACCGCGACAGCAAATCGGCTGCCGACCATCGCGACCTTCATAAACTGGTGAAATTCCCGCGTCCGGTGCAACGGGCACTCAACAAGCATTTCAGCTTTGTGAAAAGCCGCGATTTCTACATGAAACTGTATAAGATCCACCTACAGGTAGAAGTTGCCCGTCTGCCCTGGTTTATCGAAATCACCGACCGTTTCATTATTTCATTAATGCAAAAACTCTTTACTGCATGAAAACAATCAAACTCATTATACTGCTTACAGGCCTGTTGTATGTTGGGCTTAAGCTGCATCAGTTCTACGCTCCCAAAACGCTGGAGGTGAAAAGGGCAGGAAAAGCCACAATAGAACTAAGTGCCGATTCCATAAAGACAATTTGCGAAATGGCCGGAACATCGCAAAGGGTGTCCGTACTGTTCGACACCAGCTTTGTAAGTCAGACACCGGACATTGTTGTGTTCGGTGTTGCCCTGCTGAACCGCGACCAGATCCACCGCTATTCCGAGCAACGGGTCTGGCAGATTAAGGCAGGAACGGAACGCATTGAAATTGATAATGCCAATGGTCAACAGACGGTTACAATGTCGTATCCTCAGATCCTAACCAGTCAGGAACTCGACCACGAATTCAGGATACTGCACAACACCACAGATAACTGGTCGCCTGCACATCTGCACAGGCATGTTGCACGTAGCCGCCGATTGGCAGAGGCTAAGGCCGTTAGGGCTGGTATTCAGCACAGGGCAGCAATCAGTATCGAAGATGCTTTAAGAAACCTATTACCTAATTCGGTTAAAATAAAATGGGAAAACCACTGATGGACAACGAAATATTACAAAACGACGATGCTACCGTAACGGTATTTGCACAAGAGGGTTATTTACATGCCATGCTCCACATGCCAAATGCAAACACTTCTGAAGTAATGGAGCGTA
The DNA here is from genome assembly GCA_965230435.1 of Bacteroidales bacterium. Classification (GTDB taxonomy): domain Bacteria; phylum Bacteroidota; class Bacteroidia; order Bacteroidales; family JBDKHP01; genus JBDKHP01. The sequence goes on from CBDDLB010000004.1 coordinate 1,642,827, forward strand.
TTCAGGATGAAATGCAAAAGATAAAGGAGGAATACGAATGAGCCAAGATATGTTTCAAAACTTCAACAAGATACTTATTGGTACTGTGATTTTTCTAAGGGCAATCATTGCCCTTCCTTTGGCTTTCGCTGCAAAAAAACACTTTGCATTTTTCAACGAGGAAAGTATATACCTCACCTACTTTGTGAGCTATGTTAGCATTTTTGCTGTTGAACTTATCATGACATTGTTCTCTTTCATTACTGCAAAATACCGTGCTGCAGGTCTGCGTGTGGGGTATCACACTGCACTGGGTTCTGTTCTCTTCTTCGGCATCCTGAATGCTATTCTTATCTGGAACATTCAGTATGTGTACGAAAACGTACCTTGGATTGCGCAGGGTGTTCTACAGACCATCAACCTTGCTTCTGTGCTTTTGCCCGAAGCCATCGGTTTTATGAAAACTGAAATACCTAGCGATAATCTGAAATATCGCGAAATAACCAGCAATATTCCTGAAGAGGCTTACGATATCAAGAATAATCCTGAAATACCTCTTGTGGAAAAAGTGAAACTTCTTTGGGATATGGACATCTTTTCAACACAGACAGACCTTGCCCGTTTTCTGGTAATCAAACAGAGTACTGTTTCTAATTATTTGCGGAAATAGTTTGGGGTATTTCAACATATTTTTTCTGTGGGGCAGTTTTCGGACTGCCTTTTGTATTTTGGGGCGGATGATATTTTGTACAATCGGATAATTTAAAATTGATGAAACAGTTAACCTTGATTTTAGGCTTTATTACTTTTTCAATGCCTTCATTTTCTCAAACGAAAGAATTTAAAGATCCGCGTGATGGTAAAGTTTACAAGACAATAAAAATTGGCAAAAAGAGATGGTTTGCCCAAAACTTGGCCTTTAAACCAAATTCAGGAAAATATTGGGCATATAACAACAATGAAGAAGGGATGGATGTTTATGGCTATTTGTATGATGCAAAGACAGCCCTCAAGGCTTGCCCTACAGGTTGGCATGTTGCTACTGAAAGGGAGTGGACAAGTATGCAGTTTTCTGTGGGGGATAAGTATAATAATGGTGATCATCTTGAAGTAGCGAAATTCGTAAAAGCCAAGTCAGGTTGGAAGAAGAATAGGAATGGAAGTGATGAAAGTAAACTGGGATTTGTACCAGGAGGTCTTTATGACGGAACCAAATTTTACTCCCGGGGATATTATGCTTTTTATTGGGCTTTAAATAATGATCCGAATTCTGGATCCACAATAATAATTGATGGTAAGGGTACTATGATAAACGCAATGATAAGACTTGGCCCAGATAAAAGTGGAATGGCAGTCCGTTGTGTAAAAGACTAACATTACCAAATCATGGTAAGCATTAGCTGTTACATTCGTGATAGTAAACCGCAATGAAAAACTATCATGAACAAAGTACAGCTTTATTTAGATAAGATTGAGGCCGATTTCCTGCGGGCTGAGTTTAAGTCCGAAAACGAAATTGAAATATCCGCCCGTAACGAAATCGGCAAATACATTATCGCACTCTGCAAGAAGAGCAGAAAATACAGTGAGCCAAAACCGCAAAAAGGCAAAGTGCAGGTAACACTCATCCTACCGAACATTAATAAACTGAACCTGAATAAATACTTCCTATACTTTTCCGAAGAAGGTCAAAAGCTGATCAACTACTACTTGCGTGGTGTTATGTATTCAAAAGCCATGATCTGGGTAGCTGCAGCAATATCTACTGGCCACACTGCTCAGTTCGGAATGCTACAGTTTATAAGCCGTCATAAGATCCGAAATAACACACAAAACCTGGAGCATCTGAAGAAATTGACGTACCGACATGAACTATATAGCTTTCAAAAAACGTTAGAATCGACGGAAGACATTGTAAATCTGCATTATAAAAAAATCGTATAGCTTTCATGGGGTCTTTTGCCCCTCCAAAGCTATATTTTGAACCTTTGACACTCTGAAAACATGAATTATTTAGGCTCGGTAAAAACCATAAAAATTATTCCGGTATCGGAATTCATCAGCAAACACCCAACAGATCCGATCACCAAAAACGATGTACAGAACCTGAAATGGGAAACCCTCGGTTTTGTCGACAGCTCCGCCAGTTTTGAGCAGAACGCCAAAGACACCGATATGGGCACTGTTTATTCATCTGCGGTAAAATGTGAAATTGCAGGCGTTGAAAAAAGCGGGGAGTATATTTCGGGCAGGTATTATATTATATGGTTACAGGATATGAACGGCACTGAAATGACAGTAGGCCGTAAAAGCTGCCCGCTGCAACTGTCGGTCAATGCAACCGTACCCAAATCGGTTACCTCCCGCCCGGGACTGCAGTTAAGTTTCCGGGGCGACCAGTTCCTTCCTGCCGAAATCATCTGACCGCCCATACAATAGAAGTCCTTTAACACCTTCATGCATTGCGGCAATTTTGGATAAAACCGCAAGCATGAATTTTCCTTTTCTAAAATCGGTAATCGGGGGCACGTGGCATGTGGATGCCCGCACCTATTTCGAGCTGATGCCCATGCGCAATATGATATTGCAGACGGGCATGCAGTTCGAGAAGGGCGAACCCGAAGCCGGCTCCCTACCTTATTATATAGCCGCCGAAAACTACACCCGTTTCAATATCGAGACCGCACCGGAATCCGAGGAATATGTTTCGGTAGTGGTGCTTTCGGGGGCCATGACCAAACACGACCAGTACTGCGGCGGCTACGGCACACAGTCCATCATGAACTTCCTGTTGCGCGGCGACCGCCAGCGCAATGTGATCGGCCAGGTGCTGTATGTTGATTCAGGTGGCGGCCAGACCATTTCGCTCGACCCGTTCAGGGACGAATTCCACAACCTGAAGAAGCCCGTTGTCGGTTTTGTTGAGAACGTGGCCGCAAGTGCCGGAATGGGCGCAATCAGTTTTGCACAGGAAATCTATGCCTCCAAGCCAAAAGCCGTTCTTGGCTCCATCGGTACGATGATCGCCTTCGACGGCCACCCGGCCAATACCACCTCCAGTGACGGAATCAGGCATGTCCGCCTGTATGCATCAAAATCGGTCAACAAAAACGGCGATTTCGAAAAGGCGCTCAACGGCAATTTCAAGCCGCTGGTGGAAAACACGCTCAACCCGATCAACGAGGAATTCATCTCGATGATACAGGCCAACCGCCCTGCCGTTACGGACGCTTACTGCGACGGTCAGGATTATTATGCAGAGAATGTAGTGGGCACGCTCATCGACGGCATCCAGGGTTTCGAGGCCACGGTTGACAGGGTGGTACAGCTGGCAAAACAGGGAAAATCAGATACAGGTAATAAATCACAAAACCATAAGCTTATGTCAAACTCAAACCAGTTTAAGGCACTGGCCAGCTTCTCAGGTTATCCGACCCTGGAAGTGGACAGCACAGGCCATATCACTTTGCAACAGGCCGCAGCCGAAAAAGTGAACAACGTTTTAACCACCATAAAAGAAGCATCGGCCATCCGCGAAGAGCTGAAACAGGCAAAGGCAACCATTGCCGCACGCGACGGAACAATTGCAGAGCTGAAGAATAAAATTGCAGAGCTGGAGAAACAGCCAGGGGCGTCCTCTTCGACCGCACACACCAGCAGCGACGAACCCGACATCGACCCCCTTTCCGTGTTTTCGGTCGATAATGAAGCAACAACAGAGGAATTGTTGAACGCATTTAAAAGTTTCGAGGAATAATGGCAAAAACAATATCAACAGCCGGCCTCTCACGTGAAGCCAAACATTACCAGCCCGGCCTGCGGGCTTTACCGCTCTACCTGTTGGGGCCCGCACTGGAGAAATGGGGCATCAACCTGATGGAAGTGGAGAACGAGGACATCGTGGTCAACTTCCTGCGCAAGGCAGGCCTCTGGAGGCCTTATGTAAGGGGTACGGTAGAGTATATCAACCAGCTGGCAAAGATCGAAGAGGAAAGCCTGACATTGGACATGGGTTATGTGGCCACACGCGAACACATCGACAACTACACCGATAAAAAGGTGCTCAACAACGTGAGCCTTGCAGGTTCCGGTTATCTGGCAAAAAAGAAACAACCGTTGCAGGAGATGATCATAGGCCAGATCGTTACCTCGGCCACGGAAGACCTTATCCCTGCAATCTGGTTCGCCAAACGCGACAATGCCGATAAATCACCGATGGGGCTTTTTGACGGTTTTCACGAAAAGATCGATGCGAAAATCACGGCAGGCGATATCTCCACATCCAACGGCAACCTGATCCCGACAGGTGCGATCATTGACCCGTCAACTGCAGGAAAGGAAACCGAAGCAATCGACCAGCTGGTTGCTTTTACCGATGCACTCAGCCCTTTCCTTCAGGGAACTGCCTACCTGTACATGTCAAGGGGCACACTGCGCAAGGCAAAAGATGCCCTGAACAACAGATGGAAACACAAGGACATCAAGTTCGGCGATGTACTGGAGTACATCAACGAGACCTGCGATGCCAATATCCAGGGCATTAAAACGCATGTGGCACAGGGTTCGGGCGACCGTATCAAGGCCATTGTGCCGGGCAACCTCGATTTTGGGATGAACACCAAAACGGACAAGGATTTCGTGCAGATCCGCGACATCTACGAAGACCCGAACGAGTTCCAGTACTGGATGCAGGCCAAGTTCGGCACACGTATCCGAAGCATACACCCGAAAGTATTTGCGGTAAACGACCAGGTTTCAACACCGCCTAGCAAGTTTGCAGGAGATTATTAAACAGGGGCTTCGAAAGAAGCTCTTTATCCACACCCATAAACGGACAAATAAAAAACAGAACAGATGGCAATACCAAAATTCCCCGATGTGATCCACGAACAGGGGCGTTCCGACATCCCCGGGACTGTGGACATCGGCCACTGGATACACAAAGGCGATATCGAAAGCTGGCCACAACGGCCGAAACCGCTGAACGAGGCCACAACAATGGAGGAAGCGACCCACTATATCGGTGATTTCAAGCTGAAACAGGGCTGCAACTGGAAAAAGATCTACGGCACACAGGGCAAGGGCAAGCTAAGCTTTACCAAACAGGGGGAGATCGACAACGGTTCGTTCCTGAACAAGTCGCATTTTGAGCACCCTACCCTGCGCGATGAAATGCTGCTGTATTCCCTTGCCGCAAAAAACGACGAGATCGTGCACATTTTCGAGGAAATAGACGGCAACCAGAGGGTGATCATCGGCCACCCCGATTTCCGTGCCGATATCAAAGTGGAAGGTGATACCGGCGATGCCGCCACTTCGAAAAAAGGCGTGACCGTGGACATTGAAGTTACCGATACGCACCCGTTGCCACGTTACGGGGGCATTATCCAGCTAACACCGACACCAGCACCTTAAGCACATGAAAAGATTCAGACTGACAGTAGATGTAAAACCCTTTCTGGTCAACTGGCAGGGAAAGGGCGAGATCGATCTAAATACCATTACGGACGAAGATGCAGAAATCCTACTCAAAAGGGGCAGCACACTGGTAGAACCGCTACCCGCCGCAACGCCCAAAACACGACAGAAATAACTGCAATTGCACGTCCTTTCAGAGCCCTCCCCGGAGGGCTTTTTTTGTACCGTACAGTTGTTTATAAAACAATAGCAGATCATGAAAAGATTACTTGACTGGTTCACAGAACAGGGCTACACAGAAGGTGTGCAGGTCCTGAAGGAACATGAGCCCAGAAATTCCAAATTGCAGTTTTTTGAATCGGTAGAAAACAGCCTCCCGGGATCACTGCACCACAACATGCTGAAATCCGAACTGGAGAGGGTGAAACGCATTAAAGGACAGACCGTGGAACTGCCGAAAACAGGACAGAAACCGCAACCTGTGTTCACAATCCCTGCCGCCCCTCCTACAATTGACGAAAACGGAACTGAAGAACAGGAGCTTCAAACGGAAACTTCCCTAAAAACAAGGATCATAAAGGACAACCCCTACTTCAAATATGAAGAGCTGACCCTTGAAATGCAGGAACTTTATACCGAGATCGGAGAGGATTACAAAAAAATGTCCGCTTTCCACACCAAATCCAAACTGGAGGAAATCAGCGATGAAGACCGAAAACATGCCACCAATCAGGCCGCTGCCATTGAGGACAGCATTCAGGCCAAATATGCAAGATTGGATGCCTGGATAAAATTGCAACGGGAAGCACCGGCAGAGGATAGCAATATCGATGAGACCGCAACAAACCTTAAACGGCTGACCACCGTGCGCACCTATATTTCAAGGGAAAAGAAAAAGCTCGAACAGCTTGAAGAAGGCACAGAGGAATACAACGCCCAACTGGAGAAAATTGCAGGCTACGAAAGCGAACGTGACGAACTGGAAGCATGGAAAACACAAAACAACTTATAGATTTCATCCCGCAGTCGAGCCTCGAAGCACTGCAAAAGGAAATTGGTAGTCTCCATTCGGAGCCTACTGTTTTCTATTGGTCGAATGCATGGTCGATGCACGAGCTTATTCTTTATCTGCTTTCTCAGTCCGGGCCTTCAGAAGTCTGTATTTCATCTTTTTCTGTTTCCGAAGAAGCTGTCAGGGCATTTGCCACGGCCAAGGATCTGGGCTATATCAAAAAACTGACAGTACTTTTCGATTATACCACAAAAAAGCACAAGGCCGATTTTGTGAATTTCATCCACAACGTTTCGGACAACATACGCACCTGTGCCAATCACAGCAAAGGGGTACTTATTGAAGGCGATTTAGAAATTGCCGTACTGAGCAGCCAGAACCTGAACCGTAACCACCGCCTCGAATGCGGTGCAATCACTGCCGATCATTGGACATTCGGCAACCTGAAATCCAAATTTCTTGAATTCTACGCAAAAGCAACACCGTTATGGACTTCTCAAACGACGAATTAGAACGTATTGAACAATACGCCACTGTATTTATGACCTTGGATGAAATTGCGCTTTTGCTCCATAAAGAGCAGAAGCTTTTTCGTAAAGAGGCACTGACCGAAGGTACACCGGCAAATCAGGCCTATCAACGGGGCAAGCTCAGTAGTAAGTTCGAAATCAATCAGAGCATTGTTAAAATGGCCAAGATGGGAAGCCCCCAGGCGCAAAAAGATGTTGTACCGTTCATCAACCAGCAAATGAAAAACGAACGTGAGCGATAAACTCGAAAAAATACGTCAGGCCATGTTCCACAAGGCCGATATTGAACTGACGCCAAAAGAAAACGAGCTGAAAGTCCGGTACATGGATCTGTACACCCAGATGTTGAGCCATCCGTTCAAGACTGAATCCAAACTGGTCAATTATCTGGAAGAAACTTATGATCTGAGCGCCTCACAATCGTACCGCGATATTGCCGCAGTAAAAACACTTCTTGGCGATGTCAAGAATGCAGGAAAAGAATTTCAGCGTTATGCAGCTATCGAGATGATCAAAAAAGGCTTCGAGCTGGTAAACGACGAAACCGCCGACCGTCTCGATATCAAACGCGGTGAAGTGATGATCCGTGCAGGTATGGCACTGGGCAAAGTGACCCGTCTCGACAAAGAGGACGTGGAAAAACTGCCTTGGGACGAAATCGTGCCGCAGAATTTCGAGATCACCGGGGACGTATCCGTGTTAGGTCACAAAAAGATACCCGATCTGGAAGAGCGCAAGGCCAAGCTCCGGAAAGAACTGTTCGGCGATCTGGACAGTGGAAAAATTCAGGATGCGGAGGTAATCGAATAGCCGATGAGCAAGGTTTTAAAATATTTCAACCCTGGCCAGATTGAATTACTGGAGGTAGGTGCCAATTCCGAGACCATTGTGGCCAGCCGCCGTTTCGGAAAGTCCGACGGTATTATTGCACCGCGCCTTCTGCGCAACGTGCAGCACATGCCACAGAGTGCGGGCGCTATCCTTCAGGCCACCTTCCAGCAGGCACTTGCACGCACCGTTCCGGCGTCGATGGCCTCGCTTGCCCGTATGGGCTTCAAAGAGGGCGTGCATTATTTCGTAGGCAGAAAAGCACCGAAAACGGCAGGCTTCAAAAAGCCGCTGATCAACCCGGCCACTTACGACCATGTGATCCACTGGTACAACGGCAGCATACAGCACATCCTTTCGCAGGACGTGAAATTCTCCTCCAACTCCCTTACGCTCGATTACCTGATGATCGACGAAGGCCGCTCTATCAATGTCGAAAAGCTGAAGGACGAGACCATCCCTGCAATTTCAGGCTATCCGGGTGCGTTCGACCACATCCCCTGGCACAAGGGCATTACCATTGTTTCGGACATGCCACACAACAAAGCCGGTGAATGGCTACTGGAACGTGTAAAGCTGATGAACACAGGGCTGATCGAACTCATCAAGGACATCAAACGCGAGATCTACCACTATCAGCAGTTCGGTTCGGCCAGCAGTCAGGCCACAGTAAAACGTCTGGAGAAAGAGCTTAACGAATTCCGAAGGGAAGCCCACTATTACCGCGAATTCGACAGCATCGACAACCTGGAGATCCTTGGCGAGAAGTACATCCGCCAGATGAAACGTGAGCTTACGCCGCTGGTTTTCCGCCTTTCCATCGCCAATAAGTTCCTGAGGAAACTGGCCAACGGTTTCTATCCGAACCTGGATTCGCGCATCCACTATTACAAAGCCTCCAACCCGTCACATGTTGATAACTTGCGCAGGCGCAACGACGCTTTCGATTTTAAAAAGATCCAGGATACCAACTGCTTATTTGACTCTGATATTGCGGACGGCAAACCCTTATCCATTGCACTCGACTACAACGCCAACATCAACTGGATCGTAACAGGACAGCCCATAGGTACGGAGCTGCGCACGCTCTCCAGCTTCTATGTCAAGAATGAAAAGAAGCTCAGGGCACTGGTGGAGAAGTGGGCGGAATACTACCGTTTCCACAGCACGCGCACGGCCATCTATTACTACGACAGTACGGCCATCGGCAACAGCTATGCCGATGAGCACCAGGAAAACTTTTCCGAGATCGTGATCCATGAACTCCAGCGCCACGGCTGGACAGTCGCACCCGTGTACATAGGCCAGCCGATGGCTCACAACCTGAAGCATCAGTATATTGATGATGCGTTCACCGGAAAGAAATACCTCTTCCCCACTTTCAACAGCGACAACAACGAATTCCTTCTCCCTGCAATGGAGCAGACAGGCGTACGTATCGGGCGCAACGGCTTCGAAAAGGATAAGTCCGGCGAAAAGCTGGAGGAGACCGAGACCGATCCGTTGGAACTGCGTACCGACGGCACCGACGCCTGGGACACGCTGTTCATCGGCTGTAATTTCCATCCGCACGCCAGCAATCCGTATGCAATGCACAGTATCGGCCGTTTGGGCAGTTAGTCCGTGCAGGCCGCTTGTTTGGCACATCGCAGGCCGGAACCTCCGTTACACTCCGGTGAGGGGCGGCGGATGAACGCCACCCTTGAGACAGCTGTTGCCGCTTGGATAGCGGCGCTGTTGCGGACTGTTTCGGGATAAACAGTCCGGGCTTGCTTGTTGGCACGGCACTGCGCGGAACCTCCGTTGCACTACGGTGGGGGCGGCGGATGAACGCCACCCTTGAGACAGCTGTTGCCGCTTGGATAGCGGCGCTGTTGCGGACTGTTTCGGGATAAACAGTCCGGGCTTGCTTGTTGGCACGGCACTGCGCAGAACCTCCGTTGCACTACGGTGAGGGGCGGCGGATGAACGCCACCCTTGAGACAGCTGCTGCCGCTTGGATAGCGGCGCTGTTGCGGACTGTTTCGGGATAAACAGTCCGGGCTTGCTTGTTGGCACGGCGCAGCGCAGAACCTCCGTTGCACTCCGGTGGAAGGCGGGCGGATGAACGCCGGCCTGATGCAATTGCCGCTCGTTGGAGACTCGCCTTTTGCAATTTGTTCGGACAACAAATTGAAACCTATTTTTACAAATCATGAAAAAATTTCACGAATTGCAAAAATAGGGGTGCGGATTCTTACCGAAAAAACAAATAAAAGACCAAAAAAACATATAACGTGGATCAAAAAGCCTGCAATTGCTGCAATATCCTTAGGGCGAGGCGGGGTCGTCTGACGGACAAAGGGAGATTATTTTCCCTTTGAACCCTTTTTAATCCTGAAAATCAGCGATTTAATATTTTAAAAATGAGAAAGGATTTTTTTGCTGCAATCGAAAAAATGAAAGGATTATTTTTTGTCAAAACGTAAATTTTATGTATTTTCATAGTGCCAAAAACAATATCTTATTAATCGTTCAAATATGGAAAACCCAAAAGTTCTCCACTTGGGAATGTATTTGCCAAAAAAATACTATTGCCAAGATGATTTTTCTTTAAATGCGGACAGGTTGAGGGAAAACAGGCTCTCGGCAAAACTTTATTTTCTAAAACTGCTTAAAAAGCATTTTTCAGAAATTACCGACAGTTTTATTTTATGTGCAGTCCCTGCACCCGATCCTCAGAAACAGAACCCGTTAAGGTGGGTAATCGAACGCCTTTCCAACCATTTCCCGAATTTCAGCAACGGCATAGACCTGCTTTACCGCCGCCGTGAAGTCCCGCGCCTGCAACATGACAGGGCGGACTATTACGAAGCTGCGGAAAGCATAGGCTTTGATTTTATCATGCCGGTATACGGGGCGCGTATCATCCTGTTGGACAATCTGGCGAATACAGGGGTAAACCTTCAGGTATGTAAAGAGGAGCTGGAGAAATACGGGGCAAAAGAGGTAATACCGTTTGCGCTGGCCAAGGTGGAACTTGGTATCTACAAACAAATAAGGCCATCCCTTCGGACGGCCTAGCCAAAAATAATATCGTTCAAATATTATCGGTACAAAACTATGAAAATTTCAGAAATCGAAGTGATATACAGGCCGAAAAAAGCCAACAGGCCAATTGTTGATTCTGTGGAGCTTGCCAGCGAGGTAATCAGACCGTTTTTCTCTGATATAATGGAGTATAAAGAAGCTTTTAAGGTAGTGTTGGTAAACCGCAACAACCGCATCCTAGGGGTTTATACCTCCAGCCTTGGCGGTCTTTCGGGGACGCATGTGGACGTTAAACAGATATTGGGTGTTGCCCTGAAAGCAAACGCAAGTGCGGTTATCCTGGCGCACAACCACCCGAGCGGTAACCTTAGCCCCTCGGGCAATGATATCAACCTGACAAAGAAGATAAACGCAGCCTGTGAGCTATTGGATTTAAAAGTTCTGGACCATATTATCCTTACACAGGATTCATACTGTTCTTTTATGGAGGAGGGGCTATTGTGATACAGGCAGAATTTAAAGAGACTTTCGACGCACTGGGCAGGGTTGCCCAGCGTCACAGCTACAGCGATGTTTTTCAGGGCTTTTTGAGCATCCTTTTGAATTACCTTGCCGATGGTGGTTTTGAAAAAGAGCGCGACACGGCAATGCAGCGTTTCAGCCACAAAGAGAAACAGCAGTTCAACAAAGTGTTCTATTCGTTTTTTGATGCACAGAAACGTTTTTGGGAAAACAACCACGATGCAAAGTGGCTCGATGTTTTCGGCCAGTTCTACGAGGAGATAGTAAGCCGTTCGAAATCGTCGGCAATGGGGCAGTTTTTCACGCCGCCAGGGCTTTGTGACCTGATGGCAATGATTACGGTCTGTGAAAGCAAAGAGGCAAAAACTGCAAGCGACTGTTGCAGCGGTAGCGGCCGTCTGATCCTGGCAGCCCACGCCATAAACCCGTACTTGCAGTTTGAGGCCATGGATAAGGATTATATCTGTGCAATGATGACGGCAATCAATATGCAGCTGCACGGCTGTCTGGGTATCGTTTACTGGGCGGATGCCTTAACACTGGAGTACTGGAAAGGCTTTAGGATAATATTGCACCCCGTTCTTAAACTGCCCTATATAGAGCCGTTCACACCGAAGAGACAGGAGATAAGGAAAGTAGCTGAAAAAGCAAAAGGAACGCAACCTAAGCTTGTGGCGTTTACAGATCCGCCGCCACCGCCCAAAAAAGAACCCGAAAAAGCAAAACAGTTGACCCTGTTCTAAACCGGCCCGTGAAAACGGGCTTTTTTATGGGCTGTGCATTCATAATTTATAATTCACAACTCATAGCCCTGAAAAAGGGGGCCTTCAATGGTAAAAAAGAAAGTCACTGACCAGGGTTTTGTGTTGGCTGTATACGGCAACCCTACCCACTGACTTCCTTTTTTGGCGTTGTCCATTTCACAACAAAAAATCCCTCCTTGATGGTGAGAACAAACTTTGGGAGTGGGGATTTTGTTGTTATGAAAGAATCTAGAGTAAATGTTTAAGATCACTATTCTTTTGTCGCCCTAAAGCCGTTATTTTCCACCTTGGCCCAGATGTTCTTTGTACGACTTCAACTAAACTCAATCTAACTAACTCATCTAGGGCGTTAATAACTTCAGACTTTGTAAACCCTGTGCTTTGGCGTATGCCCGAAATGCTTCTATATATGGCACTTGTACTGAATGAATTCAAAACGATTTTTTCCTGTTCATTTAAGTCTTTACTCTGTGGATGTTTAGGTAATTCTTGATCTTCTTCTTCAGTATGCACTTCTTCAAGGTCTCGCTCTACTTGACTAAGTTTGTCTAGTATTTTTTCACCAACTGTACTAATAAATTCACGAGAGTAGATAGCTGCGATAATGCAAAAACCTAAAAATGTAAAGTAAGCTCGAAAATCACCTTTTGCAGGAGTATCTTTTAATAAATCACTTGCTATGCTATTTAAGAACAAAGGTACTAATGCAGCTGCGACCACTCCTGATACCAGATTGCTCCAAAATGATTCTTGTTTGATCTTCTTTTTTTCTCGAAGAGTATTTACTGCTGCTCCTAAAATTCCTCCTCCTAGAATAATTCCTATAATAATTTCAGGTTTCATGGTTGATGGATTTTATTTGTATGTATATTTTCTTAAGCCTTTCAGGATATAAAAAATCATGAATCCAATGAATATTTTATAAAGTAAAGCTATAGAAGAGGGAATAAAGATTTTCACACCCCTTGAAACGCCTTCTACTTCTTCTCTAATTTCAATGATTCCTTTGGTTGTAGGAGTAAATGTCTTTGCCCAAACTTCCCATATTAATTGGTTTGGAAAACCAAAATACAATGTAAGTGTCTTACTCTGAAATATTCCCCACACAGTAAATAATACACTTGCTAATAATAACCATACTAGTGGACGAAACCAGCTATATCCAAAATTAGAGAACGCTAATTGCGTCCAAACAGTAACGATTTCGGTTCTTCTTTTTCTGACAAAAATTTTGAAAAAAGTGTTTACTATATAGACAACTTCTAAGGTAAAATATCGCAAAGGACTATTATGAAATATGGAATTATTTGCCACCTTATCTCCTGACTGTTGATCTGATTCTGGAGATAGGACTGAAAGAATTTGTTCTTCCTCAATTATTCTTTTCTCGTTTGATGATAATACAAGAAAGTCAAGATAACTCCGCATTTCTAATCCGTAGAATTTCAATGCGTTTACTTTATCATTTGCTTCTTGTGCAATATATCTTATTTGCCGATAGACCTCTATTTTTGTATTGATATGCTGATCTTTGATTACAAAGTTCGGTAATCCTATATTGCGAAAATTAATTTCACCTAGAGTAGTCTTTTCAATCTCAAACTTAAATTTGGTTCCCCAGTATCCTCTGTTGACCTCTAAACCGCTAAGCAGTGAGTTTATACTGGATATTTTGTTTAAGAAATTGCAATCAGAAAATTTTAATGCCAATTCAGAATTTGTGAAATCACTGAATGTCAGATTACCTATTATAGAATAATTAATGTTTAAGATTGTTTCATCGTAAAACAATTTGCTAACTGTAAATGATCTGATAGAACATTCTAGTATTCCATTGTTCTTTTTATTTCCTGATATCAAAGATTCTGTTAAAAGAAATTGATTTACAGAAGATTCTTTAATATTAATAAAATCTAATTCGGATCTTATTAGTGCTAGTTCATCAAAGTGACAGTCTTTGATCGTTAGTGTTATGGGCTTTCCATATGTATTCTTATCATTTTCGATGATAAAGTCAAATTCAGATTCGTTTATATCAATTTTCTTATTTTCTTTAGGGCTATTTCGCGTGCTAACTTTGGAGGTGGTAGAAGGTTTATCATATTTGTTAAACTCAAAAAGAGGTTCAGAACTATATTTGAACTTTGGGTTTTCATCAAAAAGTCGATTACAATGAAAGAAATTACATTTGCCTGATTTCAGAACTAAATACTCAAAAGAACAGTAATAGAAATTTACTTCTTCATCGAACATAATATCTATATCACCAATAAATTGACATAGGTTGAATTGGATAGAAACTATTATCTCTGCGTTTTCAATTTCCTCAGAAATATATTGAAGATCTTTTTGGTTAAGTTTATAACCATTAATTGCATATATGCGATTACTAATCTTTTTTGCACTTGCCTTTTCTATAATAGGTTTCATTTTATGATATTCAGTTTGAGACGGGATTAGTTGTCCTTTCTAACAATTTGGACAATAATGACCTTGCAAATAAAAAATGCAAGCACTCCCACTATCTAAAGTACTACATTTAATGAGAAAGGCTCAGGAAAGCACCACCCCTTTCAACCTAAAATTCATAAAACAGTCAACAGGCGAACTGATAACCGCCGAAAACGTAACCCAGACCAGCTCCAGCCACGCACGCCGGACACGCAACATCAGGTTCACAGAATCGGGAGAGATCCGCACCGTACGCAACATTTCCATTGTCGGATTCAACGGGGTGGAGGTCTATGTCTGAGCAGTTACAGGTTATTGAGGCCGATGGTGGCCAGATCCACCAGTTCGGAAAGCAGAAAGCCTATCTAGAAGGCGCATCCTCCCTGGTGATACCTTCCTCAAAGGCGATTTTCAAACCGTCAGCGGACAGCAAAGAGACCGATGTTGCGGGCATTTCCAAGCCAGTGAAAGTAGTCAACTGGGGCGCGGACAATGCCCTGCCGACGGCACTGCGCGAGAAGGTCTATAAATCACCGGACATGTCCGCGGGCATGCTCTTCAATGTGGAACTTTCCTACGGCGAGGGCATACAGCCAGTGCGCTATGTCAGGGACGGAAAAAAACGTGTCGCCGAACCCGTTTATGACTGTGCCCCGGTCAGCGATTTCTTCGAACAGAACGCCATCAACCCGCGCTACTGCCTGGAGCAGATCACCGACATGAACTGGTTCTTCAACGTCTTTCCCGAGATTATTGCCGACAAAGCGGGCAGGAACATCGTGGAACTCACGCACAAAGAAGCGGAGTTCTCGCGCCTTTCGGCCATGAACGAAAAAACGGGAAAGATCGACTACCACCTTTATTCTGCCAAATGGGGCGAATCGCCACAGAAAGAAGATATTGTGCCCACGCCCTATCTCGACCCGCGCCGCACCTTTTTCGATCTCCAGCAACGGCTAAAAGGCAAAGACCGCCGCTTTGTCGTGCCCGTCAGTTTCCCCACTCCGGGGCGCACCTATTATCAGAAACCTTACTGGTACTCGATCATAGAATCGGGTTGGTACGATTTTGCCGTTACCATACCGGAGTTCAAAAAGGCGATACTCAAAAACGGCATGGCCATCAGGTTCCTGATCGAGATCGACGAGGAATACTGGACACTGCTTTTCTCGCGCGAGGGCATCACCTCCGACGATGAAAAAACGGCACGTGTGACACAGGAGTACAAGAACCTGAACGATTTCCTTGTCGGTGCAAAGAATGCCGGCAAGGGCTGGATCGCACCGCTGAAGCATTACCCCGGGATGAAGGAGGCCAAGCATTTCATCCGCATCTCCGAGATAAAGGCCGATTTCAAAGGCGGCGAATACCTACAGGACGCAAGCGACGTGTCGAACATCATCGCCTACGCCATGGGCGTGCATTCGGGGCTGATCGGCAGCGCACCGGGCAAGAACTCCGGTTCGCTATCGGGAACGGACAAACGCGAGATGTTCATCATCAAACAGGCGCTCATGAAGCCTTTCCGCGACCTGATCCTATCGCCCTTCTACCTGATAAAACAGGTCAACAGATGGCCGAAGGACATCCATTTCACCATACCGAACCTTGTGCTCACCACACTCGACGAGAACAGGGAGAGCAAGGAAACAGCACCGTCGAAACCGACAAACCCGGAACAATGATCATAAAAACACAGGATACCTTGAAGCACTATGTTGGGCTGAACTCGGAGGACGATATCGAGGTCATGTCCGCACACATCGAAGAGGCACAGGAGGAATACATTACCGCCTATCTGGGCGCTGAACTGACCGAAAAGCTTGACGCTTATGTGGAAGCGGGGAAAACACCCGATGACCCCAAGCTCAATAAGCTGCTGAAGAAAACGGAACGGCCGCTCTCGTACTTTGCCTACATGATCGGCACGCCCTTCCTTGACGTGATCCTCACACAGTCAGGATTTGCCGTGATGGACAGTCAGGGCGCAGGGCTTGCTCCTGCTTCGAAAGACCGTGTGGCCAGCCTCAAAAATGCGATCACCGATCTTGCCCATAAATCCATCGAACGCCTGCTGCTGTTCCTGGAGCAGAACAGGGCGGACTATCCCGAATGGCAGAACAGTGACGCCTATTTCGAATGGAACCGTTATTTCGTGAACACCGCACGGGCGTTCCATAAAATCTGCAACATCGGAAACAGCCGACTGATGTTCCTGAAAATGCGCCAGGACATGGCCGATATGGAGCAGTTGCACATAGAGCCCGCAATTACCGCCGGACTTGCAGCGGAACTGAAACAGCAGGCTAAGGACGGTACGCTCACAAAAGCGAACGCAATTGTTTACGAACTGGTACAGCGTGCCACTGCGCACCTCACTTATGCATCGCATATGGAGGTTGAAAAGCACCGGCAGACGGGCACGGTTTATCTGTCAAGGGCGGTGAACATCATTTTGCAGAACCAGGCTGATTACCCCTCTGCAAGTGCCCTTTTTCAGGATAACCGCACCAGACGCGAAAAACTTTACAGGAATACGGGCGATACCGGATTTTATGTTTCCTAAACCTTTCAAACCGCAACAATATGCAGATCACAATACCAAAAAGCTGGAATGAATTAACGCGGACACAGCTCTTACAGATAGCAGATCTTTTCACACGCAACCTTGACAGGACGGCATTTAAGATAAAAGCACTGCTGAAACTCTCAGGGATGCAGGTGGCCATGAGACCGCCACGTGAGGAAAGCGGAATCTGGTACCATGAACTTATCCTGGCAAAACGCAGGTTCGAGCTTTCCGACCTGCAATTGCAGTCGTATATCGGGCAACTGGATTTTCTGCTGGAGGCTTCGCAGCTTACGGAAAACAGATTGCCAAAACTCAACGGCCGTATAGGTCCTGATAAGGCACTGGCCAACATCAGCTGGGCGGAGTTTGAAACGGCCGAAGGGTACTTCAGTAGCTTTACAAAAACGAAAGAAGAGTCTTGGCTTGACTGTCTTATCGCCACACTTTACCGGAAAGCGGACAGGAACAACAGGGCTGGTTCACCAAATTTCACAGGTGATAGGCGCGAAACTTTCAACCCGCACCTGGTAGAAAAACAGGCCGTACATTTCAAAAGCCTGACAATGGATAAGAAATATGCCGTTTACCTGTTCTATTCCGGTTGCCGCAACAACATCGTTGCGCAGTTCGGTAAGGTGTTCAGTGCCGATAGCTCAAGTTCTGGAGATCCTGATCCGTTGCGCCACATCAACCTGGTCAATGCGATCAATAACGGTGATATCACCAAAAACGGGAGCATCCGCAAAACGGCACTTTTCGAAATCCTGATCTTTCTCCAGAAGAAGGCAGAGGATGCCGAAAAAATGGAAACTGAACTTCAACACTGATAATCCCGATACCATACCGTACAGACGCGCTAGTAGCGCGTCTCTACAGCAAACAACAGAACCATGGGCTTCAAACTGACAGCATACCTGAAGAAAATAACGGAAACCTTCACAGAATTTCAGACGGAAGGCGAACATTTCGCACGCGCCAGTTCCATCACCGAACTTGACGAGATCCTTGCAAAGCTCCGCAACCTGAAGGGCTTTATCCTTGTGGCCATCGATAGCCGCGACGGCAACATGGGCGACCGTGGACACGACCATTACCGCGACGAACCGCACCATCGTTTCTACATCCTGCAAAAAGTAAAACTGCTCGACCACGATGCCAAGGAACGGGCACTCGATGACTGCAAGGCACTGGGCAAAAAGATCGTCTACAAGATGCTCACCGACAGGACAAACGGCAAAAACGGCCTCCGCTTCGTTGACCTATCGCGCATCCACTACATGACCGTGGGGCCTATAGGCGATAATTGCCACGGCATCGAAATGTTTGTCGATACGGTGGAAAAAATGTGGGAGCAGCTGCCGGTGCTTAACGCCGATGAAAACTTTGAGCTATGACGGGGCGGAGTCTGGACATTGACCGCTGGGCGGAGATCGTGGTCAAAGAGTGGGTCGTTCAGATAGAGAACCTGGGCGTGCACGATTCCTTTGCCCTGACCGACAGTTTCACGCACATGGCCTATAGGAACGCAAACGGCGATATTGATAAGGTCATGTTCCTTTTCAACTTCTACGGGAAGTTTGCCGAGATGGCCGTTGGTCGCAGCATGCCTTTTGACTGGGCAAAATCGCCCGTGAACAAACGGGAGGCGCGACCTTGGTATACGAGGACTTTCCGGGCGCAGGTGCACCGTCTGAGGGAACTGCTCCAGGAGAAGTATGCGGGGGAGGCGCAGCGGTATATCTGTGCGCGGATCAAAGAAGAGAGTTTGTCCGGGTATGGGGATCTTAAGGGGATGGGTAGTATTAAGGTATGATTAAAGTGGATATCTTGTTTGTTAAGAGGAATGGATATTCTTAAAATAAATTGTCTTTTTGAAATGTATATATGAAAGGAGAGACTGAATCAAAAGACTGAAGCCGTTTATTATGGCCTCAGTCTTAGGGGGATAGTTTTTATGAAAAAAAGTCTTTATTTCGATGCCTTTCCAATTAGAAAAGGATGTATTTCATAAATGTTTAAAACATTTTTCCAATTCGATAATAAAGATTGTTATTGCCACCTCCATTGTGAATGTCAATCAAGGTACCGTTATTTAGTAATACACAAGAAGGCCTGTTACCTGTATCGTATTTGACTCCTTTACTATCAACCCATATAATTTCATTGTTTATCACTTTTCCAATTCGGTAATAAAGATTGTTATTGCCACCTCCATTGTGAATTTCAATTACCGTTTTTTTACCTATTGTTGCAATAGAAGGGTTGTCTCCTGTGTCGTATTTTATACCTGAGGATCCAGTAAGCCATCTAAGTTTATCATTCTCTACTTTTCCAATCCTGTAGTAAAGATTGTTATTACCACCTCCATTGTGAACTTCGATTATTGTTTTGTCATCAAGAACTGAAATAGAAGGTCTGTCGCCAGTGTCGTATTTTTGACCACCTTTAGTTTTCCATAAAATGGCGTTGTTTTCGAGTTTTCCAATTCGATAGTAAAGATTATTATTACCACCTCCATTATGAACTTCAACTACGGTTTTATCATCCAGAAGTGCTATAGAAGGCCTGTCACCAGTATCGTATTTTCGACCGCCCTTTGTTTTCCATGAAATTACGCCACTTTCGATTTTTCCGATTTGGTAATAAAGATTATTATTACCACCGCCATTATGAACCTCAACTACAGTACTGTCTTCAAGAACTGCTATAGAAGGTCTGTCGCCAGTATCGTATTCTTTACCGTATTTTCCAAGCCATGAAATTGTGTTACTGTTGATTTTCCCAATTCGGTAATAAAGGTTGTTATTACCGCCGCCATTATGAATTTCAATCACAGTATCGTTGTTGAGTGAAGCAATAGTAGGTTTGTCTCCAGTGTCGTATTGATTACCGTTACTTCCGTAAAACAACAGGCTATTTGAGGAGAAATTTTCGTTTGACTCTCCGCATTTCTTGCTGTAATTAATAATTGCACTCTTTAATGCGTTGCGTTTTTCGTCAATGTCAGGGTCGTCTGAAAAGTAACGATTAATCAATAATTCATCTAAAGTCACTAGATTTAGACAAATGGGAGCAGGATCATCTTTTATACTTTTAAGAAAATCATTTAGATTTCGATTTGGTGTGCCACCGCAGAACCTTATAGTTTCTTGGCCTGATTTAGTTTCAGTATTAAATTTTTCTTGTTTCTCCCAGCTGAGGCCAATAGAGCCGCCTGCTGTTATGCCTTTAAATGTTCCTTCGGCTCCTCTGCTTAGATCAATATTTTCTTTGGTTAGTTTACTGTAACTTTCTTTTGATATACGAATTGCTTGCGAAGCTCTTCCTCCGAATATCACTTTTTTAGAATAATGGGTTCCAAATGTTTCTATAAATGTCAAAAATTTATGTTCATTGTCGTCACTATATGCACTGGGAAGCTCTTTTACTCGATCAATAAATATGGGATGCAAGTCCAATTTTTCACCTGGATAATCAGGGATTATTTCTACAATATGGTCATATAGTTCAACTTTTGAATATGTTTCTAGATTTTCTGTCGAACCCGTTACTTGTTTGAATTTTTTATAAGATTGGCTTGAACTAAAGGAAAACAATCCAGGAACGCCAATATTTGCACTGACTGAACCGCTATATGCAGTTTGAAAATCATAAGCAGAATATAACATTTTAGTTTCGAAACTGAAGTTTCCTCCTGCGCTAGAGGTGTAAACTGTTCCTCTAGGAATGGATGCGCTACCGTCTGGTATGAGTTTCATGTTGTTCGGGTTTATATGGAATACAGGTAGTTTGGTTGCGCCAGGATCACCTAAGTCAAGAGGGTCGATCTTAAGAAAATCATATCCACGGCCAATAAAATCCACATTTTTTAAAGAAGCTGTATTTTGTTTCATTTAGCTTTTGTTTTGAATTATTTTTAATGTTTTTTTTAATTATTCAATCCAAATATGATTTGAAAAACATCCAACAATGTGCTTTTGAATCGTTCCCTTTGCTTACTTATTAGCTGATTAAAAGCCAATTGAATTTTTATGGATGTTAAAAACAGTAGTCAAAACAGTAGCTACCTAATCGAAATGTTTTGTCTTTGTTTCTATTGGCAAGTTTATGGACATACAAGCTCAGAAATTGAGCTTTTGTATTCTTTTTTAAAAGAATGTTTTTTATTTTGGATATTTCAGCTTGAAGAAAACTATAATGGAAGAATAGGCTGTCCTTTAAGACTTTTGCCGAAAAACTCAGCTTAGCGGCAAAGCCGCACCATGAGAAACACCGAACAGGCCAACGTAAAAGTCAACCTTGAAGCCAGACAGGCCGAAGAACAACTGGAGAAGTTAAACAGTCGCAGTGAGGAACTCCGCAAGGAAATGGACAGGCTGCGCAAGGCCAACGACAAAGCTGGTTTTGATAAAGCTGCCAAAGAGCTGAAACAGGTACAGAAAGAAGCAAAAAAACTAAAAGAGGAGACCGTTGATGTCAACCGCGTGATGAACAACCTCAACGGTGTCAGTTATAACGAACTGCTCCGCACCAAGCGCAAACTGATCAAGGAGATGCGCAATGTCAAGGACAAAGGTTCGGAAGCCTACCTCACCTTAAAAGAGCGCGTCAAGCAGCTCAACACCGAACTGAACCAGGTGAACGAAGACATGCGCGACAGCACCCCGTTGATCGACCGTGCCAACAATGCCTTCAACAACTATTCGGGGATGATCCTTGCCGCCGTGGCCGCAGCAGCCTCCTTTATCCTGGCCCTGCGCGAAATGTCCGACCTGATCATGAACTTCGAGAAAGGCTTCACCAACGTGAAGACCCTTCTTTCCACCGAAGACCTGGAACAGTATTCCGCAGAGCTGGAGAAAGGTGCCATCGAAACCGTGAAAAAATACGGTTTTGCGGTCGATGATGTCAATAAATCGCTTTTCGATACCATTTCCGCAGGTGTGCCCGCCGCCAATGCCGTCAGGGTGATGGATGAAGCAAGCCGTCTGGCCATCGGCGGTGTGACCCAGCTCAGTGTTGCCACCGACGGCATGACCACCGTGATGAACGCCTGGAAGCTGGAAATGTCGGAAGCGGAACAGGTCAGCTCCGCTTTCTTTTCGGCACAGAAAGCAGGCAAGACCACAGTGGAGGAACTGGCCGTCAACATCGGCAAGGTCGCACCGATAGCGGCACAGGCCAACATCAGTTACCAGGAAACTTTGTCGATGCTGGCCGAACTCACCAAGGGCGGTATCTCCACTGCAGAGGCCACCACCTATTTAAAATCGGCCATCTCCAGCCTGATCAACCCGTCAAACGATGCCAAAAAAGTACTGCAGAAATTCGGCGTACCGTTCGGCACAACGGCCATCCGTGCCCAGGGCTTTACCAAGGTACTGGAGAAACTTAACGGTGTCATCCGGACCAGCCCTGATGAGATCTCCAAAGCCATTTCATCGGTCGAGGCACTGACCGCGGTCTCGGTACTTTCGGGCGAGGGGCTCAAGGATTACCAACAGATCCTGCAATCGGTCAATACCGATTACGGCGAAGGCTCCTCACTTTCCGCCGCATTCGCCATGCAGCAGGAAACCACGGAGCAGACCATGAAACGTGCATCAGCGGCACTCAAGGCAATGGTACTGGAGCTGAAGGAAAGTTTCTCCCCGGTGCTGAAAAGTATTTTCAACCTTGTCAGCAAGGGATCGAACCTGATCAAGAAAACGATCGTTACCCTGGGGCAGAACAAAGATGCAATTGTACAGGTCACAAAGGTGATTGCCGTTGCAATTGCAACCATGGCCTCTTATACGGCCGCCGTAAAACTGGCCACGGTGGCCAATAAAGCACTGCGCACGGGCACGGCACTGCTTTCCGCTGCCCAGGCACTGCTTACGGGCAATGTCCGGAAGGCCACCCGCATCATGCGGCTGTTCAACCTTTCTGTCAAGATGAACCCCGTCGGCCTATTGGTAACGGTGGTCACCGCCGCCGCAGCCGCTTTTGTGGCCTTTAGGGAAGAGGCAAAGAAAGCCGGGGACATCACCCGTGTGATCGGCAATGTTTACAAAGAGGCCGCATCACAGTTCGAGGAGAACAAAACCCGGCTGGACAACTACCGGGAAGCCCTTATCAGGACAAAGCCCCACTCACAGGAGCGCATCGACCTGATCAAAGAGGTCAAGCGGCAGTACCCGGGACTGCTGAAAAACATCGATGCCGAAGCCGCCGGCATGGACGGGCTCAGCAAGGCTTTCAGCAATTATGCGGAGAAGCTCCGTGAAACGATCAAGCTCCGTGTCCTGGACAGGCAGTTTGCCAAGACCTATACCGATGAACGGGAACTCGACAGGCAGGTCGAAAGCGGTGACCTTAACAATAATGAGGCATATGCCCAAAAACTCAGACTGAAGGAGAAACGGGAAGCCTTAAAAGCCGAGCTGGATTATCAGAGCGACCTGGTACGGTACAACGAACGCATCGCAGGGCTATTGAAAGAAAAGCGGGCACTTGAGGCGAAATTCGCCAACCCGCTCATGGAAGAGACACAGGGCATGCTGTTAAGCTTTGATGAATTTGTGGCACTGAACAGGCATCAGCAAAAGTTCCTGAACGCAAGCGAAAAGGATCTGGAAACAGCTTATTCGGCCTATGTCCATAATACAGGCAAGGCAAGGCAGGCGGCCGAATATGAACGCCGGAAACTGGAACGTATAAATAAGGAACTGGAAGAATATTTTAACAAAGGCCCAAAAAACGACGGAGAAGATGAAAACAGACCGCCAAAAGATCCAGGGGGGAACGCTACGGAAGGTGATAAAAAAGAAGACCCGCGCCTGACAGCCCTCAAACGCCTGGTCAGGGAAACGGAAAAACACAACAGCAGATTGGAGCTGAAACGTCTGGAACAGAATGAACGTGAACTGGAACAGATCCGGAGAAAGTACGCCGATGAACTTGCAATTGCAAAAGCAGGTGCGGCACGTAAAGACAAATATTCCCTCGCCCATAAGCTACAGCTGGCAGAGCTTGAGACGATGCTCGACGAAGAGCTGAAGGCCAAAAAACTCGAACAGGAGGAACGTTTTCAAAAGGCCATCCTTGCCGCCCGCAGAAAATACGGTGTCATTGACGATGCCGAAAAAAAGCAGATGGAACTGGATGCCCTTAAACGCGATTATGACAATAAGCTCCTTACCTATAAAGAATACCTGAAGGCAAAACTTGCCATCCATGCCAAATATGCCCCCAAAGACGAAAAGGAACAGGCAGAACTCGAAGCCCTGCAGCTGGAGTACGAAAACAGACTGATCAGCTATGAGGAGTTCGAACGCATGAAAGCGGAGATCCATGCCCGTTATGCCGATGCCCGCGCCAAAAAGGAAAAGGATACGGCAAAGTCCAACATGGATGCCCTGAAGAAATCCGTACAGCAGCAGCAGTACATCACACAGACCTTTTCGGACTTTTTCAGTTCGGCCAAGGAACGGGAACTGCAGGCGGCAGGCGACAGTGAGAAAAAGAAAAAAGAGATCCGTAAGAAATACGCCCTTCCGGAATTCATTATTGCGGCCTCCGAAATTGCAGCACAGACCGCACTGGGCATCATGAAGGCCGTGTCCATGTTCCCGCCAACGGGGCTGCCCTTCTCCGCCATTGTCGGTGCGATGGGCGCAATGCAGCTGGCCGCGGTCGGTGCCGAAAAACAGAAAGTCGCAGGGCTTGAAAAAGGTGGGCGCTTTCCGGTGACCCGTGCCCAGGACAACCGCAGCTTCCTGTCCACCTATGGCGGTACACAGCGCGGTTACTTTTCCCGTCCGACGGTACTGGTCGGCGAGGGAGGCCCCGAATATGTGGTGAGCGGCCATGCACTGGCCAACCCTGTTGTGCGTGACCTCACCGACATTGTTGAAAGTGCCAGGATAAACGGGCAGCTGCACGAGCTGGACTACAACAATGTGATTGCAGGGCTTCAGAAAGTCCAGGGTTATGAATCAGGTGGTTACATAAAAACACCAGCTGGGCAGAATGCATTGGCCAACACCTCTGCGCCTGCTACAAAAGACGATCTGGAAACGGTGCTGAAACTGGTAATGGAATCCAACGAGGCCAACCGCCAAATGATCCACAACCTGAAAGTACACGTCAATGCGCGTGAGGTAAAAGAGGAAAACGACAGGTACGCCGAGATCGAGGGCAGGGCGGATGCCTAGTGTCCTTTAGCCGTTCAGACCGGAACCCCACCTTTGAAAAAAACAGAAAAATGGAAACACCACTTATCCTTTTAGCTACGGGCACACAGGCCTTTTCGCTCAACGACCTGATCGGGATCGCCGCCTTCCTGGTATCGGTCGGCGGCATCGTCTTCAGTGCGGGCGTACAGCGTGCCCAGATCTCCCACAACACCAATGCGGTTGCCGAGATAAAAAAGCGTGAGGAGGCCGCCCAGAAAGAAAAGCTGGCACAGGCCGTTGCCGACGAGAAACGCCTGGGCGTGATCGAGGGCAAGCTCGACACGCTGATCGCACTGATGGCCGAGCTGCTTCCGAACCTGAACATCGAAAAACTACCTATCCAAAAGAACTGAGATGTCGATAAGCCTGATCTCACGCCCCAGGGGCGATGTCCTGTTCTCGGGCGACCCGATGCCCTTCGAAATACAGACGGGCGGCCACGGCGGTAAAAAAGTGCAGGTGCGCTGCCATGTCATCCTGAGTGCGGGGGGGAAAGAGGTGCACCGTTTCACCGTGCGCCGTTCCCCGTCAGACGGCACCGCCCATTTTGACCCACAGCTTATCGTGGACAGCTACCTGCGCAGCCTTGGTCCAAATTTCGATCACGGCACACTGTTGAAGAACAACCGCGTAAAGTCCGACGGTTACGTGAGCATGTACTGCAGTTTCAGGAACATCGATGCGGTGACGGGCTCCCCCATTTCGACCATCTATACCGACTGGCGCTACCATGTGGTAAGGGGGCGTACTTCGCCGGGCATGGAACTTTACCTGGAACAGCTCAATACAGTGGGGGCACTGCTGAACACGGTACCCTCCCCGCATTTCATCACAAAGGACATGTCCGCTTATCTCAGCTATCTGGTAAAGGCCGACAGCCTACGGCTGGCCGTGATGGCGCAGTTCCTTTTTTCAGGCGGTACAGGGAAAACCGTGTTCCTGCTCAGGGCAGGCTTTGATAAAGGGGTGTACCATTTCAGCTGGACATACCCACAGCTGGAAACCGCAGCGGGCAGCAGTTTTGAAACGGTAAGGTTCTGGATGATCAACCTCAGTGAGGACCCCGTTTCGGACGTGGTCACCTATAATGTTTTCAGTGAAACACCGGAACATGCCCGCACGCTGGTATTCGAGAACAGCCTGGGCGGCCTTGATACCGTGTGCCTATTGGGGAAGGCCGCAGAAAAAAACAGCTACAGCTGGACGGTCAACGGCCGTGAGGGCAACATGCGCAACACCCATCTGGAACGGACAAAGGATTTCGAAATTGCTTCCGGCCATTTCATCCGCCGGACGGAAGACCGCAAAGCCTTACAGCAGTGGTTCACCAATGAGGTGATGGCCGCGGAAAACGTCTATCTGTACACGGAGGATTACCTTTTCGAGGTACGCATGTCACACGAAGAAGCGGAGGCCTTCAGGGACAAAGACCACCTGGCCTCTACCGACCTTAAACTTACAACAGTGAAGGTACTGAAGGCCTTCAGGCAAAAAGAAATCGAACTGCCGGGGCCCATACAGCGCTACCATGAAAAAGGGCGCATACAGGAGGGCTATTACGAAATTGACAGCCCGCCATTGAAAACAGCGGCAGCCGCACAGCCCACAACGGGGAAGAGACCTGCGGCAGTTTCCGACAAACTGGTGTACCGTATTCCGAAAGGCACAGAGCTGACCTGGGCGGAGGGCGACAACAACCTGCGGCTGCTCTCGGAGCGCATTGCGGGGCTGGAAGGTTTCACGGAAATTACCTCCCCAAAGGCAACGGAACAGATTTCCCTGGGCATGGCCTGGCGCGCACACCTCGAACTGGTATGGAGGGAAAAGGGCACGGTGTACGGAGCCACGGTAACGGTACTGGGCGACGGCACCACAGCAGAGGCAGGGGCCGGACTGGACAGTTTCGACAGCTCAACGGACATCCCCGCACTTGTGCAGAACATCATTGCGGGATACCGTAACGGCAGCCTGAGACTGGTACTGGACACGGCAGCAGTGGACAGGCTGAAGTACAAAACCGTGCTGGCCATATAGCGGAAGCCGTGTCCTTTGGTACCCGCAACGGCAGCCCTATCATTGCAGCGGATGACGTCACCGATTGTTTATGTTTAACCAATTTTTTTGCAATGACATCAATTGTTTTTAAAGACTACAGTGTTGACCTTGAAGTTGACGGCAGCGGGAAGACAAGCTGGAAGAAGGCCGACATCTCGGTATCACTGTCAGGGAACGACCCGGGGGCAAGGATCAACCTCAGGCTGAAACAGAGATTCCCCAAGGGTTCCGTTAATATACTCGTGTTCAACCAGGTCATAAACCGGACCGATGTGGACCTGGACTATTCCCTGGGTGACCTACCGTTTTCCCAGGACCCGAAACCGGAAGGCCTGTTCCTGGAGTGGGAACTGGAAGTAGTAGGCGGGGCCTACAAAGGGACAAAAGAAACGAAAAGGATCATAGATGCGCATAAGTTCAGTGCGGGCAGTTACTCAATCACCCCGGGCGCGGGGCTTGTTTCATCATCGGGACCGACCGGCCCGGCAACAACAAAAAACAATATGAACAGAAAAAGTTTATTCCAATCGGCCGTTTCGGCAGTATTACAGTTCGGCAGGGACGGCAGTTTTATCAAGTGGGACAGCGGTAAGTTCATCTTTACCGACAGATCGGGCACGGAACAGAACGTTGCCGTTGCGGCGGCAAAGGCCGATGAGGACGCGGTGAACCTTGGGCAGCTCAAGGAAAAGCTTGCGGAGCTGGCCAAAAAAGGCGGCATGACCGTGGCAGACCTTGACACATCCTCCAACCCGTGGGGCGACAATGAGGTGCGGGTCACCACCGGCCTGAAGTTCAAACGTAAAACACCGACGGGAACGGAGGATTTTACCCCTGCCGACGGCACGGTCTTCTCCGTGGCCAAAGAGCTGACCATTGCCGCCGGGCACATTGCCAACGGCACGGGCAGTGTGCTGAAGGCCGACCACATCTTTATCTATGACGCCCCTACGGGAAAAGCCTACGATAACGGTGCCATCGGTGAGGCCTACAACGAAAAGGGCGTGGCCAAGAAAATGGCCATCGATATCGACAGCTCCGGCAGCGGGGCAGGGATGGATGTTATCCCTAAGGACAGCAGGATCACAGGGTGCACAGTTTATGTCAACGGGGCCTTTGACGGGGTGCCGAACAACCTGCAGCTTAAGCTGGGTTCCGACGTACTGCTCGATTTCGGCAGCCTTGACCTAACGGAGCCCGCACTGATCCCTGTCGACCTTTACAGTAAGCTGTCCGCCGACAGTACCCCTGCCATCAGCGGTTCGCTCACGGGGGGATCAAAAGGTGAGGCCGTGGTCTTCCTTGAATATGTGGCGGCCTGACGCATTTTTATAAACAGGATAGATTAAAACAGAGCCATGGCCCGACCGCTATGGCTTTTCTTTTAAGCTGAAAAATGAGGAAACTTGTCATTGACGGCCATGTGGCCGATATAGCTGCGGGGACGGTGATCGAGCTGAAGCTCCGTTCGTCACTCCTTCAGTTCTCGAAACTCCAGGGCAGCTTTTCCCTCTCCTTTAAACTGCCCTACAGAAAATCACCGCGCAACCGGGTCATCTTCGGCCATTCGGGAAACCCTTCCAGAGGGGACAGGAGCGAAAAGCAGTACAGGGCGGAACTGTATTTCAGCGGCCACCTGATCTGTAGCGGCAGGCTCACCGCACAGGGTTTCGGCAGTGATGTGGACTGCGCCATCCTCTGCGGCAACGGCGAGTTCAACGATGATTTTGCGGAAAAGAAAATAACGGAACTGAAGTGGGGGAACGGTACCGGTGACAACGGGTGGAAACAGGCCAGACGGCATTACCCGCAATCGGGCTGGGCGCTCCCGTTCGCCAACAACTCCCGTCCGGGCAAGTCGGATTACCTGAACGCCTACAAAAGCAGTTACCTGGTCAGGGACACGAAACTGCCCGCCCATTACAGTGATGTGATGTCCCTGTATTTTCCACTGGTGCCGATGCTGTACGTGCCCTATGCCGTGCGGCGTTTCATTGAACTCACCGGAAGGGGCAGGGGGAAGTTTGAACTGACAGGGTACGACGATGCCGTGCTGCTCTCCTTTTTCGACATTGCCCAAAAACACACCTCCACTCAGGGCAGTACCGTTACCGTTGAGTTTAAGCCGCCGACCGTTTTTGATCTGAAAAAGTGCCTCCCCGAAATTTCGGTAAAGGACTTTGTGCTGGGCATCGAGAACTTTTTCAACGTCAAGTTCCTGTTCCGTGACGGAAGGGCCGACGTGATCAGCCGAAGGAAGCTGCTGGAAAAGGAAGCGGGGCGCAGCTTCACCGTTACAGACCTTTCACTTTC
>CBDDLB010000005.1:0-102074 GCA_965230435.1 Bacteroidales bacterium
TGTGGTATCTATGCATTTCACCGCTACTCCACATGTTCCGCCTACCCCGTCACTACTCAAGCCTGCCAGTTCCAAGGGCAGTCCGATGGTTGAGCCACCGGATTTCACCCCTGGCTTAACGGGCCGCCTACGTACCCTTTAAACCTAATAAATCCGGATAACGCTCGCATCCTCCGTATTACCGCGGCTGCTGGCACGGAGTTAGCCGATGCTTATTCGTACGGTACCTGCAGGTGCCCACTCGTGGGCACTTTTATCCCCGTACAAAAGCAGTTTACGACCCGTAGGGCCTTAATCCTGCACGCGGCATGGCTGGTTCAGGCTCTCACCCATTGACCAATATTCCTCACTGCTGCCTCCCGTAGGAGTCTGGTCCGTGTCTCAGTACCAGTGTGGGGGGCCTTCCTTGCAGAACCCCTAGACATCGTTGCCATGGTGGGCCGTTACCCCGCCATCCAGCTAATGTCACGCATGCCCATCGTACACCGGTAAACCTTTAACATAACCCCCAGGAAGGGGAAACGTATTATGGGGTATTAATCCGGTTTTCACCGGCCTGTCCCCCTGTGTACGGTAGGTTGCATACGCGTTACTCACCCGTGCGCCGGTCGTCAGCGGCCGAAGCCCTGTTACCCCTCGGCTTGCATGTGTTAGGCCTGCCGCTAGCGTTCATCCTGAGCCAGGATCAAACTCTTCATTGTATAAAATATACTTTTTCTGTTCTTTCCGGGCTGCTTCCCTTATTTATATTACGCTCTGTGTTTCCATATCTGTTAAAGAACTTTCGCGGCCCCATCGGGCCTGAAGTCGGGCAGCGGCCTACTCTCCCGCGTTCGCAGTACCATCGGCGCTGGCGGGCTTAACTTCTCTGTTCGGGATGGGAAGAGGTGGAGCCCCGCCGCCATAGCTGCCTTAAATTTCTGAATATCCTATAAGTCCTGTGCCTTCCCGTGCGCTGTGCGTGCACGGCGGCTGACATTACCGGCAAGAGTTTTATGAAGTAAGAAGGGGCCCCCGTGCAGAAAAGCTTCCGGGTTATTAGTACCGCTCGGCTGACACATCGCTGTGCGCGCACCTGCGGCCTATCGACGCAGTCGTCTCCTGCGACCCTATGGGGAGACCTTATCTCGGGGAGGGTTTCGCGCTTAGATGCCTTCAGCGCTTATCCTCACCATACGTAGCTACCGGGCGGTGCTCCTGGCGGAACAACCCGTACACCAGAGGTATGTCCGGCACGGTCCTCTCGTACTAGTGCCAGGCCCCCTCAAGTCTCCTACGCCCACAACAGATAGGGACCGAACTGTCTCACGACGTTCTGAACCCAGCTCGCGTGCCACTTTAATGGGCGAACAGCCCAACCCTTGGGACCTTCTCCAGCCCCAGGATGTGACGAGCCGACATCGAGGTGCCAAACCACTCCGTCGATGTGAGCTCTTGGGAGTGATCAGCCTGTTATCCCCGGAGTACCTTTTATCCTTTGAGCGATGGCCCTTCCATACGGGACCACCGGATCACTATGCCCTACTTTCGTACCTGTTCGGCCTGTAAGCCCCACAGTCAAGCACCCTTGTGCCATTGCACTCTTCCGCCGGTTACCGATCGGCGTGAGGGTACCTTTGGGAGCCTCCGTTACTCTTTTGGAGGCGACCACCCCAGTCAAACTACCCGCCAAGCAGTGTCCCCTTTTACGGGTTAGGGCCCAGATAAGCAAAGGCCGGTATTTCAAGGACGGCTCCACACGGCCTGGCGGCCGCGCTTCAAAGCCTCCCGGCTATCCTACACATCACTTACCCGGAACCAGTGCTAAGCTGTAGTAAAGGTTCACGGGGTCTTTCCGTCCCGTTGCGGGTAGGCGGCATCTTCACCGCCACTTCAATTTCACCGGGCCCATGGCTGAGACAGTGTCCAGATCGTTACACCATTCGTGCAGGTCGGAACTTACCCGACAAGGAATTTCGCTACCTTAGGACCGTTATAGTTACGGCCGCCGTTTACCGGGGCTTCAGTTCAATGCTTCTCCTTACGGATAACATCCCCCCTTAACCTTCCGGCACCGGGCAGGTGTCAGGCCTTATACATCATCTTGCGATTTGGCAAAGCCCTGTGTTTTTGGTAAACAGTCGCCTGGACCTATGCTCTGCGGCTCACCGAAGTGAGCGACCTTTATCCCGAAGTTACAGGTCCAATTTGCCGAGTTCCTTAGCCATGGATATCCCGAGCGCCTTAGTATTCTCTACCCGACCACCTGTGTCGGTTTACGGTACGGGCGGCAATATCCTTTACCGCAGGGGCTTTTCTCGGAAATATGGTTACGCCCGCTCACCTTACCCGGAGGTTCGGTGTACTTTCAGGTTCGCCCCGGGGGGCTACACCCTTAAACGCACTAAGCCGTCAGTGCGCGGGACTTTCACTCTTTCGTCACCCCTTTGAAAATATTGCCGGTTCCGGAATGTTGACCGGATGTCCATCGGAATCGCCCTTCGGCTTATCCTTAGGCCCCGACTGACCCTGATCCGATTAGCGTTGATCAGGAAACCTTGGTCTTTCGGCGTGCAGGTTTCTCACCTGCATTCTCGTTACTTATGCCTACATTTGCTTTTCCGGACGCTCCACCATGGCTCGCGCCACAGCTTCGGCGCTGACCGGAATGCTCCCCTACCACAAGTCCACGGCTTCGGCAGTATGTTTATGCCCGATTATTATCCATGCGGGGCCGCTCGACTAGTGAGCTGTTACGCACTCTTTAAATGAATGGCTGCTTCCAAGCCAACATCCTAGCTGTCAATGCAGCCCCACCCCGTTTAAACAACTTAACATACATTTGGGGGCCTTAGCCGGTGGTCCGGGTTCTTTCCCTCTCGGACATGGACCTTAGCACCCATGCCCTCACTCCCGCGGAGCATGTCACAGCATTCGGAGTTTGTCAGGGGTTGATAGGCGGTGAAGCCCTCTAGCCCTATCAGTAGCTCTACCTCTGTGACACTCATGCGCGAGGCTGCACCTAAATGCATTTCGGGGAGTACGAGCTATTTCCCGGTTTGATTGGCCTTTCACCCCTACCCACAGCTCATCCAAACACTTTTCAACGTGAACTGGTTCGGCCCTCCATTGCGTGTTACCGCAACTTCAGCCTGGCCATGGGTAGATCACCGGGTTTCGCGTCTGCCCGTACCGACCTGCGCCCTGTTAAGACTCGCTTTCGCTATGGCTGCGCCCCTGAAGGGCTTAACCTGCCGGCACGGAGCAACTCGTAGGCTCATTATGCAAAAGGCACGGCGTCACACTTGCGTGCTCCGCCCGTTTGTAGGCGTACGGTTTCAGGTACTTTTTCACTCCCCTGTCAGGGGTGCTTTTCACCTTTCCCTCACGGTACTGGTTCACTATCGGTCTCCCGGGAGTATTTAGCCTTGGCGGATGGTCCCGCCGGGTTCGGACAGGGTTTCACGTGCCCCGCCCTACTCAGGGTACTGCCCTCCGAGTCCTGCTTGCGTGTACGGGGCTTTCACCCTCTATGGCGCCGCTTTCCAGACGGCCTCCACTTCGCATCGCTCGGATCATGGCAGCCCTACAACCCCGCAGGTGCCGGAACACCTGCGGTTTGGGCTGTTCCCGCTTCGCTCGCCGCTACTAAGGGAATCACTTTTGTTTTCTTTTCCTCCGGTTACTTAGATGTTTCAGTTCTCCGGGTTGGCCTCCATATAGGATGCCATGCCTTCAGCATGGCGGGTTGTCCCATTCGGAGATCCACGGGTCAAGGGCCATTTGCGCCTTACCGTGGCTTATCGCAGCTTGTCACGTCCTTCATCGCCTCCGGGAGCCCAGGCATCCGCCGTACGCCCTTGTTCGCTTCTTTGCAATCATATATTGCCTCTTCTTACTCGTTTTCTCTTGCCTGTCGTGTCAATGAACTCTTGTGCCCCTTATTATGTATATGCTTCCATATACAGGGCCGTGTGGAGGATATCGGAGTCGAACCGATGACCCCCTGCGTGCAAGGCAGGTGCTCTGAGCCAACTGAGCTAATCCCCCTCAAGTCCGTAAATATATATACGGGCGTAGTTCCGCCCAGACTTGAACTGGGGACCTCTACATTATCAGTGTAGCGCTCTAACCAGCTGAGCTACGGAACTCTATCCTGCCCAGATCATGGAAAATACACAGAACGTCATAAGGACAGCGCCCTCCAGAAAGGAGGTGTTCCAGCCACACCTTCCGGTACGGCTACCTTGTTACGACTTAACCCCAGTTACCGGTCTTACCCTAGGCCGCCCCTTGCGGCAGCGGACTTCAGGCACCCCCGGCTCCCATGGTTTGACGGGCGGTGTGTACAAGGCCCGGGAACGTATTCACCGCGCCATGGCTGATGCGCGATTACTAGCGAATCCAGCTTCACGGAGTCGGGTTGCAGACTCCGATCCGAACTTGGACCGGGTTTCGGGATCCGCGCCCTGTTGCCAGGTGGCTGCCCTCTGTACCGGCCATTGTAACACGTGTGTAGCCCCGGGCGTAAGGGCCGTGCTGATTTGACGTCATCCCCGCCTTCCTCTCACCTTACGGTGGCAGTCCCGCCAGAGTCCCCGCCTTCACGCGCTGGCAACTGACGGTAGGGGTTGCGCTCGTTATGGGACTTAACCCGACACCTCACGGCACGAGCTGACGACAACCATGCAGCACCTTGGTACACGCCCCGAAGGGAGGGCACATCTCTGCGCCGGCCGTGCACCATTTAAGCCCGGGTAAGGTTCCTCGCGTATCATCGAATTAAACCACATGTTCCTCCGCTTGTGCGGGCCCCCGTCAATTCCTTTGAGTTTCACCGTTGCCGGCGTACTCCCCAGGTGGATAACTTAATGCTTTCGCTCAGTCACGGACTGTGTGCCGCCCATAACCAGTTATCATCGTTTACGGCGTGGACTACCAGGGTATCTAATCCTGTTCGCTACCCACGCTTTCGTACATCAGCGTCAGTGAGTGCCTGGTAAGCTGCCTTCGCTATCGGTGTTCTATGTGGTATCTATGCATTTCACCGCTACTCCACATGTTCCGCCTACCCCGTCACTACTCAAGCCTGCCAGTTCCAAGGGCAGTCCGATGGTTGAGCCACCGGATTTCACCCCTGGCTTAACGGGCCGCCTACGTACCCTTTAAACCTAATAAATCCGGATAACGCTCGCATCCTCCGTATTACCGCGGCTGCTGGCACGGAGTTAGCCGATGCTTATTCGTACGGTACCTGCAGGTGCCCACACGTGGGCACTTTTATCCCCGTACAAAAGCAGTTTACGACCCGTAGGGCCTTAATCCTGCACGCGGCATGGCTGGTTCAGGCTCTCACCCATTGACCAATATTCCTCACTGCTGCCTCCCGTAGGAGTCTGGTCCGTGTCTCAGTACCAGTGTGGGGGGCCTTCCTTGCAGAACCCCTAGACATCGTTGCCATGGTGGGCCGTTACCCCGCCATCCAGCTAATGTCACGCATGCCCATCGTACACCGGTAAACCTTTAACATGACCCCCAGGAAGGGGAAACGTATTATGGGGTATTAATCCGGTTTTCACCGGCCTGTCCCCCTGTGTACGGTAGGTTGCATACGCGTTACTCACCCGTGCGCCGGTCGTCAGCGGCCGAAGCCCTGTTACCCCTCGGCTTGCATGTGTTAGGCCTGCCGCTAGCGTTCATCCTGAGCCAGGATCAAACTCTTCATTGTATAAAATATACTTTTTCTGTTCTTTCCGGGCTGCTTCCCTTATTTATATTACGCTCTGTGTTTCCATATCTGTTAAAGAACTTCCTGCACCCTAAAGTGCAAATGCGGACGCGGTTTTTATGCCGTTGCCCCCTGTACTGTTTTTCCTTCTTTTATGACCGCCCCGGCGTCCCCGAAAGCGGGTGCAAAGGTAAGGTTTTTATTTCCGGAAACGCAAACTTTTTTTTGATTTTTTTCCTTCTGAAAAACAGAGGGAAATGATCTTCTGGCAACGTTTTTGCCAGTGCTGTTTCCTGCCCCAGGGTAACCCCTGAAAGCGGATGCAAAGTTAAGCTTTTTTAAGCTTCAGTTCCAAATCTTTTTCTGATTTTTTTTTGAACCGTTCCTGCTCCCCTCCGGTCTTCGGGCATGTGCCGTAATACCTCAGTTTATCAGTATTTTATGATTGCGTCCAGTACCTCAATGTGCGCTGCCCTCTCTCCGAAAGCGGGTGCAAAGATAACGGTTTATTTTCCGTTTATGCAAGCTATGTTCTGAAGTTTTTTAAAAGAAAATCGTAAGTGGTTGATATCGTGATTTTTCTATTGTGGGAAAAGTTAAAAACTGTCGGTTGGGGGGCTTGAGGATGCCGTATTATTATGAATAATCAATAGGTCATGCCTACGGCATTCTCCCGGTCTTCTGATTTTTACCTGCGGTTTCCACCGCAGGCTACCGGTAGGGCGTCCCGATGGGACTCTTTTGGGGGCTCGTTTTGGAGCCGACCACGCTTATCTGGGGACTGCACCTAGGTCATATCTGCAAACTGGCCTGTGTTCTTTGGGAAAGCTTGGGCGGGGCTGCTGTCCGGATATGTTTTGGGGAGGAGGGATATGTTTTGGGGAGGAGGGATAGGTTCCGGGCTGGCAGGGACAGGGCTGTTCTGGTTAGTGGCGGCGTTTTGGGAATAGCCGCGACTGGAGCGGAAAGCCCACAGCTACGGGCGCGTGTGATGCACGGCGGGGCGGGGCTGACGGTAGGAAGACACCGCGCCGGCGATGCAGAACCGAGCTCGGGGCGAGGACTTGCAGCGGAAGGCGCGACTGGGATAGGGAAAGAGGGTACGGTGGGCTTCTAAAAATTAAAATGATTGATTATCTGATAATTAATTGTGAGATGGTGTTGCAATTTTGAATGGGGTTTGAGAAAAACTAAAAAGAGAACTTTAAGTCTGTTATATTTGTGGTGACGGATATGTTTTTTGGGAATGTATAATATAAGGAGATCTGTATGGTATATAATGGAACGCTTCGGAAAATGCGTACTGAACTGCTGGATGGAAAGGTTAATTACTGGTTAAGAGTTGGCGACGAGGAGGTTGCGCTGAATGATTTGGTTGGGAAAGGCATCAGGCTGACGTATATGGATAAGATTATCTGTCTGGATTGTGGTGCTACTACTAAGAAATCGTTTGCTCAGGGGTTTTGTTATAAGTGCTTTGTTAGTTCGCCTCTTACGGAGGAGTGTGTGCTGCGGCCTGAGCTTTGTCGGGCTCATGAGGGTGTGGCCAGGGATATGAAATATGCTGAGGGGCATTGCTTGATTGATCATCATGTTTATCTGGCGGTGTCGAGCGGTGTGAAGGTGGGTGTGACACGGCATACTCAGATTCCGACGCGATGGATTGATCAGGGCGCTTCGTACGCAATAAAGCTTGCTACTGTGCCTAACCGCCATATGGCTGGATTGATTGAGGTGGCCTTGAAGGAGCATATGAGTGATAAAACGAACTGGCAGAGGATGTTGAAGAACCTTGTGCTGGAGGGTGTGGATCTTGTGGAGGAGAAGGAACGGGCTTATGAGCTTATTCCGATGGAGTTGCAGGAGTTTTTCTCTGATGATGATGATATAACGGCGATTGAGTATCCTGTGGAGAGGTATCCTGAAAAAGTGAAGAGTGTTTCTTTTGATAAACAGAAGGTTGTGGAAGGACGTCTTGTGGGTATTAAGGGACAGTATCTGATTTTTGAGGATAATAGTGTTATTAATATTCGGAAGCATGGGGGGTATGTTGTTGAGGTTGAGGTTGAGGAATTGTAATTCTATATTTCTTATCTCCTTTTTTCTTGATAAAAAAGGAGCAAAAAATCAAGGCTCGAATCTTTTCTTAACGCCGAAACGACTATCGAATAGCTAAACGAAAATAACTCGCCCACGGTCTGTGCTTGTGGTGAGGGTTTCACTGATTTTACTGTGTGGTGGGAAAGGGCTTACTGCACTGCTCAGACAAATTTTCGTTCTTTACGCTATTCGACAGCCGTTTCGGCTAAAAAGATTAAGGCCGAAGGCTGGCGCGAGCTCAATGATAATGAGAATGGCGTTTATCTATTTTTGATAGTGAAACCTTTTCTTAACGCCAAAAATCTCCCTGAAAAGCTAAACGAAAAAACTCGCCAAAGGTCTGTGTTCTCAGTAAGCTTCATTACAAATTCTACAGCGGGACCAAAACTAACTCCCTGCTCCACTCGGACAAGTTTTCGTTCTTAACGCCTTTCAAGGCAATTTTCGGCTAAAAAGATTGATGCCGAAGGCTTACGCAGACTCACTGATAATGAAAACGAAATGTGTTTTTTATTTTTTTCAGACCCTAATATAATTCTTGATGTTATATGAAAAAGTTAAGTCATATTAATGAGAGTGGTAAGGCTAATATGGTTGATGTGGGCGATAAGCCTGAACAGGTGCGTATTGCTAAGGCCACTGGTTTTATTAGTCTTGGTGAAGAGACTCTGAAATTGATTCGGGAGAATGATATAAAGAAGGGGGATGTGCTTACTGTTGCTGAGGTTGCCGGTGTGCAGGCTGCTAAACAGACTAGTAGTCTGATTCCTCTTTGTCATCCGCTGTTGACTACAAAGATTGAGGTGAAGACTTTGCCTGAGGAGAATGGGATACGTGTGAATAGTCTTGTGAAATGTGTTGGACAGACTGGTGTTGAAATGGAGGCTTTGACTGCTGCTAGTGTTACTTTGCTGACTATTTATGATATGTGCAAGGCTGTTGATAAGGAGATGGTGATCGGGGGGGTTTGTCTTGTTGATAAGGTGAAGTTGTGAACTTTGGCTCTATTAAAGAAAATTATAGGTGCTGTCACAATTCAGATTACACACTTTTTACTTCTGAACAGCGACACCTTTCAAAGTTTAGCAGCAAACACAATATCAGCACATTATGAAATATTCTTATCTCCTTTTTTCTTAATAAAAAAGGAGCAAAAAATCAAGGCTCGAATCTTTTCTTAACGCCAAAACGACTATCGAATAGCTAAACGAAAATAACTCGCCTATAGTCTGTGCTTGAGGTGAGGGTGTCACTGATATTACTGTGTGATTTGGAAAGGGCTTACTGCTCTGCTCAGACAAATTTTCGTTCTTCACGCTATTCGACAACCGTTTCGGCTAAAAAGATTAAGGCCGAAGGCTGGCGCGAGCTCAACGATAATGAAAATGGTGATTATCTATCCTGCACCACAAACTGCTGATTCCAATGCCAAAGTTCTTATTGTTAAGAAACTTTTCACCCACAATTTCCTTTAACAGAGTTTTTATTGAAGGGGTGGCTGTTTGATCGTTATAATAGCCACCCCTTCAAGCGTAGGGTGGTTTTGATTATTTGCCGATTTTGCGGTGAAGTGTGATCCAGTCTGGATAAGGTATTAAAGCGCCTGCTACAGAAAGTGTTGGCTTTACCATAAACTCTATTTTAGATGGACTGTCGCCTATGCCTGCAATGTTGCGTGCTAGTTTGTATAGTTTTGTTTTACTCTCGCCCGAGAAGGTCTCTATTAAATTGAACGAAGTTTTAATTGGAAGGTAACTTGCTGATTTTTCAGGTATCTCGATACGTTGGTTTGTTGTTCCTCTTGTGATTTCTAAGCCATCGATCTTAAGAATCCAATCTGTTTTGTTAAGGGCAGCCTTCTTGTTGTTGGGGTTTTTGACTTTGATAACGGCTGTCATATCTAAGATCAGATTTTTTGTCATTACGGCTGTTGTGATTTTGCCTATGTCTGAAAGTCCTAGTTGTGTGAGGTTATTGGCTTTATTTACGTCGATAGTTGCCAGTGTTACGTTTTCTATTTTCTCGAACTCGAAAGTACATTTTGCAAAAGCTGCTAACTGAGATAATCCCGCGCAACCTGCTGTAAGAAGGGCTATTGCTACAAATAAAAGAATGTTTGACTTCTTCATGGTATTGAGCTTATTTTTTCAATTTTCTATTTTGAATGTGAGTCCAAGGTAAATAATTGACCTTAGATATCCTATTATTGTGGAATGGGTTTTATCTTTGGAATTCTAAGGTTTTGAAGGCTAATGAGACAATGCAGATGACTTGTTCTGCTTGGGAATCTAGTTTCGAAACGGTCTGCTTTTATCTTGTAATCCCCCATAATTTGTAAGATGGAAAACACAAACAACAGCAAATATGCTTATTGGGAAGGTTGGTTGTCTATTATAATGAACTTTTTGCTTTTTGGGCTGAAGTACTGGGCCGGTATTGTGAGTGGTTCGGTAGCTATTATTGCTGATGCTTGGCATACGCTTACTGATTCGGTTTCTTCGGTGATTGTGCTTGTTGGTGCTAAGGCTGCTACTAAACCGCCAGATAAGGAGCATCCGTATGGGCATGGTAGGTCGGAATTGGTTGCTGCGTTGCTTATTGGTGTTCTGTTGGCTCTGGTGGCTTTTAACTTCGTGATTGAGGCTGGGGAAAAATTCTTTAAACATGAAGAGGCACAATATGGGTCTGTGGCGATTTGGGTAACTGTATTTTCTATTCTGGCAAAAGAGGCGTTGGCTCAGTTTGCTTTTTGGGGTGCCCGTAAAACTGGTTCGAATTCTTTGAAGGCTGATGGTTGGCATCATCGTAGTGATGCAATTTCTTCTGTTGTGATCTTGGTTGGAATTTTTGTGGGGTCGTACTTTTGGTGGGTTGATTCGTTGCTTGCTCTTGTGGTTGCTGTGATTATCGGTCATGCGGCTTATAAGATTTTTGATGAAACTGTTAGTGCTATTCTTGGGGAGAGTCTTCCTGCTGAAAAGATTGAACGCATTAAAGAAATCTGTAATGAATGTGTTGGGTGTGATGTTGAGGCTCATAATATTTTATTGCATAACTATATTACCCGTCGGGATCTGGTTTTTGATATTTATCTGAATCAGGAATTGAGATTGGTGGATGTTAACTTGATTGTGAAGGAGATTGAACTTTCTGTTGCTAAGGAGATTGATGCCCGGGTGATGGTTCGGGTGGATGGGCGTGAGGCTGGTTGTTTTGCTGGGAAGTGTTAGGGAAAAATGAATTATAAATTATTAATTATGAGTTATTAATTGGCTGACGCCTGAAAACCAGCACATAGCCAAACTAACATATTCAATTATTAATTTTATTATCCCTTATGAATTATGAATTGGCTGACGCGTGAGAGGTGGTTTGCTAATGATGTATTATAAATCTGTTTACTGAAGGGATGGCTGTTTGATGGTTTTAATAGCCATCCCTTCAGATTATTATGTGG
This sequence comes from Bacteroidales bacterium, assembly GCA_965230435.1. Classification (GTDB taxonomy): domain Bacteria; phylum Bacteroidota; class Bacteroidia; order Bacteroidales; family JBDKHP01; genus JBDKHP01. The sequence continues at coordinate 11,265 of CBDDLB010000005.1, forward strand.
AATGCTCTATCCGTTTTTGAATTCTGAGGGGTTCTTGCCGTATTGTTTTTTGAAGCTTTCGCGGAAGTGTGCTAGGTCGTTGAAGCCTGTTGCGTAGGCTGCTTCTGAGACATTTGCTCCTTGGGCGATTAGTTCGGCGCTTCGTTTTAGTTTTACTGATCGCATGAAGGCGTTGATGGATAAGCCTGTTAAGCTTTTTACTTTTCGGTATAGGGTGGGACGGCTAAAGCCCATCTTACTTGCTAGATCTACAACGGAAATTTCTGCATTGAGGCAGTTTTCTAAAATTTGGGCTTCTAACTTCTGAATAAAAGCTAGTTCCTTATCTTGTTTTGGATCTGGCTGCCCAACTTTTTCAGGCTCGTTTATGCTTTTAACTACTGGTGATTGTTGGAAATAATGCTGTAGTTTCATACGGTTATCGATCAGAGTACGTACTCTAGCCTTGAGAATTGAAATTCGGAAAGGTTTAGAAACGTAGTCGTCGGCACCTGTGTTCAGTCCTTTTATTTCGTCCTGCTCTGTTCCTTTTGCTGTTAATAGGATTATTGGGATATGGCTTGTTTCCTGATTGGCTTTTAGCTCTTGGCAAAGTTCTGTGCCGCTTTTGTTGGGCATCATGATGTCGGAGATTATTAGATCTGGCGAGTGTTTTCGGGCTTGTTGGACACCTTCTACGCCATCATACGCCCGAAGGATGGTGAATTCTTCTTGGAACTTGTCTTCCAGCAGGTCTACTATTTCTTGATTGTCGTCGACCAGTAGCATTATTGGCTTGCCAGTTTCCTGTTCTTGTTCCTCGTTGAAAGTGTCGGGTTCTTTTGCGATTGGAGGTTCTTCGCTGGATGCAAAGTCCTGCACTGTGAAGTGTTCGTTTCCTTTTTTGAATTTCAAGATGAACCTTGCTCCTTTTCCTGTGGAACTCTCTACATCGATTGTTCCTTGGTGAAGTTCGACCAAAGATTTTGTAAGTGCCAAACCAATTCCTGTGCTGGTTGATTTGTTTTCTGACTTGAAATAGCGGTTGAAAATCTTTCCTTGAATCTGTTGAGGAATTCCGCTTCCGTTGTCTTCTACCATAATCTGAATTGAAGTGTCCTGCTCTTCGGCGCTAAGAATGATGTGGCCGCCTGATTGAGTGTATTTGAATGCGTTGGAAAGTAGGTTGTTCAGAATGGTTGAAAACTTATCTGGATCTAACCAGAGTTCCAGCTCGTTGATTGGTAGCATTAGCTTTAGGTCGATGTTGTGATGTGCTGCCATTCCTTTGAAGCTTTGAAGGAATTCGGGAATGAAGCTGTTCAGTGCCAGTTTACGAACCTGTAGTTTTGCTTTGCCCATTTCTAATTCTCGGAATTCTAGAAGTCTGTTTACCATTTCCATCATGCGGTTGGTGTTTTTTGTGGCTGACTCTAGGGTTTTCTTGGCTTTTGCTGAATTGTTGATAAACGAGGCCAGCTCTTCGATTGCTACGCTCAGGATGGTTAGTGGAGTGCGTAACTCATGCGAAACATTGGTGAAGAATTCCATGCGTTCGCTGTGCAGCTTTTGTTCTTTGGTGCGGAGCTTTTGCTCGTATTTTAGGCGGTTTTTGATTTTGTAGCGGTTAATCCTATATCTGAATATGCCGACAACCAAGCTCACCACTAAAAGAAGATAAGAAATGTATGCCCAAGTTGATTTCCAGAATGGAGGCGATACTGAGATTTTCAGCGAGGTTGGTTTACTTTCGGCTTTAGAATTGGGAGAAATGCTTTTGACTTTGAAAACATAATTACCTGCTGGTAGGTTTCGATATGTTACGCTGTTTTGTTGGCCTGTGCTGTTCCATGTGCGGTCGTAGCCTTTTAGTTGATAGGCATATTCCACTCCATCGATGAACGGATATTTTACAGACTGAAACTCAAATGTAACTACCGATTGCTTGTAATTTAGATTCAGCTTAGGTTTATATTCTATGCCGGTTTCGATTAACCCGTCTGATGTTGGTAGAACGTCTTCGTTGAATATTTTGAGCCCTGTGAAAATTACTTCTGATGGGCTTTGCTCTGCTGGTATTTGCTTTGGATTGAAATAGTTCATTCCATTTATTCCGCCGAAACACATGGTTCCGTCCTGCATTATTAAAGCTGAACCGTTATGGAATCCTTCGGCCTGTACACCTGCGCTTTCTCCAAAGTTTGAAAAGAGTTCTTTCTCTGGATTGAAACGTGAGATTCCTTTGTTTGTACTCAGCCATAGGTTGCCTTTTTCGTCTGGAAGAATGGCCAGTACGTTGTTGTTTGACAGTCCTTTTGTAATGTCATAAACAGTCAGTTGTTTTGTTGAAGTGTTGAATTTTCTTAGGCCTCCGTAGCGTGTTCCTAGCCAAAGAATGGAATCGCTGGTTTGGCATAATGAAAAGAAAGCGACGGTGAGTTCTTTGAAGCCGTTTTTGTCTTTTCTGAAATTGTATTCCAGTTCTTGAGTTTCGGGTTTGTAAGAAAGCAGGCCGTTTCCGAATGTTCCCAGCCAAAGTTGTTTTGAATTTCCTTGAATGGAACGGATATCGTGCCCCAGTAGTTTTCGCACGGCGATGAAACGATCTTCTTCTGGGTTGTAATACGCGAGTCCGCCTTGGTTCATGCCGACCCAGAGTGTTTGTTTGTCGTCTTCGTAGAAGCAGCGGATGTCGTTTTTGGGTAATCCTTTGGCCTTTCCGTAATGGATAAATGAATCGGTGGCTTTTTCATAGCGGTTCAGGCCGCCTTGGTAAGTTCCGAGCCAGACATTTCCTTTGTGATCTGTGAAAGCGCTGATGACGGCGTTGTCGCTTAAGGAAGTTGGGTTGTTGGGATTGTGTTGGTAGGATTTTATGATACCTCGCTTTGGATTCCACACATCTACGCCGTTGCCGTCTGTTCCTACCCAGATGTTGCCTTCGGTGTCTTCTGTGATTCCCCATACTTTGTTGTACGACAGGGAGGTTTTGCTCCATGGCTCGTTGCGCAAGATGCTGAAGCGTTTGCTTCGGTTTACTGCGTAGTTGAGACCGCCGCCGTGGGTTCCTATCCAAGCGTGGCCGTCTTTATCGCGGAAGATGCTCAACACTGAGCGGTAGGATAGTGCACCCTGCCCTTTTGCTGGATGATAGTGGGCAAACTTGGCTGCTTGGCCTTGTGTGAGAATGTCTTTTCTTGATACAACTGCGAGTCCGTTGTTGCGGCTGCCGATCCACAACAGTCCTTCGCGGTCGGCATGAAGGGAGATGATGTCTTTGTCGATTATGAAATTTGATTTTTTGTCTTGGAAGTTGAAGTTTTCTAAACGGCTTGTTTTGTAATTGAAATAGGTTAGGCCTGATTTTGTGCCTATCCATAGGCCGCCTTCTGGATCTACGCAGGTTGTGTTCACTGCGGCAGATATCATGTTTTTTCCAGCTAGTTCTTCTATTGAATTTGTTTGTTGCTGTTTGATATCATAGAAATCGATGCCACCTTTTCTATAGGCGATTGCGAGGGTGTTTTCGTTGATAAGTCTTAGGTTTCCAACGTTATCTGAAGAGAGTCTGGCTTCTGAGTTGAAGTTTTTATTTAAGTACGAGCATTTTCCTGAGATTCCGTTTCGGATGCAAATGCCTGAGTAGAAGGAACTAATGAATAGGGTTGAATCGCCGTGTTCAACTATGTCGGTGGTTGAGTTGTCTATCAACCCGTGTTTGCCTCCGTCTACGAGTTGGCGCTGGACTGTTTTTCTTTTTAGGTTGAAATAGTCTAGGCCTACTGCTGTGATTACCCATAGGTTTCCGTGTTTGTCGAGCTTGAGCTTGTGGATGAAGTTGTGGGAGATGCTCTGGGGGTTGTTCACCTCGTGACGGTAGACTTTGAAATTGGCGCCGTCGTAACGGCAGAGTCCGTCGTTTGTTCCGATCCAGATGAAGCCTAGGTGGTCTTGTACTAGTGCTGTTACTGTGCTGCCGGGTAGGCCGTCGCTTACTTTTATGTTTAGGAAGAATAGGCTGTCTTGTCGTGTGGCTTTTGTTGATAGGGCTATTAGGATTAGTAGGATGGTTGATTTTATTTTTGTTGGTATTTTCATTTTTTTGGTTTTTCCCAGCGCTATCGCACTGGGCTGATTGACTGCGCACCTTTGGTGCTTGGGTTGTTTTCTGTTGTTATGTTGCTTCGGTTTACATTTGGGGTGCTTCTATCTGCATTTCTATTGCTTCAGCTTACATTTTAGTTGCTTCAACTTACATTCTTATTGCTTCTGCTTACATTTGGCTTGCTTCTATCTACATTTCTATTGCTTCTGCCTACATTTTGATTGCTTCAGCTTACATTCGTATTGCTTCGGCTTACATTTGGCTTGCTTCTGTCTGCATTTCTATTGCTTCTGCCTACATTTTGATTGCTTCAGCTTACATTCATATTGCTTCTGTTTACATTTCTACTGCTTCATGCTGCTTTTGGGTTGCTTCAGCTTACATTTATTTTGCTTCGGCTTGCGTTTCTGTTGCTTCTGTCTTGATTTCAGTATTCTTGCTCTGGTTGTGTACGGAGTACTGGTTTGACGAAGATAATCAATTGAAAAAGTGTAGGCTTATAAGTTGGAGAAATGGTGTGTGGGAAAATGTTCATACTGCAATGGTGGATTGTTCAAATGTGTGCCTGAACGATTTGGCGCTTAATATTGAACAGATTTCCGACCGTTTGATACGTTTGTAAAGGGTATGTTTGCATTAATCGGTTGATTGAAATTTAGACACGGTTAGACCCGATGGGTTTTCAAAACCCGTCGGGTCTAAGGGGCTATAGAAAGCAAAGACGTTTTAAAAATAGCCGTGACTGTAGCGGAAAGCCCGGAAGTACGCGCGCCTGTGACACACGGTGTGGCGGCTATGGAGCGGGAGCGGAATAGACCGCCACGGCGATGTGGAACGGTGCGGGGACTGAGGACTTGTAGTGGAAGGCGCGTACGAAGTTTTAGAAAAGCGATGAAGTTCTGCTCCTAATCGAAAAAAAGAAAAGAATGAAGTAGATTTGCGAGCCTGAACAACCTATTGAAGAGAAAGCTGGTTTTTAGATTTGGAATTGAACAATACACTATAATAACCCTTTTAAAAATTAGTAGCATTACGTGTGATGCTCTACCAAAAAAAATAAATATGATGAACAGACAACAAACGACGATCGGGTTACTGATTTGTCTTTTCTTCGGATTTCTGAGTTCTGCCGAGGCGCAGCAAAAGGATTGGGAAAATCCTGCGGTGTTCGGTAAAAATAAACGTAAGGCTTATGCTTGGTCGTTCCCTTTTAGGGATAAAAAGAAGGCTGCTACGGATGAGTTTTCTTCTTCGGAGTATTATCATTCGTTGAACGGGAAGTGGAAATTTCATTGGTCGCCGCGTCCGGATGCGCGTCCTGCTGGTTTCTTTAACACTTCTTACAGTGTTAGCGCTTGGGATGATATTAATGTGCCTGCTGACTGGCAGATGGAAGGTTACGGAACGGCGATTTATACGAATGTGAAGTATCCTTTTAAGAAGAATCCTCCTAAGATTCAGGAAGAGTATAATCCTGTGGGGTCGTATGTGCGCTTTTTCGATGTGCCTAAAAATGCTGGTGATGGTTCTGTGATCCTTCATTTCGGGGCGGTGAACTCGGCTATGTATGTTTGGGTGAACGGTAAGCAGGTTGGTTACTCGCAGGGATCGAAAACTCCTGCTGAGTTCGACATTACGGAGTATCTGGTGAAGGGCAAAAACAAACTTGCTGTTGAGATTTACCGCTGGTGTGATGGTAGCTATTTGGAAGATCAAGATATGTGGCGCTTTAGCGGTATTGAGCGCGATGTTTATTTGTATGTGCTGCCTAAGCTGCATATTGCTGACTTTTTTGCTCAGACTGGTCTTACTAAGAATTATAAGGATGGTGTTTTGAACCTTAATGTTGCTGTGAGCAGCGAAAGTGTTGGCGGAACTGTGGAAGCTAGTGTTGTTGATGCAAATGGGAAAGTAGTTTTTAGTAACAAAGCTGAGGTTAGTGGAGATGCTGTTAGTTTCTCGAAGGAGATCGCGGGCATTAAGCCTTGGAGTGCGGAAGCGCCAAATCTTTACCGTTTGTTTGTTACTTTGAAAGATAAATCGGGTAAGGTTCAGGATATCCGTTCTTCGCGTATTGGTTTCCGTTCGGTTGAGTTGAAGAACAAGCAATTGTTGGTGAACGGTCAGCCTATTTTGATTAAGGGTGTGAACCGTCATGAGCATGACGATGTTACGGGTCACGTTGTATCGAGGGAAGATATGATTGCTGACATTAAGCAGATGAAGCGTTTCAATTTAAATGCTGTTCGTTGTAGTCACTATCCTGTTGATCCTTACTGGTACCGCCTTTGTGACGAATATGGTCTTTATGTTGTGGACGAGGCCAATATTGAAAGCCACGCTATGGGATCGCTTTGGAACGGCGGCTACTCGCTTGACAAGACTTTGGGTAACAATCCTGAGTGGAAAGAGGCACACTTGGACCGTACGGTGAGCATGGTGGAGCGCGATAAGAACTTCCCGTCTATCATCATCTGGTCGTTGGGTAACGAGGCCGGTTCGGGTGTGAACTTCGAGGCTACTTCGGCATGGATCCACAAACGCGACAAATCGCGCCTTGTACAGTACGAGCAGGCTTGGACTGAAAGCTATACTGATATTGTGTGCCCGATGTATTACAAGATTGAGCACATGCAGAAATTCTTGGAGAAAGGTGATCACCGTCCGATGATTCAGTGCGAATACTCTCACGCAATGGGTAACAGTAACGGTAATATTGCTGATTACTGGAAACTGATCAAGAGCGAAAGACAGCTTCAGGGTGGTTTTATCTGGGACTGGATTGACCAAGGTATTTTGAGCGAAACTCCTGATGGCCGCAAATATTGGGCTTATGGTGGTGACTTTGGGCCTAAGGATGTTCCTTCGGACAGGGATTTCTGTGCTAACGGACTTGTATTCCCAGACAGAGCGCCAAAACCTGGTCTTTGGGAGATTAAGAAAGTGTATCAGAACTGGGATTTCGAGGCTGTTGATTTGAAAAAAGGTCAGGTAAAAATCACGAACGGAAACTTCTTCGTTTCGTCGGCCGACTTTGTGTTTAAGTATGAGATTAAGGCTGAAGATAAGGTGCTTTCTAGCGGTGAGATAAAACTTCCGAAACCGATAGCGCCAACAAAATCTACGACTGCTTATTTTAAGGCTCACTACACTAAAACGAACAAAGAGGTTTTCTTGAACATTTATGTTGAACAGAAAAAAGGTACGGATATCGTTCCTGCCAACCACCGTGTGGCCTGGGAGCAGTTCCAGATGCAGGAGGCTAAGGCGGAGGCTGCAAAGTCGAACTTTAAAGTGGTGAAGCACTTAGAGAATGATGACCAACATATTTTCGCTGGTACTGATTTCATGATTGTTTTCAACAAGAAAAACGGAAACCTTACTGATTGGAAATATAAGAGCAAAGACTTGATCCGTCGCGATCTTCAGCCAAACTTCTGGCGTGTGCCTACTAACAACGACCGTGGTAACCAAATGCACAAGCGTTGCGCTCCGTGGAAAGATGTTGAGGCTAAAAAGAAGGTGAACAAAATTACTGTTAAGAAAGAAGCTGAAGGGTTGTATACTTTGAAGGTTGAGGCTGTTTTGGCTACTGGGCCGTCGCACTATGTTACTTCTTACCGCATTCAGGGAGATGGAACTGTTCAGGTGAAAGCTGACTTTAAAAAGGGTAGCGACAAGCTTCCTGAGCTTCCACGCTTTGGTATGAACTTGGTAATGCCGGGTAAATTCAACCAAGTGAGCTGGTATGGTAATGGGCCTTTCGAAACTTATTCTGACCGTAAGACTGCTGCTATTGTTGATGTTTACTCGGGAGCAGTTATGGATCAGTATACTCCGTACATCTTCCCTCAAGAGAATGGTAACAAAACTGATATCCGCTGGATGAAGGTGTACGACAAGGCTGGTTACGGCTTCTTGATAAAAGGAAAGCAATTGCTGTCGGGTAGTGCACACCACTTCACGGTTAGGGATCTTGACAAGGGGCTTACGCATAGCTACCAGCTTCCTATCAAAAACGTAACTGAAATCAATATCGACCTTGACCAGCGCGGTGTTGGTGGGGATAATAGCTGGGGCTACGATACTCATAAGGAATATAAGCTTATGGAGTCTTCTTATAGCTATGAGTTTAGTCTTTCTCCTATTGGGGAGTAGGGAATTATGAGTTATGAATTATAAATTATGAATTGGCTTGCGCGTGATGGTTTTGCTGTGATTCGTACTAATTTATAATTGAACTCTGCGTGACTCTGTGAAAATACTCCGTGAAACTCTGTGGTTAATGACCCGAGTTCACTAAATACATTTCTTCGATATTAAATGAGAGGAGGCCTTCATTCGGCCTCTTCTCTCACTACCAATTCTTTCAAACTTTATGAACATTCCTACGTGTCGCAAAATTGTGACAATGCGGGCTTGATTTGCTTTTTTGTAAACTATAAGGGAGCATATAAAAAATAAATTACGCACTTCACAATATGTAACGAATCCTATAGCTAACGTGCTATTATTTTTTTCCTTCCCCTTTTTCCTTGATGAAAAAGGGGGAAAAAATCAAGGCGAAACCTTTTCTTAACGCCGAAAATCACACTGAAAGGCTAAACGAAAAAAAACTCGCCTGCGGCTCAAACAGTTTTTCGTTCTTAACGCCTTTCAGCGCGATTTTCGACTAAAAAGGTTGATGCCGAAGGCTGGCGCATACTCACAGATAGAGAAGTGTGTCGGGTCATATAACTGTTGTGTAGATTATTTTTTAGCTAGTCCCTAAAACCTTAAACAAAATGAACAATACCAACCGTCTTATTCTTGTGGATGCTTTAAGGGGCTTTGCCTTATTGCTGATTGTTCTGATTCATTATGTGGAACATTTCGATTTTTTTCTGAAACCAAACTTTAACTTTCTTTTTTCTGTTGCAACGGACAAGTCTGTGATGAAGTGGACATTTGCAGCCATAAGCGGAAAAGCCTACTCCATCTTTGCTCTTCTTTTTGGTTTTAGTTTTTTTATTCAACTGAACCGAAAAGAACAGCAGGGAGTGGATTTTAGAGGCCGTTTTATCTGGCGACTGATTATTCTGTTTATAATTGGAATGATGCATTCTTTTTTATACAGAGGAGACATTCTCCATATGTACGCTGCGCTGGGGCTAATTCTTGTGGCTCTTTATAAAGTGAACACAAAGGCTCTCTGGTGGATCGCAGGGTTATGCATCATTCAGCTCCCTATGATCTACGAACTTATGCAATCTCTTATCGATCCCGACTTTAAACTTGCTCATTCAATTGGGAAAGGGTATGGGAAAGAAGCCCGCGAGACATATCAAAATGGAAGTCTATGGGAGGTCATTAGCTTCAATGCTTGGAAAGGCCGAATGGTAGTAATTGGCTGGTGCATTTACAATGGACGGTTATCGCAACTTGTTGGGCTTTTCGTTATCGGGCTTATTCTAGGACGGAAGAAAATCTTTGAAACTCTAGAAAACCGTCAAAAGCAACTTGTCATTTTCTTTTTGGTTTGTTTATCCTGTACTATCATTTTCTATTGGGTACAACCTGATATCAAAAATCTTTTCCAGTCTAAAGTTTCCAGTAAAATACTGAAGTCGATGATTATTTCTTATAAGAATATTGCAGTCACCTCTTCGGCCATCTCACTGATTGCTTTGATTTATTTCCAGTTCAGGAACGGGGCTGTTTTTAGATGGTTTGCTGTTTACGGACAGATGAGCCTTACCAATTACCTCACTCAGTCCCTTTTTGGGCTTGTGCTTTTCTATGGTTTTGGCTTTGGGTTATATAGATATTTTGGCTCTGCTTGGAGTATTCTTATCGGTTTTGTTTTTTTCTGCCTTCAGACTGCTGTTTGTAGTTATTGGCTTAAGCGGTATCATTATGGCCCAGTAGAGTGGCTTTGGCGGGCTTTGACTTATTGGGATTTTGGTGTTCGGTTTAGAAGGTTGCTGTTGATCGGGCAATTGAGAAGCCTCTTGTGAAGCAAAGGGCTTAAGATATTTCGAAAAGTAGGAGCAATTCTTGGGTTGCTTTTGCTTTTCATTTTTGTCTAATGCTTCATCACATTAAATTCCGATTATCTTTGTCTAAAGATTTTAGAAGACAGTAGGATGGGCAAAGCAACTCCAGATAAACATTCAAAAGACTTCAAAGAATTAGAGAACATCATTCTCCAAAGCAAGCAACGTGTTTGGACAAAGGTGAACTATGAGCAGATATACCTTTATTGGCTTGTGGGAGAGTATGTTTCTGCAAAGCTAGAAGCATCAGAGTGGGGACAAAGCATCGTTGATAACTTTTCTGAATTTCTCAAAGCAAGACAGCCTCTGATTAAAGGATTTAGCAGGAGAGGAATTTACCGTATGGTACGTTTCTATAACACCTATTTCAATTCAAAATTTGTGTCAGCAATGCTGGCACAATTACCAAGAGAGGAACTGGGGCAATTTGTGTCAGCATTGCCGACACAAATACAAAACACTGATATTAAAGAATATCACCCTATTCTACTGGAACTGCTCGCCCAGATTTCATGGTCAGCACATCTCGAAATTTTATCGGGCTGTGAAAGCGATAACGAACGTTTATTTTACATCCTTTTAGCAAAAAAGGAGAGATTAACGTATCGGGAATTGGGACGCCAAATAGAATCCAGTGCCTACGAACGCACAATGAGTGGAAATCAAAAGCTTACAGAAAAAATAAAGGAAGCGTATCCTAACATCGACAACGTTTTGAAAGACCGCTATATGGTCGATTTCCTAAGATTGCCAAAAGATCATAACGAAAAAGATGTGCGTGACGGCATCCTTACCAAAATGAAAAACTTCATCCTAGATTTAGGTAAAGATTTTCTTTTTGTAGACAAGGAATACAGAGTTCAAGTCGGGATGAATGATTTCTATATCGACCTCTTATTTTATCATAGAAGCTTACGTTGTTTTGTGGCATTTGAGCTAAAATCCACGAAATTTAAACCTGAGCACTTAGGTAAACTTGAGTTCTACTTGGAAGCTTTAGACCGCGATGTAAAACGGGACGATGAAAACCCATCAATTGGCGTATTGTTATGCAAAAGTACAGATGATGAAGTTGTGGAATATGCGCTAAGCCGCAGTGTAAGCCCTGCCATGATTGCAAAATATGAGCAAGAGCTTATCCCAAAATCAGTACTTAAATCTTATTTAAAAGAAATCAATTGAGTATTATAACTCCAGAACTTTTGTGTTATCCCGGTCCAATATTTAAAAACCACTATTTCTTCTCTGCATTGAAAATCACTAAATAAAACTTTAAAGTTTCCTCAAAAAAGCCCTACTTGATCAACCACAAAATAAGAACACCCCAAATAACAGCCATACCAACACTTAGAAAAGTACCCACAAGTATATATTCCTTTTTCTGGGTCGATTGAAATCTAAATATTGCCTTAGCCACAATTACAAGACCTACCGCTGTAAATTGCTCATTTAAAATCAGGGCGAGCACCAATATTCTTTCCAAAACTCCAATTAGTCGTCCTGCATTCTGCAAGTTGCTGTCTTTTCGAGCTTCTTCGTCAGAAATTCTTTCTTCGCTTACATCATCAACAAAGTGAGTCTCAATCACAGCATCCTGATTAATTCCAGTAGGCCTTTCAATTGAAAACTTTACAAACACATTCATAATCACGATACTTGCCGGTTTTAAACAGAAGATGACTGCCGCAGCAATTAAACTGAGTTTGGGAGGTATTTCAAATATAAAATTAAGATTGCACTGCGTTGAATAGTAATACGATATTGCAACAAGGGCAATTATATGTACAAACTGATCCTCAAAGAAATAATCGGAACTTCTTAGTGTCTTCATTTTATTTTTTCTGACCTGTAGATAACTTTTCGATATATCGGTCAATAGATGCAACAAAGTAAGAAGCAGCGCATATGGCCAGAAATTGTAATTGAAAGAAAACACCAACGAGCATACAAACACAACCAAAACATGGTAAATATGATGCATAGTGAAAACTTTACTTCGTTTTACTGCACTCCAATGTGGAGGCTGTAATGAATAATCGGCAAGTAAATGAGCGATTATTTGAAGTACGATTAATTGAAAAGTTGGGTTTTGCAACATCATTTATGTGATATTAATTCTGAAATAAAAAAATGCTTTATTTTCAATTGAAGGTCAGCCCGCTTCTTTTGAATATTCGCTAATAACATGGTGAGATTACCCGGCTAAGTAAAGCTGAAAAGCTACTTCTCTATAAACACTTTAAAGCATTTCCAGCTCAATCCTCACCCAAATTTTATTAACTTTATGGAAATAAGAAACCGCCTGTCTCATGCAACTGTCAAAGTTCTACAAAAGCATATACGACAACAATCCACCTTAAATTCAATACATTAAACACAATTGCCATCTAAGCTTTGGTCAATGAGTTTAATGATGTTTCTTAATGAATTAAGAAACAAGACTATTAGTTCAAACTCCATCTGGATAGTTTGCAGAGTTTGATTTCTTCCCTATAAAAAACGAGAAGCGTAATTTATACCCGATCACAATGCGCTCATGTGCTGCGATAACGATCCAGTACCAATTACATGCAGTCGTCCAACAAAAATGAAACAATATCATAGTAATGAAAGTAGATAATTATACCAAGCATAGTAAATGTAGTGCTACTAAACAGCAAATCAGCTCTGGTTTAATTCGTAAGGTGCTCTTTTTTAAGCAAAATAAGCCTCGTATCTACTTCATTTACAATGTTACTTATTAATGTAAAGTGAATGTTCTAATTCAATCTAACCGAACATGAATATAATATATTGATATTCAGATCTAATATTCTAATTTTAAGAACGAGAGCTTATTTGATTTTTAAATTAAATTCTAAAAACACAGGAATTACGATAATTAAACCGTATATCAATTTATGGGTTCCCACTTTCTACCGAAGAAATTTTCATATCAACCAATATGATGGTTTACTTGATGAATACATGGGAATAAACTTAATTCCAGAACACCTAGTTTTTCACGCTTTAACAAACGACTGCTTTCTAGAAGATATCTCATGAAAACTGAAAAAGATATTCATATGCAGATTCAAGAGCTCAAAGAAAAAGGCAAAGACCTTGCGCCCGAACTTTATAACAAAAGTCTAGAAGAGCTAGTAGATGATTTGCTTATCCACCAAACCAACCTGCAAAAACAAAACGAAGAACTACGGCTCACCAAGCAAGAACTGGAACTTTCCAAAGAAAAATACATAGAACTCTATGACAACGCCCCAATAGGTTTACTAACATACAAAGAAGACCACACAATTATCAATGCAAACGCTAAGATATGCCAGTGGTTCAACCTGAAAAACTCTGAAATCATAGGAAAGAAAATCACTCAGTTCCTAACATTCGAATCTCAGAATACATTCCTTACGCATTGCACTTCTGTGATTGACAATCAGCAAAAGGAATCAGTACATTTAGACATCATCACTCCGGAAGAAGAAAAAACCATCAAATTAGAAAGTATCCCCTATCCCAACGCAGATGAAGGACTGAAAATAAGAGCATCACTAACCGACATCACCACAGAAATAAAGCAGCAGAACATAATCAAAACACATAAGCACCGCTATCAACTGCTCTACGAAAAAGCCCCCCTCCCCTATCAGTCTCTTGATCTGAGAGGAAACTTCATCGACGTAAACAGCATATGGCTGAAAACAATGGGGTATGACCGGAACGAGATCATTGGCTCAAATTTCCAGAACTTGTTAACCACTGAATCTGCGAAGTTCTTCCATAAACACTTCACAACATTTCAGCATACAGAACAGATCCATAATTTGCGGCTCTGGATGCGAAAAAAAAACGATGAAGAATTTCTTGCAGCATTTGAAGGGTGTGCTGAAATTTCCATCGAAGGTAAAGAGAAACAGTTCCTCTGTACCTTCAAAGATATCACCGAAGAGTACCACAAACAAAAAGCCACACTTGAAAGCGAAGAACGCTTCCGTTTGCTTGCAGAAAATTCGGGCATGGGCATCAGTTATTTCTCACCCGATGGCATAGCCTTATACTTTAACGAAACCGCATGTCGGCAACTTGCACGCACCAAAAGTCAACTGATAGGCAAAACTCTAGAAGAGCTATTTGGTGAAAAGGCTGAAAAATATAAAGAGCGCTTCCTTGCAGCGCTGCAAAGTCAAAACTCAATAACCTTTGAAGACAACAAAACAATTACAAACGAGACACATTGGTTTATGAGCAGTTATTCCTGTTTGCGCGATAAATACAAACAGGTAAAAGGCATTCAGATCATTACTCAAGACATTACAGTGCGCAAACAGGCAGAAATCGTACAGGAGAAAAATTTCTTCATGTTCCAGAAAGTGATGGACAGCATCGACTCTTGGATCTACGTTTCAGACCTAGAAACCTACGAAGTGCTTTTTGCAAACAAGGCTATAAAACGCGATCTTGGCGACATCACTGGTACACAATGCTATCAAAGCATTCAAACAGGAAAAATAGAACCCTGCGACTTCTGCACCAACCATCTGATCATCAAAAATGGAAAACCACAAGAAGTACATCGCTGGGAATTCCAGAACTTACGCAACAACAGGTGGTATTTCATCTCAGACATGGCCATAGAGTGGATAGACGGAAGGATGGTCCGTTTCGAGGTAGCGACAGACATCACCGAACAGAAGGAAATAGAAGAACAGCTGCGCAAACAAACTCAGGACATTGCGCATCAGAACGAGGAATACTTCAAGATCAACACCGAATACGCCAAAGTAAACGAACGGCTTCACAACCAAAACCGCGAAATGCGTATCATTAACGAGAAGCTAAAACAGGCGAAACGGAGAGCAGAAGAAAGCGACCGCCTAAAATCTGCCTTTCTAGCCAACATGAGCCACGAGATACGTACCCCAATGAATGCTATTTTGGGCTTCTCGAAACTTCTTTCTAAAAAAATTCAATCCAACACCGAAGCCATACATTTCCTAAGCCTCATCAACGGCGCTGGGGCCCAGCTCCTGCGCATTATCGGCGACATCATCGATATTTCGAAAATAGAATCCAGACAGTTGGAAATATCCAATTCCCTAATGGGGATAAACCAAACACTCAAAGAAATCATAGAAACCCACCAACAAGGCAGAGAGCACATTATCCCAAAAACAATAGAGCTTAAGCTCTCGTTGCCCGACCCAGACAAAGAATACTGGGTAAACACCGATCCGTCCCGTTTTACACAAATACTCGGCAACCTTATAAACAATGCCATTAAATTCACAACCAAAGGGCATGTAGAAATTGGCTACATCACCCACTTCGACAACATATCATCGCACTTCGAACTGTTCGTGAAAGACACAGGCTGCGGAATAGCCCAAGACAAGCACCACGCGATCTTCGAGCGTTTCAACCAAGTCAACAATTCCGGTTTTTCCGACGGCAACGGTCTCGGCCTCAGCATTGCCAAAGGTCTGGTGGAACTACTTGGCGGCAGCATCTGGGTAGAATCCGAACTGGGCAAAGGAGCGACATTCTCTTTCACCATACCCTATCGCGACGAGGAACAACAGCTCATCGAAATAGAAACACAAACAAAACAGGAAGCACAACTAAAAAACAAGCTCATTTACATCGCCGAAGACGACGACTCATCGTTCTTCTACCTAGAAATATTACTCAGTGAAACGGGGGGCCAGGTACAGCGAGCCAGAAACGGTCAGGAGCTGCTCGACCAGATCAATGAAAAACTCCCAGATCTTATTCTGCTCGACATCAACATGCCAGTGATAAATGGCTACGAAGTTCTAAAAATCATACGCAAAAGCCACCCCAAGCTTCCTGTAATAGCTCAAACAGCCTACGCCATGCCCGTTGAACGACAAAAAATTATCGATGCCGGTTGCGACGGCTATCTATCCAAGCCCATCGAAGAAGAAGAACTGATCGAGGAACTTGGACGTTTCCTAAAATAAGCCACTAACTGGCTCCAATAACTGCCCGTAGCCTCTCCGACAAAGGATAAATCCTCTCTTCGGGCAGCATCCCTGTTGCCTCATCAATCCTTTGTACCTTAACGTAAGCATCTATTTCTCTGGCCTTACCGGAAACATCCTCAATCGAAACAATCCATTCGTTCACATACTTTTCAACAGCAACACCGCTCAAACCAACCTGAATCGACCGATAATCCAAATTCTCCAACGAAATATTCTTCTCCGGATCCCATTGTATCCTCACAGGCGAAACATTCAACTGCTCCCTCCAATCCTCCCTAGCCTTATGAACACCTGGCACAAAATGCGACAAACACGAATTCTCCAAAGCCCATTCCCAGCCACTTCGGCAAATGCGGATAGCCAGCACATGTTCCTGTCCTTCCTTTCCGGCCCAGCCGCTCCTGTACATCATCCACAAAAACGAAGGTTTTATCCATGTCATCCTATCCATTTTGAACGGCTGTACAAAACGCTGATTCTCTAAAGCAGGCAAAGCAATCGCCTTCCTGTAAGCCTGATAAACAACTATCGTCTCATCATCGAACAAGGCCCGTATCTCTTTTTCTTTCATATTTTTTTATTTTGATTTTTTTGGAGCAGAACGCCATTGCTCCCAAAAACATCGTCGCGCTCTCCACTACAAGTCCTCGCCCCATAAGCTGTTCAACATCGGCGAGGCAGTCTATTCCGCTCTCGCTTCATAGCTGCCGCACCGTGTTTCACAAGCTTCCGTGTCTGTGGGCTTTCCGCTACGATCGCGGCTATTCCAAAAACTGCATTGCTTTCTATTACATCAGCCCCACGTAGAAACAAAAAATCTTGCGCCCTACCAAACAATAATCAATCGACACTATTCCAAACGCCAACGCAAACCAGCATATAGCCGACGCCCCATAACAGGCCCCCACACCAACGAAGCATCAAAATTTTCCCCCTTTGGATTATCTGCTGAAAGAATAGGGTTGTCCTGACGATAATCCAACAAGTTCTCCCCACCAACATAAATCTCCAAACTCTTCCATTTCTTACTCATTTGGGCATTGAACAGCACAAAATCGGGCGATCTGTCTTTCAAACGAAATTGCTCAGGATTTCCACTAGTATCAGGTATACGTTTCGATCCTAACCAGTTAGCCGTAAAATCAAACCCCCAGCCACCTTCTGTCTTGTAGCCTGTGTTTATAAACGCCCTAAAACGGCTTGTCAACGGCTTCTCTTTTTTACCATGCGAATAATCTACCCACACATCGTTGAAACGGTAAGCAATACGCATATCCCAACGAGGCAAAAGCTCAATATCCAACTGGGCCTGAACACTGTTCGCATACGAATCCCCTTCAAGATTATAGAAATGCAGTTCTCTCGTACTTCTTTCATAATCCACAACAATCTGGTTCTGAAAGCGGGTATGAAACATATCCACACCTAACGTCATCTCTTTATCAAAAAATTTAAACTGTTGCGTAAGGTTCAGTCCAAAATTCCAAGCCACCTCGGCATCCATGCCATAAGGCTTATCATTTCCCTCTGCATGAACAACAAATGTGCGCGACGAAGCAAAAGCTCCTATGTTCTCTGCAAAAATAGAAGCCGTACGTTGTCCACGGCCTGCCGATGCCCGAACCACGGTAGACTCCATCGGTGCATAGCGCAAATGCAAACGTGGCGTAGCAAAGAACCCATACTGGTTATGAAAATCACCACGTATCCCAGCAACAGCAGTAAACTCATCACCATGGGTAAAAGTATACTCGAAAAAAGCACCTGGAACCAGTTCTTCTCTTTCATACGTAAGCTGAGCGACCTCTTCTTCCAGCAGATCGGCCATAAAACTCACACCCACACGATATTTATGATCCGTATCACGAAAAACATCCTGAAAAATAAGGTTACCATACAAAGTCTTCTGAGTAGCATCATAATTTCTGCTGCCCCAGTCCGACTTCTGATCGTGATACAAACCAGACAGTTGAAGCCCTAGGCTACGGGTTGGTCTACCGTCCGAAACATAGCCCATCTTTGCCCAAGCTTCTGCTCTTTGCGTTTGCATATCTGCTCCCCACAAGGCATTTGTGGCATCATCCGTATAACCTTTCTGCCCGCTGGTAGATTCCAAGCTTGTCACTTTTATTCCAAACTGCCCCTCTTCTCCATGACCAGAATTATACTTCCAACGGTTCAGTGCAATAAAGTTTTTTGTTAGAGGTGCATCCAAGAAACCGTCCTCGTTATCATCCAATTCATTATCGAAATATTTTCCGTGCAATAACACTCCTGTGCTCCAATTCTTATTCAGTTTGTACATCAAGTTCAAGTTGCCCTCTGCCATACCAACATGGCTTGAAAACAAGTTCAGGTAAGCCCGCTCTGCTTTTTCTGGCTTTTTCAGTTCTACATTTATCTGCCCAGTTACACTTTCGTATCCATTGGCCACAGAACCTGTTCCTAAATTCAACTGAATACTTTCTACCCAAGTTCCAGGAGTGTACGTCAGTCCGTGAATAGCGGACAGACCTCTGATATCCGGTACGTTCTCCCGTGTTATCTGCACATAAGGGCCGGCCAGCCCAAGCATCTGTATCTGACGCGTACCTGTTACTGCATCCGTAAACGCTACATCCACAGTTGGGTTTGTCTCGAAACTCTCCGATAAGTTGCAACACGCAGCTTTTTCAAGTTCACCTTCACTCACCTTCAAGCTCTTTATAGCACTCAAATGCGATATCGCCGTTGTTTTCTGGCGACCAACAACAGTCACTTCGTCTAAATATACCTCATCAACCAGTTCAACCCGATAACTAGAACCCGAAGCTGTAAAAAGAGTATCATTTTGAAAACCAACAAAGCTAACCACCAATTTATCGGTTTTTTCTGTAGACTTCACCCTAAAATACCCCTCTTTATCGGTTGTACTTCCCAAGGTTGTACCAAGCCAATAAACATTTGCTCCTACCAAAGGGGACTTTCCTTTTTTAGAAACGCCAAGTACTATTCCCGTTACCTCATCACTATCTGTTTTAAGTTTCTTCTTCGAATAAGAAAATCCTTTCTCCGAACTTGAACACTCTTTCTCACAACCAGAACACTCACTTTCACAATCTGAGCAGTCACCTTTGCAATCGGAATCCTCCTTTTCTGAATCTGTATCACTTTTCTCCTTAACATTATGTTCTTTTTCTTCAGGCAAATGCTTCTTCTTTGAACGGTTCTCCCCTGAATGAAGATTATGGTTATCGCGGTACTTACAGCAAGAATGTAATTTATTGTATACATTCTCGGGAGTTTTGTAATTCTCTGTATCGTGACCAGCTCTCGATATCGCCTCCTCAATAGCCTTTTGGTCAAGCTTATTCCCCAACACAACAATTTCTTGCTTTTCATCATCCCAATCAGCAGAAACTACCCCATTCACAGTTTTGGTAGCTTCTTCTATCCTGTCCTTACACATTCCACAGTTCCCAGCAACACGGAATGCCAATTTCTCTTCTGAATTCTTTTTATTCAAACTCACCCCCCGCGGATGGAGATCAAGATTATCGCGATATTTACAACACGTATGTAAATCTTTATAAATGTCTTCAGGAGTTTTGCAGTTCTCCGTATCATGACCAACAATAGCTATCGTTTTCTCAATTGCTTTTTGGTCGAGTTCATTTCCCAGAACAACAATCATTTGTTTTTCATCGTCCCAATTCGCTGAAACTACTCCGTCTACAGTTCTGGCAGCTTCTTCTATCCTATCCTTGCACATTCCACAGTTTCCTGCAACACGAAATGTCAGTTTCGCTTCCGTTTGCGCCAGAACAAACAGTGGAACAAAAAAAAATGCCAGGAATATATATCTTAATGTTTTAGTTTTCATTTTCTAGAATTAAATCAATGTAAAGTCTAGGACCTGTTTATTTTAGACTTAATCTTTGTTGTTAACCTGCTACTTAGCTCCAGAGTAAATCTGAATTAATTATGACTGGCTACTTACTAACACAAGCATCACATCCAAAGCTGTTTGGAACTACACAAAACAGCATGATGCCACAGTTCCAATAAACACAGTAAATGTTTAATGAAATCGTTCAATAGAATTTACTTCATTCTATTTTTCAGTAAGTAATTGAAAAGTATTGCCTATAAATTAGATTTACTTATACCAACGAGAAAAACTATCCTCCTTTGGATTTAAAGTCTAATTGTCAATGAATTAAATCATATTAACATAAGCAAGAAAGAAAGATCACGACCGTGGAGGGTGCCAAATAGAAAATGAAATCAAAACGGGAGATTCGTCATGCTCCTGCGCCAGTTCAATACTATGTTGAGGCAAAAAGTGAAAAAACGGTGAGAATTTAAATACCTCTATAGGAACACAACAGCAATCACACACGCAAAAAGGAGAGCAAGCCTTTTCTTCACTGCTTTGATCATCATCGTGTTCTTCTTCTGAAGAATGACAATACAAGCCCTCGCAATGTCCTACATCTTCACCAAACACAAGCTGGCCAAGAGTTCCTGAACAGGAAAACACTATTGAAAGGTTTACGACAGCAAATAATATGATAGCAATTGCCCTCATTACTTGCAAAGTTAGATTTTATCCACAAAATCACCTTATCGGCATTACACATTAACATCAGCTTAACTCCTCATGAAAAACACATGGAAATATTCGATCTGACAAGAAGTATCCATTCTCCCCTGCCCAACAAAACACTCTCGAAACACCATCTATTAATCTGAAAATAAAACGATTAAACAATATGCTATAAACCCTATACATGCTTTATAAAACATTATTTTTCAACTTTCTTTCTTAAAACATTGCCTAACTTTGATTTGCGAAAACTTTACAAAATTGCTTGCCATGATAAATCAACAATTAATTAAGCCCACCAGCATTGTTGTTGTCGGTGGCTCTGAAAACCTTTCCAGTCCTGGAGGAAAAACATTACGGAACCTTCTTGATAATAAGTTTTCAGGCGATCTTTATGTAGTTAACCCTAAATCAGAAAATGTACAAGGTCTACAGACCTTCAAATCACCGTCAGAACTACCACAGGTAGACCTTGCCATCATTGCCATTCCTGCCAGATTCATTGCCGACGTGGTGACTGTTCTTACCAAAGAAAAAGGCACACGTGCTTTTATCATACTATCCGCTGGTTTCAGTGAAGAAAACGAAGAAGGTGCTTTTCTCGAAAAACAGATTCGAGAAATAGTAGACGAAGTAGATGGAAGCCTGATTGGGCCAAACTGCATTGGTGTTCTTAACCAAAATTATGCTGGTGTTTTCACAACCCCAATCCCAAAACTTGATCCTCAAGGAGTAGATTTCATCTCTGGTTCGGGTGCAACAGCTGTTTTTATTATGGAAGCCAGTGTTCCTAATGGACTCAAGTTTTCAAGTGTATACTCTGTTGGCAACTCAGCTCAAATAGGTGTTGAGGAAGTACTCGAATACATGGACGTTAACTTCAACCCAGAAACAGATTCAAAAATAAAGCTTCTTTACATTGAAAGCATTCACAAACCGCTCAAGCTACTGAAACATGCATCCTCATTGATTCAGAAAGGATGCAAAATTGCTGCGGTTAAATCTGGTAGCTCCAATGCAGGTAGCCGTGCCGCATCGTCGCATACTGGTGCTCTGGCCAGTTCCGACACAGCCGTAGATGCCCTCTTCCGCAAAGCTGGAATTGTCCGCTGCCATAGCCGCGAAGAGCTTGCCGCAGTTGCATCAGTATTCTCATATCCGGAACTGAAAGGGAAAAACATTGCTATTATCACACACGCTGGCGGCCCAGCTGTTATGCTTACTGATGCGCTATCCAATAATGGATTAGAAGTTCCCTGCTTGGAGTGTATTGAACTTATGGATAAGCTTCATCCAGGTTCGTCCGTTAGCAATCCTATCGATTTTCTTGCAACTGGAACTGCTGAGCAGCTCGGTGCAATCATCGACTTCGTAGAAAACAACACTGACGAAATTGACGGAATGGCCGTTATTTTTGGTTCTCCAGGGCTTTTTAAAATACACGACGTCTACAAACTCCTTCACGAGAAAATGGTAACGTGCAAAAAGCCTGTATATCCTATTCTCCCATCGGTTGTAAACGTACGGGACGAAATTGACTATTTCATTTCCTTGGGTGGAATAAATTTCCCCGACGAAGTAGTTTTCGGCCGAGCCCTAACCAAAGTATACCATACTCCAAAACCTCAACCAACCAACGATCTTCTACCTCAAATAGACACACAGCTTATTCGTGAAACCATCGAAAAAAATGGCTGTGGATACCTTCAACCAGAAGATATATGTCTACTGCTCGATTCTGTTGGCATAAAAAGAGCCTCTGAAGGTACTACTAACTCTTTGGAAGAAGCGAAAGCACTTGCTCAACAGATAGGCTACCCTTTGGTTATGAAAGTGGTTGGCCCTGTTCACAAATCCGATGTTGGTGGCGTTGTACTCAACGTAAAAGACGAAAGCGAACTGAGTGAACAATTCTACAGAATGATGCAGATACCGCACACCAACGCAATTCTAATTCAACCAATGCTTTCTGGTACTGAGTTGTTTATTGGTGCTAAAGCTGAACCAAATTTTGGCCATACAATTCTTTGTGGACTAGGTGGTATTTTCATAGAAGTGCTAAAAGATGTTGCTGCCGGCATCTCTCCTGTTGGCAGAAGTGAAGCTTTAGGAATGATCCGTTCTCTGAAGTCTCATAAAATAATTGAAGGCATCCGTGGCCAGAATGGTGTTAACGAAGAACATTTTGGAGAAACCATTGTCCGTTTATCGGCACTTTTGAGCGCTGCTCCTGAAATTACTGAACTTGATCTGAATCCTCTCTTGGGAGATCCAGAAAAAGTTGTAGCTGTAGATGCACGAATTAGAATTGAGAAGTAGATTTTTTTGCTGAAAAAAACATACTTCGATTGTATCACAACGTTGATCTACAAAACAGCAAACTTTCCAAAAGTTCTTTTGATCATCAATAAAAACTTTTGGAAAGTTATGGCTTTCACTTAAGCAAACTTAAAACATAGACCGTTCCCTCCATCTAGTCGATTGGACTAAACTTTTCAACAGTATCTGCAATAGGAAGCGAAAAGAAAAAGCTGGTTCCTTCTCCTTCTTTACTCTTGAACCAGATTTTACCTCCGTTTTTCAATACAAAATCCTTACAAAGCATAAGGCCAAGTCCTGTTCCCTTTTCGTTATCCGTCCCTCTCTTCGTGAAGTCGATAGTCTGAAATAATTTCCTTTGATTTTCCTGACTTATCCCACAGCCCGTATCGGCAACTTCTACCTGCAACATGCCGTCATTAGAAGTGCTAGAAAAAGTAATTTTATCTCCCTGGCTACAAAATTTCACGGCATTAGATAGCAAATTGCGGATCACAAGCCTGATCATATCCTTATCTGCTTTCACAAAAGCAATCGGACAGACCTCATCCTTCAGTTCAATCATTTTCTTCTTTGCTCTTCCCTCTACTAGCTTAAGGTTTTCCTGTACCAAAACTTTCAACTGAAACTCACTGGTGTTGATCTGAAGTCCGTTCCTCTGTTTTTTTGCCCAATGCAACAAGTTCTCTAGCAATCCAGAAGTATTTGCAACCTCGCGCTGAATACCAAACATCAACTGTTTGCTTTCTTCTGCTGTGGGATCTGAGAAAGTCATTACCTGAATCAGGGTTTCCAGATTTGCCAATGGGCTTCGCAAATCATGAGAAATAATTGCAAATAACTTGTTGTTGACCGAATTAAGTTCTTCTAACTCCTCTTTTTGCTGACTGATAAGTTCATTGTGTTTGGTCATTTCGCTATTAAGCAACGATAATTCATCTCTTTGTTTGGTTATCTCTTCGCTTTGCACAATTGCCCTGTTCCGCTCCTGCTCGTAACTGGTTTTTAGCAGAATTGCTCCGATCACGAAAATCGTAAACGTAATAACGAAAGAGAAGAAAAAATCTAAATACTCCACACTGTCATCTTTAAACGGAACAACAAACCACGGAAAATACCGCTCTGCCATACTCAATAGAATTACATAGCAAATGAAAACAAACCCAAAAATATATTTCGACCGATTAAGAGAAGCAATCATCAATAGTACAAAAGTGTAGAAATAAAATGTGGACGTTCCTGTAATCCCTTGGTTGAAATGCCAGGAAATGGGAGCTAAAATAAGAATAAAGCCAATAAGTGCTCCACGTGAGAATTGATAGTACTTTTTGAAACGGGAGATATAATACAATGCCGAAAAAATCAGCCCGAAACAAAACAACGTTAGGTTGAAATAACTAGGAAAGTTTGAGAATTTGTTCACAATAAATGTCATGAACATCACCAATGCGGCAAAGAAAGAAGTCGTGTTATATATCCGATGTTCCAGAATGAAATTCTTTGGAGACCCTGTGATAATAGAAAAAATGCGCATAAAATCCAATGTTCCTTCGTTTAGATCAACTGTCCTGAAAATACAAAATATAAGAGAACTTACTTCACAAAAAAACTACTACACCTTCATTTTTTAACACTAGTTGAAGTAAAACTACTTCAGCTTTCCGCAGCGCCACACACGCACCTCTCAAAAAGACATCTTCGCCAAGCAGAATGTTTCCAACATTCTACAGAGACTTGCACCAATTCTCAAAGTTGCTTCTGTTCCATATTAATTTGCTAGTTCTAAGATCCAATTTTGGCGATCCTAACCTGTTTCATCATCTCCGATGCAAATACGAAATCGAGCAATAGTTCATCCTCAGCACGATATAGCTCTTCGCTGTCACCTTGCCACTGAATACGTCCATGATGCACGAAAAAAATATTTCCTTCAATTGTCAGAACAGAATTCATATCGTGCGTATTGATAATCGTTGTCATTTCGAACTCTTCTGTAATCTCCTTTATCAATTCATCGATCACGATCGAGGTTCTTGGGTCTAGACCAGAGTTGGGCTCGTCACAAAATAAATATTTAGGATTGAGTGCTATTGCACGTGCAATAGCCACCCGTTTTTGCATACCACCAGAAATTTCGGATGGCAACAAATGATTGGCATTTTCTATATTCACACGGTTCAGACACCAGTTCACCCTTTCCCGTTTTTCTTCTTCACTCTGGCTGGTAAACATATCTAACGGAAACTGCACATTCTTTTCTACGGATAAAGAATCGAACAGGGCACTTCCCTGAAAAAGCATACCTATCTCGCGCCGCAAAGCACGTCTTTCCCGCTGCCCCATACTTGGCATATCGCGGTTATCGTACAATATCTGTCCATCATCCACAGCATGAAGACCAACAACCGACTTCAGCAGCACTGTTTTTCCCATCCCGCTTCGTCCTATGATCAGGTTTGCCTTCCCCTTCTCGAAAAGAGCACTCACTTCTTTAAGTACTGTCTTTTCGCCAAACGATTTCCGAATGTTTTTTACTTCGATCATAACAACAAGAAATAAGATAACAACAGGTTAAAAAACAACACAAGTACCATACTGTATACAACAGCTTTTGTACTCGAACGCCCAACATCCAGTGCTCCTCCCTTGGCATAATACCCGTGAAAACCAGATACTGTAGCAATAATGAATGCAAAGGTAACTCCTTTTGTAAGCGCATAAACGATCCTAAATGGACGAAAATCGAATTGTATCCCGTATATGTAGTCGGCCGAAGTAACCACCCCCGAAAGTACACCAACAAACCATCCTCCAAAAACACCTACAGTTATACTGAGTATCACCAAAACCGGCATGAAGGTGATAAACGCAACAATCTTAGGGAAGATAAGGTAACTGGCCGAATTCACTCCCATTATCTCCAATGCATCTATCTGCTCCGTTACACGCATTGTTCCGATTTCGGAAGCAATATTCGACCCCACTTTTCCGGCCAAAATAAGAGCAACGATTGTGGACGAAAATTCTAAAATTATCGACTCCCGTGCTGCAAAACCTATCAAATAGCGGGGAATAAACGGAGATTCGATGTTTGTAGCTGTTTGTAAAGTGATTACTGCCCCCATGAAACTGGAAATGACGATCACAATACCAGCTGAGTTCAAACCGATATTTTCAATTTCATCAATAATAAGCCGAAAGTAAACCCTTGGTTTCTGTGGCTTTGTAAATATTTTCGGCAATAGAAGATAATACTTCCCTAACGCTTCAAAAAGTTTCATATGTATAAAACTGTTTATTTTGCCTATGCTCCCATAAACTCTCTTATTCCATCGATTATAAAGATCATCACGCAATCTTTATTTATCAGGAACCGTTCCGAATGCGGAGAAAAGGGCATTACTTCATTTTTTTATGCTGTTCAAATTATCTTTGCTGCACCTCTTAAAACAAAATACCTGCATTAAAAGAGCCACAGCACACCTTAACGGGCTAGGTAATTATCTTTATAAACAACAATAGATTGCATTAAAGATAATTGCTTTATACTTTTAGGGCTCGACGAAACAAATATCCTGAAGTTAATTTAAAATGACAAAGCAAGAATATATTTCAAGACTACAAAAATATCTTTCACTTAAAGCAGCCGAATTTTCAGCAAATTTATTCTGGGGCGAAAAAAGCCTGCAACTCGTGATCAGCCGGTCGCGTCGTTCTAAATATGGCGACTACCGTCCCCCCCGCCCCTCGCAGCCTTATCACAAAATTACTATTAACCACGATTTAGAGCCAAACCCATTCTTCGTTACCCTGCTGCACGAATATGCCCATTATATGGTTTATCTTAGTACAAAAAACGAAGAAAATCCACACGGCAAAACATGGAAAAAAACTTTTCGAATGCTACTAAAACAGGCTATGGACAACAAGGTATTTCCAGAACATCTAGAAAGAGCCATAATTCAGTGTTACTTTAAACGGGAAAACATAGCAAGTGGTATTTGTAAAGATTTAAAAACAACTGTAGGACAAAAGCCCAACAGAGCTTTAGTTTCTGATTTAACAGAAAATTCTGTTTTTTTGTTACAAAACAAAGCTTTTCAGAAGGGAAAAAAGTTGCGCACACGCTATGAATGCCTGGAACTAGGAAGCCGGAAAAAATATCGTGTGCACGCTGATGCTGAAGTGGATCATGTTTTTACAGAGGAAGAACTCAAAAAACTAAATTTTCACCATAACCAAATGTAAATTATGGCAAACAACACATATGTAGTGATAATGGCCGGCGGAATCGGAAGCCGATTTTGGCCAATGAGCCGTACCCAACGACCAAAACAGTTTCTAGATATCCTAGGCACTGGACGAACCCTAATTCAGCTTACCTACGACCGCTTCTCGAAGCTCTGCCCACCGGAAAACATGCTTATCGTTTCTAACCGCGACTACAAAGGGCTGATAATGGAGCAACTGCCCGACATACCTGAACAAAACATCCTGCTGGAACCAATGCGGCGCAACACAGCTCCTTGTATTGCATACGCAAATATTAAAATAGAACTTGCTTGCCCAGATGCAAACATTATTGTGACACCTGCCGACCATATCGTGCTTAACGAAACAAAATTCGTGAGCGACATGCAGCTTGGTCTCGATTTTATTAAACAAAACGACGCACTACTTACTTTGGGAATTACCCCAAGCCGTCCGGAAACAGGTTATGGTTACATTCAAATTGATAAAGACGGTGAAAAACATGGTGAAATTCAGCAAGTGAAAACCTTCACCGAGAAACCGAACCATGAAATGGCCAAGGTTTTTCTAGAAAGTGGTGAGTTTTTCTGGAATTCGGGAATGTTCCTTTGGAGCCTAAAGACGATCAATGCTGCTTTTGATGCATTCCTGCCTAATGTAATGGCACTTTTCCGTAAAGACACCTCTGCTCTGAACACCCCAAAAGAAGATGCCTACATAGACGAAACATATGCCAACTGCCAGAACATTTCTATTGACTACGGTGTAATGGAACACGCTAAAAATGTCCATGTACTCTGTACTGAGTTCGGATGGTCTGACCTTGGCACATGGGGATCTCTTCATGACAACAGTCCCAGTGACGAAAGCGAGAATACCATTCAGGCAAAAAAAATATTAACCTACGATACCAAAGACTCCCTCATCCGCATTGAAGGTGATAAGCTTGCAGTAGTACAAGGCTTGGAAGATTATATTGTTGTAGACTCTGGCGATGTACTCCTGATTTGCAAAAAACATGACGAACAGAAGATCAAACAGTTCGTGAACGACATTAAGCTAAACTACGGAGGTCAGTACGACTAGTTTCTTTCCGCAACAAATCCAGTAAAAAACATTACTGGATTTGTTACATTTTTAATTAAGCACGTGGTGTTATTTATTAGGAAAAGCATCGTGCTAATACTCAGTGTTGCGAAAAACCTAAAAATGTTGTTTATGTTAGCACATCTTCTTGTTTTTACATCTACTTAATCAACAAGACTTTAACTCATCACACAGATAATACTTAGTGTTTATAGTCTCTACATTAACCAAACACCTTCCTGTTGAATTAAAGCGCCTTATACTTACCATTCAATTTTATACGTACACGTGTCTGCTCCATTTAAGCGAGAAGGCTTACTGCCATCTAGTTCTACCTTTGAAACAATGCTTGTTGTAGGCTTAAACTTGCGAACCATTGAAGTAATGATTCCTCTATCAAAATCACTTGGATACGGGTTGCGACACTCAAGCACCGCTACTTTAAATTCATCGCTATATTTCAATAATTTGTAGTAACCGATCTCCCCTCCACGATGATTCATATTATAGGCAATATCTATAGCTCCTAAAGCCTCACGTAAATTTGTTATAGTGGGTGGAAATTCTGCATGTTCCGGAATAGCTTTTCCAATTGCAAACAATGTATTCCCTCCATATCTTTCTCCTACCTCACGAAATGCATTCAACCACAATACCTGACTGTACCAAACATCGGGAGCTAAATCTGTAATACTGTTCTTTTTAAGTATTTTGAGCAATAAAGGCTCATATGCTTTCAGTGCTTTTACAAAAGACATAATTGTTCTCCCGTTAACCTCCACACCACTAGAAAAAGGAATGTACTGCGCCATTTTTTAAATTTTTTAGAATTAAAATACGTTTAGTGAGGTTGAAAAAGTAAGCCCATAAAATACATTTCAGTTATCATAACCCGCTCGTCTTTTTTGACGTAAGGTTGTAAATTCAAATCAAGCCACACCCTTACCTACTTCTTGTACACGAGAATCAAAAAAAACAGAATGCAACGTTGGAATTTCATTTTTTCACCCAACACACAATAGACACCACAATATCAGTACATTATTCCAATGTGAGTTTATCAAAAAATACCTTATAAACTTCATTTGGAATAAACTTCTTAAACGGGCTATTATTTTTCAGGCTATTATTCAATATTGCCCAAGATCAATACAGCTAGAAAATTATAATAATCTTTGGAAGACACCAAACCATAATGTAATCAGCGATATTACAATATTTTCAAAATATAACTATCGTATTGAATATCTAAATTCAGAAAACGTAGGCCGCCGATCACTTAAATTGATCTCTGACCTGTGCTAGAAAAGGTTCCCCACTTTGGCCGTTGCTAACATCTGCTTTCCAGCGCTTACGAATCTGCCCCGAAGTGGGCAGCCTTTTACTGGCATAGCTAAAAACAGATCCTTAGATATTAGGTAATGAATACGATAGTCATTTTCAAAAAGGAAAAAACAAAAGGAGGGAGATATTAAACTCTTACAACACACAAATCCAACAAAAACCTCTGGATTTGTGTGTTCAATCAGTTACCAGGTCACTTTATAAGTACATGAATCTGCTCCGTTTAATCGGGAAGGCTTATCTGCATCCAACTCTACTTTGGAAACTATGCTTGTTGCAGGCTTAAACTTCCGGACTATAGCAGTAATAAGTCCACGGTCAAAATCGCTTGGATATGGATT
The DNA here is from genome assembly GCA_965230435.1 of Bacteroidales bacterium. Taxonomy (GTDB): domain Bacteria; phylum Bacteroidota; class Bacteroidia; order Bacteroidales; family JBDKHP01; genus JBDKHP01. The sequence goes on from CBDDLB010000005.1 coordinate 41,312, forward strand.
TCGGCATTCTACCAATGCTGTTTTGAGTCCTGCATCAAATTTCAGCACCTTGTAATAACCAATCTCTCCACCACGATGATTCATATGATAGGCAACATCGATAGCAGACAGCGCCTCCTGTAAATCTTTCATCGTAGATGGAAACTCTGCATGCTCTGGAATTGCTTTTCCTAAGGAAAACAATGTATTTCCTCCAAACCTATTGCCCACTTCACGAAATGCTTTCAGCCACTGTTCCTGATCATACCAACAATCAGGATTCAGCTCTGTAATGCCATGTTCATACAATACCTTGACCAACAACGACTCATACACTTTCAGTGCCTGTGTGAAAGACAGGATAGTCTTTCCATTAACCTCTACTCCATTAGCAAAAGGAATATACTGCGCCATTTTTTAAAATTTAGATGTAAAACATTTGAGTTAAATGTTCGAAAAATCAACAAGCGCTTTGATCTGTTAAACGAGATAGAAGAATAAACTATTCCAAGACGCATTTCGGATTATAAGCCAAAGCGTACTTTTATGCATAAGGATTAAAATTCGGAATACAACATAGAATTAACTTTTCTCATCTACACCAAGCTGAAACCACCCCCTCATATATTCCAACTTAATAATTGACAACCAAATACACTCCTCAATTGTCGCGAACCTATTATATCTGAATTCACTTTATCCGATAAACCAACAACTAGACAGCACAATTAATCCTAATTAACTATGACCGACCACTTAAAAATCCCTCCTTGGACTTATAATAAATATTACCAAACCACTTTGTACGTACACGAATCAGCTCCGGTTAAACGGGAGGGGCTATCACCATTCAACTCTACACGCGATACAATACTCGTCTCAGGCTTAAACTTCCGGACCATGGCCGTAATAATTCCCCGATCGAAATCGCTTGGGTATGGATTTCGACATTCAACCAATGCTGTTTTGAGTTCATCGCTAAACTTCAACAATTTGTAATAACCAATATCGCCTCCTCGGTGGTTCATATGGTAGGCAACATTTATAGCAGACAGTGCCTGTTCTAAATTTTTGATCGATGGAGGAAACTCTGCATGTTCAGGAATAGCTTTCCCTATTGCAAACAACGTATTTCCTCCGTACCTCTCCCCAACTACCCGAAATGCATTCAGCCATTGTTCTTGCTTATACCAGCCTTCGGGCTCCACCTCATCAATACCATTGTCCGATAGTACTTTGAGCAATATAGGCTCATATACTTTTAATGCTTTTGTAAAAGACATAATTGTCCTTCCATTAACCTCTATACCATTTGCAAAAGGAATAAACTGCGCCATTTTTTGAGATTTAGATATGGTACATTTTTATTGAATATTCAACAGCTAAAAGGCCTCTTTAGATTTCTGTTAATTCATTATCCAACTATTATCAGTAAGCAAGTTATGACAATATATTAAAGATATCAAGTCATTTAAATCTAACATATAGCCAACAAAGAAAATATTCTTATTAAAATGAATATACACAACATGAAGAACAAAGAGAATATGATTAATGTAGATATATCAACCATTATAAAAGATAAAAAAAATCTAATTCAGAAAATCGTAAGAGAAAACATCTATTTCATAATTAGAAGAAATCAAAAGAAAGCTGAACTGGGCTGTTCTCATCTGGGAAGTTACTTACAGAGCCTCCAAGCAAACGTACCCCCTCTTTTACATCTATTTTAGCAAGAAGTTCAAGGAGTTTCTGCTCCAAATATACTTTGTCCTGGACTGGATTAGAAAAACTTTCGCTACGGGTAATTTGTTTAAAATCAGCAAATTTCACTTTTAGGGTAATTGTCCGTCCATATTGCTTCTTTCTTTCTACCCGATTCCAAAGTTCATCCGTAATCTGCATCAACTTCACAGATAAATCCTGATGACTGTTAAAATCTTCGGAGAAAGTTCTTTCTGCCCCTATCGATTTCCTTACGCGGTGAGCCTGCACCTCCCTATTGTCTATGCCCCTTGCTATTCGGTAGTAATAAGTACCTGTTTTACCAAAATGCCTAATAAGCTCCACTTGCTCAAAAGTCTTCAGGTCTTCTCCTTTAAATATTTTCAGACTATGCATCTTCTCTGCCGTACGGGGGCCTACTCCGAAAAATTTTTCAATAGGAAGGTCATCAATAAAACTCTGAGCCTTTGAAGGTATGATAGTGAAGATGCCATTGGGCTTGTTCCAATCCGAAGCTATCTTTGCCAGAAACTTATTGTACGACACCCCGGCCGATGCAGTCAGATTCAGTTCCTGCCAAATCGCAGTGCGTATTTCTTCGGCAATAAGGGTAGCTGAGCGTTGGCCTGTTTTGTTATGAGTAACATCAAGAAAGGCCTCGTCCAACGACAAAGGCTCAATGATATCCGTATAACGCTGGAAAATATCGTGAATCTGAACCGAAACAGCTTGATACACCCCCAACCTGTGCGAAACAAAAATAAGATCCTTACATTTCTTCAGTGCCAGTTTTGCAGGCATTGCCGAACGAACACCATACTTGCGGGCTTCGTAGCTGGCTGCTGCAATTACGCCACGCGCCTTTGGGCTACCAACCACTACGGGCTTACCTCGCAAATGGGGGTTGTCCCTCTGCTCTACAGAAGCATAGAAAGCATCCATATCGATGTGGATAATTTTCCGCACGTTCTTCCTTCTTAAAATCCGAGATTAAATAATTGAAAAAGTTTTCCACTATAAATAAGCACACTACGCCCGCTACACAAACAAAACAATGTCGGCACATATTCACAATAGTGATAAGCTTCGCTACAAAAATGAGAATTGTTCGCTGACATTTGCTAATTTTGCAGTCTAATTCCTAATTTTTTCACCGGCTGTATTTTATACGATACACCGAAACTGGACAATGTTATGAAGAAGTTTTGGGTTTCTCTTGTTGCCTTTCTTTTTGCCATCGGCATAAATGCACAAACTGTAAGCTCTAAATTGGGCGAAAACGATGTGTTCTTCGATGGTAAACCTTTCAACGAAGAATATGGGACTGTCACCATCCGCCAAGATGCCAAACTCGCCAAACTGGCAGACCGCTATATCAAACACAACGATGCACGAAAAGGTTTTAGAGGTTGGCGTGTCCATCTCTACTTTGGATCGGGATATGGGGCAAAAGAGAAAGCATATAGAATTAGACAACAGTTTAAGAACTTGCACCCCGATATCCCTGTTTATGTCGATTACATAGCTCCGAATTTTAAAGTCAGTGCAGGAGACTTTCGGAGATCGGAAAAAAACAAGGCTTATAAACTGAAAAAGTCTGTAGAAGGAAAGTTTCCAAATTCGTGGATTGAAGCCAGCCAGGTTAACTACCCTAGGCTGTATCCCAAACCTAAGGAAGAAACGGAAGAGGAAGAGAAAGAAGAAAACGAATAATGAAAACGCGGCAATGTCCGCTTTTCTTTTTTATGCCAGCAATAGCCTTATAGGCAAAACGTTATACTGAAGCTAATCTGGAGTTTATTTTAAGAAAGATTCGAAGTAATGAGCGATCAAATCAAGCACGAGTGTGGAATAGCCATGGTGAGGCTGTTGAAACCCTTAGAGTATTATCAGGAAAAATACGGCACATGGCGTTATGGTTTTCATAAGCTGCACCTGCTAATGGAAAAACAGCACAACCGAGGACAAGACGGGGCAGGACTAGCAACGCTAAAACTAAACGCAACACCTGGCCAGACCTATTTCCACCGTGAACGTTCGAACGGCTCACAGCCGATAAAAGACATTTTTGGGAACATTAACCGAAAGTTTGCTGAGTTACAAACAAAAAACAAAGAGGCGTTCAACGACGCAGCTTGGGCAAAAGAAAATGTTCCGTTCGCAGGAGAAGTGATGGTGGGGCATCTACGCTATGGAACTTTCGGGAAAAACGATATTGGCAATGTTCACCCCGTAATGCGCGAAAACAACTGGAGAAGCCGCAACCTTGTAATGGCAGGGAACTTTAACCTTACAAATGTTGACGAGCTTTTCGAAAACCTTATCAAAATTGGCCAGCACCCAAAAGCATTCTCAGATACAGTTACTATTTTGGAAAATGTTGGACATTTCCTGGACGAGGAAAACCAAGGACTGTTTGAAATGTTCAAACGCCGTGGGCACTCGAACAAAGAGATCTCAGCATTAATTGCTAAGAACATCGACGTTGCGAATATCCTGCGCGAATCGAGCAAAAAATGGGACGGTGGCTATGCAATATTAGGGATGATGGGGCACGGGGATGCTTTCATTTATAGAGATCCGAGCGGTATCCGTCCTGCATATTATTATCACGACGACGAAATTGTTGTGGCTGCTTCCGAGCGTGCCGTGATTCAAACAGCAATGAACATCACAGAACATGAGGTGAATAAGGTTCAGCCCGGCAATGCCCTTATCGTTAAACTGGATGGACGCGTTTTTGAAGAAAACATCCGTGAGCCTAAAGAAAAGACCTGCTGTTCGTTCGAACGTATCTACTTCTCACGAGGTGGCGACCACAAAATTTACAAAGAGCGTAAACGCCTTGGTTATCTGCTAAAAGATCAGATTCTGGAAAGTGTCGATGGAGATCTTGAAAACTCTGTTTTCTCTTTCATTCCAAATACTGCGGAAAGTGCTTTCTATGGCATGGTAGATAGTGTCCGCGACCACATGACGGATATCAGAGCCAAGAGGATATTGGAAATACCAAAGGATGAACTAACCGAGGAACGCCTTAAGGAAATCCTTACTGTAAAAGTACGCGTAGAAAAAGTTGCCGTAAAGGACATTAAAATGCGAACTTTTATCGCAGAAGACGAAGGCCGTAACGATCTTGTAGGCCATGTGTATGATGTTACTTACGGAACTATTAACCGTGGTGTTGATAACCTTGTGGTAATCGACGATTCTATTGTCCGTGGAACGACACTCAAGCAAAGTATCATCCGCATTTTAGATCGTCTTGAGCCGAAGAAAATCATTATCGTTTCTTCGTCACCTCAAATCCGCTACCCAGACTGCTATGGTATTGATATGGCAAATATCGGCGATTTCATAGCATTCCGCGCGGCCATTGCTCTGTTAAAAGAAAGTGGACAAGTAAGCGTGATTGAAGATGTTTATAAGAAATCGAAAGCACAGGAGGCTCTTCCAAAAGAGGAAATCACGAACTATGTACGCGAGATTTACGAACCTTTCACGGAAGAAGAAATTTCGAAGAAAATTGCAGAATTGGTTACTAGCCCCGATGTAAAATCTAAAGTTGAGATTGTTTATCAGACCGTAGCAAACCTACATGCCGCTTGTCCTGAAGATCTTGGCGATTGGTATTTCACTGGGAACTATCCTACACCAGGAGGAAATAAAGTTGTGAACCAAGCCTTTATCAACTATTACGAAGGACGAAAAGGTAGGGCATACTAAGGATGGCCTAAACATAAAACCAGTTTTATTGAATAAAGGCGATTACTTATCAAGGTGATCGCCTTTATAATTTCATAGCTAGAGAAGAAAATACCCCCGCTCTAAACGATATTCGTAATGAAAATCACAGAAAAAATAGAAGGCTCTGAATTTGTTTTGTCCAGCAAAACTTAAATTTCAACCAAAATCCAATCTATTTCAATATCGATGAAAGTTAATCCAAAGTTCATTTTCGATCTTAACCCAAAGTATACTTTTCATCTGTAAAGATTAACATCCAGAACACAATACTTGATTACACTATTCTATTTCTTTATTAGAAACAAGCGAGTTACATCAATCCAAACATTTCCTAATCTAGAATCTCCATTTGCTCAAATGAAGAAACCGTCCTAACATTCCAATCAATTTCAACAATACTTTCACCTATTATATTAACTGAGTCTATTTTAATATAATTTTAAGAGATACTTTACGTATCTTTATAGCCGAAAACTATACATGAAATTATTATGACCCTCATCCAGCTAGAATACATTTTAGCAGTAGACAAATACAGACATTTTGTAACAGCGGCCGAAAAGTGCTTCGTAACACAACCGACCCTGAGTATGCAAATAAAAAAACTCGAAGAAGAGCTTGAAATCCTAATTTTCGATAGAAGCAAGCACCCTGTAGAGCCTACAGAGATTGGAAAACAGATCATTGGTTTTGCTAGGGAAATTTTAAACGGGCCAAAAAAAATTGTCGAACTGGTTGAAGAAACTAAACAAAATATTACAGGAACAGTACGAATTGGTGTAATCCCAACCATTGCCCCATACCTTTTGCCCCTATTTCTTGCCCGCTTCATACGTCACCATCCACACTTAACTGTTGAAATTCATGAAAAGCTAACTCACGAAATTGTTGCAGCATTAAAGGTTGGGGCACTGGATATAGGCCTTATTGCGACCCCCCTCCGTGAAGATGGAGTTAAAGAATATCCTCTTTATTACGAACCATTTGTTGCATATGTATCCAAAAGCAGTAAACTGGACAAATACGACGAACTATCGCCCGAACAACTAACGCTGGATCAGATGTGGTTATTAAACGACGGCCATTGCTTCCGCAACCACACCCTGCAACTTTGCGGCACTGAAAAAGGCGCCAAACGTAGATTTCCACTTGAATATAAAACCGGGTCGTTGGAATCTATCATTACCATCATTGATCAAAACTACGGGTATACGCTTTTGCCATACCTAGGTATTTTACAAATGAATGAAGAACGAAAGCAAAGAGTACGCAAACTTACCGGCCCCGTTCCAACCCGTGAGATAAGCATTGTTACTCACAAAGGCTATCTGAAACTAAAGCTGATAGAGGCTATAAAGAAAGAAATACTGGAAAACATTCCACCTGCATTAAAAGAACAGACTGGAACAATAGTTGAATGGAAATAAATGTATGATGCTGATTGATAATTTTTTTCTTCTGCAATTTACGTTTTGAGGTCGTGGGTCTTTTTGTTTTAGATTTACTTTCTACATGAAGCCAATTACCTAGCTCTAGAATTAAATCTAATTTAACTATGACTAACTACTTAATTGGTATTAAAAGTGGTTGCAGCACTAGTGTAACTTCAATAGTTACTCTAGAATTTCGAAAACAAAGCTATTGCCCATTCGCAAGGTGTTTCATAACTTTAGGTGGCCTCTGGAAGCTTGAAAAATCTAGCTTCCCAGGATTCTATAGCTTGCAATAAGAGATCGAACCTGAAAGATTAGGTTATTCACACAACACAGGAATCTAATTCCATAAGAGGTTGTGCAATTACATGTGTAAGAGTAAAAGCAACGTGGCTCAATTAAAAAATTACAACAGTTATGGTTCGATATTTTTCCAGTTATCTATTCGAAATTGAAGATAAAGCCTACACAACACCATCTGGATTAAAACTAGAAAAGACTGCCCACGTTATTTTAAAAGACAATTCAAATACTGAAATTTCACGAATTGCTCTGGGCTACGTGCCTTCCGATAATATCTACTCTGCAATTGATAAACACAAAAAAATTGAGCTGGAAAACTGCTTAATTGAAGATTTTTCCTTGGCTCAGTACAGAAAAACACGTGATCTACCTTCCGATCATGTAATTGAGATAAAAGGATTTCAAATCCAAGAGTCGGCATTCGTTTCCCAGGCTCTTATTGACTTTTCTTTTGCCTCCTTTTCTGAGTCCTTCAGTATTGTCTCTTCGGGCTTTTTAGCTCCTCAGGTATCATTCTCCCATACAACGTTCGAACCAGAGCTCACCTCTTTCGAAAACAGCCTATTTGCCAACGAATCTGTCGATTTTTCATATGCTGTGTTTCAAGGCTGTAGCGCATCATTTAAAAATTCGGTATTCAACAACGGGAAAAAAAATTTCGAACATGTTGTTTTTAAAACGGGGAAACTGGTATTTACAAATGCGGAATTTAATGATGGAGATGTCAGTTTCGGCAGCAGCCTGTTCAGTGGTGGTGTAATCAATTTTAGGTTCTCTCGCTTTGGCAATGGAAAAATCAGTTTTCACAAAACGGAATTTGGAAAAGGAGAAATCAATTTCGAAGGAACTGAATTTGGTGACGGAGAATTTAATTTCCGCTCAGCAGAACTGGGCGAAGGAAAACTGAACCTCACCCGCACCAAATTCGGCAATGGAGACAAACTGTTTGTAAACACCAACTTTGGGAACGGGAACGTAACTTTTGTAAACACTCAACTAGGTACAGGAACGGTTTCTTTCAAACTGGCAAGTTTCGGAATTGGTAAAACGGACTTCCATTTCTGTACACTAAACGGAGATCTTATTTTTGAACGGACATTGTTAGGCTCCGGTGGCGTTGATTTTAGAGCAGCAGAATTTACTGGCGGAAAAATCAGTTTCACCCGTACCGAAATAGAAAAAGGAGACATTAATTTCGATGGAGCCGTACTGAACGATATGCGTGTAATGTTCAAGTATACCGTTTTCGGAAGTAGCGGAATGGTAAATTTTGGCAATACGAAAGCCGCATCCACATACATCTTGTTTGAAAACATAAAACTAAACGCAACTGAACTTATCTTTTTCAATGCCAACCTAGATGTTGTTAACATGCATGCCTGTCATCTGGATACTTACATCGACCTCCGTGTCAACAAATGTTCAGATTTAAACCTATCGGACACTGTTGTCCGCGATATCATCGATATGACGCCCGGCAGTACCACGGTAGACATACACCGTATTAACCTGACCAATCTTCGCCTGATTGGTAAATTATACATAGACTGGAAGAAGAACCGACTCAAAGAACTGATTTATCAACAAGATTGTTCGAATAATGACCGTGCCGACCAGTTTCGCACCCTAAAAGAGAATTTCAATGCCATAGGCCATTACAACAGCGAAGATCTGGCTTACGTCGAATTTAAACGCGAAGAAGCAAAAGCGATACGGGCAGAACAATCCACAAATTTCCCCTTGAGGGTATGGGCCAATATTGAGTATTATTTCAAGTGGTTTATTTTTGACAAGGTTGGGCTTTACGCTACAGATCCAGTCCGAGTATTGGCCAGTATGATTATCTGGTTCCTAAGCTTTACATTCACCTACTACCTACTTTCACTTACTGGCTCAACAGCTATTGTTTCGTCTTTGGGCGACCCAGACAAACTTACCGTAATGCAGAAATCGTTCTATCACTCTGCAATTACATTTTTAACAATTGGGTATGGAGATTACTACCCTTCTGGCATCATACGCTGGATATCGAGTATTGAAGGCTTCGCAGGACTATTTTTAATGTCTTATTTCACTGTTGCTTTCGTACGGAAAATCTTACGATAATTTAGGGAGGCATCCTCTAGAAACCAACTGCTCTAGAAAAACAGTTGGTCTCCTTTTTAAACACTTACAAGGCCACAAAATATCGCTTATGGCCCAAATCACCATAAAAGTTTTGGGGGTCAGTTCCTCTTCTCCAACTCTTCTTTAATGAATAGTCCTTGAGGCTCCTGCGCGTAGAAGTAAGATTTGTTAGTTGAATCATACTCTATTTTTGCACCAAAAGCTTCAAGGCCTTCACGATAACGATAAAGAGTCCTTACGGAGACTTTAAGTTTAGAAGCAAACTCTTCTCTTGTCCCCGTGTCTTTTTTTCTTAACAAACGGTCGATCACCGCGTAACGATTTAGAATTTCGTAAGGCATCGTAATAGGTCTTGATTTAATTAAGGTATTAGACAATACCTAAAACACCAAGTAAAACACCGACTGGTTAGGGTTTCAGGTTTCCGAAAGTAACAAAAAAGCTATAAAATCTAAAGCATTGACACAAGAAATCACAGGCATGTAGGCATCCCAGACTTCATTTAACTTCTAATAAACGAATTTTATTGAAGAAAATGGGACTTCTACTCCCAGTAAAAAGGCAATATTGTAAAAACCAGTTGGTAAAATTCAGATGCCAAATTGTGAGTTGGTGTACTGGAAAGAAAAACGACATAAAAGAATAAAAAGCTCCAGCCTTCAGACCAAAGCTTTCTATGTCAGATAGATATTTTTAATGTGCCACTGAGGCACATAAATGATAATCTCTTAGTCTACATTGTCGTGAAGAAATGAATTGTTAGACCGAAGACGTGTTGTTCCATTTTCATCGCTTAAAGAATAACGCGATACATTTGGATTCTGAGCAGAAGGCTCATCATCCGACACACTCATATTTTTACGTTTATAAGCAGGTATGCTTTCCATTTCATCGACATTCTCAAGGTAATCTGGCCGTTTACGCTCGTCGTCGCCTTGATTACGGCGAAGCGTACGTAAACGCTCCAATGCCTGACGCACATCGTCGTCCAGTTCATCCAAATCCAGCTCATCGTCGTTACGCTGCGGTTTATCTTCACGCGTATCAACACCTACCTGTGGCTGAGCCTGAGCAGCAGGCTGCTCTTCTTCCAAACGGTATTCATTGGTCTCTTTTTTAACTTCTAAAACAACATTTTCTGTTTTAGTAGAAGTTTTCCCTGTTGCTAAATCAACTACAGTTTTCTCTTTCTTCTTCTGAGTGAAAATCTCTGGAATTACATCTGTTTCGAAACCAGTTGCGATTACCGTTACTGAAATTTTCTTACCTAGAGACTCGTCGTAGCTGTTACCCCAGATAAGATCGGCAGTGTAGCCAGCCTCTTCCTGTACATATTCGTTGATTTCTGCGATTTCGTCCATCGTCACCTCTTCTTGGCCAGAAGCAATGTTCAACAGAATGTTACGTGCACCTTTGATATCGTTGTTGTTGAGCAACGGCGATGTCAAAGCTGCCTGTATAGCTTCCGCTGCACGATCGTCGCCCTCTGCCTGTGCCGACCCCATTAGGGCAACACCACTATTAGACATAACTGTCTGCACATCGGCGAAATCGACGTTTAGATGACCGTGTACTGTAATGATTTCTGCAATTCCTTTTGCGGCTGTTGTTAAAATATCATCGGCCTTGGCAAAAGCATTGGAAATTGTTAGATCGCCAGAAATTTCGCGTAGTTTCTCGTTGTTAATAACAATTAAAGAATCCACATGCGAACTCAGCTCTTTAATGCCTTCAATAGCTTGATTGATACGGCGCTTTCCTTCGAAACGGAACGGAATAGTCACAATCGCAACCGTCAATATATCTAATTCTTTGGCTGCCTTTGCAATAATAGGCGCAGCCCCTGTTCCTGTTCCACCGCCCATACCAGCTGTAATAAACGCCATTTTGGTATTTTTAGCTAGCTCCTCAACGATATCGTCCAGGTTCTCGATAGCGGCTTCACGGCCTTTGTCTGGCTTGTTACCAGCACCACGGCCTTCTGTTAAATTATCTCCGATCTGGATGCGTAACGGCACAGGGCTATTTTCCAACGCCTGTGCATCTGTGTTACAGATAGCAAAACCTACATCTTTAATTCCTTGTCTGAACATGTGGTTAACAGCATTGCTACCACCTCCTCCTACCCCGAACACCTTAATGATTGGTTCTAGTTGTTCAGGAATATCGAATTGAATTAAATCTTCTGACATAACTTACTCTATTTTAATCCGACTTTCTTTCTCAATGATTGAATAATGGACAAAACAAAAACGAACAATTATCTAATAATGGGTGAAAACTATTTGTTCTCTTTATCTTATCCTCTAATTTACTATGAGCTATCTGTTTTTCTGCCTTACAAAACGATTATGATAATGATCTACTTTAGTAAACTCTAAATTATTTGATCAGGTATTCCATAAAATTATTATTTTTCACAATAATCAGGCAAAACTAAAAACACCATACAATTAATTTGGCAGACCGTACTATATTCAGCTAAAATTCACTTTACATTTTTGTATCTTTTTCATCAAAGATATCAATAATAGTATTTTTAAGTGTTGAAATAAAACTTTCTTTCACGGTACGCTCTGGCTGTAGTTCCTCTTTTTTCTTTTCTTCTTCAAAAACGATCGGTTCAGTTTCTTTAACTTCCTCAATCTTTGGAGTTTCCTCAATAACCGGAGGCTCTTCTTCTTTAGGCTCTGTTAGTGAAATTTCGCATCCTTTCAGAATCAAACCGACACTGGTTGAGTACATAGGTCGATTAACCTCTGGATTTACCGAACCTGCAAAATGCTCGTTAGGAAAACCGACACGCACATCGAAACCAGTCTTAAATTTCACCAACTGAGGAAGGTATTTCAGCAATGCCCCTCCACCTGTCAGGGCAATTCCAGCTCCTAATTTGTCTGCATAGCCACTGTTTTCGATCTCATACATTATTGCATCAATAATCTCTTCCATACGTGCCTGAATGATATTTGCCAAGCTCTTGAACGAGATTTCTTTTTTATCGCGGCCACTAATTCCAGGAATCGTAACCACCTTATCTTCCTGCGCAATATCGCCCAATGCCGAACCGTATTGTATTTTTAACGATTCTGCATAGCGGTGCAAAATTGAACAGCCTTCTTTGATGTCCTTTGTCACCACATTACCACCGAACGGGATAACTGCAGTATGACAAATGATTCCATCGTGAAAAACAGCTACATCTGTAGTTCCACCACCAATATCTATGAGAGCAACTCCAGCTTCTTTTTCGTCGTCCGTAAGAACTGCATCGGACGAAGCCAATGGCTCCAACACAAGACGCTTCACGTTCATACCAACACGCTCTACACACTTCTTCACATTTTTCATCGATGCTATCTGGCCAATTACAATATGAAAATTGGCCTCTAGACGCTTGCCCGACATGCCTACAGGATTCTTCACACCCATCTCATTGTCTACCTTGTAGTTCTGAGCTATAACATGAATGATCTCCTCACCTGCACCAATCGGAATATTGTACATATCCTGATGCAGTTCATCAACATCTTCTTGTCTTATCTCTGGATCTACCCCAACAATATTGCGGTATCCCCTATTGCGTACACTACGAATATGTTGGCCTGCTATGCCCACATAAACATCGCGGAACTTAAGTCCAGATTTCTCCTCGGCTTCATTAACAGCGTCTTGAATAGCAGAAGCAGTTTCTTCTATGTTCAACACTACACCTCGCTTTACACCTTTAGAAGGCGCCTTTCCCATGCCCAAGACTTCCAACTTGCCGCTGGAATTCTTACGGCCGATAATGGCCACAATCTTTGTTGTGCCAATATCGATAGCTGCAATATATTCTTGTCCTTTGCTCATAGTGTTATATCATTATCTCCCGTTATTAGGGAATGCGTTTTGTACAAATTACTTGGTTCTTGAACTTAAGATTAATGGTTCTGTACTGATTCCATCCCACTTTTCTGAAAGCCTTATCATAAACCGCCTTCAGGTTTCTGAACTTCTTTTCGTAGTCTTCAATATCACCCAAGATGACGATATGTGCTCCTATGCGTGGAATCAGCTCTATTTCTCCATCATTGTTCACGTAAATTTGTTGTATTTGTTTCGACCAGAAGCTATTCTGATGTATGAACTTCGATAATGTAAAAAGTTCATAAATCTGCTTTGCGTCTGTTGAGTCTTTACTTTCCCTTTTTTTATGCACATAGTTGTTGTGCAACTTGCTCCAATCGACAGAAATATTTCCATTGGCAATAGGTACTCGTGCTGTAAATTTCTGCGAAACTGACATCACAAACCCCTCCTCATCAACGTAGAAACTCTTATTGTGTTTGTCAATAACGCGTAAAATCGGGTTACGTTGTTCAATACGTATATTTACTATGCTTCCCGCCTGTTTAAAGACTTCTGCGTTCTTAATAGACGAATGCACTTCCAATGTTTTTTCTATATTCCGGACATCAATTTCTCCCATGTGCCTGCCCAGTACTTCTCCTGAATTATCTCTGATAATCTCAAGCACATCATGCTTATCGATGAAATAGTTAGCAGCTTTACCTTCCATCCTCAGATCGATAGATACACAATATTCCATAGCTTCTTTTTTCCCCACAAAACTGAGTACTGCAATAAGGTAAATCGCAGCAACGCTCCAGAATGCTATGGTTTGGTAATGTGCCTTCATTTTTTTATTTCTTTTTTTGCTACGCTGTTTCTTTTTTCAAGAACATCGCCTTCAACGGAGCTATGTACTGATCTATATTTCCTGCTCCAAGCGTTAACAAAACTTCAATTTCTTTATTTGCGACTGTTTCTAACAGTTCTTCTTTTTTTATTAATTGCTTATTTGTGTTTTTAATCTGATCAAAAACAATTTGTGATGTCACACCCGGAATTGGCTCTTCGCGGGCTGGATAAATGTCCAACAAAATGATTTCATCCAGCAGGTTTAAACTTTCTGCAAAACCCTCTGCAAAATCCTGCGTGCGGGAATACAAGTGAGGCTGAAAAGCTCCTGTTATCTTCTTGTCTGGATAAATTGCTTTCACCGACGAAATAATTGCCTTTAACTCCTCTGGATGATGAGCATAATCGTCGATATAAACCTGTTCTGGGTTATCAACAACATACTCAAAGCGCCTTTTAATTCCTCTGAAACTAAGCAGACTATCTCTGATTTCACTTTCTGAAGCTCCAACCAAAAATGCAATACTTGCTGCGGCGATCGCATTCTCAAGGTTTATCAACCCAGGGATGCCTAACTTCAGGTTTCGTAAGGTTTCAGTCGGTGTTACAAGATCGAAGCTATAAAAAGCCCTGTCTCGCTTTATATTTTCAGCCTGAAAATCAGCTTTTTCTTCTACAGCATATTCAAACAGGCGAATTCTGTTTTCTGAATTCTCTGGAATACTAAGGTCGATGCCTTTTTTGTATAAAAGCACTCCTCCGTCCTGAATCTGACTAATGAACTGTGAGAAGGTTTTCTTCAGTTCTTCTTTCGTTCCATAAATATCAAGATGGTCTGCATCCAAAGCCGTAACAATGGCCATACGTGGATGCAACTGCAACAGTGACCTGTCGAATTCATCGGCCTCTACAACTGTGTATTCGTTGTCTGGTTTAGGTAATAGGATATTGCTGTTGTAATTTGTTGCAATTCCTCCCAAAACAGCAGAAGCCTTTACTTGGGACTGATAAAGCAAATGCCCCAACATGGTGGAAACCGTTGTTTTACCATGACTTCCTGCTACCGCTAATGCTTTGCTCTCTGATGTTAGTACTCCCAAAACCTGAGCACGTTTCATTACCACAAAGCCACTCTCCTGAAAGAACACCAACTCTGTATGATCTTTGGGCACTGCTGGAGTATAAATTACTAGAGTGCTATCTTTTTTCTTGAAAGCAGGATCAATCAGTTCTATATTATCTTCGAAATGAACCGCAATACCTTCCTCAACAAGCTGATCTGTTAGCGAAGTACGTGTACGGTCGTAACCCGAAACTTGTTTGCCCATTGCATTAAAAAAACGCGCTAGGGCACTCATCCCGATGCCACCTATACCGATGAAATAATATGTATCGAACTGTGTTGTGTTCATTTTAACAGTCATTGGTCATTGGTTTATCTGTCAATAGTCAACTGATTGTTTCTAATCCAGCCTTATTCTACAATACGACTCTAAACCATCCATTTAAAATATTCCCTATTAAAGGGAAAGTTCAGTTTTAAGCACGTGGTGCTATTTATTAGGAAAAGCATTGTGCTAATATTCAGTATAGTGACACACCTAAAAGTGTCGTTTATATTAACACACCTACTTATAAAAAAAATCTCCCCGCGAGATTCTCACTTTATCAATTTTATTACTTCGTCTGCAATACGTTCTGCCGAATCGTGCTGAGCAAGCTTTTTTATCTTATCGCCCAAAAGATTGCTACGATCGCGGTCTTTCAGCAAGTTCAATGCACGATCCACCAACTGTTCTTTTGCATGACTATCTTGCACCAAAGCAGCAGCACCTTTATCTACCAATGCCATAGCATTCTTCGTCTGATGGTCTTCTGCTACATTAGGCGAAGGAACTAGAATTGCAGCTTTTCCTACAAGACAAAGCTCTGATATTGTACCTGCACCAGCTCTCGAAATCACTAAATGAGCGGCGCGATAAGCATAATCCATTCTGCTGATGAAAGGCTTTACTAAAATATTATCAGCATTTATCTCCTCTGCTTTTACCTTCATCTCGTCGTAGTAGATCTTGCCAGTCTGCCAAATCACCTGAACGTCTTTATCCGATGCCAACTTCCCTAAATTCTCTGCTATTGCATTGTTTATTGACCTTGCCCCAAGGCTTCCGCCAACAATAAGAAGTGTTCTTTTATTATCATCCAACTCAAAGTGAGCTGTTGCTTCCTCACGATCCATCAAACGCAAGAGATCTTTCCTAACAGGATTTCCTGTCAAAAGAATTTTCTCTTCAGGAAAGTAACGCTCCATATTTTCGTATGCAACACATATCTTTTCGGCGTTCTTAGCTAAAAGTTTATTTGTAACTCCTGCATATGAATTTTGCTCTTGTAAAAGTGTTGGCACTCCAACATTGGCTGCTACTTTCAGTATTGGGCCACTTGCATACCCTCCTACTCCTACAGCCACATCTGGCTTAAAGTCACTTACAACCTTCTTTGCCTTTTGAATACTAACAAATAGCTTATAAGGGAAAGTAAGATTCTTAAGAGTAAACCTCCGCTGGAAACCAGCAACAGGCAAACCGATAATCTTGTAGCCCGCAGCAGGAACTTTTTCCATTTCCATTTTGCCTTCTGCTCCTACAAAAAGAATTTCGGTATCGGGCATCTTTTCCTTAATCGCATTTGCAATTGAAATGGCAGGAAAAATATGACCTCCTGTACCGCCTCCGCTTATGATGATTCGTTTACTCATTTTTATATTTCGTACTTGATCTAAAGTTTACTGTACTCTACAATTCTCTATGCCAGTTGCTCTTCCTGTAAATTTGCCAAGCGTTGTTCTTCAACACTTCGGCTTATACTCAATAAAATACCAAACGCAACGCAGGTAAAGAGTATAGATGTCCCTCCCATACTTAACAAGGGCAGTGGCTGACCTGTAACTGGTATCAGGTTAACGTTAACGGCCATATTCACTAAGGCTTGAAACACAAGGCTCAATGAAAGTCCAATGGCTAGAAATGCCGGAAACGTACGACTAGCGTAACGAACCAACCTACCTGTTCTATAGAATAGGTATAGATACAAGGCTAGCACTATTAAGCCTCCGAGTATGCCGTATTCTTCTATTATTATTGCATAAATAAAATCTGAATACGGATGTGGCAAAAAGTTACGCTGTGTGCTTTTTCCTGGGCCTTTCCCCATAAAACCACCTGTAACGACAGCTATCTTAGCCTGCTCGGCTTGATAATTTTCTCCACCTTCGCCTTTTATAAAGTTTTCGATACGTGCCTTCCACGTTTCTCCACGATGGAACGTTTTGGGCGACACTAGAATGATCAGAATCATAAGTCCTGCTGCACCGACCAAGGTTCCGATTGTGGCCAGCAAATAATGTCCATTCACTCTCCCTATATACATTAAGGTAAGTGAGGTAAGAAAAACTAATAATGCTGTAGACAAGTTCTCTGGCATGATAAACACCGTAACCAGCCCAACGCCCAGCATGATCGGCTGAAAAGCCTTCTTCAATGTTTCTTCTGAATCCTGACTATGTGCCAACACTTTGGCCACATAAATTATCAAGCTGAATTTTGCTAAATCCGAAGTCTGGAATTCTATTCCCAGCCCTGGCAATGTAAGCCAACGGGCGGCTTCGTTGTGAGAAACTCCCAGAATCAGCGTTATGAGCAGAAGCACCAGCGACACAATAAGTAAGAACCTAGCAAGGCCATAGAATACCTTGTATGGAATGCGATGCACAACGTACACGATCACAATTCCAGCCAAAAGGAATTTCGAATGCCGCAACAGGTAATAGAAAGTATTGCCCTCTTTGTAAGTATAGGCCAATGTGCCAGTTGAACTATACACTGCCAGCATCGACAATACGAACAATACGAACAGTACTGCCCAGATTACACGGTCTCCTTTAAAATGTTTCTCAAAAAAACTTTTCAACTTGAATTATAATTATGAATTATGAGCTATTGACTGACGCATGAATTTGTTTTAATCAATAATCATAATCTGTTTACTTGTTCTTTAAACTGTTTTCCCCTATCCTCATAACTATTGAAGAGGTCGAAACTTGCACATGCTGGCGAAAGCAACACATTCTCTCCGTTTTGTGCTAAATAATATGCCGAGCGAACTGCTTCCTGCATAGAGTCGGTTTCGACAAGCTCGGTCATGTGAGCAAATGCTTCTACAATCCTACTATTGTCTTTGCCAAGGCACACAACTGCCTTTACCTTCTCCTCTACTAATTCATTCAACAAACTGTAATCGTTGCCTTTATCTACACCTCCTAAAATGAGAACTGTTTTCTGAGTCATACTCTCAAGGGCATACCAAGTTGAATTGACATTTGTAGCCTTAGAGTCGTTTATGAACCTAATGCCACGTATCGTCAATACTTCTTCAAGCCTGTGTTCTACAGCCTTAAACGACCTTAAGCTTTCGCGTATCTGCTCATCCCGTAAATCCATCAGAATTCCGGTGAGCGCCGCAGCCATAGAATTGTATGTGTTATGTCGCCCCTTAAGCGATAACTCGTTCATATTCATTTCGAAGGTTCTACCATTAGCACTAATCTTTAGCATGCTACCTTCTACATAAGCATCTGCATGTTCGCTTATGCCGAATTCTAGCACATTGGTTCGTTGTTGTAACTTTTGTTGTTTGTTCTCTTGTATTGTTGTGTCGTCTTTGCAGAGAAGCAGAAACTCACCTTCACTTAAATTTTGTGTAATTCTGAATTTCGAATCTACATACAACTGAAAATCGTTGTTGTAGCGATCCAGATGGTCAGGCGTAATGTTGGTCAGAATACCAATATCGGCTTTGAACCGATACATCCCATCGAGCTGAAAGCTGCTTATCTCCAGCACATACACATCAAAATGCTCTCGTGCTACCTGAAGCGCAAAACTCTGCCCTACATTACCTGCCAGACCGATATTGCAGCCTACATTCTTCAGCATCTCATAAATCAGCATTGTTGTTGTTGTTTTTCCGTTGCTGCCAGTGATCGCTATCAGCTTGGCATTGGTAAAACGTGCTGCAAATTCAATTTCCGAGATAACTGGAATGCCTCTTTCCCTGATCTTTTGCACCATCGGGGCTTTATCTGGAATGCCCGGAGATTTTACAACCTCGTCTGCATTCAGAATACTTGCCTCTGTGTGCTGCTGTTCTTCCCAGTCTATTCCTTCTTCTTGTAAAAGAACTCTGTATTTATCTTGAACATTTCCGAAATCGGAAACAAAAACTTCATAACCTTTCGACTTAGCCAACACTGCTGCACCTACGCCACTTTCTCCGGCTCCTAAAACAACAATCCTACTCATTATCTCAACTTAAGGGTCACCAATGTGATAATGGCCAACATAACCCCAACGATGGTGAAACGGCCTACAATTTTTGGTTCGGCATACCCCAACTTCTGATAATGGTGATGCAACGGTGACATTTTAAATATTCTGCGGCCTTCGCCGTATTTCTTTTTTGTGTATTTGAAGTAACTCACCTGAAGAATTACCGACAGGTTTTCGACAACGAAAATTCCAGCTAAAATAGGCAGTAACAGCTCTTTACGAATGAGAATTGCAAATGCAGCTATAATGCCGCCTATTGTCAAACTACCCGTGTCGCCCATAAATACCTGAGCTGGAAATGTATTGTACCACAAGAAACCTATTAAAGCTCCTGTGAAAGCCGATATGAAAATCACAAGTTCCCCTGAATTAGGAATATACATGATGTTCAGATACTCAGCAAAAACGACATTTCCTGAAACATAGGCCAAAATTCCTAAGGTAGCCCCAATAATTGCGGACGTTCCCGTAGCAAGTCCATCGAGTCCATCGGTGAGATTAGCTCCATTGGATATTCCTGTGATAATGAAAATCACGATCGGAATAAAAATCAGCCAAGCCCAGCTCTTATAACCTTCGCCCAAGAACTTCACAAACCAAGCATAGTCCAAGGTATTATTCTTCAGAAAAGGTATTGTGGTCTCCGTAGATGGTTCATCCTGCTTTATGATTTCGGTTTGTCCGTTTGCTCCTTGTATTTCGATGTTTTTACGAATCACAACATCGTCGTTGAAATAAATTGCAGCTCCGATAATAACCCCTAGAGTTACCTGTCCCAAAACTTTGTACTTACCACGAAGTCCTTCTTTATTCTTTCTAAAGACTTTAATGTAATCGTCGAGAAAACCAATGAGTCCCAACCAAACGGTTGTTATCAGCATCAGGATAACATAAATGTTTTCCAGTTTTGCAAACAAAAGCGTAGGTATCAGAATAGAAATTAGAATGATAACTCCACCCATTGTTGGCGTGCCTTTTTTCTGATACTGTCCCTCTAGCCCCAAATCGCGAACGATTTCACCAATTTGTTTAATCTGTAAATAGGTAATGATTCTTCTTCCATAAACCGTCCCTATGATCAGTGCTAAAATAGCAGCCATTGATGCCCGGAAGGAGATAAACTGAAAAAGTCCAGCTCCCGGGAAATCGAAATTTTGCTGCAAGTATGTAAATAGATAGTAGAGCATCTTCTTTTTTTGCCTCCTAGGCTTTTGTTTGTTGGTTGAATAATTCGTTAATAACTTCTTTATCGTCAAAATGGTGCTTTACACCGTTAATCTCTTGATAGGTCTCGTGCCCCTTTCCAGCCACCAAAACTACATCGCCAGCCTGCGCAAGGTGTATTGCTGTACGTATAGCTTCTTTGCGGTTACTGATGCGCAATACATTTACTGCATCTACAGGCTGAACTCCTGTCTGCATATCATCTAAAATGGTCTCCGGATCTTCCGTCCTTGGATTGTCTGATGTTAACACAACCTTTGAGCTACCATGAGCTGCAACTTTTGCCATTTCAGACCTTTTAGTTTTATCGCGATCGCCACCAGCTCCCACAACAGTTATCAACTGACCAGATCTGTTACGTATTTGGTTTATCGTTTCAATCACGTTTACTAAAGCATCCGGAGTATGAGCATAGTCTACAATTGCAGAAATACCATTTTCCGAACGCAACAATTCGAAACGACCATCAACATGCTGCAACTGGCTAAGAGCTGTTAACACCTCAATGCAGTTTTCGCCCAGAAGAACTGCCACTGCATAAACTCCAAGCAGATTGTAAGCATTGAACTCCCCAACTAGGGCTGTCCAAAATTCATTGCCATCTAACTGAAGCTGCATTCCCGTGAAATCGTGCTCGATAATACCTGCGCGATAATCGGCCATATTTTTAAGGCCAAAAGTTTTCTGTGTGGCAAGGGTATTTTGCAACATCACCCTTCCATTCTTGTCGTCGGCATTTACTATGGCAAAAGCCGATTTAGAAAGACCATCGAAAAAGCCTTTCTTGGCCTCGATATATGCTTTGAAAGTTTTGTGATAATCTAAATGATCGTGCGTAATATTCGTAAACACACCACCTGCAAACTGCAACGCTGTAGTTCTATGCTGTGCAACGGCATGCGAACTCACTTCCATGAAACAATATTCGCAGCCCAAATCTGCCATCTCGCGCAACATTGCGTTTATGCGGATAGAGTCTGGTGTTGTGTGCGTTGCTTCCTGTTCCGAATTGCCGATAATATATTTTACAGTCGATAACAATCCTGCTTTGTAACCCAACTTACTGAAGAGCCCGTGTAGGAGTGTCACTGTTGTTGTTTTGCCGTTTGTTCCCGTCACTCCTACCAAGGTCAAATCCCTTGATGGATGATCGAAAAAGAAATCGCTGATATGTGCCAATGCCAAATTACTATCAGCTACCTGAATGAAACATACCCCTTCAGGTCTTTCGTCTGGCACTTGTTCGCAAACAATTGCAGTAGTCCCAGCCTCAATTGCTTTGGGGATGAAACGGTGACCATCAACTTTAGTTCCTGGGACAGCAAAAAACAGGCTCTGAGCCCTTGCCGAACGCGAATCGAATGTCAAAGCTGCAATATCCTGCTCAATATTGCCTATAACCTGTGGATTCGGCGTTGCTCCGATTATGTCTTTTAGCGATTTCAAATTATATCAGTTCGATTGTTATTGTTTGTCCTTTCTTTAATGGTGTTCCCGGAACTACAGACTGGCTAATCACAGAACCGCGTCCTTTCACCTCTACCCGCAAACCTAAATTCTCAAGAATATAGATTGCATCCTTCGCGCTCATGCCAGTCACTAGAGGTACGGATTTGGTATCCACAGTTCTATTTCCATATAGAATTCCTTTGTCCTTCTTGGTTGTAATTACCCATTCGGATTGTTGCCCTTCGGGTTCAATCTTAGGTATCCCCAAATCTTTAAGAAGAAAATCCAGATCTTTTTTCAGTCCGTTTTTAGAATATGGAACAGCAGCAATCAGAGGCTGTTCAATAAATTCCCTCGACTGCTGGAATTCTAGTTCCTGAATAAAAATCTTGTCTGCAATTTCTTTAAAAACAGGCGCCGCAACAGTATTTCCATAATACAATCCTGTTTTAGGAGCACTGATCATTACAAAACAAGAGTACTTCGGTTTCTCTGCTGGGAAATACCCCGTAAAAGAAGCCTTGTATTCACTTATATATTTCTTTTTCTTTTCGTCGAAAATCTTTGCCGTACCTGTTTTTCCTGCAACACGATAACGACTATTCTTTATGTTGCGGGCAGTACCTCGCAATACCACCCCCTCAAGTAACTTCTGTGCTTCTTTAACTGTTGCCTGAGAACAAACCGATGGATTTAGTACCTGAGGTTCGAAATATTCAATCACACGCCCTTGTTCCTCTAAAGCTTTCACAAACATTGGCCGCATCATTTTACCATTGTTGGCAATTGCATTATAAAATGTCAATATCTGTAATGGAGTCAGCTTAACCTCATAACCAATAGACATCTGTGCCAATGAAACTTTAGTCCAAAGTTTATCATCAGTGAACTTGATGTATGGATCTCCTTCGCCTTTTATTTCAATGCCCAACGGACGGTTAAGTCCCATACTGTAAAGGCGACCAACAAATTCCTCTGGCTTGTCGCGATATCCTTTGTCGATAGCTTTCGCAATACCGATATTTGACGAGACCTCGAAGGCTTCCTGCAAATTGATCAGCCCGTGTCCCCCTTCTTTCGAATCCCTGATCGGGAAACCGTAAAACGAGACTTTACCTTTATGTGTATGAACTGTGTCTATTAACTTAATTTTCTGATCTTCCAGAGCTGCGATAATCGACGCAAGTTTGAAAGTTGAGCCTGGCTCTGTACTTTCACCAACAGCATAGTTATAATATTCGTAATAGGACTGATAGGTTGTGTCGCTTGGATTAACCCTTAGGTTCGAAATCCCACAGATCTCTCCCGTTTCGACCTTCATTACAATGGCAGTCCCGTGATGCGCTTTTTGCCTAACCAATTGTTTCTTCAGTGCAGCGTGAGTTGCATCTTGAATATTGATATCAATCGTAGTTATTAAGTCGATACCGTCAACAGGGTCTACCTCGTTAGCATCGTTTACTGGCATCCAAACATTATTGGATAGCTTTTGAACTAAACGAATACCCGCGTTACCCTTCAGAATATGATCGTAAGCACCTTCGAGGCCTATTGTTGCATCGGTTTTTCTCTTTTCTATATCCTGCTGTCTTTCCCCTTCATTCTTTAAACGCCCTAAAGTTCTAGATGCTAAACTCTTGAAAGGCTTGTCGCGTCGGTTTTCTTGCTCTGCTATTAAACCACCTTTGTAACGCCCTCTTCGTAGAATTGGAAACCTCTTCAATTTCTTTAAGTCAGCATAGTTAACTTTCTGTTGAAGAAGAAAATAGCGATTCCCTTTTTTAAATGCTTCTTTTAAATCCTTGAGGTATTGCGTCTTCGTTTTGTCTTCGAAAAGCTTCGAAAGGTTCAATGCTAACGAATCTACATTCTTATCGAAAAGCTCTTTGGAGAATGAAGCCTGCATGTCCATGCGAACTTCGAAAAAAGGAACACTGGTAGCCAGCAGTTTGTGATTGACAGAGTAGATATCGCCACGGTTGGGTTCGATAATCATGTCTCTGTAAGTCAGGGATTCAGCCTTTTCAGCCCATTTCTTACCCTGAAAAATTTGCAAAAAGAGTACCCTGCCTATAATAAGTATCCCGATAAAAAGGACACCGAAATAGACTGACGCAAATCGTGATATGATCTGTTTTTTGATTTGCATTTGCTCTTCTTAAATTCTTACTCTTTCTCTATTATTACTTTTTTAGGAGGCTCTTTACTGACAGTGAGCCCCAATTTCTTTTTTGTGACCAAGTTCTGCAATTCGCTCTGCTTTGTGAGATACATATATTCCGAAGCGATACTTATCGACTCCGATCTCAAAGCCTTAATCTCGCGCTGCGTTCTTGTGGCATCGCGAGCCAGCTTTTCTGCATGATAGCGATTGGCAATGTATAGGAACGTTAGCAGGATAATGAATAAAATAAGCGGTAGCTGTTTCACAATTGCATCTTTTGTCAACACACTACCGTCGATGATTTCCTTCATTATGTTGTTTTCCTTTGCCATCAGACCCTTTCTGCTATTCTTAGTTTTGCACTCCTTGCACGACTGTTCCGCTCGTTTTCCTCGTCAGAAGGAACGATTATTTTTCTGTTCACGGCCTCGAAAGGAGTGTCATAATTTCCATAAATGTCTTTCTCTATCCGTCCTTCGAAATTACCCGAGCGGATAAAATTCTTTACCAGTCTGTCTTCTAACGAATGGTAAGTAATCACAACGAGCCTCCCTCCTGGGCGCATCACTTCTACTGTTTTTTCCAAGAAGCGTTTCAACACTCCCATCTCGTCGTTCACCTCGATGCGTAGTGCTTGAAAAACTTTTGCGAAATACTTATGTTCTGCGTGCTTCGGTGCACAACTCTTTATTTCTTCCAAGAAATCCTCGATAGTATCAAACGGTTCATACTCACGACGGGATAAAATAATATCCGTAAGCTTGTGCACACTTCTTATCTCTCCATACTGACGGAAGATTTTAATCAAAGCTTCCTTATCGTAAGTATTCAATATTTCAGCTGCAGTTGTTTGAGCTCTCTGGTTCATCCGCATGTCCAGCTTTCCCTCTAAGCGAAAAGCAAAGCCTCTCTCGGCGGCATCTAAATGATGCGATGAAACTCCCAAATCAGCAAGAATCCCGTCTACCTGCTCAACACCGTGATACTTGAGAAAATTCTTGATGTACCTGAAATTGCTTCGTACAAATGTGAAACGCTCGTCGTCGATAGCATTCTTCTGTGCATCCAGATCCTGATCGAACCCGAACAAATGCCCATCTTCTCCCAAGTGTTTCATTATCTCTCTCGAATGGCCTCCACCACCGAAAGTCACATCAACGTAAATACCGTCTGGCTTTATGGCCAGTCCCTCGATACATTCGTGCAGTAAAACCGGTACGTGATACGTTGTCATAGTCTACAGTTCGTCTTCAGTTCCTAAAATTTCGGCAGCCAGATCGGCAAAATCGTCCATATCGGCTCCCATATCTTCGTAAATCTCTTTTGACCAGATTTCAATTTTCCCATCCACACCTGCCAGATAAACCTCCTTATCAATTTTTGCCTGATCGATAAGTGTCTTAGGTATAAGCATTCTACTATTGCTATCTAAAGTAATTTCTGCAGTCCCCCTGAAAAATCCTCGTAAAAAACGTGCATGATTTTTATTATAAGGGTTTACCTTAGACCGGATCAGATCCGTTTGGCGCTGCCATTCTTCCATCGGATACAGTACGAGGCACTCCTCGTAGATGTCTTTTTTGAGCACATAGCGGTCTGGCTCGGCCGATTGGTTTTGCTTCTTAAAAGAAGAAGGAAAAACCATCCGCCCTTTAACATCAAGCTTTGCAGTATGTTCGCCTATGAATGTGGTCATAAAAGAGATACCTTTTCAATTGACAAAATTACAAATATTTATCCACAGACCTCCACTTTGCCCCACTTTATTCCACTTTTTGTTTTTTAGTATTAAAGTAATACTTCAATAGAATAAAATGTCAAAAAAAATATCACATTTCAAACTTAACTTAATTAATTGAATACAAGATAAATAAGTTGAAATTTAAACATTAAAGTTATACTTTAAGTACATTGGTGGAAGAAAGTGGAAGAAGAAAACCGTAAAAGGCTTAAATATCATTAAGACTTTGTTTTTGATATTCATTATAAAAGAAAAATGTAAGAGCGTCGGGAATCTTTTTTTATTTTCGGGGCTGCAAAATTGTGAATGCCTAAATGTTAAAGGGGTTACATGGAAGAGAAAAGAAAATTCATAGACATCAAGAAGGTTTTTACTGAAAAAAGTAAGAAATGGAGCCGAATAGTCCCAGGGTTCCTTATCGAATATTTGCGCAAAATAGCTCATGAAGATGATCTAAATGACTTTTTGAACAAACATAACAGCAAAAGAGGAACTGATTTCCTTCGGGCTTACTCAGAAGATTTCAGAATGGACATCGCCACTGTTGGTACAGAACAAGTACCTGAAGACCAACAGTATATTTTTGCTGCAAATCACCCTATCGGCAGCCACGATGGAGTATTGCTTATAAAAGCTGTTAGTGAATTATTTGGCCCTTGCAAGGCAGTTATCAACGATCTTCTGTTGAATGTAGAGCCGCTAAGGGAGTTTTTCATCGGGGTAAACAAACATGGCGCTCACAGTAAAGAAAGTGTAGCTGCAATGGATGAAGTATTTGCTACAGGACAGCACCTGATCACCTACCCTTCTGGGCTTGTATCTAGGCGAAGAAATGGTGTAGTGAAAGACCTTGAATGGAAAAAAACAGTCGTAACACGAGCCAAACGACATAAAGTTGCGGTGGTTCCAGTTCACATAACAGGCCAAAATTCGAATTTTTTCTACAACTTTGCCCGTCTGAGAGAAATGTCGGGGATAAAGTTCCCTTTGGAAATGCTCTATCTGGTAGATGAGCTGTACAACAAAATGGGCGATACTCTAACTTTTACTTTTGGTAAACCAATAGAACATACTGTTTTTGACAAAAGCCACACTCCAGATCAATGGGCTGCAAAACTCAGAGAACACGTTTATAAGCTGCCCGAAACACCAACTTTGGATTTCTTGTAGTTAGGACAAGTACAGAACAGAGTTCAACGAACTATATTAAGGATGTACTTTGAACGTTAATCAAAATCGTGACAACCCAAGAAGTGTCGTTTATTACTAAAGTGAATTTGGCCATTAATCATTGGTTTATTTCGAATAAAGAAATCGCTATAAAAATTTCAGAAAAACGAAAACCGCTTTCGCATTAGTATACATTATTATTTGCATCGCAAACGAACGCAGGTTGCTCATTTTTAGACAGAATCATTTAAAATAATTAGGTCATAGACCTTAAGCTAGAGAAGGATGAAGGAGATTATCAAGCCTGTGCCTGTGGACGAGATTATGGCAGAACTAACAACGGACAAGTTCGTGCGTACTACAAATTTTGGAGGAAACCAGATTTATTCGCTAACTTATCATGATTCACCTGCTATAATGCAGGAAATTGGACGATTGCGGGAAGTTGCATTCCGTTTAGCAGGTGGTGGCACTGGAAAAGAGATCGATATCGACGCTTATGACATGGCTCCAGTGCCTTATCATCAACTGGTAGTATGGGATCCGAAACACAGGGTGCTGATGGGCGGCTACCGCTATAAACTGCTAAGAACAGCAGACCGTGACGAAAATGGGAATCACATTTTGGCAACAGGGCGCTTGTTTAATTTCACTTCTACTTTTCTGAACGATTACGTACCTTATACACTTGAACTAGGGCGTTCTTTTGTACACCCCGACTATCAAGCAAAAGCAGTAGGCCGAAAAAGTCTCTTTGCTTTGGATAACTTATGGGACGGCATCGGAGCACTTACCGTCGACCTAGAAGATGTACGCTTCCTGTTCGGAAAAGTAACCATGTACAAACATTACAATTCAACTGCCCGCGACCTTCTTCTTTATTTCATGCAACGCTACTGTGCAGATAAAGATAAAATGCTTTATCCGAAAATGTCTCTTGGTTTCTCTACTGATATTTCTGTGTTCGAGAATCTTTTCGCAGGTGAAGATTACCTAACGAATTATAAAGTTCTTGTAAAAAAAATCCGGGAATATGGGGAAAATATTCCTCCACTCATTAATGCCTATCTAAATATTTCTCCAACGATGCGGAGTTTCGGCACTAGCCTTAACGAAGCATTTGGTGGTGTCGAAGAAACTGGTATTTTAGTAACCGTAAAAGATATTTACGACAAGAAGAAAGACCGTCACATAAACTCATATGTAAAAGGGGAACAGCAACCAGCCTTAACTGAGAGCTAAACAAGCAATGCTATTTTCTATTACGATGAGCAGCTGTATTCTACTTCAATTATTGTATAACTGACAAACGATAATTAAGAGATGCTAATATAAATGACGCTCATAATCTCTGTCGTAGTATTTATTATTAGCACAATGCTTGTCTTAAATAAATAGCACTACGAACTTAACACTCTTAATTAATGGATGTTGAAATTCTACGCGAATACTGTCTTGCAAAAAAGGGAACGTCCGAGAGCTTCCCTTTTGATGACACCAGCCTTGTAATAAAGGTAGTTGATAAGATATTTGCCATCATTAGTCTCGACGAAGACGATTACTTGAACCTAAAATGTGAGCCGGAACGGGCTATCAATTTACGGACTGAGTACCCTGAAGAGATTCTACCTGGCTATCACATGAACAAAAAGCATTGGAATTCTGTCCGTTTCAAAAGTTCCCTACCGGAACAACTGATAAAGGAACTTATTGATCATTCTTATGAACTTATTGTGAATAGCTTGCCTAAGAAAAAAAGGGAGTTGCTTTAGAGAGTTGTTTTGGTTGAATATGATGAAACTTAATTCCAAAGGCAGTAGACATTTAGCTTCTCTCCATTAACTTTAACTGTTCATGAAGTCTCTTATTTCTCTCTGCATCAGCTAAAGCATTATGTTTAACCTGACTCTTGGGAATATTCGTTATAGAAAATTGCAGTCTATCGGCTTCTTGTTTAAGTTCATTACAATAAAATGGAATGTAATCAGGAAAGTTTTCAATTCCACCCATGATAGCAGAAAAAACAACCCAATCATAGGAACAAAAGTATCCCCAAAATTTTATTCCGACACGATGTATCCCCTCTCCTTCACCTCCAATAAAAGCTTTCAGCTCTTCCCTTATCGAAGCTAAACTTTGTTTCTGATCAGTATTAAGGTTTGGCAACACGTTCTTCAGCAACCAAGGTGTCAGCTCTCCTTCTGTAAACTCCGACGAGACAGCGTAATACCTATCTCCATTCTCTTTTACTAACCCTATAGAAATAGGAGTAACTCTGAACTGATCCGCAATATATTCTGTATCAAGATAAATATCCATTCCATGCAATTTTGTTCAACAGACGATACTTACATTCATCCCTTTCACAACTTTCCAGCCTTAAACAAACGAAAAGCCTTACCAACAATCCGCTGAACAATGTTACTACTGATTTGTGTTAAAAGAAGCAATTCAAAATCCGAATAGATAGCTCGATGAATCATCGTATACGAAAGACTTGGGCTTTCTGAGTTAACTTTTATTTGTTTAAAGATATTTTTAAAACTTGGCGCAAGAAGACTCTCAATAGGAACACCTACACTTTTATGAGTTTCAACAAGCGTATATGCCTGATCGGAAAGACTATTGAATATCTGATCAATAACCCCTTTCCTTTTTTTCCTAAGTTTATCCCTATTCAGCTTACATAAGTCAATCGTATATTCTGCCCTGTCGCGCGTATTGGGTTGATTATGATTTGGCTTCAATTTCCCATTGTTATCATAAGCAAGAAAATAATCAGGATCGTCAACTTCTGGGTTTAGCAACATTGGCTCTTCATTCCTAAGTCTATAATCTGTAATCAAATATGGAAGTTCACCAACAGCAATGCTGCGATGGTCGAAATGCTCAGCCTGCAACTGAAATCTTGCCCCTTTGGCATTGTTACAGATATTGCAGGCAAGCAAAAGATTACTCCATTCGTAAGCAAGCCAAAAATAGCCATTCTTGTTTTTAGGACGGTAGTGTTCTACGGTATCATAGTCGGAAATAAGCAATTCACTTTCGCAGTAAGCGCACTTTTCATGATAAAGTTCCCTCAGCTTCTCTCTCGAAAGCTTATAATACTCACTCTTGAAACGGCCAGTTTTCTCACTTTCAAAGCCATCTTCTTTCCGCATGTCAGCTGAAGCTTTCAGCTCTGGAGGCACTGCATTGAAGTCTTTTTCTACCTTACGCATTTTATTCTAAAATCCATTAGCAATTCTACATTGCTAATGTTAAATTTTAATCGATAACAATCTCAACCTTAACAACTTTAACTCTTCAATTTCATAAACTAACCATTGGTTATCAATTATTCTGAATACAAAAAACCAACAACGATTAGCTGATGAAAAAAGCTTCATGATCACAAATTCTTATTTTTCGACAACGTAATAATGCCAACAAAACAGATGTAAATAACATCAAATAAATTAGTTAGCCCAAGGTGCTTTTCACTTTTTAATCTGGTGTATACTTTTCGTACCAGAGGATTAAAAGGAATGCAACTCTAAAATAGATTTTTTTCACCTCCACTAAAGGTAAGAATAGCTTTTAAAAATTAAAAGCCCCAGCAAATAGAAAAACAACACTAAATAGTATGTCAAGTTTATTGTCGTACAAGCCTCCGCAGATTTTGGGTTTTCGGGAAACTAAAAAAGTAAGCATACCCTTACGTAAGTCTTTTTTTAGTAAAGTGAAAACCAAAATGTGCTAGGTTTGGTACAACAATATAAAATTAATAGACTACTAGGTGAAGTTCAAATAATAATTCCGTTTAAGGCCCGAAAGGCATCCAGATCGCAACGAAAACCGAAGTTATTCTTTCACTAATTCTGTTCTGAACATCCAAGTAGGCCTGAGTTTTCAAAATTAAAAAACAATTACATTACCTTCAAATCAACCAATCAATAGCAAGAAATAGCACCCTATATCACAATCAAGCACTATGCTGTAGCATTTTTGTTTGCAACATATCTAACAATTAACTTTTTTCAAAAACATATATGATATATCTTTGCAATGTGAAAATACTCTCAACATAGTTTTTGTATTTTTCATTTAAACCAACCACAACTAAAGTGGTTACTAGGCGAAGGGGAAATTAGTTGTTTTTTTTAGTTTTTACGCACTACTCCTGTTTTAATCTAGATTACAGTTGTTTCTGACACAAAACATTTATATGTTTTATGTCATAAAAACTGTCATGTCAAATAAATTCAGAAGTATGTTTTACTTTGTTTGAACATTTGCAATGGCGCAATTTATTCCAGCAAATATTCGTAAATAAGGCCATTGGAATTCAAAAACAATGAACTAAAGAACAAAAACAGTTAGCAATGAAGATTTACAGCAGACTACTACTCATTCTACTCTTTTCATTAACAAGCAATCACCTGTTCTCTCAGGATGCAGAAGACTACCTGAAGCGTACTGTCAAAGGCAAATCGACAGGGTCGTTCAAAAAGGCCTGGTTCTCATCTGCCGACTCCATAAAGCACGTATTGAAAACGGCCTCAAAATACACCGACCACGAAAAATATGAAGTCCGATACGTGGCCTACCAATTACTTGCAAGAGCTGGAAAAAAGTCAGACGTAGAAAAAATGCGAGTAAAAGCAGTTGACCAATTAATAGTGGGCATGCAAGATAAAAATGCATCAATAAAAAAGCGGACAGCCAAAAGTCTTCAGGCCTTCAAGCAATACGATTTCTCAAAAAAAGCAAAACGGAAGCTAGGAGAAATTATCAAACTAAAAAATACCGATCCCAAGACGCTCTTGCTAGCTGGCTGGATAGGAGAAAGAAGCTACATCAAAACCTTGGACTCAATCCAGAACCAAAAGCCCAAAACCAACCTAGCCCGCAAACAACAGTGGGCGGCAACATTGGCTTCAGCCCGTTTATACGACCAAAAGGCAGTTAACAAAATCAAAGGACTTTTAGAAAAAAGAACTATCGATAGCCGTATTCTAGACGCTATTGGCAAAGATATTATCTATACACACCACCCTGAGCTGTACGATATTTTAATAAAGGTACTCCAGAGCGACGAAAAAAACTGTTTCTCACCAAATCCCGATGCAAGTCAAAAAATCATGTGTGCATATCAGGTAATGGAATTGTTAGCTCCAGCAATTGATGGCTTTCCAATAGGACTGAACCGCTGGGGCGAACTCGAAACCGACAACTACGAGCAGGCCTTGGAGACCTGCCGAAAATGGTTCTACGAACACATGGGCGACTATACAATTAAAACAGATCAGTTCTAAGCTCATTTAATAAATGACACATGAGATCAAACTTTATCTCAAAAGTCCAATCTCAAGCGTCAGCCAATTAACAATTACAAATTCATAATCAATAATTACAATGACCCGTCTGCTGCTTCTCATAGGATTTCTTTTCAGCCTGAGTGTTTATGGTTCTCCAGACATTCCGCCACATATACCGCCAGCGGAAACGCCTCCGCCTGCAACAAAATCTGTAGAACAACGACATTTTGCAGAACTGGAAGAGTTCGATGAAATTTTTATGCAGGCAGCTTTAGAAGCCAATGATATTGAATTCGCAGAAGGCTGGGCATACAAAAGCATCGAAGACCAGATGCAGACCGACACACTCACAGGAAAAGCCCTTGCGACGATAGAAAAAATCCGAGAAAGTGCCAATATCGTAAACCAACTGAAAAAGGGAGACCTGCTAAACCTCCCTGTTGGTATTGACAAACAGATTGGTAATTGCCGCTTTCTTATTGGAATTGCCAATGCCAAACTCTATCCCACATATGCAGAGCTCGAAGCATATATGGTTTTTGAAATACCGAATAAACCAGATAAAAAACTTGCATTCGGTGCCCGTAAAGTAAAATTCAATTTCAGCACAGGGATTTTAGACGGGAAACTTCAATTATTAACCGATTTTGATTTTGGCATCATTGATACAAAACTCCATATGAAGCTTAGAGGTGGTTTTGGTAACGACAAAGGCACTTACGTTTCTTTTGACTGCAACGGCTTCAAAGAGATGTACCTCGACTCAGAAATTCAGTTTGCCAGCTCATGGATTCAACCTGTAAATGAAAAAGGGGAAATAAAAGTAGGTGAAATGGTCAAAACAGAATTCAAAACCTATTTCTCCGATTGGAACGACATGTTTGTCGAAATCAGTCTGCCCCCATTCAAAGTATCAAGCTATAAAGATGCAACCTTTTGGGTACAAGGTGTCACTTTCGACTTTTCGGATTTTAGGAATAGCCCCTCAATGAAATTTCCAGATGAATACCTCGCCCAAAACACCCAAATCGTCCCTGGAAACATAAACAGTTGGCGAGGTGTTTATTTCAGACACTTGAAAGTACAGCTGAACAAAGCGTTCAACTCGAAAAAGACCAACAAACCGACCGAATTCGAAGCTGAAGGTCTATTTATTGATAACCAAGGCTTTACAGGAAGAATAAAATCCCGACATCCACTTCCTCTTGATGAAGGTGATATGGAAGGATGGGCTTTCAGTATCGATTCTGTTGAGGTCAATTTCTTGGCCAATGAAATCACAGATGGAGGATTGGCAGGAAGTATTGTGCTACCAGTCTCGGACAATCCCCAGAAACTAGCTTACTCTGCACAGGTTATGGGAGGTGGAGAATATGCCTTTCTGGTAAAAGTGGACAAAAAACTTGAGTTCGACATGTTCTCGGCATCTCACGTTACACTTTTCAAAAACTCCTATGTCGATGTTAAGCTGAAAAATGAAAACTTCACCGTAAAAGCCATGCTAAACGGCAAAATGGACATCGGGCTGAAAGATGGGAACAAAAAAGGAGGCAAAACTTATGGCGAATTAGCAAAAGTTCAGTTTCAGGAATTAATGATTTCCAATAAGAAACCCTATTTCGCAGTCAAAGCATTTTCTGCGGGAGCAGGAGATGGTAGTAAGATTGGAAAATTCCCTCTCAGCATAGACAACTTGAGCATAAAAACTGTTGAAGATGTTACGGAGCTGAAAGTAGATGTGAAAATTGCTATTGCCGGAAAAGAATCTGGAAGTTTTGCTGCTGTTTCTGGCATTAGCGTAAAAGGGAAAATGGAAGAAGACCGCTCTGGCGAACAGCATTGGAAACTGGTAGGTGCCAGGCTCCATAAAGCCTCAATTGATATTGATCAAGGAGCATTTGGATTCTATGGCGCAATTGAACTCTTTCGAAAAGACCCTGACTATGGCGACGGTTTTTCTGGTAAAATCAAAGCTAGATTCGAACCTGGCATTGAGGTAACAGCCACCGCCATGTTTGGTAAAGTCGAAGAAATGCGCTATTGGTATGTTGATGCAATGGTCAAATTAGCCCAAGGAATTCCTATTATAGCTCCTTTAGAAATCAATGGATTTGGCGGAGGTGCCTATTACCACATGTCGCCAAAAGGTAAAAATAAAACTGACTCATTAATACCACCAAGTGGCCGATCTTATATTCCTGACAAAAACGTTAGTCTTGGAGTAAAAGCATCAGTAAGTCTTGCAACCTCAAAATCAGAGCAGGCATTTAACGGACAGGCCACTTTCGAAATGATATTCAATAAAAGAGGAGGACTAAACTACCTAGGTTTCTATGGGATGGGACGCTTTTTGAGTCTTCCAATACCAGCAGGAACAGAAAAATTAGCAAGTAACTTAGGAAAAGCTGTAGAATACAACAATACCGCCGCATTAGGGAAAGCTGGCGATACTTCTGGACTAGCGGGAGAAAAAGAATTCGATAAAAATAAAGCCGACGAAATGTACGAAGGACAATCCCTTGGGGAATCTGGCAGCATTACAGGCGGGTTCGATATGAACTACAACTTCGAATCCAACGAGTTTCATGCAAACTTCGAGGTTTTCGTAAACATTGCTGGAGGTTTAATGCAAGGCATTGGCGAAAAAGGTAAAGCTGGTTGGGCTGAAATATATGTAGGTAAAGGCGATTGGTATATTTATGTGGGCACACCGGATAATCCTAATGGATTAAAAGTAGGAGTTGGTGGCATTGCCTTACAAACAAAAAGTTACTTCATGGCGGGGACTAAAGTCAAGTCAAGCCCACCACCGCCAACCATTATCAGTGATATTCTTGGTATAGATTCCAGTGAGCTTGATTATATGCGCGAACTAAATGCCTTAGGCGATGGGAAAGGCTTTGCGTTTGGTTCCAGCCTCGACTTCAATACTGGAGAACTTACTTTTCCTCCATTCTATGCTAGTTTTCACGCAGGTTTAGGTTTCGATGTCATGTTGAAAAACTATGGCTCTGCAAAATGTAAGGGGCGCTCTGGTAAAATCGGTGTTAACGGATGGTATGCAAATGGACAGGTCTATGGCTATTTCAAAGGAGATATTGGGCTTAAAATAGATCTGTGGATTTTTAAAGGGAAAAAGAAAATTCTTGAAATTGGGGCCGCAGCCTTATTACAAGCTAAACTTCCAAACCCATTCTGGATGCGAGGCATGGTTGGTGGTTACTACAGTGTCCTTGGAGGACGTGTGAAAGGTAATTGCAAATTCGATTTTACTCTTGGAGAAGAATGTGAACTTGTTGGGGGAAGTGTTTTGGAAGGTACAAAAATAATAAGCGCCCTTACGCCTAACGATGGAAGTAGAGATGTTAATGTTTTTGTTGAACCTCAGGCCGTTTTCGATGTTGAAATGAATGCTCCAATGGAATTCATCGAAAACGATGGATCTAAAAAGACATACCGTTTTGATGTGGAATATTTCCGCTTACTTGATAAAAACAAGCAGCCTGTAACCGGTGAACTTATTTGGAACGATGAGAATAACGTGCTAGTCTTGGACACCGACGAAATTCTGCCTCCAAAACAAGACCTAACAGCTGAGATTAAGATTGTTGTAAAAGAGAAAATAGGCAACACATGGAAAATTCTAAAAATAGATGGTAAAGAGTTTTCAAGGATAAAGACTGCCAAATTCAAATCAGGCGAAGCTCCCGACTTTATTCCAGACAACAATGTTACGTATTCTTACCCTATCAAAACCATGCAAAACTTCTATGTTCAAGAATACCCAACAGGATATATAAAGCTAAATGATGGGCAGGGATATCTTTTCGATACAGAAAACAAATGGAAATTTGAGGCGCAGTTCAAAACATCAAGAGGTACATACAAAAGTTCAATAAGTTACGACACTTCTGAAAAACAGGTCAGTTTCCCAATACCTTCAGACCTACCTAAAGGCTTCGACTATGAACTAAAATTGATGAAAGTTCCACTACAAGAAACAACTAAAGACATCGATGCAAATGTTGATAGCGTAGAATCTGTTGTGTCAGTTGGAGCTAATAAACAAGAGATTACCTTAAAAGACATGGAGGTTAAAGGAAATCTTGAGCAATTGGAATCCAAAGAACTTCATACTTTAATCTTTAGAAGCAGTAAGTTCGCAACTTTTTCTTCAAAAGTCGATCACTTCGTCTTCGAATCAAACAGGATTGTTTTCTATTTTGATAAAGAAAATGAAAAAACAAATTATAGCTATACAATGTCGGTGTCATTTTACTCGTATGATGAAGCTTTCAGTGATGATGAAATTCAAGGGTATGACGAATTCAAGCCTTTAATTCGACAAGAAGCAACTCTCGACAACGATTGGTATCAGAAAACCGTTGGACCTAACATTTATGCCCCAGCAAAAAAGCTGAATTTTACAACTCAAGGCACCTCGAAATATGGTTTTCCACCTGTAAAAGGAGTGACGAAGTTGAAAGAACTATTCGCCAAACAAAGAGTATATCATCAGATGAACTGGCAGGTCAGAACTGATTTTATTGAACTCAAATCACAAGCAGCATTAAGGTATGTAAAAGACGGCAATCGTAATGCAAAGACAATACTCGACCTAGACGCTCTTCCTGATTATGATTGGGGAACTTATAAAGTAAAGCTGGATTATATTTTGCCTGGGCGAACCAATCCAAACTCAACCAAAAATATTAATGTTGTACGCCTCTAACCACATGGCTATGTTGAATGAAAAGACTGTTATTAAATTTTGTTGTCTCATATTAAGTATACTGTTTCTTTCTGTAAACAGTAATGCTCAAAAAAATGAATTAAGTGTAATAGCCAAGGCCACCCCAGATTCTATAATGATCAGATGGGCACCTACAAATGCTGTAATGTGGCAGTTAACAAATAAGTACGGTGTTTTTGTAGAGCGATATACAATGCAAAAAAAAGGAGTCATTTTAGATACTCCTATCAAGGAGCAACTTAATACAGTCCCTTTGAAACCTGCCCCTTTGGAATCATTTAAGAATTTCGTGGAAAAAGATCCATACACAGCTGTGCTTGCACAAGCTATATATGGAGAAAAATTTGAGCTAGATACTGAGAATGATAATCCTATAGCTCAAATAGTAAATCGAAACCGAGAAATTCAAAACAGGTATTCATTTGCGTTGTTTGCTGCCGATATTTCTTTTCAGGCAGCAAAATTAGGAGCACTAGGCTTTATTGATCGTTTTATAGAAAAAGATGTAAGGTACTTGTACAAACTAATTCCCGCTATACCTGACACAATTCTTCAAACAGAACCTTCAGGTGCTTACGTTGGAACCAAAGATTACATCGACCTACCTTCTGCTCCCGAAATAAAAGTTCAATTTGGAAACAAACAAGCAGAAATTAGCTGGAACGTAGAGTTTCACAGAAGCTTTTTTACAGCCTACCAATTAGAAATTTCCGCAGATGGTAAACGGTTTATAGTGACAGATAGTTTGCCGTTTGTTCCTTTAGATGTTGAAAAAACAAGATATAATGTTTCAAAAGCAGTTTCTCTTTCAGATAATACTCAAGAATATTATTTCCGATTGAGAGGAAGAGATGCATTTGGAGAATACTCATCCCCATCTAATATAGTGAAAGGGAAAGGTTTTCTTGAAAAAGATATCAGTATTCAAATATCAAACAGCTTCATTAACAAACAGAATAAACCTGTTCTAGAATGGGAAGTTCCAGACTCTGTAAAAGAAGAGATTCAATTCATGAACATTCTTAGAAGCCATAATGTGAACAAAGGCTTCAAGGTCATTTCTGAAGATTTGCCTCCCAAAACGACTGAATATACAGATGTAACAGCACGTTCATCAAATTATTATATTCTACGTTTTACAAACAAAAGAGGAAAAGAATTTCGTTCTTTTCCTGTACTCTTGCAGCCTATAGATTCATTTCCTCCAGAAATCCCTAAAGAAATATCTACGGAAGTTGAGGCCAAAGGAACTGTTACTTTGAAATGGAAGCCTTCACCAGATCAGGATGTATTAGGATATCGTGTTTATAGAAGAAGGGCTGAAGATTCTGAACTAATCCAATTAACAAAAGCAGCAATTGCCGACAGTTTTTATGTCGATAGTTTAAACCTTAGAAGTCTGGACAAACATTTTGTTTACCATATTACAGCAGAAGATAAGCGGTTTAACAAATCGGAATTTTCAAAAGCAATATGGGTTACAAAACCCGATACTATTCCACCTCCGCCGCCTGTGTTCCTTGTCGTAAAGGCGACTGATAAAGGGAATTTTCTTAGCTGGACCAATAGTACTGATTTAGGTTCTGACCTCAAGAGTGTGAAGTTGTTTCGAAAGTCTAAAGCTGAGAAACAATGGACTATGATTCAGGAATTCAAACTGAAAGATAAATCTGAATTTCTGGACGAATCAGTTCAGTATAAAAAGCCCTATGCATATACCCTTATGGCATTAGACTCTGCTGGAAACAATTCTACTCCTTCTAAACCAGCAATTTTAAAGGCATTTTATAACAAACAGAATCAACCAGTAACCAAATTTACAGCAATGAAGACTCCTGAAGAAGGAACAATTTTACTAAAATGGTCTACAGAAATAAAGGCTGTCAAATACACTTTATATAAAAAAACAAATGAAGAGCCAGCTTCCATGTGGAAGAGTGTTTCTGCAAATAAAAATCAGATTATTGATTCTGATGTTAAAATTGGGAGCTCTTATTCATATTTCATAAAAATAGTATTTAGAAATGGTGACAGTTCAGCTTGGAAAGCCTCCAAAACGATTAAACTTTAACCTTATGTTACGAAGAGTTCTTTTTCTTGTATTTATGCTATCCCATTATATAGTCGTTTCTCAGGAAACCATTGAGGTTTTGAAGGGATATGAAAACAGTTTGGCTTTCGAGGTTGTTAAATCTCCAGCAACGGCAACATATTGTACTGGCGCCTTTGAATCAGGAGCAACTGGCGTTATCGTCCCTGTTGAACAGCCTGTTTTGCATTATTTGATTGAGGGGCCTGAATACAACCCTGACATATACCAACAGTTAGAAGACAGAAAAGTTTATTCTTCTGTCAGCCGCGTTAAATTTTTTACAGAAGGAAATTTTCGGATTTCATATTACAGTGGTAGTAAATATCCTGGACACTTTTATAGTGTGAAATTTGTAGAACCAGAAACACCATCATTGAGGTTAGATATCCTTAATGATGCCCTTTTATGTAGCGGTGAAGAACTCCATTTTAGTATAAGTGCCGAATTCAAAGAATTACCTAGTGCTGAAATATTACCACATAGTATGGAGAATTATGCAAGGCGATATGACCCTCTATTTATTGCTTATTGGGAAATGCAAAGGGCAGCTAGATATGATTTTACTATACAGTACTCTGTCAATCGACAGGATTGGACATATTTAGGGCGAATAAGTCCCAATCGAACAGTTGAAAATAATATCGTTACCATTGATAATAAGAATTGTTCATTTAGTGGTATTCCATATGTTGGTGCTACCGTTTATTTTAGGCTTGTAGCAAGTGCTGGTAGTTATACATTTTATTCAGACGAAGTCGAACGCTCTCTTGGTGAAGTTCCAGTCATGCCAACTGTAACAGAACTCCCAAAACTCACAAAGTATTGTAAGGATGATGTAGAACTAAAATTAAAATGGGATAAAAGTTTAGCTACTCCCCAATATGCAAGATATAGCATCGACATACCAGGCGATGATGTGCCTTTAAGTCTTGAGTTTAAGTACCACAGCAAAGACGAAACTCATGTATACTATACTATTGAGGATGATATCAGTCAAGCTCCTTATATAAACCCTAGCACATACTCAGGAACACTTAGCTTGGCTCATGAAGAGACTACAAGCGTGAGTCCTGAAGGAACTAAAGTCAGGTATCTCCAATGTCCAGCAGAAGAAAGCATAAGTCTTTCATACGTAAATAAAGAAATGACGGCTACGGTAACGCCAAGTAATATCACCTGTATAAAAGCGGGAGATAATATAACAATAAACGCAAACTTACCAGCCTCAAGCACCTATTCAATAATACATAATTACACAACTTTAGAAACAACTGTTGCGGCAAACTCACAATATGAGAAAAAAATTGACGCAGCAGCAGGTAACCATACCATAAAAATTAAAAACAACAAACACGAAAGCTGCATTTTTGAAAGAAGTGTCGAAATTTTCGATGAGAAATCTCCATATATACCAAGAATACTATCTTTAACACCAACAAATGTCGTCTGTAAAGGTGATAAAAATGGTAAAATATCCATATCAAAATATTATGCTTCTGGCGATAATAATCCAGATAATTATTTACTCCGTTATAAAAAAGAAGGAGCAGTAAATCACACTGACATAGAAGCAACAACATCCTCAATCGAAGGCTTAGAGGCTGGAACATGGACTGTTAACTTAATTAACCAAACTCGGACTGAATGTTATTTAAGTAGAAGTATTACAATCGCAGAACCTTTAGCTCCGCTTACCATAAAATTAGAAGGAGATCCGAATGCTCTATGTTATGGTGATGCAGTACCAGTCCAACTCTCTGCTACAGGTGGATATATAGCGGAAAGAAATGATCGGAATTATCGTTTTTATTGGTTAAGAAAAAGTGATAATAAGCTTTGTATTGGTACTTACGGAGGTACCCGTTATATTGGAGAAAACACATATGCTGTCGAAGATATGTCTGGTTGTCTCGATGATACCGTTTTCACAACAATTCACCCAGAACCTTTGGTACTTGAAGGCGAAGTTACAAATTCAATGAAATGCTTTGGCGATACAGCGACAATAAAGCTATCCGCCCAAGGAGGTGTTGGTTCATACAGCTATGAAATTAATGATAAACCGATAGTTGACAATAGCGCAGTCCAAGTAACAGCAAGGCAATGTTATCATTGGACAACCGAGAAAATTAATGGAGTAGATGTTACATATAGATATGGTTCATTTCATGTAACAGATGGTAATGGCTGTAAATCTGGAACTTCAGTAAGAGTGGACGAACCTAGAAAAGTATCAGTCACGACACCTGTAGTTAATAATGTAAGGTGCACAGGAGATAATAATGGTGAATTTTTAACTATATTCGATGGAGGTACAGAGCCGTACACTATAAGTTTCTGGAAACAAGAAAGCGATGGGAGCAAAAGGTTTATTTCTTATCAGAACATAGTTGAAGACCCTCAATATTCAGACATTGGTGTTTGGTATCATGGGTTAGAACAAGGCAATTACGAAATTGGATTTAATGATGCAAATAACTGTCTTTCAGAAAACGACACAACAAAAGTAATTGTTATTGATGAAGCAAATGAACCGTTTAATCCATTTCTCATTAGCTCCAACAACCCTAAATGCAACGGGGACACAAATGGCTCATTTACATTAGGTTTCAATGGAGGACAATCTTCATATGCATATACCATCTTCCAAGGAGTAAATTCCATTGAAACTCAAGAGAATATTTCAGAAAAATCTATAACTTCTAATGCTATTTTAGCTGCAGGAAATTACAGAATAAAAGCGACTGATGCTTATGGCTGCCAAGTTGTGCTTTCTGAAGAAACTATACTGGAAAACCCAGCCCCATTAGCTGTTCAGCCTGCAAAAATATCTCCAAAACCAACCAGCTGCGTAAGAGGCAAAAATGGTTCAGTAACATTCGAACTTGGGGCAGGAAAAGGAGGTACTGGAGTTTTCAGATATAAACTAGAAGGAGACTGGGAATCAGAACCAGCAAATTTCACCGATCTAAGTGCAAGCACATACAGATTTTATATACAAGATGAAAATGGCTGCTCGGCGTTCACTGATGTTGAAGTAGAAGAACCTATACCTATTGAGCTGACAACGAACTCAACCGCAAATGTAAGATGTTACGGCGATGAAATACCTCACAGCGTAAGCTGGACCAGTTCGTCGGGTAAAGATTTTTCATGGGTATTGACGAAAAATAATGCTGAAATTGAAACTGGAAATATAGGAGCTTCTGATGAGAAGAAAAAAGAGTTTGAAGCCCTTGGTGCAGGAATATACAATTTTTCTATAAATTATATCAACTGTGATAGTTATAAGGAAGATTTTGAGATTAAACAACCAACTGCACCGCTAAAAATACACGCATTTGACCAAGTTCTAAGTGACTGCAAAGAAAATAACACATCTAAGGACAACGGATCGATTAAAATCAAAGTTGAAGGCGGATGGGACACAGAATACAAAAACCTTTCCTGGTATGAAGTAAATGATAAATCCATTATTGAGACCAGCAATGCTGGGGAATTTTCTATTTCAGGACTAAAGCAGAACAAAAAATATAAAGCAAAATACTCCGATGTGGAAGGATGTTCTGTCGATACCAGCCTGCTTGATTTCACCCCTCCCGATATTCCAGACCTCGATTTAAAGATTAAATACGATTTACGCTGTATTGAAACATCGAACGGTGAACTGGAAGCTGTGTTCAAACAATCTAGTAACTGGGAGCACAAATTCGAACTATTTAAAAAAGGTGCTGTAGTAGCTGATACAATAGGAATAAAAGAAAAGCACATTTTCTCAGGTCGCAATAAGGGAACATATCAGGCAAGAGCAACAAATAAGTACAAGTGTTATGCAGAATCAAACGAAGTAACTTTAGCGGCGGGACAAGATCCCATGCGGTTAAGCCATATTGACCTTAAGGACGCCACCTGCTACGGCTACGACGACGGCTTTGTGAAATTTTCCTTGTCAGGAGGAACAAATACGATGGTATACGACAAGTGGGTAACCCCCAATAAAGTAGAAGGCAGGTGGGTAAGCACAGGAATTTCGGGAGGCGGCATTGCAGTTAATTCCATGTCGGCTGGGAGTTACACTT
Organism: Bacteroidales bacterium; assembly: GCA_965230435.1. Lineage (GTDB taxonomy): Bacteria > Bacteroidota > Bacteroidia > Bacteroidales > JBDKHP01 > JBDKHP01. The sequence continues at coordinate 84,668 of CBDDLB010000005.1, forward strand.
TAGACTACCGATATAACTTTGATAATGAATGTAAGCAGTTCGATTTCGATACCATATATAAGATCGAACAACCAAACCTGTTCCAAAAGTTAGAGTCGGAACAGGTAGATTCCGTAAAATGCTATGGCGAGGCCAATGGAAAAATGCGCGTCTGGTGGTCTGGAGGGGTAAAACCGTTCAATGTAATAATCTCAGGGTCCAATGATTATGAATATAAAGAAGAGTTAACAGATACAGTTCTAGTTGTAACAGATCTTGCAGCAGGAGAATACTCCATCAAAGTAATTAGTGCAAGCGGTTGCGGTGAACTTACGACCACACAAACAATCGACCAGCCCGACAAACTTCTGGCACACCCCACATTCAAACGGAGCGAATGCGCTGGGCACAACGGGGCCATCATTTTATCACCTACGGGCGGCAACGATAGCGAACCGTATAAATACAAATGGGAAGAATACAAGGAAGGCACTTTTGTTCATAATACTGAACTAGAAAAGAGTACTAACAGCATTCATGATCTACGGATCGGTTCTGCACATAGGGGCACGGTTTACGACCACAAAGACTGTTCGGCAAGTGTGGAATACGAAGTGCCTATGATTCCCGTGCCCAAGTTCAACAACAGCCATCAGATTATAGAAGATGACATTATCTGTTTCGAAGGCCAGTATGCCCAGGCCAGTCTGGATCTGATTTATGCCACTTCGAACTACAAAATCAAGGTGACACACTTCGAAAGCGGAAACAATGTGGTAGCCAAAACTGACGATAGTATACTGACGCCCGAAGGCCTAACACTGAACAACCTTCCGCGGGGTACTTATAATGCAACGGTTAAAAACGGGTTCGGCTGCCATAGTGATACAAGTTTTATCATTGGGGAAGGCCTAAAGCCACTTACTGCCGCAAAAGGCGACCGGATCGATGTGTCATGTTACGGTTACCCGTCCGGGAAGCAGACCGTAGACTTCGAATACATTACGGACGGTATTTCCGATTTCAATTACAAGCTCACACGGGACTACAAGAATGCCTATGGGTGGGCAGACCGCGATGCTGTCGATTTTTCAGGGGGAACAAGTGACCCAGGAACATCAAAAACAGGAAACGCAGAATTAAGATTGGAAGAACTTTACGCAGGTGACTACACCCTCACTTATTGGTACAACCATGACGAGTGCCGCGATATCGAATTTGCACCGATAACCTTCACAGTCTCCGAACCCGACCAGTTGTTATGGTCAGGGGGAAGCACGGTAACGCACAACAAATGTTTCGATGAAGAAAAAGGCATGCTCGATCTAAAATGGGAAGGTGGGGTTTCAGACTTTACCGTCTATCACTGGTATGAAACACCAGAAGATGAACAGTATAAAGAATATCCCACACACAAGCGTCCAATCGCAGGTCATGAACTGATATTAAACAGATTACAGACTGGAAAACATAAAATTGTAATCGGAAGCAGTGTGATGCTCGCAAACGGGGATCATTGTGAGACCATCAGCAAAGAGTTTACCATAACACAACCTACTCAAATTGAGATTGAATTTGCAACTACACCTGCTGATTGTGGGGCAACGAACGGGGCGGCAGTCGCTACTGTTACAGGAGGAACAGGAAGTAACTACAAATATGAGTGGCTAAGGCGCGAAGGTCCGAACAATTATTCCGTACTGTCGAGCAAGCAGTCAAATATATCCGACCTTGACCCAAGCAAGGAACATGGACTTAGGGTAAAAGATGATAATAGTTGTACAATGGAGAAGTACTTTCACATCAATACTATTGAAACTGTTGGCATTATTCTGAGTAACCTAAAAGATATCACTTGTTTTGAAGGGAACTATGGTGAAATAACCATTGAACTTGATAAAGATAAATACAAGTATGAAATACTTAGGAAGGATCATAATAGTAACGAGACTTCAATTGTTAACAACATAAGTGATCAATACCGAACTTTCTCAGAACTTCATGAAGGGGAATATTCAATATCTGCACAAAACGAATCCCTAAATAAATGTTACACCTACGAAACCTTCTTCATTGGTAAAAACTTAGAACCAATGAAGATCGAAGAAATCTCGAAGCAAAACGTACACTGTTTCGGCAAAAGCACGGGAAACACTAAGCTAAGGATTTCAGGAGACCCTAACTCATACTATTATAACCTTACAAAAGATGGCGATAAGCTGATCGGGAAAGAGGTCGTGGATACCGACGATTTTCAGATCGGCAGTCTGAATCAGGGGAAATATATACTTGAGGCATTTTACAACAATGAGGAATGCAAAGACATAAAACCGACAAACAACACCCACACGTTTACGATTGAACAACCACAGGCTTTGAGCCTCGTTTCAGCTTCGCATACTGATGTTTCCTGTTATGGGGGAAAAGACGGAAGCCTAACCCTACAGTGGAACGGAGGAGTTACTGGTTATGATATTTATTTGAACGATACCAAAATAAAAGAAAACTACACAGGCGGATATTATCAGCGCACAAATATGAGTGCAGGCACTTATGTTGTCCGTGTGGTAAATGCCAACGGCTGCGAACAATTGGAGCAAAGTTTTGAGATAAAACAGCCTGAACCACTGCAACTATCAGTAAGCACAACACCGTCGGAATGTATGGCGAACAATGCAACTGCAAGCTTAACAGTCAGCGGTGGCAATGGCGGCTATTCTTACAACTGGGCAGAAGTGGCAACCTCGGCCGTTTATCCTTTGAATGGGACTGAAAGCACCATTGCAGCTCTACGCTCAGGCACAACCTATCGGGCGACAGTTACAGATACAAAAAACTGCTCGGTTCAGACCGATTTTGTACCTGAAGAAATCCCAATGCCAGAGGTAAACATCAATGTGATCAAGAATATTGAATGTGCCGAAAGTGCAACAGGGGAAGTGGAGTTCAGCCACACTACCGACAACTATAGCATGTCACTTTTCTGGAAAGCAGCGGGGACAGACGAATTTACCGATCACAGCATATTTGATACGAAAACAGCAACAGCTTCAGGCCTGAAACAGGGTATATACAAATTGCGCACGGCCAACGGATACGGTTGTAACAGCGATCTGTATTTCAACATTGGGGAAGGTATCCTTCCGTTCTTTGCGGATGCTGGGACAGTAAATCCCGCAACATGCTACGGAACTGCAGATGGACATTTCGAAACAGAAATTGTAGGAGGACAGAACAGCTATGCATACGAGCTGTGGACAGAGGGCAAAAAAGTACGTGAATCCGAGACCCGAAACGGACTGAAGATCGACAATCTGGCGGCGGCGGCATATCAACTGCATTTACGCCACAATGTAGAGTCGTGTGTGGATATCAGTTTCCCTGCAATTGAATTCAGTGTAGGGCAACCGGAGCAGTTAATGTTTGTGGATTCGGCCACTGTCCATAACCTATGCCATGACGATGCAAAGGGAAGTTTTGCCCAGCAATGGAGCGGCGGTGTTCAGGATTTCACTGTTTTCCTGAACGGCAAAGAATTGGAAAAGACAGAAAACCGTGAATTCAAAGTAGAAAACCTTACTGTTGGCGAATACGAACTAAGAGTTGAAAGTGCAGGTGCATGCGAAGCTATCGAAACACCATTCTTGGTTAGCGAGCCTGCACAACTGGAAACTTCTGTAACAACGGAACTGACCAATTGTATGGATCAGACAGGGAAGGCACAGGTTGAAGTGACAGGCGGCACAAAAGATTATACATACACCTGGTCGAAGAAAGAGCTTGGACAGGAATATGCCGTAGATGTACAGGGTAATCTAGCAGAAGGACTTGCGCTGAACCGTACTTATGTTGTGCGTGTAAAAGACCGCTACAACTGCCTGCATTCAGAATCGTTTAAGATCGATGCTCCAGAGCCTATTGTATTAGCACTTTCTGAAAAAACGCCGGTTCTTTGCTACGGAGCAGAAAATGGAGAAATCGGTGTAGATATTGCAAATCAGGGCAAATTCAATCTTGAACTGTGGCAGGATCAAACACAGCTTGATGCAATAAGCAATGTTGAAACCACCCATAGCTTTACAGACCTTGCACGAGGCATGTACCGTGTAAAAGTCACTTCGGAACATGGCTGTCACCGTTCGTCGTATGTGGAACTTGGCAAGGGCATTGTGCCAATGATCGTTCAAACAGAAGCAATGGGCCGCGAAACCTGTAACGGACGTGCCGACGGTTTTATCGATACGAAAGTAACTGGCGGTGTGCCACCTTACCAGTACCAATGGAGCAATGGTGCTACAACAGACAAGGTAGAGGGTATTGAAAGCGGCACCTTCTTACTGACAGCAACTGACGCTAACGGCTGTACAGAACAAAAGGAATGGCAGCTCGGGCGTACAAGCAGTATCCGCATTCTATCATCGTTCCTGAAAGACCCGAACTGTAGCTATACAACAGACGGCACAATTGATCTGGCCGTGGACGGCGGCGTAGGCCCTTATACATTCAACATGAACGAAAAAGAGGCCAACTTACCAGCAAAAGATCTTGCCCCAGGCATTTACGATATTGTTATTACAGATACCAAGGACTGCGCCTTGTCAGCAAGCTTTACACTGAACAGGCCAGATACACTAACAATAGACTTTGAACCAGATTTCAATTTGTGCCAAGGGGAAACGGCTACTCTGACCGCACCGGACTTTGCATCGGAACAGAACTGGACATCCGACAACGGTTTCACTAGCAAGCTGAGCGAGGTAAGCCTTGGTCAGAGTGGAAAATACGGACTTCAGGTATGGTCGCCTAAAGGCTGTACCACAAACGATACAATCCAGATCACTTTCTTCGAGAACAAGCTAAATGCCGACTTTATGGTGGCAACCGAGGTTTTCCTAGGCGACGAGGTTGTGGCCGTGAACAATTCGGAAGAAAACTATAGCAGTTTCAAATGGGAGATCGACAATGCGGCTGTAACGGAAGATTCGCAGGATTTCCTGATTTTCAACTTCAATCAGGTAGGAAGCTATGAGGTTGCCCTTCTGCTGACGGACGATATCTGTAAAGATGAAATGCGCAAAACAGTGCATGTTTTTGAAAAAGGCGATGAATGGGAAAAGGACGGAAACGAACCGCTTCTGAAAAAATACAAGGTGTTCCCTAACCCATCCACTGGTCTGTTCACTGTTCTGGTTGAATTCTCGCGCGAAGTAGAAAGTACTTTCAGCGTAGTTAAAATATCGAACGGAGGTGTTATTGAAACGAAAGATTTTGAGAAAACACTTACATGGCAACAGGAATTCAATATTGAAGCGGCACCGAAAGGTCAGTATGCAGTTGTGCTTGTGGCCGAGGGAAAACAGTATGTTGTTCAGATGATTAAACTGTAGAGGGAATTAGAAATTATGAATTAAATAACCAAATAATAATTTACTTCCAAAGAGAAATAGAAGACACGAAATTCTCTATTAATAGAGACACTAAATCTTACATCTGTACAGGAAATCAGTGAGTGAAGATTATTGGAGAATAGGACTTAACAGCCTTGTATCTAATGGGAATAAGATAGGGATTCAGCTGTTAAGCTCCTTTTCTTTTGAAAGTGAAGGTACGAAAATATTTATTGGTCATTGTCCCGGATAATAGAATCATTAAATAATCAAGTAAAAGAACAATTACACGTCTGCCCACTCAATTATTCATTTAATCGATTATTCAATAATTGATTTGTCGGGTAAAGGGATACAGTTCTAAAATAGCCGCGATTGTAGCGGAAAGCCCACAGGCACGGCAGCCAGTGACACACGGACTGGCAGCTATGGAGCCTCAAGCGGAATAGACTGTCAGACCGATGTGGAACGGCTGACGGGACGAGGACTTGTAGCGGAAAGCGCGCAGAACGCTGGGCAAAGAGATGGGGTTGTGCTCCTAAAAATATAATAGGACTCTGTAATGCAGCAACCTTTGGTTTCAAGGGTGGTTCCATAATAATGGATTTTGAGTTTTTTTTGAAAACACCACCCCCGCCCCCTCCTCGGAGAAGAGGGGAGCTGAGTTACTAGTGTTTCATGAATAGATGAGGCAATTAGAAAAGCGTATAGAATTTTTTCGGGAAGAAGAAAAATCAGGAATAGAGTAAAACAAAGAGTGTTAATGCAGAAGAAAATTCTAACACTGCTCATTGTGCTTGGGGCGTTTCAGCTTTCAGCGCAGCAGTTGGATCAGATCGGGAAGGCTAAGTTCCTAACAGCAAGCGGAGGTGTGAGTGTGAATGCGGTAGGTTATAAAGCTTTTGGGATTGAACAGCGCCGCGATCCGCTGAATTATTTCATTTCGGGGAATATGAATTTTATGGTTTGGGGATTTTCCGTGCCGCTTTCGTTTTCGTACTCGAACCAGCAATTTTCTTATGCTCAACCATTTAACAGGGCAAGCCTACACCCTTCTTATAAGTGGGTGCGAGCACATATCGGTACTACGAGCATGAACTTTTCTTCGTATACGCTTAGCGGTCATCAGTTTTCAGGTGTAGGGCTTGAGATTGAACCGCCGGGCAACTGGAAGTTTGCGGCTATGTATGGCCGTTTACAAAAGGCTATCGACCCAGATGTTGCAATTCCTGAGGGAGAGCAACCTGCTTACGAGCGTTGGGGATATGGTAGCAAGGTGCGTTACGGCAAGGGAGGGAATTTTATTCAGGGAATTGTATTTAAGGCTGCGGATGATAAAAATTCGATCAGGGTTCCTAGCGATAGCCTTGGGATTTTTCCCAAAGACAACCTTGTGCTAGGTGTTGAGGGTGGTGCTAAACTGTTCAATAAGCTAAACCTAAAGGTTGAATATGCTGCATCAGCACTTACACACGACAGCCAGTCTATTGATGCAGAACCAAAGGAGACCAATCCGTTTGGTTATCTGGGGGATTATTTTCCTTATCAGCAATCTACAAAAGTTTATCAAGCATTTAAGGGGCGTGTGGATTACCGCTTTTTGAACTATGCTGTTGGTGTTGGATACGAACGAATTGATCCAGAATACCAAACTCTTGGTGCGTATTATTTCAACAATGACTTGGAGAATATGACACTGAACGTTGCCAGTACATTTTTAAAAAATAGGCTGAACATTACTACAAGCGGTGGTCTGCAAAAAGATAATCTGGACGGGAAGAAGACTTCAGAATTTAGACGTTTAATTGGTAATGTGCAGGTTAATGTGCGGCCTACGAAAAAACTAAACATCAATGCAAACTATTCTAACCTACAGACACACACGAATATTCGTGATCAGTTTGATGATGCAAGCCGTCCAACGGAATACGACCGTTTGGATACGCTGAACTACACACAGGTTTCCCAGTCTGCCGGTTTCAATGTTTCGTATGCGATTAGCAGCAGCAAGAAAAAACGTCAGTCCGTAAATATGAATTTTGCTTACCAAAAGGCGTCGGACTCGCAGAACAACAACAATTCGGGCGGTGGATTTTATAACATGAATACGGCGTGGTCGTTGGCATTGCCAGAGAAAAATTTCAACGTTTCAGCTTCGGTGAATGTTTCTTATTCTGAAATGATGGGTACTGAAACGCTCACCATTGGGCCTGGGGTGAATTTCCGAAGATCGTTCCTAAATAAAAAATTAAAAGCGGGACTTGGGCTGAATTATAATCAGAACAGGGTGGACAATACCCCGCAAGGGCAGGTTTATAATGCGAGGTTTACGGGAGACTACTCTCCTAATAAACAGCATAAGGTGAATTTTAGTCTGATAGCGGTTCATCGGGCTGGTACGCAATCGACCGATATGACCGAACTGACGATAAATATTGGTTATAACACCAACTTCAGTGCTTTTTCAGGGAAGAAAAAAAGCGAAAAGAAGATTGGTAAATAGAGGAATTATTAATTGGCTGACGCATGTAAATCAGCACGCAGTCAATTATTAGCTTCATTAAGTATGTGGATAGTTCATTTTTCTTTATTTAAAAATGGAATAGACTGATTTTTAAATAAAAGGTTATTGAATTAAGGAAGAAGAACATGACAGCAAGGGAAAGAAAAGGCATTGTTACATTATTGTTTCTATTTTCATTTTTAGGGCAGGCTTTGGCTCAGGTTTATCCAGTTCAGTTGGACATGTACATCCGTCCCCCCTACTCCACGCGGATGACCGACTACACCAGCCCCGGGGCCGATAAGCTACAGCTGCGCATGTTCCTTTCCGATGCCACCAAAGACATGGCACAGGTAAAACTACAGGTACAGGTAGAAGGGCCGGGCGTAACGCTGCGCACCCGACAGGGCTATGTGCCGCAACCGTTCACCGTGGAAAAGGGCATACCGCTGATGCTTTCGGGGGCAGACCTTGCCGAATATTTCGACGCCCGCAACCTAGACATCACGGGCATGCCGCGCGCGCAGTATGCCGCGGGCGCCAGTCTCCCCGAAGGCCACTACCGCTTTTCCATAGCCGCCATCGACTACTACAGCGGACTGCCGCTCTCCATTGCAGGGCAGACCAACGGCTGGCTGATCCTGAACGACCCGCCGATGCTCAACTTCCCCGCACGTGCCAAGAAAGTAAAGCCAGAAGAGCCGCAGTACCTCACTTTCCAGTGGACACCGCGGCACATGGGCTCGCCCAATTCGGCCTTCGGCACCGAATACCTTTTCGAACTCTTTGAGATCTGGCCGGAAGGTGCACGCGCCGAGGATGCCGTGCGCACCCAGACACCCATCTACAGTACCGTGACCATGCAGACCCAACTGGCCTACACCGTAGGCGAGACCGCACTTTTCCGAGGACGGCGCTACGCATGGCGCGTAACGGCACAGCCCATTGCGGGCACGGCCGACTTCGACCTGTTCAAGAACGGCGGCCGCAGCGAGGTGTACAGTTTCCGGTACGGCGACCCGTGCCTTCCCGTGGAGCACCACGAAGTGGTGAAGGTGACCGACAGCAGCGTGGAGCTGGAATGGGAGACCGACAACAACCACACCCACACCGTGGTGCAGTACCGCAGCACAGAGGAGAACCGTCTGGCCGATGACCAGGAAAGCTGGTACACCATAAAGACCGAACAGAACAGCACCACCATCGCAAGGCTGCAGCCCGAAATGGAGATCGAGTACCGCCTGCAGACCTACTGCGGCTCGCACTACACCGAAACGCCCGAAAGCCATTTCGTGACGACCGATGCCAGTTACAAACCCGATTTTGTGTGCGGCGGAGACCCTGCCGATATAAAAATAGAGAACCAGGAGCCGCTGGACATATTAATGGCAGGCGATGTGGTAATGGCAGGCGATTTCCCCGTGATGATCGATAAGGTGAAAGGCCGAGGTACTTTCACGGGCGAGGGCACAGTGGGCATCCCGTTCCTGAAACAGGGTCAGCTGCGTTTCACTTTCGAGAACATCAAAGTGAACACGGACTATCAGCTCATCGACGGGCATTTTGAAGCGGGCACTGACCTGAAGTCGATCGTGGGCGAAGGGAAGTTCGAAGTCACGCTGGAGGAGGGCGAGGAGAAGAACCTGATAAAAGTGGATGCCGAAGTGGCCGATGTTGTGATCTCCAGCGATGGCATCTCCCTGATGACACGTGACAGTGTGCCGGGGGAACTGGCACGGGATATAACGGATGGCCTGAAAATACGCGGCTCCGACGGCAACACAACCGTGATAGCACCCAAAGGCGGAGGGGAAAAGAGCGGCAGCCCCGTGGTGATGACCACCGATGTGGCGGCAGCAACGGGCACGAGTAAGCCCAGCGGCGGTGGCGACAGCGGCACGGGAACGGGCACCACGGCACAGCCCAAAACGGACTACAAATATGTTGAGTTCTCAAAATCCGGGCAGAAGTACGGTTTTGATGCTTTCAACCCAGAGTACAAAAAACTGGAACAGTTCTACCGCAAAATGAACATCCTTGGCAAACAGCGCACCATTGCATGGAAATCGTTCAAAGAGGGCATGACCGATCCGGTGAAGGTGGACACCAAAGGCATGAAGGGCATCAGTTTTATGACCATCCTTGGCGACAGTTACAAACCCGATAAAGGCCTCCTTACCCTTAGGAGCCCTGCGGCCGATCAGGTAAATGAACTGTATGCCTACACCACCGTCGGCAAGGGCAAAAAGGAGAAACGGCTGATCCTCGGACAGCTGAACCTTGTTGGTTATGCGGGGCTGAGCCGCAAAGTGGTGGTCATCCCACTAAAAAGCGGTGACAGGACCGCAGAATGCCCGACGGCCGCAGAAATAAAAACGGAACTGGATAAGATCTATGCACAGGCGGGCGTGGACTGGACGGTGGAAGTGGCACAGCCGCTGGATGTCAGCGGGCTAGGCGTGAAGAATGACCTGGCACTCGAAGCGGGCGGCAACCTGATCGGATCGGCCTACAACGGGCAGCTACAGGCGATCATCAACAGTTACCGCGAGGCGGAGAAGACGGCTTTTGATCCTGATGACAAGGAGAAATATTATGTTTTCCTTGCGGGCAGTGCCCCCGATATGAAGAACAACCCTTCCGGATATATGCGCCTGCAGAACCGTTTCGGTTTTGTTTTCAAGGACAGGGCGCAGGGCGGGGATTTTCACCGTACGCTTGCCCATGAGCTTGGACATGGTGCTTTTGGTCTGCGGCACCCTTTTCAGGAGCATGGGCTCCCAGAGGACGAGGAACATAACCTGATGTCCTATGGCGAAGGGAAGGAACTATTTAAGTACCAGTGGGATCTTGTTCATGATCCTGCTAGCTGGGTATTTGATGTTTTGCAGGGGGAGGATGAGGCACTGATGAGAAAAGAGAACGCTAAATATAACGTTATGGTATTTAGTCCTTGGTTCGGTACATTTATCGAAAAAGCAATTAGAGAAAATGATGAAGACAGGGTAGTGGAATTAGTTGAAATTGCATTACAATCAACATTCACCAAAAAACAGGTAAATTTAGTAAAAAAACACTTTTCTGTACTACCTCCATATAATAAAGTTGCAGAACTAAATTACAATTATGAGGGGCAGAGCGGCCTTATTCTCCAATACAAATACTGTAAGTCGGCATTAGAATATGACAATATAAAAGAAATAGAGGATGGAATTAAAAAGTGCGGTTACTTAGAATATGGATGGATATTTTATGGAGATCATACGACAATTCTTAAGAAAGACAATTATGGCATATTCTATGATCCAGAAGAGTTTGTTGGGCAATGGTCTTATGCTCTGCCTGTATCTAAAATAACAGAATCAGCACCTTCTTTTAAGAAATGGTCTGGGGTGACTTTTCTTTTTATTGAATCTGGCGTAGGAGGTGGCATTGGGGCTGCTGTCTATTTAGGAGAACAGCTCGGTTCTGCATATGACGAATTTGGCAAAACTGATTATTGTATGAGAGGTAAAGCATATGTAGTAAACCAAAAACTGGAAGATGGAGAAACGCCTTGGTTAGTAGTAGGGGCTGAAGCTAATTTCGCAACCTTGGGTATTACGCAAGATTGGAGTTCTGAAACTTTTGTAGAAGCAGTGAGTAAAGAGGCGCAAATATCTTCCCCTGCCCCCTTGCCTATGGATTTTAAAGTAGCATTGGGAGGGGCCTTGGGGGTTAATAAAAATGCTGCAACTGTAGGGCTAGGTCTTGCTGCTGGGGGGAAAATATCTACACTTCCTTTTTCCGTAACTCAATCTGTATCTGTCACAGATGCAGAATATGACCAGATAAAAGAAAAAGCACCGCATATGTTTCAGAAAACTATAGGTTATAATTTAGCTAAATTTCTTCCTAAAAGGGATTTTACAATGATTGTTAAAAACCCTTCCGATGATAAATTAGATGGAGAAAAAATACAAACAGGAGATCTGTTTATAAGAATAGGTAGCCGGACCAGGATTAAGAAAGGCCCCGAATACAGTACTGGTTTCAAATTATTTTGCAGGTACAAGAGTTACAGTAACGAAATAGATAATGTCTGGATGACCGAAGAATATTATAGGATGTATAAACAGATGCTTCAGGAAAAAAGAAATTATGATGAAAGAAATTAGAATGACTATTACTGCACTTTTAATTTTATTAGTACCAATACTAGCTTACTATTTCAATCATTGGTATCATAAAAACATAAGGTCACACCCTAAAGCTTATGCTTATGAAATGTACCGTGGAAAACCTTTTGAAGCAAGATGTGTGCCTTATAAGAGAGATTTTCCTAAATTGAAAAAGTATTATGAGAAAATAGAAAAAGAATATAGTGGAGAAGGTCCCTATCCTGCAAGGGATTTTAATTCGAGATGGGTTCCTTTGGATACCTGCATTTATATTCTGGGATATAGTAAAGATTCTGTGATGATAGAAATAGCCTGTTATGGGAATTTTGGCCCACGAAACTCAAATTATTTTACGGGATATATTTATTACAAAACATTACAGTCAATACCTGCCCGTTTGCGTTAGTCCCCCCGCTCGGCGAAGTAAAAAAAACAGCACTATTCCGCTGAGCGTTAGCCTGTGGCTACGCTCGATACCATGCAATTCAACAATTACGATATTGAGCGTAGCCACAGGCTAACGTTCAGCTATAATGTGAAGTTTATAGATAAGTATTGAAGTCGCTTTTGCTACAGGAAGCGGGGGGCAGATTATGACAGATGGTATCAAAATTTATTAAACGCTTCTGTTGAATGTGGTATTGCTGTTATTTTTGAATCTTTGATTCAGACACGGAGCCCTCAGTTCAAGGAAGCGTTAAAGAAAACACCAACAGAAAAACTGACCCAATGGCTTCTTAAGTTTTCCATACCTGAAGGAAGCAGTGCGACCAAAGCAGCCAGGGAAACTATAAATGAAACCATAGGCAGGTTGGTTTTTAAAATAAAGGGCCTTGAGGTTGACCCGAAACTGTTCAAAAACTCCATAGCCGTAGAAAAGTGGAAAAAGAAGGTTTATCAACTGCTTTCTACACCTAAGGTTGGTAAGGCTGTCGATCTGATGATGGATTGGGGGTTCGACCCTGCAAAACTGGGTAGTTCTCAGATCGAGAAAATGGGTAGGATTATTGACAAAGCAGATGCCGCGTCAATCAGTAGACTAAAACTACTTTTCAGCAAAGGGTTTGATATGAATACGATTGTTAATATATTAGACAAAGGAATCCCTGCCAATAAATGCATTACTCTCGTTGACGAGATATTATCCAAACCAGCAGCTGATTTTGCCGGGCGTATCAGCCTGCCAAGTGGTGCAAGCATAAAAATTAAGACTTTTCTATCCAAGTACGATTACAATAACGTATCGGAATACTTTCACAAACAGGTAGGTGATGCCCATGTATTTGTAAAGTATGTTGAGTCGGCACAGAACGGTGTCGCAACTGTGATTGGTAAAATTGATAACATTCATGCTATTCACCCGAGTGTTGATGATGGGATTAATTTCTTGATTGATGGAGGTTCGAAAGGGCTTGTAGTGTACATAAAAGGAAAACTTGATGAAACATTTAAAAATGATAAGAAGCAGTAAAAGGTTTATGATAATTATTTCTCTTATTGTGATACAACTATTCATTATTCTTAAATTAAGAGAACTTTTATATTGCAATTCGTTTTTTCGGGTCTGGTTACCATTATTTATTTTCATAATTGCATTTCCAATCTCTATTGCTTCTTTATTATCTCAAATAAAATTAATTCGAGATAACATCGCAGGACTTATTGGTTTTTTTATTGCACCGTTGGGGTTTTATTTAAACATAAATCAAGAGAATTTTTTAGAAGATAAACAATTAGATCTTCATGGCGGATATGTAGAAGTACATACTGTAGATGGTAGAAACCCACATTATAACAAAAGGCGAGTTATTTTTTTGAAACCAATAGAAGGGTCTGTTTTTGGTTATCGTTTTACTCAGGATGTATCAACTTATATCTTTGATGAAGTTGGCCAGACCAATGACACTGTTTTGGTAATTGTTGCATTGAAATGCGCTTCTAAAAGACAGGTTTTGAATTACGTGCCAACAAAAGAGGAAATTGAAATTGCCAAAAAAGGAGGGTATTATCATAATGGTAAATTAGAACCATATATAGAAGGTAGGCATAGAGAACTATTTTTTCTTGATTAACCGCCCCCCCGCTCAGCGAAGTGAAAAAATAGTACTGTTCCGCTGAGCGTTAGCCTGTGGCTACGCTCGATTGATATTCCTACTAATTTTATCCATAAACCTACTTTAATTTATTGCGATATGGCAGAAAAAAAAATTGCAGTACTACTCTCTGGAAGTGGAGTGTACGATGGGTCTGAAATTCATGAAGCTACAGCAACACTCTACGCTATAGCTGCGAATGGCGCTACTTATGAGGTGTTTGCTCCGGATATTGATCAACATCACGTGATCAATCATATAACTGGTGAGGAAATGCCAGAAAAGCGTAATGTACTGATTGAGGCCGCACGCATTGCACGTGGAAAAATAAAACCTTTGACTAGTTACAAGGCTGAGGAATACGACGCCCTTATTTTGCCCGGTGGTTTTGGGGCTGCCAAGAACTTATCTACTATTGCTTTTGATGGTGCCACAGCTAAAGTTAACGAACAGGTAGAAACATCGGTGAAGGCTACTGTGGAGGCAGGAAAGCCAGTGGGAGCTTTGTGTATTGCGCCTGCTGTAATTGCTAAGGTTCTTAATGGGGTCGAGGTTACTATTGGGACTGATGAGGGAACAATATCGGCAATTGAAGCAATGGGAGGGCGTCATAAAATGACTACTCATGGAGAAGTGGTTGTTGATAAGGAATTCAAGGTTGCTACAACTCCTTGTTATATGCTGGATGCCAATATAACACAAATATTTGATGGTGCGATGAATGTAACCAAGGCTGTTCTTGAAATGGCTTAAGTGCGCGATTCAAAAAAGCGAATTGTTCAATAGGAACTGATTTAATGGAGTGGAGCTGCTTACCTGAAATGGAAAGCGGCTTTTTTATTTTGTAAGTTGTTATTTATTGGTGGTTTTTATACACTATAGGAGTGAAGTCTAACGAAATTCATCTGTATTTTATATAACTATCTCAGTATTCTTATCGTAAAAGAATAGGGACATCTATAACTGATATTAAGTGCCCAGATGAAATAAAGTTAGACCTTTTCTAGCCTAAGTGGCTGACTGGTTACTTAAAGGAAATAAGTTTTATTAATAAGTCCGCGACCATAGGTATTGGTTAGGGAAAGTTTTTAGTTCTGTAAAAGTGATGCGTGTTTTCCTAATTTTTCTTGTTTTTAGTGTACGAATATGAACATACAAATGTTCATTGCGTTCATTTCCACTTGTATTATTGCTGTCAATAATCCCATAACATCTTAATAATAAGAATATTTGGATTATTGGCATAATAGTAGGTTTAGAAACTATTATTCTTTCATAATAACCTAAATTTAAAAGCGATGAAAACAACTCATAAAAAAAGAACATGGATAATGATCGCCACTTTTATATTGGCTGTATTGGCAGTGACAGTTGTATCTAATATAAATTCAGAGCAAAAGGTTTCTGCAAGTGAACTTCCCGAGGAAACCTTGCTGTTGGAATCATGGATGGGTGATCCTGCATATTTAACAAATGTGACATTGGAAGAAGAGGTTGCTTATGAAGCTTGGATGAGCGATCCGGATTACCTAAATGATGTGATTGAGGTAAATGAAGAAATTCCTTTAGAAGATTGGATGGGCGATCCAAACTACCTTAAACAATAAGAAGAGTTGAGTACACCACATTATAGAATCAAATAAATCACAGTAAAGCTCTCTTGATCGGGAGCTTTTGTTGTCTTTAATGTTCTCATAGAGAGATTATGAACTCCAAGACTTATAGAGAAAATTGAATTGGTTATGGACTGTTATAAGTATTATAGATCGAAGGGGGGCTTCTCTTGTATAATATAAAAAGGTTTCGCTACCTTCGCCGAGTAATTAGTTTAAGTTTTTAATATGGGTTGTAGCTGTTCCTGGGGAGGGCAGCTACTCTTTTTTGTGCCCGCCGCTAAGTGTCGCCCTAACAGGCTGATAAGCCCTAAAATAGGGCATTCGAAAATGGGGCGAAATTAAAAAAAACACCCCCAAACAGCACCTCACGACAAATTTTGCGCACAATTTGCGCACAGCTTTTCTTATCTTTCGGCTGAAAAAAACGGCAAAAAGTGAGATAAATCCCATAGCCGTCAGGCTAAGATGATATAATGAATTGTATTTCAATACATAATAAAAAGACAGAAGTCCCCTTACCCAGGGACACCCTAGTTTTCTTCATAATTTTTTGTTTGTTATGAAAAGGCCAAAAGAACAATGTGGAAATTGAGCTGGCCTTTTCTTTACCATAAAGAAAATAAAACATCCACATATGTAGGCGGAAAAAAAATAAAGTTCGATTTTTTTTAGAAGAAAGTCGTTTCAATCCCGGAGCAATCGGAAACGTTGAAAGTAATCCGTGAATTTTTTAATAAAAACCTGCTGGATCAACTAGCCAGGCTGTCCGGTTTCGTGAAGAGGAAATCAAAAATGGAAGCTATGCATTTTTTACTGGTTCTGATGTTCCGCCGTTTTGATGGGGATAAGCTGAGCCTGAACGACCTGTCCTGCGAACTGGAAGATAAATTCGGATATAAAATAACCAAGCAGTCTATCGATGGGCGTTTTAACCCGGCAGCGGTCGAATTTATTAAATCGGTGATCAATGAAAGCCTAGAGGAGAAATTCAAAGGCATAGACTTTAGCGGGGAATTCCTGAAGGGGTTTACAAAGATCAAATTACAGGATTCCACCTCGTTCCAGTTGCCCGAGTCCCTAAAAGAGACTTATGGCGGTTCGGGGGGCAAATGCAGCGAGGCACTGGCACGTATTCAGTTTGAGTATGATATAAAGAACATGGACATTACCACGCTAGAATTTACAGGTGGACAAAAACAGGATGTTACATATTCCCAGGAAAACGTTGATGACATAAGTAAAGGCGAGTTAATAATAAGGGACTTAGGATACATCAGCATGCCGTTTTTAAATGACCTGATGGATAAGGAGGCATTTTTTGTCAACAGGCTGCACACGAACCAGGTCCCGTACGTCAAAGATGCCGATGGAAATTATAGCCGGCTGGACTTTGCCGGCCTGCTGCGCAAACTGAACAAAAAAAACGGTATGCGGTCGGAAGTACAGGTGTATCTAAAGTACAGGGACGGATACCTGCCCATGCGCCTTATTGCCCAGGCCGTGCCTGAAGAGGTTTATGGGCAGCGTATTCGGAAAGCCGAAAAGAATGCCAAAAAGAAAGGGCGCAGCCTTTCCGACAAATACAGGTTAAGGGCAAGGTTCAACCTGTTTATTACCAATACCCAACAGGAAGACCTGCCCCAGGGCCGGTACTGTGCATACCTTTATT
>CBDDLB010000006.1:0-2977130 GCA_965230435.1 Bacteroidales bacterium
AGGCCCGCACCCGCGTTACTCTGGGGAAGGGGCAGTGATGGCAGGGGCGCTATCAGGATGCCTTCCTGTTTCGGCAGTACATATTTCTCGCGCTCGATACGGCGTACGTACATCTGTCCCGGTTCGTATTCCAAAACCTCGGTAACTTCCACGCCCATAAGTTTCGCGCCTTGGGGTATACCATCAGGTTTTAAGGTTTCTGTACGACGGGGAATGTGTTCCGGTATAGCTTCGCGCGCATGCCCTTTTTGTTTCTTCTTCTTGCGGGTGTAGCTTATGGTTTCCGTTGGGCTTTGTTCTTCGGCCTGTGGTTGGGGGGGGCGGTCAAACAGGCTCAACTGTCCTGTCTGTTCGTCGGTGAAACGTTCGGTCTTTGGCGCGAAAAGCTTTTGGGTAAGGTAGGCTACCGTCTCTTTGAGTTGGGAGATCTCGGTGACCATGGAGTCATAATGCTCCTTTGGCACGGTCACTTCCTGTTGTCGCCCTCCCTGCTTTTCCATACCATAAAGATAACAAAAATGGGGCATGCGAACAAGCTACAGTTCAATAAACATAAGGGGTCTGTGTGTTTCTCTACTTTTCGAAACGGAGCCGTTTTTTACGTTGTTGCACACTGAACCCCTCCACTAGTAACACCAGTTTGGGCCATGGGAGCATTATCCTGTCCAAACCTTTTTCCACGGGCGGCAATTCGAACGTGCCTTTCTCCAGCCGCTTGTAATAAAGCACCAGGCCACCATTTTCCCAGTGCAGTAATTTCATGGAATTCCGCCTGCGGTTGATAAAGATAAAAACGTGGCCCGAGACTGGGTCTTCCCCAAGCTGGTTGCGTACGATCCCGCAAAGGGAATCGAAACCTTTGCGCATGTCGGTGGCTCCCGTATACAACAGGAAACGATCGGAAGAATTCAGGCTGAACATCAGTACAAGTGGATTAGTGTCCGCAGACGTTCGGACGGGAGGTTGTGCTGCACAGATAAACGGACTCCGTTCGGGTAGGTAATTTGGATATCCTGACCAAAACTGTCATTGTCCTGTTCTGGTAGAAGTTCAACAAAACTATCGGTCTCGTTTTCCTTAAACCGGTAATATTCCTGTTGCCAGTAGTAGAAAACGGCAGGAGAGATATCATGTTCGGAGCACCAGCTGCTTTTACTTTGTCCACTATTAAGGCAAGCCTCTACTTTTGAGAGCATTTCTTGGCGGTGCTGTGATCGTTTCGTCTTTTGTCCCATATGGTTGTTATTTTGATATGGACAAAACTATCTTATGCTACTGAGAGTGACAATGTGTACACGGCCGTATGCTTACGAAAAGGTGGAGGGCATCAGCCTGCTCGCATGTATGGCACATGCGAGCAGGAAGTTTTTTGACGCCCGTGACAACGACAGGCAAAGAGCCGAATATATGCTGGGCAAATTCAGGGAGCTCTATGAACTGGAACGTATTGCTAGAGAAAACCAAGTAGGATATCAAGCTCGCCACGCAATGCGCCAGCGAATGGCCGTGCCGATATTGGAGGAAATAGAGAAGTGGCTCAATGAAAACTGCCCCAGGGTACTGCCCAGAAGTAGAATCGGGACAGCTATACAATACACCCTCAAACTGTGGGGCAGGCTCAAAGCGTACGTGCAGGATGGGAAATTTGAAATCGACAACAACCTTGTCGAAAACTCAATTAGGCCTGTGGCTCTCGGACGAAAAAACTACCTCTTTGCTGGTTCCCGCCAAGCTGCTCAAAATGCGGCAATGTTCTATACTTTTTTCGCTGCATGCAAGGTGAACCAAGTAGAGCCGTTACGGTGGCTAACCTATGTGCTCAACAATATCCTGGATACAAAAGCATCAGAGCTCGATAAACTACTGCCGAATAATTTCAGACCCCAGACGCGACAAAATCATTGAACTGGTAATGATGTAGCGCCCCGTATGCTTACGCCCTGCCAGTTTTTTTCGATTTTTTCTGCAAATGCAACAAACAGGTCGATGATCTCATCTTTGTCAAGTGATTCAAGTTCACCGCGTTTTACCATAGCTCAAAGGTTGATTTTTATTTCCTAATTCAATAAAGTAAGAATGGTTTTTTATACACAATCAATGTTTTTCCTGTGGATAAAACTCCGTTTTTTTGACAAAAAAATTAAGCCATTGAGAAATGCATGGCCAGCTGATAAACAACCAAAATTCAAGTCGCGCTAACCTGAGAGGCTTTAAAATGAACCTGAGTTGTTACGTTTTTTTTGATTATCAAATCAGTTCACCGAAATTATTGACCATCAGGGTTAATCCGCGAAGCGGTCAGGCCGAAACTGTGTTTTTATAATTATCAACGATCCGCCGATCTGTTGTTTGACGAAAATCAGTCCGCGGAGCGGTCAGCCGAAAAACGGTTGGAATAACTGTCGGTTGGCCTTAACGAAAATGTGCTTACTTTGTGGCTGCATGTGGGGTGGCTTGCGAAAGGAGCGAAGCGACTGGAGTAAGCCGCCCCACATGCAGACATTGAGCTAAGAACAATGTTATAGGGTTTTTAATCATCATCGTCCAGTTTATCAACTAATTTGTCGAAATCGGACTGGAATAGTTTATCTTGAATCACCCTGTATTTTTCAAATTCTGTCTCTGCAAAGGCTTTGGCTATTGCATGGCTTACTTTCCCTGCATTTTGTAAAATGTCCTTTTCGTTAAACTGAAGGAATGCGTTTAGTTTACCCGACCAATCTTCCATAGTCATAGGTATGTTCTTTTCAGCCTGTGTCTCGGCATAATCAAGGTACATCGTTACGAACCTATCCAATGATTTAATCTCCTTTTGACTTAGGTAGTTTTTAGCAATCGAAACATCTGTTTTTATGATTTTGCCTTTAGGTGCGTTTTTCCATGTGGTTAATCCCATATGCTCCTTTTCGCTATCTGCACGTTTTACAATCAACTCTGCTGCTGTGTGTCCGTGAATTGCAAAGTGTAGTTTGTTTTGCACAGTTTTGAAAAAGGTTCTCGTTGTTGGGCTATACACTATAATCCATAGCCGTTGCGTAAATGTCCGTTATCTTTTGGTAGAACTTACGCTCACTTGCTCGAATTTCCCGAATCTCGGCAAGTAACTGGTCAAAATATTCTTCGCTCAAGTATGCTCCGTTTTTAAGTCTGTCATTATCCAAAACCCAACCGCGTATCGCAAAATCCCGCAAAACGTTAGTTGCCCATTGTCTAAATTGTGTAGCGCGAACAGAGTTAACACGGTATCCAACAGATATAATGGCATCCAAATTATAAAATTGTGTATTATAATTTTTGCCATCTGCGGCAGTTATCCGGAATTTCCGGATAACTGAATCCTTCTCTAATTCATTGCTATTGAATATATTTTGTAGATGTTCGCTTATTGTTCTTACGTCTACATCAAAAAGAGTAGCGATTAGTTTTTGAGTAAGCCACACGTTTTCATCTGCTACTCTTACTTCTATGCTATCGCCTCCTGACTGTTTGGTAAACACCAAAAACTCCGCTGTGCTATTTCTTATTTGTATTTTCTTATCCATTAAGCTAAAATGTAGTTTGTGAGAACGCTATCCAAGTCACTAAAATTCTACCTTCGTAATAACAAGTTAATCTCTGATGAAAAATATGCTTTTAGTTTTTGACAGATTGGTTACAAAATGGATGTGTCAACTGGCAGTTTTCCTCTGAACCTGTACCTTTATCTTGTTTTCTAATTATGTGGTCATATGAAATTGACTTTTCAGGGTCTAAATAACCATTGCATATTGGACACCTTAAGGCAGAGGAGAGTGCATTCTTTATAAAAGAAGAGCTTTTTACTTCGTCGGAAAATGCAGTTCCAGATATTGTTGAGTTGCCAAGAACAATCTTACCTTCCAATTTTGCAATTTTTACAATGTCTGAGTCATCTATCTTTTCATTTTTATCCAGTCGTCTAATAATCTCGTCAATTAAATTACTGAATATTCCAATAGAGGTGTTTATTTAAGTACAATCCACTATGTCAATAAATTTCACAGGAGGTCTATTTGTCATACGTTCAATGAGCTTATGAAATATAGAGCCCTTGAAAATAGATCTGTTGATCCTAAAAGAATATTCAGCTAAATATTTATCGGTGTGTTTTGGTGCGATCCAGGAAAAATTCGTCCTGATCCAGCTTTTGATCTGATGTATCACATTGTGCAGCTGCATGAAATTCTTCCCTTTCCTACTGGGTATCTGCTCAATATTATAATCTTTAGCGACCGGTCTGTAGCCCCTCCACTCATCAGTGACCACCTGGGCCTGCCTGCTGATATGTTTTTCAAAAATCCCCCGCAGAGATTTGGAAGAAAAATCTTCGATCTTCTGTGAATACACCCTTTTAATCTGCTGTTTGTCATCAAGTTCCACGGCACAGACCACTTTTTTCTTTTTTGTATCATAACTGCGCCCCTGTTTGCCGTTCTCTTTGCCACCGAAAACAAACTCGTCCACATGGACTGTCCCTTCAACCGGCTGATCTCCTTGACTCTCCATTGCCAGCCTGACTTTATGGCTGAATGCCCAGGCTGTTTTCCTTGAGATGCCGTAACGTTCCGAAAGCTGGGAGGAGGACATCCCTTTGGTCGTGGCACTGAGCTCAAAACAGATCAGGAAAGCTTTGCGGATGCCGAATTTCAACTTGTGGAAAAGAGTGCCTGCCGTTGTACTTTCCCTGTGTTTACAAAGGGTACAGGTACGTTCATGTTTTTTTCCGCTACTGTAGTGTGTATGACCGCACTTTTTACATTTATAACCGTTAGTCCACTTGATTTCAGACAGATAAAGATAGCAGCTATTGTCGTCTGGAAAACGTTCTATGAACTTTATGAGATCTTCTCCGTGAAATTCTTGCATAATTGTTTTTATTTCATGCAAATATAATTGTTTCTAAGTAAACACCTCTATATTCCAATTCTGTTTTTTGAAATGTGCTTTTGTAAAATTGTCGCAATTAGGTCTTTTCGTTCAACAAGGATTTTCTCTAATTCACCTCTACTGTTTGTGAACTTAAAAAAGAAATTGGAATCGTTATTCCTAACCTTTTTTGACAATAAATCAACAATTCCCATAAACATTGCTCGTGAATGTCTACCACTTGGGCCATAAAAATATACAGCTGGGTGCAAGCCTAAGCTTCCGTCATCATTTCCTGAAATACGTTTTGCAAGTTTCAATGACCTATTAATGACTTTCAGTGTAAGTTCACCAGTTAAGTCGTTGTCATGAGATGATACATTTTCTGGAAATCCCTGTTGATTTCTGTTTGTTATGAGCAAAAAGTCAATTAGAATTTGTAAAGCTGTCCGAACGCTTTTAGAACCTCCAAGTGGTAAGTCAAGGGTTTTGATAGGACGTTTAATCTCTGGGTCGAAAAGAGTTTTGTGAAATTCTTTCGAAATTTGTCCGATTTTATCAGCGATTTCAGAGTTGAAAACAGACCAATATTTATGGCCAGTACCAGCCCTTATTATAGCCCTGGCAGAAATTGGAATAGGTTTCTTTCTGTTTACCAACAATAGCTCTTCAATATCATCTAATGGTGTTCCTTGGGTATTTATTTTAAAAAAGGATTGTTCTGCTTTATCTGCATCACCCTTCACCCATTGCACTTGTAGGCCTCTTGATATAATCCTGCTTACACGTTTTCTTTCGAATGGTTCAAGGTTCTGGTTTTCATTTTGTAATTCTAATTGCCTATAACTTCCGATTGATTCATTAATCAACTTTCTTGTCTTATCTGCAATTTTCTTTTGTTCTGGTGGTATTTCTCTTCCGAAATATTCATAAGAAATTGCTCCATCGCCATAATCGTCTTCAACCCATGCTCTTAATGCACTAAGCCGATGTCCTCCATCAATAACGAATATGTATGTTGGAGATTTCCATAAAATTACAGACGGAACCAAATCTCCATTTATAAAACTTTCTAACAAAGATAGTACTTGATTTGGTGTCCAGTGATTTGTTTCTCTTTGAAAATCTGGCTTTCTAAAATTAGGAGCAATAAGAGCACCTTTTGTAAAGTCTCTTATAGAAATCGTATTAAAGCTTTCGTATGAATCTTCTTCATCTGAATTATATCCAAAGTCCTCTCGTTTTATTAAAGCGTCTAAATTTACCAGATTTGATTTTGCCATTTTTTATTTTCTTATAAAATTATTCAATAGTAATGCGCTCATTCCCTATAACGTACATGGCCTTGAGTACACGCAGCGCAGCGGAGTTGCTTCACACTGTTAAGGACTGATTGATCAAAGATCAATCAGACCGACAAAAGCCGAACGCGAAGCCCTGCCGAAATTATTGATTGAGCTGCGAGACCGCGGAGCGGTCAGTCCACAACTTTGTTTTTTTTAATTATCAGATCAGTTCGCCAAA
Organism: Bacteroidales bacterium; assembly: GCA_965230435.1. Taxonomy (GTDB): domain Bacteria; phylum Bacteroidota; class Bacteroidia; order Bacteroidales; family JBDKHP01; genus JBDKHP01. The sequence continues at coordinate 6,409 of CBDDLB010000006.1, forward strand.
ATTATTGACCATCAATGTTGATCCGCGAAGCGGTCAGGTCGAAACCTTGTTTTTTGATTATCAGATCAGTCCACCGAGATGATTGACCATCAGGGTTAATCCGCGAAGCGGTCAGGCCGAAACTGTGTTTTTATAATTATCAACGATTCGCCGATCTGCTGTTTAACGAAAATCAGTCCGCGAAGCGGTCAGCCGAAAACCGGTTGAAATAACTGTCGGTTGGCCTTAACGGAAAGCAGTTTGAGTAGTTTTGTTTTGGCTTGTGTTGCGCCTGCGGCAAGCCAAAATAAGATCGTGTTAACCATGTAATGCTATTTGTTTATTATAGTCCGTGATAAAATATTTAATCGCCCCAATATGGTTGTCCAGTTTTTTAGAAAATGAGAGCGTCTGTCTGACCAACCTGCTACAACGTTGCCTGAGGGTGTTGTTAAAGCGTTCGATGTGGTTGGTAAACCTTGACTTAAATGACTTATTAATAGGGGTATGCTTTTCCTGTGGTATCACATTCTGATACGCTTTATAAGAATCGGTGAAGAACATGAAGTTCTCTTTAAAATATTCCGGGATACTGTCCCATAGTTTCCAGGCCGACTCTTGACTTCTGTCCCCGATATGGAACCCGATTATCTGTCTGTCAATTACATTCATGGCCAACCAGATCCACTGCTTATTGCCCTTATTATCAACGAAGCTCCATGCTTCATCGGCCTCACATGGGGGCATGAAGAAAAGGATGGAATTTTTATCGTCAAGGATATGGTGCGAGAAGCTGTCGTTGGGCAGGCCTGCCTCTTCCTGTTCCAGATCAAGCCCGGGACAGGTATATTCCTGTAAGTCTTCAATTTGATCACACTGTCCTTCTGGTATGAACTCATGTTCCATACCCGATTTTTCGTTGTTTTCCAGGAGATTATATATTTTCTCATCCAGCTTTGCGTCCGAATAATTTTCAACAGATTCCATATCAATAATAACATTCAGGTTGTCAGGAACTTCTTTGTATACTTCTCTGATAAATTTCAACAGCCATTTAAGGCTGATGTGCACACACCTACAGATACCCCGCAGGGAAATGCGTTCCAGTAACAGTGACTTTACAAAGCTCTTATCCTCTTCTGATACAAGCTTTTGTTCCGGATTTTCAACAAATTGACGGCCGCATTCAAGACAGTAGTGATTCTGCTTTCCATTGTGAATATGCCCGTTCAGTTTTATATTTTTACTTTGGCAACGCGGACACAAAAGATGATCTTTGTTCATGATCACAAAAGTAAAATTCTTGATTAGATAGCATTACATGGTTATCACTACCCAAAATAAAATTACTTCAAACTGCATGATATGGTTCGTTCTTATTACATTAATTTATGATTATTAATCTAATTGTCTCCAGGCTCCATTTAAATAGCAATAAATATGATTATCGGATGAGTTTATATATATATCTCCAGTTTCGGGACTACTGGGAGCTGAACTTCTTGGCTTTAAATTCATAACATCATTAATCTTTACTTTGCCTTCTGTTCCTCCTTCGTTTACATTTAAAATTAATATATTATTGTCGAACTCACCATAAATTAAAGATTTTTCTATGTTTTCGGATAAATTTGAGCCTTGTTCGTTACTAATGTATAATTTATTTGAACCTGTTTCATAGTAACCGGCATTATTACCTAAAAATAAATTATTAATTCCTGTAGTATTTGTATATCCGGCAAAATATCCTAATGCAATATTTCCATTTCCTGTTAAATTGCTATATCCAGCTCTATCTCCAATGAATGTATTGTTCCAACCAGTTGTATTAAAAAATGCAGTTTGATGTCCTAAGAATGTATTCCCTCCACCAGTTGTTGTTGAATATCCGCTTGAAGAACCAATCATTGTATTATAAAAAGCAGTTGTAACATGATAACCACTGACATGCCCTAGATACGTATTATTATTACCTGTTGTGTTATCTGCTCCTGATGAATAACCTATAAAAGTATTTCTATCTCCAGATGTATTATGCATTCCACTTTGCTGACCAACAAACGTATTTTCAGAAGCAGTATTGGAATTACCAGCCCAAGAACCAATAAATGTATTACGAGAACCAGTGGTGTTAGAAATCCCAGCAGCAGCACCTATAAAAGTGTTTTCAAACCCGCTTATATTTTCTTGCCCAGTTTGGGTGCCATAAAATGTATTATTATAACCTGATGTATTTTTCCATCCCGCACTATTTCCTATAAAAGTATTTGCAGAGCCTGTGTTATTTTGTCCTGATGCTAAACCAATAAAAATATTATTACTTGTTAAAAATTCAAGCGAATTATTATTTAATCTCATTTTCTCCGTTCCTGCAATATCAAACCTAATAATATCTTCGTTTGTCGTTTCTTCTACTTGTATTTTTGTATTATTGTCATTATCAGCAATAAAAGTATGCGATGGCTTGTTGGTTAAATCATTATATGACCCACTAAAAGCATCAGTAATTCCATAACCCGAAATAGTTGTTGGCTTGTCTGTTAAATTGTTCCAACTACCATTAAACGCTGTTAAATCATTTATAAAATCGCTAAGCTTGCTTGGCTTATTTGTTAATGAGTTATAATCACCGCTAAAAGCATCTGTTATTCCATAACCTGTTATGGTTGTGGGTTTGTTGCTCAAATCAGCAAACGAACCACTGAATAAAGTGGGTGTTCCGGTTAAACTGCTGTATTGTCCATCAAAAGCGTCTGTAATTCCGTAACCTGCTATGGTTGTGGGCTTGTTGCTCAAATCGGCAAACGAACCGCTGAATAAAGTGGGTGTTCCGGTTAAACTGCTGTATTGTCCATCAAAAGCATCTGTTATTCCATAACCTGCTATGGTTGCGGGCTTGTTGCTTAAATCGGCAAACGAACCGCTGAATAAAGTCGGCAAGTTTGTAAGCGAATTATAATTTCCATCGAAAAGTGTTGGCATATTTGTTATTTGTGAATAATCAACTGTTTCAACTGTTTTTGCAGTAAGAGCATAAGGAACAGAAAGAAGTTGTGACGTTCCCATTACTTTGCCGTCAACTGTTATTTGTATAAAATATTCGTCTGCCGTCCAATCAATTCCGCTTAACTCTTCAATTGAACCGATATTTAGGTTTATTAAACCTTGTGCGGTGGTCGTTATGCTGTGGCTTTCGGTAAAAACACTCGTTCCGCTTGGTGTTGTTTGCAAAATGTCTATAACTACGGTTTTGCTTTGGTTTGCAATAATGTTCCCACTTGCATCTCGCAAAACTGCTTGGTATTTGAATATTTCGGGCGTTTGGGCAAATATTTCCGTTATTGCAAATAATATTGCTACTAAAAGTAAACTTAATTTTTTCATTTATATTAATTTTTAATGATTTGAAATGATTTTAAGAATTGTTTGTTTTGTGAAATTGAAATTAAATACGTTCCAACTGCATAGCTTGAAAAGTTGATTTGTTCCAAGTCGGACTTAATTTCTGATGTTTGTAATACTTTTCCCGATAAATCGGTAATTGTATATCGCAAACTTTCAACTTTTGAACTTTCAACTTTTAAGCTAATTAAGTTGCTTATCGGGTTGGGATAAACCGTCATCTTAATTTTCGGAAACAAATCTATTTCGGTTGTAATCTCATAAGGATTTTGATGAAAACCTTGTGTTATCACTAAATTGCCCGCACTATGCGTTGCGGTTACACACTCACCAACTGACCAATCTAATTGATAAGTGGTATTACTAAAACTATCGCCCGATGAACTTATAAGTTCGAGGCTTGCTGTTTGGCTTATCGCCAAATGTGTCATTGCCAAGGCAACGACCATGAAAATTAATTTTCGCATATGCATTAAATTTAATTGTTGAATAAATTATCTGTTTCTGTTGTTTTTTTTGATTAACCATATCGAACACGGCTTGGCGGCGGGCTGGCAGGTGGATTGTGGAGTGAAGGTGGCGTAGCCACCGAAACGGAACAAGCTACCTGCCAGACTGACGACCAAACTGCTGTTGTGTGGTTGATTAATCAACGATTAATCAACGATTAATCAAGCCACAACGAGCAGCCGCACCCCGAGCAAAAAAGCTACCCGAAGGCAAGCCGTACCAAATTTATTTATTTGCCAGAGAACAGGTTCTCCGCGACTCAGTTTTTTTTGATTTTATCGAGCGAGTTGTTCTCCAAAAAATCGATTCGCCGCGACTCAGTTTTTTGATTTATCAAGCGAATTGTTCGCCAGAAAATCAGTTCTCCGCGACTCAGTTTTTTTAATTTATCGAGCGAGTTGTTCGCCAGAAAAATCAGTTCGCGTGGACTCGGCTTTTAATTTTTATTCGGCGATAAAGCCTGAAAAAAACACTTCCGTTTTCCGTCCGCACAACTGTATCAGAAAGCTCGCTATTTATCTTTTTGCCTGCGGATCAGTAAAACCCGAAACGAGCTGTCACCCCCGAGCGCAAAAAAAACTACCCTAAGCGGGATTGTAACAAATTTATTTGTATGAGAACCTAATCCCCTTGAGTTAGTTAATGTTATTCTTTCTTATCTAACTCAATACGATGCGTTTAATGCGATTATGTACTACTCCAAAGTTGAACATTAAATGCTTACTCAATAATCTATATAGGCTTCTATAGTTTTCATTTTTAACGAAAGGGGTTTGTGTTTCATGAACGATAATCAATTTTGCAATTATTTTATTACCCCAAAATTCAGCAATAAACAGAGAGACAAATAGTACCATGAACAATATTGAAAGTAGATATGAAATACCATTCATCAAGAAATTTGTCAAATTTGTCAATCCAATAGAATCAAGTGTAGAACCCAATAGTGGCAATAGGAATAACGAGACAAACAAAACAGGTATTGAGGTGATTATAAAATTCCCAAGCGTTATATAGTTCGCGTATTTAACATTAGGGTTGAACGAGATGTTTTTTATAATCTCTTCTACTACGATTGTTTTCCACGTCTCTAAAAAAACAAGAAATAAGAATGGGAAGAAAAACGGAACGATTTCAAGCAAATCTTCTGGTGACGTTGCCTTAAATAGAAACGGTGCGCCGAACATTAATGAAATAGCAATCAGTAATGGAGAAAACAAAATCAAATATACCACTGCAGCACTTCCCTTAAGCAGTTTATTGACAATGAACTTTTTAAACTTGGTTTTCATTTAATCTATTATGTTAGTAGCTTTATTTAATTTGTATTCAATCAACAAAATCTCACTTTCAATTTTAATTAGCAGTTGAGCTTTATACGAATTTTCGCTATCCATTTATTGAACCGTCTGTATTTTCTTCAACAACATTTTCAGTATTCGATTTCCTGGTTGAGAGTAAATAGATAAGAATAATTAAAGCGAATAAATTGATGGAAACCATACTTATAGGTTTATCACTATATCCAAACACAGTACCAGCTCCAATTCTTGTTTTAAACCCAAAGTAATTCGTGCTGAATTTTATAAAAAAAGCAAATCCCGAATAATAATAGAACCAGACGCTACCTATGCGAACACCAAAAATTTGAAGGAATAAATTTGTAATAGATGTCCATTTACCAATTGGAGTATTTCTCCACAATAAAACACCAGCCAAGATGCTTAACACTGAAAACGCAAAGCCTATTAACATGGCGTATTGTCCATTCAGGATGAAAAATAGTGCTATTATTAATCCCCAAGTACCGCCTAATATTTGAATAAGGCTAATTGTTTTCCTCAACTTACTATTCATTGTTAATCAATTTGATGAAAAATCTTTGTAGTTTGCTATGGCTAATTCCACACAACGTACATGGCCTTGAGCATACGCAGCGCAGCGAAGTTGCTTCAAGGCCAATGTTAAGGTCTGATTGATCAAAGATCAATCAGACCGGCAAGAGCCGAACGCAAAGCCCTGCCGAAATTATTGATTGGGTTGCGGGACCGCAAAGCGGTCAGACCGAAACTTTGTTTTCTGATTATCAAATCAGTCCGCTGAAATTATTGACCATCAAAGTAATCCGCAAAGCGGTCAGGCCGAAACTGTTTTTTTATTATTATCAACGATCCGCCGATCTGTTGTTATCCGAAAATCGGTCCGCGGAGCGGTCAGCCGAAACTTTGTTTTTTGATTATCAAATCAGTCCGCTGAAATTATTGACCATCAAAGTAATCCGCGAAGCGGTCAGACCGAAACTGGTTTTTATAATTATCAACGGTCAGCCGATCTGTTGTTGTCCGAAAATCAGTCCGCGGAGCGGTCAGCCGAAAACCGGTTGCACGACTGCCAGTTGGCCTTAACGTACATGGCCTTGAGCATACGGAGCGCAGCGGAGTTGCTTCAAGGCCAATGTTAAGGACTGATTGATCAAGGATCAATCAGACCGACAAGAGCCGGACAAAAGCCGAACGCAAAGCCCTGCCGAAATTATTGATTGAGCTGCGAGACCGCGAAGCGGTCAGTCCACAGCTTTGTTTTTTTGATTATCAAATCAGTCCGCCGAGATTATTAATCACCAATGTTAATCCGCGAAGCGGTCAGCTGAAACTCTGTTTTTTATGATTATCAAATCAGTTTGCTGGAATTATTGGCCATCAAGGTTAATCCGCGAAGCGGTCAGGCCGAAACTGTGTTTTTATAATTATCAACGATCCGCCGATCTGTTGTTTGACGAAAATCAGTCCGCGAAGCGGTCAGCCGAAAATCGGTTGAAATAACTGTCGGTTGGCCTTAACGAACACGGCTTGGCGGCGGGCTGGCAGGTGGCTTATGGAGTGAAGTGGGCGAAGCTCACGAAACGGAACAAGCTACCTGCCAGACTGACGACCAAACTGCTGTTAAGGCCTTAGCTTTTTCATATCATCATCGTCTTCTTGTCTGAAAAATTCGTTGAGTTTACGCTCTAATACTTTTTTATCAATGAGTTCTGTTTCGTATTTTGCGACTAAAGCAGGCGATACAGTTCTGTTTAATGCGATTTGAACAACTTCTTCATCTTTATTTTTACAGAGTACAATTCCAACACTTGGTTTTTCATATTCCTTTTTCACATACGTATCCAGAGCTTCGAGATAAAACTCCATTTTACCCATATACTCAGGTTTGAACTCTGTGATTTTCAAATCAAAAGCAACCAAACATTGTAATCCTCTGTGAAAAAACAACAAATCGATATAAAAGTCTTTTTTACCCACTTGAACCCTGTATTCTTCTCCTACAAATGTGAAGTCTTTGCCAAATTCAAGGATAAACTCTTTTAGATGCTTTATGATTGCTTTTTGTAAATCAAGTTCTGAATGTTTTTTAGGAAGCGAAAGAAAATCAAGCATGTAATTGTCTCTAAATGCATCTTCCGCATTTGGATGTAATTCTCTCAGCACTGCTGAGAGTTTTTTATCGGATAGTATAATGCGCTCAAAAAGACCGCTATCCATTTGCCGTTCCAGCTCTCTGGAGCTATATCGTTCTTGGATTGATAATCTGAGGTAAAATTCCTTTTCTTCGAAAGATGTAGTTTTAGATAAAACCATCAGGTTGTTTGTCCAGCTAATTTCTCTCAGCAGTGCTGAGAGTTTTGGTTGGTCGGCATAAGTTTCGTAAAACTGCTTCATGCGCCATATATTCTGGGCAGAAAAACCTTTGATATCAGGTTCGTTCTTTTGGATATATTCAGATAGGTCTTTAACGACAGATTTTCCCCATTCAGAGCTACTAACTTTTAGGTGTACGTATTCTCCAACCCTCCAATACAAATCAATTAGAACTGTATTTACAGAACTAAAAGCTTTGAGTTTGGCTTGTTTGATTAGGTCACTTATTTCAGAGAATTGTTTTTCTAATTTCATGTGTTTATTCTTTTACCAAAGTTACACTGGTAACATAAAGGTTGAATATTATCTATCTCATCACTTCCTCCATTTATAAGTGGGACAATGTGATCTTTAGTCCAAACATATTTATACCTACGGTCTGGCCGAGGAGGGATAGTTTGCCATGGGCGTTTACAAATAGGACAATGACTATATTGTTCAAGCTTTTCAAGCCATTCTGATTTTGTATGTGTGCCTTTTGCTGCTCTTCTCCTCTTGGAATATGAGTTTGCTCTTTTTTTTCTGCATGATTTGCAGTAAAGGTACATTTTACCTGTTGAAGAAGATTTCCAAGAACTCCAATTATTCTCGCCACATTTCTTACAAACCTTGTTTTTCATTTCAGCTAATACCAATTCGATCTAAAAACGTATTTATGAATTGCCGTGCCATTCCCGTATAAGGCTTATCCCCCTTAATATAGCTTTTAAGCTCCTTTAAATCTTTATTTAAGTTCTTTTCTAATTGCTTAATAATTTCTTCTATATTGTTTTTGAGCTGATTGTTATCTACGTAAACATCAATTAGCTTATCAATTACAGAAATGATATTCTGAACCCGTCCAATGCAAGCAAAAATCTTTATCAAATGTTCGCGCCTTGCCTTCACAAGTTCCATTCGATATAAACCATAAACTTCTATTGACTTTTCTCCTCTGTCCAGATTGTCAGGAGATTTTGGGAAAACATATCCATTGTTTTCATACTTCAAATAATCTTCTGGGTTATCAATGCAGGGCTGGAGAAGCTGCCTGTAGTTTTCTTCTTCTGTTAAATTAAAGTTTGAATGATCAGAGTCATTTAATGGAGGTGTTTTTCCTAGCAACGGAAAATGATCTTGTTTCCCTGCTAATATAGTTGCACCGTTTTGAGTTGTTTGGTAACGTTCCCTATTGCAGTCAATACATGAAGGTAAGAGGTTGTCCCAATCAGCAGCTAACCAATAATAAATACTTTTGGGTCTAAAATGCTCAACATCCATTGGCATTGTATGTGCATATTTACTTTCGCAATAGGCACATTTATGATGGAATAATTTCTCTAAAGTTTCTTTTACATCATCTGACTTATATTTTTCAAAAGAAAAGCCTTTAGTTGGTTTTGGAGTAGCACAATAATAAGTGATAGCTTTTTCAGTTTCAGTTTTCCCACTTCGGTCTTTTTTTGACAACGAAGTAGGTTCAGAAACAACACTTCCGTCTTCGTATTTCTCTTTATCAACATGAATCATAAGTCATCAATATTTTTCCATGCGTCTTTAATCTTTCGAATGGTTGTTTCTTTCAGCTCGTCTCTACTCAAAGTTGATTCTGAATCATAATAATGTTTCGCTAACAGTTCATCCATTATTTGATAGGCTATTTCATCACGAAGAGAGCTTCCAAAGTGTTCTTCTTTAGGCTTAAACTTTGCTTGCAAGTTTTTTAGCTCTGTGGCTTCAGTTTCAGAAAGCTTAACTTTATCCCCTCGAATAAGCAGTTCATAGTATTTTTTAAATTCAGAATCTTCAGTCTCGTCAGCGGTGCTATGCAGCCCAAAGAAATCTGATTTTAATAACTGTTCGAGTGTATAATGTTCTGGGTTAGGTAAATTTGTGTTAACAACCACTTCTCCTTCCATATTTTTCTTTACAAGGACTACTTCACCTTCCCTGATACCACGCAGACAAAGTGGACTGTGACTTGAAACGACAAACTGAATGAGTGGGAAAACTTTACGCAGTTGCTTAACAATTCTCATTTGCCAACGCGGGTGAAGTTGATTCCCAATTTCATCAATAAGAACAATACCTGTTAGCTTATCCATATCGGCATTAGATGACGATAAGGTGTACATAATATCTAAAGCCAATGAAAGTACAGCTTTATAGCCTTCACTATAAACAGAAAGCGAAAGGTTCGGTTGGTTACTGAAAACGACCTTTCTATTATTAACTGTAAGTTGAATTCCTTCTCCGTCATTTGGAAGAAGTTCCAAAAGGGAAGTTGCTATAATATCAAATTTGTTTTTATCCTCTGAATGCAGTTTAATAAGCCAATTGAAGACATCATATAATGATATACTTGGATCGAATAAGTTCTTGTAGCGCATCCCTTCTTCTGATTTATCAAAATCGAGATTAGGTCTATTCATAAGCCTAAATGCACCGTATCCGAGAAGGTAAGAGCTAAATTCATCTGCGCCAGGAATAATTTCATTTATGGATGTGCTACCTGAGCTTCTAATAATTAATTCTGTCGTTAATATTCTTTTAGAATCTCGTTCTTTAATTGTTATTTTGGCTCTTTTCTTACCTACCATCACTAATTCAGAAACTTGATCGTTAAGAAATTCAATGTTAGGATTTAAACCTATAGCAATTGCCTGTAAAATAGAGCTTTTTCCTACTCCATTTTCACCTAATAAGAACAACCAAGATTCTGTAGGCTCATTTTTTTTCGGAAAGTTAAGTTTTAGGTAGTCTATATTTTTAAAATTCTGTATTTCAACATATTCTATAGGGAAGTATTCGTTTGTTCTTTTTTGAGTTTCAAACTCCCTCTTTTGCTCTTTTGAATATGCTAATAGCTCATCAATTCCTCCATTTTTATCAAGATCTAATTCTTCATTAAATGCATCTGGGTAATCATTAATCGCCTTTAAAAGAAGTTGCCGCTGACCAAAAACAAATGGCTCAGTAAGTGTCCCATAAAAAAGCCCTTTCACTTTATCAAGTTCCGATTCGTCTAAGCTATGTTTCCTTCTAGCTATTTTATAAATAATGTCATTAATTTCGACAATGGCTTCTTTTCTCTTTTCTACTAAACTATCTCTATTTAAGCGCAATAAATCTATTGTATATTTTCCTCTCTCTGTTTTTGCTCCAATTATCCCCGCTTCAAAAGTTAAATGTTCCTCAGGGTTATCTATACACGGATTTAAAAGAAAAGGAAGCTCTTCTTCAATGTTTGAATCTGGATTTAAGGCTCTTTTACCTTTTATTGGAAAATAGCTGGCTTTATATCTGTTACACTCTTGACAAGAATAAACAAGGTTGTCCCAATCGTAGGTTAGCCACCAATATAAATCTTTGAAGTATGCATCGTTATCACGTACTCCAGCTTTAGGGCGATAGTTGTCAATTTCAAAATAGGCTTCGGGTAACGAAATTTCACAATATCCACACTTCCCATTAAAATGATCGTGAAGAATTGGCTTTAGCTCTCTAACAATTCGTGAAAAAAGACGGAAATTAAATCGTTCTTGTTCCCTACCTGACCGAGAATAGAACTCTTTCATTCGTTCATTTTCAATTTGAATTTTCTGAGACTCTGAAAACTCAGTTGGTGGAAAGCCCTTATCTATCTTTATCATTCTGACATGTTTTGTTTTGTGAAGTTTTCTAAGATATTTGAACTTGGAAAGTTCGATATAGAAATAAGCTTATTTACCAAGGCAATAGGAATAATTGCATCTTGATAAATATCACATTTTAACAGGTCTATGTTATGAAGAATCTCATGGATGTTGTTCAAATCGCCAATCTCAGGTTGATTGTAGTAATTGTGAGTCGAAACGGGAACTGTTAAAACATAAATTTTATCCTCTTTCGATTTATAAATAAATTTTCCACTATAGTAAGATGTTCTTCCATATTCGTCTGTCTCAGGACTTCCACTTGAAGGCTGAATATATTTGTAGATATGCTTGTTGTTCAGAAGGAAAACTTGCCCTGATTGAAGTTGGGGGGCAATCTCTTTAGCATGATCCACAAATGCTCCACTTTTTTCAACTCCAACAATGTTAACGTGATAATCTTTTCTAATAAAGTTTAGTAAAGTTCGCATTGGCTTAAACATATTAGCTGTTTGCCCTGCAAAACTGAGAGGTCCGTCTTTTACGATTAAACACCTTTCAATAAAACTAGAAGGAAGGCTTAAAAGTTTTTTAAGTACATGAACGATTAATAGATTCTCAACAGCATATAAAACATAACTTAAAACGCCTGATGCTCCCAATTCATCATCAACTGCTTCGAATAATCTGAAAACATCTGTTAGAAAGATTTCGGAGTTACATGTTGGACAATTCCAAGAGTGGGTATTCTTATCCATCTTCTTTTCTTCCAAAAGAACAGATGGTTCACCACAAGTTGGACATTTGGAAAGCTGATATGCTTTATGATCACATTTCTTACAAGAATGCAAATATTCATCTCCAGATGATTTTGAAAACGAGCAATTACAATCTGAAAACACACGCTTGGAATTTTTATATTTTTGAAACAAAAACCAATACAGAGTTTTGTTTAAAGTACCTTCATCATCTCCTCTATCTCTATTAAAGAAATTATAAATTGCTTTTCTAACCGCAAACGTTAAACTAGTTTGTCCTTTTAGAAGTAAATTTTTTGTGGGAAGAACTAATTTTTCGGGAGTAAGTTTCTTGAGTTCCGCCATATCCTTGGGGTCAATAAATGGCATGGCCTGTATATCCTCAAGCTGTTTTCTTTCAATCAATAAGCTTCCAAACTGAAAAAAAGAAATCAAAGAAGATGGAAAGTTCTTTTTTACGGTCACTGTTGAATAACCACCATCGACTGAAATTATGTAATCTATACTGTTTTCTTCAGGTGGTTCAATGTTAAAACGTAAACTAGGGTCAAGTTTAACATCCTTACCTTCAAATGGTATTTCGCAATTAGAAATATACTCTTGAATCTCTGGGTCGGCAATTATATGTCGATGAGAAATCTCAAAGGGCTTACCCCCTCCTTTACTTGTCCCCATTGCCTTTGTTTTTTTCAAATAAATCAATCTGAACAGGAACAATAAATGGATTCGAATAAGTTTTCATCCGAACAAAACCTTTATCGTTCTTCGCACTAAAACGTATTAAAGAATCTGCAAAATCTTTGAAATCGTAGAATTTACGTAGTTCTTTAATTTCATCTTCATTGTTTAGGTGGGCAATAAACCAATTCTGTGTATTCTTTAGAATGTTAGAACTGATTGAACTTACTTCCTGTGTTGCATAAATTAACCCAAGATTTAGTTTTGCTCCTTCTTTTGCGATTCTATTGTAGATTTGACTTAAATCTTTATCATCTTTTTTTGGAAAAAGGTTGTGAGCTTCTTCGAAATAGAATTGAATGAAATTATTTGGCTTAGCCTCAATAAAGTTATTCATTGCTCTCTGGAAAACAGCTTGACAGATTCTTTCTGAATATAAACGTTGTATTTCTGGATCACCTTGAGATAAATCAGCAATTACAATTTTACCTTGATTGAGCAACTTACATATTTCAAGTTCAAATTTCTCGTTCGCCTTAAGTGAGTGGTATTTTCGAATAGGCTTCAGTATAATAAAGCCAGAGACCTGTCCCTTTTCATTCGGATGTCTAAACTGAGTCAAAAAACGCAAAATGGCTTTTAGATCATTGTCTGCCCATGGACGACCATTTTTTTCTTCGTAGTTTTTCAGGTAATCCCATTCATTGTAATTTTTCCAGACTTGAGTAAACCATATCGTAGCTAGATTAAGCGAAACTTTATCTTTAGGAGAAATTATTTGTTCTTCAAATTTAATTTTAGAATCCAATTCTTTAATATTACCAGTAAAAGTAACAGTGTAATCTTTGCTCGGAGAAAAACCAGCAGCATTGAGGCAACATTTATATGCAGCTACCTTTCTCCAATAACGAGTATATTCAGCGGGGTCATTTGGTTTTTCTAGACTAATTGCTAAAAAATCTTCAATATAATCCGATTGTTTTCCGAACTGTTTAAAGTAGCCTCTAATCAGATCCAAACCAGCTTCGAGTTGAGAATAGAAATTAATCTTCATAACCTCAAAGTCAGGTTTGTCAACTACAGAGTAGCGGGTTACTTTTTCTGTGCCATACATTTCAAAAATAGCTGTGCCATCTTGAAGGTTCTTATTAGCGTACTCTCCATTGATATCAAAAATAATTTGTCCTACGGGATATTTTGGTTTTTCATCTTTAAAAGGTTTTGCGCTTTGCTCAAAACCTTCTTTTGTCTTTCCAAGTTCAAAATCAGCTTCTTTAGAAAGGGTTTCTGTTGCTTCTATTAGTTTCTTTACTGTATTTGATTTGCCAGTTCGCGTCATTCCAAAAAGCGCAGTTCTTTTTCCAAGGATATCATTTGTGTTTAAATAAACTTTTGCTTCGGAAGAACTGTACTTGTCTTTCTTACTAGAGCTATATCTAACTCCACCTATCGGAAAATTTGAGTCCAGGCTTAGAATTGAACGGTCATCAGGTCTGTTAACAGTATATTCTAAATATTTGCCTGTAAGTTTATAAACGGTGTAATAATGTGAGGAATAAAAATTAGCTACATCAGCTCCAAACTCCGTCTCTCCTTTTTCGTTTTTGTAAAAAGAACCAAGGACTGAGCATTCTATACCTGAAAAACTAAACTCAAATCGGGTAAATTCATCTAAATTATGACCTTTTGAGTCTAATTCAAATATATCTATGTTCTCCTTGTCAAATTGGATTTTTGATGCGATCATATCTTGATCACTCGGAATAGGACATGGTTTTAAAGCTCGAAGTAATATTGCTTCTTCCTGAACATTATTATGTAAAGGATTTCTGTAGAATGCTAGTAGAAAACTTCCTTGAGGAACTCCATCAACATTTTCTTTCCATTTATCACAAGTTAATATTTGAGCTTTCTGGTAATCTAAATAAAATGGATGTCCAACTAAAAGTTCTTTTTTATCTTTAGCTTTAAATATATCGACACTTGCTAAGGTATCAAGGGTTTTGAAACTAGCATTCATACTCAAAATGTTTTTAATTCAATTTCATCAACAGGGTTCATAAATCGCAAAGCTGATTGTTTTGCATAATCCTCATTTAACTCTATACCAATCCATTTACGCCTGTTCTTTTCTGCACAATAGCCTGTGGTATTACTTCCTGCAAACGGATCAAGCACTAAATCATTCTCATCAGTCAAAAAGTTAATGAAGAAATTAATTAAGCCAATGTGCATTCTTGCAGGGTGTGGAGTGAATTTTAGCTCTCTACATTTTTTCATGAAGAAATCAGAGGAAGTTGTATTTGATAGGCTCAATACACTATGGGGTAATCGCACATCACGTTTTCCATCTATTGCTTCCATTTCGAAAAGGTTGTGAGAAATACTTCCTCCATGGTCTACTAAAAAACCACTCTCACTTATGCCATGAGCAGACGGGCGTTTCCCTGCGTTGTATGATTTTCTTTTTAGTAAAGCTTTCATGCTTTTGCTATACGGTCTCAATACTTTTGTATTATCTGCCTTTGGGAAATCATCTTTTGCCATCCACCACACATGAGTATAACTATCAACTGTCCTTATTCTATTTACAGTTACCCACTGAGCAGGAGACGGTAAGCGTGAAGGATTATAACATATAAATTCCTGAATTAAGCGGAGGTTAGCGTCTGGATGTTTTACAAATTCCAGAAGACTTTCAAGGTGTAAAAGAGATTGTACGGGGCGATTTGCCTCCCAAGCATTTCCAATTTCGATTACTAACGAACCTTTTTCTGACAATAAATCAGAAAATAACGGAGCTAAGTTTATGAACCACTCTTTATATTCATCTCCATTAAGATTTCCATATTTCTTTTTGTTGTTCAATGGAAAAGGAGGGGAAGTTATAATTAGGTCAACCTTTCCTTTCAGTTTTTCGTAGAATTTACCTCTCAATAAATCTTCTGAATTACCTAAGAATAAACCACCTTGATTACTTTCGTAATATTTCTCTTTAAATCTAAACACGTTTATATTTTCTTTCTAAATCGGTCTGTAACTGTTTGTATTTACAAAGTTATAATTTTCTCGTTGTCTGTCTGCTTGTGATTGGCCTTAACGTACATGGCCTTGAGCATACGCAGCGCAGCGAAGTTGCTTCAAGGCCAATGTTAAGGTCTGATTGATCAAAGATCAATCAGACCGGCAAGAGCCGAACGCAAAGCCCTGCCGAAATTATTGATTGGGTTGCGGGACCGCAAAGCGGTCAGACCGAAACTTTGTTTTCTGATTATCAAATCAGTCCGCTGAAATTATTGACCATCAAAGTAATCCGCAAAGCGGTCAGGCCGAAACTGTTTTTTTATTATTATCAACGATCCGCCGATCTGTTGTTATCCGAAAATCGGTCCGCGGAGCGGTCAGCCGAAACTTTGTTTTTTGATTATCAAATCAGTCCGCTGAAATTATTGACCATCAAAGTAATCCGCGAAGCGGTCAGACCGAAACTAGTTTTTATAATTATACCATTTAAATTTCTAATTTACATATATTTTCATTAACTTCAAAGCATGGGAAGACATGCAGAGATATCAATAAAAGAGGATTTAGATTATCTGAAATCACGCTATAAAAAAGAAAAGGATTATCGGACCAGAGAACGTCTTCGTGCGTTTATCCTTTTGAAAGAAGGTAAACACACCAGGCGTATAGATGTGGCCAATGAACTTGATGTTTCAAAATCGACACTGGACAAATGGCTTGGCTGTTATAAAAGGGATGGCCTAGAAGAGGCCATTATTTCTCGGCAGGGCGGCCAGAAAAAGGGCGTGATATCGGAAGACGTCCATGATGCACTGAATGAAAAGGTTAAGGATTCGGAATGTCCATTTAACAGCTATGAGGAAGCGGTGGATTATATATATATAAATTTCGGAGAACAGATAAAATACAATACGGTGCGGACTTATATGATACGTAATTTCGGCACAAAACTTAAAAAGCCGCGCAAATCGCATTACAAAAAAGATGAGTCCAAGGTCCGGGACTTTAAAAAAAATCGGGGAGGTGTTCAATCAGATTAGAACCGGTCTAAATAAAGATAAGTTCTCTTCGGTCAACCTGATGATGATGGACGAGAGCAGGTTCGGGCTGATGACCTATATCGGCAGGTGTATCACCGCGTTCGGCGTCAAACCGGTAGCACCGTTCAGGCAGGGGTTTAAGAATACTTATCTCTATGGGGCGTTCTCGCCAGTTGATGGGGATATGTTCACAATGGAGGTGGAAGGTACCACCAGCGATATATTCTATGTTTTCCTTGAAGAGCTTTCCATGCATAGGCCTGACGAGTTTAAAGTGCTGATTATTGACAATGCTGCTTTCCATTCGCTTAAAGGGAGGGAACTTCCCCCGAACATTGCCCTTGTGAACATTCCCCCATATGCCCCAGAACTAAACCCGGCCGAAAGGGTCTGGCAGTACATGAAACAATATTTTAAGAACAGGGTATTCGATGACCTTGAAGATGTCAAAAACTGGATTGCCAATTTTGTAAAGGAAAAGTTATCGGCTGATACCGTAAAATCAATCGTTCACAATAAACTATACTTGGAAAATTATATGTGTAATTTAAAAATTTAATTGGTATTATCAACGGTCAGCCGATCTGTTGTCGTCCGAAAATCAGTCCGCGGAGCGGTCAGCCGAAAACCGGTTGCACGACTGCCAGTTGGCCTTAACGTACAAGTATATGCAAATGTGGGCGATTGCGGACCTCAAACTTATCAAACCGTGAAATTTAAAGCGGGCTACAGTCCATGATTTTACTACTATCTCGCCCATTTTGTATATACAGTGTTAGCTGCTGATTGTTATTGCTTTATTTCATATCCGTTTATAATCTCTTCAAATATTTTCCTCGAATTCCCTGTCTTAAAAAACGATTCTAAAAACAAATTATCTAGAATTAATGGATTCTGTCCTTTTTTAAGGTCTCGCTTGAAAATTATTTCACTTTCAATCTTATCGTCTGAGTTTAAATTCTTACAAATATGCTCTGCTCGATTTATCAATTTATCACCTGAATTTTCAAAAAGTCTTATTCCTGAATTCGGTAATTTGCAATTATCAAAAATCTCTTTTCCATAAATACTTACGTTATCAAAAGTCAAATCAGTCAAATTGCAATTTTTAAAAACAGTTTCGTTATTGTCAACCTTTGAATGTTTATCATTAAGTATCGGATTTTTCATTAATCCAGACAAGAAGCAGTTATTAAAATGTTGTCCCGTAAACAAATCTATCCCAACAAATTCACAGTTTTCAAATCGGCAATCATTATACGTTGCTGGTTTTCCAAGCGAGCTATACTTTCCATAGAATTTACAGTCTACGAAAAGACAATCAGAATATTTGGTATCAAATCCAAGATGACTATTCTTAAAATGTACGTTTTTAAATACAACATCTTTAATGTCAGCCTTTCTAATTATCAACTCGTCTAATAAAATATCTGAGAATTCCTTCCCTATTATTTTTCCAGACCATTCAATTTTATGTTCTTTTGTTCTCTTCATTGCACGGATGTCTCTTCAATTTGCAGCTAACGTTTATACTGCGAACACTAGAGAGTGTTCACAGTACGCATTAATATATTCTCCAGTAATACGTATAACTAATAGATAATTAGTCTATAAGGTTGTATTGTTGGAGGATCAGGGGTGTACTGTGAACACTGTTACGTCGGTTGATCACTTTCATTTGTAGAGTTTGTTTCAACCGAAATATTATCTAATGGACTTTTGATTTGGTTTACAGTTGTATTGGCAATGTGGGTGTATCGTTCAGTTGTTTTAATGGTATTGTGGCCAAGAAGCTCTTGGATAATACGAATGTCAGTTCCTTTCTCGATAAGATGTGTTGCAAAAGAGTGCCTAAAAGTATGTGGTGTTACCTCTTTTTTAATTTTTGCCCTTTGGGCTGCCAGCTTAACAACACGCCTTAGGCTGTTGCCAGAGTATTTACCTCCGTTAATGCCTTCAAATGTATAATCCTTGGGTGCATAGGCCGATATGTATTTCTTCAATAGGATTTTTATGTTGTTTGATAATACAGTCTGTCTGTCTTTTTTGCCTTTCCCTTCTTTTACTAAAATCAGGTTTCGTTCGAAATCTATGTCGTTGAGCTTTAGGTTTAATAATTCGGACCTTCTTAACCCCGACGAATACAGTAGGGCGATCATGGTTTTGTGTTTGATGTTTTCCGTAAGGCGAATTACCTCTTGTACCTCTTGGGGTGAAAGTACAGGGGGGAGTTTTTTTTCTTTTTTGGGGCGCATAAAAGTGGCAGGTTCTACCTCTCTCTTTTCAATTTCCAGATAGAATATTTTAAGTGAATTGATAGTGTTGTTTATGTGACTGGTCGAGAGTTGCTGTGTGTCACGTAGCTGCAACAGGTATTGGCTTATCTGTTTGTTATGGATAGTGCGTGGGTGCACAAAGCCAAAATGTTTCAGAAACAACAGGAAGGAAGATGTATAATTGGCCGTGGTCTGATCTGAGAACTTTAGTTGGTGACAGGCAATCCGGTACACTTCTTCGTACACTTCTATAGCTTTTGCATGGTCGAGTGCTTCGAACACCATTTTACTGATGTCTTTTTTATCAAACGCCTTGCCCGGTGACTGCTCGAAAACATAAGTTGCAGGTAATGCCATTTCATAATAGCGTTTGATATAATGTATCGTTCCCGATCTGAAAAGCCCTTCGTTTAGCTGTGTGATTTTTTTCTTTAATTCGTTAATTTTCAGGTTGCCAATTTCCTGCATACTTAGGCACAGCCCGTAAGATAGGAGCAGTAGGCTGGCCTCTTGGAGGCTTTTGCAACGTTTTAAGAGGCCGGGCAACTTATCGTTGCTCAATCTGATGCGTTCTATGGATACTTCGCTGCTTTTTTTTAATGAGAAATACATTTTCCCCCATCCGCGCACTTTTTCATAATAGAATTTTATGGCACTGATAAGCTGTCGCTGTGCGGCTTCGTTGTAGTTGTGTTTTTTTACCTGCGTTTCAACAAAGGCATCCAGTTCGGGTTTCGATATTGAGGTCAGTTCCCTGCCCGATGCAAAATTCACTAAGGCCTTAAAATGCGGGTAGTACGCTTCTATGGTGTTGATACTGTAGTTTTTCAGTTTTAGGGCATCCACGAAGTTTTTTATGTCGGGCTGTTGGTCTTTGTTTATAGGATGTACGTAGGGGACAGTCCGGTAGCTGATGTTCATTGCCTGCAACAGTTCCTTGATGTGGCTTTTTACATTGTCGGCAAATAACCAACATTTGTACTCCTTTTGCCAATATCCCCCCTGAATGTTGAGCAGTGCAGCCCATAGTTTCTGGTCGTAGTCGTGCTTTAGAAACAGTCGTCCGTTGTTGGGGTCTTCTTCTAATAAGGCCTTGGTTCTTTGGTTCTGTATGGTTTTCGGTGGCAGAGGTGGTTTACTGTTGGACGGGTTGAATATTGTTTTCACCTGTAGGAGCATCTTTTTGTTATATGGCAGGTGCCAGCACGAATACGTTCTTGAGTACTTCAGGCCATTGAGGTTGCGCAGTTCTTTCATTTCCTTGTCAGAAATAGGAAAGTGGAGACGCAGGCGTTTTTCTTCGTTTTTATACAGTAGTTTGCTATATCGCATAAATAAAAATTTCTGCATCAAATATAGCAAATTCTACTTATAGAGAGTTGGGGCAGGCGCATCAAAATGAAAACCGAAGGTTTTCCCGAAAGACGAAGTCTTTCAGTTCCCCGCCTTTTTAAGGAGGGGTTAGGGGTGGTTCATTAGTTTTAGTCGTAAAACGCTGACAGTTATGTAATTAAATTCTAACATTATACAACTACCCCGCCCCCTCCTTTTTTAAGGCTGGGAGTCAAAAGGCTTTGCCTTTTATTAGAAAATCTTTGGTTTTCAATGTATAACATTTTTCATGCGTTTGCCCTAACCTTGTGCAGCTCTTGGCTGATTGACTGCTGAATATAGCGGTCGACCACCGTGGTAATTCCCAGCAGGCGCGTTTCTGTGCTGTTGGGCTTGGGAATGCGGATGTCTTTGATGGCATTGGGCGGTATGTCCCCAGGTATGAGCAATAACTTTTTGCTTACGGCTGCTGCATCTATACACCCAGAATAGTCTGTACATCTTATCGGGCTTCAGCATGTCGTGCTACCTTACCCTGAGTCTGGCGATGCCTCGGTATGCAGATCATGTTTTTCAGTGCAAGCTTTTACAGTGGTTATTGCTCGTCCGCAATAACCTTCAGACTTACCCTCATGGATGGCGTCCTTGTCTCTTACTAACAGTTCCTCCTGTCGTTGTACTTGGCATGTCGGGACTTGCATCCTTTTATTATTGCCCATGCAGGGCACACACGAAATACTACTTGCTGTCGGGCGTTTTGTTTGTCTCCTTGTTTTTTGCATGGGATTGGCGGTTGTAGCCGGGCTGCTTTTTAGGCATTATAAAATTAATAATTGACCATCTACAATTGGCTAAAAGCTGGTTTTCAGGCGTAAGCTAATTAATAACTCATAATTTATAATTTCCTTAATCTCACGGTGTCCAATTCCTAAAATACTCAGATTGCTTCTCCAAAGGTTTTCTTTTTTCGGTTTCCAGTAGTATAAGTAGGTGTGTTTATTGCTGTTTTATTGACACAGTATGTCTTGGGATGGTTTAATAAAATGACATATTGCTACACTTTTTGCTGTTTTATTAGTTATTAATTGATTGTTAAAGTCTAAATTAACTTTTATAATATTCGCTATGTTATTTGTATTGTGATCTAATTTTCATAATAATACTTTTATAAGTGAATAATATGCTTTTTTAAACACCAATAAAGATGATTTGTTTAGTTTAATGAATAGAGGGTGTTAATTATTGTATAGTTAAGTATTTTTTATTCTAAATTTGCATTGACCTATGAAAGTATTCGCATTTAATATTGAACTATATTGATTTAAATCTTTTATTGATTAAAAATAAACATAAAAGTAGCATTTACTTTTAAATTAAGGAAAAGATAAGTAGGTTGTGTTTTGTATAACTATCAGTAAATAAGTTTATATACTACTATAAGTGTCGGTTGCTTAAAATAATGATATAACAATAAGTGTTTAACTAGTTGTGATAAAATTAGTTGTATTTTGGCCTTGGTTTAAGTTGTTGATAATGTGCAATATGGGCATTAAAGGCGTTATTTTTTTAAAAAAACTAATGGTATTGTTGACTATATGCGCGATGTTATATACATTTGAAGCAAGTCAATTAATGAATGTTTATTTAGACCTGATAATTTATTCTTCTTCTCACATTTATCTATTTAGATGTGATTTTGATATCGTTTTGTCTTACGGTGTCGATTTTTTTTAATTTCACTTTATCTCAACCTAACTAAACTTTTTTATTATGAACTATTCTACAAAGAGCACATTATCTCTCCTCGGTGGATTGATGATGTCGTTTTTTTTGTGCTCAACCCTAAACCTTAACGCACAAATGCAAGAGCGTACCGAATCTGGTGCTGCGCTCGAACTTAGAGGTAAAATCTGGTCTGGTGCTGGTCAGGCTGGAACAACTGGTTTCGATGGCTTTGAGAACTATTGGGATATAGCTCCTGCTCACCAAAAGCCAAACATTTTCATGGACTACTACGACACTTGGAACATGCACCCAA
This sequence comes from Bacteroidales bacterium, assembly GCA_965230435.1. GTDB lineage: Bacteria > Bacteroidota > Bacteroidia > Bacteroidales > JBDKHP01 > JBDKHP01. Next base: position 28,755 of record CBDDLB010000006.1, read on the forward strand.
GGTGGTCAAAAGAGCTAAAGCAAGAGTTAATGAAATATCACCGTCAGGGATATTATGTATTACCCCAGTTTGGTATCAACGTATTTTACCTCTGGCAACAATACCTTGATGGTTCGCAAGATGATGAACTAGACAACCTAGTAGAAGGATTGAAATATCTTGGTATGCCATGTTTTATCCGTATTGGATATGAGTTCAATAATTTCCCAGGTGTGTCGTGGTTAACTCCGTATACTCCAGAGCAGTTCGCAGAGGTTTATAGAGTAATTGCTAAGAAAATCAAAGATTCTGGTATCGAGTGCGCATTGGTATTTAATGCTAGCCTTTCTGGAAAACAAGGTGTTTTCAATTACTACCCTGGCGACGACTACGTAGATTGGATCGGTTTTAATACTTTCTCTTCTGATATTGCAGGTGGAAAACACTCTACTGCAATGGAAATGATTGATACTGCTTTGGTTATCAATAAGCCAATACTTATTGGTGAGGCTGGAACAAACGCAGTTAACGGAGCTGACAACTCTAAAGATTGGAGCTTCTACGAAACTTACTTCAGCATGATCGAAGATCAGCCTACTATCAAGCAAATGTGTTACATCAATTGGGACTGGGACGGACAGGACATGATTGGTGGTAACGGTTTGTTCCCTTGGGGCGACGGACGTTTGCAGATTCCTGGAGCAGTTAAAGATCAGTTTTTTAACAGAATTGATAACGACAAATACTTCTTTGCAGCAAGCGAAAAAGAAACTCGTGCATTGTTCTTTTATGACGATAAACAAGCTCCTAATCAAGTAACTGGCCTAAGAAGGGTAGGCGAAAATCTAGTTTGGGACAAAGTAACTGATAATGGCGAAGCTGGTATCGCACACTATACTATCTATAAAGATGGTAAAATGTGGGATTACATCATGGGCGAAGAGTATCCAATCCACGACCTATACTATGGTTACGATTCAGATATTCAAGTATTGGCAATGGACCGTGCTGGTAACGAAAGTCCTCTTTCGGAAGTGCTAAAAGTAAACCTAGACAACCGTTACGAATTAATCTGGGACGGTGAGTTCGATTACCCTGCTACAAGTGTTGCAGTAGACTGGAAATGGGTTGGAAGTAAAGATGCTGGAGCGAAAAATGCACCGGACGACATTATTATCGACACTTCAGGTCAGCTATCAGGACAGAATTCATGCTACTTGCCAGATCACCCACTAACAGACAATATGGGTAACTATTGGGCAAAAGAAATTACTTACGAGCCAAGAGATTGGAAACTACAGTTGTCTCAAACAATTCAAGTAGTAGAAGGCGAAGAGTACACTATTACTTTCCAAATTAAGGCAAGAGAAGAAAGAACAATCATGCTTTATTTCATGGATCACCACGTAAATCCTCAGCACGATTTCGTAATGACACGTGATGGTACTTATCCTCACTGGATGGACGGTAAAAACGGTGACTGGGATTTCTATGATATCTGGGAAGTACAAGCTGGTCCAGAGCCAAAGACATACACATTCAAATCAACTGCTCCTGAGACATCTACTGCACGCCTTTCTTTCATGATGGGACGTACAAAACCTACAGACATGTGGATTGACGCAGTATCTGTATCTTGTGGACTAGACATTAAAGATCCTGTTCCTGTTATTGCTAACGAAACAACAATTATCGACACTGACAACAGTGGTTCTGAGACAGTAACACTAGACGGTTCTCAAAGTTCAGACAGCGATGGTAATATCGTAAGCTATGTTTGGAAAAACGGCCAGACTGTTATCGGAAACGAAGCAGTAGTAACGGTTGATCTTCCTGCCGGAAAGCACACAATTACATTGGGTGTAACAGACAACGATAACAACTATGCCGAAAGAAGCAAAGACTTCATGGTAACTAACGGCGAGCCTATTGCAGATGCAGGTGCAGACCAGTTTGTAGTAGATTCAGACGATAGCGGCGCTGAAGAAGTTATTTTGAACGGATCGAACAGTAAAGATTACGTAGGAAGCATCGTATCTTACAAATGGACAGAAGGTTCAACTGTTATTTCTAACGAAATGACTGCTACAGTTAGCCTTTCTACAGGCAAGCACATGCTTACACTAGAAGTAACAGACGACGAAGGTAACGTTGACACAGACGAGGTTGCCATAGAGGTTGTACCTGACGTAAGTGCAGACGCTACTGTAACAGCATCAAGCACAGGCGAAGGTTCTGCTGCTGCCGTTATTGACAACGATCTTAACAGCGGATGGACAAGTGCACTAACAGAAGGTTCTGAGTGGGTAATGCTAGACCTAGGAGCTTCTAGAGACATCATCGGAATCGATCTTGATTGGGGCAAAGAATATGCTACTGATTACGAAATTCAGGTTTCTGACAACGCTAGCTTCTCATCGTTCGATGTAGTTGCTGCCGAAACAAAAGGAAACGGTTCAACAGATGTATTTGCTTTCGATCCTTCAGTTATTGGTCAGTACGTAAGAGTAATGATGACTGAAAGCAGCGACAAAGGAAACGAAGTAATCGATGGCACAGGCAACTTCAAAGCAGTTATCTCTCCAGATGTACCTCCAACAATTACTTTCATTCCATTGAAAGACGGTATGGGAACAGGTTTCTGCTACCTAGACCTAAATGTAAACGGTAGCGATCTAGGCGGATATCAAGTAACACTTAACGAGCCATATACTGTAAACGCAAAAGTAGGCGATGTTGTTAAATTCAAATACAGATACACATCTCCTGGTGGAGCACAGATCGAAAGCAGATTTACAGAGTTCACTGTAGGTGAGGTAACTACAGGTTATGTTTACGCATTGAACGAGATCAAAGTTTACAGCTCAACTGCTGTAGTTGGACTACCAGTTGCTAATGCTGGTGCAGACCAAACTCTTGTTGACGAAGATAACGACGGTGTTGAGTCAGTAACTCTAGACGGATCTGCAAGTAGCGACGACGGAACAATCACAAGCTATTCATGGAGTTCAAACGGTTCTGTAATTGCAGAAAGCGCAACTGCAACAGTTGATTTCGCAGTAGGTACTCACAACGTTACATTAACAGTTACAGATAACGATGGCAACGTTCGCTCAGACGCTGTAGTAATCAAAGTTGTTAAGCCTCAGACAATGCCAGTTGCACCTTCTAACCTAGAAGCAACAGAAGTTAGCAGCGTAAAAGTTGTTTTGGTATGGAGCGACAATTCAGACAACGAAGACAACTTCGAAGTAGTTAAAGACGGTGTTGTAGTTGCAACTCTAGATGCAAACACAACAACATACACAGACAAAGATGTTCAAGCTGAAACAACTTACACATACGGTGTTAATGCTGTTAATACAAAAGGAACTGCGGAAAGCACAACTATCAGCGCAACAACTCCAGCAGCTAGCGACAACTGTAACGCTATCACAGATGCTTACGAGTACTCTGTAACTCAAGCAGCAGGATCTACTCAGTTGAATATTGTTTTCGACTCAAAAGTAAGCTCTTCATTTGTTGACCTTTGGGTGGCTGTTAATTCAGATTCTTTCCAAGGAACACGCGGAAACAAGAGTGGCGACACTTGGACTTGGACACTTGCTAACAAGCCAGACGGAACTCCACTTGCAGAAGGCGATGTTGTGAAATTCTACTTCAGATATCAGCACAACTATAACCCTGGTCAGTCGGATACTCCAGAGGGGGCATTTGAAATCGGAACTGGATGTGTTGATGCTAAGAAAGCTATATTTAATGCAGAATTTAAGCCTGAGGTGTTTGTTTATCCTAACCCAGCAAACGGTAGCCTGACTATTAATGGTGTTGATAAAAATTCTGATTACATCATCACGAATATGTTTGGTTCAGTTGTGAAAAAGGATAAAGGCAACAAGGTGGATGTATCTGATCTTAATGCCGGTATCTATATCATGACTGTTGAAGGTAAAGTGATGCCTGTTGTAATTAAATAGTGTTCGATTTAATAAATAGCACTATGTGCTTATCTTAATATTCACCCTCAATTAATACTTAATTGAGGGTGTTTTTTGCTTTATGTCCATTTTACTTTTCGTTCTATCGTATTCAAAATTGGAAACGAAACTCCTTTGGTAGATGTACTTAACTTATTCTGTTTGACATAGCACTTAGTTGTGTTTGTTGTATGTATTTGATAATGATTTTTTTGTTGTGTTTTATTCTTCAGAATCAGTTGTAAGGAACTAATACCAATTAAATTTTTAAATTACACATATAATTTTCCAAGTATAGTTTATTGTGAACGATTGATTTTACGGTATCAGCCGATAACTTTTCCTTTACAAAATTGGCAATCCAGTTTTTGACATCTTCAAGGTCATCGAATACCCTGTTCTTAAAATATTGTTTCATGTACTGCCAGACCCTTTCGGCCGGGTTTAGTTCTGGGGCATATGGGGGAATGTTCACAAGGGCAATGTTCGGGGGAAGTTCCCTCCCTTTAAGCGAATGGAAAGCAGCATTGTCAATAATCAGCACTTTAAACTCGTCAGGCCTATGCATGGAAAGCTCTTCAAGGAAAACATAGAATATATCGCTGGTGGTACCTTCCACCTCCATTGTGAACATATCCCCATCAACTGGCGAGAACGCCCCATAGAGATAAGTATTCTTAAACCCCTGCCTGAACGGTGCTACCGGTTTGACGCCGAACGCGGTGATACACCTGCCGATATAGGTCATCAGCCCGAACCTGCTCTCGTCCATCATCATCAGGTTGACCGAAGAGAACTTATCTTTATTTAGACCGGTTCTAATCTGATTGAACACCTCCCCGATTTTTTTTAAAGTCCCGGACCTTGGACTCATCTTTTTTGTAATGCGATTTGCGCGGCTTTTTAAGTTTTGTGCCGAAATTACGTATCATATAAGTCCGCACCGTATTGTATTTTATCTGTTCTCCGAAATTTATATATATATAATCCACCGCTTCCTCATAGCTGTTAAATGGACATTCCGAATCCTTAACCTTTTCATTCAGTGCATCATGGACGTCTTCCGATATCACGCCCTTTTTCTGGCCGCCCTGCCGAGAAATAATGGCCTCTTCTAGGCCATCCCTTTTATAACAGCCAAGCCATTTGTCCAGTGTCGATTTTGAAACATCAAGTTCATTGGCCACATCTATACGCCTGGTGTGTTTACCTTCTTTCAAAAGGATAAACGCACGAAGACGTTCTCTGGTCCGATAATCCTTTTCTTTTTTATAGCGTGATTTCAGATAATCTAAATCCTCTTTTATTGATATCTCTGCATGTCTTCCCATGCTTTGAAGTTAATGAAAATATATGTAAATTAGAAATTTAAATGGTATAACATGTTCTTTTAGTCTGTAAGCATCTTTCAGTTAAAAGAAATCTGCGCTCAAATAATTCGCTTCGTTATCCCCCCCCCCTCCTTTTTTTGACATGAATATTGGAAAAAATGCTATTTCTATATGACTGCTATGTTCAATAAGGTTATAATCATAATTTTATCCTAATAGTCTAAATAAAATTACATGTCATTATGTATTTTAATAATATAATTGGTGAATATTTTATATAATTATATGTTTTAAATGTGTAAATATAAAAGTGGCATATACTCTTAATTAAAAGTATAAAGTTAGCATTTAAGGATGTTTACTTGTTACTTTAATGATTGTTTGCTCTATTCCAAAGAGAGTATAATTTGTAATATTTAAAAAACAACTCTAACAATAAGTGCTTAATCGTCTTGCATTAAGGGTGTTAGTGTTTTGTTTAAAATTAATGAGTTGGTAATCAGGATGTTATGTTTGTGTGTTGAAGTTTTATAAAAAAACTAATAGTATTATAGACCATATGCTTGAGAATGTATATATTTGATTCAAGTTTGTGCATAAACCTGAATAAGCCTGATAATTATATGTCTGATGTCATTTATTTATTCCTAAATGTGACATTAGAAGCACTTTTATTATGCGCTCGTCGCATTTTAGTTTTCTTTTTTTTTATCACAACCTAACTAAACTGTTTCACTATGAATTACTCTAAAAAAGGTACATTATCGCTGATGATAATGTCGTTTTTTTTATGCTTAACCTTGAACCTCAGTGCTCAAAAGCCTAGTGTAGATTCAACACGTATTGAAACTGGTGCTTTACTTGAATTGAAAGGAAAAATCTGGTCAGGTGCCGGACAGGCTGGCGTTACTGGTTTCGATGGTTTCGAAAGTTACTGGGCTACTGCTCCTGCTCACCAGAAACCAGCTATTTTCATGGATTATTACGATTCTTACAACATTGGTCCAAAATGGACACATGAACTTAAGCAAGAGCTTTTGAAATTCCACCGTCAGGGGTATTACGTTATTCCTCAGATCGGTTATCACCTGGATTACTTCTATAAGGCAATCATAAATGGTGAGCACGAAAAAGAGTTGGATAACTTGGTAAAAGGATTTCAATACCTTGGTATGCCTGTTTTCTTGCGTATTGGTTACGAATTCAATAACCAAAAGAAATGGACTGAAGAAGAGTACATTAAAGTATATCAAATTATTACGGATAAACTTCGTGCAGGCGGTGTAGAAGTTGCAACGGTATACAATGCAGGTCTTTCGGGACATCAGAATGTTGAAGGTTACTATCCTGGCAATGAGTATGTTGATTGGATAGGTTTTAATGCTTTCCAGTGGGACATTGCTGGTGGAAAGCATTCAACTGCATTACAGTTCTTCGAAATGTCGGACTCTTTGCAGAAGCCAGTTCTAATTGGTGAAGCTTCTACAACTGCAGTTAACCAAAGAACTGCCGATCAGTGGGAGCCATTCTTCGAGCCTTACTTTTCAATGATCGAGCAAAGAAAATCAATCAAGCAAATGTGTTACATCAACTGGAGCTGGGACATTCAGGACATGGTTGGTGGAAACGGTTTCTTCCCTTGGGGCGACTCTCGTCTACATATGCCTTGGTCTGTTCACGATCAGTTCTTTACTCGCCTAGATAAAGAAGAATATTTCTTTGCCACTTCAGAAGAAACAACCCGCAAACTGTTCTTCTACGAGGATGACCAAGCTCCAACTGCACCTTCTGGCTTATCTGTAAGTGGTGAAAACATCGTATGGAGCCCTTCTACAGACAAAGGTGAATCTGGACACGCACACTATACGATATATAAAAATGGTCAATTTTGGGATTATGTAACTACTCCAGAATATCCAGTTGCTGACCTTGGTTATGGAGATATGGCCAATGTACAGGTATTGGCAATGGATCGCGCAGGTAATGCAAGTCCGCTATCAAGCGCTTTAGCTGTTAAAATGAACGATCGTTATGAATTAATCTGGGACGGAGAATTCGATATGCCTCCAACCAGCTGGGCTGTAGATTGGCAGTTCAAAGGTAGTCAGGATGGTGGTGCTAAAAACGCTCCAGACGACATCACAGGTAACATTGTAGATGGTGGTATCCTTTCTGGTGAAAAATGCATCAAGCTTTCTTGGGATTTTAAACCAGATATACCTATCGATTGGAAAATCCAATTGTTCCAAAACTTTCAGGTAGTGAAAGGCGAAGTGTACACTATCTCTTTCATGGCTAAGGCAGCTCAGCCTGTTACATTCAAACTTAAGTTTATGGATCACGCTCCAAAGTGGGACATAACGCACGTTCCTGCTGGTAGAGATCCGGACTTCACTAACGAGTGGCAGGTTTACGAAGAGTGGGAAGTTAGCCTTACTACAGAGCCTCAGACGTACACTTTCGTTACAACATCTCCTGAAACTGAAACTGCCAAGCTTGCATTTATGGTTGGTCACCTAGATCCTGTTGATATTTATCTTGATGCAATTTCTATGTCTGCTGGTGGTGGTAGTGTTCTTATTGCTAATGCAGGAGGAAACCAGACTGTTGAAGACAAAGGAAATGACGGTGAAAATGTAACTCTTGATGGAAGCAACAGCCGTGCTGTGAATGGAACGATTACTGACTACACTTGGGAAGTGGAAAATATTGGAACTTTTAAAGGTGCTGTTCAAACAGTTAATCTTACAAAAGGAGAATACAAAGCTACACTTACTGTAACTGCCGACGATGGTTCTACTGATACCGACGAAGTTACAATCAAAGTAATTGAGGAAGGTAGTATTGTTATTCCTCCAGATCACACTCCTTACAATGGTGTAGCTCAAACTATTCCTGGAAAAATCGAAGCTGAATTCTTTGACGAAGGTGGCGAAGGTAAAGCATATCACGATGCCGACGCTGGTAACGCAGGCGGACAAGTTCGCCCAACAGAAGGTGTTGATATTGGTGCTAACCCTCATGCTGTAGGTTGGACAAAGAATGGCGAGTGGTTGAAATACACTGTAAAAGCTACTGCTGGAACTTATAAATTAAATGCACGTGTTGCTTCTGCTCTTGAAAGTGCAGGTGCTATTACTGTTAGCCTAGATGGAAAAAAATTAGCAGAGTTCGATGTTCTTAACACAGGTGGCTGGGGTGCTTGGAAAATTTTGTCTGAAACTGTGACTATTCCTGAAGGTGGCGATGCTCTTGTTCTACAGATCGACATAGCAGGCGGCGACCTGAACCTTGACTACCTAGAGTTCGTTGGTCCAAAAAGCGACAAAAAAGCAATCTTTATTGGAGAACTGGATTCGATCAAGTTTTATCCTAACCCAGTTGAACGCGGAAGCCTAATAACTTTCGATGGCGTTGATAGCAATGTTGCTTATAAGGTGATTGACCTTGCTGGTAAGACTGTATTAAGTGGAACTGGCAACAAATTTTCAGCTCCAGAAGAAGCTGGGGAGTATATTATCTTATTGAACAATACTAAGAAAGCACAAAAATTGATTGTTAAGTAATTTGCTTTGGGGACTATATACTTAATGGGAGAGGTGGCGTTGCTGCCTCTCTTTTTTAGGCTATCAACCAAAAGGAGGGAATAAAGTTTTCAAGTAGTTTTGAAAAAGGGACAAATACCATAAGTATCTTATGGTAGCTTTGACCATGTTGGTTAATAATACTATTTTTGAATCAGGTTCAAGCCTAACACCACGGTTAGCTAAATAATTATTTCCCCAATTGCTTCGCAATATCAAGGTAGAGATATACTACTGTGAAAAAAAGTTTTCTTTTTGTAACGATCTATTCATGACCCGTACGGACGCAATACATTGCATCTCTACCAGATGACTAATGACCAATAAACTAATTTATTCTGCGAATACTTCATTTAGTTTTCTTCTTTTTTCACAACCTAACTAAACTGTTTCACTATGAATTACTCTACAAAAAGTACATTGTCGCTAGTGAGCGGAGTGGTGATGTCGTTTCTTTTATGCTTAACCCTAAATCTTAGTGCTCAAAAACCACATGTAGATACCGCACGTATCGAAACAGGAGCATTACTCGAACTAAAAGGAAAGATTTGGTCTGGTGCCGGACAAGCTGGTATTACAGGTTTCGATGGTTTCGAAAGCTATTGGGATGCTGCACCTGCTCACCAAAAGCCTAATATTTTCTTGGATTACTACGATTCTTACAACATCGGTCCAAAGTGGACTCACGAGCTAAAGCAAGAGCTGTTGAAATTCCACCGTCAAGGATATTACGTAATACCTCAGATTGGCTATTACATCGACACTTTCTGGGAAGATATCCGCGATGGCAAGCACGAGAAGGAACTGGATAACTTAGTAAAAGGTTTTCAATACCTTGGAATGCCTGTGTTTTTGCGCATCGGGTATGAATTCAACAACCAAAAAGATTGGCCGGGAGAAGACTACATCAAAGTTTTTCAGATTATTACAGACAAACTTCGCGAAGGTGGAGTAGAAGTTGCTACTGTTTTTAATGCTGGTCTTTCCGGTCATCAGGACATGAAAGGTTACTATCCTGGTAATGATTATGTAGATTGGATCGGATTCAACGCTTTCCAGTGGGATCTTTACGGAGGACACCACGCTACAGCACTACAGTTCTTTACAATGTCCGATACTTTGAATAAGCCGATTCTTATTGGTGAAGCATCAACTACTGCCGTAAACCATAGAACAGCGCACGAGTGGGAGCCTTTCTTCGAGCCATATTTCAAAATGATCGAGCAAAGAAAAGGCATTAAGCAAATGTGTTACATCAACTGGTCTTGGGATACTCAGGATATGGTTGCAGGAAACGATCTTTTCCCTTGGGGCGATTCCCGTATACACATGCCGTGGTCGGTAAAAGATCAGTTCTTTACACGTATGGATAAAGAAGAATATTTCTTTGCCAGCTCCGAGGTTGAAACCCGTAAATTGTTCTTCTACGACGATGAAGAAGTTCCAACTTCCCCTTCAGGCTTATCTGTAAGTGGTGAAAATATCGTTTGGAGTCCTTCTACAGATACAGGCGGATCTGGACATGCGCACTATACGATTTATAAAAACGGTGAATTCTGGGATTATGTAACTACTCCTGAATATCCAGTTGCCGATCTTGGTTATGGTGGTGTTGCCAACGTACAGGTTTTGGCTATGGATCGCGCGGGTAATGCAAGTCCGCTTTCAGATGCTTTGGCTGTTCAAATGAACGAGCGCTATGAACTGATTTACGATGGCGAATTCGATTTGCCTCCAACCAGCTGGGCGGTAGATTGGCAGTACAAAGGAATCCAAGATGGTAAAGATCCAAAGGCAAAACCATCACCCGACGATATCACAGGCAACATTGTAGAAGGTGGATTGCTTTCTGGCGACAAATGCATCAAGCTTACTTGGAACTACAAACCAGAAAATGCTCAGGATTGGAAAATCCAACTTTTCCAAAACTTCCAAGTAGTTAAGGGCGAAGTGTACACGATTTCGTTTATGGCCAAGGCTGCTCAACCGGTTACTTTCAAGCTTAAATTCATGGATCACGCTCCAGAGTGGGATTGCACTCACTTCCCAGCAGGACAAGATCCTAACTTCGGCACAGAGTGGCAGGTGTATGAGGAGTGGGACGTAGCTCTTACTACAGAACCTCAAACTTTCACTTTCGTTACCACATCACCAGAAACCGAAACAGCAAAACTGGCTTTCATGATGGGGCATTTGAATCCTGTAGATATTTATTTGGATGCAATTTCAGTATCTGCTGGCAGCGGAAGCGTTTTGATTGCTAATGCTGGTGGAAATAAAGTTGTTGAAGATAAAGACGGCAATGGTGTTGAGACGATAACTCTTGATGGAAGTGCAAGTAGTGTTACTGAAGGAAATATCACTAGTTACGTTTGGGACGTAGAAGGAATGGGTACATTCAATGGAGCTGTTCAGACACTGGAGTTCGAAAAAGGTAAAGTGTACAAAGCCACGCTTACTGTAACTGCGGATGATGGTTCTACAGACACCGACGAAATTACGATCGAAGTGGTTGATGAAATCATTCTTCCTCCTTCGCACTGGGCTTATACAGAGCAAACAATTCCTGGAGATATAGAGGCAGAGTTTTTCGACGAAGGTGGCGAGGGCAATGCTTATAAAGATAATACTTCTGGCAATGCAGGTGGACAAGTGCGCCCAAGTGAGAATGTAGATATTGGTGCTAATCCATATGCTGTTGGCTGGACAGAAGGCGGCGAGTGGCTGAAGTATACTGTAAAAGTGACTCCGGGAACTTACGAGCTTCAAGCTGTTGTTGCTTCTGCTCTTTCTAGCGCTGGTGCGATTAAAGTAAGTTTAGACGGAACGGAATTGGCTACATTCGATGTTCCGAACACAGGTGGCTGGAACTCTTGGCAGACGTTGAAACAATCGGTTAATATTCCTGAAGGTGGAAGTGACCGCGTGTTACAGATTGATATTATAGGTGGAAACCTGAATATTGATCAGTTGGCATTTGTTGTTCCTGAAAATAATAAGAAAGCAACATTCATTGGAGAATTGGATGCCAAGCTATATCCTAACCCTGTTAAACGCGGTAGCGAAATCACTATTGATGGCGTTGACAGCAATACAAGCTATAAAGTTGTTAATCTTGCTGGTAAAACTGTTTTGAGAGGAATTGGTAGCAGGTTTAATGCTCCTTCTCTTCCTGGTAAGTACATCATTCTTCTAAATGACAAGAAGAAAACTTATCAGCTTGTAGTTGAGTAATGTTACAAAATGTTATGTGTATTTGATATTGAGAGGTGGCTTTGGTTGCCTCTCTTTTTTTGCTAGATCTGGTGCTATGGTTTTGATTGGCGAACCTAACAGCTGGTGTCACCCTTCTTGTTTTCCTTAAATTAAGGTTATTGAATATTTTTACGATTAAATAGACATTATGTCTATTAAGGAACCGTTCTATAAGCAACCTGCACGTACAATGGTGTGAGAAGAGCACTGGCGGGGCTATTTTCCCGTCAGCCACCTACTCAATCAAGTTGTCTATTTATTTTCTCGTATTAATTTCATTGTATTCTCCAAAACAACATCTTTATTTTCAATTAAATCATCAATACTCGTTTTTATTTCATAATCTGGAATTATTCCATTTTTTATCGTAAATCCTTCAACTGCGACACATCTTTTTGCTCTTGATACTCTCAAATTAATTTTTGTATTTTTAAGTGTGAAAGATTCTGTATCTCCAAAACACATATAGTTTGAACCAGCTTCTTGTCCAACTATTTTTCCTAATTTGTGATATTTTATTAATGCAAGAAGGTGTCCTGTTGATGAATAACATAATCCATCGGCCAATACAAAAAGGTTTCCAGTAAAATTATTTTCTTTGGGTTTAATAGGCAAAGCAAGTGTGTCGTAATCGAAAGGTTTAGTTCTGTATTTTCCTGCGAAATAGGGGGTAGGAGTGCTAATTAAGTATGAGAATAAATACGATGAACAAAATGGGTCGCCACCATCATTACCGCGCAGATCAACAACCAGATTATTTATTTTTTTATCTTTAATTACTGTGAAACAGCTATCAATATAATTCTTAAATACTTGTGGGTTTTTATAGAATGCAAAATTAGGTACTTTTATATAAGCTGCTTCATTGGGTTTATTTATGTTGAATGAAAGACTTAGAAGTGCATTATCAGGAAATAGATCAGAATATTTACTGAAATCAATTTTGATTGCATCTACTGACATTTCATTTGTGGAATTACTGTTAGGTTTTTTGTATGCAATTTCAAATTTTTCATAAAACCCATATGTTAAAACATAATAATAGAAAAATCGTTGATTAAATACACTTTTAATAAATGATTGATTTAATCCGTCTGCTGATATTGAATTACTAATCTTTTTATATATATCAGCAACAGGAACTTTGTTAATTGTTAAGATTTCACTTTTTGGTGAGATAGTTTCTTTCCCGACATTTTTCACTACAAATAATTTATCATCTACCCAAGATATTTTTATTGGAAAAAATTTCATTGAGCTTTCACCAAAATATTGCCTTGGATAACTAATTGAAGTGTGTCCACATCCTATTTTCGCAACTATCGGGCTGCAAATATTATAAAAGTCCCGCAATGTCAAGTTATCCTTAATTTGTTCGTATTGTTTTTTACGAAAATTATCAAAATCTTCTTCTGTGTTAAATTCATATAATGCAGTAAAGTTATCTTCTATTAGTTTTTGCAACTGATTGAAATCCTTTTGTAACTCTATTTTTGTAAATTTCTTTTCACTTATTTTCTCAGTTGTTTGAGATTTAGTTGAAAATGCAAAAGCATAAATAAATATGCTTACCAGGAATACAATTTTTACTTTCTTCATTTTTATTATTTTTAGTTCAACTTAGTGTTGATTATAAGAATAGTAGGTGATCTATCAGATGAATTTAGTGAAGAAACTACAGCGAAATAATTCGCTTCTTTGTCAAGTTGAAATAGGTAAAGAGTCATCTAAATCGTTTCGATCAGTTTGTCTCAATTCTTAATCAATTGTTTGTTTTTTAGCAAAAAATTATTTTAAGAACGTAGTGTTCGTCTACTCTACCCGACTGTTTATGAATTCTGATTTCGAGAGGTAAAAAGAAAAGTTGAATTTTGTGGTTCCTACACCAAAAAAACAACTTTTCAGCATGGAGCAATGTCCACAAACAAATATATATGAATTAATTCGTAACCTAGGGATAGTAAAGCACAAAAAGAGGCAGGAGTTTATATGTGAACTGACAGCAGGGATTATCAAGAGCCGCTCTGTAGTTTTTTCACAGATAGCGGACAAAATAGAAAGCGGTGCCAAGGTAGAATCGATAGAAAGGCGGATACAGGATTTTTTCGAGAAGGTCAATTTTGATTATCTAATGTTAGGTGTCTTTCTGATGGGCTTTGTGCACCATGACCGCCTACTGATCAGTATAGACAGGACGGAATGGGACTTCGGCAGGACACGGGTAAATATCCTGTGCGCGGTTGTGAGTATCGGAAAAATGGCAGTGCCCATTTATTTTGAAATGCTTGACAATAATAGCGGGAACAGTAATGCTGACGACCGAATAGGGCTGTTGAAATCCATCATTGGGATTGTCGGGCCCGATAGGATCAGCATGCTGGTGATGGACCGTGAATTCGTTGGCAACAAATGGCTTTCATGGTTAAGAAAGAAAGGGATAAACTTCTGTGTAAGAGTGCCGAAAAACCATAAGATAACACTGGCAGAGGGAACGGTTGCCAGTGCAGAGGAACTACTGGGGGACAGGAAAACTTTTTATGCCGAAAATGTGATTGTTGATAACGTAATTGTTAACCTGTCCCTGACTTATGGTAAGGACGGCGAACTGTTGTTTTTGATCGAGACAGTACCTTGCGGTGAACTGACGGGGTCCTATAAACGCCGATGGCCGATAGAAGTATTCTTTCAGGCCTTGAAGGCAAGAGGTTTTAATATGGAAGACTCCTGCCTGCAGGACCTGAAAAAATACCGAAAGCTTTTTGCCGTAGTGTCGATAGCCTATACTTTGTGCTGGGCAACAGGTATTCAGGACGGGAAAAAGAACCCTGTCAAAAGAAAAAAGCACGGTTATCCTCAGTATAGCGTGTTCAGAAGAGGGTTGAACTTAATGAGGGAGTTCTTCAAACGTAAAATAACTGAACCTGTTAAAATGGCTATTGAACTAGCCGTCACGAGAATATGCAATAATTTAAAAACAGTCGGGTAGAGTAGTGTTCGTCAAAATGTCTCAGCCGCAGGAGGAGTGATCTTACGATGTAATGTCTTATCCTTTATAGAAGGTTTCCATTTGAGTTATTAAGGTCGGGTTTACCCTAAGTTTTTCCAGAGGTCTAATGAATTTTTTCACATCATTGGCAATATGTGCATAGTGCTCTGTACTTTTAACTAAATTATGACCTAAGGGTTTGAGTGCATACCTTAGGGAACTATGAATTAACGTAGCAGTCTCACAGAAATCAACAAAACAAATAATTGACTATCGTTTGTAGACTAGTATTAAGCTAATTCTACAGGGGAAATTTATAAGGCCTAAATTAGTTTCTGTTGGTTAGAATCCTTACGTAAGGTACATTTTTTTCTTGAATAGGGATGATTTTTATCAAGCTTTTTAACAGTGGAAAATTATCCAAATAGCGTTTGATTATAAAGTAAAACAATTAACGTTAGCTTCTCACTTCTGGATTCGGACAGGAAGTACCCCTTTGTAAAGCGAATCAATAAATAACATTGCCTCGCTAGATTCTTGAAAGAGATTAAAGACTTACGCAACTGTTGTTATTGACTTTCAATGACTATTTTTTATCTTATAAAAGTTATGTTGAGTTTATAAAGTTTATTTTATTCCAAATATGGTGCGAATGTTGATATTTTATCTTATCTTGCATTACCTTTCATTATTTTCTACGTCCTGTCAGGTTGCCGTATCCACTTACGGATTACATTTCACACAGTAATTTGCTTATAAGCGCCACTTGCTTATGTAAAAGCCTGAATCTTGTCTAGTTGTGCTGTGTGATTAATTGTCGATATAAAACTATATGGTCTTATGACGATAGTACTTCTTTTTCTTCTTCTGAAAAAAACAGAGGGAGTGCATGTCTTGTGCAATAGGTTATGTGAATTAGAAAAAAGCTGTAAGCCCTCCCAAAAAAAACTACAGTTTGCATTGAGTTCATATAACAATGTAATGAAAACTTCTTCTTGTTGAAAATCAATAAAATAATAGGTGTTAAAAATATAATATCAACTATTATTTACTTTAGGAATAACATACCCAAACCAATTATTTAAACGAACAATTATGATTATTTTGGATTACAACATGAACAAAAGCGTTCTGAAACAAAGACTACGTGAGGCTGGAAAGTCGGCAGTAAGGTTAGCACAAGGTCTGGTTTACAATAAAATACCAGACAACCTTGTTTTTATAATCAAACCTAACTGTCCAGAGCTGAATGATAATTTAGATCATCTGGAGCGGGAGTATTGTGAGGCGAGAAATAAGGAAGTGAATAGAAAATTTAATATTGATGAGGCTGTAGATCGTTTATTTATAGGAGATCGGATACCTGCTTGGGTGGAATGTTCTATTATAAGAGTGACAAAAGGAGCAACGGTGATCCAGCTACAGACAAGCCGAAGGTTTCAGTCGCACAAAGAGTTGCTCGATCGGGGACGACTTTTCCCCCTTTTCAATGTAATGGTGCAATATCCGCCATATCATTCGGTAGACTCGAAAGAGAAGTTCGATGTAAATTGGCAGTTCAACAGAATCCGCACATCATTTATGGTTTGGAAAACCAAATGGATTCATAATTAAGAGAAGTTCAAAAAATAATTTCGGTTAAGGCGCGAAAGGCGTTCAATACTGGAGCGTACTATAGTACCTGAGAATTCGGACGACCGCATCGCAACGAAAACCGAAGTTATTTTTTCACTCTCACCAAGCCTAATGTTTTGAAAATATAATGATCAGAATGCCGAACTCTAATCGGGAGGGCATTCTGAGTGATGATATCTGTGCATCGTCGAACTATAGAGTGGGTAATCTGTAAGGGAGATGTTGTAAGTAGTCTTTCATAGTTGATTTAGATTTTCGTTTCTATTTCGGCATAAATCGGCTATGATTTTCTTTATCTGTTTTAAGTTGTTCTTTTAGCTTCTCTTCAGGTGTTGGAACTGGTTCTTCCTTGGGTTTAGGTTCTTTTATTTTAGTAGTGGGAACCCCTTGAATAACATAAGTTTTAGCAATAAAATCATGCAAAGCCTGCTGCTTTTCTGTGAATAAAACCATTAAATAACCAATCATAAAAGTAGTACTAGAAGCAATAATTCTGGATGCGTTCCTAAGGAGGCAGCGACCAAAAGAGACTCTTGCCCCATAGTAATCGATAACTTTTATCTTCATTATAATCTTACCTGGCGTACCTTGAAATTTAGAAGATTCGAAAAAAGTTTGATACAAGAGAATAAAGATAGGAAGGCCTATGAAATACATGAATAATCCACTTGTAATCAGTGATTCTGTGAATTTTGGGTCGTTAAAATCATATGTAGATAATGTAAAACCCAAAACTCCAATAACGATTAGGGCTATAAAAAGCGAATCTAAAAATAAGGCCAATAATCTTAATCCAAATCCAGCCATATAAACTTCTTTATCTCTCAGTTCTGATTCTTCCGCTGTTCTCATAAATCTAAAAATAATGGTGAATAAGTCTGACGCGTTAATTTAAACGACACATTTAGTTCTGTTATCATATTGAAAATCAGAACAATGCTTTCTCTAACAATAGCGCAGTATGCTTACCTCTATACTTCACTTTATTGTGTTGAAAGTTTATACGTACAAGCGGATCTGTAGTGATTCATTGCATATTATACTTTTCGACAACATCAATAACTTTACACCTTTTATAAAGTACTCTCAAAATTTGGGTTGGAATTGAATTGATTATATTTGAACTTCATAAGGTTGTATTTGGGCGTCAAAAGTACCAAAACCTCGAAAGTTGTTATCTGTTGGTTGTAAATAATTACGATGGGAACAGATCAAGATATCCTTTAATTTACCCAGTGTACATCTATTTAAGTAGCCTGTAATAATTAATTCAGATTTATTCTGGAACTAAGTAGCTGTTCACGTGCAAAGAGTTAGTCTTAAATAAACAGGTCTGAGACCTTAAATTCAGATAATTATGCGATTAGTAGTGTTTGTTTTACTAAATGTTTTTACAGCAGGACTTTGTCTTGGTCAAAAAACAGTATCTTACGAAAAGGAGAAATATATTGTAGGTGTCAGTTCAACGACAGGCAACTTCTCTGTTCTTAGCAAAGACTTTATAACCCTGAAAGTAAGATTCGTTTTATTGACGGTTTTGGAAGAGCGTAATATCAGTTCTGTACACAGAAAGTTTGGTTCTGGATACATAAACAATTACTGTATTCCGTTGATTAAATCCTTGATGAGGGAAAATTTCGGGAATTATACCATGAAAGAAGCTTTGTTTTCGAGTAGAAAACAGCTTATCGAAGCTATAAAGTCTAAATTTCGGGAAACTTTAGATAACGATTCAATATTCTTAAAGGATTTGTTAATTGAAACAGTCGATATTCCTGCTGAGGTTAAAAATGCAATGGAAGGGGTAATGATTGCAAAGCAGCAGGTAGAGAAGCAAAAGGCTCTTTTTGAAAAATCGAGAATCGAGACTGAAATGAAGCAGATGAAGCTGAAACAGGACATGGCCCTCAATCGAATGTTGGATTCTTCTCTTACCGAGCGGGTTTTACAAATGAAATATATCGATGTTCTTTCCAAATTGTCGGAATCTCCGAATACTAAAGTTGTGATTTTGGGGAGCCCCAAATTAGATGTACCTGTCGTTCTTGAAAAATAATCGATGGAATTGAAAAAACCATGAACGGGGGAGCGGACCGATTCTTAAATGACAATCAAGATTTCGGAACAGATGTGAAACTAAACCAAAAGAGACCATATGAAATTAGGAGCATTTTCAGTAAGCCTCAACGTCAAGGATATTGAGGCTTCAAAAGCGTTTTACGAAAAATTAGGTTTTTCAGTTTTCGGAGGCGATATCAAGAAGAACTACCTTATTATGAAGAATGAAAGTACATTGATCGGGCTTTTTCAGGGAATGTTCGAAGGTAATATCCTAACATTCAACCCTGGGTGGGATGAAAATGCTACTGAACAGGAATCTTTCACAGACATTCGCGATATTCAAAAACAGCTAAAAACCGAAGGTCTCAAATTAGCAAGCGAAGCCGATGAAAACACCACTGGCCCAGCAAGTTTTATGATTGTTGATCCTGATGGAAACCCTATACTTATTGATCAGCACCGATAAAACTTTGTATTGAAATGTATGGATCGGATATAGTTTATCGTGAGTTTCAACCAGATCTGCATTTATCTGATTATATAAAATCGTATTGGTATTTCGGTATAAAAACTAAAGCTGAAATTCCGTTTGATATTTTTCCAGATGGTTATTTAGACCTGTTGATTGTTATAAAAGACAAAAGGATTGTCAACACAAGGATCACAGGTATTTGGAGCAAAAAAGTTCTGGTTCAGTATACCGAGGATACTGAAGTGGTAGGGATTCGTTTCAAACCGCTGAGTGTGAGCTGCCTTATGGATTTTCAAATAAGAAATTATCTGGATCATTCATTGGATATTGACTTAGGGGATATTGGCCTAAATCAGCAGATAATTATAGATGCAATGTCGTATTTTCCTCAATTACCCATAGGTTATTTCGATCAGCACTTTCTGCGTTTTTTTAATGCTGCAAAAGTTGATAACCGGATTCTAAATTGCTTCAGAATTGTTGAAAAAAGTATTGGGTGCGAGTCTGTAGATTCTATTTCCAAAGCAATAGGTATAAGTTCTAGGCAGTTGCAGAGAATTGTTACGGGTATGATTGGAATTGGCCTGAAAGATTACTCAAAAATTTTCCGTTTCAGGCAGGCTTTGCAAGAAATGAAGAACGACAGCTTAGCTTTGTATCACTACGATCAGTCGCATTTTATTAAAGATGTCAAAAGTTATACTGGTTTAACACCAAACGAAATTAAACGTGGTAATAATGTCCGATTTTTACAATACTACGATTTCGATACTAAGTAGCTTTGTCTGGAACCTAAAAAAACATGAACAATGAAATTGAATTGCATCAGACTTTTAGTTAATGATTTCGACAAATGCTTCAGATTTTATTCTGAAGACTTAGGCCTTCAGGTTACGTGGGGTGAAATTGGCGGAGAATATGCAAGTTTTGATATTGGTCTTCCTTCGGGGCTTTCCATATTTAAATCGGATTTAATGGCCGAAGCTATTGGAAACTCGCATAAGAGCTTGCCTTCGGATAATCGTGAAAAGTTCGTGATTGCTGTGGAGGTAGACAATGTTGACAGATCATTTAAAGAGCTTTCCCGAAAAGGTGTCACTTTTGTTAATGAGCCACGAGATATGACTGGTTGGGGCATGCGTACCGTCCACTTAAGCGATCCAGAAGGCAATCTTATTGAACTATGGACCGAACTTGCCCGAGAAAAATGGGACAAGGACTTAGTTGAGAAGGCCGAAGAATACAGCGCCTAAGATTTCATTAAAAAGAATTGGTAGCTAGTAGAGTACATTTACTCTACTGGCTTTTCTGTGTTATTTATCCTACTACAATGAACAGAAAAGAAGTTGTTGTTTCTAGAGCTGCTTTCTATTTATTTGCTTCGGTTGCACTTTGTATAGCCAGCTTTCTTACTGTCTTAGTTCTAAATACAAGATTTAGTTCAATACGAACTGTTGAGGTGGAGAAAGATTATATAATTGGCCCTATTGAAGTATCTGAAAAACAGTCAACCCTTCGCTTTCAAGCTACTCGAAATATGCATGTAAATGGTAATTGGATTAGTGTTCAGGCAGATGTACTAAACGAAAATAAAGGGTTCCTGTTTTCAGTTAGTGATGAACTATGGTATGAATCGGGGAGAGATTCTGAAGGGCCTTGGTCGGAAGCTCATGATATGTTTGACGCTAAATTTACTCTGGGAAAGGGAAAATACTACATTGCCATTCAAGCTGAATATAGTTCAGGTATGAGGCCGTATCTATTTGTGAGGGTTTCAGAAGTTTTTGGGGCAACATCTTTGCTTTTAGTTGTCGGGATTGTTTCTGGTTTTGCCGCAGTGATCATTTTTATATTTAAAATAATGTGAAGTTCCAGCAAAACTATTCACCCAAGGTTTAAATTCGAAAAATATGAGAAAGCCGGAATTTATAATAACAATCTGTGTTTTAGTTATTGGTTTTGTAGCCTTAGTTGTTTTATCGCTCAGAGGCTATGGTGCTCCAAGGTGTTTCAATGACAAATATGACGATTCTGGAGCTTTCTTTGTTTCATCCAAGTATAGTTCTGCCCCAAGTGCTAGAATTGGAAGCGTAGGAGGACCAAATGTTCAAGGTGGAGGATTACATGCTGGTAAATAATATAACTTGCAGGGGGGCTGAACTGATTATGTTTTCATCCTAAGTGTCTGGTTACTAGAGAAAAGTAATTCTAAAATAAATAGACCTTATCAACTCGTGTTCTCATTTTCATTCAGTTATATTGCCAAAATTTGTTTGCAATATTTTGGGACACCTAGCAAAATGAAAGAAAAGGCATATTGACATTCAAAAGTAAATGTAATATCTTTCAGAAAGAAACCAGTCCTAATATACCACTTACCTTTTCAAGCATGAGTACTGAGAAAGTATTTGACCGCCGCGTAGATTTCTATTACCTTGCTTTTTTTCTTCTTTGCATAGGGAGTCTTCTCGCTACTATTCCATTGGGAACCAGCTTCAGTTCGAAGCAGAAATACGAAATAAAAGACGAGCTTCTCATAGGCCCCCTCGAAGTATCTAGTTTCGGTTCCACATTCCGTTTTGAAGCAATACGGAAAGTTTACAGGCATGGTGATTGGGTCAGCGTTCAGGCCGATGTGTTAGATGAAAATAAAGCATATTTGTTTTCAATTGCGGATGAACTATGGCATGAAACAGGACGGGATTCTGATGGGCCATGGTCCGAAACGCATGATGAGCTGGATACCAAATTTTCGTTAGCCAAGGGGAAGTATTATATCGCGGTAGAAGCGGAATATAGTAACGGGGTTAAACCCAATGTTCTCATACGGTTGAAAAAAATATGGGGAACTACATCATTGCTTTACCTAACAAGTATCATCTCTGGCTGTATGCTGCTTGTACTAGTAATGTTCGAGAAAGATACAAAATAACAAACCATTAACGATACAATATGGGAAGAAAGGAATTTCGAATAACGGCAGGTGTTTTTATCGCAATTTTTTTTGTATTGATCATTCTGTCAATATTAGGCTTTGGAGCCCCAAGGTATCATAATAAGAAATACAACAATTCTAATACTTTTTTTGTTTCAGGAAGCTACAGTTATGCGCCTAGTGCACGTGTTGGAAGTGTAGGTGGGCCAGGAGTTCAAGGAGGAGGTTTGCATGCAGGTAAATAAGTATTCAAGATAAACTGAGTCCGACAGTTCAGAGGAGATAAACAGTTCAATTATAAATAGAAAAAAAAGAGACTATTCCAGAAGGAAAGTCTCTTTTGTATTGTTCTCAGAGCAAAGCTTATTCTGAAACCACTTCGAATGGGAACTCAACAGAAACTTCTTTGTGAAGTTTGATTTTTGCTGTGTATTTACCCACTTCTTTAATGCTGTCTTCTTGTAGGCTGATTTGCTTACGGTCGATCATATCGAAACCGATTTTAGCCAACTGCTCAGCAATCTGAATAGTGTTAACAGAACCGAAAATCTTACCAGTCGAGCTAGTTTTAGCACCGATAGTAATTGATTTGCCTTCCATTTTAGAAGCCAATTCCAATGCTTCGTTCTTGATTTTTTCTAGTTTGTGCGCGCGCTGTCTTAAGTTTTCAGCGTGAACCTTTTTCGCAGAAGGAGTAGCAAGCTGTGCTAAACCTTTTGGGATAAGGTAGTTACGTCCGTATCCGTCCTTTACTGTAACGATATCTCCGGCATGTCCTACTTTTTCCACGTCTGCTTTCAAAATAATTTCCATCTCTACTCGCTTTTTAAAATGTTTAACAATGGTTTAAGTGCCAGTTGATTACTTCATCATGTCAGTAACATATGGCAACATACCTAAGTGACGTGCACGCTTGATTGCAGTAGCCACTTTGCGCTGATACTTTACAGAAGTACCAGTGATACGGCGTGGAAGAATTTTACCTTGCTCGTTCAAGAATTTTTTCAAAAACTCAGCATCTTTATAATCAATATACTTGATGCGGCTTTTGCGGAAACGGCAGTACTTTTTCTTTTTGATCTCAACCGTTGGTGGGGTTAAGTAACGGATTTCTGTTTGATTTTGTGCCATGGCTTACTTCGCTTTTTCTTGGTTTTCTTTTTCTTTCTTCAATGCTCTGCGCTTTTCAGCATACTCAACAGCATATTTTTCCATACGGAAAGTCAAGAAACGGATAATGCGCTCATCGCGGCGGTATTCAGTCTCTAGCTTGTTGATAAGTTCGCCGTCAGCTTCGAACTCGATCAGCTGGTAAAAACCAGTTGATTTTCCACCAATTGGGTAAGCCAATTTACGAAGGCCCCAATATTCTTCGTGTACAACACCTGCACCATTCTCGGTCAGGATACCTTTAAATTTATCAACCGCTTCCTTCATCTGAGCTTCAGACAAAACGGGAGTTACAATGAAAACGGTCTCATATCTTCTCTTCATAATAAGAAAATGTTTGTGAATTCGGAGCGCGAAGTTAAAACTTTATTTCTTCTTTACAAAGCGTATCCTTGTTTTTTTGTTCTGCCCAGGGTGTTGCTTGATTTCTTGGATATCAAAGTAGGATATTCGAGAGGGGGACGTAACAGTTGATGTTGTTGTATGTTGCTGATTATGAGAGTAAAATCTGAACATCAATTTTGTTTGTCTATAATCATGTTTTTTCCAGAGCATAAATAAGAAGTGCAGTTGCAAAATTAGGTAGTTGCTGAAATTTGTATACCTCTAATTCTTACATATCAAGAAAAGGATAATCGGTATACCCCTTCTCCCCACCACCATAAAAAGTGCTGTTGTTGAGTGGATTCAGTTCTGCGTTTCTTCTGAACCGCTCCACAAGATCGGGATTAGCAATGAAAGGTTTGCCGTACGAGATAAGGTCTGCAAGTCCATTGGCGATGGCTTCGTTTCCTTTGTTTTTATCGTACCCA
Organism: Bacteroidales bacterium; assembly: GCA_965230435.1. Classification (GTDB taxonomy): domain Bacteria; phylum Bacteroidota; class Bacteroidia; order Bacteroidales; family JBDKHP01; genus JBDKHP01. The sequence continues at coordinate 52,952 of CBDDLB010000006.1, forward strand.
GTGTTGGAGATTAATGTTCCTTTGAAAATCTGACGGTATCGTTTGGTAACGTTCGGTTCAGCAAAAGGAACACGGCTGACATTGGTAAATGGCTCGGATAAGTGAACATAAGCGATCGGGTAATCATTCAATCGGTTGATGATGTAATCGAATGTAGGAATGGTTTCTTCATCAATTATCATTGAATGATAATCATGAGCAGAAGGGTTAAAACGGAGGCCGATTTGGTTTAGAGAAACTACTTTGTCTAATTCTTCCAATAACTCGAATAAGATGCGGGTTTTATTCTCAATCGTTACACCATAGTTGTCAACACGCCTGTTGGTGCAGTTTACAAAAAACTGATGCAGAAGATATCCGTTGGAACTATGAATTTCAGCCCCATCGAATCCTGCATCTAAGGCATTTTGGGCAGCGCGGACAAATTCATCAATTGTATTGCGGATATCTGTGATAGTCATTTCCCTAGGGACAATACGCGGTTTTTCACCCTCTGGTGTTCTGGCAACGCCCCCAAGGTTAATTGCAGATGGAGCTATGGGAGCCTGCCCCTTTAAAAAATATGGATGGGAGAGGGCGCCAACATGCCAAAGTTGAGCAAAGATTTTACCACCTTCCTCATGAACAGCCTTGGTAACCTTTTTCCACCCTTGAATCTGTTTTTGAGAATAAATTCCAGGCGTATCGGGATAACCAACGCCCATTGGAGAGACCTGAGTGCCTTCGCTGATGATAAGGCCAGCAGACGCCCTCTGGCGGTAATATTCCGCCATGATATCATTGGGTATGTTATCTTTTGCCCTGCTACGTGTGAGCGGGGCCATAACGATACGGTTTTTTAATTCGATATCTTTTAGGAAATAAGGCGTAAAAAGATTATTCTGCATTTTTCTGTTCTCTTGCTCTTTTCTTAGAAAAAGGATAGCTGTTACGTAGGTGTTTTTTCGAATTAACCTGAAGTTTTCCGCTTGTTATGTTTCCCTTTAACGGTTCGAATATGCGTAGTGCGGGATTACAAGGCACATCACTATCAAACCGCTACAATGTTTGTTAAATGTATAAAAGGTCAATTTTACTAAATAGACCCGCATTACGTATATTTATTGTTAGGTGCTGGCTTTATTCAAATTCTATATTAATATTCTTCGAAAATGTTAATCCATCTGAAGTTTTACATGAGAAATCTACCTGATACTCCGATTTGTCAAAAGTTGCTTTTTCAAAGAAATTGTTGCTAAAATCAATCACTTTATCAGCCCCCATGCTGCAAAACACCATATGATTTTCATACATATCTATTTCGTCTCTTATCTCCTCAATGTCAAATACATTAGTCAGTTCAGTTATTGTGTCTCCATTATATACAAATGATTTGTCAAACGTTAATGAGAAAGTCTCTTCGAGTAAAGGATTATCAATTTCACTCCGTAAAGTCAAAGCATAACATGCATTTCCAAAACCAAGAGAGTTTTGTGCAACAAAGTCAGTATAATATGAAATAACGAATACAAGTTTATCTTTCACTATTGATGTACAAGTGTAAACTATCTTTGTCTTATCATTGTATTTGTTTTTCTTTATTTCAGCTAGATTAAAACGGATGTCTGATATTAAAAAATGTTCAGTTCTACACCCCAGTCCTATATTGATTAGTATAAAAATACTTAGTATTGCAATTACCTTTTTCATATAAATTCATTTAGTTTATTGGTAATGCTCATTAGTTTCTCGCTGTTTAGCTTGCACCTAACGTTCCGGCTAAAATGTCGTGGAGGAGGAGTCCTTAGGACTAGTCCACCCGATACAACCAAATGCAAGGTTGCCAAACCCACCATGCAGTTTAGCCATTGTAATTTCTATCTAAAATTTCCATTTGTACCAATATATATTGATTTCATACAAGTTTAAATAAAACAGAACTCCATAGATACCACTATGCGCCTAAATACTCTTCGGGAATTTTATCAAAAGTGTACGATTCAGGTTTTCCTCTTTTCATCATCATAATAATAGTTGGAAGGGAAACCCCTAAGCCGATAAATAATCCGATATAAACACTGAAATTTATATTGGCTCCACCTGTGATAATTAATAAAATAATAGATAAAGCCAAACCTGCAATAACAAAATAACCTGTGTATTTATAGAAATTGTACAATGTTAAATTCCCTGCAAATAAAAAAACTGAAGAATTCACGGAGGCAAGTTTCTTATGGAAATTCTTTACGAAAGAGCTATACTCAACAATGGTTCTAGATTTAATCTGGTCATGATTGTACATGATGTTTATCTTCTTGCCATCTGTACTTTTAACAATAGTGTTATAGTAACCTGAAGCATTATTTTTGATTCTAACAGAAGCTACTTCTGCATACGGTATAAGTTTTTCCTTATAGGTATTATTCATTTTTAGTCTCTTATACACTAAACCTTCATTTGTTAATTCAAAAGAAAAAGGTATTATAGTCCCCTTTTTCCCCACTATTTCTTCTTGATATATCATTTGCCAAAAATAAGTATAATTAATTAGATAATATATGTAGTTGTCACTTTGCATTTTAAATGAAGCATAACGAAAATGCACTTGCGGCGGGCAGGCATGTTGGTTTGGGTGAGCGAAGCGATGCCAAACCAACATGCATGGCTGACGTTAAGTGCAATGATATGGGCTTTAAGTAGTGTAATTTCAATAGGTCCATTAATCGTCAATGTTTATTCCATATCTAAATCCAATTCCATCGCTTTTATAAGCTGGAGCTCCTTTCCCTCTAAATAGGACTGTAGAAAATGATATGTTGTATCTCCAATTCCCACCTCTAATGCACCTGTAAGAACTTCCTTTTGTATTTATGGGGTTTGTTGTATTGTCAGAACCTTCATAAAATTTTTCATGATAGAAGTCTTCGCACCATTCAAATGCATTTCCACTCATATCAAATAAGCCTAATTTGTTTGGAGCAAAGCTACCAACTGGGGATGTAACAGGAAAACCAGTATTATATCCTTTAAGGTGATCTTGGTAAAATGGAAATTTTTCAACTAAGCTTTCATCAGCAATATTTCCAAAGTTATAAGCATTTTTTCCGGACGGTATATCATTTCCCCAGCTAAATAAAATGTTTTCACCTCTGTTTCTTGCTGAATATTCCCATTGAGCCTCTGTTGGTAAATCTAATTTCCAAAAGTCACAAAAAGCTTTAGCACCATACCACGTAACTCTAATAACAGGGTGTTTACTGTACTCAGAAGAGGCAGGTCGCCATATATGCTCGTCTTCCTCAATTCCAAACCAATCATAATGGAGCAGTTGCTCATATGTCCCATCCGGAATCTGAATTTTATTACTGCCAAAAATATTTACAAATTCAGCAAATTCTTCATTAGTAGTTAGGAATTTATTAAGGTAAAAATCCGATAAGTTCACTTTATGAGGATATTCGTCCTTGTTTATTTTTTCTAATTCTGGCAATTCAATTCCGCAATCTCCCATTATGAAACTACCACCTTTAATGCGAACTAGGTTATCTTTAGAAAAAATTGGATTGTCGCAATATTCGATTCTTTTATTTATTATTTTACTATCTGGTATTAGTTTTTTGATGTTTTTATATTCATTTTTAGCTTCTTTGTATCTAAAGTTTCGGTAGTATTCAATTGCCTTTTTATTATATTTCACACAAGATTCTGCTTGGTTAGAAAGACTATTCATTTGTTCTACATTTGAATCTGGTAAATCAGGAGAAAGACGTGCAAAGTGATAAAATTTAGCAGCTTCACTAAAATCACAAGTATTCATACTAATTGAAGCTTGAGTGTAAAAGTGTTCCCATAGCGTAGACTTAACTTTGCCTTCTATAAGTAGTCTTAATAACTCTTCTGATTTGTTTAAAAGGCTGTTTATTTTCTTATTAAATGCTTCTGTTTTAAGTCTTTCTTTTCGTTCCTTTTCAGCTTTTTCTCGTGAGAGTTTAATTTCTTCTTGCCGTTGGGCTTCAATGCGTGCCTCTTCTTCTTTATGTCGGCGTACTTCGGCAGCTTTTGTTATGGGGGCAACCAAGGTATCATGACTTAGTTCATAGCTTGTTCCACCTACAGTATTAGGTTCACTGCGTAGAAGTCGTTTATCAACAAGTACTTTTAGTAAATTCGATGCTATGTTATGCTGTTGGGTTATTACAGTTTCGGGCAGAGGTACGCGGTTTTCATTGACTATAAGTTTATCTTCAATAAGAATACGTGCTGCATATTGATCGTTTTTAGGTAAATTATTGATGATTATTTTATAGTGTTTTTCAAAAATATCTTCCGGCTTCCCCAGTTCTGACTCTGAAATTTCAAGGCTTTCAATGTTTTTTTCTCCTTGATGATTTGTGACCTTCCGAATTATTAGCTCTTCGGCATGTTGACATATCAATTGTAATTGGAAGGTTTCAATACGTTGGTTTTCTATATCTTTTAAGCTGTCTAAAATCATCTTTGTGGCTGTGTTGGAGTAAGAAAATACAGGCGAGGCAAATGACCCTTCTTTCATGGCTGGTTCTAAAAGAGCTTCCAGTGCTTGCATTTCGTCTAGGGGTTGTAGCTCATAGGTTTTTTTAAAAACGGCAGGTAAATAAGTTTTTAGCTGATTGAGCAAACTCAGTCTATCATTGCGTAGAGAGAATACAACTTTTAGGTTAATGGGAGTGAGCAGTTGATCTGTTTCTATATCGGTAAAGTAGTTGGCATCGTTTTTTATTTTTTGCTTCATGAGCAAACGTACCGATTTGGGCATATTCAGGTTTAACAGGGTTGCAATGGTTTTACTAAATTCCTGAACATGTATATTATTATAATTAAATAATTCTTCAAACTGATCGAACACTAAGGTTAAAGATTTACAGTTTGTATTTGCCAATTGTATACTCTTTGCATAATACCAAAGATTAGAAGACAAATCTTTAGGCAAATCTATTGATAAATTGAATTTAGTACTTAACCATACGTCTTTTATATCTTGACTTTTTAAGTGGTGTACCAACAACTTCACTGGATTACGGTCTTTCTCATTTAATCGTATATTAATTACCTTGTGGTTTTCCTTTTCGGAAAGTCGAGGTATTACACCTGCATTGAGTAACGAGGATTTTCCATAGCCTGATTTACTAAACAAAACCACAAGCTTTTCAAGTGCTATGAGTTCAGAGAGTTGTTTTATGTCACTGTTACGTCCAAAAAATAAATGTCGATCGTTTTCAGCAAATGGACGTGTGCCAGGGTATCTATATTGTTTTTGTTCCATTACATTTTCTCTTTTACAGCTGTTATTAAAGCTTCAAAGTCACTACTGCGATGCATGTCAGGAGTTAATGAGTTAATGTCTTTGAGTATATTAACTACTTCACCGAAATTATCGAAGACACGTTTATATATTTTGTAATCATCTCCAATCACTGTAATTGCGTCAGCTCCAAATCCTTTAATTGCAGCGTCAAGTTCTTCCTTTTTATCGCGCCAGTATTTAAGGTATTGTAGTCGTGGTAGGGGCTCAAAAATGTTTGCATCACCCATTACTATCGGAAAAATCCTCTCTGTAAATTCAAGATTACGGTATATTTCTAGTAGCTCGTACATGCAATAAGGTGATTTTAGGTATTTATCACTAACCACCACTACAATACCTTTACCTTTTCCAATTCTATTCATAAAGTCGGTAATTATCCCTTTAAAACCAAGATCGCGTTTATCTCTCACTATCAATATGCCTTTTTCTTGTAATGTTGTGTCCAACTTATTTACGATTTTCTCACTTTCCCCTCCCCAAGCATAGGAGACAAATATTTCATATTTAGATAGTTTTTCGGTTTTAGATTGTTGTATTATGTCATTATCTATTGCTTGTTGGTGAATTTGATTTATTATCTCAGTTGCAGTTTCATTTTCGAAGAATTCAACCTCAAACTCCTCCGCAAAGAAATTTTTAATCGTTTCCTGTTCTATATCATGAGAGTGTAGTAATTTGTTTTCGTTTACTTGCATCAATCGTAATAAAAGTTTAAAATACCATTTATCGAAACTGAAACCGAAAAATAAAACCGCCGTTGAGTTACGTAAGTCACTTTTAATTTTTAACTCATTATCACCCATAATACTGAATAGATATTCAAACAAATCATCAAATGTTAGTATCAAGGAGTTTATGTCTGTATTGTCACCAAAAATATTGTATATGAGGGTCTTGTTTTTTCGGATAATTTCTTGTGGAGCTTCATATTTTCTGTAATAATCATAATCGAACCCTATGCCTTTTTCTTCAAAAGTTTTGTTCAATATAGTGTCTGGAGCAGTGTTTATTATCATTGAAAACGGTATTTCGCTTATTTGTCTGTATACATCGGTTGGTTGTAACTGATCATAAAAATCCTTGATATCGTCTTCAATTATTAACCGAACTTTAGGAGTAATGTTTAAAAATTCGTCATCAACATAGTGTTTTACTTTGGTACTATAACTTTCTGTCAAGTATTTATTTAATTGAGAATTTATACTGCCACTGTTTTCACATAACAATTCTGGTCCAAGAATTACAAGGCACTTTCGTTCTTCTATACGTTTTAAAATCCTATTTATCGTTGTTTTTTTCATATTATAAGTACTTTTTACCTATATTACGTTTCCTAACTTCATACGCAGGAACACCGTACATTATTAAATTGTTTCCGCAGTTTTTCATAATTAATGCGCCAGCTCCTACAATTGAATGTTTCCCAATTGATACTCATGTTTGATTGTTGCTCCAATTGATATTGCAGAAAACTCTGCAATTGAGACATTTCCTCCTGTCGTCACATTAGGAGCTAAACTTTAAAAATTCAATACCTTACAGTCATGGTCAACACTTGCTTTCGTGTTGATAATTGTATAATCTCCTATTGAGGTTGAGCTATTGATAATAACACCGGCCATAATAGCTGTACCTTTTCCAATTTGAACATTTTTCCCAATTTGCGCGGATGGATGAATTTTAGTTGCAAAGTTAATGTCTGGAATAATATTAATTATTTTGTCCATGACTTTCTTTCTAATCCAACTGTCTCCTATTGCAATAAATATTTTACAGTTTGGGGTTTTTAGAAGCAAGTCAGGTAAATCATCCTCTTTACCTATTACCTTATACCCTAGTGTTTCTTCTCCAATTTTCCTAAAAGTATCAAGAAGTCCAATAATTTGATATTTGCCTTCTCTCTCAAAAATGTCAATGATAACCTTTGAGTGTCCTGTAGAACCCACAATCACAACCTTTGGTTTACTCATTTAGTTAAATTTTGAATTAAGATCTATATGAATTTAAATATGGTATTATTTGGTAATGGTTGTCCATATCGGTTTGAATATGGGGTGTTTTGCAATTTCGAACACTTACCTATCAAACCGCTACAAATTATGTTAAATGTATCGACCTTAAAATTAGCACTATCAGCCAAATGACCTATATTTATTGTTATGCCTTGCATGAGCAGCGCCGCTGCGAATGCCAAGCAGTACTGAAATTACAAAATACCAAGGTAAGCGGAGGCATTCGAAGCGATTTTTTCCAGAGGGAGAAAGTCCCTTGTGCGCGTGGATTAAGGCCGCGAAGCGTTAGCAAGCTACAAGCTGGTCTGCCGCGAGGCATGCAGTGAAGGCAGTAGGACTGCAAAAACCGCTACTGACGAACAGGAACGCCATATGAGGCTACGGCAAGTGGGTAAGCTGCCACATCACAGTAATGCCCGAGGGAATGCAACGAACTGTAGTAGATGGCGCAGGCATCGGATGAAGAAAAAAGCTCTTACAGGGGGAGATCTCGTAGGCTACGGACTGGCCATAACGAGAAGTCAGACAAGGCCATAGTACCCAATGTTGCAGTATCAAAGGCGATATTCGATAAGTTGCGGTGCACGGGCGAACCTTATTGCGCCCGCAATTTTGAATGGAGGTTCAAACGTGGGAGTTTGCCAAATACTAGAAAAGCAGGCAGGAAACAAAGAGATTTTTTATTGCCTTAGTTCGATTTAAAAGTTACTTATTATGATTAGTTCGGTGATTCACAAACCATAAGTTTATTTTTTTCGACATAAATAACCACCGATCTACCTTGATATTCAAAATAGAACGGGTGAATAGCATCATGTTCAGGAACTATTCTAGAAATACTTCTATTTTGAATATCAAGTTTCCAGATACAGGCAAGCTCAATATTTGAGTTACAAAAGAACAAGCAGTTACCTTCGTAGTTCCACGATAGATATCCTAAAGCATAGCTGCTATGAGGAGCCTCAAGTAGTTCATTATTATTATCAATATCGTGCAACCTAAATTGTTCTTGAATTCCATTTTCATTGTAGGTCTCATTGAAGGGATATCCATCAGTACTATTATCTATTAACAAATAGGCTTCTCTTTTGTCCAATTGAGGAGGATATGTATAAAAGACAATATCACCATACGATACACCATGCTGGGCGATCATATTATTATTTTCCGATATGGTATAGTTCCCATATTTGTTGAAATAAGAACTAATATCCTGAAACTTGACTGTGTCTACTTTGCTATGTCTTAATATGTCGTATTCGTAATGCTTATTTTCCGAGTATTGACAACAGTTATACCTGTGTATTTTTTTATTATCAAAACTCGTATGATAATACATTTTACCTCCATTAAAAGTAATATTACTTTCCATCCCTAAAAAGAAATAGTCATATTCCCAGTCGTAGAAACAGTTGAAACGATCTATCTCCTTTGCTTGACCACTCACCTTAGGGACATATTCGTACAGTTTTACCAGAACTGAGTCTTTATCTCCTTGAGCCTCCCCCATGCGCTTAGCACTAAAGAAGAAAAACCTTAACGTATCTCGTATTTCAATACATTTTGCATTAAATAGTTTTTCATTTTTGTCGGGTGACTCATATATTACCCCTCTTCTCCAAAAACTGTCATTTTCATTGGTTACAGTATATTTTAATTGGTTTTTTTCTTCTTTTAGCTCTGTTAGTTGATTTTGTAGATTATTATTGGTCTTATTTAATTGTTCCACTTCTACTTTGCATTGAGCCAGTTCAGTCTTTAATTTTTCTGTTAACCTTTTACTTTCTAATTTTACAGCTTCATTATCTGTTTTAGAAATGCAAGCTGAAAATAATGTTAATATAATTGCTATTAATGTTATTTTGCTCATCTTTTGTTTTTTTTGAATTAATGCTAACGGAAATGTGTTGGCATCAGGCGGCTGTGGGGCAGGCAGCTTGCGCAATGAGCGAAGCGAATGAAGCAAGTTGCCTGCCCCACAGCCGATTGTGTCCAAAACAATGTTAGCGTATTTCCTATTTATTTGTAATCATATGTCTTGATTTCATCACTAATTTTCCTAAAAATTAAACCTTCATCATAACTTGTAGCCTCTTTATCTAATTGGAAAATTCCACGAAACCGATATAAAGTATCTCCAAACACGCTTTTAACTCTGGCAAAAACAATTCTTTTGTGCCTTTCGTTATTAAGAAAATGATTTATATGACCTTTCCTCTTTTCGCGGTTCTCAATATTTTTTTCTCTAATTATTCCTTTCAATTCGTCATAATCATTATCCCACTGACCGTTAGGATATAACTTAGGAAACCATATACTCGTATCCTTTTCATATGGATGAATTGCACCAGCTCTTTGATAACCTTGGTAATTTAACCCAACTACTTTGCACCCGTCAACAATTCTTCGAAAAGCAACCTTGTCGTTTACATGAATAGTCCCTTTTTCAATCCATGTATCAGGGTTCATTTCCTTTTCTATATCCCAAGGAATGAATTTACCTGCTCTCTTTTTCTCTGAAATTTTATTTTTTATCTCAATAACGACATTATCTACCTCATCATTAATTTTATCAATTGTATTATTTGAAATTATAATCCTTCTTGGCTCAACTCCTGTAATATTCTCAAAATCTGCATCTCTAAGTTTATCTGTCTCTTTTTGAGTTAGGTGATGTGCTTCATCAATCTCAACAAAAAAATTAATCTGAGGAAAATATAAATCCGCCATAGCTCTACAATCAGGTCTTTTGACATATTGTTGAGTGATAAATTTCACATCTAAGTCATCTATTTTATGAATTATCCTTGTTATGACATAGTTTTCATAATCTTTTTTATTTGTCTTTGCTATTTGCCGCCTTATATATTCTTTTTTAGTCATGGTTAATCAATTGTATTACAGGTAAACTCATCGACTAATTCACTAATAGGCATAAAGTTTTCTATTAGGTTGAAGGCTGTTTCATAATCAATTACAGTGTCGATTTGAAAATATTTTTGTTTATCGCCTTCTTTTATTTTCCTCTTTTTTGAAAATATTTCACTTATGGTCTCATTATCAACCTGAATTACTGCTCCATCTAAATGGTCAAAGACTTTTTCACTTGGGTAAAAATAGCCGTGAATAAAAAACAGCTCATTAGTTGTTTCACCTAATGCCTGCCATATTTCAATTTGCAATCTTTCTATACCTTTCTTTTTTTCGTCTTCTTTTTCCTTTGCAATTATCACAAGCATATCCGCTTGCATACTCCAATTTTCATGCTTTTCTTCCAAGTAATAATGGGCTTTTGCAATGTTTTGCTTTAATGAATTTTCAATTGCGGTTTTAAAGTTTACTCCACAGGCTAAAACTTCCCCTTTTATACTTTCACCAATTGGACATACTCTAAATTTTGAATTATCCCAGATTTCAGGTCTTTTTTTGAGAATATCAACAATTTTATTAACCTTTCTATCAATTGCAACTAAATATTTTTCAAACTCATACACATAGTACTTACCAATTTTCATCTGCTTTAATCGAGATGTTTCAACCACTCCATACCTATCACTTTTATCAAGTAATTCTTTTTGGGTTATGTTAGTTTTACTTACGATTGCATTAACAATTTTATCATTTGTTGAGAGAACATCAACTTTTACTGTTTGTCCTTTATAGAATCCTCCATTCTTGACGAATACTTGATTCCCTTTTGCATCAAATCCAACTCCATTATTCCCTACAACTTTATCTACAATTTTTATTTCTATGACTTTTCTAATTTAAAGAATTTCATACTGGTAATTACAGTTACAGTTTACGCTAACGGCGAGTATAAGAACAGTAGCCGATTGCGTTGCACTTTCCTGTCAAGTTACACGAAGGTTGAAGTGGGCTACAACCTTTGAATTCACTACTGTCTCGGCTATTATTTTTATATATTGTTGTAGCCAGTGTTTTTATTCAATTATTTTTTGCTCTTTTAAAATATCATAAGTTATTGATTTTCTGATATTTGCCATTTTTATGTCATTCATATCTATATTCAAGGCAAAAATCCAAACATTATTTTTCGTCTCAACAAATCCAATATTCCAACCAATATTATTACTCCAACCTGTCTTTGAATGAATAATATAATTTTCCGTCGAATCGGTAATCATTATTTTTTTAACAGTCTCCTGAATGTTTTTGTCAAATGGTAATTTATTATTTATAAGTTTTTCAAGGAAATCAATTTGTTCATTGGCAGAGATCGCAAGTTTTCCATCAAGCCAAAATCTGTCGATGTTATTCTCAATTTTTTTATTACCATAATTTGATTCTGTAATCCATTTTTGCATTTTTTCTTTCCCAGACCTACGAGCTAACTCTTGATAAAACCATACACAAGAAATTGGCAATGCGGATTTCATTGTTTGGTCTTTATTCCAAGGTTTATATCCTCTATCTACTTCGTCCCATTTAATTGTGTCGTCTATACTTGTAATTGATGAAACTTGCAATGCAATCATTGAATTTAGAATCTTAAAGGTCGAAGCTGGAACAAATTCTTTATTACTTCTCTCTTGATTGTAAATTAGTGTTTTATTTGAGTCTAAATTTTTTAAGACAAATGTTCCATTTACATTATTATCTTGAAAGGATTTTTTCCAATTATCTGTGTTTTTATTTTGATTACAGCTGATTAACCCCACAGAAACTAAAGCCAACAATATCGTTATTTTTCTTGTTTTCATAGTTATACAGTCTTCATTTGATATTGGTTACAACGGTTTGAATATGAGGCGTTTGGTAGTTTGGAGCACTTGCCTATCAAACCGCTACAAATTATATTAAATGTATCGACCTTAAAATTAGCACGATCAGCCAAATGACCTATGTTTTTTGTTGTAAACTTTTACTTTAGAATTCCTATTTAGATTTTAATAATTTCGATAGTTTCACTATTTCCTATTGCTTTAATATAGGATTCAATTCTTAAATATAATACTTCACAACTTTCTCTATCTAAAATGTATTCACCTTCTGCCTTTGTATTATTCATTAAATCATCCGATAATAAGTAAGATGTGAAACTAATAAAAATCTTTTCATCTGTAGCTCTTTTTATCCAGTAAGTAGCTTTTGAATTTAAAAATATAGTAAAAACACCTGTGGTTTCATATTCCCATTTTTCCAAAACGTTTAAATTCTTTGCTGGAAATATTATTTGGAATTTACTTAAATCAAATACACCATGGTTTGGCTTCATTCCACAATACATCCATTGTTTAGTAATTTCTCCTCTATCATTTAATGATATTGTATAAACTTTATTGACTTCACCAAGCAGTGATTTATATGCCATCTCATATTTAGAAGTCAGTTCAGATGTTTCTTTTCTTGAATCAAATATTTCAACTCCCCGCCTTGAAGAATCTCTTTTATAATAAGAGAGATATTTAAAGGTGAAGTTCAGGTTGCCATCGTTATCTTGTGATATAAAGTTAAATTGGATTCTTGATTCTAAATAATTCTTAAACCCGAAATCGGCATCGGATTTTGAACTTGTCTCTTTAATAATGTATTCACTTAAACCTATCTTTGGTTTTAACTTTAATATTACAGGATTATTTTCTTGTGAAGAAACTGTTAGAGGGATAATTATTAATAATACTATTTTAGCTATTAAATCTCATCTTTCGTAATTGTTTAACTGCAAGCTAAAACACTTTAAATAGTCCGTTGTTCGCAGTTTTTTGCGTTAGTTAAAGAAGAAATATCTGGGCACAAAATCATCAGTTTACTTTTTCAAAATTCCTTAGGACAGAACGGAGAAATGAGATTCTAAATGGAAAAAAAGATGCAGTCCATTACTGCTTTTTATGCTCTGTTAATTTTTTATTAAAACATTCGAAGACCCTGCCAGGAAACTCTTTTATGAGATTATGGTCGTGAGTAGCCATAACTACGGTGCGGCCAGCTTGTGCTAGGTGCGACAGTAATTGTACTATGCCAACTGTGGTTTCGGGATCTAGGTTACCTGTTGGTTCGTCTGCCAAAATGATGTCGGGATTATTCAGTAGGGCACGGGCAATAGCAACACGCTGAAACTCTCCTCCCGAAAGACGGTGCGGCATAATGTGCTTTTTGGTAGGCAGGCCTACTTTATCTAACACTTCGCCAATTCGTTTTTGGCGGTTGCTTTTCCATCCGGTTGCCCGTAACACGAAATCCAGATTGTCGTTTACGTTTCGATCGCTCAGTAGCTGAAAGTCCTGAAAAATAATTCCTAACTTACGACGAAGAAACGGAATGTCTTCTTTACGAAGTGTTTGTAGTTGATAGCCAGCAATGCTTCCATTGCCTTTCCGTAGTGGAAGGTCGGCGTATAGGGTTTTCATAAGGCTCGATTTTCCACTCCCTACTTTTCCAATCAAATATACTATTTCAGATCGGAAGACCTCCCATTCTACCTTCTCCAACACTGGGGTTTCATCTTGGTAAATCGATACCTTAGATAAATTGATAAGCGGTTTATTCTTCATCCAATTCCAGCTTTTTCATTTCACCATATGGCATTTTTGCCACCAGTTCAATTATGCGGTCGCAATAGTTGCCAAGCCCAACCGATTTAAGGGCATTCTGGGGTTTATCTGCGCGCGAGTGTGTCAGCAGGACAAAGTTCTCGTCGCGCACTTGAATATAATCTGGAATTCTATCTGTACCCTGGGTTTTAAGTATGTGTAAAAACTTCATATAGGCATTCTAACTAATAAGTTGGTATCGCAAAAGTACTTTTGGGTCTACTGTAATGCAGACAAACAGTTATTTCTTATGCAGATCCCAATTGATTAAGTTCTACTAAATTCAATGTTTGTAACCGTTTTCTCTTCTTTACAACTTAGTTAAAGTGTCTGAAAAGAGTCGTATGAGAATAGAAAAGCAATAAGGTTCTGAACCTATTTATTATAGACCTACTCCTTGCAGGTAATCAAGTACTTAGTGCCAGAATAAATGCAGGTTAATTATGCAGACTATTTATTCTTGGTTACTAAGGTATAAAGTTAATAATTAACTGTTTGAATATGTAACGTGTTAATTTTCAGACGCAAGAAAAACCACTTAGTTGAGTTTACATTTAAAGCCTTCACGATGTAGCTTAGCCCGTTTCAGTAGAGTTTACTTTCGAAAGGCTCTATGAGACCGCTTTGCTCAGTTTATAACTCATATATTCCTCAAGTCAGTAACTCGTAACCAGCCTTTCTGCTTGTTTCAGGTAGCTAGTACCGAATAGGTTGAGGTGGTTGAGTACGTGATACAGAAGATACACATTTAATCGGTAATCGGCACCATCTGGTAAAGGGTTTTCTTCTTCGTAAGCTTGATAAAATTCTTTTGTAAAACCTCCAAAAAGTCTTGTCATTGCAATATCGGCTTCGCGGTGACCATAATAGACCGCAGGGTCGATAAGGATGGCCTCATGATCGTTAGCAACAATGTAATTACCGCCCCACAAGTCTCCATGCAATAGGGTAGGGGTTTCATTGCCGTCCTTAAGAATTCCCTCAATTTTGTTTTCTAACTTAGAAAAACCTTGTGTAAGTTTTTCTGTGTTATAGCCTTTTTCTTCAACAAGCTTAAACTGATAAAGAAGACGTTTGTTCCAATAAAATTCAGTCCAGTTGTTTTTTTCTTTTTCATTGGGAATATTAACCTGTGGAGTTGCTCCGATAAAGTTGTCTTCCTGAAAACCGAAATTCTCTGCTGTGTGCCTGTGCATGCGCGCAAGCTGTTGTCCAAAACGTCTATAGAACGTTGTGTCTTTGTGTCCTGTATCTATCCATTCTAGCAGAAGGCAATCTTCGTCGGCATAAATAACTTCTGGAATTCTAAAAACCTTGGCTTTCGAAAGCTCTTTAAGTCCATTGGCTTCTGCGGTAAAAAGCCCTTTTTTCATGGCCGTTTTGAAGAAATATTTTTTTCCACTGGAGGTTTCTATGATACTGGCCTGAGCAATATCGCCCCCATTGACAGTTCTACCCTGTGTTACCTTTTCCTGGAGAAATTTTTCTAAACGATTGAACAGTTCGTCCATGACTTATGGTTTCTTGTGATTTAAATTTCATTGATAGTAGCCTGTCTGAAGTCAGAAACTGGCCTACTTGGTTATAGTTTTGGCTTAAAAGTAGCTCTGTCTTTAAGGTAATTAGGTCATGTACCTATTTATATTAATTTGCTTTTTACCCAACCAGTAACTTAGAGGTAGAAAAACCTACTTTATCATAACTGATTACCTATGCTTAAAATTAAAGGGAATAGGAGTTTAGTTTTGCCTTATGGAATTTAGAAAGCCTACAGTTGCATCTTCTAAGATATCCAGCACCAGTTCAAAACCATCTGAGCCTCCATAGTAGGGATCTGGAACAGAATCTCCTGTGTATTCGGATGCATAGTCCACCATTTTTACAATCTTGCTTTTATAATCTTTGGACGGTGCAATCCTTTGAAGGTTCTGATAATTCTGGTTGTCCATAGCAATGATATAGTCAAATTTATCAAAATCCTCCCTTTTTACCTGTCTGGCAATAGAAGTTAGGTTGTAGCCCCTTTCTTTGGCATGTTGGCGCATGCGCGAATCTGCTTTTTCGCCTTGATGATAGGCTGCAGTGCCTGCCGAATCGATATAGAATTCGCCAGATAGACCCTCTTCTTCTACTAAAGCTTTCATTACACCTTCGGCGGAAGGAGAGCGGCAAATGTTTCCTAAGCAGACAAATAGCAAGCTGGTCTTCATATGAATATTACTGATCAAAGGTCTGTATTTAAACTAATTAGATACGTTGCCGTATGAAGTGGCAGAATAGGGATTTGATATACTGTTCCCTTTCGTATCTTTTATCTTGAAAATCCAAAAGTATCCAAATCGTGCAGCTTTAAAAAAGTTTTTTTGTGCTCTTTTACTTGCCCTAAATTTTTATAGCATGGAGTTTCTTTTTCCTGTTAAGGGGATCAGTTGATTGTACATACGATTCTCTTTCTACAATGTTGTTGCCAGATGCTATGAATCATCATAAATTGCATGCGAAACATTACCTTTGATCTGCAAAAAAACTTTAGCTTATGTCTGAACAAAAACTGATTCTTGTAACCAACGACGATGGTTTCAATGCAAGGGGAATACAGAGTATTATAGATGTTGTCCGCCCATATGGAAAAGTTGTTGTGGTTGCACCGGACAGAAGTCAGTCTGGGAAATCGCACGCTGTAACTTTGGCCGAACCATTATTTTTGAATAAAATAACTGAAGAGAAAGATTATCAGCTGTTTGCATGTAGCGGAAGCCCTGCCGACTGTGTGAAGATTGCCCTTCATGAAGTACTCGACCGTATGCCCGATATGGTGGTGTCGGGTATTAATCACGGATCGAATGCTGCTATCAATGCAATTTATTCAGGCACTGTTGCTGGTGCTACAGAGGGAGCTTTTCATGGAATACCTTCACTGGCTTTTTCATTGACCAACCATTCGCCAAATGCCGATTTTTCTGCAGCAAAGGTTTTCTGTAAAAAAATATTTGAGAAAACACTGAGCGACGGCCTTCCTGCCGGAATATCGTTAAATGTGAACATACCCGATATTCCTCTCGAGGAGATCAAAGGTATGAAAACCTGCCGCATGACAAACGGCCGTTGGGTAGAAGAGTTCGAACACAGGGTTTCGCCGCATAAACGCAACTACTATTGGTTGACCGGCGAATTTAAGAACGCAGAGCCGAATGCCGAAGATACTGACGAGTGGCTATTGGACAATGGTTATGTTTCTATTGTGCCTATACGAAGTGATCTCACGGCTTACGATGTCATGAAACAGATGGGTAAGTTTGATGAAATGAATTTGGATAGTGTTTCTGCTGATATTAACAATGGGTAGCGATAGTGTTGTGCTTTGTAAAACTTTCCAAAAGTTCTATTTAGAAAGGAACTTTTGGAAAGTTGGACATTAGATTGATCTTCTGTTCTTATACTAAAGTGATTTTGGTTTTCGGTTTTTCTGCACGTCTGAAATAACTGCATAGCGGTGAAAGGGTTGTAGCCCATGGTGTAAACCATGGAAAAACATTTCGGAAAATAAACCAAATCGCATAGCGAATCAGTATCATCGCTACGCGATTCGGAATAGGTGAGGCTTTTTCTTTACAGGGATTCACGTCCCTGCCTACAACCCTGGCACTGCTACACAGTTTACGCAAGGTTCTGAAAAACCGAAAACCACTTTCACAATAGTATACGCCAACTGAGAAGAAATGGGAGGGGAGATACCCTAACCATCAGATCCGTTTGAAACAGATTTTTTCATGTTAAGAACTTTAAAGCCATTTGCTAATTTCTTTAATAAATCCGTACGATTTGTCTTCTATCCTAAGTTCCCCTTTGGTTACGTGTCCTAGAATTGTAAATGCCACGTTCCATTTTTCGAGATAGTCGATAAAGCGGTCGCGTTTATGAAGGGTAAGTGACACTAAGATACGTCCGTTGGCTTCTCCAAAAAGAAATGCGTCGTCGCGGACATCTGCCACAGATGTGATATCGAAACCCAGTTGGTTTTTAATACACGATTCCACTAGAGCAACAAAAAGTCCACCTTTGCCAACACTGTGTGCTGAGCATACGATGTTCTCCTGAATCAGTCCTACAACAACTTGTTGTACTTTTTGTTCAGCCGCCCAGTCGATGTATTTGGCTGAAGTGTCTTTTATGTTAAAAATTGTGTCTAGATATACAGAAGAGTTGATGCAGTCTTGCGACTCTCCGATCAGAAATATAAGATCTCCTTTGTTTTTGAACGGAATTGTCATATGATGTTCGGTATCTTTTACTATACCGATTCCTCCTGTGATTACAACAGACCGTGGCGGACGTGGATCATCATTTTTCTGGATGTCTAAATTGAATTCGTAATGGGTATGATTTTTAGAGAGTTTCTGTGCCGCTTGCTGAAGTGCCAAAAGATGATCGTTATATACTTCTACACAGTTTCTTGAACGCGTGTTTTTCAGATTAAAATTCGAAAACAGATAACTTGTATCGCCTCCGCAAGCCGCAATCTGTCTTGCTGTTTCGGCAAGACATGTACTGCTGCGTTCTACCAGATTTTCGTGCAGGAAGTTGAACGAGCTGTTGAGTTTTATGGCAAGAGCCTGTTCAACCCCATGTAGTTTCATTACGGCTGCATCACTTGGGAAGTGCAGCGAAAGGTTGTTTGAACCAACGGTGTTGTCGAAATACGAATGGATGTATTTTTTCCTGTCGGTCTTGCAGGCTCGTAAAATGCGGTAGGCAACCTCTCGCAGGTCGGACGGCGCAATTACATTTTCAGGATCGAAACTGTCTGTTGTTCCTTCATAGGTAACGTCTTCATTGTCCGGGTACTGTACTTCGTCGGTTAGAATCTCGTTTGGTAGACGGCAGAGGATGTTTCCGTTCTGCTCTATTTGTACCACCTGGTCTTCTATAATCTCTCCAATGATCCGAGCTTCGATATTATGTTCCGAAGCCATGCGTACAAGATCGCCTGGGTGTTGTGTGAGAAAAACGAGTTCGGTCTTGAACTCACGTATCAGTAACGAGTCTATTTCTTTAACAAAACCTTCGAAGCCTTCTGTGAAGAAACGAGCCCCATGCTGAAGCGGTTTTATATGTTTGAGTAATTGACCAACAATTCCTTTCCGGCCTGAAATAAGGAAAACTAAAGGAAACTGTTCTCTTCTTACTTTGGCATATAATTTACTAAGAATGATATCCTGGGCTTCCTCGCTGGCATCGAAGGCTGGGGTAACAAGCACCAATTTGGAGAAAGCAAGATTGAATTTTGGTTTGTTCTGCTGTGGTTTTATCCCTACCATGATCATGTTCAGTAGAGTATAATCACTGAACTGGTTGTCTTCGTTGATGGAGATATCTAGGGTGGGAACCCCTATTTTGTTGCTATAGTACGCTAGTTTGCTGATCAGCTCGTCGATCTGTTGCTCTACACGCGTGTTCTGTAGAGGGGCGTGGTGCACAGAAAGGAATTGTCCCTGCGAATGTGCTCCAAGGGCGGTTAGGAGTTTAAAACAGTTTCGTATGATTCGGTGCGGGTTTTCTTGTCGCTTAGATCCGTTGCGTACATACATGGTACCTAATACGGCAATCCCTTCTGTTTCAGCATTGATCGGAAAATTGAACCGAGAATACGTTTCGTCGCGTTTCGGTTCGCGCTTATTGTAAGAGTTGAAAAACTTTACCTCCAGTGGAAGTGGCTCTCTGCCAAGTTTTTCTAAAAGCTTTTCTATCGATTGCAGCGCCTCTTCTTCTAACACACCCAACTCGATGATATTTTCATATTCTGCCATAGGTGGTGGTTTTGGGCACGCAGTTTCCTCCTCACTTATCTTTTGCTTTACTGCACACCGTGTTGAACTTCTATTTGCTGTAAATTACTTTTTTTTTGTTATAAAAACAAATCCATTTTTAGCAGAAAGTGTCATGAAAATGTTCTGTTCTATTAGGATAAAGTGAGTTAGGACAAAAAAATAGTCAAAAAGAATAAAAGTATATTTAATTGATTATCAGTGTGAAATAAGATTATAATTGAGAAAGAAATCAGAATGCTTGTGACATAAGAAAAAGAAAACTTAAGACTGTCTTTTCTTATTCAGGTTTTGAAGTTTTTTTCGAAAAAATGTTGCAATGATTTTTTTGTGGGAATTCTTTTCCGATTTCGTTTCCTTGCTCTGTTTTTAGACAAATCTTTGAATTTGGTTTAGACTTCATCCTTTTTAGGATAAGGCCCTCGGACGTTTAGTCTTAGATTTACTCTTTGCAAGTAATCTGCTGCTTAATGCCAGAGTAAATCTAGATTAATTACGAACGACTACTTATGGGGAAGCAAACAAAAGTCTATTACAAATCTAGCCTTCTGTAAAAACTAATTTGCGAACTAGGGTTGACGTGTCAAGAATATTATTTTCTGAAAACCAGAGGCTTTAGGGCGAAAAGCTTCGTTTTTGGAATAACTTTCGGTTTTCATTTCGATACACTGACTTATACAGATTTAAGCTCCTGTGAATTTAGCAATTATACTCATTACCTGTTCAAGCTTTACAGGTTTTGCCAGATAATCGTCGCATCCAGCCAAGAATGCTTTCTGTTTATCCTCATTCAGTGCAAAGGCGGTTAGGGCAATAATGGGTAAATTTGGGCGAAACGATTTGATTTCTTTGGTGGCATCATAGCCATCAAGTTTGGGCATTTTAATGTCCATCAGCACCAAATCGATTCGAGGTTCTTTTTTACAGATACTAATTGCCTCTAAACCATTTCGTGCGTGTATGGTTTTTAATTTCAGTATTTCCAATACTTCTGCAATGTAGAGGTAATTCATTTCTTCGTCTTCGGCAACAAGAATTATTGCTTCTGTAGCTTTTACTTCTTTGTTAACAAGAGGGGTGGATAACCTGTTTGGTCGGCTTAAACCAATGAACGGAAGCCAGAAGAAGAAAGAGGCTCCTTTTCCAGTTTCAGATTCTACCCAAATTTCTCCGCCCATTTGTTCAATAATGCCTTTGCAAATGGCCAGTCCCAGACCTGTTCCTGAATATTTTCTATTCTGTGTAGTTTCTACTTTACTGAAACGTTCGAAGATTTGCTGGTGCTGAAGAGGGTTTATACCAATGCCTGTATCGGAAACATAGAATGTTATTTTTTTTGCCTCGGTTTTGCAGCCTACTTCAATTTTACCTGAATCTGTGAATTTAAGGGCATTGGAAATAAGGTTGTTAAAGATTTGTTCTATTTTTTGCTTGTCGAAGACCGCATAACGAAACTGATTGTGAATTTCTTGCTTAACTTCAAAATCGAGCCTTTTTTCACGTGCATGAAAGCTGTACATGTCGTAGAGTGCCGAACAAAAGTTTTGCAGATCCACTTCCATTTCATGGAAATCAACCTGTCCGGTCTCTATTCTCGAAATATCTAGAATGTCGTTCACTATATTCAGCAGTTGGTTGCTACTGTGCCCAATAAGTTTTATGAAATATTCTTTTTTGTCTTCGGTAATATCAGGCTGAGTGAGCATTTCGGAGAAACCCACAATTCCGTTCATGGGCGTGCGGATTTCATGCGACATGTTTTGCAGAAAAGCCGTTTTTAGCTCATCACTCTGCTTTGCTTTTGCGATTGCTTCTTTTAGCTGAAGCTCAGTTTTTAGGCGTTCAGAAATATCTTGAATAGTGCCTTCTACAACTAGCTCACCGTTGCTGTCGTTAAACGCAACTCCATGTTCTTCCATCCACTTCCAATGTCCTGTTTTGTGGCGCAGGCGGTAGGTAAGCAAAAAAGGAGTTTTTTTTCTCAGGGCTTCTTCTAGTTCTAGATAGATTGTGTTGGTGTCTTCTGGGTGAAACAAAGTTGGAAAACTGATAATCCCCGATATGAATAGATCTAGGGGATAACCTGTTAACGATTCTATTCTTTCGCTGAGGTAGAGCAAGGTCCAATTTTCATCGTTTTTACGAAGATAGGTTACAAGAGGTATGTTTTCTGCAAGCATCCGATAGCGTGTTTCACTTTCCAGCAACTTTCTGTTGATGGTTTTTAGTTGCAGGTTCTGTTCTTTCTGCTTTTTTGAGACATTTATACTTTCCGAGACATCAGAAAAAATAACAACAATTTCTTTCGATGGAAGTTGATAGAGATGATTCTCGCGCCAGCCTTCCTGGTTTGTATCCTCGTAATAGAAAGGCGGGATGCATACTGGCTGTCCAGTTCTATGAACGTCTATAAGTCCTTTGTATAGGGGGCTTTTGCTAATGTTAGGAAATACATCCAGCAATAGTTTTCCAACAACCTCTTTTTTGCTGATGTTCATGATCTTTTCTGCGTTTTGGTTCAGATCAAGAACTATGAAGTTTTCACCGTCTTCAGTTGGTTTATAAATGGAAACTCCTTCGTGCATGTTTTCAAATAGCATCTTGAACCTGTTTTCACTTTCTGCAAGTTTTTCCTCAATACGCTTGCGTTTGCTGATGTCAATATGAGTGCCTATTGTTCGGATTGCCCTCTGCTTTTCATCGAAAAAAATACTGGCACGTGAAAGAATATCAACCCAATGCCCTTTTTTATGACGCATTTTGAATTCTACTTCGATTTTATTCTTTTTACCAATAAGCGCCTCTTCATGAATTTTATATATGCGTTTTACTTCTTCTGGATCGGATAATTTTTCCCATTCCGTGGGGGTATCGCCAATTTCATGATCTTTATAACCAAGCATCTCTTTCCATCTAGGAGAATAATATACTTCATTAGTTCTTATGTTCCAGTCCCAGAGTCCATCGTTGGTTGCCTCCATTGCCAAGCGCAAACGGGTTTGGTACATTTCTGTTTCTTTTTTGGCTAGGGAGAGTTCTTTGTTGAGAGTTTCAAGCTTTTTGTTTTGTTCTTCAAGCTTTAGGTTGGAATTTTGTAGCTCTTTATTTCTTTCTCTAAGTTTCTTTTCTGTTATTGCAGATTTTTCATTTATCTGAAAAAGCCTTTCATTTAGTTGTTTTAACTTTACGTTTGTTTCTTTTAGTTTAGCTTCGCTTTTTTTCTCGTTCGTGACATCTTTTGTAGTTAGCCACATTGATAGTAGTTGATTATTTTTAATAACTCCGTGTAAGTTTAATTTACCAACCCACTGTTTGTTGTTTAAAAATCCGTATATAGCTTTACTTTCAAGAGAATAGCCATTAGTAACAAAGGTTTTCAATAAATGGGTGAAATGTTCTGCTGATAGTATTTCTCTGTATTTTTTTCCAATTAGTTCTTTCTTTTTCTCCAATCCCATATTTAGAACACCTATTTGGTTGATATCGATACAGACGGCATCAAGAAGCAAATCAACCTGTTTCTCGATGGGTAAACTGGTTTCTAGTCTATCAGGAACTTTCCAGTGCATAACTGTATCCATAGCTGTATCGATGAAACCGGAATATTGATTCTGTAGGGAATAAAGTTTAGATTCTATACTCTCAATATCAGTAATATTTTCAAGGCTCAGCAAAAAGTATTCGGCTTGTGATACTTTCATCCTTTGAAACTGGAATTTGAGCACAACTTCGTCTTTGAACGATCCATTTTCAGGGCACTTAAGATGTACATGGATAGTGAATAGCTTTATATCAGAATGCTTGAAGGACTGTTTTACATTTCTTTCCAGGTCATCGAATCCTCGATACTCAGGATTAGAATTTACATAATAGAACCGATAGAAAATGTCTGTGAAGCTATAGTTGGCAGGTTGGACTGCTTTAGGCTTTACGATTTTTCTTGCAGATGCATTTTGTTGTATTAACTGAAAATCTGTATTAAAAAGAAGTATTGCAAGTGGGGACAACTCAAAAACCTGTTCCGCTATTTGGCAGTTGAATTTGTTTATATTGTTTGTATGTGATAATTGCTTTCCCATGGTTTCTTATTTCTTGAAGAACATTTCCATTTTGAGTTTGTGCTGCTCAAAGGTTTATGTATCAGGCTGGCAAGAAGAAGCGCTAGGTTCTGTTCTATTATTTTTTCAGCTTTGTAGAAAAACTGAGGACTGACGAAGAAACATAGTTTGTTATTTGAGGGCTATGCGATTAGTGTTTGATTTACAGAAAGCTTTACAAAGAAAATCTCCCTTGTCCGTTGAGCGCTATTAGAAACTTTGATATAACCCTCTGCGTGGCGCAGTGTTTTTTTTAGTAATTTCATCAATAAGTTCGCAGGGCTATTTGCCTAGGTCTATTTTCTTCAATAAAGTATTAATTGACAATTGAATGCACTTTGAAATCAAACACGACAGGTCCTATTGGTATGTTATGCAAAAACGAACACGCTATGTTCTTGGGGCATGTAGATTAAGCTAGGTTATCTTAGTGGATGTGCTAAATCAATGTACGTTTCAGGTGAGCAGATTCACCTTCAGTTCAGGAGCTTAGTTTATGTATTTCATTGGGTAATATTTTTATATAATACCTGAGTTCTCACTAAGTGAAGGATGTTCAGTTTTCATGCACTATATAGTACGTTTAAGTATTGTAAACCTTACGTTTACGTATGTGGTTTTTATAAGTTCTGTAGGTTAAGCCTACTCCAGCCAATGGGTATTAGATAATTGATTATCAAACTAATTCATGAAGTTAGTGAATTTTTCTCCTTGTTTCAATTGTTATAATCCGTTTTTATATGGCTCTTTGGTTCAATAGTTCAGTTTAATTCTAGTTGCACTTGGGATGTGTAATGTAAGATGAAAAGCAGTCAAAATGTATGTTTAAACACAAGAGGTTAATAATCTAATACTTTGTTTATGAGAAAGGTATATACTGCATAAAACGAAATTTGAATGTGAATGTTTCGGGAAATTGTAGACTAGAATTAAACCAACAACATCTCTGGCAAGTTACAATTTCTTGTTCTATTTGACCAGAAATAGAAAAACGGATCTTATATTTGAAAGAAAAATCATTACCCAATCAAAAGCTATATCATCATGTTTCAAGATTTTTTTAATAAGGCCTTTTATGGCAATACGTTAGGAGACTGGCTTATTTCATTAGCTATAATAGTAGCTACGATTGTGATAGGCAAGCTGCTTTATTGGTTGTTCGGGAATTTTGTGCGCAAGCTTACAAACCGAACAAAGACGAACCTCGACAACATTATTTTGGATAAGGCCGAGGAACCCGTTGTATTCGCATTTATTATTGCAGGTATCTGGTATGCGTTGTCTATATTGAAGAAGTCTGAAAGTATGACAGGATTCGTGGATAAGGTATATTATGTACTTATTATTTATAATGTAACCTGGATGATTGTGCGCCTTTTGGATGCATTGATCACGGAATATCTGGCACCTGTTGTGAATAAATCGGAAAGTTCGCTCGACGACCAGTTACTTCCGATTTTCCGCAAGGGCAGTAAATTTGCAATCTGGACATTGGGTACAATATTGGCTCTTAATAATGCTGGCTACGATGTGGGGGCACTAATTGCAGGGCTTGGTATTGGCGGTTTGGCTTTTGCACTGGCGGCTCAGGATCTTGTTAAAAACCTGTTTGGCGGTTTTACAATTTTTGTCGATAAGCCGTTTATGGTAGGGCAGAGGATCAATGTTGCGGGGCACGATGGCTTTGTTGAAGAAATAGGTATTCGGAGCCTTCGTTTGCGTACTTTGGCAGGGCGTCAGGTGATTATTCCAAATTCGGATGTTGCCAATAATGCAATCGAAAACCTGAGTTCGGAACCTTCGAGAAAGATAGTTCAGACACTTGGTCTTACCTACGACATGAATGATGATCAGGTGCAAAAGGGAATAGACCTGCTGAAAGAGATAGCTGAACGGAATGAATTTTTAGAAGAAAATCCTCTTCCAGAAGATGCCGTTGAAGGAACACAACCCACCAAACGAATTATAGCAGGTTTTTCTGGATTCGGCGATTTTTCGTTGAATATCCTTTTTATTTATTATATTAAAGCAGATTCAGATTATTTGGGGGTTCAGAACGATATCAATTTTGAAATCCTGAAGAAGTTTGCAGAACATGGACTCGACTTTGCATTTCCAACACAGACTATTATTACACAACCGCAAAATTAAGATTTTCCTGTTTTTGCTAGAGCAGGCCATTAGGTTGTGTAGAATCTATCATCGGCAATTTCTAATTTGGCAAACTTTAAATGTATCAGTCCAAATTAGAAATTGCTGAATCAAGATTAGCAGACTTATCTTAAATTGCACTGAATCTGCTTCGTATCTTTCCAATAAATACTCATTAAGTGTATTCTAAATCTGCATAAACAGCGGATTTAGAACACTAGCAAATACATATAATTAATTTTCTATTTTAATACATCCCACACTTCCAATGGATAGTCAGATTCTATAATGTCGGGACTCGTTGACATCAGCTCTTCTTGATAAGCCTTTTTGCGTTCTTCTTTATCTTTAAGTTTGTCGTGAGTAGGGGCATACGAAACCATACAACGAACCCCATGCTCATGCAGTTTTTTTACTATTTCAGCATTTTTATCATCAATAGTTCTCCCTACATAAGCAATAATGTTATGCCATGGCACGCCTGAAGCAACAAAGCTTTCATATTCTTTACTATTACGGATAAATACCGATTGCATTAAACCCGGAAGCTGCTCGTAGTAATATTTTGCTTGATCGCCATTGTGCACAGTTACCATCATATAGTCGGTTGCATCCATTTCTTTAATCAGCTCAACAGTCTTATGTAATGGAACATCCTTTTTATCAAGGTTTAAGATTGTTTTTCCTTTCGCCCAAACCATTACATCTTTCAGTTTTGGGACTTTCAGTTCGGTTAGATTTACTTCATGATCTTCAAGACTTATATTCTCCTGAAGTTCCTTATAAGTTATGTTTTTCAATTTCCCGGTGCCATTTGTAGTGCGATCAAGTTTTGAATCATGATGCAAAACAATTACACTGTCTTTTGTAAGTCGCGGATCAACTTCAAATATAACGGGCATATTATTAGTTACAAATTTCAAAAGCTCCAAACTGTTTTCAGGCAACCCCGGTAAACGCCCCCCTCTATGACCACTAACTATGATATCTTTTCCATTACCATACCTAAAATAGTCGCTCAATGCGGGAACAACAACAGGATTCTCCTGTTTGTTCTCAGACTTCTTATTCAATTGGCAACTACAAAGTCCCAATAACAACATAAATCCAATGCTGATTTTGTTAATTATTTTATTAATCTTCATTCTATTACAACTAATAATTATGTTTTAATTAAACTCTAATTTTCTTGGAATAATTGAATACTTACCCAGGCAGCACCCGCTAAAAGTAAACTTTTCGCAAGCACAGCATTTTGTATCCTTTCTTATGGTCAGCTTTTTTCTTGGGTTACTACTACTGATATAATAAAACTTCTTTCCCGTTTACTTTGTAGCGAATATCAGTTGAATAACTGATTAACTTCAATAAGTCGTCAAGAGACGTATCGAAATATGTTCCTGTAAGTTGTATGGCTGCTGAATCCAGATTGCCTAAATTAACTTTAACACCGTACCAGTTTTCAATTTTTGATTTAATAGTATTAACAGACGCTTTGTCAAAGACCAGTTTACCTTCAATCCATCCAAATAATGCATCTTGGTTTGAGAAGGAAGTAAGCTTAAGTTGGTTGTTTACAACAGTAATTTGCTGTCCTGGAGTAATGTTAATTTCTTGTTTACTTTTTTTGACCATCACATTCACCCTACCTGTTTTAACTGATACCATATCAGGATATTTAAGATTTGAGCAAATATTAAAAGATGTTCCCAGAACTGTAGTCACCTGATCTTTTGTTTCAATTTGAAAAGGTTTTAAATCGTTTTTTACAACATCGAAAAAAGCCTCTCCCGTAAGTTTTACTAATCTTTTAGTTTCAAAATTTAAGGGAATGCTAATTTTACTATTGGATTGCAAATAAACTATTGAGCTGTCTGGTAACACAATTTGAGTGCGTTCACCTAACGGCGACTCATATGAATTATATGCTATTTCGTATTGATATGCGATTTGGTATAATTCGTTCTTAAACAGTAAACCAATTGCTAAAAAAAAGATGACTGATGCAGCAGCATACCATGTAGCAAATTTCCTAGCTTTTGGTTTTTGTAATGGTATGTGTTGTTCATTATAATTATTGATTTTATCGCGCAGTAATTGTAAACCTCTTTCTTGGTTAAATTGAAAAGTTTTTTGGGGTTCAGCTTGAAACCATTTTTCCTGTATCCATTTAAAACGGTCTTGGTATAATTTGTCCTTCAGATAGTCTTCTAGCTCTTGATTTTCTGAAGAATTGATTTCCTCAGACAGTTTTTTTGTTACTAACTCTTCAAATTTATTTTCATCCATTTTATTACGCTTACATTAATAAAGACGACCTTAACATGATAAATCTACCATTCATAATTGCTGTATTTTTTGAATTAGGAGATTTTTCCCTTTTTTACTGAAGCATCTTTATCAATAATATCAGGATACATTTTTTCAAATTTATAGCGATGTTGAGCAATATGCTGAATTGCCAAAGTCATTTGCTTTTGTACCGTATTAACCGAAACTTTTAGTATATCTGCAATTTCTTTATACTTCAATCCCTCAAAGCGGTTTAGTTTAAACACTTTTTGCCTTTGGGGAGGTAATTCCTCGATCATATCGTTTACCTCTTTCTCCAAATCCTTGTAATCTATTTCCGAAAGCACAGATGGAGTATCGGCATGTCCTTCGTTATCTAAGGTTGTTAGTTCTCTGTAAACCTCTTGTTTTTTTTTCAGTTGATCTAAAGATCTGTTTTTTACAGCAGTAAACAAATATGATTTTAAGCTAGATTTAATGGTGATTTCGTTTCGTTTTATCCATATAGAGAAGAATACATCTGAAACTATTTCTTCAGCTACTTCTTTCTGATTAACATAACTTGATGCAAATTCACATAAGGATTGAAAGTATTTGTTAAAAAGAACTTCTAACGCCTCTTGTTTACCTAATTGAATTTTTTTTAATAACCCTTTATCTTTAGAAAAACTCATATTGCCATTCTATTTTTGCGACCACAGTATTTTTTTACGTAAACTGTGCGTTATGCTCTTTATATACAATCTACATTTTACTAGGACAGACGCGAATTCAAATTCAACAAGCACATGTTGCTAAATACTTTATAACAATTTGCAATGGTTAAGGCATGTTAAAAAAAATAATTAGCCAAAGGCGTACAAGGCGGCAAAACCGGAGCGTACTTTTCGTACGTGAGGATTTGGCCGTCCGAAGTGGAACGAATGGATAGTTATTTTTTTTGATATGCCTAACTTTTTAAAAGGCTACCCTAACCCCAAGTGTAATACTCTTTAACATAGGATAAGTATAGCCGTTTTCCCGGCCTTCATTGCGTTTGGCAAATTCGTTATCGCCTGATCCGATTACTTCGGGGTCGAAGTTGGTGGTATGTTCTGTCAGACCGGTCAAGGTCCACAGGTTCTCACCGATCATATAAAACTTCACACCGCTTAACTTCAGTCTTTCAACAATTTTACGAGGAAGCGTATAATCCAGGGTAACGTTTTTCAACCTTACATATGCCGCATTCTGCATGTATCGGTTATTGGGAGTTGATAATGTTTTAGATGACGAATTGGCACTATAAGAACGGATACGTGGCCAGTAGGCGTTGGGGTCTTCGTTTTCGCCCTCTATCCACATGTTGCCCACCTGATCGGTTGGATAATATCCATAATGGCGGTTATACTGACCCCAGAAATAGCCCGATTCCATATCGGGATACCAATCTCTTTTGGCGACTCCCTGAAAGAACAGACTCAGTCCAAAACCTGCATAGTTTACCGCGATGTTCACACCGAACTGATAACGTGCTTCGGAATTACCGATAACTCTCAGGTCGCCATGATCTTCAAGGGTATTGTTGCCCCTGTCGATCTTACCACTCTTATCAAGATCTGCAAATTTCAGGTCGCCCGGAAGCCATATTCTACCTTTGGAAACTTTAAAAATATCCTGATTGGCATGGTTTACAATTTCCTCCGTATTTTCAAATAAACCCTCGATGGTATACCCCCAAATTTCTCCTATCTTCTGTCCTTCATAATAAGAACCCAGACTGTTAATGTCGTTACCAATATATTTGGTAATCTCACTCTGACTGTCCCAGAGCATAAACTTAAAATTATACGACAGGTTTCGGTTGGCTACAGTGATCCTGTCCTTCCAGCCTATGGCCAACTCCCAGCCATTGTTTTTCAGGTCGGCATAGTTACCCTTTGGCGCACTTTCTCCGTAAACTTCTGGAAGTGCAAGTCCTACCGTATACATATCAGTGGTAATACGCTGATAAATATCCAAACCAAAATTCAGCCGCCCATCAAAAAGACCGGCATCCAGCCCAAGGTTATATGTAGTTGCTTTTTCCCAGGTCAGGTTGTCTGGCACGGTAGAAGGCATATCTGTTTCTGTTAGGTGATCCCCAAGTAGAAGCGTTGAAGTCCGTGACACGGTCATCAGTTCCAGAAATTCGTAGGGTCTAACATTTCCGTTACCCAAAGTACCTGCAGAGGCACGTAATTTCAGGTCGGTCAACCAGCTTTTTGTCCCTTCCATAAAAGGTTCGTCGGAAATGCGCCAGCCAAAAGAACCAGATGGGAACATGCCCCACTGCTCGTTCCCCGGGAATTTTGAAGATCCATCGTAACGCGTACTGAACTCGAATAAATAACGTCCCCTGTAGGCATAATTAGCGCGGGCGAACAGCCCCACAAATGCCCAGTCCCTGCTCCTTTCTTCTATAAAGATGTTGGTCCCGTCCATCAGGTCAAAATTGGTCTTGTCCGAAAACAGATAATTGTCCCTACGGTTGTAATACCTTGTATCTGTCTCATTTTCGATATTTAAACCAGCCAGTAAATTAATAGAATGGTTCTCCCCCAGATCGGTTTTATAATCAAAATTTAGATTCCCATTGTAGTAATGATCCTCATGGTTCCACATTCTCCTTAACGATCGCCCCTTTTCCCCAAACAGTCCGGGACCTTCACTGTAAGGTGCATACCGGTTTACACGGGTCTGGCGGAAATCTTTATGCCTGTAAGTAAGATCCCCTTTTACTGTTAATGCCTCAAAAGGGGTGTAGGTAAAACCGAGTGTATTCTGGACGGTTAACTTTTTATAGTTATGGTATGATGTCCCGTTTGCAAAATCGCCCACACCGGTATAGATTGAAGAATAAGTATAAGTGCCATCAGGGTTGTACATCATAGCCACCGGAAAACCCTGATGCTCAAGGTTACGCTGCACCAGTTCATCGGTATATGATATCAGGGGATGGTCATAGGCCGTACGGTCCATCCATAAGTTGTTGGTCAGGGTCAGTTTCGGGTTTACACGGATTTCCCCCTTTGCCCTAAAATTATAACGGTCCATATCATCACCGCCATAACGGTAAATGCCTTCCTGGTCATAGAACCTGCCGGAAAGGTAGAAGGAGGCCTGTTCCGATCCGCCGCTTATGCTCAGTTTGTGTTCCGTTCCCTTCACCCGGTCATCGTACAGGAGGCTGTTCCAGTCGGTATTCCCAAAGTATTCGTACCTCCCGTCGTTGTTTACCCGTACTTTTGGCAGCTCCGGGTTGTCATCCCTTCGTTTCAACTCGTTAAACCATTCCCTTGAAAAAGGGAAAATATTGTTGATGGAAGTCGGGTCGGCCCCGCTGTAATCGTTATAACCGCTGTATGACCTCAGGAAATTCTCGGTCCACTCGTAACCGTTGGTAACAAACGAAGGTTCTACAGTGCGCGAGTAGATAGAATAATTCCCATCGTATGTTACCTTAACAGCGCCTTTTTTGGCCTTCTTCGTGGTAATGAGCACTACACCAAAAGCACCTCTTGCCCCGTAAACCGCGGCCGAGGAAGCATCTTTGAGCACTGAAATACTTTCAACATCATCGGGGTTTACCAGGTTGGCATCCCCTGGCACGCCATCTATCAATACTAAAGCGTTGCCCCCGGCACCAATGGATGTTGTCCCCCTGATATTATATGAAGTACTTCTACTTGGCATGCCTGAGGTCATGTTGATATTTAGTCCGGGCACTTGTCCTATAAGGCTGCGGGTAACGCTTGGGTTGGCACGGCCTTCCAGTTCTTCCTGGCCTATCTGTTCAACAGCACCTATCAGGTCGCGCCTTTTTACAGTGCCATAGCCCACAACCACCACTTCCTCAATTGTTGAATAGCTGCTCTGGAGCACAATGTTAACTTCGCTTTTCCCATTAATGGAGACCTCCTGTTCTTTATAGCCGATAAACTTAACTATTAAAGCGTTTTCGCCTTGGTTAAGCTGAAGGCTGTACTTTCCGTACGTCCCTGTTGCCGTACCTCTTGATGTTCCCTTGATTACAACTGTTGCACCTATCAATGGTTCTCCTTTTTCATCTATAACTGTTCCTGTTACCAGTAACATACTTTCTTGCTCCGTATTGTTTTTTTGTTTTAAGGCTATACCAATGGTTTTTCCGATAGGCTTAAAAACTAATTGTGTTTGCGTTGTTACTATTTGAAGAAGTTGTTCAAGGTTTAACAATCCAGTTTCTTTTACCTTTATTTTCTTCCTTAAATCGATATTCTTATTATAGGAGAAGCGAAATTTACTCTGGTTTTCTACCAAATTAATAATTTCACCCGTTGAATATGTTTTTTTACTAACCTCAATCTGTATTTTGGCTAATTTTTGACCCATAACAACAGTTGAAATAGCAATAAACATAATAAAGCTCAAAAAAAAAGTGCGAATCATAAATATCATAAGAATCGCAAATAACATTTTTTTTGAGAATATATTCGTATTTAAGTCTTAAATCATCGTTATTTTTTAGAAGGAACATGTTGATAAACTAAATAGAAATTAAAATGGAAGTTAATATGAAATGGCACTAGTATTATCTAAAACCAGTGAACTTTGGCTGTAAACATTACCAAATGGATCTGTAGCCCTTACTTCCAGTGTTGCTGAAGGATCGTGCATTTTATGTAAAAACAAATGTTTACATGCTGGAGCGTAATATTTTGGATTTCGATTAAGCACTCCCAAATGATATCCTAATGACCAAGCATCAGGCATATTTTTTGACATTGGCTCTAAATCAGCTACTTTAACACCATTTTCGAAAGCTTCTATTTTCCAGTCATCATCGGCGTTCCACACATTAGCTACCACAGTATTTGTTTTTTGCTCATACGAAAAGTAACCGTATTCTCCGCCAAAAAAGCTGTCGCCTTTATGCAAACGAATCTGAAAATCTGAATCATAATTTGTTGGTTTATAATACCAGTTTATAATTGAAGATCCCGAAACTCTATAAATTGCATAACCATTAGGTGTACCATCACTATTAATTGTAGATTTCCACCAAGATCCACAAGCTGCGGCATGCACGTGTTCATAGGCCGTTGCTGGAGAACTATGTTTATAATTTTCGCTGTAATGCGCATGTCCACTAAACAAATGTACCTCCGCAAACCCATTAAGTAAGTTAAAGAAAGCATTGCGATTCTCAATCTTTGACGAACCGACAAGGGGGATATGATAATACACAATTAGCATTTTGTCTTTTGACACGTAGCTCAAATCCTCTTTTAACCAATCTATTTGTTCATTCGTAAATCCACTTTTATACTCTGAAGAATTTGAAAAAACCACATTGTCAAGACACACAAAATGCACGTTCCCGCGATTAAAGGAGTAATTAACAGGGCCAAATATATTTGTAAATGCTTCAGTATTTGGTGGCAGCTCAGGATTGTTTTCTGGCATCTTATCATGATTACCGATCGTAACAAAAGAAGCAGTGCCAGTTTTACCCAATAAATCTTTCACCTGCTTTAAAAGCACAGCTTTATCTCCAACAATATCACCTAAAGCAATCTGATACACAGATTCCTCCCAATCTCTAAAATAATCTTTCAAATCTGCTATAGTCTCTTCCTTGAATCGTTTGATATGACTAGTATTGTAGGGTTGAGGATCACCGATTCCAACCAGGGTAAAGTTCTCTTCAATTACATCTAGCTTCTCCAACTTAAAATCATACCTTTCTTCATCCACTATTTTAGAATAAAAACGAGCCATACTATTGGATGAGCTTTCGGTTGTTATTTTACAAGAAGCAGGGGTAGAATAAAACACAAATTTGGCCGCTTCATTTTTTTTCATTTGATAAATACCATCTTCATCTGTTTTAACAGAAGAATACCCATCGCTTACAACTACTCCTTCTAGTGGATTTCCATCAGTGTCTATGAGCATACCATAAAGATCCATTCCTTCAAGCGGTATAATTTCAATAACTTCTTCTTCAGGCTCTTCTTTTGGAACTTCAATTTCTTCAGCACTGGATTCACACTGCGCTAAAACCATTAAAATTAACAACGACAACAAACACAAATGGAATTTATTTAAGACTTTCATCACACCCATTTAAAATTCACAACTAAATTAAAAGCAACAAAAAGAGAGCGGTCGAAAACAGACCACTTCTCTATAAAAAATCTAAAGAATATCAATATCCCATTGACACTGATACAACTCTCTAACAGAAAACTTTCATGGTTATTTCCAGCCTGGATTCTGCGGTAACAAATTAGGATTTAATAAAATAGCATCTTTTGGTATTGGTCTAAGATATTTCTTGTCTTCCCAACTGCGATCTGCCGACCATGCCCACTCAAGATGACCGGATTCACCTTCACTTAAGCGAATATTAGGTCCGAGCACAACATATTTCACACCTGAAGTAGGACTAGCAGGAATGGCATCTACAACAGCAACATCAGGTTTACCATCGCCATTAAGATCATATTCCACATCTTTGGAAGGGATATAAATACCTTTCCATTTCAAATTATCAGAATCGAGTAACTCACCTACTTTCCACCTCATTAGATCTTGATAACGGAAGTCTTCGAAACACAGCTCAATGCCACGCTCTCTTCTTATTTCCAATAAATACTTATCTGTAACACCAGGAAAAAAAGTTGTTTGTAAGTAGTCATCTGCAACTGCTGGCTCTGAACTCTGAACTCCTGCGCGATCACGCAGCAACTTAATAGTTTCATTCCACTCAGCAGATCCAAACTCACCCAGCTCAGCTTTGGCCTCAGCATAATTCAACAGCACTTCTGCATAGCGAAAAATAGGTATACTGTTGGTGCATTGGCCTTGTGTATCGTGCCAAGAATCATCCAAACTCCATTTAATTATATGATAACCGGTAAGTGTTACTGCCAAATCAGGAGGTGCAACAGAGCCATCCTTTCTAACATACCCCTGGGTACGAATGGTTTGACTTAATCTAAAATCTCTATTGCGTGTTTCATCTAAAAATTCAATTCGGTCATAATCATCCTTGTCAGTAAACCTACTACCATCAAGCATTAAATATGTATTTATGAAAGGTTTTGTTAACGACCAGCGACTTCCATTTGTTATAGAGTTAAAGTTCCAAGTAAGGCTGTGCCATTCAACTTTAGATCTATCCATACCACGCGCCAAAATTATCTCATCAGTTACCGCCACAATACCAGATAGATCTTCTGCGGTAAACAAATCCCGGTAGTCGCTTTTCGGGTTTCCTGTATTGTGTAAGCTATAAGCACCCGATTCCATGAGCTCTTTTGCTGCTTCTGCTGCTTCTGTCAGCCACATATTTGCATCGTTTAGGCCAAGATCTGTATGATACTTTCTATACGTACCTTCGAATAAGCAAATGCGTGATTTTAAAGCCAAAGCAGTATAACGGTTCACTAAACTGGCATAACTGTCTTTACTTTTATCTATATTCGCAGCAGCGAATGTGATGTCTTCCAAGACATTGGCCATTACAACATCGCGACTGTCCCGTCCTTTGTATAAATCTTTATCGTCGCGATCAAGCGCTTTGTCATACCATGGAACGTCGCCAAATGTTTGCACTTTATTCAGATAGAATAAAGCTCTCCAAAAACGCCCCAAACCTTTGTAATGATTTAACATCCTTTCGTCAATCGGAGCATTCTCAATATTCTCAAGAAAATAATTAATGTTTTTCAGATCATCCCAGGAACCAATGCTCCACCCTCCCTGGTCTTCTGAACTCCAAGAGCCTGCAATAAATGAGCTGGGGGTATTCATAGCAGTATAATCAGAGGTATGATCTCCTTTTGCTATACCATCAACACTTGGTAAGCCATAATCGTAAAAAGAGTAGGAATAAACCCTTAAGTCGTTCTCATTCGAGAAAAACGTGGATGCATTAAGCTGATGAATCGGTTCTTTTTCCAGCAAATCATCGCAGCTTACAAAACCCAAACATCCGATTAGTAAAATATATATTAATTTTTTCATCTTATTTTTTATTCATTTGAATGCAAGTTATAGCCAATATAATGACCTGATTTTTAAAAGGCTACTTTAACCCCTAGTGTAATACTTTTTAACATAGGATAAGTGTAGCCGTTTTCCCTGCCTTGGTTCTTTTTGGCAAATTCGCTATCGCCAGATCCGATTACTTCAGGATCGAAATTGGTGGTATGTTCTGTCAGACCGGTCAAGGTCCACAGGTTTTCACCGATCATATAAAACTTCACACCGCCTAACTTCAGTCTTTCAACAATTTTACGAGGAAGCGTATAATCCAGGGTAACGTTTTTCAACCTTACATATGCTGCATTTTGCATGTATCGGTTGTTGGGAGTTGCTAATGTTTTAGACGACGAATTGGCACTATAAGAACGGATACGTGGCCAGTAGGCGTTGGGGTCTTCGTTTTCGCCCTCTATCCACATGTTGCCCACCTGATCGGTTGGGTAATATCCATAATGGCGGTTATACTGACCCCAGAAATAGCCCGATTCCATACCGGGATACCAATCTCTTTTGGCAACACCCTGGAAGAATAAGCTCAAGCCAAACCCAGCATAGTTTACCCCCATATTCACACCAAAATGATAACGCGCCTGGGAATTGCCAACAACTCTCAGGTCGCCATGATCATCTAGGGTGTTGTTGCCCCTGTCGATCTTACCGCTGCCATCATGATCGGCAAATTTCAGGTCGCCCGGGAGCCATATCCTTCCTTTGGAAACTTTAAAAATATCCTGATCGGCATGGTTTTCAATCTCCTCCGTACTTTCAAATAAACCCTCTATGGTATAACCCCAGATCTCTCCTATCTTCTGGCCTTCATAATAAGAACCCAGACTGTTAATATCGTTACCAGTATACTTGGTAATCTCACTCTGACTGTCCCAGAGCATAAACTTAAAATTATACGATAAGTTTCTATTGGCCACTGTGGTTCGGTTTCTCCATCCAACAACCAGCTCCCAGCCATCAGTTTTCAGGTCGGCATAGTTACCCTTTGGTGCACTTTCTCCGTATACGGTTGGTAATGCAGATCCTTGTGTATACATATCCGTAGTATTACGCTGATAAATATCGAAACCAAGATTCAGTCGACCGTCAAAAAAATCAGCATCCAACCCAAGGTTATAGGTGGTTGCTTTTTCCCAGGTCAGGTTGTCTGGCACGGTAGAAGGCATGTCTGTCTCCGTGAGGTGGTCCCCAAGTAGAAGCGTTGAAGTCCGTGACACAGTCATCAGTTCCAGAAATTCGTAGGAACTGACATTACCATTTCCCAGAGTACCAACAGAAGCACGTAATTTCATGTTGGTCAACCAGCTTTTTGTCCCTTCCATAAAAGGTTCGTCGGAAATGCGCCAGCCAAAAGACCCCGATGGGAACATGCCCCACTGCTCGTTCCCCGGGAATTTTGAAGAACCATCGTAACGCGTACTGAACTCGAATAAATAACGTCCCCTGTAGGCATAATTAGCGCGGGCGAACAGCCCCACAAATGCCCAGTCCCTGCTCCTTTCTTCTATAAAGATGTTGGTCCCGTCCATCAGGTCAAAATTGGTCTTGTCCGAAAACAGATAATTGTCCCTACGGTTGTAATACCTTGTGTCTGTCTCATTTTCGATATTTAAACCAGCCAGTAAATTAATAGAATGGTTCTCCCCCAGATCAGCTTTATAATCAAAATTTAAATTTGCATTGTAGTAGTGATCCTCATGGTTCCACATTCTCCTTAACGACCGCCCCTTTTCCCCAAACAGCCCGGGGCCTTCACTGTAAGGTGCATACCGGTTTACACGGGTCTGACGGAAATCTTTATGCCTGTAAGTAAGGTCCCCCTTTACTGTTAAGTTTTCAAAAGGGGTGTAGGTAAAACCGAGTGTATTCTGGACGGTTAACTTTTTATAGTTATGGTATGATGTCCCGTTTGCAAAATCGCCCACACCGGTATAGATTGAAGAATAAGTATAAGTGCCATCAGGATTGTACATCATAGCCACCGGAAAACCCTGATGCTCAAGGTTACGCTGTACCAGTTCATCGGTATATGATATCAGGGGATGGTCATAGGCCGTACGGTCCATCCATAAGTTGTTGGTCAGGGTCAGTTTCGGGTTTACACGGATTTCCCCCTTTGCCCTAAAATTGTAACGGTCCATATCATCACCGCCATAACGGTAAATGCCTTCCTGGTCATAGAACCTGCCGGAAAGGTAGAAGGAGGCCTGTTCCGACCCGCCGCTTATGCTCAGTTTGTGTTCCGTTCCCTTCACCCGGTCATCGTACAGGAGGCTGTTCCAGTCGGTATTCCCAAAATATTCGTACCTCCCGTCGTTGTTTACCCGTACTTTTGGCAGCTCCGGGTTGTCATTCCTTCGTTTCAACTCGTTAAACCATTCCCTTGAAAAAGGGAAAATATTGTTGATCGAAGTCGGGTCGGCCCCGCTGTAATCGTTATAACCGCTGTATGACCTCAGAAAATTTTCGGTCCACTCGTAACCGTTGGTAACAAACGAGGGTTCTACAGTGCGCGAGTAGATAGAATAATTCCCATCGTATGTTACCTTAACAGCGCCTTTTTTGGCCTTCTTAGTGGTAATGAGCACTACCCCAAAAGCACCTCTTGCCCCGTAAACCGCGGCCGAGGAAGCATCTTTGAGCACCGAAATACTTTCAACATCATCGGGGTTTACCAGGTTGGCATCCCCTGGCACACCATCTATCAATACTAAAGCGTTGCCCCCGGCACCAATTGACGTTGTCCCCCTGATGTTATATGAAGTGCTCCTGCTTGGCATGCCGGAGGTCATGTTGATATTTAGCCCGGGCACTTGCCCTACAAGGCTGCGGGTAACGCTTGGGTTGGCACGGCCTTCCAGTTCTTCCCGGCTTATCTGTTCAACAGCACCTATCAGGTCACGCCTTTTTACAGTGCCATAGCCAACCACCACCACTTCCTCAATTGTTGAATAGCTGCTCTGGAGCACAATGTTAACTTCGCTTTTCCCATCAATGGGCACCACCTGTTCTTTATAGCCGATAAACTTGACTGTTAAAGCGTTTTCGCCTTGGTTAAGCTGAAGGCTGTACTTTCCGTACGTCCCGGTTGCCGTACCTCTTGATGTTCCCTTGATTACAACCGTTGCACCTATCAACGGTTCCCCTTTTTCATCTGTAACTGTCCCTGTTACTAACAGCAGCGAGTCCTGCGGAGGGGGCATAATGTCTTTTCTCAGGCCAAGCATTTCCCCTTTCCCCTGAAATGTTAAAAGACAAAACATTATCAAGGCAAAACAAAACGCATATGTATGTTTTAGCATTTTTTTTAGATCTAAAAAGATTCGTAATTATTTTTGATATATTTTATTTGGATTCACCACCTTAACCTTTTCGAATCAATTGCTTAATAAGCATATAGGTTTTATCAGGTGCTAATTATCAACAAACACGGTACAAAATTCGGCATTTTCAATATCCGACACGGAAGCGCCAGGACGCTCATTAATATTAAATCTCAAGCGTACTCCAGATCTTGGTACCAGCCATTGGGTTGGGGTTACTTTACCTCCGAGTTTTATAAAGTCGCCTTGATCTTGAGCACCTACAGGAAACAAGAAGG
Organism: Bacteroidales bacterium; assembly: GCA_965230435.1. Classification (GTDB taxonomy): domain Bacteria; phylum Bacteroidota; class Bacteroidia; order Bacteroidales; family JBDKHP01; genus JBDKHP01. Next base: position 92,871 of record CBDDLB010000006.1, read on the forward strand.
TATTAGTTCCCTGCCCCAACATAGGTTGTGCCTCACCGGTATCTTCATTTTCCCGGCTATAGATATCGTTGTTAGGAAGCTGATAATTCACATAAGTTATTTCTGAGCCGTAGAATATAGCATCAGCAGGAATAGTATTCTCATCTACTGAAGTTCCTTTGAAAACAGCAATCCCATCTGGCGCTTTTTTCTTAACTGTTGACACTGTTTTTCCAGAACCGTTACCAAGCAAACCGCTACCTTTCTTGGGTGCACCATTTCCATTTCCACCTCTTTGATTAGCATAGTTAATGCCCCAAAATACATCTTCACTAAGCTGCATACTACCAGCTAATTTGTAGTAACTTGCAATACGTCTTGAGCTTCCTCCCACGTAAAAATATTGGCCTTTTTTCACCGAACCTGTCTCTAGGTTTATCTGGAACACTTTTTTATTAGCAGTATTATACAACCCATCTGCCCAACCATATTCTGTTGGTTTACTCGTGTTTGTAAATACAACAGCATAAGGTTCTTTAGCAAAGTCAATATCAGTCAAAGCCATCAACTGCACATATTCAAATTCACCATCTAGTGTATATCCATCCGACGTTGCGAATCCTGCATCTTTACTATCGTAGCCCTTAGGATCGTGCATAAATCCAGTAATTACGATTTTAGTGTCATGATAGATTTTACGAACTACAAAATCCTCCTGATTTGAATTGTCAGCCCCTACAATACTCTCACGTTCTTTATAAACCAATGTGTTGTCATCGTCATACAGATAAACATTGTATGTACCAACTACGGTTCCTTTAAAAATTACCCTTCCGTTAGCATCTGTCAATCCTTCTTTCACAAAAACAGGATTAACATCACTGGTATAAAGAGCCACTTTTCTTCCCTCTATAGGATTATCTCTATTATCAATTACTGAAATCGACAGCTCATAATTTTCAACATGAACATCCAGTACTAAATCAATTTCATTCACCTGTACTGAATCTTCAATTACGATGGTCTCCGTAGCCAACTCTTCTCCTGCTTCACTATATATCTTTAGTAAATACTCACGGGGTGCTAAGCTTCGGAAAGAACCTTCTCCCAACACTGATGTAAATGTAGAATCGACACAGAACCCCGCCTTTATATTGGTGAAGTATAGCTTCGCCCAAACATTCGATAATGGAATCCCCTCGCCATTATTTAAGGAAAGAGTACAATCATTGATTTTTGGAATCTTTGGTTCTTCCAAATCTTCGCAACCCACATAAACCAACGAGAGTGAAAGCAACATTACGTAAATGATCCTTTTCATACTAATTGTAATTTTTCTATAATTCATACCTTATTTCTACTTTACCTTTTTAAGCAATGACTCAAGTTAAGGGACAATTTTACAAGCCCCTGTTTTCTGATAATTCCTAATCAATGTCAGCCAGTTTTTTCTTGTTTCTTTCATCCATCTGTTTTAAAATACCGCTTTAGTTTGTGCCTGCTTTTAATGCCTACATAAAAGGTACAGGCTTGACATACAGAACTAAGCATGATGGTGTCATCAGATCCATTTAATTTGAGTGCTCACATTGGTAAGACTGCTTCTTGCAATTTAATCTACCACTTCGATACATTAAGCAATTGCTAAGCCTGCATTAACAATACATAAAGAGCGGTGGGTATATTGTTGATAATCAGATGTTAGTCTTTTGTGCTTCTACTTAAATATTGACAGTGAATAGTTGCCCATATTCATTAGACATTATGTCAATTTAAATTAGTACTGAAAAGGCTTGACAGTCAGCCTTAAGTTATGTATTCCGGCACAGATCAGGAATACTTTATCTATCACATTACCTTTGCGCAGCCTGCATTCATTACGCACAATTTTCATTCTTTTAACACTTCCGATTGCATGCTCGACCCGCACCCTGACAGATGAGATCTCCCTGTTCTCTGCTTTCTGCTCTGGTGTAAGTTCTTTCCCTCTGGGCTTTTTTGTGGGCTGGACGATTTTTACACCTTCGGGTGCATATCCCTGATAACCTGTATCCTGCCATAGTTCAAACCCTTCCGGGAGTGTGTATTGCAGGTCGGCTATTTTTTTGTCATGTACAGTGCCCTGGACGGTCGCGCCCACAAAAAGGATAAGGCACAGCATATTGGTGATCACGGCATTTTTTACCGTATGCTTTTTTTTCTTGCCGCTGTAATAATCCTGTTGCTGCTGATAATCGGCAGGGCGCGGGATTTCCCGTTCTGTGCCGTCATGGATGACTTTTTTTTCGGTAAGGAATTCTTCCGGGAGCTCTTCAAGCCTGCGCAGAAGGCCTTCTTTTGTGCGTTCGGGCATTGAACCGCAGTCCCCAAGGCCAAGTTCGAAAACGCGCAGAAGGGCATGTAAGAACCGGTTACACTGTTGCTGGGTCATTGAGAACATATCGGCATGCTGTTCCTGTATCGGATTGAGTTTCATATAGGAAAGCACGAACACCAGGCGCTCTTCGAAAGTAGGAAGGGGGCTGTTTTTGTAGATGGTATACAGCCGCTGACGGTTGACCGGTTTCCCGTCAAGATCAAAACGGTTGAAGTAGTATCGGTGACACTCTTCAAAATAGGGAAGGAACTGTTCAAATACTTCATGATCCAGTCCGGTCATTGCCAAAAATCGTGACGGGTTTTTAGCCCACTGCTCATATTTCATGATCCTAAATTCTTCAGGTGTTAGTAGCCCAAAGGTACACGCGCGTTACCATAATACAATAATTCGATATATTGACTATTCTTGTTGTTAGGCGGTTCGTTTTAGGTGGTCATAATTTTCAAATTACAAAGCATTGAAGTTTTATAATCAAACACTTGAATGAAAGAGGTGATGTTGCTACAGACTTTCAATAGTAACCTGAGGTCTGAAAAGGGGCAAAAACGGAAGACATAAAATGGCATTGTAAGCGGCATTAGTATACTCAGAATTTTTATCGCGATGGCTTTCATTAAAAGTAAACTGCAACTTTGGAAAATTCCTTAATGTTTTGGTAATGAAAATGAATTATAGATTATCTGTTTGTTTTTAGTCCTAATTATGACATTCAATTTTTTGCATTAAACAAATAACAAATGAAAGCAAATTGCTTATTATCTATGTTTTGGGCTTTAATTCTGTTTAGTTGTTCGGAAGAGACTAAAGAGCAAGTAGTGCCAAAAGAAGAAAATCAGATCAGTTCTAAATTAAAAGCTGGCGAAAATCGTTATGAATTTGTTAGCCAGTATGACGATTTTGTCTCTAAACTGCAAGTTTATGGATGGCTTAAGCCTACAGAAGTCTATCTGAACCGGTCGGCTTCAAAAAGTGGATATAACTCAGTTTATGGGTTCAACATTCCTTCAGGTAATCAGGCCACTGGATTTAAATGGAATTCTGGTGATACAAGAACACCAAATTGGTGGCCTCAAGGAATAACGGGCTTTAACTATGGTGACAAAAAATTTATAGTTGTTACATGGTACGGAAAAGAAGCTTGTGATCATAAAGGATCTCGAATTTCTCTTGTGGATATAACAGATATGAATAATATTAAATACAGACTTATCCTATTGGTGCAAAAACGAACAACGCAAACCTCAAATGCATACACCCAACTAGACACGTATCGCCCGGTAGATATACATGCAGGAGGTGTAGCCTACAGTAATAACAGGCTCTTTATTGCAAGTACAAATTTGGGGATAAGAGTTTTTAATATTACCAATATAATAGAATCTGATTGGCGGGATGAATCCAAATGTGGGGTGGATGACAATGGAACTTTGCATGCATTGGGATATAGATATATTTTGCCTCAAGAGTCTTACTACGACTTGGATGGGGGCGAACCATTTTCTTGTATCTCGCACAGTTATGGCAGCTCAACCATAGATAACAGATTAGTGACCGGCCAGTATTTGACATCAGGAAATCCAGTTTTACATTCTTTTATTCAGAAAGATGACGGTTACCTAGATTTGCAGCAAAATCCTGAAATCATTTCACCAATTGATAAGTATGGTGGTCCTATTTACAGAGTGCAAGGCGCTTTTACAAAAGGAGGAAAGAGCTTTATTATTCATACAGGCAATGATTCATACAAAGGTTCTACTGCAAGATTAAGCAAATATGAGCCTGGAAAAACTACAGTCAGGTACAGATGGCCTCATGGAGCCGAAGATTTGTATTATGACAGTTCAACAGATTACCTCTGGTGCTTAACAGAGTATCCTACTTCAAAATACAGAAGGGACAACCGTAGTGTTTTTGCTGTGAAATTTTCGAAATATGATTAATCTGTGTACTTGAAAAAAAAGAGGTGCATGTTCAAGACTGATCAGGATACCACCACGATTAACCTAATAGCAGCACTGAAAATAAACCATAGAAAGTAGTATATATTTAGTTCAGACACCAGTTTTATAAGATGCGCATCTAATTTTCTTTTTATTGGAAACTTATATTTTAGATTAGTACCTATCTCTGGGTACGAACAGATGTTTCTATCACAATCTCGAACAACTAAAATCGCTTGCTCTTGAGGTAGCTGGCGGTTTTTTTTATGTTCTTTATGTTGCTTTGTATTGCTCGTTATTCAACCCCAATTTATATTTGTCGTAGCTACATTCTAAATTAGCTCCAACTTTCAATGCCCATTTTCTGTATCGCCCCCTCTGCATAAAAGTAGCAACAAACAAACTGTAACAAATTAGAACACAAAAACTTTCCTGATACGGTTTCAGCTTGCATTATGACATCAGCAAACAAGAGGAATGATTTTTTATTTTGATCAGTTGTCTATCAAGATTATCTCTTGAGGTAGAGTAAATTTCGACTTCAAAACCTAAGCTCAACCTTTGTCTTTCAAGTGTTGGTAATAAAAGAGTAGCCACAGTCTATGCTTAGTGCAATGCTATAATTGAGTTCGAAACTTAAATATCCCCCTTACTAAAAACGGAACGGTACAAATCTAAATTCACATCGGGACTTATGAATGATATATTGAGATATGTTTTTTATGCTCGTTTGTGCTTATGTTTGTATTGAATATATCTATTTACATATAATTCTACATTAAGAAATTGAGGTATGTTGGTAATGTCTTCAATTTTAGCAGTTTATACTTTGTTTAACTAGTAGATAATCAGCGAATTATTTCGGTATATAAAAAGCAGTTAAACTATCCTCAGATCAACCATAACTGATGACTTACGGTTATCAATTAGTTCAATTTCAAACAACCAATTAATCTTAAGTTAAATATGACGCCTAAGTCAGTTTAGGAAACACATGAATCTAAATTCTGAAATGAAAACAAATACAGTTTATTAATTGAATTATTCACTTTAAACAACAACCATGAAAACAATTCTAATCGAAGAAGCAACAGAAAGACTTCAAATCTTAAATGGTAATACTTATTTGGAAGCAACTTATCTTCCCAATGTGCACCCCAAAGACAAAGTTTTTTTTGGAAGGGGAGATGTGCGTGAATGGAGCGAAACACGTGCAAAAATTGAGGTAATTTGGTCGAGAAGCGATGTGCATATTCTTCAGCAATCAGACACTCCTGGCTTAGGGTTGTTGAAAATTGGTGAAAGGCAAATTTTTTATTACGACAAAGGGCTACACCCAAACCCAATGGCACTTAAGAATAGAGTTCTTGATTTAATGAAATTTGTTTTAGTCGGAATAAGCCAAGTACAAATGTAATCCCGGAAGAAATTGTAAGGACATGACCTATCCTATTTTCAGACTTATTTCTTGAAACATTTTCCTAAGCACCCAGATAGAATTAAGTTAGATTTATTTTTAGCCTAAGTGCTGGCTATTTGAAGGAATCAAGTCTATAATAAATAGGTCTGCAACCTTAATTAGAATAAACCTTACCTTTGAAACTTGCGTTGTTAAAGAGTTACTTACAACATCTTTACATTGATGCCATAATAAAAAGTATTAAGTAGCTGATTACTTGCAAGGAGTAAGTCTAAAATAAATGGGGCAGAGACCTTAGAATTAAAGAAGGTAAGAGTTATATGAAAAACGCACAGAATAATAAGAAACATAAACTATGGAGATTTATTACTATTAATTTGATACTTTTTTCGCTTGTTGTAGTTGGTATGCTCTTTTACAATCATTATCGTCTTCGAGTGTATGAGGTTCATGCTTTGGTAACCGATATCAAAGGCGACTATGGAGACACCTATTATGTAGGTCACGAATTTTTTATGTTCAATGGCAGGAAAGGTCTTTTTGGTTTCAGGCTACAGATGGGCGATTCAATATCAAAGAACAGCAATGAAATGTTTTTCGATGTTTTTAGGAAAGATCCAGGAGGACACTGGATATTTCGCCAGCGGGTCTCTAAGTAAAGCTGAAAAGATAACTTCGGTTTTTGTTGCACTTCGATCCTCCAAATTCTCATGTACTCTAGTATTGAACACTTTGTGCTTCTTAACTGAAATTATTTTTTGCTAAATGACTCGGATCAATGGGGCAGTTTAAAATTTGTCCTGTTTTCAAAGAAAGAGAAAATCATTTTGAGCAGCGCAAAAGCTTGCGTATCGTATTCCTTCAAAATCTGTCACGATAAACGTCCTGTTAAACAACCTTTAAGTTTAACACTTTACTTCAATATCGTCTCCTTAAGAGGCAATCAGGCTTTGCTGAGATCAACCTATCAATAACAAGGAGGTATCAAGAAGTATATTTATGTTGAATCATTGCAGAAAGTTCTAGTTCCCGCATCACTTTGGGAGAAAGAAAAACTGCAATCGCATATATTGGGCGATGGATAAAATGTGTTGATTTCTATTTAGTTGGGGATTTCTGTAAAAGAATCTTTCAGAGAACCTATAATATGGCTTCAGCACATTTTACCCACGCCTATAAGTTGAGCTGTGTGACCAAATTCATGGAAAGATATGAGAAAAAATTGACGAATATTGAATCAGGGGCAAATTACATGACCGTAAAAAGAAAACCGAAATAGATCTGTTAATTAGAAAGTACCTTGAAGGAAAAAGAAGAAGCAGATTCGAAGAATCGTTTCGTATATTCATAGGCCTCATCAGCCCGTTGTTTGTTGTAAACAACCTCAGCTTTCATTCCTAAGACAGAATAGTAGTGTCCACTATTTGGATTATGCGGTAAAATTTCAATGTTTGTTAATTGATACTGTATCAACAGCGCCTGTACTTCTTTTAAGTGTTGTTCTGTTGCGGTATTATCAGGTATTGCTGGAATCCGCACTATGATTTTCGCTTTTTTTTGTGTTAAATATTTCAAACATTCCTTTAACTGTTGTTTTTGTCTGGGATTCAGTTTTGTATTTTGCCCTGTAGTTAATCTCATTCCAATTAGCCAAGTATCCACATGCCGTTGAACAGTTTTTACTGCTGACAATGGTACAATCCCTGATGTTTCAATGGCTGTATGAAAACCCGATTTTTTACACCGAGCTGCTAAACCGGCAACTGCTTCGGCTTGCAACAAAGGTTCACCACCACTAATTGTAAGCCCTCCAATCCCCTTTAAAAGAGATAATTCAGGACGTATATTATTGAACAATGCCTCCACTTCTAGCTCTTTAGTTGGCAATACCAGCGCTCCTTGGCTACTCCGGGCATAAGAGTGGGAGCAAAATTCCATGCACTCTCCACACTTCATGCATCTTTCTCTGTTGATGTTATGAACTAAATCGACGATATCATGCACATTATTTTCGCAAGCTCTAACACATCGCCCGCATTTCTTACAAAGAGAATCGAAATAAAGTAATGGACTTTCTTTTTCTTGAGAATGGGGTACATGACACCACGAACAGTCAAGATTGCACCCTTGAAGAAAAAGAACAAACCTTTTACCAGGCCCATTATCTTCCGACAACCATTTGATATCGAAATATGAAATTCTACTCATCGTTAAACCAAAACTAAAAACTGATTCTTCTCAAAATTATAAATGACTCATAAAAAATAGGTTAGCCGGGTTATATTTCATCTTTCAGTCCAATGTACACTTTAGTACATGAGGATGAAAACTCGAAATACAACACGGCTAATTATATGCTTTCGTATTTGATGTAAATTTCAGGAATTAGGTTGAAAGAAATATATCACAATATATCACTCATCACGAACAACCTTAAAGCTAACCTCCAAACAATTATAAAACAGCTCTTGACAGATAAAAATCTTTTTGATATATTTGTGATATCATTTTAATATCAAAAATCAATAAACAGATGAACCAAGAAAAAACAATCAGACCAATCAGTGGGTGGGCAATGTTACTTGCCTTTACAGGACTCCTTGTGGTAACTATAGCTGGATTTGTAACTGGAATAACTATTCTTCCCATCTTAGCCATACCCGTTATGATTTTGATTATGCCAGGCTTCTTCTTCATCAACCCCAATGGGTCTAAAGTACTTGTACTATTGGGAAAATACGTAGGTACTGTAAAAGAAAATGGCTTCTTTTGGGTAATTCCGTTCTACACTAGAAAATCGATTTCGCTGCGTGCACGCAATTTCGATAGCGAACGGGTGAAAGTGAATGACAAAATCGGAAATCCAATCCTAATTAGCGTTATCCTAGTATGGAAGGTCAGTGATACATTTAAAGCAGCATTTGAGGTAGATGATTATGAAAGTTTCGTAAGAGTACAAAGTGATGCGGCAGTGCGTAAAATGGCAGGAATGTACCCATACGATAATTTCGACTCGGATCAGCAAGAGGTAACGCTTCGTTCTGGATTAGTAGAGATAAACGAAGCCCTTGAAAACGAGCTGGAAGAAAGGTTGAAAATTGCTGGTATCGAAATTATTGAAGCCAGAATCGGATACTTAGCCTATGCAGAAGAGATTGCTCAGGCTATGTTGAAACGCCAACAGGCCACTGCAATCGTAGCTGCGCGTGAGAAAATTGTAGAAGGAGCTGTAGGAATGGTTGACATGGCATTACAACAGCTTTCAGAAAAATCGATAATCGAATTTGACGACGAGAAAAAAGCAGCAATGATATCGAATCTAATGGTTGTACTCTGCTCAGACAAAGATACGAACCCTGTTATAAATACAGGAACACTGAACCATTAATCGCACAAACCGATTTTTTTATTGAATTTTGTGCCTGCAACAGTAAGTGGGTGTTTTAATTTAATCTGAGTTTTTTGGATGCAAGGTGTTCATATTCAAGTAAATTATCTGGGATTAAATGAAGATACCCCTTATCGCGGCTACTCTGTATGTACAACTTTTGTAGGAAAAATAGAATGTCTGTAATGATTAGTATAAGCTCACAGATCATTTTTTAGACTTACTTTCTTCAAGTAACCAGCAACTTAGGTTAGAAATGAATCTGACTTGATTTTAATCTGGATACTTATGTGTTAAATATTAACAGTTTCACCCTTACCCCCCTGAAGGGGTAAAAATCACAGGTGAAAAACATATTAATTTCCTAATAAAGTTGTATATGCAGAATAGCTTATTGAGGTGGGCATTTTTTGCACAACGCAGAAAAACCAGCATCCCACTTAACCAGCAAAAACAAAGAGGAAAAGAATGGCTAAGAAGAAAGCTTTTGCACTACGACTAAACGAAGACATGATGAAAGCCATAGAAAAATGGGCAGCCGACGAATTCCGCAGTACTAACGGGCAAATCGAATGGATTCTAGACAAGGCTTTAAAAGAGTCTGGCCGAAAGAAAAGTGCAGCAACCAAAGATAATCAACCTGAAGAGCCTAAAGCATAATAAAATGATCTTACTTCTGTTTAGTAAAGCTGAAAAATAACTTCGGTTTCGTTGCACTACAGTCGCTCAAATCCTCTAGTACTTTAAGCTCTGTTATCGAAGCCTTGTCGCTTTAACTGTTTTTTCTTCACGTCTAAAAAATACCAAGCCAAAAGTTTTTTGAATTTTTGGCCTGGCCATTTTATTGCACTTTACTAATTAATTCGGAAAAAGGCTCCGATGTTCAATCCAAACCAAGTTGAATTATCACCTTCCCTAGCAACAAAATTATATTTGAGGTTTGTCACCAAAGACACCTGTTCGTTTACGGCAAAAGCTATTCCTGCCATTGGTGCCAGTCCAAGCTCTGCATTTGTGTCCTTCTCTGTGTTTCCGTTACGCTCTACCCGTATTCTTACGTTGTAAAACCCTAGATCACCGCCAATGAAAGGTTTAATGGTTCCTGCATCAAAGTAATACTCAATAGTTCCTGTAATTGGCGTTATGGACATGGATAATCCTGTTCTATCACTATCAAAGTCGTTATAGCCAATATTAAGACCCAACGCAAGCTGTTCGTTAACATGATATTTTCCTATTACATTAAAACCGAAGGCTGTGTTGAACAAATCACCAAAATCGCCAGTCGGAAACTGTGCTCCAATTGTAGCACCGGCGCTAAACTGAGCATTCGACTTAAATGCAAAAGTTACAGATATCAAGAGAGCTAATAATATAGACCTTTTCATTTTTTTTTCTTGTTTTTAGAATTATTAATCTTAGATTTTAGAGGTTGCGAATATCGAAAAAACAGGACTATTCTGAAATGAAATTCTTAGAATAGGATTTGTTAAAAAATAGTAATTCAACAGAGAAACACGAATAATGAAACATTACCACAATGCTTTTTCCAATAAATAGCACCACGTGCTTATAAGTTTAATACGTAAAAAACAAACAGGTAAAATTAAGGTAAAACCGAATCATGATTTAGAATATGGGAGAGGAAAATATAATTATTAGGAGCAAAACATTGTGTGCAACAAGCATACATCGCACTTTTTGCTACAAGTTTTTCACCCTGTATGCAGTTCGATATTGGTCCGGCAGTGGGTTCAGCTACGTTGGATAGCTACAAACCGTGTTTTTACCAACCATCTGACAGTGGGCTTTCCTCTATAATCACGCTTAAATTTAAAACAATATATCTTTCCAGGCTATCTAAAATCAGAGATATGCTGTCTTTCAAGCACAAGTCAATGTGTTAGGGTAACTGATTTTAAGTTGTGTAGCTCATAATTAATAACCCCACATCTATTTCTTGTTTTGCGAAGATTTGCTGGTACATTTACGCTTAATAAGTGCATATGCCTCTTTCTTTCCCTTTTGTCCTGCCCGACTAAGATCGGAACATGCATTCTCGATTTCACCTTTCTTAAAGAATACCAATGCTCTGTTATAATAAGCTTCAGCAAAAGCTGGCTGTAGTTCTATCGTCTTCGAGAAATCAGATATAGCTTTGTCCCAATGTTCCGATTTGGCGAATACATTGCCACGGTTGTAGTATGCATAGGCAAAATCACTTTCAAGTTGAATCGTTTTGCTATAGTCGCTTATCACATCGCTATAATCTGCTTTGAACTGCGCTGTCTTTTTTTGTTTTTTATCTTTTTGAGTATAATCTAAACGTATGATGTTGTCTGAAGTCTGAAAAGTAGCAATGTACTCAATCATTTCCATGCGCGCATTTGCCCTTGTAAAATAGCCTAAAGCAAAGCCTTTGTCGTATAGTATGGCCTCATCTAGAAAACGTATAGCTCCGTTATAATTTTGCACTTGAACTTCCTTCAGTGCAGCATTGAACAAATCTATAGGATTGGCAGTTGGTTGAAAATCCTTTGTGGAAATGTTCTTCACAGAGTCACCTCCAAGAAAACGTACAGCGTATTGTTCCTTGTGCTTTTTATTGAACTTAGCAAAAAGGTCTGAATAATATGGAATCATTTTCCGTGTTTTCCCTCGTTCGACAATTTCCACAACAGCCTGACCTACCAGCTCCATATATTTTCTCAATTGCTCATACATCAAACGGTTTTCGCGAGGAGTATAATCAAAGCTTCCGCCAAAGCGCATAGCTTTATCAAAGGCTGCCGTTCTGGCCAAGCTATCCTTAGTGCCTTCTTCTAACCTTTTCAACTCTTCAGCCTTATCATAATCTGCCTTGGCCTCTTTCATTTTTCCAAGTTCTTTGTTTACAAGAAAGCGGTTGAAGTAGGCATTAGGAAATTCGGGCAGACGTTCTATAGCTTCGCTGTAATCCTGTTCTGCATCATGATACCTGCCAAGTTTCTGATACACTATTCCACGGTTAAAATGTGCCAATGCGTTTTCTGGGTTCAGGATTGTTACCTTTCCATAATCTTCAATAGCGCCGTTGTAGTTTCCCATGTTGTAGCGCAAAATTCCTCTGTTGAAGAACGTAATGGCATTTTCTGGGTCGAGTTCCACTACTTTGTCTAAATCCTGCTGGGCATATATCCAGTTTTTCTGGTCCATGTACGATATTCCTCTATAAAAATATGCCAGAGCATTGGTAGAATCTAGTCGGATTGCTTTGTTGAGGTCTGCAATTGCTTGGTCGAACTTTTTAGTTTTTGCCAGCAACACACCACGTTTAATATAAGCATCAACAGAGAAATGGTTAAGGTGGATTACATGGTCATAATTAACCAGAGCATTGTCATATTTCTCTTTCTCTTGCCAAGCAAGCCCTCTAAACAAATAAGCATTTTGCAATTTTGGAGACAGACGGATTGCCTGATTAAAATCTACAATGGCATTATCGAAATCCTTTAGGATTATCTTGGTAATCCCACGATTGATGTACAGATTAGGATTAACACTTTCCAGCTTTATGGCTGCATCGTAATCGCCAAGCGCCTCTTTATGATTTTTTAGGCGGCTGTTGCAGATTCCTCTATATTGATGAGTGTCGGGGAAATATGGATTTAGTTTTCTTGCCTCATCAAGGTCGGAAAGTGCACCGAAATAATCGTTGAGGTAATACTTTGTAATTCCTCGGAAAAACCATCCCTCGTGATTCTCAGGCTGCATTTTTACTACATTACCAAAACGGGTCAGTGCCAGTTGAAAATTCTCGGCATACAGTTCCTGCTTGCCTTTATAGAGTTGATAATGAATATTAAACTGAGCCTTTACATTAAAGGATATCAAGACAAGAAAAAAACATAAAAATTTCCGCATTTCAATTTGCATAACTTAACCGACCTTACTTACAAGTACTTACTTGCTGAAAAACCATTTTTTTTAAGACACCGAAAGTGGGAATTCCTTTTGGCTAAGGCAAAAAAAATATGCTAATTTTGATTAAGGAACACGAAATTAATGTGTGTCATCCTAAAATGATTAGAATATTGATTATCAGGTAAAAGTTAATTCAAGTTTTGTGAGTGTTGCAACTTCAAATTTGGCGAAATTTGTATGGAATTTCGTTGAAATCAAGAGGTGAAGCGGCAAGCCTACACAACATGTAGCATAGGCCTTTAGCTTTTTAAACACTGTAGGCATGTGAAGGCTGACTAAAATTAGATGTCTTTATCTCATAAAAACGTATCTAAGTCAAGCTGAAAAATAACTTCGCTTCTTTACTCAGAGGTCATCCAAAATCCTCTCGTACTTTACGTACGCTCCTGTATTGAACGCCTTGTGTACCTTAGCCGAAGTTATTTTTTGCACTTTACTAATTTGCAGACATCCCATTGATATCCATCCCTGGATAAGTGTCGATATTGGGAATGACAAATTGCATGAACTTTCTTGGATTTTCCACAGATATTTTCTCAAAATCTTCTTTAGAGAATAAGCTCCTGAACACTTCGATATAATTGCTGAACTGTGCTTGGTTCAGCATCACCAAATAATAACCGGAACCGAAAAGGAACTTGCTTTTCAGAGTATTGTCGAGATCGAAAAAGATTTCCTTTACTTCTTTCAAACGAGCTGCATCGGTAAAACAGGAAAGGTCGGCAAATGCATTAGGGTAAGATTTTAGGATTTTACATAGCTCTGGTCGCCAGTCTCCTCTGGTATCGGCTCCTCCGAAATGTGCAAAGTTCAGGTAAATATCCTCATAGCGCTCGTAAACTTTTCGCCACAGGGAAGGATGGTTCAAGGTGCGGCTTCTTTTCCGAATCGCTTCTTTTTTGTTCGGTGCACCAAGAACAGGAGAGCCAAAATCGATGATTTTGTTTTCAACATAATTTACAGCACCTTCTCCCTCGTTATCTTTTATATACCCAGTAACAACGACCTGTTGAGCAAAGGTAGCAAAACCAGTATCTGAACAGTGTACTGTAATAGGAATTTTATTATCCTCGCAGAATTTATACAGACATTCCTCAGAATCGTTGCCATGTTCACTCCCATACAAAAACGGATCTGTTGGAGAATAACCCAAAGGGCAATAGAGTGTAATTCCCATAAAACCCTTATCCTTTCCTACATTCCTTTTGATCAATTTTAAATATTCTTCAGCATTTTCCTTAGTATCTGCTCTTCTTGGGTCTATGGAGAGGAAAGGCATCACGTTCGATCCATATCTTGGGTTATTCGAAAGCTCCAATAGCTGATCTATCTGTATTTCATAACTACTTACTCTTCTCAATACATGTTGCGATTTTGTTATGTTGTCGGGAACTTCCCAAAATTTATCAATAATCGTTTTAAATTCTGAATGAATATTGAAAAGTTTCTCCATTTCGCTTATCTGTTCATTGTAGAACCTGCTCTCCTTTTTATCGAATAAATGAGAACTATTTTTGTGTAACTCTTGTTTGGCAATATCGCCCAGTTCTATAACTTCATTTTCTAAAAGGTTTACCAAACGGTTCACTTCTTTGCCCAACGCTTCGTCTTCATTTTTGTACTGTTCCTGCAAAGTATCGGGCTGTGTATGTGGTTCTGCAAAAATATACTTCATGTCCAATGTCAGCGGTACAACAATGTATTTCTCCCCTTGCGATTCCATATAGCCCTCTTGCAAGGTTTTGTAGAGTACAATTGGTGAATTTTTCCAGCCTATCTTTAAAAAATTGATAATCCGTTTAATATTACGAATCATTTCTTTTATTTTCTCCAAGTTAGAGATAGCTTCATTATTATTTTCATAAACAACAAGTTCTTCCAGTTCGTGAATAATTTCGAGCCAAATTCTAAACGTTAAAATATCTTTATTGAACAAATGACAATGTACATCGATTTTAGGTTGAATCATAAACAGTGGTTTTTCAGGTTAACAAAAATTTTGATCACCGTAAGTTAATAAGTACAAAATACAGAAAAGGTTTATCGAAATTACCCATAAACTGAAACACAAAATAACTTCATGCTACTCTATAATTAGCTAATAATCAGACTTTTTGCAAATAAGCTTTTGTTATAAAAAACAAACTGCTCCAAGACCAGATGTTGGTTAAGTTGCTTAAAGATTGTGGTTGAAAGATATGCACAGGAAGAGGGCTGTCCACAAGCAAGTGGCAGTTTACAAACTGAGAACTATTTTTCCCTTAAGATATAAAGCTGTAAATCAGTATGTGAAGTCGCGGAGATGGATCTGTACAACAATTAGAGCTACAATTTTTTTCGAAACTTCTCCTAGTTTGACTATCTTATCGGTAAAGATATAGAGTTTGAACGCTATAAGCAAGCATCTTTATCGTACCGAAATACATTAATGAACAAAGACACACATCGAACCTATCTCAAACAGAAACAACACTCATGCCTCATGATTGAAGAATTAATTGCAGAACTGATAACATATGGTAAGTTAACTTATTTCGAACCTCAGACTAACTTCATACGCGCAGGGCAGGTTCCCAGAAAAATAGGGATTGTTAAAAAGGGTTCGTTCCGATATTATTACATTTCCAGCGAGGGCAAAGAGTTCACAAAGTCGTTCATGCACGAACGTAGTGTTATCAGCTCTTATTCTGCCATGATCACTCAATCTGAATCTTACATTAATATCGAAGCTCTTGAATATTCGGAAGTAGTCGAAATTGATTTTCATACTTGGGAAAAACTAAGAAAGGAAGACCCTAAGTGGGACAAACTACTTATTTATCTGTTGGAAAAAGCTTTCATGATAAAAGAGAAAAGGGAGAGGGAATTTCTTCTGCTTGATGCAGAAAGTAGATATATGAACTTCTTGGAGGAACACCCTGGCCTTGAGAATAAAATAAAGCAACATTTAATTGCATCTTACCTTGGTATTCAGCCAGAATCTTTAAGCAGGCTCAGAAAAAAAATGAACCGACCGCTAGTGTGAACTGAATTCTCAGAACAAAAACAGACGTCTTAACATAGGTCAATGCACAGGAAATACCGCCCGTATACTTTTGTAGTGGAGTTAACACAAAAATCATCTACAAATGAAATTATCCGGAAATACAGTCCTTATAACTGGCGGAAGCTCTGGTATTGGACTTGAATTGAGCAAACGGCTACTGGAAAAAGAGAACCGAGTAATTATCTGTGGGCGGTCGGAAGAAAAGCTATTGAAAGCTCAGAAATTACTTCCTGAGTTGGAAATTTTTCAGTGCGACCTATCGGACAGGAATCAGTGTAAAGATTTGGCGGATTGGATTAGAAAAGAATACCCAGAACTCAATGTGCTGATCAACAACGCAGCAATTGTAAGTAGAACTAAATTTACTGAAAATGAAAATATTATAAAAATAGCAGAACAGGAAATGGAAACCAATTTTTTGGCTCCTGTTAGGCTTATAAGTCTTTTGCACCCACTATTGATAACCAGCCCTAATCCCTGTGTGCTAAACGTTACCACTGGACTGATATATTCTCCTCGGGCAGACTATCCTTTTTACAATGCAACTAAAGCTGCTCTACATTCTTTTACACAGACCTTGCGGATACAACTGGCAGATACAAAAGTAGAGGTTATAGAAATTATGTTTCCTGCCGTGAATACTCCTTGGCACAAAGGAAATCCTCCCAAAATTGCTATTGCCCCACAAAAAGCTGTTCATGAAATGATAAAAGGCTTAGAGAAAGGCAAACCCGAGATCAGAATTGCAGGAGCAGAACTCCTCTACAGAATATCTAGAATAGCTCCTCAATTTGCGCTCAAGAAAGTGAACAGTCTGGCAAATGATAGATGAGGTATTCATTCAATGCCAGAGCTGGAGTACGTGAGGATTTGGACGATTACAGAGCAATGAAAACCGAAGTTATTTTCTTATCTATTTTTAATAGTTAGAAATTATGGCATCTCTAAAAGACACAAACAAAATACTGCTTAATTATTGGTTCGATAAGAAAAGTGAATCAATGTCAGTAAATCTATGACCTTAAATTTTAAACAGATGAAAGATAAATTCATACCGCCTTACTTATATCTCATCTGCATCGCTCTGATCGTTGCAGCATGGGTTATGCTTCCGACATTTCAGTTCAGAAGCAACATCATTGCAATTATCCTGGGCTTTTTTATATGCATACTTGGACTTCTTCAGACAAAAAAATTAAGCTCGGAATTTGCAACACGAAAAACAGAAATCCATACTTTTAAAGAACCACAGAAACTGATAACGGATGGAATTTTTAGATTCTCCCGGAACCCGATATACTTAAGTTTTTTGGTTTCATTAGCAGGACTTTCTTTCGCTTCGCAAAACTATTTATCAACAGGTGCTGTGGCAATCTTCTTTGTGGTTTCAAATTTCTACTACATTCCACTAGAAGAAAAAAAGTTGCAAAACAAATTTGGAGACACCTACATTAATTACAAAAGAAAGGTCAGGCGTTGGATCTGATCAATAAGCAATCCTTAGGACTATAGGCATCTGCGTGTGGTTCATGAAAATAAAATCTGGAATAGTTAAAAAAGCAAATAGGAGCTTACGGACAGTGAAGATCTTTTGTAATTGATAGAAAAAAGAGAATAAGAAGCTTTACAGCTAAGGTTCTTATCTTAGTAAGATATGTAGTCTGTTATACTTAATTTAGATTTATTCATTTGCTAAGTAGCTGGTTACTTGCAAAGAATAAGTGTAGAATAAATAGGGCCGAGACCTAGAAAAAATAAGTTAGTCCAAGAGTATAACGCGGGATTGGCTTATTTTTTCATGTTCACTTAACAGAACCAAAGCAGAACTTACCAATTATCAAATTATAAACCAATTCACTATGAGACGTCCAATGTTTTCTATTGTATGCCTGCTGCTGTTGGTCGCATGCAACTTTTCAAGTCCAAAAAATGAGGGTAACGGAAAGGACAAGGATTATGAAAAAAACAAACATAATAGCAATGAGAAGACAATCCAGCGCCCTAAAATTGCCATAAAGCAAATAGAAAAGAAGAAAAGTATCGTACTAAAAAAGTTCAATGCCGCAGAAACTTTCCCATACTTTAAAGACGAGAAATGGGGGTATGCAAACAAAGCAGGCGAAATTGTAATTGAAGCTGTTTTCGATAAATGTAGTTTTTTCAAAGATGGTTTTGCTTGGGTGGCTAAAGACGGGAAGTATGGTTTTATAAACGAAAAAGGCGATCTGGTAATCGAGTGCCAGTACGATGAGGCACGTCCTGTTATGGATGGTTTTTTTCCTGTAAAGAAGAATTCCTTTTGGGGTTTTGTAGATTCCCTGAACGATCTGCGCATAACTTACCAATACGAAGATTTTAACTGGAAAGGAAACGGTTACATCCATGTAAAACAGAATAAACAATGGGGGATTGTTGATACTACGGGAAAGCAGGTCTGTCCTCCGCTATATGATTGGGATTTTGAATTTGAAAACGAAAAAGCTATAGTATCAAGAAAGTATGAAAAAGGAGTAATCGACAACAAAGGACAAGAGCTGGTGAAATGTATTTACGGTCAGACCCGCCTTATCAATGATACCATGTTTTTAGTGAGAAAAGATATCTCCTACGAAAAAAAACGCTATGGAATAGTTGCAACAAATGAACGTACAATATTACAAACTGAATACTCCAAAATACGCCATATCCCAAGGCATGGCCTGATTCTGGAAAAGGGGGGCAAAGCTGGGCTGCTGAACCTGAAGTTCGATACATTGATTGCCTTTAATTACGAGAAGCTGCATTATGGTACAACAGACGTACTTGCTGCAAAAAACAACGGTAGATATGGCTACATAACGCTGAAAAACGATACTCTGCTTGATTTCATTTACGATTACGCAACTCCTTTTGTTGGTGATATTGCACTTGTTGAAAACAATGGTTCAGCATTGATTATCAATGTCAATGGCGATGCTGTATATACTTTCCCCAATGGAAGAAGGAATAACATTGATATTATCAATGAAAACCTCATCAGATACCGCCCTAGCTATCACAAGGTATCGTTCGTTTCACGCCAAGGAGATAAAATTGAGGAAACAACATACAATTGCCATGACTACCACACGGAAAGTGATGATTATGGGCCTGACCTATCTATGGAATTTGGCAGTTTTGTAAACGGATATGCAATTGTTGGCAACGAACAAGGACAAGTAGGAATGATCGATGCAACGGGAAAACTTGTCATCCCTATGAAATACCACCACTTGGAACCAATGAATGAATATGGCTTCACTGTTGGTTCTTTCTGGAACAAAAAAACTCTTATTGATAAAAATGGCAAACAACTAACAGGCTTCAAGTACGAAGACATAAGGTTTGATAAAAGACAAGAGCATTTTGCGGTATATCAAAAGATACAAAAGAAAAATGAAGATTACTACAGGGAAAATGAACGAATTGTAGGATATCTTGGCTACGATGGTACTTTCTATGGCGACAGAACATACGATAGTGAAGAACTAATTTCTGAAAATGAAATTGTGGACATGATTCGCCAGAGCTATAAAAGAATTCAAAAAGAAAGCCCAGAAGAAGAGCATACCAGAAGATCATTTGAAGCAAACCTATGGGGCGACTTCTGTTTGGATAAGTTTACTGTGAAAGACAAAGAAAAAAACATACGCTATGAATACTACTATAACGAAAATATTAATAGCGAAGGGCCGTGTTTTATCTACATAGTAAGTAAAGAAGATGAAAATAGATACTACTACTATCAAGGGCGAATAATACGTTGGGTAGACAAGAATAAAAAACACCGCCAAGTAGCCAATGCCATGTATGCACCAGAACACGACGCACACCAAACTGCCAGAGGACACCTTATATGGTTCGAAAATGAAGAAGCAATGAGCAATGAAGCCAATAATGATCAGGAAAAGAAAATTGATGAGCTTTGTGAAAAGATAGACTTAGATATTTTGAATGATAAATATAAAAAAGGTGATTCTGAAATAGAGACCATGGGTGAGTACCAAAGAATAAATGAGACTTATCTAGATTCGAAAGGAAATCTTATGTACAGTAAAGAAAGTGCTACGGACGAGGGAGGGCACGAGGAAACCGTTAACTATTATCTACATGGAGATATAATCAGAAGTTATTATTCCTCTAGTTCTCACCATTCGGAAGAACAGGGAGAACAAAGAACAAGTTATTATACTGACGAAGAAGAATTCCGCATAAGACGTTTTAATGGAGGTTTCGAAGAAATTATTGATATTATCGATACTTCTGAAAAAAACAGGCTCAGCGACTAAAGCGTTATTCTGAAATAGTTTTTGACAACATTGGTTAACTGGTCGTTTCATCATCAATATTTAAAAATAACAGATGAGCAGTGGCTAGTTGGCCAATGGTTGGGATAATAAAAGTAGAAATCAAAAACGAAGGATATTTGGATACAAAAGCTATTTTTGCTGCTCAGCAAACAAAATCGGATCAGCTTGTCCAAACCTAGTCCGAAAAGTTTTGTAGCAAACACTACCATTCACAGAACAACGACGTATAAATGTTATCTATATATAAAGCATCGGCAGGATCCGGAAAAACACATACACTCACAGGCTTTTATCTGAAACTGGCTTTCGAACAGCCAACAAAGTTCAGGGAAATTCTGGCAGTTACTTTCACCAATAAAGCTGCTGGGGAAATGAAAGGCCGTATTGTCGAAGAGCTTGCGTCACTGGCTCAACAGGGCGAACAGTCGGATCACTATGATACCATTGCCGAGGCTTTCCCAAAATTTACACCAGAAGAAATACAACAACAGGCACAACTTATTCTGGAAAGCATATTGCATTCCTATTCCGATTTTGCAATAGGAACAATAGACAGCTTTGTACAGAAAGTGTTGCGTTCTTTTGCTTTTGAGATAGGTATTCATTCTGGCTATGCTATTGAGTTTGATACGCAAAAGGTAACGGACGAGCTTACTGCACTGCTTTACGAGAAACTACACAACGATCCGCAATTGTTGAAGTGGCTGGTGGATTTTGCCAACTTCAAAATTAACGAAGGCAAAAACTGGGATTTTCGAAAAGAAGTCGTTGAATTCACAAATGAAATCTTCAAAGAAACTTTTCAAAAAGTAGATATAGGGAGGTTAGAAAACCGTCAGGAGCGGCTGGAAGAGCTTCACAAAGTACTTCAGAAAGAAAAACGTGACTTCTGGGGCAGCTTGAAAAGTATCTCGGAAGAAGCCAAGGTAGTGACAGAGAAAAATCAGCTCAATCCAAAGTTCAACCGTAATGTAGGTTATGTTTTCGATTATCTGCTAAAGCACATCGTCAATCAGAAAGATCCTAAAAAACTGATGCCAAACAATACAGTGCTTACAATGCAGGGTAGTGCTGTGAAATGGGCTCGGAAAACGGACAACATGAGCGAAGTACAGGCCATTTTCGAACTCATAAATCCATTGCTTGAACAGGCATTGCAAGAGGTGGAGCAGAACTATGGACGTTTTCTAGTGATCAACAATCTACTTGGTAATTTCTATAATCTTGGCATTGCCTTTGAGCTGGCAAGCTTGCTCCCAGACTATCGCGAGCAGAATAATCTGATGCTTATTTCGGACTCAAACCAATTGCTGCGCGAAATAGTAAGCGACAACGACGCTCCGTTCATTTATGAAAAAATAGGTAACTACTACAAAAATATTCTTATTGATGAATTTCAGGATACTTCGTCTTTTCAATGGGAGAATTTCAAGCCGTTACTTCACAATAGCATTGCAGAAGGCACAGATAATCTTATCGTTGGTGATATTAAGCAATCGATTTACCGTTGGCGTGGGGGAGACTGGAACCTACTATTGAGTCAAGTAAAAAAAGATATTCTATCGACTCAGGAATTCAATCTGGCTACCAACTGGCGCAGCCGTCCGAATATTGTAAACTACAACAATGCTCTTTTTAGCCTTCTACCGGAATTGTTGTCGCAGAGTGAAAGTTTTAAGCACGACAACGAACTATTACAAAAACTGAAGCTAGATCTCCTAAATGCATATTCCGATGTGCAGCAAGAAGTGGCGCCTCCGAAGGCCAAATACCCTGGAGAGGTGAAAATTAATTTTGTTGAAGTAAAAAGCCGTTTAGATTACAAAAAGAAATGGCGCGAGGAACTTGCCGAACGCATTCCTCAAGAAATAGAAAGATTGCTGGACAATGGTGTTGCCCCCCGGGACATTGCAATACTTACGCGTAAAAACTCTGACGGAAAGGCTATTGTTGAGATGCTGCTCAGTCATATGAAGACTGTTGAGGGGGCAAGGCAATATTCCATAATATCGAACGAGGCACTTAGCATTCAAAATTCCGACTCCATAAAAATCCTGATAGCTGCCCTACGAGTGCTTTACGACACAAACGATTATTTGAGCTGGGCAAGCCTGAGCAGCTTTTTCCCACAAGACGAAGAAAAACGTTTTGGGTTCTTCTTGCATAGAGAAACCCAGGAAAAACCTATTGTTGAAATTATGCGAGGTTACTTGCCGGATGCTTTTCTGGATATGTTTCATGAACTGCGAATGCTAGGCCTTTTGGAGTTGGGGGGGCAGCTACAGCGTATCTTCGAGTTGCAGCAGGAACCAACTTTTTGGCCCTATCTTCAAGCTTTCGAAGATATTCTACTGGAATTTTCTGAGCAAAAAGCTGGAGATCTTGCTGGTTTCTTGGATTGGTGGGATCACCGTGGATCGCAACGCTCCCTACAACTTTCCGATAAGCAGGATGCTGTGCGGGTCACTACCATCCATAAATCGAAAGGACTGGCATTTAAGGTTGTTCTTGTACCTTTCTGTGATTGGGATTTCGAGACAGGCCGTTCGGATACCTTATTCTGGGTAGAGGCGAACGATCTGCCTTTCTCTCTTTTTCCTGCCATTCCGCTGAAATACACAAAAGACTTGTCTCAGTCTCCAATGGCCGACAGCTATTTTCAGGAGCATGTCTACCAGCTTATCGATGCTCTGAATATGCTCTATGTAGCTTTTACCCGACCAAAAGATAGTCTATTGGTCTGGGCGCCCATAGCACCTAAAAAGGCAAATGAACTGAAGTGTGTTAGCGATGCGCTGTACCTTGCAGCTGATTCTGCAATAACAAATGGCCTTGTTAATTTTGAGCAGGCGGATGCATTTTCTTTCGAGATGGACGGGCAATTCCCCGATTCTGACAACCTGAACGAAAGCGGCAATCTGGAATTGCCAGAATACCGGATTTCTACTTGGCGCAACAAACTGAGCCTTGTTCGACAGTCTTCGGAATTCTTCCTTCTTACAGATCAGGAGCGCGCAGAGAAAGTAAACTATGGAAATCTAATGCACGAAATCTTCTCGAAAATAGAAACTTTCGACGATGTGGACGAAGTACTCGGTAGTATGCGCTGGGAGGGGCGTATTGGAGGAATGGAAGTTACAGAACTTAAAGAGCAGGTGCATGAAATCGTCAATCGCTCACAGATAAGCCATTGGTTTGACCCAAAATGGACTGTTCATACTGAAAAGGCTATTATTTCGGCACAGGGGAACATACGCATTCCAGACCGAGTGATGAAACACGGTAACGAAATCATTATCGTTGATTTTAAATTTGGGGAACAAAACGATGAGTATATCGCACAGGTGAAGGAGTATGCAGATTTACTGAAAGATATTGAAAGTGGTGAAGATGTAACAGGGTTTATTTATTATGCTAATTCCGATGTGCTTGTTGAGGTTTCGTGAAGTGGGCATGGTTTCACGAAATCAAACTTTGCGAACTGTAGCCCATGGTTCAAACCATGGGAAAACATTTCTGAAAATAAACCGAACCGCATAGCGATAGCATTTCTGCCTACAAACCTGTCACTACTACGTAGTTTGCGCAAGGTTCTGAAAAACCGAAAACCACTTTCAAAATAGTATAAATAATCAATTACTGTTTTTTAACTGGCTATCCCTAACGTTTTTTTGAACTGCTATTGCAGAGAATAAGCTTAAAGAAAAAGACATACCATAAAATCCTTTCTCACTCAATGATAAAGTTGCATTCCATAAGCCAATTACCAACAACAATATAGATATAATTGTTGCTCCCCAGCTAATTCCATAGTATATGTCGGAAACTTGTAATTTTTCAAGTCTATCTCTAACGTTTTTTTGAACAGATACAGCAGAGAATAAGCCAAATAATAAAACTGTAAAATAATACCCTTTCTCATTTAATTGCATTTCGGCATTCCATAATCCAACATTGTATGCAATTATTCCTGCAAATAAGGCTATCCATGAAGCACCAACAAAGGCAAGTGTTGGCTTGTGTGGTGAAAATTCCTTTTTAGTCTCTTTTATCTCTAAATTCTCTTTTTTGTTCTCCATATTTCATTTTTAAACCAATTGCTCGTACAAATATTAAAATAAATAACGTAAAAGTTGTAGGTTTATTTGATGTTAATTTGCAGACCAGTAAGTTGACAATTTAATTATGGCTTACGATTTAAAGTGTCTTATTGGCATTTACAACTTTGTTTTTCCTAAATACGAAAGTGCTACGCAGTAGTGTTGTTCTTTGCTCTTTAGGAAGTTATGGTGATTTTTTGTATCCCAATGAAAAATAGGGACATGCTGTTAAAACTGAAGTATATGTGATGTGTGTGTGGCGCACTGGCTGAGCGACAATCCTATCAGTAATATTCTATGATAAAATCTTTTGAAATTGTCCATATCTAAAGGCTTTTCTTTAAGATACAAAAAATCAGTTAAAGTCTAGATTATAGCCTATTGAAATAGTAATGTGTTTATTATCATGAATTTAAAAGGTGAATTGATAAACCGTCCCTACTTTCTCTTTAAAAAGGCAGGTAACCAAAAGGCGAAGTCTTTCGGGGAACCTTCGGTTTTCATTGTGTCTGACGAAAATAAAATATCGTTTTTAGAAGGTTTGTTTATTTTCGGTCTTAAGTGTTTGCTGAATCAGGTCTTGATTTGCGGTAGCATATCTATTCAAAAAGTTTAAACTTGTCAGAAGACTATTATATATATTCTCAGAAAATTCTTGCTCAATATAATACCTGTTTACACCTGCCTTAAGCGCTAAATCTATTACGTTTTTTATGTCCACAAACCCAGAACCTAAAGGATAGTCGTGTTGGGGTGGCAGGTACAATTTTTCATTATATAATGGGGAATCAACACTTTCGCCCGTTTTTAGATGGATTTGTTTTAAGCGGTTTTTTAGCCTAAGTATTAACGCTTTTGAATTCTGACCTGCCAATTCAGACCATAATATATCTAATTCAAAATTTAAGTTTTCAGGTTCCGTATTTTCAACTAGATAATAATAAGGGACAATGCCAGATTCTAAAGGCTCAAACTCAAAGGTGTGGTTGTGATAAAGCAAATTTAAATTTACTTTTCTGCATTTATCTCCTATTGAATTTAGCTTATCGGCCAGTTGTTTATAACAATCTAAGTTAGTTCTTTCTTCTGGTAGCAGATAACCACAAGCAATAGTATCTAAACCTAATTCAAGGGCATTTTCAATTGCATAATCTATTCCATAATGCTTTGGCATCCATTGATATTGAATTTTTTTGGCCAGATCGTATCGTCCAGTAATATGAGACCAAAGAATAAATGAACTTTTTACTTCAATTGAATACTTGTCGAGTAGTGGCTTTATAGAATTTAAATGGATTAAATCAAAGCCTTCAGCATGACGAAATCCAAGGTCAGCAATCCTTTTCAAACAAGCTTCAGGGTTTCTTTGTAGTTCTTCGCGAACACTCCATAGTTGAATTCCTTTTGTAAACATGTTTTATACCGTTTTTTTTGATTTGTTAGTGCTAATAAAAATGTACTTATGTCGAGGGTTGTGATGATTCTGTATAGCGAAGAGAAACAATCGCATATGGCTGTAATAAGTGTAATGTTGCGTCCTGTATTAGTAGTATGGCATTGAATGATAAAGCAGTACCGTAGTTGATGAGTACTGAAGCTGACTAAGGCATTGTTCATAAAAAGTACCTATTTTACATCCGATCCAATAGATTTAAATTTAGCTTTTATTTTCAATTTTCACTTACACCCTTGCAATTTCATAGCAGGATCAATGCTTATAGTAACTTTGAGTTATCTAGTTTAGAAAGTAAATGGAACAAAGAATTTCATTCTTTTGGCAAAGAAAAATCCCCTTCCGTTCAAAACAGAAGGGGCAATCTATAGCTGAGTAAAAACTACTCAAGAATAATTCAATTTATTGCTTAATTACATCAATAGCATGAATAATTTCACCTCCAGAAACAACTTTAAGTGTGTACACACCGGTAGTAATAGTCGAACCTGATACATCCAACTGAAGGTAGTTAACACCTTTTGTAGTGTTCATTTTTCTTCCAACGATAGTTCTTCCTTGTAAATCGCTAAGGGATACATTAATATCGGTGTCTTCCTCTACGTACAATGTGAAGATAACAGCATCTTGGAATGGGTTCGGATACACATTGATGTTCTCTTTGGTAGCTTTTACCGAACCAGCATCTACAGTGAATAAGTAAGCATCCGATGTTTTACCAACTCTTTCGTTTATCTTAAAGTTGAAATCGTTAGTGATATCGTATGTCAGTTTTTCACTTGCTGAGTGGTATTTGAAATCAAGCGCTTCGGTATCGTTGCCATAAACCAGCATTGTCACCAGATATTTGTTGATCTCTGGGAAGTGGCTCAGTTTGCCAATACCGCGAACCATGCCTTCTTCGTCAAAGGCGATCACATTGTCTCCTTCCGAGATTTCAGGGCCTCCAACAACTTCGCCAACAATAGTCTGGTTATGCTCGTATTCCGATGGGTCTATGCTCCAGATACCGGCACTTAGTCCCGATTTGCGAACTGCCTTTTTGTTCTGCTGGTACGATTTCTTGACCATTTCGTCCGAGAATCTAAGCATACCGCTTTTGTTAGCGTTCACTTTGTAGGCTTCGAAAGGCTTAATTTCGACTAATGAACCTAACCAAGTGTTGTTCTCAAACTCAGCAACTTCGTCTTTCGATTTAATGATTGCTGAGCTGATATCTTCTTTGGAGAAACCAAGAACACTGTTGATGTTCTTTTTCTGCTGAACAGGGCTACCTACCAAGTACCAACCTTCAGGGTTTCCTAGGTAGAAGTTGCCATTGCAGCTTGCTTCGTCGCCAGAGAACCTGAGTACGTTAGCTTTGTCTAGGTAAATCCAGTATCCGTTTCCTGGAGTGATTGTGTCGACATCGGCCGTTAACCACGACTTTGTTGTTGCGTTGTAGTCTGCTAACTGCAAGTCGTTGTGGCCTTTTATGATATCGCCATTAGTAAGATCGAGTCCTGCAAACACAGCGTTGAAAGTTGGATCTTCAGGAAGAGCGTTCAGCGAGAACATATTCCAGCCTTGGCAGAAATGAATGTAGCGTACGCGCTGAGTTCTAGTATTAGCAACCAGCGGCATTGGTTCTGCCGATGTTCCATACACCTTGTTTATTTCGAACGTAACAGGTGAGTCTGGAGTAGCATCGTACTCAATACCTGTAGATGCATCGTAAACTGCGAATTTTACAGTCTTCTTCAGATCCTCTTCGTTTGCATGAACAGTAAGATAAGCAGCATATCGCGTGTCTGTTATTTTCGTGATGTTTGCTACCCCTCGTAACTCATTGTCGATGAAGGCTCCAACCATATCAAGCGTGTCGGTAGAGAACTCCGAAAGTTCGAATACAAATTTGCCGTCAACAATCTGGTCGGTTTCTGTAGCCAGTTTGTAGTTTGCTATTGTAGCCATCGAAAGGGTGAACTGGGATGTATTTACCGTCCAATCAACCGCATCGCTAAGAACCCGTAGTGTAATGTCCATGTAGGCAGTGTTGTATCCGTCTACTTTAGCTGAGATTGACGCATGGTATTCTCCCGGTTGCATGCTTTCTGTGTTGAACTGTAGGTTGATACCGCGTTCTCCCTGTCTGAAGAGTTGGATAGTTCCATCAGGAATTTCCACACCGTATTCGTTGATCAGTGTTAACCAAGGAATTTCTCCGTAGCCAGTTAATGCAAACTGGTTGATCGATTCCCAGTTGGTATTCAGGTTAACTTCGATATGCTTAACTTCTTCAGCTTGCATACTTTGAACAATTTCCATTGGAGAGAAGAAAACCGGACTATAGTTCACCCTGAACGACCAAGAATATGGTTCTTCGAGCATATTGCCGTTCTGATCGAGTACATCTGCAATTGTTACCGTTAGTGTACTATCGTGCAGCGAGTGTAGCGCATCTTCTTCAATTTTGAAAGTAACGCTGCTACCGCTTGCAAACAGTTCGTAAGGCACTGCATTGCCACCTGCTGTAACGATGCTGATCTTTTCTTCGTCAAGAAGCTCCTTGTCAATGTTTTCGTTGAAACTAACCGAAGCAAGGTCGCCCAATGAAAGAACTCCATTAGATGGCGAAGACTTGAATACTTTTAGCGATGTTCTATCTACAGTTCCCGAAATAACATTCGAGTAAGTATATCCACCGGTTCCACATTCGGCCATTGCCCTTATCTCGTATTTACCATCAACAATTTCGCTATTGTTTGTGATATTCCAGATCGCAGGATATGTCGGTTCGCGGTATACAGTTTTGTAATCTTCGTAATAGTCTGCCAGTTCGTCGTAGGTAACGCCCATGAAGTAGTTCCACTTGTTGGAACCTTGCCTGCGGTATTCCACCACAACAGAATCTAGGTTGAATATTTTACGGTCAACCGTGTAGTCCATAAGCTTCATCGATAGGTTCTCTTCCTTGTCCTCTGGGGCTTTGTTGATTACCCATCCGCTTTCCGGTTCGGCAATAGTGATGTTGCTACATGGTTTTCTAAAGAAAGCAGCAAACTTGAGAGTATCTCCATAGAAAGGTGATTTCTCGCAGTTTGGTCTTAAAAGCAATTCGATGTTTGGATAATCGTACTGCATTGGATTGTTTCTGCTTACCAGAATTTCTACCATCAACGAGCTATCCGCAGGAACAAACAAAGGAACTCTTTTCGTAGGCCTTAGTTTTTCACCATAGATGGTTTTGTTGATGTTTTCTGTCTCGCTGGAACCTGTTGGCATACCGCTGATGTCTACAATCAGGTCTTCGCCGAACGTATTGTTGTTCGAAATGCGGGCATAGAACACAGTCGGTTTGTTAGGATCCAGATTGTACTGTGCATTGTTGGTCGGGTTGCCGTCTTTGTCAACAATCTTTGCTACAATTCTGTTCCTGTCAATTGTCCCTTCTTCGTATGGACAGGTACTGCGTCCGCCGATTATTTCAAAGTATGGGGTATGCCCGGGAAGAGTCCCTTTTATTACCATAGTGCTGAACTGGTCGCCATCGTCGTCGTCGCTCAGTACGTAACCTACTTTGTAGGTGCTGTCCACTGTAACTCCGGCATTCTCTGTGAAAGAGACTTTGTTCATTCTTTGCGACTTCAGCATGAGAGCATAGTGTGTTTTAACAGCTATTTCAACTTCATGGCTAGCTCTAGGACCTACAGAGAAAAACCAAGCGTTGGCTTTTGCATCACCACCTAACTTTGTTTTGCTTTTTATCTCAATTTCGCTTTTAAGCCCAACACCGCCATAATCCTTGAAACCATAATACTGGTCGTAATTGTATTTGCCCTGAATTTTTGAACTTACTTCTTTCTGGTACTTTGTACCGCCTGTGAAGGTGATGTTCTCAATTCCTGCCCCGGTATATTGTTCCTTGAACACCCGTTTGGCCTCGGCCTGATTCTTTGCAAACTGATTCGATACATTTACCGGGTTAAGTGCCCCCTGTATTGTGAATAGCCCACCAGTGCCATCATAGTCAAGCACGTCCCAGTCGCTGTCGTCAAGGAAGTCTGAATATTCCTTGTTCAGCTTCTGCATTTCTGCATTATAAATATCCATCCATTTATTGCTCCAGCTTCCAGCTTCAGTATTTCTTCCTGTAATATCATTACCATCGAATGTAAAGAAGTTTTCACAGAAATCTTTCACATCGCCGCTTTTGTTCGGGTCATATTTTTCAGAACAGAACAGATAGTGCGGCAGTGTTTTCAACTGGTAGTATTTATGCATTTCCTTCCAGTTTTTCCATGAATAATAGAATGCCATTGTATCGTGGCCGAATGTCTGGTTCTGTGTTTCGACCTGATCGGTATAATCATCCCCGATTTTCTCTTTCAGGATGTCATCATAGTTTCTTATGATATTTCTTATCTGGTTTTCTGTATATACCCATTGAGTAGAAATACTGTCGGTAGATACTTTATAGTCGAGATAATTGAGTGCCATACATGTTCCGTCCTTATCGCT
This sequence comes from Bacteroidales bacterium, assembly GCA_965230435.1. Lineage (GTDB taxonomy): Bacteria > Bacteroidota > Bacteroidia > Bacteroidales > JBDKHP01 > JBDKHP01. Next base: position 123,368 of record CBDDLB010000006.1, read on the forward strand.
CACAAGAGTAACGTTTTCCGTGATACCTGTCTGAAGGGCAACCCCTAAACCAACCACTACATCAGCATTCCTGCCGTTAACCCAAGCTTTATCATTTATACTTAGAATGGGAGACGCAGCAGTCGAAATTTTCTCACTTGTTTTTACAGAGAATGCAAGGTTGTAGTTTTCGCTAGATGTCGATTCGCCATGAGCGTGGTAGTCTTGCAGTATATTGTATGCAAATAGTCCTATTTTGGCTTCTTCATCGAGTTTTAGTTCAACACCATCAGATTTTTTTGCACTGATGCTTTTGGTCAGGCCAACTTCCTTGTCGATGTAGCTATAACTTTTATCGCCAGGAGGATCGCGGAGTACAAAAAGAGGTATCTGTATCTCATCTTTGTTTTCATCCCTGTTCGGTATAACGAGAACATCGTTGCCTTCAATTCCCAGATCTCCGGTAACAATGATATACTCGGTCAGGTCTGTCAGGAATTCACCGTTTTCAGAAAAATACTCAACCGACATGTTATGGAAGAACGGTGCTACAGGGTTAGGATCGCCTACGCTGAAAGAGTATGAATTGAACATCTCTGTTTCAGCATTATATGCTACCTGCTTCAGTTTTTCTTTACCTTTGGCTGCATTATTCTTCACAACAATGTATCCGCCCGATACAGGACAGTTTTCCCCATTGTACTCTTCCAGCACCGCAAACTGAATATCCGAATAGCTTCCGTTGGTTTCTTTGGCGATATGTATACCTTCCAGTTTACATTCGAATTCAGAAGCATCGGTAAATGATGAGGCTGTCATTTGAATTTCCGGAACTTTGTGGAAAGAGAAGACTACGGAAGTATCTTTTGTTCCTTCAAGTCCTGTTGAGACCCTATCTTTATGGATCGATGCGATATCGAGCAGTGCAGGCCTTACCCTGAAATAGTCGATGATCGGCTGCGAGTTGATATCAAGAGGAACTGCGTTTACTACCCTTAATGTATAATTCAATGGGGGCAGTTTCAGTGTCAGGTTTCCGCTTGCATCGGTTGTATAGGTCTCGTAGAAGCAGCCATTGGACGATTCTACTGCAATTTCGAATCCGAAATCCCCAAGTGGCATACCGCAACCGTTGGCAACATCTACAGATACTTTATAGGCTGTGGTATCCTTGAAGTTAACATTTTCTAGGGATTGCTCAACTTCGTCAATATTGAATGCTACGCTGTCTTTTTCAAAGTGCCATGTTTGAACATTCTGACTATAGGAGTTCAGGAAACCGTTGGCAACAATACCGTATTTCTCAATATCGTTAAGCGATTTAATGATGAACGAGTAATAGCCGTCTTTGTCGGTGTATGTGTTTTCCTGTGACGAATTGCCCAGTGCATCGATATAATGCAGTGTCATCTTCACACTGTCCAGTTTACACTTCGAACGGTTGGCATATGTTGCATAACCCGAAATGGTCTTGCTTTGCAGATCGTAAATCGTTTTGTCGGTTGTGTTCTGGTTCCTTTCTTCCGAAATTTCTACATTCTGATCGTTGTTCAGGAACTTATGGTCTTCGTACTGTGCTGTAATTGTATACGAAACGGCATGACCGGGCTTAATATACATATTGTAAAAATTGTATATACCCCTTTTGTCTGTTACAGCAGTGTATGAATAAGGAATGCCATCGATCATTGCGAACGCCTTAACATTAATGCCTGCCAATGGGCTTTTGTCCTGATAAGCCTGAATAAGACCGTTAATTTCACCTTCGGCCTGACTGTACCCTTCGGCTGTCAGAGCATTTTTATCTGAAGTGCCAACTTTAGGTACGATCTGGTATTGATAAACCTGCCCGTCCACAACGTCTTCGTCGGTGAAGGCATTCCATTGGCTGTTTTTCTCGGCTATCTGTTGGAATGATCCGCCTGCAACGGCTCTTTTGATGATGACTTTATCAACCGTTTTTCCATCGATGTATTCCCAGTTCAGTTTTACCTTATCTTTGTTCTTTCCTTTGGATGCAGTGAAAGCTTTTAGGAAATTGTTGCCAGAACTACAGCCAGAAAGGGTTGTGTTTCGTGCAAAGTGAACTGAACCTGAGGTTACATATGCACCGTCAATAAGGCGGTAAGGTCTAACTTGATAATGTTTAGTAATACCACAGGTATTTATATGGTCGTAGTATTCTCTAGACCAAGACTGTATGGTGTCGTAAGCTACACGGTTATTTGACGCCGATCCTCTGTTGATAATGAATCCATCTATGTGTTTCCAATCGTACGACCAGTTCAGTTTGGCATAAGATGAGGTTTTGTTTATGTTATGTGACCTGAAACTAGGATAGTTCGGATAGGTAACGGATTTACTGATTTCATCGGAAATATACTCTTTAAGGTCATCGCCCCTAAAGTCATAAGCAACAACTTTGTAGTTGTAATTTCGCGTTGGATGTCCGTATTTGTCCAGATATGAAGTCGTATTTTTGTCCAGAGTTGCTAAAAGTTTCCCATCTCTGTAAAGGTAGAAACCTTCGATGTTTTCTGGCGTGTAATTCCAGTCCAATTGAACAAGTTGTTCTGGATAGCTTGCCGTTATTGTACCTACATTTTCTATCTCAGGATAGAATGCTGTAGCTTTTGCGGCCTCTGAATAATACTGACTGCGGCTGTCTTTTCTGTAAGCAACCACTTCGTAGTCGTGCCACGATTCTGGAATTCCTGTTTCGTCAGTCCAAGTGTACTGATTCGGATTTTCAATGGTTTCCAATTTTACCCCGTTCCTGAAAATGATGAAACCGTCGATGTATTTTCCTGTGTAACTCCAGTTCAGATCAACCTCGTTGTTTGCATCGTCCGATTTTGCTGCGAAATTCACAGGAGAAACAAGTTCAGGATAAATCAGGTTTGTATTACCGAAGTTCGAATATTTCTTTGTGCTAGCATTGTACGAGCGTACCCTGTATTTGTACGAAAGCCCAGGTATACCTTTGGTGTCGATAATCATGTGCTGCTCGTCCTGCTTCACAACTGCAATCAGTTCTTCTGAGCGGTAAATTTCGAAGAAGGCTGCTTCACCAATGTGGCTCCAGTAAACTTCTACGTGGTTAAGCGTCTTTTTCGGTACGGCTTTTACTTGCGTTACAATTGCATAGCCCGGGTATAGAACCGTTGAAGGCGCATCTACCCGTTCACCCTCTTGATAACCTTTTGGGCTATTCCAATAAGGCTGTACAGAATAGATGTACTTGTGTCCTGGGGTTCCCATTGTGTCGATAATAGAGAAATTGCCAGAATGCAGTTCGTATTTCATTATCGGCTCGTAGTCGCGGTAAATGATGAAACCATCGTAGTTGTTGTTCTGCGGCTTCCATGAGATTTCCACATGGCCAGCAACGTCATCGGCAAAAGCACTGACGGTATTAACTGTGGTAACTTCGTATTTATCCTTAGCACCGTCTTTGTAGATAACGTTGTCCACAAAATCTACATTAGAGTAAATGTAGTTGTTGATGGTTGTCGATAGTGGATTTTCGCTAAACAGGTGGTTCGTTTTGGAAGCTACAACTTTTACAGATGTGGCATTGCTGAAATACGGAACATCTTCGAAAAGATAAGCACCCGCAGCATCGGAAGTTGTGTTGATGTAATGGATGATGTCTTTTCCTTGGTACCATATCATCTTTACTTCAGTGCCATTGATACCACTAAGTTGGTTGTGTGTGTAAATACGCCCCGAAACAGTGTGTTTCGCAGTTTTCTGACCAATAGCAACCGCAAAGCTAGATTGTTCGCCATCCATTTCGGTTCTCACCTTGTAGGTATATTCCACACCGAACTCCGCATTGTAGTCTTTGAAACTGCGGTAGTTGCTCGAAAGCTCACCGATCTTTTGTGTACCTCGGTAGATGACAAACTTAGCATCTTGCATGTAAGCCGGAAATTCCCAATTTAGCTCTACGTATTTGTCATAAATATTAGAGGCTATGAGGTTTGTTGGTGCTAGCAGCGTTCCGTTGTTTGGACTAACTTTAACGGTAGTATAACCAGTAGGTATGTTCTCGTACAGTTTGTCACCGATTATTCTAAACGGAACAGCCTTGTACTGATACTCTCCGTTGGTCATGCTGCTGATTGCATCGAGGTGTTTCAGTTTACCAACTTTTATTTCCCCAACATTTTTGGCTTTCTGGGAATTTACGAATTTGTCGGTGGTTCTTAGGAAATAAACCCCGTCGATATTAGCATTAAGATCATATTCTAAGCTCAAAGCTGTTACCCCATTCGTGTTACTGGCTTCTAACTTAAGCGTTGGCAGATCAGGATATTGTACATCTGCCTTGCTGTGTGTCGATGCAGTTTCTCCTTTTTTCGTGCCTTTGTAAGTGAATACCTTGTACGTGTATTGTGCATTTGGCACGCCGCTTTTGTCTTCTACATTATATATGTATTTGAATTTTGAGCTTTTGGGCTGCTTCAGCGCTTCAACGGTTAGGTCGGCGATTTCAATAGTTTCGTCGGCAGTCTGTCTAACTATTTTTATGCCGTCGAAGTTATATTGGTCTTTGGCTGTGTTCAATTCCAGCTCTCCGTCAAGGGTAACAAAGCCCGTTTTGCTGTCTGCATCAATTTTGATTGATGGTACTGCAAGAGTTGGGTATTGTACTGTTTTATCCAGAGACTTTTCTGAAGCTACCATTTCACTACCATTGTTGTTGATAAATGGTTTTAGGTAGTAAGTGAAAGTGGTTCCTGAGCCGTTTTCCAAGTCGGTGAAGCTTGTCGCTTTTGCATCTTCGATTACAGCAACTGTTTCCGTAACATCGATTCCCTGAGCTTTACGCTCTAACAGGTAGCCGTCGCAGTTTCCGTGTTTTTCGTTTTTCCACGATAGTTTCACAACGCCTTTGGCTGCATCGGCAGTTGCAACAAAATCTGTGATGTAGTTCGGAACTTTGCCCCACGTGAATTGCTTCGAAGTTTTCTTACTGTAAAGTTCATTATCGCCTTCGAAGTAATAAGAATATACAGTATAGTCATAAGTTTTACCAGGGCTGGCAGTTGAATCCCTGAACGAGATTTCTTTTGCGTAGTCGATGCCATTGTCGCCATCTGCTTTAATTGTCTCCACGAAGGTAGAGATAAGCTTATCGCCACGGTAAATGTTGAAATACAGATCTAAGCTTGTGTGGTTCGAACTTACCTTAAGCATGTTCTGCCACTTGAATTCGAAATACTGAACTTCGTCGGCTGTGTTAACAACGCTTAAGTTATTGATTTCATGATCAGTATTGCTGACAACCTCGTATTCTCTTAGACTGAAGAAGTCTACATTCTCTTTTGTGTTCTCGAATCTGTTAAGGGTTATTGTGGTTGAACCTTCGTTATTCGATTTGTCCACAAAAGTATGACCGATCAGGTTGGGCTTCACCTCAAAATCGGACTGTTTTCCGTAGAAAAGCTTTTTCAGCGAATAAAAACCTAAGTTGTCTGTTTTTGTAGTGGTCTGATATACGTCGCCACCAATTTCTACATCAAGAGTAACTTCTGCATTTACGACCGGGTATTTGCCGATAGCTGTTAATATCCGACCACTGATAGCGCCGTTTGGGGCAAGTTTGTTAGTTTCGAAAACACCAGCGTAGTCTTTGCCGTTTTTTACGAAAATAAGTCCGTAGCGATGTTCTTTTCCATAAATAGGATAAGGATCTACAGCTAAGGCTTCAGCTTTTACGGTTGTGTACCTAAGCAGTTCGCCATCGCGTGTAATTTTTATGGTGTCGTATTTTGGGGCTAGAGAAGAAAAATCGTCCCACGAAATAAATACGCTGTCGTTTTTGTTCTCTAGTTTCAGCGCATAACTAAGTGTTTTTCCAGTAGGTGTTTTTGCAAATTCAATTTCACCATATTTATCATTAATGGCTTTTATCTGATACTCGTATTCTGTACCTATTTTTATTGATTGGTCGGAAGAGAAACTGAAAAAATCTTCATAATGCTTTGTCGTCTCATCTTGTATCGTAGCTAAGTACGACCAATCGGAAGAGCCTTTTTCCCTGCGGTATACCTTGTAACCTTTCGACCAGTCGGACTTCAACTTGTCCCACGAAATTTTAACCCGTCCAGGATCATCGTTCGTAGTGGTGATATCCGTATTGACAGCCAAAGGAGCAGTTTGAGCTTCGTCCGAAATAATATCGCACACCTGCTTACCTTTATTAAGCGTGAAAATTGCCAACTGGTAGTTATGATGCTCGTTCTGGTGTACGTTTTCGGTGATAATGTAATGGAACTCCTCGTTTCTTTCCGTGTCTTCAATAAATTTCGTAATGGTTGTATGGTGCGAAGTTGCATTGTATCTTCCTGTTTCATCTTTAACTGTCGATGAGGTTGCATCTTTTTCGTTCAGTTTATAATATGCAACAAGCGAGTGTTCGTCGCCTTCTAGGCCATACAGGTAGTTGTATGCGATTTCTTGTGTACTTCGGGCATTGTCCCACACCCTGAAATCTGCAATGATACCGTTCATGGTTCTGTTCTGTGTGTTGTCGCCCAAGTAATCAAATCCCCAAGGCATTAAATCGGCAACGCTTGCTTTGTGGATTCCGTTGACGTAGAACTTGGTCTCTTCTGCACCTGTCGCAACAGCGATGTGAACCCACTTCCCAACTGGAAGTTTAATGTCAAGATCGGTGTGGTCTTTTTTGTATGTATAGTATCTAAGCGAAGCTTCAGAGTCGTTTAGATACCTGAAATAAAGTCCTCTGTCGCTTTGGTCGGATATAATGAAATGACTTAGGTTGGTTTTGCTTTCGGATATTTTTACCCAGCATTCGGCAGTCCACTTGCTTTTTTTGCCTTCGATGTTAAATCCTGCTTTGTTGTATTTTGGCAGATCTACCCTTGAGTTTATTCCGTTGAAATTTCTAGAGTAATCGCTTTTGAAAGTACCGAAGTAAAGATAAGCAGATGGGTCTTCAATAGTCTGGGTGTATACTTCTTTACCAGAAGTAAGGTCTTTTACCTGAAAGAATACATCTTCATCTTTTGGCCCTTTCAAACAGTTTGCATCAATGCTCCACTGAATCTGGATCTCGGCATCACTTTTATTGTTGTCGGCAATAATCTGGAACATGTCGGTTTCTCCAATGTCGCAGGCTCTTGCGGCCATTCGGACAATACTTCCGTGCTGATCCGTAGCATAACTTTGTGCACAGTATTCGTATTTTCCTCCGTTACCCAACGCCTTATCTGTGTAGGTAAGGTCGTTGAAATTAACACAAGGAAGCGCAAGCAGGTTTCCGTTCGGTTTTGCTTTTCTTGTAAAGAATACTTTCGGAAGAATAGCATTCCCGTATTTCAGCTCTGTGAAAATATCACTTAACGACCAGTTCAAATTTACTGTCCTGAAATCGTAATATTCCGAAGCCTCAAAATTATGAATTACGGGTTCGTGACCTAAGATGGAAGTATGACCTGTAAATTCTCCTTTTACAATAACAATCGGTTTATCAGAAGAATAAGTCAGAACTTTATCTTTGGACTTGTCGTCGTGTTTCACACCTTCAATTTTAATGCTCCCGTTGCCAAGGGTACTTACTGAACCTTGGTTTGCATTGGTAACCTTTTTCTCTCCGTTTGAGTGATAGGTTATTTTCCGGTCGCATTTTTTCTGCGCCCTCACTTCGTGCGATATTCCAGCTAAAAGCAGGAGTAAGCACATAAAGAGGAGCTTTATGCTGTTTGGTATTTTATTTTTCATGTAATTTGTTGGTTTGATAAACAGTCGTCATACCACAGGTTCTACTGTGGTGTATGCCACTGATACAAATCCGGTAAAAACCGTTTAATGATTTGCTTTTAAGAAATTATGTTGAAAAAACTAATGAAACGTAAATAATTAATCCGTTTTCCTATTTTATCAATATGCTCGCTATCATGCGTCAGCCCATTAATAATCAATAATTACGAATTAATAATTCTCAATCCATTCACTTGATCTGCTTCTTCAACTGCTCAATTTCTTCTTGCTGTTTAAGAACATATAAGGTGAGCTCTTCGATCTTACGAAGTAGTGTCGATTGCATTTCCGAAACATCAACACCTGTTTGCTCAACTTCTTTAGTTGATGGTACATCTGGAAGGTGACCGTTAGATTCGATGTAGCTTTTTACTTCTTTTAGTGAACGTAGCTTGTAATCTGGTTCGAAAACATAATCTGCCCAGTTTGTTGGGTCTACAACCACACCTTGTGCTTTTACTTTTCCTTTGATAGCTACGGTATAGCCAGCAGGTACAGAGCCTGTTCCAATAGCAACGTGTCCGTTTGCTCCTACTGTAAGTGCACTGCGCCAGTGGTTACCTTGGGTATAGCCTACAACAAATTTGTCTTCGTAAGAGCTGTCATCCCCAAGGTTTACTCTTAGTTCCGAACGGTTCTCTGCAGCATTAAATCTCGCCATCCATAGAGGGTCAGAGTTGTCGCTATCCCATTTCCCCCAATCGCCGCCGCCTGAGAAATGTATTCTATTTCCATAGGCAGCGTTGTTATTATTTGTATTGTTCAACAGGCCTACACGTATATCGCCATTTACATGAAGTTTTGCGTTTGTCGAAGTGGTTCCGATACCAACATTGCCATTATCTTTATTCAGTATTGTGTTGTTTCCTAATTCATTTATGTAGAGAGGTTTTCCTCCGTGTGACTGAATCCATGCATAGTTTGTGTGGTAGCCAAGTCTTAGGTTAGCTCCATTAGTTGGCCCCAATATTAGTGAATTACCACTTGAGTTTTGAGCAGCATTAACGATGTGCAGTTTTGCTCCTGGGGTTGTTGTGCCTATTCCGACATTACCATTTTTAAGCACATTCAATGCATCTCCAGCAGTGCCTACCCAGATTGCAGCTCTACCTCCCTGACGGTTTGCCAATTCGATACGGTTACCAGAGCCTTCGTTTGTATAAAGACGGAGGAATGCTTGGTTGTCTGTAGATTCGAACAGACCTACAGCTGCGTTTGATTTTACGTGGAATTTGTGAGAAGGATTATTAGTGCCAAGGCCAAAATTTCCTCCATTTACAATAAAATTAGTAGACCCTTGTACTTCAACTCTACCAAGTTTTCCATTTCCAAAAAGGATAGCATGCGATGAGTGGTCGTTCTGAAAGCCAATGTGTAAATTGCTGCCTGTCCAGTCTATAACACGACCTTTTACTTCAAGTTCATCCCAGTGTCCATCTAAAACTACTGTATTACTGCCTCCTCGATTTGCTCCATAAACTCTTCTGTCGTTTTCGTGGTTGAATTTAATATCTCCGCCAGTTCCGATAGAAAGATTATTAAGCCCTTTAGAGGTGAATAGAACATTCACATACCAGCTCTCATTGTCCTTATGACTTCTAAAGTCTCCTCTGATATGCCATTTGCCTCCATGTTCGTACATGTAGACTTGGATTATATCTCCAGCATTGTTTTCATATATATCACCATGGGCAGCCCGGAAACCAGCGATTGTAGCGTCGAATTGGCTGGTACTAACTCCTGTATTATAATGAATATTATCACCAAGGTTTGAATAATGCCTAACAAAAGATCCACGTTGAGCTTTGGCTTCTCCAATAAATAAAAGAAATAATAATGCAAAACTTGCAAAAACGAACGTAACAGTTCTTCGGTGTAGTAAAAACTCCTTTTTCATAATAAATAAATTTGATTTTTAATTTAAAAATGGTTTGATTTTATTTAATTCTAAATGAAAAGAATTAAATATTTTTTTGTGTAAAAAAACGCTGTATATATTAAAAGCTAACCGCAACTTGTAAATTTTCGAATTGCTCTGATGTTGAATTGAAAATTACCGTAAATACATTAAAATGAGGACTGAAGGTTCTCTCAAAAGATAATGCATTTCAGGTTCCCGCCTTTTTAAGGAGCGTAGTCAAAAGGTTTCGTCATATATTGGAAAAACTTTGATTTTCAGAGGGTAATGTTTTTGTTCGTTTATTTTGACTGTAAATAAGTATTTTTATACATAAAAAGTCGTGTTTAAATTCTGTTTATTGTTATATTAAGTGTTCTAAATCTTCATATATTTTGAGTGCGATATTAGAAAAATGGGTTTCAGTTTGGGTTAATTAATTATCAAATCGTCAATTGATATTCTTATATATTTTTTAATATGAAATGAGAATGAAAAGTATTATCGATGAAAAAAAATATAGAAAAAGAATTATTATCAGGTTTACGTAGATGCTGTGAAGTATTATTGATTTTGCAGTAGAAGGTTAATGTAAATTAGTAGTACAAGAGAATGTTTGATGTAGTGTAATGTTTTTATTTTTATGTGTTTATAGTTTAGAAGCAAAGGGTTTGTTCAAAAAACAACCTAGAAACTGTTCCTTTAAAAAAAATAATTATGATGTAGTTTTGTAGCATGAATTTGATGTGCAATAAACGAGATTGTCTTTTGTGCTGTGTCACACGTCTACAGCTTCAATTCTATACACTGTCTCCTTTTTTTAGCTTCTATTGAACAAAATAATCGACTTTTAAACCATCATGTTCAAAAAAGGTATAATATTCATTTTAATGAGCACCTCTGATTATTTGTTTGTGTCTATTCCTAATAAGAAATCGAATATAATTTCTTGTTTACGATATTATGCCTCGATGCAGGACAGGCCAGTTAACTACTTTGTTATAAGAGCATAATTAGTGGTTAGTGTTCATGGTTGTCCATTAGGTGGGTATGGAGTGGAATAAGAGTAAATTTATAGTAGAATAAGTAGTCAGCCATAATTAAGCTAGATTTATTCTAGTGCTAAGCCTCTGGTTACATGCAAGCAGCAAACCTGAAATAAATAGGTCCGTGACCTTAGAGAAATAGATTATTTTTTATTAAAAGGCTGGTGCGACTGTTGTATTAAATACCTAAATTCAGTAAACACAACTTATGATCACTTAATGAAATCTCTGACTTGAGCTAAAACATATCGTTAGAGATTTGGCCAGCTATGGTTAGATAATGTATAAATTTTTAGTTGTAATCTACGATAGCCATACAGCACATGCTGGTGATTCAACAATCTAAGTGACCAAACACTCAGAATAATGGATTCAGCACTTATCCTAAAACAGAAGTTCGATTCTGGAGAAATAAAAGATTTTGAACAGGCTCAAGAACTGCTCAAGGACTCGCAGGTGGTAAAAGAGTTGTTAACGGATTTTGATTTCGATATAATAAACCTTCTAAATAGGCTGTCAGAATTTACAGAGATTCCGTTTGCAAATAAAATTGGAAAAGTGCAAGGGTGGCTCAGAAAACTTGCTGAGGTATCTTGTTGCGAAGATGGCTTTTCAATAACAGGGCAAAGTGATGACATTCTTTCTTGCTACAATTCGATGATTACAAGCATTCTTATCAGAATGAACTTTCAAGATCCAGAGCGCATTTTGCGGGGAGTTGATTGGATATTGAACTATCAGAACATTGAACGCAATCAGGAGAATAAATGGAAAGGTTCTCGGGCTTTGAAATACGGAGGCTGCATGAAGGAAACTCCATGCTATATTGGAGTTGTAAAGGCAACAATAGCACTTTCGGACTACAAAAATCACCCTAATTATATCCCCAACAAGCAGCTCGAAGCTAAACTCAACAGCGGTTTGGAATATATTCTCAATCATCAGCTCTTTAAACGCAAATCTAGTGGCGAGCCAATAACCAAATACATTACCAAGTTTTCTTATCCGTTTTCCTATAAAACCAATGTGGTTGAAATTATGAGGCTACTAAAGGCCAATTCTTTAGAAACCGATCCGCGTTGCAGTTCTGCCAAAGAATACCTGTTAAAGAAAAAGGACAAAAATGGATTTTGGAAAGTGAACAGTATGTACCTGCCAAAATTCTGGGTGTATTTCGATAAACCTAAAGAGGCTGCCTATTGGATAAGTTATGAAATCGAAAAAGTACTTAGGAATTATAAAAAGAAGCCTTAGTTTTTAGACTAAAGCTTCTGGATGAGTGGTTATAGTCACTGGAATTCTCCATATGCTATTCGTTCAAAAGAGCGTTCGCAGCCATGTTTGTAAGCCTTTTAAAAGACTAACAAACATGGCATTGCACCAGTACTGCTGGTGTGTTGATATGTCCAGTTTTTAGTTCAGAACAGCCCTTTGCGACGAAGAATCAATCGTAATATCTAAAAACATTGTAATGGCCTTCTGGTATATAACAGACAGAACTAATGTGGCAAATATCGAAAATGTAACAATAAAGACAGGGTCTATCTGATAGATCATTTTCGTTGTAGATAGCACTAACATATGCAACAGGTATACCGATAGCGATATGTTTCCAATGAAGATGAACAGACTGTTGATAAGTTTCAGGTCCAGTTTATATAACCACACCGCAAGAGCAGAATAGCCAAATAGAACAAAGACATCGTTGGTTATTTTCCCAATAGAGCCTCCTTTAATTGCCAGAAAAGCATAAATGGTACAACTGGTTATCCCTATAAGGAGAAGGTGCGCAGACCGTAGTTGGGCTATGTATAGAGTTTCTTTTTTGAAAATTTTTTCTGCGATTATCATGCCCAGAGCAAACTCCCACAGGTATTGCAGAAAGAAGCCATTCCATACCCTTTCGGCTTCTTTTCCTAAATAAATTACCCAAAGAGGCCAGCTTAAACTAATAATCATACTGATGATGAAAAAACTAGAATTCTTTACTTTTTTCTTCACCCAAACTAGGAAATGGAACGAGAGATAAAACTGAATTATCATCGAAATAAACCAAAGCTGATAACCGTACGATCCGATTATGCTGTCGTCGAACATCTTATAGAGAAAAATATGTCCACCTAGTGTATACACAGAATTGTCATGAATCGGTATGAAGACAGAAATTAAGGATGTAATCAAAACTGTTACAATGTAAGGAAAATAGATTTTGAACCCTCTTTTCTTCATGAACGATAAATACTTAAGAGGTTTTTTCAAGTGTGAGAAATACAAACCGAAACCTGAAAGCAGAACGAATAGATGAACACCACTTCCTCCAAATGAGATTAAGGTGTCAAATGGCTGAGGGAGTTTCAGATAAGCCAAATAATGGAAAATCATGATTGTAAAAATAGAATACCCTTTCAGAAAGTCAATAATTTCAAATTTTCTCATAATTAGTTAGTTTAAATGGTTGTTGTGTGATATTTAAAGTGTGATAAAAAATGAGCTTGGTTTATAGCCTGTTGTGAAATAACATCTTCTTTCGTAAGAAGATGTCAGTGTTTAGGTTGGATAATACTTGGTTGTTTTTGAAACTGATTTTTCACAGTTTAAACATAGGAGTACTCAAATCAGCAATTAACCTTATAGCGTTCAATTGTAGTTTGTAAAGGTTGTTGGAGAGAAGAATAAGGCTAATTTCTGTACAACCTATAGGTAAACCAATAAGTAGGGTGGTTTGCTAGATTAACGTGAACTAAGAAATTGACTGGAATAAATATTTTACGTTTTTACCTTAACCATTCTGATTTCAGGAGCTATGTCAAGAAACCAAGGTTGTTGTTTAGAACTTCACTTAAGATTGAAAAGAAATAACTGTTCTAGGATGCATTTCTATTTAAACCCAACATATCTTTTATAGGACAAACGCGTCAAAATGAAAACCGAAGGTTTTCAGGAAGTGATGTTTTTGATGTGTCTGGTAAAGTGTGAAAAATAATTTCGGTTAAGGCGTTCAATACCGGAGCGTAGTAGATACGAGAGGATTTGGACGACCGCAGTGAAACGAAAACCGAAGTTATTTTTTCGGCTTTACTTACCCTATTTCTTTTTATGTAAGTAAATGCAAAAGAAGAGTAAAATACTATCAGTATTTACTTTTCCTTCATAACACCCCCTAAGTTATATTTTATCACTTTCTAATTTGAATCAGTGAAGTATGAAAATTGCTCGCAGAAAACTTGCGTTGCTATGTTGTGTGGGCTTTATGCAGCAACTGTGATGATGTTTCGTGTGTTTTCATCTAATGTAATAGTTTGTAAATTAAACTTATATAGCTACTAATGTGTAGCATTCTCGGTAGAAGAGAGAAATTATTATTAACTAATGAAGTGAACTCTATGTTTGGATGCACAAATTACGAAATATTTTGATAGTAAAATAATTAAATATATTATTTTGTTGTTTATTTTTTTAATTGCCAGTCAATCAGCGTGTTGCGAGATGGAAAGAACTCTGAGTTGAATTTGTTAATTGTCAAAGTTGCTTATTGATGAGCTTATGTATTTACGAATGTATGGGTAAGTTAAATGCTATTTTAGGAGTTCGAATTCAGTTTAGTACCTAGTTTAATGGGTGTAGAGCATTCTACTAATGCCTAGGGCAGACACATTAAAAAATTACATGCTGAAAACCTTCAGTTTTCATTTTGATGCGTCTGTCCTAACTAATGCCCTGCTTCAAATTGGTCGAAACTGGTTACTTGCAAAAAGTAAGTCCAAAATAAATAGGTTCAGTTTATATAATCAAATCAATATATTTAACTGACTGCTGGTTTTTTACCTTAATGCAAAGAGTCCACCCTAATAAAATGTATGATGTTCATGGCGTGAGGTAATATTTTGTACATTTGCCTGCAATTCTCCAGAAACATATACCGCAACAGAATATTAGAACCTATTTTTTGCTGAAAATGTACGCCCAAGCGTAGTTTTCAGCAACAGAAAAGCAATGTATATTTAACATACATGATTAAGGAGCTACTTACCATAAGGTGTAAACAGACTGCCAGAAACATAGTTGGCATTGGGTCAATTCGAATGATTTTTCTTTTTGTATTAGTTGTTTTTATTGGTTTTACAGTCTTTAAACTGTGCGAGAAAGAATCTAACGCTCAATATCTTGGTTTTGGTGTTCTGCTGATGCTTTCATTGATTCAGCTAAATCGGAAGGATAAGCTTTTCCTTCAAAGTCACTTCTATAACCATAAGCAAGTTGTGTTTTTTGAGTATCTGCTTCTTTTGTCCCCGATCTTATTGTGCATGTTTTTTTATGGGCACTGGACTGTTATAATGGAGATGCTCCTAGGGATACTAATCGTTATTCATTTGGGTGTTGTTCCTAGAGTAAGGAAGCTCAATACAAAATTACAGGATCAAATCCCTAATGATTGCATTGAATGGAAGGCTGGGGGTCGCAAGTTTTTCTTTGTTCTTGTCCCAGTTTGGTTTTTAGGTGTAACTACGTCTTTTTTTGTAGGTAGTGTACCAATCGCAATTTTCACAATAGGCATTCTTTCATACAGTTTTTATGAGAGGTGTGAACCCTATCAGATGCTACAAGCTTTAGAACTAAACCCTAGGCGACTCATCTTGTCTAAGATAACAAAACAGATCATGTTGTTTTCTGCCCTCACATTTCCTATGGTTATACTTTTTGTTATTTTTCATTCTGCTCTCTGGTACATTCCAGTGATTGAATATAGTATTTTTCTATTCCTTCATGCATATTCAATAGTAACAAAATATGCTTTTTTTTCGTCGAACGAAGTATCGCAGGCTGGTCAAACTTTCAGGGCTGTGGGATTATTGGCTGGGCTGATTCCTGGCCTGCTACCCGTTGTTTGGGTGTTGACAATCTTTTTCTACATAAAATCAATAAAAAAACTCGATCTTTATTTGAATGATTTTAATTAACAATCTGTCCGTTTGCTACGGAAAAGCAAAGGTATTGGATAATTTATGTTTGTCTTTGGAGAATAACTCAATACACGGAATTGTAGGGTTGAACGGGAGCGGAAAAACAACGCTGTTAAATTCAATATTTGGCCTTAAGAAAACCAATAGTGGAACAATCGAATATCAGGGCGGGAAGTTGAACAAAAAACTGATGTCTTACCTCGTGACCGAAAATTTCTTTTATTCCAACATCACAGCAATTGAATACTTAGGCCTGTTCAAAAATTCCAGCTTCAATGTCCAGCAATGGAACAGGCTGTTTTGCTTACCCTTGAAAGAAGTTATCGATGGCTATTCAACAGGTATGAAGAAAAAATTGGCTTTGCTTGGTATGTTAAAACAAGATAAGCCGATCTTGATATTGGATGAACCATTCAATGGACTCGACCTCGAAACATGCCGCATTTTGCGAATGATTTTACTAAAACTCAAAGAGAAGGGGAAAACAATAATCGTTACTTCACACATTATTGAAACGCTCACAAATCTGTGCGACCATATTCATTATCTCGAAGAAGGAAAAATCGCGTATAGTAAAGTTAAAGGCAGTTTCCCTGAATTTGAGCGCGATTTGCTAAGGCACATAGAAGACAACAACGAAAAATTGATTGATGAACTGATTCCCTAACCTTTCGGAAGAAACTGATTTTACAAACATAAAATACACTAAATGAAATTCCCGCAATTATTATTACTTGGCTTTGTTGTCTTTTGGAGCTGCCAGTCTCAAGTTGAAGAGAAAAAGAAAAACGATTCGATTTTTGACGAAGGCCCTGTTACGGTAGCTGGAAAACTAAAGAACTGGTCTAAGAAGAAAGTTGAGCTCGCGCTTTGTGAACCAACAGAAGAAAAGTGGCATAAAGTCTGGACTGATGCTGAAGGGAATTTTCAGTTTAAGGTCGATATTGTAAGTTCCCATAATAGTGGCGTTTGGATAGGTAAAGAAGTTACTGGATTTTTCCTTAATCCAAATGATAGCATCTATATAACTGCCGATGTAGAGGATTTTAAAAACACACTTCAATTCACAGGAGATAATATGGATTTTAATGTTACTGTAGCAGCTTTTTTCTCCGAGTTTCGCAAAATTTATCGACCTCAGCAGGGGTTCTGGAAACAGAGAAAGTCCGAAACTCCAGAGCAATACAAGGAAACCATGTCAGATTTTATCGGCCAGCTAAAATCTAAAAAAGACTCAATCATAACAGCCCGTAAATCAAGCGAGTTTGTTTCAGGTTGGCTAGACACATACCTGAAGTACAGAGAAGCAATCGAAATACTTATTTACATAAAGAAAACTAAGCACGAAATTCCAGATGGTTATTGCTTTTTCGACACACCTGAATTTTTAGAGAGGGATAAAAAAGACTTCCTTGTTGCCGAATATTATGACCTCTTTTTGAGAAAGTATTTCATGGATTATAAGTTTGAGAAAATAAAAGGTTACAATGAAATAAGATCAAGAAGGTATAATGAAGTCACATACAATAGCGTGAAAGATTATTTCGAGTTCATTGATAAACACATGACTGATTCTTTATATAAAAACCTTTATCTCACCAATCAACTACAAGGACTGTTTCAAACAGAAAGGGCTATTGCAGACTCTCTTGAAAGTTTGTATTTGACCTTTGTTACAGATTCAATTTGCAGAAAAACAATACAGAAAGAGAAAAACAATGAAAAACCTGCAAAGGTGAAGACTCTAGATGAATTGACCAAACTGACACATCTGGGCGAAATATTTACAGAAATACAGAAAAAAAGCGAAGGTAAGTTAATTTATTTTGATGTTTGGGCTCCATGGTGTGGAGGTTGTGTGAAAGCTTTACCACACACAAATAAATTATCCAAAAAGTTTAAAGGAAAAGATATAGAGTTTGTTTACCTATGTCTTGTTGCTGAAAAAGATACTTGGCAAAGGATTGTATCTGAAAAAAAACTTGGAGGGATGAATTACCTTTTAAATCGCAAGCAGACTAATGAGTTAGATTCAATTGAACTTATAGGTACTCCCCGCTATTTTCTCATTGGGAAAAGTGGAGAAATAATTGATTATTATGCAACAAAACCATATAGCGACTCAGTAGAAGAGGAACTATTAAATCGAATGAAAGAGTAAATGCTCCTTAATTGTTTTTTTACAGCACTTTGTTGAACTTAAAAAAACAAGCTCTCAACCCATTTAAGGTGTGAGAGCTTGTTATGTTCTTCTCCAAATTTCTACCTCTTGATCTGGCAATACAATATGACTATCGTATGAATACAATAGCCATAAAACACAAAGTTTCACTCCGCAAGAAAATTTCACAATCAGTAAAATGAACTGCTATTTCGTTGAAATGGCATAGGCTTTCGTAATTTAGGGCAGACGCATGTGCTGTGCGCCTGTTTTAAGAATGAACAAATAGTTCCGATTTATCATTCACTTCAATTGAAAATTTGAAGTTTCCGAAAAGCGAAACAAATACAAATTTATCTGTAAATATGATTCGTATAAAGGTATCCAATAATAATGAATTGTAGCATCTAAAAAGCCCCAAAGAATTTGCTTACTCAGCTTTTTATCAATATATTGAATGTTGATAGAATTGTTTAGATAGGACTTTTTTCTATAGCATATACATCAAGCAAATTACAGGTTTTATGGATCAGGCAAGCACAAACGAAGATTTACAAAACGAAATTTTATTGCTTCGGGAAGAATTACAGGAGGAAAAGAAAAAATATTTGGCTGCAAGTAAAATCGAGAATTTATATCAATTGATTTCTAGAAGTATCTCTGATATAGTTTGGATTTTTGATATAGTTGAAGCAAAATTTGTCTATGTAAGCCCTTCCGTTGAGAAAATGCAGGGTTTTGATCAAGAGGAGTTTTTAAGAATGTCTATTTCAGAATTTATGCCTTTGAGTTATCAGGAAAAGATGCAGAATGATATTCAAGAAAGAGCAAGTATTTTTGTTGAAAAAAATGAAAAAATAGAGTATAGGGACGAATTTAAACTTTATCGAAAAGACAAAACCATTATTTGGGCAGAGATAAAGTCGTTTTATCAATATAACACTTCATCGGGAAGATTAGAGGTGTTTGGGGTAACTAGAGACATTACAGAGCAGAAAAAGAAAGAAATACAACTGGAGGAAAGTACTGAAAAGTATAGACTTCTGTCGCAATTAGCAAGGGAAGGAGTGGGGATTTATAGAGAAGATGTTTTTTTTGAAGTAAATAAGGCTTTTTGTGAAATTTTTGGCTATGAAGCAAAAGAGTTTCTTAATATGAATGTTCTGGATTTGATATTCTCGTCTCATTCAGTAAAAGTTGTACGCGAGAATATGCGAAAAGGATCTTCGGGAATAAATATTTATGAGGCAAAAACAAAGACAAATGATCAGATCTGGGTAGAAATAAATTCAAGAAGTTTTTTATACAAAAATGAGAAGGCTTGTGTTGTTACAGTTCGCGATGTTACTCAGTACCGCAAAATTGAGCAAGCATTACGCCAGAATGAAGAACGTTTCAGGGATTTTGCCAATAGCGTAACCGATCCATATTTTGCCTTGGATAAGGATCTGAACTATATTTTCTGGAACAAGGCGTATGAGAAATTTTTGGGCAAACAGAGCAAGGGCGCTATGCATAAAAACTGGTATGCGTTTGATCTTAACAAAGGATATGAGTGGATTGCAGAAAAATACAAAGAAATAATAAAATCCAATAAATCCGACAGTTTCGAAGCTTCGTATGGTATAGCGCCAAAGATTTGTTATTACATGGTTAATGTATACCCTACTCAAAGAGGTCTCGTTGTGTATTTACAAAATATTACGGAACAAAAAAGTGCAGAATATTCACTCAGAATGCAAAATGTAGAATATGAGGCTATTAATGAGGAATTGAAACAAACTAATGAAGAGTTAAATATCACGAAAGAAAAATTTCAGCAATTGGCAGAAAATTCGACTGCTATTATTTATAAAATAAGCCTAAAGCCTTTTGTGAAAATTGATTACGTAAACCCAGCAATTGAGAAAATAACAGGTTACACACAAGAAGAGTTCTATTCTGATCCCGCAATAGGACGTAAATTATTTCACCCAGAAGATAGGTCCTATTTAGATGAGATAAGGATAAAGTCCAAAGGAGATCCCATACAATGCCGCTGGGTGCACAAAAACGGGAGGGTAATTTGGATAGAGAAGCGAAATGTTCATTTGTGCGACAAAGAAGGAAATCCGATAGCACTGGAGGGAAGCGCTAGGGATATTACAACCCAGAAGGAATACGAACTGCGTTTGGAGAAGAAGCAGAAGGAGCTTATCTGCGAGAAAGAAAGGGCGGAAGAAAGCGATCAGTTGAAAACTGCTTTCTTGAATAATATGTCGCATGAAATACGTACGCCAATGAATGGAATAATCGGTTTCTCCGAAATGCTGATAGATCCGAATAAAACTAATGAACAGCGGCAATTATATACTAAAATTATTATTAAAAGTAGTCGCCAGCTTTTGAATATTGTAAACGATGTGTTGGATATTGCAAGAATAGAGGCCGGACAGATTAAAGTAAATGCAGAGGCAGTGGATCTTCTCGAATTTTTCAAGAACGCAGCTCAATACTATAGCAACGAAGCTAGAGAAAAGAACATTGGTTTTGAAGTAAAAGCAGTGCCCATGTGTAAGTACGGCTTTATTTTGTGCGATAGGAAGAAATTGGGACAAATCGTGAAGCACCTTTTCAGCAATGCAATTAAGTTCACAGAGAAAGGGCAGATTGGTTTTTCCTGCGATGTTAAAGATGGGTATATTGAATTTTCGGTTTCCGATACAGGAATTGGAATTGAGGAGAAGCTACACAACAAGATATTCGATCGCTTCAGGCAGGCTGAACTGACAACGACTAGGAACTATGGCGGGGCAGGTCTGGGACTGTCGATTTGCAAAGGACTTGTAGAGTTGATGAATGGTAAAATTTGGGTGAAATCAGAAGTTGGGAAAGGATCTGAGTTCTTTTTTACGATACCCTACACGCCAGTCATTGAATCTGAGATAAAGTATGATGCAGTAGGAAGGGGCGATGAAAATTACTCCGGTTCAAAAGTGCTTATAGCCGAAGATGAATCTATCAATGCATTATATATGTCAGAAATTCTCTTAACTTTAAATATCGACCCTGTGTTTGCAAGGAATGGATTCGAAGCTGTTGAGTTAGTTAAAAAGCAAGGTGAGTTTAAGCTTATACTCATGGATATTAAAATGCCTTTAATGAACGGTTATGAAGCCACGCGTGAGATCAGGAAGTTAGATCAGCAAGTTCCCATTATTGGTATTACTGCGTATGCACTCACGGAAGATAAAACGAAAGTGTTAAGTGCAGGTTGTACCGATTTACTCTACCCGACTGTTTTTAAATTATTGCATATTCTCGTGACGGCTAGTTCAATAGCCATTTTAACAGGTTCAGTTATTTTACGTTTGAAGAACTCCCTCATTAAGTTCAACCCTCTTCTGAACACGCTATACTGAGGATAACCGTGCTTTTTTCTTTTGACAGGGTTCTTTTTCCCGTCCTGAATACCTGTTGCCCAGCACAAAGTATAGGCTATCGACACTACGGCAAAAAGCTTTCGGTATTTTTTCAGGTCCTGCAGGCAGGAGTCTTCCATATTAAAACCTCTTGCCTTCAAGGCCTGAAAGAATACTTCTATCGGCCATCGGCGTTTATAGGCCCCCGTCAGTTCACCGCAAGGTACTGTCCCGATCAAAAACAACAGTTCGCCGTCCTTACCATAAGTCAGGGACAGGTTAACAATTACGTTATCAACAATCACATTTTCGGCATAAAAAGTTTTCCTGTCCCCCAGTAGTTCCTCTGCACTGGCAACCGTTCCCTCTGCCAGTGTTATCTTATGGTTTTTCGGCACTCTTACACAGAAGTTTATCCCTTTCTTTCTTAACCATGAAAGCCATTTGTTGCCAACGAATTCACGGTCCATCACCAGCATGCTGATCCTATCGGGCCCGACAATCCCAATGATGGATTTCAACAGCCCTATTCGGTCGTCAGCATTACTGTTCCCGCTATTATTGTCAAGCATTTCAAAATAAATGGGCACTGCCATTTTTCCGATACTCACAACCGCGCACAGGATATTTACCCGTGTCCTGCCGAAGTCCCATTCCGTCCTGTCTATACTGATCAGTAGGCGGTCATGGTGCACAAAGCCCATCAGAAAGACACCTAACATTAGATAATCAAAATTGACCTTCTCGAAAAAATCCTGTATCCGCCTTTCTATCGATTCTACCTTGGCACCGCTTTCTATTTTGTCCGCTATCTGTGAAAAAACTACAGAGCGGCTCTTGATAATCCCTGCTGTCAGTTCACATATAAACTCCTGCCTCTTTTTGTGCTTTACTATCCCTAGGTTACGAATTAATTCATATATATTTGTTTGTGGACATTGCTCCATGCTGAAAAGTTGTTTTTTTGGTGTAGGAACCACAAAATTCAACTTTTCTTTTTACCTCTCGAAATCAGAATTCATAAACAGTCGGGTAGAGTAGTACCGATTATATGTCGAAACCAATAAAGGCAGAAGATTTAAAATTGACAGTCCAGAAACATTTAGTTCGTTGATTTATAAAATTGAGGAAATGACTTTCAGTCTTCAAATCCATTGTGTGGTCTATTTGCCCAAAATGGACTAATAATCAAACCCACTTCAATGTTCATTATTAGACTAATTCCATGCCGTAGTACTTTAGTTTCAAAAAATACATCGTTTTTCTTTGATTTAAGCAATCGGTTTATCTGTTGCTGGTTTGCCATTTGCTTTAGGTCTGGTTTTTTGATCCATTTTTCTTTCTCTAGGGCATTGTTTTCCGATCAGCAAGGAAAAGTGTTAAATGTTGATAACTTTATCTAAGTTGTAGCACCTAAAGGAGTGATAATGATAGATAAAGTATTATCTTTGAATGTTTTTTCATCCAGAACGAAAACTGGCTTTTTAATGGCCAAGCATAGATGTTTTTCCAGATGGATGGATATTTTGCATGCTTGACTTTCTGCGAAAGAGCAGGAGGAGAGAAGAACTTAAACAAGATTCGAATGGAAAATTCTGAAATCCAACCACAGAATGGTTATACAGCGGATAGCATTCAGGTATTAGAAGGTTTGGAAGCGGTGCGTAAGCGCCCGTCGATGTATATTGGTGATGTAGGAGAACGTGGTCTGCACCACTTGGTGTACGAGGTTGTTGACAACTCCATCGACGAAGCTTTGGCTGGGCACTGTAAAAACATTCATGTAGATATTAACGAAGACAACTCGATCACCGTCCTTGACGATGGCCGTGGTATTCCAACTGGCTGGCACGAGAAAGAGCAGAAAAATGCCCTTGAGGTAGTAATGACTGTTTTGCACGCTGGAGGTAAGTTTGACAAGGATAGTTACAAGGTTTCCGGTGGTCTGCACGGGGTGGGCGTTTCGTGTGTTAATGCATTATCTACAAGGCTAGATGCCCGTGTTTATGCCGATGGGAAAGTTTTTCACCAAGCGTTTGAGTGTGGAGCAGCTGTTACCAAAGGTGAATTTGTTGGTGAGACAGAAAAGAGGGGAACAGAAATCTCTTTCAAGCCAGATAACGATATTTTTTCAACTTTAGAATATAAGTTCGATATTCTTTCTGCACGTTTGCGCGAATTGGCTTTCCTGAACAAAGGGGTACGCCTGATTCTTACAGACAAAAGAAACGTTGACGGGGAAACCGGTGAGCATAAAACAGAAACTTTCTTTTCTGAAGAAGGACTTATTGAGTTTGTTCAGTATCTGGATGACACACGAACTGCCCTTATTGAGAACGTGATTCATATTGAAACTGATAAATATGATATTCCTGTTGAACTGGCAATGCAGTACAACGATTCGTTTAGCGAGAATATCTACTCTTATGTAAATAATATTAACACAATAGAAGGTGGTACTCATTTGCTTGGTTTTCGTCGTGGTCTTACCCGTACGCTGAAAACTTATGCAGAGCGCGAGGGTTTGCTTTCGAAAGTAAAATTCAATATATCTGGCGACGACTTCCGCGAAGGGCTGACTGCTGTAGTTTCTGTAAAAGTTGCCGAGCCACAGTTCGAAGGCCAGACGAAAACTAAATTGGGTAACTCAGAAGTAGCAGCTTCGGTAGACCGTGCAATTAGCGAAGCTTTGACCAACTATTTGGAGGAGAATCCAAATGCGGCCAAGGGCATTGTTCAGAAGGTTGTGATGGCAGCTCAGGCGCGTCATGCTGCTCGCAAGGCTCGCGAACTAGTTCAGCGTAAGGGGGTTATGAGCAGTCAGGGTCTACCAGGTAAACTTGCCGACTGTTCCGAGAAAGACCCGACTACAACAGAGGTATTCCTCGTGGAGGGAGATTCTGCGGGTGGAACCGCTAAGCAAGGTCGTGATCGTCGTTTTCAGGCTATCCTCCCATTGCGTGGTAAAATTCTCAACGTGGAAAAAGCCATGCAGCACAAAGTTTACGAGAACGAAGAGATCAAAAATATTTACACCGCACTTGGTGTGACTGTGGGAACGGAGGAAGACAGCAAGGCATTGAACTTAGATAAACTTCGGTATCACAAGATCATTATCATGGCCGATGCCGACGTCGATGGTAGTCACATCGCAACTTTGGTAATGACATTCTTCTTCCGCTTCATGCGCGAGCTTGTTGAGCGGGGATATCTGTACATTGCAACTCCACCTCTGTATTTGGTGAAAAAAGGAAAACAACAACGCTATTGCTGGAACGAAGATCAGCGCCTACAGGCAATACAGGAAATTGGAAAGGGTAGCGACAAAGGTGTGCACATCCAGCGTTACAAAGGTCTTGGTGAGATGAACGCCGAGCAGCTTTGGGAAACTACGATGAATCCAGAGGAGCGCATGCTTCGTCAGGTGACTATAGAAAATGCGGCCGAAGCTGATCATACATTCTCAATGCTCATGGGCGATGAGGTTGGCCCTCGCCGTGATTTTATTGAGTCTAATGCTACTTATGCTAATATTGATGCTTAATTGAATTTTTAGATATTATAGGAGGCTGCTCTTTAGAAAGAGCAGCTTTTATATAACTTTTTCAATTTTTTTGATTTTCTAGTTGTTTGATTTTCTCTTCTGCAGTTTCTAATCTCTCTAATAATTCGATTTGATAAAGTGTTAATTCTTCAATTTTCTTTAGAAGTAGTAGATTCATTTTTCCTAAGTCCATACCGTTTTCTCCAATTTCTACAGCTGATGGAATTTCTGGGAGGTGTTTGTTTTTTGAAATGTATTCTTTCGTTTCCTTGAGAGTTCTCAACTCGTAGTCTGGTTCAAAAACATAGTCTGGTACCTCATCGACATTGGCCAATACTTTTACTTCTTTTGCTCTGATTTGGCCATTTACTGATAGTTTAGCTTTGGGAGTTTCTGTTCCTATACCTACATTCCCATTTTGGTCGATTAAAAGTCTATTGCCATTATAATAAACCCTCCATTTATCGTTCGAAGTTATACCTGCAAACCAGTTATGCTCTGAGTTTGATTCATACCAAGTACCTGCACCAGAACTATGAATGCCCAATTTCAGTCGGCCATTAACATGCAGTTTTTCAGAGGGGCTATCGATTCCAATACCAACATACCCGTTCTGATTTATTATGAATCTATTCCCGTTGTAATAAACCCTCCATTTATCATCCGAAGTTATACCTGCAAACCAGTTATGCTCTGAATTTGATTCATACCAAGTACCTGCACCAGAACTATGAATGCCCAATTTCAGTCGGCCATTAACATGCAGTTTTTCAGAGGGGCTATCGATTCCAATACCAACATACCCGTTCTGATTTATTATGAATCTATTCCCGTTGTAATAAACCCTCCATTTATCATCCGAAGTTATACCTGCAAACCAGTTATGCTCTGAATTTGATTCATACCAAGTACCTGCACCAGAACTATGAATGCCCAATTTCAGTCGGCCATTAACATGCAGTTTTTCAGAGGGGCTATCGATTCCAATACCAACATACCCGTTCTGATTTATTATGAATCTATTCCCGTTGTAATAAACCCTCCATTTATCATCCGAAGTTATACCTGCAAACCAGTTGTGCTCTGAGTTTGATTCATACCAAGTACCTGCACCAGAACTATGAATGCCCAATTTCAGTCGGCCATTAACATGCAGTTTTTCAGAGGGGCTATCGATTCCAATACCAACATTGCCATTACGATAAGTGCTACCATCCAAACTACTACCAGACCACTGAGCATTTGCAGAGAGTCCTAGAATTAAAAACGCTAAAATCGCATTGAGTTTCTTTGTATACATTTGCTTAATGAAAAAATTAATTAAATTTGAAAACTTTTGCAAAAATATACTTTTATATGTGAATAAAGAAAAGTGTTTGAGTAAAAAGCCCATACAAGATGCTAAATTATAAAAGAAAAAGCTCAACCTCTTTCCTGAAAATAAGAAGTTGAGTTTTTTATTAGTTGAATTTAATAATGGAAATTAATAAGCCTCATCAGCCCCAATGTCATAACCAGCCCCAACAGGCCGCGCATCGCCATCAAAGTCAAATTTAACATCGCTAAGCGTTTTTCCAGCATCAACAACATCGGCTTGGCTGGAAACAAGATGCAGGTCGCCTGTTTGAGCATCAGTGAACCATGACATTTCAGCTTTATCGAAATTATTAGATAATTCAGCCTGTCCACCATTGCGCTCAGCAATATTACCAATTGTAAGGTTATTGATAATGGTAGCAGAAGTATTTTCGAAACGGTATTCTATTGCATTTTGGTAGTTTTCAGTAACTACAGTGTTGTTGTAGACCAGTACACCTTTTGCATTTTCAAGGCCAATGCCAACATCGCGGGTGGTGTGAACCATGTTGTTTCGGATAATACCGTCGCCATGTCCTCTGTCCCCAAGGCCAAAACCAATGCCACGGTCACAATTTGTAATTTGGTTGTTTTCCACCAAAGTTCCCTTGCTGTCCGACCAAAGATGGATCGCGTGTTCGGCCAATCTGTTTTCAGGGCTTTTAATGTGCTTGAAAATGTTGTTTTTAATCACCCAATCCTGAGCTTGGTGTGCATCCACCCCACCAATATAATATTGAGGGCCTATTTTGGCAGTGTATTCGAACAGGCAGTATCTTACGATACCATTGTCTGCACCTTTAGAATCGCCAGATTTATACGACACTTTCAGCATCTGTTCGCCAGTATCCACAAATCTTAGGTTGTGAGCCAAGAAACCATCGGCATCATTTTCACCATGAACCTGTATGGCATGTTGGCTGATCCAGCCCAAGGTTAAGTTACCCATTGCTACATTTTTTCCAGTAAGGTTAAGAATGTGGGTGATTCCACCTTTCATGCCTTTTCCTTTCAGGATAACGTCGTCGCGTTTGCCAGATTCACTTCGGAAAGTTACGTTGTCACCAGTTAGCCAGATCATATTATTCAGCACGTAGGTGCCACTGGCAAAAACAATGTCGATGTTGCCTTCCTTGTTTGCTCTGGAAACAGCAGCTTCAAGCTCTTGGACGTTTGTTACATTGACAACTGTTCCTTTAGGTTCTGGAAACTCTTCTTTCACAACATTGTCAACAGGATTTTTTTTGTCGTCTTCGTCTTTTTCACAATTGTATAAAAAGAAAACTGCGAGAATTGAAATGATGAATGACTTTCTAAACATAGTTTTTGTTTTTGGGTAAATAATCTGGGTAAGTTGAAGGGTAAATATGTTTGGGCTATTCTGTCATTTTTAGTTTTGCAATTTAAATTAGTCTTTTTTGATTGAATAACCTGTCTGACTAAACGTATTAAAGTATAATAATCTTATTTCTAGATGGAGTTTTATATTTTTGCGCCTGAATATAAATATCTAATAGAATGAAGAGGTCTATAATTGTTAGTTTGTTATTTGTGATGATTATTCAGCTTTCTGCAACTGCACAGGTTGAAAAGGGGGATTGGATTTTAAGCTTTTCGGGAATGTATGATGATTCGCAGAAAGGAAAATTGGGCGCATTAATTTCAGGAGGAGAAAAAAATACAGAATATCAAGTTGGTATCAATGCTGGTTATGCTATTGGTAAAAGGTTGATTGTAGGTTTAAGTTTTGCTTATGTAAATCAGGAGTCTGTAAGTTCAGAGTCACTAAGCTCTACTTATAGATATTTCATAGCAAGCCAACTAGAACGAGAGACTTATGCTTTCAATCCAAGTGCTTTTATCAAATACTATAGGAATATAAATGAGAAATGGTTTTTTAGCATAACTCTTCAAGTTGGCTATATAAAAGGGAAGATGGATGTAACACAAACAAATGCATATGTTGAGTCAGTAATTACAGAAGAATTCATGGCATATGACATTCGTGATTCAGAAACTTATATTACTGATCATGAGTTTTCCGAAAACCTTGACATCTGGACTTTCGGCTTACATCCTGAAATAAATTACCAACTTACAAAACGATGGGGTTTACAGGCAGCAGTAGGCGGAATAACTTACACCATTGTAGATAAAGATCAGAAGAATTTCAGATTGAATATCAATCCACTAGATTGGGAATATGGAGTTTTCATGAAATTCTAGAAGAAAAAGAAAAGAGGGGAGACGATCAGGGTCGTCGCCCCAAAGAAGCTTATTTTACAATAGTCATCTCATCAACCAGATGCTTAGCTCCAGCAAATTTATCGATGATAAACAGCGCATAGCGGATATCTAGTGTGATGTTGCGGCATTGATCAGGATCGTACATGATATCGCTCATGGTACTTTCCCAGCTACGGTCGAAATTAACACCGATAAGGTTTCCTTCTCCATCAATTACAGGACTTCCAGAGTTGCCTCCAGTCGTATGATTAGTTGCGATAAAGCAAACAGGAAGTTTGCCATTGTCGGCGTACTGACCATAGTCTTTCGATTTGAAAAGATCGCGCAGACGCTGAGGCACATTGTAATCGTAAATTTCTGGATTATCCTTCTCCATAATGCCTTCCAACGTTGTTTGATGTTCGTAGATTACTGCGTTGTTTGGTCGGTAACCATCTACTTTTCCGTAGGTAACGCGTAGTGTGAAATTGGCATCTGGATAGAAGGTGCGTTCTTTCTCCATCTCGCGCATGCCCCGCATATAAACCATCTGTAGGCTATCGATTCTGTAGTGAATACTTCTGTATTGGGGCATGATTTTCTGATAATAATCACTTGCAAGAGAGGCAAAGAACCTGAACATAGGATCGGTAGATAATTCTTCAAGCTTTTTCTTCGAGAATTTCTCCATTATCCCCTTCATTTTTTCTGGCTGTGTGAATACTGTTTTTGAATACATATCGTTCACATAAGCATTCCAATTACCATTATGAGTTGTTTTGGCAGCTTGAAGTGCAGCTGGCCATTTAGCTTCTTCAACATTCTTCACCCATAGTTTTATCATTGCCAAGAAAACAGCCTTGTCGGTATCTAAGTTGAAGTCTTTGTAGAATTTTTCAGCATAGCTAACCATGCCTTTTCGTTTCTTCTTAAATTCCTTTTTCTTGTCTTCTTCCATAGATCTGGCCAGGTTCGATATCTGCCAACCGAACTCCATCAGGTCGAGATAAAGTCCAGCTTCGCGGTAATAATCGCGGGCAAGCCAGTATGGTTTTATTTCTTCGTAAGCTTTGTTGAAAGTAGGAAGGAGATTGGCGTATTGTTGGCGCAGTCCGTCGTTGCTTTCCGCCCAAGTCTGGAACTTAGTTTCGTAGGCCGCTTTTTTCTCTAGGGCATTCAATTTGCGAAGGCCACGGTTTTCGCCGATCCATTTTTTCCAAGAGTTCGAAATGCGGGCATATTTGGCAGAATACTGAATGCGTGTCTTAGGATCTGCATTCATATCGCGGCCAATGATATCAATCTTAGTCTGGCGGATGCGGATTTTATGCGGGTTCGAAGTTTCGGTGATCAACTTAACTGCCGATGCAGGAAGATATTCCTGAGTTCTACCAGGAAAACCGAACACCATTGTGAAATCGTCTTTCTTGATGCCTTTAAGTGAAACAGGAAAATGCTTCTTTGGTTTGTAAGGAACATTATCGGGAGAATATTCGGCAGGCTGATTCTTCTTGTTGGCATAGATTCTGAAAATTGAAAAATCGCCTGTATGACGAGGCCACAT
This sequence comes from Bacteroidales bacterium, assembly GCA_965230435.1. Lineage (GTDB taxonomy): Bacteria > Bacteroidota > Bacteroidia > Bacteroidales > JBDKHP01 > JBDKHP01. The sequence goes on from CBDDLB010000006.1 coordinate 153,297, forward strand.
CCAGTTGTCTGTGTCGCCACCGAATTTGCCGATTGCCGATGGTGGAGCTCCAACAAGACGTACGTCCGTGAACATTTCTTCAACAAAAAGGTAGTATTCATTTCCGTGATAGAACTTTTCAACGCGGGCAGTATAGTGGGTGTCTTTAGTTGCCTTTTCTTCTATTTTTTCGATGTTTTTTTTGATTACTTTCTGACGGTCGGCCATGTTCATTTTGTTATCGACACCTTTTAGGGCAGTAGATGTAACATCTTCCATGCGAACCAAGAAACGCACACTAAGTCCTGGGTTAACGAGTTCCTCGCTTTTATTCATTGCCCAAAAACCATTGGTAAGATAATCATGCTCCAAACTGCTATGTGCCTGAATTTGTCCGTATCCACAATGATGATTTGTGATAAGCAAGCCTTGATCCGAAATAAGTTCGCCAGTGCAGCCCCCTCCAAAAATCACAACCGCATCTTTCATGCTGGCCTTATTTACACTATAGATATCTTCGGCAGTAAGCTTAAATCCCTTAGCCTTCATGTCTTCGATATTGTATTTTTTCAACAATATCGGTAGCCACATACCTTCATCTGCTTTTACGAATCCCGATGCTGTGATGAGCAGCAACAGGATATAGCTCTTCAGTCTATTCATTTCAAAATTGTTTTTGTTTGATGTTGAATGATTAGGTGTTGGTTTTTTGGTTGTTCGACGATTCAATCGTCATTTATTTAAGTTTATGGAATTATTTGTTTTATTGACAATATAACCAAACGAACTTTCTGACAGTTCACTGTATCATAAAATAACTCCAATATACAAAGTCAAGTGCCTACTTATTGTTCAATGAATTGTATTATTTTTTCATATAATTGTTGAACTGGCAGCCCCATAACGTTAAAATACGAACCTTCGATACGTTCTACCGCGATATAGCCAATCCATTCCTGAATCCCATAAGCCCCGGCCTTGTCATATGGTTCGTATTTGTCTACGTAGTAAGATATTTCAGCTTCGGTTAATTCTTTAAAGAACACATCTGTAACCGCAGAAAATGATGCTTGCTTTTCCGTAGAAGTGAGTGAAACTCCTGTTACAACCTGATGTTTTTTTCCGCTAAGCTGACGGAGCATAGAAATTGCATCTGCTCGGTCTTCTGGTTTTCCGAGTACTTTTTCATTTAGCAGAACGATAGTGTCGGCAGTAATTAGAATGTCTTTTTCTTCGAGTTCGTCGCTGAAAGCTGATGCTTTTAACTCAGAAAGGTAAGTTGCTATGTCGTGGCCTATAACCTCTTCCGGATAGTTTTCTTTGATTCCGTTTTTTGTTTTTACCTGAAAATTAAATTCAAGATCTTTTAATAATTGTTGGCGGCGCGGCGATTGTGACGCTAGGATGATATTGTGGTTGTCGAAATTATACATTATATGTGAATTAAGGCCTCTGACCTATTTATCTTGTTTTACTTTTCAATAAATCAACTTAAGTACTGAGCTATTGGCTAATGTTGTAGTTCAGTACAACCAAATACAGAATACCACCAAGCATCATCAATTTGGCCAAAATACTTGCATGGGTATAATGCTTTTTCTGATTGGCTTTTAAGATTGTCCAAGAAATATAGAGTAATGGAATAACCAATACAAAGGTGATGTAAAGTAAGCTCAGCATATCTTTCAGTTTCCAGAAATGAACAAAATACAGAAGGCCAATAGTGATAATTTCCAGACCAATAGCAATTGCTTTCGTGGTTTTTATGCCAAGCACAACAGGTAATGTATTGCGGCCAAAAGCAGCATCGCCTTCGAAATCCTCAATGTCTTTGATAATCTCCCTTGCCAGAGTTGTAATGAATGCAAAAATTGAAAAGGCCAGCACCCATCTTACGATATACATAAAGGAGGTATTGTTTTCTTGCAACAGGTCGGCATATGCTTTATTAAGAGATGGAATTTCGTAGATCAGTACCAAAACTGGAACTAAAGCAGTCAGCAGGGCAACAATCAGGTTGCCAATGAGGAATTGCCGTTTGTATGTGGTTGAATAATACCAGAGCAGTCCAGAGGTGATTACGAATAGAAAACCAAACTGCCAAAAGCCGATTTTGTGGGATATATAGAAGCCCATCATCACAGCTGCTGTATTGAAGAACCAGTGAAGTGCCAGTGCAACCCTGCGTTTTACGGTTTTTCCGATAACAACACGGTCTGGGCGGTTTAGGCTGTCGGTGCGTACATCGAAATAGTCGTTTATGCCATAGCCAGCGGCAGTAATAAAAACTGTAGAAACGACCAATAAAAAGAAATCGAATTCGCCGAACTGCAATTTTAACTCACTGACAGCCAGCATAGGATATATCAGCGCCCAACGTATAGCATACATTGTAAATGCAACCATGAGTAGGTTGGGAAACCGTATCAATTTGAGATAACTCTGCATGTGATTCATTGATTTTTGTGTGATGTTCTGAATGAAACCCTTGTGGAAGAATTTGATAGAGCGAACATAATCCAGCACAAAAGGCGTGCGTTTGAATTACAAAACTCGCATAACATATGTTGTACGTTTAAAGATTTAAATGCTTTCATAATAAATAGCACCACGCGCTTACTTTATCATAACTTCAAACATGTACCTTAATCTGGAACGTGTAAAACTCAATTTCCACAAAAGAATATGTTTTTACCAATGGTTTGCGCCGTCAGATAGCCAGTCGCCTTTTGCACGGAGCACCTGTTCTATGACATCGCGCACACAGCCTTCCCCTCCGTTTTTGTCAGAAATATAATCGGCAGTTTGCCTTGCATCTATAGAAGCATCTTGCGGACAAGCTCCAATACCAGCTTCTTGTATGCATTCCAGATCAGGAATATCGTCGCCCATGTAAAGTACCTCTTCTGGTTTCAGCTCGTATTTGAAGTAGAAATCCTGAAAATCTTCGATTTTATTGAACGAACCCAGGTAAATATCTGTGACTCCAATACGGCGGAAACGTTCGCGGACAAGTTCGTTAACACCTCCTGTGATGATACCGATTATATATCCCTGTTTCATTGCGTACTGTAGTGCATACCCATCTTTAGGGTTCATAGTGCGCATAAGTTCACCAGACGGATGAACAAGTATTTCCTTCGACATTACACCGTCTACATCGAATGCAAAGGCCTTAATATGATTGAGTTTTTCTTTAAAAGCTGGCATAAATAGTGTTTTAACGATTTTCTGAGGCTTGAAAACAAAAGGAATGTCCCTTTTGGATTTACAGGCCTGCAAGAAACTTTATATAATTCAACAAAAAATAAGAGGCTTTCTCTACAGGAAAGATTTGTAGAAATACCTCTTTATGTAAAACTGCAAAAAAATGTGGCCCCCGCAGTACAGTTTCTCCTAACCTCATGTACCTCTATGTAAACTCAGGTGTTAAAGTTCTGTGTGCCGTTACCTTTTTTTTGAACTTTTACTTAGCACTCCAAATAGTGGATAGCATCATTGATGGAGATGCTTTTTGTGGATGCTTTTGCTTACAAAAGTATATATTTTCTGGTAAAGATCGTGTTCCCGAAGGAGTGACAGGTGTTCGTCCATCACTACAGTATCGTTTCTTTTGGCGGGGCCTGTTTGAGCTTGCTGTGGGCCGATAGACGCAGCTTTTCTTACAGTTTCTTCTATAAGTGGTTGAAGGACATTGAAATCTAGGCCGTTGTTCTCGCAAATTTCTTCTCCAATAGAGAAAAGATGGTTTACGAAGTTGTTTACGAACACAGCAGCAAGATGCAATTGTTTGCGCTGTGCAGAGTCGAGCTGATATACTGAATCGCTAATCGATTCTGCGATCTGCCTCAGCCACTTTCGGTGTGTTTGAGTGCTGTTTTCTATAAAGATAGGGATTTCGGAAAAAGAAACTTCTTCGTTCTTGGAGAATGATTGTAGAGGATACAGTACCCCAATGGAAGAAGAGATGCCTTCTAGCGCTTGCATGGGTATACTGCCAGAGGTATGTACAACTAGCTTATTTCCGAAACTGAGCTTTTGCGAAACTTCGCAGATGGCATTGTCCGAAATGGCCATAATAACAAGGTCTGCTCTGTTATCCAGTTCTTTGAGTTTATTGGTATAAGCTGTATTTAGTTTTTCACCGAGTTCTTTTGCGGATTTTTGTGTGCGGGAATATACCTGTACAATCGAAAAGCCACTTTTTTTCAGGGCAAAGCCTAACTGCGTAGCCAAATTGCCTGCTCCGATGATTAATATGTTTTCCATAGTTGAGTTTTGGGTTTTTGAGTTTTGAATCGGATATTTCAGCTTATTGATAATGGGAAAGTAAAATGAGTGTATAGTATTTAGAAAGTGGATTTGATCATGTTTTACTCCCCCTAAGCCCTCTGTTTTAGGAGGATTTAGGGGGTGAACTGAAAAAATTAGTATTCCAGACCCATCTTATAAAGTCTATAAAAGAATTAACGGATTCAAAGTAAGTAGTCTGTCGTAAATAATTCGGATTTATTCCGGTGCTAAGTAAAAAGCTACTTGCAGAGAGTCTGTCTAAAACAAATAGATCTTAGACCTTAATTCGTAAGTAGAATGCCAAAAGATTCTACCTGATAATATACATAAAACCTATGTTAAGCCCAGCGTGGGAATGTCGCCAAGGGTATTCTTCCGTTTTGAAATGCCAGAGCGATGGGAGGCGTAAATCTACTTCTGAGAAGAAGATAAAACCACCTTTGAGGCGTCTTTCGAATCCAAACGATGCGGCCGCCCCTATTCCAGATGCATCACTGTGTACAATTGGATGGTTCATTTCTACATCTAGTGTTATACCGGGAGCAAAGTAATAGCCATTATAACGTGTAACCATCATCCATTTGTGCTTTAAGTAAAAATGAAGAAAGGTTGTGTTGATGGTTCTATCTTCTGCGAAAAGCTTGGTATTGCCAACATTGGTATATTGGTAACTGCGCCAGAAGACTCCTGCACCTGCCTCAATGCGTCTGGTTGTGTTTAAGGCAGATTCCAGTTTGATAGCTCCGCCATAGCCAATTCTAGGCTGTGTTTCCGCTCCGTCGTTAGGTGCCTCTAGTCGATACGCAGTACTTGCCAATGCTGTGCTATAGAAGCCAACAGCATTGTTCCAGCGCAAAGACTGTGGAATGATGCGTTGTGCTATTGTTGTTAATGAAAAACAGATGAATATTAGTGAAATAACTTTCCTCATGTGTCTTTGGTATTAATACAGATAAAAGATTCTATAATATCTCTATATGTTTGATAAAGAGAAATGTTTAAAGAATAAATATTGCTTTACTTGAACTATGGCCCAGTTGTACCTAAGCTAAAACCGAACAAGCCGTTTCGTTGGTTTTTTTAGAGAAAACGAAGAACAGACTACGTATGGTCTTTTAAGGTGCATCAAAAATTCGGTATGCTGCCAATGTTACACTATCTGATTTGATTGTAATGTTTGTAAACGATATCTCTTGTACTTCAGAAACCTTTGAGGCAAGAAGTACACAGAACATACCGAACTATCTTTGAAAAACATCTGGTAATCAGTTTGTTGCTCTATTTTCCTTTCCCTAAGAACATCTTAGTAAATCTAAACAAAACTCTCCGTAGATATTGCTTATTACTTAGAACTTTTAGGTTGTAGTAGAAGTGTTCAATATACAAGCGATTGGATTTTGATGTTATAAATAACTTAAGAAATGTGATTCCAGTTTCTGAATGATCCTAAATAACAGGAGAGAAGAGAGAGAAATGCTGAAGTTATTTGTACCAGAAAGCTTGAGATCATTTTTAACTGGTGTGGAGTAGAACTGGTCAAAGACGTGCGTGGAACTATTGCCTTTTTTATAGAAAACGTTTGCATAAAATTAGAAAACGATTGAAAAAACATCGAAAACGTTTTCGTTTTATTCTAATTAATAAAAATTAATCAGGACTAGTATTTGTTAGAAAAACAACCTTGTTTTAAAACATGTTTTTTTTTGATTTTTTTTATTCTTGTTGCAAACGTTTGAATCAGTACTTTCCTTTAATTTCAGTGCATGCAGGGCATTTTGTGTGCTCTAATTACTGCTGTCGTATTGTTTTTTTTTCTAGTTTTGAAGTAACCTAAATTTTCAATTTATTCATTTATTAATTCGAAATGATGCTCAAACAGCCTTTTTTTTGTTTGATGAATCAAAAATCAACATGTGTTTTTTAGTTGAATGGTGTTTCATTTTTAACAAGAGGGCAGTTGTTTAAAAAAAATACGATGGATTCAGTATCTACAATGCCTACAACGACGCAGGTTTCTGATTTACAGATCGGAACAATGCAAGAACTTTTCGGGAAACTGTACGGAGACAGTGATCATGACTTGTTTGCTCAGTTTTTGGACGAACTTAAACGTTTCAAGGAAAAACATCAGATAGAGACCCCGAAAGCAGATTGGTACAAAGATGCCGTTGTGTATTCAATTTACGTTGATCTGTATGCTGGCGATTTTCAAAATCTCGTCCATAAACTTGATTATATCCAGCAGCTTGGAGTGAATGTACTTTGGTTGTTGCCAGTGCTGGACTCGCCGATGCGTGATGCTGGTTTCGACATAAGGGATTATCGGATGATCCGTCATGATCTGGCCGGTATTGATGGGGAAACAACGAATGAAGCTGTGCTGGAGGTGTTCAATGAGTTTCTAAAAAAAGCTCATGAAAGAGGTATACGCGTGATATTCGATATTGCGATGAACCACACCTCGAACGAGCACGAGTGGTTTAAAGAGGCATGTAAAGGAGAGGATAATCCATACCGCGATTTTTATATATGGACAAAAGATACTGAGAAATATAAAGATGCACGTATTATTTTCAAAGGTCTTTGCGAGAGCAACTGGGAGAAGGAAGGCGATAGTTATTTCTTTCACCGCTTTTTTGAGTTCCAGCCAGATCTTAACTACCGTAACCCTAATGTTTTATTAACGATTGCCCGCACATTACTTTTCTGGGTAGAACAAGGTGTGGATGGTTTCCGTGCCGATGCTATTCCTTATATCTGGAAAGAAGAGGGGACGGACTGCGAAAACCTGACCAATACGCATGTTGTTGTAAAGTTTTTCAGGGCAATGCTCGATTTTGTACGTCCGGGAACATTACTACTTGCAGAGGCTTGTCAGCAGCCGAACGAAGTTGTACGCTATATGGGCAATGGCGACGAATGCCATGCTGCTTATCACTTTCCTGTAATGCCGCAGATATTCAAGGCGCTGTCGATGCAATCGGCCAAGCCAATTCAACATACTCTTAGTCGCGAGGTGACGCCGGAAATACCAGAAAAAGGACAGTGGTTCACCTTTTTGCGCTGCCACGATGAGCTGAGCCTTGAATTAGTGTATGTTACCGAAGAAGACAGGGCTTATATCCACAAGAACTATTGCCATGAAAAGGAATGGGATTTCCGCATTGGCGAGGGTATTTCTGCGCGAATGGCCGAACTGATGAAATTCGATGAGAATAGAATGGCTCTTGCTTATGCCGTAATGTTCGCATTGCCGGGCACTCCTGTAATTTACTATGGCGATGAATTCGGGAAGGCTAACGACCACAAATATTACCGGGAGCAGATACAGCTTACCGGCAAAGATGATACTCGCTTTTTGGTGCGGGGACGCATAGATTGGCAAGAGATTGAGGGTAAACTGGCCAACGAAACCACATTTGAACACAAAGTATACAACCGAATCAAAAAACTTCTGAACACCCGTAACTGCTACAGCAATTTTGGACGGGGGACTATAGATTGGAGAACAGCAACAAACGCAGATGGAGAACCTAACGATAGCATTTTGTGCTTTGTGAGGGAACATGAGGGGCGTAAGATTTTGGTGCTGAACAATCTAATTGTCGAGGAGCAAGCGGTTTGTGTAGAAGGTATAGAGGTGAAAGCAAGTGAGGATCTGCTAGGGCAGAAATTACAGTTCGATAGCAATGGTCTGTTGAAACTGGCAGCTTATCAATACATCTGGATAGAGTTCTAATTTTCATATTATCAGGTTTCTAGAGGCCATGCTCTGTAGTGGGGCATCGGAATTAGGTTAGTGTTAAAAATTGATCTGTGCGGGTGGGTTCTGCCTGCCCGCCTTTCTAAAGGTGATTGTTGCACAGGACTAATTACACATTAACGATATGGTTGATATAGAAAGCAATGCAGTATTAAAAATAGCCGCGACTGGAGCGTAAAGCCCACAGCTCCCGCACGCTAGTGGAACACGGTGTGGAGGCTATGGAGCGGGAGCGGAATAGACCGCCACGCCGATGTGGAACAGTGTGCGGGGCGAGGACTTGTAGTGGAAGGCGGGGGAGGATGTTCTAGCTAGAGATTAAAGCTGTGCTCCTAATTATAAAACTGTATTCGGGTGGGGAAATGGTGAATTCTATATGTTCAGAACTGATGTTTAATGATCGGTCAATCAAGGACTTTGAGATTGGAAGAAAAAATAAATAAGTATACGAGTTTAAAAAAAGCGAAATGTCTAAATACGGATTCGATGCAGTGATTTTCGACCTAGATGGTGTGATCACAAAAACAGCAGATGTACATAGCACTGCTTGGAAGGAGATGTTTGACACTTATCTGCGCCAACGTGAAGAGAAATATGGCGAGGAGTTTAAGGAATTTACGCACGAGAGTGATTACCTCCCGTATGTTGATGGAAAGCCGCGCTATAAAGGTGTTGCCGATTTCTTGACCTCAAGGGGGATTGATATTCCGTACGGAACAACGGACGATACTACAGATATGGAAACAGTCTGCGGGCTGGGCAATAGGAAGAACGAAGCATTCAATACTATTTTAGAGCGCGATGGGGTACAGATGTTTGAAAGTACTGTTGATCTGATCCGTGAATTGAAGAAAAGAGCGATAAAAGTTGGGGTTGCATCGTCGAGCAAAAACTGTAAGGTGGTTTTGAAAGCGGCAGGACTGCTCGATTTGATGGAAACACGTGTAGATGGCGAAGTGTCTGCGGAGCTGGGACTGAAGGGAAAACCGGAAGCTGATATTTTTACTACAGCGGCCGACAATTTGGGTGTGGATTATGACCGTGTAGTTGTTGTAGAGGATGCGGTATCTGGTGTTCAGGCCGGAGCTGCTGGCAACTTTGGTCTAGTACTGGGACTAGCGCGTGAGGATAATTACGAGGAATTGGCCAAGAATGGGGCCGATATTGTAGCATCTGATATTTCGGAGATAGGATTCGATGGTATTGTGAAGTGGTTTGAAGAAGATAAAAAGGAAGATACTTGGTGGATCACTTATGTTGGTTATGATGCGAAGAAAGAACGTACGCGTGAATCGTTGACTGCTGTTGGTAACGGTTTCTTCGGTACGCGTGGTACACAGGAAGAATCGATGGACAATGGTGTGAATTATCCTGGAACCTACATTGCAGGACTATACAACCGTTTAGATTCGAAAGTAGGCGACCGCTACATTACGAACGAGGATTTTGTGAATGCTCCTAACTGGTTGCCGATCACTTTTAAGGTAGGCGATGGCGAGTATTTCGATTTCTCGAAAGGAAATTTCAAGAATTACCGCAAGGAGCTTAACATGCGCAACGCTATCATGACACGGAGCTTGATAGTGGTGGATGACGAAGGCCGTGAGACATTGATAGAGTCAGACCGAATGGCTTCTATGGCAAGCCCGAACCTGGCAGCTTTGTCTTATAATATTACTCCGCTGAACTACTCTGGCCGTATTACTGTTCGTGCCGGTATCGATGGAGATCTGATAAATGGTGGTGTGGAGCGCTACAAACAGCTAAACCAAGAACATCTTGAGGCTGTAACAGAGGGCGGCGAAGGAAATGAGGTGTACGTGTCTGTGCGTACTGTTCAGTCTAAGATCGAAATTGCTGAGGCTCAGCGTCTGGATGTGTATGCAGATCATCAAGAGATTACACCTGAGTTTTCTACCGAAATTTCGAAATCGAAGGCTTTTTCAACATTTACAACAGGAGTTGAAAAAGGAGCTACGTTGACAGTGCAGAAAACTGTTGCTATTTACACTTCTCATAGTTTCGAAGCAGAAAACCCTTTAGATGCAGCGCGTAAAGCAGTTTGTGACAATACAAACATCGAGCATTTAATAGAAAACAGCGAAAAGGCTTGGGAAGAAATATGGCTGGCTGTTGATTTTGAGGTGGAGGGTGACCGCCGTTCGCAACGCTTGCTCCGTTTGCACAACTATCATTTACAGGTAGGTGCATCGATACACAATAGAACGCTTGATGCTAGTTTTACAGCGCGTGGCCTACATGGCGAGGCTTACCGTGGACATATTTTCTGGGACGAACTTTACATTTTGCCTCATTACAACCTTCACATGCCAGAGGTGTCCAAATCGTTCCTAATGTACCGCTATCGCCGTTTGGACGAGGCACGTAAGTATGCAAAACAACATGGATATGCCGGTGCAATGTTCCCTTGGCAAAGTGGATCTGATGGCCGTGAGGAAACGCAGGTTGTTCACTTGAACCCGCTTTCTGGAAAATGGGGAGATGACTATAGCTCGCTTCAGCGACATGTTTCGTTGGCGATTGCTTACAACGTATGGCAGTATTTTAATGCTACTGGCGACATTGAGTTTGTGGAGAAATACGGTGCTGAGATGTTTTTTGATATCTGCCGTTTCTGGGCCTCGAAGGCATATAAAACTGAAAATGGCCGTTACTCCATCAAGAACGTGATGGGGCCAGATGAATTTCACGAACAGTATCCTGACAGTTCGGAAGGTGGCCTGAAGGATAATACTTACACCAATTTAATGGTTGTTTGGGCAATGCGCCGTGCAAGTGATTTGTTGAGCAAGATTTCTCCTGAGGCCAAGAAGGCTGTTTACAACAAAATCAGTCTGACAGACGCTGAGATAGCAATGTGGAAGGAAATCAGTCAGAACATTAATATCGTGATTGAGAACGACATTATGGCTCAGTACGATGGTTACTTTCAATTGAAAGAGCTTGACTGGGAAGCTTACCGCAAGGCTTACAAAAATATCTACCGTATGGATCGGATCCTGAAATCGGAAGGCAAATCGGCCGATGATTATAAGGTTTCGAAGCAGGCAGACACGTTGATGACTTTCTATAACCTGAGCCAAAAAGAGGTGACAGGAATGTTGAAAGATCTTGGTTATGAGCTTTCGGACGATTACCTGACCAAAAACTTGAAGTATTACTTAGCCCGCACTTCGCATGGTTCTACTCTTAGCCGTGTTGTTCATTCTCTGCTTGGTCTTATGGTGAACGATATGGAGCTGAGCTGGGATTTGTATTCCGAGGCTTTGGGCAGCGACTTCACCGATATTCAGGGAGGTACAACAGCGGAAGGAATTCACAGCGGCGTGATGGCCGGAACTATTATGATTGCGCTTTCTGCTTATGCCGGGGTAGACACACGTGGTGACATCCTACAGATAAACCCTTGTTTGCCTAAAGCGTGGAAGAGTATTCGTTTCAATTTGGTATTCAAGGGCGTTCGCTATTGGTTCCAGATTGATTCAGCAACAGTTAGGGTGAAGGCTGATAAGGAAGCTAGAATCGCAATAGGTGATTATACGTGTACAGTTACAGAAAATTGGATGACAATTGAACCTCGTGTTAGTGTCAGTCCAAAAACAGAGGTAGAAAAGTTAGGTCAAATTTAGAATAGTAGTTTTTTCAATTTTTAGGGTAGAATAGGGTGGTTACATGGGTTGTGTGACCATCCTTTCATTTGACTTATTTTGGTGATACTGGTAGAGACTCAAAAATTTGCGTTTCTATGAATAGGGGCGGATTTAAACAGCACTTACGTTTTAAAAATAGCCGTGACTGTAGCGGAAAGCCCGGAAGCACGCGTGTCAGTGGAACACGGTGTGGCGGCTATGGAGCGGCTAGCGTAATAGACCGCCAGGCCGATGTGGAACGGCACGGGGGCTGAGGACTTGTAGTGGAAGGCGCGGAGGGATGTTTTAGATGGGATGGACGCCCTGCTCCTAAAAAAATAAATTTTCAACTCAAAACAATCAATTATGTTAAGCGATGTATTATTAATAGCTGAGAAGCACGAAAAGGCAGGGAAATTTATTGCTGAGCGTGTATTGAAAGAGCGTCAGGGAAAAAAGAAGTTTATTGTTGCAATTTCGGGTGAGTCTGGTTCTGGAAAGTCGGAATTAGCTCATGTTGTAGCAAAGGAGATGCGCAAAGCTGGACTTGTGGGCAAGCCATTGCATATAGACAATTATTATAAGACGCTGCCTAAAGATCGGCAGGAATGCCGTAAGAAAAACGGAGTTGAAAGTGTTGGGTTTGGTGAATACGATTGGAAAACTATAAACAGGAACATACAGGAATTCCGAGAGGGGAAAACAGCAACAATGCCATGTGTGGATATTGCTACGGATCAGGTAGATACGTTGATTACTGATTTTTCTGACGTGGATGTGCTTATTGTTGATGGGCTTTATGCAATTAAAACAGAGGATATTGACCTGAGGGCTTTTATTGAGCTAACTTATCATGAGACCAAAAAGGCACAACATGCCCGTGGGAAAGAAGTGGTGAACGATTTTAGGATGCAGGTTCTTGAACAGGAGCATCAGGCTGTACAGTCGCTGAAAGATACTGCCGATATTTATATAGGTATGGATTATATTGCTTACGATGCCAAGAAAACGGCAACAATAGCATAGAACTGCGCTTTTCTTTACATATGACAATGTCGTTTTTGGGCCGCCTTCTGGTTTGTTCGGGCGGCCTTTTGTTTCTTTTGGTTAAGGAATTTACAGTGTCTCAATTAAGACTCTATTTAACAAATTCATAAGGGCCAATATCTGGTGCTCCTCCTTGTGGTATACTAACTCCAAAGAAGTCGTGCTTCAGCCCTACATCAGTCCCTTTGTCTATGCTTATTGAACCTTCTTTTATGCGGAAATCTCCGTTTTCCGGATCGACAAATAGGGGAATTCCAGAGAAAGATCCTTGAGGAACTTTGTCGGAGGAATAGAGATTGTTGCTTCCGGATAACTCGCTGACGTTTATTACGATATCTTCTGAGGAATAATAAATATTGTTGCTGGCCTTGATTTTTCCACCCTTGAGTAGATCGACCGTTTCATAGAATAGGTTGTTGTATACGTTGGCCGTTTTTGAGGCGAACAACGGAAAGCCCATGCGAATGACAATGTTTCCATAAAATTGTAAATCTGATGAATGGGTGTATACCGGTGAGAGTGATACGTCCTCGAAACGGTTGTAACGGACAATCAGTCCTGTTCCGTCGTGAAGATAAATTGCGTTGCCTGTTGTTGTTGGGCCATAAAACTCGTTGTACTCTAATATGCCGTCGTTTTGCTCCGGGTTTTTGGAGATGAAGCAGGCTTTGTTGCCTGATCCGATCCGGTTAATTATGTTGTGATGTACATGCCAGTGTCGGCATTCTGCAAGTTGAATTCCATCGCCTCCTGCTTTTTCTTCCGATGTGTGTGGTGGTTTCCAGTTTAGGTTGACATGGTGTATGTAGCAGTTCAGGATTTCAATGTCCGTAGTTTCTTTAATGTACATACCATCGTCTTTTACATTGAAAATTTCTGTGTTTTCTACCCAGAGTCCATGAGATTCAATTGAGCGTAAGCCATGAATGCCTCCGTGCAATTTGCAGTTTATTACTCTTACATTTTTATTGTTTCTGAGAAAACGGAGACTGCTTGCTGCTTTAGGTGCGTAGATTTCTATATCGCGAACGGTCAGGTTTTCGATGCCCAGGTAGTGAGTAAGTACGGCATGTGTGGGTGCTTCTGTTGTACTTTCAATTGTTGGCCTTTTCTCGCTTTTTGCTCCATAACTGCAAAGTGTAATATTGTTGCCGGATATTACAATTTCACCGGCATAAATTTTTGTTCCGCGTTTGATGGCATAGCTTGTGTTGTCTTTCCATTTCGAGATATCAGAGAACGAATCGAAGGGATGTTCTATGCTGCCATTTTCTTCTGGATCTTTCTTGTTCTCTGGATTGATATATATGATTGTTTGGCTTGGATTGTGCAGTTCGAAGTTTTCAATTAAGCCAATTTTGCTGAAAGGTTGCTGTTCCGATTTTTCTGGCTGATTGTCCTCTTTTTTGCATGATGCAATTAGTAGTAAGAGAAGAATTGCCCAGTAAGTAGGGTGGGGCTTTAAATTTATTCTCATAGTCATAGTTGGGTTGATTATTTTACAGTAATGAACGCCATAAAAGTATAAATCATTGTGAAAGTGTTAGATGTTGGATTTTTGTTTGAATACTGAATATGATGGTTTTATTCTGAAATTGCCTCCCACCGCCCTTATAAAAGAGGTATCAAATGAGAATATTTGTGAATTGCATTGATGCGTGTACTTTTCACGACTATTGAGTAACTCGGTCTCCTTTCAGATGGATATAGGGGGCATTTCGAACGAGCAAGGCATGTCTTACCTGACTAAATTTTAGTTGGGCAGTGTAAATTAAATCAAATTATTGCCTTAACTTATTGGTTGATAATATGCGGATATTGGAGCCATGGTATAGACAGATATGATTGGTTATTAGGGTCTGTTGTTCCTGTTTTTAAACTTAATAAGCTATGAAGTACCTCACGTTGAAATCGCTGATTGTTTACATCCCTTTGGTTGCTATTTGGAACTTTGCTTACATTGTTGCTGCGTTTTATTTAATGTACAATACCCAAGAGCAATTAATGGCAACACTTCGGGTCGGTACTACTATTTGGTGTTTGGTGACGCTACCAAGTGTTTTATTTATAGGGCTTTTAGTCTGGCCAGTTGAGCGGAGTCTTCGTAACCTTGAGAAGATACCAGACAAAAAGCTGATCTCCATTACAAGAAGGGCTTTGGACATGAACCTCTATTCGCTTTACATTTATGCTGCGAATTCGTTGATTTCCTCTTTTTTTATGTATTTCTATTTGATTGGCCAGCATGGCAATCTTTCATCCATAAGCATTTGGGTAGGAGGTATCCCAGCTTTTATTGCTTGTCCTTTTATGGTTTATGGAGGTTTTTCGCTGTTATTCAGCGGTGCAAACAAAAAATTAACGGGTGAGCTTACTGATCGCAAACTTGTGGCCAAAGCTACTTATGTTAACATTTTTACCAAATTACTGCTCATTTTTGGTGCTACGTGCGTTGGGATTGGAGTATGGGTTGGTGGACTGGCTTTTTACTCTGGGGTAAACCAGATGATTGAGGAAGTGAAAGAAAGCCGAAAGATAAGTCAGAAAATGGTAATAAAACATTGTGAACTTAGTCTTGCTGACACTGTTATAACATTACAAGATGTAGAAAAAAGCATTAAAGATCTTGTGGAACAGGCAGAAAACGAAACTGTTTTTATTACTAATATCGACGGTAATATTCTATATGCGGATACTTTGTTTGAAATTACCCCAGAGATAGAAAAAGTCGTTTCCGAACAGCTGTTCGAAGAAATCGCTTTTTACGACAATAAAAGCGAGAATGTATTCAATCTTACACCTTTAAATGAGGATTTGCAACTTGTTTCTGTTGTAAACATAGGTGCGCAGATGCACCGCATGGATGTTTTTATGTGGTGGTTCTTATTCTTTCTTGCTGTATGCTTTGGTGTTGCCCTGATTAACGTTTATGCTGTTTCTTCTTGGATAAGGAAAACAACATCGCATTTCGAACATCTTTTTATGGCACTTACAAAAAACAATTACTCGGAAAATGCCACAAAAGATAGCGAAGACGAACTTGGCAGTATTGTGGACAAGTACAATGTTTTTATCAGTACGGTTAGGAAGTTGATTCATGCGATACAAAATACATCTTCTTCGGTAGCAGACTCTGGTAAGCAGTTCAACCAGATTGCGGTGGAAATATCGCATGGAGCAAATGAACAGGCGTCTTCTGTAGAGGAAATATCAGCTTCTATGGAAGAAATGGCAGCGGGCATAAACCAGAATAATAAACATACACAAAATTCGCTGAAAATTTCCAAGCAGATTACATCCGAAGTGAAGGGGGTTAACGACTCTTTTCGTGAAACGCTGTTGTCGATGGAAGAGATACGGGAGAAGGTGAGCATTATCAATGATATTGCAAACAAGACTGATATTCTGGCAATTAATGCCTCCGTAGAGGCTACGCGTGCAGGGGAACATGGCAAAGGCTTTTCTGTTGTAGCAACAGAGATACGAAAGTTGGCAGAACACAGTGGGCGTGCTGCTGACGAAATAGATTCTTTGTCGAACAGAAGTTACCGAACAGCGGAAGAGACAGGCGGGAAACTGGAATATACAACGTTGAATATCAATAAAATTATTCAGTTGATTGAAGAAATTGCTCTTGCCAGTAACGAACAGAATAGTGGTGCTGAACAAATTAACACAACCTTGCAGCAATTGGTGAATATTACAAACCAAAACTCTACTACGGCAGAGGAGTTGTCGGCTGGTTCGGAAGAGCTGAATGTTCAGGCTGATGGATTGAATGAGTTGATTCTGAATTTTCAACTTACGAAAAAGAAGAAAATCAAGAAAGAGGATTTATTGATTAAAATTGCAAAAAAACTACAAATCCCGATTGATGATTACGAAGGCGGTACCTCTACAGAGAAAATTGAAGAGTTTGTTACTGAACACAAAGAGGTTTTAGAGGAAAAAGGTATTGGCATTGATATGAATGCGTCTATCAATGATGAGGAGAAGAATGGCGATGACGATTCTGATAAGGATTTTAGTTCATTTTAGAATGCTCCTCCAGAGGAGGTTGCTACTGAAGGAGACTATTACAAAGCGTTGAGGGAAATTAATAAACTTCAGTTATCAGTAAGAAACCCCTGGTGTTTGATGTATATACTGATTGGTTACGAGTTCTTTAGTGATAAAATCGGCCACATCTTTCCGTGATATTTTCAGTTTGGTCGATTTGTCATTTGGAGCAAATCCATGTAGATATTGTCCCGTTTTTTCTCCATCTGTGAATGCTGCCGGTCGCACGATTGTCCAATCGAGTTTCGATTCCCGAACATGTTTCTCTTGAAGTTCATGATCTAGAAATACCTGCTTTAGAAACCAGCCGAACATAATCTTTTTCCAGAAGAAATTAAGGTTTGCGTTGCTATCTCCAGCTCCAAGGGTGGTTTGGCATATAACCCTGGTCAGCCCTATTTCCTGCATGGCAGTCAAAATATTTTTAGTGCCTACAGACCGAACAATGCTTTTCCTGCTTTTTCCCGAACCTAATATTATACATACAGCGTCGTGCCCAGATATAGCAGTGCGTACATTGTCCATGTTGAACACATCTCCTTCAAAAAAGTGTAAGTTTGAATTGTTGAGATGAGAAAGTTTCGAGGAGTCCCTACCAAAAGCAGTGACCTGAAAGTTCTTTTCTAATAATTGCCCTACTACATGTTTTCCTACTGTTCCTGAGGATCCAAATACGATTACTTTCATGACTTTTGTTTTTTCAGTGTTGGTTACTGAAGCAAAATTGCAGTTTCCTACCTCTGAAAAATTGAACAAAACCGACAAACAGCAAATCACACACCTTTCTTTACATATTCGGAAGGGGATAGGCCTGTGTAGGATTTAAATACTCTAATGAAGTGCGATTGATCGGAAAAGCCACTTTCCAATCCTACTTCTGTAAGTTTTGTATAATTAGAACTATCTAGGCGTTCAAGGGAAGACTGAAATTGAATGATTTTGGCAAATTGTTTAGGAGTGAGGCCAATCTGGTTCATGAATTTCCTTTCAAGTGTTCTTTCAGTCAAAAAAACTTGATCCAAAACCTTGCTGATCCGAACTTTCCCATCACTTTGTATAATGTGATGAATGGCATTTTGAATTCCATCGTCTACAGGATGTTGGTGGTTGTTCAGTAGCTGTTTCAGTATCTCAGTCATTACATTGAGTAAATTGCTGAAATCTGGAGCCTGATTTAGTCTTTGATGGTAAGCATCTATGTTTACATTCTTCAAATTGAGTAGATCGTAACAATCATCATTTAGTTTTCTTGGATCTATATTCAGCAGGTATTTAGAGGCGAAAGGGTAAAGCTGAAATACAACAAACCGATAGCTTCCTTTTGCAGTTAGGGTAATCGGTTCTAATGTTTGTCCGTACAGAAATAGTTCCGAGAGCTTTTTCCCTTTCGGTAGCATATAAAAGCCGTTTTCCGATTGTTGAAACATTAAGCCGGGATAGCCATCTGCGTATAATGGGAGTGACAATTCACCATTTGGAGAGTCTGAATAATCTGTCATTATGCAGTTGACGAAGATGCGTAAGTTTTTTGGTAGGTTGTATTGGATAGTTTTCATTTTTGGCTTATTCTGGTTGTGATTTTTTATGTTGTATGGGCTGTCAATTGTGAAAAGTTGCATAGTGGGAATACTGCTCAGGTGTTTCAGTTTTTAGTATATTCGCAATCCTATTTTTTTGTATAAATTAAGAATAAAGAACGAGTATCGTTGCTCTTCAAAAACTGACATTATGGATAGACTGATTAAAGGTGTAGCAAATACACTACCGAAGAATATTAATGTTTATGCTTTTTTATTCTGCATAGGTTTAGGTTTTGTTGTTGGAATATTCTTGGTAATCAGATATTTGGTTAGGTAAGGCTTAGTTGAGGGTGTCTGTGGGCATTTGATCGGCAAAAAACACTATCCAAAGCTCAGTGAGTTTTTAAGTTTAGTATTGAGGGACAGAGGAGATTGGCACTGAATTGTATTCAAATGGATGGACAGGAGTTAATGAGCTGATTGAGAAGATGAACTTATATGGAAAATAGATCAATTTTGAACCGTTAGAAGTTATTTTTGCGCATTAGGATATTGAAACCACCGTCAGAGACGGTGGCCGTTCACTTACAAATAATAATTTTTAGCTTCGCTTTTTGTTTTCAAAGTTTGGATCAATGTTTCTTTTACCTTCCTCTGAATCTATATCTTTTGGAGGGAAAAGTTTCGGTTTCCTGATCCTCATTGTTTCAAGGCGCATAAATCTGCCGCCTCTATAAATTGAGAAATTTATAACACCGTTTCTTAAATTTTCCGGGAAGAATTCGAGCTTATTGTGTGTGTTGGTTTTGAAATTGTAGGTCAGTTCAGTCTCGAACGTTTTATATTCGTCTTTGTTTACAGGAACATCAACAATAATTTTAAGCTGAAGCGTATCGTGAGGATGTTTGAAATTTTCGGCCTGTATTTCTGCGAAGAATCCATATTTCTCAATATGTCTCAGGTTCCAGTGGTTTGATATCTTGAAGTTCTTGGCTTTGTACGGATTCGCCGAAAACCGAATGATCTCGAACTGAGGGAAACGGTTAACAGAATCCTTTAGCGCTTCTGCTAATTGTTTCTGCTCCTCCAGTTCTAGTTTTAGCGAATCTGTTTGGCCAGAGGAATGCATTGCTTCCGGTTCTGTAGATGTTTTTGGAGTTATTACGGTGTTATTTATTGCCGATTCCAGACTATCGATCATTGCATTTGCCTTCTCCAACTTCGTATTCAGATCGGCATACATTGTACGGTATTTTTGAGCCAGTCTTTTGTACTTCTTTATTTCTTTAGCCTGTTCTTCAATCGTCTGGTCTTTTTCAGCAATCTGGTACTGATGAAAATTATGATACAACAGATCCGCAGCACCAATCAAACTGTCAGTTTCCGATTGTAGTTCAATAAACTTAAAAATTCCGTCTTCTACTTCTTTCAGTTCGTCGCCAGCTAGCTCTTTATTTGTTAAGTACTCTACCAGTGGTTTTGCATTTTCTTTAATGCTGTTTAGTGTCCAGTGAATATCGTTTAGCGAATCCACATAAGCTTTCGTTTTTTTAGATTGCACATAGGCCTGCTTGTCGTTTTTTACTTCAAGTTGTTTGCGCTCTATTCTTTCTATTGTTCTTTCGAGCCTGTTTAGTAGCGGTTCTGCCTTATTACTTACTGCTACTTCCGTTTTATCGTTTTTAAAATTCAAACCATAATCGGTAAATATGGAAACAAGCAAAAGTATTATTACGATTGCCATCACGGAAACTATTGCTCCTATAGCGAGCCTTCTTTGAGTTGTTGTCATAGTATTTATGGATGTTAATTATCTATTGCTGAGCTATAAACAGGTGTTTGCAGAAGAGTGACAATCTATGCTGCGCAGCCTTTATTAACCAAGGGTGATGAACACTCTCATTTTGCAAAGGTTAAATCAATCTGCGATTTATACAAAATGTAGAAGGTTTTATCTGAAGTTTTTGCTTGTAAGTAGCATTTAGTGAAGCAATTGTAATTAAGAGCTGCAAAATGGTCTGTTTGTAAAAGAAAAATAGCATATGATCAGGTCTGTCCTTACTCTACCCGACTGTTTATGAATTCTGATTTCGAGAGGTAAAAAGAAAAGTTGAATTTTGTGGTTCCTACACCAAAAAAACAACTTTTCAGCATGGAGCAATGTCCACAAACAAATATATATGAATTAATTCGTAACCTAGGGATAGTAAAGCACAAAAAGAGGCAGGAGTTTATATGTGAACTGACAGCAGGGATTATCAAGAGCCGCTCTGTAGTTTTTTCACAGATAGCGGACAAAATAGAAAGCGGTGCCAAGGTAGAATCGATAGAAAGGCGGATACAGGATTTTTTCGAGAAGGTCAATTTTGATTATCTAATGTTAGGTGTCTTTCTGATGGGCTTTGTGCACCATGACCGCCTACTGATCAGTATAGACAGGACGGAATGGGACTTCGGCAGGACACGGGTAAATATCCTGTGCGCGGTTGTGAGTATCGGAAAAATGGCAGTGCCCATTTATTTTGAAATGCTTGACAATAATAGCGGGAACAGTAATGCTGACGACCGAATAGGGCTGTTGAAATCCATCATTGGGATTGTCGGGCCCGATAGGATCAGCATGCTGGTGATGGACCGTGAATTCGTTGGCAACAAATGGCTTTCATGGTTAAGAAAGAAAGGGATAAACTTCTGTGTAAGAGTGCCGAAAAACCATAAGATAACACTGGCAGAGGGAACGGTTGCCAGTGCAGAGGAACTACTGGGGGACAGGAAAACTTTTTATGCCGAAAATGTGATTGTTGATAACGTAATTGTTAACCTGTCCCTGACTTATGGTAAGGACGGCGAACTGTTGTTTTTGATCGGGACAGTACCTTGCGGTGAACTGACGGGGGCCTATAAACGCCGATGGCCGATAGAAGTATTCTTTCAGGCCTTGAAGGCAAGAGGTTTTAATATGGAAGACTCCTGCCTGCAGGACCTGAAAAAATACCGAAAGCTTTTTGCCGTAGTGTCGATAGCCTATACTTTGTGCTGGGCAACAGGTATTCAGGACGGGAAAAAGAACCCTGTCAAAAGAAAAAAGCACGGTTATCCTCAGTATAGCGTGTTCAGAAGAGGGTTGAACTTAATGAGGGAGTTCTTCAAACGTAAAATAACTGAACCTGTTAAAATGGCTATTGAACTAGCCGTCACGAGAATATGCAATAATTTAAAAACAGTCGGGTAGAGTAGTCTGTCCTATCTTATCTTTGGGAATACTATTCAACCTCTTTCTTATCCTATCTTTTAGTTTTCGTGCTGGCTGCAAAGATGCCAAGTTTATAGATTAATCTTTGTGTATTATTGATTAATATTCTGCCTGTTATAGATATGTGTGATAATCTTTTCTCTATTCAAAAGAAGAGAAAATCAAGTTTTCTGTTGTGGTGGCATTAAATAAAAAATAATTTTATCGATAATATGTATTTATGTTTGGTTTTAATTTTGTAATTTAATGATTGTATATGATTGTTTAAAACGAATTGATAATATATTACACTATATTTTTCATCAATATAAATGCCAAAATTCACACGAATAACTTCATTGATATATGGTGAGTTTTAATGATGAAAGTTATTGTGTTGATATTTAAGTTTTTGGCCAAACGAGTAGGCCATCCTCTAGAACTGGTTCTGATATTGAAGGGATTATTACTTCATCAAATTAGGGGCGATACGCATGAGTACTTGTCAGATACAGTAGCTATAGGTAAATCTTTAATTTAAACTTATAATTATATGTCGACTTCTACATCAAACGGTCTAAGCGCAACTAAGGAATTGTTGAAGGTAACTGAAATGGTGAAATTTAGGCCAGAGAAACTATGCAGCTATTTCATCGGAATCACACAACTTTCGCATCCTGTAGGAAACGAAAATCCAATACGTGAGTGGATTGTGAATAAGGTAAAAGAAGTCCAGAACCGATATACAGATAATAGAAAAAATGTTGAAGTGATCTTTTATGAATCTAATGCGACCGATCCTATTGAGCGAAATATTGTATTGAGAAGAAACGGGAATAGAATCCACAGAAGGAAAATTCCTGTTGTGTTGCAGGCTCATATGAATATGATCTGTCTTCCTTCTGAAGACATTTTTTCTCTAAAATTAGCTTCGTTCGAAGAGCAAGGCAGGAAATGGGTGAAGGCTTATAAAAGTTTGCAATATTCAAACAATGAAGGGATTGCATTTGGCGCAGATACAGCAATAGGTATAGCTACCATATTGACGATTTTGGAGGACGAGGCATTGAGAGATACCCCTCTAGAGTGTCTGTTTACAGTGCAAAAGGAAACCAATATGGAAGGTGCCAAGGGATTTGATAAAAACCTGCTAACAGGCCGTAAGTACATTAACCTCAATGCAAAACAGCTAAACAGAATTGTTCATGGAAGCGTAGGGGGGAGCATTACTCAGTTGGAAGGATGTGCCAAATACGTGTCACTGCCTATTCGAAATTGTATAACGTACGACTTAAGTATATATGGATTGAAAAGCGGTCACTCTGGTATAGATATCAACAAAAGAAGGGCAAATGCAATTAAAGAACTTGCAAACATACTTCTTCGTTTGAACAAAAGAACGAAAAATTTCGAATCCTTTTTATCAATAGGGTCTTATGATATCTTACTCCAGAATCTGGAAAGGGGGGATGATGTTAAGGCCAATGTGATACCTCAAAAAGCTTGTGCTCAGGTATCTTTACCAAAAGAACAGGCTCTCGCATTTGAAAAAGATTTCAGAACGCTATGTGAACTGGCAAAACAAGAGCACCGGCCAGTAGAGAGTGGTTATGATTTTGAGATTAAACAGACCGCTGGCGCTTACCGCCCGCAGATGACAGAAGAAACGACAGATTCAATTTTATTATTGCTTCATTCACTACCTCACGGTGTTATGAAGGTGGCGCCCAAATGCTATGAACTTGTTGAAACGTCAGCAAATTTATACAATGTTGAAATCGGAGAGAGTACAATAAAAGTAGATGTGTCGAACAAAAGTTTGAATGAGGATTCGTTAGGCTATCTTGATGCAGTTCAGTCTAATTTTGCTCATTTATATGATTATGAGTCAAGTACTGGCCTAAGTGCCTACCCTGTTTGGCAGCTAAATTTAGACTCTCAATTACTGTGGATGGCAAAAGAAATATATTGCGAAATATATGGAGAAAACAGCAAGGCCTCCGCAGTTCATGATGGATCGGAATGCGGATGGATTATGCAGAAATACAATGAAGAAATGGACTGCATCTCAATTGGTCCTACGATTGAAAATCCTCATACACCAAATGAAAGGTTAGAGATAGGAAATAAGGACAGAGAGACCGTACTATTGTTTTATAACTCAGTAAAACAGATTATCTACAACTTGTATAATGATTGATAATCGAGATGAATAAAGGTGATATGAAAAAAATGGCAATGATCATTTTATACTAAAGAGAGAATTATAATGAAAATTCCAGATGAAGAAACTTCTTAATGAGCGTCTTTCTTTCTTGCAATATTTGCAATCTGAACAGGGGCGTTAACGGAATAGAGTAATAAATATACAGAATTGTAGAAAACACTCTTCTTGTTTTTAGGCATTATGATAGATACTTTTGAAGTAAGCATCAAAGGAAATAAAGCTCCTTTATTACTACATGTTGGTTAATAACCTATCGAAAAAAATAGCCTATGAATTGAAACAGATTTACTATTCGAAACACCTGATTCACTATACACTAAGGTTGTGGATTTATTTAATATCAACAACTCGTTCTGAATGTTTTATGTTCAAATAATGTTGATTTAAATATGGCCACCTACTTACTCTCACATTAGGTGCTTTTCTGCTGATGCTTAGCTTTCGTTGTTTTATTGGTTAAATACATTTTGGTCTATACGCAGTCTTAATCATACACTTTGGTGTGCTATGATGACAGGTTGGCCTGTGCTGTTTTTGACCACATGAATCGATGATGATTCAGAGGTAGCAGTGCTCAAGACTTTGCAAATCAATAACTCTTGAACAGGATTTGGTTTGTGTAAAGTTACAGCTTGTGCCTTTGAAATTTGTTTTACCCTAAACACACAATGAAAAATGAAAAATCAATTCATACGAAGCATTTTCTTGCTTTCCATGTTCGTTATCTCTTCTAATGTTTTTGCTATTGATGGTTCCGGCGTTTATGGCGGTGGACCGTTTTATAAGAACGGAAGCACGGTTGTAAATGAACTCCGTCAATCTGGCTTTAAGTGGGTATGTGTTTGGACTATCCATATGGAATCTAACGGAGACCTCGGCTATAATGGGGAGTTCGATTTGGTAAAAAATGGTTCATACGTTGGTAATTCTTCGTATCCAAACTTTCCAAGCGATTTGCAGAGACTCAAGCAGGCTCCAACAACAATCGAATGGATAGAGGCTGGTTTGAGCGGCTGGGGTTCTGGAACATTTGATAACATCAAAACTTTTGTAAATAACGAAGGAACAGGGCCAAACAGTACTCTTTATAGAAATTTCAAGGCGCTGAAAGAAGCTCTTCCTGCAATAGATGCAATTAGTTTCGATGATGAAAGTACATACGATGTTTCTACAGCAACTAAATTTGCGGTGATGTTGGCAGACATCGGATTTAAAGTGTCAATTTGCCCTTACACTAGAGTTAGTTTCTGGCAGAACCTAGTTTCTAATGTAAACAGTCAACGTCCTGGAACTATTGAAGATGTTCATGTACAGTGTTATGCTGGCGGATCGGGAAATAACCCTTGTACTTGGAATGGCTACTTTGCATCGAACATTAATGTAATGCCAGGTGTTTTGGATGGCAACAACATCGGGAGCAGAATGGCGGGTTGGAATAATGAATGTGGCATTACAGGCGGTTGGCTTTGGCTTTACGACGATTTTTATGGAAACCTAAATACTGTTCAAAGATATGCTTCTGCTATTAATAACAACATTACTAAAGAAGCAGAGAATCCTCCTGGGCAGGCATCAAACCCAACTCCATCGAACAGTGCCACAGGAATTAGCACGTCAGTAACATTGAGTTGGGCGGCAGGTAACGATGCCAGTACTCATGATGTCTATTTCGGCACATCGAACCCTCCAGCTTTTCAACAAAACCAAAGCGGGACAAGTTTTAACCCTGGAGCGTTGAGCCCTAATACTACTTATTACTGGAAGGTTGATGAGGTAAACAAGGTTGGAACTACATCTGGAAGTGTTTGGAGCTTCAGAACAAGTGCTTCTGCTACTATTGACCACACAGACCCAGCTGGAACAGGAACAATTACAGCAAGAACAGAAATTCATAGCGGAGAAGCTGCTACAATGGCCTTCGACAATCTTTACACCAATGGAACACAAAATAGAGATTGGAGCAAATGGCTCGACAATGGAGGTACTCCTTCAACATCAGCTCCTAGTTGGATTCAAATTGCACTTCCGAATAGTGTAGTTGTAAATGAGTTGGCCATTACAAGTGCAAACGACGTTAATGGTAGGGATCCTCAGAGTTTCAATTTGCAAGGTTCAAACAACGGTGCATCTTGGTCAACATTAGGTAGTTGGTCAAACCAGAATTGGTCGAGCCGTTTTCAGCGCAAAACATTCTCAATGTCGAATTCATCTGCTTACCGTTACTATCGTTTGAACATAACCAAAAACAGGTCGAACTATACTATGACTCAGTTGTGCGAAATTGAACTTATTGGGCCAAATTCAAAAAAATCGGCAATTGCTAAGATCAATGATGGTGTAGAAAATATTAGTATTTACCCAAATCCAGTTCAGGATATCTTGAACGTAAATGGATTAAGTAAAAACACACCTATACGTGTATACAGTGTCTCAGGTGAGGTTATAAATGTTTCTAATACAGAAGGGAAAGTTGATCTTTCAGATTTGAAAACAGGAATGTATTTCTTGGAGATTGACAATAAGCAAAGAATAAAGTTTATTAAGAAATAGGAACAACGCGAACAAATCAGAGTTTTAAGCTTTGGGAGGTGTATTGGAGGGAGAGTTCTCTTTCCGATCACCTCCTTTTTTTACATATTCCCTTGTTTAGTAAAGCTGAGAAAACTCGGGTTAAGGCGTGCTAAGTGCAACAAAAACCGAAGTTTTTACATTTTACTAAAGTTTCAATTTGAATTTAAGTGTACTCCAACGTAAAGACTTCCAAAGTCTTTAATACCAGATCAAGCGCAACTGAAAGCTTGCAGTCTAAAAATAATATCGATATATTCGATGTCTGATTCTGAGTGCAGGTTTTTATACCTATTGCTTACCAAATTTCAGCTTCAAATGGCAATAGCATTTTTATATTTCCTCAGCCCATTGTGAAGCATCTGTTTGCTTATAAGTAGTCTGTCGTATTAATCCAGACACTAAGAGGTTGGTTACTAGCAAAGAGTAAGTCTAAAATAAATAGGTCTTCGACCTTAACACTATTTATTACCATCTAAATGTATTCAGAAGAATTCGTAATCAATGCAGCAGTAATAGAAAATGAACTGAACTGGTTTACTGAAATACTCAGCACAGCAATATTGTTGAACTGCGGAAAGAAAGCCCAATATTCTCATGTAGCAGAGATAAATTCTCCAGATTTACCAGATGTAGGTTCCGTTTATGCAGATTTTATAATTCAGCGTAGCTTGAATTTTCACGAGCGGTTTCTACTCATTTTAGCCCTTGTTCCTCAGATAAAGCCTGAGTTGTTAGATGTTTTTATGGCCAGAAACAGCAATACAAATCAGATTTATACCGAATTTGGAGGGCGGATAGCACAGAATCACAGTGGGTTTCTTCCTACAGGTGAGACTTTTATGTATATTTTGTGTGGCGCCCGTCTTCATGAGCGTTTGGCTTTGCAACAGATTTTCAGCGACGATCACTTCTTCGCTCATGAAAAAATGATTTGGTTAACTGAAGTTGAAGCTGGCTCTTCAGCTATGAAAGGTACAATTGTAGTATCACAGGAACTTCTCGATTTTCTTACAACTGGAAAAAAGAACAAACCTGCATACAATTCTCATTTTCCTGCAAAACAACTTCTTACAAAAATGGAATGGAACGATCTTGTTCTTCCGAATGCTACGGAAGCTCAGCTCGAAGATATTCAGATCTGGTTGAAACATCAGACAACACTAATGGAAGAGTGGGAGATGGACAGGAAACTTAAACCGGGCTACCGTACGCTTTTTTACGGCCCCCCGGGAACGGGAAAATCGTTGACTGCGGCACTACTGGGAAAGCGCAACGAAATTGATGTTTATAGAATAGATCTTTCGAAATTGGTTTCGAAATACATTGGGGAAACCGAGAAAAACCTCTCAAATATATTCGACCGTGCAGAGCACAAAAACTGGATACTTTTTTTCGACGAAGCCGATGCGCTTTTTGGCAAACGGACAAATGTGAGCGATGCGCACGATCGCTATGCCAATCAGGAAGTAAGTTATCTGTTACAGCGTATCGAAGATTACAACGGCTTGGTTATACTGGCTTCCAACCTAAAAGAAAACATAGACGAAGCTTTTTTGCGGCGTTTCCATTCTACTGTCTTTTTCCCTGTACCTAAAGCTCCGGAACGGGCATTGCTTTGGGCAAAAACATTCCCAGAAAAAGCAGAACTGGATACAAAACTGGAAGTGAACAAAATAGCTAGTGATTATGAACTTGCAGGCGGTTCTATTGTAAATATTGTGCAATATAGTTCACTAATGGCCCTTAACCGCAATTCTAAAACTATTTTGCTGAAAGACGTTCTGGAAGGCGTACGGCGCGAGTTTGCCAAAAGTGGACGGACTGTTTGATGTGGTTCGTATAAACTTCCTATTTTAGAGGATGCTATTAGAATTCGATAAGAATGTTTTGGTGAAACGTACAACATTGGAAAATTGCTTTTGAAATAAAGAAAACCATGCAAAAACAAGAAGAGAACCGTCAAGTTTATTTTATGAAATTGGTAATTATTAATATATCAATTATATCACTCTTCGTGCTTGTAAGTGCATGTGATAGCAATCAACCAAAGAAATCTTCAAATAATTTAAAAACAGAACTCTCATATGAGTTGGAGAGTACAAAAGACACATTATTCAAACTGGAATTAGTTTCGAATGTTGGACATTCAAATTTTATTGATCACATAGAATTTTCTCCTACAGGTAAATATTTAGCATCAACTGGAGGGGGTAATTTGAAAATTTGGAATGTTGAACAGCAAAAAGTAGTAAAAAGCATTGATGCCCACAAGAGTTCAGTTACTCAGATTATTTTCAGTCCTGACGAAAATTATGTTTTGACTGCTAGTCATGACGGGACTATTAAGATCTGGAATATTTATTCCGGAGCTTTGGTTCGCAAATTTACAGACCATAGAAGAAGTATTGCATGTGCAGCCGTTAGTTCCGATTTCAGATATTTGGTTTCTGGAGGTTGGGATAAGACAATATTCTTGTGGGATATTGAATCGGGAAAAAAGATTGGCGAATTTGAAGGGCATACCGCTAGGGTTTTAGGTCTTTCATTTAGTCCAGACAATAAAAAAATTGCTTCTTGTGGGTGGGATAAAGTGTTGAAAATATGGGATATTGAGACAGGTGCGGAAATTCAATCAATAGAAGTATATCGTTCAAATGTTTTTGAGGTCATCTTTACAGAAAATGAAAACAAAGTAGTAACTGCTAGTTCAAAAGATATTAAAGTTTGGGATATTAAATCGGGAGAGTGTGATGTTACATATAATGCAACAAGTGGCTTTGGTAATAATATTGATTTGAGTAAAAATAATGACATATTAGCATTTGGGAATTTTAAGCGTATAAAAATATGGGATTTCAAGAATACAAAATTGCTGAAAGAGATTGACTTAACAACGCTGGAGAAATTAACCTTGTCTTCTGGGAATTCAAATATTACTTTTAGTCCAGATGCCAGTAAAATTGCTATTGCGAGAAACGAAATAATTTCAATTTTCAATACAGAAACAGGAGTAAGAGAAACCAGCCTGAAAAATAGCTTAAGATTCTCTTTAAAGACGGCTTTTACTACCGACAATAATTATATTATCAATAGTTTTATAGATAGTACAATAAGAATTTGGGATATTAAAAATGCAACACAAAAGGCTTTTTTTACTGGAGATAATTATTTCTATTCACGGGTAGATATGGCTTTAAACGCCAATGTTTTTTATATCGCAACAGCATCGTTTAAAGGTAATTTAAAAATATTAGCGATTGAAGATGGGAAGGTAGAAGTAAAGTTTGAAAAAAAATATTCCGAATCAATCAACTACTGTAAATATTCTTATTCAGGAAAATATCTTGCAGTATCTATCTCAAGAGGAATTCAAATTTTAGATGGAAAAACAGGAGAATTTATAAAAAAAATAGCTTCCGATACTTATAGTGTCAAGCCTATTATTTTTCATCCCAACGGAAAAATTATAGCATATAAGCACGCAGACGGTATTATTTTGTATGATATTGTAGAAGAGGAAGTCATATTGAAGTTGACTGATCATGAAGTTTCCGGAATTCAAGCCATCGAATTTAGTCCAGACGGAAAATTTCTCGTTTTGGCAACTCAACGGGATGATACAATTGTTCTATGGGATATAAACAATGGGAAGAAATTACAGAAATTTGAAGGGCATAACGACTTTGTTTTTAGTTTGAAATTCGATAAAGATCAGCAGTATATTTTTTCAGGCGGTAGAGACAAAACCATAAGGAAATGGGATATAAAAACAGGAAAGGAATTATATAGAATTAATACATCAAATAATGTAGCTGCTATAGCCTTATCTAATGATGAACGATTTATTATCTATTCTGGTGGAGGAGAAAATGTAATATTAGATGCTGTAACAGGAAAAAAAGTCTTATCAATGTTGGCTATCCCATATTCCTCCGATTGGGTTGTTTATTCATCGAAAAGGAAATTTGATGGTGTAAATTGCAGTAAATATCTTCATTACATTAAGGGGTTGGATTTATATGAGATTACTGAAGATGAGGAAAATTTTACATCGGGGTTATTGAACAAAACACTTCTAGGTAAGGAAACCAATTTATAGGTTTTAAATGTTTGGGATATTTTTGATAAGTAGTCTATCATAATTAATTTAGATTTATTCGGGAGCTAAGTAACTGACTGCTTGAAAAGAGTAAGACTAAAGAAAAGGTCTGGGATCTCATGCTCCGTAAATTATGGAATCTAGAGAACTTTTTCTACAATGCAAGATTACACAGATATAGCTAAAAAGAACAGGGTAACACTTTTAGACAACGGAAAGTGCCAATTTTGTGGTGCAGATACAAAAAAAGGAATTCATGAATGTTTGGAAATTTTCAATTTAGGATTTGGTGTTGATTTCGCAGAAGTTGAAAATCATATTTACAGGTTTCTGATGGTTGATGCCCACACTTTGCAGCACCCTGAAATTCATGGTAGATGGAATAACCATTTTCACCTTTCTAGATTATGCCTGATTTTCAAGTACAATGTTAGGTGGACTTATGCTTTTTCTCCAAAGTTGAGCGACTTCCTGAATAAATATAAATTGCTGAAAACCAATGAATATCTATTGCCTCCCAAGGTATTGGAAAGGGGGAGTATTACCACTACTGATATTCTTGAAAAATCTGCAGACGAAAAGGCGACTAAGGAATTGATAAAGAAATGGGCATTGGTTGTATATACCAAGTGGAATGCTCATCATGATGTTGTAGATAATATCGCAAAAGGATTTTTGTGTAGAATGAAGGCTTAGCAAATGAGGAGGAACCTGTTTGCACGAGCTGAGTCGTTTTTCATAAGCAAAAAACATCCAAGCTCTTGATTTCTTGGATGTTTTTTTATTTATTTCGTACTTTTCAGCTTTTCAATTTCAGCCTGTAGCAGCTCGAATTTGTTCTCCAAAGTATGCAGAGAATTGTTTTCCTTTTCAAGTTTATTGATTTTCTTTTCTTGGGCAATTGTATAAAGTGTCAGTTCTTCAATCTTTTGAAGTAGTTTTATGTTCATTTCGCCCAATGAAATGCCATTTTTCTTAACATCTTCAGCTGTAGGAATATCCTTCAAATGACCATTGAGTTCAATGTGTTTTTCGACCTCTTGTAAAGAAGGAATTGCATAATCTTTTTCAAAAACATAATCTGGCCAATTTGCCTGTAAATCAACAGTTACTTGTTCAGCTATCATTTTTCCTGCAACAGCCAATTTATAGCCTTTAGTATCATCAGTACCAATGCCAATATTACCTTTTTTAAGGTTCATACTTACGTTTCCGTTTTTCTTAACAATTAAAGGCATTGTTCCACTTGTTGCGGAATACACATAAAAATCACCTTCTCCAATACCGTGGTGTGTGTTGTCGGCATGTGCTACTCCAAGTCTAATCTGGCAGTCGCTGGTTGGAGTCTGAAATCTTACTTCGGGCCATTCTTTCGATGCAATCCTCAAGTAATGTCTGTCAGCTAGCGATCCTATTTTTCCGTCACCATCTACATCCAATAAACTTATAGGGTCGTCTGTACCTATTCCAACTCTACCATTTTTGTGATTCAGGTATGTGTTTCCGTCTTTGTTAACAATTAAAGGCATTGTTCCACTTGTTGAGGAATACACATAAAAATCGCCTTCACCAACACCATGGTGTGTGTTGTCGGCATGAGCCACGCCCAGCCTGATCTGGCGGTCGCTGATGGGTGTCTGAAACCTTACTTCGGGCCACTCTTTAGATGCAATATGCAGGTAGTGCCTTTTGTTTAGAGTACCGATTTTTCCATCTCCGTTTACTGTTAGTTTACCATTTACTGTTTGGTCTTGTGCTCTAAGTGCGCCAATGTTCAATAGAATCAAAGCAAAGATTATAACTTTTCTTTTCATATTCATCTCTTTTTTCTGGGGTTTGGTTCTTTTGATTGATATTTTGTAATGTAAGTAGTTTGCCATAATTAATTTAGATTCATTTGAGTGCTAAGTAGTTGGTTGCTATTAAAGAACTCGACTGGAATAAATAGGTCTGAAACCTTAGTTTTTGTAATTCTTTTAATGCTTTACTTTTTGCTAGGCTGGATCAGGCATAAACTCATTGGAGTGTGCAAAAAAAATCAATAATGTAAGCGAATCGCTAAAATTTGATATCGATCAGGCTACCCATACATAAATTATTAGGAACAGTAAGAGGTAGAGAAGTTGGAATCCACCTTGCGTTGTGATATGCAGTTTTAAACAACGATAATCATATATCAAGAGCCAACAAAAGAAGCAAGTCGCTGGAGTATGCCTAGATTTTTATAGCACATTTCGGCGAACGAAGATATTAATCAGAATAAAGAACAACAAACTTTTTTATGTTGATTTGTGCTTTTAATAATCTATTAATAGATCAATATCGTTAATAAAATATTTTAGTGTACTAATAATGAATCAATACGTGCTTTTTAATTTGTTTCAATGAAAACACATACTTGATTAAAAAAACATAAGGACGCGGACTTATTTTAATCTTGTAGCTAGCTATCCTGGTTAAAAATAGATCAGTACTTAATATAAACTTAAGCCTATTTCAGTGCGTTAATTGTAAACTTCTCTTTATTAGTTAGTTGTATGTTTATTTCGGTCGCTGTTTTTTTCAATCTAAATAGCTTCATCATTTGGTGGATGTGTTTGTATGTTAGAAATTCATTAACTTGAAATCTATATTATTACTTAATAGTCAATCGCTATCTATTTGTTAATATGTTGTTTACATTATTTGTAAAAATGTGGTATATTAGTTGACTTGTGTCTTATGTTAAATTGTTAGATTTTTAGTTTGTCTGCTAATTGCCTTGTGCAGATATGGATATTGGTAAGAACTAGAATTATTACTTCATGAACCAATCGACTTTTAGATACAACCCATTGCAGAAAAGGGTAAAAGAACTTGAAGACGAAATTGAGCGCCTAAGGGGCAAACTGTCTCATGAGAGAAAAATGCTATTGGATACGTTTGTGCACAAAACCATCGGGGTTGTGCATTTCAGCCCCGATGGTAGGTTTGTGCGTGTAAACAATATGTTTTGCAGTATTTTAGGTTATTCTGAAGACGAGTTAGTGGAGATGACATATTTAGATGTTACTCATCCAGATGATCATGAAAAGGACAAAGATGAATTAACAAAGATTTCCTTAAACCAAAGCGATTCGTATTGCATAGAAAAGAGGTGGCTTAGTAAATCGGGAGCAATTCTTTGGGCAGAATTGCACACAGAAGCAGTTCGCAGTGAGACCCAGGAGGTGCAGTTTCTGGTTGGTGTAGTGGTTGATATTACGCACCAGAAAGAAACAGAAAAGGCACTGATGAAGAATAAAGAGCGCTTCAAGCTTGCGATGAAAGCCAATACGGACGGATTATGGGATATCGATCTAATGGAGAAAAACGTATATTTTTCCCCTGGCTGGAAAAGCATGCTTGGCTTTGATGATCATGAGATTGATAACACGTTAGAGGATTGGGAAGCGCTTGTTCATCCCGATGATTTAACAGCTTTTCAGCGCATGTTCAATGTGCGGATGGGGAAAACATCAAACCGTTTTAGGCTCGAATACAGAATGAAGGGAAAGGAAGGCGACTGGGTGGATGTATTGCTCAGGGGGTCGGCCATTACTAATGAGTCTGGTGAAACAATACGTTTTGTAGGCACTAATTCGGACATAACGAAGCGTAAAAGAGTTGAAAAGATTCTTCTAAATGAACGCAAACTTACAAGGCAGTACTTGGAAGTAGCTGGTATTATGTTGCTTGCGATCGATCGTGATTTCAATATTACACTTATCAATCCAAAGGGCTGTCAGGTTTTGGATTGCGATTGTAAAGAAGCCATTGGGAAAAATTGGATTGAACACTTTATTCCAGAAGAAAATAAGTCGGCAACAGAATGGTTTCTTAAAAAGATGATTAATAATCAGGAAATCAGCCATGTCAGCAATGAAGGGAAGGTGATACAGCGAAGTGGTATGCTACGGCTGATAGCTTGGAAGAACTCTGTCTTAAGAGACGAGAACGGCTCTATAACTGGGATATTTGCATCAGGGGAGGATATAACAGAGAAAAGGGAAGCTGAAATTCAACTCCAGATTAGTGAACAGAAATACAGAGCTTTGTATAACCATGCTCCGTTGGCATATCAGTCCCTTGACCGTGATGGCTACATTATTGATATCAATCCTGCCTGGTCGCAGATACTGGGGTATTCCCGGGAAGAGGTAATTGGTAGGTGGGTAGGGGATTTCCTCCATCCAGATTCATTGATAAATTTCAAAAATAATTTCCCAAAATTTAAGCAGCGTGGTTACATTCATGATGTTCAGTTCTACATGATAAAAAAGGATGGGACTGGTATTGCGGTGTCTTACGAAGGCCGTGTAAGTTATGATGACAATGGAAACTTTGTGCAATCGTACTGCACCTTTAAGGACATTACGAAACAAAAAGCAGCTGAGTCTGAATTGTTAAGGAACAAACAGCGGCTTTGGGTTCATAATCAAATAGCAGAAGCATTTATTACCTCTACTGGGAACGATTTTTTCAACGAAGTGTTATTGATTATCCTGAAACTTTTTAATGCTGAATTTGGGTATTTTGGCTACACCGATGTTAATGGGGGGATTGTACGTGTTGCCGAATTTATAAGGCTTAAAGGTGAGTTCAAAAAAACGGAAAGGGCAACCAGACTGTCACAATCGGGTTTTTTACAAAAGGGAGATGCCATCGATAATTTTGGAGCTTACGAAGGCGTCTTTAAATATGAAAACTATATTTCAGCTAATATATTGAACCGACAAAAAATTCTGGGACAAATCTTTATTGCCAGTAACGAAATTTCGTATACAGAAGAAGAACGTGAGCGTATTAAAGATCTTTGTGAATATATTTCGCCGCTATTAAGGGCAACATTAACAGAAGAACGTTATAAGGAGGAGTTAATTGATGCGAAGAACCGTGCAGAAGAAAGCGAACGCCTGAAGTCGGCTTTTTTGGCCAATATGAGCCATGAGATAAGAACACCCATGAATGGAATAATTGGTTTTGCGAATTTACTTAGGGAACCCAACCTTACAGGAAGCCGGCAGGAAGAATACATACGCATTATTGAAAATAGCGGCCAGCGTATGTTGAATATAATTGGTGATTTAATCAACATTTCAAAAATTGAAGCTGGACAAATGGACATCAATACAGAAGAAACCAATGTAAATGAGGTTATCGATCGTGTTCTCCGGTACTTTTTGCCACTAGCAGAAGACAAGGACCTCATGCTTGAAGCTCGAAAGCCCTTGTCCGATAGGCAAGTTAATATTAGGACTGATCGCGAAAAGCTGCATCAGATTTTGACCAATCTTGTAGAAAATGCGTTAAAATACACCAATCAAGGAAAAATATTATTTGGCTATTATCCAGATAATTACAATCTGGTGTTTTATGTAGAAGATACAGGAATTGGTATTGCTCCTGAACTTCACCAGTCG
Source organism: Bacteroidales bacterium (assembly GCA_965230435.1). Taxonomy (GTDB): domain Bacteria; phylum Bacteroidota; class Bacteroidia; order Bacteroidales; family JBDKHP01; genus JBDKHP01. The sequence goes on from CBDDLB010000006.1 coordinate 189,178, forward strand.
ATATTCGAGCGTTTTGTTCAGGCAGACTTAGAGATTTCTGCTCAGTACGAAGGTGCTGGTCTGGGCTTGGCCATAACGAAAGCCTACGTTGAGATGTTAGGCGGAAAAATCCATGTAAAATCGGAAATTGGTAAAGGGGCAACTTTTTCATTTACATTGCCTTTTGCCAAGGCTGACGAAAGTAAGTCCATAAGAAAAAACAAGCAGGAAACCGCTGTTGCCAAAAGGCTTGAAGGTGCTACTATTTTAGTTGTGGAAGACGATCCTGTTACGGGATTCTACTTTAAAGAGCTACTGGGCGGTTTCTCTCCTAAAGTGGTTTTTGCCAATACTGGCTTACAGGCCGTAACTATCTGCAAGCAAAATCCAGACATCGACATCGTACTGATGGATATAAAAATGCCAAAAATGGATGGATATACGGCTACCAGAAAGATTAGAGAATTCAATTCCGATGTTTGCATCATAGCCCAAACGGCATATGCTCTGAAAGGTGATCAGGAAAAGGCCCTAGAGGCAGGATGTAACGGATATATCAGCAAGCCTATAGACGAGAAAAAACTCTTTAAGATTATTGAGGCGCAGATGGAGGTTAATTAATCTGGAGGAGGTAGCGGCCGATTTTATCCATGTACCAAGTTATAAGTTAGATTTTGATAACAGTTGATGCACAGGAAACTGAAGGGTAATGTCGATCTGATTCGGTCCGGACGAACAATTATCAATTGATAAGAACCTATACCTGAAGTTCCCTCTGAAGACGGTCCAAATTTAATTTCATCAAAAAGCCATTGTAATATCATGATGCCACATAAATCCGGAGAAGGTAATTGTACCTTCCAAGTGATTGAAAATAATTTCTTTTTTTACATCGCGAAATAGTAAATAATAATAAGGAGAATTGAAGATAGAAATAGAATAATAAATGCCTATTTATTGAATGTTATATTTCTGGTGAAGAACTGGGTAATTATTTGTTCATAACATCAGGTATGAGCAAGATTCATTTACCCTTAACAAAATAAGTGAACTTCCTGTTCGGAAAACTATATTATAGTTCTCCTCAAAATTATAGACATAACTATGGTAATACCATAGGGGATAGTCTACGGACTTCTACATAAACAAAGAACTGATTTAAACTTTTTCTGTAACTTACTTGTTGATAGTTAAGAATATAAAAATAAAATTTATGTTTCCTTTCACAGTCAATAAATTTGGGAGAAAGTTTAAATCACTTCTATATTAATTCCCTGATAAAAACATGTAGAATACTACCAATTCATTAGGCATACATATTGGAGTGAAAATGTGTAATCTGAAACGTACAATCAGGCTATAGTGCATTATATTTGAGGTGGCTTACCAATGTTTTATATATATTGTTTGCTGTTGTTATTTCTGTTTCAATCCAAACATCATCTTTCTTTTTGTATAAAATCATTTTAGTTACGTAACTCGTTCCTTCTTTTTCGAACTTAAAGTAGAACTTATTAATTTCTTGTCCATTTTTATAAAGTAATACCTTCTTGAATTGGTAATCTCTTATCTGGGATATACTATCTGGATAATTTCCATAACCAAAGTTAATTCCTCGATATTGAATAAAAGCCAGCTTATTACCTAATGAGTCTAAAATGTTGCATTGATATTCGAACCAAGGTGTTCTATTCCTTGAGAGAATTTTTTTAAGTTTCTGAACTTCTTTTCTTGTTGTTTGGTTCTTTATAAGTCCATTTGAAAAATATCGCGTCTGATTCTTTTTGTTTTCTTTAATCTTTATTTGTCCATTTTTGTAATACTCAAACTTTTCTTTATGAAATTTTCGATTCCATTTTGTTCTCTTTTTTAATTCTCCTGACTCATAATATTCTTCGCTATATCTTTTGGCGTAATTATAGTCGGTCCAGATTTGTCCGTTTCTGTAATAATGAATATGTTGCTTATGTCTTTTTTGGGGGATGTATAACTCCTGCATTATTCCTGAGCGATAATATTTTTTCAATGTGTCAATTGGTTGTCCATTTGAAAAATTAGAAGTTAACCTTATGTTGCCGTTGTAGTAAACATCAGTCACTTTTCCATTTGCCAAACTGCCACAGTCAATGAATTCTGAATGTGGTGGATTACTCATGTGTACAGAAAATTGGATTCTCTCTGTATAAAAGGTATCTACAGTTTCTCCATACTTATCAATATTTATTATTTCAGGTTCCCATTGTGCAAGATACAATGAATATTTCCCAAGTTTTGGGAGATATGTATTTGTCGTAGAAAAATGAACTGGTTTGTAATGGTTGCCATCAGAATCAGAAATAAACAAAAGCGGACTTTCAGCTAATGAATCCGTACATTGGCTTATGAATACAGGTTTGTATATTATATCCTGTGCAAATAATCTAAAACTTGTAAACATCAGAACTGAAATTATTATAAGCTTAGTCATTCAAAATCAATATTATTGAGACGTTTTGTTTGTTTTTGTGAAGCGCAGCAAGCAAAATGGCTGCGGTCAAGTAGCATGTTCACCATTTATTTTAAGTTGTTCCAAAAATTCTATTTCCTGTATCGGTTTTCCTTTGCGAATATAAAAGTTCAATGACACTCTTACAGCCAGTAAATCAAAATGTTTTTATTTGTATTTTTTTGCAGCAGTTTCGGGTATTACAAGTGTTCCTTCTGATATTTCTGAAACTGTATCTTCTGAAAGAGAAGGTTCTGGTTGTTTCGGAATGTAAAATCCACAATTGTCACATTCAAGTTGGCATTTTGCAATTATTGAAACTTCAGTTAATAACCAACAAATAAAAGCATCCTGACTTAGTTATGAAGTTGCGGAATCAAAAAGGTTAGGTGTATTATTCATGTTAGCTGTCTCTTTTGAATGAGAAGTAATGGATGTCTGATTGCGCCAGCAAAAGACTAATGTCCGCACAGCGGAAACTGTCCTGAATAAGCACAAAAGCTGGCAGAAAGAAATGCCCTGCCAGCCTTAATTCATCTGGCGGATTGGTTTACTGGAAAATAGGTTTCTTATTAGACAAGGGCTGAGGTATCAATTGCTGATCGGTTGAATAAAGCAAATCCAGGTCGCAGACTTATTAGTTTTTCCTCTTTACTAAGTTGTCTTTTTTTAAGATCGCACTATTTTAGTTGATCCACTTAGAAATTAAATCAAGCAAAGCTCCTTTTTTAATAGGTTTTGAAACGTAATCAATAAAGCCATTTTTTATGCATTTCTCCCTATCGCTGGCCATTGCGTAAGCTGTTTGAGCTATGATTTTTGCATCGGGCTTATGCTCTAGTATTTGTTTTGCTGCTTTATAGCCATCCAGTAATGGCATGCGGATGTCCATCAGAACGAGAGAAATATCTTGGTTGTTCATGAATTTCTCAACGGTTTCAACTCCGTCTGATGCCCATAAAACATCAAGGGACAAGTCATCGAGGAGTTCTTCTAAGTAAAGTTTATTGATGAGATCGTCCTCTGCTATTAGAATTCTTTTCCCATTAAAAGCTTCTACTTCCGCTTTTCCAATCTCTTTCTTAATGGCATTTTGGTTTTCGGCCAATAAATAAGGAATATCGAAAGAAAAAATACTCCCTTTCCCTTCTTCGGATTCCACTCTAATTTCTCCGCCGAGTAGGCTGATAATACCTTTGGAAATCGCCAGCCCAAGCCCTGTACCGTCATACTTCGCTTTATCGGAATGTTCCACTTGTTGGAACCGTTCGAAAATTAGATTTAGTTTTTCTTCCGAAATACCAATCCCAGTGTCAGCAACTTTAAATATAATTTTCTGATCCTTTATTTTGTAACCAAAGGCAATATGTCCTTTTTCTGTAAATTTGAGTGCGTTTCCTATTAGGTTGGTCAACACCTGCCTTAAGCGGGATGGATCTGTTTTTATAATCATATCCTGCGAACGATCCGGAATGTTTGTCGTTATCACCAGATGTCCTTTTTCTCTCTTGTATTTCAACTTGTTGAAAGTAGTTTCAAGCTCAATAAGCATCGTGTTTAAGTGACAGCACTGTGTATCTACTTTCAGTTCTCCAGCTTCAATTTTTGAAACATCAATTATATCGTTTATAAGGTTAAGCAGCTGATTGGAACTGCTTTCAATAATGTCTATGTATTGGTTTTTAGCATCGGATTCTAGATTGTCCTGCCGCAATAAGGATGCAAAGCCAATAAGCCCATTCATGGGCGTGCGGATTTCGTGGCTCATGTTGGCAAGGAACTGATTCTTGTATATACTTGCAGACTCAGCTTTTTTCTTGGCTTCGAGCAGTTGTAGTTCTGTACGTTTTTGCTTTGTAATGTCGATTACAATTCCTGCAACAATAACTTTCTCTTCGTTCTTAAATACAATTTTACCAATATCACTAAACCATTGGTAGTCTCCGTTTATGTTTTTAATCCGGTATTGGCAATCGTAGTACTTAGCTTTGCTCTCCAGATGGTCGCGCATCGCATTCATTGTTACCTCGTAATCTTCTGGATGTACAATTTTCATAAAATCATTATAATGAGTGAAATCTTTTGGATCGCGCCCAAGCATCTCTACCTTATTTTTGTTGTAATGAACAGATCCAGATGGCAGCTCCATTTCCCACCATGCCATATTTCCGGCTTCGAGAGCTGTTGTAAGCCTTACCTCAGATTCAGAAAGGTCTTTTCTTGTTTTCTTGAGGTTGCTAATATCAACAAAGGTAATAACGACGCCTTCAATGATTTTTTCAGATGTGATAAACGGCGTGATTCTTTTTAGATACCAATTGCCTTTGTTGTCCTGCACTTCTTTTTCGAAACTTTTGAGTTCTTCGAAGGCGATCTTGGAATTGGAAATGATGGATTTTCTGGTAGATTCCTCAAAATCAGAAGCAAAGCTTGTTATTGATCTGCCGATATCCGATTCCTCAAGGTTGAAGATTCGTTTGATGGCAGGAGTGAATTTTCGTATTGTCAATCTCTTATCCAAAAATAGAGTGCCGATATCGGTACTGTGCAGCAAGTTGATAATGTCGTTATTTAAGTTCTCTAGCTCCCTGTTCTTTTCCTGAAATTCAGTATTTACAGTATATAGTTCTTCGTTTACCGATTGTAATTCTTCGTTAGAGCTTTGTAGTTCCTCATTAGACGACATGAGTTCTTCGTTGGAACTCTGCAGTTCCTCATTGCTGGTTTCCAGTTCCTCAACGACATTCTGAAGTTCCATACTCTTTTCTTTTACTTCATATTCTAAGTCTTCAATCCTTTGTTTTGAAAAATTAGAAACATCGTTGTGCGAAAGAACAATCTGATCTTCAGGAGCACTGGCTGTACTGATTTCAAACTGAACCAGAAAAATTTCATCCTTTGAATCGTGATCATTGATGCGCTCGAAAAAAAGATCTGTCGAGAATTGTTCGCCTCCTATTGCTCCAATTAAGTTTTTTATACTTGTGGGTTTGTTCGATTCAAGAACCCTACGGACTCCATTGCGGATAATGGTAGCAATTTCTGAGTTTACCATGCTCAGTAGGTTATTGTTGAACATGCCGTCGGTCTGGCAGAACCATCTCCTAAAATCACCAAGTATGAACTGTACTGTAAATTCATTATTGATAAAAACGCTAACAGGGGCATGTTTTTTACTTAGGTACTTATAATAAAACAGTTCGTTCTGCTTTACCTTTTGGACATTCGATTGAGGAGAATCCTGCGCATTCCGCATAATGGAAGTAGCCGTGCCAATATTAGGTTCATCGTTTAGTCTATCTCGATAGGATCGTCTGTTTTCGTGTAAATTTTGAAAAATCTTATACTTCGCTTCTATTGTTCTGAATAAGCTGCTTATGTTTCCAAGGGATTCACTGTTTCCTAGGAAGAGAACTCCATCTTCATTTAATGCAAATTGGAATCCGGAAAGTACAGTCTTTTGAGTATGGTTGGAGAGATAGATCAATAAGTTCCGACAGGAAATTAGATCTAGTTTTATAAAGGGTGGGTCTTTTGTTAAATCATGATAAGAAAATACTATCTTTTCCCTTATTCTTTTTGTTATTTGTATTCTTTCGCCCGCTTTTAGGAAATAATCCTCAAGGTAACGCCTGTCAATTTCTTCACAATTATTAATCGGATAAGCACCTTTACTCGCTTGCTGTAGCGCTTTTCTATCTATATCTGTTGCAAATATTTTATAATCTACTGCTAACTTATTGTTTCTTATATAGTCTTCGAACAGGATTGCAATTGAATAAACCTCTTGTCCACTAGAACAGCCAGGTATCCACACTTTAACTCCCCCCTTTTTTTCTTTCCGTTGGCAAATACTGGGAATAACAGTTTTCTTCAATACATCAAATGCTTCTTTATCTCTAAAAAAGCTGGTTACACCAATTAAAAATTCTTGATTAATTGCAATACGCTCTTTCTCGTTTTGTTTTAGAAAAACAAGGTATTCGTCTAAGGTTTCTACATTATGTAGGCTCAGGCGTTTCTCTAGCCGGCGCAAGAGTGTGTTTACTTTGTACTTTCTGAAATTTACCCCAGAATACTTTTCTATTTCTTCTAGAATAGCATAAAAGGCCTTTTCGTATTCGCTGGCAATTCTGTTTTTTTCTTCGAACTGAAAGCGTCTCCCCGAAAGTTTTTCTATTTTTTTTGCAAGCTTACTTGGTTCAAGAACAAAGTCGGCGAGGTTAGTTAAAATAGCAGCGTTCGGCATTCCATCGAACTGCGCAGAACTTGGCTCTTGTACTAATATTGCACCGCCGGCTTCTTTGATGGTTTTAATCCCCCTGGATCCATCCGATCCAGTCCCAGATAAGATTATTCCAATTGCTTTTTCATGATACGATTCCCCTAGCATGTGGAAGAAGATATCAATTGGTAGATTTAGGTGGTCTTTCGGCGCTTTGTCGAGCAAAACAAACTTGTTTTTCTTTATGCCAATGTTCTTATCTCGCTGATTTAAGTAGATGCAATTCGGCTTAATCTCTTGATTGTCCTCCGCCGTAAAAATTTCCATTGAGGTATGTTTGGCAAGCAGTTCGGGCATGAGGCTCTTAAAATCTGGAGACAAATGCTGGATAATTGTATATGCGAACCCTGTATTATTCGGAATGTTATCGAATAATTGTTGAACTGCATCGAGCCCTCCTGCCGAAGCCCCAATACCTACTACATAAAAATCACTTTCTTTATTCATAATGCTACATGCTAATGCTGTTCGCATAACCATAAGTCAGTATTTATAAGCAAAATATACATTTGAAAATCAGTCTAGGGAATGGGAAACTGATTTATGTTTGCGAGTAAGCAGTTGATGAAACAAATATAAACATTTATTGGCATTTGATAATGTATGTAGTGGCAATAATTATTCAAAAATGCCATTTAGTGCAGCCTAATTTCAATATTGTCTATCGAAATTCTGGCGATGATTTTTATGGAGAGTTGTGCTTATTTGAATCTAGTTTCTTCTATCTGACTAAAAATATTTATGCAAAAAATGTTTTTAGAAGGCAAAATAATTTTATTATTAGTGTGTTAAAATGTTAATTAAAAGGTAAATACTTTATGTTTTACTCCTAAATTCTGCAAAGGGGGCGTTGAGATTGCCAGTCGGTTCCAAAGTAAGCATCTGTAATACGGTTCTCAAAGTATCACTAACAAGATATTCCGAATGTCGGCAAGTCTTTCTGGGGGTAATGAAAGCAAATAATAACCTCGGCGAACGGGGGTGTGATCGAGAGTTCGAGAGCTCTTGATTGAAGAGTCTGCCACGACCAAAGATAACAACTCCAATCAGGTAGCAGAAGGCAGGTTATGATTTTCTTCCTTTGTTTTTTCTCCCAAAGATCAGAAGCAAATCCAAAAAGTCGTATATTGCTGTGTAAAACAAACTTTTCGTAAAAACACACCTTGATGCGCAAAACAGAGTATAGAGATTCTACTTTGTTTGTTGATTTTTGGAGCGTAAACTTCTGTTAAACAAAGGAAAAACAGAGACAGGCTTTTACTGGCATAGTTGAAAGTATTTCGCTAGATATGTGGTTGGCTATGTTTCGGTAATGAATATGATAGCCATAAGGTTATGTTATCTCTAACTGTAGCAAGTTCTGAGGAATAAGCTTCTACTGTAAGCAGCTCTAATGTTATTGTTTGCTGGCGTTTCCTTGTTCACAATAGCTAAATACCAGTGACCAGTTAACCTATAATCATGTGAAATTATTAGAATCGAGGCTATTATTATCCTGATCAGCTTTATATGTTGTTTCCTAAACAAACTTACTAAAATGAGCACTGTACACGAGAAGAAGATTACTCCGTTGAAATTAAAAATCAGTATTTTAATTGGTGCCGGAATTTTCCTTATCATTTCAGTACTGATAACTTATTCTGCTGTTAATGCGAGAATTGAGGCCGAACACTTGGCAAAAAGTACATTAAGAAGTATTGCCGCCGAATTTGGCAATAATATAAGTTCAGAATTGAATGAGGCACTGACAACAAGTCGGATTCTTATGCATGCTTTTGCTGGTATTCATAAGAAAGATACCAAATTGAAACTCAATAGAACTCAGGTAAATGAGATGTGCAGAAATGTTCTGAAACAGAACGATCACCTTTTAGGCTGTTTTGTGAGCTGGGAGGCCAATGCTTTTGATAATCAGGACTCATACTATGCGGGAAAGAAAGGGGAACACGAGTTAGGAGAGTTTGCGATGTACCATGTTAAGGATGAGGAAAATAATATTATCACGCGAGCGCTACATACTTGGTCGGTACGCCATATTTATAAAGATCTGGACTATTCTTGGTATTTAGGACCAAAAGAAACTAAGCAAGAATACCTGTCAGATCCAAGTTCGTTCGAGGTTGGAGGTAAGTTTGTGCTTATGACTTCGTTGTCGACTCCATACATTGTCGATAATGAGATGGTAATCCTTTCGGGAACAGACATCGCCATCAATACATTCCAACAATGGGTAGATTCTGCTCATTATTACGGTGGTGAGGCTAGAATAGTAATATTGTCAGCGGGCAAAAAAATTATTGGATACAATAATGGTAAGGAAAAATTGCATGGAAAACACCTTAAAGAATTGTTTCCAGACTCTCACGAAGAGTACGATGAAGTTCTGAAAAGCCGTACCGTTGTCGAAAGCCATAGAAATGGCATGTTGGAAGTTGTTCAGCCATTTTTCATTGGTAAGGTGCCCGATCCTTGGTACATCATTGTGCAAGTGCCTGAGCGTATTGTTTTGGCAAAGGCAAGACAGCGAACTTTGGTGCAGGTAATTATTGGAGTTGGATTGTTGGTTATTGGTTTGTTTGCTTTGGTTTTACTGATTCAATACATCATTCAGCCGATATCCAATCTGGTTGCTGTAGCGAACAGGATATCCAAAGGTTATTTAGTATTGCCTGAGAGGATGCGGCATGGGCGTTTTGATGATGAGATTACTTTGTTGGAAGATTCTTTCTTTGCAATGGCCGATAAATTCACTGAAATTGTTACAGCAATAAAGAATAGTTCCGACAAAGTAAAAATAGGAAGTATGCAGCTGACTGCTAGTGCTCAACAAATTTCGACTGGTGCAAATCAACAGGTTTCTGCTTCCGAAGAAGTAAGTGCAGCAATGGAACAGATGATGGCAACCATTGAACAGAATACTGCAAATTCGAAGCAATCTGGAAAAATAGCAGAACAGGCAGCAAAAGGGATTATTGAGGGCAAACAGGCGTACGACCTTGCACTTGGTGCTATGAATAAGATAGTGGAGCAGATATCCATTATTGGTGAGTTTGCGGGAAAAACAGATCTTCTTGCAGTTAATGCAGGTATTGAGGCTGCTAGGGCACGTGAACATGGAAAGGGCTTTTCTTTTGTAGCATCGGAAGTACGTAAACTTGCGGAAAGGAGCAAAACTGCCTCTTTAGAAATAGCAGATTTGACTAACAGCTCCTTGGAGACAGGTCAAAAATCTGGGAAAATACTGGAAGAGGTAAGTCCATTGGTACAGAGTTCTTCCAGACTGATTCAAGAAATAGCAACAGCCAGTCAGGAACAGAACGCAGGAGCCAAGCAAATAAGCCTTGCTTTGCAGCAATTAACGGAAGTAATTCACCAGAATGTTGCAGCTACAGAACAACTTCAGGTCAGCTCGGAAGAGTTTAAATTACAGAGTATTAAGCTTGCCGAGATTATTTCTTTCTTTAAAATTACAGACGAAGAAGAGAAAAAAGTCGATTTACGTGAAAAAATTATTAAATCGGTTGCTGCGGCATTAGGCGATATTGACACCGACGATTTCGACATTGTTTTATCAAAAAAAACGAAAGATGAAGATAAACAAGACGAAGAGGGTGAAAAAGGAGGGGTGGATTTAAATCTTTTAGATACCGATGACAGCGGCTTTGAGTCCATGAAATAGAAAAACTAATAGACATGGAAAGAATATTCATTATTGCTCTATGCTTAATGTTTTCAGTATTGGCCAATGCTCAGGAAGAAAAGGCTGTACGAATAAATGGCGTTCTTAGGTTCAATTATAACAATTCGTCGTGGAAACCAGAACAACAGAAACGGGGAGGGGATCTTGGCTTTGAAACTGTTATTTTCAGACCTTCCGTAGTTTATAAAAAACTGAAATTCAAAGCTGATTTTCGTTTTTATTCCGCTGCATTTGGTGGTGCCATGTTGAAATATGGTTGGGTAGGATATTCGCCTAACTCTTCTTCTCAATTTCAACTGGGGCTCACTCAGGTTCCGTTTGGCAATGAGCCTTTCAATTCATACAGTTGGTTTTTCAGTATGCCTTATTACCTAGGTTTTGAGGACGACCACGATATGGGGCTGAAATACATTCTCAATAAAGAAGTCTACCAGTTTCAAATAGCTTTCTTTAAAAATGCAGAAACTCTCAATTTTGGAAACGCGTCCAAGTTGGACAGCGCTAGGTATAGTTACGATTTATCCGGCCGCAATAAAGAGATCAATCAGTTGAACCTGAAGTTTGCGTATAAATTTGGTAAGGAAAAGTCTTCAAATCTGAACTTGTCTCTAATGTACGGCGGCATCTATAATATCGTTAGGCAAACACAGGGCAACCGTTATGCGGTGGCTGTTGCTGGTAATTTTAAACTGACTGATTTAGAACTGAAAGTACAAGCTATGCAATATGCAATGTACCCGGACGATCTGGATGAATACACGGACATTGTGGAGATGGCTGCCTTCAATTCCCCATATCTGGTTGCAGCTGAAGGGCGTGTTTTCACGGTGGGGCTGCAGTATACATTTTCTTTCGAAAATCGTTTGGTAGACAAAGTACAAGTATATAATGATTTTGCTGTTTTTGATAAAACCCAATCAGATTACTATGATTCATTTATGAATGTTCTGGGCTTCATGACTCAGATCGAAGATTTTTATATTTATACAGATTTGGGATATGGTAAAGATCATCCTTGGCTTGGGCCAGAATGGACAAACGCACTTGGAACAGGAACTGAAGATGCAGAATGGGAGTATCGTTTCAATATCAATTTGGGTTATTATTTCTGATAATGTTAGTACAAGTAATGCTTTTGTTGTAAAATGGACTCCCCTCCGCCTTCATAAAAGAGACCCCAAATGTGAATATTTATGAATTGTACCGTGTTGATATGTATCCTTTCCAGTAACCATCGCTACCTTTAGATTATGAAAAATGAGCAGCAGAAATTTGCGAAATTGTACGCTCCCTTTAAGTGAAAAAAAGCAGACATTTCGAACAAGCATATATGTATAACAATACCTTATTTCTAAGTGAAGGCTCTGTTAATTATTCAAAGATTCCACCCCAATCTTTGCAGTGAATGCAAAAAAAACGTCTATTATAATATCTTTGTCTTTAGAGTTTCAATACTGTTTGCCATAGGCAATCGGCATTGGAATTTAATGAACTTTTCAGAAGGTTGGGGAGGTTAATCTTTCTCGTATTTAAGCACTAAGTAAAGCTGAAATAATAACTTCGGTTTTTGTTGCACTACGGTAGTCTAAAATCTCACTGCTTCATTATGCTCTGGAATTGAGTGTTTTGTGCGCTTTAATCAAATTTATTTTTCGCACTTTACTAAGAAATAAATCACAATGGAAAAAACAACAAAAGCAGAAGAGTATTTTTGTGCAGGCTACAATTGTGCCCAATCGGTAGTTGCGGTTTTTGCTCAAGAAAACGGATGTCCAGAAGACCTATCGCTACGTTTGGCAACAGGCTTTGGAGGTGGTATGGGGAGAACTCAAAAAACATGCGGAGCTGTCACTGGAGCCTACATGGCTTTAGGATTAAAGTATAATACCGATCCGGAAAATGCAGATCATCGGACATTGTTGAACGAGAAGGTTAAACAATTTAATACTGCCTTTTGCGAGAGGCACAAAACAACTAGTTGTATTGAATTAACAGGTTGCGACCTTTCTACAGAAGCAGGAACCAGCAAATTTCGAGAGAAAAAAATCAAAAAAGAGGTCTGTACGCCTTGTGTTGTTGGTGCTGTACAGATTGTAGATTCTTTATAAAGGGCTATAATTATTAAGAGTATCGTGTTTTTCGGTTTGAATAGCGTTGTTAGGTCTTATTCTCCAGAACGACACAGGATGTAGTGTCGATATTTTCGGCTCCTAAGTATATTGTATCGTAAATCTTACTTAACCAATTTCATGAAACGGGCTGCCAGTAAAAGCTTTATCAAAGGCAAATATCAGGTAGTCTAGTTCCATGTGACTTCATAAACATCTTAGGGCAAACGTATTAAAAAGAAAGCAGAAGGTTTTCTCGGAAGACAACGTTTTTCAATTCCCCGCTTTTTTAAGGCTGGGAGCCAAAAGACTTTGCTTTTTGTTAGAAAATCTCTGGTTTTCGGCAGGTAATTTTTTATGCGTTTACCCTACAAATATCTATAGACACATGCAACGGATAACATTATTTTTCGCAGCTTTTTTGTTGATCATCGCAACTTATGCCCAAAAGCCAACTCACTGGCTGGGGCCAACTGGAAATGGCAAATATCCCGACACGGGGCTGCTTGATAAATGGCCTGCCGATGGGCCAAAAATGCTTTGGCACTTCGACGACTTAGGAACAGGACATTCGTCGCCGGCCTTTGCAAATGGAAAAATTTATACACTTGGCATGTTCGAAGATCAAGGCTATCTTTTAGTGCTTTCCGAAGAAGGTAAACTGATTAAGAAGGTAGCTTATGGTAAATCGTGGGACGATTCTTATTCAGGAACCCGCTCTACACCAACCATAGCAGGTAATTTGATCTATATTTACTCTGCTCATGGCAAACTTGTCTGCATAGAGGACGAATCGTGGAAGATCGTTTGGTCGAAGAAGGTATTTGAAGATTTTGACGGTCGGAATATTAAATGGGGTGTTACAGAAACTCCATTGATCGATGGTAAGAAGATTTTCATTTCACCAGGAGGACAAAAGAACAATATTATCGCCCTAGATCGTTACACAGGAGATTTAATATGGTCGAGTGAGGTTAACGGAGAGAAATCATCGTACTGCTCACCTATGTTGGCAAAATTGGCCAACCGTAAACTTTTGGTAACGATGATGCAAAAGCACGTTGTTGGCCTAGATGCCGAAACTGGCAAAATGCTTTGGAAGCATAAGCACGAAAACCGTTATTCTATTCACCCCAACACACCGCAATATTTAGATGGCTCTGTCTTCTACATGAGTGGTTACGGTAGTGGTGCTGGTCGTCTTAAATTGAGTGAAGATGGGGCTACAGTAGAGAAGCTCTGGTTCACGGATCAGTTCGATAGCAAAATGGGAAGTGCTGTAATAAAAGACGGTTACATCTACGGTTCTGGAGATAAAAACCGAGGTTGGCAGGCTGTTGATTGGAAAACAGGAGAACAGCGTTTTTACTCAAAAGAACTAGCTAAAGGTGTTGTTATTTATGCCGATGGAAAACTGTATTGCTATACAGAAAGAGGAGAACTTGCTTTGGTAAACCCTACACCGGAAAAGTTCGATATTATTAGCAAAACAAAGGTGAAACTTGGCTCAGCACAACATTGGGCTTATCCTGTTATACACAACAAAAGACTGTACGTAAGGCACGGAGAGGCGCTTATGGCCTATGATATCGCAAAATAAGTGATGTTGCATTTTGGGGCAAGTCTGACAAATGTTGGGCTTGCTTTTGTTTCAGCTACAAACGACAATAAGCTTTGATATTGACAATACGTTCGTGTCTTATACTGATGAATTTACTGTTGAGCAAAGAGACTTTTCTGCAATTTTGAAATAAATAAACAGGAGATTATCAAATGCTCAAACTATTGATGAAGATTGGCTAGTATTATATGTGTAATGCTCGTTCTAAATGCCCCCAATTTCTCAGTGCTACTGTATACATGACTTTTATAGTTCTATTGGCATGAAAAACGTAGCAGAAAGCATCCTTTAGTCTTATTCGGAGTTGTTTTTTATAAAGATTCAGTTCATTTAATTATCTTGCCCAAAATAAAAGTAGTATTCACTTTTATGCGATATTGGCAGGTAGAGACACGATTGATCACCTCCCTGCCGGTGTTGAAACAGCAAATAATTAACCCCAAACACTTTTACTCTAAAAATGAACAAAGCACTATTATTCAGTTTCCTGTTTTTTACTACCTCTCTTTTTGCCCAGAACAAAATCTGGGAAGATCCGACAGTAATTGCAAAGAACAAAATGAAAGCCCGTGCGACGTCTTATTCATTTAAGACAGAGCAGGATGCTTTAGAAGGACTTCGCGAGAAATCAAGAATGCTCCCGTTGGATGGCACATGGAAGTTTAATTATGTGGACAAAGAAAGCGAGCGTCCTATGAATTTCTATAAGGAAGACGTTTCGAAATGGGACAATATCGAAGTGCCTTCCAACTGGGAGATGAAAGGCTACGGCATGCCTTTTTATATGAGTGCAGGTTATCCTTTTATTGAAAATGAAAACGAAAGGCCACGCCCTCCAAAAATCAGCCGCGATAACCCTGTTGGTTCGTACAAACGAACGTTTAATTTGCCGAAAGAGTGGGAGGGACAGCGCATCGTTATCCATTTTGGTGGTGTAAGCTCTGCCATGTTTCTTTGGGTAAATGGCAAGGAAGTGGGGTACAGTCAGGACAGCCGCCTGCCTGCGGAATTCGACATTACCAATTATGTTAAAACGGGCGAAAACACAGTAGCTGTTCAGGTGTTCCGTTGGTGCGAAGGTAGCTATTTGGAAGATCAGGATCATTGGCGCCTAAGCGGACTGCACCGCGAGGTGTTGCTTTTTGCCGAACCAAAGGTTGCTATCGAAGACTTTTTTGTAAGAACACGCCTCAAAAATGATTACAAGGATGCATTGCTGCAAATCCGCCCACGTTTCGTTTACGACGACGAAAAGAATTTCAAAGATTGGAAGATCGAAGCAAAGCTATTTTCACCAGAAAATCAGTCAGTTTTAGAAAAACCGATAGAAAAATCTGTTTCCAGTATTGTTTTTGAGCGTTATCCACAGCGCGATAACGTTTATTTTGGAATATTGGAGCAAATGGTAAAGAATCCAAAGAAATGGTCGGCCGAAAAACCAGTCCTTTATACTTTGGTGTTAAACCTGAAAGATGCAAACGGCAAGGTGGTAGAATCACGATCGGCAAAAATCGGTTTCCGTGAGGTTGAAACCAAAGAAGGACAGTTGTTCGTTAATGGCAAGTCGATAAAACTTTATGGTGTAAACCGTCACGATCATCACCACACACGCGGCAAGGCCATTACCCGCGAGGATATGTTGCAGGATGTACTCATGATGAAGCGCTTCAACTTCAATGCAGTCCGCACAAGCCACTATCCAAACGATCCGCATTTTTACGATCTGTGCGACAAATATGGGCTTTACGTTATCGATGAGGCGAATATTGAAACGCATGGACTAAGGGGCTATTTGACCAATCAGCAAGAGTGGCACATGGCTTTTGCCGACAGAATTGTGCGTATGGTTGAGCGGGATAAAAACCACCCTTCCATTATCTCATGGTCGTTGGGTAACGAATCGGGTTGTGGGCCAAACCATGCAGCGCCAGCAGGCTGGGTGAAAGATTACGATCCAACGCGTTTTGTTCACTACGAAGGAGCGCAGGGAAGCCCAGGGCACAAGGAATACATCCATTATGGATCGAAAGAGTACAGCAAGAAAAAATTAGGCCGCACAGCAAACCCAACAGATCCGCCATATGTAGATGTGCTGAGCCGTATGTACTCCAATCTTGAACAATTCGAATACATTGCAAAAAGCCCTCATGTAAAGCGCCCAATTATGCAGTGCGAATTTGCTCACGCAATGGGAAATTCACTGGGAAATTTCCAAGAATATTGGGATCTGATTCATGCTTATCCAAACTTAATTGGCGGTTTCATCTGGGACTGGATCGATCAAGGGCTGCTTACACAGGACAAAAAAGGTAAGGAATTCTTTGCTTATGGCGGCGATTTTGGCGACAAACCGAACAGCAACAATTTCTGCATGAACGGTATTATCACATCAGACAGAAAGCCAAAACCACAAACATACGAGGCAAAATATGTAATGCAGCCAATCTGGTTTACAGCCGCTGACTTGGAAAAAGGATTGATAAATGTGAAAAACCGCTTTGGTTTCAATAACCTGAATGAGTTTGATATTTTCTGGACTCTTAAGGAAGATGGGAAAGAAATACAAAGTGGTAAACTCAACACATTGGATCTTCAATCGGGCGATTCAGTCTCGATAAAAATTCCAATGAAAAAAATCCGAGCGAAAGAAAATGCAGAGTATTGGCTTCGCCTGAGTGTTCGCCTTACAAAAGATGCTCTTTGGGCAAAAGCAGGGCACGAGATTGCTAAAGAACAGTTCAAATTACCAATAGAAAAACTGGCTTCTTCTAAGAAAAAGAGTGGAAAGAGATGCTCTGTAAAAGAAGATAGAGATGCAGTTGTTATTACAGGAGCTGGTTTTGAGGTTAAAATAAGTAAGAAGACAGGCCTACTTTCTGAATACAAAAAAGATGGAAAAACGATAGTGTCTTCACCTCTACGTCCCAACTTCTGGCGTCCTCTTACAGATAACGATGAACGCGGGTGGAAACCACAAAAGAAACTTAGTGTGTGGAAAGATCTTCCAGAAAACTTGAAGCTGCAATCGTTGGACATAGACAAAGAAAACGCAATTATGACGGCTGAGCTAAAGGCCGAGGAGCTTAAACTGATCTTGAAATATAGCTTCGAAGCAGATGGCAGCGTGGACGTCCAGTTCGATTTAAGCATTCCTAACGAAATGCCAGAACCTATCCGCGTGGGCATGGAAATGGAAGTTTCCAAAAAACTTCAACAAATGAGTTTCTACGGCAAAGGGCCTTTCGAGAACTATTCCGATAGAAAAGGCGCTGCCGAGGTAGATATCTACGCAGGGACGGTCGATGATTTCTATTTCCATTACACAAAACCACAGGAAAGCAGTAACCGTACCGAAGTACGTTGGTTGGCCCTTTCGGATATTTCAAAATCGGGTCTGATGATTGCTGGAGGTAGTCTATTGCAAACTTCTGTCTGGCCATACACAGCTAAAGACATTAGAAAGGCACTACACCCTAATGAACTAGAAAAAGCAGATGCTTTAACAGTGAACATTTCACACGGATTGGCTGGTGTCGGTGGAAATGATTCTTGGTCGATCAATGCCCGTCCGATTGAAAAATATCGTTTGCTTGAAAAAAAGTATCAGTTCAAATTTAGTTTGACACCGTTTTCTAAGGAGAAAAACTTGCAGAAGCTTTATCGTTCTTTAAAATAAGTTTTGACATCACTTTCCAAAAGTTTTTCTTATAAGGAAAGAGCTTTTGGAAAGTTTGTTTTCTACCTTTCTCAACATAAAAATATAATTCCCTCCCTATTATGTTTTTCTTCAAGTTTTTTGTTAATAGTCAGCTCGATGTGATGTTTTAGAGACCCATTTCTTGGAAATATTTTTTTTCATTTTTCGACGAAAGATCTGTAACACTTTTGTTTATTCACTAGAGGGCATTGGGATTACAGATACATTTACAGGGTATCGGTAGCATCTTCGGCGCTAAGTATAACGTCTGATTTTTGAGAAGTCAGTGTTGTTTTTTACTATTCACTAAATAGAAAAAACGCGAGATTTCATTTCAAGTGAAACACGAAATTATAAATACTTCAACTCTAGAATTGAATAGAAATAAATGCAAAAGCGGTTTATTTATCTCTCAAATTTAAAAAAAATAGTTTTTTTATCTTCATAAGTTATTTATGCGTCTTTTTTCTTAAATTGCAAAAGACTTTATTATCCCATCTTTATAGTCACACTTCCTATTTGTGTGAAATGAATCCAAGTTTTTCTTCAGGGCATTCATAGCAATTCACCTAAAAAAAGAACATTATGAAACATTGGGCATTAATCGTAATCTTGATTATTATATGTGGGACAACTACATTAGCACAACAGAAAGTTTCTGGAAGCATAAGCGATCCAGCTGGAAATCCGCTACCTGGAGTAACCGTTAAAGTGAAAGGATCCAGTGTGAGCACTATGTCTGATGCTCAGGGGCATTATTCTATTTTTTTACCGAAAGAAAAAAAAACATTAGTCTATGAGAAAAAAGGCTATAAGGTAAAAAATATCGATGTGGACAGGGGAGTAATAAATCTTACTTTGGTTTATTACGACGATGATTTTTTTGAATTATCACTAGAAGAGTTGTTGAATATTGAAATTACGACAGCTTCGAAATATTCGGAGAAAAAGTCTGAAACACCAGCAACAGTTGTTGTTGTTACTAAACAGGATTTAGAGGAGAGGGGGTATGTGAACCTCTACGAGCTGTTCAATGATATTCCAGGTTTCGACGTGGCAGCAACCTATGGCTATTTGACGCAGCAGACCTATACAAGGGGAAATGCAACGGGCTCGTGGAACGACAGGACAATGTTGATGATTGATGGTGTTGAAGCAAATATACTTTATGCACAGATTATGCATGTTTCTTCAGATTTTCCTATCTCGGCAATAGAAAGAATAGAGATAATTTATGGACCTGCTTCGGCTATTTATGGGCCCAACGTTTTTTCCGGAATTGTAAATATTATCACAAAATCGGCTTCTGAATTGGAAAACGAAAGTGAAATATATATACGCAATGGTATTGGTTCAGATAATACACGATTTGGTGAGATAACATATGTTGCGAACTATCGTCCTATTGAGCTTTTTGTTTCGTACAGAAGATACAAGAGCGAAATGTTCGATATGACCAACAAACCGGGATATTTCAGCGAAGAATATTTTGGTAATCCTCGGTTGTGGGGGCCATATGCGGAGCTTTATCCAGAGTTTGAAAATCTTTCCGACGATAATGCACTGTTAGCTAGGGTTAAAGTAAAAGATATCGAAGTTGGATATAACCATTTGCATACAAAGCATGGCAATGGGTCGGAATACCCATATGATAAAACTATGGCAGCAAGTGAGTGGAAATTAGGTCGTGATATAGCATATGTTAGATTTAGGAAAAAGCTGAACGAAGATTTCAGTCTTTCCTTTTTGGGAACATATCAAAGATGTGGAGCTTTGCCAGACAATAGTTGGTCGAAAGGGTGGCATGCGACCAATGACTGGAATTCAGAAAGAACAGTATTGTTCAACACATCAAAGTTTATGTCTACCCGATGGGGTATTTATCAAGATTTTGAATATCAGGCTACAGAAAAACTAAAATTAAATGGAGGGATAAAATATACTTCTGCCGAATTTCAAAAATCTTATGATCGTTTTTATGGAGATTCGATAATTTGGATTCCAGGTGAGCAATGGGAAACCCCTACTGTTTTATTTCCAGAGCCTAAAAGTTCATTTCATAGAACAGGAAATACTTATAATGATACTGAGTGGGGAAGTTTTGTTCAGGCCAAGCTAGCACTTATGGATCATAGACTGAATTTGGTTGCTGGCTTAAGATACGACGATAACACAATCTATGGAGAGATAATCAGCCCACGCTTAGGAGCTACTTTTAGTATTAACAAAGATTTACATGTAAAAACGAGTTATGGGTCAGGTTTCCAGTCTCCTGCTCCGAGGAATTTATATGGAAGCTGGAAAGGCCTTGTGGTCAACAACAAACTGGAACCGGATAAAATACAAAGTTTAGATTTGGGCTTTTCGGGTAAATTTTCTGATTTTGCGGCGGATATTACCTTCTTTGGAAACCAGATTACGAACAGTATTCTACAAGGTCAGAATCTTCCGACGAAAAATATATTCGGTGTTGAATGTCAGTTTAAATATCTCTTGGTTAGTTCGGGAGAGTTTGTAAATAATGCATTGATAGAGTTGAATTATAGCTATGTTAATGCGAAATACGACGCGGCAAGGTTCGATCCAGAAACAGGGCGATCTTCTGACCAGATCGGCGATATAGCACCTCATAAACTTAATCTGATTTTAAACGCGAATTTGTTCCGACATTTCCATTTCAACTTAAGAATGAATTATATTGATGAGCGAATGACGACTGTAACAAACCCAATTGAAACTGTCGACTCTTATTTTGTTACTCATGCGAATTTTCAAGTGAAGAACCTTCTCGACAATAGATTGACATTGTTTTTTAATGTGAATAACGTTTTCGATACAGAATTTTATCATCCTGGTATTGATGCAGGAAGTGTGGGAGAAGACACATCGGTTCCTAGTGCACAGGGAAAATGGTATACTTCGCGGTTGCCTCAGCCTGGACGTCGGTTTATTGGTGGGCTTTCGGTATCATTTTAATCTGTGGACGTTGTAAGATAAGGAAGCTTAAAAACGGTTGCAGAAATAGATTACTCTTAGAATGAAATTAGACACAAGGAGCTCAAGGTGTTGATCAACAAAATATTTACCAGTCCACCTGAATAAGTGACGACACCCACGGTAACTTGATCATTTTGTAATTCCAAGGAATTTTGTCGAGTAGGATATCGTGGGTTTTCTTTTCAACCTGTACCAGCCAGTTTTTATTTTGCTCGGAAAGTTTGGCATCTCGCAAGATAAACGAGCCCCTGAAGCCATCGTTCGAGAGGTTTTTAAAAATACCGGCCCGTTCAATAACGATAGATATTAGGCTTTCACTTTCAGAAATTTCACGTTCTGTAGGCTCGAAATCAGTTTCAATAAATTCAAAAGGGGACATTCCGCATAGGACTTTGGCAAGAGGCATCTGAAACTCCAAAACCGGAAAGGTGGGAGCGCACATATATTGGAGTAATAATGCTGCACGATGCTGTTTTTCTTCGCTTATGAATTCATTTTCTTCTATGTATTCCAGTGCTATGAATAGGTATTTTATATAAGGGGACAAAATTACTAGGCCTGCGTTCTGAATGAAAATTTCTTCTTTTTCCGTTTGACAATCACTAGCTTTTGATGTGTTTTGTTGGTTTGTTTCTTTTTCAGCTCTTCGGATAGTTTTCTTTATTTGATCTCGCAATTGCTTGTCTTTTTTATGTACAGATCCAAAACTTTTACGAAGAGAATCGATTTCTTTTTTTAACGTATTAAGAATTAGCTTTTGAACCTTATCTTTTGTTTCAACTTTGGGATGATCAAATTTTTCGAAATAGGACTTTAATTGAGGGAATATTTTTTCAAGAAAAGAAATTATTTGGGCGATTTGTTCATTTTTTTGCTCTTCATTATTGAGTGATATGTTTTTTTTATTTTGGATCAGTTTGAAGAATTCATTGTCTGCCTCTGTTGTTGTTTCTTGTTTATTATTGTCATTAGATGCTTTTTTATGAATCAGTTTATTGATATAATTATCTAACTTTGTTTCTGTAGGGTTTGATGAGGATTTAATTTTGTCAGTTGATAAAATATTCAGGTCAGAAAGAGTCCATTTTTCAAGTGCTGAAAAAAGAGCAAGAAGTTCTTTGGGTGAACCAAGTTGCATATCCTTTTTCAAGGATTCTTCTTCGATGATGTTTGCAATGATTGATGCAATGCTGGTCTTTACTATAATAAATTCGTTTTCAATTGAATCGATAGAAGCAAGGCAAGCTAAAATATGATCCTGAGATTGGCTAGGGTTCATTGAATAGAGCTGTAGTAAGAACTTCCTGATCTTCAGTATATCCAGCGATTTTTCATCTGTAGTTTTTTTGAATTCTCTAAAAAAATCACGGTCAACAGTGCTTTCATTTCTCTTGATTACTGACTGATTACCGATCATATCGGTTTTTGTAAGTGTTTTTAATAGTTCTTCTGCGAAACTTTGTCTGTGTGCAGGAAGGCCATCTTTTTCCTGTATTTTCTTCAGTATAGATATCACATCTTGAAAAAATGATTGTTGACTTTCATTCGATTCTTGATGCACTACCCTTAAAAAGCACATACTTAAGGGGATAGGTAAGATGTCTGTCTGAGACGCTTTCAGCAGCGAAAACCAAAATGTTTGATGTTGTTTGCTCTTAGAGTAACAGGATATACTTTTGAGTTTGCAAAATAATTTGAGAAGAAATTGAACATCTACTTCACTCTTTGAGAAAGTTTTGAAGTAAGCTCCGAGCGATTCAGCCGTGAGATGCCCCACAAATCTTCTTAAGAAAATATCCCTTTTTTCAAAAAGAGCTGTTAATGTAATGAGGTTTTCAGTACGTTTTTGTATAAGTGTTTCAAGAGCTTCAGACAGAAGGTTGTTGTTCTTAAGGTTGGCCCACCACGGGAAATTTCCTGTTTGGATGAATGTTGACAGAAGTTCTTTCTGCGATTTAGCGATGTTTTGTTGCTTATCCTGTTGTTTTTCTTCTTTATTTACTATGTTGTTTAGGGCTGTTTCTAGTTCTTCTGTTAATTTCTGAGGTAGTTCAGTTTCTAAACTCGAAGCTTTTATTGTACCAAGATCAATTTCCATTTTTCCCAAGCGGTGCAGTACGTTCTCTTTGCTGTATTTGCTGCACAATTGTTCGATTTGCTGTTTAAGGGTTCGGTTAAAAATATAACTTGTGCGTTGCTGAATTTCGTGGGCTTTATCTGAGGAAGGTACCTCTAGTTCAATGATAGTTTTTTTGATGATGTGTTTTTGGTCGGACAAGGCTCTGGCGGATTTAGTTTTCACAAAAATAGAAGCATTTCTCAAAGAAAAAAGATTTGAGAGAAAGATGTCTGGTAAATTCAGACATGGAGGTATTATTTCTTATATTTGGGATATCCAAAGGAATCTTCTAACTCGCTATCCATGAAATCACCACGTGAATATAAGCCTGAAGATAAGAATACCCAAATTCAGTCTAATAAGCAGCATGTAGGCCCCGTGCATCATAGTCAGGTGCCTGATGTTTCGGTTTTTCAAGCAAAAAATAATGAAGATGGGCGCACAGTTAATCAATTTTCCACAATATTTGAAGATAGCCCATCGTCGAAACAGACAGTACAATTACAATCTGCTTTTTCTCAGCAATCAGAAGCTAAAGAGGCAGCTAAGCCCAATAATACGGGTCTTCCAGATAAATTGAAAACGGGGATTGAGAGCCTATCTGGTTATTCCATGGATGATGTAAGGGTGCATTACAATTCAAGTAAGCCGGCTCAGTTAAACGCAAGTGCTTATGCTCAGGGTACGGATATACATTTGGCTTCTGGTCAGGAAAAACATCTTTCTCACGAAGCTTGGCACGTTGTGCAACAGAAGCAGGGCAGGGTGGAACCCACGAAGCAATTTGCGGGAGTGGCCGTGAATGATAATAAAAATCTTGAACACGAGGCCGATGTAATGGGCAAGAAGGCTATTCAGGGCAAGGCATCTGGTCTGGAAAATAACAATCGGGACGCCAAGGTTTCTGGAGAGATGCCAGTTCAGAGAATGGTACAGACAGAGGTAGGTACGGTGATAGGGATTATTCAGTCGAGGTTTCAACAATTCAACCCAGACGAAACTGTTTTTTGGAATGATATAGTGAAGTATACGAATAAACGCCAGCCACCGCTTTCGAGAATGTCTGCTCAACAAGTGGCTGATTTTATGACCGAAATAGGATATGTTGGGGTAAACCTACAGAGAACACCACAGTTAAGAAGAATGAGTACTGGAACAGCGGTGCTTGAACTGGAAGAAAGAGTGGGGTTGGAGAGGCGGAATGAAATTTTGAAAGACCCGTACAAGACTGCGAAATATTTCGATATAATGGAGGCTAAGTTTGAGCGGTCCAGAGTAGTTGGAAATAAGTTGCACCAGGGAATTTTAACGGATGAGACTATGTCGGCAGACTCGCGCCTAGAGTACCTGTTCGTACACGCAGAACTTGCGGCAAAAGAGTTTAATCAGAAATTAATGGGGGTTGCAAGCAAATCATCTTATGCCGAGTACGAGTTGGCGCCAATAAAGGGCTGGGAGCGCGCACACGAAAAAATGGAGGATAAGTACGGCTTTGAACCTAAGAGGATTTTAGATCTTATTAGGGGATCAATAATTTTCGACAACGTTACCCATCTTGTTAATGCACTGGCTCATGCACGAAGCGATTTTAAAGTCGTCAGGACAAAAAGTACAGTAGGAGAAAATACAGATACTGGGTATCAGGATATGAAGTTGAATGTAGAGCTATCCAATGGACATGTTGCCGAACTTCAGTTTCATTTAAGGTCGATGATAGATGCAAAACACGATGGAGGGCACGCTCTGTACCGTTTTATTCGTGCTTATGATGAAGGAAAAGGATATACTCCCGACTCTAAAAAGGCAGCTACGTTAGTCCCTCAGCTTAGGGAACTTATTGCTCGATTACAAAGTATATCGGGAACGGCTATGCATATTGAAATGCTGAATAAAATAATATTTAAGATCAAACGTGGCAAGACTGTAAGGTTGAACACCACTGAAGGTGATTTGATAAAAGAGATAAGCCGTCTTGTATATCACCAAGCACGACAGTCCATAGGACATGAGATTAGTAACAATTCTGGTGTAAAGTCAATTCTAGATCGAATAGATTAAGTAGATGGCCTTTAAACGATTCAAGCACAACCACAATGAAAGCAGAACAATCACAGAAACAGGATAGAGCAGCAAGTCAAAAAAATGATCATACATATTTAGGAAAAATAAATCCAGATTTAGAACAAACGCATACGCCTGTACAAAGGAAGCTGCGTGATGCTTTGGTTGACAGCGAAAATAGCCAACGCACAACTCAGTTACAGTCAGCTTTACAAAAAAATAATGAAACGGGCATTCCAGATCAGTTAAAATCGGGGATTGAAAGCCTTTCTGGTTACTCCATGGATGACGTAAGGGTGCATTACAATTCTAATAAACCTGCTCAGTTGAATGCGCATGCCTATGCTCAGGGAACAGCCATTCATTTAGCTTCTGGACAAGAAAAGCACCTTCCCCACGAAGCATGGCACGTGGTACAGCAAAAGCAGGGGCGTGTTCCAACAACTAAACAGCTACGGGATAAGCAAGTGAATATTAATGACGATGCAGCTTTGGAGAAAGAAGCAGATGTGATGGGCGAAAAGGCAGTACGAGGCGCTCAGGGGAGCTTTCAAGACCTAAAATCTGCTACTCCAGCGCACGCTGTAACGCAACGAAAACTTGGGTTGGAGTTGGAGTTACCAGTGCTTATTGATATTGATGGAAGACCAATTCCAGAAAAAGTACCAATAGCAAAAATAGGTCAAGGTGCTACCATCACAGTAGATCAGAATGCATCCGTAGCTTCCCCAACGCCAACAGCGGCACAAGATGCTAATGTAGATATGCCAGATAAAGGGCTTAATTCACCAGATAAACACCTCGGAGCTTATGATTTACCTGATGGATGGACAAGGAAATTAGTTAAAATCCCGATAGCCACCAGAAATAGGAAAAGTACAATTATTGAACGCTACGATAGTGAACAGCAAGCGGATGTTGCAAGGCAAACCTTAGAAACCGACAACGAAATCCGCCCACTTTTTATACATAGTGAGTTGGGCGAAAACTTCGATCACCCAATGGGAGATGGTATGGGCACTGATGAATATGCATCTATTATTGAGATTGCAACAGATCCTTTCGAAGTAGAGAAAATGGAAGGAGAGCAGGGGCTTATCAGAACAATGCAGGAAGTTACAGCCTTTGCCCGCTCTATTGATCCGAACACAAGAGCATTGCTCAGGACTGCAACGAATGTTCTTGGGGTTCGTAGTCCAGATCATATTTATATTGGTCATAACGATCAGACCAACCAAAGCACAAGTGCTTCTATTCAGAGTAACCTAGGAATAGCACTGCATCAGATTCCTGCATTGTTCGAGAGTATAGCAGACAATGATAAGCAGGGGATTTTCAAAATGAAACATCATGCAGATTCTCCGAACAAATTAGGTGCTTTTGCAAAACATCAGTTGCATGAATCGGTTGTTGATAGCGAAGAGGTAATCACTTCTGTAACAGATGAGCAGGAGTTGGATACCGCTATAGGTAATAAAAAGTCTCTTTTCGGTCTGATCACATTAGTGATTCAATACCTGCGAATGTGTAAATACGCTTATATGCAAGGAAGCTGGGGGCTGGACAAGAACGCTGTTGTCGCACTTTCCAAAACAGATATGACAGTACTGTTTAACAATCTTCCCTTATCACAAAGAAAGTGGGTAAGGGAAAACAGAGAACAATTGATCAGTACCATTGCAAAACAAGCTGGCCGTAGTCTAAAAAGTCCGCTCTTCACTGATGTTTCAGAAAAGCAAAAGTCACGAAAATTTGGAGGTGGCATCTCAGTGGCAAGCTTCTTGGATCGTGTTTTTTCTCCTTTAGAAGAAATTCCTGTCTGGACTGCGGATATTGGTTATACAGGATCGATAAATACAGATGAAGGGAGGGACAGAACAGGTATGAAAATATCTTATGTTGAGAAAAAAACAAAATATAAAAGCGATGGCATAACGGACAAGTTTGGAGAAATCAGCATGTTACCAAGGCAGAAGAAATTGGGGAAAACTAAAAATTCAGGTCCTGTTTTGGAACTTCGAAATATGATGCCTACCACTGGCGAAGATCGCTTTTCTCCAGACTCATGGGTGAATCTCACAAAATATTTCATTGAATTATTGAAAATACTCAATTTGCGTAGTGCTGGTGACAGATCAGTTGTTTCTTCGGATGAAATGACAGGTGTAACGGATTCAAACCTAGGGTACGATTTACCGGACTATGAACAAGAAAAGGAAACGGAAACATTTGCAAAGGCGAGTGTCCGTTCCAAAAACCTTTTGTCAGATCTAAGTGTATCTCAAATCGATAATCTAGACAAGAAAGCTAAGGTTGGCTTTAGTGCTAAAGATCTTTTAACGCAAATGGGGTCATTATCTTCTACTATCACAAAAATAACCCATTTAGATACGTCCCGCTTTACAGAAGACAATGAGGAACCACAGCAAGAACTGTCTACAAACGACAATCCAACAACTACACCTAAGAAAGTGTATAGCCAAAGTGAAAAGCTGGATATTGTGGATGCATTAATTGATAGGGCGAAAAAAGCAAATTTGGAAAGTACTACCGACCAAGAAAAACTTAGTGTTATATTAATAGAACTGGAATATTACCAAGAGCAGCTTTCGATAGAAGATTCAATAAGTATAGAAGCAATAGAAAACATAAGCAAGTTAGCAATTCAATTGATAGGGAATCCATTGGAACCTAATGAGCCTGAAACTGATACCACTAGCACTACTCCGCAAGAAATAGGAGACAATCGCGAAACTACAGTTCCGCAAAGCATAGCTCCCCGCAGGATACAACAACCTACTCCAAGCCGAACAGGTGGGATGGTTCGTGCTGGTGATCGTGTATATATCGATTATAGAATCGATGAGCGCTATCGTGAATGTGTAGTGCTTAATGTACGGCAAGCTGCTGCTGCATTCAAACAACTTCAGCCAACTAATGTTGGGTTACTGTCAACAAACCCAGAAGCATTAGCATGGACTGGGAACAAGGTCTATGTTGGTTATCCGATAGGCGATGGTGGTTATGATCTTGTCTGGTTGGAAGACCCTGATGATCTGATGCATGTGTAGTTTTTCAAAAATCTTTAAACTGTGTTTTAGGATTTGACTACTCAATATGTTTGGGTTCTATGTGCTTTTCTTTCTTAGGAAATTCCCCGTTTTGCTTTTACATGATTATTGTTGAAATTACCTAAAATTGGCTCAGTATAATTATGAATGAGATTTGTTTGGTTTGACAATCAATGATTTATGAAGTTTGAAATATTCATATAAGACTTCTAATAGAATATGAACTACGGTAGGCATTTTTTCTATCTCACCAATGATGCTAGTTTAGGAAATTGATTTGTTTTTATCGGTAAGGCAATGTATCTATTGATATTGAATTATTTTGTCCATCCAATCAACAACTTGTCAATGGAATGAATCTATCTATTTAATAAGACAGACTACTTAGTAAAGTTGAAAAAGTAACTATGGTTTTCGCCGCACTGCGGTCATTTGAATCCCTGTTAATTCTGTGGTATTCTGATATTAAGTGTTTTATTAGCGTTCGGTGAAATTATTTTTTATAGTTACTTAATTGAGTAAAATCACCTTCTTCTAAAAGTGGTATTTCTACTTTTGGCCAGGCACGTCAGAGCAAAAGTAATGTCAGGAACTATTAGCTTAGAATTATGAGAGGTTACAGTACGCAATTTAAACAGAAGACTCTCCGTTCAAGCTACCAGCAACCCAAAAAGGACTTATACTATTATGAAAGTGGTTTTCGGTTTTTCAGAACCTTGCGCAAACTGCGTAGCAGTGACAGGTTTGTAGGCAGGGATGTGAATCCCTGTAAAGAAAAAGCCTTACCTGTGCTGAATCGCGTAGCAATGATGCTGATTATAAATGCCATCGCTATGCGATTCTGTTTATTTTCAGAAAAATTTTCCCATGGTTTACTCCATGCGCTACAACCCTTTCACCGCTATGCGATTATTTCAGATGTGCAGAAAAACCGAAAACCAAAATTACTTTAGTATACAAAGAGCAGAGGTGCAAAAGTGAGGGTACTGACTCATTTATATTAAGTACATTTTCATTTAGTTAGAAACTTAGTTACAGAATAAAATCTAATTAATAAAGATTGATTCCTTAAATGAATATATTAATCATGACGCAAAAATTATTTTTCTCTACAATTTTAGCCATGTTATGTGTAGGAATAATGGCTCAAGAACACACTGATCATGTTCAAGGTTCTGATAATAAGGAACACCACGTTAAACATCATAGATGTCATAGCCACAAGTTCCAAAAGCATCATTTTGCTTTATTTAACGGAGTAACTTCTAATTTTGATCATCAATCAACAGGATATTCAATTGGCTTAGATTATGAAGATAGGATAAATAAATAGAGGTGTTTACTTAGAAACAATTATATTTGCATGAAATAAAAACAATTATGCAAGAATTTCACGGAGAAGATCTCATAAAGTTCATAGAACGTTTTCCAGACGACAATAGCTGCTATCTTTATCTGTCTGAAATCAAGTGGACTAACGGTTATAAATGTAAAAAGTGCGGTCATACACACTACAGTAGCGGAAAAAAACATGAACGTACCTGTACCCTTTGTAAACACAGGGAAAGTACAACGGCAGGCACTCTTTTCCACAAGTTGAAATTCGGCATCCGCAAAGCTTTCCTGATCTGTTTTGAGCTCAGTGCCACGACCAAAGGGATGTCCTCCTCCCAGCTTTCGGAACGTTACGGCATCTCAAGGAAAACAGCCTGGGCATTCAGCCATAAAGTCAGGCTGGCAATGGAGAGTCAAGGAGATCAGCCGGTTGAAGGGACAGTCCATGTGGACGAGTTTGTTTTCGGTGGCAAAGAGAACGGCAAACAGGGGCGCAGTTATGATACAAAAAAGAAAAAAGTGGTCTGTGCCGTGGAACTTGATGACAAACAGCAGATTAAAAGGGTGTATTCACAGAAGATCGAAGATTTTTCTTCCAAATCTCTGCGGGGGATTTTTGAAAAACATATCAGCAGGCAGGCCCAGGTGGTCACTGATGAGTGGAGGGGCTACAGACCGGTCGCTAAAGATTATAATATTGAGCAGATACCCAGTAGGAAAGGGAAGAATTTCATGCAGCTGCACAATGTGATACATCAGATCAAAAGCTGGATCAGGACGAATTTTTCCTGGATCGCACCAAAACACACCGATAAATATTTAGCTGAATATTCTTTTAGGATCAACAGATCTATTTTCAAGGGCTCTATATTTCATAAGCTCATTGAACGTATGACAAATAGACCTCCTGTGAAATTTATTGACATAGTGGATTGTACTTAAATAAACACCTCTATAAATAAATTGTTGGGAATTGGTTTAATTGGTGAGTATGTTTTTTCAGGGGAAGGCGAAATGATTCTTGGAATACCAGTGTATATTCATCCTTTTGGTGGGTTGAAATGCGCTTTTGTACCAATGGGAATTAACGAGCCACATCATAAGCACAGTCATTCCGATGGTGATCACAATGAAGAACATACAGAAGAAGAACACATTAGTAAAGAATGGCACGCTGGGCTTCGTGTAAACCTTGAATATGATGTTCATTTAGGAAACGTTAGTATTGGACCGTCTGTTAGTTTGGATATTGCCAATACTAAAGCATTGGTTTATGGCTTAACTGCAGGTATCGGATTTTAAGTGTCTGGAAAGCAAAGTGTTTTTGAGAGTTTCTCCAAAATTGGTGTGACAGCCGTTGAAATCACTTGAAGCTAGCTCAAATGATGATAAATAAGCTTGATTATCGAAAAAAATACCTTATACGATTTCGAAGCTGAATTTACCAGAATAAATTCTTAGTAACTGAGCTATTGCAGCTCTAAAGTTTGTGTTTTAAAAATTTTATAAATAACGGGATGTTCCCTAGCTTCGATTTCGTCAAAAAAAGATAACCGATGAAAAACCCACAGCTCTTAGATTTATACAGCGATTATTTAATATCGTCATTCACGCTTACCACGGCGGTAGGTCTATCTGAGCTGCTGGACAACGGATATAGCCACGATCAGATCAGCCGTTTCCTAGCCCAGAAGAAATTACTTCCTCAAGACTTTTGGAAACAGATCAAAAAGTTGGTCCGAGCCATAGAATCCGATCAGGGTGTGATCGCCATTGATGACAGTATCGAGGAAAAACCACATACCACAGAAAACGATATTGTCTGTTGGCATTGGGACCATTCAAAGAACAGGAACATCAAAGGGATCAACCTATTGAACTTTTTGTATGTAGCTCAGAACGATTCCGGAGAGGATGTGAACCTCCCGATCGCATATGAAATCATAGAAAAAACGGACTCCTATTATGACCAAAAATCAGACAAGGTAAAGCGGCGTAGCAGTGTGAGTAAAAATGAACTGGTACGCGAACGCTTAACCATTTTGACTTTTCACAACAAAGTGAAATATGGATACCTAAGCTGGGATACCTGGTTTTCTTCCAAGGAGAACTTTGAGTTCGTGCACAAAAAACTAAAGAAGTTTTTTGTTGCGGCATTGAAAGAAAACAGGACTGTTGCCCTAAGCTATCAGGACAAACGTGAGGGTAAGTTCAAAAAAGTATCGGAACAGGGTTTTCAGGCAAACCGCTCGTATGAAGTTTGGATTAAGGGACTGGACTTTCCAGTAAAACTTATCAAACAGGTCTTTACAAACATAGACGGGAGCAGCGGGGAAGCTTACCTTGTAACCAATGACCTGAAACTTACCCATCATCAAACCTGTACTATCTACAAAAAACGGTGGAACGTAGAGGTTTTCCATAAATCACTCAAGCAGAACGCAGCATTGGAAAAGTCTCCGACAAAAAATGAGACCACACAGTCCAATCATGTGTTTGCTTCGATGATCGCATTCTGCAAACTCGAAGTTTTAAAGTTTGCACATGCCACAAATCACTTCGGGCTCAAATCAAGGCTATATATCCGTGCTGTCAAAGCAGCTTTCAATGAACTCCAGTCTTTAAAAACTGAACTGGAACAGCAATTAGAACTCAAGCAGGAAACCTTTGCTTTAACGTAATTTATTTCTTTCGCAACTTTTAGGACTGCGAAAGGTCAGTTAGTAATTTCAGCTCCCCCCCCCCTTAAAAAAGGAGGGGAGCTGAAAAGTGTTGCTTCAATATTATTGGTGAGGATAAAGAATTTCAAAAGTAGCTAGATAATCTTTTTGAGAAGTTAAATGTGGTATTGTAGCGTTCTATCTAGAAAGCTTTTCAAGGGAGAGTAGCTTTTTGGGGTTAGAAAGTCAGTCAGTTATGTTATTTTGGAAGTGTTGCAACAAAATACACAGCCGTTATATTCACAAAAAAGACGGAAGATTCCTCCCGCCTTATTCTCAAAAAACAACAAATTGATTACTTAATTTCATCAGCTCCAATGTCGTAAGCATTACCGCTGGGGCGAGCCTCTCTATCGAAGTCGTATTTAACTTCACTAACAGTTTTTCCTGCATCAATGACATCCATCTGAATAGAAGTTAGGTGTAGGTCTCCAGACTTTGGGTCTTTGAACCAAGAAAGTTTTGCTTTGTCAAAGTTGTTAGATAAATCTGCTTTACCACCTTCACGTTGCCTAATGATTCCTATGGTCAGGTTGTTTATGATAGTAGCTGAAGTATTTCCAAAGCGGTATTCAATTGCATTATTGTAGTTCTCGGTAACAACTGAATTGTTGTAAATAAGCACGCCGTTAGCATTTTCAAGGCCAATACCAACATCGCGCGTTGTATGTACCATGTTGTTGCGGATAATACCGTCACCATGACCACGGTTACCTAGGCCAAAGCCAATACCACGGTCACAATCGGTGATTTGATTTCTTTCAACTATTGTTCCTTGGCAGTCCGACCAAAAGTGGATGGCATGTTCAGCTAGTCCTTTATCTGGGCTTTTGATATGCTTGAAAACGTTACCTTTTACCACCCAATCTTTTGCCTGGTGAGCATCAACACCACCAATGTAGTACTGGGGGCCAACTTTAGCTGTGTATTCGAACATGCAAAATCTCACAATACCATTGTCGGCACCTGCTGCATCGCCAGATTTATAGGATACTTTCAACATTTGTTCACCAGTATCAACGAACCTTAAGTTATGAGCAAGAAAGTTATCTGCATCATTCTCTCCGTGTACCTGAACTGCGTGTTGGCTGATCCAACCAAGGGTTAAGTTACCAATGGACACATTTTTTCCTGTTAGGTTGAAAATGTGGCTAATTCCTCCTGTCATTCCTCTACCTTTCAGAATCACATCATCACGTTTACCTGTTTCACTTCTGAATGTTATGTTGTTACCTGTTAACCAGATCATATTGCGTAACTGGTAAGTTCCACTGGCGAAAATAATATCAATGTTATTTTCAGAATTAGCTCTTTTTACTGCCGCTTCAAGTTCAGAAACATTTGTAACTCGGATTTTAGTTCCTTTAGGCTCTGGAAATAAATCTGTTACGTCAATTGGATTTACTATAGTATCGATTGGGTTTACTACGGTATCTATTGGGTTAACTACGTCCACAGTATCCGTTGGATTTACTACGGTATCTGTTGGGTTTACTAAATCTACTGTATCGGTAAGATCAGTCGGATTTTTGGTGTCGTCATTCTTCTTTTCGCAATTGTACAAGAAGAAGACTGCAATAATGGACATAATGAATGATTTCTTTAACATAATTTTTTATTATTGGTAAATAAAATAAGGGTTTAAAAAGTTGATTATTGTAATAATGGTATAATTGTTCGCTTTGATCAAGTCTATACTTAATAACTGTAATTGATCTTTTTGTTATTTAAATAATGATTAAGAGACTTTATTATTTATTGCTAATACAATTTTGTTTACTTAAAACATTGATTGTGACTATAATATTGTATGGTAATTAAAAAATACTTATTTAATTTATTAATTATTATTATAGAGTAAAAAAAATATCCTTTAACTCCATATAGATAAAAATTTATAGTAGATTAATGCTGTTCATAGATATTGTAAATCATCTAAAAACAGTATTTGAACACCCATTCTCTGATAATTAATGCGTTTTATTCTGCTCATGATTAAATTCTACTTAGTGACTGCAAAACAACAAACTAAGTTGCAAATAAAAGTTGCCTACAGATAATTTTTGAACTTTTTCTTAATCTATCTTCCTCAGAAAAGTTTCTAAAGGGTAGAGTTTACAAGGCTTTTGGAAGTATTATTTTATTTTTAAAAAAGTAGAATGATTCTTGTATTTGTAAGTAAATAATGCTTTTCATGTAATCCTATTACATGAAAAAAAGCCACAGAGTCACACGGGGAATTTTCAAATGGAAGGTATAGGGAGCTTGTTGTGCGTTGTAAAACTTGGCGTTATTTGTTAGGAAAAGCATTGTACTAATATTTGGAATAGCAACAAGGCTAGGAGAGTTGCTTGTATTAGCACTACTTAAGATTGCGGATCTTAAGGTTCAAAAAATCAATTTGAACAAAAGTGAATTTCTATAATTCATCAATAGTTTTAAATAAACACTACCCTGAACTTCTCTTCTGAGCGGTGGAGAATAAAAATGCTGAAGTTTTGTCCCAGTAAATTCAAACTCAGACACCTGTTGTTCGCAGAAAGTAAAATTGCAAAAGACGGTTTTCACCCTTATCAAAAAAAGTATGACTATCGTTGAAATTGCCTAAAAATGATCATATAGGTTTTTAGTAGAACATCAATCTTATCTTTTTGAAAATAAAATAGATATCCTATTGAGACTTTATAAAGAACGAACCTTATTATTAGATCAATTGGGACTGTTTCGGTGTCGACTACAACAGCCTACAAAAAAGCCCAAGATCAGAAGATCTCGGGCTCTTATTATCAAAATCATCAGGCATTAGCCCAATTCATAACTCATAATTTCAAAATCCTATTTGAACAAAGGATCCGCTCCGATAGTACCCACCAAGTCCTCAAGGTATTTTTCAGACTCAACGTAAGCCAACATCGAAATCGCTTTGTCCAGACGGGCACGGATGTTCATTTTTCCGATAAGCACTGCATTGTCTGGCTCTGCGATAAATGCTTCAAGTTCGTGAATTTGCTTCTGGTGGAAAGTAATATCGCGCTCTTGCTTAAGTTTCAGGCGTTCTTTGTACCAATCGCTGTTGATCACAGTTTCGCGGTCGAATTCCTTACGCAATTCAGGATCGCTGATCTCTTTACCTTCGTACTGACCATAGGCCATAATGTTAAGAAGGATTTTTAACGGAGGAATAGCTGATTCGATAGAATCATCTCCGAAATAAGCTTTAGCAACCTTCTCCTGAGCTTCTACAATGTTGTTGATACCATCAACAAAGTCTTCCATGCTCTGAAGTTCTGGCTTAAGCATACGCTCGTTGAAAACAGCTCCCGGTTCGTCGAACACACGGTTCATACAGCGCGATGCAAATTCTTCTGTAATACGGTACCCTAAGCGGCTTGCCAATATTTTTTTGCCTTCGTATTCGAAATCTTCAAGTTTTTCCAAAGATTCGTCTTCGATAAGCGATTTAGGATCGCGATCATCTTTACTGATACGTGCCCAGATTTCAGGAATCAGGATGCTGATATCGTGGTCGAAACGGTTCTCAGAACCAATATAACCAGCAGCCGAGCTAAAGCCTTCGTAACCAGTAAGGATGTAAGAAAGCAATGCATTGTTTAGGTCTGTAGTAGCAACAAGCATGTTGAAAGGGCCTTTTGTAAGTGCACCTTCCGAACCTGCACCGGTAGTAGATGGCGATTTACCGGTCAAGCTACAGATGAACTCCATGAACAGCTCTGGCAGTTCCTGATAGTGGATAGGGTTGTAGACGCTCAACGGACGGATACCAGCCTTACGGTCAGACGGGTTGTTGCGGCGTCCTGGAAGAACGGCGTTAACAGGGTAATGCACTGGACGATCCATTGGGATCTGGCGATGTAAGCGGATTCCCATTTCGGCAACATAAGTATCCTCACGCTCTTGCTTGTAAATATTACGTTGTAGGTAACGTGGGTTTTTCGTAGGCACACCATCTACAATACGTGGGTGGGACGGAGTTACGAAATAACCATCCTTGTCGCGCTCAATCACCTTCTCAATAAGGTCTTTAACTGGCTGAGTATATTTTTCGAAGTTGATAGTATCTTCGAAAATATCAACTGCATCTTGACGATCCAACGGTTCGTAGTTCGTCAAGAAAGTATTGCTCTGTACAATATCCGACTCAGCATCAACATCATATCCACGATAGATAGCTTCGTCTGGACGCTGGAACAGGTGGCTTTCGCAGTTCGTAACCAGCTTTACACTCTTGTTGTGTGTGTATTCAGGATGAAGGTCGTTAAGCTTGTCGGCAGGAATGGTAACAGTGGCCGAGATATCATCTTCCATCTGTATTTTGTGCGCTGGCAAGAAGTCCGAACGTAGTTTATGGTACAACCAATCGCCAGACTGACTGAAGCCGATACGTACATAACTAGCAAGTACCTTTTTGTTCTTATACATTAAGGTAGTGCCTTTTCTACCGTTGATCACCTCCACGGACATATCGTCTTTCCAGTTGGTGATATCACCACCACGATAAAGGCGCTTAATATAAAGTACCAACGTGCGGATATGTGCAGGAATGCTATCGAGCCACTGGTTGTACTCATCGCTGTACTGATCCGAGTGGTTAAGAAGTTTTACCGCCGAACCAAGCGTACGTTTAGGGCTCAAGAAAGGGCGGGAAGCATCTGCATCTGGGCGGATATTTTTCCAACGCTTAGAATAATCGCGGTTGATGATTTCATCTGCCATCTTGAAATCCTCGTCTAAATCTTTAATCTGGAAATTGCTGTATTCAATAGCATTCTCCATCGATTTAGAAATCTCAGACTTACCACCACCAGAAACCGTACAAGGCTTATGGCAGAAAACACCTTCGGCGGCAGTTTGTACCATGCGCCACAGAGCCTGCTTAGGGTGCTTCACCAAGTTGAACTTGTTACCTGTTGGGTGAACGTAAGTTTTGTTTGGAGATAATTTTAGCGAATGAGATTTGCCTTTACCATAGGTCCAGCTTACCGAAGCTTTGTCGATATCGAAATCTGCATGCTCAGGTATATATATAACGTTCGGATACTTTTTGTCCACAGCGAAGTTCTCCGGAAAAACCTCAACGCTGTCGCCAAGTATCTTCATGGCTTCTTTGAAGTTGTATTTTTTGTCGAACTTAGCTGCGAATATGCTTCCAAACACCTTGTCCATCATATTGTTGCGGGCAAAAGCAATAGCTCCGCCGGCATGCTCTTCTTCAGCGTTTCCGTAAAGGTTGGCAGAGTAGCTGATCTGGGTCTTGATCTCTTTTTTAGAGTACCCATAGTAGTTGTCTGCAATCAGTGTGATAACAACGCCACTTTCGTCGCGACAAGTCAGTTTGAAAGCACCTCCGTCGTTATATAGCTCTTCTGGATCTTTCCAGCACATACCATCTTGTCTCTGGCGCTCTGTTGCGTCTTCGTAGTGCGGCAGGCCAACATCTTTTTTCTTAAGCGTAATAAGCTGTGGAGCAAGAATAATA
This sequence comes from Bacteroidales bacterium, assembly GCA_965230435.1. Lineage (GTDB taxonomy): Bacteria > Bacteroidota > Bacteroidia > Bacteroidales > JBDKHP01 > JBDKHP01. Next base: position 226,853 of record CBDDLB010000006.1, read on the forward strand.
CAGCCTGTGTGTCCAGTCCAGTGCTCAATATCTAATGCAGAGTCGTTTTCTGCAAGTGTCGGATCGCCTGCGTTTCCGAAGATGTTCTCAACAAAGTCAAGGTTACTAACAAGGCTACCTGGAGCAAAGAAGCGGATTTCCATCGACTTTTCGCTTGAAATGCCTTTTACTTCCGGTACAACAACTGGACGAAGAAGCAAAGAAGCTATTACACGCGCTTTGTCTTCTTGGTTCGATGTGAATGGAAGTGTTTTCAACTCCTCAGAAGGGCGAAGTGCAGCTTGCAGGAGGTGTGCAAACGCCATTTTTGGAACCTCCTTTTTGTCCGGAGGAACAGGAAGCCCACCACGTACAATATGGAATGTACCTTTAGTAGTACGGCGGTCGTGAACTGGGTTATTTAATACACCTTGTTTTACACGGTACGAACTTACCAAATCGCTCTTGAAAGATTCCCCATCCGGCGGAAGGCTGATCTCCCTTGCCAGTCCCGGTTTGTTAAGGATGAACGTGCTGTTAGGGAATTCCAATGTGCAATCGTGCTCAATGTCTTTTAGATACTCGTGTACAAAATTCTGGATACGTGCATCCGCAGGACAAAGAAAGTGAGATAGAAGTCTCGACTTCTCCCTAAAACTATTAATAAGGTCTTCTGTGAGGCTAAGGAATTTCTCGTTAGAGAATTTTGTTTTCGCATCGCCTTCGTCATAAAAAAGCGGTTGTCCTAAAGAAGCAAGCTGTAGATTGATGTATTGGATCATATCCTTACGATCCTTTTTGCTTGGCTTTGGAATGTTGGATGTCCCGTTTTGCATATTGCTATCGGTTTTGTGTGTTTTGGCATTTTGTCTATACATGAGGTTGAAAAACAAACCCCAAGAGTAACGGCTCGTGAATCTGCTATCGCTTTCGGGCCGTAGTACACAGCCAAATGTAGGAACTTGTTTGGAATTTTTAGATGACAGGTGTCATATTTACGTATTGGGGTGCTTTAAATTTTATTTGCCTCCTAGCAGGTCTTAGGAAAACCAGTGCTACATATATTACTGACTTTCCTGCATGTGGTAATGAGGGGGCAATATTACTCTGAAATTCCATTCTGACTATAACTCCAAACAGCGACGTTGAGATGTTCTTGGTGATATATGATGATATATTATTTGAGGAATCCATCCCTTAAATTCGTTTTAGAACAAAAAGCGAAATGTACGGTGAGATTGCCGTGGCGTTATGTGTCATTAGAAAACTAGATCATATTTAGACCAGAGTTTATCTTTAAAATTTTACTGTTATTGCTTTACTAAGCTCATTCATTTTAGATTCGGATAAATATTGGTTTGGTGATATTTCATAAAAAAGATTTTTTTTAGATGACAGGTGTTATAATTTGCGATTGGATTACTTTAAATTTTGTTTAATCCCTACGACAATGTTTCAGTTTCTTTAAATTACAGCCCGTTAATTTATTGTATGACTATCGTTGAAATTACCTAAAAACGACTCAATATGATTATGAATAAGGTTGGTTTCTCTTGATAATCAACAATCTACTAAGGTTGAAATGATCATATAAGGTTTTTAATAGAATGAGAACCTTATCTTTTTGAAAATAACCTTAGTAGCCTATTAAGGCTCTATAAGGACAAACCTTATTATTAGACCAACTGGGATTGTTTAGGTATCGAATACGATAGTCATAATTTATTGAGTTGAAAAGTATTGTTATATATGTTATATTTATTGACTTTAATATGCTACTTAAGTATTATTAAAAGGTTAATTATGACTTTTAAATGTTCATTTGAATAGTGCAAATCCATATATTTACATTGTAATCTACTTGCGCAAAAGTTTGCATAGGGTAGGGGCATGCATATCTTCAATATATCTGTTAGAATTTTACTGATAGTGCTTTGACTGGCTTAATTCATTCTGAATTTGGATGGATGTCGGTGATATTTCTGGAAATGCATTGTTGTTCTTGTTTAATTTTGAATCACGACGATATTATGTAGGGAGTATAGTATTATCAATGGTGATTATTGAAGGAAAAGCAAATTCATGGAGTATTTTAGTGTATAAGGTATAAGTAAAGTTTAATCTATTGTAATTGTCTAATTTAAATAACATTAACTATGGGAGTGAATAAGTATCAGTCGATAATCAATCTACGGCTTGATGAAATGGAGAACTTTTATAAAAATATCAGTTGTTATGGGACATTTAGTAATCCAATTGATGCTGATGGTTTCATGAGTGTTGAAACAAAGGTCAACCAGTTATCTGAAGATGAATCTAAGAGAGTTGAAGATGCTACAGCTTGCTTCGAGGGGGTAGATGTATCTAAAATTATAGAACAAATATCTGGTATTCCAAATGATGACTTTTCCTTAAAACCAAAACAACGTTCACTAAGTGAGTTTGAAGATGCCTTTAAAAACTCCTGGATAGAAAATTATGATGGTTTACCCGTTTCATCTTTTGAAAAATCTTTTGAAAAATCTTTTGAAAAATCTTGCAATGATATTTTAGTTTTTCCAGATGAAACAAAGATAAATCAGGTAAAAACTGCATTCAAAGAAGTGGTTAGCTCGAATTATAATACCAGAGAGGCAAATAATCGGAATAGAAATAGAGATGGAGCTAAAGTTGGTGCTGAAATAATATCAATAATTGAACTTGCCCCTAACACTGAATATATTTTCACATTACAAGAAGATTTAAATACAAATGACAAGATAAAAATAATTGATCTTTATCAGATCAGTCTTAAACTTATTTCAGATAATTTACCGCCTAAGTTTGACTGGAATAAAATTTTTCAAGTTCCAAAATCAAAAGCCTTGAGCCTACAAATAAACCAAGAGTCCGGAAGTAAGACTTCTCTTTCTTTCACAACACGACCAGAAGAAAAACCAAAAGAAGAACCAAAATCAAAAACTGAAAAAGTTGATTGTTTGAAACATATGAGATTTAAGTATGATATAATATTCAGATATAAAAATGCCGAGGGGGAGGAAAAGTGGGGTATTATTGATCCTTTAATTGATCATACAACAGACCCTGAAACGAATGAAAATAAGAACAATAAAGCTCAAATGAACACATCTGTAAACTAATAATCCCCCCTCTTCTTTAGTGTTTTCTTAGGAGAAGTTTTTTTCAGAAGTAAGCAGATGCAGTTTTTCATAAGTTTTTAAAAAGTATCCTATACAATTATAGGGCTGACGCATAAAAAATAATGTCTGAAAATGAGTATATTATATTATAATTTCAGGAATTTCATTTTTTAGCCAATCTAAAGGTGTAAAGTGCTGAAAATAAGATGTGAGTTATTTTTGATGCGTTTGCCCTAATATAATTGTAGAATATAGTAGTTAAAAGGTTGTAAGCTTTATATAAGAAAATTGGCTACAATAGATGAAATACATTTTGATATTATTTGGCTTGGTTTCAATTACCATGATTTCATATAGTCAAGTTACTGCTAAAATAGATAACTTAAAAGAGTTATTGGCAGGTGTTGATAGTGATGATGAACGAATTGAAATACTGATAAAGCTAACGAAGGTAGTGCCACCAGAAACGGGGCTGTTTTACGCAATAGAAGCCATAAAATTAGCCAATAAACATAAATACGAAAAAAAAGAAGCTAGGGCATTGGAATGGGCCAGCATGTGCTACAGAAAAGTTGGGGATTATCCAGAGGCAATCAAAGCTTCGCTAAATGCACTGAGAATATACGAAAGGCTTCTATTAACTGAGAAGCGGCCAATTCTTCAAGCCCAGATAGGAAGTCATTTTATTTCCAACAGAAACTTCGAAGATGGCATAGCTTACTTGTCAATAGCTCTTGAATCGTTTAAGGAAAAGAAAGATACTTTTAATATTCAATCAACACTTATCAACCTAGGCGATGGCTACCGCCTAATGAATAAGACCAATATGGCATTGAACTGTTTCGCTGAGTGTATTGAATTGAACAAAACAAAAAGGAATAGTTTAATTCAAGGGTTTGCGTTGGGAAATTTAGGAATGGTTTACACCCAAATGAAACGGTTTGAAGAAGCCGAAACCGCACTTCATGATGCAATAGGGATTTTAGGGGAGTTGGGGAAACTTTCCCCAGTACTAGTGTATCAGGCAGATTTAGCCAAGATTCATATTTTGAGAGGAGAAACAAAAAAAGGAGAGCAGTTGCTGCTTTTAAGTTTAAAAAAAGCTCAAGAGAATAAACTAAAAGAACAAATAAGGGATTTTAGCCTTGAACTTTCAAAACTGTATGAGACTCACGAAAAATATATGGATGCTCTCCGTTATCGAAAACAGTACAAAGTGTATCACGATAGTTTAGTAAATATTGAAAATGTTAGAAAGAATGAGCATGTGCATCGTAAATATTTATTGGAGAAAAAGGAGAAAAACATTCAATTTCTAGAAGTAAAAAATAAATCACAACTCCGTCTAGTTATAGCGTTATCAATCGGAGCGCTCTTATTAACAATTCTTTCAGGCTTTTTACACTACATTCAGCGCCAAAGAAAAAAAGCAAACCGAAAACTATCCGAACAAAAAGCTATAATCGAAAAACGCGAAAAAGAAAAAGCAGTCCTACTGCGTGAACTGAACCACAGGGTAAAAAACAACCTGCAAATGGTAGCCAGCTTGTTCAATCTACAAGCCAGCCAGCTAAAGGGGAAAGAATCTGCTGCTGTACTCAAGGCTGCAAGGCTACGCGTAGATACCCTCACGCTCATTCACCAGAAACTCTACCGCGAAGAAGTAGATGGCTATGTGAAACTGGACGACTACATTCAGGAACTAACTGAAAACTTAATCTTTAGCTATGGTAAAGAAGTCGATCTACAGTTCAATTTAGCTCCATTGCGTTTGCATATAGATTCCTCAATTCCGTTGGGTATTGTAATTAATGAGCTGTTAACCAATTCTCTCAAATACGCAACAAGTGAAATGAGAGCGATGGTTCTGAAGATAAAATTGGAACAAAAAGAAGATTCAGTCGAATTAACGATTTGTGACGATGGCCCAGGTTTTTATACCGAGAACGGGAGACCAGACTCATTCGGGCTTAAGCTAGTAAAGTCAATGGTAAAACAATTGAGGGGCTCACTTTTGCAGGAAAATAATAATGGCTGTTGTTGGACAATTTGCTTGAATGTCGATAAATTTGAGCAAATCAACGAATCTGAAAATCCCAAGGCAGAAATGCAGTTAATGTCATGAATGCTTTAGGCCATAAGAAGTCATTTGGGGGAGTGGCTTTTAATGGGAATTTCGGATTTGGGTCTCTAAAAGCAGCAATGGGTATGAACAAAGTGAGAATTTTGGTAGTGGAGGACGAAATGATAATCGCCGAGGATATCGAGTTTCGTCTGTCTAGCATTGGTTATCAGATTGTTGGAATTGTTGATGAAGTATCTTCCGCAGTGGAGATATTGGAAACAAAACCTGTGGATATCGTTCTGCTCGACATCTCGTTGGAAGGTGAACAAACAGGCATCGACCTTGCAAAAATCATCAATCTACGTTTTAAACTACCGTTTATTTTTCTAACCTCTAACACCGACCAGGTTATATTCGAAGCTGCAAAGAAAGTTGCTCCAGCTGCCTATTTGCTCAAGCCTTTCAATGATAGGCAGGTCTGCGCCTCAATAGAGATGGCTTTGTTCAATTTCTATAGCAAACCAGAACAGCGTGATGACAAAGAGGCGGCCAGCAAGCAGAAAATGTTGAAGGACTGTAATTCGTTGTTCTTGAGAAAGGGCATGCACTTCGAAAAAGTTAATTTCGAAGATATCCTTTGGCTCGAAGCAGAAAGCAACTATACTTTTATTTATACTTCTACGGGTAAATTTACCTATTCTACTGTATTGAAAAAGTTCGAAGAGAGACTTCCCAATACTAATTTTCTTCGTGTACACCGTAGTTATATTGTAAATATGGATAATATAACTGGTTTTGAGGGGAATATGCTTCTTGTAAAAGATAAACAGATACCTGTAAGTAAATCGATCCGTTCCGAAGTGTTCCGGAAGTTTGAAATTATTTGAGACTGCTTAACCTATTCTATATTTTCTGAACACATCCAGAGAATTCTCAGTCGTACATATTTTCAGTTTGCAGCGGGGGGGTGATTTGTTCGTTGCTGAATAACTATTGTATTTATTACCAAGAATAAACAAGAGATCGCTTTTAGTGATTGGTAGCTTTTTAGGTAAATGCATCAAAAGTGTTTACTCCTGAAAACCAAAGGTTTTCTAATAAAAGGCAAAGCCTTTTGACTGCCCGCTTTACAACTTTAAAATCCATGTCTGATTTTACCAGAATAGTTTTTATAAAGGAATTGTTGTGGTATAAACAGGCGCTGGCACAATTTAAATAACCTGATAACCAATAGATAGTTTTACTAAAACCTTCAGGTTATTTCTCAACAGTTCCAAGGCAAAAGCCGCTTTTCATTACGAGAAAATCCCAAGAAAATCGTCTGAATGACCTCGCTTATTACCTAGTTCCCTTAGTATTTATAAAAACACAAAATACTAATGAACGAACAAAGTATACAACTTTGTAAAACGTGCACAGCACGAAAACTAGATTTCAATAGAGGCCTGCTATGTGGAGTTACAGATGCAAAACCGCATTTTGAAAAAAACTGTGACAATTACAACGAAGACAGTGAGATACTTCAGAAAATTGCCACCAAGGAAAATGAACAAGAAGAAGACAAAGCTGTACACAAAAGAGCAATGGGAATTCTTCTGGCTTCCTGTTCAGCTATACTGATCAAACTTTTACTCCTTTATTTTTCTATCGAAATGATGAGACAAGGGGGGTATGTTATTATAAACTGTGTTGTTATTGCCTTCTTTTGTGTTTTTGGGACTTTAGCTTATTATAAAACAGACTTTTTTAAGAGGAGATTTAGGTTGGCAATCATGTTTTTTGGCGAGGAACCTACTCGTTGGATCGTAGTTAGTGCTGCGGTTGTGGCTATACTTTTCAGTTATTATCTAGATCTAATGACTATCTTAAAACTTTGGATGTAAAAGCTATTTTGTAGGAAGCTTTTTGTGTATAAGTGTGACTTTAATGAAATTGCACAGCAAATAATAAGGCAATTATGCAGATCTTAAAATTTGATGATGAAACCTTATTACGTTGAACACAAGCGTAAATGTTTCCAATGTGTGTAAACAAAACTACAACATATTCTTATTAAGACAATAAGCAAAGCTGAGATTAAGTTGAGATGTTGAACACATCTTGTTTCTCAGAGCAAAGCTGTATGTAGGTAGCTGGATAGATGTTGTAATATGAAACAGAACGTTGGCAGTTGTTAACATAGAAATATGATATAAAGCTGTAGCTGACAAATAGTTTCCTGAATTTGATTGCATAAGGTTTCAGTTTTCTCGAGCCTAAGAAATATGGGGTAGGTCTAGATTAGCAACTCTATTTTCAGGCTCATTGTTAAGCATTTGATATACTTGTCCAACCCATTGTTAACAAACGAAATAAGTAGATGAAAAAAGTATTGATATTCTGTGTTTTATTATTGCCATTTGCGGGCTGTGTAAAGAGCAGCATTGGTGATGTAGGAGGAGATCTTTATGTAACAGTTACTTTAAACAATACAGCCGTAGAACATGCAAGAGTTTATACAAAACCCGAAACGAATGAAGGCATAACGGATGAATTTGGAACTGTTACCCTTAAAGGTATTGATATTGGAAGTATAGAAGTTTACGCAGTAAGGTCTGGTATCGGATCTGGGAAAACAGCCGTTTATGTGAAAGCAGATAATTTAGTCAAGGCCACTGTTAAACTGACACAAAAGTAATTCTTCAGTATTTGAAGTGTGTTGGCGTTATGGTGTAAACATTATTCAGAAAAGAGCAGCAGACTTTAGCCAGGTTAAATTTAGGCTAAAGTCTGCTGTTTTTGTTTTACGGATTGCTATCGGGCTAGTGTCCGTTTCCAAAAAGCATATGCTTTACATAGTCCTGATAATCGTCCATTGCAAACTGAATTACTTCCAAAGCTTTATCGCGTTTATACACTTCAGGTATTTCCACACGTGATTTTTCACCTGGTTCGGGAAGACCTTTATACGTGAGGAAATAGTGCTTTAGGCGGTTGATTACACTTTCCGGCAGTTCAGTGATGCATTTAATGTTTCCATAAACAGCATCTTCTTTTAGAACAGCCACAATTTTATCGTCTGCTTCATCGCCATCAATCATTCTAAAACCACCAACAGGAATAGCATTTACCAAGATATCGCCATGTGTGATTTCCTTTTCTGTTAAAACGCAGATGTCCAACGGGTCGTTGTCTCCAACAATATCCGTTCTGTTGAGGGCTTTTTTTGCAGCCTCAGCAACTTTCCTGTCGCAATAGGTCTGAGGAATAAAACCGTAAAGTGCCGGAAGGATGTTTGAATACTTCTGCGGTCGGTCTACCATTAAATAGCCACTTACTTTGTCTACTTCATATTTCACCGTATCGGTGGATACCATTTCAATAAAGCAGATTAATTCCTGCGGGGCTTCCTTACCTAAATTCACTCCGTGCCAAGGGTGGGATTTATAGCGTAAGCCTAAGAGCTTTCCTATTGGGTTAACTGATCGGGTTCCTTTTGCCATAGTTTGGTTTTTAAGGTCGTGGATCTATTTAAATTTCAAAAACACGATCTGAATGTGAGAATTTTACGTTCAGAAAAAATAAACTTAAAAATGACTACCTAAATGGGTAGGCAATAATGGACTGACTCAGTAAAAGAATAAGTGAATAGTCTTTTGTTTGTAAATCAGTTAGTTGCACCTTTAATTAGGCGAGGCCAATTATGTCTACCTACTTTCCTAGGAAGAATAAAATTGATAATTAACCATCTTAGCGTGGTTATTTGCTATTTTTTAATCCTAACACACTTTCCTAAATCAACTTAATCAAGACAGACAATTTAGATTTAATCGGATGCTGAGTTTTGGCACAAAGCATTATTGTCAAATAGTGCTTTGTCCGATGGTAGCCATAAAAGTCCGGTTTATAGTGTGTTCGGTTGTTGAGGGGTTTCTTGTTGATTTGAAATCCTACAAACGCATATCAAAATTAACGGAAATTATCAGAACACCAACAGTTATCGATTTTCTAATGTCGATTGAAATTAGCGATGTCAATTACTATTCTTTTACATAGACAATTTTACAGTTCATAATTTAAGCTCTACAAAGTGTTTTTTATCCTTCAGAAAATGCAATCGTTTTCGCTTTTATTGCGCTTAGTATCAATCTTTAAAAATACATTTAGCTGCAACAGTATCTACGGTTTTATGTCCTTAGGGAAGTGTCAAATCATAAATCTAACTCAATATTGCTTTTTGTTTTAAAGTGTTGAAAAACAATTTATTGTCGTTTGTTTTTTTTGAATTGATACTGAGCTAATGTGCAGTATTCTTTCTGTTTTTATGAATCGCCACGACAGGAAAACCTTTGCAACCTAATTTCACATGCAACATTACCACTACCCTAAACAGTGGTTTTGCTGAAACATTTACTAACCTTTAGGCATAGCTGAAACCGTTTTCGGTTGAAGAAATTTGAGGCAACAACAAGCAAAAATAGTTTGTTCAGTTCTCGTTATTTTTCAATAGAAATAGGGGATAGCTGTACCTAATAAACCTTAAAGAATGAAACACAGGTTTATCTTATGCTTTGCAATGCTCCTTTTTGCAGTACAAAGCTTTGGTCAAGATCGTTCCTATCCGTTCAGTTGGGACAATGCGACGGTCTACTTCCTTCTAACCGACCGTTTCAATAACGGTGACACTTCCAACGATTTTCCCCACGGTAGATCCAGAAACAGTCCCAATGGAGAGCTTGATTTCCAAGGTGGTGACTTACGCGGGATTACCCAGAAAATAGAAGAAGGCTATTTTGATGAATTAGGTGTAAATGCAATTTGGATAACAGCACCTTACGAGCAAATGCACGGTTCAATTGGTTCCGAAAATGCATGGGCATTTGCTGGATATTGGACGAAAGATTGGTCGCAGATTGATGACAACATGGGATCTGAGGACGATCTTCGTACTATGGTCGATGCTGCTCACGATCATGGAATCCGCGTGGTGATGGATATTGTTATGAACCACACTGGCTATGCAACGAATAAAGATGCTGGCTGGCCAAAGTCTTGGGTACGTTACGACTGTGAAGGTGGTGACCAAACAATTAAATGCCCATTGGCTGGTTTGCCTGATATTCGTACGGAAATGACATCGGGTCATGTGGATCTTCCGCAGTGGTTATTGGACAAATGGCAGTACGAAGGGGTGAAACAGAAAGAGATTGATGAACTGAATAGCTTTTTCTCACGTACTCATTTTCCTAGAACTCCGCGCTATTATATTATTAAATGGCTTACGGATTGGGTTCGTGAATATGGTATTGACGGCTACCGTGTAGATACAGCAAAACACTTAGAAGTTGAAGCTTGGAGAGAGCTAAAAGAAGAAGCGGCAAGAGCATTGCGCGAGTGGAAGTCTAATAATCCAAGCAAAAAAGTAGACGATGCTGAGTTCTGGATGACAGGCGAGGTTTTCGGGCAGTCTATTTACGACGGCAGAAACTATTACTTCGATCATGGCTTCGATAACATCATCAACTTTGGTTTCAAAGGTGATCTTGGTAGTAAATCGCAAGAGGCAATCTTTTCTGATTATGCACGACGCGTAAATAACGATTCAAGATTCAATGTACTAAGTTATATCGCTTCGCACGATGTTGCTCCTTACGATCGTAGTAACTTATTTTATGCAGGAACTACCTTAATGCTTGCTCCTGGAGGTATCCAGATTTATTATGGAGATGAATCTGGCCGTGAATTTTTCCATCCTCAGACTTATGGCGATGCAGGTTATCGTAAGTTCATGAACTGGGACGAAATCGCCAACAAAAAATACACAAAAGATCTTCTTGGTCACTGGAGAAAATTGGGACGTTTCCGTCGCGAGCACCTTTCTGTTGGTGCTGGTTCACACGAAAAATTGAGCGATTCGCCATATATTTTCCGTAGAAGCTATCAGCAGGACAAAACAATGGTGGTGATGAACATCGCGGAAACACCAGATCCATATACATTGGATGTTCGTGGTACTTATTCTGATGGAACTAAACTGAAGGATTATTTTTCGGGATCTGTTGCTACGGTAAGCGGTGGTAGAGCTACTTTTAACACTTCATTTGGAATGTTGTTGGTTGGTGAGCCTTTCGCCGATCCTTCTCCTGTTACACTAAATGTTAGTCCTGCATCTGGGCACTCAGAATTTGCAATTACAGTGAATATGTCAGCTTCTAGTTCAACAGGCGGAAGCACTTCTATCTATTACACAACTAATGGAGCCGAGCCGTCTCAAAGTTCTACTAGGTATACAGGGGCATTTACATTGGGTTCGGATTTAAAGCCTGTTACTTTAAAAGCACGGGCTTACGATTCTAATGGTAATTCTTCATCTATCGTTACCCGTAATTACACATTCGGAAAAAAGGTTGGTTTCGACCTTCATTACAAAAACACTAACAATTGGGGTGAAGTATATGTTTATCTGTTCAATAAAAACGGAGATCCACTTCCTGGTTGGGAATGGCCTGGAAAAGCAATGACTCGTGAAGGTTCTACACCATGGTACAAATTTACTGCTGATGAAGATGCTGAAATCGGTATTGTTTTCAACAACAACAATCAAGGTGATCAGACAGATGATCTTTTCCGTCAGGTAGAAGGTTGGTACGATGGTTCATGGCATGACAACTGTCCGGGCGATTGTCCAGAGCAGCCAGTTCCTGTTCTTTCTGTTAGTCCTTCAGGAGGAAATTATACAAGCTCTGTAAGTGTAAATCTATCTGCTACTAATGGAGGAACGATTTATTATACAACAGATGGAAGCACTCCTTCCAAGGGCAGTTCAACTTATTCAAGTTCGTTAACTTTCACTTCAACGACTCATCTTCGCGCGATAGCTTATAACAATGCTGGTGCTTCGAACGAGATTAATGAAAAATACAATTTCGGAATTATTGAAGACGATTTTGTATTGCATTACAAAAACACGAACAACTGGAACGAAGTATATGTTTATTTGTTCGATAAAGGAAACGACGCAGCACTTCCGGGTTGGGAATGGCCTGGAAAAAAGATGACAAAAGAAGGTTCAACACCTTGGCATAAATTCATAGTTACGGAAGATTCCGAAATTGGTATTGTATTCAATAACAATAACCAAGGTCAGCAGACTGATGACCTTTTCCGTCAGAAAACTGGTTGGTACGATGGCACTTGGCATGACCAGTGTTCTGGTGACTGCCCTGCAATTCCAGCTCCTGTTCTTTCTGTGAATCCTACAGGTGGTACTTATGCAGGTTCAGTGAGTGTGAGTTTATCTGCGACTAATGGTGGTACTATTTATTACACAACCAATGGTGCGAAACCTACTCAGAATAGTACTGTTTATTCTGCCGCTCTTACTTTCTCATCTACTACCAACCTTCGTGCGATTGCTTATAACAATGCAGGCGCATCGAATGAAATCAACGAAAGATATACTATCGGAGGAGAAGGTAATTTTGTTCTTCATTATAAAAACACAGACAGCTGGAATGAGGTGTGTGTATATTTATACGACAAGGCAAACGATACTTCATTACCAGGCTGGAGCTGGCCAGGAAAACCGATGACAAAAGAAGGAGCGTCGCCATGGTACAAATATGCAGTTGAAGAAGAGAGCGAAATAGGTATTGTTTTCAGTGATTGTAACGATGGGGCACAGACTGATGATCTTTTCCGTCAGAAAACAGGTTGGTACGATGGGACATGGCACGACTCATGTACGGGCGACTGTCCAGTACAAAGTGATGTTCCAGTTCTAACTGTTGATCCTTCTGGTGGTACTTATGCTGGTTCAGTTAGCGTTAAGTTGTCGGCAACAAACGGAGGAACAATCTATTACACTACCAATGGAGTTCCGCCAACTACAAAGAGCAAGGTTTATAATTCTCCAATTACATTAACATTATCGGCAACCTTAAAAGCAAAAGCGTTTAATTCTGCTGGTTCTTCTAATTTAGTTGAAGAGATTTATAATATCCAAATAGCACAAGAGCCACCTGTTGTACAAATTTCGCCTGCTTCAGGAACTTATCAGCACAAAGCAACTGTAACAATAACAGCTACAAACGGAGGTGAAATTTATTACACTACCAATGGAGTTCCTCCAACAAAAAATTCAAAGAGATACACAGCTCCATTTGATGTAACTAAAACAACCACTGTAAAGGCAAGGGCTTACAATTCATATGGAGAATCTTCTATTGAAACTGTAAAATATACAATTGGTAACACACCACCGCCTCCACCAGCAACAGGTGATAATTTCACATGGGACAACGCTTACGTATATTTCGTGATGACTGACCGTTTCAAAAACGGTGATCCTTCGAACGATCATGCTTACGGACGTGGATACGACGGTAATGGCAATGCTTACGATGTAAACAGCTACCCAAGCCGCGATGCTGGTACTTTCCACGGTGGCGATATCAAAGGTCTTACTCAGAAACTAGAAGATGGTTATTTCGAGCGCATTGGCGTGAATGCAATCTGGGTGACAGCTCCTTACGAGCAGATCCACGGTTGGGTAGGAGGTGGCCCTAACGGCGACTTCATCCACTATGCATATCATGGTTACTATACATTGGACTGGTCAGAAATGGACGACGCAATGGGTACGGCTGCTGAATTCCAACAATTTGTTGACCTAGCGCACTCGAAAGGTATCCGTATAGTTATGGATATTGTACTGAACCATGTTGGTTATACAAACTTTATCGACGGTGAAGAGTACGGATATGGCTGTTGGCAAGATTCATGGAAAAGCTGGAGACCACCTTCTAACGACGGTTGGCACAAGTATCACGAAGAATTAATTGATTACTCTTGCTCTAACTGGGGCAACTACTGGGGAACAAATTGGGTTCGCCATCCAGACATTAATGGTTATGATGCATGTTCGCCAGGTGGTGGAATTCCTAACTGTGTTGGTTTCTTACCGGATATTAAAACTGAAGTAACTAGCCACACTGATCTACCTCCGATTTTGGTGGAAAAATGGAGAAAAGAAGGAACTCTTTCTCAAAAACGTGCCGAAATTGATGCTTGGTTTTCAAAAACTGGTTTAGTAAAAACTCCAGCAAACTACATTATCTTCTGGATTACACAGTGGATTAAAGAGTACGGTGTTGACGGTCTTCGTATTGATACTGCGAAACACGTAGAAATGCAGATCTGGAAACGTCTGAAAGAACAAGGAATCGAAGCTCTTGAGGAATGGAAAGCTGCAAACCCAGACAAAGCCCTTCCAAATCAAGAATTCTGGATGACTGCGGAAGTTTGGGGACATGGCCCGAACAAAAGTAACTATCATGAAAATGGTTTCAACTCAGTTATCAACTTCAACCTAAAAGGCGACAACCGTCTTGGCCGTGAGGCAGGTTCTTTGGAGTCTTTATTCTCTGATTATGCTTCAAATATCAATAATGATCCTGATTTTAACGTACTTAGTTATGTTTCTTCACACGACGTAGCTCCACTTTATCCTCGTGATAGAATGAGGGATATTGCTCCGGCTCTTGTGTTGCTACCTGGTGGAGTACAGTTATTCTATGGTGATGAGGCTGCACGTCCAGAAGGAACTTATCCTGACGAAGAGCAGAATACACGTTCGGACTTCGATTGGAACAACTACGATAACGCTACTTTGGATGTATTTGCACGCTTAGGGCGTTTCCGTAAAAATCACCCATCTATCGGTGCTGGTTCGCATACAAAACTTAGCGATTCACCATATTTATTCATGCGTGATTACGAAAATCCTGACCTAAAAATAATGGATCGCGTAGCAATTGCAATAGGAGCTTCTGGTCAAACAACGCTAGATGTATCGGCTGCTTTTGAAAATGGTGAAGTTATTATCGACGCTTACACAGGATCAGAATATACTGTTTCAAACGGCAAAGTATCGGTAAATGCAGATTCTGAAGGAATCATTCTATTAGAATACAAAAATCCTCCTGCATTTGAGATTAGGCCTGTTGTTAGTATCAGTCCAAAAGGATCATATTCAGAAGATCCAATTGAAATTACGATTGATGCAAGCGATGAAAAAGGCCGTTCCTTCACTGTTTATTATACTACTGACGATGCGCTTTCTACAGATAACCTTTCTGCATGGAGCGTATATTCATCTCCATTTATGCTAGAGGAGTCGGCTACACTACGTGTTATTGCAGAAGCTGAAGATGGTGTTCGTTCAAGCTTGAAATCTGAACGTTATGCAGTTGGTGCAATTGAGCCATTCTTGGTTCATGTTTGGTCACCAAACGGAGTGCCGAATATTTACACTTGGGGAGCTGAGCCTGTAGGCATTACTCCAGATATGACATGGCCGGGTGTAGCAATGAGCCAAGAAGGCAATGGATGGTATTCTTACGCAATTCCAGCACTTTCGAGCAATGTGATCTTTATTGTAGATGGAAATCAGACAGAAGATCTTTCTCGCAACCGTGAAGGTTGGTACAAAGACGGAAAATGGTTCGACACTTGCCCTGGTGACTGCCCAGGATTGCAGCCTCCATCAGTGACTATTAGTCCAGCAGGTAAAAACTTTGGCGATGGTTCTGGTACTGTAAGTATTGCAGCTACAAAAGCCGATGCTATTTTCTACACAACTGACGGTTCTACTCCTAGCCGTAGTAGCACGCAATATTCAGGTTCGTTTACTGTAAGCGGTTCTGAAAGCCAGACTGTAACTGTTAAAGCAATTGCCTACAACGAAGCAGGAGCATCAAGTGTAGTTAGTGAAAGCTATACATTTAAAAACATCTCTGGTTTCACTGTTCATTATTGGTCGCCTGATTGCACACCGAACATCCACGTTTGGAACGCAATTCCAGAAGGTAGCCACGAGCATACAACATGGCCGGGTAACCAAATGACCGCTGAGGGTAATGGTTGGTACAGCTATTTCATCCCATCAAATTCTGCTAACGTTATTTTCAACAACTGCAATGGTCAGACAGCAGACCTTAGTCGTTCAAGTGATGGTTGGTTCCGCGATGGTTCATGGAGTAGTTCTTGCTCAAGTAATTGTCCAACTGCTAAGAAAAGCTTCGACAAAGAGCTTGGATTGGAATTGCCTGAATTCAGCATTTATCCAAACCCAACATCAGGTCAACTGTTCTTCAGTACCAATACAGTTTCTGAAAAATCTAGAGTAATGATCTCTAATGCTACTGGCAAGATTGTGTTCAATGAACAGATAACTCAAGAAAAAGAAGAGTTTAATATTAATCACTTGCCTAAGGGTGTTTATCTGCTAAAATATATTAGCAATAATTCTAGTTATACTGAAAAGGTGATACTAAAGTAATATAGAGTTAGGTTAGATTCTTGGCCCGGGCTTTTGTCCGGGCCTTTTTGTTTTTGGTGGTTTAGTGATTAGTGTTGAAATTTGTAGTTTATATTTGTGTATTGTTTTTTTTATTTTATGTCAAATAGTGAAGTTGAGGATTTTATTTTGTAAGTTCTGGGTTTGACTTATTTTTGTGCGAGGATACATGTTCAATTGCTGAATATTATGTTATTTTTTTATTTAAAAACTATCTTTTATAATCAGCTATTGTATGTGTGTCATAAGTTACTGTACAAGATGACATGTAATTAACATATGACGTATGAAGAGATATATTCTGGTAATAATGATTTTACTTCCTTTTTTAGTGGAAGGGCAAAATGTAGAAAGGCCAATAGTAAAAAATGGAGATCTTTATAGAAGTAGTATTCCTACAGGAACGAACCCTAATGTTTACTCGTTTATGAATGTCAATTATATTCCTGTTAGTAATTATACTGGTAGAGCAAAGGTTGAAATACCAATTTATACTATTGAAGACGGAGCGATTACTGTCCCTATTTCATTATCGTATAATACAGGAGGTATAAAGGTCAATACTGTGGCTTCAAATGTTGGATTAAACTGGTCATTAAATGCTGGGGGGAGTATTGCCAAAGTTGTTCAGGGAGTTGAAGATTGCTATTATAAATATAGTAAAGATAAAGGGACTGTTCTGTCTGCAGGATGGTTAATGAAGAAAAACATCAATGATAAAATTGAAAGTGAAGTACCGCTCTCTTTTGATACCGCTAGAGAAGATGTTGAGATTGACACTAGACCAGATTTGTTTATTGGTTCGGCTCCAGGACTTGATATCAAATTTTCTCATGATTTAGATGGGAATGCTATAGAATTGAACGGACAATCAAATATTATTAAAACTACATTAGGAAAAACTAGAGAAGTAGAGTTTTATGATTTTAAATCCACCCCCTTTAGTGTTGATTTTGAGGGAGGGGGAGTAAGAGAGCTTAAAGGGGTTATCTCTCAGGTAGAAGTAAGGAGCGTCACTGGCCTTATGTATTCTTTTAATGATTTAGAGATAGCGCAATCTGTTGTTTACCAGGATGAACAGACGAATTATAGCTGTTATAGAGTTACTAAAGAACAGGTAACTTCTTATATGTTGAGTAAGATTACAGATGAACTGAATGAGCGAGAGGTGAAATTTTCGTATGAAAACTATAGGCTTGAAGGAGATCAGGTGCAAACTGGAATTTACAGGGCTGAGAATGGTCTGAAGGCAGGTGAGGTACTAGAGTCATTAGCTGAAACAAAAATGCCTCAATTAAAGAGGGTAAGTTCAATAAATTTTAGTTCTGGACGCGTTGAGTTTACATACGGCAAAGAACGTGAGGATAACTTAGGGGATAAAGCTCTCACGGAGATCAAAGTTTTCAATTTAAAAAACGAGATTGTAAAAATGTTTGAATTTACCTATGATTATTATATTACTGGCAATGGGCAAGATCCTAGTCAAAAACGATTAAGATTGAATTCAATAAGGGAAATATCTCCTGGTGCTTTATCTTACCAGACAAAAAAGAAGCCTCCATACCTTTTTAGTTATGAACAGACTGAATTACCTAAACGTTGTAAACTTGGTAATCAGGATTTTCTTGGCTATGTCAGGAGTAATTCAGATGAGATGGATAAAGATGATGTTTACTCTTTATATTATTCTCCGCGAAAAGGTAGGTTTTCGATTTTACCATTTGCTTATAAAGGCTTTACTTCAATTATTACCAACAAAGGTAAGTCGCTTTTGCCAAACCCGAAATTTACACAAGCAGGTTTACTTAATCGGATTCAGTACCCAACCGGGGCACTACAAGAAATAGAATATGAGAGTAATACTTTTTTATTAGGTGACAGAGAAGTAACAGGTGGTGGAGTTCGGGTAAAGAAAATTCGGAAGTTCGATCCTAAAGCAGATAAAAAACAAACCCAAATCTATGATTATAAATCGACCGATGGGAAAACAAGTGGACGAATTGGCTATGTTCCAAGATTTGCAGATGTTGACTTAATGACGAATATTGATTATGATACTGAAACGAGTAACCATTTTAAGCACTTAAAATTTACCCTCTTTCACTCAGATTTGAATTTAGCAGAATTTACCCATGGCGCCTATGTTGGATATGGACAGGTAACTGTATGTGATTCAATTGATAATGGTAAAATTGAATATCACTATACAACTTTTGACGATTACCCTAATGAGCATGCGAAGGTAGAAATAAATAATCATGTGTATAATTGGCATATTTTTAATTATAAATTAGAAAGGAATCTGTTGCCGACTATTTTTAATAATAGAGATAATTGCCGCGGGAATTTATTGAGAAAGGTTGTTTATGATAATCAAGGAGATTGGGTTACGAAGGAAGTGTGGAAATATGAGTCAAATACACTGAGGGAATTCGATGTAACTCACGATTTACATTATTATGACTTCCTCCTTTATCATAAAAATAAATTTGAATGTTCTAGTTGCTATATAACTAATAGTTTAAAATTAAGGTCGGAACGTTTTAATAAAACCTCCTATAAGATAGAAGAGAATAGAAATAACCGTATTATTTCGAAAGAAGAAATGGTATCTTATGATACTGAATATCCACTTATCAAAACACAGAGTACGTTTAATTCATTAGTTCAAAAACACACTAAGAAATATTTTTATCCACATGAAATTGAAGGTATTGCTACTTATTCGAGCGCAGAGAAGGATGTTATCAAAAATCTGGTAAATGGAGGATATTGCAATTTTTCTCAACCTATCAAAATAGAAAGTTATGTTGGAGGCAAGCTATTGCAAACAGTGCAACATTTTTATGAGAATAAGCATGGTAAAATCAGGTTGTCGAAAACCAAAAGTAAGAATGGAGCTGACAGTTTTAGAGAAGTAGCTAAATATAAAGAATTTGACCACAAGGGGAATATATTTCAATATGAAAAACTTGGACAAACAACTTCTTACCATTGGGGTTATAATGCAACCTTGCCTATTGCTATTGTACAGAATGCTGCCTCTAATGAATTTGCTCACACCAGTTTCGAAGATGTTAAGTACTCTTATGAACAAGGTAGCCAGAAAAAATATTCTGATGATTGGCTTATTAATGAAGGTGGTCATATCTATGATTATGGCAAAACAGGAAGTAGAAGTTTAGGTTGTAAAGAAAGGGTTAGTGGCCCCGAAATAATAAACATGTGTAGCTTAACCTCGATTGAAGAAATGCCAGTGGGCGATTATTGGTTGAGTGTATGGGTAAAAAACAAACCCAACAAAGACAATGGCTCCTTGAAATCCTGGTCGATACCTAACCATATAGAATCTACTTCAGAGTGGACTCACCACAAGATACCAGTAACAATATCTTCAGCTCAAAAGATAACGCTTAATTTAGAAAACGATATTTTGGTTGATGCAGTTCGTTTTTATCCTAGAAACGCCCTCATGACCACATTTACACATAGACCTCTGGTAGGGATGGAATCTAAAACTGATACAAATGGAAAGACAACACATTATGAATATGATGGTTTTGGCAGGCTAATACGGGTTCGGGATCACGAAAAATCAGTGATAAAAGAGCATGTATACAGTTACTGATTTTTTTATCAAACGTTAGTTTTCTTTTTTACTTAAACATTTAATTAATAGGATGAAATCGAACTTTATTTATATATTACTGTCCGTTTTTATACAGCTTTTGTTTTATTCTGTAACATTAGGGCAGCAAATTTTTGTTGAGTCAAAAGATCATCAAGAAACAGAAGCGATACCAGATAGTAACTTAGGAAATACGGTAGAAGGAGAAATAGTTAGTTCAGGTCTTAATGCAAGACCTTCGTCGTGTTCATTTAATAACGATGGAGGTTCTCAGGTTTTTACCTTATGGCATGGAAATCATAAAGTGAAAATTAATGATTTGAAATCCTCAATTGAAATTTTACCAAACAAAGATGGTGTAAAAGAAGGCTTTGTGAGCAGTATAGGCACAGCTGTATATGATGCAGATAGACCTGCAAATGCATGGTTTGTTGTAGTGGTGCAAGAAGGAGATGCAGGTGAATTTACCGTGACTGCCGACCCTAACGGTGGAGAAAAAAGGTATGCTGAAATTAAGTTTAAAAGTCAAACAATTAGCATTAGTCAAAAAGCTTTTTCTAGAGAAGCAAGGGTTTTGTCCAATCGCAATTATGTATATACGAGAATAGCGAAAAAGAAGAGTCAAAATATGGATCTACTTCCATATAATCAGTTAATAGAATCGGTAAATTACTACGATGGCTTGGGACGACAGATACAAAGCATTTCTATTAATAGTAGTCCTCAAAAAAAAGATGTTATTCAAATATTTGATTATGACGATTTGGGAAGGGTAGCCAAAGAGTATATGGCATATCCCTCTGAACAAAGTACTGGGCGTTATGTTACAGGGAGTTTAGAACAACAGACTAATATTTTATCTGGCTTTTTCCCAGATGAAGACAATTTCTATGCAGAAAGGTACTTTGATGGTTCTCCACTAAACCGTGTCAAAGAGGTTTCCGCTTCCGGTAGTGCTTGGACAAAGGAAAATGGACACACGATAAAAAATGAATTGAGAACAAATGCGAGTAAAAAAGTGCGTTTTTTTTATACTGACGAGCATGGAAACCTTGAGAGTAATAATTTTTATTTAGAAAATGAATTGTATGTAACGGTTACTAAAGACGAGAACTGGACAAGCGGAGATTTACATACAGTTGAGGAATATAAGAATAAACTGGGGCAAATAATACTCAAGCGCACTTATGTTTATGACGAGAATGAAGAATCAGTTGTGCCTGTTTCAACATACTATGTTTATGACGATTACGGCCTATTGCGTTATGTCGTGCCACCTTTGGCCAAAGCAGATGAGTTGGTTCCTAGTCAGGATATTATTAACAAGCTCTGCTATGTTTATAAATACGACAAATACAACCGCCTTATATATAAAAAGATGCCTGGGGCAGCTCCAGTCCTGATGGTTTATGATAAATGGGACAGACTGGTACTCAGTCAGGACGGAAAGCAGCGGAGAGATGGCTTGGGACCAATAGAGACAGTAACAGGTCAAAAGACTGTAAAAAAATACGATGGACAATCTTATAAAATAGAAGGGGACGGTTCATTGACTCTTGCCGAGGGTTTTTCCTTTAAGGCAACGGCGGACGAAGAGTTCTACGCAGGGCCATCTCCTCTTCTAAATAACTGCACATGGACATTCACAAAATACGATGCTTTCAACCGGCCTGTTATGACTGGCGAGGTTGAACTTTCTGCAACACATAGCGACCTTCAAAAAACTCTGATGGAATTGAATATTTGCAGTGAAGAATACAAAGGAGAAGAAGGTTCGCTTAAAGGTTATACCAACCTTTGCTTTCCGACTACTATTAGTGAAGATAATCTGCTGACAGTTAACTACTATGATGATTATGACTTTGTAACCGACCCTAATTTTAGTTTTAATGCCTCAAACCTTATCGATGGACAGCCTTTTAAAACTGGATACAATCCAGATGTGAAAGGTCTGCCAACAGGCTCTTTAGCAAGAGTGCTTGGTTCCAATAATTTCTTAAAAACGGTAATTTACTACGATGCAAAATACCGCGTTATACAGACCACAACAGATAACAGGATGAAGGGATGGGATCGGAGAAGCACAGCATATGATTTCGTCGGCAAGGTTATGTGTACAGTTCACGAACACAGGGTTAATAACACAACCAGTTATGTAAGTAAAGCAATGAGATACGACCATGCAGGGCGCTTGTTGGATATAAAAATGCATAAAGGTGATTCCCCGGAGCCCCCAACTCAGATCATTGTGTTCAATACCTACGATGAACTTGGGCGCTTAAAGAAAAAAAGTTTACATAAAACCAAGGACATTTCATCTGGAGTTTTAGGAGGCACAATGAAAGGGGTTCAGGAGATTGATTATAAGTACAACATACGAGGTTGGTTAACGCAGATCAATGATCCTGATGCTGAAAACACTGCAAAAAAGCTCTTTAGCATGAAGCTGAACTACACAGAAGGTTTTTCAGGACTAGACGCTACGCCCCAATACAATGGTAACATTGCTGCCATGAAGTGGAAAATGTACGAAACAGAGAACGATGGGAAACGCGCTTACGGATTCGAATATGACGCACTTAATCGCCTAAGAAAAGCGAACTATGGTGAAGGGGACAGCTACAGCCGTACTGATAAATTCGACATGAAAGCTGGTTACGATTTGAACGGAAATATAGATAACCTAAGTCGTAGGGGACGTATTTCTGTTGAACAGTTCGGTCTTATAGATGACCTGCAGTATAAATATGATGGCAATAAGCTAACCTCTGTAAGCGATGCCAAAGGGGCCAAAGGGTTCACTGATGGCAGCAAAACACAAGAAGCAGAATATGCTTACGATCAGAACGGTAATATGACCCGTGACGACAACAAAAAAATCACGGATGTGGAATACAATCAGCTGAATTTACCGAGCAGGATAACTTTTGCAGGGAAAGGCAGGATTGAATACATTTACGATGCAACAGGAGTAAAGCTTGAAAAAAAGGTTTACGATGAAGATGGGGCAGAGAATAAAGATTTGGGAAAAAAATATGTAGATGGTTATGTCTACGATGGTAATGAGCAGTTGGATAAAGTAACCCATGATGAAGGATATATCGATGGAAATGGGAAATGGCATTATTTCCTAAGAGATCATCTGGGAAATGTGCGTGTCGATTTTGTGGTGGATGGAACTGAAACCATTGATGCTCAGGATTATCATTACTATCCTTTTGGTATGGATTTCGATCTGATTACTAATAACAGTACAAATCAGGCCAAATACAATGAGAAAGAGCTGCAAGAAGAACATGGTTTGAACTGGTACGATTACGGGGCTCGGTTTTATGACCCGCAGATCGGTAGGTGGCATGTACAAGATCCCATGGAACAGTTTTATAGTCCCTATTTATATGCGGGTAATAACCCTGTTCGTTTTATTGATCCTGATGGGATGTATTCAACAGAAGAGTGGAAAAAAGATAATGGCATTACAGATGATGATTTAATTACTATCTACGAAGCTCCAGACGGTGGTGGTGATAAGAATTCTGAAGCTAAAGAGGCTTCCCCCAATTATGCCGGAATTTTAGGATCTTACATTGAAAGTGTACGTGATTTTTTTGGATGGGGGTTAGAGAAGACACCAGAAAATACATCTCGCCAAAAGAAAGGAAATGAGAACCTTAAGAGTACAACAGCATCTATTAATAGTCTTAATGAGGCTTTGTCCTTGATAGTCCCTTTTGCTTCGTTTGCGGAGATTGGCGCAAATGCTCAGAATGGCACAGTGTCAGCTTCTGTGATTCTTTTTGGTTTAATAGACGCAACAAGTGGAGGCAAAGGGAAACCATTCGTGAAAATTGTAGAAAAGGCGGACGATGTGATTGTTTTTTCTGCAAAAATCGGAGACGAACTTGTCGAAGGTATAGCTAATTTTAAAGTTGCAGAAAAAAGATTACATCTTAATGGTTTGCATTTACAGGGGGCAAGTGCAGGAAAGGTTGGTCGAACAACCCTTTGGGATATGGCTAAAGATTTAGGAAAGCAATTCGGAGTTGATGAAGTCTTAATTCAAGGTGGTCGTCGAACAACTGGCAAATACAAAGGCAAAGTGCCATCTCCGTTAACAATAAAAGTTGATTAGATATGAAAGTTGTACTGTACGGGTGGGAAGATGGAATGAAAAAAGTTTCATTAACATTTCTTCAAAGAGAGATTTTGGCAGTTTCACTAACTGATGCAAAAGCAAATGTAGATGCACTATTAGAAGAGAAAGAAATATTTATAAAAGTAAAGTCTTTGGAAAATGCTACAAAATTTGTCTGTGAAGCAAAAAAGATAGGTGTTAATTGTAGGCTTGATGAATAGTAAATTTATCATTAATCACACCAGACCGTGGCTACGTTTCCCTAAATAACAAGAAAGCAGGACACTAGCAGTCCTGCTTTTGTTTTTCCACCTATTCCAAAAATTCCGAATCTCGAGCCTGATGCCGAAAAGCAATAATCTCAACCAGCTTAACATCATCATCGATCTGGTAATACAAATTATAGGGAAACGGCTTGACGATAGCCCTCCGAATATCCTTGTAAACCCTCATATACTGAAACGGGTTCTTGGCAAGAATCTTCAGGGTATCCTCGATACTGAGCATCAACAGTCCGCCCAATCCTTTCTGTTTTAGTTTATACCACCTACGAGCGTCAGCAACCTCGTTCCTAACGCTTTCCTTGAGCACGACTGTATACCCCATCACTCAGCATCTTTTTTTGTGGTCGGTGATTGGCATAAAAAAATATGGTTTGCTTTTGTTTATTCTTCTTCTTCTTTTTGTATAGAGTGTATTCAATGAATTGTATACAGCTTCTTGAGAAAGTAATTATGAAAGCAGCTTAAATAACAATTCAGCAACTCTTTATGTAATAAATTCACAATCGTAACACGCTATAGAAACTATGCAAGACACACTCAAAATAGGAATGGCTCAGATTTCGCCAATATGGTTGGACAAACAAAAAACGATTGAAAAAATAAAAGTTTATATTGAGAAAGCCGGAGACGCTAATTGCGAACTTTTGGTATTCGGGGAAGGATTGCTTCCCGGTTATCCTTTTTGGTTATCATTGATAAATGGCGCTGAATTTAATTCAACAGTTCAAAAAGAGATACATGCCCATTATATCAAAAACTCAATTCAAATTGAGTCAGGAGAGCTTGATGGTATATGTAACCTTGCGAAAAATAACAATGTAGCCATATATTTAGGACTCATAGAACGAGCAAAAAATAGAGGAGGACATAGCCTCTATTGTTCACTAGTGTACATTAATGCAGAAGGGGAAATTAAATCTGTTCATAGGAAACTACAGCCTACTTATGAGGAACGCCTAACCTGGGCTCCAGGCGATGGAAATGGATTAAGAGTTCATAGCTTAAAGAACTTTTGCGTTGGAGGCTTAAATTGCTGGGAAAATTGGATGCCCTTGGCAAGAACTGCACTCTATGGTTTAGGTGAAAATTTACACATTGCTGTCTGGCCTGGTTCTGAGCAAAATACCGTTGACATTACAAAATTTATCGCACAGGAATCAAGATCTTTTGTTGTATCTGTTTCAGGTTTAATGAGAGTTGAAGATTTTCCGAATGACACTCCACATCTAGACCTTATTCAAGAACATTCTCCTGCAATTTTAGCAAATGGAGGGTCTTGCATCGCCGGCCCGGACGGAGAGTGGGTAACAGCTCCTGTTCTTGAGAAAGAAGGTCTAATTACTTCAACTATAGATTTTAATAGAGTTCTGGAAGAAAGGCAGAATTTTGATTCTGTTGGACATTACTCTCGTCCTGATGTGACAAAGCTTACCGTTAACCTGCAAAGGCAATCTATAATAGATGTTATAGATAATATTCATTAAACATTTTGGATAATAGCCAATCTTAAGTAAGTGCCCTAAACAAAAATTAGCATCAGATGATTCCCAGAGAATTAGGGAAGTTAAGTTCGCAGACCTATTTATTCTAGGCTTATTTTTTTCAAGAAACCAGCTACTTTGGTTGGAAATAAATCTAACTTAATTTTCTCTGGGTATTTAAAAACTCAGTTTCAACCTTTCAATTTCGTAGTCATTGGCATAATCAATAATTTCGGCAAGGCTTCGCTGTTTTTTTATAACTCTGTTACAATTTGTATGCGTAAGCCAATTTTACTATCAATAATAATAAGGAAGGTATGAGAAGTATAATGAAAATGAGGGAATTAAGTATTTTATTAATTGTTTTCTTTTGTAGTTGTAAAAAACAAGAGGCCATAGAGGTAGATTACGTTAAAGGCGGTCAGGTTTATAAACAGAAGATTGTATTGGGGAAACTTCTGAACGACTCAAATGAAATTAATACAGATTTTATACGGAAGATGTCTTTCGAGAAAGTTAAGTCTGTATATTTAAAGGACAACAACCCTGATAAAGTTAGGTTTAGGACAGATCCCCTAAGTTTAGATTTTACAAAACAAATAGTAAAGTATTCCCCTGAGTACTACACTTTGACAACAGCTTATTATGTAGATGAGGCAATTGCTTACTATAACCATGTATTTGATAATAAAATTGATTTCAAAACACAAGATGATTATCGCAATATCAAAGTTTTATTGGCGGATTATGCGCTGTTTACTCACCCAAACCAATACATTTTAAAAGAGAAACAAGCATTTTCCCCTTCAATATTTTATCATGAAGTAGGCCATATCGCATTTTGGACATTAGAAGAAGATCTTAAGATAAAGTTTAAAGGACTAAGCCCAATGCATGTGGGACTACTGGAATATTTCACAGTTTCGTTATACGATTATCCTATTGTGGGCGAGACAGTTTTTCCAGAACCATTATTGCGACATGCTGATCATTATCACGTGTACCCTCAACCAGATTCCATGAAGCTAAGAAGAACGATTGAACTATTAAAGGAATCGTACCAAGAAGAGATTGCCGATACTACCACATTTATGAGCATGTATTACAACCTGAGCATGAAGCAGGCCGAAAAATATTTAGATGTAATAGTGGGCAATCACAGGGGCGGGATGCTTTACACCAGTACTTTATGGAGAATCAGGGAACAGTTAGGAAAAGAGAAAACAGATAAATTGGTGGCTCAAACAATTCTTGCCCTGAACGGTTATCTGGAACAACGTCCAGCCTTTTACAGTGCTACAGAAGGAGAAAAATTAAAAGATAAACTGATGTGGTATGATCTTTACTATGGCCTTATTCAAAAAGATAAGGAATTGTACGGGGGAAAAAATCAATCAATCGTTGAGAAAGAGTTTCGGGCAAGTAATTTTCCTGTAGAGAGAATAAAACTATAACGTTAAATAAACCGCTATTTTGATGGCGGTTTGTTTGCTAACGCATAACACGGAAAGTCGTTGACAGAATATCTTATGAAGATAATGAAACGTTCAGTGCTGATGTCGCATGCTAAATGTAGCACAGGCTTTTAGCCTGTAGCATTTTAAACAATTTTATCCAAATTAAGATTGCTCATGCCGCTAATGCTTTGATTCACAGGGTTTAAATGTCGATATAAAAAAGGAGAGAAGTATTTCTTTTTTTGATATGGATTTATCAAGTAATAGAGTTTCAACTACGGAGGGAAAAAACAAAAAAGAAGGATAATACAACCGAAAAGTTTATGTTTTTATCTAAATTTACACTTGGTAATAAGTAGTCAGTCATAACTAATCTAGATTTATTCTGGAGCTAAGTTGTTGGTCACTTGCAAGGGGGCGTTCTAAAATAGAAAAGTTCGAGACCTTACGATGAATAAAGTGACTGTAATAACAATACCATCTAATTCGAGAAAATTAATTAGTCATTACTCTGTAAGTTGCTGATTCACATATAAAGTAAATACCAAAGCAACTTACGGCCTTTTTTTTGATTACTTGTGGCTTGAAGCTAACCTGCTTCAAAGTTTATCACAACTTCTATACGAGGCCACTAAGGCACTCTTAAACCGCAAACTAATCCAGACCTCTCGGATACTATATTTGAAATATTGGATAATGTAAAATATCACTTTCAAACAGACGTAAAAGAGTTTGATGTTGTTATCATCAAATGATAATATCTTTGATTTTAATAAGAAAGATTTCTACGCAAAAATACATGAAACGTTATACCGCAATTGAGTTTTTTTATAATGCAGATGTTGAACTTGGTGCGAGAGATCATCAGTAAGAAGTATACTATAGTGATTTTGGTTTTCGGTTTTTTCGCACATCTGAAATAACCGTATAGCGGTGAAAGGGTTGTAGCCCATGGTGTAAATCATGGTAAAACATTTCAGAGAAGAAACCGAATCGCATAGCGATAGCATTTATAATCAGTATCATCGCCACGCGATTCAGATAGGTGAGGCTTTTTCGTTACAGGGATTCACAACCCTGCCTACAAACCTGTCATTGCTACGCAGTTTGGGCAAGGTTCTGGAAAACCGAAAACCACTTTCACAATAGTATAAACCTGATTTGGTGGAAAGAATATATGAATAAAAGTGTTTTGCTAGATATTATTAGATTGAAAAAAGGATTTTACTTGAAAAACTGTGATTTTGAAGTACATTTTAGTACTTAAAATAAAAAAATAATCTACTGTTGTTTGTGAAAATAATAATTGATATATTCTATTTTGAAGATATTGGTTTCGAAAATAAACGAGAGAATTAGTGCAATGTTAAAAAAGAGGTTCTTGAAGTTTGAAATTTTATCATTAACAAGAATATAAAGAAGAAAATCGAATATTTACCAACTAAACAAACAGAGACTTATGAAGAGTATTCAAGATTATGAATTAGAAGGAAAAAACTTTTTAAGAGCAACGTTTTTTGGAGTGTTTTTGATGCTGGGAAGCATAGTACTTCATTTTATTTTTGACTTTGATATAAGTTTTATACAAAATCCCACAAAAAATTTTATTCTCGCTATCGTTTATATATTGGCCTATGTTGCATTTATAGCAATCTGGATTATTGCGATAGTCTGGACTTATCGAATTGCTGTTGAAAATGAAAGGGGTGGTGTAAGCTGGGGCATATTTGCATTTTTTATGCCTTCTATTGCCTTAATTTCTATTTCTATTATAGGTGAGAAATTCGAAAATGATGAAATTAAAAACATAGTTCTAAGAACAAGAAAAGGTTATATGTCTGCGAAAAGTAAAGTTTACAATAATCATTCAATGACAAAAGAAGAACAGAATGATGCTGCGGATAAAATTAAAGAAAAATTTGAGATGAAACTCAAAGAGAGATTGGTCGATTTAAAGGCAGATTCACTTGTAGAATATCTCCAATTATTAAAAGAACAAGAACAAATTGAATTCGATTTCGACAGCAATTCTCAGAAACAAGTTTTAATCAACGACATTACAGAAAACATTACCGATCCTTTGGGGGAATTTAAAAGATGTCCGGCATGTAATTCAATAATATCCGATGATTCAGTGATATGCTCGGACTGTGAGATTATATTGAAATAATTCGATAGTGTAATGCATGTAATGTTTGTTTGAAATCTCCCTATCCCCCCTAAAGTGAGACATAGTTACTGGATATCCTGAAAAGTTTCTGAATCTGCACAGTACAGTTCAAAAATATTCACATTTGGCTCTTCTTTTACGGCGGAGGGAGTCCATTTAATAACAAAAGCATTACATAATATAACACTACCCAAATTCTTGATGAATCAAGAATGTGAAATTTATTCTCAACAGGTTTGCTGAAACCTATTTTTTAATACTCATTAATTTATAAGAGGTGTCTATTTAGGCGTAGTATTATCTTTCAAGAAACAAAGCTTAGTAAAGCTGAAAAAATAACTTCGGTTTGCATTGCACGGCAGTCGTCCAAATCCTCACGTACTCTAGTACGCTTTGGTATTGAAAGCCTTGTGCGCTTTAACTGAAGTCATTTTTCACACTTTACTTAGTAGTTTATCAAGTTTATATTGTCGTACCAAACCCTGCATATTTTGGTTTTTGCGTTACTAAAAAAGACTCACGTAACTAAGGCTATGCTTACTTTTTTTAGTTTCCCGAAAACACAAAATCTGCGACGGCTTATTACGGAACTATAAACTTGACATATTACTTAGTGACGATAAAATTGCAAGAATGACTAGCGAAGAGATAATTTAATTTTACCTTCGCGCAATTTTAAAAACAAGACTATGGCTAATATTATAAATGAAGTTTCAAGGACTTTCAACGAATTTCTGATAATACCTGGGTTAACAACAAAAGCTAATACACCAGATAACACAAACTTACAGACCCCGTTAGTTCGATATAAGAAAGGGGATACTCCTAAGGTTAGCTTGAATATACCATTCGTATCTGCAATTATGCAATCTGTTTCGGACAGTAAATTAGCGATTGCACTTGCCAAAGAAGGCGGTTTGTCTTTTATTTTCGGATCACAGTCTATCGAAGACCAAGCAAGAATGGTTTCAGAGGTGAAAAAATATAAAGCTGGTTTTGTTGAAAGCAGGGCAAACCTTACGCCAGAGGATACTCTTAGGGACATAATTGCATTAAAAGAGAAAACAGGCTTCTCAACGGTTGGTATTACAGACAATGGAAAAGCTTCAGGTAAGCTTCTTGGGATCGTAACCAGTCGTGATTATAGAGTAAGTAGAGATAATCCAGATCAGAAAGTTAAAGAGTTTATGACTCCTTTTGAGAATATGGTTACGGCCGAAGACGGTATATCTCTTAGTGAAGCAAATGATATCATTTGGGAACACAAGCTTAATACATTGCCTATTGTTGATAAGGAGCAGAATTTAAAATATTTTGTATTTCGAAAAGACTACGACTGTCATAAGAAAAATCCGAATGAGCTATTAGATTCTAAAAAGCAACTCATTGTTGGAGCAGGAATAAATACACGGGATTACAAGGAACGGGTTCCTGCTCTTATTGCAGCAGGGGTGGACGTACTATGCATTGATTCGTCGGATGGGTTTTCTGAATGGCAAAAAGAAACAATCGAATATATAAAAGAAAACTTCGGGAACAATGTTTTAGTAGGTGCAGGAAACGTAGTTGACAGAGAAGGGTTCTTATACCTTGCAGAAGCTGGAGCTGATTTTATCAAAGTTGGTGTTGGTGGAGGTTCGATTTGTATTACCCGTGAACAAAAAGGAATTGGGAGAGGTCAGGCTACAGCCCTAATTGATGTGGCTGAAACAAGAAATACATACTTTGAAGAAACAGGAGAATATATTCCAATATGTTCCGACGGTGGCATTGTACAAGACTATCATATGACGCTTGCAATGGCAATGGGAGCAGACTTCTTGATGATGGGGAGATACTTTGCCCGTTTTGATGAAAGCCCTACAAGGAAATTAATGGTTGGTGGAAATTATGTGAAAGAGTACTGGGGGGAAGGTTCCAATAGGGCAAGAAACTGGCAGAGATACGATATGGGAGGCAATAGCAACCTAAAATTTGAAGAAGGCGTAGACAGCTATGTTGCCTATGCAGGTAAGCTTAAAGATAATTTGGAGCAAACAGTAGGTAAAATAAAATCAACAATGTGCAGCTGTGGAGTGTTGACACTGAGAGAATTGCAGGACAAAGCTAAAATTACTTTAGTTTCGTCTACGAGCATAATCGAAGGAGGAGCTCATGATGTAATTGTAAAAGAAGTTGATAAGTAGATATTAGAAGTCTTTGTATTGAATAATAAAATTAATGGTTTGATATGGAGTATGCTAAATGCTCCATATTTGAACCATTAAAAATCCATATCAAAACTCTCCGTAGCAATTAAGTGATAGACTATAATCGAAGATTTATTTTGGTGCAAAGTAGCTTGTCATTTGTATCTAAGTAAATTTAAAATAGATTGGTCTGCACCCCCTACAATAAATACCTGATCATTATATGGCAAACTATTCTTTAGCATATTGCGTTTAATTTTAGTTAACGATTTAGAGAACAATGAAAAGCTAGAGGTGAGCCTTTGCTTTCATCAGAAATAGTAGTGTTACTTTGTTAGAAAAGAAAGCAAAAAAAGTTTCCAAAAGAATGTACTTTCCATATTTATAAATTTTATTGATAATGAAGTCATTTGTTAGCAAATTTAACTTTTTGTACTTACTTATTTTCTGTATTGTATTGCTTGCATCTTGCGATAATAGAAAAATCGTCAACCTGTGCCTTAAAAAGGGCGGCAAGAAGTATTTGATGTCGAATTATGGAACCGGATACACCAAAGGCTTGTTGAACAGAAAAGAAAGTCCTTCTATTGTACCATCAATCTGGTTAGCAGAAAGAGGGGAGAGCCTTTATATTGATCCTGCATATTTGGAGCTTGTCAACGATTTTATTTCTGGAAATTATGAAATCCATGATTATCAGGAGAAAAGTTTTGATGGATACATTACTAAGGGTAGACATAAAGTTTTTGAAGCAAAACGTAGCTGCGAAAGTACAGAAAAAGTAGGTGAAATGATCTTCGTAAATAACAACTATCTTACTGACATTAATCAAACAAAAAGATACCATATTTCATGGCAGAAAGACCCCTATGTTAAGGCGATTAAGAATTGCAAACTAGTGAGTATAATGGTAAAGAAACCTGGAAAAAGTAATACATATGGGAACCGAAAGTTTCTCATGGTCGACTTAAACGAGATAGTGAAATTCTACGGTTCAAAAGTTAAACTCGATTATGTTGAAGATGAGGGGGTTTTGTATATTGTTGTTAATTAAGTGATTTGACTCTATTGGGGTTTAGTATTGGTCAAAATATCTTCTTTTTTTCAATAGTTCTAGTTTGCGAAGTTAAAAGAGCTTTTATATAAAGTGACCGTTTAGTTTTCAGGCTCAATAAACTTCGTAATGTAGAAATAGAAAGGCAGGTAGATATTTGAGTGTTAAACAAGTCTAACGGTCTTTTAGCGTTAGTATGGAGCAAGTCCCATTATTGCCATATGTTAGTTGAAGTTCATAGGAGCAGGCAAGTTTCTCAGTAAATACGTCGCTCCAGAGCTTATCTTGAAAATACTGCTATGTTACTTAAAGTTTTCAGCCCACTTTTTTCAGAATTGCATTTGCAAAAAAGAACTAAACAGTCCAGCCCAATCAGCCTATTTATTAGTAACACTATTAAAACCCTGCTGTTGATTCGAAACATTTTCCATTAACTGGTCAGCATCGCACTGTAGCTTTTCAGCTATGTTTGCAGTTTCCTGTGCAGTTTCGTTTAGTTGGGCTATGGATATGCTTATTTGTTCAAAACTGCTTCGCTGTTCTTTTTCGGAAACTACTAAACCGGCTATTCCATTAAGCACTTTGTGAATTTTATCCGATATGTCTTGGATTCTGATTTCCGTATTTCGTGCAGTAGCCTTGTTAAGTTCCGTTAATTCAACTATTTCATTTGCCTCAAGATTGCTCCGTTCTGCCAGTTTTCTCACCTCGTTTGCTACTACAGTAAAACCTTTGCCTTGTACTCCAGCATGAGCCGCTTCGATAGCAGCATTTATCGACAACATGTGTGTCTGTGCCGCAATTTCCTGCACAACGCTGATCTTATCGAAAATCCTGTTCGAAAGATTAACCGATTCCTGAAGCTGTGTAACACCTTCCTGAATCACCGTAGCTGCATTTTTGACAAACAGGTCTGTTTCTGCGACATTGTTGCTGTTTTCGTTTACTGTATTTACCAATTCCTCAACTTCTGCATTTATTTCTTCAAGATTGGCAGCCTGTTCCATTGCCTTTTTGCTCAGGCTAGTAGAGTTTGCCGTCATGCCTCGGGAGAGCATTTCCTGTGTTTCGCCGGATTGCCCCATGCTTACAAACAGTTGCGAAAGGTTGTCTTTTTGCTTTTTTGTTGTGTTTAGCAGTTTGAGCGTTTCTTCTTCCGATTTTTCAAAAAAGCGGGAAAGGAAAAATAACACAGCAGTTAGAATAATTACGGCTATTGGGTAATTAATCATTGATGTATGAACAATTTTGTCTAGGGAAGAGCCATCTGGCTGGTATCTGACAACGATGGCTGCTAAACAGCCTAATACAGCTGCCGAATTGAATAGGAGTATTTTGCGGTTGGCAAACAACACGCTGAAACTTAGAAAAGCAAGTGCAAAGTAAACGCCTTCTACTAGTATATAGACAATTTTGTCGATTGGCGCAAGTATTGCTCCAAGGTTAACTTCCAAAACCATAAAAACAGAAAAGAATGCCCCAGCAATTCCGAAACGCTTACGTCGTAACAAAAACAGTACAGCTGCAGTCGCAATACTCTGGATGATGATTAGGTTGACCATAAGGATATTATAGCCATCCTTTATTACTAGGATTACAAAAAACAACAGCATAAAAAGCTCGGATAATAAACACAAGAGCAGTAAACTTGTTTTTTTTAGCCTGATTAAAGTGTTTTTTTCTGTGCTGATATTGAAAAAGTAAAATAGCTTCTGCATAATCATGTAATCAATAATATTAGCTAATACTATTACAAATACCGTTCAGCTTTTGCTAAACAAGAATAGTTTTAGCCTGTTATCAAATCAAAATTTTTATCTGGGAGACTGCAAAAATAACGATGTTTCCATCAACAAGCAAAAAATCAAACGTCTATTTTTTTTAATTCAGAGAAGAATATGGCAATATCATTTTTGTTTTTTACGGTCATACAGACACAATTAAGATTTTTAGGTGGTTTTTTATTTGATAAGTGTATGGTTGTTCATCTGATATGAAATTAATTGGTCATCAGTACCTAAATTTAGAAGACACAGGCCGCCGATCACTTTAAGTGATCTCTGACCTGCGCTAGGAAAGGCTGTCCACTTCGGGGTGTTGATATCAGCTTTCTTTTGTTTACGAATGCGCCCCTAAGTGGACAGCCTTTTACTAGCATAGCTAAAAACATATTGTTAGATACACGTCTGGCTATGAACATATTTGGCGCATCTAATATGCTTGATTTATAAATAAAATGACAAGAATAAGATTAGGCTATTGGCGATCATCAGAAAATATACAGAACACCCAGTTTGATATATACTCAATTGAATAGGAAGCATGCTTAAGCCTATTCAATTATTCGAGAATCGTTTCCAAAAGCAATGTAGCTCTCATTTTGCAATATTACCGAATTTGTCGTGTTGACCAATGATCAAATTTGCATTAGTTAGAATGGTTATATCCTTGCATGCAATCATATCATTGTCTAACTGTTCCGCGGCACAACGGTGCAAAACGATAAGAACTTTTACGGAAGTTATATTATTGTACAGAAGAAAACTCACCCGATTTATACCTAAAATTACCTCAAGATTTTTACTTTTGCGTACGGCTCAAATGCTCAGACGGCACGTAGGTGTCCTTAGTGTTTGATTTTGTCCGTAATCCGAAGCCAAAAAGTTTGATGTTTGTGGACTTTGCCCCGTTTGCAAAATCCACTATTGACTTACTGACTGCGAGAAGGACATTGAACCCAATTACATTACTATGGTTTAGTGATAGGGCAGCAATATAAATTCAGTTCCAAAATTCATGAAACAAGGGGCATAAATAGTTAATTTTGATAACCATAATTTGGTTAATGCTTGATTATGAGGTAAAAGTCAATTGTTAATTAATAATTTATGATTCCCAAGCAGGGCTAGGATTTATATTGGAACCAGATCCGAAAACCAAAATAAACTCAAAACGGATGAAAGTAGACGTATTGCTTGGCTTACAATGGGGCGACGAAGGTAAGGGTAAAGTTGTAGACGTGCTTACGCCCAAGTACGA
Source organism: Bacteroidales bacterium (assembly GCA_965230435.1). Classification (GTDB taxonomy): domain Bacteria; phylum Bacteroidota; class Bacteroidia; order Bacteroidales; family JBDKHP01; genus JBDKHP01. The sequence continues at coordinate 262,812 of CBDDLB010000006.1, forward strand.
CGTAATCGCTCGTTTTCAAGGTGGACCAAATGCTGGCCACACACTCGAATTCGAAGATATTAAACATGTTCTTCACATTATTCCGTCGGGAATTTTTCATAAAGATAAAATCAATGTGATCGGTGGCGGGGTTGTACTTGACCCAGTTATTTTCAAGAAAGAGATCGAGCAGTTGGATGCTATGAACTACGACCTTCGCAAGACACTGTGGATTTCTAAAAAAGCACACCTGATTACTCCTACACACCGAATTCTAGATGCTGCTTCCGAGGCCGCAAAAGGGAAAAGCAAAATCGGTTCCACGCTTAAGGGAATCGGCCCTACTTACATGGACAAAACAGGGCGTAATGGCTTGCGTGTGGGAGATATACAAACTTCAACTTTCGAAGAAAAATATGAGGCGCTAAAAGCAAAGCATAAGAACCTTTTAGAAATGTACCAGTTCGAATATGATGAAACTGAGTACGAAAAAGAATGGTTCGAGGGAGTGAAACTAATTCGCGAGTTTCAGATTATAGACGGCGAGCACAAGATCAACAAATTGATGAACGAAGGCCAAACTATTCTTGCCGAAGGTGCTCAGGGAACTTTGCTCGATATCGATTTTGGTTCGTATCCATACGTAACATCATCGAATACAGTTTGTGCAGGAGCTTGCACAGGACTAGGAATTGCTCCTAACAAAGTAGGAGAGGTGTTCGGTATTTTCAAGGCATACTGTACGCGTGTTGGCGGAGGCCCTTTCCCAACTGAGCTTTTCGACCAAACTGGCGAAGACTTAGCCAAGCACGGGCATGAATTCGGTTCCACAACAGGCCGTGCACGCCGTTGCGGTTGGTTAGACCTGCCAGCGTTGAAATATGGAGTAATGATCAATGGTGTTACACAGCTTTTCATGACAAAAGCCGATGTGTTAGATCATTTCGATACAATTAAGGTAGCTGTAGCTTACGAAATCGATGGAGAACGTCACGAAGATTTCCCATTTGATATTGACACTGAAATAAAGCCTATTTACAAAGAATTCAAGGGCTGGAAATCAGACATTACTAAAAAGACTTCTTGCGATGATCTTCCTCAGGAGTTGAAAGACTATATGACTTTCATAGAGGAAGAGGTTGGTGTGCCGATAAAGATAGTTTCGGTTGGGCCGGATCGTTCTGCTACGCTTTTTAGGTAGAATAATACACCTGCTAAAAGCTTATTTTCGGGGAAAGCTTTTGGTAAGGTCTGTATATCTCATACTTTAGGTTAAAAGCCTGTGTTCGTGTAGCGCTGGCTTTTAACCTACAGCTTTGCCTAATAAATAGTCTGTCATAATTAATTTAGATTTATTTAGGAGTCAGTCACTTGCAAAGAGTAAGGCTAAATAAATCCGAGACCTTATCCTAATTTTACCATGTTGTTTTATCTTCCCAAGAGAAAGAAATGCTAGTAATAAGTAAAGCTGAAAATAACTTCAGTTTTCGCGGCACTGTAGTCGTCCAGTCTATCAGGTTCATATGTGGTACCAAACCTTGAATATTTTGGTTTTCGCTTATTAAAAGATTCACGTACAGGGCTTATGATTACTCATTTTAGTTTCCTGAAAACACAAAAACTACGGCGGCTTATACGGCACTATAAACTTTAGATCTTCACATTTACACTTATAATAATCTCTTGTTTTAGTTTTTAAATAGGGGTAAATGTGCCACAGATATTATATCCTGAAAACCTTCTGATTTCCCGCCTTAAAAAAGGAGGTTATAGAGACGGTTGTATCCTGAAATTTGCAAGAAATTCAATAGCAATGAATATTATAATTGCATGCTCATTAATATCTTTGATGAATGTAAGATTTTGAATGATTTAACACAAATAAGCATAAAAAAATAACCATTGTATAGTTTTTTTATGCATTTGATTTTTTAATATAAAATGTGATCTAATTTTTATGTTTACATATATATTGCAAGTAACATATAGCAGTTGACTTTTATTACAATAATTTCCTTTCTTCCAATGGCTTTCCTTATTGCAAGCAATAGTTATTAAGAATAATGCTGGTTTTAGGTTGTATTACGTTAAAACATAATCGCATCATTGCTTGTGTTTCTCAGTTCGAACTAATCCTTCTTAAAAAGTCTAGGAACAGAAAGGCTTCGTCTTTCAGGAAAATCTTCATTTTCTATTTTGATATGTTTACCCCAGCTTTGGGGTGTTAAGTACTCAGTCAAAATTAAAGTAGATAATTCCCAATGTAAATCGCAGGTCACTTTAGAATTGATCAAGATAAATAGGTCTGCGGCTTTAGACCTAATCTTATTGGTTGTAATAAATAAACTTTCATAGCACAAAAAATGCCTTACGGTGTCAATAGTTGAATATTTTCTTTAAGTTATGAACTTAATTTAGTCAACGATTTTTGTTTCTTTAAATATTTATTATCTTGCGAAATACTTAAAGCAATTGTCTGCTATAGTACCAAACCCTTATCAATCTTATTAGTTTATTATTGCTCCATCTGCTTCTAGGTCTTAAGAAAGAAGAGTCTAGGTGTGAGTTGGTTTTGTCTTTTATAAAATAAGGATTATCAATATATAATGCTGAATATTTATGTTGTATTTTAATGGATTATAGGGACTTACTGTGCTTTTAGGAGATAGGTTGGTGTGCTGATTAAATGATACTTTTAAGTTTGTTTAAATATCTAGTATTGGCTCAATCTTGCTTTCTAATAAATAGCACCGTGTACGCGCCTAACAATTTAGTAACCACAATAATAAGTACACGCTAGTAGGTTTTTAGGATTCTAATACAACAGGTATTCATTTAATACAATAGAATTACTTAGTAAAGTGCAAGAGTAATTTTGGTTGAAGTGCATTTGAGTGTTTAATTTCAAACGTATTGTAAAATATTGAGATATGTACATTTTTACTGCAAAATCAGAATTATTTGTTAGGATTTAAGTTTGTGTATCTGTTAGATTTTGATATTTATTTCTGTATATATTTATTTTACAGTTTTTTATGTTCAAAATAAAATCAGAAACCGTCCTTAATTCCTTTCTTTAGTAAGTACATTCTTAGGCAATATTATTGCCATTTTTATTTTTTTTAACCTACTTAATTAATTAAAACTCATGAAAACATTTCATGTAACTTGTCTGTTGGTGCTTTTTGCTTTCGTAGCAAAAGCTCAAAAAACAGAGTGGAAGTATTTAAGTCAAAAAAAGACTTCAGGTGCTGAAATTCAACTGGTTCAATCTACTGAGAACGAGATTGTACTTAACTTCACTCAAACTGCTTACGGATTAAAGCAGGTAACTACAGAAAATGGAGAAGCTTATATTGTAAAGCTTCCTAAAGGTTCTCAAATTCAGAAAAAAGGCGCCCCTGATCTAGCTAAACTATCAGAGTCTCTTATTATTCCTGACGCAAAAAAAATGAGTCTGGAAATAGTAAGCTCAGATTATGTGGACATTGAAAATGTTGATGTTGCACCATCTAAAGGTGTTCTTTCAAGGGATAAAGACCCTAAAAACATCCCTTTCGAGTATGGTGAAGAGTATCAAAAAGATGAGTTCTTCCCGTCAGAAATCGCTTATTTGAGAGATCCTTATATCATTAGAGATTTCAGAGGACAAACAGTTGTTGCTCAGCCTTATCAGTATAACCCTGTAAAAAAGGTATTGCGTGTATACACAAACATCGTTGTTCGTGTTGTTGCAACCGAAGACGGCGGCGAGAATGTTCTTACAAGAAAAAAGGCTCTTAAGTCGATAAACTCAAGATTCGGAAGCATTTATTCTAATCACTTCTTGAACTACAAAACAAAAAAGTACACTCCGCTACAAGAAAACGGCGGTAAACTACTTATTATCACTTACGATAGCTTTGCAGATGAAATGCAGCCGTTTGTAGAGTGGAAAAAATCAATTGGTTTCGATGTTGAAATGGTTAATTATTCAACTATTGGTAGCTCTTCTGCTCTTAAAAGTTATGTTCAAAACTATTACGACAACAACGGATTAACATACTTGTTGCTAGTTGGTGATCACGGACAAGTTCCTTCGTCTAGAACATCTGCAGGTGATTCAGATAACAACTATGGTTATACTGTTGGTAACGACCACTACATCGATCTATTTGTAGGTAGATTCTCGGCTGAAAATGCAGCGCAAGTTACTACTCAGGTAAACAGAACTATTTATTATGAGCGCGATATGCCCTCTAATGCTGCTCACATAAAAGCAGGTATCGGAATCGCTTCGAACGAAGGTACTGGCGGCGGCGGCGACGATGGCCAAAGCGATGAGCAGCACATGAACCATATCGAGAATGATTTGGAAGGTTACGGATATTCGATTACACGTTGTTATCAGAATGGCGGTACTGCTTCTCAGCTTTCTAATTTGGTAAACTCAGGAACGGGAATTATAAATTATGTAGGACACGGTGGTAACACAAGTTGGGCTGCGCCGCGTTTTACTAATTCAAATGTTAATGCATTAACCAATACGGATAAATATCCATTCGTAATTTCTGTAGCCTGTGTTGTAGGTAACTTTACTGGCCGTACATGTTTCTCAGAGGCTTGGCTAAGAGCAACAGACAATAGCGGAAACCCAACAGGAGCTGTGGTTTTCTGTGGTTCTACAATCAATCAGTCGTGGGCTTCTCCAATGTGCGCACAGGACGAAATGAACGATTTGCTTGTTGCTAACACATTCACTTCTTATGGTGCAGTCTTTATGAACGGTGTATTCCAGATGATTGATGAGTATGGAAACGACGGTAACAACATGGCTGACACATGGACATGCTTTGGTGATCCATCGTTGCAGACAAGAACACCAGAGCGTCCTGATGGGCCTCAATCAAGTGGCTGCGGGACTCCATCCGATTTAGTTGCATCTGATTTAACTCAGTCAAGCGCTAGCCTAAGTTGGGGCGCAGTAACAGATGCTTCTAGCTACGATGTACAATACAAAGCTGTTTCAGCTTCTGCTTGGACAACAAAGAATACAACAGGTATTTCATTATCTGTAAGCAGTCTTGATGCAGGAACGGAATATGAGTTCCAAGTAAGAGCTAACTGTGCTGAAGGTTCTTCTGACTACTCTGCAAGTGTTGCTTTTACTACCGCTGCAGATCCTAATGTATGCGATATTCCTACTGGATTAGTAGCTTCAGATATTACATCGACTTCCGCTGTTCTTTCTTGGAATACAATGGCTAATTCTAATTCTTACGATGTACGCTATAAGAAAACAAACGAAACTGATTGGACAGTAGAAAACACTACTTCAACTTCAGTTACTGTTACTGCATTAGAATCTGCTGCGGAATATGAATTCCAAGTAAGAAACAACTGCGCTGTTGGTACAACTGATTATTCTGCAAGTACTACATTTACTGCTGTTGGTATTACTTACTGTGCATCACAGGGCGACAGTCAGCGTTATGAATACATTGCTGGTGTAAAGGTTGGTGATTATACAAATAATTCCGAAGCAGGAAGCTATTCAGATTTCACTGGAGAAGTTATCTCTTTGTCTTCGAGCAACAGTGTAACATTAACTCCTGGTTTTACAGGTTCAAGTTATAATGAGGTATGGAGAGTTTGGATTGATTTCAATAAAGATGGTGATTTCAATGATAGCGGAGAAGAGGTTATAGCAGAGTCATCTACTAGTGCTGTGACTGGTACGATCAATGTTCCATCTACATTTAATGGAAGAACCCGTATGCGTGTTAGTATGAGATATCGCTATACTCCATCATCGTGTGACTCTTTCAGCATGGGAGAGGTAGAAGATTATACAGTTGAAGTTGTGAGAAGCCGTGGATTTGAAGCAGCAACAACTGATTTCGTTGAAAAATCGTCACTAACTTGTTTTCCAAACCCGACAAACGGTGTGTTTACGTTGCGAATTGAGTCTGAATTCCAAGGGTCGGCTCAGTTAATGGTTTTTAATTCTACTGGTCAGGTCAAGCGACACGTAGTATTGGAAAAAGCAAATACTATCGAAGAAACAGAAATAAACTTAACTGATCTTCCTGCTGGTATTTATATTCTTAGCGTTAGAACTGAAAAAGGTGCTGTCAATAAAAGAATAGTACTTGAATAGTTTTGGTAAATATTTGATAGGGTAGGAGGGGAATATTTTCCTCCTACTTTTTAGTATGTCGGAAATGGTAGCTCCAAGATGAAATGTTTTAGTTTTTTTTACTGGAAGAATTTCACATGTTCAGTACCAATTCACCATTAGAGTCAATCTTTGGTTCAACAGCCGTATTTTGAACATGTGTTTAATAAGTAGAACTGCTACAATATTGATTATCAACTTTAACGCAAAATCAGATAATAAACAGCTACCTACCTGTTTATTATCAGCTGTTTAAAATGTCCACGTTGCTGCTCATTAACACATTTGTTCTGCAACAAGTTTGAGTTAATTTTCTGAATTTCAATTTCAGCCTCCTCTATCTTATTCTCAGAGACTAAAATTTTGTAATATTCAAAGTGGTATACAGAGTTCATAGGGAATAATTCAATAAGCTTTTTTGCATAAAAAGTAGCTTTCTCGGTATTCTTTTCTATTTCAGCATTTATTTTCAATAAGAAGTACATTGCCTCTGTTTTTATAATAATGTCTTCCGATTGTGCACATTTTCTTAATAATTCTAAGCCTTTTTTCTTATTACCATTGGGATAAAACAACAGGTATGGATATAGAAATTTATGCTTATCCAGTTTTGAATCTATTAGGTAATTGTACATGCCACTAATCAAACAGAGCCCTTCGTGTGATTGTTCTGCATTGAGAGCATAGCGAAATGAAGTCATAGCCTTGTTGAGTGTAGATACAACGCGGAAATATTGCTTTTTAAGCCCCAAAACCCTAATCGAATAAGAATGAACTATCGCAGCTAGAAAGGCTTCCTCGTTGTTATTGATTTCTTCTGGCAATTTGAAGCTGGAACAGATCTGAAAACAGGAATCTAAATAATTATCAGGCTGGTTGCCAGATAAGTGTTGCCACCAGTAGAAATTCAGCTTAAGAATTTTGAATTCATTCGCCGATATACAACTGTCATTCTGCAAGTTACGTAGTTCAGATTCAGCTTTACTGAACTGATAACCATATATTTCAGAGGAAATAGTTTTTGCCGTTTGACAGATTGTCCATTGAGGTACGAATAGAAGAATGAATGCGAATCGGATTATAATACTCATATTTACTGCCATTCGTTTCTGAGACGATGAGACTTTTTTTCGTTCCAAGGACTGTTTGTCAATATTGTTTTTTTCTTGTTGTCATTGTATTGAGCTCCGCTCATAGTTTTCTATCAACTTCAATAAGTTTGCATTAAATTCCGCAGTCCGTTTCTTATTTTTTACTTCAGCCAAATTTTTAACACGTCTCATTCCTCCTTTGTGAAACTTGTTGAGTAATGAGAAACCCACAACATAACCAGTGAAATAGAATCTTAGGTAAACATGATAAACTCCAAAAGTAAGACTAGCGAGGTTCAACAAGAAACTTAGGGCACCTTCGCCAATATTTCCTACGTACATTTGTCCACTCCCAGGAACGAACATGGATAAGTTCTTTGCTAGTTCTGGCTTTAATATTCTAGGACGATGTTTCTTGGAGTATAGCTTTTCTACTTGAGCTATAAATTCCGATCGGCTACTGTCTGGCAGGGCATCGGCATATTGCGAAATAGCTGCAAGTGCTTTGTCAAATTGATGAGTACTGTTGAGTGTAAGTGACTTTATAACAGCCATGTCTGCATTCATTGTGGATGTTGCAGTTAGCATCTCGTAGTACTTCAGGGTAGAAGTTCCGCCAACAAAATCTTCAGCTAAAAACTGGCAAAGGGCTGTTTCGTAATGTTTTAGAAAAAACAAGCTATCATTCGGATTCGAAACTCGTATCTGCTGTAGTGCATCGACAGCTTTCGTATACTGCCCTATTTGCTTAAGCGCCAAAGCTTTTTTGTAAAGCGCAACCCTTTGCTTGTTTGGGTTACTGGAGAAATATATAACTCTTTCGCATTCAATATTAGCCTCGAAAAATTCACCATTTTGATATAGTGAATCAGCTTTAGCTAGAGAATATGATTGTGCGTACGGTTTAGTTATAAAGATTTCTAAGAGGAATATGGAGATTAAATAAAATTTTCGCATTGTATTCGTCCTTTTTTTCTTGTTTTACTACTGATGCAAGTTTTACTGAACCATAAATATTTCCAATGTAAAAGCTTGTGAAAACTGTTCCCAGAAAAATTGTTGCAAAGTGTTCTGGCCCACGTTTTATATAATTTTCCGTTGTGGCAGCAGCTAAACCAGCTACCATTATAAAGGTTGAAATCCCTTGACCTCTTTTGCCAAGATATACCTGTCCAGAACCAGGTAAAACTGCTGATAGTAATCCTGCAAACCAAGCTTTTTTATTCGATTCCTCTGTTAATTCTAGTTGATATTCATCTAGTTTTTTTAGCTCTTTGGAAAAACCATGAAATTCCGTTGTTAACTGACTGCGGTAGGAGCTGTAACGCTCAAAATCCTTTTGTAGTAGATACAAACCAGCAAACATGAATTGCTGCATGAGGCTGTCTTTCTGAGACAGAGGTGTAAAACCTGTTAAGATGTTTTCGGAATGGTTATATTTGTTTAAATGCATCTTGCAGTAAGATGCAAATAATGTAGATTTAGGGTAAAACGCAGAATTCCTGTTAATTTTATTGAAGAAATGAGCGGCAGTATCTAGTTGTTTTGCGGAATAGTTGAACCAGCCTTTCAGGTAATTGAGCGAATCGTTGAAAAGAGGATCACTTGATTCCTGATATTTATTGATCAAGTATATAGCACTTTTTGTTTCCCCTTTGTTATTGAGGTATTCAAAAAAACTGAACTCAGTTTTTTGTGCAGAAGCAGAATGAATAGAAAGTACGGTCAAGAAAAAATACAACAGAATCGAAATAGGTCTCACTCGTTTAATTTATAGTTAGATATCAGAATTTAAACAGTTGTTATAGAATAGATCATGAATCTATAGTTTATTATTCATATAAGCTAGGAGGATCATTGTATCTTTTCTTTATGTGGTTGAAGCGTATCGGATGGAGCCCAGTTTCAGCAATCCTGTTACAGCGGCATAAACGATCCGAAGTGAGCAGTAATCCTTTAAAAAGTCCGTATCGCCTGAGCGATTGTTTGCTGAAATCGGAGCAAGAAGGCGTATAAAGACAATCTGCAGAAAATTGAACAGAAAGGCTGTTCTGATAGACGTATAATAAACCTCCCAAGAACCAATTAAATGGATTTAGTTTTTTACGTAGTGGTGCTCCTTTCAGATAAAAATCACGATTGCTATGTAGATGATGGTTACAATGGGCTATTTCTTCGTTCTGCGTTCTTTTCAAAATGCTAAGATTACTCTGGACTGGTCTGCTTTGCGACCAGAGTTCTGTTGATATTAATCCCAATAAAAGTATTAATAACATTTGTTTATTTAATCTTTTTTGCATCGTCTGGGATTTCAAAATTAAATTGTGCAGGATTTACGTCTTGTCCCGTTTTTAAATTCGAGTAAGTAATCCGTTTGATTATGGAGTCTGTAGGAGAACTGTAGGAGATTTCAGTAATTTTCATTGGCAGATTGAAGTAGTTCCCATAATAATAGGTGTAATAGTATATCTTTTTTAATACTTCATCTTTTGCGTTTCGATACTCTGCAAAAATAGGTAGTCCATCTTTAAATACAATGTCTACTTCTTTCAAAGGCTTTAAGTTTTCAGGGGCAGTCCATGTGTATATAAGGTTTTGCTTTTCTTTTCTAGAACCTGTCATGGTAAAGCCTTCGTGCTCAAGACCTAAGTCGTTTGTTTTGTTGTTGACAAAGAAGTATAGGAGTTCGTTATTATTCGTGTAGTGGCTGTTCTGTGAATAAGATACCTCATTATTTTTTGGAATATAGATAACAATCTCACCTTTAGAGCTGATCGATTTGTAAAATTCCTGAGGGTTTAAGTAATGATAAATGGATTTATTCTCTTTTCCATCATATAAAGCTTTAGCTTCTATCCTTAGCTTTTTACCTTTGATCAGTGTTTGGTGTAGAATATCGACGGAAACTTGGCCTGTATATATTTGCGAGTAAATATGATTGAACCCAAGAGTGAAAAGTAATAATATTATATAACGCATAGTATTAAATATAAAAAAACAGGCTGTATTTCTACAGCCTGCAATTTAAACGATTAAGTTTGTCTCTTACCACATGAAGAACTTAGGGTTGTCAACATACTTGCTAATATCATTGTAGTTAACTGCAAGTACAATAAGGTCAATAAATGGTACAAGTCCAAAAATACCACCACAGGTAAGAATGTAACCGATTCCAGTAATTACCTTAGTTCCTAAGTAAAAACGGTGAACACCAAATCCACCAAGGAAAAAATCAAGTAGAATTGCAACCATTGCACTTTTAGAAGATTCAACAGCCTGTACAGAAGGAGCTCCTAGATCAGACATAAGTGCATCCATGCTAACTGGAGCAGCAGCTGCAAACATAGTTTCCAACTGAGTGTCATCGATAGTGTAGTTGCCAGTTTCTGCTTTAAGTGCAGAAACACTAAAAATTAGAACGAAAATTAATAGCAAGTTCTTCATAAGTAAAAAATTTGTTGATTAAATAAGAACGATACTGTGATTAAAATAGATGATATAAGGAACACCTAAAGTCAAATTGACTCTTCATGTTGCTTGTATGTCTGAATAAAATCAAATAAGATTACTAAAAGTTGTTTTGACGGCTCGAAGGTAAAGCAAAAAAAAAATGAATACAACATTTTATCATAAAAAAATACGAATTTGCCCCCACTAAAATACGGTTCGAAAAGTCTATTTTGTTGATTTTAAATGAAAAACATTATATCTATGAATGTATGAATGTATGAATATATGAATTTTACAAATACATTGGTAATTGTTGCCTCCAGTACCGTGCCCGATGCGCCAAGCCTTCCCATTCGTGAAAACCGTGCCAAATTCCTTTTTCCCAAAGAGTAGAGCTGAATGCACGATTGTTTTCAAGAAAAACATCTTCCCTGCCGCAGGTCATCACGATATCAAGATTACGGATATGATCCAATTGTTCGCTCTCTGGCATTTGTGGCATGTAATGACTAGGCATGTGATAATAAACTGTTTCGTCGTAGTGCCCATTCATTAAATCTTCGAACATACCTAAACTTAAAGTAAGATCGTAGCGGCCACTCATCGATACAACTTTCTTGAACAGGTGCGGGTGGCGCAATGCAATATTCATGGCGTGGTAAGCCCCCATGCTGCAACCTACAGAAAGCAAACTGGGATTGCAGTTTATTTTTTCGGTGAGGGGGATTACTTCCTGTAGTATGTAATTCTCGTATTGTATATGCCGCTGAAGTCGGCCTGTGGGGTGGGCCCAGAAACAGTAAAAACTCTCTTGGTCGATACTGTCGAGGGAGAATACCTGAACCCAGCCTTTTTCAATAAACTCGCGTATGGATTCGATTACTTTCCAATCTTCATAATCGTAGAAGCGCGCTGTACGTGTTGGAAATAGCAGAACACGCGCTCCTGCGTGCCCGTATACAAGTAGCTCCATTTCGCGCTCTAAATTGGGGCTGAACCATCTGTGATAATCGCGTTTCATTTTCAGTTAAGTGATTGGGTGTCCTAAATTAATGTATGTTTTATTTAAGTACTCAATTGAAATGGATTAATTCCTAATTTAAGTCGCTGGTTACTCGCTGAAAGTTCAATATAAAATAAACAGATTCGCGACCTTATTGTAATTTTTTTGTTTCAAAGTGGTGATTCGTAAATAGTGAAGTGTTTTTTATTGTGCAAACTGATCTAGGAAATCTTTCGACAGAACCTTCTTCCAGACTTTATAACCAGCTGGAGATAAGTGTAATTCGTCTTCTTCGTAGAGTGATTTATCTAGCGATCCGTTTTCCAGCATGGGATTGTAAATGTCCACAAAAGTACAGTTCGGATAATATGCTTCGATTTCCTCTTTTATAATTTTATTGGTGTATTTTACCGAATTAATGAGATGTTCGCGGGCAGGTGTTGGTTTAACGGACAAAAAAGCAACAGGTATCTGTCCACAATGTCTTTTAATAAGATTCATAAGTGCTTTAAAAGAAAAAAAGACTTCTTCGGGGTGGCGTCCGTCGCCTAGGTCGTTATCTCCTGCATACAGCACTAAAACTTCAGGTTTGTGCTGAGGCACAATGCGTTTGAAGAACCATGCACATGCAGCTAACGTTGAACCTCCGAAGGCTTGGTTGATAATATCCAGATAAGGAAAATCCTCTTCCAGAGTTTCCCAAAGGCGTATGGAGGAACTTCCGTAAAAAACAACTTTAGTTTTTTCACCTTTTGCCAGCACGGGTTTTTGTTCCCGTTCTTTAACTTCATCTTCGTACCAAAACATATCTACTGCGTTAGGTCACTAAGTTCTGAGCTTTTTTCTTTCTTGTGCCGTATTCTGTGTTAAATTTGTTTTAAGTGATAACTTGTTTTGGGGATTCTACAGAAAGAAAAATGTGTAACCATTACAATTATTATTGCGTTATACGGAGTCTGCGATAAAAGCATGTTTTTATGAAATACCTTGAGATGACATCTTGTGAATGGTTCCCTTGTATCATAAGACAGTTTAAATCTTACATAATGAGATGTAGAGTTCTTTTTTTCGTATTTCTGGTCTTAGTGTTTTTATTTCCTCCAGTTTTATGCGCACAAAAAGACACGACAGGAACAGATATGAATTTCGACTTTGGGCTTACCCGTGATGCGGATATCAATCTATGGCCGGTTTTTCATCTAAAGAAAAACAAGCGGGAGCGCAGTCTGATATTGGATGTGCTTTTCCCGTTGTATCGATATTCGCGAAAGCCGAAATTTGGACGAAAACATCAGCATCTGTTGCCTTTCTTTTTATCAGACAGTTCGGAAGTAGGGCGTGATTTCCGCCTAATGAGTTTATACTATCCGTCATTGTTTCGCTATCAGAACAATCGAACAGAAGGTCATACTTCTTATCGCTTTTTTGAATTAGCACCACACATTAATTTTCTTGAATATTCGCGTTCCAATGAAGGTGAATATGTTAGAAACAATATGTTCTTCTTTATTTGGCACAAGCAAGATCGGATAAAGGAAAGGTCCCATTTTGTGGCATTCCCCCTATTCTGGCATTACAACAATCCAGAAAAAAAGACAACAGCACTACCTCCATTGTATTTCACACAAACTCAAAAGAGTGACTACCGTAAGGTAAGGGCAATCACACCATTATTTTGGGAATTTAGAACGGATAGTGCATATTCTGCCAATTTGTTTCCGCTGCTTTATCGTCGTAAAAACAAGCACTATAGTTCGTTTACATTTGCGCCACTTCTTTCTTCTGGAAAATCTACAGATGGACAGAAAAGACATCTAATGCTCAGCCCTTTCTTTTGGCATTTTCGCGATAAGGAAAAATACTCAACAACACTTCTTCCGTTTATTTATAGTCGTAAGAACGAATCTTACAAATCGTTTACATTTGCTCCACTTTTTTCCACTGGGCAATCGCTCGACAATACCAGAAGTCATGCCGTGGTGAGTCCTTTGTTTTGGTATTTTCGACAAGGAAGAAATTATACAGCAACATTCATCCCTTTCTACAGGAAAAGCCTGAAATATGTTGGTGAAAACAGGGTAAACAAAACTCACTTCTATCCACTCTATTATCATTATGAAGACAATTTGAAGAGCCGAACTACCTTTTTACCATTTTACTTTTACAATAAAACACCAGACTATACCCGCTTCTTTTTCATCCCATTTTATTCTTATGGGCAAAATTTCGATAAAAGTAGATGGCACAGGGGCATAACTCCGTTTTTCTGGAAATTCTATAATGAAGGAGACGAAACGAAAACAGTATTGCCTTTATACTGGTACAGCAAAAAAGTAAGAGAAGGTGATACTCGTATTGCCCACACTTTGTTTCCGTTGTATTGGAACCGAAGAAGTAAGGATAACCAAAGCAGTGTATTGTTCCCATTGGTTTGGAATTTTGAGAACAAGAGAGAGAAATCACGCACCTTTTTACCGTTCTTTTCAAGAGGGAAGGCTAAGGATTCATCAAGAAGCTACAGCATGTATTCAATGCTTTATTGGCATTTTCGTAGGGGCAAAAACAAAACATCTGTCTTCTTTCCGTTTTATTGGGATCGAAGAAAACATCTCAAATCTGGGAATCTTCATAGCAGAGTTGTTTTGCCGTTCTACTTTTCCAAAAGAACACCTAATGTAAGCAATAAGGTTTTTTTTCCATTTTATTTTAATCTTGATAATCCTAAATACAGATCGAAAACCGTTTTCCCGTTTTATTCAAAAGGGCAAAGTAAGGATGGAAGGTTCACTCACCGAGCAATATCTCCGCTTTATTACGAATTCAAAAACAATGGAGATGTATCGCGTACCCTTTTTCCGTTTTTCTGGGGAATAAAGAAAGGGCAGGGAGAAGATCAGGTACGTAGAAATGTGATTTTTCCTGTATACTGGCATTTTAAGGACAAACACTACGAATCGAAAACTGTTTTTCCACTCTGGTCTTATGGAAGAACGCCAGCTGGAGGTCGGAAACATTTGACCATAACACCACTTCTTTGGCATGCAAAGCGAGGGGCAAGAAGGAGTACTCTTTTTCTACCGATTTTCTCGCATACGAGAGATAGCTTAGCAGGGAAACCAATCAGTCGCACCCATTTGTACCCATTTCTATACCGCTATTCGCATGGTAAGAAAAAGGGACTTGTACTTTTCCCTTTCATCTATAGTTTTAAGAGACCGTATCGTACGTCTTTGACAGTTTTTCCACTTTTTTCTTACGGGAACAATAAACTCACAGGCAATGGGCACTTGGTTGCTACGCCTTTGTTTTGGAATATTCGCCGTAACGATGAAGAAAGAACTGTACTATTTCCTCTGATTTGGAGAACGAAAGGCTCTGATTATAGTTCGTTCAGTTTTTTGCCATTTTATCATCGATATAAAGACGAGGCTTATGGGTATAACAAAACTATGCTGACGCCTTTTTTCTGGCACATCAAAGACGGAGAACGTAGGAAAAATGTATTTTTCCCAATTCTGTGGCACGAGAAAAGTTATGATAAGACAAAAGTGAATGTTCTGCCTTTGTTCTATTATAAAAACAATAGGGCAGTTGGGAAGAAGCATGCTTTGTTAGTTCCTTTTTTATTTCATTTTGAAAGTCGGAAATATAGTTCAACGACAGTGCTCCCTTTCTTTTCGTACGGAAAAAGCAAGATGAATTCAAACAAACATTTTGTGCTTCCTCCTTTGTATTGGTATTTCAAGAGGGGGGAGAATGCCAGACATTATGTTTTCCCACTTTTTTATCATAAAAGTAATAAGTTGGAAGGGAAGAAAAGGACTGTCCTGTTTCCTTTATTACACAGTTATCAAGATGAAAATTATAGGACTTTTACACTGTTCCCGTTTTTTTCGAGAGGTAACGATAAGTTACGCAATAAAAAGTATTTGGCGGTTTTTCCATTTTATTGGAGTTCAACAGAAAGAAACAAAAGCCGAAAGATATTTTTCCCTTTGTTTTGGCAGAAAAAAGATTCGTTGCGCAGTTCATCAACTTTTGCTCCGTTCTACCATAAGTCTACAAATAAGCAGAATAATAACAGCACAACAATGTTTACCCCATTTTTGTGGCGTAGGATAAAGGGAACAAGAAAATCATTGGATATTGTTCCGCTGATGCATTATCATCGAGATGCAGAAACCCAAGAGAGAAGTTTTAGTTTTCTGTATTTTCTATATCGCTATAGAGCGAATGCGCATCGTAGCCGAACGAGTTTCCTGTGGCCATTGATAGAACATGAAAGGGACAAGTCCGTAAGCGCGTTTCGCATAGCTCCTTTGATTTGGTATCGAAAACAGGAGAATTTGAAGTATCTCTCGATACAACCGTTTTATTTTCATAAGAAAACCCCGCAAGGAATGGAAAATCATCTCCTGTGGCAATTTTACCGTTGGGAAGAGGAATATAATGTGAAGAAATCTAAGTCGTTTCTGTGGAAATTTCTTATCTATGATAAATATACGAACCATGATCGGGAGTTCAGGTTACTTCATCTGCTTTATGCCAACATGAACAAGAAGGGAGAGGTTGAGAGGAGTGTTTTCCCGTTTTATCATTATCACGAGAAGCTAGATGGTAGTAAGTCGCGTTCGCTATTGTTGTATTTTTACCGATCGTTTAAGCGACCTGTTCCTCATAGCGATAAATTTTATAAAGAAGAACGCATTTTCTGGTTCTTGCGATTGCGCTCTAATTATAGGCAGCTGAAGGCGGAGGGATTAGTAGACATTAGATAAATTGATACGATGCTTTACATAAACGGACGCTTTTTAAGTCAGCCACAGACAGGCGTTCAGCGCTATGCTTGGGAAATTTCGTCCCGTCTTCAACAAAAGATGGAGACCTGTTTTGTATTGCCCGAAAATGTGGAACAAATCGCCTCAGAGAAACTACTTGCAAAAGAACAAATTCGGGGAAAAGGGTATTGGTGGGAACAGTTTCATCTTCCTTCATATTTACAAAAACGCAACCAACCACTTTTGCTGAACCTTGCGAATATGGCTCCGTTAAGCTACTTCAATCAGATTGTCTGCATTCATGATATGGCCGTTTTTGCTAATCCGGACTGGTTCCCGAAAACATTTGCAATGGCTTATCGTTTTCTTTTGCCAAGGTTGGCGAAAAAATCAAAGAAACTGCTCACAGTTAGTGAATTCTCGAAGAATGAAATTATTAAGTATTTAAAAGTACCATTGGAGAAAATTGTGGTAATTCCGAATGGAATGCCAGAAAAACCAAAGTTGAATACAGAAAATCGATTCCCTTTCCCGTATATTTTAACAATTGGAGGTTTCGATCCACGAAAGAACGTCCAGAATATTATAAAAGCCATACCTTTGTTAGAGGATAAAGATTTGAGACTAGTTATTGCAGGGCGTTCTAATTCAGTTTTTGGGACAAAAGAGGAGTTCAAAAAAAACGACCGTTTGGTAGTTGTTACCAATCTAACGGACGATGAGCTTGATCTGTTGATGTTACAGGCTTCGGTATACGTTCAGGCTTCTTTTTACGAAGGGTTTGGTTTGCCGCCTATGGAGGCTTTAGCAGCGGGGAAAACGTTGGCATTGTCAGATATTCCTGTTTTCAGGGAGATTTATGATGGCTATGCTAGTTTTTTCGATCCAAAGAATCCATTGGAAATAGCAGGTGCAATAGAGCAAGCAATAGGAGAGGGGGCTTCGCCGAATATTGAAAAACTGAGGGGAAATTATGGTTGGGACAAATCAGTCGGGAAACTATCTGCTTTAATCAAAGGTTTAGAATAATTCACCGAAAACCGTACGAATGAAAGTTGCAATTGTTCACGAGTGGCTTGTGTCCATTGGAGGAAGTGAAAAGGTGGTTTTGGCATTACTTGAACTTTTTCCCAATGCCGATATTTTTGTTCTGTTCAAAAAGAAGAAAACCGTATATGCGCTTGGAATTAATCCTGAGAAGGTTTTTGCTTCGTCTCTCAATAGGTTGCCTTTTTCAGATAAAATTTACCAGAAGCTTTTGCCTTTTTTCCCTTTGGCCGTGGAGCAACACGATCTGCGGGAGTATGACCTTGTTATTTCATCGTCGCACGCCGTATCCAAAGGTGTTTTGACGCACGTAGGGCAACAACATATTTCCTACATTCACACTCCGATGCGTTATGCGTGGGACATGTACCAAGACTACATCGCTTCTAAAAGTTTTTTCTCTGGTTTTTCCAACTTTTTGGCAAAAACCGTGCTTCACTATTTACGGATCTGGGATCAGTCTTCTGCCTACCGTCCAAATGTGATGTTATGCAATTCTGGCTTTGTGGCAAAACGTATTCGGCGTATTTATAACCGCAGGGCAGAAGTGATTTATCCCCCTGTCGATACAGAGCGTTTTCCGCTTTATACAGAAAAAGAGGACTTCTACTTTACTTTATCCCGCTTGGTTTCTTATAAACGTGTAGATTTAATAGTAGAAGCTTTCAGGGAATTGTCCGATAGAAAGCTATACATCGCAGGAGATGGGGCATTGAAGAAGGTGCTGGAAAAGAAAGCTCCTCCTAATGTTAAATTTTTAGGTTTTCTTCCTCATGAAGAAATGTTGAGTTATATGCAACGCGCAAAAGCATTTGTTTTTGCTGCTCTCGAAGATTTTGGTATTAGTCCAGTTGAAGCACAATCGTGCGGAACGCCTGTGATAGCGTATGGAAATGGAGGTGCCTTAGAAACAGTTGTTAATAATAGAACAGGTCTGTTTTTTACAGAACAAACTTCAGAATCTCTCAGGAAAACTATTTTAGATTTTGACTCATTGGAACTTAGCCCTCTGGAAATCCATGAACATGCCCAACAGTTTTCGAAAGAACGGTTCAAAAGACAAATAATAGGAGTATTAGAAGCAGAACATGCCAAGAATATTGCCGTAAGAGAAGATGCGGAGTAGGGACAGACCGCTTTGTTTTACTTCTTTATCGATAGGCAATGAATAGTAAGAAAATAAATGCAAGTAAGTGTAAACATTTTATTGATATCCTTTTATCCATATTTATCCTTCTATTTTTATCTCCTTTGTTTCTGGTTGTAGCTCTTCTCATACTAGCAGAGTCTCGTGGCGGAGCGATTTATCGGCAGAAACGTGTAGGGCTGAATGGAAAGCGATTCTATCTTTATAAGTTCAGGACAATGGTAGTCGATGCAGAACAACAGAAACATGCCCTTCTCGAATTGCACAAAATGTCTGGCCCTGTTTTCAAAGTAAAAAACGATCCTCGTGTAACACAGTTTGGGAAATTTCTTCGGAGAACAAGCCTCGACGAATTACCACAGTTTTTCAATGTTCTAAAAGGTGATATGTCCATAGTTGGGCCACGCCCGCATATTCAGGCCGAGGTTGATCTGTATACCGAGGAACAAAGGGAACGTTTGCAGATAAAGCCAGGCATAACCTGCATTTGGCAAGTGAGCGGTAGGCACAAACATTCTTTTGAAAAGTGGATGGAGCTTGATCTTGAGTATATTCGTACTTGGTCCTGCTGGGGGGATGTTTTCTTAATTTTGCGTACGATTTGGGTTGTTTTTCAAGGGGAGGGATATTAATTTTGATGGACAACAAAAATGGAAAATGTTTTAAGCCCTCTAGATAAGCTTGACCTTAACGATTCAAATGAACATCCCTATATCTGATAAGGTATTCCAATAAAAATACATCTTTGTAGTGGGGGATTCCGTCGAATACTTCGCTCTTAAAGTGGTCTTGTGTTTAAAGTCATTCGATTAACAATTGTATGGCTATGAATACTAGTGTTGGAATGGCAGACTTGGAAGGTGTGGCATTACATACGTTATGATCAATGCTGCCAACTAGAAATGTGAATGTTTAAACCCAAAACAATGAAAAAAAACAATTACTTGCTTATTGTACTAATTTGCTTGTCTGCATTAAAAACGAATGCTCAAATTGTAACCTCAAAAGTAAAGGTTGAACAAACTGGAGATTGTACAACTATTTCTGGTCCGCTTGAAGTAGAAGCACCTTACGATGGTACTTCCCAATTAATTGTAAATACCACTTCGTCTAACGGAGAACTAAGATTCAGTGACAATGGGTCTATCAAGGGATTTGTTTGGTACGATCCATCAAATAACCTGATGGCTTTTGGAAGAGGTAATTGGACAAATAGTCTTACGGTCACGTCTGATGGAAAATTTGGAATTGGAACACCTACTCCGAAAGGACAGCTAGAAATCAAAGGTCCATACAATGGGAATTCTCAACTGACCATTAATACCACTTCGTCTAACGGAGAACTAAGATTCAGTGACAATGGGTCTATCAAGGGATTTGTTTGGTACGATCCATCAAATAACCTGATGGCTTTTGGAAGAGGTAATTGGACAAACAGTCTTACGGTCACATCTGATGGGAAATTTGGTGTTGGTATAGCCAACCCTTTAGAAAAGTTACATGTTAATGGGAATATTAGAGCAAAAGCTCCGATATGGGCTGATTTTGTTTTTGAGAAAGACTATGAACTTCGAACTCTTGAGGAAATTGAAGAGCATATTAACGAAAATGGTCATCTTCCGGAAATACCAAGTGAGGCGGATGTAACTGAGAACGGAATCAATCTTGGAGAAATGGATGCCAAACTACTTCAGAAGATAGAGGAACTAACACTGTACATGATCGACATGAACAAGCGAATGAACCAGCTCGAAACAGAGAATCGAGAACTAAAAAGAAAAGTTAAGAGCTTTGAAACCGAATAAAGAATCATAGCAAATACTAAAATGAATATGCAAATAGAAAATTTCGGTGCTTTTAGTGATGAGGGCGCATATTCATTTTAGCTTGACGTTAGAACAAACTAAAATGAATAAGTAGCCGGACAATCAGGTGATAGAGAAAGTTGGGACAACGCGAAACGAATTATTTACACGTGCAATCTTTTGTATTCAATGGACATTCGGGCAAGTAGCGGAAAGGAAGCTTATTTACTAATCCAAAGGCAAAGTATTGGTTCTCTATTTAAAAATGAAAACAATTATGGAAAAAAATTTGTAAAATATGTAGACGTCGCTTTTGATTTGGGGAATATTGATTTGCTGCCCAACTATATTGAATAATTACAACTTCCTTACCAAAAGAGAATTATGGAGACAAAAACATTATTGCATATATTCTTTACTGTTTGGATAAACTTGGAGACAATTCAGTAAAAGAAAATTTTAAAGGGAACTTTAGAATAGAATTTAAAAAAAAGAGAAAAAGAACATAAAAAACAAATAGAAGAGAGCTCAATATACAATTCGTTTGATAAGAAAAAATGAAATAGTGCTAATATTGTTCTTAACTCAATTGATTATGCGGGTGATAGCTTGCCTCATTTATTTTGCAGCAAATAACTCGCATGGTCAATAGAAGTGAGTACATTTTCGTTATATATAGGGCATTATAATGAAGATGATAAAGCACACAACAATATATAATTACACCTACTCTTTTATAAGCATAGACTGTATAGAAAGTGGACGTTTAGCTGTAAATGTTTTGATTGAATTGTACAACCTTGAACTTGAAACTCTAGCTTGCTTATGTTTGGTTTTGAGTTCGTTCATTCAGAGAAAAAAAGCTGATAGCATCCTGCAAATTCATGCTTTGATCAGCAAGTTGATGTGATCCAGTAGAGAGTTGCTCTGCTGTTGATGAATTTTGCTGCACAACAGAATTGAACTGAAGGACAGCCTTATTGATCTGTGTCGCGTTCGAATTCTGTTCAATACTCGATGTTGTAATTTCTTGAATTAGTTTAGCTGTGTTTTGCACATCGGGAACAATTTCTGTCAGTACTTTTCCCGACGATTCCGCAATATGTACGCTTTCATTTGCCAGTTCAATAATTTCTTTTGCTGCTTTTTGGGTGTTTTCGGCAAGTTTTCTGACTTCAGCAGCAACAACAGCAAATCCTTTTCCCGATTCCCCAGCCCGTGCGGCTTCAATTGCCGCGTTAATAGCCAAAAGATCCGTTCTTGAAGCCACTTCTTTTATCACCTGTATTTTGTCTGCAATGTGCTGAATTGTTTCGGAAGTAGTATCGGCAGCTTTTTGCCCCTCAACTATACCTCTTTCGGCTCTTAGTGCGGTCTCTTTGGTTGTTTTCGCATTTTCGGTATTACGCTGTATCGTTGCCACCATTTCTTCGATCGAACTGCTTATCTGCTCTGCCGAAACAGCCTGTTCGTTAGCCCCCTTCGCAATTTGTCGCGCACTGGTAGAAATTTGACTACTGCCAGTACTAACATCATTCACACTGTCTTTTATGGAAATAATAATGTCTCTCAAGCGTGTTGCCATTGTATCAAATGAATTGGCCAGTTCTCCAATTTCGTCATTTTGCTTGGTCTTTATTTCTACGCTGAGGTTGCCATTTGCAATGTGTTTTGTGTTTTCAACCAGTTTTACTAATGGTCGGCTTAGGCGGCCAACCAAAAGGGTTATCAATGAAATACCAAGTGTACTTAAAACAATGCCAAGCACGATCATGATCCACATCTGTATTCTTGCGTTCTGGAGAACAACATCCTCAGAAACAGATACTCTCACCTGCCAAGGGGTATTCGTTTTGCCAATAAAAACAGGAACATAGACAACAATATTGCCTTGCTCTTTTTTACTGAAAATTTTAGCCTTTTGAATTTCTTTTTTTTGATTTTCAGTGTCTTTGTGGAAGTCTGATAGTTTTTTTCCAATACGGGTTGTATCCAATGTGCTTGCTGCATATGTCCCATTATTGGCTATGATTTCAATCTCGGCTTTTCCGTCGTATATTTCCAACTTTGCTTTGGCGATGTAGTTCTGGATGAAATCAATGCCAATATCAACTCCTGCAATGCCATGGAATTTATTATCGATAAGCACAGGAGTTACAAGAGAAGTGATCAGTGTTTTTTTTCCTTTAATAGGATATACATATGGTTCTGTAACAGCTTCTTTTTTTGTTTTTTTTGGAATCTGATAGTAATCTCCGGTGCCCTCTGTTGTGTAATCCAGAAGTGGTTCTAAGGTGAAATTGTTTTTTTCGTCTCTAGTCCAATATGGAATGAAACGACCAGAACTGTCATGTCCAAATGTGTTAACAAATTCTATGTCCTTGTTATCAAAGGCATTTTTTTCCCAAAGAGTATAGGTTCCCAAAAAAGTAGGGTTGTCTCTTAATATCTCTTGTAACAATGCATTAATCTCTTTTCGGCTTGTCTCTTCTTTTCTTTGTTTTCTTATAGAAGTGATACAACTTGTCATGGCGTTAGATGCGTCCATAGCAATCTCAATTTCAGCTTCAATTTTCAGAGAATACTTCTCGGCAAGCAAGATCATTTCGTTTTCAGCATTTTCCTTTGTCCTGATTTTGTTGGTAATGGCAGTATAAGCGATGATAGAACCATAAACAATTATAGCAGCGATGCTTATCGCTGTTGCCATTTTTGATTTAAAAGACCTGAACTTAATCATTTTATAGTTTTTTTCGAGATCACTAAAACGTTAGATACATGCTGTTGTGATTATAGTTACCTCAAGGGGTAACAACTTATTCGCTAAGAATAAATCAAAGTGCAAATGATCAAATTAAAACTTCAGTAAGTAGGTAACCATATTTATAACAACCTTCACTGAAGGTAATGGTTTGTTATACAGGCTTATATTGAACAATAAATAACCTTAAGACCCTATTACTCCATTGTAAATTAGACTAAAATCATTCCATTTTTGTTTCTGATAATTTATAATGAATTATTTAGAGTTAAATTTATGAAGTTTATTTGAACTATAGATTTGATCATCGTTTTTTTTGAGATATTGTACGAAAGTCATAGCGCGGCGATATAGGAAAGCATGAAAAAATAATGCGGAACGCTACACTCATTAGGTGCCGTATTCCGCATTAAATAATAACTACTTGCAATGTATAGTTTTGTTTCTTAGCGCAATTAGTAGGGGTTGGTTCAAAGGAATTCCCGAAGATATTGTCCTGTATGAGACTTCTCGCATTTTACAAGATCCTCAGGAAGTCCGGCAAACAATAGTTCACCTCCGTTTTTGCCTCCTTCTGGTCCCATATCGATTATCCAGTCCGCACGTTTAATAATGTCGAGATTGTGTTCGATGATCACGACAGTGTTCTGTTTTTCGACAAGCGACTTTACAATTCTGTAGAAGTTATCGATGTCGGACATATGAAGACCCGTTGTAGGCTCGTCCATTATGTAGATGTTGCTTTCTTTGTTGAGTTCAGATGCAATTTTTAGTCGTTGAGATTCCCCTCCAGAGAGTGTACTTAGTGATTGTCCTAATTTTAGATATCCCAAACCCACTTCTTTTAAAAGTTGTAAATGTTTCCTGATCTTGGGTTTCTGAAAGAATTCATAGGCCTGATTAACCGTCATTTCAAGAACTTCAGCAATGCTTTTCCCTAAGTATTTTAATTCAAGAACTTCTGAGCGATAACGTTTTCCTTCACATTCGTCGCAGGTTGTTTTCACGGAGTCTAAAAAATGAAGTTCTAGGGAGACTGTTCCTTGGCCGTTGCATTTTGGACATGCACCTTTGGAGTTGAAGCTGAATAACGAAGCTGACGAATTGGTTGCAGAGGCAAATTCCTTTCGGATGGCATCGAATACTCCAATATAAGTTGCTGGATTTGCCCTTGAGGAACGGCCAATGGCTGATTGATCAATCACAATCGCTTCGGGGTGCTGTTTTGCGAAACATTCGTGTATAAGGCTGCTTTTGCCACTGCCGGCAACTCCTGTAACGCATGTTAGAATACCTTTGGGAATTTTGACAGTTACATCTTTTAGATTGTTGGCATTAGCATTCTTTATCTCAAAAAAAGAGGATGCTTTTTTGCGAATGTATTTTTGTTTGTTTTCGGGGTAAAGATATTTACCGGTAATACTATCTGTTGTCGTTATCCCTTCGGGTAGTCCGCAGTAAACAACCTGACCGCCCATCTGACCAGCTTTCGGGCCAATATCAACAATCCATTCTGCTGCCTTAATAATGTCGGAATCGTGCTCTACAACAAAAACACTGTTGCCTTTATCTTTCAGTCTGAAAAGGATTTTCATCAGATTCTCGGTATCGCGCGGATGTAGTCCTATGGATGGTTCGTCGAGTACATAAAGCATGTCTACTAGATTGCAATCCATTTGCTTGGACATTTTAACACGTTGCGATTCGCCTCCAGAAAGTGTACTGACAGATCTGTCGAGCGATAGGTACCCCACCCCGATTTCTATAAGTTGTTGTAGCAGGAACTGAGTTTTGCGAAGGATTGGTCGAGACACTTCGTCGTCAATATTTTGTAGAAAGGGGAGCACGTCGATCAGTTCCATATTACACAATTCCCCAAGCGAAACACCATTGATTTTTACGCTTTCTGCCCGCTCATTGATTCGTGTGCCTTTGCAGCTTTCGCAGGGTTTGTAGACGAAAAATTTTTCGTAGGCATTTTTTTCTTCTGTTGAATTTTCATCGTCTGCCCTTTCAATAACAGCTTTTTCGAGTTTTCTGGCTATGCCTTCGAACTTACGGTTGTACGACAGTTTTTCCTTTGAACCTTCAACAGCAAAAGGTTCAGAATAAAGTAGTTTGTTCAGTTCCTCTTCCGAGAATTCTTTTAGAGGCTTATTGGTGTCCACAATGGCCAGTGCAATAAGCTCTTTCCACAGAAACCCGTTAATTTTGTAATGCGGGTGGGTGATGCCGCCTTGTTTAATCGACTTTTCTTTGTTGAGAAAAAGTCCGAGGTCAATTTTTATTTGCTTGCCAAGCCCTTTGCAATGTGGGCACATGCCGTCGGGGTGATTGAAAGAGAAATAAAACGATGGGCCTATAAACGGACTCCCAAGCAGGGAGTAAAGCAAACGTAGGTATGTGTTTATTTCGGTTGCAGTACCGACGGTGCTCCGTAGGTTTTTACCCATCCGCTTTTGGTCGATAACAATGGCCGTGGAAAGATTCTGGATGTCGTCTACAGCAGGACGAGATAGCTTCGGCATTCGTGTGCGGGCAAATGTGCTGAAGGTTTCTATCAGTTGGCGTTGAGCTTCGGTATATATGGTGTCGAACAAAAGCGACGATTTGCCGGAACCGGAAACCCCTGTAAATACTACTAGTTTGTGTTTGGGTATTTCAATATCAATATTTTTGAGGTTATTGGTGTGGGCATTTTGAACAATGATGCGATCTCTATTCATAAGTAATGTTTTTTACGCTTTGTTTCTTGTTGCAAAAGTATCTTGTAGCAACTAAGATAAATTGTAAAAAAGGGACATTACGCGAAGATGACGAAATAGACTAAACAAAGAGGCCGAAGGGGAGGTGCATGAAATAAGTAAGCCTTTCGTGCTTTCCTGAAGTTTTTAAGAAGAGGGCAGATAGAAGTCAAAAGATCAAATATGGCCGATTTATCCGATAATGACCTCAGTCCGCCCTCTTCTCAAGATTAGGAAAGCCGAAAGGCTCTTGTTAGGGTTGCCTAATGCGTATTAATTATACAATCCTTTAAAGAAATTCAATTTCCTATGCGGAGACTGAGTTCTCGCCGATTTCATAATCGATTCCATTTCTTTTACAATTTCTGGATGTTGCGCGGCGATGTTGTTTTCTTCCGCAGGATCTTTACCCAGGTCGTACAATTCCAAAGGAAGTTTTTTCTTCTTTGTTTTTAAGCGCACAGCTTTCCAGTTGCCTTTTAGTACCGCGATCTTTCCTCCTTTTTCGTGGAATTCCCAGTATAGGTAATCGTGTTGTTTTTGCTTGTCTTTTTGCCCTAAAAGTGTTGGTAGGAAACTAATACCATCTGTGTCTGCTGGAGTGGTCTGTCCTGTTAATTCGCACATTGTTGGCAAGAAGTCCCAGAATGCAGAGATGTGATTAGAAGTTGTTCCGGCTTTGATGTGGTTTGGCCATTTAGCAATGAAAGGAACATTTACACCGCCTTCGTACAGATCGCGTTTTTCTCCACGCAGGTCGCCATTACTGTCGAAACGGTGTGCTTTATGACCACCTGCACTGTGTGGGCCATTGTCGCTAGAAAAAAGAATGATAGTGTTTTCATCCAGGCCAAGCTCTTTAAGGTATTTGGTAATTTCACCAACTTCCCAGTCTAAACGGTTGATCATTCCTGCAAATGTAGTTTTAGGATCTTCGCAATGCGAATACGATTTGCCTTTATAAGGTTTTTCCTTAAACATTCCTTTATAAGGCTTCTTCGATTCTTCAGGAGCATATAGTTGGGCATGTGGAATCAATGCTGAATAGTGCAAAAAGAAAGGCTCATCTTTATGGTCTTTTATGTATTTCTTAATTTCATCTAAAAATACATCGTGAATATAAGTATCCCCGGAATAAGTCTCTAGACCTCCATTGCCAGGAAAAACAACTTCCTCGCCATTGCGGTAAACTTTTTTAGGAAAATATGTATGAGCTTCTTTGTGCGATAGAAAGCCAAAGAAGTGGTCGAAACCAAGTGGATTCACAGAACCAACAGTACATCTACAGCCGGTTCCTGCTTTCCCGATCATAGCAGTATGGTAACCCGCTTTTTGCATTACGTGCCCCACTGTCCGAGTTCCTTCTTTCATCTGATAGTTACCATTTCCTCTAACCTCAACATGTCCAGTGTGCTGCCCTGTAAGTAGGCAAGAGCGCGATGGTGCACAAACGGTGCTGCCAGAGTGGTGCTTTGTGAATTGCATACCCTCGGCAGCTAGTTGATCGATATTTGGTGTTTTGATGATTTTCTGACCATAACAGCTCAAGTCACCATAACCCATGTCATCAGCCAATATGTAAATGACATTTGGTTTATTTGGCTTTTTATTATCTACAATCTTTTTACTTCCTCCGCATCCTAGCAGTACAAGAACAGCCAGTGATATGAGCTGAAATTTGAAAGTGAGTCTTTTCATATATTTATTATTTAAAAGTTACGTGTTTTACCACCTTCATCAAGATAATAATAAGATTAGAATGCAGATAAAGAAAATTAGGATACTATAAAGAAAGTATTTGAAATAGATTACTTCCTTTAATTGATTCTTGATTGAGCTGTTTCTCCACTCTTTTTTTCCTTTAGTCTTGGACATTTCTCTAATCATTCTTTCTTAAGAATAAGCTCGAACATTGATTCAGATGTAGTGGATTATTCTCATGAAATTCAATTATTATTAGCATTGCAATTATTCAACATTTTTGGGATATCAACAAGGCACAGGAGGTCAATAGGGGGGTAATTTTTTTCATTTTTAAGGGATGGTATTGGTCATAAAGAGGATTGGTGAATAGAATGTGATTGTGTGTAATGTTTTGTAAGACAATACTTTGTAATATTATGTGATTCAAAGAAGACATTCATTGCGTCTTTTATGAGAAAGACGAGGATGTCAAAGCTTGAAGTATAGGCTTGCTTTGGGCAGTATCATTGCGGAGGGCTAAAACAGTAAATAGAATTTCTTATCCACCTTTTTATGTCTACTTTTAATCCTTCTTAGTAGTCGGCCATAATATAATAGAATTTAATGAGCTGTTAAGTTGATGTCTAATAAGTACCAAGAAAAAATCATGTTAGATCTATTTCTACCCTAAGAGGCTGGTTCCTTGAAGGAAGCAATTCAAAAGTAATTAGGGAGAGTAAATTCAGAGAAATAGGTTCATCGCCTTTTTCGTAAGAAGAGGGCTTATTCCCATTATATAGTGCCCTAAACAGGTTATTGTTTTATTTATCGAAACAGGCTCTTTTTCAGAAATGAGTCTGGAAATCAGATGGGCACTGCCCTTACCTCTCACTTTTAAAAATAATGCATATGATGAAATCTATACGTCAAAATCCAATGTACCCTTTCATGTTTGTACTTGTGATCTGTGCAATGATGGGTTTTCAGGGATGGCGGACTTTATTAAATAATTTTGCAGTCGAAAAGGCAGGAATCGATGGTTTACAGATTGGGGTTGTACAATCTCTTAGAGAAGTTCCTGGTTTTCTGGTTTTTCTGGTAGTATTCGTTCTTTTGTTCATAAAGGAGCACCGTTTAGGATCGATCTCTGTGATTATTATGGGAATCGGGATCGCCTTGGCTGGCTTTTTCCCAAGTTTTATTGGGTTAATCATCACCACGGTTGTGATGTCAATCGGTTTTCACTATTTCGAAACAATAAATAAATCGTTGACCTTGCAACATTTCAGTTATCAAGAAGCTCCAATTGTTTTTGCCAAACTACGTTCGTATAGTGCTTTGGGGAATATTGCAATTGGTGGCTTAGTTTGGTTGATGTCCGGTTATTTAGATTTTAAATACAGTTTCTTGATTATAGGGGTAATGGTTGTTATTGGAGGTATTTATACCATCATTATAGATCCAATAAAAGAAGAACCTGTTCCGCAGCACAAGAAAATAATTCTGCGTAAAAAATATTGGCTTTTCTATGTTCTCAATTTGCTGAGTGGAGCGCGCCGTCAGATTTTTGTTGTTTTTGCAGTGTTTCTGCTTGTAGAAAAATATCAGTATAGTATAAAAGAGGTTGCCTTGTTGTTTGTTGCAAATAATATAATTGCATACTTTGTTAACCCACTGATAGGTAAGGCTATAAATAAGTTTGGCGAACGAAAAGTGCTTTCTTTCGAATACATTGGGCTTTTTGTAGTGTTCTTAGGATATGCTTTTATGGACAATAGATGGATTATAGGAGTACTGTACATTCTCGATCATATTTTCTTCAATTTTTCAATTGGACTAAACACTTATTTGCAAAAAATAGCTGACCCCAAAGACATTGCACCATCCACGTCTGTTGGTTTTGCGATCAATCATATTACAGCCGTTTTTGTGCCAATAATAGGTGGTTTTCTATGGCTGTATAATTATCAGATACCTTTTATTGCAGGCGCAGTCCTTAGTGTTTTCTCACTGTTCTTTGTTCAACAGATCAGAATTTTAGGGAAAAACGAATAGACAAAGATTGTGGATACTGAAATCTAACGTTTTCCGAAAGCTCTTCAATCATTTAAAGAGTTTTCGGAATGTTTTTTAGCAACGAACTTTTCAGAGTACACTTGGTATCACTTTCCCAAAAGATATTTCAGAATACGGATTATACCAGATAGCATACGATGGAGATAAATATAAAAGAGCCAACTTGTTTTATGGGCAGGGTAGCGCTGTTTCATATATTCTAGGGGAGGAAAGAGCAGGTGATATATTTTTTTTAGTCTTTCTGTCCAGCTGTTAGTAGCCCGGATAGCATGTATAAATGAAGTGTTGGGATCATGCTTACCTTTTCCCCTAAATAGAACATAAAGCAGTTTATTGTTGTGTTTTTTGAGGCTAAGCTCATCGTTGAAATATTCAGAGTAAAATTCGTGATATTCGTAGATCAGAGAAGAGATAGGTTTATACTTTGCCTCTAATAACTTGGCCTGTTTGTTGAAATTCATTGCGCGTAGGTCGTTGTACCAGAATATCCCACCGAAATTTTCATTCGTATTTTTATTGTTGTGCAGAATGCTAAATACAAGGTCGTTGCAAGGAGAGAGTGTTTTAACTACAGCCTCCCCCAATTGCCTAAAAACCATTTCATCCTTAAGAGCCTCTACAGAGAAATAGGATGGATAAGGAGGAGGGAGTAAGTCGAAGTGAATATCGTAGTGACAGTTGATTTCTGCGAAATAAATGGGTGTCAACTCATTGGTAGTTTCCTTTCGGATATACTCTTCGCTCAGTTCGTGACACCTCTTGCCTCCTGCTTGGAGAAGAACTTTTTCAACTTCTCTTATTTGATCTTTCTCAACTAGAAGATCGATATCTGCCATTGGGCGCAAAGCTGGCGTGTGGTAGTAGAAGTTGGCCATCGAAACTCCTTTGAGTATAAGAGGGGCAATGCCTAGTCCGTTCAGTTGAAGCAAGATTTTTTGTAAATGTTCGAAGCGTTTCCAAGAATACAATTGGTTAGAATAGTAATCCTTTTCGAGTTTTTCGAAAAAGGCTCGGGGGAAGATGTCTTTTTTGTCACTAAAGTTCTCATACAGAAGAGGACCAACACTGTGAGCATCGGTCATTTTTTCCAAGCGCTGCCAGTTTTTTATCTTTTTTCCAAGATCAATAGCCTGGGCAAGCTCTTGATCCGTAGGTTGATATCGTGCTGCAATTAGTAAGAAGCTCTCTTCTACATCAAGTTCTATAGCTGGTGGTTTTAACATGTAGTCGTATAATTTCTCATGATTCTAAATAAATGTCAGTCCTTCTATAATATTTAACTACTTGAAATTTAACTGGGTTGCATAAATAAAGTGTTCTGTGTTGTGTTTTGCCTTTTGAAGTAACGAAGTTAATCACCAATCAGACCATCTTAAAATTTGAATAGAAAACTTACGAGGAATCTGCATTTTTCGTCAAATCATTAAGCATATGGTATTGGCCGAAAGTGATACCGTTCTTTGTTTTAGTATTATAGAAGATTTGAAGATAGTGTTAAAAACCAGCTATAATTAATCAGAAATAATTCACTTGTTAAGATATTGATTTACAGTCTTAAAACAACCTTAGTAAATAATTTCAAGATCTTACCCACTTGATGATTTAGAAATAGTATCGCCATGTTCAAAGAAATACTTTCTTCAGACAAATAATCCTTTGTTTTGCTTTCGACCATGTGTTTTCTTAGTTTTGTTGTTCAGAAAATTAAAGTATATAGAGTAATCATATAGGTTTCAGTGGTGTTCTATATACAATACTATCTCATTCAGAAATTCGTTTTCTGAAGTGGCATATCTGTAAGACTGTCAAAACTTTGTAAGTATGAGATGAGTGTGTGTGTTTAGGTGAAGCTAACTTGCATTTAGTCAAAACGGTCAGTGATCAATGAATTAATGACCATATTAAAGTCAACAAGCACTCCGATAAAATCAAGTTAAATCTACTTCCAGCCTAAGTGGGCTGGTTATTTGAAGGAAATAAAATAGGTTTGCGATCTTAGAATTAGAGTTGTTGGATTTATTAAGAAATACAGAACTATGCGATGAGAAGTTCTGAATAATATAGGTTTTCATTATTGTAACTTGCTTGATTTCCTAAGTAAGTTTGAAAATTATAAATAGGGGGAATGCCCTTACTTTTTGTTGCTGGTTTTAATAGTATTGAAAAAATGACAAAACGATTTTTCCTAATCCTATCTTTGAACATACTGTGTGTTCATTTACTGGTTGCCCAGAAAGAACTCACTGGAATGGGAGTGCGTTCAGATGTTATAGAAGTTAAAAATGGGCGTAAACACTTTGTACACATTGTTAAAGCTCGCGAAACGCTCTATTCTATTAGTAAAACCTATCATATCCCAATGCAGGACATTGCATCGGTTAACAATGATATGTTGGTTACAATTAGGTTGGGGCAGAAATTGTACATTCCTGCAAAACCAATATCACCGGAAGACGACGGTGCTAATTATTTCTTCTTCTTCGTAGCGGAAGAAGACATGTCGCTTTACAAAGCATCTCAGCATTATAAGTTCCAGATAAACGAATTCCTAAAACTTAACCCTTCTGCTCAAAAAGGGATTAAACGTGGTGAGATTATAAAAGTGCCAAAAGAGCGTACTGTTATTACAGAAGAGATCATAAAGGATTCGTTAGTGATTGTGAATCCTATCGATTTGGATATCAAAGCATCGTGTAGAGATTTTGTGTATAACAAAAACGAGCATACCTTTCATGTAGCAATGCTATTGCCGCTTTTTCTAGAGAAGAACGATAAAGTGCTACAGATGTCTGAATCCAGCTTGGCAAGGGCAAATTTCGATAGGAAGACTTCTCAATTTATTGAATATGTTCAGGGAGTGCTTATGGCTGCCGACCAGTTGCGCAAAGAAGGACTGAATGTTGATTTAACCATTTACGATACAAGAAACGACAGTACCCGAGTACAGCAATTGTTGAAAATGGGTGTTGTCGATGATGTGGATCTTGTTGTTGGCCCAGTTTATTCTACTCATTATCTTACTGTTTCTGAATATTTGAAAGAGAAAGAAGTCAATCTTGTATCTCCGTTGGCAAAAAAGACTCGCCTTATTTCCAATAATCACAATTCGTTTTTGCTAACACCTTCTAACAAAACTCTTTTTGAGGCATTGTCTTATTTTATTGCAAAAGATGAAAACGTAAGTAATGTTCTTCTTTTGCACAATGGTAAAAAGAAAGAAATTGAATATGCTGGTGTCTTTAAGGAACAGTTTGCAAAAGGTTTAAACGAACAGGAAATTCTTTCGACGCCAAGTTTTAAGATGATCAATTATAGGCTTGGCGGCGTTAAATCGGTGGAATCGGAACTGGATTCTGTAATTCCCAATGTAGTTGTGATTCCATCGAACGACGAAGTATTTGTAACAGATATTGTTGCAAAATTGAATGTTCTTGGACTGCGTTATCCGGTTAAGCTTGTTGGGTTGGAAGTGTGGGAGAATTATCCAAACCTGAGCCTTTCTAACCTGCATAATCTTAATTTTCACTATGCAACTCAAACTTTTGTGAATTACGAAGACCCAAGAGTGAAGCGTTTTGTGCAATTCTATCGCTTATTGTTCAAGGCAGAGCCAAGCGATTATGCTTTTCGGGCTCATGATGCATTTCTATATTATGGACAGGCGCTTAAGCGTTTTGGTAAGCATTTCAATTATTGCCTAGGATCAGAAGGTATCTTGCCAAACCGTACAGGATTATGCACTGAGTGGAATTTTGAACAGTTGGATGAGTTCAGTGGCTATGAAAACAAAACTACTTACCTAATACGCTACAAAGATGGTGTCGATGTAGATGTTCATAAAGTGATTATGAAGGCTGATGGTGCTATGAGTGAGGAGATTCGTTTTGAGGAAGAAATTGAAGAGAATGAATAAGAAAAGTTTCTGCTAACTTCTGTTAACGCCTAATGTTTTCGAACGTTGGGCGTTCTCTGTTTACCAATCCATTATTTTTACTTGAGGTATTTAGTATTTTTAGGGGTGCAGCTCCCAAAAACATTTTTATATACATTTGCACTCATGAAATTTTGAGCTGTAAAGCTATCTGTTTATTTTTTATCATATGGCAGTTACATTTCAGGGTTTTGTTATCAGAACTAAAAATGAGTGGAGAGACATTGAGTTTCAATTTTCAAAAAATAGAAATCAACACACAAACCACTGTAATAATTAAAAAGCCAAAGAACATGAAACGTTTTTCATTATTACTCTTAGGGCTTGTTCTAACTTTTGTAGCTTGCAATACAAACACAGAAGAACAAACCAAAGACAACAAACAAATGGGAGAAAATCCTTTCTTTTCTCAATGGGGCACACCTTTCGAAGTGCCAAGCTTCGATAAAATTAAGATTGAGCACTACAAACCAGCTTTCGAAAAAGGTATCGAAGAGCAAGCTGCAAAAATTGATGCAATTGTTAACAGCAAAGAAGCTCCAACTTTTCAGAATACACTTGAAGCGCTGGAAAACAGCGGGGAATTACTGACGAAGGTTGCTGAGGTTTTTTACAATCAGCTTTCTTCAAACACAAGCAAAGAGATTCAAGCGTTGGCCAAAGAGATAGCGCCAATGATGTCAAAGCACAGTGACAATATCAATCTTAATGCAAAGCTTTTCGGTCGTGTAAAAGATGTATACGAAAATCGTGAAAAAGCTCAATTGAATGGCGAGCAGATGCGCCTTTTAACTGAAACTTATAAAGGTTTCGTTAAGAGCGGAGCAAACCTGGACGATACAGCTAAAGCCGAACTTCGTAAATTGAACGAGCGCCTTTCTGTTCTTTCACTTAAGTTTGGAGAAAACCAACTGGCTGAAGACAATGGTTGGAAACTGGTTATCGACAAAAAAGAAGATCTTGCAGGACTACCGGAAGGTGTTGTTGCAAGTGCTGCCGAAGCTGGAAAAGATGCAGGGCAAGAAGGCAAATGGGTGATTACAATGCACAAGCCAAGCTGGATTCCATTCTTGCAGTATTCAGACAAGCGTGAACTTCGTGAGAAGGTATATAAAGCCTGGATGAACCGTGGTAACAACGGTAATGCTAACGACAATAAAGCTGTCCTTACAGAAATCTCTGAGCTGCGCCTAAAAAAAGCAAAAGTACTTGGTTTCGACACATGGGCAGCTTACGTTCTCGACGACCGTATGGCTCGAACTCCAGATGCAGTTAATCAACTTCTAAATAAATTGTGGGAAAAAGCTTTGCCAATGGCAAAAGCTGAAGCTGCTGAAATGCAGAAAATGATTGACAAAGAAGGTGGAAAATTTAAATTAGCTTCTTGGGACTGGTGGTACTATGCAGAGAAAATCCGCAAAGAAAAATATGCATTGGACGATGAAATGCTTCGTCCTTACTTCGAGCTCGAAAATGTAAAAAAAGGAGTTTTCCACGTACTTAACAAGCTATGGGGCTTGCAGATGAAAGAACGCAAGGACTTGCCAACTCCGCATAAAGACGCAGTGGCTTATGAGGTATTAGAGGCCGATGGTTCACATATTGGGATCCTGTATATGGATTTTCACCCACGTGCTTCCAAAAAAGGTGGTGCTTGGATGAGTTCTTACCGCAAACAATCTTACAAAGACGGAAAGATGGTTACACCTGTAATCACTAATGTATTCAACTTCACAAAACCAACAGGTGATAAACCTGCGCTATTAACTTTCGACGAGGTTTCTACAACTTTCCACGAAATAGGGCATGGTCTTCATGGTCTTCTTTCCAATTGTTCATACCATTCTCTATCGGGTACTGCTGTAAAACGTGATTTCGTAGAGCTTCCTTCTCAGATTATGGAAAACTGGGCTGCAGAGCCAGAGGTTATGAAAGTGTATGCTAAACACTACAAAACAGGAGAGGTGATTTCGGATGAGTTAATTGAAAAAATGAAAGCATCTTCGAAATTCAACCAGGGTTTTGCAACGGTAGAATATCTAGCAGCTTCAATGCTCGATTTGAAATGGCATACGTTGGCAGAAGGTGGGGATATGAGTGTTCTTGATTTCGAAGAGAAAAGTATGGATGCTATTGGTTTGATCGAAGAAATCATTCCTCGTTACAGAAGTACTTATTTCTCTCATATTTTCGCTGGTGGTTATTCTGCTGGATATTATAGTTATATATGGGCAGAGGTACTGGATGCGGATGCATTTCAGGCGTTCAAAGAAACTGGTGATATTTATAATCAGGAAATTGCAAAGCTTTTCCGCGACAATATTTTATCGCGTGGAGGCACTGAAGATCCGATGACATTATACAAAACTTTCCGTGGCAAAGAACCGGAAATTGATCCATTGTTGAAAAAGCGTGGACTACTGTAAATTGATATAGACCGGTACTATAAATGAGTTAATCCAAGGTGCATTTTGAATTTTAAGCTTGCAGGAGTGTACTTCTGATAGTGAATAGTTGAAATCTAGAATCAGCACCTGATTAGGTTATTTTCATACAACCAAGGAGCCTGTTTGCATTTTTGTAGACAGGCTTTTCTTTTAATTCTGCATTATTTTGAATACCTTTAATTGCAAGCCGAATGTTCTTTTAGGATCAGTAAATAAGTACTTTAAGGGATTATAGGTTATGGGTTATGAATTGTGGTCACAAAAACCATTGAAAATATGATAGTGCTATAGATGTGATGCTTTTATTGTAAAATGGCCTCCCACGGTCTTCATAAAAGAGTACCCAAATGTGAATGTTTATGAATAGTATCGTATTGATTCGTACAACTTTCAGGACTATTGGGTAACGAAATCCCCTTCTGGGGAAATAGAGAGCATTACATGCATAGTACTACCAAAACTAAATGTGCCTAAAAAAACAGTTAGACCTAAATGGTCAATTATCAATTTTAAGTAGGCGTGTTAATAAAAACTACACTTTTGGGTTGCCACTAAACTGAATACTGGCAAGGTGCTTTTTCTAATAAATAGCACACTGCGCGCTTATCTTCCCTTTTATGTGTGACACTTATAGATCGTTACGGCTTGATAAATAGATGGAAATGACCAGATAGTTCTGCGAATTTATAAACGTAAACAATCGAGCTATGCCTTATCAATACGAAATAAACAAGGATACCGGAGGGGTTCTTTTTCGTCGTTCTACAATAGACAGAAACATTAGCTTAGTTGTAGGGCTTGCTGCCGTGGTACTGTTCTTATCGGGTTTATTGGTCGGTAAGAATTGGTTCGGTATTATTAAGTTGATATTAAGCGCAATACTTCTCGTGTTTTCTTTTCTCAATTATTTGAGATACCTACGCCTTGCGGAATTAATGTACTTCAGTAATCGCAAACAAAGTTTCATTGTTGGCAATTGGGAAGATTATGCAGAGATTCCATATGCGGAGATCAAGAAAATTGATATTGGTAAAGAGGTGAGTGGATCGGGAGAGAATTATTACTTATATCTTTGCCTAGAAGCTGGTGGTAGATGGTATTTGCAGGCTTTTGGCAAAAAAAAGGAAGAGGCAGAGATTATATTGAAGAAGTTGAACCAACAGATGGAACGGCGCAAAAGCTTGTATTTTGAAGAGAAAAGTTATATGCCTACGATAAGTAAGCAGGAAGGTGACCATGGCATTTCTTTTTTCTGGCACAGTAAAGAGTTGTACAGATACTTACAGATGTTTGTTTTCTTCATTCCATTTTCTGCTTTGCTTATTTGGTTTTGGAAAGATTTCTCCGATCAGGAGAAGCTTTACAGCCTTAGTTTTCTTACTTTTTCAGCTCTTGTAGCTATGTATAAAATTGTAAAGGGGTACAACACCTACCGTTCGATTGAACTGCTGGACGATGGTGGTGTACGTGTAACGCTGAAAGCTTTTGGGCGTATAGAGAAGGAGCGTATTTATTCATCTAAAAAGAACCATCAGTTTATACTGAACTTCTTTCCTTTGTCTTCCAACCCTGCATTCAGTGCCAATTACATTATTGTGAACAAGAATGCAGGAAGGGCAGACGACGGGCTTCTAAATTTTGAATGGTTAAAAAAGCAGTTTCTGGGCAACTCCAAGGACGTTTCTACGGTAGATGTGCAGAGCCTATCCATTGCCCAGAGGATTGATTTATATTTTTACCTGCGCCGTCATTGCGAAATTCAGAATAACAACACTAGTGTAAGGTAGTTCACTCTTATTTATCTTGTAGCTTGAACCATTTCTAAGCTATGCGATATTTCTTCTATGAAATTGGTGAGTACACCCATTCGGTTGAAGTCCATATATACACCAAAGTAGTTGTTGTTGTCGTCGCGGTAAGATAGCTGAAAGAACTTCGTATCGTTACCTATAACAAGGTAAAGCCGTTTGTCGACAACTGCCAGTTGTATTTTCTGCCCTATTTTAGAATGGTAATGCGCAAGTATCTTTTCGAAATTCTTCGCTAGAGCATTTTTCTTTCCTTTTTTTAGGAAAATTTTGAACTTATCATGAGCAATTTGTTCGAAATCGGCCTTTGTTTCCCATTGTTTTATTGATAGTTCATCGCTAAAGATTGCAAAATCATCACTTAAGATTTCTTTGTCGAAATGAGCAAACCAGCCTTGGAACATCATGGATGAATCATGGCGCAGCTCAACTTCAGATATCCTAATTTCGTTTTCCCCAATTCTACCAACAATACCGTACGTTTCCTGATACGCCGTAATTTTATCGGCAAAAAGTTCACTCCTTTCAAAAAGGCGGATGTTGGTTTTAAAAATCGGATGATAATTGAAGGTCTTGTTGATAAATCGAACCATTTCCCTCACAACACCATTCGTGTAGAGTTTATAGATTCTATTGCGTTCGTTTCTTGGAAGGAAAATTTCTGGTCGGATAGAAATGTAGGCAGTTACCAGTATTATAATCAGAAGGGCGGACATCCAGAACTTTTGCATTGGAGTGTCTGCCCATTCCTGAACGGCAGTGTACGTGTATAAAAAAATTAAAATTCCGAAGCCGGACAAGAAGAGTTTGTTTCGTTTGCCTTTCTCAAGGACTTTTTTTCTTAAAACTTCAACCTCTTGTAAAACGGGTTTCATTCGCTCGTTAAAAAAGCTATCGCTTTGATCTTGTGTTATCATCTATGATAGGTTTGTCGGTCAATCTTCTTTCTCCCTTGCAGGAATTGTTCCAAATTACACGCTCCCTGATTGTGAACCTGGCGTTACAGGCTGATTGTTATTACACGCAATGGTAGTCAGACTGCTGATTT
Source organism: Bacteroidales bacterium (assembly GCA_965230435.1). Lineage (GTDB taxonomy): Bacteria > Bacteroidota > Bacteroidia > Bacteroidales > JBDKHP01 > JBDKHP01. The sequence continues at coordinate 301,767 of CBDDLB010000006.1, forward strand.
TCCTCTTAATTATTTTTCTACGTTAAAGTAAAACAAAGGTTTGAAAGTATCAAAATACATAAACGAATCAATAGCTGTTGTAGTGTGTTTGTTTTAGTTGGTGTCCTGTAATTTGATAAAATGATTTATGCATCTGAATGCTCATTTAAAATACTCCTTTTTGTGCAAAAAAGCAAAGTGAACAGGAAGATTAAATGTGTCTACATTTCTAAATTCAGCCTTGCATTGATTGGTTTGTCAGGCTATTCCAAAAAGCAGGACTGCTTCAGGATAAAAATCTACTTTTGTGGTATTATGAAGATAGATAGTTTTATTAAACGCCTGTCTGCAACAAATACGGAACGGGATGCTGACAATTTCTATAAGGGACGCACTAAGGCAAGTAGATTGAAGAGGGAGAACCTAGGTTTGTACCTTAGTCTTATGAAACAGTTAAAGCCCTCTGCAATGCTTGTGGCAGAAGCCCCGGGATTTAATGGCGCGAAGCATACAGGTGTTCCTTTTTCAAGCGAAAGGTTGCTACTGGATAATAGTCATCCTTTATTTGGAGTCGATAAAGGTTTCAGAACGTTGACTGTGGATAATTTGCGCAGTGAAAATTCGGCCCGTATGGTTTGGGATGAAATAGGAGGGTATTCCAGCTTGCCTCTGATTTGGAATATTTTTCCGTTTCATCCTTTCCGTAAAGGAAACGAGATGAGCAATCGTGCTCCCAGAAAGGGTGAGATCGAGCAAGGAAAGACATTTATTGCTGAGTTGATTGATATTTTCGATATTAAAAGGATAGGTGCTGTAGGCCGAAAAGCCGAAGTAGGGCTAATGGAGATGAAATTGGAGCAGCAAATTTCTTATATCCGCCACCCTTCATATGGAGGAAAGGAGGATTTTATTAGAGGGGTACGCGAGTTGATGCATTTAGGGATCATATAAAAATAGATTCCGCACTTAGTAATTCTACAAGTGTGATTGTTGCTTTAGAAAAACGAAGTCAGCTTGTTATATATCAGATAAAAACGTTTTAAGAAATGGTCTACGGTCTTAACTTTGGTTTCGATACTGATTTGGCGTAATCCCAGTTTTTGACTTGAAAAGCCTGGTTAGGCTTTGTGGGTGTTCGAACCCTAGACCATAAGCAATTTGGCTTACTGGTTGTTCGGTATTAAGAAGCGCACTTTTAGCTTTTTCGACCAAAATCCTGTTGATATGATCTTTTGCCCCCAGTCCTGTTTCTTTTTTCAAAAGGTCGCTCAGATAGTTTGCGGACATATTCATTTGGTCGCTGAAATATTTTACTGTCGGAATACCTAATTCAGTTGGTAACTCTGAAGAGAAATAGTTTTTTAATAGGCGATCGAACTGCGAGACAAAATCTTTATTGAAACTGGAGCGGGTGTAGAATTGTCGGTCGTAGAAACGAAGGCAGTTATTAAGGAGCAGTTCCAGATTCGAAATAATAAGCAGGTGGCTGTGTCCATCCAGATTTTGGCTGTATTCTTTCTTTATTTGTTTTGCAATGCTGAAAATGTAGTTCTGCTCATCTACAGATAAATGAAGTGCTTCATTGGCTTCGTATGAAAAGAATGAATAGGAATCTATGTTTTTCTCTAGAGAAGAACGGCGGATCAAGTCGGGGTGAAACATTAAAAACCACGTGTTGCTGTCTTCTGGGATATCATATTCATGCCCTTCTATAACTTGCCCAGGAGCCATGAAGATCAGTGTGCCATGCTGAAAGTCGTACGAAGTCCGTCCATAATTAATTGAGCCACTTAGTTCCCCCTTAAACATGATAGAATACATCTCGGATGTCATTTTTACTCCGACATATTCAGAATTGTCCCGTTTGCTAAATTCCTTTAATTCCTTCTCTTCAATAACACTAATTAAAGGGTGTTTTGGTGCATCTAAACCAGAAAGACGATGCATTTCTGTGATGCTTTTTATTCTCATTATGTTGCTCATAGTATGGTTCTTTTAGGATGTATGACAAAATTATTAACTAATACACATACGGACTTAATTGTTTTGAGGGAATTTTTAGCTGAATAAAGGTTGTGGATCATGAATTGAGTTTGTAATGGTGTTGGGGAGCAGTTTCTGCAACAGTTTCTAATTTGAAAATAAATAGATTGAGTATTACTTAAATTACAAAGTAAAGCTATATCTGTATATAAAATAGGCTTTTAGCTTATAATTTTCATTCATCATCAACCCAAATTAGAAACTGTTGCAACTCCGTTTCACTGCACCATCAAGGCTTCAGCCCCACTAATTTGTAACTCATTTCAACCAAACGCTTTGCTGCGTCTAGATCCGTTGCATGTGGATTAGGCGATTCCATTGGCCAACCACCTTTTTTGCATTCTTTATCGCGATACAATACACTGTGCTGACTAAAGTATGCTCCTGAGTGGTTTGGTACATCGTCTGAAAGTAACACGTGCAAAGAAGTTTGAGCTGATTCTACATTACTGTTAGAGATAGGTTTCGTTAACGGCTGCATAATTGCCATGATAAACTTCATTATCGCTCCTCCTCCTTTTCCAAAGTTTGAACGTGCCCATCCTGGGTGAATAGAAGCGGTTGTAACTCCAGTCCCTTTTAGCCTATCAGAAAGCTCTAAGGCATACTGCACATTAGCAACTTTAGCTTCACTGTAAGCATCAAAATTATTGTACTTCCTGTTTTTATAATTCAAATCATCCAGATGAACAGAGTGTCTTTTTTTAGGACTACCTGCATGTACAACAGAGGATAAAATACCAATTCTGGATGGAGTACTCTTTTTTAGAGTTTCTAGAAGAAGCTCAGTTAGTAGGAAGTGCCCGAAGAAGCTTGCAGCCATGGTAATTTCAAAACCATCTTTTGTGAATTTTGGCTTGCTTTCCATATTTACCATACCTGCGTTACACATCAGGCCATCTAAATGGTTGTATTTATTTAGAAAGCCTTCTGCAAACTCTTTTACCGATTGAAGATCCGCTAGGTCACATTTCATTACTTCGAAGCTTCCCTTTAATCCTGTAAACGATTTAGCTTCTTCCATTCCAGCCTCAACTCTACGGCAGGCCATAACTACATGTCCACCTTGTTTAATAAGCTGTCTTGTGGTTTCAAGTCCTACTCCAGAATTGGCTCCTGTTACAATGTATGTTTTACCACTTATATCTTTAGCTAGTGCTTCTTTATCACACCAGATTACGTTTTTGTTGCTCATTTTTGTGTGTATTAAATTCTAGGAATATTCTATGTCGAAAATCTTTCGGGGCAAGTTAAATCGTTAAGAGAACAGTCGTGCCCCTTAAAGATTTCCCGTTAAATTTTTACTCCAATTAAAGTGCAGTCATCAAGTTGATAAGTGTCTTTTTTCCAATCCGAAAAAACTTCGTTTAAATATGACTTTTGCATTGGCATAGGGCTAGTTGAAGAGCTTAGAATTTCACCTTTTAATTTCCGACTCATGAATTTTCTGTGGAATTCCCCTCCAAATTGGTCAATATAGCCATCTGTACTCATGTAGATTTGATCGCCTTTTTGCAGTTCTATTTCGTGCTGAGAGAATGGTACTTCTTTGGTATAAACTCCAATAGGATTCTTTACGGGCTTAAAATCGGTAAGTTTTTCGTCCCGTATTAGAAAAATTCCGTTGTTTGCTCCTGCAAATTTCATTGAGGAGAAGTCTTTTTCAAAAACACAGACGGACATGTCCATACCGTCTTTGGGATTGCGGTCTCTTATATTCTGGTCGAGGGCTTTTTTTATTTTAATCCTCATTTGTTCCAGAATAACTTCAGGTTCAGTTATGTGATTGTTATGTACGATTTCATCGATGTACGACATTCCCAGCATGCTCATAAAACCGCCAGGAACTCCGTGTCCAGTACTATCTGCACAGATCAATACAATTTTATCTGTAAGATCTGAAAACCAGTAGAAATCGCCACTTACTATATCTTTAGGTTGAAACATTAGAAAAAAATCCGAGAAATTTTCTTTCAATACACGATCGCTAGGAAGTAGGGCGTGCTGGATTTTCTCAGCGTAATTGATGCTGTTTACAATCTGTTCGTTTTGTGTGCGGATTTCTTCATTCATCTCCGACAGCTCTGCATTGGCCAATTTCAATTCGTCTTCAGCTTTGTGTGCGGCTTTTGAATATCCATTGATCAGAATTGCGAGAATAAAAATTAGCCCAACGCCGCCATTCACAAAGAAAAGTCGGGTCACTTCGTCTGGGATTTGATAAACGCCTGTTTGGCAAAACAGATACAGAAGAACAAATGCACTTGAGATAAGGAGCAGTATGACTATTTGTATGCTTTTTTTCCATCTCGGATTGAAAAAACTGAGTCCGGCCAAATAAATCAGCAGAAATTGAAAACCTACTCCCCAGCCCATAAAATATGTTCCCAAGACTTGATGAAAAAACAATTCGAAAAATGCTATACCAAAGGCCAAGTTGTGTTTGCCTAGTCTATTCAGAATTAGGGCGGCAATGAATGATGGTGAGCTGATTAGAACGTTGAACCATGCCATTTCTGGGATTCCAAGCCATTGAAAACCAAAATATCCAGAAAGATGCGTCAGCCCAAAATAATAGGCAAATTGAGTAGTTTTATAGAACTTTTCGTTTATGGGCTTAACACGGTATGGTATTAGGTTTTTCATTGGTTTAAAATTTATCTTCATTTGTTGAATGTAACTCCCGATGATTTTTAATTGAGCTTGCATTTGGCTTCTTAAAATTCATGATTGCTTCATCATTTTTTATGTTTGTTGTATTTCTTTTGCAAGACTTTACTTATAGTCCTTTTTATTATGATTGCTTCAGCTTTGTATCATATTCTTTGGTACAGTGCAAAACTATTGACAAACTCAATAAGAAAATTAACCGTTTTCATGAAATGATTAACCGTATTACATTGATGGCTTAATTCTTTACTTTGGTTATTCGCTCATTGGCTTGGAGGTTGATTGAGTTTGAAATTTCTGGTTCAAACTGAGGTAAAATAATAACTACAGGCTGAAAGCCTTCGGCTATATTTTTAGTTTCGGTAATATTTCTTGGAGGTTCTATCGAATTAGAAAGTCTTTTGATTGAGGCGATTAACTACTTTGTGATTTGTCTTGTGGTGTGTTGTGGGAGAGATGGGTTATATGGTTATCGTATCGAAAATCTGAATTTAGAATACACAGGCCGCCGATCACTTTTAGTGATCTCTGACCTGTGCTAGGAAAGGCTGCCCACTTTGGGGCGTGTTCGTAAGCGGAGGAAAGCTGGTGTTAGTAGCGGTTCGAAGTGGGCAATCTTTTAGCTATGTTTAGGTGATGAATACAAGGATATTACAGCAAAATTAAACAAAAATTCGTATTATTCGGTTTAGTGAAAAGGAGGTCTGTGTTGGGATTTAAGTATATTTGTACTTAAAAGACGCAAAATGCAATATATCACACAATATCTATCAGCACTGTGGACACTTACGGCAGAGATGTCGCCTTATCTTTTACTGGGGTTTCTGTTCGCAGGCCTTCTGAAAGTTTATTTTCCACAGAAGAAAATGATCCGTTATATGGGACATCGGAATATGAAATCTGTTGTTAATGGTTCTTTACTCGGTATTCCGTTGCCGCTTTGTTCGTGCGGGGTGATTCCTACAGGTGTTTCTTTTTATCGAAACGGTGCGTCGAAAGGAGCTACTTTGTCGTTTCTGATATCAACCCCTCAGACAGGTGTAGATTCTATTCTAGCCACTTACGCGCTGTTGGGCTGGCCATTTGCGATTATTAGGCCTTTTGTGGCCTTGGTAACTGGTCTGTTTGGCGGTTGGGTTGGTAACAAAACCGATACTCAAGAAACTATACCAACAGAATCTTATGCTTCAGAAAGTAATAAGGTAGAAGGAAATCGCTTTATGAGCATGTTGTACTACGCTTTTGTTGAGTTCTTGCAGGATATTATGCAGTGGCTTGTGATCGGACTTTTGATTGCTGCGGTTATTGCGGTTGCTATTCCTGATGATTTCTTTAGTGGTTATGTTGGTAATGGCTACCTTGGAATGTTGGTGATGCTGGTGGCTGCTGTTCCGTTGTATGTGTGTGCAACAGCTTCTGTTCCAATTGCAGCTGTATTACTGATGAAGGGCTTGGCTCCAGGGGCGGTACTTGTTTTTTTGATGGCCGGGCCTGCTACTAATGCGGCAACGATTGCTGTTTTGAGTAATGCATTAGGAAGAAAGACTTTTGTTGCTTATCTGGCTACAATTGTTGCAGGGGCGTTGTTTTTCGGAACGTTTATCAACGAGTTTCTTCCGCGCGAATGGTTTAGTATTAGTTCGGCGGGTATGCACATTGGCCACGAGCATCACTTGTTGCCTGTCTGGTTCGATTATACTTGTGCTGTCGGTCTTATTGTGCTGATTATTAATGGTTATTATCGTAAAAACTTTGTGGATCCTAAAAATAAAGCAGTAATGGAAAATCATATTGAGATTAGTGTTAAAGGCATGGAATGTAAACACTGTAAAGCCAATGTTGAACAACATTTAGCCAAAGTAGAAGGGGTGGAAGAGGTTGTAGCTGATTTTCAGAATGACACGGTTAAACTTAAGGGAAAAGTTGATTTGACTAAAATTCAGGAAATTGTTGACGGACTGGGGTATAAGTATGATGGTGTTGTGCATAATGTTTCGTTTGGTGGGGGAGCTTAGGGAATTATGAATTGCGAAGCACTCATGAAGACCTTTACAAATAAATCCTACTGAATAATTGGCTGATGCCTGTAGTGTGTTCTGTTTCAGCTTTTTGTTTCTGGATTTAGAAGACTTGTGACTTTAAGCTTTATTGGAAACCTGTATCTATAAAAAACAGAAAGGGATTGGTTTTGCTTTTCTCTTTTCTGATTTTCAATAGCCAAAAGACTCGTTTCTCCAAATGGCTAGTGTTTGGCTTTGTGCGCCACAATGGGCAACTGTCTGAAAATACTAGAAAGAAAGCTAAAACACTTTCACAGTTTCAATCAGGCATTCGCAATACATTCTATACGAAGCCTCCATTTGTATTATATAATCTTGGCAGTTCCCCAATACAGGAAAACCACCAAACACGATTCATTTACTAGGCAGGATGAATAGCCACGGTTGGACACACATCTGCGCAAACACCACAGCCTGAACATAAGCCAGTATCGATACTGTAAATATCAGTGCCTTCAGAAATGGCATTTCTCGCACATTCATCAACGCATTGTCCACAGGCGACACAATCACTATTAATCACATAGGTTTTGTTAGATGCTGGGGCACTAATAGCTTCGGTTGGACAAACATCCACACACGTACCACAATCGGTACATGAATCCAGATCAATGGCATAAATATCACCATCTAAGAAAATAGCCTCTACAGGACATTCATCAGCACAAGTTCCGCAGACAATGCACTGATCACTATCAATAGTATAAGCGCCATACGATAAGGATGGCAGAGTACAAAGCGCAACTACAGCCAAAGAACCTTTCTTTAAAAAATCTCTTCGTTTCATTGTAAAAGTTTGAAAAGGGTAAGTATCTATTGGTTTGAGAATAAAGATTAATAGCAAAATAGGAAACATAACCCAAGTACAAGGGAATATCTATCACTAAGCCTCTGTTTTGCAGAGCAAACCCTTTGGGCTAAAATCATGGCATGGTATTTCAAAAATATTTAGTCGGTCAACCACCAATCGTCAGCTCTAGCCATAGCTATTTGAAGCATATTGAAGGAAGTTTAAAATAAATAAGGTTCGCGACCTTATCGCAGTTATAATTCTGAAAAAGCTTACAAACTATTTGTCCAGCTTATAATTAGGCATATGCTTAATATTCAGGCTAAGAAAGAGATTAAAAGAGATGCTGAGTCCTGAAAGAGAAAGAAAGATTAAACCAGAATAGCCTAAACATCGTAAGCAAATTAAGTATATTGGCCTGAGAAAAGCAAACTGCGTAAATGGAAAAAATCAGGTTTTCCCATCAGGAATCCAACATCATTAATTGCCTTTAGAACTTTCATAACCATTTCATGCGTAAAGTAGAGTTTGAATGTTGATTAAGTATTAAAGAGGTGAAAAGGTGGAATCTGATAAGACTCTATGTGCCTTTTATTTATAGGGTATGAAGTTTGTTCTTGGGCTAAGACAAAACGCATTCTCCGAGTTAAGTACTGTTTAGAATTTGTTTCCACGTACAAAATGAATAGTGATGACAGAGACTACCGTTCCAGAATTGCCTCAAAATATAAATCAGTTTAATACTGTTTTCATCAGTTATGGCCGTCAGCATTCATTAGCATTTGCCCGAAAGCTGTATAATGCTTTTTTAGAGAAAGGCTGTTCGGCTTGGTTTGATATGAACGATATTCCGTTAGGTGTCGATTTTCAGGATCAGATCGATGAGGGAATCCGCAGGGCAGATAATTTTATTTTTATCATTTCACCCCATTCTATTCAATCAGTTTATTGCTACAAAGAATTGGCACTTGCGCTGAAGTACAATAAGCGCATTGTGCCAGTAATGCATGTTGAGCCCCAGAGTGATGAGGACTGGAAAAAGATAGATCCCGAAATCGGTAGACGAAATTGGGTGCAGATGAAACAGGAGCATGAAGCGGCAATAGATTTATCTGCTAAAGCACAGCAACTTAAAGAAGAAATTCTTGCCATTCCAGAGCAAGAATGGAAACACATCGATAACTTCGAAGAATCTTTTGCATTGCTCCTGCAATTGATTGAGAGCCATAAAGCCTTTGTATATGAGCATACTTGGTTGTTGGACAAGGCTTTACTTTGGCACGAAATGCAGAACGATACAAAAAAATTGCTAGTTGGTAAAGAGAGGGCTCAGGCCGAGGCGTTTCTTCAAAAGAGCCATCAGCCGTTCCGGAACCCAACAGGCCATCTGATTAATCCGCCCTGCATACCTACAGAATTGATGGCGTATTTTGTGGTCGAAAGTAAGAAGAACAGCAGTAATCTACAGGCAGATCTTTTTATTTGTCACGATGTTGATGATATTGCTGTTGTAGAGCCCATCCGTTCGGCTTTGGCGCAGTATGGTTTTTCGTCGTGGATCAGTAGCAAAGACATTGTAAAAGGAACGGAATACAATCAGGCCATTCACGGAGGTGTGGTAAAGTCGTCGAATCTACTTTTGTTTCTATCGCGCCGTTCTTTAAAGTCGGCATATTGCCTGAAAGAGTACAATTTTGCACTGAAATACAACAAGCGTATTATTCCGATCCTAATCGAAGATGTAGATGATGCAGAGATTAATGAATCTGATTTTTCTGGACTTGCATTGATTCAACATATCAACTTCACAGACCTGACCAATGAGGTAAAAGTAGAAATACAGAGCCGTGAAGATGTTAAAGCAGATGTGGAAGCAAGAAGCGAGAAAACTCCGTTTGAAATTTCGCTGGATGAGATAGTGAACACACTGAACACAAATGGTAGTTACCACGAGCAGCATCGTGTTTTTCTTGCTCAGGCCTTGCGCTGGAAGGAAAAGGAGCAGAAGACTTCTTTTTTGTTGAGGGGATTTAATCTGGAAAATGCACAGTCGTGGTTGCGGATCAATAAAAACAGGGAGCAATACCCACCGCTTCAAGAGCACAGTGAGTTTATTACGGCAAGTCTTGCAGCAAAGGGACAGCTGGGAACCGAAGTGTTTATTTCTTACAGTAGAAAAGATAGCGATTTTGCCCGTCGTTTGAACGAACAGTTACAGATCAATGGCAAGACAACTTGGTTCGACCAGGAAAGTATTAGCGAGGGAGTAAACTTTGAAAAAGAGATTTTCAATGGAATTGCTGCTGCCGATAACTTCGTATTTGTTGTTTCCCCAGATTCTATCGAAAGTGAATATTGCGAGCGCGAAGTGAATTATGCAGCACAATTGAACAAGCGCTTCATTTCGGTGAAGGTTCGCGAACCAGAACCAGAGAAAATGCCCGAAGCATTGCGCCTGATCAATTGGATCGATTTTGAGGGCCAAGATTTCGATAAAACTTTCACAAAGTTAGTTCAGGCGATAGAGATTGATCGTGAACATGCGCATTTACATACTGTTATGCAGCAGCGTGCTTCGGAATGGTTCGATAACCGGCAGGCAGACGATTACTTGCTGAATGCTCCTGCCTGCGCGAAAGCAGAAGAATGGCTGGAAGAGGCTGGTTACGATATACCGGAAATTCCACAGGATCTGTTGTTGAAAGAAGTAAGGGAAAAGGAGAGGGGAAATAAGAGAGAGAGTCTGTTTGGCAGTATTACCCGGATTGTTTCGAAAGCACTGCAGAACCATTACGTGCAGGTTGCAATTGGTGCTTATGCCTGGCTTTTGGTGTGGGCTATTGGGTTGTTTTTTTTAACATTTATTGCTGAAATTGAAAAAGACAGTTATACGGCTATAGCGCTCTTTGTTCTTATAATTTATTTGGCTGCTGTTCCTGTCTGGTTTTATTCTAAAATTTTACCATTAGAGCTAAACTTGAAGAAAAGGAAAGCCTTTAAACAACTGCTTAGGTTTCTGGTTTCAATAGTGGGAATGCTACCGGCTATATTTTTCTTTTCTTTATTTGATCAGATTTTGGTTGAGTCCGATGTTGTTTTTGAAACTGTACTTTGGAGCATGGCGTATTTTTATGCTCTGATTGAAATGTGGCTACTGTTTAGAAGTAAGAAAAGTAGACAGAGGCGTTCGGCTAGGGCCAAACAAAAGAAACGGGGAAGACTGAAACGTTTCTTTAAAAATATTTATGTTCAGGTTTTTCTGTTGTGGTGGTTTTTTAAACTGATTATTCCTGAAGGTGCAGGTTATGCCGCTGGGATGTTGGTGTTTACTATTTTTTATGTATTATTCTTTGTTCCGTTAAGGGTGTATACCAGACTGAATGCGCAAGAGATTCCCAAGGAAAAAACATCTGGAAAGAACCGTAAGTTGCTGTGGGATGTTGTATGGGTGTCTATCGGTTTGTTGCTGAGTCTTTTTATTGGGGCACTGAAGCTAGGCTCAATTGACCGTGCCATGAAGCCTGAGGCGATCGTGTTGCTTTTTGATTATGGCGCGCTTATGTTAAGTGTATGGGGATTATTGTGGCTGAAGCGTAGGATAAATAAAGTGAGAAAAAAGGCTATATATCAAACAGAAACAGTGAAGGAGCTGGAGAACTTCTACTCTTCTGTAGAAACGCCAAAGTTGCCGTTGGTCAGCCAGAAACAAATAACTTACATACACGAAAGTAGGATTGGGATAGAAGCATCGAAGATAGAACTTAATATTATACAGCGCCGCCTAAAACAAAGACTTGCAATCAATAGGGTACTGATGCTTTTTTCTTTTGGAGTACTGAGTTTGGTCTTTGTACTTTCCGCGAGCCTTAAGTTTACAAGAACAGCTAAAAAGGACAACGTAGCTCACTTTTTAAAACAGAAAATACAACCTGTCGATAGTTTTGCAACAGAGTTAAACGTTTCCGGTTTTGGTTTTAAGGAAATTCCTGAGCTGGTTTATTTGGATACTCTCCTTGAGGTGATAACTATTGAGGGCTGCCGTTTGGAGACTGTTGATGAAGGTATTAAGGAGTTGGATAAATTGCGGGTTTTAAATTTGTCGCGTAATGCTCTTGAGGAACTGTCCGTTCATGTTGTGGAATTACCTGCTTTAGAGATAATGAATCTGGATCATAATGTGTTGCCTGTTTTTCCTGGGATTGAGAAATCTAACTTTTTTAGTGCACTAACAGGAAGTGAACATGCGCAGGTTGATGGTAAATTGTTTAAGTGTTATAACCTGAGGGAGTTAAGCTTAAAGGATAACAGAATTGAATATATACCACAGTACATATCTTTGCTGAAATCGTTGAGAAAACTTGATGTTAGTGTCAATATGTTGTCGGATGTGCCAGAGGAGATTGGTAAATTGAACAGCTTGGAAATACTACACCTAGAAAGTAACAAACTGAAATCACTACCCGATGAGATCAAAAATCTGACTTCGTTAACCGAATTGAATGTTAATGATAACAAGATTGAACAATTACCTGATAATTTCTATCGTCTGGTTCAGCTTAAAGAATTAGACTTGGGAAATAATAAAATAGGGGAACTTTCGCCTGAGATCGGAAAATTCAATTCGTTGAAAAGGTTGAATCTGGAGCGTAATAATATTTCTGTATTACCTGAAGAACTTTTTAAGTTGAAACAGCTTGAGGAACTGTATCTTGATGGTAACCCGTTGTCTGATGAAATTATTGAAAAGTTACGTGCAGAATTACCTAATACTGAGGTTAGTTTTTTTGGTTCTTATAAGTCTGAATATTGATGGTAATCTTTTGCTGTTTTTGTAGTTTGGGAATTACGTTTACGGTATACAAGAAGCTGAAAGGAATGAGCGCTAGGGATTGTGTTATTGTTTAATAGGCAGAGCATTATTTATAATGCTCTGCTAATTGATATACTACTTTTCTTTAACAGATACAAAACCTGCCCTAAGTAAATACTGATTCGGAATTATTTATTTATCAAGATTTTATCGATGAATATTTCGTCCTTATTTGTTCTTATCAATAAAAGATGCAAACCTTTGGATTTTAGTTTAACTTCTGTTTTTTCGAAAGAACTTACATTAGTTTTATGATAAGACAGTAAACCATCCAAAGTGTAAATTTTGATTTCTTTTATACCTAGTGGATGTTCTATTGTAAACTCACCATCAGAAGGGTTAGGGAATAATTTAATGCCAGCTGATTTTAAGGAATTAACACTCGTCGCTTTAGTAACAATAATATGGATTTCATTACTAATTGAGGTAGAGTTGTTCCATGTGGATTTACATACAACGTAATATTCTCCCGCTTCAGTGAAGTTTGGGATAACAGACAATCCGTTACCGAGGTAGTAGTCGTAATCTGTGCCTTGTTGAGTTGAGAAATACCAAGCTCTAGAATCAGCAGGTACAGTTTCCTTAACCGTAAGGCTTGTGCCATCTGTGTTTACAGAGATCGTCTGATTTGCAACTGGTGCGATGCTGTTTTCTGCGACCACTACCCGTATTTCATCACTTACAAATGTGTTCCCGTTTATTTCGGAGAAGCAAGCAACATAATAAATGCCCGATTCGGTGAAATTTGGAGTGTAATATTCTTCAGTTTGTGCAATAGCAAAAGAAGTCCATGTTCCTGTCGTTGTCCTGTATTTCCATTCCCTCGCTGTTGCTGTTGGATATTCAGTAACGTTTATCTTTGTTCCGTTACTGCCTTTTGCAACAGTCTGTTTGTCGATAGGGTTTATACTGTTTCCTGCAACAGCGATGTAAACTTCGTTGCTTGTTGTTGTTGAATTTCCCCATGTTGATTTGCAGACAACATAATATTCACCTACTTCAGAAAAGTTCGGGGTTAATGCTGTTCCTTCTCCTAGAAGTTTATCATAATCTCCACCCTGTTGAGTTGAATAATACCAAGCCCTAGAATCGGCAGGTATGGTTTCCTGAACGGTAATTCTTGTTCCGTTAGTGTTTACAGGGATTGTCTGATTTGCTGTTGGTGCGATGCTGTTTTCTGAAATAATCAAACGTATGTCATTACTTGTGAATGTGTTCCCGTTTATTTCAGAGAAACAAGCAACATAATAAATGCCTGATTCTGCAAAAAATGGAGTGTAACTTTCAGCCGTTTGTGTAGTAGTAAAAGAAGTCCATGTGCCAGTTGCAGTTCTGTATTTCCATTCCCTCGTTGTTGCGGCAGGATATTCAGAAACATTTATCTCTATTCCGTTAATGCCTTTTGCTACAGTTTGTTCTTCAGCAGGGCTTATACTGTTCCCAGAAACAACGATATGAACTTCGTTGCTTGTTGCGGTGGAATTTCCCCATGTTGATTTGCAGACCACGTAATATTCACCTACTTCGGAAAAGTTGGGGGTGAATGAAGTTCCTTCTCCAAAAATCGTATCATAATCTCCGCCCTGTTGAGTAGAATAATACCAAGCTCTGGAATCAGCAGGAACGGTTTCTTGAACGGTAAGGCTTGTTCCATCGGTGTTTACAGGGATTGTCTGGTTCGCCGTTGGGGCTATGCTGTTTTCTGCAACCACAACCTGTATTTCATTACTTGTGAATGTGCTCCCGTTTATTTCGGAGAAGCAAGCAATATAATAAATGCCTGATTCTGTAAAGTTTGGAGTGTAATTATCCGTAGTCTCAGCGGTACTGAAAGAAGTCCATGTATCGCTTTCTGTTCTGTATTTCCATTCTCTTGAAGTCGCTGTTGGATATTCCGTAACGCTTATTTCTGATCCGTTAGCACCACTGGCAATGGTCTGTTCATTTACAGGGTTTATACTGTTTCCTGCAACGGCGATGTAAACTTCGTTGCTTGTTGCCGTGGAATTTCCCCAGGTTGATTTACAGACCACATAATATTCACCTACTTGAGGGAAATTCGGGATGAACGTTGTTTCTTCTCCTAGAAGCTTATCATAATCTCCGCCCTGTTGAGTTGAATAATACCAAGCCCTAGAATTGGCAGGTACGGTTTCCTGAACGGTAAGGTTTGTTCCATCTGTGTTTACAGGGATTGTCTGGTTTGCCGTTGGGGCTATGCTGTTTTTGGCAACAACAATCTGTATTTCGTTGCTAGTAAATATGCTTCCGTTTATTTCAGAGAAGCATGCAACGTAGTAGGTGCCAGGTTCTGTGAAATTTGGGGTATAATTTTCAGTGGTCTCTGTAGCACCGAACGATGTCCATGTGCCGCTTCCTGTTTTGTATTTCCACTCCCTAGATGTTGCTGCTGGGTATTCCGAAACGTTTATCGTTGTTCCATTAGCGCCTATAGCAATGGTCTGTTTGTCTGCTGGGCTAATGCTGCTTCCTGCTACAGCAATCCGTACTTCGTTGCTTGTTGTGGTAGAATTGCCCCATGTTGATTTACACACAATATAATATTCTCCAACTTCTGGGAAATTTGGTGTAAATGTTGAACTTTCTCCGAGGAAATTGTTATAGTCACTGCCTTGCTGTGTTGAATAATACCAACCTCTGGTATCGGCCGGTATGGTTTCCAAAACGGAAAGTTGTGCTCCATTGGTATTTACTGCGATCGCCTGCTCTGCTACAGGTGTTATGCTGTTTTCTGCAACGGTTATTTGTACTTCGTTGCTAATTGATGTGTTTCCATTTATTTCGGAGAAACAAGCGACATAGTAGGTGCCTGCCTCTGTAAAATTTGGGGAGTAATTCTCTGAGTTTCTTGTTGGGCTAAAGGATGTCCATGAGCCACTTTCTGTTCTGTATTTCCATTCCCTTGATGATGCTGTTGGATACTCTGAAACCTGTAAGGTTGAACCATTTGAATTTGGCTGTATAAGTTGATCTGAAATAGGAGATATATTATTGCCAATAACATTTACTTGAACCGCATTACTAAAAACAGAACCACTTGACCATGTCGATTTACAAACTATATAGTAGACACCAGCTTCTGAGATATTTGGAGTGAAAGTTTTGCCTTCACCTAAGTAATTAAAATAGTCTTTCCCTAATGTTTTAGAACAATACCACTCTTTTTTTCTTGAGTAATGTGCTTCATCAACTGTCAGTGTATTGCCATCACTATTTGGGCTAATATTTTGGCTCTCTGTAGGACTTACACTATTACCTGAAACTCTAATTTTTAAATGATTGCTTTCATATGTTTTCCCATCGATTTGAGAAAAACAAGCAACATAATATTCGCCTTCAGTGTCAAAATTAGGAACATAGGCTATACTTGTTTGGGCGGGAACGAAAGATTTCCATTCTCCATTGGATGAAAGTTTGTATTTCCATTCACGAGACGAGGCAACAGGATGTTCTAGAATCGAAATACCTTTTCCATTGTATCCGACAGCAATATATTGAGACCATGGAGATGAGAGTTTATTGCCCTTAACTGTTACTTTGACTTCATTGCTTGTAACATTTAGACTGTCAAGTTTTGATTTACACACTACGTAATAAACTCCAGGAGTCGAAAATTTAGGAGTGTAATTTTCTTCTGTTTCACTCAGGCTATTTTCGTAGTCTTTTCCTTGTTTGCTTGAATAGTACCATTTTCTGGAATTTGCAGTAGTGGATTCATTAACAGTTAATTGTATGCCTTCTGATTCTATGTCGATAGTTTGGTCTGTTGTGGGAGAAATACTATTCTGAAGCTTTGTTTCGCCATAACCATTAACAGTTATTACTACTTCGTTGCTATTTATTTTTGTATTCCCCCATTCTGACTGACAAACTATATAATATGTTCCTGATTCTTCAAAGTGAGGTTGGAATGTTGTTGTGTTTTCATAGGTATTCGTTTTGTAGCCATATTCCCCTGAAATTTTTGAAATATGCCAGTATCTATAATCTGCCGATGGAGTTTCGGAGACGCTTAATAAGTTTCCGTTTGTATTTATATCAACTGTTTGATTATTTGAGGGAGTTATGGAATTACCTTCAATAATTTCTATTTCAATTTCATTACTCATATAAGTTTTTGAGTTTATAACAGAGAAACATGCTATTTGATAAGTACCTGTTTCAGAAAAGGAAGGAGTCAATGAAGTTTCTGTTTGAGCTAGGTTAAATGATTGCCATGTATTTTCTGAAGCAGCTTTATACTTCCACTCTCTGGAACTGGCAGTCTCACTCTCAAGAACATTTAAAATGTTTCCTTTTTTATTTACGAGGATAATTTGTTTATCCATAGGGCTTATACTGTTCCCTTTTACGTTTATCTTTACAGAATTGCTCATAATGTGTTCATGCTCATAGAGAGACATACAGGTGACATAATATGAGCCAGGTTCTGTGAATTTTGGTGTGTAATTGCGAGAAGGATTTGAAATGGTTTCTAAACCGAAGCTTCCTTCTTTCGAATAAAGCCAGGTTCGTGAGTCTGCAATAGGATTTTCTGTAACATGAAGTTCTTCTCCCTCTGTAGAAGTGTCTATAGTCTGTTCACTTATTGGCGCTATTCGATTGTCTTCAATAACTTGAATTCTTACGATATCGCTCATTTTAGTTTCTGTCTCAAAAACCGAAAAGCAAGCAACATAGTATTCCCCTACATTTGAAAAGCTTGGAGTATAACTGTCCGAGGTGATTTTTTTGTCAAAAGACTTCCAAATACCAGTTGAAGATGTTTTATATTTCCATTCTCTTTGTGTAGGGACAGGAAATTCAATTGCTGATAGCTTTTTCCCTGTTTCGTTGATTTTCAACAATTGAGTCTTAGAGGATGAAAGTTTTACTCCTGATACTTTAATGATTACTTCATTGCTGGATACATTAAAATTTTTCCAGGTAGATCCACAGATCAAATAATATATTCCTGGTTCTGAAAACTCAGGGGTGTAGTTTATTTCATAACGCATTAATTTAGTATAAGGACCTCCTGATACTTTTGAATAATACCAATTTCTGCTTTCAGCTCTAGGGATTTCAGTAACAGTAAGCGCAGTACCATAGTTGTCAACTTGAATTTCTTGAGTTTCTATAGGCGAAATACTTACGGTAGCAATTTTAATTGTGGCGGGATTACTTGTGTAGTTCTTCCCATTTATGGTTGATTCGCATATTATTTCATAATCTCCGGATTCGGTAAATGTAGCAGAGAGTATGGGACTTGTTTGGGGGGGAGAAAAGTTAGAATATACCGCTTCGTCTTTTCGTTTATATTTCCATACCCTTGAGGAAGCAACAGGCTTTTCTAAGGCTGGTATTCTTAAAATCCCTCCTTTTTCTATTCCGTAGTTAGAGGGAGATATGCTGACGAATGTTTGGTCAACATCTTTTGAAAAGTATGTTTCTTTTGTATCAAGTGTCCATTCGTTTTTTGTATCCTGCTTTGAAAAAGAATTTTTGCGTATTAAATTGTTGTTGGAGTCATAGAGATAAACATACTTGTAATAAGCTGTAAGTTTCATTTGCTTGTTGTAATCTGTTACCGTAACGGATGCTAACTTATCTTTTTCGTATATATTTTCATAATCTGTCTTTTTTGAAAACTCAAGCTCATTAGTAGCTGGATTTACAGAATAAAATTCTTGACGAACATTATTATTATAAGAATCGTATTTTAGTATAAATTTAGATTGAGGTTTCCAAATTTCCAGAGCATTGTCCCACAGAAATGATTCGGATAGGGTTAGGTTCCCTTTTGTATCATAGGTATAGTTTGATTTAGAATATTTTACCCAATCTCTTGCGATGTCATCCCAGTTATAAAAAATCGTCATATCAGGATATTCCGAACTTCCGTTTTCTGTTTCAGATTTACTCTTCGATGTAGTAGGGGCTATCCAGCTTTTTGACGCTTTACCCCAAGAATATACTGTTGTTGTGGTAACACGATCTTCAATTTCAACTGAGATTTTTCTGTAAGGATTCTCCCAATTATGAGTTGGATTGTAAAGTATAGTATTACTTGTGTAAGATGTAGCTCCTTCTTTGTAAGTGGTTTCATATTTTGATTCACCCAACCATGTTCGGGTTACATCATCAAACTTGTATTGTTCAGTGAAACTTAACGAACCATCAGAATTATAGCGGTTTATTGTTTTTTTTGATGTTCCCCATTCCGTAAATGATTGATCAGTGTAAATTGAGTCACAGGTGACTGTTTGAGAGAATAAGGCCTGATTACTGATTAATAGAGTAAAATTTACAAGTAATAATCTTAGTTTCAATAGTCTTTTAAGCATAAGTATGTTTGTTTGAATCCCAATATTATTAGTTATTTTTCTTGAAGAAGCTCTTAAGCAATATTAGTGCCTAATATGAGCGGAAAATTACTATTGTATTTTAGGTTAGACAAAAGGATAGAAACATAAATGTGCTACATACTTTTATAATGTATTTTTGGACTGTAAAAAAGTGTTGTAGATAGAGAGGGTGAATTTTCTGAAAATCAGAGGGGGGTAAAAATAATGTCTATTCAAAAGCTATTGCTTTATAGAATAGACATAAGAGGACTGTTTTTTTATGAAATTAAGAAAACAGCTTTTACTGTTTCAAATGTTGCTCTTTAATACCAGAAAATCAATTCTTATTCCGATAAGCAGTAGGACTCATCCCAGTTTTAGCCTTAAACAGTTTGTTGAAATTCTGAGCATATTCAAAACCAAGACTATAAGCTATCTCACTGATGCTTTCGTTAGAACCAACTATCTGGGTTTTTGCTTTTTCAATAAGATATTCCGTAATATGATCCTTTGCATTTTTTCCCGTTTCGCTTTTTAACATATCACCAAGATAGTTTGGGGACATGTTTAGTTCTTTAGCACAGTGGTTTACGGATAGAACTCCCAGTTCTAGCGGCTTGTCGGAATTATAATAGTTTCTTACTAGCTCTTCGAATTTTGTGAGAATATCTTTGTTCATATTGGTGCGCGTGTAGAATTGTCTATCGTAGTAGCGCATGCAATATTTCATGAGTAGTTCTATGTTTGCTATAATTAGCTCTTGGCTGTGTTTGTCGATGTTCTGGTTGTATTCCCGTTCTATTTTCTGTATCAGTTCGGTAAGCGTTAGCCGTTCATCTTCTGAAAGGTGCAATGCTTCGTGGGTGTTGTAAGAAAAGAACGAAAATGAGTCGATTATTTTGCCCAGTTCCGATTTGCGAATCAGGTCGGGATGAAACATAAGTGTCCAACCCGATGCATTAAGAAATTCGGAATTGTTTTCGATCTGTAACGTTTGTTTTGGTTTGGTGAAGAGCATCGTTCCCTCCTGAAAATCGTAGGAATTGCGTCCGTAATGCAACGACCCTGACATGCCCATTTTCAGGCTTACCTGATAAAAGTCGAATACATAGGTAGCATCTCCATAGTCGAAGTTTGCGATTTTGTCGTCTATCTGTAGCACCGACACAAGTGGGTGTCTAGGACTACCGATTCCGAAAATTTCGTGAACCTGACTTATCGTTTCTATTTTTATTATTTCCTTCATTTGCTCTAATTTAACTGATGTTGGGTGGCTAACTAGTCATCGGTCATGGGTTAATTTTTATGTGCTTAATGGTTATTTTTGTTTTTGGTCAGCCAGCTCAAGTACTCTCTTGCGCAATGCATCGTTTAATCTTTTGTATGCTTCTTCGACAGGCGCAGGATTCCAAAACACCACTCCAACTCCCCGGTAGTCTTCGTTTATGATTACTAAAGTGCCTCCGGTGGCAGGCTTCAGGATGTATTTATGGTCGAAAGTCAGAACTCCGGGCATACCTCCGCCTTGGTTCAACAGTTCGTCTTTAACCATTTTTTTTACTGTGGAAGGAATTTCGCTTTTTGTGTTTTCATCCTGTCTGAATTCGTATTTTACTTTTGTTCCTTCCTTTAACTCACCTTCAATGGGGATTAGAACCGGATTCCAGTCTCTATATGCTTTGGTGTCCATAAGTACAGACCAGATCTGGTTTGGTGTTGCTTCTATGATCAGTTCTGAGCGGACAGATTTTCGCCCCATGAGATATAGAACGATAAGTGCGACTAGTAGCACTAAAATCGCAATCATCCATTTAGAATTTAGTAGTGTCATGACGGTCATGGTTTATAGGGTTTTACTTTTATTCTGATTTATAATTTCCTGTAGCTTTACACTTGGATGGTGGTATTGTTGTTTTTTCTTCACGCTTCTTTTCCCGAAGCCAATAGCGGTCTGTGGACACCAATGTATACAAGTTAAGCAATTTTCGCAGTGGTTATGTACTGTAACTTCCGATTTTGATGTCGTTATGTTTTGTACAGGGCAGACTTTCTCACAAATCCCACAACAGGTACATGTATCGTTGTCAACTGTAATGGTAAACATTCTTTTTACAAAAGGCTTATTCGATAGGTTGTGCATCAGCGAAGCCATACGCTTTTCTTTGAACTGTTCGTTGTTGATGACGTTGTTCTGGATGTTGTCGGCAATCCTTTTAACTTCTGTCTTTTGTTTTTTTGTCAACTCTTCGATGTCGGTTGTTGTTCTACCATAGAGAATCCTACTGTTGACAGGCATAAGGATATCGTCGCCGTAAGAAAGGCTAAATCCTTTTTCTTTTAATATTCTTTTGAAAGTAAATAGAGAATTACCCGGATCGCCTCCATGCGTTAAAATTCCGAATATGTAAGCCGATGGTCGGAAATCGAAAATTTTTACGAATTTCTGCACCAGATGAGGCATATCATGATTATGAGCAGGAAAAACCAACCCTATTCTGGAATTTGCCACATTATTGATTTTCAGTGCTTGATTTATGTGGTAAACTTCTTCCTCCAACTCATTCGCTAGATCTTTTGCGATACTTAACGAATTTCCTGTGCTTGAAAAGTAAATGATCATGATTTATTGGTACGTTAATTTAAACATTACTTGCCACAGTATCTATTTATGCATGTTGTAAATTCTATTTTCTATGAATTTGAGATGCTATGCACCTGTTTTTTATGGCATGGCGTATTCAATCGTCTATAATTTGTAGGTCTAGCTAAGTCGGAGCAGCCAGTACCATTTATTGGTACTTTACTGCCCCTCCCAAACTTCACTATTTACTAATTTCTGCCCCAAAGAAACTAGTGCTTTAAAAGCTTTGATGATTGAATTATCCAGTCACTTTAGGACTCAACATTTTGTCCATTTGATCAATGAATTCTTGACGTGACATTGAGTTTATCATTCCCATCAGCATTTCAGCATCGGCACCAACAATGTTATGAACAGGTGTTTCTGCTGTAGCGCATTCAAAAATTTTGTCTGCAACTTCTTGTGGATCGGCATCTTTTCCGCTCTGCTTACGCATTTGTTCTGCAAGGGCGGCAAAATGGGCTGCCATTAGTGCTGCATTTGTCTTCAGCTCTTCATCTCCGTGCTCGATATTATTTTTGGTTGCAGCAAAGAAATTTGTTCCGAAAGCACCTGGAGCAACAGTTTTCACTTTAATTCCAAACTGCTTATATTCTAATGCCATTGCTTCTGACATACCTTGTGCGGCGTATTTCGAAGCAGAGTATGTAGAGGTGAGTGAAAGCCCCATGTACCCGGCCATTGAAGTAACATTAACAATTGTACCACTCCGCTGTTTTCGCATATATGGCAATACCTCGCGGCTTACGCGCATAACGCCAAAAACGTTGGTTTCGAACATTGCATAAATCTGTTCTTCGGTAAATTGCTCTAGAAATGCATGGCCGCCATATCCTGCATTGTTGACAAGTACATCGATCTGTCCGAATTTTTCTAGACCTTTTTTTACAGCCTCTGCTATAGTTTCTTTCCTTGTGACATCCAGTTTCGTCACCAAAACTCCACCCAGTTTGTTAAGCTCCTCTTCTTTTTCTGGGGAGCGCATGGTTGCAATAACATTCCAGCCTTCTTGTTGGAATTTTTTTGCTGCCAGTTTGCCGAAGCCAGAGCTGCAGCCCGTTATTAGTACTGTTTGTTTTTTCATGATTTTATCTGGTTTGAGTTTAGAAACCGAATTGTTGTTTAACAGCCTGAATGTATTCTTCGTCGGTAGAGCTGCTCCTAACGGATAGGAATGCTTCTGCGTCGTAACCTGCTGTGTAGCGGATTTTATCTGTATCGTCCGTTGCCGCTTGGTAAATAACTTCTGCAACAACAGATGGGGGAGCCACTCTACTTTCGTCGCTTAAAATGCCTTCTAGGCCTTTGAACAGAGTTTGCCCCATTGTAGCATATTCAGGAATGTTCTCATCGGTTTGAAAATCGAACGAACGACCGCCAAAATCAGTAGCGATAGTTCCTGGTTCAACAATTTTGGCCTTGCAGCCAATTGCTCCCATTTCGAAAACAAGCGATTCTGTAATTCCCTCAACTGCGAATTTGGTTCCGTGATAAAGCGCTCCGAATGGGAAAGTTACCTTGCCACCAACAGATGATATATTGATAAGAACGCCACTTTTATTTTCTCTGAAATGTGGCAGAACTGCTCTGGTTACGTCCAACAGACCAATTACATTTGTGTTGAATTGGCGTACAATATTTTCTCTAGGAAAAGCTTCTAATGCGCCATAAGCACCGTAGCCGGCATTGTTTACCAGAACGTCTATTTTTCCGAATTTCTCGATTCCTGTTTTAACTGTTTCTTCAATGGATTCAAGGTCGGTTACGTCTAGCCTTGCTACAAGAACATTTTCGAGTTTATTTAATTCTGTTTCTTTTTCAGGAGTGCGCATTGTTGCGACTACGTTCCAGCCTTTTTCTTGAAAGTAGATTACAGCAGCTCTTCCGATTCCTGTACTTGTGCCTGTGATTAAAACTGTTTTATTCATTTTAACTTTTTTAGGGTTGGATTAATTAATCATTTGCTTAATCAAAACAACTGATAGGGCAAACGCATCAAAATGAAAACCGAAGGTTTTCTCGAAAGACGAAGTCTTTCAGTTCCCCGCCTTTTTAAGGAGGGGCTAGGGGTGGTTTATCAATTTAAACCGCAAGTCGCTAATGATGAAGCAATTATATTTTACATGTTATATCCCCACCCCCACCTTTTTTAAGGCGGGTAGTCAAAAGGCTTCGCCTTTTATTTGAAAACCAAAGGTTTTCAAGATGTAATTTTTTTGATGCGTTTACCATAAACAGCTGATGATCAATGACTGATAACTATTGACTAAGGAATTGTTTCGAAATAACAGCGCATAAAATCATTAGTTTATTTCTGCACAATCCCTAAACTAAATTGCTGGTTTAATCAGATTCCACTGGCATATTTCATCCAGCAGAATCGTTACTAAAAACCTAATTCATAAATGAATTATACCAACTAACCATTTCCTGTGGGTGTTCGGAGAAATATGTATAGCCGCGGAATCTCCAAGGAGTATCTTCTACCCAGATCATTTTTTTGTCTTCAACAGAAAGATCATCGAAGAATGCCTGAATATCTGATTCTCTAGAACTCATGTCGTTTCTTACCTGAAGCACTAGAGTCGGCATATTTACGTATTTTGTATAGTTCGCAATCTCGTGGTCATCTATAGAAAGACCTGTCATTTGTTCGTAAATAGGGGAGAACGTTTCGATTCCCTCTTCAATATCGTAGCCCATAGTTTCGCATGTACGCTCGATAAATGTGCGGCCTCTTAAGGGCTGAATAGCGATCCAGCTTACGATATCTTTAAAATCTTCTGGGTGTTTTTCCATTGCATTTAGAGTTGCATTGCAGCCCATGCATATGCTTTGTAGGGAAATTGCCATTCCTGCTGTTTTTTCCCACTCTTTTGCATAGCGGATAGAGCCAACAACATCGCCCCATTCCATTGCTCCAACACCAGAAATGCCTTCTGATGCTTTGTCACTTTCACCATGATTTCGCATATCGTACACAAGTACGTTGTAGCCAGCGTCGTGCAGAGCTTTGTATTTAGGTAAGAAATTTACTTCGAAACCTCCTGCGTTGTTCCATTCTTCCAAGTGGCCAGGGTATCCATATCTGTTTCCTGGGGAGAAGTGGTTACAGATGATCAGTTTTTTTGAATCGGCAGGGATAAACCAGCCTTTAAGAGTGATGCCATCAGGAGCTTCGAACGAGATTTCTTCGTATTCCATTCCGTATTCATCGGGTGTTCTTAGAATTGGAGTACGCGCAGGTGTTGCTAAGCCTTGAGCCAGACCTGTCAAAAACTGAACTCGTTCTGTTTCTGCTTGAATTTCTTCTTCTGTAGGCTTTTTGTCATCGTCATCATCTTCGCAGCTCGACAAAGTAAAAAGGAATAGCGTGAAAATTGGCAAAAGCATTGCCGCAAATAGTTTTGTTTTTTTTGTGTTTGTCATCGTTAGATTTTTTAAAGAGACTGCCTGAAAGCCTTCATGATTTGGTACTCAACTTTTACAGGAAAAAACAAGAAGTGTAGCTTCCAGAGCAGTCTCTAATTATGAAAAAGTAACTAGCTTTTTGAGATGCGATTAACTTATAAACACGTTGCTATTTATAGTTGGATTTTAGTTTATTACTTCATATGAGCATCAAACCATTCTACCATTTCTGCTGGGTGTTCAGAGAAATAGGTGTAGCCATGAAATCTCCAAGGTGTTTCCTCTACCCAAGTGATTTTTTTGTCTTCTACTTTTGTGTTGTCGTACATCCACTGTACATCGGATGCACGGGAATTCATGTCGTTTCTTACTTGTAGGTAGAACGTTGGGATTGAGACGAACTGGATCTTTTTTGTGATGTCGTGGTTGTCTATTGTTAAGCCTGTAATTTCGGTGTACATTGGCTCGAATGCACTTACTCCTTCTTCTACAGGAATCTGCATAGCTTCGCAGGCACGTTCAATATTGGTGCGTCCTTTTAGGGGCTGAACAGCTATCCAGCTTATGATGTCTTTAAAAGCTTCTGGATCTTTCTCCATGGCATTGATGGTTGCGTTAGCGCCCATGCACATGCTCATTAGCGATATTTTTGCATCGTCTCCGCCTAGCTCCTTAACATATTTAATGGATGCCAGAACGTCTTCCCACTCATAATAGCCAACCCCTGTGTGGCCTTCTTTTCCTGCGGGACTTTCTCCGTGACAACGGATATCGTAGGTCAAGACATTGTAGCCTGCTTCGTGAAGAGCCTTATATCTTGGCAGAAAATTCACTTCGAAACCTCCCGCATAAGTAAATGGCTCCTGATGTCCTGCAAATCCATAGCGGTTGCCTGGAGAGAAATGGTTTGATATGATGTATTTGTTCGAATCTGCTGGGATAAACCAAGCGTTTAGTTCAATGCCATCTGCGGTTTTAATTGTGGTTTCTTTGTACTCCATTCCATATTCGTCTGGTTTTTTAAGGATTGGGGTTCTTGGTGGGGTCGATAAGCCTTGAGCTAAGGTTTGTAAAAAAGCCTTTTGTTCGTTTTTCATCTTGTAGGATTTGAAAGTTTTTTAAACTGGGATTGATTTTTAGTACGTTAAGATCTTAGGCCTACTTGTTTTTGAATGTTTTATTATGCCATATGTTTCTGGAACCAATTCAGGATTTCAGCTGGGTTTTTTCCAATCCAATTGTATGCAGCCGCTCTTTTTTTCTCGATATCGAGCCAAAGCATTGCTTTTTCTGCCTGAATTTCGTTGTAGTATTCTTGTACTAGTTTAACGCTTGTCCAAGGGTCGTTTTGGTTTTGGATAACCAGTGTAGGTGCTGTAATGTGCTTTACGTTAGGCATGAAAGTGTTTTTCGAGAAATCTATACCTGTTCTTTCTTGAATTGGCTTGTTCGCACTTTTTACCAAAAAATTTGGAACACCCATTGCTTTCACAAACTTTTCGTACGTCAAGGGCTGTATAGAAACTAATGCTTTTATGTTTTTGTAATTCTGCAAGCCATTTTCAACGCCGTATGCCAATGCCGTAGCGCTTGTTCCCATGCAGATACTTAGTAGGCCGATCGAACTTTCTGTGTAATCGGGATGACTTGAGATAAAATCGACAGCTGCGATAACGTCTTTGCTTTCTTCTGGCCCCCACGTAATCCAAGGGCAAGTACCTTGATCACTTTCTCCGTGGTTTCGGAAATCGTACATCAGTACCGAGTAGCCTGCTTCTACCAAATATTTTGCTTGATTAAGAAATTCGATGTCCTTATCCCACATCTTTATCATTCCCTGAACTTTAGGGCTATAACCTGATCTGCTGCACTGCACTCCAAAGTGGGATTGAATGATAACTTTGTTTGTTCCTCCTTTTATTAACCAGCCAGATAGTTTTACACCATCGCTTGCCTTGAATGTTACATCTTCATATTCTAACCCAAAGGCGTTTGGATTATTAAAAACCGGTGATTTCCCTGGTTTCACCATCATGTCTGCAACTAGCTTGGATAACATCTTTCTATTCTTAGGTTGTTGAAAATTAACACTATCTGCAATAGTGTTTGTCGTTAATGCAAAGCTAGGTGGAAGTGGGCAGGTAAGGCTGAGCTTTTTTACTGGAATAATAATCCGTTTTACAGGTGAGGGGAGATTTTTTGAAATTCCTGCCTGGAGGCGTTCGTATTGCTAGGAAATAGATTGTACCGGTTGGGCAATTCCAGGAGAATAGCTTTGTGCTATTTACAGAGTGTTTTCTTGGTAGAAGGAGTAGTTGTAGATGTTGTGGGTAATCTCGTAATTTATCTCAGTAAATTATTCGGATTCTGGGAAACGGAATAGCCTGATTAGGCATACTTAGGTAGGTTAATCTTCTAGGGTAAAATGAAGTGTTTCAATTAGTAATCCTTTTTTTGTAAAGGTGATTCTATTACAGCCCATCCGTCGAGAATCGCATGTAGTCTGATACCTGCAGGAACTTAGTATTTGTACCACCAGTGCGATGACTTGTTTCATATTAAGTAGGGGAAGGGCAGTTACTCCTTGCCCCCTTTTCAGATTAATGTCATATCAGTCGTGAGCATCACTGTTTCTAATGTTTTTAAGAACATCTCTATCGTTGTAAAAAAAGTGCCTGTACGATTTGTTTTTAGTTTTATACCTAAACTTGATGCCATCCTTATCATAACTTAATATTTGAGCTTTGATAACTTTGCCTTTGTAACTGATGTCAACAATATCAGAGGCCTTAAACTGGTGGTTCTCAATTTTTTTACTCTCATTCATCATGCGAAGTTCAGTCATTGGCATTGAGACAGATTCTCCATTATGCACTATCTTTAGCATTGAGCCATTGATATTGGTAACAATTGCATTTACAAACTGTTGCCGGAAGAAAGCCGTGACGGTATCCCCAATCTGATAAGTTCTTTTGTTATGTAGATGCTGGTTTTCTTTTTCGGATGATGAGGCATCTGTAAAATCAATGATATCGGCTGAAATGGTAACGAGTGTTTCATGGTATACCAGAATGAAGCGATTGGTAACATCAACTGACATATTTGCAAACACTTGACCCTTCTTGAGAGGGAAGTTTGAATACAGATCTTTTTTTGCCTCAAAGACAAGTGCTTTTTTGCTTAAACCTCCGATACCTAATATCCGAACGGATTTTGCTGTGCCCTGCGCAAGGCCTATCATATTAAAGTTTCCATCCGATAGGTTTGCGTTACTGGTCATTAGGCCAGAGTGGAATGCACATGATGAAAGTAATAGAGCGCTGAATAATAAGAATGTTCTGAGTAGGTTTTTCATTCGATTGTATGATTCAAAATTAAAAACTTCAATAAGACGAATCGTTTGGAGAGTTCGTTACAGCAGAAAATAATTCCTGAATTTCGACAAGGTGTAATTTAAGATATCGTAAGAAATCAATGAGAACATTGCATATTGGCGGTGCTTTTCTTAATAAATAACACCACGTGCTTAATTTCTGTTTTTGGTTCGAATTTTTGAGCATGGTTCATTATTAAGAACTTGGAAAACAAAAAGTAGGCAACACTTCCAAGATTCATAAACCTAGGAAGTGTGAAATTGAAAGGGATGTTAGTTGAAACTAGTATTAAGATCTTCAACAAGTGCGATTAGTTTTTCCATGGAAACATGATCCATAATCACCACTTTGAACCATTTCGGATCTGCATGGTTGTCTGGAACTAATCCATATTTGGAGGCAATCTCATGATTTACAGACTGCTTTCTGATGGTTATAATGTTTGACATCGGATTACGGTAGTATTCTACACCCAATTCCTCGAACTGTTTGCACAGCCATTCAGCCCTCTTTTGTAATACAAATATTTTTTCATGCCAGCCGTAGGGGCCGTTTTTAACTAGAATCATCCAAACGGCAATGGCATTTGCTCCCGACCTACTACCAATTAGTGTAAAATCTTCTCCTTCCACATAGCTGGCTTCCTGAGTATTGGCATATTGAATGAACCCTTTTCTGATTAAAAATATTCCTGTGCCATAAGGCGATTGAGCCATTTTGTGAGCATCTAGTGTAAAGGAAGTTATGGCCGGATTCTGGAATGTAAACAGACTCTCTTCGTTGCTGAACGGATAATAAAAACCACCATAAGCACCATCGACATGAAGCTTGAATTCGCAAGACAGATTTTCTAGTGTGGCCGTTAGTATTTCTATCTCATCTACAGACCCGAACATGGTAGTCATCATATTGCAGATTACGATAAAATACTTTTTGCCCTCGTCTTTGGCCTTTTGTAAGGTTGCTTCAAGAGTGGCACTTTCAATTCCTCTTGTGGAATCGTTGACAGGAAATTTATAGATGTCCAACGATAGTAGGTTAGCTGCCTTGTCCATCGAATAGTGACTGTCTTCGCTGCAAATAATCGCAATTTCATCAAGTTTTGCAGTGAATTCACTTTTGTAATAGTTCCGATATATCCAAATGGCCTGTATATTTGCTTCTGTTCCGCCCGATGCTACGTAGCCGTCCTGTTCGTTCAGGTTGCCTTTTAGAATATCGACTGCACATATTTCTATCAATTCTCTTTCAATAGCATGCGTACCTTCAAAAAACGGTTCGGATTTGCCCAGTGTATGGCAACCAATGTGATTGGGATTCTTCACCAATGAGTATAAAAAAGGTGCATCTTCAAGAAAACTAGCATCTTGATTGAATACTTTATCATCCAGATACGATGCTGGCACACCCAATACTCCCTGCTTATCGTAATTAATGTTCTTGTCTAGCGCACTGAATACTATATCCTTTATTTCTTCTTGGGATTTTTTAGTCCATACTTTTTTCATTTCTTGTTTTTGTCCTTTGTTTGATTTGAAATACAATGATATTAATTGTATCGCTGTTTATTGCAGCGAAACCGTTATTCCCTTTATGCAGAGCAAAGATGGTATTTTTGTAATGTTTATTTGAAAGTGTCAAATCAAATAAGGATAGGTAATGGTCAGACTCAGGGGTTAGTTTAGCAGTGATTATAAATCGGTCGGCTTTTGAATAAAAGGTTTCGTTTTTTTGTCAGTGATTTCTGATTGGGATTGATAAGTAGCCGTGCCAAAAGACGAATACACCTACAAGCACAGGGTTCAGAAACGAGAGAAGCATATTTGGTGTTTCGTTGCTTGAGTTGAGTAGAAAAATTGGAGATAATTGATAAGGATGATTATTCCTAAGCTCCAAACCTTCATTATAATCATTACATACAGCGCATATTAGTTTGCGCTGTAGTTGTTCCATTTTTATTGTGTTCTGCTCTTAAAGGAATCAGTGCATGTACGAGAAAAAGTCCCCATTATTTAGTATATAGTCAATTGTTCTAAGGCCGCGCAGTTGTGAATAGTTGCCATAGTTTCGAATTTCGTAGTAAGGAGAGTTCGATATCAGTTTTCCAGAGCTATTGTACAGTTCGTATTTTTTGTTGAGTATGAAGTAGTAAAAGCTATCGCCAAGAGGGGTTAGCTTGTCGAACATCACTAGGTTTTTGTACGTACCGTCGATGTGCAGAATGCCTTTTTTCCCAGAACTGTATTTCTCGATCTGAAAAGTGAATTCGTTGATCTGTTGTACGGAACGAAAGTAGTATGGGATAATTCTATCGCCAGATTTATTGACACATTTATAGAGGCGGTGTCTGATTTTCTGAAATCCTAAATTGTGTGGCAATTCGGAAATGCGGAGCGTAGTTCCAGGGATAGGTTCTTTGACTTTAGCTTTCCATGCATTAATGTTGGACCATCTGCGTACGGAACGAAACGAGGGCGAATTAGCAGTATAGAAAAGGGAGTCCTTTACATTGGACACATAATTGAAGCATGGATTCACTTTAAACTCTCCCAGTTTGTTGATGAAGCCATATGCCTGTGAACGCTTACTTCCATTGCGTTTGTAGCGGACTACGGCATAGCCCTCCTGAAAATCTTCTGCTCTTTTGAATTTTGCAGGGATAACAATATTGCCAAGCGTGTCGGCATAGCCATATTTTCGGTTGCTTTTTCTGAAACGGATAAGTCCATCGGAAGGTGTGGATATTTCTTTGTATTTGGGTTTTAGTATCCACTGTCCGTTCTTGTCGAGAAGTCCCCAGCGGCGGCTGTTGGTGCGTACGAGCACTGTTCCGGATGAGGAAAATTCTTTTATTTGTCTGTATTGTGTTGGTAAAATGGTTTTTCCAGTAGTGTCTATGAGCCCCCAATTTTTTCCTCGACGAACTTTGGCCAGTCCAAATTTATTGAAGCTTTCAGCACGTATCCACGTGTAGTCCAGAACCAATTTTCCTTTCTCGTTGATGAACCCCCATTTTTTACGCAAGTGAAAACCCAGCCATTGTCTGGCTTCTGCTTCGCGTACGGGAGCTAATTTGTGCGAAAAACGTCTGGCATCGCTCCACCCTTTGGCTATAGAATCGCGCTGGAGGTTGAGTAATGCCCATGTTTTATAATCTTGGCTGGTCCAGATAAGCCCATCGGAGGGAATTTTTAGGTTGCGCTGTTCTGGCCATGCTTTGTTGCCTAGTGTATCGAGCAGTAGATTGTTGAAAGACGTCCCTCGGGAAAGAAAATATCCATTATTGTATTCCATATGCCGATATCCATGGGGTAGAGGTATCATCCGGAATTGAGCATTGACGTATCCGTGTTCGAAATGTGCGCGCTGGGTTTTGAAAATCTCCTTTTGATGAGGCGATAGATAGCTGATTGACTGATATTGTAGCGGAATAATAACTTCCTGATGTATGTCTATCAAACTCCAGAGGTTCTGTTGTTTCACGGCGAAAAAAATGCCGTTGTTATTAGGAAGCATTTTTATGTCTTCGTATTTAGCTGGTATAATAGTTTTGCCGGAATGGTCAATGGCTCCATATAGACCGTCGATTTGGACTTTGTAGTAATCCATATCCAGCCATGCGTTTGGTTTTGCATGGTTGTAAAAATGCTTGATGTCGTTGTACTGAAAAGGGACAAGGGTATCTCCAGCAAAGTTAATTATGCCCCAGCGGTTTGTACTTTTTACAATGATGCGGTTGCGGAAGGGAAGCTCCATAAAAGAAAAGGATTTAGACAATACGCGGTTGCCACTTTGATCGATCAGAATCCATTTTGCACCTAAAATGGACAGCAGTTTACTGGGGTCTTGACTTTTTTTCTCTTTGAATATTTTGGGAATGATAGCATTGGGAACTTCTATAGAATGTAGCGGACTTTTTCTAAGCACCAGCCCCCCTCCACGAGCAACGCGGATGTATTGTGAACTTGGAGGATCTACGAAGCTACAGTTGGTATGGAGTGGCTTTAATTCTCTGGAAAGCAGGGAGAAACGTCTTGATGTTGAAATGGATCTAAAGATATCTGCTTGCTCAAGGTCGTGAAAATAAATCCAGCGCTGTTCGTTGAGCAGAAGCATTTGAGTTGTAAAAATATCGATGAGCCCAAAGATAGAACGATAACCTTTTGTCCACTTACCAGAGCCGCGTTGGGTAATGTAGTAGCGGGAAGATGAGCGGAGAGGAAATTTATGGCGAAATGTGTAAGGCACTAACCGTTTGTGTGAAGCTGAAAAAACGCCCCATAGCCCACAGGTAGATGAGCCTTGGTTGAGGTCGCGCTCCCAGTAATTGTCAGCGGGGTCGTCTTTTTGTTTTATAAAAGTATAGTTGGCAAACTCCAGACGATCTATAATACTGTTCTGGTTGTCGAGTACTACGTTCATCATGATGGAATCGGAACTACGTAAAGCTTTTATTTTCTTTTTTTTATGTAGAATCTGAATATTCTTCTTTGAAAACTCGCATGGTAACAGTTCTTGCCCTTTTAGATTGTACACCCCCCACATAGTATCTCGTTTGGCTAAAAAGAAGTGTTCGGAAGCATGAAGCTCAATTTCTGTGAACCTGTTGGGCAGAATAATCGAGCCAAGAGTATCAATAACACCCCATACTCTGGTGTTCGGAAGGCTGTAGGTAATGAACTTTTCCCCAATAGGCTGATAGGTTGCACTGAATGGTAGGTTGATCTGCTGGCCGTCTCTACGGAATATAAGCGTTGCATTGGCTGCTTTTGCAATAAAAAAGAACGGTGTTGGTGTTATGTCCAAGTAAATGGCCGGAATAATCAGGCTGTCGTTATTATTTATTACCCCCATGCCTGTATTGCTGCGAACAAGAAAATCTTTTGCAGGAAAAAAATGATTGATGGTATCTAATGGATAGATTTTTAGGACATGTCCTTCTGGGGATATTGGCTTTATTATTGAATAGCGCGGGCTGATAACAGTATTCCCATCTAAATCGAAAAGACCATATCTTTTGGGGTTTAAGACAGAACTTGTTTTGGTAGAGGTAACGAGCAGGTCGCAGTCTTCAAACGAGATTACCCGATCAATAGCATCTACTGAAAGTACAGCGGTTGTATGTTTTCTTTTATTAACAAGGAGAACGCGGGTGTTGCTGAGAAAATATGCTGTAATGTCTGGGCCAAAGCGCAGTTTCCGTTCGATGCTATGGGGCTTATCTATAAATGTGTCATTCTTGAACATATAGATCTTCCAGTGTTCTTTTTCAAAAGCTTCTATTACAGTTGGTGAGTAAACCCTGATTGCGCCAAAACGTGGTTTCAGCACCCATTCTCCTTGCCAGTTCATTAGTCCACGGAAATGCTTTTGTTGTACTGTTATGTATTGTGTCCCTCGGTTTAGGATAATGTTTTCGTAGATGGCTTCGTGAATCACTTGTTTATTGTGGGAGAGAAGCCCCCATTTGCCATTTTTGTAAAATGGAATAGGCATTTGCCCTATTGCAGAACAAGTGAATAAGAAAAAAAAAGTGATGGTATTTATGATACGTAAAATCCTCATTCATATTGGTTTCTAGGTGTAATAACTGAGCGTGATATTTGTATGTCTGATCAGTAAAAAAGATAGCTGTATCAAAATAAGTGAAGTGTAAAAAAATAACTTCAGTTAAAGTGCACAAGGCATTCAATGCCAGGACGCACGTAGAGTACGTGAGGATCTGGACGACCGAAGTGCAACAAAAACTGAAGTTATTTCTTCAGCTTTACCAAATGAGGCTATCTTAAGGTCTCGGACCTATTTATTTTAGATTAACTCCTTGCAAGCAACCAGCTACTTAGCACAAGAATAAATCCAGGTTAATTATAACAGACTACTTAATATGTTTTATAAACGTGCAATAATAGCATCTAGATCATTGGCACCCAGAATGTCTTTTTGTCTAACAGCTTCTTTTTTTAGGTCGAAGGTAAATTTTTGCGAAGTTGTAGAAGGAGAAAAACCGATCTGCTGAAAATTTTTGGAAGAAAATGTCCCAATAGATCCGTCAGGGGTAAATGCTACAAGTGCATTTGCCTTGTTTGGGTCGTAAGACATTTTGTCAAAATTAATGTTGTCATACTGTTGAACTACGCTGCCATTTTCTGTAACCAGATATATTCTGAGCTCACTTTTATTTAAATCATTACCTTCGAAACTGAAATCGCCGTTGAGCCAAACAAGAGCAGGGTTCTTAAAGATCCGGTCCCAGTTGTGCCATCCAAGGCTACTAACAGAATAAGAGCGGTACACAATGTCTGTTGCTCTTTCTTTTTCTTTTAGTGCTTTCAGCTCATCTTTGGCCTTTTCAATATCTTGTTGTACTTTTTGGAATGCATTTAGCGCCAATTGATAATCTTTACTTACATAGATAGGTTCTATTTGGAAATCTAACGTCTTCTTTCCGTTGCCAAGCTGTAGATGATAGATTTCTTCTTTATTATCGAGCTTTTTAAGTGATTTTTGTGTCCAGGTCTGGCTGGCAAGTTCTTGAGCTTCGGTTTTACTTGGCTTCTGCTCAAAGCGCCATAACAGATTTTTGAATTTGTTGAGTTCTTCCTGTTCTGAGTAATCAACTTCAAAGTCGAAAAGGTGATCTGTTTTGGGATTGTATTTCTTAGGAGCTTTTGTTTCTTTTAGTTGTTTCAGTTTTAGTTCAAACGCATCGATTTGGGCTTTTGTATCTTCAGGATCGGCCGTGTTTTTGCTTATATGTATTTCATCTTGCGAAGCATCTGCAAGCAATTCCCAGCCAGAGCCTTTTTCTTCGTCAAGATAGAAGAAGCTATAATCTCCATCTATTGTAGATGGCATATTAACGTCGATACTTTTGTTTTTTTTCAGGCGTAGCACTTGCCCTTGAACCGAAGCGCGTATTTCGAACATGCCTGCCGTTTGGAGTTGAAAAGTTTCGGATCCATTGTTGTAGAGCATGTTGATCCCCGATAGCATTATTTCTGCTGGTGTGCGTACTTCTTTGAATTTGATGTCTATTTCTCCAGAAACGGGATTGCCTTCCAGTGTTTCAAAGGCTTCTGAGGGAATTGTAATCTGTGTGCCAGATGACGTTTCTATTTTTTGCTCAGTCTGTGTTTCAACACTGAAGACTTGCGCCGGAATTTTGAAATCTTTTATTGGTTTTTTAAATAGTACGGACTGTGTGCCTCCAGAA
This sequence comes from Bacteroidales bacterium, assembly GCA_965230435.1. Lineage (GTDB taxonomy): Bacteria > Bacteroidota > Bacteroidia > Bacteroidales > JBDKHP01 > JBDKHP01. The sequence goes on from CBDDLB010000006.1 coordinate 337,165, forward strand.
GCGCTGCTTATTGTTTTTTCCGAACTTGTATTACAAGCCCAGATTGCAATAAATGAAATGGTAAGTAATAGGTTTAGCTTTTTCATAATGTGGTGTTTTATACAATTGTTCGTTTTAGCGCAGATTCATTTTGATGGCTAAAATATGTATTAATTTACGATTTTTTCAAAGTTTTGTGATATCCTAGTTTGGAAAATAATACAATTAACGTTGTGTTTAATGTTAATATCCTATCTGAAAGGAAATGTATTTTTTTCTGAAAAGAAATAATTTTTGGCACTAAACATGAATTCTTCAAAAGAAAACAATTTGGCAAGTAATTTATGCTTTTGTGAACATGTAAAATCTGTACTTCCATTGATAATCAGTAACGAAAATTTATGAATTGTACTACGAATAGAAAAAACGTCTGTTTTGTTATCAAAAGTTAAAAACATTCGCTTCAAATTAGCTAAGTATCCTGTTTTTTTTACTTAACTTTGCCTCGCAAATAAACATTCTAAATCATTAGTGATGTCATTTGCAAACAAAATCGTTTCTGAAGGGCTAACGTTCGACGACGTATTATTAGTTCCTGCACATTCGGAGGTTCATCCCCGACTTGTAAAGCTTCAATCGAAATTTTCCCGTAACATTACGCTCAATATTCCTGTCGTAACAGCAGCGATGGATACCGTTACCGACGCTAAGATGGCTATAGCCATTGCACGTGAAGGAGGAATCGGTGTTATTCACAAAAACATGCCAGTAGACGCTCAGGCACAGCAGGTGCGTATAGTTAAGAGGGCTGAAAATGGTATGATTATCGACCCAATTACCATCACAAAAGATAAAGAGGTTGGCGATGCTCTTAAGTTGATGAAAGAGTACAAGATTGGTGGTATTCCTGTTATTGAAGAAGGAAGTAAAAAGCTCATCGGTATTGTTACCAACCGCGACCTGCGTTTCGAAGAACACGGCCGCAAGATTTCGGATGTGATGACTGCCAAAAACATCATTACAGTAAACGAAGGAACTGGGCTAGATAAGGCTGCTGATATTTTGCGCCAGCACCGTATCGAAAAACTTCCTGTGGTTGACAAAGACAGTAACCTAATCGGTCTGATCACTTACAAAGATATCACAAAAGCTCAGGATCGTCCGAATGCATGTAAAGATACTCAAGGACGTTTGCGTGTTGCTGCAGCTGTAAGCACAGGCTTTGATGCTAAAGAACGCGTGGAAGCGTTGGTGGCAGCTGGTGTAGATGCTCTGGTGTTAGATACTGCGCATGGTCACTCGAAAGGTGTGATGGATATGCTTAGCTTTATTAAAGAGAACTTCAAGAACATTGATGTGGTAGTTGGTAATATAGCAACGGCTCAAGCGGCTTTGGATCTTGTGAAATTAGGAGCAGATGGAGTAAAAGTTGGTATTGGCCCAGGTTCTATCTGTACAACGCGTGTGGTTGCTGGTGTTGGCGTTCCTCAGCTGACAGCAATTTATGATGTTTCAGAAGCTGTTAAGAGTTCTGGTGTTCCTGTTATCGCAGATGGAGGAGTCCGTTACTCTGGTGATATTGTAAAGGCCTTGGCAGCAGGGGCAAGTTCTATTATGGCGGGTTCGTTGTTTGCTGGTACTGAGGAGTCTCCTGGCGAAACGATCATCTACCAAGGACGTAAATTTAAATCGTACCGCGGAATGGGATCTATAGAGGCTATGCAACATGGTTCTAAAGACCGTTATTTCCAAAGCGAGGCTGATGAAATTAGTAAATTGGTACCAGAGGGTATTGTGGCTCGTGTACCTTACAAAGGCACATTGAACGAGAACGTGTTCCAGCTAATAGGCGGGTTACGCGCTGGTATGGGCTATGTTGGCGCCGCTGATATTTATGAATTGCACAATGCTAAATTCATTAAAATTACGAATGCCGGCATGAACGAAAGTCACCCACATGATGTTACGATTACTCGTGAGGCTCCAAATTATACTCGATAATAAGATTTTGACTTAAATAAGAAAAGCCATCTTTTGAGGTGGCTTTTTTGTTTATAAAACAGATTGCTATTCAAATTTGATAGGCACAAGGAGTTAGCACATGAGTAGCTGGGCGGCTGCAGTGCAGCGAAAAACAAAATTTTTCTTCAGCTTTACTAAGAAGGTGCAGTTATAAATTGCAAAAAAGAGCCGCACCCCGAAGGGTACAGCTCTCAGGTTTCAAACTTAGGCTCAGGTTAGTATTTTACAATTTTAAATTCTTGTCCGCGTGCTTTCAAGAAGTAAATACCATCGTTTAACTCAGAAATGTTAACATTTTTACCTTGACCCTGTAATGATAGTTTACCACTTTGATCATAAACCCTAAATGTCTCATTGCTATTTAATCCTTCGATTTGAACATTATCACGAGAAGGAACCGGGAATACAGTCAACTGAAGAGTGTTCGTGTTGAATACATCTTCTGTAGTCACGGATTTCTTAGCAGCAGCGCTAGCTACAGTGCCTTCTAACTGGTCGTTGATGCTTGGGCTACCAAGTAACCAGAAGTTAGCGTCTTCGATTTCGTTCAGCCATTTTTCTTTGATCACAGAGTTTGTTTCTATACGAGAATCGCCCCAGTAACCTTCAACATATCCTTCAACTTCTTGGTTATATGCCCATTTAGACTGTGAGTTCCAATCTGCGTTGATGTAAGTAGCAGCACGGATGATGTCGCTGTTCTTACGGATATAATCCAAGTATGGTTTGAACCAACGATCCCAAGCAACATCGCCCGACATGTTTTCGAACCAAGTTCCAGAACTGAATTGGCTTCTTGCTGCATCTTCACCTTGCGTAAATAGAGTATTGGCACCTTCGTAAGTAATACCAGTAGACGCACGGGAAACTTTTCCAGGAGTAGCATCGTATTCGCTGATCTCTAGGTCGTAACCTTGTGGCGTTGCCTCACATACCATTACTGGCTTGTTGTGTGCACGTGCAAATTCTACCAGCTCATCGGCCAATTCATCTTGGCTTGGGAAAGAAGATGGGAAATTGAATGTGTTTTTAGCTTCATCAGGAGCAATGAACCACGAAAGACCAACCCAATCTACAACATCGTCACCAGGATACCAGTCGTTTATGTCTTCGCGTGTTCCTGAGATTGTACCACCATTGCCCCACCATGCATCTGCAACATCGTCGCCAGGAGCAGAACACCCTTGCCATACGTATGCTACGTTAGTTACACCAGCGTTACGCATTTCTGTAACAATGTGTCTCCATGCAGCTTTGTACTGATCGCGTTTATGATATCCACCAGCGTTCGGAGATGGGTTAGATGTACCCCAACCTGTGATTTCTTCTCCGTTCCAGCGCCCGTCGAATTCGTATCCGATACGTAGGAAAATCTTCTTATGAGCGTACTTATTGCAGAACATTGCCAGTTTTTCAATGTTTGCGTCGTACTGTCCGCTAACAATTCCCGAAAGACCATTTGCAACCCAATGCTCTGTGATAGATAGTGCCATGATAAGCGCTGAATGATTCCATCCATCGGCAGTACTAGCTGCGTTAAGTGGACCAGAACCCCAATCTGTATTCTTTCCGGTTAAGTTACCACCATTGTCCATTCCTAATGCGCCGTAGTTGATGTCGTATTCATCTACCCTGTTGTTATAGAAAGAAGCATACGCAACAGCAGCACCCGGTTCTGGCATGTCGCCTTCTCCAGCTTGCAGGGTATAGTTGTAGCTAGGAGGCATTATGGCTCCGTAGCGGTATCCAGTAAGAGCACCAAGATCCTGACCGATTGCTAATAGTGTTTTTCCATTTTTAGGCGTGAATTTACCTTCTACTTTGTCGCCAATGATAATTGTGCCTTCGTCTTCTGTAGTAGCACTTACTTTCACAGATTCTTCGCTTTCTTTGCCAGAGTTGTCCATTGCAACAACTGTCATGTAGTAAGTTGTGCTGTATTTAAGGCCAGAAAGCTGAGTAGATTTAGATGTAACAGTAGTAGACTCAGTAAGGTTGTTAGATGATGTGCCATAGTTCACTTTGTATTTTGTAGCGCCTTGAACAGCATCCCAGCTTACTGTGATTTTGTTTTTATTAACAGAAGTAGATACGTTTTTAGGCGCAGTTAATTCTGTTGGAATTACAACACCAGAAGTACCATTTAGTTTGCTTAACATGTCGGCGCTACCGTGCAGCCAGAAATCAGTTCTGATTTCTTCGTTCCATTTTTGAGCGATGTAATCGTTAGCTTCGATACGTGTGTCGCCCCAGAATCCTCTACCAGCATCGGGGAATTTCCAATGAGGCTGCGACTGCCAATCTGCGTTGATGTATGCCACATTACGAACCACATCGTCGTTTTTGTGGATGAATGGAAGTAATTGGTCTACCCAGAATTGATTCCACATTTCTTCATCAGTCATTGATGTTCCTTGTAGCGAAGGGCCATCGCCCACCCAGTGGAATGTATTCTGATCCAATTCGTAGTACTGAGCCGATACTTCAGCCATCATGATAGGCTTCTTCTCTGCGCGGGCCATATCAAGAAGTACTTGCAAGTTTGGCCCGTTGAAGTTTTCGTCGTAGAAGAAGAAAGAAAGACCGATGTAGTCAACGTAGTTAGGGTTTGGATACCAATCTTTGATTGCACGACTTTGATATGTGGTTCCATAAGCAGCCGATTGCCATACGTAAGCTACGTTTGTAACACCTTCCGCATTCATTGTTTCAACAATGTAGTTGTATGCATTAATGTATTTAGTAGGATCGTATTTGTTCCATTCTCCGTCGAATTCGTATCCAATACGTAGGAAGATAGGGCGAGGAGCATTGTCTTTTGCAAATTTAGCAAGGCGTTTAATCTCAACGTCGTACATTCCGTTCACGATATCAGTAAGCCCATTAGGGTGGTCGATACGTCCGTGGCGGTCTGGGCTACCTTTTCCATCGTTATCTTCTACCATGAAAAGACCAATGGAAAGAGCCGAGTTTGGATAAGTATCCAATGACTTTTGAAGGTTCATTTCGCCAGTGCCATAGTCAATAGAGCTAGTTAAGCCAGCAAGGTCGTAAATGTTAGTGTACTGAGTGATACCTGCAATTTCAGGAAATTTACCACTGTTTGTGTAGCCTTGAACAGAACCTAAGTCTTGTCCCAGAATCAGCATTGTCTGACCAGTTTTAGCTGTAAATTTACCTTTGATTTTGCCTTCCTCGCCAGGGTTAGTCCCACCTGTGATAGTTTCGCTTACAGTATTAGAGAAACCTGAAGTTTCGCTTCCTTTAAATGCATATACACGATAAGTGTAAGTTTCATTTTCTGTAACAGAGTTGTCTGTGTATGAAGTAACATTAGCAGCAACAGTAGCATATTGAGCGAAGCTTCCGTTACCTACTTTACGCTCGATTTTATGACCTTCTTCAGCCGCTGAGTTATCTTTCCAACTAAGGCTTACAGAAGAAGATGAAGAATAAGAGCTTAGGTTTGTTGGAGTAGAAACTTCATCAACAGGAGGTTGAGTTCCACCACAATTGCCAACAGTAAGTTCTTTATATTCAGTAACGTCCTGACCGCTGCTTTTCATTACACGAAGACGCGTTCTTATTTTATCTCCACTCGTAACGTTTGAGATAGTGTAAGTGAAAGAGCTACCTGATTTGTTCATCCAGTAACCACCTTCGGAGCCACCATTAATGCTATAGTCGATGATAACATCATTCGCTTGAACATCGATAGAAGCAACAATATCAGACCCTTGCTCTTTAAAATTTAAAGTGTAGCTTCCAAGCGTAAGCTTGCAATCTCCTGTATTTGTAGAATCATCAGCGATTTTAGCTTCAGTTGTGTTAGAGTATGCTGAAGTTGTGTTTGCTTTGTAAGCTGCAACTTTGTAAATGTATGTTGCTCCTTTTTCAAGGTTTGCATCTGTGTAAGAAGTTTGGTTAGCTGTTGTTCCTGTGTAGATTACGCTGAAAGAGCCATTGTTTTTCTTGCGCATGATTTTAACACCGGTTTCACCCTTTGATTTGTCAGTCCAGCTTAAAGTAACAGTTGTTCCAGAAACACTTGAAGTAAGGTTGGTAGGAGTAACAATCTCATCAGTTGGAGGAGGTGGAGGTGTTCCGCCACAGTTGCCAACCGTGAATTCTTTGTATTCAGTAACGTCCTGACCGCCGCTTTTCATTACACGAACGCGCACTCTTAATTTATCGCCGCTCTTAACATTTGAAATTGTGTAGGTGAAAGAGCTGCCCGATTTGTTCATCCAGTAACCGCCTTCAGAACCACCGTTTACGCTATAGTCGATAATTACATCGTTAGCTTGAACATCGATAGAAGCAACAAGGCTAGATCCTTCTTCTTTGAAGTTAACAGTGTAACTGCCTAGTTCTAGTTTGCAATCTCCAGTAGCTGTGTCGTCGATAATTGTAGCCTCAGCTGAGTTAGAGTATGAAGTTGTTGAGTTAGAATTGTAAGCAGCTACTTTATATGTATAAGTTGCTCCTTTTTCAAGATTAGCGTCTGTGTATGAAGTTTGGTTAGCAGTAGTACCAGTATAAATTACACTGAAAGAACCATTGCCTTTTTTACGTTGGATTTTCACACCAGTTTCGGCTGATGATTTGTCTCTCCAGTTCAATGTAACAGAAGTTCCAGAAACGTTTGCGGTAAGGTTTGTTGGTGTAGCTAATTCTGCTGGGGGAGGAGTTTCTCCACCGTATTGTATGTAACGAGAGTTGTTCACCACGTTATTCATCCAGTGAGTTTTCACATCGCTGAAAGCTTCAACACGCGAGTCTGCCCATTGCTGTGGCCATCCGTGCGATTGCCAGTCTGAGTTGATATAGGCCAATGAACGGATATCGTAATCTTCTACAACGTCAAAAAGACGATCTAGATACTCTAGGAAAGCATTGCTGTGCGGTGAACTAATGTAATCTTTCCACTCGTTAGGAGCATTTTGATACGCACTTTCCGCAATGATAATTGGCTTTCTTTTTTGTGCCCATGCCAAACTTTGCTCAAGGTTAGCATCCAGACGGGAACCATCGGAACCCATTCCACGGATCGCCAATGTCTGAGTAGGATCGTCGAAAGTTTCGTCCGTTCCCATTGAGATATCGTGGTTGAAGATTGAGAACCCAATGTAATCGACGTATTTGTCGCCTGGGTAAAGAAGTTTTACCTCGCCAAATCCACGAACAGGGTGGTAAACGAATTTTACGTTAGTGGCACCAACATCTTCGCGGATTATTCTTGCCATCTTGTTGTAAGCGTCCGGATAAGCTTTAATATCAATATGATTTTGGCTTACTGTATTGTAAAATTCATCTTGTGGGATGTCGTAAATATTTATTCCCTGATCGTTGTAGATGTTAAGAACGTCGCCAAAATCCATTCCCTCAGCAGCGTTGCCCATTGCAAGCAGGCTTACTTCGTAACCAAGGCGAACCATGAATTTAAGGTTCGGGTACGATTTGAACTTGTTGGCAAGCTGACGAATATTAGCATCCCATTTTGTTGTGTAAGCAATATCTTTTGTTGCTTTGTAAACTGAGTTAGGATCGTAATTAGGGCTAGCTCCGTTTAGCGCACCGTAACCGCCTGCTTCAGGATTGTCTTTAATACTAATTGCAATTAGTATTGTTGCTCCAGGGTAGTTATCGTTTACCCAAGTTAAGTAAGGTGCAGAATTGTCGAAATTTTTACCGTCGTCACCTTGGTTAATAGTCCCTGAATATAATTCAGCATAATGCGAAGATCCTGCTGGGGCAGTACCTATGCCTGCTACATAATCCTCAAATTCTTGTTGAAAAGTTTGACCAATAATAAGGCTGGTTGTGCCTGGCCCGCCATCGAACTGGGCAGAAGCATTCCAGCTGATTAAAAATGTCATGAAGACACATAGGTTTTTTGTAAAAAACAGTCTCATGTTCTAAAATTAATAGTTAGCAAATAAAAATGTTAGGGTAGATCGTTTTAAAACAGTAAAATATTTTGTTCTCGTGTTTAAAACAAAGCTTCTGCGAAGATATAAGCTAGGTGGAGATTTGTTTTACAATTTTGTTCTGAAAATATGTGAATACGTTTGTATATGGCATTATGGACAGATATGAAAGTTAGATGAACAAATAGGAAAGTCTTGAGTTGTCAAATTTCATTTTTTGTACATCAAAATGGACAAATAAGAATGTGGGTAGTTTTTTTTGAAAATAGTATTTCATCAAATGATAAACTTACATGCTACAGACCTGCTACGTTATCGATGAAATCATACGTCAACGCATGTGAACATGGCGAAATTAGAAGGCAAAAAGAACTGATTATTGGAAATCCTTGAATTAAGATTGCCTTCATAAAAAAATTGAGTCCAAGAATTGGAATTGATGCCCACTACAAATCCATGGCGACAGACCACAAGGAAACCCTTTTTATTTTGGGAACAGCAGAAAACATAGTCAGAAGACTAAATGGCAGATCGGTCATTTTTGGCTTTACCTTAATTTTGGGGCAGTAAATCTTAGTAATGCTACAGTTGTTGCTGTTATTTTTTTTGGATATCGTACATGTCGTAAATAAAGGTTTTGTAATTTGGACAGAGCGAACTAGTGAAGTTCCAAATCCGAACCCCCAAATGCAAAAACTGCTCTATGAATCCTACCCTTGAAAAAAGTTGGCAAATCAGAGCTGCAAAACTATTGGCTGAAAAAAGAAGGTTTTCCTCTTCGGAATATACTGAAAAGCTTGAAGACATGATCGGAGAGCTTGTTAATAAAACAAACCGCATACCTGCCTATGAAAGTTTAGTCCAGAAAGTTGTTAGGATGCTCCCTGGCATTAGTATCTTTGTGATTGATACGGAGATGAAATATTGTTTTGTGAAAACTGATGAATCAATTCTTAAGGCCTATGGTATAGATCTTAAAGAAGGAAGATTTTTACAGGATGTTTTTCAGGAACCACAATTGACTTTTCAGATCGAGAAAGCTTCGAAAACCTTAGCTGGGCAAGAGGATAGCTACCAAAGGCAGATAGGAACAAAAGTATATAAGGTGTATCTGTTTCCAGTTTACGGAGAGTTGGAGGAGGCAGAATATGCAATGTCTGTGCTGTTCGATGTAACGGATTCTAAAATGGCCGAGGTTGCATTTTTAGATAGGGACAAACAGTATCGGCAGCTTCTTGAGAACATTGGGCAAGTTATTTTTCAGACAGATTGCGACGGAAATATTGTATTCTTAAGCCCTTCCTGGCAAGAGTTCAGTCAGCAGAACGTACTTACGGATATAGGAAAGCCCATTTGGGAATTGATTCATAGGGGGCAGAGGGAAAATTTTAAAGAGCAGGTAAAAAGCCTTTTAACAGAGGAGAATGGTGTGCTTTGTGCCGAAACTATTTTTGAGTTTACAGGAGGAATACCTAAATGGGCTGAAATTAATATTCATTTGAACTACAGTTCATTAGGAGAGCTGGTAGGAAGTTCGGGAACTATTCAGGACATTAGCGAGCGACAATATCTAAATCAAGCAATAGAAGAACAGGAGCGACGATATAAATCGATGCTCGAATTGCTTCCAGATATGCTTCTAATTCAAGATAGTAACGGACAATATATTGATGCACATGTCCCTGACAGATCAATTGCATTGGAGCAACCGGAAATTTTCCTTGGAAAGACCATGGCTGAAATTCTACCTGAGTGGCTCTGCAATATGTTTATCGAGGCAAAAGACAAGGCAAGACAAGATCGGAAAGTGAAGAATTTAGAGTATAAACTTGATTTTAAGGGGGAAACACACTTCTTCGAAGCAAGAATGATTTATTTTCCAGAAGACAAATACATGTCGATCATCAGGGATATTACTGAACGGAAGTTGGTAGAACAGCAATTATTACGGAGTGAAGAGCGATGGAACTATGCTTTTTCGGCTACAGAAGATGGAGTTTGGGATTGGGACTTTCAAGATGGGACATTTTTTTACTCCAATTCGCTCAAGCAGATGCTGGGGTACAACTCAACCGATTTCAATGAGGAACCTTGGTTCTGGAAGAAACTGCTCCATCCAGATGATGCCGAGCATACTTTATCAAACTTAAATGCCCATATTGAGAACAAAACGGACAATTACAGATCTGAGCACCGCCTGAAATGCAAAGACGGTTCCTTTAAGTGGATTTTAGTACGGGGGAAAATCATCGAACGAAACGAAAAAGGAAGACCCCGGCGTTTTGTTGGCACACATACCGATATTAGTCAGGCCAAATCAATAGAAGGGGAACTGACCAAGTTGAACGTTACAAAAGATAAATTTTTCTCAATCATTTCGCACGATTTACGAAGTCCGTTCAATACCCTTCTGGGACTTGTAGAGTTGTTATCTTCAAATTTTCAAGATCTTTCCGATCATAAAAAGATAGAATACATACGCTACATTCATCAAGTGGCTTCTTCTACCTATAGCCTACTGGACAACCTACTCACTTGGTCTCGTTCCCAACGTGGAAAAATTCTATATCAGCCAGACAGAATGAATTTATATAAAGTAATAGAAGATCAGTTAGGAAACTATGAATTTTGGGCAACCCAGAAAAGTATTCGTATCGATTTGGAAGTGGACGAATCCTTGGACGTATTTGCGGACGAGGATATGTTAGCCATAATTTTTAGGAATTTGATTTCTAATGCAATAAAATTCACCATGCCGAATAAAGCGATACACATATCTGCTCAGCTAGAGAAGGAACACGTTCAGGTAGAGATTATAGATCAGGGGATAGGGATTGCACCTAAAGATATGGAAAGGCTGTTCCGTTTGGACGAATCTTTTACTACTTATGGAACAGACAAAGAAAAAGGAACAGGTCTTGGCTTGATTCTCTGTAAAGAATTTGCCGTTAAAAACGGTGGCGACATAGGGGTGAGAAGCAAACTTGGCGTTGGTTCCACCTTTTGGTTTACGGTTCCTTCTCTACAGTAAAATTATTAATTAGATAGCTATTCGATATTTTATTGATTAATATACAATACTTTAAGGCTTATGAGTGAAAGTTAAGGATTCCATGAATTACAAGTGAAATTTGGGTTTGCTTTTCGGCTGCTAAGGTTTAGCTTTGGCTGTTCAAAAAGAATAAGATTATGTATACAGCACTTTTTTATTTAATCGTAGCCATTGTTATCTTCGATTACGTAGTCGAGCGACTTCTGGACTACCTCAACATGCAGCGCATGGGTTCTGCGCTGCCACCTGAATTAAAAGGAATCTATGATACCGAGAAATACAACAAGCAGCAACGTTATCAGTGGGAGAATACACGTTTCTCTATTATCAGTTCCACCTTTAGCCTGATATTGGTTCTGGGCTTCCTTTTTCTTGGAGGTTTTGCCTTGCTACAGACTTGGGTAGATGGTATTACACAACAAGAAGTTTTACAGGCGCTTATTTACTTTGCAGTATTAATGTTTGCTCAAGATATTGTTGGTCTTCCTTTTCAGCTATATGGTACATTTGTTATTGAAGAGAAATATGGATTTAATAAAACCAATGCAAAGGTTTTCGTGTTGGATAAACTAAAAGGTTGGTTGCTATCTGCACTTATTGGAGCACCGGTATTAGCTGCTATCACTTGGTTTTACTACGCAACTACCAACATGTTCTGGATTTATGCATGGATACTTGTTGGTGGCTTCAGCTTGTTTTTTACTCTGTTTTACTCGAACCTCATTGTGCCACTTTTTAATAAACAGACACCGCTTGAAGATGGTGAACTTAGAAGCGCCATTGATGGTTTTGCTCAGAAAGTTAACTTCCCACTGAAAGACATCTATGTTATCGATGGTTCTAAACGTAGCACCAAGGCCAATGCATATTTCACAGGCTTGGGAAGCAAAAAGCGAATTGTACTTTACGATACGCTTATCAACGATTTGTCTACAGAAGAAGTAGTAGCTGTTTTGGCACACGAAGTAGGTCACTATAAGAAAAAGCATACACTTTGGGGAATAATTGTTTCAATTTTACAAATGGGGCTATTGTTCTTTTTGGTATCTTTATTCGTAGGGTCTCCTTATTTGTCCGGGGCCCTTGGTATTGAAAAACCATTGTTCCACATTGGTATTATTGCATTTGGAATGCTTTATAGTCCTTTCTCTACGATCACAGGACTGCTGATGAACATCTGGTCGCGTAAAAATGAATATCAAGCTGACCGTTTTGCAGGTGACTTTTACAAAGGAGAGCACCTTATTAATGCCCTAAAGAAGATGTCGGTAAATCATTTGAGCAATTTAACTCCACACCCTGCTTATATTTTCTTTTATTACTCTCACCCAAGCCTTTATCAGCGAATTAAGGCTTTGACGGGGGATGAAAAATAAGAATCAAAACATAAAATTTAGCATTTAACCAGCTCCCTCTGTTGAAATTATAGAGGGAGTTATAGAACTTTCAACTTAACTACCGATCGCAGAAACAACCGCCTCAGACCTTTCCCAATGGATGTAATCAATCTGCCCATAGGTTTAAAAATCGAAGAACCACCTTGCTTTAAAATTGTCGATTATCATACATCGCAAGAATCTCTTAAGCAAATGGTATCTCTACAATTGAACACTTTCAGTTTCTTGCTTGAAGGAAACAAGGAGGTTTTCTCAGATAAAGCATCCATTTCAATTGGAGATTCCAGTTTCTTATTAATGAGAACAGGTCGTTTTCTGATGACAGAGAAGATACCAAGCGACAACAATGGTTATAGGAGTATTTTGTTTTTTGTTCCTGATGAAGCAATTCAGAAATTTATTCAAAAACACAAAATACAAAGTGCTAAACGTAACGACCACGAATCTGTTTACTCTTTTCAATACGATAACTTTCTAAAGACATTTGTTAACGGGCTTATCGACATTAGTAAATTGAAATCCGAAATTCAGGGAAAGCTTCTGGAGCTGAAATTTGAAGAGCTAATGTTATATTTGAAAGAAACCAGAGGGACAGATTTCATTTTCTCGTTAGTGCCTCATTTAAGCAGTCAGGTTCAGCGCTTTATTGAGATTGTGGAGGCAAATAGATTAAACAGGCTATCGTTAAAAGAACTAGCATTCTTATCTAATATGAGTGTTTCTACATTTAAGCGGGAGTTCGAAAAGCATTTTCACAGTTCACCAAGCAAATGGTTTCAGGAAAAGAGGTTAGAGCATTCTGCGCTTTTGTTGAAACATAAATTGAAACGCCCATCTGACATATTCGAAGAGGTAGGATACGAGAATCTATCTAATTTCATACAGGCATTTAAAATGAAATTTGGAGTTACTCCAAAGCAGTATCAATCCGATTGAGCTTTCATCAATACTTTCTGGCCTAAATTGAACACAGCTCCCACCTCACTTCCCTATAGATTTGTACCTGTTAATCAAACACAAATATCATGAAAAAATCACATTTCGTTTTAGGGATATTACTAATGGTATCCAGCTCCTTATTCGCACAGAAGACTTTTACCCTATCTAGTAGCGATTTAGGCGGACAGGCAACAGTAAAGCAAGAGTTCAACGGCTTTGGCTGTGTTGGTGATAACCAATCCCCTCAGTTATCCTGGGAGAATGCTCCCGAAGGCACAAAAAGTTTTGCCATAACCATGTACGATCCCGACGCACCCACTGGTAGCGGTTGGTGGCATTGGCTGGTGTTTGACATTCCTTCCAATATTAACGGACTAGTCGCAAATGCTGGTAACATTGACCTAAATCTGGCACCTAAAGGAGCAATACAAAGTATTACAGACTATGGCAAAAAAGGATATGGAGGCCCTTGTCCTCCAGAAGGTCATGGCCTGCATCAGTATATTGTAACTGTTTACGCGTTGAAAACTGAGAAATTAGGACTTGATTCCAATACAAATGCTGCTGTTGTAGGGTATTATATTGGAAGTCATACTTTAGCGAAGTCGAGTATTGTAGCATATTATAAAAGAGAAAAGAAAGAGACCACTGCCAACAAGGAGAGTGAAAAATAGAGTCATGCTAGAAATAAGCAATCAAGGCGGCTTTCTAATTTATAACTGTACATGTTTTATATAACTGTATTCATTGCCTAAACATAGCTAGCCACCTCTCTGAGTTGTTTCAACAACTTTTCAGGACTTACAAAAACACACACAAAAGTGGGCAGTCATTACTAGCACAGGTCAGAGATCACGAAAAGTGATCGATGGCCTGTGTTTTGAAATTTAGGTTTCAATACTAATCATATAGTTTTAGCACTAAACAGAGAATTAATTACTGAGCTATTGCAGTTCTAAAGTTTGTGTTTTAAAAATTTTATAAATAACGGGATGTTCCCTAGCTTCGATTTCGTCAAAAAAAGATAACCGATGAAAAACCCACAGCTCTTAGATTTATACAGCGATTATTTAATATCGTCATTCACGCTTACCACGGCGGTAGGTCTATCTGAGCTGCTGGACAACGGATATAGCCACGATCAGATCAGCCGTTTCCTAGCCCAGAAGAAATTACTTCCTCAAGACTTTTGGAAACAGATCAAAAAGTTGGTCCGAGCCATAGAATCCGATCAGGGTGTGATCGCCATTGATGACAGTATCGAGGAAAAACCACATACCACAGAAAACGATATTGTCTGTTGGCATTGGGACCATTCAAAAAACAGGAACATCAAAGGGATCAACCTATTGAACTTTTTGTATGTAGCTCAGAACGATTCCGGAGAGGATGTGAACCTCCCGATCGCATATGAAATCATAGAAAAAACGGACTCCTATTATGACCAAAAATCAGACAAGGTAAAGCGGCGTAGCAGTGTGAGTAAAAATGAACTGGTACGCGAACGCTTAACCATTTTGACTTTTCACAACAAAGTGAAATATGGATACCTAAGCTGGGATACCTGGTTTTCTTTCAAGGAGAACTTTGAGTTCGTGCACAAAAAACTAAAGAAGTTTTTTGTTGCGGCATTGAAAGAAAACAGGACTGTTGCCCTAAGCTATCAGGACAAACGTGAGGGTAAGTTCAAAAAAGTATCGGAACAGGGTTTTCAGGCAAACCGCCCGTATGAAGTTTGGATTAAGGGACTGGACTTTCCAGTAAAACTTATCAAACAGGTCTTTACAAACATAGACGGGAGCAGCGGGGAAGCTTACCTTGTAACCAATGACCTGAAACTTACCCATCATCAAATCTGTACTATCTACAAAAAACGGTGGAACGTAGAGGTTTTCCATAAATCACTCAAGCAGAACGCAGCATTGGAAAAGTCTCCGACAAAAAATGAGACCACACAGTCCAATCATGTGTTTGCTTCGATGATCGCATTCTGCAAACTCGAAGTTTTAAAGTTTGCACATGCCACAAATCACTTCGGGCTCAAATCAAGGCTATATATCCGTGCTGTCAAAGCAGCTTTCAATGAACTCCAGTCTTTAAAAACTGAACTGGAACAGCAATTAGAACTCAAGCAGGAAACCTTTGCTTTAACGTAATTTATTTCTTTCGCAACTTTTAGGACTGCGAAAGGTCAGTTAATTATGGCTCTTTCGTAAACTGAGTGGGTTTGGCTTTTTTCCAAAATTAAAAAGCATGTTTATTGATTTTCGAGAAGTCCAGATCACCCGCGAGTAAAAATGCGACAGCTTTGAAATTTATAAAGGTTTTATATCCCCTTGCTTTAGCTTTGGCAGCCTGAATTATAGAATTTAACCCTTCCAGAACACCGTTGCTGATCCCGGTCCGGAACCACCTTACCACACCGTCCCAGTGTTCCTTTATTGTCCGTGCAGCCTTCTTTATGGGTTCAATTCGCGAATGTGTTGCCCAGTAGTACCATTTACGTAACAGTATTTCGAACTCCTGAGCATTTTGGGCGTCATATATTTCCTGAAAACTGTCCCTGATGTGCATTGCCCTTACTGATTTAAGGTTGAGTTTGGAGAGGGAAATCCGCTCAAGTTTTTGTTCCTGTTTTTCAGTCAGGTTCTCTTTGTTCTTCAGGAGGATGTATTTTGTTTTTTTAAGTATCTCATGCAGTTTCACTTCCTGCTGCCGGACAGTGTCCACTGCCTTGTTGAGGATTTTGATAATGTGGAACTTGTCGAATGTTATATTTGCATCTGGAAGATGGTCTCCCACGCCTTTAATAAAGGCAGGCGACATGTCACAGCTCACTTCTTTTATCTGTCTGGCGGTAGCATTATGCCGGGACAGTTCCTGTGCAAAATCGGCAACGGTGTCCGAACCTTTTCCCTTTGCAACATGAATGAGTTTATTGTTGGCAAGATCTACGAAAAGGCTTATGTAGTCATGGTGTTTGCGCTGGGAGGTCTCGTCTATCCCGACTTCTTCAACATCTGAAAAATCTCCCCCCTCAAGCGCCTGGTCAACATAGCAATGAAGTATGCCCCATAGCTTGTCATCGGATACCCCCGTTAGTTTTTCCACAGAGCGTACGGGCATATTTCGACATAGCCCTACCAATAAGGCTTCGAACAATAAGGTAAAACCGGGGGCAACACCTTCCCAGGGCATTTTTACCTGCCGTACTTTCCCATTGGGCAATTTGATTCGTGGCACACGGGCTGTCAGATAACATTCGTGTTCAAAAAAGTTAAGATGTCTCCATGTTTTCTCAACGGTATCATGAACTGGGAACTTGTCCGGTGAATCTGCTCTGCCTGCTTCTGGAAAGTGTGTGCCACGTTTGAAATTAATCTGGATATCTAAACGCTTGGCTGATTCATCGAAGTTCAGACTTTCTACATAAAACGGTGATTCTATATGTAAGGCCGCGGCGAAAAGTTCTTTGTACATTTTTATTTGATTTCTTGATTTTACACCTCTAAGTTCGGCTTTTTATTAATTTTGAGAAAAGCCAAACCCACTCAGTTTACGAAAGAGCCTTAATTATAGAGTTTGTACGATAAAATTACTGGAAATAACAACAGAGTCTTACTGAGTAGTTTTACTGAATATGGAGTTGAGCATTGTGCTAATGGTTGTGATAGAGGGGCGTTTTATAAAGTTTGCTATCCTGAATAGTCCTTTCTATTCTCTATAAATAAGACGCTTTAGAGAGGGAGGGCGTGAGGAATCTCCAGATTTTCATACAAATTCCTTAAAAAACAGCACAGAAAGCAATCCCAATAGATAGTGATTGAAATAATGTCATTAGAACTTTTTTAGAGTACAAATTCAACCTTTTATTGAGATAGGAATAATGAAGAAGGAAGAAAATCTCAAAGAGCTGATTAAAGGAATGTTGAAGTTAAAATAATGTTTTTTTTGAGCTTATTTTGTTAAAAAATACACCCTCCTGTTTTTTTATTGAAACTTCACTAAGTGCCTTATATTTATAGTGTTAGATTAAAGTTGAATTAGGTCTGATTCTTAACAATTAGTTAATCAGGACGATCCGCATTGTTCTCCTAATAAATGTTAAATAATACTTGTGGGATTATTTAAAAATACTTAATATCGCATCTAGATATTAAAAAAGTAACCTATACACTTAATTCAGTTTTGGATAGACCTTAAGTCTGATTTATACTATAATGTTGAACAGAAGGGCTTGAAGAAATATTAGGAGAAGAAATCGCTCCAGTTTTAAGCTTAGATTATTTTTGTTTTATCTAGCCTATTTCCTGAGGCTTAAAACTAGGGATTTTTTCTACCGATTGGTGGAAAATATGATAGCTGAAACCTGAAACACTATATAAACACTATTGGTAGGAGAGTCTGGTTGTTGCAACCAGTTTTTTCCTATCACTTTACTAACTCTGAACCCAATGAAGAAACTATCATTCTCGCAATCGGGATTGGCAGACGATACCCATCGTATGCCCTGTCTCCTATACTCCAAAGAGGACAATGCTTCTATTGAGTCGAAGAATATTACCTCACCACAGGCTCTGCTTATAAATCTTCCAATATTAATAGTGTAGCAGTTATAACAAGAGATGTAACTATATTGTTTAGAACAAGAAACTTTTTTGTTTTACTTGCTTCTTAAACGGTTCCTTTGAGTTTATTTAAAACAAACGCTTAAAGTCTTGATTTCTCAATAAACATCTGATTTTATTCTGTACCAAAAACCCTTAACAAATGAAAAAGAAATCTCTATCTCTGCTAAGCCTTTCTGCACTGGCATGTTTTCTTATGTGCATATCCTGTTCTAAGGAAAATGTTACTCCAGAGTCTCAAGGTCAGCTTGTTTCAAAGAAAGCTTCGAGCAATGCAACAGCTACTGTAGACTTTACAACATCTGCCGTTGGTAAAAATGTGGCTATGGACTATTGGGCTGTTGGCACACACGGTGCCTCTAAAAGTATAGAACAGTTGGGCAGTGAAGTAGATGTTGTACGTGTAGGTGGTTTTCAAAAATGGCCTATGATTGACGCTAAAACATTGAGCCAAGATGCCCAAACTCATTTAGATTCTGAAGTTGAAGATGTGATTAAGTTCCTGCAAGTAAATCCAAATGCACAAATTTCTTTGAGTTCTTCATCGAAGAATGGAAAAGTTAATTCATATTTCATTAGTAACGGAAAAGTGAACACTACGCGCTGGAAGAATCTTTTTAAGGCAGTAAGAAAGTATACACTTAACAAACTTCAAGAAAGAGGATATTCTGTAAATGTTGCTTTCATTGAAGCGAACAACGAGCCAGATTGGAACAAGATCGGTGACAAATCGAACATGAACAGTATGATGGCTAAAATGCAGGCAGATAGTGAATTGGGTTCAATTCCTCAAGTTGGCCCATCTACATTAAATTGTGCTAATGCAAAGAGCTGGTGGAATGCTACCAAGAGAAATTCAGACTGGGGAGCCACTCACGTATTGGGTGGAAATATGAAAAACTACATCAGTTTCATTAAAAAGGTGAATAACGAAGGTAAGCCTTTCTATAACTCAGAAGCGCATACAGTTGCGGAAATGATTGTAGCTGCAAGGTACGGCTGTAAGGGAGGTCTTTGGTGGTATCCTGTTTCGAACCACGAAGCTGGCTTTACTCACGCTCAGTTCGGAAATCAAATTCTTTATAAAGAGGTACGCGAAAATTGGGCAGTAGCTGCAGCTTATAAGGGTGAAGGAAACAAGATTCACCTTTTTGTTAGTAGTGCAGAGCGTTTTGGAAATGCCCAGACGAAGACAACGTTCACGTTCAATTGTACAGATCAGCCTGTAAGTTTCGACGGAAGCGAAAAGAAAACAAGCCATACGGTATCAATTGGCAAAAACGACACAGAGCACATTATTATTACATGGTAACCTGATGCGGTATTCTCTTTGGAGAGTACCCGAAACACTAGATAGAAGCGGCAATGAGGTGTTCACTACACCTCGCCTCTTCACTAGAATATTTGGTTTCTGCTTATGCAAAACCAACTTATAACTATTGATTTTCAATTCTCAAAGATGTCCCTTTGCTTAGTGCAATACAGCTTTATATAGATTCTTTATTTTCGGATTTTTGGAGCGTTCATCTTCCCTACTTCTATAAGGAAGATGAAATTAATGACTTATAAATGGACGTTCCATATAAAATGGGGTTATGCTGTACCCTTAATTCCTTATCGACGAGGTTTTCTTTCACAACTGTCTGTGTGTGGTTTTTGTTGTGAGGGAAATCCTTGTCGAAATATCCTTTTGTTGCGATTTTAGAGAGATCGAAAAACAAGTTTATCCAAGGTGTATCTGGCTTTTAAATGGAACAGTGTTTATTGTTTGGGATACAATACGGGATTACTTCTTCGTAAATAATGATTATCTGAAACACAATCTTTATTAATAACAAACCCTAAACCTTTTAAAAAATGAAGAAATTATCATTGTCTGTCGCGAGCTTAATAGCCGTGGCAATACTAGCATTTAGCGTTTCGTGTAGTAAAGAGGGCATGAAACCGGAAGTGCCACAAACAGCTTCGAAAAAAGCCAGTAGCGGAGTAACTGCTACTATGAAATTTAACACTACTTCTTCTGGGGTGGACAAATCGATGCATTACTGGGTAGTTGGAACCGCAAGTAGTGGATTGAGTATAGAGCGTTTAGGTGGCGAAATAGACGTAGTGCGAGTTGGCGGTTTCCAGAAATGGCCATTGAACAACGATGGAAGCTTGAAACAAGAAGCTAAGACGCACCTTGATGGAGAAATTGAGCAGGTTGTTAAATTTTTTGCTGTGAACCCTAATGTTCAGATTTCCTTGTGCTCTTCGGCAAAGAAAGGAAAGGTAGATGCTTATTTCATTAAAAATGGCCAAATCCGTGTAGGCCGTTGGACGAACATGTTTAAAGAAGTAAGAAGATATCTTCTTGCAAAACTTCAAGAAAAAGGCTATTCTACAAGTGTTGCTTTTATTGAAGTGAATAACGAGCCAGACTGGAAAAAGTATGGGTCGAAAGAGAACATGAAAGACATAATGGCTAAAATGAAGGCTGATAACGAACTTGGTTCAATCCCTCAGGTTGGCCCTTCTACGTTGAACTGTGCCAATGCAAACAAGTTCTGGAACGTGATCAAGAACAAAGCAGATTGGGGTGCAACACATATGCTAGGTGGTAGTATGTGGAATTACATCAACTTTGTGAAGAAAGTGAACAGCGAAGGCAAACCATTCTATAATTCAGAAGCACATTGTGTTGCTGAAATGATTGTTGCTGCTGAGTACGGTTGCAAAGGTGGGTTGTGGTGGTATCCTGTTTCGGAACACGAAGCTGGTTTCACTCATGTGCAGTTCGGAAAACGTATCTGCTACAAAGAAGTGCGCGAAAACTGGGCTGCTGCGGCAGGTTATAAAGGCGAAGGCAACACGATTCATTTGTATGTGAGTGCCCCAGGACGTTTTGGTAACAATAATACAAGTACAATCTTTACTCTAGAATGCGAAGATAGAGAAGTTAGTTTTGATGGAGGAGAGAAGAAAAAGAGCCATACTGTAACAATTGGTAAAAACGATACCCGTCATATTGTTGTAACTTGGTAATGCAATTTATCCCTTTGCTGAGTAATCTATTTTGATTGCTCAGCAAAAGAGATACTATTGAGAGTTTGAAATTTATTGGAGGTATTTAAGTTGATGTTGTTCCTATTGCAACACCAACTTAAATACTTTTGAATATTAAGGTTTGTATCTAATCTATTTGACTGATTACTTGTAGAAAGTAAAACCAAATAAGATATCCTCTGCTTTAGTTCTGAATTACTTTAGACCTAGCGACCACCTGAATAAAACCAGATATATGACGGTCTTCCACTCCCGTTAATCGAGGTTCGTAAACGGTACATGTATAAAAATAAACCCCATTGGAAACGATTTGTTTAGTCGTCTGATCTCTTCCGTCCCAGTTAATGTCTGGATCATTGGTTTCGAAAACGAGTTTTCCCCACCTGTTGAATACTTTGAAATCGACTTTTTTAATTCCATAATATGGAGGTATGGGATGAAACACATCATTTATATTATCGCCATCGGGAGAAAAAGCGTTGGGCAGATTGTACTTTGAGCATTTGTCAATGCAGGATTTTATACTCTTCTCGCTTTTGTTTTTGAAATAATCGAAGCTAAGCACCTGATAGCATCCGGCTAATGCCCCGTTTGGGTAATGAGTCCAACTTCTGGCGGATGGATCGAAAAGTGTTTCTATTAACTGAGGCTCGTCATCCATTGTGCTGGAATAGTAAATTTCGAAACCTTCTATGTCTTCGTTGCATGGAAGTTCCTCAACTTCCCATTCCAAGATGTTGTATTCCCCATCACAATCACTGTCAACAATCAACGATGGTGGACAAGGGGGCATCTTGTCGATATACTTTTTACAGGTCTCTTGAGAGTGGTTCTCTATCGGAGACTTTATGCCTTCAACGGTAAAATAACCATCTGCTTTCACATAGTAACAATACTCCTTTTCGTATTCTACATCTGGGTCTTTAAACAATTTGGTGTTTGTAGTTCCTACTTCTTTAAAATCCAGCTCACCTTCAGCTTTTCTATAAACAGTATAGAGTGTGTCTATCCAGGGAACATTGCTGGCCATGTGCACATCCATGGAGTTGGTTGGCTTCAGCGTTATGAAAATAGATGATGCAGTTTGAGGCGGCGAAACAAGTTCGGTGCCGCTGTAAAATTCAACTTTGTAGTTGTAGGCTGTGTCGGCTGTATTTAGTTTCTGATCTGTATACTGTGTGTTGTCTATGCCGTCAAGCTCAGCAAGCTTCGTGAATTCATCGCCCCAGATTCCTTCAGCACGGTATACAATGTATTTATATGGGCCAGGGAATTTAACAGGATCATGTTCGGTCGGTTTCACCCAGGCTACGAATATCTCTCCGACTGTTTCATCGGTTTCTTTTACATCTACATTGGTAATAATCGGAACTCCGCGGACTACCTTCTGACAAACTTCATTAGATGGGTAACTTTCTGCATTACCTTCAAATTTAGAAACTAAGCGGTAACAGTACCATTGCCCTTGTTTTAGTCCGTTGCCGTTGTTGTTGTCTACAAACTTATTTGCTTTGGGATCGTCTATTTCGGCAATCAGTTCGAAACCAAGTCCTTCTGGGATGCCTGTTTGGCAGTGAGCGGGTTCATAGTCTGAAGGTCCGATTTTGCGATATAGTTTATAACCTATTAAATTCTGCCCTGTACAACTTGGAGTCTGCCAAATTACATCAATGGTATTGTTTGTGGGATTGAGCTGCTTAATTTCCGGTGCAGGAGCAACTACTTTTATGAATGTTTCTTCGAAGTCTACCAGCTGTACATTGTCCAGGGAATTACTGAGCGTATCCAGGGCTTTGAATTCGACCTGATATTCAGCAGTACGCACATGTTCGCATATCGTATTCCACTTAAAACGCCCAGTTATGGCGCCCGGTTCATCATTTGCAATTCTGAAAGTAGCAGGCGATAAGGGAACTTCGAATGGCCCACCATAAGCCCTCATTTTCATCTGGTCGTTATTGCTATCGGTAGCCTTTATGTCGAACATTAATTCCTGCCCTGCTTCAACACAGTATTTATTAAGTTCTTGAATTTCTGGTGGCATATTGTCTGTATGAACCACTGTAATCTGCATGTCGCGTAGCATCTGACCGATTTTAATGCCATTGCGCCACTCTTCAATATAGAAAGCAACGTTGTAATTACCGGGTTCGGTAGGTGAATCCCATATTAAATCGCCAGTGACTTCATCAATGTATATAGGGCTGTTTTCACTATCCGGGAAGCGGTAATGTTGAATAGGATCTCCATTATCGCCAAGGCATGTGGTGAGTTTATATGAAATACTGTCTCCATCTATGTCCCACGCAGCAGGATTGTGAATGAAAAGTTTTCCTACAGCTGCTTTATCAAGAGGTTCGGTAAGTAATATGGGGGTATTGTTGA
The DNA here is from genome assembly GCA_965230435.1 of Bacteroidales bacterium. Classification (GTDB taxonomy): domain Bacteria; phylum Bacteroidota; class Bacteroidia; order Bacteroidales; family JBDKHP01; genus JBDKHP01. Next base: position 360,542 of record CBDDLB010000006.1, read on the forward strand.
ACCCGATCTGTGCGTTGATCTTCAACTTTGTTTTTATCGCAAATGGAATGTTCACAGATCCCTGTATATTTTCAATTCCTGCATTCCGGTTCTGGTCGAGCATGAAAATTTCGTAAGTTCCAGCGCCAGGGTAAGTGTGCCTTGCCCTATAGACATTTTTCTTGAAAAGATCGGGTAGGATGGTCTCAGAAATTCTACCAACCTTTGTTATTGTATTGTCTCCCCAAGATATTTCTAGCGTATCCCTATCGGCATCCGATCTGGTGTAAGTGTATGTGATGAGCGTGATCTCGTAAGTAAAGTCCGAAACTTGTCTATAAGTAATTTCCCCAGCTCTGTTGTGCGTGGCGAGGGAATTTATCGTGAATAATAAGCAAAAAGTAGATAAAAGTAAAAAGTTCTTCATGAGCATAAGTGTTTTGTATAAAAATCCTCCAGTTCTGTAGAGAAGTCAAAGCTAATTTGACCCTTAATACTTTCAGCAGAAGAAGCATAAAAGTAATCAAGCTTCAACACAAATGAACGTTAAAAAATCAAAAATCGGAAAACTCAAAATTGATCCCTGTTTGGCGGTTATCGAAACTTACTGTTTTCTGTTTGCCTCCGTAAGTGATGATCATTAGGTTTCGTTGATCGCTGAACATTTTGTTCATAAGCAGGTTAACGATTTTAATGCGCCCCTGTTTCGGACTTTTAGCGATAAAATAAACCCATGTTGCTTCATGGTTTCTTTCTATGCGATCTGGTTCGAATGTCAAAGGTTTATTGTCGACTTCTACCTTTAGCTTAGATGTAATGTATGCAGAAGCATATTCAATAGCGTTTTCAGATATGTTTTCCTGCGTGAGCCCAGCTCTTTTTTTGCTATGTAGATGTATAGCGTTTTCAAAGTCATCAGAAAATAGTTTTACAACCAATTCAGCCTTTCCTTTTTCTGAAAACTCAATTGTACTCATCGAAATATGCAAAGGATGGGCATGTCCTAGTAATAAAAATAGTACAAAATTCAATAAAGTTAACATTGCTGTTTTCTTTAAAGATACAATTATTTTAGTATTTCTCTATAATCTTCTTAATTAAGAGGGGAGGGTATATCATTCGATAAGAAGGCATGCAGGAGTGGTTCATCAAAAGAACAGACTGCTATTGAGGAAGAACTATCGGTTCTACTTTGCAGGCAGGTAATAAGAAGCGGTCGATATTGCTCCAAAGACGTTGGCAGATCATGTAGAATATGAACAGGAAAACCAATGAAAAGGCCAGATTCTTTACCGTAGAAGGTTTTTCGTTTTACTGTTTTGCTTGTTGTAAATCTCTCATTTCTATTTGTTTGTATTTCAAATGTAACTATTTTGGTACAAAAAGCTTATATCACTGAATACATTCTGCTTACATCTTGAGTTGATGGCATTGCGCTGCCAGTAATGACAGCACATGGAAAATTGAATGGAAGAACATGAATCGGAAAGCAATATGCTTTTCAAGAAATGAGGAAATTCATGACAATGTAAGCGGGATGTATTATGTGAAGTTCTATTTCAAAGCAGGCTTTATCCGAAAACTGCATAAACAACAGATTTTGAGCATTACCTGTTTATGAAGAACTGTCCTTTAACTATTTTCACTTTCCATTAATGCAAGAAAATCATTTTTTTTAGAACGGGCCAGAGGAATGCGCAATTCTTTATTTAACTCAATGTAGTACTTATCGAGCTTTATGAACCTTTTGGCATGCTGAATATTAACAGCATAAGACCTGTGACACTTGAAAAAAAGTGGGGTTTCAATCATTAAAATAATTTCGTTCATAGATTTTGAAGTTAGAATATGCTTCTGATTATCTAAGTAGAGGTGGCAGTATTTTCCATCGGCCATTAAGTAGAGAATTTCATCCGTATCCACATACTCAATTCCGTTTGTAAAAGGAATAATCAATCTATGAGAAGTTTTTTTCTGATTATCAGACGTCTCCTGTTTTATATCTCCATTCATCGATATTGCTCTTCTTTGGGTAAATAAGCTCTTTACCCGTTCAATCGCATTAACAATGTCTTCATCATCGAATGGTTTTAGAATGTAGTCTACTGCATTGTATTTGAATGCTTTAATTGCATAATGTTCGTGTGAAGTAACAAATACGACCTCGAAATTCTTTTCTGGGAAAGCATCAAGAATTTCAAAGCCACCACCACCGGGCATCTCTATATCCAATAAAACAATATCTGGGTTATGATGCATAATCAGTTTTATTCCCTCAATTGCATTGTGGGCAATGCCGCTAATTGAAATTTCAGGCAATTCATTTGTAATTATAGACTCTATAAGTTGGGCAATTCTTTGTTGATCTTCAATAATGATAACGTTGAACATACTCTAAAAGCTAAATAGTTTTCAATAGTTAAAGTCTCAGACCTTTTAATTTCAGATTTACTACTTGCAAGTAACCGGTTTCTTAGCAGAAGAATAAATTTTGATTAATTATGTCGGATTACTTAGTAGGTGGTAGGTTCGGTTAATTTGTTATGGTTTGAATTTTTTCTTACTCTTTTAAGTGGAGCGGGGCTATGTTTTTAAGTTGGAAATTGAAATCTAATTCGAAATAATGGGGATTCTTAACTCCAGACGTGTTCCTTTCACGCTCCCTTTCTCTGTTTTGTCAATGTATTTAACATCAACAAGGTGACCGTACAGTTTATTTATTAGCTCAAGCCTTTGGATGGTAATCTCAGTTCCGTACGAACGATAAAATTTCCGTTTTTTTGCAATCAGTTCTTGTGCTGCTTCCCTGCCAATTCCATCATCATCTATTACGCACAGCAAGTGCTTGTTTTCTGAAGCAAGTTTTACCGTAAGGTTGCCATTTTCAATTTTATTTGCAAGACCATGGATAATTGCATTTTCTACAAATGGTTGAAGAATAAGTGGTGGGATGCGGATATCCTCAGGAGCTAATTCTTCGCTTATCTTTAGGTCATAGGAGAATTTTCCTTCCAACCTCATTGCTTCGAGTTCTATGTAGTTCTTTAATGCTTGTAGTTCTTTTTCCAATGTAATTGTTGAATAGTGAGAATTATCCAGCGTACTGCGCATTAAACTGGCAAACTGTGTAATGTAGCGGCTGGATTGTTTATTGTCGTTCTCACGGACGTAATTCTGAATCGAAGCCAGACAGTTGAAGATGAAATGAGGGTTCATCTGATTTGCTAATGCTTTGTACTTTAGCCCATCGATCTGTTGAGTTAGTGAACCTCTTTTTTCCGCTTCGCTAATTTTTACTCTGTAAAAAGCAGACGTTATGAATACTACAATGATTATTATTATAATTAGTATAAAGGTTCTGAACCACCATGTTTGCCAAAAAGGAGGTTCTATATTTAATCGGACGTAGATAGGAGCCGCGGATTCCACATTGCTTTCGTTAACAGCTTTAATTGCAAGCACGTAGTTTCCCGGTTGTAAGTTTAGTAGTGTAATCGTACGGTCTTTTGCCTCAACCCAACGAGACGAGGAATTGTTTGAGCCCAGAAGATATTTATAACCAACCTTCCCCAAACATTTATAAGCGATTCCTGTGCATACAACCTCAATCGTATTCTTATTATAGGGTAATGAGTACTCTTGCTTTACAATCGTGTCCGAGCCAGATATCATCACCTTATCTATGCATATCATGGGAGGGATTTTCTTTTGAATGATATCCTGATTCTTAATGATGTTAAGGCCGTTGTTTGTACCTATATATGCTGCGGTATCATTTACATGTATTGCATTTATGGTATTTGAAAAAAGTCCGTGTTTGAAAGTGTAATGTTCTATGTGTTCTATCTCACCATGGTGTCCTAAGAAAATTATATTCAGTCCTTTATTCTTTGTTCCGACCCAGACTTTGTTTTTATGGTAGAACACTGATGTGATATAACTGCTACCAAGTCCATTTTTTGGTGTAAAGTTGACAATAGAATCTTTTTTCTTTACTATAATGCCGTGTTCACGGCTTCCAAACCATACGTTCTGATTCTGTTTGTTTATTGTCAGACAGGTTAAGTGTTCCGATAACAATTTTTCATTGCACTTTTTGTACACTCCACTGGCGATATCAAGCTCGTATAACCCTTTTCTGGATGCAATGAGAAAAGTGTCATTTGATATTTTTAAAAAATCTTGGATATATAAATTGGGTTCATTAATAATAAACCTGCTCTCTAATTTATCATCTATCCAGTGAACCAAATCATTTTGTCCTGAACACCATACCTCTCCATTGTTAAGAATTTGTATTCTATTGCCATCCTGATGATAAGGTAATTTTTTCTCTCTATGATACTCAAATATATTGTTTTTCAATGAATTGATCCCAGCGTGTAAAAATAAAAGCTTGTTACTATTGCAATCGTATTTGAGATCGAATAATTTAAAATCTATACTTTCTACAGAGGGGAGTGTGTAATTGGTGATTCTATTATTTTTAATTTGAACGATATTGTAGTTGCCGCAATTTATCCAAAGACTTCCTTCTCCTTCTGTAATTGATGAAACATTTTTACTGGAAAATTGCTTCAGTTTATAGCCAGTGACTTTTTTGTTGGGGATGTAAATTACTCCATTTCTTATTGTAGAAAACCAGTATCCTCCTTCTCTATCTTCCATAACTGAAGATACCATGTAGTTCGGAAACAGGTGTTCCAAAGTGTCGAGTTTGGCATTTAGGCAATAGGCACCTTTGGCTGTTCCGGCCCATATCTTTTTTTTTGAATCGGCACATACCCAATAGATGATCCCAGAAAGCTTTTTCGTCTTTACAACTTTGCTGTAGACGAGTTTACTGATGAAGTAGTTAGTTGTGACTAATATTGAGTTGTTGTATTTTAGGGTATAAATCCTCTGCTGATAACCTTTGTTAATGTAGAGGTTCGACTTAATAAGTTTTCCTGCTTTTCTAATATAGGCAGAATCATTTTTTGAGTTTCCATAGAAATTGGTTAAAAGTCTACCTTTTTCATAATGAATAATGGCATCGTTTGGGTAGCTATGTGCATTTCCATTATCCGAAATTTTGAACAGCCCATTGTTTTTATCAGAGAAGAATACATTATCTAAACTATCGACATAGAATGATTGCTTTATGGGCATGGTAGTTTTTTTCAATAGGGATTTCAATACCGCATTATGTTTATAAAGAACAACACGGTTGTTTTCCCAGTAGGATAACTTTCCATTGAATGAAATAAACCATATTCTTTGCTTATAATCCTCAAAGAAGCCAAATATTGTTTTATCTGGCAAGCCATTGCTCCGACTCAATATCTTAAAGTTATACCCATCCCAACGGACAGCGCCATTGTCTGTTGCTATCCATATATATCCTTTTGAATCTTGAAAAACTTGGTAGGTTTCATTGCTAGGTAAACCATTTTCTGTGGTGTATTTAATTAGCTTAAAATCAATAGAATAAAGAGCGGTTGTGATTAGGGTACACACAATCGTCAGTACATGTCTCATCGTTTACAAAGCTTAGAAAGATGCAGCGCGAAAGTATATAGTAAAACCGATTAAGGCAAAAAATGAACCTCTCAGAACATAAATATAACACTTCAATAGTCTAAATAGACACTTTAAAGGCTTGATATTGTATTCTAATGATCTGCTTGATAGATTTGTACCAAACCAAAGGGTTCTATTAATCTACGCCTATTGGCAAGGCTGTTGAAACTTGTATGGGTATCTATAAGACGTAATGTTCATTCAGCAATGAAACAGAATTATATTCATTTCTAGACTGTTTTGATGTAGTGAAAAAATGAATTTTTTCGCTAAAATATATCTACTATTATGAAAAAACTGCTACTATTATTTTTATGTTTTATTGCCGTCTTCTGTGTTAATGCTCAGAATGAGAGTAAATTTGGAGTTAATGTGGGCTTTATCTTCGTTCCAATGGCTGGAGAATTAGATTTTTCAAAAATACTGTCAAATACTCATTCTGGAATTTATGTTGAATTAGCCTTAACAGAAAAGCTTTCTATTCAACCAGAAATTCAGGTCTTCAGGCAAGAGGTGGAGTCCGAAATAGCCTCTGTTAAAACAACAAAGAAAAAGAACCACTTGTATTTTCCTGTTATGGCTAAGTTTTATGTTGCAGAAAATTTAAGTGTTGATGCTGGGGGACAGTTAGGCTTTTTCCTTTGGGGTGAATATAAAACAGAAGTAGATGAAGAAATCGAAGAAGGTGAAATTGACCGCGATGAGCTAAAAGCTATGGATTCCGGATTAGCTTTTGGCTTAACCTATAAAACTGATTCGGGACTCCGTTGTTCTGGTCGCTATAACTTTGGGCTAGCCAATGTTTTTGAGGATTCTGAATCTGAAAACAGTAGTTTTTTTAGGAGTGTGTTGCAGTTTTCGCTTGGGTACTCTTTTTAGAAATTAGATGGTTATTCATTTTTTTTAATGAACACGATATTCGTAATAATGAATTTTATTTCGCTAACTGTTTGTTTTCTAGTTAGAAATATTAAAGAACAACTTAAGATTAAAAAGCTAGTTCATATATGCTTATTGATGATTCACACTTAAACTAAACGGGGGCGATAGCCTTGATCAGGGGTGGGTTATATGCGATCACCCAGCCTCTGATCTCTGTTTTTCAATTACTATACAGAACAATTGAATTGAGTGTGTTACATATTAGGTGCAAATGGTATGTTTGATTAATAGATGAGTATGGCGATAATGATTAAGGTTAGCTTGTTGGTACTCTGATTTTGCTTTTTGTGAAGGAATATCAAAGCAAAAAAAGCAGCTAAACATCGAATTGAAATCTTACAAAGGCTAGGTCTATTAAAAGCTATTTACTTTCAAAAACTCACAAAAAATACTACCAAGCGAATCCGATTATATTCCTGAGATGGGAGATAAAACAAATAGAAGCAACTGCTTGGCAGGTTAACTTTTATAGTTAGGATACAACTCAATAACTGTATCTAATTTGTGCCCTGACAGATAGTTAAGTTTAAAATATAGTATGTACAAATTTACACCAATCATGAGACACCTTTTATTCTTTTCGATTTTTTTTATTGTCGCAGTTAGTTTGAAGTCACAGACTTATAAGCAATATGAGATTGAAAAACTTAAAGCTTTTTTCGCACAGCCATCAGCCATCGAAGGCAAGAACAACGGAGAAGTACTCGGCATTACCGATCTTGATAATCCAGGCTCCTGGCCCGGGATAACTTGGCATGATAATACCGGATCTCCAATAGAAGTAAAAGAGCTACACTGGTCTGGGGAGTTCCAAAAACCTATAATTGCAGGGGAACTTGACCTAAAGGGGTTCAGTTCTTTAACTTATTTATCCTGCCATTCTAACCAGCTCACCTCCCTTGATGTTACAAAGAACACTGAACTGAATTATTTATACTGCGGTTCTAACCAGCTCACCTCCCTTGATGTGACAAAGAACACTGAACTGAATTATTTATCCTGTTATAATAACCAGCTCACCTCCCTTGATGTGACAAAGAACACTGAACTGACCCGTTTATCCTGCCATTCTAACCAGCTCACCTCCCTTGATGTGACAAAGAACACTGAACTGAATTCTTTAGACTGCGGTTCTAACCAGCTCACCTCCCTTGATGTGACAAAGAACACTGAACTGAATTATTTATCCTGCAAAAATAACCAGCTCACCTCCTTTGATGTGACAAAGAACACTGAACTGAATTATTTATCCTGTTATAATAGCCAGCTCACCTCCCTTGATGTGACAAAGAACACTGAACTGACCGGTTTATCCTGCCATTCTAACCAGCTCACCTCCCTTGATGTGACAAAGAACACTGAACTGAATTCTTTATCCTGTTATAATAACCAGCTCACCTCCCTTGATGTGACAAAGAACACTGAACTGACCCGTTTATCCTGCCATTCTAACCAGCTCACCTCCCTTGATGTGACAAGGAACACTGAACTGAATTCTTTATCCTGCTATAATAACCATATCTTAATGAGTCAATTTGCCCCCCGCCCCTCTAAAGCGGATATTTCTTCTTTTTATTACTATGGTCAATCTGTTATACTTGGGGAAAAAGATAATGATAGTTATTACCAGCACTGCAATGTACCGATAGATCTGAGCACAGAAAAAAACATTGACGGGACAGAAAGTACCATTGTCTGGAAAAACGTTCAGGGGGAAGAGATTACACCACTTTCTAATAATAACTGGAGCTTTACCTTCGAAAATATTCCAGATGGGGAAAAAATTTACTGTGAAATTACAAACCCTTTATTTCCCGACCTGACATTATACTCAAACCGGATTATAATAAAAAATAGCTTTCTGGTATTTCCTGACCAGGAATTTACAATAAATGAAAATGCACCCAATGAAACAGTTCTTGGACAATTGATAGCAACAGCCCCAGAACAGGATGCTTTAATTTTCACAATCAAAGGAGGAAACAACAACAGCGCTTTTGCGATAAACAAAACGACGGGTGAGCTGAAGGTGAATAACACAGACGCTCTAGACTTCGAAACAACACAGGAGTTCCAACTTTTGATAAGTGTTTCTGATAGTGAAAACACAACGGAAGGAACAGTGACAGTTAAGCTGAACGACTTAAACGAACTCACATCTGTCAACGATTTAGCAGCGCAAGGTATCCACGTCTACCCAATCCCAGCTGACCAATGGATTAATGTAAAATTCGACAACCCTAACATTCCGTTTAACCGATATGAAATTATTGATTATAGCGGGAAGCTGATTTTATCTGGCCAAATTAAAGGAAGCAAAACAGAAATTGATGTGAACGGTATGCACAAAGGTTTATACCTTATACAATTACAAGGGAGATACTGTCGGGAAGCAGTTAAGTTTAGTATAAAATAAAGCATCAGGTTAGATATGTCAACAAGGCCTCCTTTTAATTAAGGAAGCTTTGTTCCAGAAATGGCTGTAAGAAAGCACTTACTTTCTTGGAAAATGAGGAAACTACAAGGGTGTTGCTATTGATTTTTTTGACCTTAAAGGAAGAAAGATAATCCACAAAAACTAAATAAAAAAATCACCTGAATCTAGAAAAACTTAACAATGGAACTTATTTTTACAGAATTTGCTACGGCAACATAGTAGAAAGTGGAAAATTCTGTAAAAAGTAATGTGAGTAAGTTTTAAACTTGGTTAAGTTTCTATTTGTGTGCCTATAAGTACGGCTTTAGAGCCGTGCTTTCTACTTTTGTTATCATTATTATAACTTATTGTAGAAAAAAAACAGATTGCAAGAGTTTTGATTAAGAAGGTTAAGCTTGCATATCGATTTTTTATTGAAATACGAAATGTTTTATCAAATACAGTTCTTAAATATTTTTCAATCATGAAACAAATTATCGCACTTATTGCATTTTTGATTATCTCTGGTTTTGCTTTGGGACAGAAAGCGAGAGAATATCAAAACAGTAATACTGCCAATCATGAGTTTGGTAGGAAAATGATTTTATCCTTTGAGAATCGGTGTTTTAGTCCGCCTAGAGCTTATGGGAATTTTTCCACAATGAAGAAGCTTGGAAGTATTCCCAAACAAAGACTGGACAGTACAATACGGTGTCATTTTGACAATAATACTCAATTATGGAATCGCATTGGTAGCCAGAAATTTATATATGACGAAAACAATCGAAATATCGAATATATTCGCTTGTATTCTTGGGATGGGTATACCAATAATGAAAAGTATATATATACTTATGATATAAATGGGATTATATCAAAAACAACGTACATATATCTAGATGAAAATTTAGATATAAGTTCTTATCAGAAATATATGTATGGTTATGATGTAAACGGTAATTTGTGCGAAGAAAAAGTAATGTATTTTAGTCGAGATTCAACTATATTTTGCACTTATAAGACAGAATATAATTATGATGTGAAAGGAAGGCTTGTGCTCTTAAAACATTACCTTAAGGAAGGTGCTGATTGGCTTGAGGAATATGAGAAAGAGTATTTTTATGATGAAAATGGATTTCTTGATTATCGTTTAATTTATTCATATGATGAAGAAGGCAAACCTACTTATGGGAGTAAAGAAGTATATACCTGCAATGAAAAAGGAGATATTTTACAAGAACTCTCTTTTTCTGAAGATGTAGAAACTAAAGAGTGGAAGCTTGAAAGTAAAAGCAATAGTGTCTATACTGATTTTGGGATGGAAAAAGAGTATTTATATTATGTTTATAGAAATGAACTTTGGATATTGTCTGAAAAGATAGAATATCAGTATGGTGAAGATAAAAATATAGAAAAAGAGTTGTATTACTTGTTGGACGATGAAACTGGAGAACTCCGTCTTGATTCTGAAAGTAGCTATAGTTATGATAGCCGCTATTCCTATTCAGATCTTATTCTTCCTTTCGGGTACGAAAATTTTGATTGGTTTAATCATATGATGACTCATTCTAATTCAATTGATTATTATGATAATAAAAAAACAATGGGGCGGACAACTTTCTATTATTCAATAGATAAACAGACTCTATCTGAAAAAAACATCTTTGTCGCACCAGTGAAAGTTTTCCCTAACCCAGTACGTAATAAGCTTCACATACAGTCTTCTTCAAACTACAATAATGCTACCATTGAAATTTTTGACCTTAAAGGAAGAAAGATAATCCACAAAAAACTAAAAGGAAAAAATCACCTGAACCTAGAAGGACTAGACAACGGAACATATTCGTATAGAATTTTCGATAACAACATAGTTAAAAGTGGAAAATTCATAAAAAAGTAATGTGAATGTGGTTTTGCTTTGGTTTTGTTTCTATTTGTGTGCTCATAAGTGCGGCTTTATGGCCGTACTTTTAACTACTTCGCTTATTTAAACAGTTTCATAATCAGAACATAACAGGTGGTCTGTTGAGGTTTGTGAACTTGGCCTTTACATACCGCTTATTTATTGGACGAACTCCATTTCTCATTTAGCTACACTTTTAAATGTTAAAAATCAAAATTCCTATGAAAAAAGAACAGCATTTTTTTCTTGGTATATTGCTTTTTCTAGGATATAGCTGTGCCAATAATGCACCTGAGCAAAACAACATCAAAAAAAGTCAAGCCGTAGTTCAAAAAGAAGTAAAAAAAGGAATTGTCCTGAAAAAATTCAATGCAGCAGAAACAGTCCCGTTTTTCAAAGACGGGAAATGGGGCTATGCAAACAAGCAAAAAGAACTGGTAATTGATGCAGTTTTCGATAGATGTGGATTTTTTAGGAACGGTTTTGCATGGGTGGCAAAAAATGAGGAGTATGGTTTTATCAACGCAAGAGGAAAACAGGTTGTTGACTGCTATTATGTCGATGCAAAAGGATGTATTGATGGGTTTTTCCCTGTAAAAATAAGAAAGATATGGGGATTTGTCGATTCTACAGGGAGAGAACGTATAGCCTGCGCTTATGAAGACTATTGCTGGAAAGGCGACGGAACAATACATGTGAAGCAAAATGAGAAGTGGGGAGTAATAGACACAGCGGGTAATCAGATAGTACCTCCCTTGTACGATTGGGACTTTAGCTTTAGAAAGTATGGCTATGCAATTGTATCCAGAAACAATAAGTCGGGAGTTATTGATAAAATGGGAAAGGAAATACTCCCTTGCCAGTATAGGTGGATTACCGTCATCAACGATTCTATGTTTGTTGTACAAAAAAGCGAAGGCAATAGTAGGGTAGTAGGGATTGGAGATCGGGAAATAATACCTGCAATATACAAAAATATTGATGTAACGCCGTATGGATTATTGATACAGAACGGCTCTAAATGTGGATTGTACAGTCTAGAACTGGATACGATAATACCACCGGTTTATACTTATCTGGGTTATAAAAATGGAAAAACTATTGTTGCAAAAAGCGGCACAAAGTATGGTTTTATAAATGCCAAGCAAGACACTCTTATCGATTTTAAATACGATTGGGTAAACTATTTCGTAGGGGATATAGCTTTGGGCGGAATTCGGGATTCAACATTTGTTATAAACCTTCAGGGCGATACATTAATTGGGCTTTCAAAACGAAGCAACAGCGTTAGTATTGTAAGTCCAAATCTCATTAAGTATGAAATAGACGAAAATAGATTTGCTTTTGTACAGATAGATGGTAATCAGACGAAAATAAAGGAGTATTACAGCAACGATTACCACGTCACAAGAATGCCCTTTGTAATGGGGGAAGTAATGGAATTTGGGGAATTTGAAAACGGATTTGCAATCGTGGGTTCGAAGGAAGGCCGCGTTGGGATGATCGATAAAACTGGAAAACTTGTTGTTCCTATGAATTATCACCACCTCGAACCAATGAACGAATATGGGTTTACAGTAGGAAAATTCTGGTATAACTCAGCAATTGTAAATAATAAAGGAAAACAACTCACCGAATTTAAATACAAAAAGCTCCTCTTTGATACTAAAGAGAAGCACTTTATGATTTCTAAGTATGAGGATTACTATGATATAAATGGTAATAAAAAATACGAGATCATAAACAAAGGGTATTTTGATTACGATGGCAATTTATTTATCTCATTAAAAAAAGAAATAGAAAACCAGATTACCGAACAGGAGATTATTTCAAAAATACGCTTAGCGTATAAAAAAATTAATAGTGGGAACAAACATAAAGGACAAACAAAACAGGAGATCGGCGATTCTTTATGGGGGATTTACACCAAGGAAAAACTCACAGTAGTAGATAATGAAAAAGATATACGTTATGAATATTATTATGACGACCATTTAAATAACGAAGAACCATTCTTTATTTACACAAGAGAGAAAAGTAAAGAGAACCGCTACTATTTCTATGATGGCCATATTGTTAGATGGGTCGATGAAAACAAACAACATAGGGCCGTTGCCGATGCCTTAAATGCTCCAGAACATGGTATTTGCAAGAGAGCAAGGGAACATAAAATTCTGTTTAACAATAACCTGGCAATTAAGAACAAAAGAAATAATGAGATGGTAGATAGTATTGATATGCTTTGTGGGCATATATATTTTAGAGTGGAGGCAGGGATGTATGAGCAAAGCAAGCTGGACACTATTGGAGAAGGAGATTATAGTGCTATTGAAGAAGAATATACCGATTCGTTGGGAAATGTTGTGTTTGCTTCGCAAAGCTCAATTTCTCTAGCTGGAGGAATAGAAAGAAAAACTGAAACCAACGAACATTATTATAATGGGGAGTTAATTAAAAGCTATGAAAGTGTAGAAGAAAGCGATATGAACATTACTAAAAGCTATTATGTTCTCAGCTATTATTCTACTAATGGTGAGTTCAGGACAATAAGCAATGAGTCTGGGTTTGATGAAATTACCGATCATTTTGATGTTTTATACTAAAAAACTGAAAATATATTACTTACAGCAAATTGATGACGAATGATTCTATAAAAACAACATCTGCAAACTAATTTAGGAGAGTTATTCTATTCAACTGCCTTTTAAACCAAAAATGCGATATTATCAACAATAGCTAATATTTAGATTCTTTCTGAACATATTTTAATTTCAACTATAAAATATCCTTTAAATAAGAAAAATACTGCGGAATAAGAAAATTCTAATTCCGAGACTGGATATGCTATTGCCTAACTGTTGAGGTCAACTTCAAGTTTAAGCTATGAAATGTGGATTCTTATTTTGTTTTTTAATATTAACAACAAAAACTTTTTGTCAGGACATAGAGCAGTCAGACTCTATATCATTGATTTTTATTGGAGATATAATGGGACATGGTTCGCAAATTAGATCCGCTTATTGTCCTACAATGAGAACTTATGATTATGAGCATGTTTTTAGTGAAATTTCACCAATAATTTCAGAGTGCGATTTTGCAGTTGCCAACTTAGAAGTCACACTGGCAGGAAAACCATACTCTGGCTATCCTCAGTTCTCATCGCCAGAAGAACTTGCAGTTGCTTGTAAGAACAATGGAATTAATGTATTGGTTACAGCAAACAACCATGCCTGCGATAGAGGAAAAAAGGGGATTCTAAGAACAATTGCAGTTTTAGATTCCTTGGGGATACACCATACAGGAACATTTAAGGATTCCATTGATAGATATAAGAATAACTTATTGATATTGAGGAAGAACAACATCGGAATAGGTTTGCTTAATTACACCTATGGGACCAATGGCGTGAAAGTTCCTTTTCCAACTATTGTAAACCAGATCGATACCATTTCCATGCTAAAAGACATACAAGATGCCAAAGCAAAATGTTTGGATAAGTTAATTGTTGTAGTTCATTGGGGAGAAGAGTATCAATCTCAACCATCTAAGAAGCAAATTAATATTGCCAACTTTCTATTCAAAAACGGAGTAGACATAATTGCAGGAGCTCATCCTCATGTGCTACAAAAAATGGAATTCATTTCAGATAGCAAAGAGGGTAATGAACATTTAATTGCCTATTCTCTCGGTAATTTTGTTTCAAATCAACGCATTGGTAAGCGGGACGGTGGAGCAATGCTAAAAGTAACATTAAGTAAAAAAAACAGAAAAACGAAAATTTCTACTGTAGGTTACATTCTTACCTGGGTGAATAAACCTGTAGTTAATGGTAAAAGGAAATTTGAAATTGTTGCCTGCTCAGTATTAGAGTCGAACAATTTCTATGGAATGAACCGAACTGCCACAAGTAAAGTAAAGCTATTTATGCGCAATTCTAGGAATTTATTAAAAAAAGAAAATAAAGGTGTGAGCGAAATAACTATAGGCATGAATAGAGAAGTCTCTTTTGTATTAAAGAACAGTATGATATCAAAAAAATGATATTCTTCTGTTGAAATCTTACTCAGTTTTTCAATAGAAAGTGGTAACATAAACGATGCCTTTGTTATTAACAAGAATACTGGAGAAATTACAGTTAATAAGTCTTCTGTTATAGATTTAGAAGCTATTCCAGAGTTTAATCTTGTTGTAAATGTTTCTGATGGTCAGGATACCTGTACTGTTATAGTAACAATTATAGTAAATGATTTACCCGAAATAACCTCAATTAGAGAAAAGAATATGACAGGTATGTGTATTTACCCCCTTCCAGCCAATTCATGGCTCAACATCGAATTAAGCAATCCGGAAATACCGTTCAACCGATATGAAATTATCGATTTCAACGGCAAAAAAGCTTCGGTAGGACAAGTTACAGGTCAAAGCACTAAAATAGATGTAAGTAATTTACAATCAGGATATTATTTTATTCGTCTAATGGGGAATAATGCTATCAAGAATGTCAAAATCAGTATTGAATAGCACAGAGAAATTTTAGGTTAGGTATATTTATAGTTGAAAGGGTTGGCTGATACAGAAAGTTGAAAGCCAGTCCTTTTTTGTAGAATACATTCCTATGTATCAAAAGGGAGCTTTGTTTTTGCGCAGGAACAGATAACAGTTCTTGCATAGTGTAAGAAAGTAGATCAGTGATAGATGAACAAAGTTTTGGTAAGATGGATTGTTTATTCGGATAAAAACATCCCAATAGTGCATATTCTGCTTTTTAGGCAGAATAAACAGAACTAATTTTTATAAGTTTGCAGATACGCAAAAAAAACTTCTATGAATCTTTGCTTTCCTTGAAACAAAGGTTTTCTTCTGGGATATTTTGCGCGTAAATAAAAACGAATAGTAGTAATAAATGTCTGATAGACAGTTTGAATCAAAAATATTAGAAGATGCTGTTGATGCCTTTGCTCAGTTACCGGGCATTGGTAAGCGATCTGCCCTTAGATTGGTTTTGCACTTACTTAAGCAGGACTCTGACGATGTCAGGCAGTTTGCCAACAATTTAGTAAGGCTGAAAGAGGAAGTGAAATACTGCAAGGTGTGCAATAACCTATCCGACGATGAGGTATGTAGCATTTGTAGCAATAAAAGCAGAGAGGCAAATGTTATTTGTGTAGTGGAAACCATACGCGATGTTATTGCGATCGAAAGCACCCATCAATACTTCGGAAGCTACCATGTACTTGGCGGCGTTATCTCGCCGATGGATGGTATTGGACCGTCGGATCTGAGCATTAACAAGCTTATTGATAGAGTGCAGAATAACCCAGTAGAGGAAATTATCTTTGCTCTGAGTACTACCATGGAAGGCGACACTACAAATTTCTTTCTGTATAAGAAACTTAAAGATTTTGATGTAAAAATAACAACGATTGCCCGTGGTGTGTCGTTTGGCGACGAGATTCAATATGCAGATGAAGTAACACTTGGGCAATCCATAATACACAGGCAGGAATTTTCCCATAACGATTAACTTACCAAACCTGTCTGATTCAGAAAATACAAAACCAACAATAATGGCAAAAATTGAAATTTTGCTGCCCGCAATGGGCGAAGGGATTATAGAAGCTACATTGACAAAGATACTTGCTCCTGTTGGCACAAAGGTAGAGGAAGACGATCCTGTTGTTGAAGTGGCTACTGATAAGGTAGACAACGAGGTGCCTACCGTAGAAGCTGGTATTATTAAAGAAATTCTTTTTCAAGAAGGCGATGTTATCCCTGTAGGGCAGCCAATTGCTATACTGGAAACAAAAAACACAGAAGAAAGAAACATTGTTGCAGAAGACAAACCAGTAGAAGCGTTTGCAGAAGAATTAGAAGAACAAATAACCTCTTCGGTAGAAGGATTGGAGCTTCCTCAGTCTTCGGCTAACGGCAGGTTTCTAAGTCCATTGGTGCGGAGTATCATAAAAGAGGAGAGCTTGAGCGAGCAGCAAGTTGCTCAAATAAAGGGTTCCGGATTAGACGGAAGACTTACTAAAAGTGATGTTTTGGGGTTCATTGAACAGGAAAATTCTCTGTCCAAGGGTACTATTGTTCCACCTACACCCTCAACAAGGGTAAAACAACCAATTCGTGAAGAAGCACCATCAATTGTTCGTGCTGAGCAGGGAACCGAACTAATAGAAATGGACCGGATGCGACGGCTGATTTCTGACCATATGGTGAAATCGAAAAAGGTTTCTCCACACGTTACTTCTTTTGTAGAAGTGGACATGACACGGGTGGTGAAATGGAGAGATAGCATAAAGGGCGAGTTCCAGAAAAAATATGGCCAGAAACTTACTTTCACCCCAATTTTCATTGAAGCAGCAGCAAAAGCTTTGCGCGATTTTCCCATGGTGAATGTTTCTGTGGACGGGCACTCGATTATCAAGAAGAATTTCATCAATATCGGTATGGCAACTGCGCTGACCAATGGCAACCTGATTGTACCTGTTATCAAAGAGGCCGATCAGCAGAACTTGGCCGGTCTTGCATCAAAAGTAAACGATCTGGCCAACCGCGCCCGTAGTAATAAGTTGAAACCGGATGAGATAAAGGGAAGCACATTTTCTGTGACAAATGTGGGTTCGTTTGGTAACATCACAGGAACACCGATTATCAATCAGCCTGAAGTCGCAATCCTTGCCGTTGGCGTTATACAGAAAAAGCCTGCTGTGATTGAAACACCAGAAGGCGACACTATCGGAATCCGTCATCAGATGATCATGGCCATGTCTTACGATCATCGTGTTGTTGATGGTGCGCTTGGCGGAATGTTTCTTAAACGTGTGGCAGATTACTTAGAGACATTTGATACAGAACGGACTGTTTAGTACAATCGCAGCTTTATAGATATTCGATATAACTTTCCAAAAGTTTTAATGATTGGACCTGAAGAACTTTTGGAAAGTTCACCTCCAATTTAAATCTTGTTAGTTGACTTGTTTGTAGATTAAGAACAGATTCATAGCTATGTACTAGTTTTAAATTGATAGAATTATGTATGATACTTTTGTTGTGAAATGGTCTCCCACAGTCCTCATAAAAGAGGGTTCAAGTGTGAATGTTTCAGGATAGTATCGTGCTGATCTGTATGCTTTTCTGAAATATTCGGTAATCAAGTCTCCCGTTAGGGGGAAATAGGGGGCATTTTGAACGAGCATTACATGTATAACATTACCCTTAAGTAAAACTAGAATCTCGTTATCTCTCTGAATCATGTAATCGAAGCTTCCGACCAAGCCGATCCATCATTCTGGCAATACGCTTTACTTTTGTTTCATCGGTCTTGGCATCATAAATCCAGTCGATATATGATTTCTGTTCCCCTTCTGTAAAATTCAGGAAAGCCTCGGACAGGGTTTTATCTTCGTTCTTAAAGCATTCCACAATTTCATCTGGGATTTGATAATCGGATCTATCTAAAAACAACACAACCCGAACAAAGTCGCCCGCCTGCTTTTTGATCTGTCGTCTAATTTCAGCCTTTACTGGCAGAAAAAGCTTACCGTTTCCCATTGGCATAAGCTTATATTGGTTCAGTTCAAAATCATCTACCCAGCCTTTTACTTTCACCCACCCAAACGGGCTGTTCTTGTTCTGATCTATTTCTGGTATTTCTGCATATGTCCATCCACCTTTGCCTGAGAACTTTTGCAGGAGATATTCGGAATCGACCATAGGTGTTTCTTTATTCATAATAAGGTTGTTGGTTCGCTCCAAAGTTACAAAACAGAAAGGTGATCAATAATACTTTTTATTGCTGTTTGATTCATTATACATTACATATGTTAACTTATTGTTATGTATTATTTTTACACTGAAGTTGTAAAAAAGCAGAAAATAAGTTGCAGACCTGATTATCTTTTTCATACCTTTAAACAGTCAAACAACCCAAATACCCATTGGCCTAACCCACTTTCCTTCATATGGCATCTCCCTTTCTGGGAATAGCTTTTGTGTTGATTATTAGGCCATGACCCTAGGTTATTCACAAGCTAAGCTTCAACCATCAATCATGATATACCAAGCTGTAGGTTTTCTGAAAGATAATCTGAACCAGTACATCAACCTAAAAATAAATGGAAGCAATGGACTGGAGGAGGAAAAGGTAAACTACCTAAAATTAGACAAGGTAGACCCACTTGACTTTCCCATTAACAGCATTACGCCTGTTCTTATTAATATCCAAGAAGAGAAAATTTTACGTGCAGCCGATCAGTATCTTATGACCACTGCCGATGGTGTCGATTTTCATGTGAACCCCGAAATTAAGATAGAGCTATACATTCTTTTCGTATCTAAGTTTTCTGCGTATGAAGAGTCGCTTAAGTATTTATCCTACATTATTAAGTTTTTTCAGAGCAACCGTTTCTTCACCCATAAGAATTCCCCAGAGCTTAGCGACGAAATAGAAAAACTTATCGTGGAGCTACAGACCATGCCTTTCAAGGAACTTAACGAGGTGTGGAACTCGCTCCGGACTACCTGCTTGCCGTCGGTGTTGTACAAGGTGAAACTCTTAAGTTATCACGACGAGGATGCTACACTTGCGGTGGCCACAACAGAAACCGAATATAAACTAAACCAATGATGAAGTTCCTAAAGCTATTTTCTATCTCCCTTCTTCATGATTATTACAGGTCTGGCATTTGTACGGATATACAAATGCAACCAACAAGCGCCACATTACTTAAATTTCAGAATTACCGCTTAGTTTACAAACAGAGTCCTAGCGCTTGTGTTGTACTGGCTCGTTTCGATCATAAAAACGAGCCGTTCATTCAAATACCCACGGATGAAGTTTTTGAATTCGAGCTTGTACTCAAAAATCCTCTTTTCGATAATATAACGGCCGGATTGTATTCCGAGCTTCTCAAGCTTGAACGTGTGCAGCAGCCCAGCAAATTATGGGGCAGGCTTAAATTATCGTATAAGAAACTGTTTCAGAATGGAGTCCTGAAACCAGAACAGAATTTGCAGTTGAAATTTACAGCTGTAGAAACAGTTTGGGAATACTACCTACTTGCCGATAATGATGTAGCTGCTGAAGATGTAGCAATAAGACAGAATGACTTCAGCGATAATACATTGAAATTTCTTTCGGCCACAACCATAGAAAAAAACACAGACAACCGTACTGCAAAAAAAATTATAGATCAGTTTCCAGATCAGAAATTATTCCTGATCACCTCACAAGAGAAGATCAAACTTCAGGAGAAAGCACATAAGCATATTGAACTAAAAGTGAATAATAAGACAGTGCAACGGAACCTACCTAATCCGGGAACCGACAATCAACCTTTGATTATAAAATGCATTAACAACTAAACCCGAAATAAACAATTATGGCAACTTACAAATCCCCAGGTGTGTACGTAGAAGAACTCTCTACACTTCCTCCTTCAGTTGCAGCTGTAGCAACGGCAGTTCCAGCATTTATCGGTTACACCGAAAAACTTCCTGTAGATGGGAGTGCGGTGAAGGTAATCAGTTCGATACTAGAGTACAAAGAAGCATTCGGTGGAGCACAGCCTGCTGAGTATGAGTACACAATTACTGATGGCGAAATCAGCAGTATTGCTCAGGGAGCTTTAGGTTTCAAGTACAATATGTACTATAACTTACAGATGTTCTTCAAAAATGGAGGCGGTAAGTGCTATGTTATTTCGGCTGGTGTATATCCAGAAGTCCCTGCCAAAGCGCATTTCGAAACTGGCCTTACACTTCTAGAGAAAGAAGACGAGCCAACCCTGATTGTACTAACGGATGCACTTACTCTAAAAACTGCAGATTATTACGATCTGAGCCAACAGGCATTGAATCAATGTGCAAAATTGAAAGACCGTTTCGCCATTATCGATGTGCCCGATAGCGAAGATGATACAAAATTCAGAGAAGGGCTAACTCAGAATTTAAAGTACGGAGCTGCTTATACACCTTACCTACAGACCAGCATTACTTACGATTATGATCCTGCAAAGATTAAGGTAAAAGGTATTGGTGTTGCAGAAAAAGAGGCCGAAATCACTTTGGCAAACATTGAAAATACAAATACCGATGCTTTCAACAAGATTAAACAATCGTTAGCAGCCCAACGTGTTACATTGCCTCCATGTGGAGCTGTAGCTGGTGTGTACGCAATGGTAGACAATAACCGTGGTGTGTGGAAAGCTCCTGCCAACGAAGGTGTTGCAGGTGTAATTGCACCAAGCAAGAAGATCACCAATGCAGAGCAGGATTTGTTGAACATCGATGCTGATTCCGGCAAGTCGATCAACGTAATCCGTAGTTTTGCAGGAAAAGGAACCCTAGTTTGGGGAGCACGCACATTGGCTGGTAATGATAACGAATGGCGCTATGTTCCGGTGCGTCGCCTGTTCATTATGATTGAAGAAGCGATCCAAAAGGCAAGTGCATTCGCTGTGTTCGAGCCAAACACTGCTACAACTTGGCTTAAAGTGAAAGCCATGATCGATAGTTATTTGTATGGCCTGTGGCAAAAAGGTGCTTTTTCAGGTTCTACATCCGAAGAAGCTTACTTCGTAAATGTTGGCCTTGGCACTACAATGACCGAGCAAGATGTTTTGGAAGGCCGCATGAACATCGAAATCGGTGTTGCTGCTGCACGTCCTGCGGAGTTCATCATTCTTAAATTCTCTCATCATCTTCAACAATCGTAGGGGAAGGGAATTATAAATTAGTAATTAATTATTGATTGGGCTTGTGTGAGATGCCAATATGGGAATCTTTTTTTAGCAAGTCTGTTTAATTCTAAAAACTATCGAAAATGGCTGTAAGCGTAAACGATATAAAAACAAATTATCCACTTCCGGTTTATAATTACCGTGTAGAGATCGGTACGGAAGCAATTGGATTTTCTGAAGTTTCGGGTCTAAGCATCGAGCACGAAACGATCACATATAAAGAAAGCCGCACAGAAGCTGGTGTTGGTCCGGTTGCGATGCATATGCCGGGTATTGGAACCCCTGCCAACATTACTTTGAAAAAAGGTTATATCCGTGCCAATAGCATCAATATTCTTTATGGCTGGTTAAACAGCATTAAGCTGAACCAAGTAGAGAAGAAAGACATCTACGTACGCCTGCTCGACGAAACTGGTGCTCCTGTGGTAACTTGGACAGTTATCAACGCATTCCCTAAAAAACTTGATGTTCCTTCTTTCGATGCTACTTCTAACGAGGTTGCTATTGAAACATTGGAGCTTATGGCAGATGGTGTTAGCATGAGCGAATAGTAACTGCCTTTTTCGCTACATTAAAATCACGAAAAAATTTAAATACAAAAGTCCAGGCCTCAAAACAGGGGCTTGGCAGAGAACCAATTTTTAACCAATTCTTATACACTTAAACCAATTATGAAAAAGTTCAGAATTGCACTTCTCGCAAGTGCTTTTGCAGTTGTTCTGTTTAGTTGTGAAAAAAAAGAAATTCAGTTAAACACCTCAGCAGATGATGTCCAATCTGTGGAAAAGAAAGCCTCTAATTATGCGGATATTGTAGCGATAAAAAAATCCGAAACTGGAACAAATTCTACCGAGGTTCACATTCTTGATGGTGCTTCAAAGTACAGAAAATTCAAGCTACAGGTAGGTACTGCTTTGCATGAGACGGGTAGAAATTTTGATTTTTGCTATGCAGACTACAACAGGGATGGAGTAAAAGACCTTATTGCCATCAAGAAGTACGGAACAGGAACAAAATCTACAGAAGTTCATGTACTTGATGGAGCTTCAAAATTCAAAAAATTTATACTTCAGACAGGTACACCATTGCACGAAACCAAGTCGAATTTCGATTTCCTTACAGGAGATTATAACAACGACGGTTATGTTGATATCTACGTAATTAAGAAAAATCAGACCGGAACAAAATCTACAGAAGTGCATGTTCTGAGCGGAAAGCATAAGTACCAGAAATACATATTGCAGACTGGAACAGGATTGCATGAAACAGAAGAAAATTTCAAATTCTGTATAGGTAGATACGACAAAGACGGTCGCGATGATCTTTTTGCGATCAAAAAGTTTCATACAGGAACAAAATCTACAGAAGTACACGTACTAGCAGGCTCATCTACATTCAGAGACTTCATACTTCATACGGGTACTCCTTTGCATGAAACAAAGGCAAACTTCGATTTCTTACTGGATAGAAGCAGTAGGCTTTATGCAATCAAGAAAAATGGTACAGGAACAAACAGTACAGAAGTGCATGTACTTTCTCATCGCTATCAGAAATTTGTTCTACAGACAGGGACTGCTCTGCACGAAACAGGTGGAAACTTTCAGTTCTGCATTGACAGATAAACTGGATGTTTATAGCACAAACAATCTGGCAGATTCATTATCTGCCAGGTTCTACTCTCGAAGAACGAATCTTTAATTCAAAATAAATGTCTGTTTCAGTAGATGACATAGCCAAGAATTACCCGATACCAGCCTACAATTACATGGTCAGTATAGGACACAGCATTCCGCTTTTGGCGGGCGTAGCCATTACGCTTAACGAAGAATGGGTGGCATTTTCAGAGGTGTCGGGACTCGAGGTTGACTACGAAACCATGAGCTACAGGCACGGCCTCAGCTATCTGGAAGGCCCCGTACACGTAAGGGCAAGGCAAAAACCTGCAAATTTCACACTGAAACGAGGTGTAGTAAAGGGCAGGAGCAGGCTTACTGATTGGATCAATACAATCAATTTGCCCATCCTGATGAAGAAAAATGTTCTTATTGCTTTGTGCAACGAGAAAGGAGAGCCTGTTGTGAGCTGGAGGGCGTTGAATGCTTTTCCTGTGAAACTAGAGGCTCCTCAGTTTTCATCTTCCGATAACAGTGTAGCCATTGAGACGCTTTCGGTTATGGCAGATTTCATAAAAATAGAATACCATTAAGGAATTATAAATTATTAGTTATGAATTATTAATTGGCTTTCGCTTGTAGGTGGGAACCCTAAGTAGATGTAATAAAATAGACGACATTTTTGAAGCTGTCATTGCCTCAATACTGAGCAGGATGCTTTTCCTAATAAATAGCACCACGTGCTTATCAACTCATCTAAATTCATAATTTATAACTCATAATTCGAACACAGATTATGCTAGACAAACTCATCCCGCCAGTAGGATACAATTTTGAAGTTTTTTTCTTTAAGCCTACGAGCTTTTTGCCATTTATTCCTAATCTGATCGATATTAGGTTTCAGAGCGTTTCCGGTATCTCAACCGATGTTGAAACAGAGACGATAAATCAAAGCGGGCAGACAATTTTTTCGCAGAAGATCCCAACACGGGTAAAGTATCCGCCGCTTGTTCTCAACCGTGGTTTCGCCATTGGGTCTATCTTGGTGAGTGATTTAAAAGAGGCTTTCCAGAAGTTCCAGTTCACTCCAATGGATATCTTGGTGATTCTTCACAGTGATATTATCGTACCCATCGCGGCGTGGAAATTCGTAAAGGCATTTCCCGTAAAGTGGAGCGTGTCAGATCTTAATGCAGAAGAGGATAAAATACTTATTGAAACAGTTGAGTTTGAGCATGCAGGATATAAAACATATAGGATTTAATGTAGCTTTTGGTTTATCAGTCACTGGTTATTTTACTTCGGATATTAAATACAACATACAAGAACATAAAATTCATAATTCAAATTCCCTACATGGCAATAGAGATAAAAGAGCTGGTGATAAGGGCGATCGTTTCCGATGATAATATTACCACCCAGAAGAACCAAGAAGAAAAAAAAGCTAAAGGCGAATCTGATAACGAATCGGTAGAAGAAGATAATGAAGATATCATCAATGCATGTGTAGATCAGGTGTTAGAAATTCTCGAGAAGAGATTAGATAGATGACAAGAAGCATTGGGCATCTGTTATAATCAATGTGATCTATTCTGGAGCTAGTAGTTAGTTGGCTGTAAAAAGTAAGTCACAATAAAAAGGTCTGAAGCCTTTAATTGCTAATAACCAATTTCTCAAAAATGTCAAGCGATTACATAATACCAAAGATTCAGATAACGGCATATTCCGACAGTAAGCGTAAGAAAAAAGTCGGCTCAACAGATGTTGTGCTCAAGGATGAGTCTTTTCGTCGTATTTACAACAACCAGTTCAAGAAATACCGTGGTATCAATATATCGGGCCGTAAGGCTAATTATTCTTTCACGCAGGCAAGTCAGGTAAAGCTGACCCTGATGTTTGATAATACTGGTATTTTTGAGGAATTTACAGACGACGTAACTACACTTATAGATAAATTCCTGAAGCTGTGTTTCAATCTTGCAGGAGATATTCACGAGCCAAGATACCTGAATATATTATGGGGAAAACAGGATTTCGATTGCCGCTTACAGACAGTTGATGTTAAGTACACCCTGTTCAATAAAGAAGGAATTCCACTCAGGGGCGAAGTTGAAGCAACTTTCATAGAAGACGTAGACGACCAGAAACGTGCACAACTCGACAATTTGCAATCGCCAGATCTCACACACCTTAAAACTGTAAAAGAAGGCGACACGCTCCCTTTGCTAACAGAAGAGGTATACGGCGATCCGAAATATTATATACATGTAGCAAAAGCAAATAAACTGAACAATTTCAGAGACATAAAACCAGGGCAACAACTATTTTTTCCACCAGTAAAGAGTAATAACTGAATGATTGAATCATAGAATAATTGAATGGCTAGAACGCGAAGCTTATGATATCTAGAATTGGTTAAGTGTTAGTCAGCCGTAAGCCAATTTATAATTCCCTTATTCAATTATTCGCTGATTCAATTATTGAATACAACGACTTTAGTATAAAAATATAATGGGTGCAGTAACAGCAACAATAACAAACGAAGGAGATTCGATGCCAACGGAATACGAGCTTCTCACAGTAGATGTGGTAAAGGAGGTGAACCGTATACCGTACGCAAAACTAAGACTTGTAGACGGGGATGCACCCGAGCAGAATTATCCAATAAGCGATGGTTCTTTTTTCGATCTGGGTAGCAAAATAGATATTAAACTACGCTACGAAAGCAAAGCTACAGAAGAAGATCTGGTTTTTAAAGGCATTGTAATAAAACAAAGCATAAAGAGTGATAGCCGAGGATCGTATCTGGAAGTTGAATTGCGCGATCCGGCCATTAAAATGACGTCCGTACGACGAAGTATAGTTTATCAGGAACAGAGCGATGATGCTATCATAAAAGACATTGTAGGCCTTTACGAAGGAGTAAAAGTTGGTAAAGTCGATAAAACAACTCCAGTTCACAAGGAAACTGTGCAGTACTACTCATCCGATTGGGATTACATGCTCAACCGCGCCGACGTCAATGGTCTTTTTGTAACCTGCAACGATGGTGAGATTTCGGTTACCAAACCAGAGATCACAGCAGCAAAACACGAGTTTAAACACGGTGTCGACGATATTTTTGAGATGGAAATGGAGGTAAGCTCACGAAAGCAATACAAAGAAGTGCAAAGTACGGGCTGGAGCATAACCGACCAGAAGATGGTGAAAACACAATCGGGAACAGATTATAAGCTAAAGCAAAGTAAGCTAAAACCAACAGACTTGTCCAAGGTGATGAATATTGAGCCTTACACTTTGGTAACAGCTGTTCCGGAAGAAGAAGCTGCACTGAAGAGCTGGGCAGATTCCATGATGATAAAAACACGCTTTTCGATGCTTCGTGGTCGGGTTTCAACCTATGGAAACCCAAAAGTAAAACTAGGAGAATCAATTTCCATACAAGGCATTGGTGATAAATTCAACGGTACAACACTGATCACAGGAATACGCCACCGTGTGAATGTAAAAGGTTGGTATACCGACATACAGTTTGGCCTTACGGACAAGTGGTTTAGCCATAGGGAAGGCATTGACGAAGAGCCTGCCTCGGGGCTGACACCATCCGTGAATGGTCTGCACATCGGCATTGTGGATGCATTCGAAGAGGACAAAGATAAAATCAACCGCGTGCGTGTTAAACTACCGGCCATTGCCGAGCTGGAAAGCGTATGGGCGCGGATGTCTCATACCGATGCAGGAAAAGAACGCGGATGCTATTTCTATCCAGAAAAAGACGATGAAGTGATTGTCGGCTTTATTAACGACGATCCGCGCCACGCCATCATTTTGGGCAGTTTGCATAACGCGAAGAACAAACCGCCATTTGTTACCGATGCAAAAAACATAGAGAAGGGTATTGTAACTAAAATGGGAAGCAAACTGGTTCTCAACGACGATTTGCAGACTATTACCATACAAACATCCGATGGGAACAAGGTTTTCCTCGATGAAAAAAACAAAATGATCGATATTCTTGATCTCAACAAAAACCAGATAACAATGGACAAAAACGGTATAAAGCTGAAAAGCGCAAAAGACCTGAATCTAGAGGCTTCTGGCAATGTTGTAATCAAAGGATCGAAAGTAGATGTGAAATAAGAAGTCATTAGTCTGTTGTCATTGGCCATTAGCTGGGCGCAAGTAGAAGTTTTAAGAGAAACAGAAGAACCAATGACCAAGGCGTTATAAAATTAATAATTGACTATTTAGAATTGGTTGAGTGCTGGTTTTCAGGCGTAAGCCAATTCATCATTCATAACTAATAATTTATAATTCCCTAATCAACCAATGACCAATCAACCCAAAAACAATGACCGATAATAATTTCTTAGGAAAAGGCTGGGCATTTCCTCCATCTTTCAGCAAAGGAGGAAAGGATGTGAATATGGTTTCCGATGAAGAAGATATTATGCAAAGCCTTGAGATTTTGTTTTCTACGAATTTTAAAGAGCGCTTCTATTATACCGATTTTGGTTGCGATCTGAACCGCTTCATGTTCCAACATGTCGACCAGACACTTAAGAACGAGGTGAAGTATTTGGTAGAAGACACACTGATTCGATATGAAACACGAATAGATGTAGATAAGGTAGAAATAAATCAAGACTCAGAAGAACTCGGAAAATTATTGATCAGCCTTTATTTCCGTGTCCGGGCCACCAACTCGCGTTTCAACATGGTATACCCGTTTTATGTGAGCGAATCTGCTGAAAATCCATAGCCTTGTTTTTCAATATGGCGACAGATGCCCAATGAACCAATTTGCGGAAACGACTGAAAAAGCACAATGAAACAAATAATTATAGACGGGGACGAAGTTGAGTTTGTTGCAGTATTTACACCGGCCATTGTTTCTGTAAAGAAGGGAAAAATTGAAGGCACAGGTGCTGCAACTTTCGGAGGAAAGAAAGTATGCATAGAGGGAGATGAAAGTAAGGTTGAGGTAAAAGGATGTGATTATATAGCTGGGGCTTTTTCGATTCCAGGAAAAGGAAACCTAAAAATAAAAAAACTGGCAGGCAACCAGTTGGCAAAAAAGACAAACAGTGCAGGAAAAGCAGTTATTCTGAAAGGACTTTTTTTTACCGCAGAGTTTCAGGTGCAAAGCCCTGCAAAGCAGCCCAACCCGTCAGGATCTCCAGTTCCAGATCCTACACCTACATATACAGGAATGGGAGGCTTTGTTAATTCTAATAAGAAATTTAATGGAAGTTGAGTCAAGAACATTTAAGTGCTTTGCAAATATTTCGCAGGGTTAGTTTTCAACGATCTTCATGAGATCGCTTAGTTAAATTCATAACTCACAGTTGATAATTCGCTCAGAGAAGTCTATTCAAAATTTACGAACGACGACCAATGAAACCTACAGATAGACACATATTAAGAGATGGAACAGGGCAGAACCAAAGAATGGCCAAGGCATTGCGCACCGATTATATACAATTGGAGGAGCGCTCACTTGCCGATTTTTTGCGGTATGCCGAAAAGATTTCCAAAGAGCTTAAGTACTTCAATCTACAAAATGTAGAAGAGGGAGATTGGTCGGAATTTATCACGCAGGGTGTTGTTGATTTAGAACTGATTGAGAAACTGGAAGACTATGTAGCCCAGTTTCCCGAAGAAAAGATACCTCCGCACCTTGCCATGTTTTTGGGTTTCCTGAAATTGATGGAATTTCCACGCACGCAGTTGAATAAACTAACTGACAGACATCTCGATTTTTTTTATTCCGAAGTATTGGGACTTCAAAAGAGAAGGCCCAGCCCAGATAAGACACACGTTATTGTTGGCTTGGACGAAACCGCCACCAATTATCTTTTGAAGAAAGACACCCTATTCAAAGCTGGGGAAGATGAGAACGGTAAACAGATAACGTTTCGTTCGGAAGGGGATGTTTTCATTAATAACGCTAAGGTTTCTGCCTTAAAAAACAATTTTGTCTATCAGGAAATAAGCAACGTAGAGCGAATACTGCAACTGGAGCGCGATACAGAGACTGCTTTCAATAAAATACTACAGCTGATCTATGGCGAGGAAGAACCGGGCGGCGATCTTGCACCTTTTGTTGGACAAACTGTCGACTACAAGTTCTTTGTCGATTACACAACCGTACAGGACAATACATCTGCCGAAAAAGAAGTACTAAACTATGCCAGACGGAACAGGCCTAAAGGGCTAAATGTTGCGGAATATCTGAACGAACTTTTTCTTGGCTATTTCTTTTTCAATAAAAATATATTCGATGCCATGCGGGCGTCTTTGGCAGAGAAGAACATCCGTGTACTTCTACCTTATTTCGAGAATGCATACATCAAGCGCATATACCATATGCGCGAAATGGCTCTGTTCGATTACTATCAACAGCTTAATAAAAAGTACGAAGAACAGGAAGCTAAAAATAAGCTGATAAATTACATCTGGGGCGAGCCAAATGCTGGTGATTATCTCCCTGAATTTAGAGGATCTCTTCCCGATTTATTTAAGTTCGGAAAAAGAAACACAAAAGATAAAACTACACTCATATTAAGTGCAGGTGAAGAGCAGTACGTAAAGGATAGCCTGCTGCTGTCTGCGGAAAATTTTCAGCATGTAATCAATTATCTATCCGGGCTTAGTGCAGATAAAGAACTTTGCTTCTCCATTTTAGAAGTGGCACAGCGGGAAAAGCGGAACGTGCCAGTACCGGAGCCTAGCTATTCGCGCTTAAAAGAGGTTTTCTATTCCCCAGATCCCAAACAGCTTAAAGTAGAATTTTATCCGGATTTCGACGAAGCCTATCGTTGGAAAACGTTCGGAAAGCAGGATGATTCCGACGAGAATAAATATATAGAAAAGGCCTTGGCAGGTTTTGCAATTAGCTCGCCTGTTCTGGAACTGACGGAAGGTGTACGTAAAATTATTGTCACCTTCGATATTGTTCAGGGAAAAGCGTGGGAGCAGTTGGGCAAAATAATAAAAAGCCATACGCGTAGTCCGCTAAGTGAAATAGCACAGAGCGAAGATGCCCCTAGCGAGTTGATTTTACCGTTCCGGTTCTACCTTTCGGGCGAAGAAGGTATGTTCGAGGTAGAGGCAAAAATGTCTTGTTTGGCTTCTGGTCAGTTGAAATGCGAAATACTTCTTGCTGAGACAGCTCCTAAAGTGGTTCCTCTTCCAAAGGAATTTCATAACGAAGCCGATGTGGTGAACCTGTGGCCGGTTTTGCGGATGGTACTTTCTCCGTTCTACAGCAAAGTCCGTGGAAAGGAATATTTCTATTACCAGTGGTTCAAGAGTATTTTGGTGAAGCAGGTGAGGGTAGATGTAGAGGTGCAGGACATAAAAAAAGTGCTGCTACAGAACGACGATTCCACAATAGATCCAGCAAAACCATTCGAGCCGTTTGGTTCCAGCCCTAGCAGGGGATTTGGTTTTTATGTTTCGCATCAAGAACTGTATTATAAAACGATAGATTCGCTGAAATTACATTTCGATTGGCTCGATCTGCCCGATAATTTCATAACCCATTACGAAAATTACGGATTCCCAAAATGGGATGGTAAAAAATACGAAACCTTTAAGGTTGCGGCCACTTTGCACGACGAATCTCTTGTTGCAAAATCTTTTGGACAGAAACCGCTACTGAAAGATCGCGAAAACAAACAGGGAAGTCTGAAATACGTAGCACAGAACGAACTGGAGGTAAAGGGCATTGACGGTTTTCAGAAGATAGTGGAGAGGGACAACGGCTCGGAAGAGGTTTTGGAACAGAACCGTTACCTGAAACTCGAACTACAACAGCCAACCTTTCAGCATGCAGAATATGCCGGAGTTTCTTTATATGTAAGCACCGAAATGTCAAAGAAGTTTGCAGGGCTCGATAGCGACCCAGCAATTACGAATTACGTAGTGAATGCTCCGTATACGCCTAAACTGAAAAGTATCAGCTGTAGTTACAAAGCCAATGCTCTGATTCATCCAGAAGATCAGGAAAACGATCAGGACAGGGTGTTTCATCTGTATTCTCATGGTTTCAGGCAGGTGGAACCGCAGGATATTAAACATAAGTCTACAGAAGAAAGTGGTTATGAGCTTCACGTAGATGTCCTTACCGAGGAAGATAGTACGGATAGCCAACAGAAATTTCATCTGCTTCCTCAGTTCGAAAACGAAGGAGAACTGTACATTGGGCTGAACGGTGTGACAGCATCACAGAATGTTTCGGTTCTTTTCCAGATGGCAGAAGGTAGCGCAGACCCCGATATTGCGCCGCCACAGGTAACCTGGTGGTATCTTAGTAAAGACATATGGAAAAGCTTCGACGACGGACACCTGTTATCCGACGAAACCAATGGACTGATACAAACGGGTATCATAACGTTCAATATTCCTAGCGATGCCTCCAACGATAATACACTGTTGGAAGCAGGAAAACATTGGATAAAAGCAAGTGTGGAAGGTGGCACAAGAGGCCTGTGCGACACAATCGATATCATTACCCAAGCAGTTTCTTTGGAACGTGTTATTTCCGGTAACAATCCTTTTTCTGCGCTTCCTGCCGAGTCTGTAACGGAGCCTTCACCTACAATCCCTCAAGTGAAAACAATCCGGCAGCCGTTCAACAGTTATTCCGGTTCGTTGCCGGAAACACAGGAACATTTCAAACTACGGGTGAGCGAACGCCTGAGGCACAAAGACAGGGCAATTTCTGTTTGGGATTACGAGCGGCTGGTACTAGAGAAATTCCCTGATATTTACAAGGTAAAATGCCTAACTGCGCGCGCCAGCGGTGCCGAAACTTTGGTTCCAAGCAATCCGGGGCAGGTTACGGTAATTGTGGTGCCGGACATCCGCAACAAAATACCGTTCAACCCATTCGAGCCGAAAGTATCGGCCGGGCAACTGTTCGAAATCCAACAATATCTAGAGCAGCATACCTCTGCATGGGCGGAAACCATTGTTCGCAATCCGAGATATATACAGCTTAAGCTAAAAGTGTTCGTACGTTTCAGACAGGGCTATACAGAAGGTTTTTATAGAAAAAAACTGAACAACGATCTGGTGAAATTCCTAGCCCCATGGGCATTTGATAACAGTGCAGAGATTGTTTTTGGCAACAAAGTGCATGCAGGCTCAATCATAAATTTTATAGACAAGCGCGAATATGTTGATTTTGTAGGGCAGTTGCGCGTTTTTCAAAAGAACAACAAAAACTATTTCGAAGAAATAAAGCTGAACGAAACCAACAACGAGATGCAGGTAGATATGGAAGATGCAATTATTGTTTCCGCAAAGGAGCATCATGTGCATGTTATCACCGACGATGCCTACAACGAACAGCAATACACGGGCATCGACTTTATGCGCCTTGAGCTTGACTTTACGCTGAATTGATGGTTCGGTCAATGGTCATAAGTTGATTTTTGTAGAATAAAACCACAGTAATTTTATTCCCCTCCTCTCTGAGGAGGGGGTAGGGGTGGTGTTTTCATAATGTTGTTGGTGAATTTATAGAAATACAACCACCCCTGCCCCTCCTTTTTTAAGGAGGGGAGCTGAAAAGCGTTGCTTTTCGTTGAAACCTTCAGTTTCATGATATTTAGATTGTAATAAAAGGTGAAACAACACAAGCGAATTAACCCTATTTGAAGAAAATACTAAATCACAAAATAACCTAAAATGGAGATAGATAAGACAAACAGAAATAACCTGAAGGGCTATTTCCAGCGCGGCAAAATTCCTACCCAACAAAACTTTGCCGAGTTTATCGAGGCCTCACTCAATCAGGCAGAGGATGGGATCGTGAAGAAATCGAATGAATCGCTAAGTGTTCAGGCTTATAAAGAAGCCGACAGCCAATCGAAGTTATTCAAATTCTTCAAAAGCTTCGAAGACCAGAAACCTGCCTTCACCCTATCTCTAAATGCTAAAGAAGGTAAGGTGTTCAAAAACGGTCTGACAGTTGACAATGCTACAACCTCTTTGCTTTTTGTAGACGAAGCTTCCGGTAATATCGGCATCAGGAACACTTCCCCTGCCGCAGCTTTGGATATAAATGGCAGTTTGAAGATTAAAAAAGACGGTGAAATACTTTTTGCAGATAACGGACAGATACGAAGTGCCGACAATAACCACCGGATTATTTTCAACCGAGCTGCTGATACTATTGAGTTCCGCGAATTTGGTAGGTTTGTCTTCTCTCCAGGGGCAACAGCAGGTAAGGCAACCAGTAAGCTAATAATAGAGCCAGATGGAGATTTACGGTTGAACCGCCGAAAGATATCGTTCTTCACCAATGCCGACGACGATGTTAACCATGCTATTTACAACAACTACGGCAACCTCGACGCAGAAGGCCGCTGGGACGGCATTAAGATGAATGTGTATGCAGGGCTCGATATACGAACGGGTAATGTGAAGACCAAGCAGCACAAGAGCATTTTGTTCGTAAATGGGAATGGTGTGGGTATCGGCACCAAAACGCCAGATGCAAAACTACATGTTGTGGGTGACCAAGTCTTTGGGATTGATGCAAAGAATAAGCGTTTTATCTTCCATTCTAGAACTAACGCAAATGGCGATTTTCTTCAAATTACCCCAGATGATGCGAAAGGTGCTTGGAACTGGAGTGGAGGGCTTTCAATAAACCGTGCAGGTAATGTTGGTGTACGTGTACAGGCTCCTTCTGCAAGCTTGGATGTAAATGGAACATTGCGTGTACGTAATAATGGAACATTCGATAAAGACCTGACTGTAAGAGACCGCATATTCGCAGCCAATTCCGACATCTACTTTACTGAAGTAAATCATAACTATTCAGGTTATGGAGGCACTACAGGTTATGCTGCAATTGAAAATGCAAAGAACTATGGTGCTCTGATGATCTTGGGGCGCACAACAGATAAAGGGCGTATTGTTAAGCTTTGGGATTATTTGCAGGTGATCGGAAACTTAGATGTAACGGGTGCGAGCAATGTAAACGGTACTGTCAATGCCAAAGGCGGTGTAAGGGTAGATACAAATCTAAAGGCCCACCTGAATGTAGATGGTTCGTTTTACCGTTATGGTAATCAGGCATACATCAATGTTGACGATCTCTTATATATAAAAGATAGCACATCCGGCATTAAATTCCGCTTCGACACCAATAACGGAAGGTTGCATGTTGGCGGCAGTGCGGCTGAAGCTCCCTTAACCATTTCTGGAAACGGAAAGGAAAACACTCCTAATGGATCTATGCACATTACAAGCGATTGCATACTGTTTGGAGGGGAAAATAGTGGCAAAGAAGTAAATTCTGCACAGATATCGGCTGGAAAACATATTGACCATTCGTTGAATATTGTTGGGATGTCTAAAGATACAGGCTGGAAATCGAGAAGAGTAGATGTTTGGGCAGAAGGCGGCTTCCATCTTCAGGGAAACAGTAACACGGTCAGGTTCACGCAGGATTCGAGAAGGCTATATTTTTATATAAAGACTTCAGGTCACGGAAGCAATAGAATGATGTCGTGGGATGGAGATTCAAACTGGGACGGAGCTTCTGATGCCAAGTTGAAAACCAATATCGAAAAAGAAGGGAGCATTCTCGACCGTGTATTGAAGCTGGAGGTGGTGAATTACAATTGGAAGGACAATCCTAAGGATAGAAAAAGCATAGGAATGATTGCTCAAGACGTACAACCGCATTTCCCTTCTCTGGTTGGTGAGATGCCTACTGCGGATGGCAAGGATAGTCACCTAACGCTTAAGTATGCTACGTTTGGTGTGCTGGCTGTTGGTGCTATCAAAGAGCTGAAACAGGCAACGGATGCAGAAGCTAAAGAGCTGCGTGGCCAGATAGAGCTGTTGACAAAACAAATCCAAGATCTGCAGAAGAAGTTGGATGGTGTTGCTAAGTCGTAGATTGAATTCTGAAGCGCAAGATAATAAGTAGGTGTGCTAATATAAACGACACTTTTAGGTGTGTCACTATACTGAATATTAGCACAATGCTTTTCCTAATAAATAGCACCACGTGCTTAGTAATCCTATTCCCCTCCTTTCTGAGGAGGGGGCAGGGGTGGTGCTTTATCCGTTTTTATACCAGAGTGAATTTGGTCATTTTTGTTGTGGGTGATCAAGTCTTTGGGATTGATGCAAAGTTTTTTTAGCGCCAAAGGTGCTATGGCAATAGCTCAGGGCAACGCCCTGTGTGAAAAACCCCAAAGGGATAAACGCCCTGAAAGGGCATAAGCCATCAAGCGAAAAAGAGGTTCTGCTCATGCCCCTTCAGGGCTTATTTTTTTGATTAATATCTACATAGGGCGTTGCCCCATGCTAATGCTAAAAGCCCGTTGGGCTTGTTCAATACTCAGATATCGTACCTGCTTTTCTGTTGAAAAAAGAAAACATTTTGATCAGCATTAAACTGGAACAGATTCTCAATAAATGATTGAACAACAGCTCCCTGCAAGTTGCAGGAAGGCTCTGAACGCAAACAATGGCTCCCTGCAAGTTGCAGGAAGGCTCCGAACGCAAACAATGGCTCCCTGCAAGTTGCAGGAAGGCTCTGAACACAAACAGTGGCTCCCTGCAAGTTGCAGGAAGGTTCTGAACGCAAACAGTGGCTCCCTGCAAGTTGCAGGAAGGCTCTGAACGCAAACAATGGCTCCCTGCAAGTTGCAGGAAGGCTCTGAACGCAAACAGTGGCTCCCTGCAAGTTGCAGGAAGGCTCCGAACGCAAACAGCGGCTCCCTGCAAGTTGCAGGAAGGCTCTGAACGCAAACAATGGCTCCCTGCAAGTTGCAGGAAGGTTCTGAACACAAACAGTGGCTCCCTGCAAGTTGCAGGAAGGCTCTGAACGCAAACAATGGCTCCCTGCAAGTTGCAGGAGCTTATATATTAGTAAAATATCTTTTTTTTTGATTTGTTTGGATTGTAATGCTGAGGGCGCTGTCAGGATCCCTTCTAGGGTTTAAGGTGTTATAAAATTAATAATTGACTATTTAGAATTGGTTGAGTGCTGGTTTTCAGGCGTAAGCCAATTCATAATTCATAATTCCCTAAAACCCTAGAAGGGATGGGCATCTACTGTTTTTTTAATGAACAAAGGCTGTGTTAGAAAGCAATGCAGTCCTAAAAATAGCCGCGACTGTAGCGGAAAGCCCACAGGCACACGGGCTAGTGAAGCACGGTGTGGCGGCTATGGAGCCTCGGCGGAATAGACCGCCACGCCGATGCTGAACAGCCCGGGAGCCGAGGACTTGTAGTGGAAGGCGCGACTAGCGTTCTAGAATAGAGATAACGCTGTGCTCCTAAAAAATCTGTGAACATGAATGGGTCTGAGACCTTAAACTGATTTTTATCGATGAACCAATCACTTACTATACCCAACAGTCCTCCAGAAGAATTGTCTATGGATTTCGATTTCCTGCGCAAGGAGGGGATCAAGTACATACAGGAATTTGCAGGCAAACTCTGGACGGACTATAATTTACACGATCCGGGAATAAGTATTCTGGAGCAGTTGTGCTATGCTATTACCGACCTTGGGTATAGGATAAACTACGATATAAAAGACCTGCTTGCACGGAAAGAGGGCGGGGCTCTGGACGAATTCTTCTCGCCAAGGCAGATACTTACCACGAACCCTGTAAGCTTGAACGACTACCGAAAAATAATGCTCGATGTGGAGGGGGTGCATAATGCATGGATAAGCAAGGAGCTGAAGCCACTGCCAGAGAGTTATTATACGCAGGCGGTGCAGAAAGCGGTGATACGCTACAAGAACCCGAAAAATAATAAAGTTGGTAGCAGGACAACTGTTGTGAAAGATACGCATGGCCTCTTTTCGTTGTCTTCCAGCGAGGAGCTGAAGCTGAAGGGGCTTTACAAAGTGCAGCTGGATGTGGACGGCAATGCAACGGGGGTGAGGCGTATGGTAGAGGAACGGCTGATGGCAACGAGAAACCTTTGTGAGGATTTTGCAGAGATTTCTGTGCTGGAGCCTCAGAAGATAAGGGTGAACCTTACGATAGAGATCAATGAGACGGAAGATCTGGGGCTGCTGGTGAGACAGGTTTTTGAGGAAGTTGATCGGTATATCTCCCCGGGTTTCCGGTTCCATACGCTTCAGGAGATGTTGGCCAAGGGAAAAAGTATAGACGAAATATTCGATGGCCCTGTGCTGAAGCGCGGTTTTGTTGACGACGATGAACTGAACAGAAACCTGAAGAAGGAGAATTTGTATGTCTCGGATATCATCAATGAGGTGATGAATGTTGAAGGTGTGGAAACGGTGAGCAATATATCGTTGCAGGCCGAGGGCGGGCAGGTAGAGTTCTGGTCGCTGGCCTTGGACGAAAGTAAGGTTGCAAAGTTGGATGTTGAGAATTCTGTGGTGAAGCTCTCGCGCAATGGTATCGATTTTTCGGTGGATAGCAATAGTATGGGGGCACTACGGACGGACGAGTATAAGGAGCTGGACGTGGGGCAGCGCGATTTGATTGTGGAGGAGACTGCTTATCGCGATCTTGCGGATTATTATTCTGTTCAGAACGATTTTCCCGATAATTTCGGATTGGCGAAAGAGAGCCTTCTGGAATCGGATCTGCCCGAACATAAAGCAAAGGCAAAACAACTGAAGGCCTACCTGATGTTTTTTGAGCAGGTGCTGGCCAATTACTTTTCGCAGTTGGAGCATTTCAAAGATTTTTACTCTCCTTCGAATACGGGTTCGCAGTCGTATTATAGCCAAAGCTTACGGGCTGTTCCTGAGGTTGAGAAGATGCTTTTTTCTTTTTCTGGGTATGAACAGAAACTGGAAGGCTTTTCTGAAGATGCCCCGATTGCTACGGAGCGGCGGAACCGTGCGCTGAATCATCTGCTGGCCAGGTTCAGTGAGGATTTTACGGATTATGCACTGATGCTTTATCGGCATGGGACTGATAGGGAGAAGCTGGGTGAGGATCTGATCCGGTTGAAGTCCGGCTTCCTGAAAGAGTACCCGGAAATAAGCGGGAACCGAGGAAAGGCTTTTGATTATTCGAGAGATGACGGAAGTGTGTCGGGACTAGAAAAAAGGATAAGCCGAATGCTGGATATTGATGAAAAGGCCGATAAGCGCTTTTTTATAGTGGAGCATATTTTATTGAGACCTGTTGAGGGCGATTATTTTCAGAAGTATGGCGATGGTAGCGATACTCAGTTTTTTACGGATCTTAAGAAGAAGAACGATTTCAGCGAACTGAATCAGGTAATGACGGGGGCTGTGCGCAAAGATCCGTATTCGCTGCAACTGACTTTTGTTTTCCCGGATTGGGAGCCCCGATCGCAGAGCTCTGCCCACAGGGCATATATCGAAAAGGTGGTAAGGCAGGAAACGCCGGCACACCTTGTGGTTTATGT
The DNA here is from genome assembly GCA_965230435.1 of Bacteroidales bacterium. Lineage (GTDB taxonomy): Bacteria > Bacteroidota > Bacteroidia > Bacteroidales > JBDKHP01 > JBDKHP01. The sequence goes on from CBDDLB010000006.1 coordinate 399,110, forward strand.
GCAGTGGCTGGCCGAGAAGCCGTTTATGGAATTTCGGGCTACTTATAACAACTGGGTTGCCAAATTGCAGGGACGTGGGCTTGCGTAGAAATCTTGGATTTTGTGTTGCTACGGCACTGTGATAGTGAAGAAAAACAGTCAAATGACCAATCGACCAAAACAATGAAAAATCAGATAGCATACCGTCAGGCAAGAAACAGCATGTTGGATATCATAGGGCTGGGGACATCGATCCCTGTGCGCGATATCAAGGCTTTTGCACTTAAAGAAAAAGTGGCTTTCAATAAAGAAGGTAAAATCAGGTTGGAGAATTGTGAGAAGGGAGTCAGCTATCAGCCTTTCGTTGTGTATTGGGAAAACGACCAGTTAATCTATCAGGCTTTTGGAAAGCAGATCAATTGTTCGCAAGAAGATCTGGATATCACCCTTACGACTTACCCAATAAAATACGATTCTTGGTTTGCTGTCAGGGCTTATAAAAGTGTAGAATCTGCAAACTTAGAGCTGTTTCTGCATGATTTTTTGCCGATTCAAGTGGGTATCGATACCAGCCTGAAATATAGTTTCAAGACTGAGCCCGTGATCGATTATTCGTCTACAATATCTGTTGTTGTGGAAAAAGCACAGGAAGGTGTGGTGTACGAATTGCTGGATGTTGATGGTCGGGTTGTATCTCAGCAGGCAATTACCGGTGCAGATGCCGATATTACTTTGTCTACTGTGCCTCTTCTGGAGAATACCACCATAAAAGTAAGGGCAACGAAGATTATTTATAAATACGAGCTTGAAAATACAGATGCTGCTACTGCGGGAAGCGAGGCCGAGATCGACAGAACGGAAACCGACTTCCTGAAAGTGGAGGTTGACGGTGAGGAAGTTCTTAACCTGAAGACGGTATATGTGCGCCCGAACCTTGCATTGAATGTGGAAACTACAGTTCCGATAATTGATTTCGAGGGCGCAGCTAAGGTTAAAATTTCGAATGTACAGAAGAGTGTTAGCTATGCATTGGCGGTTCGGGCAATGGACTATCCGGATTATGAACTTTTGGGCAACAGGCCAGAGAATACTGCTTCGTATACAAGTTTTGTAACAACAGCAGAGGGCGATGTTTTTCCTTTTGTTGGGATTAAAAGGGAAACTGCTTATAATGCAAATTCATATAAGCAATTGGGTGAATTTGTTTTTGGACAGGATACCGATCTGGAATTGGAAATACCAAATCTGGACGAGGATGTTTATGTGATTGTTTATGCACGAAAGCCAGAAATAGATGACCTTTTTAGCTTGCACGGGCATTCTTCTGTGCTTGTACGCCCAGATAGCGCTCCTACTGTAGAAGCTCAGGATAATCCTGTTGATTATAATGCCGAAACAAACATCATTGTCCGAAAGACCCAGAACGATATCGGGTATCAACTGTTGCGTTATGCCGAAAAGACCGAACCGATTGGCGATCCTGCTTATCACTTCGCCAATCGGGGAGTTGATTTCATGCGGACTGATTTCGATTTTATGATTGGTGACGAACCGGATGAATACCTTGTGCCCGATAAACAAACAATCCTTTATCAGGTTATTTTGCCTACGTATATCGTTACCGAACATGCAAAGTATGGCGTGAGGGCGGAAAAACGCCGCACAGGACTTCGCAAAGTGTTGCAAGGGGAGGTGGATCTGCGCTATCGCCTTCAAATATTGACCGACCTTAATGTTACGCTTCTTGCCAAAGGCAATGTTTTTGATTACGGAACAGAGCTTACATTCAGTGTCGATAATACGCAGGAGCAGGTTAGCTATCGTTTGGTCAATCAAGATGGAGACATTCTTTCTAGGGAGGTTGCTGGCACAGGCAACACCATTATGATGAAAAGTGCTGTGCTGAAAGAAGATTTGGTTGTGAGGGTGCAGGCAAATAAGAAGGTAGACCTTAATAATGATGAAACGGATGTGCTATTGCTAGATCGTTCGCATCAGATCCTGATTAGGTTGAACAAGGATCTGAAGCCTACGATAGAAAGCAATATCATCGATTATCAGGCGGTAGCAGTTGCCAAGCTCGCCGGCGCACAGGCTTCTGTGGTTTATCAGTTGATGGCAAGGGGAATTTCGGGTGCCGAATATCTGGCTACAGCCCCTCAAGAACAAGGGACTTTTTCGATCAATAGCAAAGGGACAGGGGAGAAGGACGTTGTTTGGCTACAAGAGCCTCAGTTTTCTGCCGACACATTTGTTGTATCGGGCGATGTTGTCCGGGGGAATGATGCTACAGCTACCATTAGTTCAGCAGGGCTTGCAGAAGATGCATACTTATTTATAAAAGCAACAAAGGAAACTACCAAAGAAACGTATTATTACCCAACGTGCCTTCCTGTGCTTGTAAAACCGGACCGATCTGTTGTTGCTCAGTTGAAAGAGCAGAACATTGAAAAGGGCACAGAAGCCAATGTGCTTATTTATGAGGGACAAGCAGGGGTTAAATACCAATTGATACTAGATTCGGCGACAGTTGGAGAGGCTGGCTATCATCCAGAGGAAAGAAGCGTCGACTCTATGCGCAGCGATATCGATTTTGTGGTTGAGGTTGTAGAACAGGATTATATCGATCTTCCTACTGGCATTCTTAATGAAGACACTACCTTCGGAGTTCGGGCTATAAAAATTGCTTCTGGAATTTATGTTGCACTAGATTCTAGGCCCGAGATTCAGATAGCCATTCCACGTGAGGCTACAGAAATGCAAAGTGGAGAAACGGCGGCAGAAACTACAGCTTCCAATGTTGAGATTCCTCAGCCAACAGACGATTCTGAAAAAACTACTGATGCTACAAACACAACAGAGCAGACCAACAATGGGGAAACTCCGCAAGCGCCTGATTCAAATTCTCCGAATGAACCAACTGTTTAAGTTTTTTGTTTCATAGAGCTGTATTCTAAATAAAACAACTTAGCTAGAGTACGTAAGGATTTGGACTGAAGTAGTGCAACGAAACCAAAGTTATCAACCTTTCTTATCGAATGTGATGAGGATAAGTGGTAATTATATCTATTTTATACTCACCCCCAAACCAATCGCCAGCAAACGTTTAACTTCCTCAGCAAAGCAATTTCCGAAGGTGCTTTGATCTTCGCAGAAGATATCGTAACTTCTTAGTCAAGAATTCTGATTGATTATGGGTATTTTGACTGAAATACCAATATAGGCAAAAGAACTTGCCGATAAACTCGCGTATGTAGATTAACAGTTTCACCCTCTCTAAATTTTTCAGGATTCAAAATTTTCTTGAGGTTATTGAATTCCTTACACATTTTATAAACGATAAAAGAGAAAGCATGAAACAAAACTTTACACTAGCATTGTTGTTATTTGCTTCTGTATTTGCCTTTGGACAAAGAAGCAAACTACTTCGAAATATTCAGCCGTCTCAATCTCAAATATTCACCAAGCAATTGGATCGGCTAAGATTAGATGTCGCTGAAAAGCAAGCTTTTTTGTTGCAAGAAGAAGCTAACATTCAACAACTGAAAAAATCTGAAGGAACAGCTAAACCCCGGTTGGACAGTATAGTAACGAATGTCTGGAATAGTGAGACAAAAAAGTGGATCTTAGCCTACAAACAGGAGTTTGAATATAATCAAGATGGACAAATAATAGTGAAATTGTTTAAAGAAAGAAACTCTTTTATATGGTCAGCTGTAGAAAAGGAAAAGTATACCTATAATGCTAATGGCAATGTAACAAACTATTCTATTAGTCAATGGAGCAATACCTCTAATAGATGGGTGGGGCTTTACAATGAACTTTATCTTTATAACGGAAATGGAAAAATTGAGCAACAACTTGATATTTATGACGAACTGCTTGATAAAGATGGTTACTCACAACTAAATGTGACAAATTATTCATACGACGGTTCGGGAAAAAAAACACAGGGAATCAGTAACCTTTGGAGTGAAAAAGATGCTTATTTTGGTTTATACAATAAGCAGGATCACTCGTACAACGCTTCTGGAAAAGAAGAGCAATCGTTGATATATTTTTGGGATAGCCCGTCTGGAGAGTGGAGTGCAAGCTCTAAAATCGAGTTTAAATACGATGCCAATAACAGACTTACAGAAAGGACTTCCTTGGCAATGTCTACCGATTGGGTTACAGTTTCAAAAACAAATTATGTTTACAGTGCAGATGGCAATATCGGGCAAAAGTTAGATTATAGTAAGGATTTTACAGAAAATCAAGAAATTAATTCAAAAACAGAATATACTTACGACAGCGGATCGAGCTTTTCAGACCTTATTCTTCCTTATCCACCGAACGAAGAAGTGCCTTTGTTTTTTCGTAACAACAGGCTTACAAATTATGTTGTCCATATAAAGGATACCCAAAGCGGGGAGTACGTTCAGGTGAGCAAAAGCGATTTATTTTATTCAGACTACGAAAACATAGTCAATTCGATTTCAGAAAGTCATGAAAATAAAATTGTAATACATCCAAATCCAGTTAACAATAGTCTCTTTATTAGTGCACCAAGTGCAAATAAGGAACTTTCTATAGAGATACATGACCTTCAAGGTCGTAAAGTGCTTGATAAGAAAAATTTAAAAGAAAGAAACGTAGATTTAGAGAACCTGAACAAGGGAATATATCTGTATACCATATCCTTCGATGGAAAAACCCAAAAAGGCAAACTGATAAAGAAGTAAAATCTGACACTTTCCCAAGGCCCTTTGTTCTGAAAAGGGTCTTGGAAGAATAAGATCAAGCCTCTAAAATGAAGCAGGTTATAATAAAATGAAGCTCCACTAGATTGTTATTGAGTCAGTTTCTTCTGATGTAAGTAGTTTGAACAAAATTGAACTTTTGAAATTTATTTAGGTTCTGCCCTTAATGTACATGTTAGAGTGAAAGTGTTTTTCGTGTTACAGAATTTCATAGAAATTTGTTCCGTCAGGCAGCCTCACTAACAAGCTGATTTGTGGTAGAAGTAAGAATGAAGGGAAAGATAGTTAAGGGCAATGGAAATAGCTACAATAGTTTTTGATTTATACAATACATTAATTAGAATAGAGAATAAACTGCATCCGTTCTCGAAGATTTTTTTTGCATGTGGGCAAGATTTCGATATCTCGTATTCAGAATATATTGATCATCTGTTAACTGCCAGCATTAACGACTTCATTTCAGAAATGCCGATTTCGTTTGAAAGGAGTTATAATAGAATGCGCCCACAGATTGAAGCAGAACTCAATTCAGTTACCCTTTTCCCAGAAACAAGAGCTGTAATTGAAGATTTAGCTTCCAGATATCCATTATACCTTGTTTCAAATTTGGCATCTCCATACAAAAGCCCTTTTTTTGACTTAAACCTGGCTGATTGGTTCCATGAGGCCCTTTTCTCGTGCAATGAGAAAGTGAGAAAGCCTAGCAGTTTGATTTTTAAGAAAGTAGAAGAATTAAGTGGAAAATCGGGAAAACAGATTCTGATGGTTGGAGACAGTATAAAATCGGACATAGAAGGAGCAAAAAAGATGGGATGGAATTATTTGAGGATAGAAAGGAATTTGACGAGGGAACCTGAACCATGGGAAATCACATCATTAGCTGATATTAAAGAACGAATATCCTAACAATTGGCATCTGAACTAAGACCTTAAATAGTTAGCCATAATTTAAACCCAAATTATGCTACCAAACTGTTTGTTTCAGGATAAAGTGTACCTAAACAAACAGTCCACGATCTTATGGTCATTTTAGTTTGCTTTCTTACTATTCTTCAGTTGAAAATCTGAGAATGCATAATTCTAACTTGCAGAAAAAAATCATAAATTCTACTGAAGTTCGTAACATAGAAATAAGTGCGATTAAAATTTTTTCAAACACAGACAAATGAGAAAAACTGCAACCTCCTTTTTTTTACTTCTAATGAATAGGTGTATCAATATAATTATCGCTTGTGGATCTGCTGCTGCAGCGAAAAACAGAAGACTACTGGTCGTTATAAGTAGTGCCATGTTCTTAAGCGTATTGTTATCGAATTGCGGATCAGAAAGTAAAAAGAAATCAGATTCAGAAGTTTCTATATCCAAACCCCAGACAGACTCCGTAATTAGTTCGCAAGAGGAGAAAATTGACAGTGCTGCGATTCTACAAGCCAGGATACGCATGCAAAATGAAATTTACAGTAATTTTCTCGATTTCAATGGTCAAGAAGAGCTCAGTTTCGAAGTCTTATCAATTTACAAACTTACAGAACAAGACATGCAGGAAAAAGGAAGGGATGGAGAAGAGAACAATGAACTGCTAATCAATGGCTACACTGTTGGGGAATACTATGGCACCATGTTCGCTCTTTTGTATGGCGATTATGGCGACGGAAATTATGGTCTGAAACAAAGTGTTGTGAAATACCTTTCGCAGAACATAACTTTTAAAGACACTTCAGACATTGAGGTATTCGGAAAGTTAGCAAATGTAGCTCCCTTTTCTGAGGGTACACCAGACCTTCCGTTTAAAAATTTGAACCCTGAATTTGCAGATTGGACAGCAGAAAACCTAGTCCCATTGCCTACTGAATCAATTTGGGGGCATTCTTATCAATCTATATATAATTCTGTTATGCAGAGTTTCTTCAGGAAACTTTCGCTGGCTTATATTTACCTCGAAAGAGTATATGATAAAGAAAAATACATTGCCCTTTACAAAGAACAGATCGCGAAAGAACCTGAATATTGCACCAACTTTCTGAGAAAAAGCCTAGAAGTTATAGATATGGTCGATTACAGAGGAAAAGTAATCAGTAGCTACGACAGTTATGTGCATATGGGGTTTTGGCTAAGAAGGTACATGGACGGTTCTGCGGCAGAAGTAAAAAGTGCGCTAGATAAAATTATGAATAGGTTCGACAATGATTGGTATCGTAGTTCCTTTTCAAAAGAGTTAGACTATGTGTTAATCAGTAGAAAAATAACAGAAGCAGACGTTGTGGAACCGTGCGATGCCGATACCAATAGATATTACAGCCTAAAAGAAGATATTTATTTTTACGAGAAACCGTCTCTAAAAGAATTGCCCGTAGATATGGGTTACAGTAATGTTGGAGTAGTGCGTGTAGATTCACTTTTTGACGAGCCAATGACATCCGGAGGATACTTAGGTTGGGCAAAATGTAAGATTCTTAAATACAGCAAGCCCAACTACAAATGGGTTTATTGCAAGAATATTGCCGACACATACAAGAATTTTCAGTTTTTCGATTCACTAAGCGTTACTGGTGGTTTCGATACTATAAATGGGGAATTGCACTTCAAACTGGCCATTAGAAATAATAGCGACAAAGACATCAATGTCCCGAAATGCGAAATAAAACTATACAAACGAAACAAAAGAATGTCGGGCACAACAAGTGTGATGGATATTAAACCACACACTTTCCAGGCCGGGTCAACATCTGAAATTATAAACGATAAAGTTGTAATGACGGGCAACAATCGTTCTCAGATATGGTATGCCCCAAAGTCGAACAAATCCACACGTATCTTCTATTACAGCAAAAGAAAAGGAGCATTCAGTATGAAATATGTGCTAAATTGCTATGGTATAGACTCAAAACCTCTAAATGAAAAACTTGTCCTACCGCTAGATGAAAATCTGGTCGACACACGTAAGTATAAAAGTTGGCTCGAAAAAGCAAACTAGCCCAACGCTCTAATGTAATCGCCACTGTTGGCCTACCATAGTGTTAAAACGCAACAGTGGTGATTGTAGTTCTTCAGAAACTGCATTTTAAGTCGTCAACTGTCACTTTTTATATTATATTTGCCGCCTCTTCTTGTCATCTAATGTCCTTTTTTAGGGTTTTGAGCTTCGCTTTTTTCGACAAACAGTCTAAACTGGACTAATAGTCAATGTCACCACAAGTCTTTCCGTATTTTCTTTATATTATTTTTTCTCGCTGCAATGATTTATCTATTGATGAATAAAAGTGTTTTTAACGTTTTAAAATTCAGCTAATTATTATTATCGAATGTTGTATGCTTCTTTAAATCAATTGAATTCCAGAATGGTAAAAAGTGCTTTTTTAACCTTTGTTTAATATTGTTTTTTTGCTAACCTTGTTTTCGTAATCGAACACAACAAAAAGAAGCAGGCCTGTATCTTTTTAGAAAAGTTAGATCATTTTAAATGATAACTAATAATGTTATCTGAATTCAACTTTGTTTTTTCAAAGTTGCAAGAGAAATGACCTAAAACCCTAGAATTTCTGAATAAATAGGTAGAAACCGAAAAACCTTAAACAGAGTAGGTGTATTAAATTGACAACTAGCTTTGTAGTCTGCATTTCTATGCAAGAATGTTACCGTATAGAAGCACATGCAACATTGCCTAGTTTCTGAAACACAATTTAAAACGATGAAAAAGTTCAATATTTTCCTAGTGGCTTTGCTAGCCTTTACTATCTTATCGTGTGAAAAAGATACAGAAAACCAAACTGTAGTAGCACCAGTTGAGGACTGTAACTGCAATTATGAAGTCGCGTTTCCAAATGTAAAAGGGGAACTGGTTCAGAAAAAATTTAATGGAGAAGATGTTCTTCTAGAAAAAATTAACAATACATATGTTTTAGAGGGCGACATATTATTGACAGAAGACCAGCTAGGCACGAAAAAAAGTGCAGGTAGAACTAAGAAAAAGTGGCCTAACAAAACAGTTTACTACACAATCAATTCCGACCTTCCAAACAAATGGCGTGTTAGAGATGCTATTAAGCATTGGGAAAATAACACCGACTTTAAATTCATTGAAAGAACAACACAGAAGAACTATATTGCTTTCCGTAAAGGTTCTGGTTGCTCTTCATATGTAGGTATGATTGGCGGAAGACAGTTCATCACGTTGGCCAACGGATGCTCAAAAGGCAACACAATCCACGAAATTGGTCATGCTGTTGGCCTATGGCACGAGCACACACGTACAGACAGAAACAATCATGTTACAATCAACTGGGACAATATCCAAGGCGGAAAAGACAACAACTTTAAGAAGTATAAGTCTCGCGGATACGATGGAAAAGATTATACTACTTTTGACTTTCAGTCTGTAATGCTTTACGGATCGTACGCATTCTCAAAAAATAGAAAACCTACAATTGTCAAAAAAGATGGCTCTACTTTCAGTGGACAAAGAAACAAATTGTCGGCACTGGATAAAGAAGGAATAAAGAATCTATAAAGAATTGTTGAGTTTTTTTCGAGCAGGTCATAAGCCTTTCAATAGGTTTATGGCCTTTGTTGTTTTAAGATATCTTTTTGCTATATTCGCGCCGTTTTATTTCATCTTTTAATCTCAATATTTTATTTTTTGCAAGGAAAGAGATGAAAACATCGCAGAGAAAGGTTTATGGACTGCTGTTTTCCAAGGTTTTCTGAATAGATTACAGATCGAAAATTGGAATAGAAACAAGTATTAGGTAGTATGTCAAGTTATAGTGTCGTATAAGCCGCCGCAGATTTTGCAAGGTTTGGTACAACAATATGAATTTGATAGACTACTGAGTAGGTGTATTACAATACTGAATATTGACACAATTTTATTTCAAATAGCAGCACTACTCTGCTTATGTAGCAATCGTACAAGATGAAAATCAATAAATTAAACTTCGTTTTTCTTCTGATAATGGTATTTCAATTTTGTGGAGAACTGAAATCTCAAAACTCAGACATAGCAAGCAATTTAAGAAACAGAATTGATACCACGTCCAATATCGAAATACAAAATGGAGCTTCAGATTATTATTCCTACTCCCTTATGGGGTATGCCAAATATGGATTGACCGGGCAGTACGTTATTGGAAAGTTCAGATTTGGTATCGATGTTCAGGCACATTACAACAGCGATGGAAAACTCCGGGAACAAGATTGGGACGAATTTGTTGATTATTTGGATAAGTTCCATTTCAGTTGGGGTGATAAGCGAACCGGTTTATTTGTTAAAACGGGAAGTTTAGATTGGATGCGTTTGGGGTATGCTGATATTGTTGACGGATATTCGAATAGAACAGAATACCCATTATATAAACCTTGGGGAACAGCATTGTCATATCAGAAAAAAGATTTTTGTTTCGATTTTGTTATTACTGATATAAAAGAGGTGATCAAGAAAAATCCGTCGCCAGTGATATTTTCCCGTGCCCAATTTAGCCCATGGGGCAAGCTGAAGATTGGGGCAACGTTCGCAACGGATCTAAATGAATACGGGCAATTAATAGATTCCGATGGAGATGGTTATACAGATGAGTACGATCATTATCCCTACGATGCAGCATATGTAACAAAGTATGATTATTACTACAATTCTTACCTTGAGATAACAAATGGTGATAGAGAACTGGCCGATAAATTATTCGAAATACAAAAGAACGACCCCAACGTTAATATTAGTGATGAAAGAACAGAAGACTTAATGAAATATGGAGACAAAAGGTCTGTATCTATGGCATTGGGTGTAGACCTTACTTATCCAATTGTTCGTCGCGACAGGTATCGTATTGAGACATTTTCACACTTTGCCCACATCCTTGACTGTGGCTGGGGCATCGCTTTGCCAGGAATCAAGGCAACAGTCGGAGCAAAAAACAAAGTTTCGCTCAGTATCAATTACCGCTTAGCTACAGACGAGTTTCTTTTCGGTTTCTACAATTATCCCTATCATTCATTCCGAGCCAATACCGAAATCGGTGAAAACTGGGAAAAACATACCCCAACAAGAAAAGAGAGACTGGAAGAAATTAAAAAGCACAATTCAGTTGTTGTTGGACTAACTACTGCCGTATCAAATTATTTGACATTCACCTCCAGATATCAAAGAATTTGGGATGGAAACAATACTGAGAATTTGTTTTATGGTGAGGTGGACTTTAATCTCGATTTTGGAAACAAAAACCTCTCTATAAGTGCCTTTTTGCAAGAAATGAATTTCGACCAGCTAAAAAAACTGGATTATCCAGTTACTGGTTTTTCTGCATCGTTAAGATTCAATCGTGTTGTAGTTGGTTTTGTAAGGCAGTATCCTCCGTATACGATAAAATTAGTCGATGGAGCACGAGCCGGGTTGACTTCATTGAATTTACGTTACAATCTTTAATTCTATCGATAGGTACGTAGGTTATAAAAAGCACAGATCGTCAATCATTGAAACGATCGACAGTCTGTATTTTTAGAATTTAAGATATCCACTCTGGTTGTAATGAAGATAATGTATCGATTTTTAAATCGCTCTTTAGCACGGGAATATTTATATCTACACCTCTTACTTGACTTGTACCCTCATAATAATTTCGATATATTCGTTTTCTAATTTGCAACTATTGAGAAGAGGTGCTTATATGAAATCGTCTAGAGGTGATACTGTAGAAAAACGCAATAACCGTTAATATACTTTCTAAAGGACACTCCTTACGCATTCACCTCTTGGTATATTCAATTCTAAAAACGGTAAATTAATGAAATACGTGCTTTTTGCCTTCTTCATGATCTCAATTTTAGGTTGTCAAAGTCAAAACGATACTTCCCTAAAACAAAACACCTTCTTATTCCCATATAGTTTGGATAAACCGGATATGGCAGTTTCTCTTTCTGAAGAACTTGAAGAAATTTCTGGGCTTTGTAATACTGACATTAACGAACTTGCAGTTATTCAGGACGAAGAGGGCATATTATATAAAATAAATAAACAGACAGGCAGGATAACAAACAGGCACTCTTTTGGAAAAGAAGGGGACTACGAAGGAATAGCTTTGTATGGCGATTCTTTTTATGCTTTGAAGAGCAATGGAACTTTATATAAATTCAATGCCAATGGCTCTAGTCAGAAAATTAAAACAGGACTTAATGAGAAAAACGATTGTGAAGGTCTCTGTGTGTTGCCACAAAAGAATAAACTGCTCATTGCCTGTAAAGGAAAATCGGGAACCAAAGTCAATGGAATAAAGGGCGGACGGGCAGTATATGTTTACGATATAGAAAAAGAAAGACTTATTGATTACCCAGTGTTTACCATTTATCCGAAACAGATTAAAGAAAGCAATTACAACTTAAAGAGAAAGCATTACGAGAAGTTTGCGCCATCGGGCATTGCGGTTCACCCAAAGTCGGGCAACATATATATACTTGCTCATCAGGGACGGCTTTTGCTTGTATTGAGCCCAGATTTTCAGCTCCTGAGCAGTAATATACTACCGAAATTTGTTTTTAGTCAAGCAGAAGGTATCTGTTTCGATAAAAATGCCGATATGTATATTTCTTGTGAGATTGGCGATACAGAGAGTGCCAGATTATTAAAGTTTTCACCTAAGTAAAGTTGGCCAAATATTTTTTACAGCCTAATATCGAGATGCCCTAATTCCTCTCTGAATTCCCTGTTTTTGGGCACAGTTATTGGTTTATAACGCAAAACCCTCGGGAGAGCAGTTATTTTTTATAATTTTATAAAACATTTTGAAATGACTGTCAGTGCAAGGTATCACGTATCAATCTAGTATGGAATTATTTATCAGAAAACTGATGAGTAGATATAGCCCGTGAGCCCTTGTTAGGATTTTAATTTCATATTTTGCTCTTATTAACACAACGACCAAATCCGAAGCATCTGAACGATGAGTATTTACAAAAAGCTTCTATACTATATTATACTTACTGCCCTCATTATGAATATCCTTGTATTGGGGGTCATTGGTTATCTTAATCACAGACATGCTCGCGAAAGTGCATTGGAACAGACTATTTTGCAGGCTCGGAGCTTTGCGGCCAAAGTACGTAGTAACCTTCAGGAAAACGTTGCTTTAACCAAAAGTGTGGCTTACTCTGTCCGGGGCCTTGTAGAAGCTTCACCTAAGTTACGGCGCGATGTTAGCAAGGATCTTCTGTTTTCTGTTTTGGACAAGAACGAAGAGATAAGCGCAATGTCACTTTTTTGGGAGCTTAATGCTTTGGATTCTACATATATATCTCCTTATGGTAGAATTTCTTCGATGTACTACCGTGGCGTTGGTAAGTTAAGTTATAGTACTCACACTCTGGATCTTGAAAGCGAAGATATTTCCAGCCCATACTATTTGATGAAAAGTACAGGTGAGCCATTCTTGACTTCTCCAGCGCATAAGCAATACGAGAGAGGATCGGCAACTGTTTTTAACGCAACAGTCAGTTTTCCAATCTTTTATAAAAACAACTTTGTTGGATCGGTAGAAACAGATTTAAACCTTGAGCAATTCCGACAAATTGCCATAGAAGCTAAGCCACATAAGAAAGCCTATACCTTTGTACTATCATCTAATGGAGCTGTAGTTACACATAAGCACGACTCGTTATTAAATAGTAACATCGCACTTCTTTATCCACGAACAACGGCTAAACATGAGCTGTTACGAAAAATTAGAAGTGGAGAATCTGCCACGTTTGTTCGTATGGTCGATGGCCAACCTTATTTTTATTCTGTAGAGCCAGTTCTCATAAACGACCTCGCTCTACCATGGGCTGTAGGGGTAGCATTACCCATGCAAGTAATTTCAGAAACACCATTACGTAACCTACTGATTTCTTTTGGAGTTGGGATTATCGGCATGTTAATTATGACAACAGGTGTGTATTTGATCGTAAGAAGGTTTATAACTCCATTGCGTTTGGTTTCTGAAAACCTTTCCAAAATATCCGATGGAGAGTCTGTTGAAATAGAACACATCAATACTCAAAGTCCTAATGAGATAGAGCTGATCTATCAGGCCATGACAAAGCTTTTGGCGAATCTGCGCGAGAAGATCATTTTTGCACGTGAGCTTAGTAGTCGTAACTATGAAAACAAATTTGTAGCAGCATCGGAAGACGACGAGCTTGGTTTTGCACTGATAGAACTGAAAGAGAACCTGTTGCTCGCTGCAAAAGAAGAAAACCAGAGACGTCAGGTAGATGAGCGCTTAAGCTGGGCAAGTCGTGGCTATAACGCTTATGGAGAACTGACCAGTAAGTTCCAGCAGAACTTCGAACACTTCACCAAAGAAACTATTGTTTGGCTCACAAAATATACAGAAATGGCCATCGGTGGCCTATATCTGATAGAAAGAAAAGGCAATGAACAGGCTGTTAGGCTATATGCCTCCCACAACTACAACCGGGAAAACAAGCGCCGGCGCAAAATTCCTTTTGGCCAAGGACTTGTTGGGCGTTGTGCTCAGGAAAACGAAACTATTTACCTCTCCGATATTCCAGAAAGTTACATTAAAATATCGAGTGGGTTGGGGGAGGATACTGCTAAATATTTGTTGCTTGTACCTCTTCGCCTCAATCAAGATGCTTTTGGTGTAATAGAGTTAGCTTCTTTTGTGCCTATTGCCGATTACCGTATAGAGTTTGTAGAGAAGGTTGGGGAGAACATTGCCGCTACTGTAATGAACATACGGGCAAATACACAAACGGCCGAGCTTCTTAGCCAGCAGAAAAGGCAAACAAATGAAATGCTGAAGAAAGAACTTTTGTTGCAAGAGGAAATTGAGACCTTGAAAAAAAATCATGAAAAAACGCTGGAAAATTACGAGAAGCAGAAGTTTTCTGGCGATGTCTACTTCAAGAACATGGCAGCTGTCGAAATTCATATAGATGGTGAAATCCTACGTTGCAACGACCGTTTCGAACTGATGTTCGGTTATAAACACGACGAGATTCATGGCAAAAACATCCTAGACCTTACTCCTGAATACATTTCATATGACCTCAAGGTATTCGTGAATCATATTCTTGAAAAACGGGGACTTAGGCGCGAACTTGTCTTCGCCGACAAAATGAAGGTTAAGAAAACGGTACTCTCTTATTGGAGCATTATTAATCACAAGAACGACGCTTGGATTGTTATACATATGGTTGACATCTCTCAATATAAAATGCTGGATGAAGAGAACAATCGTTTAGTGGTTAACTTGAAGAAGGAGATCGAAAGCTTAAAGAATGAAAAGGAAGAGTAATTAAATAGGTTACTTTATAACTGTTTGATAATCAATTTATTTTCATTCGTTACTGGTCTGTAATTAAAGGTTGCAGATGTGCTTTGTCTGAATAACTACTATTTCCCTTTGCTCTTATCTACACTTACATTTTCCAAACTGTGGTACTCTAAATTTTCTTGTT
Source organism: Bacteroidales bacterium (assembly GCA_965230435.1). GTDB lineage: Bacteria > Bacteroidota > Bacteroidia > Bacteroidales > JBDKHP01 > JBDKHP01. The sequence continues at coordinate 414,280 of CBDDLB010000006.1, forward strand.
CTACCTTCATAAGTCTTTTGGGAATTCGTATTTGATCATGTACAATAACTTTAGAAGCAAAATCGGTCGAAGAGCTCTAAACTCTGCGAAAATTCCCTGTACAACACTGTGGTTAGCTTTCCTGCAATTTATCACATAAACAGTATTTACTGACCATTCTAAATTATCTGCAACGGCTTCTAAATGTGGAAATCGAAAGGATTTTGAGTATCTTTAGGTGCTTAAGTCCTATTTGGGAACCCAATCGGAGGTTTCAACAAAAAGCAATACTTTATGGCTTCCTCATTTAAAGGAGATGAGTCAACAAGTTTCGATTTTTATTAAAAAACCATTGGTTTTTAGTACGCGATATTTTGATGAGTTTATCTCTATTGCGCCGTTTTTTCTTTCTTATTTAAGTATATACAGTATGAGGATTAGTTCTAAAGTATGCAACCAGAGTTGGGTACACTAACAATTTCAGTAGATATGAGTCGTCAAAAAAGACTGAACATATGAAATCTAGGCGGTGGATATACAAGCAATTTTTGAAATCCTGTGCAGTTTTATTGCTTCTTTTATGTAGCATACTCTCTCAATCTGGAGTATATCGTATGCCAGAACAAAAATCCCGAGAGAAAAAAACGGTTTTACTTTTGTTTGCTTTTAGCCATGATATGCCTTATATAGATATGGCAATGAAATCGATCCGCAGAACATTCGAGAGGTCGGCAGCCGATATCGACATTGAAATTCTGTATGAATTTATGTCTGTTGATCAAATGAAAGAAGAAGAACACTTACATCAACTTCTTAATTTATATGCCATTAAATACCATAGCAAAAAAATTGATCTGGTATTTATGCACCAACGGCAAATAATAGATTTTTGGATTGAACATCGACATACAATCTTTTCGGAAGTACCACCTGTGATTGTTTACGATATCCAACCCGAAACATATGCTGCTCAAAAAGATAGTGTGGATATCACGGGAGTAATACTCAATTTCAATTATAAAAATTCAATTGAATGGTTCCTAAAAGAACATCCTTTTGTCAACAAGATTATTATTGTTAAAGGTGTTGGAGTTAGCGATACTGGTGTAATAAGAATGAAGCCGCTTGAAGAACTTAAAAAACGATTCGGAAATCGAGTTCAGTTCGTAGATTGGAGTAGCTTATCTTTTGCGGAAATGAAACAAAAGGCAGAGAAATTATCTAGGAACAATGTAATTTTTTATTTGGCGGTATTCGAAGATGCTGCCGGTATAAAGTATCGTCCATATGATGCAGTTGCGGAGCTTGCAAGCGTGTCGTCTGTTCCAATTTTAAGTTGTTACTCTCATTTTGTAGGAACGGGAATTATAGGAGGGTACGTTTTTAGTATTGAAGAAGCTACAGAACTAGCAACTCTTAAAGGCATACGTATACTTAAAGGCGAACCTTTTTCCAGTGTTCCTATCAGCAGCGATATGGGCAACCATTTCATTTTCGATCATGAGGCTTTGTTGCGATACGACATCTCTCTGTCATCCATACCACCAGAAAGTATTATTAAAAACTACCAATATAACCTTTGGGAAAGACATAGGAATGAGATTATTACAATCATCTCCGGCTTCATTTTCTTAGGGTTATTGATTATTTTCCTAGTGATTTTATCAAAGAGGCTGAACAAAGCACGTTTAGACTTAAGAAATCTTAATGCAAATCTAGAAGTTCAAGTAGGATACAGGACGGAACAGCTTAGGGCCATCAATAATGCTTTAACTGATGAAGTTGCAGAAAGAAGGCACATTGAAGAGAATTTAGTTGTGGCCAATAGCCAACTGAAAGCACTTAACGATGCAAAGGATAAATTTCTTTCCATTATTGCCCACGATCTAAGGAGCCCTATTTCAACAACCATTGGTTTTTCTGATCTTCTGATTGCCGATTTGCACAGTTTCGATTCCGTTAAACTTATGGAAGTTCTTAAGATCATTAATGCACAGTCGGAAAGTACGCTCAGCCTATTGGATAATCTGTTAAGCTGGGCCAGATCCCAGGCAGGACAGATAAGTTATGAGCCAGAAAAGAATCTTCTATCAGAAATTATTCTGGATATAATACAGCCGTTAAATTCAGCCGCGAGTTTAAAAGATATATCAATTAAGAACCTTCTAACAGACAAGGTTGAGATTTATGCAGATCAAAACATGCTAAAGACAGTCCTACGTAATCTTATTTCAAATTCAATAAAGTTTACCAATCAAGGAGGTAAGATCATTATTTCTGGACAAATGAAGAAAGACAATTTTGAAATTTCAATTTTAGACAACGGCGTGGGAATGAGCAAAGAAACTCAAGAGAAATTGTTTGGTACCGATTTAAATTTCACTACACGTGGTACGGCAGATGAGAAAGGATCGGGTTTAGGTTTGATATTGTGCAAGGATTTTGTCGAAAAACATGGTGGAAAAATTTGGGTAGAAAGTGAGCCAGGAAAAGGCAGTAATTTTAAAGTTCTCTTACCTGTGAACCTGTATACGCCCGAATAACTTTCAAAGAAGATCACTGTGTCTTCCTTTAAGTAGGTGAGCAAATATAACAGATACTCCTAATTGTTTTATTATGTTGATAAACAAAAGTATATGAATTCTAACAAACAGTACACGTGCTTATTGTTTTTCAGACCTACCTTACTTTTAATAAACAATCAATTTAGTAAAACTGAAAAAACTTCGGTTTTGATTGCCCTGCGGTCGTCCAAATCCCCACGTACTCTAACACGTTCTAGACCTTATTTTTCACACCTTACTTAAAATTGTGTAATGTATTTAAACACACAGCGCTATCTATTAGGAAAGGCTCCGTACTAATATTCAATATGGTGACAAACCTGAAAGTGTCGCCTATATTAATTCACTACTTATTAGGTTTCTTAACATTTTGCCAAGGAAAATATTGGGTTGAAGCATGTAAATTTGATCTGACTGCAAGATCAAATTCTCGGATACATGAGGCGTGAAGGCAAAACGTCTGAAATGGTATTTCACTAACAAACCAAACTGAATTCTTCTTTTTTAAAGCCCAAACAAATGATTAATTTTCTTAGAAAACCACAGCTTACAGCTGTAATAGCAGTTCTGTTCATTGCATTAGCCTGTGAGGAAAAGTTCAAGCCCAAACCTGCAATTATCAAAACCTTACCAGTAATAAACATTACCCCGTACACAGCCAGAGTGGGAGCTCGTCTTTCTATAGGCAAAGATCTGGAAGTGCAGGAGAGCGGGGTTTGTTGGGGAATTCGTCCTCTCCCAACAATTAATGATTCACATTTTAAGAACAGCACTGGTGATATAACTTTTCTGAAAAAACTTACCAAACTGAAGTCAGGCACAAAATATTACGTTAGAGCCTACATAAAAAAAGACGAACAAATTTCTTATGGTGAAGAACTAAGTTTTGTTACAGAACATTGGAAAATTTATACAGGAAGCGTACGCTTATCGACACAAAGTGAAGTTAATAATTTTGGGAGAGAGAAATATACATGTATTGTAGGAGACCTCATTGTTGAAGAAAATATAAGTGAAAAAGATCCAATCACAACCCTTAAACCTCTGATTTCCATTAGAAAAGTTGATAGTTTGCTAGCAATTTCTGGAAACAAAAATCTAACATCGCTCGAAGGCTTAAATAATATAAACACCGTAGGAGAACATCTGACAATCAGGAAAAATCCTAAATTTCAAAACCTTATGGGACTACAAGGGCTTATTTCTGTTGGTGGCTCCATTAAATTGCTTTTCAATCCAGAGCTGGAATCACTAAAAGGGCTCAATAATCTGAAATCTGTTGGAAGATCTATCGCAATTCAGTCTAACAATAATCTAAAAATAATAGATGCTTTTCAGAAAATAGAATTGATAAAAGGTAATTTGTTTATTGTGCAAAATGATTTGTTGGAAAGCCTGGAAGGATTAAGTAGTGTCACTGCTATAGGGTATGTCCGTATTATTAGAAATTCAAAGTTGAATGATTTAAGAGGGCTCAGATCTCTTGCCAATGTAGATGAGGATTTTATTGTGGCTGAAAATCAAATCATAGAAAGCCTAGAGGGATTAGAAAACCTTACTGAAATAGGTGAAAAACTAACGCTTCATTCAAATGACAAATTAACGACTTGCCGAGCTTTGAGAAAGGTTGAAGAGATAAAATATATATCAATATGCCAAAATTCGTCATTGACTACACTAGATGGCCTCGATGGATTTAAGAATAAGCAATTGAAAATTCATATTTCTGGTAATACTAACCTAACTGATTTCTGTAGTCTAAAGAACTTATTTGACAATCATTCTGGTGAATATTATATATATTCTAATCGTTATAATCCTACGAAAGAAGAGATTATCAATGGGAATTGTTCTTCTGCTTGGAAACTTTCTTTTTGAATCTTTAACCCAGAAGAATTTCATATCGAAACAGAAACGGTGTTCTTTATTTTAAAGGGCACTCTTCTTTCCTAGCTAATGGCGACAGTAGTTTTCAAAAAAACTTCCCGAACAATTGCTGCAGTTACATACTGCCCATGCCATTTTCACTTATATCCGCCTTGTTGAAAAAGAAGAAATCAGACACATCAATAATCTCAGTTTCATTATTCGTTGTAACTGTTACTAGGTTATCAAAGGTGCCATCTCCATAATCTATTTCGAATTCTCCATGACCTTTCGCATCTTTCCACCAATAATGTTCTGTGCCGCTTAAAGCAAGCCACGCCCCTTCGTATTCGTAGTCCCAAACTACAGGCGCAATCACGTTCCACCGATATTCTTCGCCGCCATTGTCTGATTTATATAAAAATTCACCCTCCAATATGCTTGTCTTTCCGTTGCTGTATTTTCTTTTGGATTTGCTTACGCAGGTATAGCTGCTGTTATTCCATTCGCAGACAAGGTTTTCTTCTGTAGTGTAAATACTGGAATAACCAGAAGAATCAAACTTTAAATCTTTTTTCTCGAATAAGTTATTGTAGTATCCATTAATACGCTGAATTTCTGTTTTCTTTTCAACTGAAGCCGTAGAATCTCCTTCTGCATAATCGTAGTAAGTATAAGTTTGTTCATAATCAAGGTAGAGAGTTTCCCAGTAGTAAGAACCTCTGTTCTCTTTCCACTTTGTCACGAACTTCCCTTTTGTGAGGATTCCATGTTCATAACATCCATTGCCATAGTCCCAAGTTTCAATGGTATACCCATTTCTTTTTTCGAATGTGTACTTAGCACATGTAGTTGTATCGCTTCCCCAGGTTGGAACTGTGTGAGGGTATCCTTCATTTGTATTATTATCTGGATTCTGTTTTTCAGCAAAATCAGTAGAAGTCAGTTCTGTCATTTGTGTTTGAAAGAAACGGTTAAGCTTACTGTTGTTCTTGAAATTTCTCAACTCAATAGCTTTCCTAATCATTTCTTTATCTATTTTCCTCTCTGGACTATAACGTTCTTCATTTTTATTGCAGGCCATTATAGTCATCATCATAATCAAGGCAATAAATATTCTTTTCATGAAATAGTACTTTAAACTGCAATTCGTTCCAATTTTTATTAGCAAAACTCAATTTGAAATAAACACCGAATTTGACTCTTGCCCACTTTCGGATGGTAAAAATCTGAATGCTTATATTTTCTGTACGACCAAAGGAAACCTTACCCTACTTTACTAAGAGAAAATTTATTAAGTACCCAGATGAAATTCAGCTAAATCTTCCTCTAGATTCTAAATGCCTGATTGGTTGAGGAAAGTAAGTTTAAAATAAATTGGAACGCGACTTTATGCAAAGCAAAAACGGTTATAATACGAAGGCATTGAACAAAGAAGTGTGATGAAATATACCCCAGATTCATGCGGAAGAATAAAAGCTCTTCCGTTGTCATGAGGAATAAATATCTGCCCGCAGAGGTTTATCACAAAATAGAAGTATATTTGTTTAAACAACCAGAGGCTAAACAAGGATGTAATCGATATATGAAGTGCTTCATATGCCAGTAAATTATTTGACCTCTTGGTTTTAGGTTACTAGACAGATTGTGTAATTAGTATAGGAAGTGGTTTTTCGGGCTTCCCCGGAAAATCTGGTATAGTAAATGTATGTAAACTGTCTTAAGTGAAAGTAAAAAAATAGCTTCGGTTTTCGTTGCGATGCAGTCGTCCAAACCCCAACGTACTATAGTACGCTCTGGTGTTGAACGCCTTTCGCGCCTTAACCAAAATTATTTTTTGAACTTTACGAAAGAATCTGTTGCTGGGCAGCTTGTTCAAGAATCCAATGTTATTTTGATGGTACCATGTGACCTCTTTTAAGCCAACTGAAACGCATGAAGATTAAAGGTAAAATTCTGATCTATATATTAAGTGTATCGATAGCTCTGTTTCTTGTATCTATCGGTTTTTTGAGTTTTAATTTCAGGCGCTTAAGCAAGGAGAATGCTCAGCGTATTGTTGAAAAAGAAGCCTATATCCACGCGAATAGCTTCAAAGCTAGTCTCGATACAGATTTAGCATTAACACGTGCTCTGGCCATATGTTTTCAGTCGTACCATTTATTTCCTCGAACACAGCGCAGCTTCATCCTAAATTCCATACAGCAGAACGTATTAAAATCCAATCCTCAGATTTTAACGGTTGGTACGAGTTGGGAATACAAAAAGTTTGACAGTGCCTACTTTAACAGCTCTGGCCGTTTTCTTGAAGGATATCATAGACAGGGAGGGAAAATAAAATCGATAAAACGGAACTACCTCGAAGATACTACCAGTATATATTTTAAGCTGAAGGAATCGAAAGCTGAACTGTTCTCTCCATATCAGGAGAATTATTCTGGCAGAGAAGGTGATGATGTCTTGGTGGCCAGTATTGCTTCGCCCGTTATTATCAATAACGAATTTCATGGACTTGCAGGAATAGATGTCGCGTTGGAGCGTTTCGAGAGACTGATAAAAAAAGTGAGCCCATTACCTAGAAGCTTTGCTTTTCTTCTTTCAAACAATAGTCAGTTCATTGCACACCCAGATACAGCAATGACTTTTAAGTATATACACGACTATGTAAAATCATTTGATTTAAGTGTTGAAATAAAAGACAAGGTAGCAAAAGGCGAAGGTTTTTCGCTCGACCTTGTGGCAGAGATCGATGGTAGGGAAGAAAAAATGTTTGCATACATAGCTCCTGTCCATCTTTCAAAAATAGAGAAACCTTGGGCAATAGGAGTTGTAGCACCTTACAGCGAAGTTTATTACGAAGCTGATTATAACTTCATTATCTCATTAATTATTGGGGTAATATGCCTCATTATACTTTCAATATCTACTTGGTTTTTTGCAAAACGGATTATCGACCCGCTTAAGGACACTTCCGACGTTGTAAAGGAATTAGCTACAGGCGAAATTGATTCAATCCGAAAACTTGAAGTATACACAAGTGATGAAATTGGACAGATACGTAAATCTGTAAACATTCTTGTGGAGGCTCTTCGAAGAACGGCCAAGTTTGCACTCGAAATCGGTCAGGGCAACTTCGAAGTCGATTATGCACGTCTGGGACCAAACGATGTGTTAGGTAATGCGCTTCTTGCAATGCGTAAGAACCTTAAGGATTCTGAGGAAGAAGATAACCTTCGGGTGATTGAAGAGCTAAAGCTGAACTGGTCTACCGAAGGTTTGGCTCTATTTGCCGATATTCTCCGTGATAACCAAGGGGATATGAAAGAACTGGCCTATGAGATTATCAGTAGTCTGGTAAAGCACATAAAGGCGGTTCAGGGAGGCTTTTATTTTACTCAACCGGGTTCCATAAATCAGGATAAAGTAGAGCTTTTAGCTTTTTATGCCTTCAGCGAAAAGCAGGTAAACAGAACCAGCTTCGAAATTGAAGAAGGCATAATAGGAGAAGTGGTAAGGAAAAATGAGAAGGTTCTGCTTGATAATGTTCCAAACTCGTATATTGAAGTAGAATCGGGCCTAGGGCGTGCAAATCCTCGGAAATTCCTTGTTGTGCCCATAAGTAATGATAATGGTATTTATGGAGCACTTGAAATTAGTTCTTTTAAGGTATTTGAAAATCATCAGGTTGAATTTATCGAAAAGCTAGCAACCAATCTTGCCAGTACACTAGAGGCAATGTTGGCCAATCAGCGTACGCAAAAGCTTCTGGATGAAACAGATCAGCAGAAAGACCAATTGGAGCAAACGGAACATTACCTGAAGGAAAACCTTCAAAAAATGGAAGAAGTACAAAGATCTACCATGAAACGGGAAGCTGAGCTTAAAAGTGTCCTTTCTGCGTTGCATGCAATTTCGCCTATTGCTGAATATGACATGAGCGGAACTATTATTTCTGCGAATGGAGTCCTGTTAGACTTACTGGAAATGAGTGAAGAAGAAGTGATCGGAAGAAAGCAGGGTTCGTTTCAGACCTCTAAATCGAAGCAGGAATTTAATGAATTCTGGGAGGATCTGCGTAGAGGAAGAAAGCGTGAAGAAATTCAGAATATCAAGATCGGCGAAAAAGAAATCTGGTTGCAAGAAGTTTACAGTCCAATCTTAGATGAAACAGGAAAACCATATAAGGTTCTGAATATTACAAGGGATATAACAGCTAGGAAGTTGTTGGAGAAAAAGCTTGAACAGCGGAAGGGAAAACCCTGAAAATAAACACGTGGTGCTATTATTAAAACATCGTGTTAATTTCAGCGTAGTGACAGGCCTAAAAATGTCGTTTATATTAACACACCTTAAATATTAGGGAAACAGAATTCATCCGTTCCCCTAAACTGATATCTTAATGAATTGAAGCTTATTTTCCGATTGCCTTGATGTCAGCGTATAGATATTCAACTATTTTCTGTGCAGTTTTATCAGAGGCTCCAGTTCCACCTAACTTCACTCTCATCTGAGCATAACTTTCAAGAATTTTGTCTCTTTTACTTCCTCCTGTAACGATCTTTTTCAGTTCCTTCACAAGTAAATCTTCATTCAGTTCCTGTTGGATAAGTTCCCGTATAACTTCTTTTTCCATAATCAGGTTAACCAAAGAAAGAAAATCAACCTTGATCAGTGATTTTCCAATATGATAAGTCAGCCAGTTTGTGCGCATACATACAACTTGCGGAGTGTTAAATATGGCCGTTTCCAACGTTGCCGTTCCCGATGTTACAAGTGCAGCTTCTGCGTGGTGCATTACTTCGTAGGTGCGGTCGTAGACAAGTTTCACATTGGTATCGGATATATACTTTTGGTAAAACGACTGTGGAAAAACAGGGGCTGCTGCAATAACAAATTGATAATCTGGAAAATGTTTGGCAACAGATAATTGATAGGGCAAAATGGCTTCAATCTCCTGCTTTCGGCTTCCGGGCAATAATGCTATAATTGGTTTTTCGTCTAGTAATTCCTCTTTTCTGAATACATCGGGGGCAGAATAGCTGTCTTTATAGGCGTCGATATTGTCCAATAACGGATTGCCTACAAAATCGGCCTTATAGCCGTGTTTTTTGTAGAAGTCGATTTCGAACGGAAAGATAAGGAACATTTTATCGACATGCCGCTTTACTCTTTCCACACGGCTTTCGCGCCATGCCCAAAACTTTGGACTGATGTAGTAGTATACCCGTAATCCAATAGTTTTTGCATATTGTGCCATACGAAGATTGAAACCTCCATAATCAATAAGCAATAGGACATCTGGTTGATATTCCTTCATATCCTTTTTACACAGGTTGATATTTTGGCTTATTTTTCTATAATTTTTGAGCACTTCTGCCAGTCCCATAAAGGCAGTATCGCGGATATGCCTCACCAACTCTCCTCCCTGAGCATGCATTAGATCGCCTCCCCAAATACGGAATTCTGCTTGAGGATCATTTTTTTTTATCGATTTCATTAAATTGGCGCCATGCATATCGCCAGAAGCTTCGCCAGCAATGATATAGTACTTCATAAAAGAGAAAATAAAATTACAGTGTCCTAAATGAACCGGCAACCCGAAAAAAGGTAATGTATATGCCCTTATAAACCTTCTATAAGACTGATGAACAGTAAAAAGCAAAACAAAAAAGTTCTATGAACTTACCAGTTCTTAGAGTTTTAATCTGCACTGAATTAGATAATGTGTATTCAGAAACGCAGGCAAAGGTAAGTTAAACTTTGAAAGTCGGAACCCTTATTGTTCCAATGTCTAAATTCGACTTGGTACACTGATCTATAAATGCTTTATTTTAAAAATGTTATGATAGCAGATGGCTGGTAACTATGATTTTTTCTTGTTCTTGTTGTAGAATTGTTAAATCATAAACTCCCCCCCTGATGTTGACCTCCTTTGAATACTATGAAAAAACAGAATTAATTTACAAGAAAATCAACGATTGATCAATACTGATTTACTAAACATGGAGGTTATTCATTTTCCATATTATTAGTTGCTTCTTCGGAGTGTACAGGAAGGCAAAAACTAAAAGAAGATCCTTGGTTCAAACGCGTTTTTAAACTTATCTCGCCTCCAAGTTTTTCAATGAAAGCTTTAGATATACTTAATCCAAGCCCAGTGCCACCATAACGTATACGTGTCATACTGTTCTCTTGCTGAAACCTAAGAAATACACGGTCAATTGCTTCTGGCGCTATTCCTATCCCCGTATCCTTAATTTTGAAATGATAGAAATCGTCCTTGCGCTGATAGCTCATTTGAACATATCCGTTACCTGTGAATTTGATCGCATTAGAAATCAAACCAGACAAAATACGTTTGAACATGGTTACATCTACACTCATGATATCATTCTCTGCATTATCAGGAAGCTTAAGTCTGAATTCAAGCCCTTTTTTCCATGCACTCTGACAATAGAAGGCAAAGAGTTCCTCAAATATGTTTTTTACAAACACTTGCTCAATGTGAACATCAATTTGCCCTACTTCAATTTTTGAGATATCTACAATGTCGTTCAGTATCCGTAATAATTGTTCTCCACTATCGTTGATGATATCGATATATTCGTAGCGTTTCTCTTCAGTTACACCAGACATTTTCAGCATTTGAGCAAAACCGATAATGCCATTCATTGGGGTTCGGATTTCGTGGCTTATGTTGGCCAAGAATGCCGATTTCAGACGGTCGCTCTCTTCTGCTCTACGTTTTGCGATGTTTAACTGCTGGTTGATCTCAGAAATCTGCTCCAGACTACGTTGTAATTCGCTGTTAATGAGTTCGTAATTTTCATTTTGCCGTTGCAGTTCCTGCTCTCTTTGTTTTAGTTGCCTGGAAGTCTCTTCTTTTTCAGTAATGTTTACTGTAGTTATCTGTACACTGTCGGGTGGGAGATACCCATATGTTGCAGTAACAAACTGCTCTTTTCCACTGGCTTGAAATGTATACAGGCGCTCTATTGCAAAACTAGTCTGGCTGTTGTAGCAGGAGAAAAGATGATCGGTGAGTGCCGGTTCATCCTTCCAGATCTGCCTCGAGGGGATGTTGAAAATCGTATGAATTTGATTGTCGCTATCTTTTTGGGCAGCTTTGTTTGCACTCACCATAACAAAATCGTCACCTTTCTTTTGCCAAATAAAAACAGGTACTGGGAAATTTTCGTACTGAGCTTTGTACTTCTCTGTCGATTCCTTAAGAGAAAGTTCCAATTTTTTCTGTTCCGTTACATCCTCTAGAAGGCCTATACCTTCTATTTTATCAGCTCCTTCAATTTTAATTGTTTTCAGGAACAAGCGTATTGTAAGCTTTCTGTTTAGGTTATCCGATTCGTAAACCCCTTCATAATACCCCTGTCCCTTAACAAGTGAATTTTGTATTTGCTCTATTATTTCTTCATTTTTAAGGTGCTGGAGGTGTGTTCCGAAGATGTGTTTGGGAGAAATTCCAAGAATTTCCGCAAACTTATGATTGGAATCCGTGATAATTGCTTCTTCGTTAAAGTGAAAAACCCCAAGTGGCGAGTAGTCAAAAAGGCTTTGATACCTGGCAATTTGACGCTTCAGGCTCATATGCATACTACTTAAGCCGCTGATGTCTGTCAGGGTGCCAATCATTCTGGTTATTTCCCCATCTTCGATAATATTTCTCAAGACTTTTGCCTGTACTAGAATCCAGTGGCCATCTTTGTGCAAAATTCTAAACTTATATTCAAAACCACCTTCTGGGTCAGTAGTATACCTTTTAGCTTTGCGCATAAGTTTCACAAAGTCTTCGGGGTGTATAAGTTGTTTTATGGTTTTTGTGGATTCGTCTAGGTCATCACCGGAGTAGCCCAATATTTCTCTCCAACTAGGAGAAAGGTAGAAGAGTTCTTTTTTGAGATCAATGTCCCACACCACGTCGACTGTATCTTGTGGCGAAAGAATTGAATTAAAATCATGATGGTGAAGAATATTTTTTTCAATTTCTTCAGCAATACACGATACTGACGCTCCGCCAACTTTCCGCAAAGTGAGGTTTATGTTTTTTTCCGAACTGGCTAAGTAGATTTGTTCGTTGTAAGGAATTTCGTTTTCCAGAACAAAAAAAGCTTTATCTGCCCAGTAATTAGAGGCAATGAATTTCTCAGTTTCAGAAATTTCGAAAAGTTCGCTAAGTCCCCAGCTTATAAAATATTTATTGAGTTGAGATGTTATAAAATTACCTTTTCCGTTCGTTTTTTCAATCCGAAAAACGGCAATAGCATATAATAACTGATCTAACAAAAATTCCGTTTCAGTCCTGAAAATACTGAATTCTTGCTCCGTTTGCTTAAGCTTCTCTTGGCCAATATCGTTACGTTCATTTTCTGTCATCTATACGAGAAACTATTATTAGTTCAAAGACGGAAAGTTCACCCTTTTCTTCCTAAAGTTATAAAACTTGTTTTACATAAACAGAACTACTATGCCAGAAATATAAATAGGTTTAGAAATCTGTTTGTAAAAATAATGGAGCGAATGCACCTTCTGGCATATCGTACCTAAGTTACTGCTTTAAAGATAAAAAAATAGATTGAGGTAGTTCTGATTCTAAGCTTAAGTTTTTTCCTAGCTCCAGAAGAAGATGTTGGAAGTAATACACTGAATTTTAACCGTTAAAATATTCAACGAAATACTATCGGACAAGACTACTGCTAAATTCTAATGCATGATTTTAAAGGCTAGCTCGCGCAGAAGATCTCCAGAGTCTGCGGAATTATTACCAAATCCTTTCGATTTCAGATCGTATTCACGCAAATAAGAGATAATGTGAAATACTTTTTGAACGGGATATCTTCTGGCAGCAGATTGATATTCTGCAACAAAATAGGGATTGATTTTTAAGGCACCTGCAACAGCTTGTTTGTTGTTTTTATCTGGCAAATAATGAAAATTCAACAGTTTATGAAAAAAAGAAAAAAGAGTAGCAATAGTTGGAATAATATGGTGGTCTTTCTGGTTTTTTGCAAAAAAATTAATGATACGATTTGCTTTCAGTACATCTTTCTGGGCAATAGCCTTTTGCAATTCAAAATTATTGTATTCCTTACTTATGCCTATGTTTTTCTCAATATGCTCGGGTTGAATAGTTTCTTCCTGTTTTAGAATCAGAGAAAGTTTATCGAGTTCGTTGGCCAATTTACCTAGCTCGGTTCCTATATGTTCGGCCATCATTGCAGAAGCTTGCGGACTGATGGTGTACTTTTTTTCGGCAAGATACCCCTCTATCCAGCCTGGAATCTGATTGTCGTACATTTTTTTCGATTCCAGTATCACACCACTTTTACTAATAGCCTTGTAGAGTTTTGTATTCTTGGCAACAGCTTTGTATTTATGGGCCAGAACCAGTACTGTGGATTCTAGGGGTGCCGAGGCATAATGGGAAAGGTCGTTTAAGGATTTTATTTTTTGAGCTTCTTTAACAATAAGCACTTGTTTGGGAGCCATCATGGGAAAGCGGCGTGCCGCATTGTCCAATGTTCCTACGTCGATATCTTCTCCATACATCACGGTTTGGTTGAAAGCTTTATCCTGCTCAGAAAGTACATGTTGAGCGATGTAGCCGACAATCTGGTCAATAAAAAAAGGCTCATCACCCATTAAAAGGTATATAGGGGCAAATTTCTTTGCTTTTAAGTCTTTCAGAATTTCTTTATATGTCGCCATCTCTACATCTTATATTGTCCACCTATGTTGTTTCATATTTTGGGCAAAGCGAAACTACTCGCCAGAAAATCAAAATAATGACTAAACATTAGTTAGGACGAAAAATTTCAGTTCTCAAAACATCACTTTTCCTATTGTAATGTCGTTGGCATATGAAACAAACATCTTATAGAAAGACCCCTGATCGTAATTTGCCGCCTGCAAAGCTAGGGTTTGCAGGCGAAATGTCAAAACTAAAACTGGCAGGCGAAATGCAACAAAAGAGCTGTTTTAGCCAAAACGTAGATGCTTAACCGTTTTACGCGTTTCAGATATTTCGCGAAGAGATTCTATCCCGATTCTGATGTGCTGATCTACGAAATTTGCGGTAACACTGGCATCGCTTTCAGCAGTTTTAACACCTGCAGAAATCATTGGCTGATCACTAACTAGCAGCAGGGCACCGGTAGAAATATGATTTGCAAAACCTGCAGTAAAAAGTGTTGCCGTTTCCATATCAATAGCCATAGCCCTTGTTACACGGAGATAGTCCTTGAAATCGTCGTCGTGTTCCCAAACACGGCGGTTTGTGGTAAAAACGGTACCAGTGTAATAGTCTTGGCTGAAATTCCGGATTGTTGAAGAAACTGCTCTTTGGAGATTAAAAGCAGGAAGAGCGGGAACTTCCGGAGGTAAATAGTCATTGGAGGTTCCTTCTCCACGGATAGCAGCTATTGGCAGGATCAGATCTCCAACATCAATCTTAGGTTTTATAGCTCCACATTTTCCAAGAAACAGTACTGCTTTGGGCTTTATCGCCCCGAGCAAATCCATTACCAATGCAGCATTGGCACTGCCTATTCCGAAATTAATGAAAGTGATATCGTCTGCAATGGCATTAGGCATAGGAGTGTCCAGCCCTCTTATTGGGGTGTTGTACCATGTTGAAAAAAGATTAAGATAGTGATTGAAATTCGTAAGGATGACATAATCGGTAAAGTCACTGATAGGAGTTCCTGTATAACGGGGAAGCCAGTTTTTTACAATTTCGTCTTTTGTCCGCATAAATCCAGATGAGTTTTGTTAAACAAACAATTGATTGTAATTTCGCTTTTCTTAGTAGAGCAACAGGGTTTCTTTTCTAGAACACTGCATATAGGGCTTCTTACTCTGTTATGTTATTATACAATTGTGAAAATGGTTTTCGGTTTTTCAGAACCTTGCGCAAACTGCGTAGCGGTGGCAGGTTTGTAGGCAGGGATGTGAATCCCTGTAAAGAAAAAGCTTCACCTGTCCCGAATCGCGTAGCGATGATGCTGATTATAAATGCCATCGCTATGCGATTCGGTTTTTTTTCTGAAACGTTTTCCCATGGGCTACAACCCTTTCACCGCTATGCGGTTATTTCAGATGTGCAGAAAAACCGAAAACCAAAATCACTTTAGTATAACAAAATGTTTAGAATTTATCACTCGTATAAAGAAAATATCAATTTCTTTCTGAGGATGTTCAAAAGTGTCGATCTTCAGCTCGCACATAAATCCTAAGAAACTAGACATTTGTAATGTGCCTGATGATATACCTTCTTGCACTTTAGTTTTCGTTTCGGACTTGCCCAGCAGGCTCAAAGATTTGAAAGTTCGTAAAGTGCTCAAGGAAGTTTTATATCCTGCACTTTTACTACAAGTAAAGAAATTTAAACGACATTTAAGGCCGTTTGGCTGCTATTTAAACAAGAAAAGTAATTTTCCAGAGGTGTAAATTGTGACAAAGGTAAATACTTATCCCATAAAACTGAAATCGGAAGGTGGTATCCGGTTTGTTTTCGATAATATAAGAAAAAAGTGGTTAAAGCTGACTCCAGAAGAAAAGGTGAGACAGTTCTTTATCCGGTATCTGGTAGAGAAGAAAGGTTACCCGGCCAGTCTCATTGCAAGTGAAATGGGGCTGAATATAAATGGTCTCAAACGCAGGGCAGATATTGTAATCTACAAAAATGCGGAACCCTATATAATTGTTGAGTGCAAAGCAGAAAGCGTTAAGATTGGTCAGGCTACTGTTGAACAGGCCGCTAATTACAACCGCAGTTTACAGGTTGAATATATTGCAATCACCAACGGAAGCTCAGCCTATTTTATTAAGAACAGATATGAAGAGGATACTTTCGAAATGGTTCGTGAATTACCCGACTTTGAGAAATAATGGGTTTGTATGGGCTTAATTCTTTAAAAACAACTTCGGTATAGGAGGTTCAATACCGAAGTTACTTTTCAATTCTACAGTGTTCGCATTTTCCAACGAACAGCACGCCATTTGGTTATTCCCACAGCAGTAGCAAAGTAAATAACTGCAAGGAGCCATAGTTCCCACCAGTGGTTGCTCACATCTGCAAAAGGAATACCAGCAGAGTTGAGCTTCAACATTCCCCGAACGGCAGCCGAACTAGGGATAATGTGTGCAAACCCGTCCCAAAATGGAGGCATGGCAATGGTTGGCCAAGACAAACCGCTCAAGAAAACAAATGGAATAGATGTAAACAGAAGAACCAATATAGATGTTTCCCTGTGTTTGAAAAAGTTGGCAAGTGTTAAACCTAAAAACGAAGATGCTAACAGAAATGGTGTAATGAAAACGTAAAGGCTGAGCAAGTCTGCTTTGTGAGGCAAATTGAACCACCGGTAAACCAAAACCAAGCTAAATGTGGCCATGCCAATAAAAATAGTGAAATAAGCAGATGCCCTACCTAACACCAAAGCTGTAGCACCTCCGTTTTTTAAACTTGTAAGCATTAAATTTTTATCTCTTCTGAATTCGTGCTGTGTACCCCCGATCATACCTATGCCCAACAAAAGAACCTGTTGGAGAATGAGTACCAACACAGCAGGCATTGCATAACTTCCGTATCCACCGGACACATTATATAATGCAATGCTTTTAAAACCTATTGGCGACCGGTTCTTCATAGCTTCTTGAGCCATATTACCTTGTGCCTGCATTCTTCTTAATTCGATCCCTGCGCCAAGAGTGAGTGCAGCAACTTTACTCCCAGTGAGTACTTGCTTGTAGTACATAAAATACCCTGCATCTGCATAAACTGAAACAGCGGGAGTTTCACTTTTCTGGATTTTCTTTGAGAAACCACTTTCTATCAGTATCACACCATTGACTTTGCCCGTATAGAATAACTTTTCAGCCTCTTTTAAGTCCGCAACTTTTGCTGCTACGTTTACCTGTTCGGTGCTACTGATCATTCTTTGCAGCAATCTGGAATATCTGGACTGATCTTGGTCTACCACCGCAACAGGTACATTATTGACTGTTTCGTTGCTATATGCAGCTGAATAAAGTAGTGGGTATAATAGTCCAGCACCGAAAATCAGTAAGATGACCCCTCTGTCGGAGAAAATCTCTTTAAATTCGTTGAGGAAAATTTGAGTGAATGAATGTGTGCCCTTATGGAACTGTTCTATAATTTTCATGCCTGTAAATCTGTTTGTCAAAGACAACTGTATTTTAGGTCTGTTACTACACTGAATATTAACACTATGCTTAATTAAAGTTTTCCCCAATAAATAGGATCTGATACGACTTTTTTAGCACGCTTAAATGCTAAAAACGGTAAACATAAGAAAATACACATTGCCAAAAGCCTCCAAGACGTTACGTGCAGAGGCACAGCTCTGTATGCTTGATCGACAAAAGATTCCAAATAGAAACGGAATGGAAATATTCTTGAGAAATACTGAAAGAAAGCTGGCATAGCGTCTACAGGAAAAGCTAATCCGCTAAATGAAAAGGCCATTGCTCCGTATCCAGCTCCTATGCTTACAGATAGTCGGAGATTTGCAGTGAAAATGATTAGCGATAAAGCGATTGCCTCATAGGCCAGAACCATTAGAATCAAGGATCCATCGGTTAGCAAACGGCTCCCGTTCATTGGAACATGTAGGTAATCGAAAAGGACACTGTTTACCAACAATCCCAAAACAATGAATATCACAGTATACGGCAACATTTTTCCCACGATAGCCTTAAGAATATCCCCTCCTGCCAGTTTCAGCCAGTTTTCAGCAGTTGATTCTTTTAATTCCAGACCAATAGCGTAGATTATTGTAACGATAATGAACATCTGCAACATAATAGGTAAAAGGGCGCTTGCCAAAAACACGGAATAGTTGTTCGTTGGGTTTGCCAAAACATGAGTATCTACGCGTATTGGCTGCATCTGCGATAAGGCCTGACTCCGCATCTGACCTTTCAACATTCGTTTCTGTAGATTTGCACCTGCCGCTATCGTCATCACAACGGATCTAATATTTGTATTTACTGTGCTCCCAACTGATAAATTAAGGTTGCTGTAATACAGAACCACATCTGGACTTTTCCCAGCCATGAGATCGGCTTGGAAATTTTTTGGTAACAGGAGCAGCCCAAATACTTCACCATTTTCAAGCAGTTTTCTGCCTTTGTTCGCACTTTCTACCTTTTGGAGTTTCACCGCAGGAGAGGTTTCAATATGCCGTAAAACTTGCCTCGATTGTGCACTCATATCCATATCGACAACAGCAACGGGCAGTTCCCGAAGTGTGCCATCTTTAAACAAGCTGGCAAAAAAAACAAAAGAAACCAAAGGAAGAATCAGGCTGATGAATAGGTACAATGGACGCGAACCCATTCTTCTCAATTCCCTAATCAATGTTGTTCGTATGCCAGTTTTTATCGTTGTCATTTATGGTGCTGTATTGCTATCGGAAATAAACAGTTAATACTTACTTGTTCAGCTTTTTGTAATTGTCCCAGTCAATTAGAGCTGTCATACCAGGGCGTAATCCTTCAACTTTTTCCAGAGGACGAGCTCTTACTTCAAAAGTCTTTTGATCAAACCCACCAAGGGCACTCGTAGCTCTCCAAGTAGCATAGTCTCCAAGGGCTTTTAAGTAAGTTACTTCTAGCTTTATGGACTGTTGTTCTAGAGCGGGGAATTTTGCTTCAAAAACATCTCCCTTGCGCATTTTAGAAAGCATTTCTTCTTTTAGGTTGAATGTTACCCAAATGTCCTCAAGATCGACAATGGTTACAATAGGAAATCCTGTACTCACAAGTTCTCCTGTCTGAGCAATTATTTCGGCTATTTCCCCAGATATTGGAGCTGCTAGTCTGGTTTCGTTCATGTAAGCTTCTACTTCTGCAATTGCTCCATCTGCTTGTTGCACTAAGGCTGCGGCAGCTTGTTTGTCTTCATAGCGGGCACCGGACTCTGCCAGTTCGTATTGAGCTTTAGCTGCCTGTTCTGTTACAACCGCAGCTTTGAATTTAGCTTCGGCTTCATCTCTTTTTTGTGCGGGAATCACACCTTCATTATGCAGCTTTTCGATACGCTGAAAAGTTTTCTTTGCAAACTCGGCACCCGCCTTGGCTTTTTGCCACATATTATAAGCTGCTGTAATTTGTTCTTTACGCGCACCATTAACAGCCTTTTTATCTTGAGCTTTAGCAGCTTTTCTTGCAGCTTCGGCTTGTCTCATCTTGGCTTGTATCTCAGGACTTTCTAATTGAATAAGTTGCTGTCCTTTTTGTACTGTTTGTCCTTCTTTAATTAGTAAAGTTTCAATTCTACCTGGTACTTTCGAAGCAACCCTAATTTGTGTTGCTTCTACTTCTCCTTGTACATAGGTAGGTGGTGGGGTGAGAAGTGTCCAGCCAACAGCAACAAAAAGGCTCATAATGACGATAAGGCTGACAAATACCGATATGTTTCTTTTTTTATTCATTTCTTCATGTATTATGGGAGATGTTTTTTTAGTTTTTTTTCATTAACGGCCTTTGAACTCTTCGGGTTCGGCATTTGGCATTTGGCGGTAAGTTTCGAATCTCTCACTTAAACCGGAAGCCTGTAGCAGTTGCGCCAGACAAAGGTCGTACTGGTACATAATGCTCAATCGGCCAATTTTTACTCTCGAAAGCATCAGCTCTGCATCAACAACATCGGTTGAGGAAGCAAAACCCTCTGAAAATGCTTTTTTGCGGACACGCACATACTCTTCTGCAAAACGATAACTAACTTCCATCGCTTCCAATTGTTGTATATGAGACTGAAGTTCGTTATAATGTTTGGTTATTAGTATACCAATATCGGATTTTGCTTTTTCATGAATCGTAGCCACGCGTTTCTCAAGTTCTTTTGCTGCTATGTAGTTGTGGGTTCTGCTTGTTCCATCGAAAATTGTCCAGCTTAATGTAACTCCCACAAACCAGTCTGGGATCAGTGTAGTTTCTTCAACATTGCTGAGCATGATCCAGCTTCCCATTGCGGCAACAGTTGGCATGTAGTCGGCCCTTGCAACATTAGTTCCTAAATGCGCAATCTCTTTTTTACTGCTTATGATGTCCAATTGTGGGTTGCTACCAATTGCAGCTCCTTGAAAATAACTGAGTGGCTCAACTTCTTTCACCAGAAATAAAGGAGAGTTTGGTTTAACGGACAAGCTGTCGCCCAACGTATTGTTTAAAGCCTGCCGAATGGTTTCTGCTTTGCTCTCTGCCAATTGTAATTCCCTGAAAGCATCTGCTTTTGCAACTTCAGCATGTAGGCGTTCGGCTTCGGAAAGAATTCCGTTTTGTTCCATTTTCTTGGCATCGCTTAGGTGCTGTTCCATTGCTTCTAATACCGCTTTTCTGACCTCAACAGCTTTTTCTGCAAGGCGAAGCCCGTAATAGCGTTCAACAAGCTCAGTTGTTAGGGTGTGCTCTGTATGTTTTGTAGTACTTACAGCTACAGATTTATCCAACTTTGCTTTTTGTGAGCTGGCGTGAATTTTACCACCTGTGAACAGTGGCCATACTACATTAGCCGTAAGAAGCCCTAGGTTTTGTTCCTGAAGAACATATTTGTCTGGAACCATTTGTCCAATTGCAGGAGCAAGCTGTTGTATAACAGGCCCTATTAATTGGGCTGTCTGCGGCGGCATTTGCGAAACCATTCCGTTCATGGTGTTCGCTGCCGTTTCTTTGGCTTCCGTAAAGTCGGCGTGTATATCTTCGTTGAACATGGTCCAGTTCCCCAATACAGATATTCTCGGCAAATGATGGCCGAACGACGCTCTTCGTTTCATT
Organism: Bacteroidales bacterium; assembly: GCA_965230435.1. GTDB lineage: Bacteria > Bacteroidota > Bacteroidia > Bacteroidales > JBDKHP01 > JBDKHP01. Next base: position 435,504 of record CBDDLB010000006.1, read on the forward strand.
TCGTAATAGCGTTCATTTTGAGCCGCACCTTTAAGTGCAAGGTTCTGTTTTTTTACTTTACTCAAGGCTTCATCGAAACTAAGGGATTGCTGTGCCAGTGCCCTTTGTCCAACAAGTAGTAGTGTGACTATTATCAGCAGATAGTTCACTTTCATTTTCGAATGCTGCTTTTGTGAAAATTTTCTTTTACTCAGTTTTTGTGAAATCATCTTTCATCGCTGCAAAGATACACAATTTGACGATTCGAACAAAATAGATTAATAGTCTATAAAAGAAAATTTAAACTTATTTTCAATTGAAAAAAGACATGCAATTCATGTTGCTTCCTCTCATGTATAAAGTGTTATTACTTGAGATAATGATACATCTAAAAAAAACGATCCGAAAAAGAACGGGGCATATAAAATTCGTCAGTTAAGATTATTATATCAATATGTTGTTTTGCTTTTGTTGTACGCGGACTGCAATTTGCCCTACATTTACCTTGTTCTGATTTACTACTTGGTAAGTAGGAGGACAATAATAGAATGACTGAACAAAAGAATAATTGAATGATTTTTTATCTGAAAATCAGTCAATTATATTTATTATGCGTTGAAATTGAGTTTGTCCATCTACTTAAAGGGTAAAAATAATTTCATTCAAGGCGTTAATACCGGGCTACTTGAGTACGTGAGGATTTGGATGACCTTAGTACGACAGAAAACGAAGTTATTTTTTCAGTATTAAGTACTTGAGCGAAAATAATTCCGTATTTATTTTCGATTATGCGCACATTATCAAACGATTATGTTACCGTATAAGCAACATTGAATGGCACTTAGAGCTTACTTATTCGTTTTTTTTATTATTTAAAGATATACTTTTGATAGTCTTAGAATAGGACTGTTTACCGCAAAAGACTGGCATGGGGTTTCGATGGCCAGTTTAAAACTGGCAACACTTGCTATCTGAATTTCTTATGTATCACAGTTGGTGGAAAATAAATAAAATACACTAAAATGCATCTACGCGTACTTTCGAGAGTTATTATCGTTGCAGTAATTGTTGGGGTTTATATTGTTTTGGCTTTTTCTGGTGCTTTACCCAAAAGTGTTAATTTGCTTCAGCTTTCCTTTATCAACCCTCTTAACAAAGGCATGGTTGTAAAAGAAGTTAGGGAAATAGGAGAGCTTACCACTGCTCAATTCTATGGAGAGGTGTTTGCCGACCTGAATTCTATTCAGAAAAATATAGTAGAGCAACACAATGGAGCCAACTTCCCAGACTCGCTATTGACGGCCTTTCCCAAGCTTCCTGTGTTCGCAAAACTATATGTAAACCAAAAAACTGCAGATTCCCTTTTATCGGGTAAAAACAAACAGGTTGAACAGCTTGAGCAGTTTATAGATACCCTAAAACTGCGATATAAACAGGAGGTTCATACTTTTATAAATGAAAAAAGTCGTGAATTAGCCATTAAAAAAATAGAGAAGTACGAGAAGGAGCTGGAAACTGAACGCGACAAGTTGCCCAGATTGGTTTGGCTGGCAAAAAATTCAAAAGAACGGTTTGCTGATTTTCAGCATAGAAGAAACCTGATCTACATCGGAAGAGGTAAAGTTAGGGCAGGTTTCGATTTTAGTGCTATTCTTGAAAACTACGTAGGCATACAGAATTCTTATGATACTGTAAGTATTATATTACCTCCTCCCAAAATTCTAAATGCGGATATCAACCCGTGGTATTTACAAGACAAAATTAAAGGCTACGAACTATTCGATGAATTTGGGGGCCCGTTTACAAATGAGGAAATCCGCAGTGTGAGGCTGATGTGTTTGAAAGAATTAGAAAAGCAGGCGTTAAAAAAAGGAATTATGAAATTGGCAACTGAAAATGGACGCAACACTTTTAAAAATCTTTTCGGCAGTTTGGGCTATTCCGAACTTAAAATCAAGTTTGAACAAAAGGTTTTAGAAAATTCAGCAGGAAAGAAACATTTGGGTGGATTATAGATGTATTGTTGAAAGTTAAATTTCTCTAGATTACTAATTTAATGTGATTAATTTACTCTAAAAACTTCTTTTTGAAGTATTTAAACTTATAGGCAAAATAAAGAATATGACATTTTCTTCAAAAATATAGGATAAACACACACAAAAATAGGCTCTTTCGTAAACTGAGTGGGTTTGGCTTTTCCCAAAATTAATAAAAAGCCGAACTTAGAGGTGTAAAATCAAGAAATCAGATAAAAATGTACAAAGAACTTTTCGCCGCGGCCTTACATATAGAATCACCGTTTTATGTAGAAAGTCTGAACTTCGATGAATCAGCCAAGCGCCTGGACATCCATATCAATTTCGAGCGGGGCACACACTTTCCAGAATCAGGCAAAGCGGATTTCCCGGACAAGTTCCCAGTGCATGATACCGTTGAGAAAACATGGAGGCATCTTAACTTTTTTGAGCACGAATGTTATCTGACAGCCCGTGTCCCACGTATCAAACTGCCGGGAGGGAAAGTGCGGCAGGTTAAAATGCCCTGGGAAGGTATTGCCCCCGGATTTACGTTATTGTTCGAAGCGTTATTAGTGGAGCTATGCCGAAATATGCCCGTAAGGTCAGTGGAAGGCCTCACGGGGGTATCGGACGACAAGCTATGGCGCATACTTCACTGCTATGTTGACCAGGCGCTCGGGGGGGAAGATTTTTCAGGTGTTGAACAAGTCGGGGTAGATGAGACCTCGCAGCGCAAACACCATGATTACATAAGCCTTTTCGTAGACCTTGCCGACAATAAGCTCATCCATGTTGCAAAGGGGAAAGGTTCGCAGACCGTTGCCGATTTCGCAGGGGAACTGCCCCGGCATAATGCTACCGCCAAACAGATAAAGGAAGTGAGCTGTGATATGTCGCCTGCCTTTATTAAAGGTGTGGGCGAACACCTTCCCGAGGCAAACATAACATTTGATAAATTCCACATTATCAAAATCCTCAACAAGGCAGTGGACACTGTCCGGCAGCAGGAAGTGAAACTGCATGAGATACTTAAAAAAACAAAATACATCCTCCTGAAGAACAAAGAGAACCTGACTGAAAAACAGGAACAAAAACTTGAGCAGATTTCCCTCTCCAAACTCAACCTTAAATCAGTAAGGGCAATGCACATCAGGGACAGTTTTCAGGAAATATATGACGCCCAAAATGCTCAGGAGTTCGAAATACTGTTACGTAAATGGTACTACTGGGCAACACATTCGCGAATTGAACCCATAAAGAAGGCTGCACGGACAATAAAGGAACACTGGGACGGTGTGGTAAGGTGGTTCCGGACCAGGATCAGCAACGGTGTTCTGGAAGGGTTAAATTCTATAATTCAGGCTGCCAAAGCTAAAGCAAGGGGATATAAAACCTTTATAAATTTCAAAGCTGTCGCATTTTTACTCGCGGGTGATCTGGACTTCTCGAAAATCAATAAACATGCTTTTTAATTTTGGAAAAAAGCCAAACCCACTCAGTTTACGAAAGAGCCAAAAAATATTTACACCCTTAAAACCAAAGGTTTTCTAATAAAAGGTGAAGCCTTTTGACTCTCCGCCTTAAAAAAGGAAGGGACGGGGCGGTTGTTTAACACAATTAACTTATTATTAAAGCTTGGATTAAGTTAATAAGCCAGCCCTAAACCCTCCTTTTTTAAGGTGGGGAACTGATTCATCTACTCAAACATTGCATCCACAATACCTCCCATGAATTAATTATCTTTTTGCCATACAAACAATATAAAGACATAATACGGGTATAAATTATAAAAATTACCATTCCTAAAATACTATATAATCATAATTACAGTTATATCATAAAATTCAAATCCCCATTATGCCGAATCTTAGAGTCAAATTAGTGGTTGGCGAAACAGAAAGATGGATCAACCACATCTATTACGAATATTTCCGACCTGTTCTGACCGACCGCGACAGGGAAATCGACGGCCAAACGCTGGCAAGCAGCACAACCTTCGGGGAGCCGAAAAAAGAGGAAAGCTGGGAGGAAAGGTTCGAGGCCGGCTTCCTGGAGCTCGACCTGAAAGACACACAGCCCAGCGTGTTCAACTACGACACCTGCGTACGGCCGAAAGAGGAACAGGGCGCAACGCTCTACACGGTGATCGTGGGCGGGCTGTTCGACATAGAGATGGATTCCAGCGAAAACGACGAATTCTTTCTCGAATGGATCGCCAAGGGCAGGATGGAGCACGGCTACTTTCAGATTTTCCGCCCCCACGAGGACCAGATCATATGGCTGGAGTTCTGGGACGGCTTCTGCGTCTCCTATCAGGAACATATGTCGAAAGGGAACAGGCCGCCTGTCATGAAACTGAGGATCTCCCCCGCCATCACGCGCAACAGGAAGACCGTTGTGCAGCAGGAGAACTGGAAAATATCGGATATCGATATGAAGTGGAAACGGACACATGCCCCCCTTGTTACACCGCTGTTAAAAAAGCTACATTACGAAGCCAACGGGAAAGAAACAGAAGTGCTGACTCAGGCAACGGCCGACCTTGTTGTTACAACAGAGGACTGCAAAGGCAGGAAAATCCCAATAGAGTTTTCTTATGAGTCGCACTTTGGCGCCGAGAAGTTCACCGAAACATACGAGATAACTAGGGATACCCAGAGCATAAAAATAGAATTCAACAGCATTGACAATGATCTTTATGTTTACAAGGGCGACGGGAGCAAAAAAAGGATTTCACTGGACGAACATTTTACGGGTCTGAAAGCCAGCGCTACGGTAAAAAGCGATAACAGGAAAGCCGAGTTAACGCTGGCAAGGATAACCAAAGGGTATTGGACAGATGAAAACGGAACGGAGCTGAAAAGAAAAAGCAGTGACGGCTTTAATACCGATCTATTTTATGGGGAAAAGACGAAGCTGAAAATTAAAACAGTTGGAATTCAGGACGGTGAAAAGCTGAAACTGGTAGTAAAAGCAGAAAAAGGGAGGAACAAGATTACTTTTCCCGACAGTGAACTGGAAGTGACCGTAAACGGGGGCGAAGCAGTTTCTGAACCTTTTTTCTTAAAGCCTGAGTGGTATGCCGAGCATGATGAGATAGAAGAAAAATACGATTATGGTACTTATGAAACATCAATACGAGATGCCTATAAGACGTTAACATTTATTTTCGATGTAAAAACCGAAAGCGGAGATGCACTTAGAAAAGGCCTACCTGTTATTGCGGCCAATAAAATTAGGCCATCTACTTACCGCAGGAACTATGAGGAAATGATTGGGCTTTTTGAAGAGAATGGGGGAGGAACTAAGCATTGGGAAACAAACTATGAGAATAAGTTCATAAAAGGTAATCCACAGATAGAAACCATAGTTGAGGATTTCATTACAGAAGTAACAAAAGAAGGGCTTACTGTTCCTGACATCGAAACGCTTGTCGAAGACAAAGCAAAAGCCCTTTGGGATAGTGCTGTGGCTCAGGTTCAGACAGGAAAACTTGATGACAGGCCGCTCTACTGGGCACGCAACAAAATGCAGACATGGCTAAAGCGGAATCCTTTGTTCAAAAACGATACAAAATCGAATTCGTGTGTTAAAAAGGGAACTGAGCTGGACAGGATTATAACCATCTTCGAAGAGAAAAGCCGGAATTACACAGGCATTGACTTCTCTAATGCCAAGGTTGATCCTAAGAAAGTTGAAGAAGCAAAGAAAAAACTGACGGAAGCCAAGGCTAAAGTTGAGGCAAGAGATAAACTCTACAAGACCCAAAAAGAGGACTTGGAAAAGAAATTGGCAGAGGCACAGAAAACGAAAGATGCGTCTAAAATTCAGGCTGCACAGACTGCTGTTACTGATTTAGAGAAAGTATACCTCACTGAGGTTAATCTTTTGAAAAAAGATGTTGGTGATGCTGAAGTTGCATTGAAAAGGGCAGAAAAGCCGCTTAAGGTTTTGATTACTGGTTTTGATCCTTTTATATTGAATGAATTTGATAATACAGCATTGAAACCATACAATCCTAATATATTACAATCCAATCCTTCTGGTTGTGTAGCGTTAGCACTCTCTGACAGTCTAGGCTTGGGGGCATGTATCCAAACGATGATGATTCCTGTCCGTTATCAAGATTTTGATAGTAGCAGTGACAGGAATAAAGGCTCAGGAATTGGAATTATTGAAAAATATATTGGGAAATGGATCAATAAAGTGGATATGATTATGACAATAAGTCAAGCTAACTTCGGGGATTATCATATTGATGTTTTTGCAACTGCAACAAGAGGTGGGGGAATCGATAACATGAATTTCATCAGGCAGTCAAACAGTAAATTGCTGAAAAACATTTTGAATGAAACTCTAGTGACAAAATTGCCCGTCACTTCTATTCAGCCACCATCTGTAGCAACCTATTATGGTGAATATTATGAAAATGCTTTATTTAACTCTAAAAGGAATTCATCAGTGAAAAATTACCCCAAAACACCTGTTTTCGATGGTCCGGGAGGCAACTATTTATCCAATGAAATTTTTTATCGCGTAGCTAGATTAAGAGAAATTGGGAACTCTTCTTTACCTACTGGACATTTTCATATTTCCAAACTGCAAAATATTGGAGATAAGTTTATTAATAACGACATGCAATTATCATTAGATAAAATAAAAACTGCTATAAGTCAAGCAATTAAAGGATTATAAATAATGAAAATACAATTATTGAGTCCACCTCGAAAAGTCAATTTTGGCAAGAGCGACAAAAAGTTTCAATTGATTATCAGTATATTGAATAGTTTAATTTCAAAAAATAGACTTATTGGAGCTGACTCATTATTGATGCTTTTCGGTTTATTTGTTTTCGGATTACCCATGCTGTGTTCGGCACAAAATCAAAGCTCTGAACAAATGGAGCTTGACGTTACACGCAAAGACATAATCATATTCAACTTCAAGGAAAAGAATCTTGAAAAGGATCTACAAATTTTATATCAAGAACATATCATTCTGTTCAGAGGGGATGATTATATTGCATTTCACAATCAAAGAACAGTTGATGCACCTATGAGAGTAATTCCCTATACTTTTATAAGTAATAAGGATACTATGATAATTGAGTTTTCTGGCCTTAAAGAACTCAATTATTACATTAATAATATTTGTTTCAGGAAAGGCAAATTCTCTCTTTCATTATTTAATAATAAACTCCCTTTTCGTGCTTTGTACGATGAAGTGCTCAAACACAAATCATTAGGAAGAGATCTGTTTAATAAAGAAGAGAGTACGAACATTTTATTCAAAGGAGCAATAGCACGTCCTGAGTATAAGATCAAGAATTTACAACTTAAGGATGTACAGTTCATTCGAATAAAGCCAAGTGACAGATATGTGGATTTCGGAGAAGTAAAATGATATGCTTTTAGGTACACTCAATCTTTTTCTGCTGAACAACTCAACTTTTCGATTTTTGGCCTAATCAGTTCAGAGTATTATAGTGTTCTTTCGTTTAAGTCCAAATTATGAATATGTTGAATTTAAGAAAGTAAGGTGATTGCTGAGGGGGCATAAAAAGTCGTTTGAGGTCTATAATTAACATGAAGAAATTTTTCATTTTATTTTTGCTGATCACGTGTTTCTTTGGTAGTGGGTTTTCTCAAAAGAAAAAGCAGTATCTTGTCAAAGATCTTGATGTGCTTGTTCTTTCGTTATCAGATATACAAACTATTAAAAGTTGCAAAGGTTGCGATTTTATTTACCGGAATACTCTAGGGCTTTTTATTGCCCGTAGTGGCGACCTTGCCGCAATACGTGGACATTTATCGATAACGAATGAAAATAATCAGGTGATGGATATAGACATTGTTATTCCAAAGTACCATGACCTTTATTTAAATTCAATACCTTTTGATGAAGGGCATTACTATTTAGGAATAGGAAACAAAATTTTTTTTAGAAAGAAAGCATTTAACACGATTGATTTTAATGAATGGTATCCTGAAAAGAGCCTAGATTCTATAAGGAAAGGAGAGATGGTTACTGCCAGGGATATTGAACCGCTTACCAAGAAAAAATACAGAACATTATCGGTGGAAGAGTACTTCTTTAAGGTACTTGATAAGGAATGAGGCCGGCAGAAACTACAGGAAGGAGTTAACCTAAGTTGTTTGTTATTTAACTGTTTAACAGGTAGTGTCTTTTATAGGGCCGTAAAGCTACGAAAGACAACTGAGCTCAATTGCTCGAGGGGCACTTCCATATCCCCGCTCGGCGAAGAAAAAAAACAGCACTATTCCGCTGAGTGTTAACCTGTGGCTACGCTCGATACCATACAACTCAACAATTACGATATTGAGCATAGCCACAGGCTGACGCTCAGCTATAATGTGAAGTTTAAAGATAAGTATTGGAGTAACTTCTGTTACAGGGAGCGGGGGAAACAAACTATGAGAATAAATTCATAAAAGGTAATCCACAGATCGAAACCATAGTTGAGGATTTTGTTACAGAAGTGACTAAGGAAGGGCTTACCGTTCCTGACATTAAAACACTCGTCGAAGAAAAGGCAAAGGCTTTATGGGACAGTGCTGTGGCTCAGGTTCAGAAAGGAAACCTTGATGACAGGCCATTGTATTGGCACGAAATAAAATGCAAGTATGGCTAAAGCGGAATCCTTTGTTCAAAAATGATACTGAAACAAACTCGATTGTTAAGAAAGGTACAGAGTTGGACAATATGATAACCCTTTTTGAAGAGAAAAGCAGAAACTATACGGGCATTGATTTTTCGAACATCAAGGTTGACCCTAAAAAAGTAGCCGAAGCCAAGAAAGAGTTAGGTGAAGCTCAAGCTAAGGAAAAAGCCAGAGAGAAGCTCTATAAAAACGAGAAAGCAGATCTAGATAAAAAATTGGGAAAGGCTCAGAAAATAAAGGATCGGTCTAAAATTCAAACAGTACAGACTGCCATTAATGATGCTATGCAAAAATATCTTGATGATATAACAAAACTAAAAGATAATACTGCTGACGCTGAAGATGCTTTAATAATATGTCAAAGAGCGCCGAAGGTGCTTGTTGCTGGCTTTGATCCTTTCATATTAAACGAATTTGACAATCAACTACTTTTAAATGTTACTACCCCCAATATTCTACAATCAAACCCATCTGGGTGTGTAGCGCTAGATTTAGTTAATCAAATGTATGGTTTTGTACAAGCTTTGATTGTCCCTGTTCGGTACAAAGATTTTGATGGGAGTCACCAACGTGATGATGGGCAGGGTGAAGGTATTATTGAAAAATATTTGAGGCCGTGGATAAAAGAAGTGGACATGATCATAACAGTGAGCCAATCAAATCCAAATGATTACAATGTTGATAAGTATGCAACAGTAACTCGGGGCGGTTTTAACGATAATATGGATTTTATTCGAATGACTGGTTCAAAGGCATTGTCCGGAATCGAATGGATCGAGACAACTCTGCCTCAGGGAATGACAAATGCTCCATTTGTAAAATATGACTGGAGTTATGATGGAAAGGATGGGAGGGTAACTCCACCTAAAAAAGCAGATAAAATAGACTATGGCTCTGGAGGCAGTTATTTGTCCAATGAGATATTTTATCGGGTAGCTAAGCTTAGGGACGATATGAGACCTAGTTTAAATACAGGTCATTTTCATATATCAAAAATACAGGGAGTTAAAGAGAAGCTAAAGCAGGATGAGATAAAGGAAGTATTAAAGATTGTAAGAACTGCTATTACTGAAGCAATGAAAAGTGTTTAATTATGAAAAAGATCAATCTGATTTTAACTATACTCTTCTTGATCATTTATAAAGGTTATTGTCAAGAAAAAGATTATTTTTTTGCTTTCAGAATAAATACACAAGAACCGCTAACGTGCGAAGGGTGCGACTATTTTTACAAAAATGAAGGTTTTTTCAAAGTTCTTACTAGTGGGGATTTTGATTTTTATCGGAAAACAATTAGACTGAAAAATTCCCTTACCGATATGCGTGTCGAAATTTATGCAAAAAAGAAGTTCAATATATATATATACGATTTTCCTTTGCAGAAAGGGGAATATTATTTAGGAATGGGAAAATGGATACCTGATTCCAATTCGATACTCGACCTGTCTGAAAGGACTGATTATGCTAAAGTATTAAGAAGCCAATATTTTATTATGAATACCGAGCAAAAAGGTGCAGTGTTGATGAAAAAAAAGTAGTTCTTTCTCTCATTACCTTGCCTAGACAAACTGGCAGATAGTGAAAAAAAAGACATTCCCCAGAATTAAGTGGTAATTTAAAGTGTTGATTTACAGATTGTTTTTACAACTACGTCATGCTGGTTGTTATTTTTCTGTATTTCAAATCTTTACGAATGTTTTATACTACTTCATTATTCTGACGTCATAATTTTTAAGTAAAACTAAAGTTGCTTATTATCAGAGTGTTGAAAATCTACCGCTTAATTCTGGGGAATGTCGTAAAAAAGTATGGGAAACTGCAAAGAAAAAGCAGCAGCGGTTTCAACACAGACCTGTTCTACGGGGAAAAAGTAAAACTGAAAGTAAATACCGTAGGAATTCAGGACGGGGAAAAGCTAAAACTGGTAGTCAAAGCCAAAAAAGAGAAAAACGAAGTGACTTTTCCCAACAGCGAACTGGAAGTGACCGTAAACGGGAATGAAGCGGTTTCTGAGGCTTTTTTCTTAAAGCCTGAGTGGTATGCCGAACATGATGAGATACTTGAGAAGTACGATTATGGCACTTATGAAACACCAATACAGGATGCCGATAAGACTTTGATGTTTATTTTCGACGTAAATACCGAAAACGGGGATGTACTCAAAAAAGGCTTACCTGTTATTGTGGCCAACAAAATAAGGCCATCCACTTACCGCAGGAATTATGAGGAAATGATCGGGCTTTTCGAAGAGAATGGGGGAGGGACCAGGCATTGGGAAACAAACTATGAGAATAAGTTCATAAAAGGCAATCCACAGATCGAAACCATAGTTGAGGATTTCATTACAGAAGTAACAAAAGAAGGGCTTACTGTTGCCAAAATTGAAACGCTTGTCGAAGGCAAAGCAAAAGCCCTTTGGGATAGTGCAGTGGCTCAGGTTCAGACAGGAAAACTTGATGACAGGCCGCTCTACTGGGCACGCAACAAAATGCAGACATGGCTAAAGCGGCATCCTTTGTTCAAAAACGATACAGAACCGAATTCGTGTGTTAAAAAGGGAACTGAGCTGGAGAGGATCATAACCATCTTCGAAGAGAAAAGCCGGAATTACACAGGCATTGACTTCTCGAATGCCAAGGTTGATCCTAAGAAAGTTGAAGAAGCAAAGAAAAAACTGACGGAAGCCAAGGCTAAAGTTGAGACAAGGGATAAACTCTACAAGACCCAAAAAGAGGACTTGGAAAAGAAATTGGCAGAGGCACAGAAAACGAAAGATGCTTCTGAAATTCAGGCTGCACAGACTGCTGTTGATGATGCCAAGAAAACATACTTCACGGATACTGTTCAGTTAAAAAAAGATGTTGACGATACTGAAGCTACTTTGAAAAGATCTCAGAGGCCGCTTAAGATTTTAATTTCTGGTTTTGATCCTTTTTTCATGAATCAGTTTGATCATGTCAACCAAAGGATCAAGGATAACTCAAATGTTCTTCAATCCAATCCTTCAGGTGTTGTTGCTTTGGATCTGGATGGCAGAGAAATCCTCAATGGCGCTATACAAACTCTCATTGTTCCTGTTCGATATCAGGATTTTGACAACAGTCAAGTGCAGGATAGTGGGCAAGGTATAGGTGTTATTGAGAAATACTTTGGACCTAAGATCAAAGAGGTAGATATGATTATTACTTTAAGTCAGGCAGGGCCTAATGACTATAATATTGATGTGTTTGCTACTGCTACACGAAGAGGTTTGAATGATAATCAAAACTTTGTTCGGGTCGATGGGAGCAAATCAATAAGAAGTCCATTAAAAGAAACCTATGTTACTAAATTACCACAAGCTCTTGTAGCACTTCCTTCTGTAGCTGTTTATCGTGGAGAATATTTTGAGACGAAACAAGATTATATAAATTATTTTTCTACAATTACAGGGAATAATAGATATCAGAAAAAAGCAGATGTAAATAATTACCCAAAAAATCCTATTTATTCTGGTCCTGGAGGTAATTATTTATCCAACGAAATTTTCTATCGGGTAGCTAGGCTAAGGGAAACTAATAACCCGTTATTACCGACTGGACACTTTCACATTTCAAAACTTCAAATGATTAACAGAACGACAAACGTTCGGGATGATCTGAATAATTCCAAAATGAAAAAAACACTAAATGTTATAAAAGATACGATTGAAATGGGAATAAGAGGCTTATGAATGATTTAGGTTTGTCTGGACGAAATAATAAATGTTTCGAGGTGTTTATTTAAATACAATTGTATGCCAGTGTAATATAAAATGATAGACAAGAACTTCATGAAAACATGCCACTAGGCCAATAACATGCTTCCTTGAAGATTACATTTACAATCGATATATCTCTGAAATAAAATGATTTCGAGTCCACTCTTATTCTTGTAATTATCAGAATATAAAGTAAATAGATGTGCAATTGTTTTGTTGACCGTATAACTTTTACTTAAGTAAACACCTCGATAAATGTTTTTCAGAATATTGTATAGAGTTTAATTCTATCCATTGACTTAATTTGATTCAGTATGACATCTAAAATTATGTTTGTTCTGTTTTTATCCGTTTCTTCTGCTGTATGTAATGCCCAGGAAGCCAAACTAGATAGTAGTAAACTGATTTATTACAAAATAAAACCCAAAACAGACCTTATTCTTTTTAATGTTCAGTATGGAGAAAAAACTGAGACATTGAAAACGCCGATAGAAGATAAGCGCTTATTGTTTGGGGAAGACAGCCTGTATCTTTTTTTTGCGATTAACTGGCATGTAGATGTACCAATTTCAAAACAATTATTTGTATTTATACATAATACAGATACGATGAGAATTGTTTATAAAGATTTTGGAAGTTATGTTTACATTGATAACCTATCTTTTAAAAAAGGGAATTATCTGCTGGAGAACAAAAGACCACTTAGCAAAAATAGAGATTACCTTATAAAAGGAGTGGAATTATCTGACGCTAATGAAAAATTGAAGAGGATCTGCTTCAAAAATGCGATAGTTCACAAAAAGGATCTTAGTAGGGAATATAGGGATGCTTGCTTAAGCGAACTTTTGTTTATTTTCTATGATGTTGAAGACGAACAGGTAAATTTCAAAAAAATTGAAGATTGGAATAAATACCTATCTGGTTGGTAGTTTTAATATTTCTGTGTGAAGTAATCGGAATAATGTCTTTATGAGATTTTACATATCTGCTATGTTTCTCCTTTTTTCTATCATCTGCACGGGGCAGCCTACAGATGATGGAAAAAACTATACAAAAGTAGCTCTAGCTTTCTACAATTCGTCTGGTCAATTATTGCAGTTAACAGAAACGGAGAAAGCGGGAATTCGGTGTGATGATACAATGAATTCTAAAGCTTACAGGATAAGTGCTCATGAGATGGAGAACGTTCCATTTGTATAAGCCACGGCTGTGTTTCGTTTTTTTGTAGGACATTTAAGTCTTCGGCAAGGAATTTAAAAGTGGATATTTCTATAGCAGAGAAGTCTGTGATGACGTTTTTTTTCAATTATGATAAGGTTTTTCATATCGATTGCTTTTCTTGGCAAAGAAATATGTATATACCATTAAGAAAAGGGATTTACGAAATAACTGAACCCTGAGAAGCCAGTCTTAAGGTATATTTCTGATTGATTGAATTGAACAAAAGTAGGTATATTATACAACACCGATAGAATTTGTAAAGGAATATAAAATGAGAAGTTGCAAAGTAAGCATACGGGGCGGGACATCATGCAAATAAATAAGTTGGTGTAGTAAAATAAACGACACTTTCACAGTTATCACTACACTGATAAACAGTAAGAAGATACCCTACTGAGTAGCAAAACTGAGAGAGGATTTTGTTCCTTCTTTGCCAATAGGGGGCATTTTCACATTTCAAAACTTCAAGGTAAAAAACGACTCTTCTAACAGTGATATGCAATTATCATTAGGCAAAAAAAACACTATTAATCAATCAATTAGAGGTTATTGAGTGATGAGAATTATGTTGCTAGTATTTTTTGGGGGGATTTCATTGTTTTGTTCAGCGCAAGATCATGATCCGCAAAAAAAAGAGCTTGATGTTGTAGGTAAAGACATAATAGTATTCAATTTCAGAGGACAGAATCTCGAACAGAACTTGAAGATTCTGAACCACGAACATTTTGTTCTGTTCAGAGGGAGCAATTTTATTGCGATTCAAAATGATAGACTAATTTATTCACCCATGAGGTTAATCCCATATACTTTTATAAATGGTAAGGATACTATGATAATTAAGTTCTATGGTTTTCAGGGACTTAATTATTATATTGATAATATTTGTTTTAGAAAAGGCAAGTTTGCTATTTCATTATTTAATAATGACCTCTCTTCCCGTGCTTTGTACAATGAAGTACTCAAACACAAATCATCAGGAAGAGATCTGTTTAATAAAGAAGAGAGTACGAACATTTTATTCAAAGGAGCAATAGCACGTCCTGAGTATAAGATCAAGAATTTACAACTTAATGATGCACAGTTCATTCGCATAAAGCCAAGTGACAGATATGTGGATTTCAGAGATGTAAAGTGATATGCTTTCAGGTACATAAGCCTACAGGAAAAATAATCAATTACAATTTGATAGTTTTTTACCAATATGTTGTATTTGAGGTGTAATAGGATACGAGAAGAGCTGGCTGTCAGAACACATCAATGGAATAAAAGCATTATAATCATGAGAAAATGCATTGTATTATTTTTAATGATTGCGACAACTCTCTCGTGCTACTCCCAAAGTAGAAGCCGCTTTCATCAGAATGTTCCATATTCATTTTTGATGTTGAAATTTTCATCATCAGAGATTGATTGTCGAGGTTGTGATATAGTAATTGATGATAAAGCTTTAGTTGTCGTTTACAGGTCTACAGGTGATATTCGTTCTGTAAAAAGAAGTATCTCAGTTACAAGTAGAAAAGATACTATGTTCTTAGATCTTTGGGTGCCATTGGATGGGTATCCGAACCCGAACTTTGGGGCAAGTCTCTATTTGGACTTCCTTGACTTTTCTGGAGGTAGTTACATGTTGGGCTTTGGAGGGCTGAAGCTCAATGCTGCTTCTGAAACCGTTTCTTTTTGTCAAGAATTAATTGATAAAGAAAGAATTATTTTACAAGGTGAAGATTTCACACAAAAAGAAGTTGAGGACATTCTGTGTAGGGAATATTATAGAATTAAGTTAGGCAACGGTGAAGCTAAGCTGTTGATGAAGGAATAGGTAAGAAAGCAAACACCAAAACAGATCAAATCTTTAAAGGTGTAGCAATGGGTATTGAGGAAGGAATTAAAGGTTTATTATGATGAAAACGACTGTTCTTCTTTTCTTTTGCTTTCTTTCAATTATATGCAAATCGCAAAATCATAAACCGATAGATTTAAGAAAGAAGGACCTGATAGGATATAGTTTTGTGGATGAAAATGGGAAAAAAACCAGACTGGTTTCTGATAATGTAGTATACGATAAAGATGGGGATATTTTTACAAAACGTTGGGTTAATTATGGATATGACTATTTCGTTAAATCGTTCTGTTTTGTAAATGAGAATGACACCATGCTCATCACTTGTGCTTGTGGGCAAGAAAGAAACCTTTATTTTAAGGGTGTTCTATTTCAGGCGGGCAAGTTTGAGATTGACATTTCAGGTTTTTCTAGTATTCAAAAAGCAAAAACAATATTGAATAAACCTGATCTGTTAAATATTCATATAACAGGCTGTTATAATAGACATTGGAAATCCCATGATGAGATGTTTTATGATGATGTACTGGGCAACTTTGATTTTATGGAGATAGATCTTTCTCAAAAAGGAACTATTCGAAAAATTAGATGAAATTTCTAACGTACCATTATTTAGTAAAGTTAAGAGAAAAGTATTCTATACCAGCCTAATGTGCAATAGAGTGCGTGGTGAAAAGCAAAGGATATGTTTTGGATTTACTTCAATCAAACTTTTGCTTGTGCAGGAGGAAAGTATTATACAGTCAAAAGTAGCAAAACCTAGCCTGTGGCTACGCTCGATACCATACAACTCAACAATTACGATATTGAGCGTAGCCAGAGGCTGACGCTCAGCTATAATGCGAAGTTTAAAGATAAGTATTGGAGTAACTTCTGCTACAGGGAGCGGGGGAAAGAACCTTATGGATTTTGATGTTCATCAGGTTAAGATTTTTTCTGAATAATGTATATATGTGTCGCGGCCATTGAAATATGATCATCCCTCAGGCGTACATAATAACGTAGCTCCCTGATTTTTGAATCGGGGATAAAGGAAGCGCGCAGGAGGCCATAGCTATGAAGCTCCCTGAGCCATTCTGGATCGAGCACATCGGTTTTTCTACCAGGTACATTTTTCGCATGAGCACCGTTAACCAATGATACCTCAAACCCGTCGGCTTCAAGCTTCTCAAAAACAGGCACCCAAAATATACCTGTTGCCTCCATAACTACTTTTTAGACTTTTGCTTCTTTGAGGTAGGGTGATGCCATACCGACCCCTTTAGTAAAAGTGGAGAAACTCTTAACGTCCTTGCCTACCAGTGCCACAAACATTTCTTCTGACCCTAGGTCGATTCCTGCGACGTTTCAGTTGATTTTTTTTAGTTTAGTCTTTTTTTATTACACCCTTTTATAAAGTTTAGTGAATGAAAAGGAGCAATCGGCTCAAAGAGTCTCTTAACCATATATGCTGCCAAACGGACATAGCAGGGTAAGGCCTGCTTTTACCAATTCTTGAATCACACTTCTTTGAAACAAGTCTGTGAGACGGGTATATAAACACCAACCACCAATCTGTTACATGCCGACATAGCTCCCGATAGGCAATAAGTTAGTAAATATTCTCCGATTCTTGAAAAAAAGATTTTTCTGGGCTCTGTGAGGGACGCACTGTAGGGGCTACAATCCTGTCAGCCGTCCTTTCAATTATAATGTTAAATCGTTTTTTTAATTAATTCTACTTTACGACTTTAAAATGCACTTTGATAGAGTTGTTTAACTTATTTCAAGGCATTGTCATGGAATTTTATTACCATATTGATATTAGCCCTGAAAGCGCTGATTAAATTATCCTTTCGGAATGTTATTCGCTTGTGTTTCGTTCCCAAAGCGTTAGTTTAGGAGCGAAACAATTCAGTCTTTAGCGCTAATTATCAATAACTTTTAAAGTCGTAAAGTAGAATTAAAATATAGAATGTTAATGTAAACCATTATCTGACATTTTCCATTTTAATAAATCAATATCCATAAACCAATCGGATTTACCACTATTGCCAGTCCTATATCGGCCGGTACCATATGCAGTTAAAAGTGTTCCGTCTGGTAGTTGAACTGTTGATGTTGATTGTGAAGACCTAAAATAATAATTAGGTTCATTTATTGATTTATTACCTTTCCATTTTGATAGTATATATCGATTGTCAATATCCCAATTTCGCCCATTATCATGACTTACTATTGCCTCAATCCCATAATAAGGATAATTGTCAGGTGAATTATTAAAATCATCAGATGCACCTAAACAACCGCCTACACGCACTGCATAAGTCATTAATATTGTTTGATTATCGTCAAGAAGAATCATACATGGATGATGACGACCATAATCGAATAATTTACTTAGTGGTGACCATGATTTTCCTTGGTCACTAGAAATAGATATGGCCAAACCACTATAGTTATCAAAGTTTCCTTCATGTCCTTGATGATGTGACATGTCAGAATCTAATCGGCACGCAGCGATCCAATCTCCATTATTGGCAACTATAAGGTTTACTTCATTAACTCCTTTCCATTCTGTTATTTTAGTTGGTGTACTCCAAGTTCTAGCTTCATCTGTTGAAAATCGAATATACGGTTGAGAATAGTAACCTGTTTCTCCCAATTTTCCATTATTCGGAACATATCCTACTTGAGCCAATTTTTGGTTGCCGCTATTATCATCAACTAATAACGGATCCCAAGTGTATGCTGGTATTGTGTCTCCTGGTAAGTGTGTAGAATTATTGCCTGCTGGTGTCCAATTAACTCCATTATCTGTACTTTTATAAAGTTGATATTTGCTGTCCATACCAAAAAAAAATGGTATACCATTAAAAGTATATAGTATACCATTGCCTGCATTTGTTAATCCTAAAAACTGTTTTTTATCAGGAAAATTTATTCTGTCTGACCAACTTAATCCATTATCATAACTATCTATCATTACAGTTCTGTCATTTACCAGTTTATTATCGATAATGTCAGTAAAAGTAAGAAGTTCCATTATTAATCTATTTTCTTCAGGAATATGAATAAGATATGGCATTTGAACATCATCATTATTCCAATAATTCCCACCAATTCTTCTTAATTCCGAAGGAATTAATGTTGAACTCCTAGATTTCGAGACATAATGGTTTAAGGACCATATTATGGTTTGTGCATTTGAATTATTTATGGCGATTAAATCCCATTTAATATCTCCAGAAAAAACTCGACCATTAATTTCTCCTAAACAAAAGGTATAATTACTATAATCGCCTTGGTTTTCTATCCACGCTGGATTACCTGTAGGAATATTGAAACTTGCCCCATTACTTGGCCAAACTACAGTTCGTCCATATTGAGGAGTAACTGCAACAAGGTCAGCTTTTTTGTCTCCAGTCATATCTCCAACCATAAATTTATAGCCTGTATAATCACCTTGATTTTCCATCCATGCCGGATTACCTGACGGGATAATGAAACCAGAATTATTACTTTCCCATACTACAGCACGACCATGTTTAGGAGCAACGGCAATAAGATCAAAACTGCCATCTCCCGTCACATCTCCAACCATAAATTTATAGCCTGTATAATCACCTTGATTTTCCATCCATGCCGGATTACCTGACGGGATAATGAAACCAGAATTATTACTTTCCCATACTACAGCACGACCATGTTTAGGAGCAACGGCAATAAGATCGAAACTGCCATCTCCCGTCATATCTCCAACCATAAATTCATAGCCTGTATAATCACCTTGATGTTCCAACCATGCTGGATTACCCGAAGGAATATCGAAACCTCCTCCGTTGCTTGGCCAAACTACAACACGGCCATGTTGTGGTGCAACTGCAACAAGGTCAGCTTTTCCGTCTCCTGTCATATCACCAATCATAAATTCATAACTGGTATAATCACCTTGGTTTTCCATCCATGCTGGATTACCCGATGGGATGGTGAAACTTGCTCCATTGTTTGGCCAGACCACAACGCGACCATATTGTGGCGCAACGGCAACAAGATCAGATCTGCCGTTTCCCGTCATATCTCCAACCATAAATTTATAGCCCAAATAATCACCTTGATTTTCTAATATTGCTTTCTTTTCGAAAAGCAGATCGAAATTTGTACTACCTGTAAAAAAAGAGCTTTTACGAATCGATTTTGATAGTTCTATTTTGGAATCTTTAAAATCTTTAGTACAAGATATTAAGCCAAGGCTGATTAAGCAAATTATTATTGTTGTCTTCATATTTTATAAAAATCTAACGATGTTTTTTATTACTTTTTATAATGTTTTGATTAAAACCTGTTTATTGCCAGTGTTTACCTGTAAATTTTATTTCAGAACTTTTCACTTCATCTTTGGTCACTTTCAAAATACAGACATTCGGCAAAAATATAAAAAAACATCAAACTGCCATTGATTTAAAAGTTGTTACCGCTTTATAACTAAGATGACTTAACTTCTCAAAGCTTTTCATGAGACTGCTATCAATGATCGAATCTCCCCCCACAAAAAATAAAATAAAAAAAGCCCCCCCCCGCTCGACGAAGTAAAAAAACAGCACTATTCCGCTGAACATTAGCCTGTGGCTACGTTCGATACAAAACAACTCAACAATTACGATATGAGCGTAGCCACAGGCTGACGCTCAGCTATAATGTGAAGTTTAAAGATAAGTATTGGAGTAACTTCTGTTACAGGGAGCGGGGGGAATTTTATGAAACAACCTTACCAGTTGAAAAAATAATTTCGGGAGATTTAGCCCTTTCCAAGGACATTGTATATTATGACCAATCTGTTCTAGATAATACAGGTTTCAGAAAGGAACATCCCACAGCTGGAGGTCCAAATTCAAATAGAGATAGTTTTCCATTTACTGATATAATCGGCAAAGAGATAGCCTTGGCTTAAAAAAATCAAAACAGATAGGTCATGTGCACATTGCAGATAATATAAGTTTTAGCAAAGTACATGAAATATTTTAAAAAATCATAAAAAATGTTTCTAAATAAAATTTTCACAATCATATTGTTATATGGAGGAGTATTATCTTATGCTCAACCAAGTCCCCAAAAGCTGATTTGTGAATTAGAGCTTACTTTTGGCGATACAAATGAAGATAGGCTTAGTTTTTATACTGAGGACTCTATTCATTGTTTCTCAACAAATAAAAAATACGAACTTGAACTATACTTGATAAAGGACACATCAAAGGGTAAAGATACTATTCCATTAATTACGAATAGGTATAGCCTGTCCAATAATATTTATGATTTACGATTAGAAGAGGATGTTATCAAACTAAAATACATTTTCTTTGCCTCTTACAATAATCTACCCATGTTAGAATCTACATTAATAATGCTTTATAGGAAAAAGAGGGAAGAAATGAATGTTTTAATTGATTTTACTGATTCCAGAGAAGATTTAAAGCTTAAAAAGCTGTTCATTTCATTTAAAAAGGGAAGTTATAGTGTAACAAACCCAAAAACTCTAGAAATTATCAAAGGTCATTGATGGTTCAGGAGGAAATCATCTTTCAAATGAAATAATGAACAGAACAACTAAGGAAGTGTTCAGATATAGGTTGAAACTTTCGATTCTGCAAAATGTAGATTATCAATTTGATAGCATCCTGAAAACATTCAAGTTATATAAAGACAGTTCCTTAGTGCAGGATAACTTGACGCTACAAATACCTGTTGGTCATTTTCATTTAGGTAATTTAAAATCTAGAGATCCTTTAAAAGGAGTCATGGTTAGTGATATATCTAAAGCAAAGGATGTTATTGATATAGTAGATTTTGTTGTTAATAAAATTTTGGAATGAGAGGTGTAATTTTTTTCTTTTCCTTAATTATCGGACAATTCGCTTTGGGACAACCTATTCCTGAAGATGGAAATTATACCAACCTGAAATTAGGAATAATCTATAATAGCGATACATTGAATTTTGTTCAGCACGTAGACAATAGTGTCAGGAGTTCTGATGGTAAGTTTTATGTTAACTTTTTGGAAATCAGAAGAGATGCTGAAATTGATTATGATGATCAGGCTGGAGCAAGGAATGTTGGTTATATTGAAAAGTACGGGCTATATCCTTATTTCCACGTGAGGTATGAGTCTTATAATGATTCTGTACCTAAAGCGTTAAAACTTCTTTTGCGTAGAGAAGAAGAAAGAATGACTGTCTATTTTCGAATTAAGAAGAAATATCACAGACCATATGTTCCAATTTTCTTGACAATGTTCATTCCGTTCAGTGAAGGTACTTATGAAATAACTAATCCTGATATACCTACCTTAAGGGATATTGCAGATTAATTGTTTGGATTGTATTAAGGCCGTTAGATTGAATTTATGAGGGTAGCGATTGTTATAGTCATATTAATTTTACAGAACTTAGGTAGTATTGCTCAACCGGGAGCATGGGGATCTGATTTAATTTTCTCGTTTAGGAAACCAGTAAAGCACCTAAAAGTCTATTGGCACAGAAGCTATGATAGCAAAAAAATCCAATTGAAACCTGATGAAAATAGCCGATATAAAGTTATTTCATCAAAGAGTCCAATTGGAGGATTTCCTAATGGACATATTGAAGCTGTTCTCTTTAAAGACACTATGCAAGTGCATTACCCTTATATTGAGTCTGATAAAAACATTGTTTTGGAAAGCATCCCCTTTAAAAAAGGGAAATATATTATTCCTTATGTGGTCTATTATGTACATAGTTTAACGAAACCAGAATACCGAAAAGAGCTCAAGCCCAATCTGGAAGGAGATTGGGCTGATTTCGAAGTTAATTCACCACCGTTAAGAAATGCCATTGCAAGAAGGGTTGAAGTGTTCAGTAGTAATGATTTTCATAGTTATCTACCCTTAGTTGGCTGTGACCGTACAGGTTTATTTTCTTACCATCCGTCATTTCTGAGCTATTATTTCCTTGATGAGCAGTTTGCCAGTAAGATAATTGGAAGTAATGTCACATCAAATTCAGGCGGAAAGTTTTATTTCTTTGGAACTGTAGTAGATTCGGATATATTCTTTTTAGTGAAAGAACATGGAGGGAAAGTGGAATATGGAAGGATAGAAGTTCCAATTGTCAGGGATAATGTTCAGCAAAAAAAGGATAGTTGTAGTGGAGGATTACTTTTTCCAAATTTAGATGAACCGATCAGTTTTGGTGTATATTCTTTTCATAGGAAAAATTTTGAACCTTATGTACTAGGTCATTATTCAGGAATAAAAAGCTGCAATGAATATTTTGGAACAGAGAAAACTATATGGGGGATTTTTAAGATTTATATTGAAAAACCTGATGAAAGAACGCTGTCCGAAATAAAAGAGGAACATAGCGCTGATAATAAGCTATTTGACATTTCTGATCATAAATGATTGAATTGTGTTTTAGATTCTTCAATTTAGGCTTTGTTGGTAATTTCTAGATTTAAACCTTGATTGTATTTACTCTTATATTAGGGATATGGTCTTTTGTAGAAAGATTATCGGAGTTTTGTTTTCATTCTTAATGTCAATGAATTTGCTGTTGTCGCAACCAACTTCTGAAATCATTGCGGTACTTGAAGGGGGGACTTTAAGTTCAACGATTTTTTTTATAGAGTAGCAAGACTCAGGGAGGAATTAGTTGATAAAAACGGAAAGAAAGGGGAGTTACCGATTGGTCACCTACACATAACCGTCGACTCAGAACAGAATACCAATTTCTGTAGCAAGGGGCAATTCGATGACAGTTGGATTAACCCCTGCAATCACACGACTTATTAATAAAATAAAGGAAATAACACAAAAATGTGAAGTATGTTTTCGAAAAAAATTCGTCTAATAAGCCTCTTCTTTTTGTTATGTAATATTTTGCTAGCACAGCCAATCATAACTCGACCTGTTGTCATTAAGAATACTTTTTACGAAGAAAAAAGAATGTATTATAAAAGCTGGGGTTTCATTGCTGATAATACTTTATGTCTTTATGATGAAAAATTGTATGAAAATATAACAATAGGTACTCAAAAAAATAAGAAAGAATTTCTAAATCTAGTCTATAGAAAAGATACCATGAAGTTGAACTTACTATATCAGCAATGGCTTCCTGTTGATATTGAAATCGAACGGTTTAATTTTTCTAAAGGAGTATTTATTATAGACCTGCACGCTTATGTAGATTCTGTATTGAGGAAACAGGGAGATAAGGCTTCGTGGCCAGTGGTGATAGGGAATTTTCCTGAAGACTGCTTGAATTTTGAAATTGCTGAAGATGATTAAGTGCACGGCAGTATACTTACGATAAAACTCTATTTAACAGAAAACAGATCAGGGAATATGCTCATCGCTATTAAACAATAGGTTCTCTGAATTAGAGTTTTTTTTGAGGTTAATTGACATCAATTCTATGAGTTTTTTAATCAAGAGATAAACATGAGAAAGTTATTATGTATTCTATTCTTAGTTCAATTAATTCTTTCCTGTAACATTATTTTAGGTCAGTCCTTAATGTATGAGGCTAATGTTTTTGCATTTTCGATAAAAGATAAAACTATCAAAAGCTGTGAAGGTTGCCATTTTTTCTATGGGAACAAAGGTTTTATTACACTGCCTAGAGGAGGGGATTTGTCTGTCATGAGCATAAATGTTAAATTGGAAAGTAAAGAGGGAGAAGTGATGCTTTGGGAGCTAACTCTTCCTAAATATCACAATTTATATCTTGATTTTGTTAAATATGAATCTGGTCGGCACTATTTGGGAATTGGAGGGAAGGAATTTGAGCAGAATAAAAATTTTGAAGAAATAAATTTTGAGGAATGGAGGAGAAAAATAGATATTGATTCGGTAAGAAGAGAGAGTTGGCTTAAGAATAATGGCATTGATTTTTTCCTTAAGCAGGAATATCGGCTGCTGAAAATGAATGAATATGTCCTTAAACGTCTGCCCAACGAATGAAAATATCAGGTTCTTCATAAAGAACCATAATATTAGGAGTTTAATATTTTACTATTGACTTATATGGCATTGAGAATTACGTTTGTCTTATTATTATCCGTTTCTTTTACTGTATGTAATGCCCAAGAAACCAAAACCGATAGTAGTAAACTGATTTATCATAAAATAAAGTTTGAATCGGATCTTATTCTTTTTAATGTTCAATATGGAGAAAAAACTGAGACATTGAAAACGCCGATAGAAGATAAGCGCTTATTGTTTGGGGAGGACAGCTTGTATCTTTTTTTTGTTACCCCACTTTTAGGGTTACCAATTTCAAACCAATTATTTGTATTTATACATAATACAGATACGATGAGAATTGTTTATAAAGATTTTGGAAGTTATGTTTACATTGATAATTTATCTTTTAAAAAAGGGAATTATCTGCTGGAGAACAAAAGACCACTTAGCAAAAATAGAGATTACCTCATAAAAGGAGTGGAATTATCTGACGCTAATGAAAAATTGAAGAGTATCTGCTTCAAAAATGAGATAGTTCACAAAAAGGATCTTAGTAGGGAATATAGGGATGCTTGCTTAAGCGAACTTTTGTTTATTTTCTATGATGTTGAAGATGAACAGGTAAATTTCAAAAAAATTGAAGATTGGAATAAATACCTAACTGGTTGGTAGTTTTTAATATTTCTGGGTGAAGTAATTGGAATAATGTCTTTATGCGATTTTACATATCTACTATGTTTCTCCTTTTTTCTATCATCTGCACGGGGCAGCCTACAGGTGATGAAAAAAACTACATAAAAGTAGTTCTAGCTTTCTACAATTCGTTTGGGCGATTGTTGCAGTTAATGATAAAAGGTGTTTTGATCGTTGCAGTATTGAGCTTGAGTATTAGACGCTCAACTGCACAATCTCAAGTCCTCATTGATATTGCCAATGGGAATACAGTTCATTTCTGTGAACTGTATTTAAACGATAGCATTGCTCTTCATAAAGGATCGCTTTTGAAAATGACAAAAGAAGGAGAATATAATTAATTCCCTGAAAGTATGACCTTTGAGATTGTTAGAGAAAATAAACATAAGGGTTTCTTTTCTATACATACAGGTCGTGATATTGATAGCTCTTTTGTCTGTCAGAGTTGGGTATTTAATCGGGATACAATGCAAATATGTGTAAAGAAAAATCAGTTAGGATTATATGCAATTATTAACAAAGTGCCTTTTATAAAAGGCAGATACAACTTGGATCTAAATGAACTTTTTACAAAATATGGTAAACAGAAGATAGTAATAGATGAGTTTCCCCAAGTCAAAAGAGTAATAAAAATCAAAAAAGCATATAATGATGAAGGACAGCTCTTCTTTATGAAAGAAAATGATAGAGTGAACGTCAGTAAGGATAAAACTCTATTTAACAGGAAACAGATTAGGGAATATGCTTATTTTGGCACTTCCATGATTCAAACCCCAGATTTTTCAATATTTGTATGTAAAGGAGATACAATGAAAGTTCGCTTGCACTATAACCACTATGATGTTTGTGCAATAGAAATAGAGTCGATGCATTTTAAGAAAGGAACGTTTGAATTTGACTTATATGCCTATATAAAAAACAATGAAGTGAAATGTTTGCCAATAGTAATTAAGGATTTTCCTGATGATTGTATGAAATATAGAATTAAGACTGGGATGAAATAAACAGTTGAGGACTTCATGGGCATAAGGGAAGTGACATAGACTTTAGCACTTATTTTCGATGTAAACACTGAAAACGGAAAGGTATTCAGATTGGCTTTTCGAATGTCGAAGACAAAGCAAAAGCCCTTTGGGATAGTGCTGTGGCTCAGGTTCAGAAAGGAAAACTTGATGACAGGCCGCTCTACTGGGCACGCAACAAAATGCAGACATGGCTAAAGCGGAATCCTTTGTTCAAAAACGATACAAAATCGAATTCGTGTGTTAAAAAGGGAACTGAGCTGGACAGGATTATAACCATCTTCGAAGAGAAAAGCCGGAATTACACAGGCATTGACTTCTCTAATGCCAAGGTTGATCCTAAGAAAGTTGAAGAAGCAAAGAAAAAACTGACGGAAGCCAAGGCTAAAGTTGAGACAAGGGATAAACTCTACAAGACCCAAAAAGAGGACTTGGAAAAGAAATTGGCAGAGGCACAGAAAACGAAAGATGCGTCTAAAATTCAGGCTGCACAGACTGCTGTTACTGATATAGAGAAAGTATACCTCACTGAGGTTAATCTTTTGAAAAAAGATGTTGGTGATGCTGAAGTTGCATTGAAAAGGGCTGAAAAGCCGCTTAAGGTTTTGATTACTGGTTTTGATCCTTTTATATTGAATGAATTTGATAATACAGCATTGAAACCATACAATCCTAATATATTACAATCCAATCCTTCTGGCTGTGTAGCGTTAGCACTCTCTGACAGTCTAGGCTTGGGGGCATGTATCCAAACAATGATGATTCCTGTCCGTTATCAAGATTTTGATAGTAGCAGTGACAGGAATAAAGGCTCAGGAATTGGAATTATTGAAAAATATATTGGGAAATGGATCAATAACGTGGATATGATTATGACAATAAGTCAAGCTGATTATGGAGATTATAATGTAGATAAGTATGCGACTGCAATGAGAGGAGGTTTTAATGGAAACCTTAATTATGTAAGAGCTGGTAAGCATGCCCTTTCAACAGTTTTCGAATGGATTGAGACCAGTCTTCCTCCTACAATGATACAAAGTCCGGTAAAGTTTAATTGGAAATACAACAACAAAATTGATGGTAGATTGAACCCTCCTCGACCAAATCAGCAATTATTCAGGGGGTCAGGAGGAAGTTATCTTTCTAACGAAATTTTTTATCGAGTTGCAAAATTAAGGAAAGAGAACAACCCTAATTTGGCAACAGGTCATTTTCACATATCAAAATTACAAACTTCTGGTGATGTTTTTGATAATACAAAGACGCTTTCATTAAAACGAATTGTTGAGGATGCTATAAAAAAAGCCATTAGTGGTCTGTAATAATTTTGAAACTAATTGTCATGAAGAAATTTTTCATTTTGTTTTTGTTGATTACATGTTTCTTTGGTAGTGGATTTTCTCAAAAGAAAAAGCAGTATCTTGTCAAATATATTGATGTGCTTGTTCTTTCGTTATCAGATATACAAACTATTAAAAGTTGCAAAGGTTGCGATTTTATTTACCGGAATACTCTAGTGTCAAGTCAATTTTAAATTGACGTATTAATTTATATCTTAGCATAAAAAATATGATAAGATATAAAGTCACATTAACAGAACCGGAGCGTGCAGAGTTGATGGAAATTATCACCAAAGGGAAGCATAGTACTCAAAAATATCGCAATGCTTATATTCTTTTAAATAAGGATGAGGGTGATTTTTCTGATGGAAAAACAACAAATGAAGAGATATGCAGGGTATTAAAGGTAGGCATGCGTACTATAGACCGGGTTAAAAAGCGTTTTGTGGAAGAAGGGTTTGAAGCCTGCTTAAACCGAAAAGTAAGTTCACGTGTTTATGACAAGAAAGTTGACGGGGATGTTGAGGCACACATTGTATCAATAGCCTGCAGTGGGGCACCCGAAGGTTTTGCTAAATGGTCGCTGCGTTTAATCGCAGACCAGATGGCCGAACTTAACTATGTCAACAGTATCTCGCATGAATCCGTCCGCCAGGTTTTAAAAAAACGAACTGAAGCCCTGGAAAGTAGTTGGATGGGTAATCCCTCCAGAACAGAACTCTGATTTTGTGGCAAATATGGAGAACGTATTAGACGTTTATAAACGAGAGTACAATGAAAAATATCCAGTTGTCTGCATGGATGAATCCCCCAGGCAGCTGATTGCAGAAACAAAAGTCCCAATAAGGAATTCGGATGGAAGCACAAGGATCGATTATGAATATCTTAGGAAAGGAATCTGTAATATATTCATTGCCAATGAACCGTTAGCAGGAACTCGGATGGTGAAAATAACAGGGAAAAAAACGAAGGTAGACTGGGCTGAGTTTGTGAAAGACATTTCGGACAGGTATCCATATGCAGAGAAAATAACTCTGGTAATGGACAACCTGAACACACATAAATCAGGAGCATTGTACGAAAAGTTTCATCCGGAAGAAGCGAAAAAAATCTTGGATAGGTTTGATTTTGTATACACTCCCAAACATGGAAGCTGGTTGAATATGGCCGAAATAGAACTTAATGTACTAAATGGTCAGTGCCTTGACCGACGAATCGATAACATAGATACAGTAAAACAAGAAGTTCAGGCATGGGCAAATAAACGCAACAGTAAAACCGCTAAAATTAACTGGCAATTCACAACGAAAGATTCAAGGATAAAACTAAAGAAACTTTATCCGTCAATTAATTATTGACTTGACACTAGGGCTTTTTATTGCCCGTAGTGGCGACCTTGCCGCAATACGTGGACATTTATCGATAACGAATGAAAATAATCAGGTGATGGATATAGACATTGTTATTCCAAAGTACCATGACCTTTATTTAAATTCAATACCTTTTGATGAAGGGCGTTACTATTTAGGAATAGGAAACAAATTTTTTTTTAGAAAGGAAGCATTTAACACGATTGATTTTAATGAATGGTATCCTGAAAAGAGCCTAGATTCTATCAGGAAAGGAGAGATGGTTACTGCCAGGGATATTGAACCGCTTACCAAGAAAAAATACAGAACATTATCGGAGGAAGAGTACTTCTTTAAGGTACTTGATAAGGAATGAGGCCGGCAGAAACTACAGGAAGGAGTTAACCTAAGTTGTTTGTTATTTAACTATTTAACTGTTTAACAGGTAGTGTCTTTTATAGAGCCGTAAAGCTACGAAAGACAACTGAGCTCAATTGCTCGAGGGGCACTTCCATATCCCCGCTCGGCGAAGAAAAAAAACAGCGTTATTCCGCTGAGTGTCAACCTGTAGCTACGCTCGGTACTATACAATTTTCAACAATTACGATATTGAGCGTAGCCACAGGCTGACACTCAGCTATAATGTGAAGTTTAAAGATAAGTATTGGAGTAACTTCTGCTACAGGGAGCGGGCGGCAATTGCCTACAGAACATTTACATGTCCCATTGACGCAGGCTAATCCAAGTGTGAAGAATTATTACATGAACAAGGGGGGATAGAAACGCAGTAAGAATAACCGAGAGAATTAACCCCGCTATTTCTAACTTAATATCGGAAATATGTTTGATTATAGAAAGGCTATAAGGGCGTCATTGTTACTTTTTATTCCGATACAGTTATTGGCTCAGCCAACTTCTGAGATGATTGATATCCTTGAGGGAAGCAATATTAAATTCAAAGAGATCTTTTATGGAGAAAGAAAGATTTTCATTACATCGTGGGATATACCAACAAAACATCAGACCTATACATATGGTCTTTCACGAGATACGTCTGAGGTTGGAGGTTTATTAAATATGCTTGTAGTAAAAAGGAGTGAAATGGATAGTGCCTTTACTAAAAGAGTTTTTATTTATGACAACGATTCTATGGTGGTAAATATTAAAAAGAATCGCTCGTTCCTTAAAGTTGTTTTCAACAAATTGATGTTTACAGAGGGCGTTTTTTTTATTGACTTAGAGAAAATATATCGCAATAATGGTAGTAAGAGAAGGGTTGAACTGGAGCTGTTTCCAATTGAAGATGATTAATTGATTTAGGTTCAGGTTATCAAGATACTAGCTCAAGAAATATGTAATAGACATTATGTCAATTTAAATTAGTACTGAAAAGGCTTGACAGTCAGCCTTAAGTTATGTATTCCGGCACAGATCAGGAATACTTTATCTATCACATTACCTTTGCGCAGCCTGCATTCATTACGCACAATTTTCATTCTTTTAACACTTCCGATTGCATGCTCGACCCGCACCCTGACAGATGAGATCTCCCTGTTCTCTGCTTTCTGCTCCGGTGTAAGTTCTTTCACTCTGGGCTTTTTTGTGGGCTGGACGATTTTTACACCTTCGGGTGCATATCCCTGATAACCTGTATCCTGCCATAGTTCAAACCCTTCCGGGAGTGTGTATTGCAGGTCGGCTATTTTTTGTCATGTACAGTGCCCTGGACGGTCGCGCCCACAAAAAGGATAAGGCACAGCATATTGGTGATCACGGCATTTTTTACCGTATGCTTTTTTTTCTTGCCGCTGTAATAATCCTGTTGCTGCTGATAATCGGCAGGGCGCGGGATTTCCCGTTCTGTGCCGTCATGGATGACTTTTTTTTCGGTAAGGAATTCTTCCGGGAGCTCTTCAAGCCTGCGCAGAAGGCCTTCTTTTGTGCGTTCGGGCATTGAACCGCAGTCCCCAAGGCCAAGTTCGAAAACGCGCAGAAGGGCATGTAAGAACCGGTTACACTGTTGCTGGGTCATTGAGAACATATCGGCATGCTGTTCCTGTATCGGATTGAGTTTCATATAGGAAAGCACGAACACCAGGCGCTCTTCGAAAGTAGGAAGGGGGCTGTTTTTGTAGATGGTATACAGCCGCTGACGGTTGACCGGTTTCCCGTCAAGATCAAAACGGTTGAAGTAGTATCGGTGACACTCTTCAAAATAGGGAAGGAACTGTTCAAATACTTCATGATCCAGTCCGGTCATTGCCAAAAATCGTGACGGGTTTTTAGCCCACTGCTCATATTTCATGATCCTAAATTCTTCAGGTGTTAGTAGCCCAAAGGTACACGCGCGTTACCATAATACAATAATTCGATATATTGACTAATGATAAAGCCACTTAAGTTATTTTTAATAGCAATAATTTTATCTGGGTTGTTTTCCTTTGGTATTCAGCCTATAACATCAAAGTCAATAAAAATAAAAAAAGTTTATTGCAATGGGGATCAGGTTTTTTTTGAGGAAAAATCAACGGACATTAACATAGCTACGGAAAAAACTTTTTTTAATAAACGGAAAGTTCGTGAATATGCTTATTTGAATACGTCTTTAACTTATACCCCGCGTTTTTCAGAATTTGTATGTCACAATGATACTATGAGAATTCAGATGTATTATAATCATTATGATATCTATACAATAGAAATAGAGTCGATGTATTTTAAGAAAGGAACGTTTGAATTTGACTTATATGCCTATGTAAAAAACAATGAAGTGAAATGTTTGCCAATTGTAATTAAGGATTTTCCTGATGATTGTATGAAATATAGAATTAAGACTGGGATGAAATAAACTGATGAGGACTTCATGGGCATAAGGGAAGTGACATAGACTTTAGCACTTATTTTCGATGTAGACACCGAAAACGGGAAGGTATTCAGATTGGACTTTTTCAAAAATCGTTTCTGAATGGTGGTAAATGAATCCTGAATTTTTCATTTTTTCACACAGAGTTGCGCCAAAAGCTAACCAAAAGTAATAATAGTTTGATTTACACCCTAATATTTAAAGGCGATTTCCCTGCTAAACCCTCTTTTTTAAGGTGGGGAACAGATTCATTTACTCAAACATTGCATCCTCAATACCTCCCATGAATTAATTATCTTTTTGTCATAAAAATAGTATCAAGACATAATACAGGCATAAATCATCAAAAATCACCATTCAAAAATATTATATTACCATAATTGCAGTTATATCATAAAATTCAAATCCCCATTATGCCGAATCTTAGAATTAAATTAGTGGTTGGCGAAACAGAAAGATGGATCAACCATATCTATTACGAATATTTCCGACCTGTTCTGACCGACCGCGACAGGGAAATCGACGGCCAAACGCTGGCAAGCAGCACAACCTTCGGGGAGCCGAAAAAAGAGGAAAGCTGGGAGGAAAGGTTCGAGGCCGGCTTCCTGGAGCTCGACCTGAAAGACACACAGCCCAGCGTGTTCAACTACGACACCTGCGTACGGCCGAAAGAGGAACAGGGCGCAACGCTCTACACGATAATCGTGGACGGGCTGTTCGACATAGAGATGGATTCCTCCGAAAACGACGAATTCTTTCTCGAATGGATCGCCAAGGGCAGGATGGAGCACGGCTACTTTCAGATTTTCCGCCCCCACGAGGACCAGATCATATGGCTGGAGTTCTGGGACGGCTTCTGCGTCTCCTATCAGGAACATATGTCGAAAGGGAACAGGCCGCCTGTCATGAAACTGAGGATCTCCCCCGCCATCACGCGCAACAGGAAGACCGTTGTGCAGCAGGAGAACTGGAAAATATCGGATATTGATATGAAGTGGAAACTTGCGACCGTTCAGCCAGTTGAGGATGAAGGTGAATTTACAGCGGCTTATCTTGAAAATAAAGAGGGCAAAAGAATAGAAGAATACGAAATCGGTGATACTGTATTCCTGATTGTCCAAAGTGAAGGCAAACAGGGAAAAACATTCACTGCCAATCTAAACGACCAAGATGCAGATTTTGAATACAAAGGCAAGCGTCTTGAAAACGACAGGCTGGAGTATTCCATACAGAACAACACTGAACGAATTGAATTAAAAGTAATCGCTGAAAAAGAATAAACTATGGCTCGCAAAGGAATTATTACTGTTACTGATGATATTGGAAAATCTATCGAAATACCTGCAAAATTTAAACCTACAAAAGTGGATCCTTACCCAGTCGAGTTTCCTGATAAACTTACGAAGGTGACAGATTTAACTTTAGCTGGAATTTTTATTGTTAATCCACCTATAGGAGTACTCTTAACAACAGCCAGAGTATTAGCAATTAACTTTGGCTGTACAATAGCAATTGGTGGTGATATATCAATTGGTGCAGGAGGAGGTTTTGCTTTCGGTTATGGAGTTGCTTTTTCTCCCAAAGGATATATGTATGTATATGGCTCTGCAGGAGTTAAAATTGGCTATTGGGCTGCTGTGTCATGGGATGGCGCAAAAGTGACTATAATTGGATATGATATAGATAAATTTCAAGGCTTAGCATGGGGGATAACTTTTGGGCTTAAAATAGGAATTGGCGGAACAGCTACTGCTATTTTTCAGCTAGACGATAATAAGGTTAGGCTCAGTGATTTTCTTGGAATATCAATAGGTATAGGAATAGGCCTAAAGTTTGAAATAACAGCAGGTGTCGAATACACTAAGGCTCTAGGTTTTGAAGATTTTGTAGGGAAGAATCCTGAAGAGGCTAAAAAAGGTCTAGAAGAACATTTAGGTGAGGTTGAAATTGAAACAGAGAATATTTTCTATCGTGTACAAATTTTAGCTCTTAAAGAAACTCAACGGACTACAGATGATGTAAGGAGAATATTAAATTCAGAAGCTGTAATAATGTTGGAAAGCGATGGCTATTATAAATATTATATTGATCAAAAGTTTCCAGATAAAAAAACAGCAAAAGATTTTTGCACACATATAAACCTAACGTTAGAGAATCATGATGCGTTTCCAGTCAAATTCACAGAGTAGCAACCCACCAATTATAGTTATTATCTTATTCGTTTGTTTTGTAGGTGTTTTAATCTGGCTTTTTGCAAATCAAAAGGAACATAGTGCTGCGGACATAGGAGCTCACTCAGAGTATTTCACAGGTTTCAATGAAAGTTTTATTGGAGTTGTAAAAAAGGTTCAAGAAAATCCTGTTCAGAGTAGTGGTACGAAGAGTGCTCTTTTGACTGTAGATCTTATAAAAGCCACGTCTGACTATTATGACCCAAGAGATTCTTTAGAGTATTTCTATTGCATAATATATGGAAAGAAGGCACAGGTGAAAGAAACGACAAAAAAGCACCTTGGATGGCATCATCAATGGAGAGTGAACGATACAATCTGGTTTGATGGGAAAAGGGATACTACCTACAAAAAGATAGATGGACGGTATTATAAGTTATGGCAGCCGATAATTACAGGTAATGCAAATTCAAACTTTAATTTAGAAAGATTGTGGCAGAAAATGGATTCAGAAGAAGCTAGTAAACTCTAATGGCAACGTAACAGGAGGTGGAGCGGGAGCAGAATAGACCGCCGCGCCGATGTGGAACGGCACGGGGGGCGAGGACTTGCAGCGGAAGGCGCGGAGGTGTGTTCTTGGGAAAAGGTGGTGTTGTAACTTAACTTATAGGCTGTCAGGAAAGCCAAAATCTAAAAAAATAAATTATGCAGAAAGCTTATCCGTTTATACTTGCTTTTGCTTTTTTCCCACTACTAAGTTTTTCCCAGATGAAAGATACTATTGAAAGACTCAAAAGGCAATAGTGCAGCAAATTATGAAGATGTTGTGACTATTGACTTTAATGTTTTTAGCTGGGGAGCACTACACTCTTTGTCATTAAAAAAAGAATCCTTCAGAAATAACTATTATGGCTACATACGATTCAAATAATATGGACCACAGAAATAAACTGATCATCATTGTGTTTTTACTCTCTCTATGTATTGGATGTAAACAAAAAAAAAGTGATAAAGAGAGGTATAGGCAGGCCTTAAGGGGGTGTGCGGAAAAAAAATATACAGAAGACCTCTATGTTGAGATTTCCTCTAAAGAGATAATACAGGATACTATATTACAGGTAAAAATTAAAGGGAAAAAGGATACGTCTGTAACTCTTGCATTGCCGAAGATATTAAGCTACTCGTCTCCAAATATGACAGGAGAACTACGGAGAACTAGAATTCACCACAAAGTATATTTAACAGACACTGTCTATCTGAAGCATTCCAACACACTTATGAAATTGCATAGCTTTCAACTTGGAATATCTCCCTCGTTTTCAATGCTAAGTAAAGACTGGCGCTGTACTCTTACAAAAATCATTGTAAACGATAGTATACACGAAAAAAAAGGGGGAGTACGTATAAACGTTGAATAATGCATCATCAAGATGATTTTATCTGTTCTACCAGAATGTTTTTAGATTTTCTTTAGAGACGGGAGTAAAATGAAAAAGCTTCTTTTTTTTGTATTGAGCCTTCTTTCAATACAAACAAACGCAAACATGGGCAACCCTATTTTTAGGGGAACATTAAGTGGAACGCCCTTCGTGAACAAACATGTAGATATTCTTCATGAAGACCTTTTAATAAAACTGGACAGTAGTTCTTTATTTGCAGAGGTTATCGTAAAGTACCATATCAATTCATCAAGAAAAGGAACTCAGATTCCTTTTCTGTTTTATGCATCTGAATTTTATGGGGAATTTTCCGTGAAGTTTGATGGGAAAGAGGTTTCAACGAGAAAGTGCCCCTATAGCTACGATCAGTTTCCAGAGACGGAATTTAATGATTTTGCATATTTCTTCGAAGACTCTTCCAATGTCTATGATAAAAATTCCTATGTCATTGACAGTATTAGGAACTATGATTTTTCCATTAATATGGAAGACATGAAGTACTTCGAGGGAGATATTTCTGTAGGCAAACATATCATTGAAGTGACATACAAAGCCTACAGATGGGAGAATCGAAGAAATATAATGAAAGAATATAATTTTAGGTACGCTCTTGCCCCAGCAAAATACTGGAGATCTTTTGGTAGCCTTAGTTTGGTCGTTGATGCCCGAGCTTTAGATGGGGATCTTTCCCTTAATCTTGGGAAGCCTCATGTAGGGACAACGGATACCATTGCCCGTTGGGATTTTAACTCTTTGCCTGTTGATATTGTTGATATCAGTTATGTTCCTAATGTGAGTTTTCTAGCTGATTTACTATTGACAATCAAACCTGTGCGAATTGGAGGTATTGTGATTGTTCTTTTGTTGTTGATCCATCTAAAACTAACATCTTCGTATAGACAGAAATCCTTAAATAAAAGGAAAAACAGAATTGCAATTGCAGGGGGGATACTTAACCCTTTGTTCTCTGTTTTTGCTTGGATCGGTGCGATAACTTTATGCAGTTCTGCACTTGGGCAGCATGCAGGGCATGTGGGAGGTCTATCCTTATTGTATTTGGGCTGGTACCCTTTGGCGCTGTCTATTTATCTGCTTGTGTTTTTGTTGTTGAATTATGTTGTTAAAAGAGCAGGGTATTGAATGAATTACAGAAGAGTACCGTAACATACTAAGTTTTGAATTTCTTTTCTGAAAACAGGATGAAACAAGTTCTAATTATTTTACTGCTGCTGATCCCTTCGTTCTTATGTGCGCAACAAAATAAGAATATATCATTCCGTCAAACAGAATATCAGGAATCTATGATCGAAAAGGTACAGCCCCAGTTAATCGACTGTGAACTTATAAACGACACCTTGAAAGTGAAAATTGGTACTGTAAGTAATAGTGCTGGGATATTCAAATCAGATTACTTTTATAAGAATGACACTCTAAGCATTGTATATGAATTGGGTTCATTAGTTAGTGTTGATACGCTGGCAGATGGCAGTATTAAAGCTGTGACTGAAATCGAATGCTGTGACTCTTATTTTGAATTTACTTTTTTTGTAAATGGGTTTGATCATATTCCAGAAAACATCAAAGTAAACGGTAAGAAGTTCGAATACCATGAAGACAGGTATAAAACTTTTCCGATTAAATTCGATATTCTGAACGGTGACACCCTTAATTACATAGACAGATACGGCATGAGGCAAGGACGGTGGAAAAAACCTTTAGTGGCGGACGGAAAGCGATCCTACTTCAATGCGTTTTATGTAGACGGAGAAATAAAAACTGTGGATCATAAAATATACTACAGCAATGGTAATCTGAAATATCATTGCGTTCAATCCGATTTTCGCACCTCTAGAAAGATGCAGTTCGATTCCATAGGTAACCTACTGAGAACACAAATTAACCATCAGGATACCCTAAGTGTTTTGGTATACTCATATTATCAGAACAAACGTCTTAAGCGGATATATTATGAAACGCAAAATTTCACCGAAGAAACCAACTTCTATGAAAACGGATTGTTAAAAAGCATTTCAAATAAATTTGTTAAGAAGGAGTTTGATGAAAATGGAAGATTGATTGAGAAATAGAAGAGATGTTTTAAATGGTGAC
Organism: Bacteroidales bacterium; assembly: GCA_965230435.1. Classification (GTDB taxonomy): domain Bacteria; phylum Bacteroidota; class Bacteroidia; order Bacteroidales; family JBDKHP01; genus JBDKHP01. The sequence continues at coordinate 472,945 of CBDDLB010000006.1, forward strand.
GATAAAGGCATGTTCGATATAGAAAATAATGAAGAAGAAGCTGTCAATTTCAACCCTTCAGAATAATGAAACAAATCGTATTTTTAACCATATCAGCCCTCCTGTTAAGCAAACTTTCGGAAGCACAAAATCTTGGCATCTCTGATTTTCTAAGGCAAGTAGGAAAAGAAATAAAATTTGACAACACAAATGAAAGCAAGTTCGATGATTCCCTTAGCTGTGCAGCTTTCGATTTTCGGAAGTTTAAGCCTGTTCTGAAAGAAAAAGAAAGCAAGTCTGCCTGCTCACTTTTTTACAAAAACGAACAGTTGAAAAAGCTATCATTTGAGAGTGCTAAACTTAAATACGATGCCTATTTTTCTTATTTCAAAGAAGGCATTGGGTATTCTATCTTTCTTTACAGGGGTAACAAAGAGACAAGAAATAAAGGCAGTTTTCTTAGTGGATTTTTTTTCTATCATTTCAATTACAAGAAGAACTGGTTCTGGTCATTGGATCAGGATGCATTTGTGGAGATAGATTTTCAAGAAGATCATTTAGGAGAAAAAGAATGGCTTGAGATTGACACCCTCTCTTCAAAAAATGTTACTACTATCTTAAGATTGGATTGGGAGTTATTTGCAGAGCAGCGGATAAACTGTTATAAAAGCGAAATTCTCTCTTTTTCTGATTTTATTTACACTGAAAAGTCCGTTTATGAATCGGTTCTGATCCCCGCAGAACAAACATGTGGTTTTAAACTAAACCTAGATTCTTTAACCGTAAACCAGCTGTATCTGTTAACGGGAAGGGAGGCTTGTGGCGATGGTATCGGTTTTGACGGGCTACCAAATGTTAATGACCCGGAAATTCCAATCTGGGCAGCTTCCCATATGCAGTTTGATTATAATAGCATAATCCCATCGGAAGAAAAAGAACCGCGAGTACCCAGAGGTGATCTTCATAGAATGATACTTGAATATTCAAAACAAGATGACAAATAAAGAAGGGGGAAGATATCTCCCTTTTTCTTTTGAATTTCAATTTAGAAGAACAGGATGAAACAAATTCTGATTATTTTACTGCTGATCCCTTCGTTCTTATGTGCGCAACAAAATAAGAATATATCATTCCGTCAAACAGAATATCAGGAATCTATGATCGAAAAGGTACAGCCCCAGTTAATCGACTGTGAACTTATAAACGACACCTTGAAAGTGAGAATTGGTACTGTAAGTAATAGTTCCGGGATATTCAAAGCAGATTACTTTTATAAGAATGACACTCTAAGCATTGTATATGAATCGGGTTCATTAGTCAGTGTTGCTACGCTGGCTATCCCAGAGGCATACAAAAAATAAAGTTTACCGTTATGTCAAACTTATCATTGCCCTGCGCATCTGTACCGACGGAAGTACAGACCATTATTTTCCGTATCCTATGCAGAATGCTTCAGAGCGTTATATGGGAACACGAATTACCCTAATGCGCGGTATGAACGCCAGCAAAATATGAACGCGAACAGAAAATCCTTTTTGAACCTCTTGAAAAACTAAAAGAAGAAGACACATGGTAGAACAGAATAAGACAACAGAACTGGAAAAGCACTTATATAAAAGAAAGGTAACCCATACCCAATATCGCCATGGTGATAAAAAAGTAAAAAAAGGTGGCTTGAGCAGAATGCTACACCTTGAAATCACTGAAAATAAAATTGAACTATGGAAAGAAGCAATCGCTCCAAAAGCTGCATTTAGGGCAGTCAATGACAAATACATGGAAATTGGCTCTAATTCTAACGTTCTACCTATCTGGGGAGGAGGATCTTTTCTAATAATACTACTACTAATAATAATAGGAGGAATAAAGTTTCCTAGCGATATCAGCTCACCCTTATTTATTATTTCGTCTATAATATCACTACTGGGTTTTTTCTTTTTCGCCTACTATTATTTCACAATGCCCCCAAAAGAATTCCTCTGGAATCGCGAAGACGGTCGTGTAACTTTTCCTGGGTTTATGTGGAAACAGAACATAACCATGCCAATAGAAAAGGTGCTATTTGTGGCCTCTTCTCCCAGCGCTCAGGGATTAGGTGCTTATCTGTTGCAAATAGCCAGACCTGATAAAACTTATTCTTTATATATGGCAAGTCTGGACAACACATGCTACGAAGACCTTTCATTCTATCTCTGGTATATGGACAGAAACCGTCCTCTGCCACCGGGGACAGCTTTCGATCCGTACCGTGAACAGGATTTTGAACGCAGAAAGGCGGAAGGTTTTCCACCGCCAATGTTCCACAGCTATTTCGAAACTCCGGAAGCTACACAGGAACAGCAGGAGGAAAGAGAAAGTATAGGGGGATGGTAAAACAGAAAACAAAATGATTGAAAGGCATTTGTAATTAAAAAGGGAAGTAACGTTCAGAGCTTAAACCTTGCCAATTGATCATTTTTGATTTTCTAAAAGTAAACCATCGTCTTTGGAGGTGGTTTACTTTTAGAAAATCAACCATTATCGGATTACACTTAATCAAGCCATATAGTCTGATAAGGGTGTAATTCAATAGCGGACTCACATTTTTTACCAGAAAGCAAATCTAAACCATAGCCCACAAATTCAAACGTTTGTTTTTGAGCTGTTAGGTTTGTAATAACCATAATGCTTGTTTTGTCCAGTGCGCGTTCAAAAGCAAGAATACCTTCTCCTGCCTGAATCAATCTCTGAGAAGCTTTCGGGTGAAATGCGGGTTGTTTCTTACGGATTTGTATCCTACGCTTCAGCTCCCAGAAAACGGCTCGGTTTGGAGTGTCAGAGGTTAAAAGCTTACAGAGCGTGTCTTTATCCCACTTTCTGCGGTTGATGGTGCGGTTTTCTCCAGTTTCTTCAACTCCTTCATCGTAGTTCGGCGTTGCCGTAAGACTATGGATATAAAACGCAGGAACACCCTTGAAACTCATCATTATTGTTTGCGAGGCCAGAAAACGCTCAACTTGGAATTCATCCTCTCCATCTTTTGTGCCTTTTAGGGCATCGAAATAGGTAATGTTCAGCTCATATGGGCTAGTAGATCCGTCTTTGTTAGACCGCATGTTGATCCGCCCTCCGAACTCCTTCATTTTCCCAAACAGGCTCTGTTTTTCTTCTTCTGGCAGCAGTCCTTCTAGCGGACGAACACCAATTCCATCGTGCGATGCGGTGAAATTGAAGAATGTTCCGTTTTCACCTGGGTCGGGCAGGTCGGAAGCCCACTGGTTTATGTATTTTGAATTTCCTGTATGCAGTGCATGTAGAAGCAATGGAGGAAGGCTGAACTGATAAACCATATGGGCTTCATCTCCTTTTCCAAAGTAGCTCAGGTTCTCTTTGTTGGGAACATTGGTTTCAGTAAGGATAATTACCCTAGGATCTACATATTCGGTTACATCGCGCATAAGTTTAACAACCTCGTGTGTTTCTGGAAGGTGGAGGCATGTAGTCCCAATTTCCTTCCACAAAAATGCAATTGCATCCAACCGGATAATTCTTGCACCTTTTTTCACGTACTGCAAAACAATGTCGAGCATTTCTATCAAAAGATCAGGGTTCCTGAAATCTAAATCTACCTGATCTGCACTGAAGGTTGTCCAAACGTGTTTCTCTCCATTGGCTGTCTGATAAGGAGTAAGTAGTGGAGTACTTCTAGGGCGCACAACATCAGAAAGGTCTTTCTCCGGATCTTCAAGAACAAAGTAATCGCTTCCTTTTCCTTGGCCTTTTAAGAAGTTCTGAAACCATTCCCCTTGGCTCGAAGCATGGTTAACAACAAGATCTGCCATTAGGTCGAATCGTTCGGTGATGGCCTCAACATCTCTCCAATCTCCCAAATCTGGATTTACCGCACGAAAATCGATCACAGAAAAACCGTCGTCACTGCTATACGGAAAGAACGGCAAAATGTGCACTACAGTTAGTTCCTCTTTAAGTTCTTTGTCCAGAAAACGTTTGAGGGTCTTCAGAGGTCTAACTTTATCGGTTTTAATACTGTCTCCGTAGGTAATTAGCACTATGTCCTCTTCGTTCCATTTCTCATAACATGGCTTGGGGGAATTGCCATACTTCCGCATAAGATCTTCAACCTTTTCTAAAAGGTCTGCGGTGTATTTCTCCTTATAGATAAACTGAAGACGTGCTTCTAATTGTGTTGTGAGTTCTAATGTTTTTAACATATGAGGTCTGATTTTATTGGTCTCTCAGGTAGGTGGTTGCAGAGATAAATTAACATTTATAATATTTTAAAGAGCCAAAACATAAGCTTAGCAAAACAAGGTCATAGACCTATTTAATACATAATTTAATCCGATTACAATTGATCTGCGCCCATAAATGTCAGATCAAATATAAAATCGATTTAAAAAAGAAGTTGGCTATACGAATTCGTATTGGATTCTTTCAGGAATAATTCTGCAATTCAAAACAAATTCTGTGTACCCTTCAACCACAAAAGAAACTCGGTGAAACTTCGAGAAATCTTCTGTGGCAATTTTATTTAGCAAACTCTTTCTAAGAATATATCAAAAAAGCAGTGTTGTTCAGGCTATAGCCCAGAGCGCACTTTTATTTTTGCTTCCGATCAACAATTAGACCATCCTTAATGAAAATCTGGTCTTGCAAAGAAAGAACACTATCATAGAATCTGCCCGTGGGGCATCTCCCTTAGAACAAAAACAGATTAAACCAAAGTTTGGCTCAGCACATTGGTTTTATTGTCTTGCTCTACAATTTCGTAAAATTCATCCAGAATATCAGGGAATGCACTAACTACCCGTTTCCAGTTAGGCATAAATGGGACAACATCAGGGTTTTCGATGTATTCGATTCCCGAATGATATACGTTTCTCGCAAAAAGGTGAACTGTTTGTTCTTCTCTGTGGTGGTCATAAAAAAGACCGTTCATTTCAGCATCTGCTTTGTAACGGTCTACATAATCTAAGGCAATACGTAAATAAGTGGCCTTTATCGATCGGAATGTTTCTGAATTAAAAGTAACTCCGTCCGAGGCCAGTTTGCCGACGATTGTTCGACATATATCGCGGCTCATTTTCGATAGCCCTTTATTTTTGTCGTTGATAGACACTTCTTGGTGTTTGTGGTCGTACCTGTCTGCTATTTCTACCTGACAGATGCGGTTGGTGGCGTTGTTTCGCTCTACTTCAGATAAAATACCTACTTCTAAGCCCCAATCGTAAGGAATACGAATGGTTTTGATTACATCGGCACGCATCGAAAATTCTCCCGCCAATGGATAACGGAAACTGTCCATATATTCTAGGAAAGAATGAGGGCCAAGAACTTTTTTAAGAGTACGGATAAATGGTGTAATCAGGAGCCGGACAACACGTCCGTTCATTTTTTCATCGTCTGCACGGAAGTAGTAGCCTTTGCAGAATTTGTAATTAAAAGTAGGGTCTGCAACTGGGTAGTATAGCCGCGCCAGCATTTCGCGGTTGTAGGTAACGATGTCTGCATCGTGCAGCGCTATTGCTTCCGATCTTGCAGAGGCAATCATATACCCAAAGCTAAGCCAAACGTTGCGGCCTTTCCCTGGGGTACTAAGGTCGATCTGTTTACTTTGTAATTTATTGCGGAGGGCCATCATGCGTGGGCCATCGTTCCATACCACACGATGGTGTTGCGGCAATACCGAAAAGAATTCCTTGGCGTGTTCGTATTCTTCTGCATTGGCTCGGTCCAGACCGATTACTATTTCGTTTAGGTAGTTAATATCTTTAAGTACATTTACTATATGTTCGAGTGCTGGGCGTTCTAGCTCCGAGTATAGGGAAGGGATAATAAGCCCCATCGGACGCCGTTTCGAGAATCCTTGAAGTTTAGCTTCCAATTCTTCGTTAGGACGTGTTCGAAAGTTATGAAGTGTATTTACTAAACCATTTTGATAAAAATCACCCATTTCACTTTGATTTTCTGTTAATATTGAATATCCGCGCTTCCATTAGTTGGAATAAAGGCGAAAAGCTAAGGCGCCTTACTGTCATGTTGGGGAGGGGATAGGTAAACAAAACAGGCCTGCTTCCCGCATGGAACTTTGCTCAAGATAGCTATTTCGCAGGCGATTTCCAATTCAAAGTATATAACTACACTTATATTACAAATAAAAGAAAGTGCAATTACCTAGTAATCAGCATCACCAAATAGAAGACAAAAAAGTAGTTTTTGGAGCAGTTTGTTCCTATTAGTCGGGTAAGGGCAGCAAATAGGCAACTTTATTGGCAGGGATGAGAGCGGGGGTGGGGTGTCTTTTAGCAGTTTTGGGAAAATAAATAAAGAGATGGCTGATTATGCCACCCCTTTTGTATTATAAAACTATGTTTTAGCTTATTATTCATATTGCAATGTACGCATGAACATACTGGAAATAAGAGGCGTAATTTTTTCTGCGATGATCTCATGGTCGAGCTTCTCTTCCAGTACTTCAAGGTTGTTTTCTACTACCCTGTTCCTAGTTTTTACATTATTGAGTAACTGATAGGCATCCTCAACAAGTCCGTCCGTAATATCTTGATTCTCGATTGCTGGAAGTGCGAAACCAAGGTGTTCGATTTCCTTTTTGTAAATATCGTATTTGTTGATTACAGCTGGTAGCCCCATAGAAATCATCTCCAGCAAATTATTGCCAAAGCCTTCCAGCTCGCTGAAATATGTTCCGATACCACCAGCAGCAGCAATAACAGAAGGTACTTCAACGAAGTTATAGTATTTCTTGTCTACGATAATATCGCGGTGCGAAAGGATAACTTCTTCACCGAAAACAAGAATAACATCAGCTTTAGGACTTTCTTTTTCCAGTTGATTGTGATAGTCTACCAGAAATTTTTTGTATTCGTTCTGCTCATCTCCAGAATGACCACTTACTAGTACCACGATGCATTTCTTCAGATCATCCATTAAGTAGCGTTCGCTTAAGCGGAATGCCAAATCGATAGCCTGTTCAATTTTTTTACGTGGCACAATACGCGTATGCTGAAGTAATATCACCATATCCTCGGGTTTAAAACCACGGCTTCTGATGGCTTTCATTACACCAAGATCGCGAAGTAATGTCTCGTTGTATTTATCTTGTGGAGGAGCGATTATCTTATCTGAATTCTCCCAGTCGTTCGCCCGCCAATCCCAAGGTATATCGCTTGTGTTTGGAACTACAACAGCACGCATATCGAAGAACTTCTCCAAATTGTTTTTGTTATACTGAGCAAAAACTTTCTTGCCAAGATCTATCTGCTGTTGGTTGATAAAAGCCATGCCATCGACATAAGCTCCAGGCAGATATTTAAGAAATTTCTTCACTACAGAGTTCGGACGTGAAAAAATAGCTCTTTCGAAGTACGAATCGTGCCACCATACCATTAGTTTTGGCCAGATAATACCTTGCGAACGAAGTTCTTCAATATAATAACCTAAACCAACAGCGGTGATAAAGTTATACGGATGAGATGTATTGTGTGCAATGATCAGATCGATATAGTTATGATCTACCCATTTCTTAATAACATCCTTGGCATAAAGTGCTGCCTCGTGTATGGCTTCTTCTAGCCCCGGAGGTGGCGTGGGATCGTTATAGGTCTGGATAATGGTTTTATGAAGTTCGTTCTTGTGCCAGAAAACTTCATTCGTCTGTGCATTGAAACGTGGAGACGAGTGGGCGCAAAGGAAGAAGATATTTCCTAGGTCGATCTTCATATCCTTCACCATAGCATTTACTGTTTGATCGATAACAATGGAAACCCCATCGTTTTTTCCAATTAGGGAATGAATTATTCCTATGCGTAAGTCGCTGATTCTCATATAATGACAATTAGTCGGATTTTCAAATCTGAAAAGTACGGTTTTGGTTTATTAATTCCCTGATGTTTTTATTCTGAAAATTAATATTTTTCCAAGGTCATGAATGCGTTTAATATCAAAAATTCAGTTGGATATAATCAAATACATGTCGACCTATACAAATCCAATACTTTTTGTATTATACTATTATTTCTTTCAGTTGTCGCAAATCTGTGATAACGTAATCTGGCCTCAAGTCACGAGTTCGGTCATCATCTTCTCTCAACCGTAAAGAACGTTTATCTCCTGCAAATAAAATAGTTTTTAGGGTAGCTTTGTTAGCTGTGTATACATCTTTAAGCATGTCGTTGCCCACAAAAACAGCCTCGCCTGGTAAAATTCCATACAAACGGCGCATTTGAGGAATAAGAATATCAAATAATTTCACATCTGGCTTAGCGCGGAGTTCTTTGTACGAAAAGGCAGACAACTCCGCCTCGAAGCCAGAGACCTGCTGAGAGAAATGTAATTTCCCGTCGATAAAATAATTTATGATAATAGGAGTATAATACTGCGCATTGGATACGATACCTATTGGAATCTGCTTATCGCGTAAATATTGAAGCGTCTCTATCATCCCTGGCATAGGATACACTCGATTACTGAGAATTTCGAAAACGATAATCATGTCCAACAGCGCTCCATCTGCACTTGAGAGCATTTGCTGTGAAACAGCTTCGTTTATTAATTCTTGCCATACGGCCACAATGTCAATATCAGGATATGGGTGGCCTTTCTCACGTAACACTTCCTGATGCTTTTCTACCAACTGTGGCAAGCGGGATAGGAAGTAATTGTAAACATCGTTAGCATTGGCTTGCGGGTGAAGGCTGTAGCCAGCAGCATCCAATGCCTGTTTTACATTATCCTGTTGTAGATTCGCCTGATCTATATCGCCTGACGACGAAATTAGCAGTGTGCCGTATATATCGAAAATAACGGCTTTAATTCCGCTGTCGGCCAAATAAAAAGGTTCTAATTCCGTAGGAATTGGTTCTAGAGGTTCAAGCGAATCAAGAAAACTTCTGATATTCGTCTTTAAGTTTATTTCCATACCCTGATAAAGAATATTTTTCAACAATTAATTCCCTGTTCGTCTGTATTAGGTCAGACGGTACTGGAGACAAAAGATCTGAAAGCTTAGGGTTTTCTTTCAATATTCTCTGTGCAAAACTACTGTCATTTTTTGCACGTTCAATTATAATCATTTGTTCTTCCATTTCAAGCAAACGGAAGTCTTTTTCTTCTATCAAAATTTGCTCGTAGAGCGAGGGGAAGGTCAGACCGTCGTTGAAGAAGTCTTTGGTTACATATCCGATGTTGCGTCCAACAACAGGTGTACCAAGTAGCCAAGGCTCTAAAAAAGCCATACCAAAGCCTTCCATGTAACTTGTTGTTATACAGTAATCTGTAGCCATTAGTAATTGTTCGAAATTCACTTTATTTCCTGCTTCGAAGAATATACGGATATTGTTTTCAGTACAGAAGGCTATCCATTTTTCGTACAGCTTAAGTTCAATTGGGTTTTTAGGTGACTGGGTTACCAGAAATTCGGCATCTGCCCCAAGAAGAACAGAGAGAAGTATAAATTCACCAATATTTTTACGCTTTATTACGCGAACCGGATAGGTGACAATCTTTTTGTTTCGTTCCAGACCAAGAGCTTCTTTAATGGCTTGCCTGGCTTTCGGCATATCTACTTTTGCTGTATCGAAAGGTAAATTGACCGGGTTGGGCAACCATGTTATGCGTTCTTTAGCGACTCCATATTTTTCGAGGCGCTGAAAATCGAACGAATTAAGAACCGCAAAGCGATAGTGCCCAAAAGTTGGATAAAGTACTTCCTGTAGATTTTCCTCGAAATGTTTTTCAATAACACGCCTCAGAAAATCAAAGTTATCAGGACGATCTTCTGCAAAATCGTGTGCATGGTTGAGTACCTGATATCCTTCTTTTGCCAGTAAATAGAATGCAAAAGTAAGAACAGGGTTTTTCCCCAGATTCAGATTGTGTACATGTAAAATATCTGATTTGGTGACGATGTCTTTCAAAAACCATAAATAATCGCGTAGAAGGTTGTGCAGAAAGAGCGGTTCATATCTTTGGTCTTTAAGATAATTCAAATCTTCTTTAACAATGAGTTTTGCCCCCATACGCTCTACTTTGCCCGATCCGTCGGTAGCCCCAGTTACAACGGTGATGTCCTTAGCCGATAGAGCCTCTATTTGCGAATAGATAATGCGGGTAACTCCACCTGGGTTCAGATGGTGATGAAAGATAAAAACGCCCATATAAACTTATTTTCGTGCAACAACAAGTACGATGTCTGCGATGAAGGTATGGAAATTAATATTTCCAAACAAAGCAAATCAGTATTGTTGGCCTGATTTATTTTGATAACAAAGGTGCTTTAGTGCATGTATTGCCGAATTTATTGCGACATTTGCTGTTCTGTTTTTTTGCTAGGCAAGCAGCTCAGGTGAATATTTTTTGAGCTTGCTTTGTTGTTTGCTTATTGAAGTAAAGCATCTCATAAAAATCCTCAACCTTAATCCCATAAATAATAACCATGAATGATCTAACAAAGGGCAAAGAAGGCTCTGTGATATTGAAGTTTGCACTCCCTATGTTGTTGGGCAATGTTTTCCAGCAATTGTATAATGTTGTGGATAGCCTTATTGTTGGCAATTTCTTGGGGAAAGAGGCTCTTTCTGCAGTAGGGGCCTCTTTTCCTGTTATTTTTTCAATAACATCGCTGTTCACTGGGTTTGTGATGGGGGCTTCTGTGATGATATCTCAATTCTTCGGTGCCAAAAAGTACGATAAAGTACGGGCAACTATCGATACACTGAATATTTCATTAGTCTTTATATCGCTTGCAGTTGCTTTTATTGGGGTTTATATGAGCGAGTCTATTTTCCGTTGGATGGACCTCCCAGAAAGCATCCTTCCTCTTGCAGTGGATTATCTGAATATAATTATGATAGGTGCTGCAACTGCTTTTGGATACAATGCAACCAGCTCTGTATTAAGAGGATTGGGGGATTCAAAAACACCGCTCTACTTTCTAATTGTATCTACTATTGTTAACATAATACTGGATCTGGTTTTTGTTTTAGGTTTTGGCTGGGGTGTAAAAGCTGTGGCTTGGGCTACGGTAATTGCACAAGGAATTTCATTTATTTCTGCAGTTGTATATCTGAATAAAACACATGAAATCATTCGCTTCCGCCTCCGCAAACTAACTTTCGACTCTGCTATTTTCTGGAAAAGCCTTCGTATAGGCCTCCCTTCTGGTACTCAACACTTAATTGTAGCACTTGGGATGACAGCACTTCAGAAAATAGTAAATCAATTTGGCACTTCCGTTATAGCCGCATATGCAATAGCTGGGCGTATCGATTCCTTTGCCGTGATGCCAGCTATAAATTTCTCTATGGCGATATCTTCTTTTGTTGGACAGAACATAGGCGCAGAAAAATGGGAACGTGTATCAAAAGGATTGTGGGCAACGATGCGGATGGTAGCCTTGGTTTCTGTAGTAATATCTACCTTTTCGCTGCTCTTTGCCAGAACTCTTTTCGGAATATTTACTGATGACCAAGCTGTTATACAGTCAGGCATACAATACCTTTATATCGTAGCCCCATTCTATGTCAGTTTTGCAGTCATGTTTTCTGTAAATGGCCTACTCCGTGGAGCAGGAGACACTATTGTCCCCATGCTTAACACTCTGGCAGCCTTATGGATTGTGCGTTTGCCTGCATCATATTATCTATCTGGAGAATATGGAGAAGTTGGGATATGGTGGGGGATACCTTTCGCATGGTGCGTTTCAATGACAGGTATATTTCTCTACTATTTAACAGGAAGATGGAAAAAATTTAAGGTGTCAGTAGATGCTTAACATCAATTTAATGAAAAAGAAGTGATAAATTGCAAGGGAATGTAGAAGTTTACCGATATTATTTACTAGGATTTTGCATTGACCAAAAGAAACAATAGTATTGAAAATAAGACAGTTGCCGATTAAACATCCAAAAAGATTGATATGTTTTGGCGAAACGTTAACAGAATCCAGAAGAAACAATTTGTTTTTTTTGAAACATACAACTTCTACTTGCAATAGTCGGTATAATTGAGCAAACAACTTTGCAGACACATTGTTATTTGTAAACAACTTCATCTATGAACAAATTGGGTAATTATTGGGAAAGGGCACAGTTTTTCTTCTGTGCATTGTTGATTATGTTTTTTTCGTCATGCGATCAAAAGGAAAAAGAGAAATTGAAAATTGCATTTATGGCCGATGTCCATTTGCACGACATCTATGGACAATTTCAGGATATCGATTACAAAGGGATTAAGAACCCGAAAGACGGGGAATATGTACTTATTAGAACAATGGAAGCTCAGATTCATTCCACACGAGTGTTCAATGAGAATTATTTTGCTTTTCTTGCTGCTTTGGAGGATGTGGTGAGACGTGGAATCAAATACGTAGTTCTTCCTGGTGATTTTAGCGACGATGGGCAATATGTTAATATAAAAGGAATTAAGAAAATTCTAGATAAATACACAAACGAACATAAGCTGAAGTTTATCTTCACTACCGGTAATCACGATCCAGTACGCCCCTTTGCAAGAGAGGCTGGTAAAAAAGATTTTCTGGCAGCCAATGGGGCGAGGCAGGCAATCATGAGTAAAGAAGGCTTATATGTTCCACAAAAGGAGACTGACCTCCCTGTTATCGTTACCAAGGGAATAAAAGAAATGGGATACGAAGAGATAGTAACTGAACTTGGCGACTTTGGTTTCTTCCCTAAGCAAGAATATTTATACTGGGAAACTCCTTTTTCAAATTATTCAACAAAAGATTATACTTTCGAAAAAGCAAGTGAAGCGGCTAAAACTGAAAACCGCAATTACAGCATCCCTCCATTCAACAGTAAGATGCCTGATGTAAGTTATCTCGTAGAACCAGAAGAAGGTCTTTGGTTTATGGCTATAGATGCCAATGTATATATACCTAAAGAAGGAGTCGATTCTGTACCACACGATCCAACGCATTATGGGAGTGCAAGCATTGGCTATAGCAATGTGCTCACCCACAAAACTCACTTAATAAATTGGGCTAAAAAAATTACACAAAAAGCTAAGGAACTGGGTAAAACACTTATCGTTTTCAGTCACTATCCAATGGTAGACTTCAATGACGATGCCACACCTCATATTAGGGAAATGCTGAAAGAGAAAAGCATGCAGATACACCGCATCCCGGCAGAGGAAGTTGCAGAATTATTTGCCAATGCAGGAATCACTCTTCACTTTGGTGGACACATGCACATTAACGATACTGGCGTCCGCACAACAAAGAAAGGAAATACGATAGTAAATGTGCAGATACCTTCGCTGGCTGCTTACATTCCTGCGTATAAAATTCTTACATTAGATACTGATTCTTTGGCAAGGGTGGAAACTGTTGTTATAGATTCTGTTCCTAATTTCGATAAGTTATTTGATCTGTATAGAACCGAACACGATTTTGTAACGAAAACCGAAGGAAAAGAACCTTGGGATATCAATATCTTGTCTGCTAAAAGTTACAAGGAGTTTACTCAATATCATTTGGAAGGACTCCTAAAAAATAGGTTTTTACAACGAGAATGGCCAGATTCGCTAAAACGGCTATTGCTTCAATCCAGCGGAAAAGATCTGTTGACCATAGCAAATTTAGAACCTTCTGTGGACTTAGGAGAAGCATTGAACGGAGAAGATAATTTTTCCCCTGAGTTCAGAAAAGCATGGAAAGAAGCAGAAAATAGAGCGCAAGTTTCGATTGAAGAAAGCGGCCTTACATTTGTTCAGTTCGAAAAATGGAATGGTTTCGACATGATTTTTGATCTTTATAAGCTTCGGAGTGCCGATAAAATTGCCATAAAAGATATTGGCAAGAAAAGAATAGGGGAGTATAATATAATTATGAAAACTTTGCTAAAACAACAGCCTGAGAAAACTGCAGGAGCCAATTCGATCCGAACTGGCCTTGTAGAATTTGCCAAAATTTTTCAAATGTTTCAGAACGGGGCTCCTGTTGAAGTTTTAACTCTTAATTTAAAGACCGGAAAGATTCAGAATGTACTAAATCAATAAAAATACAACTGAATATAAGCTCTTACATTCTGAGAAAACCCTAACTGAAAACAAAGGAAAGTAAAATAAAGCAATAGTTTCTATTAGAATAGGTTAAAAGGAGCAAATTTTGTTCTTTAATTTGCTCCTCTGGCCTTATAAACACTAAAAAAAAGAAAACTAATCGACTTTTGGTTACGTAGTAATTGATAGACTCCTGAACAGCAAGGTTTTTGAGAGTGAAATAACAAGGCACAGACGTTGAAATATTTCATTCATAGAACAACAAACCTGGTGTTATTTTGATTTTCAAGTTAGAAAGAAACACTGTTAGATAATATATTATGAGTCGTAAAATCGGGATTACATTTATCTTTTTTATTTTTTGTTTGTGGCAAGTTAAAGCAGTAGACGACAAGCTCCACTTTGTCCAGTATACTACAAAAGAAGGTCTCTCAAGTAACAGGGTAAACGAAATTATTCAGACCAGAAATGGATTTCTATGGTTTGGTACTTTGGATGGGCTTAACCGTTTCGATGGTTATGAATTTAAGATTTACCGCAATATTCCGGGCAATAAGAACAGCCTAAGAAACAACCGCGTCACAAAGCTTTACCAAGACAAACGGGGGAACATCTGGATTCTTTCTAAAACATGTGGAATTACCCGTTTCGATCCGGAAAGAGAGCTATTCTTTCATTACGATCCCGACAAAGGAAAAGAACCGATTGTGGACAATGGTGTAACCTTCTTTGAAACTAAAAGCGGAAAACTTATCGTGGATAAATATGTTTATGATTACGAGAAAGATGCTTTTGTTAAGGAAGTTAAGAGACTGCAATATAAACATTTCGTACCAAAGAAAGTTAACAAACGAATAAGCAAACTTGTCAAAGAAAAATATGGCTTAAATATAGATATCAGATCCTACAGTAAATTTGGTAAAGAGATTTGGTTAGGTACTCGAAGAAACAGTCTTTTTATATATAACAAGAAAACCAAGGCTCTGAAAAGAGTTACCGAAGAACCTTTCCACCCTAAAATGTTCATAAAAACTATCTTTAAAGATAAATTCAATAATATTTGGCTCGGAACGTATAACAATGGAGTTATCAAATACAATATCTCAACTTCATATTTTAGGCATTATAACGAATTTACAAACGAAGAACATAAGATAACAGACCTCACTGTTAGAGGCTTGCAGATTGACGCAAAAAATAATGTTTGGATAGGGACTTATAACAACGGCGTAGTACGATACGATCTAGAATCAGGAGAATTTGCCCATTTTACCCAGAATGGAGAAAAAGGAGCTGCCATTGCCAGTAATAAAATTCGGACAGTTTTTCTAGATAGTAAAGAAAATATTTGGATAGGAACCTATGGAGGATACAGTAAATATAGTAGCCAAACCCAAAAGTTTGAAAATCGGATGTTGTATCATCCAAAATTTGCAAGTTCCGCAAAGCGGTGCCGGGTTTATAATTTCGCCGAGGATAGCGAAGGAAACATTTGGATTGCCAATTGGGCGAATTTGGTAAAAATAGATGCTGAGGCAAAGGATACAACCTATTACTCTTTGAAAAAGTCTGGTGTTAAAAATATTAGACATCTAACAATAGATAGTAAGAATAATTTATGGATCGGTAGTGAATTCGGAGGCCTTGCAAAGTTTGATATTAGAAGTGAAAAAGTAACTAAACTGTTTTCGAAAAAGAATGGGTTAACTGACGAAAACATATTCTTTGTACATGAAGATTCCGATTTCAATATCTGGATAGCAACCTTTAACGGTTTAAATAGGATCGATAATCAAACCGGTAAAATAAAAAACTATACTACTGCCGATGGTCTGTCGAGCAATATGATTTATAGCATTCTCGAAGACGGTAATAAAAATCTGTGGATGACAAGCTCTAATGGTTTGATACGATTTTCGTTAACGGACGAGAGTATTAAGATTTATGATATACACAGTGGGCTACAAAATAACGAATTTACCGAGGGGGGGAGTTCTGAACAAAAGAACACAGGAACTTTTTTAGTTGGGGGTGTAAATGGCTTCAATATCTTTCATCCAGATAGCATTGTTATCAATAAAATACCACCCAATGTTGTTTTCACAGGACTGAAAGTAATGAATAAAATCATTACTCACGATAAGCTTTACGATGAAAGGCAAATCATTGATAAACCTATCGAATTCACCAAAAACATAGAGTTTCAATATTATGACAAAATCATTACTCTAGATTATTCCGCACTACATTTTTCTATTCCAGAGAAAAACAGATATGAATATAAACTTATTGGTTTTGATGCAAATTGGAATCAAGCCAGTTCCTCTAAAAAATCAGCTTCTTATACAAACCTTGATGGTGGTGACTACACATTTCTGGTACGAGCAGCCAACTGCGATGGTGTGTGGAGCGACCCTATTAAGCTGAACATAACTATTGTTCCTCCATGGTGGGAAACAATGTGGTTCCGCATTTCGGTAATTATTTTTGTTCTCTCACTTGCAGGAGCAGCTTATACGATAAGAGTAAATAGACTGAAAGCGCACCAAGAACTATTAAAGAAGCTTGTAAAAGAGCGCACCCAGGACTTGCAGGAAGCTAATGCTGAACTCATCGAAAAGCAAGAGGAGATCATGCAGCAGAATGAAGAGATAATGGTGATTAATGAAGAAATATCACATCAGAAGTTGGCGATAGAGAAATCGTATAAGGATACTAAAGTTATCAGTAAGTTCGGGCAAAGTCTTACTTCGACATTTAATATCGAAACTATAAACGAAATGATCTGCGATTACATCAAATCGCTTATCGAAGTAGACGCTTACGGCATTGCATTTTATCATGAATCTAAGAACTGTTTGCTATTTCCTTCTTTTATTGTTGAAGATGAGAAAGTTGAACCTTTTTCCAGATGTCTGACCGACGACGATCAAACCAGTTTGGCAATTTGGTGCTTCAAAAACAGAAAATCTGTTTTTATTAACGATATGGACAATGAGGTCGGGAATTACATCTCAAACTACGCCCTACCAAAACATTCAAAACCGCCCCAATCTGTTATTTACCTGCCATTGCTGGCATCTAATAAATGTATAGGCATTTTTGTGATCAATAATTATAAAAAGAAAGCGTATACAAACGGCGATAAAACAAAACTACAGACACTGGCGTCTTATGTGGCCATTGCTTTGGACAATGCTAATGCATATCGGGTAATTGACCGACAGCACACACACATCAAGGGAAGTATCAAATATGCCAAGACTATCCAGAACGCGATTCTACCCGATAAGCAATTACTAGATAGGTATTTCGACACTTTCATACTATTTTATCCGAAAGATGTTGTTTCCGGAGATTTCTATTGGTTCCGCAAAATAGAGAAAAACGAATCTTTGCCTCAAGATCTGTTCTTTATTGCCGTGGCAGATTGTACGGGGCATGGAGTACCAGGGGCATTTATGTCGATGATCGGGAGTCGTCTGCTAGACGAAATCGTTACAATGAGAAAAATATATAGCCCCGCAGAAATTCTTCGCGAACTAAATCTGGGGATACAAAAGGCTCTGAATCAAGAAAAGACGGACAATAACGATGGTATGGATGTGTGCCTTCTTTGTGTTTCAATGGGTGAAGGAGAGAATGCGGATAAACAATACGAACTTAAATTTTCGGGTGCAAAACGCCCTATCTATTATAGACAGCACAACCCAAGGAATGAAAATGGAAATGCAATTGTTCAACTTAAAGGAAGCATCAGCACTGCGGGAGGAAGGCGTTCTAGGCGCGAGAGTATTTTTGAAGAGCACACCGGAATATTGAACAATGGCGATATCTTATATTTAACTTCAGATGGCTATATAGATCAGCACAACGTACAGCGTGAAAAAATGGGAACCAGGCAGTTACTTGATATGTTAAACGAGGTTCATCCGCTTTCTATGCAGGAACAGAAAGGAATATTGGAAGAGAAGCTTATAGACCATATGAAGGGAACCGAACAAAGGGACGATATCACCATTTTGGGCATCAAACTATAACTGTTGTCCTAAAAGACTTGTGAAAGAGAAAACTGCAAGAGTGGCTTATGATAGATACTCCCTCTTTTTGAAAAGAGGGAGCTGAGAAGTATTATTTTAATGCACGTTTGGCTTTATTTCTGATAAATGCAGGCTGGATAATTTCATCACCATAAACAGTATTATTCTTCCTCTTCTTCCAAAGGCTCAAATTCATGTGCCCCAATATCTGGCTTTCCGTTAACTGTTCTATCATTCTGGTTAATATCATTCTGCAATAGTTCAGGAAATAACGAGACAATCTGAGTATTCCCTTTATTCAAAGCAGGCGAATTTTCCGATAAACGATAGTCGTATGAAGTAGGATCTGCAAAAATCTTCGTTTTCACATTAAATTCACAGTTGTTGAATTGAGGTAGCTCATGATATTGCAATTTAGGATCACTTTTTACAAGACAATTGTCGAACCCGAATAAGAATTCAGCATCTTCATGTGCGTCAAGTATTACCTCATTCTCTTTGTTACCTTCTATAATACAGTTTTGGAACGCTGCCAGTTCAATCGGCCTTAGCTGGATATTATTATTTCTATCCATATAATAATTTTTGATATACAACGAAGGTGTGTTTCGGTTCGGATAGCCCCAATAATTTGCAATAGTACAATGAAAGAACCGATACGAACCTCCAACCTGCAAGGAAACAGCAAAGGCACCACAATCTGCAAAGATTGAGTTTGTTGCTAGAATATCTGCTCCTTGGCCAAGCAGTCCAGCAAAAGTATGATGTTCCACTCTTGAATTATGCAACTGGAGCGTCGGGTTATCATTGATAACTGAATCCACACGAAGTCCTATAACAGCATTTTTTACATGAACATTTTCGAAGTAGTTGTCGGAACTTCCAACTAGGAAGTGCAAACCATTCCAAAGACCAGGTACATTTTTATACTTTTTTTCTGTGCGTGCCGAAGTAAAAACAACAGGGTCTTCTTTTGTCCCAACGGCTTTTACAGATCCAAGAACAAACAGGCCAGATCTACTTCCGAAATAAATCTGTGTACCCGCATCTATTTCCAAGGTTGCATTTTTCTCCAAAACCACCGTATCAAGTAAAAGATATGGCTTTTCTTTTGTCCAATGCTGACTTGTTATAACCTCTCTTTCAAAAATATGCACATCTTGCCCATAAGCTATAAGCTTTACATCCTGCTGATTTCCATTTGTTTCAAAGATTACAGAATCTTTTTCAATAATAGGGCTGTTTTCATTGTTTGGATCTATTGTAACCTCAACAAAAACGTACATACTATCACGCGGTGCTATTTCCTGTTTATCAATTCTATTACTTTTATTTCCATTGATATTTAGCCGGAAGTAAGATTTTTCGCCTTTGGCCAGACGGATGTTTTCTACTTTCAGAAAATTGTCATGTGGATTAAAAACCTTAAAGTACCGCGTTGTAGATCCTATTGTTGTGAAAATGGTATCAAAACTAAGCGTGTCTGTCGAGAAACTTAGTTGGGATGTAGATGAGGTATCAAAAGTTCTTTCAGTGCATCGTGTCAGACTGAAAAAAAGTAGCGTTGAAACTGCTATTAGAAAAACATAAGAAATAGAACGGAGGAGGTTCAATCGGTTTGTTTCTTTTTTAGACATCATGGTTTCGTGTATAAGTAAAAAGCCCTACTTGTGAGCTAAATCACTTTGATACTACACTATACAGCTGATTTTGCATAGTGGTGTCAAATCTCGTATAATTAGAATTAAGCTTTATGTACCCGAACAGGTTATTCTATACAAAGAAAACAAAAACTCCTATTCTTCCTCAATATTTTGCATTCCGAACACCAACAACTTATTCTGGAGTATACTCATATGCGCCCATATCTGGTTTACCGCCGCCCATGCGCTTATTTCCATTGATATCTTTATTCAAAAGATTAGGAAATTCTAATATGATTTTTTCATTACCTGCATCGCGAGCTGATGAGTTTTCGAAAAGGCTGTAATCATCTTCTGAAATCTCTGCAAATTCAACGGATTCATAGATGCAGTCGAACTATACTTTTGCATGAAGATATTCTCTTCGCTACTTTTTATTGTACTTTTCGTTCCTGCTTCGATTATAAGAGTAGTGCCATTTTCTATATCAATAGGTTCCTTTATTTTGCGGATTATAGACCATGAGCTTTAGTGTTTTAGACGAAATTGTCAAAATACAGTTCCAAATTTCACTGTATCTATAGAAAACGCGAGTTTTGCTTGTGGTGAGTTGTCAAATTCTCTTTCTGAACATTTTGCAAATGAAACGACAAGTGCTAAGTGTAAGGTGTAGTGGATTAGTGATTTATACATGTTTTTTTGTTGGAAGTGATATTATCAGTAGATCATTTTCAGGTCTTTTGAGAAGTTATTGAAAGGCAAACAAATAAGCAAGCGAGTAAAACCAAAATTGTTTATTACACTTTTACCTACTCATGTTTCTAAACTGATTTTCATAAAAAATAGTCATTAGCCATCTGATTTTTTTTCAAAAAGGAAGAGCAGGGAGGCATCAAACAATAAAAGAGCCGCAGTACATTTTGTCTGCGGCTCGATTATCTTATTTAATAAATACAGCTTCAGGAACTAATCTTCATCATCTTCGAGCTCATTTTCGTCAATTTCTGGTTCATTAAATTGCATAAACTGCCTTACAAACCTGTTCTTTGCAGTTGGACTGGTTAACTGAAAACTATATCGACCGAATTTCGTTTTGAAAGTTTTGTCCTTCGTTTTCATGTTTTCAAAAATCTCGTTATAAGTCGAATTACTGGATAAGGTTCTCAGTTGATTATGGGAGAATGAGAAGAAATACCAAGCAGTGCCGACTTTGAAGAACATGTTCACAACATCACCACGGCTGGAATGTTCAATTGCGATATTTCCAGTTACATATTTATTGATAAGCTGATCGCGAATATTGTTCACTCCGATTTGACCAACAGATCTGTAAGAGTTGCTCTTGGTGTCCCATTTCATTTTAATGTCATTGAAAAGGAAACTCCGCTCTAGCTGTTTAGGCACGTTGTATCCTCCTTGACTCATTCGTTCAAGGATTTTCTTAGAATAAACAGGCCCCAATAGCTCAACAAAACGTTTTTGAATGCTTTTTTGCGTAATATCCACAGGCTGTAGGTTCTGTGCATCATCTATATCCTGTATCAGAAGATCTAAAGCTTCGTCCGGGATGATAAAGTCAAGCCCCAGCGCTATTTTCAATTCAATCTTATCAGTGTTGATATTGTGGTCAATAGTACCTGATGCGATATGCCTAAGGGTTTGTAGGTTAGGAGCAAGGCTCATCAGACCTTCTCCATAAGTTAGACCTGCTTTTTTGTGGATTTTAATCAGGTTGCCCGGGCTTTTATTATCTGCCAGTTTATCCAATCGTGCAATCTTATAGTATTGGGTAGATTTGTCGTAAATCAGATAAGCCAACGTATCGTTTTGAGGAATGAATATATCTCCCTCCAAATCGATTGCCTGAGCAATTGAATCAACAGGTTGTTCCGTTGTAACGGCCAAAGTAGTATCAGTAGTTGCCAAAAGCGGATCTGTTGTTATGGAATCCTTTAAGGCAGTAATTGAATCGGTTTTCTCTTTAGGAAGTTTGGCCTGCAACAGTGCAGTTGAATCCGTTGTAACAACAAGTTCATCTTCCTTCTTCTTTTGTTTCTTATCCGAATCTTCGATCTTTGTCACCTTAAGTTCTTCACGAGACTGTGGCAAAGCTGATAAAACTGGTTTATCACCTGGATTTTTTTTCCTTGATAAGAAATCGGTATAAATATGTGTCGAATCCCGGGTGATCATAAAACCAGCAAAAATGTCTGATTTCTTTCGCAGAACAAGTTCGCCTTTTTCATTTTGATTGGCAGATTTTGCTTCCTTGGTAATTGGTATTTTAATATCTGTAGGTTCAATTCTCGTCCGGAATTTTATCCATGTCAAAGGACTAGCTTCTTCTGAATTATGCCTTAGTTCCGTAAAACCATCAAAAGTAAGCAGACTGTCTGTTGAGTGAAGGTTCATATCGCCAAAAAAGCCAAAATTTTGCGATAACATAAAAGTATCTTTCATTTCAACATATCCATGCCCTATCGTTTCGTTATCGTCATTAACACTGATTTCATCGAAATGTACAGTCTGAATCTGATCGTTTTCGTCCACATACTCATAATCGCCCGAGCCTTTGTAATCATTCCGCCCTCCAATTTTTGCAGTAGCATTGAACAAGGTATGATACCTCTGTAATGTTGGGGCAATGATAGTTGCTGCATATAACGGATCCATTGCCGCATTTTCCTTAATAACGATTGGCCCACTTGGGTAGACTGTAGCATCGGCAACACGTATCAGACGTACGTCGTTGGCCGTAATAATCTTATTCACGGGGTCAAAGTTAGACGAGCCACTCACAAAACTAAGCGAATCCTGATCTGTCTGTGTAGATACAAAGCGCGATCCCATTAAGAGAGCATTGTCTGTATTTAGAGAATCTGCTGCATCGGTGTATTCCTTGCTACTGGTGAAATCGATCTGTTTGTCGTAAAAATCCCATTGAAATTGGTCTGCATAACAGATGTATTCGTTACTTGGGAATTCAACGAAAGAATTTTCGTTACCTTGGAAAGAGCCAGATTTATCCGCTAATTTAACTTCTGCTTTAATATTGTTCGTTTCAAAAATTGGTTCTTCAGAGTTTGAATCGTTAAGGGTGAATTTTGCAGAATTCGATTGGTAATGATCCCCTTGAAAAATAAAATCCTCAGCTTCCATGGTTGCATCAACAAAAGTTAGCTCTCCGTTTCCAAAGAGGCTATCAGGTTTAACTGTCATTTTTCCATGGAAAGTTACAGTATCATCGCGCATTACATCATCGTACATATAGAATGGATGTCCAATTCCCTGTGCATCGAGCGTGTTTTCGTATGGTCGCCAAACAACATCACTCTCTTCTGTATACACATTTGGCACATCAGCAGGAGCATCTCGCTGAATCTTAAAATTAGTAGTATAAGCAACCATTGAATCCGGAGTAAAGATAAAATCTGTCGATTTCATTGTCGAAGACGCATAATCTAAACGACCGTTACCAATTAGCCCCTTCATACTGAGATTAAGCTCCTGATAAAGTACCCCACGGCCTCCATAAGCAGGCATACCTCTAGGATTGATTTCTTTTTGAAACCCAAAGGAGTAATGCGTTTCTGGATCTCCGAATTTCTCGGTTGAATCTTTCCGGATAATAAAAATGTCTTCAAAATCAGGAACAATCCCCCCTGAGCGAAAATATCCCTTCTGACGCCACTTATCTGCCGTAAAATCAAAAAGTGATTCGATTGTATAGGGGTAAATCTCTAAGTAAAACGACTTTTTGGGATATGCAATTTCCATAATGTCGATGTCGTTGTAGTAAATCAGCGAAGTATCCAGAGAGTTAAAGATTGGATATCGATAAGCTTCAAGCGTACCACTTTTGTTTGATGCAGAATCTAGCAGAACATCACCCTTAATATTTTCAATAATGTGTAAAACGTTCTTGTAATCTTGTTCATCTTCGTCGTAGATGGATAACCTTAGGTAATCAATACTATCAAGGTTTACTTTGAAATCTTTGTATTTGAACTGGAAATTACGCCCTGTAAATGCAAAATCCTTCACTTTTAGCTCCCCGTTGTAAAAAAAGTCGCGATCAGCATTCATTACAATCTTCCTATCCACTGGACGAATAGTAATTGGAATGGCATGCTTTTCTTTCACTCTTATTGAATCTCCGTATTCATCTACATATTTACGGAATATGGTTTTATACTTCAGACTTAAAGGTACGCTGTCAACTCCGTTGATGGTAAGGGCATTTGACTTAAGATCAAGAATACCAGAAGGGTGAATCGAAGTTGTGTCCGTATTTATTTTTATTATATCATAGTCCTTCGTGTTGGATTCAATATACTCCTTAAATTTAGTCTCTGCAGTGGATTTGTTTCTGTTGTATCGATATATATGACTTTTTACTTGATCTAGGATTGCCCTACGCCTAGCTTTCAGGTATTGATGAAACTTTGGCGTCAGTCCTGCATCTTCATCTCCCTTCTTGAAATCCAAGAAACCATCGTATGCAAGTCTGGTGAATAGTTGTCGGATCTGATAGCTAGGTTTTCTGACATAACTGGCAAAACGGTCTATCGGTACTCTAGTAAAACCTTTGTCTGTAGCAAATTTATTCATCGCAAGCAAAGGGTGTTTGCTGTCCATCCCTTTAAGCATCTCAAATTCTCTAAGGTTGAAATAATCTACAGAGGTATATGTGCTACGTGTCCTTGGTGCACCTGGTAATGCACGCATTAAGATACTATCGGTTCCTGTTTTCCATTGAATACGCTCTACATCCATTCGAATCTGGTGAAAGGAATTGTAGAATTCTACGCTTTCTGCCCCCATCCTTTTCCGGATGAATGAAACGACTTTGGTTGTATCGTTGTATTTAAACGTTAAATTAGGGTGAGAGATGGAATCCTTTCCTAGGTTTATGCTAACATTTGCATTAATGGCTCCCAGACGGTTTTTGTAGATAGTAAAAGCTAATGCTTTTGATTCAATAAACTTTCTGTTTTTATTGGAAATCCTAATCACAGCAGGTGCTTGGCGATCGCCGGATCCCACAAATTTACTTCCCCTCATGGAAAAACCACCTGAATAGTCGATGTTTTTGAATATACCTTTCAGCTCGAAACGTTTCTGATCACTCTCAAACTGAGGGTATTCAGCCCGTTCGCCTCTGGCTCCAGAAATAAGCCTTTCCGTCAGTTTGCCTGTCACAGGGCGTTTTACATATTTTTTATGCGTAAATTCTACATCCTCCGCACTGAACTGAATTCGTTTTAGGACAATTTTATAAGAGGACAGCAAAGCATAAACCTCCTCTTTTTCCCAACCTGCTCTTTCCCAGGTAACTTTCCCCCCAGAACCAATCCATTCTTCTTCCCAGGGTAGCAAAGTTCCATCTGCACGATAGATGACAATACTGTCCGGCGGGGTTGTATTCAATTTACCAATAAGATCACCTGTGGTAAGTTTGATTTTTAAAGTACCATCCTTACTAAAAGTATAATCATTGGATATGCTTTTCCATTGAACTGAGCCATTGTCGAACAAAATACGTTCTAATAAAAAAGCTTGTGTGAACGAAAGAAACCGATCTACCCGCTCTATCGTTGTTTTTCCATTTGCGAGCCGTTCTTTCAATGATTCCGCCCATATATTATAGTTCGTATTCTTTGCACTTGTTTTCTGAAACTGAATAAGTGTACGAAGGTAGTTGTAGAAAAAAGGAAACGTGCGATAGCGCTTTTTCAGAAATATATTCGATGTTGCAATAATTTCCTGCTTTGCATTCAATGTAAAATACCCCGATTGCCAAGCAGTTGTCAGATCGAGTTTCATCTGCTCTACTTCTTTTCTCATATTTTCCTGTGGAGCAACAAGCTGTTTTAGGACTTCAGCTAAATAGTCCGACTCAGCAGGCGGATATTCCTTAAGCTGCGCAAAAGCTCCTAACTGTATAGTGATGAAGAAAATGAACCACGCAATTTTTTTCATGTGTTTAAATTATAGCTAAGTGTCTGAATTTAAGCATTCCTTTTTTATTCGGATTGCATTTCGTAATAAATCCCTCCATGAGGATTTCATCTGCCTAATAATGATCTATTAGAACCGCATCGCACTCACCAATAGAAGTTACCTTTCTCATGAAATCCACAGGAAGGCTGGGTTGTTTAATGATAGGGGGTGTGATGTGTTTGTACTATGAATATAACGAAAACAGATGTCGGGTTGGTACAGTTTTAGGAAAAAAGCATAAAAAAAGGTGAACCTCTTAAAGTTCACCTTTTTATGAAATGGAATATATGCTTAGAAGCTATTCACAATAGCATAAAAGTCTTCAGCTTTAAGTGAAGCACCACCAATCAGGCCACCGTCAACATCTGGGTTTGCAAAAATTTCTTCTGAATTAGAAGGCTTGCAGCTACCACCGTATTGAATAGTTGTTTCATCGGCAACTTCTGCACCAAATTTTGCAGCTATTGTTTCGCGGATGAATTTTTGAATTTCCTGCGCTTGTTCTGGAGTTGCAACAACACCAGTTCCGATTGCCCAAACTGGTTCGTAAGCAATAACAATTTTCTTAAAATCGTCAGCAGAAAGTTGGAAAACAACATTTTCCAGCTGAGATTTTACAACTTCGAAGTGTTTGCCAGCTTCACGCTCAGAAAGTACTTCTCCACAGCAGAAAATAGGAGTAAGCTCGTGCTTTAGAACCTGATTTACTTTTTTCAAAAGAATCTCGTCAGTTTCCCCGTAGTATTCACGACGCTCAGAGTGTCCGATAATTACAGCTTCTGCGCCGATCGACTTCAACATTGCTGCCGATACTTCACCTGTATAAGCTCCGCTTTCTTCAGTAGCACAGTTTTGTGCTGCCAGCACAATGCGATCTGAGTCGATAACTTTTTTTACTTCAGAAAGGTGTGTAAAAGGAGTAGCAATAACTACACCTACGCCTTCTACAGGCTTTTCCTTTAACATTTTGTCGATATCGCCGGCCAACTGAACTCCAGTTTCGATATCTGTGTTCATTTTCCAGTTTCCTGCAACAATACGTTTTCTCATTGTCGAATGTTTATTATAGTGAACTATTAATTCCGCGTAATTATCGGCATACCAATGGGTTCCATTGAAAATTTGCCTACAAAGGTGATGTTATGCTCTTTAACTATAACTTGAGTATTGAGTCTTTTGCTTGTACAAAGGAGATACTTAAGCGCTGCAAAAATATAAAAACGAACTGCTGTACAAAGGAAACTCCTGTTATTTTGATTTTTTGTTTTGTGAGGTATGCAAGAAGTAGGGGCTTTAGAATTTAATACCAACTTGATAAGACGGCTTTCTGAAAATAGTCACAGTAATAGCATCTTTTGCGAAATCATAGTCAAAATCCATTTTATCCATAATGAGAACACCTATTAATAATTTATATGTCAAACCATTAGTGAGTAATTTTATCAAAAAAATCTGAACCAGTTTCTAGAAGTTGAAATTGATACCCAGCTGATAAATAGGAAGCCTAAAGTTTGTTTTAGTTACCACATCTTGTGCAAATCCATAGCCAATTTGTAGAAACAAACCTCTGGATACAATATGAAGACTGGGGCCTGTATAGAAATAGCGGTTTGAAAGATGCATCCACAAAGGCTTTGGCCGTGTTACTGATGTACCTCCCATAATACCTAATGCAATGATATGGTCGTAGCCCTCAAACAGCTTGGCCATAATGTTTACTTCTGCCATAAAGGGGTAATCTGCCACAGCCTGACTTCCTATGTCCGAACAGGTTATCTCATCGAGAAGATAAGCAAAAACGTAAATTCCAGAAGTTGTGAACTGAAACCCTAATCTTTCATAAAAAAACAAGAAGCTAGCATTAAAAGCCGCAGGTGTTCCATAGGTGACAGCAAAAACGAACGAGTCGAAATCCCCAGTATCTCCCCCTGATCCATGAACAGCTGTTGGCATGTTTTCAGAAACTTCGGCAAGATTAATTATCTGGCATCTGGCGGCATTAAAATTGAAAATAAGAAAAGCGAAAGCAATGAGACGTAGAACCTTATTCATGGGGAAGGATTTTAGGTTTGATGCTGATACATTTTAGTACACGTTCGGCCATTTATAATTCGACCACTTCACATTTTATTAAAAAACATAAGCAGATCAATAAGAGCTACTTGTTCAGATTACTATGTTGCAAAACAAATTTACCACCTTTAAGTCGTTTTGTAAATCTTAGCCTTGGTCAAGATTCAATTTATGTATCAATAAGATAGACAGAATATACGAAAATTTCGCTACAGATTAAAAGTTGAGACAAAGACCAAGCTGATATGTAGGCATACGAAAGCTTACATTTGTTTCGATGTCTTTTGCAAAAGCATAGCCTACTTCCATAAAAAATGCCTTATGAACATAATGTACACTAGGCCCCACATAATAGTAGCGGTTGGATAAATTCATCCACATGGGCTTTGGACGTGTAACAGATGTACCTCCCATAACCCCAAGCGACAGAAATCGATCCTCTTCACTGAAAAGTTTGGCAGTCAAATTAAGCTGCCCCATAAACGGCAACTGGGAAGCCAATTCTGTACCAACACCACTTTCTGTTTCCGAAAGCGCATCTATAATTAAGGCGAACAGGTAAATTCCCGATGTTGAAAACTGAAAACCAAGCCGTTCATAGAAATAAAGTACACTAATGTTAAATGCAGCAGGCGTACCATAAGAAACAGCTATACAGCCAGAATGAATATCATCGTAAGTATAATCAGAAGAATTACTTCTTGAGACGGGAGGTGCTTTGGGATCTGGACGATAATGCCCCTGAGTCAACGCTGAGTTGAAATATAAACAGAAAATAAAGGCAAAAGGCAAAATTAAACGTCTATTCATGATCAATGAAATTTGATTTTGATGATACTGCAATAAAGCACCTAGCAAGATACGGAACTACTTTTGATCAATGACGCTTAAGCTTTGGGAAAGATGTAAGATTGAAGAAAAAAAGCTTGTTATAAGAGTTTAACCACTTATCAACAAGCCTTTTCTATAGCGAGGAATTATTTTTCAGATACTACCTGTTGTTTACTGCCCATTTCTTTTTTGATTCCGAAAATGAGCCAAAGACCAGCAAGCACGAAAGGTATACTCAATAGTTGTCCCATATTGAAAAGCATTCCACTTTCAAAATCTACTTGATTGCGTTTCACAAATTCAATAAAGAAACGGGCAGCCATTACCAAAACCAAGAAAAAACCGAAGAAGTACCCGTTATGTTTGTTGGTTCTGTTTTTCTGATATGAAAAATACAGAAAACCAAAATGCAGAAATAAGCTATAGACTCATACAATTGCGCTGGGTGCCTTGGAACAAGGTCGATTTTTGAAAAAACAAATCCCCAAGGCATATCGGTAGGTGCTCCAATAATTTCAGAGTTCATTAGGTTGCCCAAGCGGATAAATGCTCCTGTAAGTGCTGTTGCAATAGCCAACCGGTCTGCAAGCCACAGATAGCTAGCTTTGTATTTTCTAGTATACAACCACAAAGCTAAGATTACACCCGTGCCACCACCATGACTCGCGAGCCCCTGAAAACCAATAAACTTCATCCCTTCACTAGAGAATTTCACTGGCAGGATCATCTCTAACGGATGCGCAAGGTAATAGGCTGGTTCATAAAAAAGACAATGCCCAAGCCGTGCTCCCACAATAACACCTGTGAATACATACACGGCAAGTTTCTCTAGGTCTTCCACAGGTAACTTGTCCTGTTTATAAAAGCGTTTTACTACATAGTAGCCCAGCAGAAGTCCACCAACGAACAATAAGCTGTAGTAACGAATTTGAAATGTTCCGAACAAATCAAACAGAATCGGGTTAGGATTCCAAGGAATAGTAAGTAAAGTCATAAAATTATTTTTGCGCAATGTTAGAAAACTTTAGAAAAACGTTCCCTATACAATCTTATCTTTTCTGAAAATTTGTGTTGGTTAAATGTTCCTCACCAACACAACAGTAAACAATCCAGAGTTCCCGATTTACAATTTTGGTTTGCGTTCCGTGTTGGAAATCCTTTTCTTTGTTATGTATATGAGAGTAGGTGTGCTAATTACAACCAATACTTCTGTATTTGTTACCGTACTGAATATTAGCCTAATACTTTTTTCAATAAGATGGCACGATGTGCTTAAATGATAAAAACTGACCAGACATGTTTCTTTTTTTTGATACCGAAACCACTGGACTGCCTAAAAACTGGAAGGCTCCGGTCACCGATTCTGAAAACTGGCCGCGCCTTGTGCAGATCGGTTGGCAGCTCTACGGGGCAGATAAAAAACTGATTGAGAGCGTAGAATATATCATAAAACCAGAAGGCTTTACAATACCCAAAGAAGCTTCGGATGTGCACGGCATAACAACAGAACGTGCACTGAGTGAAGGAGAAGACCTTACTACTATACTCAATACCTTCAGGGAGGCCATGTTAAAGGCAGATTACTTAATTGCACACAACATCAGTTTCGATGAAATGATTGTTGGCGCCGAGTTTGTCCGCAAACAGATAGCCCGTTTACCAAAGAAATTACCTAGAATATGTACAATGAAGACAACCGTTGACTTCTGTGCAATTCCTAGCCGCAATAACTATAGTCTGTATAAATATCCGAACTTAACGGAGCTGCATTTCAAACTGTTCAAAACAAAATTCGAGGATGCCCACACGGCTCTTGCCGATGTTGAAGCTTGTGCGAACTGCTTTTTCGAATTACAGAATATGGGAGTAATAGATTTACCATCGTAAAACATACGCAGTACTTAATTTTTCCTATTGAAGTTGTTCTAATAGGAGACGAACTTTCCAAAAGCCTTCATCCACAATCAAAAACTTTTGGAGAGTTCTTTTTAAAAAATGTACAAACTCAACTACCTACTTCCCCATTAATTCTTAGACTTGGTTCTCTTCAACAATGGGAAATACTTATCGCGCACAAATGTTCCAAACCAGCTAAATCTTTCCTCGGACAATTCTCTCTCCACTGGCTCGTCAACAATAAAATTCATCATGGCAGCAAGTTCGTCTCGGTTCTGCACAGGAATAATATTCGTGTATTGCGACCATACCTCTTTATTTTCAAGAAGCCGTGCAGTGTTATTCTTGAACCCCTCTAACATTGTTGATAAATCATCTTGATTTGTTGCAATACAGCAATGAATATGATTGTTCATTATCGAGAAAGCGATAACATTGAATGCTGGAGTATCCTGAGCTTCCAGAAATTCGGCCATCCTCTCTTTTACATCCACCCTTCCTAATTCATCTTCTGGGCTTTGAAGAGCGTGGAGCAGATCATCCAGCTTCTTAAAGTATTTTTTTCTTGTAAGGTCTGCCAAGCTACCATGGTCATATACATTTCCTTTTATGGATTCTAATTGGTTTTCAAACTCTTCTTCCAGCCGATCGACCATAATGGTCGGTATGCTTTTTCTGAAAAAAAACGTGATAAAGTAAACCCCTCCGTTCTTTTTTGCGTTTTTCGATGTAAGCATTTTTGTTTTCTTTCGTACAAAAATAAACGGTTCATTGATTTCCTCACAACAAAAAATGCAACTTAAGCAAATGATACGATTCAAATTCAATCATAAGATTGAATAATTTACATATTTACAGGTTTTAATTTTAACATATTTTCAATTTGTTGAATGATAATATGAACAGTAATGTTTTATATTTGCCCTAAACCCGCTTAATTCAGATTTGAAGTTCTTAAATGTAAAATGCACACAAGCATCTGGAAAGCAACTAACTATATTTTTCCGATGTCATATCTGGAGAGAATTGAAAAACTTGAAACCAAAGAAGGTGATGGACGGTTTTGAGTTAAAGAGAACATTCACCAAATCATTGATAAAACCAAATTACGAACAAAAGATAGGCATTTCCGATACATACGCGATTTATGTCGTTCTTTAGAAATTGAAACAGATGAGAAAAGTAATTTTTTTTATGGCCCTATTCGTTATTGGGCTTAGTGCATCAGCACAAAAGAAGAAGAGCATTGAATTAACACATCAGCAGTTTATCGACAAAGTATACGATTTTCAGAAGAACAGTACATTTAAATACAAAGGTGATAAACCTGCTATTGTAGACTTTTATGCCGATTGGTGTGGGCCGTGCCGTAGAATTTCCCCTATTTTGGAGAAGATAGCCAAAGAATACGATGGAAGGCTATATGTGTATAAAGTAAATGTAGATCATAACCGCGAAGTAGCTCAGGCCTTTGGGGTAAAGGGAATTCCAATGGTGCTTTTTGTTCCAATGTCTGGAGATCCACGTAAAGCTGTTGGCGCAATGTCCGAGAGTTCTTACAAAGATGCTGTTCGCGAAGTTCTTAAAGTGAACAACTAAGGTATAGAAACGATATTATGGTTTTATAAAACAAACCTATATCAAAATCAGGAAGTTAGTAAAAAAGGTGTCTTTACAGGGACGCCTTTTTATTTTATACCCACAAGGATTTGTTCCCATTAGAAGTTTAACAGAGTCAAGACCGTAATGAAAAGAAGGAAGGGTGATAACACCTATAACATGCTGTAAAGCATACCTGAAATCATTTTTTGTCTTTTCAATCAGTTCATTTTTCAATCTGCTTTCCGTATTTTGTATGAACTAGCTTTTCCCCTTCTACAAAGCTAGAACTGTACCCTGTTTTATTAACTACCTAAAACAATCAGATCATGGCACTAATTACCCTAAGTGTGAATTCTAAAGTTTACCGTATTGATGTTACAGCAGATGAAAACCTTTTAGAAGTGCTTCGCAACAAACTAAAAATGGGAACACCAACTGAAAACTGCGGAACCGGTGTTTGTGGGAACTGTTCTATATTATTGAACGGCGTATCGCAACAGGTTTGTAAGGTTACCGCAGCCGAAGCTCATATGGGAAACATCATCACTATCGACAGTAATTGCTTCAATGCCTCTCAGCCTGTTCCAGAATTAGATTGCAGTGGAATCTGTTTAACACTATAATTGTTGGAGGGTGCAATAATGTGCCCAGTACAATTAGAACTATAGCACCGTTTCTATCCACAATAATAAATTGGGACAGAAACGGGCTTTTTATTTGAGTATCCCGCCAAGGATAGACAAGCCAATACTGAATAAAAATGCCCAAAGAAAGCCATCGATATGAAATCCCGGTAGAAAAAAACTAGCTACAAAAACCAGAAAAGTGTTGATTACTAAAATGAACAGGCCGAAACTTATAATTGTAAGCGGGATGGTAAGAATAATAAGAATTGGCCTCACCAACGAATTCAATAAGCCCAGAACAACAGCAACAATTGCCCCGAAAAACCAATTCTCTATATGCACTCCACTTAAGAAATATGCGAGAAACATTATTGCAACAGTATGTAAAATCCATTTTTTCAGCATAATATGAAATTTGAAGTACTAAATTTAAGTCGATATGTTTTATATTCTGTATAATTAAATTCTAACGGACGAGTTCATTACCCCTAGTTTCAATAGGAATTCTGGGTTATCACATAGAAAAATGATTATTGAATTTATTTTAGACAGTCGGTTTTGTATACTGTAAAGTTTAGAATTCTCGTTTATTAAATCGCGGACTTATGTCTTCCACAGAATTTAATGCTAACTTCATCAATAGATCATTGGATGGACAATAGTAAAATAACTTAGTAGAAGGATTTTTCATCTAGAAATCAACCAATTGTATTTTTAAACTAAGTGGGATCAATTATGTCCTCCTATATGAAAGTGCATAAATTAAATAGGTTCAAACCCTTAAGAAATTCGGTTTCTGTGCTATTTGCATCTCAAGTCTTTTTCAACTAAAGCTGCTTATGCAATAAAAATTGCACAATGAAAAGCCAAAGCCTTTGATATTGCTCCACTAAACTAATTTTCGCAACTAAGTTAATCAAACTATATTGTATTTTCGCATTTTGGACAGATCGCCGATCTTCCAAAACTGCATATGTTGTTTTAAATTACTAAAATATGGCTAACCAAAACAGACTTAAATACTTGGGCGGTGCTTTCTTTGCCGCTCTTGTCATTGGTGTTTATCTGTTGTCAATTTATTATGCAAAAATATTTGCAAATAATGTAGAACTAAAGGGTAAGAAGCAAATTTCTTTCTATGTGCCAAGTACGGCAGACCTTCACGATTTTAAAAACCTTGTCAACAAAAGAGGTTTTTTGCTTAATGAAAAAAGTTTTTGGTGGGTGGCCAAAAAGAAGAAATTCGAAAAAATACACCCTGGCCACTACCAGATAAAAGCTGGCATGTCTAACAATGAGCTGGTGAATATCTTTCGCTCCGGATTACAAACCCCAGTTAAATTACTGATACCTAGCGTTAGAACAAAATCACAACTTGCAGGACGCTTATCCAAGCAAGTGGAAGCCGATTCGCTATCGATCATACGCCTGCTGAACGACGAAGGCTACTTGAAAAAACACGGTTTCACCGACGAAACATCTGTAAGTGTTTTCATTCCCGATACCTATGAGATCTACTGGAATCTGGATGCAGAAAACCTTTTTCTAAAGATGAAAAAGAAATACAACGCATTCTGGTCGAAGAATAGAATTAAAAAAGCTAAGAAACTTGGCCTGAGCAAAACTCAAGTTGCAACACTGGCCTCAATCGTACAATCGGAGCAGAGCAGGTTCAACGACGAAAAGCCAATTATTGCAGGTTTGTACTTAAACCGACTCCGCAAAGGAATACGACTGGAATCTGATCCAACCCTGATATTTGCTCTTGGGAATTTCAACATTCAGCGCGTTCTGAATAAAGACAAGAAAATAGATTCCCCTTACAATACTTATAAAAACAGGGGCTTACCTCCTGGACCAATTCTTGTTCCCCACAAATCTTCTTTGGATGCCGTGCTGGATTATAAAAAAAGCGACTATCTATATATGTGTGCAAAAGAAGACTTTTCTGGACGCCACAATTTTGCGAAAACATATAACCAGCACCTAAAATATGCACGAAAATACAGGAGGGCATTGAACAAGAGAGGGATAAAACGATAAAGTAAGATTGTACGAACCCAACTGTTGCTAGAGACTCTTCTTCATCCGTAACTTTATTTATCTTTGTGGAAGAGCCTCTGCACATTATTAAGTAGGTGTGCTAATATAAGCGACATTTTTAGGTTTGTCACTATGTTGAATATTAGCACAATGTCTTTCATAATTAATAGCACCACGTGCTTATGTCCTTTTCTTCAGGACAAAATTCTAAAACATTTTCTATGAATGCTTTTCATGCATACGATATCCGAGGTGTATACAATCGCGATTTCGATAAAAATGATGTTTATAAAATAGGTTTTTTCCTTCCTAGGTTACTGAATGCAGACCGTGTTCTTGTGGGACGCGATATGCGCGAATCTTCGCCAGAAGTTTTTGAATACTTAACAAACGGCATCCGCGACGCAGGGGCAGATGTGTATAACATTGGATTGTCTACGACTCCAATGGTTTATTACGCAACAGCAAAATTTGGCTTCGAAGCCTCTGTAATGATCACAGCTTCACACAACAGTAAGGAGTATAATGGGTTAAAGATATCGCGGGCAAATGCCCTTCCAGTGGGTTACGATACAGGACTGAACGAATTGGAACGTATGATTAATACTTTCACACCAGATCCTGTCCAAGAAATAGGTGATCTTTACGAGTACGGTGTAAAACCGACTTATCTTGAATTTCTGAACGGCTACAAAAAGAATCTTTCAAAACTGAATCTGGCCATAGATTGCTCGAACGGAATGGCAGCGTTGTTGGTAAAAGATATCTTTGGTGAAGATGCAAACTACCTTTTCGATACTTTGGATGGCAGTTTCCCTAATCACGAGCCAAATCCGTTAGTAGAATCCAATTCAGATGAACTAAAGCGCGTAGTGAAAGCAAAGCAGTCAGACATTGGTATTATCTTCGATGGCGATGCAGATAGGGCTGTTTTCATAGATGAGAAAGGCAATTTTATTCCACCAGATTTGATGATCGCGCTTATGGGGCGTTATTTCTTGAAACGCGAACCAGGCGCAACTGTAATTCAGGATATCAGAAGTTCGAAAGCTGTTGGGGAATACATTGAAAAGCTGGGCGGAAAAATGCATACATGGCGCGTTGGTCGTGCTTATGCTGCATTAAAACTACGCGAGATAGATGGCCTTTTTGGCGGAGAACTCGCTGGGCATTATTATTTCAAGGATTTTTATTATTCCGATTCTGCTTTGTTGGCATCTTTGATCATTTTGGACATTGTAGCAGAAGAAAAGGAAAAAGGCAGGACACTCTCGCAATTAATTGATGAGATTCGGACGTACGAAAATTCTGGGGAAATAAATTTCAAGATTAACCAGAAGAAAGAAGCAATGGAGGCTGTTAAGGAACATTTTTTCTCCATTGAGGAGCCTGAGCAGTTTATGGATTTCGACGGCTACCGTATAGAATATAAAGATTGGTGGTTGAACATACGTCCTTCTAATACCGAACCTTACCTGCGCTTGCTTGTGGAGGCTACCACTAAGGAATTGCTTTCAGATAAAATAAATGAGATAAAGGAAATCATTAATCAATTTGAATAAGAGCGTATCTCGATTTATTCTAGGTATTCGCTTGAGTGCAAGGCCTGTAAAAAACATCCAAGATTTTAAAAGTCTTGGATGTTTGTCTTCATTGTATAAGTTAGATTTTGACGAAGTTCTATTCAACTTTCGCTATGGTATAATACTTCTTTCATATGCTAGCCAATTCTTAACTCATATTTATAATTCTCTCACACCTTTTGTTGCTTCTTTTCGGCCTTCATCATTCGAATTACAAAGAAAACAAGTAAGAATCCAACAAAAAGTATAGCAGCCCACAGATAAATGTCCTGATGTTCTAAAGTTGTTTCTTCTTTCTTTTCTTCCTTTTCAATTTCCAATTTTTCACCCAATCGGACCACTTCTAGTTGATCAGGTATGTTCTTCTCGAAAAACTTAAGGTCGTAAGAAGGTGCATAAGCGTTTTCATTTCCATAAACCAAGAAAAATCGTTCTGCTTTAGGTAAGCGGAACCGCATTTTGTGCAAATTGCCGCGCAATTTAGCTCCAGAGAAACTCAACGGAAGGTTGTCATGGTTTCTTACCGTTATGCGCAGTTCTTTTGTATAAACGTTACCAAATCTGTAACGGATTTCTTCAAAACTACTGAGTGTACCATTAAACATATGTCTATAGTGTCGCTTATAACCTTTTTCTGTTTTAGTGCTATCGGAAAGGTATTCTACCTGTATCGGCCGCACAAAATCAACTTTATCATCAACTGTTAGTTGCAGCTCGGAAATAGGAACTTCTTCTGTAAGAATAACGTTCAGCTCTGTTGCTTTTGAAGCTTTGTTGTTTCGTTGTGAAAAACTTTTGACAGCATAATTTTTGAACTGCCCTTGCTTGCCTGTAAGTTCATAAACACTGGCATCGTTGAAAAAGCTGAACCATTCGTTCCTTATTTTCACACGCAAATATTTGTACTTAACAGGACTAAAATACAGCCGTGTGAAATGATACTCGGTGTATGAGTTGTGTATTCCAACAATTCGATAGTTCCGGCGGATGCTGAACCATTCGTTCTGATCGTGACTGCCTTCCAGATCAACACGCCAATCGAAATTACTACGGCTGAAATCAAGGTCGATATGGTTGACAATCCTTCCTGCCGGAACCATGAACGTGAAGTAAGTGTTCGATCCTTTCTTCACATGATTAATCAGCCTAAACTTCACCTCACGGTATGTTGTTTCGTCTTTCTGAATATCCAACAGATAAGGAACTTCTACAGTGTCGTTTTTTGCAGTGATTCCATATATACGCAAATCACTTAATGACCTGTTCACCGAAGCAAAAATATCGTCAGGCAATTCAATCTGGTGCCATTCATTATGAACCCCTTTAATCTCTCGTTTAAACTGATACTGGTTCATTTGAGAAAAACCAGTCATTGCAAATAGTAAAAGAATAAGTGTATATAAAGCTTTATTCATTGTCCGTGATCTTATCTTTGTATTTGTTATAAAGAAATGAAATTGTAAGAAGCAATATTCCCAGTGCAACGAAAACTACTGTTTTCCCGATGGCTTCCATCTGCGAAATGTCGTAGAAGAACAGCTTAATCAGTGTTACAGAAAACAAAACGATAGCAGAGATGCGTAAATGTTTCTTTTTCTGTCCAATTCCGATTGCGATTAACATAAGTGAATATACACCCCACAAGATCGTTATTTCGAGTTTGTACGAATGCTCTGCCTGCTGTAGCTGCATCCAGTTGATAATTTCATTGCTTAGCATCCATATTATAGGAATATGAATGAGCAAATCGAAAAAAACATATGCTTTTTGAGGGAGAAGTCCGCTCCGATACAGTCCCCTTATCGAAAAAAGCACCAATACTGCCGCTAAAATTGCCACATACCGTACAGCCACCTGCCCGAACGATACATCATAAAACTCGGAAGGCTGTAGATAGCTTTCCCTCAGGTCACCTAAAATTATCAGTCCACCTGTAAGGAAAATCAGCAAGCTGGCCGCATTTATAACAATATTAATGATACCGAAAACTTTTTTCTTGAATAAGAACTGATTAAGCAAGCTTAATGTAGCGGCAAACACAAGTTGATAAATGATGACCCATACTGTCCCCATGTGCTTTATATCTTCATTGAACCGTTTGTAGCTATAACCAGATTCTTTGAAATCGATAGCAGATGCCTGATATTTAATTTCTGCATAATTGGCAATTTCGAAATAAAATGTGCAGAAAGAAACAATTACCAAAATAGTAGGTGCAACAATAGCAAGCATATCTGTAAAGTCCTTACTATAGTTA
Organism: Bacteroidales bacterium; assembly: GCA_965230435.1. Classification (GTDB taxonomy): domain Bacteria; phylum Bacteroidota; class Bacteroidia; order Bacteroidales; family JBDKHP01; genus JBDKHP01. The sequence goes on from CBDDLB010000006.1 coordinate 511,561, forward strand.
CCTAAAGCCGATTCTGTTTTACGATTGATTCTATTAACAAGAATAAACGAGGCCGTGACCAATGCAGAAGTAAGGAAAGATATATTAAAAATAGGTGGTATATCGGCTCCCCAGTTATATTTGCCCCAATCGTGGATAATGCTGAAAAAAGTTAATACCATAAGAGGGTAGGAGAGTACCTCGTATATAGAAACCCTCTGGCTACGGCCTATCCAGAAAAGAAGAGCAGCTTCTGTTGCCCAAAGGAAAGTAACCCAGTTGCCGTCCAGCTGAACAGGGATAGCTATCGTTACAAAGACAAGTACCATTCCGGCAATAAGGTAAAATAGGCTTCTGTCCGCAAGTTTCTGATAGAAAACAACAACTGAAACTGCAAAATGAAGCAAAGCATTCGCCAATGTAAATACCCCGAGTAGCTTTTGTCCACCCTCATGGCCATTTAATAATGCATAGCCAGCACCATAATAAACAAAAGAGTTGGTTACTACCAACAGAACGTCGAGGTGACTATACTTCTCCTTCTTAATCAGTTTGTAACTAAGCAATGTCGCATAAAAAATCAGGAAGAACGCTGCTGAAAAGGTAAAGGCTAATTTGAAATGCTCTTCATAAACGTAGCGGTCGCCCCACCAACTGAAGTAAATAAGCCACGTAAAAACGAATGCCGAATAGTATAGCGATTTCCAATAACGAGCAACAGCAACTGCGAGAATGCCCATATTAATGATGGTCATGTAACTGAACAGTACAGTCACACGGCCGCTTCCATCACTTAGCAAAAAAGGAACAGCATACGCGCCAACTAGGCCAACGTGTGCAATAACCTGTTGATTATAGTGCAATGCCGCATAGACAGTAAATGCCGTAAACAGCACCATTATAGTAAAAGCTGCGGTCTGTGGTATAAAGTTATAGAAGTCGTAGGCTATATAAGTGGTAAAGTAAAAAATAGCCATCGCCCCACTTAAAAGTACAGCGCTGAAATTTTCGTAATTCTTCTTTAAATACATTGCCAGTCCAACAAGGCCTCCACCAAACATGTAGGCAAGTACAATGCGCATTGCAGGACTGATAATTTCGTGATCTATAGCGTATTTTATACCAAAAGAAACCCCCAATACAGTAATAACAATCCCAATTTTGTTAATTAAATTTTCACCTATAAATTTCTCAAAATCAGACTTTTCCTTTGGTCTTACTGGCCTAGGTTTTGGCTTAGGTTGGCGTACTTTTTCCGACGGTTCATCAATACGTTTCTCAGAAATTGGTGTAGAGTCATATTTTTTCTCTTCTGATTGCTTAATGCTTTTTAGTTCCTCTTTTATTTCATCAAACGACGAGACTGTTTCAGGAGCCTTTTCTTCATTCACTACACCTTCCTCTTGCTGTAGCTGCATTATCTCTCTTCGCAGTGCTCTAATTTCTTCTTGAAATTCTGCTTGTCGCTTTTCCAGTTGGTCGAGCTTTTTCAGCAGAATTCGTATGTAGCGTTGCTTGTCTTCCATGTAATGTGGATTGATTTAATACCCAAGATACGCTTTTTTCAGAAATTGAGATTTAAATAGCCAAGATGCATCAAAAGCTCCACGTAGGAAAAAACGCTGAGACAAACAGGCAATCAATTTGACCGTTATAGACAAAGTGAAAAGATACGGATTGTTTAAATTTGCAAATAAGTAGTAATTAAGTTGATTTATTTGACTGCTAAACTGCTGACTCATTGAAAGGAGTAAATCCTGACAAATAGTTCCGAGAACTTAGAATAAAATAAGTATGGTATGGAGAAGCCAAAAATGAAGATGATCGAATGCGATGGGTTTGTTATTGCAGGAACAATTGAGCATGATTGCAAAGGCGAAACTTCAGTTTATTATCCTGCTAACTTCTTAATTTATGTTGAACAAGGCACTTTAAGCCTAAAGGTTGACAGTCAGACCTATACTATAAATGAAGGCGAATTTGGGCTGATAAGAAAGTATACTCACGGAGCTTTTTATAAAACGTGGAAACCAGTTCAGCAGAGCTTCAAGGATCATATATTTGTTCTGCATGATTCATTTATAAGGGAGGTAATTAGAAATTTTAAATTACCGGAAGACTATATGCCGTGCACTGTACCAATGATACGTTTTCCTGATTCTCCTATTCTTAAAGGTCTGATGAAATCCATCGATATTTACATTACAGGACAGGCAAAACTGAACAGAGACCTGATACGGTTGAAAACAATGGAGGCATTGTATGCACTAACGCAACTTAAGCCAGAACTTATTCACATCTTCAACGAATTCTCCGAACCGGCTAGGGCAGATCTTGTGAATTTTGTAGAGAATAACTTTACACAGAACATTTCGCTCGACCAGTTTGCTGAATTATCAGGCCGAAGCCTTTCTACCTTTACCCGCGACTTCAAAAAAGAGTTCAAAACATCGCCTTATAAATGGTTAAAGCAAAAAAGATTAGAGTTAGCTAAAAAGTTGTTGTTGCAAACGAAAAAAACGGCGTCTGAAATTTATTTGGAAGTTGGGTTCGAGGATTTAGGCCACTTTAGCCGTTCGTTTAAAAGCTATTTCGGGTACAATCCTTCCGATGTTAAACTGATGAGAAACGCACTGTAAAATCGGGAACAATGAAAGAAATCCAGCTAGAAGTTCTAGTTGGATTTTTTTTGTAGAGGTGTTTATTTAAGTACAATCCACTATGTCAATAAATTTCACAGGAGGTCTATTTGTCATACGTTCAATGAGCTTATGAAATATAGAGCCCTTGAAAATAGATCTGTTGATCCTAAAAGAATATTCAGCTAAATATTTATCGGTGTGTTTTGGTGCGATCCAGGAAAAATTCGTCCTGATCCAGCTTTTGATCTGATGTATCACATTGTGCAGCTGCATGAAATTCTTCCCTTTCCTACTGGGTATCTGCTCAATATTATAATCTTTAGCGACCGGTCTGTAGCCCCTCCACTCATCAGTGACCACCTGGGCCTGCCTGCTGATATGTTTTTCAAAAATCCCCCGCAGAGATTTGGAAGAAAAATCTTCGATCTTCTGTGAATACACCCTTTTAATCTGCTGTTTGTCATCAAGTTCCACGGCACAGACCACTTTTTTCTTTTTTGTATCATAACTGCGCCCCTGTTTGCCGTTCTCTTTGCCACCGAAAACAAACTCGTCCACATGAACTGTCCCTTCAACCGGCTGATCTCCTTGACTCTCCATTGCCAGCCTGACTTTATGGCTGAATGCCCAGGCTGTTTTCCTTGAGATGCCGTAACGTTCCGAAAGCTGGGAGGAGGACATCCCTTTGGTCGTGGCACTGAGCTCAAAACAGATCAGGAAAGCTTTGCGGATGCCGAATTTCAACTTGTGGAAAAGAGTGCCTGCCGTTGTACTTTCCCTGTGTTTACAAAGGGTACAGGTACGTTCATGTTTTTTTCCGCTACTGTAGTGTGTATGACCGCACTTTTTACATTTATAACCGTTAGTCCACTTGATTTCAGACAGATAAAGATAGCAGCTATTGTCGTCTGGAAAACGTTCTATGAACTTTATGAGATCTTCTCCGTGAAATTCTTGCATAATTGTTTTTATTTCATGCAAATATAATTGTTTCTAAGTAAACACCTCTATTTTTTTGTTCAAAAGTACCATGACATAAATCAGCAAGAATTGTGAATTTTAGAGGCAAGTACTTTGAATGCTATATGCATAACTTTGCAACAGTGGGAGATAAGGCATATATATCATCATTAGTCATAAAAGTTCGCGACTTTTTCAAAGGAAATCAAACGGTGTTAATTACAAAAGAATGAGAATTTTATTTGCATTTTTAGTACTGGTGTTCAATTTCTCGTTGCTGAATGCTCAGGATGAGAATAAGAAGGTGGTTCTGATAACAGGAACTGCTTCGGGTATAGGGAAAGCAACAACTGAATATTCGCTGAACGAAGGTTGTATTGTTTACGGTGGCAACATACACCACGAAAAAAATAAATACCTTGATGGAATCGGAGGCCGCTCGCTAGAAATGGATGTCAGGGAGGCCGATCAGGTTAAAGCTGGTGTAGAGCGTGTAATTGATTCGACAGCTGATATAGAAATGTCCGAGCCAGTTGTAATTGCAAAAGTCATTGGTAAAGCAATTCGCAAGAAGAAGCCCAAAAAGCGCTATGTAAAAGGAAAGATGGCTAAGTCTGCTATTCTCTTCAGAAATACATTTGAGGACAAGATGTAGGACAGGTTTATTATGAATGCTTTAAAGTAACCAAATGCGTTTTGTGTTGATTAGTTTTTAATGAAGGTGTCCTCTCCGCATTCCCTAACCTATTTACGATTGAGGACAACTCTAAAAGTAAGAAAGAGTTAAACGTTACATACCGTCCGTTGGAGGTTTCTATGAACGACACTTTTCAACAGATGATCGAAGAAAAGATACTGTAAACGGAATCCTAATTCCGAAAAAAATCAATTGTATTTTCATTTAGATAACGAGATTGGGTAAAGAGCGGATGTTCAAGTATTTCCTCGGAATCATAACACAGGTACATACATTAATTCTGAGGTTAGCTGATTAAGATCCGAAAGTCAAATATCGCTTCAACTAAGTTTCTGCGGCAGATATTTGATTCTCTTTATCAAATAAGGCATGTTAAAAAAATAATTAGTTAAAGGCGACCGTGAGGATTTTGTCGTTCGCAGCGGAACGAATTAATAATTTTTTTTTGATTTGCCTAAACTGTTTGTTCTTCAGATAGACTTTTTTAATAAGAATGGGAGTTTTTTTAGTCTATCATAAAAGTTGACAGCAGAATTGTGGCGTATCAATATTTTGTAAAAATATGGTACGCCTTTTTTTGTAATTTATCATTTATTGTACTTCTGCTTTTTCTTCCATAACACTTTCCATGAATTCTTTTTTTATTGATCTATAAAAGTATTTATTCCGAAAAATTGGACTTTACTGAGGTTGAGATTCTAATTAGTTTATTCTTCTATATGGTATGTAATTTACCTGGAAATCCCACAAAAGACTATTTTACTTAATTTGATTGTTAGGGGCAAACATTCTGAGATATTTAGGCAACTTTAGAGGATGTTACTGTTCTATTTTTGCAATAGAAACAGAAATGAACGCAAGCCATATATCTATACTTTGGTTTTATGTATTAATTCATAGTATATGTTAGATGTGTAATAATGTGTATGATAATTAAATATGTAAATACTGAAAAGCAGTTGGCAGATTTTTTCTTCATCATTGAAAATAACATGGTTTTGCTTCAATAAATGAAGCAGCTTCAAATAAATTTAAACAATACTATTGTACTAAAACAAAATTAAGAGAAATGAAAAAGATCACATTGTTGTTTTGTGCTTTAATTATGCTAATAGGGCAAAATACTTTATTTGGACAAGAAACGCTAGTGCCAGGAAGAAACACTGTCACTTATATCAGCGCTAAAGACGAGATTGTTGCACACCTTTACTTACCAGAAGATTATGTCGAAGGCGAAAAGCGGCCTGCAATTGTAGTTACCCGCCCAGCTTCGGGGGTGAAAGAGCAAACCGCAGGGGTTTATGCCGAGGCAATGAGCAAAAAAGGTTTTATTACTTTGGCATTCGACCCACGAGGATTTGGCGAAAGCGAAGGGCATCCTCAGTTAGAAAATCCTATGCGCATTATCGAAGATACCAGAAATTCTATAAGCTATATCAGTAGTTTAGAACAGGTCGATCCTCAAAATGTGTTTGGAATCGGTATTTGTATGGGGGCAGGTTATGCTGCTTATACCGCTGCTTTTGATGCAAGGATAAATGCTGTAGCTATGATTAGTCCATATCTGGCAATGCAAGAGGAACAGCTTGCAATCTTCCAAGGATCCATAGAGGCTCTAAGAACAACATTGCAGGCTCCTGCAGCTGCTGCTCGCCAGAACCATTATGTAACAGGTGAGGATTTATTGCTTAAACCTGTGCCAGAAACAGAAGAAGAAATACAGACCTCAACTCCAATTGCTGTAGGTATGAGAGACTATTATTTGCCAGGTCAACCAGGTGGTGTCCCTAATTGGAGAAATGAACTGAGCATTATGTCTATGATGCCAATGTTTAGCTTTGCAATTTACAACTTTGCTTTCATGTTCGATGCTGTTCCAGTTTACATGGCCTATGGAACGGAAGCTGTTTCTACACCAGGGGCAAAACGTTTCTACGATATGATAAACGGACCTAAAGAGTTAAAAGAAATTGAAGGTGCTGGGCATTTCGATCTTTACTGGAAACCAGAACATGTAGATCCTATTTCAGAAGGCATTGAAACTTTCTTTGGAAAATATATGAAGAAAGGAACATTGTCTACAGAATCAAATATTATGCAGGGTGTTAATGATAAAAAATCAAGCAGTCTGTCTATTTACCCGAACCCAAGTAGCGAAAGTGTTTCTGTTACAATGCAGAATGCTAACGGCCTAATCAATGTAACCGTTGTTTCTTCTGGTGGCCGTGTTATGCTTCAGCAGGACATTCAAAATGGAGAGGCTCTAGACATAAATTCGCTTGAAGCTGGAACATATGTAGTGAAAGTGAAGTCTGGAACAGCATACAGCACAGAAAAGCTATTGATTGAAAAATAGGATGGTATTGCAAATAATTTAGTTTTGGGTAATTAGAAAAGTTAACGAGAACCTAACGGTTCTCTAGAAAGTAGTTAAGGTCACATAATAATTGAAGGTTACGCCGCTCAAAGCTTTTTTTGGGTGGCGTTTTGTATTCTCTGTTTTTTTGATTTGACTATTTAACAATAGTAGGGAAGGAAAGTCGATTTTAGAAAATCAGCAGACCCACTTAGTTGTATTTTATGTCAGCATTCCTAAAGTCCCTAACCTAGAATTTCTACAATCTTTTTTAGCCCCTTCCAGGGATGCCATTTTTTTGTAATTTCAGTCTTTGAGTTGATAACCTATTTGTGTAAAAATACCCAAACTAAAAAGATGGTACAAATTGACAAAACAAAACCAGTATTGGTAACTGGTGCTACAGGATACGTGGCAGGCTGGTTGGTGAAAAAACTTCTGGATGAAGGATTGACCGTACACGCCGCTGTACGAAATCCTGATAACAAAGAGAAGGTTGCCCACCTCGATAAGTTAGCCGAGCATTCTAGTGGTAGCATTAAATATTTTAAATCTGACCTTCTTCAGCCAGGGTCATATGCTGAGGCAATGGCTGATTGTGAACTTGTTTTCCATACCGCATCACCTTTTATTACTCACGTTGAAGATCCGCAAAAGGAGCTGGTAGATCCTGCTCAATTGGGGACCAGAAACGTATTGGAACAAGCTAACCAAACCGAATCGGTAAAAAGAGTAGTGCTTACCAGCAGTTGCGCAGCTATTTATGGCGATAATATTGACCTGAAAAGCACTCCAAATGGAGTTTTCACAGAAGAAGTTTGGAATTCAAGCTCATCACTAAGCCATCAAGCATATTCGTATTCTAAGTTTGTTGCAGAAAAAGAAGCTTGGAAAATCAACGAGCAACAGTCGCGTTGGGATATGGTTGTGATTAACCCATCTTTAGTAATTGGTCCTGCACTGAATTCTGCATCAATAACATCTGAGAGCTTCCGCTTGTTGAGACAATTTGGGGACGGAACATTTAAATCGGGCGTACCTAAATTGGGATTCGGTGTTGTGGATGTTCGTGACCTTGCTGTAGCTCATTATAACGCAGGTTTTGTTCCTGAAGCAAAAGGACGGCACATTATTTCTGGCCACAACACTTTCTTCTTGGATATGGCCAAAACATTATTGTCAAAATACGGAAACGACTATCCAATACCACGCAAAGAAATACCTAAGTTTACCGTTTGGCTGTTTGGACCAATGATGAACAAGGCACTAAAAAGGAAGGTAGTTTCACGAAACATTGGCTATCCTTGGATTGGAGACAACTCAAAAAGCATAAAAGAACTTGGCGTTACATACCGCCCCCTAGAAGCCTCTATGAATGAGACTTTTCAGCAGATGGTTGATGAAAAAATCTTTTAGCCAATAATTTTAAGAATTTTCTCAACACCACTTAAGTGGATAAATCTGGAAAAGAACGAACTCTCACTGCCCTTAGATATTAAAAAAACAGATATATAATAAATTCTGGGATGAGCTGAGATGCAAATATGCTGTTTACACCAGTAGGCTTATGAATAGGAATAAGATTAGTCTATTGTAAAAAGTGATCAGCCGAATTGAGGCGTATCAATGCTTTGCAAAAAGTTTGGTACGCCTTTTTTATATTCCACCAAATAAAAATCATCACCTATTGTACCAATACTTCTTTACTGAAAGTAAAAAAATAACTTCAGTTTTCGATACAATACGGTCTTCCAAATCACACGTACTATAACACTCATATGCTGAACGCCTTTCGCGCCTTAACCTAAATTATTTTTTGAATTTCACTTATTGATTATTCAGGAGAATAATTAGGGATTACGCCGCTCAAAGATTACTCTTTGGCGGTGTTTTCTTCTACCATAAGCTTAACAAAAACTAGGGCAAACGCATATGTGCAAGACAAAGCCTTTTGACTCCCAGTCTTAAAAAAGGAAGGGAACTGAAAGGCTTCGTCTTTCGAGAAAACTTTTGGTTTTTATTTTACTGTGTTTGCCCTATAAATGAATAGAGGGGTAATTATCTAATTGCTACAACAAAAACAATACATTGCTATAAAGAATTTAGTCTTTAAAAAAGGAACCAGAACATATCTTCATGTCTAAACAACCTTATTAAGTTTCATTTGACAACAGAGGGAAATATACATATATCACCATAAGTCACTTATAATCAGATAAAATCAATTCCAAATTACATACTTCACATGAGCAGATGAAAAAAATCAATAGTACCGAGAGCTTATAGTCAAAAATAATAATTGACAACTTATCATGAATCTGTAAAATAATATCCTGTAAGAAAAATACATCTTCAACGTTCTTAATAATGAAAATCCAACAATATATATTATCCCAATTTTCGGAAAAAGTTGTGGGCTAATTCGAAACTGGAATTTACACTTTAGAATAAGAATAGCTAAAACCATTAAAGCACATAAAATCAATTAGATTGACCGCAAACTCAACACACGGTCGGTATTACTTAGGGAGAATTTAATTAAAAAGATATGAAGGTATTGTATGAAAGTAAATTTGTTGAAATTTCTTTAATTGAAGAGAAGAAATTGTTAGTTCAAAATTGGAGCAAGTGCTATGCTAAATTTGATCCTTTTAAAGAAGCAATTGACAAAACTGTTGAGTTTTTCAAAACTTATAAAATAGAGAAACTCCTTTCAGACACAAGTATTCAGCCAATAGTTGGTAGCGAAGGATCTGATTATGCGGCCTCAAAGGTTCCTGAACTGATGAACAATGGAATGAAAAAGATGGCATTTGTAATGTCGCCTCAGAATTTATCACAACTTGGTGTAAAAAACTTTACGGCAGCAGCCAACGCTCCGTTCATTTTCCATTTTGATAACCAAAACGATGCTATAAAATGGCTTGAACAAATAAGCCTCGATAAAGCAGCAGGCTAAATAGGAGGTTACTGGTTAGGGAGATTGAGGATTGGCCTGTAGGTTCTGTAAACAAGAAATGACTTAACCCAAGTAAAGTCTTTATGTCTGGGTTAAGTCATTTTATCTTCCACCTAATTTTACTTTCCCTTTTTCTTCATATAAGCCTTCTGATATTCAGGCCATTTCTGACTTTTATAAGCATCAGTACCAATAAACTCAAAAAACGGAGCTCCAACCGATGGGGCTACGTATTGCTGGTTTTTCGTTATCGTTTTCATGCTTTTATCGAAGAAAACCAAGGTTGGAAAAATAATTTCCTGACCACTAACAGCGAAATTAACCGCAAGTTGATGAAATGGGTGCTGCTTTCCTTCATTGATCAGTTTCTTTCCCATGAAATCAATCTCCTCTTTACTCATTGAATTAAAACGGACAGGGTAGAAATGCTCATTAATCACCTTTGCAACATCAGGATTGTTATAGGTTGTTCTGCCCATTACGCGACAACTAACGCGAAAATCTGCATAAAGATCTAGAAGTATCTTTTTGGGCTGCTTCTTATTCAGTTCTTGAGCTTCTTTCCAAGAATACCATTTTACCACCCCTGTGGTGTCAAGCTTTTGATTTGCCTGCAACTCATTTATTTCCTTCTGATACGACTTCGGGAAGGCATAGTAATATAGTGAGTTAAACTCGTCGAAAGATACAGCTTTATGAAGCTCTTCTGCGAAATAAACCAGAAGTGGTTGAATTTTATTCACATCCATATACCCAGGAACTGGGTTCGGGTTTCCAGCTTTGTCTGTGTACACAATAGTAGGGTAGGAGAGGCGCCCTTGCAGAATCTCCTTTGCCAGATCGTGAGTGAACTTTGAGCGGCCAGCTTGAAACTTTTTTCCTGCTTTCTTTGCTGCGATACGGGCCTGTTCTGTTTTTAAAAAATCGCTGTTCACATATTTTTTGCCTTTATATACAATCGTGTCTTTCGTCTCTGCATCGTAGCGGACAGGGTAGAAATTATTTTGAATGTAGTTGGCGATATCTTTGTTCGAAAACGTAGTTTTCATCATATGCTTGCACCATCCGCACCAGTCGGTATAAACATCGATAAAAAGCGGACGTGGCTGTTTCTTTGCAAGAGCTTCGGCCTCTTCTATCGTATACCATTTTATTGGACTTGGAGCTTCGACAGTCTGGCTTTTTGCAAAAGTACCTGTGAATAGAAAAAGTATTAGCAAAAGTCTTTTCATGTTATTCTTTTTTCAGTTTAGATTCTCCTTTAGGTTCTGAAAACCCTGCGGCATCCATTGTTTTCCTCGCAGTTTCAATGTTCCAGAGCCTGCTTCTTTGTGGCCGCAGTTTACAAAATTAGAAGAATAGAGAAAACCCTGCCCCTAATTTTTTATGTCCTTCTAATGAAATTGATTTATTTTTGCGGCGGACTAAATTTAAATGTTTTATGATACGCGTTACAATCCTTTTCCTTATGCTGCTTGGTGCACCTGCAATCTTTGCCCAGAGCACTCAACCTGTTTCTGAACAGAACGACAAAAAAGAAGTTTTGATTGTTGCACAAAGTGTTAAGGCTTGTGAAGTAGCTCAGAACTATCGCCATAAAGATGAATTTGTTATGGTGCGCAAAAAAAGAAAAGACGGTTCTGTTGTGATTTATTGGGTTAAAAAATCTGTTGCCAATAAAAGAAGGAAAGGGCTCTGATGCGCTTCCTCGACTATTTTTTAACAAATTCTTTTATCCTTGCCCATTGTTCGTATTTCTTATCGCGTGAAATACTGGCATTTGCTGGGCTTGTAGAAGGCATACATACTGTATCTATATTTATCTGAGACTGAAATCGTCTAAAGTATTTCATCGCGGCCTGTCCGTTACAGACTACAGTATGGATGTTAGAAAACTGCTCAAGAAGTCCGCTAATATCATTTGGACGTTCCTTTTCGATTTTGCTGTCGAGACTTCCTTCTCTTTCGCAGTATTCAAGAGTATCCCATAGAGCCAGTTTTTCATCGCGGATTAGTTTCACCCTTTCTGAATAATCTTCAGAAAATTGCTTCCCAAATATTTCGAACAAAAAAGGCCAGAACAGGTTGCGCGGATGTCCATAGTACTGCTGTTTTTCTAGCGATGCAACACCGGGCATTGTTCCAACAATAAGAACCTGACTCTGTTCGCTTACAATTGGTGCAAATGAGCCTGCATGGAAGTGCTTGTTTTTCTTCATCGTTTCGTTTTTAAATGATTAAGAGGAGGATAGCGTGCTGTATAAATTGATGATGACTGTAAAAAGTAAATTCTAGAGCATGAATGTTTAAGGGAAGGCCTATTTGCCTATTATGGATAGATAATGTTTAATATAGCGTTACGGCAATTTATTCATTTAGAATTTTTTTAATTCTAGGGTTGGAGGGGCAATACTTAATTTTCACGCTATCATTCAGATCAAACTTATTATTCTTATCATAAATTTCTCCAATATACCATTTACCCTGTACCATATAGCCATATTCGATAACATTAGAGCCTTCATAGTCAATTTTGTCTCTGTATACGAAACCAAATGTTATCTCGTGGTTTCTTCTTAGCTCTCTTTGATCTAGATTCTTACAAGTGTGAATAACTATTATCACAATTAGATGAGCTGCTATGGTGAACCAGAATGTGTCTTTTTTTTTCTGCTTTAGGGAGAGAGTGTTGTTCCCAAAAAAAACTTGCGACAGAAAGGTTAGGCAGGCCATTATACTACCTGTAAGCAGAATACAACTTGTAACCTTGATTAAATCGCTAAAAGGCTCGTTGCTTTCTTTCTGAAGTGAATATCGGGTGAAATATAGGCTTGCAACCAAGACCAACAAACTGATCAGTAAGAACAGATAATTTCGATTGAAATGCTTAAAAGAAATAGTGTTAAAGATTGAAGTTTTAAATTCTGATCTGTTCATTTACTTTTAGTATAATTCTACTTCACGAAGCTAAAATTTAAACTATAAATTCTAGTTTCATTGGTTTTTACTTATTCGTTGGTTATTGATTACTAGTTGCGCCTAAATGCGAAAATACGGATTATTGCATGATAATCAATGATCGAGCATTGGTTCTCTTTGTTCTGGCTTAATCCTCAAAAGTAAAAGATTGTTATTTGCCTCAGACTCCCTTTTACATATTTTAACAAGCTTTCCTAAAAATATCAAACCTAAAGAAGGGCGAATTTCGTTTCTTTGTAAGATAGCCTTTAGGCAAAAGTAGGAGAATGCTATGCTGCATAAGCTGTGTATTCTTAACTATAATTATAACAGACTGGCATAAAGAGCTATCGCAAAGCGAATTAATTTCCAACCAAAAATATTTTACATGAAGCGTATTTGGTTATTAGTATTGTTACTACCGTTGATCGGTGGTTTTTCATATGGAATTTTTCAAGATAAAAACGCTGTTATTCTACAGCTCATCACATTTGGACTAAACCAAAATCACTATCAGCCCCAAGAAATCAACGATAAGTTCTCGGAGAGCGTTCACTCTGAATTTATAGAACGCCTCGATTATAATAAGCGTTATCTCTATGCTAAAGATGTACAGACCCTAGCTAAATTTAAACAGGAAATAGACGACGAGATCAGCGCAGGAAAATATACTTTTTTTGACATGGCCGATTCACTTGTAAGCCTTAGGATTTCTGAAGTGGAAAATATTTACAAAGAAGTACTTTCGAAGCCTTTCAACTTTAAGAAAAAAGAATCTGTTGAGTTTGATGGCGAAAAGCTCAAGTATGTGAATACCTCAAAAGAAAGATATGAACGCTGGCGCAAAAGCTTGAAATACGAAACCCTTGGCAAATTAGCACGCCAGTTAAAGATTCAGAACGATGCCAAAAAGCAGAAGAACAAAGATGTTAAGCAACTTCCATACGACACCTTGGAAAAACAGGCAAGAAAAAAAGTGCTCGACAACTACGACAAGTGGTTCGGCCGCATGAAAAAAATCAACAAAGAAGACCGTCGTGAACTGTATCTGAATACAATAACGGGCATGTACGATCCTCACACTTCATATATGCCGCCAAAGCGTAAAGAAGATTACGATATTGGTATGTCGGGTCGCCTGGAAGGGATCGGTGCTACACTTCAGCAGAGTGATGCATACATAAAAGTAGTGAAGATACAACCAGGAAGTCCTTCGTGGAAACAGGGTGAGCTAAAAAACGGCGACCTTATTTTGAAAGTTGCTCAGGGCGATGCAGAACCAGTAGATGTTGTAGATATGCGTCTTGACGAAGCAGTTAGGCTTATCCGAGGAAAAAAAGGGACTGAGGTTCGCCTTACGGTAAAAAAAGTTGATGGACTGATTAAAGTGATTTCTATTATCCGCGATGTAGTGAACATTGAGGAAACATTTGCTAAATCCTCTGTAATTGAAGACAAGGGTAAGAAATACGGATATATTTATTTACCTAAATTTTATGCCGATTTTCATAATAAAGGAGGTAGAACCTGTGCTGAAGATGTAGAAAAAGAACTCATGAAGCTTCAGGAAGATGAAGTTGATGGAATTATTCTCGACCTTCGTAATAACGGTGGCGGTTCGTTGCACGATGTTGTAAAAATGACTGGCCTTTTCATTGAAACAGGCCCTGTTGTACAGGTAAAATCGAGAAGTCGCGTTCCAACAGTATTACGCGACAAAGATTCCAACATCCAATGGGAAGGGGCACTTGTAGTTATGGTAAATGAAATGAGTGCTTCGGCTTCGGAGATTCTTGCTGCTGCGATTCAGGATTACAAACGGGGTGTTGTCATTGGGTCCAGCTCTACTTTTGGTAAAGGTACCGTTCAACGTTTTGTGAATTTCGACGATGTTATCAATCCATCAATGTCGAGCCTGAAACCAATGGGAGCTATGAAGCTTACCACGCAGAAGTTCTACCGCATCAATGGAGAAACAACCCAGTTCAAAGGCGTGAAATCCGACGTTTTCCTTCCTGGGACATATACCTACATACCAACAGGCGAAAAAGAGCATGACCACGCTTTGTCTTGGGACGTAATACAACCTGTTCAATACAAAGTATGGCAACCAGCTGGCTACGATCATGCAACTGTACTAAAAAAAGCCAACGATAGAATTAAAGCAAGTGAAGCTTTCGCGACTATAGAAAAAGGCGCACGCTATCTGAAAGAACGCAGGGACGACACTCAAGCTTCCCTCGACCTGAAAACGTACATGAAAGAAGAGGAAAAGCAGGAGAAGATGAGCAAGAAATTCGATGTTACAAAGAATTTCAAGAGCAAGTTCACTATCAGCATTCCTTCCGTTGATGTACCAAACCTAACCGATACTGTTCAGTTAAAAGCACGTAAGAAATGGAACGAGGATCTTGACAAAGACCCTTACCTGAATCAGGCTATTATGGTGCTTCATGATATGAATTGAGCCAGCTTGCATCCGAGATAAATAAAATAGACCTTTGCCTAGAGAACTCCAGCAATTTGCTTGTTGGAGTTTTCTATTTTTGTTCCGTAAAGTAACCCTGATTTCTCGAATTCAAACACTACTATCAAATAACAGAGATTCAACAACTTATAATTTTATCATATAGTAGTTTCAAAGAAAATGATCATTCCAATGTTTTGGACATATTGGAATGAATTCTGATTTAATACAATAGAACGTGCTAAAATTAAATTCACATACTATCTTGGAAGATCCAGGGCGGATTCGCCTGCTCGATTATACAATTGGCCTTTTCCCTCAACTCCCTTCTCGCAACAGCGTAAAGAAAGTCATAAAAAGAGCAGAACTATTACACAACGGTAAAAGAGCAGAACAGGGATCATGGTTGCAAAAAGGTGATTGCATAGAACTGATCGACCTTGAAACAAAGCCCCCAAAACCTTACGAGATGGATTTAGAAGTGGTCTGGGAAGACGACCATCTTGCTGTGATCAACAAACCAGCGGGCATAGTGGTCAGTGGCAATCAGTTCCGAACAATTGAAAATGCCTTGCAGGACAATCTGAAACCTTCCTGTGCCGAAGATGCCCTGAAATGGGCAAAACCTGTGCACCGATTAGATCATCCAACAAGCGGATTACTGATTGTTGCAAAAACAAGTTCTGCTCACATGGCTCTTGGTCATCAGTTCGAGGAACGGACAGTTCAGAAAACATATCGGGCTATTGTAAAGGGTACTCCTGAAGCACAAGGACGCATTGAACAAAAAATTGAAGCACAGGAAGCTGTAAGTGAATATCGATTATTGAAGTCTTCGAAATCGCTGAAGAATGGAACGCTTTCTCTTCTTGAATTAAAGCCATTAACAGGTAGAACCCACCAATTGCGTATTCATTTGGCTGGAATTGGGCATCCGATTATAGGCGATAAAATCCACGATGATAAAGAAAAAACGATCAGCCATAAAGGACTTTTTCTTGCTTCTGTGGGATTGCGCTTTCTTCATCCTATTTCTAATGAACCTATTCAGGTTTCTATTGATGAACCTACTAAATTCGGATCTCTTCTTGAACGTGAGGAACGGAGATGGTTGAAGTTTAAGAATGAACACACAATAGAAAATTGAGAACATGAGGTTAAATAAAAAAGCAACCATAATCACGATCATTAGTATAATTGTCATTTCAAATTGCTTATCGCCTTATATCAATATTTTTACAGAAGGACTTTTTAGTAGGTATTATTTTGAGTCTGAAAGTACAAATTTTCAGTTTACTGTAATGCCATCAAAAGGAAGGAATGTTGAAATGATGAAAAGATAACACTTTGTGCAACAATCGGTACCAGAACTATTTAGAAGAAGGAAATGCTGAGGAGAAAATTTATAGAACATTCAAAATTGCCCCTTTAAAATTCTGGAATTGGTATAATTATCTCTTTGATGACATTTACAAATGCGACTACAGGGAAAGACAGAGTAAACCAAATGAAGGGTTCTTTTAGTAAGTCTTTCCCTATCCAAAATCGTCTACATAAACTGACAAGACCTGTTGGAAGCGGATATCCAACAGGTCTTAAATTATACGCCTTTCCCCATGATCACCTTCCAAATGAACAGACTATTGATAACTTTTCAGCTTGTTGTTTCTTGCTTATTTGCTAATAGCCAGCCAATTTTTGAAGCCATAAAAAACAAGAATATTCAAGAAGTACAAAAGCTGGCGAAAAGAAAAAAGAACCTTGTCGCTATAAACCCTGAATATGGCACGCCATTAATGACTGACACCTATTTTTCTGACACCTCAGTGGTTAAGCTTTTTATTGAAAAAAAAGTAGATGTCAATCAAACACTTAGCAAATGGTGGAGATTAGGTTATAAGCACAAAGATGCCCCACGAAGAACTAAACATCATAAATTAGGTAATGTAACAGCACTAGATATTGCTGTAAAAAAAAATAATGCAACGATCGCCAAACTGCTTGTAACGAACGGAGCAACATTGAATGCCAAGCTACTTCCAATTGCCGTAGAAAACAACAACTTTCAACTTGCTAAACTATTAATTGACAATGGTGCTATTTCCACAATGGATGGGAAGGCAATTGGGGAACTTATACAAGAAACATTCAGTAACCAAGATACTTCACTCACCGAATATATAATTGCCTACAGGCCAAACGATGAATGTTTATTAAAAGCTTTCACGGCATCAGCTAAATCATCAAAAACAGATTTGCTCTTTTGGTATGCCAAGCACTACTTTTTAGATGAGCCGCTTATTTTTCACGACACTGAAGAGCTGATTATTGAGGTGCTGAAGCAGGGAAACCTTAAGGTCTTTCATCTATTAATGAAGCACGGCCTCTCTCTTCCAAAAGAAAAGAGCTATTCGTTATTAGTAGCCGCAGCTGAAAAAGACGATTCTATTCTGTCTGCTAACCTGATTAAGTACACAGATAAACAGTTTTTCCAGAACACAGATAAGGACAATTTATGGAGGCATCTTGTAGAAACAAATAAACTCAACATCATAAAATTTTTGCACAATCAAAACATACTGATTCCTTCAATTATAGCCATCACTTTTAGCGATGGCTCAAATGCACTCACACTTACATCTAAACTGAATTATACCAAGCTAACTCAACAATTAGTAGAATTTGGGTCAAACCTAAATACTATAGATTCTTCCGGTTATTCAGCTTTGGACTATTCCATTATTAATAAAAATGATAGCTTAATAGAATTTCTTATTTCACAAGGAGCTTTAACAAGTTTCAATATTGATGTTCGGTATTCAAAAGGCCGACGTGTTGTTTACCACAACGGAAGCCACACCTGTCAGAAAAACAAAGCGGTATATTATTCATTTCTAGACAGCACTGAAAATCATTGGACTATCGAAAAATACCATACAAACGGCACACTTCATATGACGGGTGCTTACTCCGATCGTAACTTAACAAAAGCAGATGGTGTTTTTACCTACTATTGTGCTGATAGTTCAATTTATGAAAAACAATACTATTACAATAATCTATTAATACGCCGGGAAACGATTAAAGGAACATTCCCTGATACAACAGTTTACATTCTTGCCGATACTCCCCCTGAGTTCGAAGGTGGCTCTAAAGCATTACTTAAATGGATTTCAAACAACCTTAAATATCCACATGTTCAATGCTCTCTGTCTGGACGGGTTTTCGTCCGTTTTGCTATTATGTGGGACGGAACAATAGATAAAGTGAAAGTAGAACGCTCTGTAGATCCCCTTCTCGATAAAGAAGCAATTAGGCTAGTTAAACGTTTACCAAGATTCAAGCCTGCCTTCAAAAATGGTATTCCTATAAGTATTTGGTATACTGTACCTGTTAATTTTCAGTTGCAATAACCCCTTGAAAATTCGAGATTTTAAATGTAAAGAATTTAGACGGAAGCCAAGGGTTAAAATTGCACTTCTAGCAAATAAGATTTTTCTTTGTTAAAGCAAGAATGAAATCCAAAGGTTATGCCCGAAAAAAAATGCCACTGGAACATCCTACTTAACGAACCAAGCGACAGACAATCTTTAGTAAACAGACTGCTAAAACGTCAGTACAAAAACACTTTTGGTTGGATTGCAGATAGGAAAGCACACGTAATCAGTGCAAAAACAATCCTAAAATTCGTCGACGAAGAGCTAAAACACGACAACGATACAATTCTAAAAAAATATGGACAGACCCTGACTTCGATGTCTTCAGGAGAAAGAAAAAGGACTTTCCTAAAGCACACCTTATCGCAAAAGCCTGAAGTACTCATACTCGATCATTTTTTCGACAATTTAGACATTCAGGCCAAAGTTGACTTTTCGGAACTTCTGAAAGGTGAAATGTCCAACACTTCCATCATAAATCTATATTCCCGCAGTGGAGACGAACTTCCGTTTCTTTCAGAAAAGTATATTTATCATTTAGAAGAGTTAAAAAAAACAGAAGGTACTCAAGAATTTCAGCATCCGGAAACCTTAACCACCCAACCAATACCAGAGGCGATAGAGCAAAAAGAAGAATTAGGCGATTGCTTGGTGGAATTTAAAGACGTGGCTATTGCATATGGAGCAAAACCAGTCCTAAAGAACATCAACTGGCGAGTCTGTAAAGGTGAATTTTGGCATCTAAAGGGGCCAAATGGAAGCGGTAAGACAACTCTTCTTAGCATGATTGCTGGCGAAAATCCGAAAGCCTACGGACAAAACCTATATCTCTTTGGTCAGAAAAAAGGCAGCGGCGAATCTATATGGGACATAAAGCGACGAATCGGTTACTTCACTTCCAATATGACCTTTCAATTTTGGCGCATGCAGCCCATCCGCGATATGATCATTTCGGGCTTTTACGATTCCATAGGCCTTTATAAAATACCGGGCGACCATCAAGCTCATTTGGCAGACGAATGGCTTCGCTTTTTAGGGCTAGAGAAATACGCAAACAAGCCTTTTATAAAAATGTCGTTATGCCATCAGCGAATGGTGATGATAGCCCGTGCTATGGTAAAGCATCCGCCTTTACTGATTCTTGATGAACCATCGGTCGATCTCGACGAAAACAGCGCCCAACTAATAACCGGCCTGATAAACCGTATCGCACACGAAAGCGACACTACAGTAGTCTACGTATCGCACAGAGAGGAAAAAGGCCTTGTTGCGTCCCACATCATTAATTTAATACCAAACGCAAACGGATCGGTTTGTGAAATAAAGACACTCTGAATAACGTACCCATGCATGGAATACCAACATATAGCCTCGACAACTTCAAAGGAGATACAGACAGACCTTATCAAATAGAGGTGTTTGATGCCAATAGGCATTTCGAAGTAGAATACCCTCATTATCACGATTTTTTCGAAGTACTATTTCTTGTAAAAGGCTCTGGTTACCATATTATTGATAGCAATACGTATAAAATAGAGCCTCCGTGCATTTTTTTCTTAAGTCCCGGACAGGCTCATAAAGTGGAATTGTCCGAAGATATTTCAGGTTATATTTTTTTGTTCACTGGTGAGTTTTATTTGTTAGGGAAAAGCAACAAGAACAAGCTGCTGGAATACCCGTTCTTCTTCAACGTGAAGCAAGAAAATCCACCTTTGAGGATAGAAAGCCAGCAGGATGAAAATTTTCTGATATCTTTGTTTAAAAGAGGTTCAGAAAACGTGAAGAACCAAAAGCTCAGCAACATGGAGTTCTCTCACGCTTTGCTCGACCTGATTTTATGCACCTGTGAGCAACTCTATCCAGAAGATCAATATCAGGTTGAAAAAAGGAAAGGTCATATTCTCGTAAAACGCTTCCGCGAGCTTATTGAGGAAAAATACCATAGCAACCTTTCTATCAAAGAATATGCGTCCGAATTACGCGTCAGTGAAAATCACCTAACAGCAACAGTTAAAGAACTGACTGGAAAAACATCAAAAGAGTTGATTCGTCAAAAGCAAATGCTTGAAATTAAGCGACTTTTACATTATACTGATTTATCTATAAAGGAGATTGCTGATAGGCTAAACTTTAAGGATCAGTCGTATTTTACCAAGTTTTTCAAGAAGGAAGAAGGCATAAGTCCTGTTGAGTATAGGGTGGAATCGTTGAAAAGTACCTAACAAAGTCGTTTTTTCACCAATATAGATTCAATGCTTCTGAGCATATTTGCATAGTACGAAACGAACGGGTAGTTTGCAAAGTTTCTTAGGAAACGCATCAACACCTCCAAGGTTTTAAAAGCCTTGAAGGTGTTAATGAAAACATGGTACTACCCCAAACGATAAAAACCACTTTAAAGACATATTCATCATGGCTAACTATTTCAACTCATTGCCACTACGTGAGCAACTAAACCAATTGGGCGTTTGTGAATTCATGGACGGATCGGAATTCGCCGATGGTGTTGAAGCACTAAAAGGAAAAAAGATTGTTATTGTAGGAGCTGGTGCACAAGGCCTTAATCAAGGTCTTAACATGCGCGACTCTGGCCTAGATATCTCATATGCTTTGCGTCAGGTAGCTATCGACGAAAAGCGTGCATCATATGTAAATACTACAGAAGCTGGCTTTACAGTAGGTACTTACGAAGAACTTATACCTACAGCAGACCTAGTTATTAACCTAACACCAGATAAGCAGCACACTAATGTAGTATCGGCAGTTATGCCATTGATGAAGCAAGGAGCTACACTTTCATACTCTCACGGTTTCAACATCGTAGAAGAAGGTATGCAGATCCGCAAAGACCTAACTGTAATTATGGTTGCTCCAAAATCCCCAGGATCTGAAGTACGTCAGGAGTATTTGCGCGGTTTTGGTGTCCCAACACTTATTGCGGTTCACCCAGAAAACGATCCTGAAGGAAAAGGCTGGGCACAAGCTAAAGCATACGCAGCTGCAACTGGTGGACACCGTGCAGGATGTTTACATTCATCTTTCGTAGCAGAGGTTAAATCTGACCTTATGGGTGAGCAAACTATCCTTTGTGGTCTTCTTCAGACTGGTTCTATCCTTTGCTTCGACAAAATGATTGAAGAAGGCGTTGACGCAGGATGGGCTTCAAAATTCATTCAATACGGCTGGGAAGTAATCACAGAGTCGTTGAAACATGGTGGTGTGTCGGGAATGCTAGACCGTTTGTCGAATCCTGCAAAAGTAAAGTGCTTTGAGGTTTCGGAAGAATTGAAAGATATCATGCGCCCGCTGTTCCAAAAACATCAGGACGATATCATGTCGGGAGTATTCTCATCTACAATGATGGAAGACTGGGCTGCTGGCGACAAAAACCTATTGAACTGGCGTGCCATGACAGGCGAAACAGCCTTCGAAAAAACACCAATTGCAGATGTTGAAATTTCTGAGCAAGAATATTATGACAAAGGCCTACTAATGGTAGCTTTCGTACGTGCCGGTGTTGAATTGGCATACGAAACAATGACCGAGGCTGGCATCAAAGGCGAATCTGCATATTACGAATCATTACACGAAACTCCGCTTATTGCGAATACAATTGCGCGTAAGAAACTGTTCGAAATGAACCGTGTAATCTCGGATACTGCTGAATATGGTTGCTACTTGTTCGATCATGCCTGCAAGCCTCTGTTGACAGACTTTATGAAAACAGTAAAAACTGATTTGATCGGTGCTGATTTCAACAAAGCAAAAGACAACGGCGTGGATAATGTTGAACTGATTAAAGTAAATGAAGTACTTCGCAATCACGACATAGAGAAAGTTGGCTCGCGTCTTCGTAAAGCTATGACTGCAATGAAGCAGGTTGCTCTGGGATAAGAAAGCATTTCAGATCTGAACAACATATGACAAAACTGAGGTGATACCATTCAAATCATCTCCTTACATAAAGAGCGTGTTAATTCAATTGTGATTTATTCCACATGAGAAGGGCTGTTGAGAAACAGCCCTTTAATTATATTAAGGTTCCAGACTTTCTTTCAATAAAAATTCTATTGCTTCTTATATTCACTTTCCTCTCCGATCCAAGAACAGTTGGGGAAAGAACTAACTTCGTTTCTGTCAGCTCGTTTATTTTATTGCAGACTTCTATGTGGGCGGCTATTGCTGGTCGAAGAAAAACTGCTATAACTTCCTGATTCTAACATTGAATTACCATCAAAAGAATAGCTTGTATATGAAACGGCTGTTGGCTTTTCATTGCAGGTATATATTTCCTTTATTTCTGATGCTGAAATAACAAAAGAAGAAACACAACCTTTTTATCAGTATTAAATTATATATAGAACTTAGAACCCCATATCAAAATACTAATGAACAAGTGATTAGAGAGCAAAATAAAAGAGGCTGTCTGAAATTAATGACAGCCCCTCTTCCCTGAAATTTGCGGCTCACAAGTCTATTGCACTCTTACGTATGTCAGTTTTTCTTCCAAACCTAAAGTGTTTGAAGTAAGAGTAAGTCTTTCATCAGTTAATTCTTCGATTTCATAAATCGTTTTTATTCCTCCAAAATTTACCGAAATCGTTTTTTCATCCAAAGAATAATTTTCAGATTTCATGGATAGTGTCGTGTTATCATAAGTAACTTCTCGCTCCATTTCAGTAGAACTAAAAATGAATTCAACAGTACAACCGCTTTTATCTTTTTCGACACTTTTCCATGCTCCATTCAACGTTTCCTGTAAATAGGTAGGATCACTCTCTTCGCATGAAATGCCCAAAATGGCGATCATTCCAATCAGGAATATTAGCTTTCTCATCGTCGGGTAGTTTAAGTTAATGGTTGATTGAATATGTAATTGGGCGCCAAGATAACTTTCCGACAATAATTTTTTCAAAATTTCCTTACTTAATTCACCATTGTAGCACAGATGTATGAAATAATATTCCTTAAAATCTTCTTTAATGCATTATTACGAGAAATATATCCAAATGTGTAAATTATTAAATTATCCACATTGACAGGATCAATTTAGTTGTACCTACTCTTATTTTACTTTTACATATTTTGTTTCTACTCCAAGAATGTCCAATACCAAAGTAGTTTCTGTTAGTTCATTTATCACATATGGGAAATTTACTTTCTCGGTAGAAATTTGCTTACCATCAAAAGAATATTCGGTCGTAAAACCACCACTGCCAATAGATCCTTCGCACATAGTTTTTTGTGACATTTCCGTAACCGTAAAGACTGCTGTGGTAACACACCCGTCTTCATCTTTTTCAGACTCCCAAGTTCCAATAAGCTTTTCCTGAGCGTATGTTTTTTTATCATCATCATCCTTTTCGCATGAGATGTTTAGAATGGCAATCATTCCGAAGAAAAACAGTAATTTTTTCATGAGTTCTAGGTCTAAAAGTTTGATTGATATGTATAAAAGTATAGTATTTCACTCTTCGGATAAGCATATTTTACGTATTGAATGTAGTATGTTGTAGGAATATAGCACAGCGATAAAATATTCTCCTTTCAGAAAAAATGGAATTTAAAATCTAAATTTACTATCATTTTAGACTAAGCTTGCTTATCTTAGATTCGAAACATACATGAACGATCAACTAAAACTAAATCATGCAAAACCTAAGATTCCCGATCAAATTTCGGTTTAAAATTTCAACCTTGGCGAATGATTTTGTTGCCAAAGACGCAGATGACAGAACAATAGCTTACGTTAGGCAGAAAATGTTCAAGCTAAAAGAAGATATTGTAATTTATAACGATGAGAGTAAATCGCAGGAAAACTATAGAATAAAAGCAAACAAGTGGCTCGACTTCTCAGCTGCATACAGCTTTTTTGATTCCAAGGAAGTGGAATTTGGTAAAATCGCAAGAAAAGGTTGGCGTTCTATTTGGAAAGCTTCGTACGAAATAATCGACGAGAACGAACAGATTCAATTTCATGTAAAAGAAGAAAATGCCTGGGTAAAAGTATTCGATGCTTTGTTGGGGGAGATTCCATTGCTTGGCATATTTACAGGTTATCTTTTTAACCCGTCTTATATTGTAACGGATAAAAACGAGCGGACGGTAATAAGATTAAAGAAAATGCCTTCTTTTTTTGGACGGGAATTTGAAATCGAAGAGTTACTTAAAGTAGATGAGAACGACTACGAACGTATAATTCTTGGGCTAATGATGATGATACTTCTTGAAAGAAGAAGGGGATAGAAAAGAAGAACAAATGCAGCTTCCATTTTACCAAAAGTGGCAAAAACGGCGTAGCAGTGAAAGGTTTGTAGACATGGATGTAAATCTCTGTTGAAAAGTACCTACATTCATTGAAAATCGCGTAGCGATGATACCCAGACATAGTGCCATCGCTACGCCATTATTTCTAACTGAAAATTACAATTCAATACTTGCAGAAACTTAGTGACTGAACCACTAGAATAAACAGGTCTGAAACCTTATAACATAATTATTTGCCTATTAGTTTTTCAATAGCAGACGCATTATGTGTACTTCAAACATAATGCGTTTGTACAGAGTTGCTAAAGGGCTTATTCCCCAGCAAGATAATCAATCTCAGAATTAAGAGCGAAATACTTTCTCGTAGTTCGTTTGGTATTGTTCTGACAAGGCGCACTGCCTGCAAAAATGCCGACTTTATTTGAGTCTGGCATGAAAACTATATCTGGCTGATTTGTGGTACCAAAATCCAAATACTTCAGAGGTTTTTCCGACGATATATTTTTTAACTGATGGACACCCTTTTCGCCTACAGGAAAGCTAAGGAAATCGCCAGCTGAGACTTTTATCCTTTTGTCATAACATCTCAATTCTCCTTCCCCTTCCAAAATATAGAAAGCTTCTTCGTTAGCTGTATGGAAATGAAATGGCCAACTTGCCTTTCCTGGAGGGACTTCGTAAAGACTGGCTACCATTTTGTTTCCTGTTAGTTTCTGTGTAAAGTCCTTTCTTTTATGAGCAATCAGTTCTCCGTGTACCATTTCCGACCATTCAATCTCTTGGTCGTTTATCATAAATGTTTCGTCTTCCATGTTTTTCTGTTTTGATGTGTTTAAATGCAAAATGAGCTAAATTATCTATTTCAAGATGCCTTTCAGCCAACAACAAGTTTGGCCTTTTCGTCTGCAATTCCAATTTTCGCAATCGTACCTGAATTGAATTGAAGATAGTCCTGCTCTATTCCATCGCTAAAGATTACTCCACCAGATGGCATTAACGACTCTAACTCAAGAGTTTCCGAACCATTTATCATTCCGGCAGCAAGTTTACACGTAGAAGATCTACTCAGAAAAGGCTCCCTAACCACAAAAACAAGTTCCTGAGCTTCCCAGCTCAAGCGTTTTTCAACCTTCGAAGGGTGGGAGGGAGGAGCCTTTGAGAAACTTTTTGTTTTCTTTTCCGATCGACTAAAAATTTCGGTAATTCCGTTGGCCATGTTGAACAAAGAGCTCAACCAACCTGTAGAGCCAGCGCCTGTTGAAACAATTATGCCACTAGAAGACTGTTGTTCCGTTAAATCGCGATGCCGTATTTCGTAGCGGGCACTTAAGTGGGTAGAAGGGCCAATAAAGAGGTCGTTAAAGGCAAGAAGCCGTTGTCCATCGTTGAGCGAAGCCTCGGCCATAGTCACTAATTTACTATCTTCCTTACCTTCTAGAGTGCGGTCGAGTGCTCTTTGGAAACTATCGAAAGTAAATGGAAGAAGCACTCCATCGTAGCGCGAAGGATCGGCATTTATTCCAAGGATAGGAATGTTGTTTACATACTTTGCTGTGTTTGCAACCAGTCCATCGCGCCCAACAACAAGTACTACATCTTTTTCAGAAAAAATAAAATTGGAAATATACCTACGTTCCAGCACCTTGTATTTTAGTTCTCGGGAAACGTTCTTCTGAACAATATCCAAAGAATGATTGAACTGATCGTGTTCTTCCACATAATCGTTGAAATCACCCCCTTTTTGTTCAATCACAAACTGAGTTTGAGCCTTGGTATTGAAGCGGGCTACTAATTTATCCAGACGGGTGTCGTCTACTACAATAATGGCATTTTCTATCGCCATGAGTAAGAAAGGTTTTGTGCAAATGTTTACGGTATTGAACGCTTCATGCGCCACCGTAACTCTTTATTACATTTTGCTTAAATCTCTTCTTCTGATTCCTGCATCAGATTCTCGAGCAGATCAGGAGTAATATTCAGGTTCTGAATTTTCTGGCTATTTTCGGCGAGGTGACGAAAGGCCAGAGCTATATTTTGCCTTGCATTGCCATTTCCAGAAATTGCCATAATAGTTTTCCAATCAAGCTTCTGGTATGGTTCCAATTGTTTTTCCAATGAATACCCTTGCGATTCGGCCTCTTTTCTATCTGCTTCAACTTTAAGCTCTACGAGTTTTGCCCGTTGTTCTTCCACAGAAATATCAGCCTCGATTCTCATTTCTCGTAATTTACGGCTATTGGCTTCATCTTCAACTTTTATTTCTGCTTCCTTCTCCTGAATTTGCTTCCGTTTCTCCTGAACAGCAATTTCAGTATTCAGCTCGCTCTCCCGAATCCGACGTTCTTGTTCAACAGCAAAATTCCTGCGCTCATAAATTGCAAGGTCAGCATCTTTTTGCAAAGCCTCTCGCGTTTCTGTTTCAAGGGCTTTAGCCATTTCTGGGGTAGGTTTCACTGCGAGTACATCAACACTAAGAGTCTCTACGCCAAGCTGCTTAACTACATTAGACTTCTTAAGTCCCTCAAAGATTTTAATTTCTATGTCTTTAGCACTCCTAATGGCAGATTTCAAACCTAGCCCTTGAATGAATGAAGAAGTAGAAGTTAACGCTTCGTTATTCAAGCGCTGATTCAACTTCTCGAAATTATCATCCTTATACTGATGTTTATCATCCAAAGTGAAATCCAGCATCTCTGAAATTTGCTTGTGGTCAGCAATTTTGTATGTGATCTGACCTTGTATGGAAACAGTTTGAAAATCCTGAGTGGTTTCGTTAAAAATAAATTGAATATCACGGCTGCCCAATGGAATAGCAGATATTGAAGAGCTAGGCGCATAGTAGTAAAAAGCCAAACCTCTACCTTCTTTTTTAATGCGCCCCTTTTTATGGTGGATGACATAGGTCATCGAATCAAATTTTATGTATTTAATTCCGAACATGAGATTTAGGTTTTGGGTTGAATAGCTACTTTAAAGATAACTTCAAAGCTTTAGAAAAGCAAATAGGTACAGATGGGGGAATTTCCATTTGCGGTTGTGTTTATCCATTTCCATCATTATCCATCCACATTGGAGTACCTAGATTCGGAACATACTCCGTCGATTACTTTAATAAATGCCAGACCTGTGCCAGTAAAGGCTGCTCACTTGGGGCTAGTTCTGCAATCAAAGCTTCTGGTTTAGCTAGAAATGAATGATTTATAATTTTGTGATATAGTCGTTTGACAGTTCGATAAGCTAATCGAATTAATCAATCAGCTTATCGAAAAGAGCAATACTTCATATTTTGAATCTATGTAACTGTGTTTGAGATAAGAATAAAATTTGTTTAACATTCCTCTAGAAATATTAAACAATATAGCTTTGATATATCAACAGAGTTTCTGATATTTGTTTTACTAATTTTAATTTAGTCTAAATTAGAAGTTTAGATTCTTCTAGCTATAAAGAAAATCTATTCTAAACACTATAAAATGCTGTATATTAGAGCAAAAAAGACTATAAGAGCAATTTGCACCCCAATAAGAATAGTAAACAAGTCTTTATTCATTGGTTAAACAATGAAAAATTAACTTCTGATGTTAAGTATTTAATTGTAATTGGGTTACCAACTTTATTAAAACTTGATAAATTCGCAGCTTGTTCATTCTCATAGGCAATGAATAGGTACGGTTTAATAATTATTTGGTCTATGACGTATTTCATTATCAAACCACAGTGTTTTTGTTGAGAAATACAAAGAATAAAAACATCTCAGAACCAAATCATCGTCTGAGAATAATAAGATGCTGAAATAGAAAATGTTAATACAAAGCGCATTTGAATTTTAATTCTGTATGCAACGTTGCATTTTGTTATTTTTCATCTTCAAGTATATTCCCTTATTGTATTTGAAAAAGTAAATAGGGGGAGAATAACTCTAATTAAGAATTAGAAACAGAAAACAAATGTAAGGACTAAAAATTGAATGATTAGGTATTAACAATTGACTATCTGAATTGTGGTACATACAGTTCTTAGGTCAATCACCTTAAGTTAATTATCCCTTATCTTTATTGGTTTCTGTGGAAATAGAAAGAAGAACACATGAAAACAAATGGAACTAAAATATTAGACAAATTGTCTTTCGAAGAAATAGGAGACAATCACATTGCAAGTTCAATTGAAACACCATTAAGAAATGATGCTTTTGAACTTTCCGACAGTCATAAAATGAATGAAATTGAAGGAAAGTTTAAAGAAATCATGGAGATATTAGGGCTGGATCTGTCTGACGACAGCCTTAGTGGAACACCGCACAGAGTTGCAAAAATGTTTGTGAAGGAAATTTTCTATGGCTTGGATCCAGAGAAGAAGCCTTCGATGAAAACCTTTGACAACAAATACAAATACGGGGAGATGTTAGTAGAGAAGAACATTAGCCTTAACTCTACTTGCGAGCATCACTTTCTTCCGATTATAGGAAAGGCACATGTTGCGTATATTTCTTCTGGAAAAGTAGTCGGCCTCTCTAAACTCAACCGAATAGTTGATTATTTTGCAAGACGTCCGCAGGTACAAGAGCGCCTCACTGTTCAGATCGCAAATGAACTTAAAAAAGCTTTGGAGACAGACGATGTGGCTGTTCTAATCGAAGCAAAGCACCTCTGTGTTTCTTCAAGAGGGATTCAGGATGCGGCAAGCAGTACAGTAACAGCAGAATATTGCGGAAAGTTTAAAGATGCCAGCACACGCAAAGAATTTCTGAGCTACATTGATATGGAGCTTAAATAAGCCTGCTGCAAAACCTGGAGAGCTTCTAAGGTTATCACACTCGTCCTGCTGAATTTAAGACGCCACACTACCATAAACTATAAAAAATGAAAGCTACAGTTTGTAGAAAAGAACATTTCAACGCAACGCACCGGCTCCATAATCCTAATTGGGATGATGCTAAAAATGAGAAAGTATTTGGATTATGCAACAACCCCAATTATCATGGGCATAATTATAATCTTATTGTCCGGGTTTTTGGGGACATAGATCCAGAAACTGGATATGTGATTGACGCAAAATCACTTAGTAGTATCATAAAAGAAGAGGTTACAGAACGTTACGATCATAAAAACCTTTATTTGGACATTGAGGACTTTGCGAACCTAAACCCAACAGCCGAGAATATAGCAATGGTTGCCTGGAACAGGTTGCGAACACGAATTGATGAGAAGTATGAACTCAGTCTTACTCTTTATGAAACCGAAAGAAATTTCGTAGAGTTTAATGGAAACTAATTTCTAATAAAATAACTTTAAAGGCAAGGGTTACTTCGAATTATAATACACTGAAAATAGGTAAGTTAAATTAAATAATCTCGATTTTAATACTTGGGAATTCATTAGTGATATGTTGAAATTCCTTTTTAAAAGCTCCTCTTTGGAGCTTATTTTGTTCTATATCAGCAGCTATTCGATTCAGAAGTAATTACAGAATTGGCAATAAGAGCCAAAGCATGCTTTCTCATTGCCCGTTACTTGGCAAAGAAGAACAAGTTCCTTATTTTTGATGTACAAAAGCGACGGTATTATGACACGAGATGAAATACGCCAGCTACTTATGGATGTTCGCCCTTATTTCAAGGAACGATTAGGCAAGTTTACACATAAACGCATTTCCGACGATTGGTATTTTCACGCATTGGGCTTTGTCCGCGATGACATGACGTATGTTTTTGGCTTCAACATAGGCTTTTTCGATAATAACAACGGTAGTGGCTACAAAAAAGTAGGCATGAGTGTTACCATCCGAGCAAATGGACTTAACCCCGAAATCCGCAAGCGTTATATCGAATTCTTCTCTGCTGAACTTAAAAATTGGGCCAACCAACCGTTCGAACGCTATACCAGTGACAGGGGAGGAGAGGGGCTTCTGATCACACGCTATGCAAATGTCCAAGAAATGAAACATATGGAAACCGTGAAATTTCTGAAGGAATGCATCGATCAGTTTAGGCCACTTTACAACAGAATTGCCTCAAAACCAGAAGTTTTCGAAGCTGTTATGCGCGCTGGAATGCCTTGGGACGAACCTATTGTTTCTTTGGCAAAAGAATATGCGTAACTGCTCTTTGTATGTTTTTTGCATATGAACATCATTTTGAGGTTTGTTACCATATTGAATACTTAGCACGATGCTTTTAATAAATTGCACTGCGTGCTTATTTGAGGCCTAATTCCCTTTTTTTGATCTGTTTTCCGTAGCTTTCTGAAGCCTGACATTTCTCTTTTAAGTCCATTGTTCCACAACAATACCTATACTAAGTTTAGGACATTCTGTAAATATTATTAATCGTTCATAAACGAAAAAGGAAATTTGACTACAAATTTTGAACCTTGTCCAACTGTAGAACAATAAGAAATATCGCCTCCCAAATTCTCTGCAATTCCCTTCGCAATCGCTAGTCCCAATCCGTTGCCTCCACGTGTATAATCTGAATCTTCCACCTGATGGAATGCAAGAAAAACACTATTCTTAAATTCCTCTGGAATACCTTTACCTGTATCTTTTACATAAAATGAAATATAACTTTCGAAGTTTGTTTCATAACCAAGTTCAACAACTCCTGAATCGGTAAATTTTACCGCATTGTCGACAAGTGCTTCCAGCATTGACTGGAACAGGACGTAATCTGTCCTAAAGTAAGCTAGGTTATCCGAAATTGGGAAGTGAGTTATGATTTTCAGATTTTTCCCCTGCTCAATATTCATATGCTGTGCTGTAGTCTGTAAATTTTTCAGGGTAGAGTTGAAGTTCAATCTTTCTGTTGAAAGCGTTAACTGCGACGATTCTATCTTTGAGAGAATCATAATTTGTTCCATCACGTTCAGTAACCACTTTGTATTACTTGTGATAATCTGGCCATACTGAATCCGTTGATCTACAGTTATGTTCTTATCCTGTATCAGTTCTCCAAAACCAATAATGCTGTTCATTGGGGTGCGTATCTCATGGGAAATATTCTGCAAGAAAGCTGTTTTAAGCTTTTCGCTTTCTTCTGCTTTTATTTTTGCAGCTTCAAGTTTCCTTTCCGTACGTTTATGTTCGGTAATATCCTGAATATGTTCCACAACCCGGACAACATTTCCACTCAGATCCTTCACTGGGGTCATTCTTACCTCTAAGTAATGATCTGTAGATTCATCGTAAGAACTCCAATGATAGGAATTACCCGTCATGAAGACTTCGCGCAGTTTACATTTCGAACACTTATGTTCTAGGTTAAAGATTCTTTCGTAACAGGGCTTGTCTGAATCGATTTTATATGAAGATCTATCCAGATTTGTCATTATAAGGTCAAAATTATTATCCATAACCAAAATGACATCCTGCAATGCATTGAATACAGTTTTAAGCAGGTTTTTTGAATCGAACTGCTGCTGTCTAGAAACAATAATGGATGTTAAATCTTCAACAATTGCAACGCCTCCGGAGAATTGCCCCCTAAAGTCTTTGAGAGAACGGAAATGACATTTCACGTATGCTTTTCTGTTTGCTATAACGGAATTGTACCAGCCTTCAAAAATGTCTTCCCCTTCATCTATTGAGTTCATCAACGTTTTTCTTGCATCTTCATTCTCGAGTTCCTCTAAAAGATCTGCTCCTAGTATCCGTCCAATTGTGGAACTCATTATTTCAGCAAACTTTGGATTACACCGTTTTATCTTCAGGTCTGCACCATAGTTGAAAATGCCAACAGGAGAGTGCTGAAATATTTTCTTATAGCGCTGACGGCTACTTTCAAGTTCTTTTTCCGTTTGTATAAGATCGTCTATTTGAGTATTAACCGTTAATACTGCTTTTTCGCCTTTAAATACAAATGGTATCTTATATTCTTTGAAATAGAAAACTCTGTCCGAATAATCAATATGCACCTCTTCTACAGGGTAATATGTAGATTCCCAATTCTGAAAAACAGACTTGTGTTTTTGATGCATCCGCTTTCCTTGCTCTTTGTTTACAATGAAATCGGTGAACCTTTTTCCAACCAGACTTTTAATATCTACCTTTAAGAATTCCGCTAAGGGTTTGTTGGCCATTAAGATAATGCCATTCTCATCACGTACATCGATATACGAAGGAACAATATCTATCACCTGTCGCAAATACAAACGCCTGTCGTCTGCCTCGTGACGAAGCCTATCTGTACGCTCCTGAAGTTCTTCAAGACATATTAAAGCCTCGTGAAGTGGGAGAGGGGCAATCGTCTTTTGCTCTTTTTTTACTTGCTTGGCTACTGTTTCTTCTGCCTCAAGAAGCATTAGATAGAATAATCCATCTTGTTCCTGAATGTATGTTTGATACAAAATCAGTTCTGCACCAGCTTTGAACATAAGCTTAAGATTGCCTTTAGTACGTTTGCCAATAAAAGCAACAAAGCGCTCGAATGATTCCTTTTCTAATATCTGACTTAAATGGTTGGGGGTTGATATAAAATGATCCTTAAAACTTTCCGATGCAGCTACAAAATTGAACTTCCTATTAATGGCACATTGGGGTACTGGCGTGTTCAATAAAACAAAATTCTCTTGTTGCTGTGTATCTGGTTTCTCTAATTCAATTTCGCTATTAATACCCATATTTTTCTGCTCGGTAGACTTATATTTCAGCTTCGTGGGACAAATATAAAGATTTTGTCAAACTCCAAACTAAGTAAAAAAGAAGCTTATTCACAAATTATCCAATTAACACAGCAAAGGTAATGCCATCGGAGACCACGTGCTGTTTAACTATTCTTAACTTATTCGGCACAAGAAGCGCATTCAACAAACGTAATTTTACATTTAGGGATTATCTTTGCTTTAAAATAAGGCAACCCACGATGTAGCGCTGATGTCTTGGTAGAAGGCAAACATTTTTTTAACATTCTGGCAGATTGGATAACCTATTGAAATATAATCGGTTTATTTAAAGTTTGTAAGTGAGTTGGACTATATTTAAGTTAACTTTTTCTGAAGATAAATAGTTCATATTCAGATTGAATTTTCAACGAAATTAGTCCATAACAATTAGACCATTAAAACACAAATACTAATGAAGAGAATAATTTTTCTGTCCTTGTTTGTATGGCTAACACAAGGTATTATGGCTCAAGGTCATAAAATCGAAGTAACAATTAAAGGAATGAGTGACTCAACAATTATCCTTGGTTACTACAACGGAGATAAACTATCTGTTCAGGATAGTATTAAGCTCAACAAGAAAGGGGTAGGGGTAGTTCAAGGGGAAAAACCTCTTCCTCGTGGTAAATATTTCATTTTCTTAGATGAATACAAGCGTTTTGATTTGATGATCGGAAACGAACAAAAATTTTCTTTGGTTGCCGACACTACAGATTTAGTGAACAAAACAGAAGTGAAAGGATCTAAGGAAAATGAGCTTTTCTATGGCTACATACGCTATATTCAGGATAAAATAAAACTGAGAGGTGAACTTGAAGCCAAAATAAAGGAAGAAAAAGACGAGAAGAAAAAGCAGAAGCTTAAAGAGCAGATGGCCGGCCTGATGAATCAGGTTAGGGATTATATGGATAAGCTTATTGCAGACAATCCAACAAGTTTCTTTGCAAAACAGCTTAAATCAACGTTTCAGGTTGAGATTCCTGAAGAGCTGAGAAAAAAAGACCGCAAAGTGCAGTTTGAATACTACAAGGCTCATTATTTCGACAATATAGATTTCTCAGAAGCAGGCCTTTCACGCACTAAGGAATTCCCTGAAATGGTGGATACCTATCTCCAAAAGATGGTTTATCAGGTTCCGGATTCAATTTACCCAGAAATCGATATGCTTGTTAGTAAATCGACAAAAAACGACGACATGTTTAAGTTTATGATAATGCATTTGCATGACTTTTACGTGACTTCGGAAAACTTGGAAATGGAAAATGTATATGTATGGTTTTTTGACAAATACTTCCTGCCAAAAGCAAACTGGATAGATAGGGAGTTCATGAATAAGCGCAAAGAGCACGTTAGCAAGCTTAAACCTTTGCTTATTGGGAAAGCTGCGCCAGAGCTTACAATGGAAATTTACGAAAAAGAATTGCATGATATCTTTAGCAATCTAATACGTCTGTCGCAAGAGGGGGACGAAGCCAAGAAAAAGATTGACGAAAAAAAGGATACTGCTAAATGGTTGAAACGCCAAACTGAAATAACAGACAGTTTAACTATTTTAAATGAGCAGGTTAAGGGCAATTCAAAAAGAAAATTCCAGAAATTATACGATGTTAAAGCCAAGTATACCGTTCTAGCGTTTTGGGAGCCTGAGTGTAGTCATTGTAAGAAGGCTATTCCGGATCTTCATACGAAATACACTGAAAAATTAAAAGCTCAGGGGATTGAAGTTTTTGCTGCCTGTACACAATTGAAACCAAATATTTGGGGAGAGTTTTTGGATAAGCACAAACTCTACAATTGGATTAATGCGTGGGATCCGTATAACAATAGTAACTTCCGCGATAAGTATGAAATCCATAGCACACCTTCA
This sequence comes from Bacteroidales bacterium, assembly GCA_965230435.1. Taxonomy (GTDB): domain Bacteria; phylum Bacteroidota; class Bacteroidia; order Bacteroidales; family JBDKHP01; genus JBDKHP01. The sequence goes on from CBDDLB010000006.1 coordinate 546,804, forward strand.
ATTTTCATCTTAGATGAGAATAAGAACATTCTTCTTAAGAAAGTTTCCGTTGAACATATTGAGGAAGCAATAAAATACCTTAACGATAGATATGCTAAGAAATAGAATTCTTCTTTAGAAAAGCCACCTAGGTGGCTTTCTTTTTGGTAGTTTCTATTTAACATAATATTAATTATGTAGTTTTTAGTCGGAGCTAGTTTAGATTGAATATTTTATTTAAAATAAATTCATTCCTTTGTTTTTAGCAGATATTAGTTACAAAACTTATTTTATGTTAAATAGAAATTAACTCTTTTACTTGATATTGAGCTAATTATATAGATCATTGAGCTGTCCGCATAATTTCTTAATATGACTGAGCTTTGCTAACTGAGATATCCAAGCTGTAGGAATTGATTTCACACCATAATATAATCCGGCCAAACCTCCAGTAATTGCAGCTGTTGTATCAGTATCTTCGCCAAGGTTTACGGCTTTCAGTACCGCCGATTCATAATCATCCTCACTTAGAAAACACCAAAGACTAGCTTCTAAACTATGCATAACGTATCCACCAGATTCAATACTCTCTTCTGGATATTGATGAATCTTGCCTGACAAAACTCTTTCAAAATGAGTTCGTTCATTTTGTGGTAAAAAAGATGTTTCAAATAGTTGTTTTACAAGTTTACAAGATTTTAGATACGCAGCATGCTTGTCTGAACCTAATAGAATTTCTTCTGCAACTTTAAGATATATAAAACAGGCTATTGCAGCACGGATATGGTAATGAGTAAGCGCAGAAATCTCCCATATAAAATCAAACTGCTCTTTTACATCTTTACCTTTTATATAGAATAACAAAGGCATAATGCGCATAAGACTACCATTTCCGTTAGTTCTCTCATTTCCGAGTTTACAGAGTCCGGAAAGTTTATCTGCTCTCCCACTTCTGATATACTCGCCTAATAAAGCTATAGAGCTAGAAGTAGTTACGCCAATATCAAAAACGTCTCCGTGTGCTGTCCACTTTGCCTTATATTTCCAGTCAATAAAGCTTTGGGCGATACGCTGCAAGTCGTAGCCTTCAATCAAACACTCTGCTAAACAAAAAGTTAAAGAACTATCATCGGACCATGTTCCTGTAGGCTGATTATATGTTCCATAGCCAAGCATAGTACTTACAGGGTTCTCTCTAAGATAATCACGCGATTTAAACTCTACTGGAACACCTAAAGCATCGCCAATAGCAACACCTAGCAATGCATCATATACTTTGTTTGTTTTCATGTTCAAGGGAATTGATGGGTATGCTCTCTCCTACTTTAATATTTTCAAAAACTTAGTCTGAATGTATTGCTATACAATTGAATTATATCAATACAACTAACTATTGATGAGTACTTTGAGAAAATTCTGTACAAAAGGGAACTTGTGAATACAAAGTCATATGCCTATTGAAGCCCAATATCGATACAATTGACTTTGTAAAGATACAGAATTTGACCTTACATTCGTAAAGCGAAGATTCAAGGAAAGATGGAGAGAGAATAGGGAAGGCAAATCTACCTTCCCCTATTTTTAATATGCTTTTGCAAAAATAACGCGCTGCTTTGATGGTTTACCAGTAACCATACATACACCTGGTTCGGTATCTTCATCAATAGGAATACAACGGATTGTTGCTTTGGTTTCTTCTTTTACTTTTTCTTCTGTTTCTGAAGTACCGTCCCAATGAGCCATAATAAAACCACCTTTTTCTTCCAACACCTGCTTAAACTCGTCATAGCTATCTGCGGTGTGCGTGTTTTCTTTCTGGAAGTTTAGCGCTTTTTCAAAAATATTCTTCTGTATATCTTCTAACATCTGCTCAACACGTTCAACCAAACCTTCGCGCGAGACAGTATCTTTCTCTAATGTATCGCGACGAGCAATTTCAATGGTTCCGTTTTCAAGATCACGTTTTCCTATACCCAAGCGAACAGGTACACCTTGCAGTTCGTATTCTGCAAACTTCCAGCCTGGTTTAAAAGTATCACGATCGTCGAATTTTACAGAAATACCTTTTGCTTTCAAGGCATCTATTATAGGCTTAAGTTCATTGGAAATTGCATCCAGTTGCTCCTGCCCTTTGTAGATAGGCACAATAACAACTTGTGTTGGAGCCAATTTAGGAGGCAAAACAAGACCTTTGTCGTCTGAATGTGTCATGATCAGTGCCCCCATAAGGCGGGTAGATACTCCCCACGAGGTTGCCCAAACATGTTCGAGCTTACCTTCTGCGGACTGAAATTTCACATCGAATGCCTTGGCGAAGTTCTGCCCTAGGAAATGCGATGTGCCAGCTTGTAGTGCTTTGCCATCTTGCATCATTGCCTCGATAGCATATGTTTCTACTGCACCTGCAAAACGCTCACTTTCAGATTTAACTCCTTTACGGACAGGTATGGCCATAAAATTTTCAGCAAAATCGGCATATACTTCGAGCATTTGCTCAGCTTCTTTTACAGCTTCATCTTTAGTAGCATGTGCGGTATGCCCTTCCTGCCACAAGAATTCGGCTGTACGCAAGAACAGACGGGTACGCATTTCCCAACGTACAACATTTGCCCATTGGTTTACGAGAATCGGTAGGTCACGGTGCGACTGTATCCAGTCTTTATAAGTGTTCCAGATGATGGTCTCTGAAGTTGGTCGTACAATTAATTCTTCTTCCAATTTTGCAGCAGGGTCTACTTCTACCCCACCACCTTCTGCATTGCGAAGGCGATAATGCGTTACAACAGCACACTCTTTTGCAAAACCTTCCACATGATCTGCCTCTTTGCTAAAGAACGACTTGGGGATAAAAAGCGGGAAATAAGCGTTTTGGTGTCCTGTGTCCTTGAACATTTTGTCCAATGCGTCGCGCATGTTCTCCCAGATAGCAAATCCGTACGGTTTGATAACCATAGAACCACGAACTGCAGAATTTTGCGCCAGCCCAGCTTTTACAACAAGTTCGTTATACCATTGCGAGTAATCTTCTTCTCTACTCGTCAGTCCTTTAGCCATGATGTCTTATATTTAATCTTAACTTTAATATTTGATGTGTGTACTAAGCTGATGTTATCCCAGCCTAACTTATCGGGAGATCACATCCCGTCTTGTTTTTCGGCCTACAAATGTAAATCATTTTTTTGAATGCATGTAGAAATCTAGCCCGAATGCTTACACTCTCTAAGATAGAATGTTTAGGCTATTCGGTCCTTCGCAGAACAAAAGATCGAGAATACTCAGGTTCGATAAAAAACCATGTTTGTCCTGAAAAACTTGAAAATATGTCTTTGGAGATTCCAATTCCGGTCGTTTTTTTGCGCACAGTTCTCTTTTGTCTAACCACTCGTTGCCTTCGATGTATTCTGTGCTGTATTCAATATTCTTTTGAAGACCTACCAACTGCATTATCTCCCTTAGTATTGCGCGGTTGTATTCGTAAAGGAATTCGTACTCTTTGGTGAAAAAGGCTTTTATCTCGTCTTCGTAAAATTCGAAATATGGCGACGACCGATAAGCTGCCTCGATCGATCTCCAATGCCTAATCTGCCAATCTTCCTGATAAGATATCCGAATTGTTGACGTTGGTGTTTGTGGGCTTCGTCCTTTTACTACAGGAACAATAAGATCTAGTTTACCATTGGGGGAGAATATCTCACAACGATTGCGTAAATTTTGCTTAACATAGTTTTCCTGAATATCTATCATTACCCTAGCTGCCGAAGCAATCTGTTGCATGTACGCAATAGATGGAAAAAATGAAGTGGGTAAAACAACCTGCATCTGTTTGTATCAATTTATTTATTCTCAATAAAGTAAGTCGTGTGCTAAATATAAACGGCACTTTTAAGTCTATTAATGCTTTTCCTACTAAATAGCACCATGTGCTTAAATCCAGAGAGCAGCCACCGAATCTGTGACAATTCTAGAATTATCTCGAAAAAGCTTCACAAAAATATAAAAGTTTGGAATATGCACATTTAAGTGGACGTTTTCGTTAGAAACGGATTATAATAGGCTCTTTTCTTTTTGTACTTTTGTTACAGAGTAGAAGTATAAGATTCCCCCTGTAAATGGGGCAGAAAAAAATAACGATAACCAAATATAAAACCACCCAAATTATGCCTTTAATGAAGTGGACGGACCAATACAGTGTCGGTATTGGCGAAATGGACGAGCAGCATAAAGTAATCTTTGATATTATCAACGAACTTTTTGATTCTCTACGGGAAGGAAATGATAGTGATGTGCTGGGCATTATCAACAGGCTTCAACAATATACACAAGAGCATTTCGCCGAAGAAGAGCAAATGCTTGAAGAAGCAAAAAATCCTGAACTGGTATGGCAAAGAGAGGAGCATCTTGAGTTTGAGAAAAAAGTAGAAGAATTCAAACAAAAGGCTGCGAAAGAGAGCTTGTTGCCTTTAGAAAAAGAACTCTCACGTTTTCTCATGACTTGGTGGAACAAACACATACTCGATGGTGATAAGAAATATGCGCCTAAAGTACACCCTGAGCACTAGTCGAATATTTTACGGAGTGCTTCGGCCTTTAAGAGGCACTCTTCATGCTCGTTTTCAGGTTTTGCCAAACTAGTGATTGCACTCCCTACTTGCAGAGATAAGTACTTAGAACTTGCGTTGTAGAGCAAACTACGGATAATAACATTGAAATCGAAATCCTGATTTGGAGATACATACCCAACTGCCCCAGAGTAAAGCCCACGTAATGTTTCTTCCTGCTGTTCAATAATTTCCATTGCCCGTATTTTTGGGGCGCCCGTCATCGATCCCATCGGGAAATTTGCTTTTATGATATCCGTAAAGTGAGTCTCTGGTTCTACTTTTGCCGAAACTGTCGATATCATTTGATGCACCTGCTTGAAACTATATACCCCGCATAGTTCCTCTACACGCACAGATCTGCGTTTTGAAATTTTGGTAAGGTCATTTCTGACAAGGTCGACTATCATTGTGTTCTCCGCCCGTTCTTTCTTGTCATTCCTAAGGATAAGTTTATTGGCCTTATCCTCTTCCAGATCGGAGCTGCGCTTACCTGTGCCTTTCATCGGTTGTGCGATCAGTTTGTTTTCAACCCGCTTTAGAAACCTTTCTGGACTAGCAGAAATAAGAAACTTATCGTTTAAGCGCATATAGCTCATAAAAGGTGCTGGAGAAACATCTCGGAGATGAATAAAGCTCTGAGCAGGATGTATGTCTGCATCAGGATCGTAGAACTCCTGACAAAAGTTTGCTTCGTAAATATCGCCCCGCTGAATATGATCTTGAATTGTCTTTACTTTTTCAATATATGCAGAACGTGAAATGCGCTGTCGAAAATTAACTTTACTCGTGTGAAGAAAGCAGATATCTTCTTCTAAAATCTGTTCTACAAATTTTGCTGCGGAAGTTTTATCATCGTAATCGGACAGATAGCCAACCTGAACATGTTTTCCTTGGAAGAAAAAAACGTAACGTGGCACAAAAAAGAAATAGGAGGGCAACTGAACCCCATCAAAATTTTCTGAAGAAAGCTTCTCTATATCGTTCTTCAGGTCGTATCCCCAAAAACCAAGAAGCCATTCCTTATGTTTGTCGCTGAATTCTTTAACCAAATCGAAGGCACCTTTTTCTGCCCCCCATATCTCATCTATTGCACCTATTCCCACCATACAGTCCAATGAAGAGTAAGTCATTGGATCTTTTCTGAATTCTTTCGTTTGACGGTTTTCTAAATAAAAAAAAGGATTTTCCTTCAGACTACGAGCCAAAAGCTGTTTTTTTAATCGATCTGGAGTACTTGCTTCGAAAGAAAGAAATCTGCGCATTGTTAGTTCGAAATTTTGAAGCGCAAAGGTAATCTCTTTTCTTGATGTGTGAAATATATACCGAAAAGTTCTACTTGACAAACGAAAAAGCCCTCTTAAGAGTAAAGAGGGCCGAATTTATAATTGGTACAGGGATGATTATTTACTTGCTAAATATCCAGATACACCTTCTTGTGTAGCTTCCATTGCTTTTTTGCCTGGCTCCCAGTCGGCAGGACAAACTTCTCCGTTCTCTTCATGGAATTTCCATGCATCTACAACGCGAAGTGCTTCATTGATATTGCGGCCTAGTGGAAGATCATTAACAACTTGATGGCGTACTACCCCCTCTTTATCAATTAGGAATAGGCCACGGTATGCAACTGGTGCCCCATTGTATTTAATTTCGCCTTCGTCGTTGTAATCGTATTCGCCAGCAAGTACACCATAGTTTTCTGCAATAGTTTTCGACAGATCAGCTACTAATGGGTATTTTACGCCTTTAATCCCACCTTCTTTTTGATCCGTCTGTAGCCATTTCCAGTGCGAGAATTCAGAATCTACAGAGCAGCCCACCACCTGTACGCCACGTGCTTCGAATTCTTCTGCTTTTTCTTGAAAAGCAATGATTTCTGTTGGGCATACAAATGTGAAATCTAATGGATAGAAGAAGAATACAACGTACTTCTCTCCAATATACTGATCCAAAGAGAAATTTTCAACAATTTCACCACCGTTTACTACTGCTGTTGTTGAAAACGAAGGAGCTTTTTTTCCTACTAATACAGACATTGTCTTTTGTTTTTTTGGTTTATTGGATTGTTTTTTTTGTGTCCGAAAGCAAAGGTACAAAACAGAGTATTAGATAGAATTATCTGCAAAATAAAATTACATAATAAAAACAGATAGGCCGATAGAGCAGATCAATAAAAGATGCATACACTCCCATTTCTTAGTACAAGATACAACAAAAGTTTGATTCTTTGAGCGAAAGGGAAGCAAAGTCTTATGGAATAGTTAAAAGAAAAGGCACGGCCAGATTGCTATGCCTTCAATACTCTCGTAGCCTTTGCTTTGGGAATTGAAAGGCTTGTGAACATCCTGATTTATTGGCTTGTACTGTTCCATTAAAATCTTCAGAAAATGTTCTTTGTGTTTAATATCCTTTTTCTTTCAGTTTAGCAACAAGCTTTTGTCCTATCTGCATTCCCCACTGCTGACCAACCATTATTGACTCTTGCATGATCAAAGGAGTGCTCTCTGCATATTTCTTTCCAACGGGTGTTTCATAGAAACTTATAAGCCCTTCTAGATCTTTCTGTGTCAAGTGCTTTGAATACACAGGGATAAGTTTCGTAACAAGATCGTCCATCATGGTTTGGAGAAGTTCATTTTTCAGTTCTTGCCAAACTTCAGCCTTCACATTGGGCTTTTGCTGCTTCAACATCTGAAAGACCTGTCCAACCATAGCTTCATACGATTCTGTTGATCCGGACAAACATAAAAAACATTCAACAGCTTATTTATATGAATTTAGCTCTCTTTCCATTGAAAAATTATGTTGTACTTTTACAAATCCCTGTGTGAGGGTGGCCACCAATCAATAAAATTTGCAATTGTGTTTCGTACTAAATCTTTCTTTTCAGAAATAGTGCTGAAGAAAAGGTTCTACCTTTTAACAATCAGCCTTTTGCTTTTACTACTTTTCTGGTTCTGTCTTCCCCGGAAGCTATTTCATAAACCTCTATCGTTAGTTGTAACAGGCCGTAACAACGAATTACTTGGAGCTAAACTGGCCAAGGACGGGCAATGGCGTTTTCCAACAACGGATAGTCTTCCAGAGAAGTATAAACACTGTGTTCTACAATTCGAAGATAAGCGTTTTTTATCGCACTGGGGTGTAGATCTATTAGCATTTGGTAGAGCTATGTGGGGAAATATTAAGGCCGGACGGATTGTAAGCGGAGGAAGTACGGTTACGATGCAAGTTATCAGACTTTCAAGGAACAATCCACCACGAACATATTGGGAAAAACTACTTGAGGTGATACTTGCAATGCGGCTCGAATTGCGCTGTACAAAAAATGAAATCCTGAACCATTACGCTTCCAACGCCCCATTCGGAGGAAATGTTGTTGGGATAGAAACTGCTGCTTATCGATACTTCGGAATAGGGTTACATCAGCTTACATGGGCAGAGTGTGCTACTCTGGCAGTGCTTCCCAACAGTCCTGGGCTGATTCATCCTGGGAGAAACAGAAATGCCCTTCGGGAGAAAAGAAATAGATTATTGAAGCGGCTCTGGGAAAAAAAGATCATAGACGAAGAAAGTTATCTTCTGTCTATAGATGAAGATTTACCGGAAAAGCCCCGTCCATTCCCCAAAATTGCCCCGCATTTAGTGTCTAGGATTGAAACTGAAAAGAATCTTGATAGAGCAAAAAAGCAGAAAACCACATTATCTGTAGGTCTTCAGAAAAAAATTACCCGTATTGTAGCACAGCACCATAACAAGTTGAAGCGAAATCAGGTGCACAACCTTGCTGTTTTGGTACTAGATGTAAAAACAGGTGAAGTAAGATCGTATGTGGGAAATCATTTCAACTTAGTAGACGAAATAAACGGTTACCAGGTAGATATCATTAATTCTCCACGTAGTACTGGTAGTATACTGAAACCTTTTCTGTATGCTTCCATGCTTTCCGAGGGCGAAATCCTACCCAATAGTCTTGTACCGGATATCCCGACTTTCATTGGCAGCTTTGCTCCAAAAAACTACAACCTAACCTACGACGGTGCCGTTCCTGCAAACCATGCTCTTGCACGGTCGCTTAACATTCCAGCAGTGAGAATGCTCATGAATTACTCTGTCCCTAAATTTCACAACGATCTCAAAACATTCGGTCTTACTTCGCTGAACCATCCCTCTGGTCATTATGGTCTTTCCCTTATCTTAGGAGGAGCAGAAGGAACCCTTTGGGATATTTGCGGTGTATATGCTTCAATGGCACGCTCACTGTTGTATTACGAAGCCAACAGTGGTCGTTATGATGCTAATGCTTTTCGTCCCCCAACATATTTCAGTAAACAGAAGAAAAAAACAGTGGAAAAAGAGCACGGTATCATCAGTGCCTCTGCCTGTTGGTTCACCTTTGAAGCCATGCTCGATGTTGAAAGACCTGGTGTGGATAACAACTGGCGGTCGTTTTCTTCGGCGCAAAAAATTGCTTGGAAAACAGGCACCAGTTTTGGCTATCGCGATGCTTGGGCTGTTGGTGTAACCCCTGGACACGTTGTAGGCGTGTGGGTGGGTAACGCAGATGGAGAAGGAAGGCCGGGTATTGTTGGCGTTCGGGCTGCTGCTCCTATTCTTTTTGAGGTTTTTGATCTTCTGCCATCGTCATCTTGGTTTCCAAAACCATTTGACGACATGATAGAAGGCCGTGTCTGTTCGAAAAGCGGATACCTTGCAGGACAGCATTGTGACGAAACAGAAAAACGTTACATTCCCTCTATTGGAGAGCGTTCTAATACATGTCCATATCACCGAACTATTCATCTCGACAAAACCGAACAATTTCAAGTTAGCGAAATGTGCGAACGTCCAGAAAACATGATACACAAGAAATGGTTCGTACTTCCTCCAATGATGGAATGGTTCTACAAATCGAAAAATGCACACTACAAAACGCTTCCGCCATTTCGGGAAGGCTGCCAGAAAGACCAACAACGCAGCATGCAGATCATTTACCCACAACAGCACACCGAAATTTTCATTCCTCGTGGACTAGATAGTAAACGACAGAAAACTGTTTTTGAAGTGGCTCACCGCAATCCATCAACGGAAATATACTGGTACATCGATGACAAATATGTTGGCATGACAAAGCAGTTCCATCAAATTGCAGTTAGTCCCAAGCCAGGAAAGCATATCCTCAGTATTACTGATGCCAAAGGAAATCAAGTACAGGTGTCTTTTGAAGCACTTGAGGCAACCAGTCAGGTGAACTAAGTTAATCATTATTTGTTGCGCTACTATGGTATTGAAATTGGTTTAAGTTCTTGGATTTTGTTACAAATTCCTTAAACATCCCTATACCAAACAGCCATTTTCTGATTGATATAAATTGATTCCGAGAGGAAAACCACAAATAATTAAAGCAATACTATACTTATTAAATTACACTCTTCTGTTGGGATAAAAAAGAGAAGATGTCATTTCCTGCGTCTAAAAACAGCTTTAATTTTGCAAAGCAAACCCAAGGGTAAGTCACATACTGATCAGGACAATTACTTTTGTATAATTCGATAAAGTAAAAAGTAAATGAAAGCAACGCATTTATTATCAGTGCTTTTTGTTATTTCAATTTGGTCATGTAACCAACAGGAACCATCATCGCATTCACATGCAAAAAAACAATTGGCACATTGGGGGTACGAAGGAAAAGAAGGCCCTGAGAAATGGGACAAAATATGTAAAGAATACTCAGCTTGCGGTGGAAAACACCAGTCGCCTATTAACATAATGACGGCTGGTGCAAAAGAAGATGTACACCTTAAGCCTATAAAGCTAAAATACAATACCACTCATGTTCATATTATTAACAATGGGCACACAGTTCAGTTTAATTGTGACGAGGGAAGCTTTGTAGAAGCTGGCGACAAAGAATATAGTCTTAAGCAGTTTCACTTTCACACTCCAAGCGAACATGAAGTAAACGGAGACCACTACCCTATGGAGGCTCACTTTGTTCATCAGGCAAAAGACGGGACATTGGCAGTAGTTGGTGTTCTTTTTAAGGAAGGTGCTGAAAATCATTTTTTCAAGGAACACCTAAAAGAAACACCTCACAAAGAAGGCAAATTCGATTGCAAAAGCACTTTCGATCTTCATGAATTATTACCAGAAGATGCTAGCTATTACCATTACGATGGATCGTTAACTACGCCTCCATGTTCAGAAATTGTGAGTTGGTATGTAATGGATCACCCGATAGAGATTTCAAAAGCTCAGGCGGATGAAATGCACGAAATTATGCATGATAATTTTCGTCCTGTTCAGCCAATCAATGATCGTGTTTTAGTACATTACACAGCTCACTAAGGAACGATGCAAAAAATTGATAAGTTCTGCTTGTTATTTCGAAACAATTCCAAACCCATATTGACAAGCGGTTTTATCGAAGATCAAAAGAACTTTTGGAAAGCTATGCGATTTTATGTGAGTGCGTTACTGAATGCATAGAGCGAACTGAAATTTCTGACTTGTTTTTCATGTTTATATTCCCTGCCAAGACTCTTCCTTCGGGAAGGGTTTTGGCTTAAAAAGAAAATTCAGGCCAAGAATTCGGGACGATCATTAAACGGTGACTTTCCTTGCCCAATTCGTCAAAAGCAACCAACATAAAAGGATTGGGTAAAACAGCCATTCTTTCCAAAACCAACAACCTCGCTTTGGAGTAATTCATTAACTTTTCAAAGAGAGGATTTTGAATTGAAAACCAATCTCCTTTTTCGACCAACAAAAAGAAGTAACCTGTGGTAGACTCTACAAATTCTGTAAAATACAAACGCAGTCCTCGCAGATGAAAAGGATGAAACCCTTTTGGAGAAAGTTTGCTTTCAAGGTCAGAATAAAAGAAAAAACCTTTCAAAATACATTTCTTTGCAATATTGTCTAAGCTGATTCTGCTAAATTCCACATTCTGCGGTGCCATATCTAATAATTGCTCTTCAACTTTTGTCTTTGTCTCAGCTCTATCCAAAATAGTCAATTGCTGCGTTGTTAACTTCCTATATTTGAATGCCAAGCGATCTCGCGTGTTGGGGCCAATCCACTGTATAAACTCTCTACCAGATTCGTGCTGTAAATAGAATTTTATAGCGACTTCAAAATGAAAGAACTTCCCGTACAGGTGATCGTAAACAATGAAATCTATCTCGCCCAAAGTATGCTTTCCTTCTATAATCTGCCAATTCGATACCAGAAGATCGAAATTCGGACTATACAAAAACCAGAATTCAAGTAAGTTCTCGAAATATTTGCCTAGGCGCTTAGATTGTTTTTCGCGGATGAATAGATGGAGCGCCCCTGGGTTTTCATCCAAAAGAATAAGGAAAGATAAACTTGCTTTGTAGTGTACAACGAACCAATCGTAAGAAAGAAAAAGGTTATCCTGCAGCAATGGCGGACTGGCTATAACCCAAGCCAGTTCTCGCACTGTTTTATCTTTGAACTGTAGATAATTTGGTTCGAAACCGTTTCTCATTTCATTTTGTTAAAACGGGACGGTGACTTCCGCGCATCATTTTACAAGAAAGTCAAACATTGTTCGATCACCGATTTTACCCGTTAAACGATCGTTAATAGCCACTTCCCCAACACCAGCAGGAGTACCCGTAAAAATCATATCGCCAATTTTCAGCATCATGAACTGGGAAATATACGCTATCAGCTTATTTATACTGAAAATCATATCTTGCGTATTGCCCTGCTGAACTACGTCATTATTTTTTAACAGTGAGAAATCAATGTTCTGGACATTATCGAACTTCTCCACTGGAATGAATTTGCTCAATGCCGCCGACTGATCAAAAGCCTTTGCTATTTCCCATGGTTGCCCATTGTCCTTAGCTTTTCTTTGCAGATCGCGTGCAGTGAAGTCTACTCCCAAACCGATTTCGTTGTAATACCGATGTGCAAAACGCTCTTCGATATGTTTCCCTAGACGGTGGATTTTCACAATTATTTCAACTTCGTAGTGAATTTCCTTCGAAAAATTCGGATAAAAGAAAGGGTTATTGTTTCGGAGAATCGCAGAATCGGGCTTTAAAAAAAACAAAGGCTCCTTAGGAACAGGGTTATTCAGTTCTTGTGCATGGTCTGCATAATTTCTTCCGATACAGATTATCTTCATATACTTTAATTAAGTAGGTGCGTAAATTATAATGTCACTTCTCTTGGTTTACAAAATACTGAAAAACAAAACTGTGATAATTTTAATAAACATCTCCATGTGCTTATCAAATATTCATATAAAAACCCAGCCGCATATCGATTGATATACGGCTGAGAAATTCGCGACAAAATTAGAATTTGTCACGGAAAAAATGCATTTCTTTCTGCAATTTTTAAACTGCAAAAAGTTTCTACATATTTATTTCATGTTGGTGTTTGAAAAAGCCATGCTTAGCTTAACCTGAGTTACGAGGCGTTTCGTGAACAACGGGAAATCACCGCCCATTATCCAGCCATAGTAGCCAGGCTCGTCCTTCAAAATTTTAACAAGCTGTTTGCCCTTGTGTTTTCCGAAATTGATAACTACGTTGTTCTTACTGTCGTAAACAAAACGTCCTGCAAAATCTGCAAAATTCGTTTGTGTAGAGAATTTTGCAAGGCTATTCACATCCTGATCCAAATCCTCGTATTTATCCAACTGGGACTTTAGTACCTCGTACGTTGCACGTGTATCAGCATCTGCACTATGTGCATTGTTGAGTTCTTTGTTGCAATAGAATTTATATGCTGCAGCTAGGTTTCTAGGCTCTTTTTTGAAGAAAATAACCTGCACATCTACCATTTTCGACTTCCGCACGTCGAAATCAAGATCTGCACGAAGAATTTCCTCTGTCAATAATGGTACATCGAACTTAGTAGAATTATACCCGGCAAGATCGCATCCTTTCAAAAACTCAGTTACTTCTTTTGCAATCTGATCAAATGTGGGTGCATCTTTCACGTCTTCGTCAGAAATGCCGTGTACTCGCATAGCTTCTTTCGAAATAGGTATTGTCGGGTTTACGCGATAGGTCTTCTGTTCTTCCTTTCCATTAGGAAGTACTTTCAGCATCGAAAGTTCCACTATCCGATCTGTTGCCACATTAAGCCCAGTTGCCTCAATGTCAAAAAAAACTAAAGGTTTTGTTAGTTTCAATTCCATAATTACATTATTTCTATCGCTTCCGCTTTAAAATTAAGTCTTTTTTAATTCCAATGCCTTCAAAAGTACTTTCAACCACACTCACGGGCACTATTAAGTCTTCATACCTATCGTCGGGGCTTAACACTTCCCACTCGTATTCCCCAGGAGGCAATGCTATTATAAATTTCCCAGAAACGGGCGAACAAGTGTACACACCGTAATAATCTCCATGTTTCAGATCAAAAACTGAGACTTTCAATTCAGCCCCCTTCAAATCGATGTTTATAACAGAATCTGGAATCTGGGGATGTTCCATACTCACTTTCCCACGAAACACAAAGTAATCAGGTTCTTTCTCCTGAAAAATCACCTTATATATGTCCAACTGCCCGTATCCTTCCGAACGGTGTGCTGCAACATAGGCATAGCGCTTGTTGTCTAATATACTGATATTATTGTTATCATAGGTAGTATTTATTGGGTAGCGCATATTTTTTACGTTACCCCACTGGTTTTGAAGCATATTCCATTCTGCCTCGAACAAATCGTATCCTCCCATGGAATTATGCCCTTTGGAACTGAAATACAAACGCTTACCATTTTCACTGATGGCAGGGTAATTATCATCGAAAGGAGTGTTTATTTTGTTGCCTAGGTTCACAGGTTCGCCCCATTCTCCTGTTGGCAGCCTTTTGCTCATGTATATGTCCAGCCCTCCATATCCATCTGGACGGCTACTTGAAAAGAAAAGCGTATCCCTGTTCATGGTAATACAAGCCCCTTCTTCTCTTTTATTTGTATTTACTTTCCCTGGCATCACCTTGGCTTCGTCAAATTCCTTGCCTTTAAGGGTACTCATAACCAAATCGTTGTTCTCCGGATCGTAATTATTGTAAAATAAGAAAAGAGCTTTTCCATCGGGAGATAGTCCACTCACAATCTGGTCATTACTGGCATTTATGGCCTCGCTGGCTGGCACACAGCCTTCCCAGTCTTTGTTGTAATCTTTTCGTGTGCTCATGTATACTTTCACGGAACGGAGATCTCGTTCTGTACTAAAAAGCATTCTGGAATCGTCACGGGTAACATATGGGTTAAAATCATCACTTTTACTATTGATCGCCTTTCCCAAATTAATGAATTTCACCTTCAGGGGAGTCTGGATTAAACTATCGGCATTGATACAATAATCGATATAACGGTTGGTTACTCCCCATTTTTCCTCAGGAAGATATTTTTTGTAGAATTCAAAATGGCGGATTGCTTCTAGAAATTCATGATTATGAAACCGCGCCACAGCCATGTCGAAAATTATCTGGGGAACATACTTGTGTGCAGAGGTTTTATATATTTTCAATAAATACCGAAGAGCCTTACTCCGGTCTGTATTCATTCGCAGATAGCAATTGGCTATCTGATAAGTAACGTAAAGATCTGTGCTATCTTTCTTAAAAGCTCGTTTGTAATATTTCAGAGCAAGGCGAAATTTTTCAATCTCGTAATAGCCATCTGCTTTGGTTAACTGCGCTTTTGCTGGCTGAAACAACAAAAACGAAAAAATTGAAAGAATAAGTAATTGTATCGTCTTTTTCATACGCTTCGATAATAAGATCTTGGTTTTATCTGGAGCAACGTCCTTCTGGAGAGGAAATATTTGTATAGTATACCTTTCATTTTAACAATAGTACTACTCAGTTTTTAATCAAATAAATTGCAGTCGCCATTGTGCTGTTTATCTGTGCAAATAGCGCCCAAAAAGAGTTAATTATATCAACACACCTAATGTCGGAGACCTATTAAATTTTTGATAGGTTATACATGTAATGCTTTTATTATGAAATGGTCTACAACCGGCCCTCCTAATAAAAAGTACTACAATTTTTTTTATGCTCAATCTGAATGTGACATTTTACGTTCAGAAAAAGCTAACTTAAATATTGCCGCCCACTTACTTAACATACTTTTCCATTCGTGCCCCACTCGCTTATAGAAGTAGGTTTGAAAAACTTATAAGCGTGTGCTTTAGTTTTTTTTAATTATTTACCAGATAAAACGTTAAGAAACAAATAGATGTAACCAGACACCTTCCACATAGATTTCTTACTGAAGCACAAAAAACCACAATCGCTGGTTTATAGGGAAGCACAGTTGTCACCACACTGGCTGTCCAATATTGAGGCTGTTGCGAAAGAACGCAACAGCCTTGATTTATATTTTGCAATTATACCATCATAGGCATTAACAACATAAGCATATCTTCATCTTGATTCTCTTTTTCAAAAGGAACCATGATACCTGCCCTGCTAGGATCTGCCATTTCCAGAACCACGTCTGCTCCTGGCAAATTGGCTAAAATTTCGATTAGGAACGTGGACTTAAATCCAATTTCCATTTCATCACCTTCGTACTGGCAATGTTGTTTTTCGTATGCCGAAATAGAAAAGTCAATATCCTGAGCTGAAATTAAAATCTGATTATTAGATAGTTTCAACTTTACCAAGTTACTCGCTTGGTTTGAGAAAACAGATACACGCTTAAGCGTATTATAAAAACTCACGCGATCGATAATCATTTTATTAGGGCTATCGGACGGAATTACATTCTCGTATTTCGGATATTCCCCCTCAATCAGACGACAGATAATCTTAAAGTCCGGTACTTCGATAAAGGCATTTCGTTCGTCGAAACGCAAACCAACATTATCAGAAACTTTGTCGATGGTGTTTTTTATAAGTGACGCTGGCTTCTTCGGCAAAATGAAACTTGCTTCTGTTCCTGGCTTTACATCTACACGACGATAACGGACCAATTTATGCGCATCCGAAGCAACAAATGTTATAGAATCGCTTGCTAACTGAACAAAAATTCCATTCATAACAGGGCGCAATTCATCGTCTGCGGTTGCAAAAAGAGTTTTGTTGATGCCTTTCAGCAGGCACTCGCTCTCCAAATTGATATTTGTTGCAGAATCCTGCAAAGATGGCACTTGTGGAAAATCCTCACCGTTCATGCCAGGGATAGTAAATTTTCCTGTTTCAGAGAAGATCTGAACCATACCTTCCTCGTTCTCCATTTCGAATGTGAGAGGCTGCTCTGGAAATTCCTTTAACGTATCAGTCAGAAGTTTTGCCGGCACCGCAATGCTACCTTCTCCTTCTATGTTTTCAAGAGAAAGTTCCGTAATCATTGTGGTTTCGAGATCAGAAGCTGTTATCACGAGCTTTTCAGGCGAAAGCTGAAAAAGGAAATTATCCAAAATCGGCAAAGTATTTTTTGAGCTGATAACTTTGCTGACTGCTTGCAAACGGCTAAGCAATTCGGTACTTGAAACTACAAACTTCATTTATTTTATTTTTAAATAATATATACAGAGTTGGGGATAAGCTTATTGTAAAAAAAAATACAGAACCCTATCCAGCGACCAAAGTTAATATTT
This sequence comes from Bacteroidales bacterium, assembly GCA_965230435.1. Lineage (GTDB taxonomy): Bacteria > Bacteroidota > Bacteroidia > Bacteroidales > JBDKHP01 > JBDKHP01. Next base: position 563,983 of record CBDDLB010000006.1, read on the forward strand.
TAGAGATATAAATAAAGGCCGCTATACTTAGAGAAAAAACAGCTTTGCTAAAAACATGAATGATCTAATTTTCAAAATATTACCTTTCTATACCTGAGAATTATCTGGCAAATCTTCTGTGTCGGACAACAAACCATACAAGGCCAAATAGAATAAAAAACAGAATTGGCAGAGCCACATTTACTAATTGCCAGAACCAACGCTCCTCAATCACACGAGCTTTGTCCATCAGACGGAGTTTTATCTCGCGATTACGTATTTCCATCAGTCCACGATCGTCACATAAATAGTTTAACGTATTCAGCAGAAATTCTCTGTTGCCCTTAAACATCTTCTGCGTATGACGATCGAAACCTAGAGGGATAATTTCCCCTTTTTGAGACATCTCATTTCGGATGATACTTCCCGATCCCACAACGCACATTTTTGTTGGTTCGCTTTTCACGACAAACGACGCAGGATTATCTGTAAAATCAGATATTGGGCGGTTTTTAAAAGCCGACTCGAAACGCCCCGCTAGAAGAACCGCCACTGGATGTTGCTTACCAACAAATTCATTCTCCTGAACAGGTTTCATTGCATCCTCTAGTTTAAGGTGAATAGGAACACCTTTTATTTTTGTATACTTCGAAGTTGTTAGTAGCACAGTCTTTTCTACGTCTGGATTTTGCCCCACTGTATCTACTGTACTCACATATTCTGTACGGATAGGTGCAATGTATTTATTAATAACATTATCGTTCTGCGAAACTAAAACAGGAAAAAAAGGCCAACGGTAACGTTGAATTCTCGGACGACCTGTTTTTGTTGGCCGCATCAGGCCAATATAGCCCGATTGGAGATCTTGTACAAGGTTTGGATTGACTCGGGCTCCATATCTGAAAAGCTGATCTAGAAGCCCAATTTCATTTCCTACCGCTACAACGTCTGCTTTGCTAATGGAATCAACCTGATGTGTAACACCATCGACCAACCAAAGCACCTTGCCTCCCTTCATAATATATTGGTCGAGCACGTATTTGTCTGCTTTCGGGAAAGGGCGCGTAGGCTGGGCTACCACAACAGCTTCGAACAGATCGAGCATGCCCACTTTCCCGCCAACAGCACCACGCTGTACTTCGTAATATTCGGATAGCACACGTGTAATGTCCATTACATCGTACTCACTCAGTTCCCCATGTCCTTCGAGAAAAGCAATTTTTGGTTTCGATTTAGTTGCCAGCTTTCGAATAACATTGGAAAGTTCATATTCCAGTGCTTGAATAGAGTTGTTTATATTTTCAAAACCGTCGAGCTTAAAGCGGGTATCTGTCTTCAATAAATTAACTCCAGCTTCATTTTTGCCTAAAGAAACAATTGCTCCTGGGAAAACCATTTTCTGCTCGGTCTTTCCTTGGCTACTTTCCTCTTGCGCTTCTATTGGGGTAAGCCCTTTTTGGTGCAGTTGTTTGTACATCGAGAACCTAACAGTCTTGTCTTCACTTTCGGTGGGATTAATAAAAATGAAGTCGAAGCGTTCTTCACCATAATTCTCAAATTCTTCGAGCAATTCTTTAATCGCCCTTCGCATACGTTTAAACCCAACAGGCAGATCATCTCCATCGAGATAAACACGTATAAAAACATCTTCTTGTAAATTCTCAAGCAAATTCTTTGTTTCGGCGTGCAAACTGTAGCGTTTTTCAGCAGTTAGATCGAGCCGAAAGAAATATTGACCGGCAATAAGGTTGATGACAATAAGGCCTATAAACACCAAGGGCACTTTAACTAATGTGGGTATGTTGCGTTTCATTGATACAAAACATTTTTAAATCTCAAAGGCCAAACCTTATGTGGCATCTGGCCTGCTTTATCAAATAAATATGGCTTTAAAGGCTTATTCAAATTCAACAGAGGTATTGAGCAAATCCTGATAAATCCTCATATTCGATTGATTGAAAACACAAAAAATCACCTTTTCGATGGTGGTGGGAGAGAAGGTTAATTCATCCCTAACTGTCTTTACAGCTATACGGGCAGCAAAATCTATTGGAAAACCATAAGCCCCTGTACTGATATTTGGAAATGCAATTTTTTCAACTCCATACTTGGCCGCAAGTTTTAAAGACTCTCTATAACAAGAGCTCAGCTCCCGCGCTTCATCATGTCCGCCTCCATGCCAAATGGGGCCAACAGTATGAATTACATATTTGGCAGGCAATAAAAAGCCTTCCGTTATTTTCGCTTGCCCGGTCTTGCATCCTTTCAGTCTGCGGCAAGCTTCCTTCAAGTCTATTCCTGCTGCTCTATGAATTGCACCATCAACGCCACCTCCTCCAAGAAGAGTATTATTTGCTGCATTCACAATAGCATCTACGTTCTGTTTTGTTATATCTCCAAAGTTGATTGATAGATGTGCCATGAGTAGCTCAATTTCTATTTATTCTACACTTTGCCTGTCTATTTCAGTTAAATACCCAGCAATAGTTATCGACTCCGACACTCTTTGGGGCTTTGATGCCAATTTAATACAAACACTTTCTGAAAACAAGACTTTGGCTCAGCCAGGTAACAATGATTTACATTCGAAGTTAAAATTGATCAATATAGATACTGTTAACTTTCATTCAGTCATTGACGATTGGTCAATGTTTTTTTTGAGAACGATGATCTATGATTGTTTCCTGGGAGTTTAAACTGTAAATTAAAATTAGTAAAACGAACGAATGGAAATGCTATTTTGTCCGTTCTCATCAACATTACACCTCCAAGACCTTGCTTGGAAGTGTAGTGCCTAGGAAACATTACTTCTCAACAGCAATAATTACCCCCTGAAAATATAAATCCTCTCCAACAAGTGGGTGATTTAAATCAACAACTATGCTTTCTGGTCGTACCTCAATAATCTCGACAGGAACCATTTCTCCATCTTCATCATAAAGGTTTACTATATCTCCTTCTTGGTATTTTCTGTTCTTATTTGCCTCGTCCTGCTCTAGATCCTTTTTCGAAATCTCCATCAAGCTTTCTTCGTCGTAAGGGCCAAAAGCATTATCAACATCCAACATAAATTTGAATTTGTCGCCAACCCCAAGTCCTATAATGTTTTCTTCGAATTTCGGCAACATTTCACCTTGTCCCATCATGAACTGAACAGGCTCATCCAATTGTGTCTCTTCTACTACTTCACCATCAAATCCCTCAAAAGACATTTTGTAATGTACTTCTACGTAGCTACTTTTCGTAATTTTCATTTATTCTTTTTTTAAGAAACATAAGCTTAAGAGCCATTATATTCAACACCTTAGCATAAAACATTATACTGCTATGATCACTAGAATGCGGTTTAAAATGGCATCTGCCTATTAATTCCTGTTCAATTCCTATTTTGATAAAATCTTAGACACAAAGGTAAATCAGAATACCCTGAAGCAAAACTTTATTCGTTACTTTGTGTACTGATACTTTTTTTTACGCATTCGTTCCACATACTGCACTTACAATGAAAACATTATACATCCACGGATTGGACAGTTCCCCAAAACCAGAGAAGATTACGATACTCAAAAATCTTGGTTTAGAGGTTTTTGCCCTGCATATCGACTACCGTTCCGATAATGATACCTGCTATAAGACACTGAAAAGATATGCTCAAGAAAATAGTATCGAATTCATAATCGGCAGTTCGTTAGGCGGATTTCTTGGATTCTACCTGTCCGAAGATCTTGCAATACCATGTCTGTTGTTTAACCCAGCAATGCACTTTCCTACACTTGAAATAGAAAAGCCCAAAGTAAACCTTGGCATCTGTCCCAAAAGACTTGTTGTTCTTGGCGAACAAGATAGTACTGTCGATCCCAGACAAAACTGGACATTTTTCAAAAGCCTAGACGGAAATGGAACCCAACAGCGTGTTCTGAGCTGCAATTGGCTGGCGCACAACATTGACTTTTCTACTTTTCGGGAAATGACAATATGGGCACTCGCTGCTCTCGAATAAGCAGAAACTACATTTCGTTTTTCCAAATTCAAAACAATACTATGTCCGTTCAGCACTCTGTGAAATAAGAGGCATAAACTGTTCTTTTTCAGAATCAAACAAACTTAAGACTAATCTAACGAAAAAACGAAAGCTACCTATGAGGCTGTTAGAGCTTTTAGTAAAGTTAACTGCCCGGGCCGTTCTTTCAAAATTTGCCAGCAACCTCTCAGATTCTTCATCAAAATCCAGCTGACCAACTGATGGAGGCGGATTTGGCTTTGTATCAGGCAGTATCAGAGTTGTAACCTGCTCTATCACCATTTCATCGGGTCTCTTTCCAATGTCGTTATTGGCCTGAGCAACTCTCGAATTATCAGGTAAAATTCCCAGCGCCTTCATGTTATCGAACAGAACGGCATAATGATAGAGCGTATTCCCATCTCTGTCTATTCCATAAATTTCCTCTGGTTTTTGCTTTATAAATTTAGCTAGCAAATCATTTTGCTTTAGTCTGATCATCAAAGTAGGTTTTTCCTTCAACTGACCAAAAAGCTGCTTCAAATGAAAACTTATTTTTAAGCTCGGATCTGCACAATAATCAAAGACACTCTTTCCTTCATAATCTTCTATAGTTGATTGCGCTCCTTCCTTTAGCAGAACTTTTGCATGGCGGTACTTATTTTGCAGCACTGCATTCATTAAAGGTGTCCTGCCTCTTTTGTCGCGGGTGTTCATATCTGCACCGAAACGTAATAAAAGACGGGCCTGAGCGCTATTACCTTTACGGATGACATAATCCAATGGTGATTCTCCCACATAATTCCTACAATTGGGGTTTGCACCATTTTCCAGCAGGGTCTTCAGAATTTCATCTAGTTTTTTACGTAGAGACAGAAAAAGAGGAGTTTCACCTGTGGAACTAATTTTGTTAACATCAATACCCAAACGTAATAAAAGTTGTACAAAATCATTATCTCCAATATTTATTGCATTTTCAAACAAACTCACATTATTAATTGCACTATTGTCATATATATTAGGTACTCCAAGTAATATTGAAGGTTCTGCATTTTCTATTTTTATTTCTTTATGGAAAATAAAAAAGTCATTACTTGCATAATTCCGTTTAGGAATACCTATATACAGCATAACAGATACAGAAAAACCAAGTCCTGTTTTTAAAATACGATACATAATTCGTTTCATAGCTCTAGATTTTATTGATAATTTTACCCTTACTTCATTTGGTTATTTTACATTTAAACTACTGATATTAAATGCATATAAAAATTAAAATTACCAAAAGTATACTTTTATTTTTTAAACAACAAAATTATTTTGAATATTTTTTACATAAAAATATAATTTTTAACATTTAGGTTATATTTAATGTATTTTATAGCATAGTAAGAGTATTAACATCATTTCTTATCGTAAATGCATAATTCACTCTTACCAGTTCAGATTTCATTGTGCATCCAAGAGGAAATGAAGATTTGGAGTTCTGTTCATTTGATTATATTTGTAATCACACTAAAAGTTGATCTAAACAAAACCCTTTATGGATTTTAAGAATTACTATAGCTCGCTGGGGATTGCCCCTACTGCTACTCAAGATGAGATAAAAAAGGCATATCGTAAACTAGCGAAACAATACCACCCCGATAAAAACCCAGATAACAAAACAAACGCCGAAGAAAAATTTAAAGAAATAACAGAGGCATACGAAGTTCTTAGCGATCCTGAAAAGCGAAAAAAATACGACAAACTTATTGGGCAACGGAAAAAATCGACTAACTATTCCAAACAAACAAGCAGTAGTTATTCCCATTATGACTACGACACTACAACAGATTATGGTTCTTCGTCTTCCAAATACGATGACCTTTTTGAGGATGAAGACTGGAAATTTGACTACGGTAATATAAGAGATAAATTTTCAGATTTCTTTAAGCAGTTTTTTGGAAGAAGCGAATATAAAAGTGAAAATTATGAAGAAATTCTTCGTGGCGAAGACATAAAAGGAAAGATAACAATAGGTCTGGACGAGGCATACAAAGGCAGTACCCGCATATTAACCATAGGTGGCGAAAAACTGAGATTGAAAATAAAGCCTGGTTCGCGCAGCGATCAGATTATAAAAATTAAAGGATACGGAAAGGTAAGCGAGTACGATGGTGAACGAGGAGACTTGTACGTGCGGATTATTGTTAAGCCTCATACGGGCTTCAAGCGAATAGAAGACGATCTATATGCAGACCTGAAGGTTAGTATATATAAAATTCTACTTGGTAGTAAGCTTACTGTAGATACACTGGAAGGTAAAGCGGAAATTAGCTTGCCCAAAGGAATAAAACAAGGTAAACAGTTGAGACTGAGTGGAAAAGGAATGCCTATGTATGACCAACCAGAACAGAAAGGCGATCTTTACTTCAGGGTTTTGTATGACATACCTGCTCAACTATCTGAACGAGAGAAAAAGCTAGTTGAAGAACTGGACAGGCTTCGTCCATAATTAATCAAACTTGGCACAACTCTTTAGTTCGTTGAGAAATTGGCACATGTATCAATTTCCAATTCTCCTGAATGAAATCCACTCCAACTTGTAATCTGAAATGTGCAATGGAGCAACTACTTTCTACTCATTAACTTAGTTAATTAAGTTAAGTGTAAGAAATAATTTCAGTTAAGGCACAAAAGATGTTCAATACCAGAGCGTACTAGAGCACGTGAGGGTGACAATCGAAGTGCAACGAAATCCAAAATTGCTTTTTCAGCTTTACTAACTTCCCAAAAGTTCTTTCATAACCATATAAAGAACTTTTGGGAAGTATGTATTTAGGCAAAAAATATTTCCTCTCCTTTTTGTCTTAACGAATACGGCGCGAGACAGAAGTAAAATGACCTTAAACGTCATACAAAAGCCATACACGACCATACAGAGGACTTCTTGTGTCAATAATATATTTATTTGTTAATAATCGTAATATCAAGCTTCTGACAAAGGCTTCATCTTTTCGGATAAAAAAAAAGAGATATTCACACCTTAAAATATTACTAACATTAGGCCGCAATATCGCATTTCCAACTTCGTTTTAGAGTGAAGAGAACAACAATCAACAAAAGTCTAATTAAAGTCTCAAGAATGGGGTACAAAAGCAGTTTAACAACACTGGTTCTTGTTGCAGTTATTCTTTTACTGGCTTGCGAAAAAGAAATCATTTCAATAGACCACGAAAATAAACCCATCGAAAAGTATATAATATCCGATAAGGTTTACAAAATTGATCTATCTGGAAACAGATATGGACTTCAATGGTCGTGGGAAACGAGTGTCGTAGGTGGTGAAGAACCCTTTACTTACAAATGGGAATATAAAACGTCGGAAAATTCGGAATATATTTCAGTATTTTCGCCTTACAAATCCAAACTTTGGATCAACCAACCTAAAGGGGGACGTAATCTGTTTATTAAAGTAACAGTTACTGATGCCAATGGCCTTCAAACAGAAATTGAAAAAAACACAGTAGGTCGCAATCCATTTATTTCAATGCGTTAATAATTGCAATAAATGCAAAAACCAGAAAAGGCTCAAAGGTGCTGAATACCTTTGAGTATTTCTAAAATAGATACCAGAATAGGAGAGCTAAAACTACGTTGATCCCCTCCCCTACTGCTCCTTTTCCAACTCTTCGAAGAAATTCTTTAAATCTTCCTCCACTTTATAAATCTGTGATTTACAATCCTTTAGAAGCTTTGAACTTTTCTTCACTTCTGTAAAAAGCTGATCGATATCTAACTCATTGCCTTCTATACGGTTAATTGTGGTTTCAACCTCTTCTATAGCGTCCTTAAAAGATATTTTACGTCGTGCCATGTCGATTTTGTTTTGAAGGATAAAACTATTTAAAAATTCTTGTTCTGGCAGAAATATTTTAAATTTGCTTATGGTGGGCTAGTTGGATGGAATGGTACTAAGAAGTTTCTGATAGCATCCCATAACTTTTTACAAACGCAAACAACAGAGCTTTGAGCATTAATTTAGAATTAGTTTCATAAGCATTTAAGATAGTTAATTCGCAGCTATTTATACAAGAAGCGCATAATATTCAGCATAATGACAAACTTAAAAATGCCATTTATATTAGCACTCTTACTTATCTGTTCTATTGCAAACTTTTTCGGTATCAATTCATGGCTCGTAGTTAATTTCCATAAACAAAGTTTTAAATTATCTGATCCTTATAAACCAAAGAAGCGAAAACGGAATACATCTCCGCGCTTATTTTCAAAAACTTTACACAATGAAAAAAGCAAAATTTTTATTCTTAGCAATGGTTGTTGCAGGAGCATTTAGCCTAACATCTTGTGGTGGCGAAGCAAAAAAAGAAGAAAATAAAAAAGAAGACAAAGAGAAAAAAGACAAAGACGAAGAAAGCGAATTTTACGATAAAGACGCAGTAGGCGAAGTTATCTATTTCAACAACACGCAGATTCTAGCTTAAAACTTTAAAATGTTAAGGGAATACAGAATGAACAGACACTGAAGAACAGTCTTCTGGCAAATTCTTAAATGGTGATTTACTCAATTGCTTTTCCTTTCCTGCAAAAAACCACGGGTTACCCCGTGGTTTTTTTTATTCGTCGTCTGGCGACTTCAATATCTCATTGGTGAACCAGTTTTCTGGAGCAAAAGACTCTTTCTCCCTTGCTGAAGCAGAAGGCATTTCATCAGCAAGGTCGTTTATGCCATAAACCAAAAAATGAAAATTATGGAGTATGGCCAACAGACGTTCTCCCCAATAATTTTGAAAATTCTGTTTACATTCCCAAAGGCTGTCGTTCATGCTCTCTACCGTACCAATATTGTATGCGGTGGTAAAATCCTTTACATCCTGATAAATATCCGCAAAACATTCGGAAAGACTCAAACTGGTTGTATTGTCGCTATCGGGATAAAGAGGGTCTGCAATGTCTACAAATATATCGTGCGAAACGAGCTTGTTTTCTATCTGTTGTTTCACCCACTCCCAATCCTGTTCGGTTACGAATTTTTCAGAACTGCCCTCAAAGAGGTTGTCCATATTTGGTAGCATACTCGCTTTCAGATATAAAAAAGCGAGTAGTTTATGTGCTTTGTCGACAAATTCTTTTTTTGGTAAATGAGAAACCTGTTCTATGAACTTGCCGTATTCGTTTGCAACGGTTACAAATTCAAGCACATTACGGGAATAGACTATATCGGCGCTTTGGCTGTCAAAGCCATCGTTAGTATCTGTTATCATAGGAATATCGTTAGAGTACAAAAGTAAATATAGCATCGAAAAAAAGAAAGCCATTTCAGTCTGAGTCTTCAACAGAAAGAACTTGAAACCCTCTTCTTTCATAAAGCATAATCTAATTGATTGGTAATATGGAGTTTTTGAGAATGAATACAACTTTGGCTAACGCTTTTTTCGTATATTACTGTATCCCTGATAAATTGTTGAATAAACGCTATCCCTGCATTGTTCTCTTAAATAATTGCAATGAACAGAGATGATCTTAATTACAGCAGTAAGCTCGAATATCCTAGAGCCCCGCTTATAAAATAGGAACAGCAATTTACATTGTGTAACGATAAGAAAAAGATATGGATTGATTTGAAGAACAACAAAAAGAAACAAGAGCCAGTGTAAAGTTTTCTATCTGTTATTCAGAACATAGACGGTATAACTTACGGATCTATTCATAATTATTTTTCACATGTATATCATACTAAAAAAATATAAGCAACATTATTGAGTCACATGAAGTCTGCAAACTAGGCATTCAAAAATCAAAATAATGGTTATTTTTACAAAATGAAACGCTCCAATAAAATTTGGACATTTATTTCAGTGTTATAAATAAACGGGTACTTTTAGGGCTTTCGTTTTCCTGATATTCAATGGAAACTGCACCCTTACTGAGAACTAAGTTTTTCAATTTTAAGCAGCATTTAACGAAGTGCTGAAGAACTAAGCTAATCCTGCATTCTGACCTTTAATTCTTATGTACAAATAAGGTACGCTCAAGGTTAAAATTCAATATGCACTTTGGACTAACCCGTTTTCTATCTTACTTATTTGCTCATAAGTAAGAAGTTATACTTGTTTAATATGAACTTCTTCTGAACAGAAAATACACATGTTCAAATTAAGTTTTTGAATTTTAATAGGTCTGTTACCATAAAAGGGGAACATAATCAGTCTTACTTTACGTGAATTAGCAATTGATTGATTTACAGGTGAAAAATTAATCAATAATTCTAAGTGTAGCCTATTGACTAGTTAGCCAAAATTAATTGGCATTAATTTTATTACTAAAAGAACTGGTTTATAAAACAGAGCAAACCCAGGCCAATAGGTTCGCGGCCTATTCTAAAAATGGATTGTTTTTTTCGGAAATGCTGTCCGATAAAAAAACAGCCGTAGCAAAACGATAAAACAGGTCATAGACTAGTTTCAGAAAGAAACAGTCCGAAATTGCAATGTGACCTTTATAAACAGTTTTAGACACATGAAACCAACGAGTTCGATATCTAATACTTTTTTGTTCAGTCTACTTATTGTTATTGTACTTACAGGCGGAAGTATTGGCTATAGTTGGATTCATTCTGAAACCCTAGACTTCGAAGAAAGCCTACAACTTGCAGAAAAACGCTTCCTTGAACAGCAAAAGGCAATTATAAGGGCAGAAGTCGATAATGTAATTGAGTACATGCTTTTCAAGGAAAACGAGAATATACAGGACAAACGGAATCAGTTGAAAAAACAAACCGACGAAGCTTATAAACTGATCCAGTACATTTATGAGGGACAGTTAAAAAATACGGACAAACGGAGGAAAATAAAAAAAATAGTATCTTTTTTTGATAAAAACAGGCAAACAGAAGGATCTCAGCATTATATTATTCAGCAAATTGGAGGCAAACGCCTTTTCGATGAACAGAACCCCGAACATGAAGGCAAAAATCTCTATGATGTCACCGATGAACACGGGCAGTTTTTCATACGGCAAATGGACAAACTGGCTCTTGAAAAAGGGGAAAGCACAATAAGTTTCAGTAGCAGATCTGAAAAAAGCGGAAACCTTCAGGATGTAATGGCCTATCTAAGATATTTCAAACCCTTGGATATCTATATTGTGTCCGGTGCTGTTCTGGATACTTCTGTCAAAGAGTCGAAAAAAGAAGTGATGAAATGGGCCGAAAAGGTACACTTCTCAACAACAGGCTACCTTTTCATATTGGATTATGAAAAGAATATTGTAATGCACCCCTATTCTGGCGAACTCGATAAAAACAAATCTGAGTGGCAAGAAAAAAATCCATTGCTGCTCGACAGCCTTGTTGTTGGATCCAGACGAAAGGAAGGAGCCTTCCTTCAATACAACTACCCGTTACCTGGTCATAAAGAATTTGAGCCAAAGCTTGTATATGCTAAAAATTTTGAAAAATGGCAATGGACAATTGTAGGAGGAGTTTATCTGAATACTTTTGACAAGGAAATTGCTGCTCAGCGTGAAGATTTTAAGCACAGACAGAGCAGTAAATTGCGAGGAATATTGGGTATTATATCCTTCTTCGTATTCATCTCTGCCATTGTTGCTTTTCTACTTTCGCGAACCGTCCGTGGCAATCTTCTTATTTTTCATCGTTTCTTCTCGGAGGCTTTCCTAAAAGGCAAAAAAATCGACCCAGATAAGCTTGCTTTCAACGACTTTAAAGAGCTTTCCAGTGCTGCTAACGATATGATAGAGAAGCATATTCAATCGAAAAAGGCTCTAGAAAAAAGTGAAGCCCGGCTAACTTCGGCAATTGAAAAGCTGCCCTTCCCGCTTATTATCACCAATGAATTACACTCTCCTGTTTACCTTAACCGTGTTTTCACCAGCACTTTTGGATATGAACTGAATGATTTTGTATCCAATGTGGAGTTTTTCCGTGCATTTTTTCCAGATGAGAACTACAGAAAGCTTGTTGTGACAAACTGGGAACGTACAGCAGAAGAGGTTTTTCGGACAAACAAAGCAGCGCAAAGACAAGAATGGGTAGTGACCTGCAAAGACGGCAATAAAAAAGAGGTTTATTTTGAATTCGTGCCAATGGGGAATCAGCTTTTATTGGCCATGACCGATGTTAGTGTTTCTAAAGAATCTGAACAAAAACTTTGGGAAACTTTAGTTCAGTTGAACGCCATTTTAGAGAATTCGCCATCGATGATAACCTCGATTCGTAAAGACGGTAAAATAATCTATGTAAATCGCTCCATACAAGGCATTCCTCTAAGCAAACTAAAAGGAGGCGACTTCTTCGATTTCTTTCCTCGCTCAATGCAACGCATTTTACGCCCTGCTTTTCAGAAAGTATATGCCACAGAAGAAACGCACAAGTTTGATTATCAGGATACCAAAAATAACTGGTGGGAAACTCTTCTTATCCCAATTAAAAACAGTTCGAACATCATAGAACAGATTATCGCGATTTCAAACGATATTACCGTTCGGAAATGGGCAGAAAAGGCTCTTCAGGAACGGGAAGGCCGTTTTAAAGAGCTTTCAGATGCTACATTCGAAGGCATTCTTATCCTGAAAGAAAACAAAATCATAGAAGCTAATTCTATTGCGTCGGAAATTTTTGGCTATACTCCAACCGAACTTGTTGGAGGCCACATTAGAAAACTGTTGGAACTGGACGAACGTGCTAAAAAAGAGATCGAACAGAAAAAAGACACAACCGAATGTACCGAAATACTTGGTTACAAAAAAAATGGTGAACGTATATATTGTGAAGTCCGCACCAAATTCAGCTTGTACAATGGCCAGCAGGTAAATGTTACTGCTATACGAAACGTTACTTCCAGAGTAGAAACACAAGAAGCTCTCGATCATACAGAAGCACTCCTTAATACTGCAAACCAGCGGTCGCCAATCGGAATTATTATTGCCGATACGTATAAATCAAGAATTCAGATGGCCAACGATGCAGCAGCAGAGGTACTTGGCCTAAATAAAGGAGACGAACTTGTAAATACAAACTATTCAGAACAAAGTCCAGATTGGCGCTTTCTGCATTATGATGGGAAAGAGATGCAGATTGAAGATATGCCCCTAACGCGCAGTTCAAAAGGAGAGCTGGTGAAAAACATGAAGGCCATCGTCCGACGAGCAGACGGTACATATAGATGGCTGCTAATAAATTCTGCACCAATAAAAAACCCACAGGGATTTATCACAGCAGCCGTAATGACCTTCCCGGACATTACTGAGCTGAAGCAGACAGAACAGAGACTGATCGAGGCCAAAGAAAAAGCAGAAGAAGCTGATAAATTGAAATCTGCATTTCTGGCCAATATGAGTCACGAAATCCGTACTCCGATGAACGCAATCATAGGTTTTTCGGATATGCTTATCGACGACAGCAGTTCGGATGAAGAACGCAATGAATACATCAGCTATATCATCGAGAACGGGAAAAGCTTATTAGCCCTTATTGACGACATTATCGATATCTCGAAAATTGAAGCCAAACAAATAGACATACAGCCTATTGAATTTGACCTGATAAACTTCTTCAAAGAACTTGATGCTGTTTTCAAAGCAGAAATGAAACGGTTGGGTAAATCGCACATCAGTTTGGCACTAGAAATTGAAGATGAAAGGAAAAGCAAGTTGTTCTTAACGGATTCTCAGCGTTTGAAGCAGGTCTTTTCGAACCTACTCAGCAATGCTATTAAGTTCACCGATTCCGGTATTGTTAGTTTTGGCTACAGAACACTTTCGAACCGAATTTATTTCTTTGTTAAAGACACAGGTATTGGTATCCCAAAAGAAAAGCAGACCGAGATTTTCAACCGTTTTACAAAATTGAACTCCACCAAAAACCGACTTTTCGGTGGAACTGGCCTTGGCCTAGCTATTTCTAAACGCCTTGTAGAACTACTTGGCGGAGAAATTGGACTTAACAGCCAAATTGGAAAGGGTTCGCTGTTCTATTTTTCACTTCCAACAAAATCTGAAAGCGAAGCAGACATTTCTAATGTTAAAATTACAAAACCAAAAAATCAGAAAATAGACCTGTCTGGAAAAAGAATCCTGATCGCTGAAGACGAAGAGGCCAATTATAAATTGATAAAAGCAGTTTTCAAAAAAGAAAATGTACAACTTGTTCGTGCCAAAAACGGCTACGAGGTAATTCATTTTCTTGAAAACACCAACGACATTGTAGACATCATTTTAATGGATATAAAAATGCCCGTAATGGATGGCTACGAAACCATAAAAATTTTGAAGGAAAGGTTTAGTGATATCCCTGTAATTGCTCAAACAGCTTTGGCAATGTCCAACGACCGCTCCCGGATCATTAATGCAGGTTTTAACGACTACATCGCAAAACCATTAAAGAAACATGATCTTCTAGAGAAGATCGGTCTTTATATATAGATTCTCATTTAATGTTCTAGAAACACTGAGGTATTTCAGCAGAATGCAAGTGAAGAATATGAATGACCTTCTGATAGGAAATACCTAAACAAGTAGGAATAATGCGACCTACATTCTTCAATAGTTTTTACCGATCTTTATGCCTATCCACGAAATAGAAGCAAAATCCATCCTCCGTAAACAGAAAACCATCGACTCATGGTTTGTGTCGCGCTATGGACTGAATCTCTACCGTGGGTGTTCCCACGATTGTAGCTATTGCGATGGCAGAGCAGAAAGTTATCAGGTAGAAGGTAATTTTGCGGCGGACATTGCGGTAAAAATAAATGCACCCTCACTACTCGATAAAGAGCTAAACCCTAAGCGAAAACGCAAACCGATGAACAGATCGTTTATTGTAATCAGTGGGGGCGTTAACGACTGTTATCAACCTATTGAGAAAAAATACGAACTCAGCCGACAAGCACTTTCTATTATCGAAAAGTGGAAATTTCCTGTGCATGTACTCACAAAATCAACATTAGTAGAGAGGGATATCGACCTTTTGCAGGACATAAAAAAGCAGAGTGCCACTATTGTCAGTTTTAGCCTTTCAACAACCGACGATAACTTGGCAGCACACTTCGAACCGCATGTCCCCTCCCCTACCCTACGCCTGCAAACCATTAAGAAACTGAATGAGTTAGGCATTCCGTCGGGTGTTTTCCTTATGCCGTTAATTCCTTTATTATCAGACACTAAAGAACATCTCAAACAGACTCTAAAGGATATAAAACAGGCTGGAGCACAATACGTTATCTTCGGAGGGATGACCTTAAAGCCAGGCCGCCAGCGCGAACACTTTTATGACGTTGCAAAAGCCTACGATCCCAAATTAATTGCAAAGTACAGGAAAATGTATGGCGAAAATAAGTTGGGTAGTCCTATTGACCGTTACAATCCTTATATTCACAACAATTTCAAAGAAGCTCTAGCCGAGAACCCAATGCCAGTTCGTATTCCTGCAAAACTATTTCAACATATTTTAACCCCTTTTGAGTTTATGTTTGTAATACTTTCGCAAATGGATTACCTCTATCAGCACCATGGTTATGCGAAAAAAAACACTAAAGTGCTGAGCTTTCTCTATAAGAATTATAACGAACTGCAGTATGCCGATTTAGTTGTTGTTAAATCAGTTCTTGGTGATTTATATTCTGAATGTATTGAGCAGTGTTTGCAAAAAGAAATTCCTGCTGAATATGAGTGGCTTCTCTATAAATAGCCTTGTTTGTAGAGGCGCAATTAAATCACGCCTCCTAAATGCTTCGTCTATCTTACCGATTTCAACTTTCTGATTTCTTCTTTCAAACCATCATTTTCTGTCTCTAGTGTAGAGAGCTTTTTATTCATCAGGTTCGTTTTCTTTTCAGTATTTTCTAACCTATCGAGCAATTCGATCTGATACAATGTTAGTTCTTCAATTTTTTTCAGAAGTTTCATGTTCATTTCGCCCAGTTCTACTCCATTTGCTTCCATTTCCTTAGCAGATGGGATTTCTGGCAAATGTTTGTTTTCATCAATGTAGAGTTTGGTTTCCTTGAGAGACCTAAGTTTATAGTCTGATTCAAAAACATAATCAGGAGGATTGACAACCTGTACACTAACCTTCTCCGTGACAATGTCTCCATCAACTCCAAGTTCACCTTCAATCCAAGAATCACCAGCAACAAACAGTTTCTTATTCTCACTAACAGTAGAAAATTTGCCGATAATGAGTTCGCCTGCTATAGCGGAAGGGTAAGTTGTGTTACTCCTTATAACAACTCTAGTATTCCCTGCTTTATCTTTGAACCAGAGTTGACCTGAACCGTCTACCCTAGCTTCAAACCTAGACACAGTATTTCCTTCAAAATTCTGAACGTTATAACCCAGTGAGTTCCCTTCCTTTTGTTTCAAAGTGAAATTTGACTGCCCATAAAGATTGCCCGTAAATTCAGATGTTCCGTTAACAAAGAATGCTCTTCCAGAACTTGTAGTTGAGTATTTACCTACCATTAGCTCTCCTGCTATAGCAGAAGGATAGGTTGCGTTACTTCTAATAACAGCCCTTATATCTCCCTCTTTATTTTTGAACCAGAGCTGCCCAGAACCATCTGCCCGCGCTTCAAATCTAGAAACAGTAGTTCCTTCAAAATTCTGCACATCGTAGCCACGAAACAGCCCTTCCTGTTGTTTCAGAATAATATTTGATTGTCCATTAAGGGTTCCTGTGAACTCAGATGTTCCGTTAACAAAAAAAGTTTTACCAGAACTTTTTGTTGAATATTTACCAACCATCAACTCTCCTGCTATAGCAGAAGGATAGGTTGCGTTACTTCTAATAACAGCCCTTATATCTCCCTCTTTATTTTTGAACCAGAGCTGCCCAGAACCATCTGCCCGCGCTTCAAATCTAGAAACAGTAGTTCCTTCAAAATTCTGCACATCGTAGCCACGAAACAGCCCTTCCTGTTGTTTCAGAATAATATTTGATTGTCCATTAAGGGTTCCTGTGAACTCAGATGTTCCGTTAACAAAAAAAGTTTTACCAGAACTTTTTGTTGAATATTTACCAACCATCAACTCTCCTGCTATAGCAGAAGGATAGGTTGCGTTACTTCTAATAACAGCCCTTATATCTCCCTCTTTATTTTTGAACCAGAGCTGCCCAGAACCATCTGCCCGCGCTTCAAATCTAGAAACAGTAGTTCCTTCAAAATTCTGCACATCGTAGCCACGAAACAGCCCTTCCTGTTGTTTCAGAATAATATTTGATTGTCCACTAAGGGTTCCTGTGAACTCAGATGTTCCGTTAACAAAAAAAGTTTTACCAGAACTTTTTGTTGAATATTTACCTACCATAAGCTCTCCTGCTATAGCAGAAGGATAGGTTGTGTTGCTCCGAATAGCAACTCTAACATTTCCAGCTTTATCTTTGAACCAAAGTTGGCCAGTTCCATCATGTGTTGCTTCAAACCTTGAAACCGTAATCCCATCAAAGTTGTTAACATCGTATCCTCGATGCAGTCCTTCCTTTTGCTTGAGAATAAAATTTGATTGCCCGTAAAGATTTCCTGTGAATTCAGATGTTCCATTAACAAAAAGAGTTTTTCCGGAACTTGTTCTTGCAAATTTTCCAATAATAAGTTCACCAGCTATAGCAGAGGGAGAAGTAGCGTTACCCCTAATAACAGTTCTTATATCTCCAGCACTATTTGCAAACCAAAGTTGTCCAGATCCATCACTTGTTGCTTCGAACCTTGACACCACCTTCTTATTTTTATTAACTATATCATATCCTCTAAAATTAGTAGCCCCCTGATATATAGTAACATTCCCAATTTTAGGGAAGTTATTCTCTTGACTCATTGCGAGCAAAAAAGTAGAAAGTGTTAACACAACGGTAATTGTAATTTTTTTCATTTCAATAAAAATTTTGAGTTATATTTTCGACGACTAAAATAACAAATACCTTTCTTTTACTTTTAAAGTAAAACAATTATAATCAATAATTAATCATATAAATACCATATATGAGATCATATCCCAATTAAGTCTATTCCGCGCTTTCGCTACATAAATACCAACATATAGGTATTTTGCCCCCCCCTCAATCTAGCTACATTTGCTTCTTATAGTAATAGCAATGTAAAATCTGCTTTATAGCATATTTTCATAAAAAAGTAGCGTTATGCTACAATTATTATCAATTCGAAATTGCAGAAAAATACTGCTCCCTAAATTCAGGAAGCCAGACAATTATAGCGTATGCCCATGAAACTGTCAGATTTACATACAAACGAAAAAGGAATAATCACAAAAGTTGCAGGACGGGGAGCGTTCAGAAAACGGCTGACAGAAATGGGTTTTGTCAAAGGCAAGGAAATTACTGTAGTAAAAAATGCCCCTCTAAAAGACCCAATAGAATACAAGCTTCTAGATTACGAAATTTCTCTACGAAGAAGCGAAGCCCGAATGATCGATGTAATTACGCTGGATGAGGCTAAGGAGCAAATTATAAATGAAAGCCTAGGCGTACTTTCGAGCGATATTCTTAAAACTTCCGTTGAAAAGAAAAGCAAAACCATCAATATAGCCTTTGTAGGCAACCCGAACTGTGGAAAAACAACATTGTTCAACGAAGCAACTGGTTCTCATGAACATGTTGGCAACTATTCTGGCGTAACCGTAGATGCCAAACGCTCTACCTTCGAACATGGGGACTACATTTTCCGTGTTACCGACCTTCCCGGAACTTATTCTATTTCTGCCTATACGCCAGAGGAACGCTATGTACGAAACTACATTCTGAACGAGTCGCCCGATATTGTTATAAATGTTGTAGACACCTCAAACTTAGAACGTAATCTTTACCTCACTACGCAGCTTATCGACATGGATATCAAAGTGATCATCGCTTTGAACATGTATGACGAACTGCAAAAGATAGGCGATAAATTTAAGCACAACGACCTTGCTGAAATGATCGGCACACCTATGGTGCCCACAGTTGGTTCAAAAGGAGCGGGAATAATTGAACTCTTTGATAAAGCAATAGAGGTTTTTGAAAATTTAGACCCAATTGTGCGCCATATTCATATTAACTATGGAGACGAAATAGAAAGCTCTATCATTCGTATTCAGGACGTTATCAAGAAGGATAAAGACTTAACAACCCAAATTTCACCAAGATACTTAGCCATAAATCTGCTACAAGACGATGAGGATTCGAAAAAGCTTATTGAAAAAAGCCCCAAATTTCTTCATATCCTAGAAAAGGTTGCCGACGAAAACCGATTACTACAAAGTATTTATGAAGAAGAGCCGGAGTCGGTAATTACGGATGCAAAATATGGCTTTATTAATGGAGCCTTAAAAGAAACTTACGCAAAAAATTCTGAAAGAAAAACCCGTAAAACCAAACTTATAGACGATTTCGTTACTCATAAATCTTGGGGTTTTCCGATTTTCATCCTTTTCATGTGGACAATGTTCCAGGCTACGTTCAGTCTTGGACAGATACCTATGGATTTGATCGACAGTGGTGTGGGACTACTTGGTACTTTGTTCAAAAACCACATGCCGGACGGAGTGTTGAAGGATTTAATTGTAGACGGCATCATTGGCGGTGTAGGTGGTGTTATTGTTTTTCTGCCCAATATCCTTATCCTGTTTTTCTTCATTTCATTGATGGAGGATACTGGTTATATGGCGCGGGCCGCATTTATCATGGATAAGATAATGCACAGGATAGGCCTTCATGGAAAATCGTTTATTCCTTTGGTTATGGGTTTTGGTTGCAATGTACCAGCAATTATGGCCACACGAACTCTTGAAAACAGAAACGACCGGCTGCTTACAATGCTTATCAATCCATTTATGTCGTGTAGTGCCCGTTTGCCTGTTTACGTATTGATTATCTCGGCCTTCTTTCCAGATAAGGCAGGCACTGTACTATTTTCGATCTATATCTTAGGAATTGCTCTTGCTGCTATTACTGCAATCTTATTCAAAAAAACACTTTTCCGAACAAAAGAGGCTCCCTTTGTAATGGAACTCCCTCCCTACCGTATTCCAACAATGAAAACAACGCTTCGGCACATGTGGACAAAAGGCGCTCAGTACCTAAAAAAAATGGGAGGGATAATTCTTGTTGCTTCAATTTTGATATGGGCACTGGGATATTATCCAAAAGAAACGGCTCTTACCCCAACATTTGACAAACAGATAAAGGAACTCACAGCGGAATTCAAAGAGAAAACCCAGCTGGCCAGTGACTCTCTTCAACTTGCCAAAGAAAAAACAGAATTAAAAGAAAAAATCGTAGCCATTGAACTAGAGAAAGCTGCTGATCGACAGGCAAATTCATTTATCGGCAGAATCGGAAAAGTGTGCGAGCCTGTTTTCCGTCCTTTAGGTTTCGATTGGAAAATGACTGTAAGCATTATTACAGGTATGGCTGCCAAAGAGATTGTAGTCAGTACAATGGGTGTCCTTTATCAGGCAGATAAGAAAACAAATGAAGAATCTGAAAGTTTGAAAAAGAAATTGCAAGCTCAGACCTATTCCGATGGGCCACAAAAAGGCGAACAACTATTTACACCTGCCAAAGCACTTGGCTTTCTTGTGTTTGTTCTCATTTATTTCCCATGTGTAGCAGTTGTAGCAGCTATAAAAAAAGAATCCGGCAGTTGGAAATGGGCTGCTTTTTTAGCTAGTTATACTACCGCTCTGGCTTGGATTATGGGCTTTGCAGTGTATCAGATAGGGAGCTTGTTCTTCTAAAACATGTAAATGAGGAGGAATTTGATTTGGATGCAGAATGTCCATATTTAGCCTAAGTTCTTGATATTAAAAAGACCCACGTCTTAAAACTAAATTTTAAACTATGTTACAGGAAATCGCAGCACTTACTATCGTTTTTGCAGCAGCAGTTTATACACTCGTAAACAGCTATCGATTCTTCATTGGAACTTCGAAATCTGGTTGTGCAAGCGGCTGTAGCTCTTGTGAGCTGAAATCTGAAATTCTTTCGAACATAAAAAATAAACAAATAGAAAGAAGTAAGTTAACTTTCAATCCAAAGGATTTGCAGGTGAATTAATTTCGGATTACAACTTTTGTCATTAACTTTGTTTAAATTCAACAAAGAACATAGACCAATGACAGAAAAAAAAGTGGCCATTATCGGCGGAGGAAATTTGGGTAAAGCTATTGCTGAAGGAATTCTAAAAAGTGGAAAAATTAAACCAGCAGACCTAACTGTAACAAAACGCCGCCATCATTTGCTCAAAGACCTTGCAGATCAGGGTGTCTCAGTTCATAAAGATAATCAGAAAGCTGTAGAAGATTCAGACATGATCATCATTGCCCTGAAGCCTTACAAAGTAGCTGAACTGCTGCAAGAAATCTCTCCTAAAATAGACCCTTCAAAGCATGTTGTTGTTTCCGTGGCCACTGGAGTACCAATCAAAGACATTCAAGCATACCTCCCAGAAAAAACCAGCATTTTACGAGCTATGCCCAATACTGCAATTGCAGTTCAGGAATCAATGACCTGTATGGCACACAATGGGGTTATCAGCGAAGAAGATAAAACTTATGCAGAAGAATTTTTCAAACAAATGGGATCTGCAGTTTATGTTCAGGAAGAACTAATGGAGGCAGCAACTGTTCTAGCTGCAAGTGGAATTGCTTTTGCTCTTCGTTTTATACGGGCAAATATGCAAGGGGGCATACAGATCGGTTTCGATTCGAAACTAGCTTCGGAAATTGCAACTCAAACTGTTAAAGGAGCAGCGGAATTACTTATCAAAGGAGGCCTCCACCCAGAAGCTGAAATTGATAAAGTTACCACCCCGATGGGCATTACCATTGCAGGTTTGAATGAGATGGAACATCAAGGGTTTAGTTCTTCACTGATTCGTGGTATTGCTACTTCTTACGACAAGATAGGAAAATAAGCGCCTAATACTATCGATTAGAATACTGACGTAGTAACATTCTATGGATTAGTTCAAAAAAATCTTTGCGTCAGCGCCACTTCTCAAAACCTTGCGAAATGAGGTCTGAAATTAGAACAGTTGATTTCCAACTTTATAGGGAAGTCAACTTTTTTAATCCAATATGCAGATACGTATCATATATAGTTTCAATAAGGTGGGAACATATTATATACACACCCTATACACTTCACTTTTACAGTATTAAGAACTACCAAAACAACCTAAAAATCAACCATGAATATGCAAAAAGCATAAGCACATGGTGCTATTTGCCAGGAATAAGCATCTTACTAATATTCAACATAGTGGGAATCTAAAAATGGACATAATTAATCCCGCCTCACCAAAGAATATATTCTATTGATTTTCAATCAATAAACATTCAATTATTCTTTTTCCAGCCATTCTATTATGGGCATCTACCTACTTATTGGAATAGAAAAAAATATAAAAAAACAGGAGCCGTACCTTTGAAATGGATATGACTCCTGTTTAGTTCAGCATTTCCAAGTCCCAAATTCAATATGAGCAAAAACATCGGACAGACCAGTCTCTACTTTAATGTGCTTCAACTTTGTCTGTAAGCTACTCATATCGAAACCCTTTGCAACAGCACTATCGATAAAGTACTTCTGTGCATAGTAAAAGGTGATGTTCTTATAAGTATGGATTGACGGGGTAGGATCCTGACAATAGCTCAAGAAATTGTCGATCACCATACTTAATGTACAAAAGTTTGGCATATTTGGCACAGTGAAAAAAGGCCCCTGTTGTGTATCGAACAGAAAATCATTTCCGGTAACAATCAGGCCTCCTTCGTAGTGATAATAAATCTGTATGCCGTAATCACCATTGGGAGTGAGGATCTTCCTAAATTTATCAATCTCATCAAAATGCACTTTCGCAGAAAAATCTTTGATCGAATTTGAAATGATCAGATATTCCTCCGAAGCTGCCACATTCACATTGCTGATTTGCAATAGCGAATCTCTCAATTCCCTCAGAAGCATCGGCTAACTTTTTGCTGTTAAAACTATGATCGATTGTCTTTTACAGCTAACAAGGTATATTTTCTGAATCAAAAAACCAATAAAAAAAAGAGCGTTTTTTTCATACAAGAGTGCTACTTATCAAAAAAAATATGCTTTTAAACACGGATGAGGTTTTGAATTGAATTTTGAAAGAATTTAGTTCTTTTCTTTCTTTGCAGCTTGAATTTTCACAGTCTATTCGCTAAAGCTATGCTATTAGGTATATTATTTAGTCGTTATTAATTAAAAATTAATCAACAAGACAATACCAAGGGCTGGAAAACGACAGGAAATTCAGAAAATAGAACAATAGACAGAAACAAAAAAGAAAGAACTAACAGGTAAACTAATGGTTAAACGTTTATTATTCATTGCATTACTTTCATTTTTAGCGCTCGATGGAGCTGCTCAGGGAGTTGATTTCAACGATGTAACAACAATAGAACTTCAAAATATTGGCCCTATCAGAAAAGATGGTCAGGTAAGTGGTTATTATTTATTTTATGAATTGGGAAAAGTAAACAGAAAACAACGTGCTTATTTGCTTAGAATACTGGATCACAACCTAAAGAAGATAGCAGAAAAGAAAATTACTAAAGGAAAAAACGTTGACCTACTAGAAGCTGCTTTCAATGGTAAGGCTATCGCATTCTCTTTTATCGATTACAAAAAAAGAACACGTGAGCTTATTACCTACAACACCCAAATGAAGCAGATAGGATCTTCCGTGACGCACCTCGACAAATGGGCTTATCGCAACTACACCGCACCAGAAGCAGCAGCATCCAGAAACAGGAGCCTACACGCTGTTGGCAAAGAAGGCTTTGTTCAGTACACACCCATAAAAACAAAAAAAGTGGGCTACGAAATGAATTATGTACCGAATAACCTGAACAGAACCAAGTCTTGGAAAAAAGCATCGCCAAAAAAATCCAGGATAATGGAAGGAGCCAATTTTATTGATAGCGATGGCGAAGTTATCTTATCGGCAATATACAGGAAGCCGAAACTTACCTCTACCAGAAACCTTACTTACTCAATAAGCCTTCAAGAGCTTGCAACGAAAAAAGAGCTGTTCAACCAAGAACTGGTTACTACCACTAATAAATACAGCTTTATGAATGCCTTTCTGGATTCTGATCAAAAACAAATTGTTGTTCTGGGTGAATATTACCAATTGGACGATAACCTAGCGAAAGATAAAAGTCTAGGCCTGTGTGCCCTCACTTACGACTACAAGGGGAAGCTGATAAGCAAACAACACTATAGCTGGCAGGGTGATATAAAGAAACATGTTGATGTGGATGAAAAAGGGCGCATTGCAGGTTCCGGTTATGTTGCAATACATAGCATTCAGAAAACGGCAGATGGTCATTTCTATGTGATAGGTGAGCTTTATAAAAAAGCAGCCAGCGCAGCTGGTATTGCAGGACATGTAGCTCAAGCATTAATTGGCGGTGCTACTGGACATTACACCAACTCTCAAGTGAGTATGGCAAAGATTGTGATAAAAGAAATGGTAGCGTTTAAAATTGCACCAGATATGAAGCTGGAAAGTGTTGAACTATTTCCTAAAGCTAAAAAGAACATCAATCTACCTGCTGGCATGTTGTATTATCCACCTGTGTATATTTCCAAGTTCATAAGATATATTGGTGGATTCGATTATGCATTTACATCTGTTAGCAGGGATAAGTCTAGCTTTTTCTCTACTTACACCAGCCACCCTTCGAAAGAAGAACGCAAAAAAACAAAATCTAGTAAAAAAGATTCATACCTTGGAATTATCTCTCATACGGATGAAGATGCAACGTATCTGACTGATCGCATTCCGCTTAAATACAACTCCAGAAACATACGCTTCTTCGAGGCAAAGCCTGGTTATGTAATGATGGTGGAATATTTTTCCAAAGCCAAGAAGCTGTCTATGCGTTTGGAAAAGATGAATTATTAAATGAACAGCAAACAACTTCAGTATGATATTTACTGAAGTTGTTCTTCGGTATCGTCCAACAAATCAAGCATCAATGCGTTTTTAAAAATGAAAAAAGTAATCTTTTGGTTCATAATCCTGTCGCCATTTTTGGTCTCATGCTCAGCGCAAGTGAGTACCAGAATTACCAAAGGCTATGGCCGCTTAGGAAGTCAGACAGAAGTAACAGTTCTAAAACAAACAGATAAAGTTCCTAAAGATGCTGATTTTCTTGGCACTGTTAGGGTCGGAGATTCAGGCTTCAGTACAAAATGTTCATACGACATTGTAATAGGACATGTCAAAACTGAAGCCCGAAAAATTGGAGGAGACTTAATCAAAATCACCTCACATTATCCCCCATCTTTCTTTGGTAGTTCATGCCATCAGATTGCTGCGAATATTTACAAAAAAGGCGCCCTTGTAAAACCTCCTGAACCGAAAAAAAAAGAAATAGCAGTAGAAGAGCAATACGGCGAAGATTATGTAGTACTGGACAGGAATACTCACCGCTCCACTCAAACAAACCTCAAAAACGACAACAAAGACCAAGCTGATTATGAATATAGTAAAATCAGGTTTTCGCTTGGTGGCGGTTTCAGTTATTTGACTGCTCCTAGTAGTCCTAATCTATCGAGTCAAGAAAAAAGCTTCTTACAGGAGCTAAGATCAGGATATAATATAAATACTGATTTTCATTATTTTCTCGTTGAACACCTTGGAGTAGGAGCCAAATACACCATATTCAGAACCAAAAGTGAAGCAGACAACATGCCTATAACAACCAGCAATGGTCAAACAACTGGATGGTTGGAAAATAATATTTCTCTTAACTATTTCGGTCCATCTATTATGAGTTGTTTCGCCTTTGGACAAAACAATATGAGCAAAGTCATTTTTGGTTTTTCGCTTGGATATGTAAATTATAACAATAATATGGTTCTAGGAACTGAACCTATAGAGGTGTCTGCAAATTCATTCGGGACATTTCTAGAAGTTGGTTTAGACCAAATGCTGAATGACAGGATTGCTTTAGGCATAAAGCTATCTCTTTCGAATACTGTTCTTACCGAAATAAACCAAAAGCAAAAACTATCAGGCACTACAATTAATATAAAATTGGAGGAAAAAGAATTCATTAATCTATCGAGAATTGAACTAACTGCTGGCTTACGAATCTACAGATAAGCACATTGCACTTATTACTAACTGAGCTATTGCAGCTCTAAAGTTTGTGTTTTAAAAATTTTATAAATAACGGGATGTTCCCTAGCTTCGATTTCGTCAAAAAAAGATAACCGATGAAAAACCCACAGCTCTTAGATTTATACAGCGATTATTTAATATCGTCATTCACGCTTACCACGGCGGTAGGTCTATCTGAGCTGCTGGACAACGGATATAGCCACGATCAGATCAGCCGTTTCCTAGCCCAGAAGAAATTACTTCCTCAAGACTTTTGGAAACAGATCAAAAAGTTGGTCCGAGCCATAGAATCCGATCAGGGTGTGATCGCCATTGATGACAGTATCGAGGAAAAACCACATACCACAGAAAACGATATTGTCTGTTGGCATTGGGACCATTCAAAGAACAGGAACATCAAAGGGATCAACCTATTGAACTTTTTGTATGTAGCTCAGAACGATTCCGGAGAGGATGTGAACCTCCCGATCGCATATGAAATCATAGAAAAAACGGACTCCTATTATGACCAAAAATCAGACAAGGTAAAGCGGCGTAGCAGTGTGAGTAAAAATGAACTGGTACGCGAACGCTTAACCATTTTGACTTTTCACAACAAAGTGAAATATGGATACCTAAGCTGGGATACCTGGTTTTCTTCCAAGGAGAACTTTGAGTTCGTGCACAAAAAACTAAAGAAGTTTTTTGTTGCGGCATTGAAAGAAAACAGGACTGTTGCCCTAAGCTATCAGGACAAACGTGAGGGTAAGTTCAAAAAAGTATCGGAACAGGGTTTTCAGGCAAACCGCTCGTATGAAGTTTGGATTAAGGGACTGGACTTTCCAGTAAAACTTATCAAACAGGTCTTTACAAACATAGACGGGAGCAGCGGGGAAGCTTACCTTGTAACCAATGACCTGAAACTTACCCATCATCAAACCTGTACTATCTACAAAAAACGGTGGAACGTAGAGGTTTTCCATAAATCACTCAAGCAGAACGCAGCATTGGAAAAGTCTCCGACAAAAAATGAGACCACACAGTCCAATCATGTGTTTGCTTCGATGATCGCATTCTGCAAACTCGAAGTTTTAAAGTTTGCACATGCCACAAATCACTTCGGGCTCAAATCAAGGCTATATATCCGTGCTGTCAAAGCAGCTTTCAATGAACTCCAGTCTTTAAAAACTGAACTGGAACAGCAATTAGAACTCAAGCAGGAAACCTTTGCTTTAACGTAATTTATTTCTTTCGCAACTTTTAGGACTGCGAAAGGTCAGTTACTAATAAGACAGTCAAACAAATTATTAATCATAAATTACAACTGGCTTAGTAAAGCAGAAAAAATAACTTCGGTTTTCGTTACACTGTTGTCGCCCAAATCCTCACGTACTTTAGTACGCTCCTGTATTAAACGCCTTGTGTAGCTTACTCCGAAATTATTTTTCACACTTTACTTATGCATAAGAACCAACGTTTCAAAAAAGCTTTATTCTTAATACAAAACTTATACTATTACAAAAAATGAGGTCTGTTTCAATTTTACTTGTTTGCCTTTGGTGCTCTTTTTCAGCTTGGTCTCAGGATAGTTATATTCCATTTGCGACAGACAATAAGTACGAAGAAAAAATAGAGTCTGAAATAACAAACAGTTTCAACAAAGGAATTGCCAAAATAAGTTCTCCTTATAAAAAACAAAGAAAGAAACTCCATACCGAACGCTTTGAGATGCTAAAGGGATACGTACAAAAGCACCACTACGTATCCGATTCTGATTTTCTGACAAAATATCAGAATATGTTCTCAACAATAATCAATGCCAACCCCATACTTATGAACGAAAACCTACGCTTGTTGATAAGTCGCTACGAAAGTCCCAATGCAGTTAGTTATGGAGAAGGAACCATTGTGCTAAATCTAGGATTGATAAGTAAAATTCAGAATGACCACCAGTTAGCATTTGTACTCTGTCATGAAATAGCCCATCGCTATCTGCGGCACAGCGAAGCCAGCATTGAAAAATATTTAAACGAGATGCATGGTAAGAAGAACAAAAAGAAACTGAAAAAACTGAAAAGAAACCCGTATTCTGTATATGAAAGAGGGCTTGCTCTGGTAAATGACATTGCAAAAGGGTTGAGCAAATATAGTAGAGAAAGGGAGATTGAGGCTGATTCAATGGCTCTTGTTCTATTATCAAACACAAAATATAGCACACATGAAGCAATATCATGTTTGCAACTTCTAGACAATATTGATCAGCCTAAAAGAAGTTCAGCTATCGATTTTGAAGAGATATTCAATTCACCTGAATTCAAAATCAAGAAAAGTTGGCTGGAAGAAGATGAAGGCTTTGGGCTGACTCCTGTAATTGAAGAAGAAGAAAAAGCGCTTGCCGATTCCCTAAAAACACACCCCGACTGTAAGGTACGCATTGCTGTACTTAGTAACTTTCAGCACAAACAAGAAGAAAGCATCCACACCACAGATGTAGCTCAATATGAAATAATTGCCGATCTAGAAATTATTTCAGCACAATATGAGTTTGAAATTTACGGCCGGTCGATGTACAACTCTTTAAACATGCTGGAAGATCAGCCCAAAGAAGCATTTCTTTATGCTAATATTACCAATTGCTTATATCATTTATATCGGCTCCGTAGCGAACACAAAGCTTCTTACGCCCTACCCCTGCCCGATGATGATTATCATGGCAATTTCAACAAGTTCCTTGAGTTCATGCACAGGCTAAGGATGAACGATCTTGCTGAGCTTGGATTTCGTTTTGGTCAGAAATACAGTGAAAAGTTTTCGCAAAATGAAGCCTTTCTGGCCGCTTATTTGAGATGTGCCTTTATTGTAGACGATGAAGCTTTTCTGTTCCTGAAAGAAGACTTTCTACAGAAGTTTCCTAATTCAAAATATATTGGCGCAATTGAAAATCTGAATAAATAGGCATTTGTTATATCGTTCTTTATTGCAGCACACGGTAGCCGAGAAACTTTGTGAAAGTTCGAAATAAGTAGTCTGTCTCAATATATAGATTTATTCTGGCACTAAGTAACTGATTATCTGAAAAGAATAAGTCTAAATAAATAGGTCTGCAAGCTTGGTCAAAATTATTTTCGGTTTATTATACTAAGTATCATGATACAGAGAATTCTTAGAGTTATTGGAATACTACTTTTGCTTGCAGGCTTTTTGTTTTTCTATGCCTACTTAGGGAATCTGAATATCATTTTTCTAGACAAACAAATATGGATTCTGACAGCTGCTGCCTCAACAATACTTGGAATCCTTTCTGTTGTCTTTGGTTTTTACACAAAAAAAAGGACTGTTACTGGGGCTTCCAGTTTCGCTGAATACCTGAAAGAAGCAGGAAGCTTCTTAAATGTCGACCTTAATAAATGTGAAATAATCCACAATAAATTCTACGATATTCCAGATAACGAACAGTTTGGAAGTTTAGCTCAAAACGAACTAAACATTCTTGATAAACCCAATAAGAATACCTCAACCAAGAGAAACAAAAGCCAGCTTGTGTATCGTTGCAAACATAATAACGGAGACGATCTAATATACGTTAGTCAAATAATCATAGCCAACAAAGCTCACTTACACAGCCTACTAAGTTCACAGAAAACGATTCGGATTTACCTCCATCCTGTTAACCCGCACATCTATCTTTTCGATTTGAGTTTTCTTCTTAGTAAAATATAGACAGAAGCAACTTACAACCAGATGAGCATTTATTTATAAATAAGCACATTAGCACCCACATTTAACTATTTGTTTCCAACAATATAAATTGCTGTCGCAACACAAGCACGATTAAAATATTCTATATCTTAGTAAAGCTGAAAAATAACTTCGGTTTTCGTTGCTCTGCGGTCGTCCAAATCCTTACGTACTCTAGTACACTCTGGTATTGAACGCCTTGTGCGCCTTAACCAAAATTTTTTTTTACACTTTACCTAGTAGGATAAGTGACCAGCTAATTGATTAGGGTTAATTTATGCTGTCAATTGTTGGTTTACAAGTAGAAGTGTTAATATAACACGGCACTTTTAAGTTTGCCACTGTGCTGAATATTAGCACAATGTTTTACTAACCAGTAGCACCACGTGCTTACTACACAAAGCTTAACTAATTTTATGGGAAAGATCGGCATTGTTGGTGCAGGAATAGGAGGTATCGGGGCTGCTATTCGCTTTGCAAGTCAAGGTCACGAAGTGCATGTCTTTGAGAAGAACAACTTTGCAGGCGGAAAGGTTGCGGAAATTAGAACGGATGGCTTTCGGTTTGACATGGGGCCTTCGCTATTCACCCTTCCAGAACTTGTTACCGAACTTTTCGAATTGGCAGGTGAAAATCCAGAAGACTTTTTTGCATATGAGCGTCTCGATACAATTACCCGCTATTTTTTTACTTCGGGAAAAATAGTCGATGCATTCAGTAATCTGGACGATTTCATAGAAGAATTGAATGTAAAACTTGGAGAAAGCCCGCAATCTATAAAGAAATTCTTTTCGAAGAGCGAACAAATATATAACCTCACTAAAGACGTTTTCATTTTTGGATCTTTCCATACATGGAAAACTTTTCTATCGAAAAAATTTCTCCGCGCATTCCTTCAATGGTGGAAACTTGACGCAACAACTACCATGCAAAAGGGCATCGACAGGTTTTTGAAGACAAAAGAAGGCAGACAGCTCTATGGCAGATATGCTACATATAATGGTTCAAGCCCATTTCAAGCTCCTGGAACATTGAACGTGATACCACATCTGGAACATAAAATTGGAGCCTTCTTTCCAAACGAAGGAATGTATAGTATTGTAGGCAGCTTGGTTGACTTAGCGGAACGTAAGGGTGTGAATTTTCATTTCGACAGCGAAGTAGAACGCATTTTGCTGAACAAAAAAACAGCAACAGGACTTGAAGTAAATGGCGAACACATTGCATTTGACACCATCATTAGCGATGTCGATGTTTTTGTGCTGTACAAACGCCTACTCCCCGAAAAATACTTCCCAAAAGCACTTTTGAAACACGAACGATCTACATCCGCACTAATTTTCTATTGGGGTATGAACCGTCAGTTTCCTCAGTTCGATCTTCATAATATTCTGTTTTCCGACAACTATGAAGAAGAATTCAACCACTTGTTCAAAAGCAAGACCATCTTCAACGATCCAACAGTTTATATCTTCATCAGCTCTAAAAAGGTAATTAAAGATGCCCCTGCTGGCAAAGAAAACTGGTTTGTGATGATCAATGCCCCTGCTACGGATAGCATTGATTGGAACAATTCCGTATCTGTTCTGCGAGAAATTATCTTAAAAAAGATAAAAAAAACACTCAAAGAAGACGTTCGGAAATACATCGAAACTGAGGAGGTTTTAACTCCTAAAGATATTGAAACCAGAACAAACTCGCACATGGGCGCGTTGTATGGAATCAGTTCGAACAGTAGAATGTCTGCTTTCGCGCGGCATGCCAATTTCTCAAGTAAGCTAAAAAATATTTATTTTGTTGGAGGAAGTGTTCATCCAGGGGGAGGGATACCGCTTTGTTTGGCTTCTGCCAGAATTGTTGACCAACTTTTTCATAGGGAAAATTAAAAGAAGTGGATTTCGACTTCACATAATGTACATCTCGGAAAAAAAGATGCGTACACTATTGTATAATTTTTTAGCAGTTCACTCCCTACATTACAGCTTAACTGATAGATTTACAAAATAATAACCTAAAAGGATTGAGATTTGCATGCGAGACACAAACAGGACTCAAGCCTATATGCTAAGGAATTATTTAATTATTGCCATTCGGAATATTCTCAACCAGAAATTCTTCTCGATTCTTAATATCCTGGGGCTTGCAGCCGGTATTGCAACTTTCCTGTTTATATATGTTTATGTTAAAAGTGAGGAATTCTATGACAAAGACTGGGACAATGCCACGTCGATCTATCGTGTAAGTCAGCATATCAGTTTTGGAGAAGAGAAAGATTTCTTCGCAATGAGTTCGTACCCATTGGCAAATGCACTCAACAAGAAGTTTCCCGAGGTAAAACATGCAATACGGGTATCGCAGTATTTTCAGCGTCCAATAAAAGTTGATACGAGCTACTATCAGGCAGACCGCCTAGTTTATGCCGATAAGAATTTCTTCGATGTCTTCAATTTTGAGTTCACGGAAGGTGTGGCCAAACAATCGCTCAACCGGGACAACTCAGTAGTAATATCCAACGAACTTGCTCAGAAAATTTTCCCCAAACAATCGGCGGTTGGAAAAGTGATCGAATTTTCAGGTGCCAGCTTCATGATACGTGGGGTTTTCAATACTTATAGAAAGAAATCTCACATACGCCCTCAAATTATAGTTTCGTTCGAACATATTTATAAAAACAAAAAGAAAGAATGGGACGACTCTTGGATGCGCCTCTGGGTGTATACTTACATGGAACTGAAATCTCCAAACATGTACGACAGTTTCATGGAAGATTTCAACAATTGGCAAGACACAACGATGCACATATGGCTAAACAAAGTGAAACTGAACAACAAGATCACTTTCTTACCCCAGCCTGTACGGGGCCTGCATTTCGATAGGAATCATATTTATACACTATCAAGATCAGCAGATCCATATTACTTCAACATACTGAGCCTTGTCGCATTTCTGGTATTGATGATAGCAAGCGTAAACTTTGTGAACCTCGGTACCGCCCGTTCTGTGAAGAGAGCCCGAGAAGTAGGTGTGAGAAAAGTCTGTGGTGCAACGCGGCTGCAACTGATTATTCAGTTCATCAGCGAATCGATCATAATTGCCAGCCTTGCTTGTTTAATCGCCTTGATGCTGATAGAATTTTCGCTGCCATTCCTGAACAACTATTTGGGTACAGACCTTTCCCTCTTTCATTTCTTTTTATTTGAAGAAAGAAGGGCTTTCATATTTGTGATCATTGGTCTGATTGTAGGTGTTGGTAGTCTTTCTGGTTTTTTTCCTGCCTTTATTCTTTCTTCATTTGACCCTGTAATTGTACTGAAAATTGGGGGGCTCAATTCCCGCCGCTTCTCAAAGAAAAATACGGTATCTGTCCAGATCCGGAGGCTATTGGTTATTTCGCAGTTCATCATAGCCACTGCCCTGATCATAGTTACTTTGGTAATCTACGAACAGATCCGTTTCCTGAAAACTGTGGACATGGGTTTTGATAAGGAACAAATGTTGGTTCTGAACCTTCCTGCCAAGAAAAAGCCTGATATAGCCAAAATAGATAGTCTGATTGCATTACTAGAAAAACAACCTGTTGTTAAAGCTGTTGAAAAAACACCGGATCTACCTGGTTATAAAAATGGAAGACTTCTTTTTTTCATAGAAGATGGAGACTCTTCACAACATCTTCCGCTTAATTGTCACTTTGTTGCGCATAACTATCTTCAGATTTTGGATCTAGAACTATCTCAGGGGCGCTTTTTCCACCCAGACTCAGCAAGGGACGACACTACTGCTTTTGTAATAAATGAGGCTGCGCTAAACATATTCGGCAATGAACCTATTGGAAGGAAAGTAAAGTGTAGCCAAGGGGTAGACGGAAGAATTATTGGCGTACTTAAAGATTTTCACTATGAATCGCTAAAAGGAGAAATTGAACCTATGGTTTTTATGCTTTCAACCAGATCTCGCTTCCGGTTGTTACTGAAAATCGACAATGTAAAAGAGGGAAAAGCTGTAGAAGAAATCAGCCAAGTATGGAAACAGCTCTATCCTGGCTATTTAATGCATTATTCATTCCTCGACGATAACTTCAACGAGCATTACGAAGAGGAAGATAAGCTCTTCACTCTTTTTCTTTTTGTTGCCTGCATGGCTATTTTCATTGCCCTGCTCGGACTGCTTGGACTAAGTACCTTTATCATCGAACAGCAGACTAAAACAATTGGTATTAAGAAAACGCTCGGGGCTTCCGTTGCACAGCTTGTTTATTCGCTTATCAAAGAGTTTTCTACGTGGGTGCTTATCGCTAGTTTTCTGGCTTGGCCTATTGCATTTCTTTTGTCGAAAGGATGGCTGGGAACTTTTGCCTACCGCGTTGATTTAAACATCCTGTGGTTTGTCGGAGCTAGCAGCCTGATTATTGTTTTTGCTATTATTACTGTTAGTTTTCAGGCTTTTAATGCTGCGTCGCGCCCGCCTTATGAGGCTTTAAAATATGAATAGCCTCCCTTCAAAATACAAGGCTTGTTCATAAAAAAAGGTTCATCCAAACTATTAGCTTTGTGTTGCTCAAGACATAAAACAACAGTAGGATGAACCCGAACGAGAACGAAATTAAGTTATATTACCAAGAACTGCAATCACAATTGGAAGACGGGCAGGACAGCCGTGGCAAACGTCATGATCTGGCTTTTGTGATCCTGAGTTTTTTTTATCCATTCTCAGAAGCCATGGAAGGCTAAACTATTCAAAACTGCACCGAAAAATGAAGCGTGACCATGAGATGCCGGTAAAGGACGTCGGTCTTGAAGGGGTCAGGGTGATCAGTTACAGCCAACTTAAACGAATTTTACAGACCTTCGACTGGGAGTCGCTAAACAGGATAAACGCTTCATATATGGGCAAAGAAGTACAAAAGGAGGATACCCATTGGAAAGCTGTCGATGGCAAGGAGCTGCGGGGGACGATAGACAAAGCGCTAGGGCAAAAACGCAGCGAGAACGTTATCCAGTTGGTTTCACATAAGGGCAGGGAAGCGGAAACCGTCGGTTTCTACAACGGAAGCAAAGAGTCCGAGAAGACGGCCGTGGGTAATTACGTAAAGGCCTGTAACGACCTTAGCGGCATTGGTGTCAGTATGGACGCACTACATACCGAGAGCGGGCTTCTGAGTGGGATTTCGGATAAAGGGGGGATTTATCTCGCCCAGGTAAAAGGCAACCAGCCTAAGTTATTGCAGGAATGTAGGTACACCCATGAACAGGTACCCGTCCGGCACAGGTTCGAAACGGTCGACAAAGGGCACGGAAGGGTCGAGAAAAGAACCGCGCTCCTTTACCATTTCAATGAAGAAAGTCTTGAACCACGGTGGTATGGGTCGGGCGTGAAAACCCTGATCGTAGTAGATCGGGAAACCTATAACCTGAAGAAGGGAAAAAGGAGTCAGGAAACCGCATTCTATATGACCAACAGGCCTTTGAACCAAAAATCTGCCCCTGAGGTGTTCCATGCAACAAGGGAACACTGGGGAATAGAATCCAACAACGGTGTGCGTGACAATAATTTTGGTGAAGACCATATACTGAGCTTCCACGCGAATATGGCACGGACAATGGCCGTCTTCATTACATGGGCATTAAACCTATTACGTAGGAACAATAAAGAAAATAATATCAGTGCTTTAAGGGAGGAAATCGCAGATGATCGAAGTTGGCTGTACACTCTTTTAAAGACTGATTGATTTTTATAAACAAGCCATGCTTCAAAATATAAACCGCTAAGTAAAGCTGAAAAAATCACTTCGTTTTTCGTCGCACTGTAGTCGTCCAAATCCTCACGTACTCTACTCCCAGTATTGAACACCTTGTACGCCTTAACCAAAATTATTTTTTACACTTTACTAAACAAAAAAACCAGCAACGGTTAAAACCCCAAAAATAAAACTAGCAATACCATTAGTAGTAAAAAAGGCAATGTTCACCTTGCTAAGGTCATTAGGTTTCACCAATAGATGCTGATATATGAGCAAGCCAATAAAAATTACGCTAGCCAGATAAAAGAAAAAGCCCAATTGATACGAAAATGATATGTATGTTGCAATTGCTGCTGTAAGAAAATGAAGCACCTCAGAAACACGCAAGGCCATTTTCTTACCAAGCATAGCTGGAACAGAATGTAATTTATTGGCTTTGTCAAACTCCTCGTCTTGCAGAGCATAAATGATATCGAAACCGCTCACCCAGAACAGCACCATAAGAGAAAACAATACCGGAAGTATCGAAAAATGAGGGCTTACTGCCAAATACGCCCCAATAGGAGTCAGCGATAATCCTACTCCTAATACAAAATGACAAAGCGCAGTGAAACGTTTTGTATAACTGTATCCTAGAATAACCAACAGTGCTATAGGCGAAAGCATAAACACAAGTGGGTTCATAAGATAGGTTGTGGCCAGAAAAGCAAGTGAATTTAGCAAAACAAATACAAGAGCATTATGAGGAGTGATTTTTCCTGCTGGAATTTCGCGGATTTCTGTGCGTGGATTTTTTTTGTCGATATCTCGATCTAAGTATCTATTAAAACCCATCGCTGCATTTCGCCCAAAAATCATAACGACAACAACACTGAATAACAAAGTCCATTCTATATGTCCGGTTTCTTTTACCGCTAAAAAAAAGCCAACAAGAGCAAAAGGCATTGCAAAAATGGTATGCGAAAACTTCACTAACGATAAGTAATTCTTGAATTGCATGAGAGTCTACTTCTTAAAATAGCCGATAAGATCGGGCAACATTAAACATATACGTATTGCCACAAAGAGTCTACCAAAAGTAATATTACTATTAGTAGCTTTAGGCATATCAAAAAAATAATTATTCATTCGTTCTACTGCGAACGACAAAATCCTTTCGTATGAAAAGTACGCTCTAGTTTAGTCGCCTTGCACACCTTTGACTAATTATTTTTTAACATGCCTTATGCAGAAAACGAGATGCGAATCTAATTAAAACTAGATAAAATAAGAAAGCTCCTTGTCATCTAAATTGAAATTGCCCCTCCCCTACTTTACTTGAAACTTTTTCAAAATTAGATTATTTTTTATGTTTCCGATAATTCGTCATCGAGAAGAAAATAAGTTCGGCTTCCTCATCAGTAATTTCATAACCAAGGAATTTTTCGACATTCTGTTTTAATTCATTGGCAGATTCTGATTCCCGAAGTAGTTTTGAAACTGATTTTGACTGATTCTCCAAAGTGGATGTATATTGCTTAAAGGATAAAGGAGAAGTTTTACTCGTCCATGTTTCCCCATTTTTAAGAGCCTTAACAAAAGCTTTTTGTTCCGACAGTTTTTTGTAGGCAATCTCCAAACCTCCCGTTTCATGGTCGGAAGTAAATACAAGAAGCGTCTTCTCTGGTGCTTGTTTGTATGTTGAATATGCAGTTTCTAATACCTTGTTCATCTCAAGAACAGCCCTATAAACAGCTCCAAGATCGTTGTCGTGAGATTCCCAGTCAATTCGGGCACATTCAATCATTGCAAAGAACGGATCGGTACTGCTATTCACTATTTCCAGTGCTTTGCTACTCATTTGATGAACAGTTGGAATATTTGCATTAGATTGATTTCGGTCGATAGGCGCAGGCAATCCACCTCCTGAAAACAAGCCTAGTATTTTTTCTTCCTTCGAAACATTGTTCAACTGTGATAGATTGAAACAGAGCTGATATGATTTCTTTTTGAATACCTTAAGAAGGTTCAAAGGATCGGTACGGGACGAACTAAAATCGTAACTAACCTGTTCCTGAAGGTATTCAGAAAGAGAAGTTCCCCGTGGAATGAACCGTTTTCCACCTCCACCTAAAATAATATCAACATCGCTATTCATTGCCAGTTGAAAAGCGATTTCATTTTCTTGGTTGCGATTTGGCGTATGCGCATAGAAAGATGCCGGCGTTGCATCTGTTATTCCTGCATCTGTAACAATTGCTGTTTTATAGTCATGTCTACTTGCCAAACTTAAGGCACTTTCTAAATCGGTTCCTGTAGAATCAACTCCAACCATGTTCATCAGGGTTTTCTTGCCACAGGCAATTGCTGTACCTGAAGCAGCCGAACCTGTTACCAGCCCTCTGGCTGTACTAGTATAAAGATATCCACATGTGCCTTCTGCCATAATCTTTTCAAACATGGTCGTTTTTTCGACGCCGTTGCCGTGTCGCAAATAAACAGGTAAGGACATGTGCATATTTCCCATTCCATCGCCAATTACCAAAATCACATTTACATTTTCGGACACTGCTGTTTTTAGCACCCTTCCTAAAGAATCATTATGGATGATTCCTTTTAACATTTGTGTATATTTTTCTGGCCCAACCGCACCAATGGGCACAGGGGCTGCTGTATGGAAATTGGTGCTCCAGAGCACTTGATTTTTCTCACTCAAAATTCTGTTTAAAAGAGTGTGAGGGACAGATCTTTTAAACCTATATGTAGACTCTAATTCTATTAACTTGTTGTTTATTCTGTTTTCTGTAGAGGGTGGGTTTGAACACTCAACTGTTATAATTAGTAGTATAAATAGTCCTACGATTTTATATATCTTCTCGTTCATTACTTTCATTTTGGTGGTGTAATACATGTAATGCTTGTTTTTAGGCGTTGAATGGCTTTTCAGAGCAAAAGCATTACTTGTACAGCACCTTCATTTTAGTCTAGCGAATCTCCTGACTGCCTTCAACTTGACTGTCAATTGTTTGTTTAGGGATCGGAGAACACTTGTTATTCTAAAGATTGTAGAGACGCGATGAATCGCGTCTCTACGGGTGTCATTGAAAAAAATAGTCATTTACAAATGGGCTAAGTGCTGGTTCTCAAGCATCAGCTCTGTAATAATTTAGAATTCCCTTAATCCCATCCTTTGTTCTGAGGAATGCCCGAGTTATTGATGACTTTGTTAGGAATCATCCACACATTATGAACATTCGGGTCATAGTTTCGGGCAGGCCAGATCTCTTTAACTGTATATTCAGAATCAGGGTCGGCCTGATCGGTATGAATGTGGCCATGTAAAGGTTTACTATATACCTCTTGGGCATCGCCCCAACGTACTAAATCGCGGTGACGGTTTGCAAATTCGCCAGCCAGCTCTACCCTACGCTCATGTTTCAGGTCATCCAGCGTACAGTTTGTTTTAGCATCTAATCCAGCTCTATTGCGTAGTGCGTTTATTTCAGTATCAGCATTTAGCCCAGTCATTAATTTCGCTTCAGCCTTCATCAACAAGATTTCAGCATAACGCAAAATCGGCACATCCTGAACAGTGTATAAGTCATCGCCATTAGCATTTATAAGTCCGTTGCCGATTGGGTCTTCGTAAGAATAGATATCCATGTATTTATTGAACTGGAAGCCCGACAAAGAGTTTGTTGAATTGTAGCGACGGTTTTCTCCCCAAAATTTAAATTCGTCTCCAAATTTCAGAATTGTTGCCTCTCTTCGGAAATCGCCTTCTTCGTATTCATCGTAAAGTTCTTTGGTTGGCATGTAATACCCCCAGCCGTTGTAAGTACCCCAACCTTTGTTTTCGAGCATAACGCCAATGAGCTTGCTTCCACGGTCGATACCAGAAGTTACAGACCAAATGTATTCTGGTCCAAACTCGTTCTGGTATTTGAATACATCGCGGAAATCTGTTTCGGGTTTGTCAGTGTCGATCAAACCTCTGCCCGAGCCCGAGTTGGTCACTTTGTCACAATATTCAATTACTTCACTCCACTTAGATTTATCATACTGACTCCAGTATAAATAAGTCTTTGCGATATAGGCGTAACATGCATCTTTGTGTGCGCGGCCTTTTTCTGTCGATGAGTATTCTGTGAATAACGGAAGCAATTCGGCTGCTTTCGTCAGGTCTTCAACAATCATCTCGTAATTTGCCACAACGCTTTCTGGACGTGTAAATTTATCGTCCTTCATGTTCTCAACAGTTACAATTGGCACACCGCCGCTGACATCGTTGCCATATGTCGATGCAACCCAGAAGTAATGGAATGCCCGCATAAAGTATGCTTCGCCCAGATAACGGTTTTTCAAATCTGTATCAATATCCAAGTTGGGAACATTAGCCAGTACATCATTAGCTCTTCTGATCACTTTATAACATTGAGGGTACATCCAGCTTGAATAGCCTTCGTCTCCAGTGAGGTTGAAGTTTTTTATGTTATCGGCTGTGGCTTTAACACGGCCAGTCACCATATCATCGGATGCATTGATGTACCACATGAAGCCGCGTGAAAACATATCTTCGTCCCCCATATAGTAGTACATGGCATTCACACCTGCTTCAGCATCTGCCGTAGTTTGCCAATAATTTGCTTCTGTAGCACCTCCCTTAGGTGTCAGTTCTGTAAAATCATCGGAACAACTGCTCAAAAGAACCATAGCAGCTGCAACCATCTGTATATATTTTTTAAACATGTGTATCTGTTTTTTACTGATGTTAAAATTTTAAAGAAATACCACCTGAGAAGGTTTTGTAGACAGGGTAGTTACCCATGTCGATACCTTGTCCTCCAACTTCTGGATCCATCCCTGTATAATCAGTTATGGTAAATAAGTTTTCGCAAGAAGCATAAATGCGAAGAGATGAACCTTTAACCATCTTATTCATAAGGTTGTTAGGAAGATTATATCCAACCGTTAGGTTTTTCATACGCAGGTATGAAGCATCTTCGAGATACCAATCTGAATTCGTACCAAAATTGGCATTTGGATCATCAACACGTAACATTGGGGTATTAGAACCTGTATTGCTTTCCGACCAAGCATCAAGCACACGGTTATCGAGGTTGTATCCTTGCTGTGCTGCGCTATAGGTAGTGTATTTATAGCCATTGAACAATTTTGCTCCAGCAACTCCTTGTAAAAACATTGAAATGTCAAAGTTCTTGTATGCTGCATAAAGATTTATTCCATAAGTGAAATCAGGGAAGGCGCTTCCTTTAAATGTTTTATCGTCGCTGTTTATTTCCCCGTCACCATTAACATCTTTAAACTTTAAATCGCCCGGTTTTGCATTTGGCTGAATGAGTTTTCCTTCCTTGTCAACATGCTCCTCAATTTCTTTTTGCGATTTAAAAGTTCCTTCGCAAGTAATTAAATGATAAGAGAATAGTTCATGCCCTGGCTCCGATCTGAATGGGTAAAGCGTCGATCTAACATTGTCCCTGTGGTAAATATACTCGCTCGTATATCTGTCTAAGTCTTGCAACTCGTTTTTGATCGATGAAATATTTCCACTTACAGAATACTTGAATTCACCGATATTACCTTTATAGCCCAGCGAAAGTTCAATACCTGAGTTTTTGACAGTTCCTACATTTGACGTCGGCCCTTTTGAAACTCCAGTATGAGGATCAGCGGCATTCGTCATAATCATATCCTTTGTATACTTTTCAAAGTAATCAGCAACTATATCGATTTTTCCATCAAGGAGAGTCATGTCAAGACCAACGTTGTACGACTCGGCAGTTTCCCAAGTCAGATCTGAATTCGATTGTTGTTTTACATAATAGCCAGAAACTCTTTGAGCATTTCCTTCTCCGATAGTAGGGCGATGCGAAGACATAGGTACATTGTATGCATAATATGAAACGGACTGTATATTACCGACTTGTCCCCATGAAGCTCGTAGTTTTAAATGGTAAAGCCAGTCTAAGTTGCTCATGAAAGATTCATTAGAGATTTTCCATGCCGCCGAAACCGAATGGAAAACATCGCTGTTGTTATTGCTAGCCAATCGTGATGTCTGGTCTCTTCTGATACTTCCTGATAGAATATATTTATCATTGTAAGTATAAATAAGTCGACCTATTGCAGAAGTTAGAGCATCTTCATAAACATCGCTGTTATAGCCCGTAATTTCACCTGCATTTTCTAGATACTGATACCAATCTTCTTCCCTTGCAAAATCTTGTGCTTTCACCGAGTTGTACTCGTAATTGGTATACTGTGAAGAATATACCCCTGTAACATCAAATAAATGTTTGCCAAAACTTTTCGAATAAGTAATCTGATTGTCCCATACCCATTTATTACGCTTTGAGTTGGATTGATTCAAATAGTTCATTTCCGAAGGGCGTCCACTCTCTGGAATTTTAGGCGAAAACTTCTTATAATCTTGGTTTCGTCGGCTAATTGAGAACGACGAACGCAACTTTAAACCTTCCAACAAGGTATATTCACCATAAAAGTTGGCATCGATATAAGTTCTAGGGTTTGATGTTGTAGGCCTTTCTAACAAAGCCACGGGATTATATACATCGCCATATGCACCTGCATAAACTGAACCTTCTGGCGCTACACCATGAAAACTACCATTTTCGTCGTACACCGGAGCAGCTGATGGCATGTAGATGGCATTAATAATAGTTCCAGAATAGCTCGATGAAGTATTGGTCCCAACAGCTTCTCTATTGACGATGTAGAGGTTTTGTCCAATCTGAAGTTTGTCTGCTGGTTTAAACTCAGTTTTCAAACGCAAACTGTATTTTTTCGATGAAGTTCCAAGTAGCACCCCTTCTTTATCTTGGTAATTGAAAGAAGCACTATAGTTTGCATTCTTCGATGAACCGTCCAAAGCAATGTTTGTACTGTAAACTGATGCACTTCTGAAAATTTCATCCACCCAGTTTGTACGGTTTACATTTCCCCATGGATTTTTTCCTGAATCACGGGCAGCATCACGCTCGGCACCACTATTATCGGCAGCTGTGTTATAAGCCCAGTTTTGCTGCTCAGCAGTTAAAGGAGTAGGCAAGTTTGTAGCCTGTTGTATACCTGCATAGGCATCAACCGAAATGTTTATTTTTTTCGAGCGACCTTTTTTTGTTGTCACCACAATCACACCCGACGAAGCCTGCGCACCATA
Organism: Bacteroidales bacterium; assembly: GCA_965230435.1. Lineage (GTDB taxonomy): Bacteria > Bacteroidota > Bacteroidia > Bacteroidales > JBDKHP01 > JBDKHP01. The sequence continues at coordinate 606,777 of CBDDLB010000006.1, forward strand.
TATTGAAGCCGATGCGGCATCTTTCAACACAGTTACAGATGCAATGTCATTCGGGTTCAGAGGACCTCCGTAATAAGGCATTCCGTCAACAACCCAGAGCGGACTTTCGTTATTGACCGAGCCTATTCCACGGATAGTGATAGCTGCATCAGCCGTAGGGTCTCCCCCTTGTTGCCGAACTGTTACACCTGCAACTTGCCCTTGAAAGAAATCCTGAACTGAGGATACAGGGCGGGAACTGATCTGCTCCACATTGGCAACTGCAGCTACAGCTCCTGTAAGATCTTTTTTCTTAACAGCACCGTAACCGATAACAACAACATCTTCGAGGTTTGCATAATCGGCTTCCAGTTTTACCGTAAACTGTTGAGAAGAACTGAAATCGGTCTCAAAGTCTTTAAAACCAATAAACGATACAACTAGTGTACCTTGTGTTTCATTTATCTCTAGTGAGAACTTACCGTCTAAGTCACTCACAGTTCCATTGTCAGTGCCTTTGACATATACACTTGCACCGATAATTGAGTTATTCTCTCCATCGGTTACTTCTCCTGTCAGAACAGTCTGGGCAAAACCCCAAACGCCTGAAAATAAGAGGAGTGAAATGGTAATTAGCGCTCTTTTTAATTGCATTGTAAATTACTGTTAGTTATGATATCTAAAATCCCCTACTCATAAAGAGATCGACGAGGTCTTGTATTTTCAACTGAATGACATCGGGAGCAAAAGTATCTGCATACCTTGTGTTAAAGGGTGGATAAGATTTCCAGAAGGGTGGATAAATTTGACAACAGTTGGATATCTCCTGTGAAAAAGGTGCATTTTTCCTGCATTAACAATGGCTTAATGCTGATGTAACATGGGAGGTGAGAATTTAAAGCTTGTTTGGCCTGTTGTGTTTAAAATTTTGGCAGTGTTATAAAGTAGGTGCTGTTAATTTCATAACAAATCAATGTAGAGACGCGATGAATCGCGTCTTTTTTAACGACAAACGATAACAATAGAAGGAGAAAATTCGATGATGAGATGTGATGATACTATCCAAAAAAAGGACTGCCTCTACAGACAGTCCTTCAATTCAAAAACTACTTGATGCTTATTTAATAACTACCTTTTCAGTTGTGCTGAATTTATCACTAATCAATTTGATGTTGTAAACTCCCTTTTCAAAACCTGAAAGGTCGATTTTAGGATTGCGTAAGTCGGTTTCTCTGTAATTTGCGATTATTTGTCCCGAAGCATTAAATATTTGCACATTTAACTTGGTTATAGCCGCTTCTTTGAGGTCTATGAAAACTAAACCATATGAAGGGTTTGGATATACAGACAGCTTATTACCGATTATGTTTTCGATACTGGTAGCAAATGTGAAGCTTTCATCATTTGCCAGGCCGATACTTTTAAAGCGAGTATTGCCATTCTCATTAGATGCCGCAATACGAACCAAAATATCACCTTCATTCAAGCTAACATTTCCAACAACAATCGGTTTACTCTCCACAAGTGCCCATTGATTTCCTGCATTAAATGAGACCTCATAATCTGAAAGTTCAGAATACTCTGGGTTTAATGTGAAGTCAAAGGTATTGTCGATATTATTCACAATTGGAGCTGTTGGATCAGCTGGGCGCTCTGGTACAACCAGTACATATTCATCAGATCGGAATGCATTTTCTGTTGCTGTTTTTCTAAATGAAATGTCTTTCGAAGGTTCAAGTTTAATTGTCTCACCTGTTCCTTGCAAGACAGTTACAAAACCATCGGTGCTGTATTCAATAGCCTCTGAAATAGTTTCAGATGTTGTCTCTGCAACATAATCGATCGTAACTTCTGGCTTTTCTGAGCGATCAGGTACAGTCAATACAAACTCATCAGATCTGAAAGTATTGTCTGTTGCTGATCTTCTAAATGAAATGTTTTCTGAAGGTTCTAGTTTAATTGTCTCACCCGTTCCATGAAGAACTGTAGCAAAACCATCTGTACTGTATTCAACCGCCTCTGGAATTGTTTCAGAAGTAGTCTCTGCAAGGTAATCAATCGTAACTTCAGGCTTTTCTGGGCGCTCAGGAACAACCAATGTATATTCATCAGATCTAAAAGCATTCTCTGTTGCTGGTTTTCTGAATGAAATATCCTTTGAAGGCTCGAGCTTAATTACGTCACCTGTTCCTTGCAAAATAGTTGCAAAACCATCAGTACTGTATTCGATAGCCTCTGAAATTGTTTCTGAAGTAGTCTCTGTAGCATAATCAATCGTAACACCTTCTGGCTTTTCTTGACGTTCTGGTACCGTCAATACATATTCCCCAGATTTGAAAGCATTGTCAGTTGCCTTTTTCCTGAATGCAATGTTTTGCGAAGGCTCTAGCTTAATTGTCTCGCCTGTTCCTTGCAAGACAGTTGCGAAACCATCAGTGCTGTATTCAATAGTCTCAGAAATAGCTTCAGACGTAGTTTCAGCAACATAATCGATCGAAACTTCTGGCTTTTCTGAGCGATCAGGTACAGTCAATACAAACTCATCAGATCTGAAAGCATTGTCTGTTGCTGGTCTTCTAAATGAAATGTTTTCTGAAGGTTTTAGTTTAATTGTCTCTCCCGTTCCCTGAAGAACTGTAGCAAAACCATCTGTACTGTATTCAACCGCCTCTGGAATTGCTTCAGAAGTAGTCTCTGCGACGTAATCAATCGTAACTTCAGGCTTTTCTTGGCGTTCAGGCACAGTCAATACATATTCATCAGATCGAAAAGCATTCTCTGTTGCTGGTTTTCTGAATGAAATATTTTTCGATGGCTCAAGTTTGATTGTCTCACCTGTTCCTTGCTGAACGGTTACATATCCATCGGTGCTGTACTCAATAGCCTCTGGAATTGTTTCTGATGTAGTTTCCGCAACATAATCAATCGTAACCTCTGGCTTTTCAGGTCGCTCAGGAACAACCAATACATATTCATCAGATCTGAAAGCATTGTCCGTTGCCTTTTTTCTGAATGAAATGTTCTTTGAAGGCTCTAGCTTAATTGTCTCACCTGTTCCTTTCAGGACAGTTGCAAATCCATCGGTGCTGTATTCAACCGCCTCTGGAATTGTTTCAGATGTAGTTTCCGCAACATAATCAATCGTAACCTCAGGCTTTTCAGGTCGCTCAGGAACAACCAATACATATTCATCAGATCCGAAAGCATTGTCCGTTGCTGGTTTTCTAAATGAAATGTTTTTCGATGGCTCAAGTTTGATTGTCTCACCTGTTCCTTGCAGGACAGTTGCAAATCCATCGGTGCTGTATTCAACCGCCTCTGGAATTGTTTCAGACGTTGTCTCTGCAACATAATCAATCGTAACTTCAGGTTTTTCTGGACGCTCAGGAACAACCAATACATATTCAACAGATCTGAAAGCATTGTCTGTTGCTGGTTTTCTGAATGAAATATTTTTCGATGGCTCAAGTTTGATTGCCTCACCTGCTCCTTGCAGAACAGTTGCAAATCCATCAGTACTGTATTCAACCGCCTCTGGAATTGTTTCAGATGTAGTTTCCGCAACATAATCAATCGTAACCTCAGGCTTTTCAGGTCGCTCAGGTACAGTCAATACAAACTCATCAGATTTGAAAGCATTGTCCGTTGCTGGTTTTCTGAATGAAATGTTCTTTGAAGGCTCAAGTTTGATTGCCTCACCTGCTCCTTGCAGAACAGTTGCAAATCCATCAGTACTGTATTCAACCGCCTCTGGAATTGTTTCAGATGTAGTTTCCGCAACATAATCAATCGTAAACTCTGACTTTTCTGGGCGATCAGGTACAACCAGAACATATTCATCAGATCTGAAAGCATTCTCTGTTGCTGGTTTTCTGAATGAAATGTTTTTCGATGGCTCAAGTTTGATTGCCTCACCTGTTCCTTTCAGGACAGTTGCAAATCCATCGGTGCTGTATTCAACCGCCTCTGGAATTGTTTCTGATGTAGTCTCTGCAACATAATCAATCGTAAACTCTGGCTTTTCTGGACGATCAGGTACAGTCAATACAAACTCATCAGAACTGAAGGCATTGTCTGTTGCTTTTTTCCTGAATGAAATGTTTTTTGAAGGCTCAAGTTTGAGTGTCTGGTTTGCTCCCTGAAGAACTGTAGCAAAACCATCTGTGCTGTATTCAATAGTTTCAGGGATAGCTTCTAACGTAGATTCAGCTATATAATCTATTGCTATGCTTGGTTTTGCAGCACGGTTAGGTATCTCTAAAGTGAATATTTCCGAAGCTAGAGACGATTCATCTGCAGATTGTTCAAAGTATAATTTACTATTAGGAACAATAGAAAGAACCTTGTTTTCACCGTCTTTTGCCTGAGAAAGGTCTGCATTTTTGCTATATTTCACATTTGACGAAACAGGCTCTTTTGTGGTTTCATTTACAAAATCGATAGAATAATTCAGAACAGGGCGAACTAATGCTGAAATTACACCTGTATGATTTGTAGAAACTGAAATTTTGTTTTCGGCTGCCGTTACAGTACCGCATGACTCCCAAATCGGGTTCTTAATAGATGGAATTATTTGGCTTTCATCTAAACTCCCTAAATCGGCATCAGTATAAGTTAGTTCTGCATCGATTTTAAGACTGCCAAAACCTTCTTCAGTAGATATCACCCAGCTTCTGTTTATTGAACTGCCGTTCTTAACAGATGGATAGGCATTATTCACAATACTGAACGATATATACTTGCCTGTAGTGGTAATATCGGTAATATCAGCCGTAACAGGTACATCTATATCTGTGTAAGCAAATGGAATAGCGTAGTCCTTAAGTTCTGTTTTGTTCACAACTTGCCTTACTTCGCCGCCTTTATCAACAAGGATTGCATCTGGAAAATGCTGGTCAACTGCATCTTCGATAATCGCATCTTCGAGTAAAGTAAAGCTGTGTCCGTTAAGGGTAAGAGCGCCACCTCTTAATATAAGTTTATCGTTAATTGTTACATCACTGTTTAAGATAACCCCACCAGCATCGTTATTTACAACAAACCTTTCAATAATATTGTTACAGATTACCGATTGTGGCTCGTAACCATGGAATTTAATTTCCGAATCGTCGGCAATAAGAGTTCCGTTTGCAACAAGGTTTTTCATTAGTGCAGGTTCAGCATCGCCTAAATTGAACTCTGCTCCTGCTTCAACTATGAAGTCGCCCAAGATAATCATACCTCTGTTAGACTTCTTTTTGTAAACACCTGCGGCTTTTCCTTTAACAATTAAATCTCCAAATATTTTAAAATAAGAGTTTCTATTAGATTCATGTCTTGTAAAATAAACCCCAGTAGTGTTTTCAACGATAACATTATTCGCAACGGCTGTTTCATCAAGACCGGCACACCCGAACCATGATTCGTTAGTACCTCTGAAGATTAAGTTTCCATCCGTAAAAGTCCAGTTATGCCTGTTATTACAGAAATAGCCTCTAACTACCATATCAATAGGACCATCCACCACTACCTTAGAAGAAGAAGTAGTAGAAAATTTTAAATTCTTGAAATCTATTTCACCTCCACTGAAATGGCAAGTCCCCTCAGTCCATTCGCTAGCGGCATCTTTTCTCCAATTTTTAAGCTTTACTTTTCCACCTGAAATATTAACTAAGGAACGACCTGTTCCTGTATACATATCTCCAGCAATGTTAAGTACCCCACCTTCTACAGTTAGTTCACCATCGCCATTATTACCAATATCCAAGTTTCCATCAATAACAGTGTTACCGCTTTTAATTTTAAGTACCCCTCCGCTTTTAAGCATTACATTACCAGCAACACTTAAATCGGCGCCGTCTTCGATTGTTAAGCTGGCTTTACCCTGAATATTTATACTTTTTGCACTAGCTACTGAGTTAATTACTGGATAATTAGCAGCCCCGCTCAATATATTAACGTCTATTGAATTATCTGGCACTGCGTTACCTTCCCAGTTGTTTTCATCATTCCAGTCTGCTGAGATAGTACCTTTCCATAATCCTGGATTAGCTTCAATTACAACTTTATAGTCTTCAACAGATCCGAACTCAGATTTCGTTGGATTATAAGGACTAGCCGTGCTTTTTTGGGCATACATTACACGTAAAGTGGTTGATCCACTCTTTGCCCCAGCAGGAACTGCAACTGCGTTTGTAACGGTTTTAGCCCCTTTTAATGTTCCAATATAAGTCTTCTCAGAACCCTCAAATATGCCGTTCTGGTTCCAATCGCCCCATACCGAACAGTAATATGTAGCATTACTTGCAGGGGCAGACTCAACTGTTATGTTAAAAGATTTATTCCTCTCAACAATTGTCTCGTACATTTGAGTGTAATCAATATATCCCAGACCTCCCCTATCGTCGGTATTTTCTAATGAATTAAATTTAACCAGAATCAGGTTCTCAGGCGAATTGAAAGATATTGCCCCATAAGTTCCAGCAGCAAGAGTTGTTAACGAGATTTGAGGTTCTGTTCCATCCTTCTTGTATTTTATGTCTGCACCACTGTTTGCAAAAGGATACAACTTAAAGAAATAGGTAGTTGCAGGATCTAAATCATTTAGTTGAACCTTCTGAACTCCGTATTGTACATTGACAGAGTTATTTCCTTGTTCAGGAACACCATCCAGAGGCGCAACAATTTTATCGTATCCTTCAGTACTCCATTTTAATACGTAACCTGTTGGTAAAATATCCCCTTCAGAATCCTTCCACATTAAATTGATTAGCGTACTACCAATTCCGTTACTACTCAAATCAGCTGAGTAATTTGATGGAGCTTCATTTGAATAAGTGGTAAATTCTACAACGTTATTAGAATAAGCAGTACCTACTTCATTTGTACCGTAACTCTTTACATAATACTTCGTGTTTTCATTCAAAGAAGTAAGGGCCACGGTAGCTTTATCATCTTCACCAGTGCTTGTTACTTTTGTCCACTGGCTCATTTTCAATGCTGGATCGGTTGAATATGCAATACCGTATTCAGCGTTTTCAACTCCACCATTATATTTAAGTTCTACGTTAATAGCAGCCGATGTATAAGACAGGCTTTCTACTTCTCCAACTTCTGTTATCGGTTTAGCATTAACAAATTTCACGGTGTAGTCTTCAACCTGTCCGTACCGTGGGCTATAGCAGCCATTTGGTATATCAAAATCTACATGCTCAGAAATAATACGCATCCTCACTGTCTCAAACGGAGGGTTAGGAATAACAGTAAAAGAGCCATTCTTTGTTCGTGAAATATACAGATAGTCAGCAACTCTTTCAGTCTCATTATCGAACTCACCATCGTTATTATAATCAATAAACATGGCAAAATGCTCTTTCGTATAACCTCCAACTGCAACCTTAAAATCTACTTTTTGGTTCTTCTTAAGTGTGGCTATTTCATTGGTGAAATCCATGTACCCTTTGTTGGTACCATCGTTGTCCGTTACAGTTCCAGCGCTTGCTTTGGATATTTCATTCATTTCAAAATAATATATCCCGCACATTCTTGCGCTAGATAAATTGTAGCTTACCGGTATACAACTTGTTGCGCTAACAGAACTTACAGAGATAATATTGCTTTTGGTTTCTGTTGCACTTCCGTTTGCATTTGTTGCTTTTAAATTTACGCTATAAGTGCCAGGAGCTGTGAAATGAACAACTGGATTTTCTGAAGTTGCATCGGTTCCGTCTACAAAAGTGAAAGTAGAAGGAGAAATAGTCCACTCGTAAGAATTAACAGAATAGGTTGTCTGGTTCGAAAAAGAAACTAATGCAGGACTGTTAGGCGAATCTACAATAGTATAATCATTTGCTGTAAATTGTGGTACAGGCAGATTAGTACATCCGTTAATTTCAATCTTCTCTACAAGCGGCTTTGAATCTGCTGCCGAAATTGTTAATAGTAAAGGTAATTTATCGTCAACTGCGTTAAATGTTAATGAAGCATTATTAGAATTGAAGTGGACACTTGCAACTAAAACATCTCCCTGTACAAGGGTTGCAAGGCCTTCTGCAATAGAAATATTAGAAATATCGAGGCTTGTTGCCCCACAATCAATAGACTTGCTGTAAGAAGCGGTAATTTGTTCAGGTTGTTGAGTCCATATTCTTAAAGCAGGGTCGCCGAAGTAATGAAACAACCTGTGGGTATACTCTTTATCTGTATTGTTACCTGTCCAAGTTTCGCGCATCCGGATCAATCCTTGATTAATGACGTCACCCATTGTGCGTACATTATTTTCATGGCCTGGTATCTTTCCTCCTTTTCTGCCGCCGGAACCAAACTTTGGCTTAATGCCTGGATCAGACCAAATAGCATCGAACATTCCGACTGTCAGTCCATCGTTATAACCACTTAAACTGAAGTACGATGCTGCAACTACACCAACAGCACCACCATCTTTTTTACGAACAAAAGCTTCGGCAAAACTTTCGCCCAACATAAACTCCCCTGTGTGGCAGTTCATTGAAAAGACTATAGGTTGCTTTCTTCCATTTGCAAGTTTATTAATATCTGCCGTCAAAAACCTAGGGTGGGCCCATCCGACACTACCTGCATAACCATGATCTCTGTGTAGTACGTAAAAACTCCCCTTATTAATTCCATCGATTATGTCCTCTGCATTTCCATCCCACTTATAACCTCTGCTCCGAAGTAATGGAGTAGGTATATTCTGACCATTCGAGTAATAACCATTGTTGTATCTTTTAGGGGTATTCTTTTCATCAGTTTGGTAAATCCTTTTTACACTATACCCCCTGCCTCTAACATAATTTCTAATTTCTTCGGATGTATGAAGAAACCTTCGGGCTGCAATTCCATCGGGCTTTTCGGAAGTTGCAACATCCTGAAATTGGGCACAGTTCAATGCATTTTTATAAAAATAGGCATCGTTTACAGGATTCTTCTCATACTCGATACCTTTATTTACAAGCATTAAGGCTTGTTCTGGGCTGTTGCCAGATATACGGCCTTTTGCCATATCTGGATTATAGTCGCTGCCGCCGCCCGTACATACATAATATAAATCTGAGGCGTAATAATGTTTTTTACCATCTTTATTTCTGACTAATACCTCTGCGGGAACTTGTTCGTGGTCTCCAATTATTGCGAGATACGATGGCTTGGGAGTATAATCATTATATCTTGAATGAACAGCCTGCTTTACTTCACTGGATGTCCAGCTATCTTTTAGAATGACTTCTGTTCTATAACCAAGTTGTGATTTCCACCGAGCTAATTTGTTTGCAGCTTCATAAAAATCGCTTCGGGCAACAATGAGGTAATCAGGATCTTTTCCTTCAAAAGCACTTTCGGTTTCGTCATCATAATCCAATGCGTCTTCATTAATAATCGCACCTTCAATCAGATTCCGTTTATCTTTTTTCAAAGATGTTTTGTCTCCCTTATAGATGACTTTGTAAGTGATTTTTGAATAAACCCTAATTTTTTTTGTTACAGGATTATATTGAACTGGACTAATTCTAATTGAGGAGAAATAATCTCCCCGATATTCCAATACTTCAGAGACTTTTACTATTTTCTTTGGGAAAAATTCGTCGGTATTGTAAGTTTTTTTGTCTTTAACGAATTCTACTCCATCATCTCCTTCCGTGTCCCTTGCTGCTGGCAGCGCAGGATGAATGTTAAATCCACCGTATTCGGCAAATTCCGTAGATATTATCTTAATCTTTGGGGCTTTAGAACCTAAGGTGGCTAAAATGTCGTTGTGCGCTGGTAATGCAGGTTTTCCAACCTCTGCCATTTTCCCAAATCCGTCTACATGAATAAATTCATATTCATTTTTATCCATGCCTAATATTTCTGCTATATAACCGCCAGGGATATTGTAGGTTACGGTTGCAGAATTCTTCGATGTAGTAACCTCACGTTCAGGTTTCACTTCCACCTTTTCCTCAGAATCGATAGCATTCCTGTTCTTATCCTTTGTAAAAGATAAAAATCTGTTTTGAGCATTGGCATTATATGCAAGTGACGCAAGTAATGCCAAAACCATTAAATAATTGATTATTTTCATAATAATAATTAATTGTGGAATAAAATTACACGCGAATGTATTTATCTCAGCTCAATTGTAGGTGGATATTTCTTCCTGAAAGGGTGGATAAAATTGACAACGGTTGGATATCCCCGTGAAAACGGTGTGTTTTTTCTACATTAACAGTCCTCTAACATTAAGGAAATGTGACACTTGATTTTACACGCTCAGTAGAGACGCAAGATTTTGCGTCTTCTGTTATATCTGTGTCGTCGATTTTAAAGGCCTGACTAGACTTAAGGTATTGTTTGTCTGTAAATTACAATGGCGCAAATTTGTAAAAGACGCAAAATCTTGCGTCTCTACAGTACAATTATTCAACAGCATCGCGTCTTTTCCGTTGGATTTCATCCCTATACTTTGTTGGGCTCATTCCAATTTCTTTCGAAAAACAACGGCTGAAGTACTTCGGGTCTTTAAAACCAACCATATCACTGACTTCATTAATGTTCAGCCCTTCTTTTTCAAGCAACTGGGCTGCCCGCTTAATCCTTGTTGTTCGAATGAACTCGTTGGGTAGCAATTTGACCAGAAGCTTCATCTTTCGGTACAGTTGCGTCTGGCTCATTCCTAATTGAGCAGCAAGCTCGCTTTGTCCAAAGTCGACGTTTGAAATCTCTTTCTCAACAACCTCCTTTAGACGGTCAATCAGTTTTTCGTCATAGGACTTGACTTCAACATTTTCAGGGTGCAATTGTTGCTCAGTTTTAACGGCTTTGCTTAATTCCTCTTTTCTGCTGAGTAAGTTTGAAATTTTCAAAACAAGTAGATCTGGATCGAATGGTTTTGGAATGAATTCATCGATACCAGCAAAATAACCTTCTTTCTGATTGTTCGTATCCGACAAAGCCGTAAGCAGAACAAAAGGGATGGTAGAATATCTGGCTTTTTTCTTAATAGCTTTGCACAGTTCTATTCCATCCATTTCAGGCATCATCCAATCGGAAAGAATCAGTTTTACAAAGTTGTTTTGTTTAAGGAAATTCAACGCTTCTTTTCCATTTTCTAGGGCAACAACTTCGTAATGTTTCGAAAGGATCTCCTTAAGGTATTCCCTCAGTTCACTATTATCTTCAACCAGCAACACAATATCCTTATTTGATTCATTATTGATTTTTCCAGAACCGTTTACATCTGCATGTTCATTGATCTGGTTTTCTTTTGGGGATATAAGCGGGCTTGTTTCGCTTAAACTTTTCAATGGAAGTTTAACACGGAACTGACTACCTTGACCTTCGACACTATCAACTTCGATGCTACCTTCGAGCAAGTCGATATAATCTTTCACAAGGGATAAGCCGATCCCCGATCCTATTTTTTCTTTCTTCGATGACTTACCAACCTGATAATACCTGTCGAAAATATGCTTGATAGAGTTTTTAGGAATACCAATGCCCGAATCTTCCACTACAATTTCGAAAAATTGCTCCGTAAAATTGAGTTTGCAGGTTATGAATCCTCCTTGTGGTGTGAATTTAACAGCGTTAGCAATAAGGTTCAGAAGGATATGCTTTAGTTTCTCATAATCGAATCGATGGTGATAGCTCTCTCTATTTGAATTAAACTGTAGATCTATTTCGCTGTGTTTTGCCTGATCGGAAAAAGAATTTACAATTGTTTTGCTTTCCTGAACCAGATCTCCTTGAGTTAGTACAATCTGCATTCCTCCTGTTTCGAACTTTTTCTCATCAAGAACCTGATCGAGTAACTGTATCATGAAATTGGCGTTGCTTTGAATCCGGTTCAGTTTGGGCAACAATTCAGACGGAACATTTTCACCTTTAAGCATTTCGTTTATTGGCCCATAGATAAGCGACAATGGAGTACGTATATCGTGTGAGATGTTCATGAAGAATTTCTGCTTCAATTTGTTCATCTCTTCAAGCTTTTTGTGCATTTCAATTAAATGGTCGCGCTGTGCTAGAATCTGATCGCGCTGTGCCGATACTTCAGCATTTTGGTCTTCAAGGGCGCGGTTCACCCTTTCCAAAGCGCGTTTTTGGTTTTCTATTTTACTTGTCCGTTTCGAAACCAATGCTTCCAGCTGAAGGTTTTTCTTTTTTATCTGAGCAAACCTGAACCTGAGTACAAACAAAGTAACCAGAACAAAAAGCAACAATCCCGAACCTATAAAGGAATATTTAGCCCAAAAAGGCTTTTCAATTTCAAAGGAAAAAACCTGCTTTTCGTCCGACCATATTCCGTCGGCATTTGCAGATTTCACAATCAACTGGTAAGTTCCGTATGGCAGATCGGAATATTGCGCTTTACATATCGCACCAGATTTAGTCTGAAAACCATCGTCGAAAGGAACAAGCTTCCATGCAATTTTATTTTTCTGAGAACAATGTGCCGAGATTGACTTGATTTCAAAAAAAATATTGTCTTCCCAAGAAGAGAATTGATGGCCGACCTTATTTTGATTAAAAGGATTTAAGTTTTTTAGGCGTTTCCCATTAACTTCAATGGATTCTATTACAACATCGGGTACTAGATAACTGACTGTTATTGAATCGGGATGAAAATAGCTCACCCCGTCTACCCCACCGAAATAAAGCGTACCACAACTGTCCTGAAAACCTGCCCCTTCCGAAAATTCTGAAACAAAATTCCCATCGGATTTGTCATAAATTCTAACTCCAGCATCGCTTAATTTCACAATTCCCTTTGCAGTACTGCACCACAGCATATTATCTTGCCCACCAAAAATCCTGTAAACTAAGGTCGATGGTAATTTTTCATTGATACTGATATGGTTTTCAATCTTACCCTTCTTATCTATGCTGTTCAGACCTCCAAAATTGCCCAGCCAGACTTTTCCTTCTTTTCCCTCGTAGATTTCAAAAATGCTATTGCTATTTATTGAGCTTGAACCCTGAGAACTATGCTTAAAGTTCTGCAATACAGCAAAGTTGACTGTATTCAAAACAAATACTCCTGATGTTTCTGTACCAACCCAAAGCTTACCCCTACTATCGAGCATAAGCTTTCGGATATTTTTGTTCTTTAAGCTCCTAAGGGAGTCAATCCTTATGAATGTTCCTTTTTTTCTATTGAAATAATCGAGACTCCCCCATTCGCCAATGAAGAGGTTACCTCCAGGTTCTTCGGCAATGCTATAAATTCTCCCCTTTGTTATTGTTTTGTCGTTAGTTCCTGGGCTATAGTATTTCTTCTCGCCTGTTTCTGGATCTATCCTACACAGGCCAGCATAAGAACCTACCCAAATATAATTATCAGAACTTTGAAAAATACATCTGATCCAGTCCCATTTTTCAGATTTTTGTCCCTTCGAAAGCCTAATGTTTCGAGTTTTTCCTTTATCGTAAACATGAATACCACTATTGTAAGTACCAAGCCATAGTTTTCCATCTTTCGATTTCAGGATAGCTCTTATTGCTCCTCCAGTGTATGGTTGTTTCAAATTCTGTTCTGGAACATAGGTTTTAAACGCAGTTTTGCTTACATGCCCTTGAATTGCCCCACCATCTTTAGTGCCGGCCCAAACTCTTCCCGACTTATCGACAAATACACAATAAATCTCATTGCTCGAAATACAATTTGAACTTCCGCTACCAACACAGTAATTTATCGCTTTGGTATAATTGCCTTCTGGAACTCTAAATAATCCTTGGTTCAAAGTTGCAACCCAAATGTCTTTTGTGTCGGCAGATTCGTAGTATGAATAAACTTCTACATCAGACCACTGCTCCCTCAGTTTATCCTGTATCTCAGCAATCGTCTTTTCACGTTTCCCGTTAGGACAATTTGCCACAGGCTGAAACATATCCTTTGTCTGGATATGTTTGTAGCATTGCTTTTTATTTACAATGAGCAAAGATCCATCCCCACTTAGCGACAGATGTACTTTTATTTTTGAATTGAATTTACCTGAAAGCTCAGTGTAAGTTTTACATCCTCCTTGCAAGTCTGTCAGGCGGGTAACGATGTTATTCTCAAACAGAATCCAAACACTACCTGCCGAATCAACAACAATCTGTTCGGCCTTACCACTAGGAATTGTGTTGCCCAAAGGTTTTGGTACATGGCGGATTGTATGATACTTAAGGCCATCGAAATAGGTAAGGCCATCGTACGTTGCAAACCATATACGCCCATGTTTATCTTGAGCTATGTTTAGGACTGTATTGTTGGAAAGGCCGTTTTCGGTACTTATATGATTAAATAGATATTGGGTATTTCCGTAAGTTGTTGTAAATAGATGAAGCAGAATAAGAAAACTCGTAAGATATAAAAGTAAAAAACGCATAAACATTGGAAATTTTGCGTAAAGAAATATTTATAATCTTATCTGAGCATAATTTTGATGTTATTTTTATTATAATTAGTACGTGGCACTATTCATTTTAATCTATATCGCTCTTTTTTTCAACTACATAACAATCTAAAAAAGACAATTATTTTAAGTTTCTATGATAGAACGCTAAATAATCCGTGTATTGATAACAAATCCTATGTCTCCGCCACAATATACATTTCGACAATCACAACACCTCCAAAGTGTCTAAAACCTTAGAGGTGCATAAATACAGATAAGTGCCATGTCGTAATTATACTACAGTGATTTTGGTTTTCGGTTTTTCTGCACATCTGAAATAACCACATAGCGGTGAAAGGGTTGTAAACCATGGGAAAATGTTTCGGAAAATAAACCTGTCACTGCTACGCAGTTTGCGCAAGGTTCTAAAAACGAAAACCACTTTCACAAGTCCTGAAACCTTAAGAAACATATAGAATGACAAATCAAAAACTACTCAATAGCTCCATTGCTTTCCAGTAATTCAATAGTCTTGTTGAGCCATGGCCCTTTTACGCCCCTTTTTTTGAGCTTTTTTGCGTTGTTCAAAGGTCGTTTTTGTGCATGCACCCGTTTGTTCACCGAAGCCCCATTGTCGATAAGAAGTTTTACTATATTATAATGTTCTTGTGTGAATTTTCTATTCCTACGCTGCTTGAATGGAATATTTAACGGTAAAATGGCACCTTTATTAATGTCTGCTCCCTTTCCGATAAGCCAACTTGCCATTTCTGTATTGGTTGCCATCACTACAAATTCAAGAGCTGTATATTTTGTGCCTCCCCCTGTGTAGTAACTTGGTTTCCCGTTTTTAAACCTAGGTAAAATATGGCTTTCATTTACTGAAGCTCCTTCATCAAGTATTTTTTGTGCTGCCTTTTTATTTCCCCAGCCAACCATCAAATGAAAAGCAGCGGTCAATGATTCTTTTGTGTATTTAGACCAGTTTTGGAAGAAGAAATCCAACATATCTGGATTGTTTTGAAAGGCTGCGGTTTTCAATCCATAGTAGTGCCAATCGTTATCGAAATTGCCTTTTTGTGCTTGTTTAAACAGTTTCAGTGCTTCGTAATCATTTTCAACAATTGCTCTTTTAAAATCATTTCGGAAATAGGGATACCCTTTACTTAGGAGCTGGGCTACTGGGCTACCCTCCCCTGCTTGTTTGGCCATGGCCTCTGCCATTGGCTGTTTCAATTCTGTATATTTGTTGTATTCTACAGTTCTCGTAAGATAATTTCTGGTTTTAGCATCGGGAGCTATAAGTGCACCATTGTTTATTAAAAACAGAGCTATTACTGGATTCTTTTCCCGTATTGCGTGATAGATATAATAGTCTGAAAAATATGGGCCATTATAGACTAGCTGTCGTTTGTAATTATTATTGATATCGTAACCTTTTTCAACAATAAGATAACGCAACAGCTGCATATTTGATTCATCGATAGCTTTATGTACTTCGGTGGCTTCCTCTTTACTTCCGAATTTAATATCGATATTTGAAATCAGTAGAAAAAGTGGTCCTAATAGTGACATCAGCAAAGGGAGAATAAAATATATTTTCCGATACGACTTTTTAGTTTTTTTCTTATCTCCTCCGAAACGTTTGTTTTCCTGTAACTGCCCTGCTCGAACTTTTTTTGTAATGGCAGCAATCTTCTTTTTCGAGACTCCTGTAATTTCATGCAAAGCTTCAGCATTAGCCTCATCATTTAACTTTTTCTCAAGCTCCTTATTTTCCCGTTCACTTTCTTCAAAAACCATTTCACGGATGCGTTTTTGTATCGCATCCTCATCTGTTAATTCGTTCTTGTTTTTATTTTTGTCTGTCCTCACAATTAATTGGTTTTTATTGCATATAAGCACAAATCTAAAAGTTTTCTTGAAAGGAAGAAAGTTTAGATAGAAAGATCCTTTATAGGCTTAATAGTTCATTTTAGTGCAGTTGTGTTCTTAGTTTTGATCTAGAATCACACACGACCAAAGTATTCGAAACCTTGGTCATGTAATATAAATACAGATACAAATATCAAGACTGCAAACCAAAGACTACTCAATAGCACCTTTGCTTTCCAATAGCTCAATAGCTTTATCAAGCCATAGCCCTTTTATACCCCTTTCTCTAATGATTTTTGCATTGTACAGAGGACGTTTTCCTAAGGACTTCTTATTTACCAAAGCTCCATTTTCGATAAGCAATTTAACCATATTGTAGTGTTCTTCGGTAAATTTTCCATTTGCCCTTCCTAACTCAAACGGAATATTCAATGGTAAAAAAGTGCCAATATCAATTTTAGCACCTTTGCCAATAAGCCATTTCGCCATTTCTATATTGGAACTCAGAAAAGCTGTTTCAAGAGCGGTGACTTCTTTCCATACTCTAGGGTAATATTTCGGTTTTCTACTTCTAGGCGAGTTCATGTAATATCGTGCATCAACCGAAACTCCTTTATCAAGCAGTTCTTGAGCAAAATTTTTATTTTTCCAGTCAACCATCCAATGAAACGCAGCACTCAGTGCTTTTGGAGAGAAACTAGACCAATTATCGAAGAAAAAATTCCACATTTCTGGATCATTCAATGAAGCTGCGGTTTCTAATCCCCGATTATGCCAATAGTTATCGAATTCATCTTCCTGCGCTTCCTTAAAGAGTTTCAGAGCTTCGTAGTCCTTGTCTTTAATAGCCCTATAAAAATCAGTTCTAAAATAAGGATACCCTTTATCCAACAGCTTTGCAACAGCACTTCCTTTCCCTGCCTGTTTTGCCATGGCTTTTGCCATTGGTTGTTTAAGCTCCTTATATTTATTTTTTTCAACAGTTTCAGTTAAGTAGTTTCTTGTAGTGCTATCTGGAGCTATAAGTGCACCATTGTTTATTAAAAACAGAGCTATTACTGGATTCTTTTCCCGTATTGCGTGATAGATATAATAGTCTGAAAAATATGGGCCATTAGAGACTAGCCGTCGTTTGTAGTTATTATTGATGTCGTAACCTTTTTCAACAATAAGATAACGCAACAGCTGCATATTTGATTCATCGATAGCTTTATGTACTTCGGTGGCTTCCTCTTTACTTCCGAATTTAATATCAATATTTGAAATCAGTAGAAAAAGTGGTCCTAATAGTGACATCAGCAAAGGGAGAATAAAATATATTTTCCGATACGACTTTTTAGTTTTTTTCTTATCTCCTCCGGAACGTTTGTTTTCCTGTAACTGCTCTGCACGAACTTTTTTTGTAATGGCAGCAATCTTCTTTTTAGAAACACCCGTGATTTCATGCAAAGCCTCAGCTGTAGCCTCATCATTTAACTTTTTCTCAAGCTCCTTATTTTCCCGTTCACTTTCTTCGAAAACCATTTCACGGATGCGTTTTTGTATTTCATCTTCATCTGTTGCTCCGCGCTTGTTCTTATCTTGATTTCTACTCACAATTAATTGATTTTTATTGCTATTAGACACAAAACTAAAAGTTTTCCAGAAAGAAAAAAACTGAATACTGTGGCTTATCTGTAAGCTAGTTTTGGTTTCATATCTCACTTACCAAAAGAAAACTACCTGATAAAAGCGAAAATTTTCAGCCTAAACTTTTTCTCAAATTTTCTTTCAAAAAACAGAATCTCAATGATGGATAGGAACATTTTTGAGAGAAAGCCTAACACATCGGACAACAAAAGTGGAAAAATATAAAAGGCTGCCCCAAGGGACAGCCTAATAACAAACTGGAAAAACAAGTATTCTAATACATTAGGAAATTAAACCTATTTTTATCTGAACACTACACTATGCTGATTATTATATTATACTGTGTAAGCACTCTCACCATGCTCGTAAATATCAAGACCTTCTTCTTCAAGAGTTTTCTCAACACGAAGTCCAACTGTTTTCTTAATTCCGAAGAACAACAAGAAACCTGTTCCCAATGCCCAAGCCGCAATGCTTAATACACCCACAAGCTGAGCGATGAAAAGACCAAAACCTCCACCGTTGAAAAGGCCACCTTCTGTTGCGAATAAGCCAACTAGTAGAGTTCCTACAGCACCACTAAGTCCGTGTACTGAAATTGCACCTACAGGATCATCAACTTTTAGAATACGATCGAAGAATTCAACACCGAAAATAAGAACAAGACCACCAATAATACCGATGATAACTGCAGCACCCGGAGTAACAGCGTCACACCCAGCTGTAATAGCAACAAGACCAGCCAATGCACCGTTAAGCGTAAGACCAAGAGACGGACGCTTGAAACGTGCCCATGAAGTAATCATGGCTGTTATTGCACCTGCCGCAGCTGAAAGGTTGGTTGTTAGGAAAATATGAGCAATAGCTTTTGCATTATCCTCACCGGCAGCAGCTAACTGAGAACCTGGGTTGAAACCAAACCAGCCCAACCAAAGAATGAAAACACCTAAAGCACCCAAAATAAGGTTGTGACCAGGAATCGCATTTGATTTGCCATTGTATTTACCCAAACGTGGTCCAACCATAATCGCACCCATAAGGCCTAACCATCCACCAACAGAATGAACAACAGTAGATCCTGCAAAATCGTGGAATGTAGTTCCTGCTACGCTAACAATGAAAGGCACATCCTGTCCGGCAGCTTTGACAGCTTCCCAAGTTTCGAAGCCTTCTGGCATTGCTGGATTTAGCCAGCCTCCGCCCCACACCCAGTGGCCAGAAATTGGATAAATGATCAATGTAATAATTACACTAAATATAAGGTATGAACTAAATTTCGTACGTCCTGCAACAGCTCCCGATACAATTGTTGCTGCTGTTGCTGCAAAAACGGTCTGGAACATCAGCATTGCTTCGTCTGGAATTGAGTTTCCGTAATCGGCAGAGAACATAAGATCCAGGCTACCAATAAAACCGCCCACGTCCGAACCGAACATAATGCTGAAACCAACAAACCAGAAAACAAGACTACCGATAGAGAAGTCCATCACATTTTTCATAAGGATATTGACAGCGTTTTTGGCACGCGTAAAACCAACTTCCACCATTGCAAAACCGGCCTGCATAAACATCACCAAAGCAGCAGCCAGTAAAACCCATAAAGTATCTATTGAAACTTCCATATTTTCGTATATTTATTATTTGAGAAACCACCCCGACATGCCCCAAAATCTCATCTCCTGTTTTGCTTCCTCTAAGGGGGTTTCTTTTACGTTATTTTTTACAAATTTATATTTGAGTAAATGTTTATTCATCACCGATAAAGAGTGCCTTATCCCCTTTTTCACCTGTGCGGATACGGTATGCATCTTCTATAGTAGAAACAAAGACTTTTCCGTCGCCGATTTCTCCTGTTGCTGCAGATTTCAGAATGGCATCTATTGCAGGTTGTAGATATTTTTCCCTCACATAAATTGTTATATACAGACGCTCGATAGAACTAGTATCATATGCTATACCTCTATAAACACGCTCTTCACGGGCTTGCCCAACTCCGCGCGCATCCCAAAATGAAAAGAAGTCGATACCTGAGTCGTGCAAGGCTTTTTTTACTTCCTCGAATTTAGTTTTCCGGATAATTGCTTCAATTTTCTTCATACAGTTTTCTTTGGTGAATTGCATTTACGCTAGATTCTAGCAAACACAATATCGAAATGAGTGTTTTTCTCGGCCATCCCCCCTTTCAAAAAAGGATACCGAACGTTACAAACATATAAATTTAGAAGGTTAACCCCAAATTTAATAGGGGTAAATGAAATTATTTATCATAAAATTCAATTGCACCCCCTATTTAAGATATAGTTAATTCTCAAAAAAGATAGAATTCATATCCTCACCTCCTTTTCAAATCATATCACTCTACGAAATCGCTAAAAAAGGGCTGGACAATCGCAGCAAATGTGAGCGCCTCTGTGGAATCTCTTCAGTATAGAGAATAAAAAACTCCAATCTTTATCCATGGAGGTGGATAAAAATTGGAGTTCGTTTTGGAAATAAAACCTTAACTATAAATTGATGCCGATATAATCTACTCTTTTACAGTAATTTGACCAATAAATGGATTACTTAAGCACGTGGTGCTATTTATCAGGAAAAGTTTCACGCTAAGTATTCGGCATTATGACAAATTCAAAAGTGTCACCTTATATTACCATACCTACCATTCATCAGTTCTGCATTCTAAAAGTCGATGGACTCATACCTGTTTTCAGCTTGAATATCTTTGTAAAATATTGTTGATATGCAAAACCTAACGTTCGGGCAATTTGACCAACTGAGTCTGTTGTATTAAGTAGTTTAACACTTGCTTTGTCAACTACAAAATCGTGTATCGACTCTTGAGCGGTTTTACCAATTTCGTTTTTTAGTAAATCATTCAGATAATTTGGAGATAAGCCAAGCTCATTTCCACAAAACCGGACTGTGGGCACTCCATTTTCGAGGGGCCTTTGCGATTCATAGTAATCTTTAAGTACCTGCCAAAAATCGTTCACAATATCTTTGTTCAAATTACTACGCGTGTAGAACTGCCTATCGTAATACCGTGTGCAATAATCCAACAGAAGTTCAATGTTGGAAACCATAAGCTTCTGACTGTGCTTATCGATATTTTGACTGAACTCCTTCTCAATTTTTTTAACCAATTCGGTTACATTACTTTTTTCTTCGTGAGACAAGTGAAGGGCCTCGTCAATATCGTAAGAAAAAAAAGAGTATTGTTCTATTAGTTTTCCCAAATCGTACCGATGGATAAAGTCCGGGTGAAAAAGTAGTGTCCAGCCATTCATTTCTTCATCAAACAGCTCGCCTTCCGCGTTTAGAATTTGACCTGGGCAAGCAAAAACGGTGGTTCCTTCGTGAAAATCGTAAGAATTGCGCCCATAGCCCGACAAACCGCAATTTCCGTCCTTCAGTGCTATACGGAAAAGCCCAATAGAATAAGTTTTCCCTTTCAGCTCCTCCTTTATCTTCATATTTTTATGATGCAAAACAGATACTAGCGGGTGTTTTGGCTTCTCTATTCCCAAAACACAATGTGCTTTTGTAATGCTATCTATGTTTATTATATCGTTCTCCATATATCATTCCCCGTTGTTTATTTCAAATACACAAACAAGCACACGACGTTAAACGTCACCATTTTAATTTTCAGTATTAAAACAAAAAAAAATGACGAACAGATTAACGGACTCCACTTAAGTGTAACAGTTTGGCACAAATTCCACATGCAAAACTAGAGTATTTTTAACTTTTCTCATTCTATCAGGTTACATCTTACTCAACGACCGTTCATTTCAACCAACTTTTCCGACCAGTTAAAAATGAAAACAACGAAAGTCATAATATAATCCTGACTTTTATTTACTTTTGACGATTCTGTTATTGCTACAAAGGTATAGGATATGAAATTTAGAAATGTATACTTTTTACCGAATTACCAACACTTTTTACAGATTATGAATAAATGTTGATAAATAACCAATCAGAACTAAGAGGTTTCTTATCGCACCTAAACCACTCATATCCTGAAAAATAACAATCAACACAAATACAGAACGTCACTTAAGAAAGAATGAAGAATACTTTGGATGTTGGCTTCCCTAAATTCAAGCAAAAAGACTGTAAGAATGGAAACCGTGAACAAAAGAAAAGCAGACCGAAAATCGAAAACGGAGACATTCTCTTCTGTAATCAAACAGAGGGTGTTCTTTCAGAAGCAATAAATAAAGTCACACAGACAGCCAGAACTACCCAGTATACACATATGGGAATTGCAGAAATTACAGATAAACAAGTGTTTGTACTGCATGCTTCACCCCAGAAAGGTGTGTGCAAAGAACATTTGTCCAACTTTTTACAAAATGGAAATCAAAGCAGTAATGCATCGGTTTATCGTCTGAAACCTGGCTACCAAGCTACAGTTCCCAATGCATTAAAAAGAGCCAATGTATTGCTGGGACAACCTTACGATGATACTTTTATACTTGAAAACGATGGTTTCTATTGCTCAAACTACATTCAACAGGTTTTTGATATGCCGTCTATTTTCAAACTTGAGCCTATGACCTTCAAAGATCCCCACACAGGAGAATACCTTGAACAATGGGAAAAGCATTATAATAAATTGGGAATCGAAATTCCAGAGGGAAAACTGGGCTGTAACCCCAATGGCATGGCTACCAGTGAAGCAATTATTTATATTGGTAAGTTATAAAGTTGCGGTGGCTTGGGCTTTCGGACTGGCTAAAATTCGATTTCACCTTCAAGAAAAGTAACAGCCTTTCCTTCCAGCATTACCCTTTCTCCTTGAAGATGACAAATGATTTCGCCCGTACGTTCGGATAGTTGCTTAGCATGCAGAACTTTCTTCATCAAACGTTCAGTCCAATAGGGTGTTAGGGTTGTATGTGCCGACCCTGTTACTGGATCTTCTGGAATTCCAAGTCCGGGTGCAAAAAAACGGGACACGACATCGTATGATTCACCTTCAGCTGTTATAATAACACCACGACAGTCAGTGTTTTTTATTAAATCCAACTTGGGCTGCATATTTCTTATCTGTAACTCATTTTCATAAACAAGCATGTAATCTGTTCTACCTTTGTAAACTTCTTTAGGCTGAATTTCAAATGCATTCTTTAGGCTTTCGGGCAATGTGGTTTTCTTGAATTTATCAACTGGAAAATTCATAGAAAGTGTGTCACCTTTTTTTTCTATCCATAGATTTCCACTGTTCTTGGTGAAAAAATTAATCTTAGCATCGGTGTAATAGAAATATTCATAAAGCACATATGCCGCAGCTAAAGTTGCATGCCCGCATAAATCAATTTCTACTTTTGGAGTAAACCATCGAATGAAATACCCATCTTCGTACGGAACAAGAAAGGCTGTTTCTGCTAAATTGTTTTCGGCAGCTACTTTTTGCATTATTTCTTCTTCTGGCCATTCGCCCATAACACAAACAGCAGCAGGGTTTCCTTGAAAAACCCGATCCGTAAAAGCATCAATCTGAAACAGGCGGTATCTCATTGTAGTCTAGTTTTATTAGGCATGTTAAAAAAATTAATTAGTCAAAGGCACACAAGGCGACTAAACCGGAGCGTACTTTTCGTACGTGAGGATTTGGGCGTCCGCAGTGGAACGAATGAATAATTATTTTTTTGATATGCCTAGATAAAGGAAAAAGATATTTTCATCCTCAAATAAACTCCATGTTAGGTACTGAAAATAAAGACAAACGGCACAAAAAGCAATTTTTTAATTAAACTTTTTTCATATTATCCCTTAAAAATATACTTTCCGCCCCCGAAACCCGTATTTACTCTTTTGAAGTTTGTACCCACTTCAGAAGTATACTCTGTACAATGCGGGTACTTTTAAACTAAAACTAAAACACAATGAAGCGTTATTTTCAATTTGGAAAGGCCTTCCTTTTCTTTGCTCTGGCAACAGGAATTTCATCTTGTGGTGGAGAAAAAAAAGTGAGCGAAGTGCAAGAAGAAAAAGCTTTCGACAAAGCTAACATGGACTTCGACGTAAAACCCGGAGACGATTTCTTCCGCTACTCGGGTGGTGCTTGGATGAAAAACAATCCTGTGCCTGAGGAATACACCAGATACGGAGCTTTCGAAATTCTTGACGAACAAAACAAGAAAAATCTACAGAATTTAATAAAGGAGGCTGCCGCAGCAAATGCAGCTGAAGGAACTGAACAGCAAAAAATAGGTGACTTCTATAACAGCGGAATGGACACCGCTAAGATAAACCAACTAGGAGTAAAGCCAATATTACCATCTCTTGAAAGCATCGACGCCATTAAAGATGTTGCTTCGCTAAAAAGCGAAATAAACAAAATGGCTGCAAGGGGCGATATCTACCTTTTCTACTTCTTCGCATCTGTTGATAAGAAAAACAGCGAAATGATGATCGCTAAGACATGGCAAAAAGGTCTTGGCCTTCCAGACAGGGATTATTACACGGAAAAGGAAAATAAACGTTATCAGGACATCCGCCAAGCTTATGTTGAGCATATTGCAAAAATGTTTGTTCTGACAGGTGTAGAAGAGAAAAAAGCTACTGCAGATGCTGAGAAGATCTTGAAATTCGAGACCCGTATTGCAGAAGCATCCAATACACGCCTAGAGAACCGCAATCCGCATACTACTTACAACAAAATGGGCATCGATGAATTGAAAAGCAATGTTTCTAATTTCGATTGGGACGGCTTTTTCAAAGCACTCAACATTGCTCCTACAACCATAGACGTTACTCAACCAAAACATCTGAAGGAATTGGATAAGATGCTTGTTGAGGAATCTATTGATACTTGGAAAGTTTACTTAAAATGGCACATAATCGATAACGCTGCAAATTACCTAAGTAGCGATTTCGAACAGCAAAATTTTGCATTCTATAATACAACACTAAGTGGACAGAAAAAGATGAAGCCACGTTGGAAGCGTGTTCTTAGTAAAACTAGCGGTGCTCTTGGAGAAGCAATCGGTAAAGTGTACGTAGAAAAGCACTTTCCACCAGAAGCTAAGCAACGCATGCTTGGGCTTGTTGAAAACCTTCGTAAAGCACTTTCGAAAAGAATCGACGGTCTTGACTGGATGAGCGACTCTACAAAATTAGAGGCACAGGCAAAACTGAAAAAAGTCAACGTAAAAATTGGGTATCCTGACAAATGGAGAGATTACTCTAACTTAAAAATCGAAGCTGGCAACTACTTCGGAAACGTGGCTGCTGCCGGACGCTTTGCTCTTGCTTTCAATTTGAGTAAAATTGATAAACCTGTAGATCCAACTGAATGGGGAATGACTCCACAAACAGTGAATGCTTACTACAGCCCAAGCCGAAACGAAATTGTTTTCCCAGCAGCTATCCTTCAGCCTCCATTCTTTTATCTAGATGCTGATGATGCTGTTAACTATGGTGCTATCGGCGTTGTTATCGGTCACGAAATCACACATGGCTTCGATGACCAAGGAAGAAAATACGACAAAGACGGCAACCTAAAAGATTGGTGGACTAAAGCTGATAGCGAGCGTTTCGACAAACGTACAGAAATTGTAGTGGATCAGTACAACCGCTTTACAGTTTTCGATTCTTTGCACGTAGATGGCAAACTTACGCTTGGTGAAAACATCGCAGATATTGGTGGATTGAACATTTCTCTTCAAGCCTTTAAAATGGCTCTTGAAGGAAAAGAAACTCCTGCTAAAATCAGTGATTTCGATCACTTCCAGCGTTTCTTCTTGTCGTATGCACAAGTTTGGCGTCAGAACATTCGCGACAAAGAACTTATGCGCCGTTTGAAGGAAGATGTTCACTCTCCAGGCGAATTCAGGGTTAATGGTGCTTTGTTCAACATTCCTGAATTTTACGAAGCTTTTGACATCAAAGAAGATAATAAGCTTTACTTGGCTCCTGAGAAAAGAGCTAATATTTGGTAAATCATCTGCACCTGAGCAAAAAGTTCAGGTGCTCCTCTCCTACTTCTCTATTCAAAAACACTTTTTATAAGTAAATTGATGTTTAGAAGGCTACATTTAATTTTCATTCTTCTTGCCTTAAATGCAGTAAGCAGGTGATACTATTTATCACAAAGTCAACATTTTAACATTCAATACCTTGTAAAATTTAAAGTGTTATTTTTTTAAACTTGTTGAACCTTGTTTTAATCCTCAAAGAGTTCAATTAGAAGAACCTTTGGGAATAACATCCGTTCCCGTTGAACTGCGTTTCAATCCTCAAAGAGTTCAATTAGAAGTGTAAAGGGTATACCCATCCTGAATACCTATCTCTTGTTTCAATCCTCAAAGAGTTCAATTAGAAGCGGACTTCTTCCTCCCCTCCCGAAAAAACCAAAACCTGTTTCAATCCTCAAAGAGTTCAATTAGAAGTTTATAAACAATAAACAACAAATAAAAATGAATAATGTTTCAATCCTCAAAGAGTTCAATTAGAAGTTGAGCTAGTGTAATGATCTAGCGTTGATTGTCCCTCGTTTCAATCCTCAAAGAGTTCAATTAGAAGTGCAAAACTAGATCGCGGGTATGAGGAGGAACCTTTGTTTCAATCCTCAAAGAGTTCAATTAGAAGAGTGCATCCAGTTTAATGCGTTATCTGCACACAACAGTTTCAATCCTCAAAGAGTTCAATTAGAAGTCAGATTAGAAGAGCTGGTACAAAAGGCAAAATCGAAGTTTCAATCCTCAAAGAGTTCAATTAGAAGAATGATTCTGGATTTAATACGACACATGCAGGATCGTGTTTCAATCCTCAAAGAGTTCAATTAGAAGAAGATAGCGAAGAAACACTTAGCTACTCTATTAAGAGTTTCAATCCTCAAAGAGTTCAATTAGAAGCTCTTCAGTGTTAGCGAAAAAGCTAGCGAAGAAGCCGTTTCAATCCTCAAAGAGTTCAATTAGAAGTTTTCTGTCTGCGAATAAATCGGTTTCCACAGTACGTTTCAATCCTCAAAGAGTTCAATTAGAAGTTGAAGCTTTACGACAAAAACAAGGATGCTGGCTTTGTTTCAATCCTCAAAGAGTTCAATTAGAAGGTACGAGCAGCTCGAAGTCCGACCATTACTACATTCGTTTCAATCCTCAAAGAGTTCAATTAGAAGCAATTCAACATCCCAACATCATGGGACGATATAAGGTTTCAATCCTCAAAGAGTTCAATTAGAAGGATCATTCTCCTCCAAATTTTAAAGAGGTTTATGAAAGTTTCAATCCTCAAAGAGTTCAATTAGAAGCCGTCAAACAAAAAAGAAACAAACACTGATAATCAACACCCTAACAAAGCAGAGCATCCAATTATGCTTCTTTTTTGTCGTCGGACAGTAAAAGTATAAAAACATACGGAGATCGACAACTCATCTAAAAGCCTTATTTTCAGCGATGTCAAAGAACGGGAGCATATTGAAAAGATCCAGAAAAGCGTCGGATAACAAGACCGACAACTGGCTATAGAAAATTATCGAGGCTACTACGCTCTTTACCAATAATTTCCTTCTCCAACCAGCGTTCTTCCCTCGACTTGAAAATAATGAAGCTATCGGTATCTGCATCCAATATGTTCTTGGCATTGATTTTCAGTTCCTTTAACTTCACCTCTGTTATTTCGCCCTCGAACACCGAGTTCTGAATCCAATTTAAGTATTTTCGGCACAACTTCAGCATTTTGCCTACTCTTTTCGAATCTACGTCGTAAATTGCTATCACGTACATGGTCAATAATTGAATAATGGATTAAAGTGAATAATTGAATTTCCGAATCAATGATTGAAAAACAGGCTGTTGTTTTAAATAAAAGACCACTGGTCATTGGTTAATTAGTCATCGGTCATTAGATATGCCTGAACTCGAAAAACCAATGACCATCGATTAACGACTAATGACAAAAGAACTTTTATATGAAGTAACAGTTTTGTTTTCAGATCCAATAAACTGCGTAAAGCAGAAATAGATTCGGCTGAGTTATTTTTAAAGGTCTTCATGTGCTTCGCAATTCATAATTCCCCAAAGCTTACCACCACATTTTCAATGGCTGATATTCTTCTATGCCCAATAGGTCTTTCGATAGTTTGTAGCATTCCAGCTTTATCAGTTGTTTGTAACGGACACTGCGGTTCAGTTTTCTGTGTTTTATAGTTTCCATCAGGCGGGTGTCCCATTCCCTGAGAAAGGTTTTCCGTCCCGCTTCTTTAATCAGTACACTGCCTACGCGTTTGTCGAAGTCGCGGTCTGTTAACATGCGCTTGTTCAGCACCTTAAAGATAATGCGATCTACAAGAATAGGTTTAAAAACTTCTGCAATATCCAGTGCCAGCGAATAACGCCGTTCGCCCGGAGTATGTAGAAAACTAACTGTAGGGTTCAGCTGTGTCTGATGGATCGACCGTAGCACTTCGGCATAACACATCATGTTGGCAAACGATATCAGTGCATTTACTTCGTTTTTGGGAGGGCGCATGCTGCGTCCGTTCATCTCAAAATCGTTGATTATTGTGTCGAACGCCTCGTAATATACTTTTCTGATGTTGCCTTCTACGCCCATTAGCGCCTCTACATTGGGCTGATCTTCGATCTGTTTCCGCAACTGCTCCATGCGTTCTATTTGGCTGCCGAGTTCGCGCTCGCGCCGCTGATAGTACTGTAGGTTTTTGAGCATGTTGTACGAAGCTCCTTCTACGAATTGCTTTGCTATCTTCAGGCGGTGTTTTTTGTCGCTGTAGGCCGATGTCTGGCACAGTAGCATTTTGCCCGACAAGAGTCCGTCGCGCGGCAGAAACGAACCTGTGTAGTTTTCGTAGTAGTCGAAGAAATGCAGTATTATCTGTTTTTGTCCTAGAAAATTTAACAGTGCGGAGTTTACGTCCAACGAACCGAACACATAGAACTGCTCTACATTTTCCACAGGAAGATAGGTTGGCTTTGTCTGCGTGCCTTCTTCTTCGGTGGGTGTTATCTTTAGCGTATTGTCTTTACGCGAAAGTCTGCCCGGATTAAAAAGGTAGTACGATTTTTTCATAGTGCGATACAAAATTGCATTGACTACTGGGTAAATCAATCACTTAAGCTCTCTCCTACTCCCCACTAAAGCAGAAATCGAAATACGAACAGCGTTTGCATATCGTTTTTTCTACAAGTTCCGGTGCTTTTTCGTTTTCTACTATTGTTGTTATCTCATCCGAAACTGTTTGTAGCTCTTGTCGGTCTGGCTCGGTCAGCCACACTTGGTCTTTCTTTCGGAGCTTGGGATATTCCAAAACTCCACTTGCGTCTATGCCCGCCTGTTCCAGCATATACAGATAATATTTCAATTGCCAAACATGGGCTTCTTCTACTTTGTTCGATAGCTTAATTTCGTGTACTACCTTTTCCTTTGCATCGAAATAATCGATCTTTACTGGCCCGATCTCAATTTCTTCGTATTTCGTGGAACGCTGTGGATAGGTGGTTTCGTGAACCAACTTCCCCTCGTATACAACATCGCTGGTGTGTTCCATAGAAATGCCATGGGCAAACAGCCAAAGTTTACGATGACAGACGTAGTAGTAGTTTATGTGGGTGCCTGTTACTTGCATTTGCTTAACAATTCTTGAACATCAGCATTCTTCTTTCTACCTTTGTGCTTTATAGGGCTTGGAATCGTTTCGGACGTACAGGTGAGGGGCTTTGATTTCCAAAGAGCATTCAACCGCTGAGCATTTGCTACTCACAAAGTCTGCTTGTAAGTGTTTCTGATATGAAACCTTCAAAATAAGCTTTTCCCCACCTTTTTCGCTGAACTGTTTTTATACCTCCTTCATTTGATTCTCATAATCAAACTCATTAAGTAGCGTTTCTATTCTAGCTTGAGCTAGATCAAGCGCGTCGATCGTTTCTTTTTTCGTATGTACATAGCCAGAAGCCGACAAGGTCACAAAACTTTCAACCCCATCTATATCTTCTTCTATAATGGGTTCTGCTTTATTTTCTTCACTCTCCATTAATTTTGCACGAATACTTCCTGCTATCTTATTTGCATTACCACTAACTGCAACTGCTAAAGTTTCCATCAGACTAAAAGTGCGGGACTGATTGGATGTGATTCTCCAATTGATAATAGATTCTGCCAAAGCTGGAATTAGCTTTTCCCTTACGTCTTTTGGCGCAACCAAACATTTCCCAAATACATTTTCCGATTCAATCCATCCAGCTTCACGTAGCGAAGCTTCTGTTTCCTCAGTTATCTCTGGTTCGAATGAGTTTAAAGAAACAGAAAACAAACGACGCAAATCAATAGCAATATCTTGAACAAAAAGCCCTGTAGCCCTACGGTTGTCTGGTATCCATTTTCTACTTACACTTCTATCTTTTCCTGCCAGTAAGTCGGCAATTTCTTCTTCGCTCATTTCACCGCCTTTTGCATTACGAACAATTATTTTGTTGTTGGGGCGGTCGCTACGATCAAAAGTTGCATTTTCTCTATCTATACCAGATAACAATGGATGCAAGCCTCTCATTGCTGAAATAGATAAAGGACTTCGGCGCTTTATCGTTCTCTCTTTTCCTCCCTTCGCTGCTTTCATCCAACCGCCAAACAATTGGTCTGGATAAGTAGGATTACAATTTGCAAATACTTCCCCTTCTCCTAACTCTCCTTTTGAATTTACATCGAAAACAAATGTTGTTGGTGCAGGGACTTCATTAATAACATCTGTTAGCTTATCAATCAAAGACCTCTTAATCTGCTGTCCACTTGAGTAAGGAATTAATTTTCCAAACTGAGGATCAAAATATCTTTTCTGACCATCAGAAACACCAAATACAGTGTGGTCAGCCTTTTTTAACGTTCTGATATAAATGGTACTCATGTTTATTATGTTTTGATATTTTACTTATGAAATTCTTTCTTGATAAGCATAATCGAACTTTAATAATACAACTAGGTATTGAAATTCGTCTGTATTCATTAAATGAACCCGTTCCTTTAATTCTTTTATTGTGGGCAATAGTTCGTCAGAAATATCGACAAGAAGTTGAGATAATGCTTCTAAAAAGTTGCGCTTGTTTTTTGATCCAAGCAAATCTGCTTTTATCAAATTTGCACGCTTCTTTGAACCTTTTTTATCTGCCATTCTATACTCAAAAATCGCCTTGGCCACAGCCTGAGTATAGTCCGACATTTCTTCTTTGTTTTTAGTGATCATAGCTAACAACCAGGTTTTAAAAGTTCTAAATGGAATTATTTTAGTTTCATAGTCTTTCTTTTCTGCTTCCTGAAGAGCAATTGTAAAATCCTCTTCCGATTGACCTTTCTTTATGTTTAGCTTCTTTTTTTTAAGATTTGGGACTTTATCTGCATCAAAATATTTCCGCAACCCTTCTGGTTCTAGTGCCTGTATCCCAATTGCGCCTAATTCGCAAGCTCTTTTAATGTGAACTCCATACAGACTTTCATAATAAGAAGCATCTTTCAAAGCCGCATTTTCTCCAAATATTTTTTTATAAAATGAAATAAGTTTCCTTGCCTGTAAAAATCGAAAAGGAAAGAAACCAAGCGTTTTGTTTGTTTGCCCGAAACTAAAAACGTAACCAGTATATGTTTGATCTGGGAAGTTTTGAGATAAATTGAAAAAAAGCTGACTCCATTTTATTGTTTCAATAACAACTGAGGTTTTATCTTCTTTAAAGAAATTGCGGCTTTCAAGATATCCGAAATCAAATTTTTCTCTAAAGCTCCTTTTGTCAAAAGCGAAGTTCAACCACTGTCCATTCCAACTTGTTATTTTATTTCCGGCCAGCTTATCAAGTGTTGGATCATTTAAGAATCTTCGGTACACTTTCCAACCTTCAAAAGTTTTCAGTAAAATTTCAGGCTGATCAAAAAGAATCGAAAAACCTCCTGCCACACCAATACTTAATCCGCCTCCAATCCAAGAAAGGTAAATTTCATCATCATCAAAACCTAACGTCAAGTCTGTGATTAAACCAGATGTAGTTGCGAATTCTTTTTGTTCTGATGCTGGAAAACCAATAGCTATACTTGCGTCCCTTTCTCCTGTTTCAATTTTTTGATGCAAATTCTCTAACTTTTCTACTCTGTCTGGTACTTCAAGAAGATGTGGCTTTTGTCCTTTTTTCATCTGAACAAAAGGAGAATTCGTAGGCCATTGCAGGTACTTTGGATGATTAAAAAACACCTCAAAATATTCCTGTTCAAAAAACTCCTTAGCCGATAATTCTTTGTTATATTTTGCATTATAGGCCTTCAGAAATGTACGTCCAATATTTACGGTTATCATCACTTAAGCTTTATAGAAATATTTGGTTTGCTTCTTCTCTAGCACGGTTTACATCAAAACCGATTTCCTCATCATAAGAATCTTCATGTACAATATAGGGTTTGTTTCCTGCCCCACACTGTGGGAAATCTTTTAGCTGCCAGTATCTTGCAGGAATTTCCATCATTAACCGTTCTTCAAAATTTGCTCGTTCATATGTATCCACATCAGTGCGTGTAATACAACTAACACTATCTATTTCTAGTAGATCTAAAAGGTATGATTTCGGGCGGTGTGTAAGTTTGTTGATAATAATGTCTCCGTCCGATTTAAAAATGGAATGTTGTTCGATATCCATTACATCAACCTCAGGAAATACAGCATCTATTTTGCTTTGCAAATCCCTTTCTTGAAGAACTTCTCCATCGGGTAACACGTCAAAGCTTTCTTTCAAAATTTTTAAGTCATATGGCTTTGCATGCTTCTCATCCTCGGGAGGTGGCAGTACATATATAGGTTTGTATTTTCCTATTGTTTCAAATGTCCTTTTGCGGTTTACGCGCCCAAACCGTTGTATTAAAGCATCTAGTGGAGCTGTTTCGGTTATCATCAAATCAAAACTGATGTCCAAGCTAACTTCTACTACTTGGGTTGCTACAACAATACATGCTTTTTCAGAAGTATTGAATTCTCCAGTTGGGTCTCCTTGTTCATTTAAGCCAATCAGCAGCTTCTCTTTTTCATTCCTATCGCCCCGTTTAAATCGGCTATGAATTAAAAGGCTCGGAACAGAATACTTCTCTCTAATGTATTTAAATTGTTCTTGTGCAGTCTGAACCCTATTACAAACAATTAGTATTTTTTTTGTCTCAGCAACAGCTTCCTCTATAATTCTGTTTGCACTGTCCCAACCTGAAAGTTTATGAATAATATGTCGATCAAATTTATCTAACTCATCTTGAGCTAAACTAACTTCATAAACATTTTCCTTACCAAGTATTGCCAATATTTTATTATATAAATCGGAAGGCATAGTTGCAGTTCCGATATGCAAACGGCAACCAATCTGGCTAAGTACCTCAACAATTTTTATCACAATTGCTCTTGAGATTTTAGTATAGGTATGAATCTCGTCGAGAATAACATCATTACCTTTTAAATCCAGCAATGTAGCTTCGAAAGCTCTTGTACCAAAGATGATAGAGGCAATTTGATGTGGTGTGAGAATCTTTATGGAAGAGCCAACAAGTCCTTGCAAAGTTTTTTCTTCTATAGTCTTATTTCTATCTACAACTTGGGAAGATGAATGAAGTAAACGAATATCCAAGTCTGGATTTGTACTTTTTAAATCGTTACTAACACGTTTGTACATTGCATTAATGGATGCCTGAAACGGAAGTGTGTAAAACACACGTTCTTTGCATCGCCGAAATAAAAAATCCGTCTTTCCTGCACCAGTACAAGCTATCACGATAGTATGCTTTTGGGGAGGTACTGCACTTACCAAAGACAACGGATATAGTTCATGTTGTCTATTAAAGAAATTGAGGTTTGGCTTTTGAAATATCCTGTTCAGTTGGTTCTTTGTTTCTCCCAACATGGCAGATGCAAAGTGGTCTCCTGCCATCAATACCCCTCTCCATTCAGATATTTCTTGTTTCTGGAATGCATTTTCTACATACTCTAAAGCTGTATAGTAGTTTTCCTCTGCTTCATCGCAGGAAATTGTGCGAGTTTCTACACCCAAAGCTTTCAAAATCATTAAAGCCTCTTCTGACCACTGTTCCCAATTACCTTTGTGCAATGCAAATACATCTTCTATCTGATTCTCTAAATCAAGAATCCCTTTTTTACGTGGATCTTTTTCTACTGATTTATGATGGGCAACCACCATTTCAATTAATTGCGAATGTATAGATGCATCAAAAAGAGATAAGAAAAACAACGAGGCCAACTCATGACGATATACGTAATCTTGACCACTCCCATTATAATCAGGTCGGATTCTTTCCTGAAAAATTGGGTTTGCTTTACCAATATCATGTAAAATGGCTCCATATCGTGCAATTTGTTTATCAAACCCTAAATGTTCGGCTACACTTTCTACAGCACATATCACATGTTCAAGATGCGTATGTAGTGGAGTGAAGTCTGGCTTCCCCTTTGCTTTTAAATGTTCGCAAACTATCATTAGAATACATTTTTAACAGGATTACCTACAATTCTAAGCCAGCCATACATAGGTTGATTTTCATTTAAACGATTATAACCTACTAAAAAAGAGTTTTCTGTTCGTTCAAATACTAGTTCAAATCCACCATATCTTTCTTCATCTTCGATAAATTGCTCACTACTTGTTTCAATTATACTTACTGGGTATAATAAGTCTTCATTACGAGCTAGGCATACATGTTGCCGCATTGCAACTTCAGCGTCAGAGTATGTATCAAAAGCTAAAAGAAGCACAGGATCGATCAAAAC
Source organism: Bacteroidales bacterium (assembly GCA_965230435.1). Taxonomy (GTDB): domain Bacteria; phylum Bacteroidota; class Bacteroidia; order Bacteroidales; family JBDKHP01; genus JBDKHP01. The sequence continues at coordinate 641,379 of CBDDLB010000006.1, forward strand.
TCCACGTGTTAAAATTGAATAAGGACGTTCATGAATTTTATTTCCTTTTTTTCCTTTAGAATTCCATCCGCGAGCCTGAGTTTGTTCTTGCTGTTGTGATATCTGAGAATAACTCAACCTATGACCTTTGATTTTGTATATTCCCCATTTCTCATTTAATAATTCAGGAAACAGTTTTCGTTCAATGCCACCAATAATAGAAGGAGTCAAAAATTGCTGACTATACACTTCTTCGTCCCGAACTGCTGTCCACGGTTTTATGAAGGCAAATTTGCCTGTATATTTTACAACAAACATCTCACTTATATTTTATTTGCAGTTTCAATCTAAATCAGTACAATTTTATATCCTTATATGTTGAAGTTTTGGCTCGAAACCATTTCGAACGTTCAGATATTGGGCATCATAAAATGAGTATTTAACCGTCGGGCATTTTGCCGCTTACTCATTCTGTTTACGTAGCTTTTTTATTCACCACACTTCATTTCCCTCAACAACCCCAATCCCATAGCATTAGATTTCCCCAGCCCAGCATGATAGGCAATCCGCATCAGTTCAGCAGGAGCAGTAATGCGGCATTTAAAATCATAACCAATTAAGCTGGTAGCTTCGGGCAAATGTTCTTTTATAATAATGCGGCGTTTGTTTGCGTTGCTTGCCAGTTCGAAACGGAAGTCATCTAGTTCGAAGGTAATATCGCTGTCGGGATGAGCTGCGTTGTATTTATGCACAAGATTATCGAATACGGCCAGCTTGAAATCTGCATCGAAGGGAGAAAGGTGCCGAATAAAATTTTTATCGCGCCGAAGGTTGACATGCACAGGCGAAAGCGTCTCGAAGCACATGGTAGGTTTCCATTCCGGTTCCGGCATTCGCTGTATCTCCTGCACAGAAAAATCTATGCCGCCATATTTGTCCACCACTTGCCCTTCTGCCCCACTGAATAGTCCCATAATGAATGGCCGGAAAATTTCATCGAGATAAAATGAAAGCTCCACAGGAAACACCGCAGGAGCAAAAGTCAAGCGTCCCTGCGGCTGCGGTTTAGGTTTCCGCACCATCAGCCTCGAAAACGAGAACAGCTTAAAATTCCGCAGGCCGTCGCTGTAGCCTTTGTTGTGGAGCTGTTCTGCAAAATCGGCATCGGCTTTTGATATTGTTTTGTATACCCACGAAGAAAATAGGTACTGATAATTGATTGGCATAACTGGCTTATTGCCAATTGGCTGTAGATTAATAGTAAATCTCACTAATTCTATGGTTTAAAATATAATATGATCATATAAAGTTCAGTTAATCTACAAAAAATAATTAAAACATACACATGCATTCATATGACTATTGTATTGAAAACCTAGATTTAGATATCAGAAAGGCTACCCACTTCGGCTCAGTTTTTCAGTGCTTACGGTAATAATTTCTAGGCTCTTTCGTAAACTGAGAGGGTTTTGGTTTTCCTCAAAATTTAAACGCGTGTTCATTGATTTTTGAGAAATCCAAATCACCAGCAATTAAAAAAGCAATAGCTTTGAAATTTATACAGGTTTTATAGTCCCTAGCTTTCGCTTTGGCAGCTTGTATTATTGAGTTTAACGCCTTCTAATATTCCATTACTGATATCACAGCTCACTTCTTTTACCTGTTGGGCCGTGGCGTTATGCTGTGGCAACTGTTGGGCAAAATCAGCTACAGTATCCGAACCTTTTCCCTTTGCAACATGAATGAGCTTATTGTCTGCAAGGTCAACGAAAAGGCTAATGTAATTATGGTGCTTACGCATGGGGGGTTCATCTATACCAATCTTGCCCACATCAAAAAGTCCTCTTTTTCAAGTATTTGACTGATGTAACAATGCAGGGTGCGTCAAAGTTTGTCGTCCGAAAATCCGTAAGTTTTTCTACCGAGACTACTGGCATGTTACGGCATAGTTCGAGCAGTAAGGCTTCGAACAGGCAACTTGGTAACTGACTAAACAAGCTATGTATCTTTCAGCATAGCTCGTTTAGTTTTTAGCGTCAGCTTTGTCCATGACTTCGCTTCCGCTGCATTTAGAGTTGCATCAAAGTTAGAAATATCGTGGAGATCGAAATTTTTTCTTGGAAAATGAAAAGTCATAGCGCAACATTATTTCATGAGTCCCTGAGTTGTAGCGCGAAATATCTGAAAAAGAAAAACCGTAGGAGTATCCTGCCCATAAATTTGGAGTGATTCCATATTCTGCAATTAAGCTCAAAGCATCACCAAATCGATAGCTTGCCCCTGCCCACAAACGTTCCAATACCAGAAAATTACCTGCCAAATCGAAAGATAGTGGTGCATTATGTACATATTTCAACAATACGGAAGGACGAAATTTTAATCCATTAAAAACTTCCGTTATATATCCTGCGTTCAAAAACCAGTGAACTTCTTCCCTTCCTAGAGATTCTCTATTCGACAAGTCACTTTCTACGCTAATAACATTCTTCAATAATCGTGGAACTGATAAACCAATGTAATATTTTGGAGTATAGTAGTATACTCCAGCACCGAAGTTTGGATTCATTACCCCCCTTCTGTTTTGACTAAAACTCTGGTCTGCTCCGTTATAGATTTTTAGTTTGGTAAAATCTAATTCATACATCGAAATACTACCCTTTAATCCAAGAGATAAACGGCTCTCATCTCCTACTCTAATAATATATGAGAAATCAATTCCGCCTGTCATTTCTTGGGCTGGGCCTAAAACATCGTTAAAAAAAGAAGCTCCAATTCCTATCTTATGCGATTTTATTGGCATGTTAATCGTTAAAGTCTGCGATGAAGGTGCATCCTGAAACCCGACCCACTGTTCACGTGCCAATACAACTGCCGAAATTGCATTCTGAGTACCAACATACGCAGGATTAAACGACTGTGTATTGTACATGTACTGTGTAAACATCATTTGCTGTTGTGCTACCAACTCCACAGAAAAAAATAACGATAAAAAGATGATGAAGTTTCTCATGTGTAATTTCGATTTGAATTACCCGACTTTAAATCGGAGAACTATTTCCTCTTATTTCTACAATCTATTTTGGCTCTGTTCAAGAAAACCTTATTACCTTATTTTTAAACAATACTTTTTAACGATTTCGAACATCTTACCTCCAAGGTTTTGAAAGCCTTGGAGGTGTAGTGCTTCAAAAAACGCATTTCTTAACGAATAGCATTACATGTAGAACATTACCTTTAATACAAAGAGTTTTTTTATCCACATTTTCTACTATTCAGCCTATTCTATCGTGTTAAATAAATCCAACCTTTTTGAGGTTTGCTTCCATCGTTCAGTTCCAGAATGAAGTAATAAACTCCAACCGGTAGGTCTTCCCCTTGTTGACTGCCAACATTGGACTTTCCATCCCAATCATTGCTATAGCCGACTTTTTCATAAACTTTGCTTCCCCAACGATTCAATACAATGAACTTGTTGTCTGGGAAATCTTCGATACCAGGGATATAATACGTATCATTGACACCATCGCCATTTGGAGAGTAACCCTCCATTACGCTGATATCTGCTCCATCAGCTCCTGTTACGCGGATAATAATATTGGCCTGAACGCAATTTCCAGATTTATCGCAAACTTCGTAACGTAAAGTATCTGTACCTAAGAAGTTAGGTATCGCTGAATAATCTACCTCGATTTTACCGTCCGAAAGAATCGTTGCAAACGCCTGACTTATCGGATCAGAAACAATACTAACTGAAGTTGGGTCGAGATCGTTGTCAAAATCACCGTCATTCAATAATTCATCTACAGTGATAAGTCCTCCTTGTTCAACCTCAGCATAGTCGTCATTTGCAGCTGGCGGATTGCTTCTGTTTACAATTGTAATGTCCACTTTAGCTTCAGCACACAAACCATTGAAATCGCAAACTTTATAACGGTAAACATCTTTTCCTGTAAAATTGGTTCCAGGAATGTATGTGATTGTTCCGTTAGCCTCTACAATCGCAGAACCGTTTAATGGCTGCTCTACAACTTCTATCGAAACTGGATTCAGAGAACCTTCCTGTGCATAATCATTGAACAGAATGTTGGTGTTCACTTCACCGTTCATTGGTGCTTCATCAGTATCGTTTACAGCTACTGGCGGTAGGAACTTGCGATTTACAGTAATGTACACAGTTGCCGTTGCTGTGCCTCCGTCGTTATCAGTAATCTGATAAATGAACTCATCCGAACCGTAGAAATCTTGATTTGGTGTGTAGGTCACCCTGCCAGATGCTGCTTCAACCGTTGTGGTTCCGTTTAAGGCTTCTTTTGTAACTGTTGTTTGAGAAGGAATGATGGTTCCATCATCGTCATAATCATTCTCCAAAACATCCACTACCACAGGCACATTCATGTCGGTAGTTTCTTTGTCCTCTACAGCTACAGGAGGATTATTGTTTTCAATAACTACAACGGTAACAGTGGCATTGGCACAAGCACCTTCGTTGTCACACACTTCGTATTCGTAAGTGTCTGTTCCTACGAAATTCAAAGCAGGAGTATAAGTGATGTAACCTGTTGTATGATTAACACTTGTAGTACCGTTAAATGGTTGGCGTGTTACCTCTACCGATGCAGGCAGAAGTGTGCCGTCTGTATCCTCATCATTCTCCAATACATTGGTTGTAACCGCTGTGTTCTTTGTAGTCTGATCGTTGTCGTTACGTGCAACAGGAGGTTGGTTCGACCTTTTTACGGTAATCTCCACCACTGTTTCAGCATAAACACCCTCATTGTCAGCTACTTTGTATCGATACGAATCTACTCCGATATAACTACTGTTCGGTATATAAGTAATTGAACCATTCGTAGCATCAACTCCGACTGTTCCGTTCAGCGGCTGCTCTATTACCTGCACCGTTGTTGCCATAATTGTACCGTCCGGATCGTAATCGTTGAGCAATACGATCGTCTCAACTGGAGTATTCTGTAAGGTTTCATCAAAATCCTCAACTGCAACAGGAGGCTGATTTGCTTTGTTAATCAATATAGTAACAGTTGCCTGTGCACAAGCTCCATCGTTATCGCAGATTTCGTATTCGTATTTGGTTTCGCCTACGAAGCCATTTTCAGGAGTAAAGGTTACTTGTCCTAACACATTGTCAACCGTAACAGTACCATTCAATACATTGAAAACTCTTAACGTAGCTGGATCAAGAATTCCATCTGCATCAGAATCGTTGGCTAAAACTTCAGTCGTTACAGCAACGTTTTGCATTGTTTCGTCGCTATCGTCAACTGCAACAGGAGGCTGATTGTTGTCTTGAACCGTAATTAACACCGTAGCCTGAGCTGTCTCTCCATCATCGTCGCATACTTCGTAAACGAAACGATCTGCTCCAATATAATCTGTTGTAGGACGGTATGTTATTTTCCCGGTAAGATTATCGATGCCCTCAATTGTTCCATTAAGAGGCGCAGTTATTATTTTAACACAAGCTGGGTTAAGAGTTCCGTCGCTATCACTATCGTTGGCTAAAACATCGACAATAGCATCTGTGTTTTCAGGCGTAGATGCATCATCGTTTACAGCGACAGGAGGAGCGTTGAGATCTTTCACTAAAATAGTCACGGTAGCTTGCGCACATCCGCCTTCGTTATCACAAATCTCATATTCATATTCTGTCTGTCCAACAAAACCATTTGCAGGAGTAAACGTCACCGTTCCGATCACATTATTAATCGTAACTGTTCCATTAAGAACACTCAATACCCTAAGCGTAGCAGGGTCAAGAATTCCATCAGCATCGGAATCGTTTACCAGCACACTCGTTGTTACTGGAACTTCTCTAAATGTTTCGTCTGAATCATCCACTGCAACAGGAGGAATATTTGTAGCAATTACGGTTACAGAAACCGTTGCAGTTGCAGTAGCACCATCAGCATCGCACATTTCATATGTAAACTGATCCGCTCCAGCATAGTCTGCCTTAGGTTTGTAAGTGATGTAGCCCGTCGCTGGATCTATTTTCTCAATTGTTCCATTTAGCGGAGCTGTCACTACATTCACGCAAGATGTTACCAGCGAGCCGTCAGGATCACTGTCGTTGTCCAACACATCAATATCCACAGTTTTATTTTCTTGAGTTGAAGCAACATCGTTTACCGCTACAGGTGGCTGGTTTTTAGGTCTTACCAAAATAACAACTGATGCATTGTCGCAATCTCCATCGTTATCACAAATCTGATAATCGTATTTAGTAGAACCTGAGAATCCATTGGCAGGATTGAAGGTTACTTGGCCAAGAACATTATCTACCGATATAGTTCCATTCAGTACATTTGAAACGACCAAGGTTGCCGGATCTAACACACCATCTGCATCCGAATCGTTTACAAGTACTTGCGTTGTTACGCTTACTCCTTGATCAGTTTCATCTGAATCATCCAAAGCAACAGGTGGAACATTCGATTGTGTAACTGTAATGGTTACTTTAGCCTGATCTTTAGCTCCATCATTGTCGCATACTTCGTAAATAAATTGATCCGCACCAACATAATTCGAAGTAGGGCGATACGTAATTGCTCCCGTTGTTGAGTTGATGTTAACTACCGTTCCATTCAACGGAGCTGTGGTAATAGTTATGCAACTAAGATCAAGTGTTCCGTCCGGATCGTTATCGTTCGCTACAACGTCTATAATTACATCTGTATTCTCTGGTGTAGAAGCAACATCATCGCCAGCAACTGGTGGTTGATTCACATCCTGAACAGTGATCGTTACTGTCGCTTGATCACAGAGACTTTTAGTATTACAGGTCTCATAAACGAACTGATCGGTTCCTGAGTAATTATTGGTTGGTGTGTAAGTAACTTCACCTGTGGTAGAATTTACTGTTACACCACCATTGGCCGGATAAGTAACAATTCTCAATTTTGTTAAATCGAAGCCTAAACCTCCATCGTCGTCATTTGTGAGGACTTCAATTACTATTGCTGTGTTTTTATCTGTCGTTGCTGCATCGTCAACTGCATTTACATTTGGAATAGCAACATTCACCACAACCATGTCCTCATCTTTACAGCCATTCGAATCTGTCACTTCAAGAGCAAATACAGTGGTGGCATCTGCATCGAAGGTTGGTTGAGCAATATTTGCATTGCTCAGTTTATCCGCTGGTGTCCAACTGTAAGTTAATGATGTCCCTGTACTTGCTGTTGCATCTAGAGCTACCACATCGCCATATGTTGTATTAATATCTGCTCCAGCATCCGCACTTGGATTTGAATTAACGACAATTGTCGGTGTACTTGTCATTGCTACACTACAACCTTTGCTAGATGTCGCAACTAAATTATAGGTTGTTGTTGCTGTAGGGCTAAGATCAAAACTTAATGCAGTTCCAGTTCCTAATTTCGCAACCCCAACATTAGCCACACCATTGCGCAACTGATAACTTATTCCAGATTGAGCATTAGGAATCACAATCGTTGCTTCTCCATTAGCACACATCTCAGCATCGCTGATCAGTAAGCTTTCATCTGGCGCTTCATTTACTGCAATATTCTTTACTGAAGTCACTACTTTACAGCCTGCCGTATTGAAAACTTCAGCTTTAATAGCCGCATCGGTAGTCAATGTTGATGTTGTTAACGTATTGCCAGCTCCATTCTGAACTTCAGTGTCGTTTACATAGAAAATGTAGTTATCGTATCCCGCATTAGCAGTTACTGTAACTGTCTCTTTTGCACAAATTTCATTGTCCGAAACAATAAGGGAAGCCGTAGGATAATCGCTCACTTGCATTGTTAATGTTGAAGGCGATGCTTTACAGCCTTTATTTGTGAACACATCAACCTTAACTTGTTGGCCGTTAGATAGCGTAGTGCTCTTATAAACCGCATCAGTAGTAGGGCCTTGTACACTTGTTCCATCTACAAAGAACTGGTATTTATCGCCTCCACTTGCAGTAAAGTTTACTTCTTCTCCAGAACAAATAGAAAGGTCAGAAGCTATCAAGTTTGCTCCAACAGGTAATGGATTAATCGTAATAGGCACTTCATTTGTTGTTGTAACGCAACCTTGTGCACTTTGAACTACAGCTTTTAGTTTATCGCCATTCTGCAAAGTAGATGAGCTGAATGTATTTGCGGCTGAATTTTGAACCGAAACTCCGTTCTTTTCAAAAATATAATTAGCATAGCCAGATGCTACTTCGAAATTGATATTTTCACCTTCACAAACCTCTGTGACGGAAGCATTCAAGCTAACATCTGGTAACGCATTTACTGTAGTTGTGATAGGACTTGTATAAACTGAACATCCTGAGACATTCCTTACCAAAGCTTTAATTGTCTGGCCGTTGGTTAGTTTATCTGTAATATAAGTTGTTTGTCCATCAGGGCCTTGAACACTTGCTCCATCAATGAAAAACTCATAAGAGCTTCCTCCACTTGCAGTAAAACTGACTTCTTCGCCTTCGCAAATAATGTTATCTGCATCACTACTTGTAAGAGCTGCCGCTGTAGGTATAGGATTTACCGTAATCGTAATTCCATCGCTCTGGCCAGAACAGCCCGATGCATTTTCTGCTATCACGTAAACCACTTGGTTGCCTGTAAGCGTTGTGCTTGCAAAACGACTTGCAGCCTGTGTTCCTTGTGCTACTCCATCGATATGGAAATTGTAATTGAACAGGCCGTTGTTGGCATCGAAAGTTACCTCATCGCCTGCACAAACTGTTGTTTCATCTACATTGAGCGTAACCGAAGGTTTCGGGTCAACAGTCATATTAATCGTGGCTGGTGTATAATCACATCCATCTGCCGAAGTAACTTTCACCGAAACTGCATCACCATTATTCAGAGATGATGTTGTGTAAGTCGCAATTCCAGAAGGTCCTTGAACTCTATTGGCTCCAACAAAGAACTCATAGTCAGAACCATTTGTTGCTGTAAATGTTACGCTCTCTCCATCGCAAATTGATGTTTTTGGAGTTGTCAATGTCGCTGTCGTAGGAGGTAGGTTTACAGTAATCGTTGTCTCTGGTGACGTTGCTGAACAATTCTGCGATGTAGTAGCTTTCACGGCTACTTTATCTCCGTTATTCAATGTAGAAGAACTGAACACGTTATCTGTGCCAGTCTGAACCGACGAACCGTTTACTTTGAAGTCGTAATTCGCATAACCACTACTTGCCGTAAAGCTCAAGTTAGCTCCTTTACAGATTTCAGTATCCGAAGCTGCGAGTGTAACTGTAGGTTCTGGGTTAACCTCAATTGTAAGTTCGTTCGATTCTGCGGAACAACCATTGTTCGTAGCGAGAATTTTCACCTTATCACCATTGTTTAAATTGGAGATTGTATGAGTAGAAGTTGTACCATTGTCCTGAACCAGACCTCCATTCACATAAAACTTGTAATTATCGAACCCACTCGTTACAGTGAAATCCACATCTGTGCCCGAACAGATTTTTGTAGCACTTGCATTCAAGATAGGCGAAGGTTTCGCATTTACAGTTACCGTTGTCTGGCTCGATGCTGTTTTACATCCTGCAGAAGTAATCGCCCAAACACCAACCTTCTGCCCATTAAGTAAGGTACTACTTCTGAGTGTTGAAGCGGCAGAAGGTCCTTGAACTATAGATCCATCGACTAAAAATTCGTAATTATCGCCACCAGTAGCTGTAAACGTGATTTCTTCTCCTTCACAGACTGTAGTTTTATCCTGAGAAAATCCTGGTGTCGCAGGCATCGGGTTTACAGTAATGGTAATTCCATCGCTCTGGCCAGAACATCCCGATGCATTTTCAGCAGTCACGTAAACCACTTGGTTGTTTGTAAGCGTACTGCTTACAAAACGGCTTGCAGCTTGTACTCCTTGAGCAACTCCATCGATATGGAAATTGTAATTAAACAAACTGCCATTTGCATCGAAGGTTACTTCTTCACCAGCGCAGATCGCTGTTTTATCTGCACCAAGAGTAACTGTCGGTTTCGGACTAACAGACATATTTATGGCAGCTGGCGTAAACGTACATCCATTGGTTGTAATTACTTCTACTGATACCTCATCTCCATTATTCAACGACGTTGTAGTAAACTGATGATCTGTTGAAGGCCCTTGAACTCTATTCGCTCCAATGAAGAACTCATATTTTGAACCTCCAATTCCGCCATCATCGGCTGTAAAGGTGACGCTTTCTCCATTACAAATGGATGATTTGGTTGCCGTTAAAGTCGAAGCCGTCGGAAGATCGTGAACTGTGATCGTTGTTTCTGGCGACTTTGCAGAACAGTTCTGCGATGTGGTAACCGTTACCGCTACCTTATCTCCATTGCTTAAGGTAGAAGTGCTGAATATATTATCAGTTCCTGTTTGTACTGAAGAACCATTTACTTCGAAAGCATAATTCGCATAACCACTACTTGCTGTAAAGCTTATTGTGCCACCATTGCAAATTTCAGTATCCGAAGCAGCCAAAGTAACAGTAGGGTTCGGATTTACCTCGATCATTAGTTCATTGGATTCAGCAGTACAACCGTTATTTGTAGCAATCACTTTTACCTTGTCTCCGTTATTCAGACCAGTAATTGTATGCGTGGCTGTTGTTCCATTGTCCTGATTTAAGCCTCCATTTACGTAAAACTTGTAGTTATCGTAACCGCTCGTAACAGTGAAATCTACATCCGTTCCTGTACAAATTTTAGTGGCATTTGCATTTAAAATTGGAGTTGGTTTAGCATTAACGGTCATAGACACAAGGCTTGAAGCGGTTTTACATCCTGCCGAAGAAATTGCCCAAACTCCTACTTGTTGACCATTCAGTAATGACGAACTTCTGTAAGTAGAAGCTGCCGCTGGCCCTTGAACTGTAGATCCATCAACAATAAACTCATATTGAGCGCCGCCACTTGCCGAGAATACAGCTTCTTCACCTGCACAAATAGTTGCTGCATCAACTGAGAAGCCTATCGGCGATGGTAAGCTGTTTACTATTATCGCAACAGAATTGCTTATTGCTTCACATCCCTGCGTATTCGTAGCTCGTACTTGAATGGTTTGATTGTGCGTAAGCGTTGAAGTAATAAATAAATTCGATGCTGAAGCTGATTTCCATATACCATCAACATTAAATTCATAAGATGCATAACCGTTTGTTGCAGTAAAACGAACTTCTTCGCCTTCGCATATTTCAGTTTCGTCAGCAGCAATTGTAACTGCTGGTAAATCGACAACTTGAGTAGAGATTGAAGCAGGAGTATATGCACAACCTTTGTTTGAATATGCGACTACATTTACAGCATCGCCATCACTTAAACCAGCATTCGTATATGTAGCAGTAGAGCTTTTTGCCTGAACAGAACTTCCATTTAAGAAGAATTCGTATTCATTTGCACCAGACGCTGTAAAGGTTACACTTTCTCCAACACATATTTTATTATCTGCATCGCTACTAACTAAAACCGCAGTGTTTGGTAATGAATTTACAGGTATTGATATAGATGGCACTGTTGTCCAACACCCATCTGAAGAAGCTACCTCTACAGAAACTGCATCACCATCTGCTAAATTTCCGGTAGTAAATTCGTTGGTTACTGAACTCTGCTTTACAGTTCCGTTGATTTTGAAGCGGTATTCTGCATATCCATCTGTTGCTGTAAACTTAATGTCTGTTCCTTCGCAAATCTCTGACTGATCTGCAATCATGAGCACAGAAGGTTTTTCTTTTACGTTCACAATCGCAGGCATACAGTTCGAAACTCCACATCCATTTGTCCAACGCCCATAGTAAGTGGTTGTTGCTGTTGGAGAATCGATAGTAATGGTGTTTGCTGTTGAATTCGAAGAATAGACTGGACTTGCGCCACAAGCATCAGTATACCATTGTGCCTGAGTTCCACTTCCGCCTTGTAGTGTTAAGGTAATTGTGGAGGCATCGTCTTCGCAGAAATTAGTTCTGTTCGAGGTAACTCCAGTTGGTGCTACTGGAACTGCATTTTCTGTAATTGTAACTGTTGATGTAAATGATCGTTTGCACGATGTTGAGTTTTCTGCAATTACCGAGTACGTTCCAGCAGGTTGTTCTCCAAAGCTAAGTAGATTTCCTGTTCCTGCTTTAGTTGACACAACCAAACCATCTTTGTATAAAGTGTAGTCAACACCAAGGTCGGAATCACTCAACCTTAATTCTACACCCGAATTGTTTGCGCAGTATGAATAGGTCGCTCCATCGAAACTGTCAAGTGTATATTCGGTAGGTAGGGCAACTACGCTAATATTTACTTTCTTTTCGTTGGAACAAGTATTTCCATCAGTATATGTATAGGTGAGTTCGTGAATATTCACTCCCGCTGTTGCTGGATCGAAAGAATTGGTAGAAACAGCTGTTCCGGAATAAACTCCTCCCACAGGACTTCCTCCTGTAAGTGTAAATGGTGTTGCATCGACGCAAACATCATCAGGTTGTGCAAAGTCTACAGTTGGTAGAGGGTTTACCACAATCTGCGAAGTTTTACTTGCAGAACAAACTCCATCTCCATAGGTGTAAGTAAGAGTATGTGTGCCTACGCCAGCTACTGTTGGATCGAAATCAGTTCCGCTAACACCAGCGCCACTGAAACTTTCTGAATTTGAAGGTGTAGCTGCATAACTTGTTGCATTCGATTTAGTAGACAAATCGAGTGCTGAGGCATTTACGCACATATCAGCCAATGCATCCCAAGTTAAATCAGGTTTAGCTATCACTTTCAGATTGAAATTATCTGAACTGCTACATCCAGTGGTAGCAGATGTAAATGTGTAGGTAAAATTGTGCGTACCCACGCCTACTGCAGTTGGGTCAAACTTATTGGTTGAAACAATACCTGTTCCGGTATATGTTCCACCTGAAGGGGTTGCAAAACTAAGTGTTACCTGTGAACCAGTTTCGCAATATTCGGGCAGTGCAGCTGCGCCTGATACGTCTAGTGTTGGAGGTGCAACTACAGAAATAGGCTTACTAATAGAGTTTGAACATCCAGTTCCAGGATCATTATAGGTATAGGTTAAAGTATATGTACTAACAGCATGTTGAGGATCGAATTTTCCTCCAGAAACCCATTGTCCACTATATGTTCCGCTTAACGGACTACCTCCCGAAAGTGTAACTTTCCCTCCATTTTGACACACATCATCGAAGTCTGCTAAATTTACTGTAGGCTTAGGATTCACCGTAACTGTAACAGCTTGGCAGGCACTTTCACCACAGGCATTCGACCAGCTTCCAAAGTAGGTAGTTGTAGTTGAAGGGCCAGCAATTACGATACTGTTAGTTAAACTTGATGTAACCAGCGCTCCACCACAACCGCCAGTGTACCATTTCGCTGTTGTTCCTGTTCCACCCGTTAGCGTTAGCGTTACATTTTGTGGAACATCACTACAATATTCGTCTCCTGCAACTACAGCTGATGTCGGAGCTGTAGGTAGAGCATTTTCATTTATAGTAATAGTATTGCTCATGAAACGTGTACATCCCGATGGGTTCTTTGCTTCTACCTTATAAGTTCCATCAGTCTGATCACCAAAGCTGATTGTTCCTCCTGTGCCAGCTACAATTGTACCTGTGGCCACATTATTCTTATAAAGCTCATAATCAACTCCTGAAACACTTGCCAGAAGTTCTATTTCCAAGCCAGAAGCTCCTTCGCAATAACTTCCTGTTGTTGAAGCATCCGCAAGCTGAACAGTGCAGTCTGTAGGAATAGCATTGACAACGATGTCCCCAGTTGCAAAATCGGTACATCCATTTCCATCTGAGTAAGTATAAGTAATCGTATTGAGCCCAGCAGATAAACTTGGAGTGTATGTTGTTCCCGAAACTCCCGCACCTGAATAAGTACCTGAAATAGGCAAACCTTGAGTAAGTTCGATTGCTGCGCCACCTTCACAAACCTGAGGAAGCGCTGCTAAAGTAACAGTTGGTTTAGGCTTCACTTCTACTGTAATGGACTGACATGCGCTTACTCCACAAGCATTCGACCAACGGCCATAATAAGTTGTGTTCGATGTTGGTCCAGATAAAGTAACTGTATTTGAAGCACTACTGGTTACTACAGTACCTCCGCAACCTCCAGTGAACCATTGACTATCTGTTCCTGTTCCTCCGCTCAAAGTTAAGGTAATGTCTTGTGGGTTGTCTTCGCAATAACCATCACCTCCAACAATTGCTAAAGTTGGAGCGGTTGGCAGAGGACTTTCTGTAAGTGTTATAGGTCCTGCGATGACTAAAGCACAACTGTTGGTAGTAGTAGCTCTTACTGTGTATGTTCCTGCCAATTGATCTCCGAAACTTAAATGCCCGCCAACAGAAGTTCTACTACTTACTACATTGGTGCCTCCTTCTAATAAATCATAAACGACAGATGCATCAGAGGTTTCGAGATAAACTTCTATTCCTCCACTTCCCTCGCAATACTCTGTTTTATCACCATCTGTTTTAAGTACATGTGAATTATCGGGTAAATCAAAAACTTCAATTTCTTGCGTATCTGAACTTTCACATGTTGAAACCGGATCTGTATAAGTGTATGTCAAAGTGTTTAACCCTATCTCTACATCTACATGACTTGGATCAAATTTATCAAGACCAACAATTCCGTCTCCCGTATAAATACCGCCAACTGGCGATCCTTGTGTTAAGGTGATTGGTGAGGCATTTCTACACACACCTGTCATTACTGCAAAGTTCACATTAGGTTTATCTTTTAAATCAACAGTTATAGGTTGACAAACTGTTACTCCACAACTATTACTCCAGCGTCCGTAGTAGGTAACTTCAGTAGTTGGTGCTGGTATTTCGACCGTACTACCCAAAGAAGATTCTACCAATGCTGTTCCACACCCCCCTTGATACCACTGCACCTCATCTCCAGAACCATCTGCCAGACTCAATCTAATTGTTCTTGACGCATTGTCACCTTCACAATAACCGTCGCCATCCACCTGAGCAATAGTTGCCGCAACCGGTAGCGGTTTTTCAGTAACAACTGCCGAACCATTCATCGGTATTTTACATGTTTTCTGGTTAGTTGCAACTACAGTATATGTTCCTGCAATGTCTATATTCGTAAAGCTGATTGGATTTCCATCACCTACTACCTCAATGGTTGTAGCCCCACCGTTTCGTTGTAATTGATAGGTAACTCCGAATTCAGAATCGCTCAGATTAACAGCAACTCCGCTTGTTCCTTCACAAAAATCACCGCCTCCGCTTACAGTATATACTTTAGGAAGCGAATTCACCACAAGTGGTTTTGTTTGAGAAGCAGAACACCATGTGCCTGTGTAAGTATATGTAATTAGGTTTGTTCCAACATTAGCGGCAGTTGGTTTGAAAGTTATCTTATCTGCCTGAACACCTGTTCCTGAATATTCTCCTCCCACAGGGGCTCCATTATTAAGGATAATTTGACCATCATTTTCACAGACTTCATCAAAATCAGCTAATGCTACAGTTGGCAAAGGATTTACCACTATACTTTGGGTCGCTGAACTTGTACACACATTAGCATCTGTGTATTCGTAAGTAAGCGTATGAGTTCCGAAACCTACAGATGAAGGGTCGAATTGCGAAGTAGCTGTCGTTACTCCTGGTCCAGAATATTTTCCTCCAAGTGGTGTTCCTTTATCTAAAGTAAAAGCTGCATCTGTAACACATACTTGCGAAAGTGGATCGAAATTAACTGTTGGTAATGGATTTACTTCTATCGTCTGCATAACAGTCTGAGTACAACTATTACCATTGGTATACTCATAAGTAATTGTGTAGGTCTGCCCTGGTGTTACATTCGATGGACGAAATACCGAACCCACAACTCCTGTTCCTGAAAAAGTACCTCCACTTACGTTCACACTTGTTGCTAAATTAACATCACTTGTGTTTGCACAAACTGGAGAAAGTGAGCTAAACGTTACCGTTGGCAAAGGATGTACTGTAACCCATTGTGATTCTGCTTTCGAACATTTAGTAGTTGGATCTGTATAAGTGTACGTCAATTCATGAGTTCCAACTCCAGCGGAAGATGGACTAAATACATTTCCTGTAACACCATTACCTGAATGAACACCTGAATTATTATCTGTAAATGTATAATCTGGGTCATTTACACACTGATCTTCTACAGCAGCAAAACTTACCGCAGGTAGTGGATTGACAACAATGGTATTGGTTGCCGAATTATCACAAGTACCATCGTTGAAACTATAAGTAATTGTATATGCCCCTACTCCTGTTAGGCTTGGGTTGAATTCCGATGTAGTCGAGTTTACCCCAGTTCCTGAATATGTACCTCCAACTGGCAAGCCTGTAGAAAGCGTTACCAAAGGGCCATCGGCACAAACAGAAGCAAATGTACCAACTGAAACTGCTGGCAGGTCGGTAACATCAATTGCTGCGGTTTCTTTATCCTTACATCCTGTTACAGCATCTGTATATTCATAGTACAATGTATGTAGACCTACTCCAGCGTCGGATGGTCTAAATTGACCAGCTGTAACAGCTCCAATCGTCGCAGAAGTATACTCACCACCCAAAGGAGTAGCGCCAGATAGCGCAAAGTTCGATGAATTTACACAAACCGCTGCTGGATTTGGGAAAGTTACCGTTGGGTTGGCATGTACTGTTATTGTTCCATTATTACTATTGCTACATCCGTTTCCGTCGGTATAAGTGTACGTTATAGTGTGTGTGCCTGCTGTTGCAGTAACCGGATTGAACTGGTTGCCTGTAACTGCAGCAGGTACAGAAGACGTATATGTTCCTCCTACAGGGCTACCTTGATTTAAGGTTACCGACCCATTATCTATACATACATCATCAATTGCAGAAATACTAACCGTTGGCAATGCGTTAACATTTACCGTTATCTGAGCACAATCTGAAGTTCCGCACCCAGCGTTTTCCCATCGTGCAAAATAGGTTGTAGTTGCTGTAGGTGAGTCTATGGTAATTGAATTACCTACAGAAGAAGTAACTAATGTTCCACTACACGATCCTGTAAACCAACCAGTAGTAGTTCCCGAACCACCAACTGCTGTTAGTTGAATTGTAGAAGCATCGTCCGTGCAGAAGTTATTTCTATCGACTGTAACAGAAGTTGGTGCTACTGGACTTGGATCAATCGAAAGGACTTCAGTATTACTACTCCAAAGTTTGCATCCGTTAGCAGTAGTCGCTAAAACTGAATACGTTCCCGCTGCTGTATTCGACCCAAATGAACGATTACCTCCATTTCCTACAACTGAGTTTCCTGTTGGATTACCGTTTAAGTAAAGCTCGTATGTTACACTATTTTCTGTTGAAGGCAACGTGATTTCAACGCCACTTCCACCTTCGCAATAGCTTGCTGCACTCAACGCAAGCGTAAAAGCAACTGGCTGATCCCAAAGGTCGATAACAGGTTTGTAGGCAATATTAGCAGAACAGTCGAATCCGCTGTGGCTCTTTAAAACTTCTATATAGTAAGTTGAAGGATCGGCTGTTGGTGTGACATTAAAACCTAAAGTCCCTCCGTTTCCTGGTGATGAACTCACTAAAGTATTGATTCCGTCAGCACGAAGATTGTAGGTGAAATTGACATCTGTGTTCAGTACATTAATTGTTGTAGATTCTCCATTACAAACATCACTGGCAGTAATGGAGTTCGTTGAGGTTGGATTGTCACCCACTGTAACAGTTGAAAGAACAGAATAAGTTCGTTCGCAACCTGTAGCTTGTACATTTGCAGAGATATAATACTGTTGAGTTCCTAATGGTGGAGTTAAAACAAAGTCAATATCATCACCAGCTGTAGTTATAGATTGTGATGCAGCCGCATCAGTATCATCAGATTGTTTTTTTAGCGTATAATCAACCCCTGTCAATGCCCCTGTCATTGTTATTGTAGCATTATTTCCTAAACAAACTTTGTCGTCGGTAAGTGTGATCGCTACATCCAATAGATTATCTACAGAAACTGTTGAGGTAGTATTCAGTTTAGCTTTACAGCCATTGGCTGCCGTTGCAAAAATATGATAAGTAGTAGTTGAGCTTGGTGATGGCTGGAACATAATTTGGTTATTTGCAACTCCGTCCTTATCATTTGCATCACCATCTTGTATTAGAACTGAAGCTTGGTTTGTTCCCGCTGCGTCCGTGAACCACTGATAGCGAACTGATGGTTCTGTATTTATCAATATAACGTCTGCCTGTACTGTTGAGCTACATATACTCGGATTATCTGATACAGGTGTGCTTATATCTGCCAAGGAGTTTACAGTAACTGTTGCTATATCATCTAACTGAACCCAGCAGTTAGGCGTAGCTGTTGTTTCTGTTGCCAGTACATTGTACTGCGTAGTTGTGGATGGACCTACATTAAATGTGATGTCTCCCCCATTTCCTGCAATAGCTGCACCTACGTTACTGTTGTTAGAATTGAAACGTAACTGATAATCAACTCCAACAACTGAATTATTAATTATGACCGCCGCTGTATTTCCTTGACAAATTGTAGCGTCGTTTACATTCAAACTTTTATCCGGTAAAGTGTTCACAACATATGTCACAATAGGGCTTTCTGCCACACATCCGTTTATGTCCTCAACTTTTACCTTATAATCATTTCCGTTAACAGGTGCATTTACATCAAATATTCCAGTTGAGTTTTCAGCAAAAGTACTTCCCTCTTCGTAAAGTGTGTACCATGTTCCACTAACTCCAGCAGTTAGTTCTATTGGAGCAGCTGCACAAGTAGGATTCTGACCATTCGAAACTGTTAATGTTGCGGTAGGCAAACCATACACTCTGGCGTTCTGACTTGCTGTACTAATACAACCTGTTGTTGGGTCGGTATAGGTATATGTTATCAAGTTTAGCCCTTCTACCACAGCAGCATCAGATGGATCGAATTGGTCTATATTCACTCCATTTCCCGAAAAAACACCAGAGCCCGGAGGAGAAGGAGGAGAAGGAGAAACTAAAGACGTAAGTGTCTGGATCACTCCATCTTTACATCTTGCAGAAATCGGATCGAAAGTAAGTGCTGTTTTTGCGTTTACTATTATACTCTCCGATTCTGGCGATTGATCTTCGCAACCAGCAGCATTTTCTTCATATACTTGTATATTTAACGGAGAGGCTACAAAAGTGCCAAAATCTACGGTAATACTATTCCCGTTTGTTGCACCATCTATTGTAGCACCTGCTGGTACTGTCCAGTGGTAGGTAGAACCAACATTATTCGGGACAGAGAATGTTACTCCTGTTGTCTGTTCACAAACTTCAGAATCGGCTGTTGTAATTGCACCTGTAACTGGCCGATTTCCTTTTATCGTTATGTCGGCTTGCTGCGCTAAATCCATCTGACAGGCATTAGCACCTCCCGAAGTAATTACATGAACAATGTACGAGATATCGGCAGTTACATTGTTTATTACAAAATCAAGATCTCCATCTGCTCCTGGAGTGTCATCATATTGAACAAATCTTGAAACATCTGAGGCATCTATTAATTCATATGTGTATCCGCCCTTTGCTCCTTTAATTGTTATCGTAGCGTTATCACCATTACAAACCGAAGCATCAACAATTGTGTTATTAGGAGTTTGAGTTACAACAGATAAAACTGCTGGATTTGTATAATCCACACAACCTTGTGCTGATATAACTTTTGCCCTAAATTGATCCGTATTCTGAGTTCCACTAACAGCACTAATGGTAATCGTGTTGGTAGATGTATTAGCAAATGTACCGCTTGGCGAAACACCATCGCTAATATCCGACCAAACACCAGTACCGCCTTGGTCGATTTGCCAGCGATAACTATTCGAGCCCGCTGAAGCCGCAAAATTAACATCCTGTCCCTCACATACAGAGGCATCGACAGGATGAACGGTTATGTTCGGTAATGGATTATTGGTAACTGTAATAGTTTCATTTGTGATACCGCAACCACCATCTGTTGTTGTCCATGTGAATTTATAAACAGTTCCCGAGCCAACAAGTCCGTTTACTGTGGTGCGGTAAAGTGTGTTATTAGCAAAAGTAGCTCCTGCTGGATTTCCTGCATCTTGTGTCCATACTCCAGTTCCTCCCCAAGCTGTAGGGTCATTTCCTTCTATATCTACGGTAGCTTGTTCACATTGCTCTATAGTTGAAGATACAACTTCTGCATTTCCTCCATTTCGGATAAGCACAATTTCCTCTTCTGCTGGACATACTCCATTCGAAACTGACCATTTGAACTGATATTGGCCTTTACTGATATTAATGTTCTGATCTCTATCTGTAGCATTGAACGATACTGTAGATCCACTTACTTGTGACCATACTCCGACTCCTGTTGTTGGAGCATCGGATTTGAGGTTAAAGCTCGACGCATCACATAAATCCTGATCCCCATTTGTTCCTACTCCAGCAGGTTCTTCATAAATAGTAAGTTCAGCTGCATCTGTTGCGTTCAAACATTGAGGGGATGTTCCTCGCTGCCGTGCACTTAGACGAAATTGATATCCTGTAATCCAGTACGTTGAATTTTGAGGTACTGTTAATGTTGTTGTCCTGTCGGCTGAAATTGTAGTTGCAGAAACTATAGTTTCCCCCGGCACATTCGACCATGAACCAGAAGGGGATTTGTATTCCCACTGGTAAATTACACCGTCTGCAAAGTCTATTGAAGTATTATCTGCCCTTGCAGTAAATGTAACATCTGCAGTTTCTGTTTCACAAATCTCTACATCGGAAGGTGCAATATCAAAAGTAGGAATAGGATCTACCGTGATACTGTTTACTTTCACTGCGTCTCCTGCACACTGAGCTTCGTCTGTAACTAGTAATTTTACAGTATAATTACCTTCCGTTGGGAACGTGAAATCTGGGTTTTCTAAATCAGAGCTCCCTATTTCAGTTCCATTTGTTCCACCTTGAATAAAAGTCCACTGATGCTCTATTGGCAATACAGTTCCGCCACTTTTACTTTCGGAGGTAGAATTAAACGATACATCCTGACTTGGACAAATATTACTCGGAGCGTAAGTAAAATCGGCCTTAATTGACGGTTCTACAATGGTAACTGTCTTTGATATTTGAGACCAACACCCTGGATTGAAACCGTTAGTTACTTTTAGCGTGACCTTCTTGTTCCCAGCAACAGGATAATTCAGTGCCGGAGGATTTTCTACGTTCGAAGTCGCCTTAACAACTGTTCCTGTTTCGTCGTCGTAGAAAAACCATTCCCAATCAGTCACCTCTGGTTTTAACTCACTTTCGTCGCCTGGCGGAACTTCTGCATCTTCACTATCATCAAAAAACTCAAAGTCCTTTGTTTGACAAATAGAAGAATTACCACTCCAATAGAAATTAGCTTCCGGTACAGCACTGGCAAGTATCGACCCCGAAGGTGCTGAATAAGTTACACGACAACTAGCATTGTCTCTAAGAACCACGTTTGGTAAATATACGCCAGCCTGATAATTGTGTACGGTTTGTAAACTCGTAGAATTTGTAGCATAAGTGTTAGTAGATCCATCTCCATAATCCCAAGTTGCTTCAACAGCATCTACTATGTTTTTTAATTCGAAATCGACAGGCTCTCCATTTACTTCGTCATATACACAAAATCTATCTGGCGAATAGCTTACATCAGCTTCAGGCCCTCCCATATCGATGAAGTCCTGAATGCTCCTTGTCAGTACGCAAGATTGAATTGTACCACTACTCACATTAGCAAATGCATCGCTGGTTGCAGTAAGTTTCACATCATACAGCCCTGGGAAAAGATATTGGTGTGTGGGGTTTTGAATGTCGTTTGTATTTCCATCTCCAAAATCCCACCCCCAAGTAGATATATAGGAATTAGAGCCTTCTTTTCCTTCGAAATCAATAGCATCTTCTGGGCAACTAAATACAATAGGCGTACCAGTAGAATTTTCTGGTTTACCATCGGCATAAAGTGTCACCCATGGTGAAATGGTTTCTACCGAAATGGTTTTATCTGCAACACAATTGTTTGTCGCCGTAGCGGTAAGTTTTACATTGTGAACACCATCTTTACTATACTGAAAACTTGGAGTTGCTGATCCCGCATTAAAAACAGTTCCCGTGGGATCATCAAAATCCCAAACCAACGATACAGTTTCCCCACTTGGTGGTGTGGTGGTAGACTGGAAGTCAATCTTAACTGGAGTATTTGTATCTGGTTCTTTTGTACAGTAAAGATATTTATCGTGTACTGTTTTAAAATCTACATTAGGCGATTCTTTAATTGTCACCTGCCTTGTGAAAGTTTCCTGACAACCTCTACTATCAAAAACCGTTAGTTGGACATTATAATCACCAGATGTGGTATAACTATGCGATACATCTTTCGGATCTGCCCAAGGTGCATTTTCTGTATGAGTATCGCCATCTCCAAATTCCCATACCCATTTTGTAATACTTGCCGGAGTAGGGTTTGGTGAAGCAGGATACGTTATTGAAAGATCTGTCATTGTTACAGCTTCGTTCGTACACTTGTCGGGCAAAGCTGTAAAAGAAGGCTTTGGACCATATACAGTTACAGATTTTGTTGCTGTTTCAGTACATCCGTTCGCATCAGTTATGTTTAAGGTAACCGTATAATCGGAATTAGCAGGATCATAATTATGCGAAACAGTAGCATTGGTAGTATTCGTTACTGAAGCCCCATCACCAAAAAGCCATTCCCAAGTTTTGATTTCACCATTAGGAGAAGTTGTTGATTTATCTTCAAAATTTATGTTTGCACTTCCACAAAAATCTACATTAGTGTAAACCACATCGAAATCAGCGACATTGCTCGTTATGTTCACGGCTTCTTCTGTCCAATCGGTACAGCCACCTTCGGTAACTGTCATGCGGACAATGTAGTCGCCCGTTCCGGGATAATTATGAGATATACCAGACCCCTTTGCTACTCCGTTTTGAACAGTTCCATCTCCAAAATCCCAATCATAAACTGCACCTCCTGCATCGGAACTGCTCAAATTATCAAATGTTATTGTAGAACCTCCGGTACAAGCAATATTATTAGGCACAACAAACCTTGCAACAGGACCATCGACAGTTATAGGATATGAGACTGTAACAGGACAACCGTTGTTATAGGCAGTCGCTGAGATGGTAATTGCTCCGTTCTGTTCAAACAAATGATCTAATGTATAAGGGGGAGTCAATTGTTTTTGTATTCCACTTCCATCCCCTAAGTCCCATTCTATAGAATCTACGACTGAAGATGCAACATCAAAATCAGTAGAAATTGTAATTCCGTTACCTAAGCCATCTCTTCTACAACCAGTTCCTGCTGCTCCATCTCCTCTACTCACTGTTATTGGTGTAGCAACGAAAGTGGGTTGGACTCCAATTTGCACAGCACCTGTTTTTGTGAGTTCAGCAGTACAACCGTTTTGCGTTGTTATTTTTAACCTTACATTATATTCTCCTCCAGCTGCATACGAATGGCTTGCAGTAGGTGGTATAGCCGGATTTGTATAGATTACATCTGCCCCACCATCAAAATTCCAGTTTTGCTCCACCACCTGGTCATTCGATGTGATACTTGCCTGAAAGTCGATAGTTTGAGGAGCACAACCATTCGGGGTGGTCAAAATCGAAAAGTCAACTACAGGTTGTTCTAAATTCAAGGTCAATTGCTCGCTTGCTTTACACCCATTTACACCTGTCACAGTTAATTCTGGAGTAAGTGTTCCGAAGCCTGTGTAAGTATGATTTACATTATCTCCAATAGCCGTCCCCCCTGTTCCTGTGAAAGGGTCTCCAAAATTCCATTCGTAAGTTTCACCTACAATAGGAGATGTTTTGTTGAAAGCAACTGCAATAGGTACTCTACAAAAGCCTGCATCTGGAGAGATTGTAAAGTCCGTATTGGGTTTCGGATTAATCGTGATTGCCTTTTGCACTAGTTTGATACAACCATCGCTAAAGGTAACTGTAAGTGTTACGTTATAAGTTCCGTCATCGAATGTATGCGTAGGGTTCTTGTCTGTAACCGTTGAAGATCCGTCGCCAAAATCCCAAACCCAATTTTGTGCATCTAAACCAGATGCATCCAAAAACTGAACACTTTCACCATCACACAACGGGTCGTTTGTTAGCCAAGTAAAATCTGGGGACCAATCGGTAAGTGTTACTGCCCCAAAAATGGTTTTATCAGCAACACAATTATCAGTTGAAGTAGCTTCGAGTTTCACATTATAACTACCATAAGCCGTATACGCCTGAATAGCATCTTCAGCTATTTTCGTATCCAGTACAGACACGCCATCGGAATCATAAAATGTCCATTTATATTCATCTATGGTTCCTCCTCCGTCTATTGTTGAATTGTTATTAAATACCGCTGTAAAATTGCTGCCACATGCAGGACCATTTGCCAATGCAAAATCAACTTCAGGGGTTGGCTTTACGGAAATGTAATCTGTTCTCACGAACGAAGCCTCACAAGTTTCTTTTCCTCCTGCATACGTATTTACAGTAAGTGTTACTTGATATGTCCCTGGAGTAGTATAAGTATAGGTAGGATTTTCGTCTGTGCTTTCATCTCCGTTACCAAAACGCCAGCGCCAACTTTCTACGTCTCCAACTAAATTATCGGTAGTGTTCGTTTGATCCGTGAGGTTTATGGTATGATTCACACAACCAGAGAGGTTATTTGCTACAAAATCAGGACTGGCAGCTTTATAAACTATAATTTGTTTCGTAGCCGTTGCGTCTGCAATATTGTCAGTGTTGGTATCTATCCTAACGGTTACCGTATATGTTCCACTTCCTGCGTAAGATGCTTCTGGTTGCCCCACAGTTCCATGCGCTCCAATAGTTGAAGTTCCTGTTTCCCAAGGTGGAATATTATTGCCGTTTCCAAAATCCCAATCGAAACGTGTAGTTGCAAGGTCTAGCACTACACCTGCCAACTTTACATTCGAGAATTTATACGTTGCGTTTTCACAACCATCCTCAATAATTTCAGCATCAAAAGTAAGTTGGGCATGAATTTCGGAAGTAAACGATAAAAAGTATAGACTAAAGAAAAACAACAGTAAATAATGTTTCATGCTTGCGGACAGTTTAAAATTAAATTCTTCATTTCTATTCTTCTTAATTGTAATCAATAGCAAATCGATTATCAGAATATACCAGACAATAAGAAATTAATTAAGAGAAAGCTGAAGAGACAGATCGTTTAACATCTAATATACAGGATCTATACGAATCTTCTCTTTTGTAATGAAGGTAAGTGAGATAGAAAAAATAAGTTAGTCCAAGGCGCATTTGGGATTTTAAACCAGAGCGTACTTCTCGTACATAAGGGTTAAAATCCGAAATGCAACACCGGACTAGCTTATTTTTTCATTTCACTAAATAAAATACCTTCTTTATATATAGTTGAAAAATCGCCTTAAATAAACTGGTCTACAAACCACTAAAGTCTAAGATTGAACAGACACCAAGCAAGGCATGTGGCCTAAACTTATCCGCGACTTAGTTCTCAAACTAAAATTTGTTTTTTCAGATCGACTATTCTGCTTTACGTATAAAAAGCACAAAAGTTTTTTTCAAAACACAAAATGAACTGAGTGTATGACAAATTGAGTATACTGTGTACTTTCTGATAATCAATAAGCTTAATTTATCTGTTTACGACCGTCACTATTAAGGTTGAAATCAAAAGATCTAATGGTTGAGAAGAAAAACTTTTAACACAGTAAATCAACGAGGTAACTAATTGAAAAATTCACATAAAACTTGTGTTTCAATATGGAGTAAAGTAGAATAATATCAAAAACATTAAAATGGTTGACGTGGTGTGTTCGGTTTGTTTCAAAGGCGGTCCCAGTTTTGGGAGAAAAAATAGGTAATAAGGTTGGATGATGATGTTATTCCAGACTCTACTAAGTTTCAATTTCTTCGGATAAGATTCTGTTTTTGAAAACCTTATTCAAACATTTCAACCTTAGTAGCATTTTATTCTACAAGAAACAAAACCTTATTACCTTATTTTCAAACAATACCTTTTAATGATTCCGAACATCCCATGTCTGACGTACTCGATATAGTTGTAAATTTCTCTATATCAACAACATGACTACACAAATGAAGTAGCTTGCTATTTTTGGCTATGTTCACGAAATCATCAAACACTCATAAAGAAACTGTGTTTTTTAAGGTGTAATGTTTTTGATTTTACCCTATTCTAATAATAAGGTTTACCCTTATAGAGCCTCAATAGCTACTAAGCTTATTTTCTAAAAGATAAGGCATATCAAAAAAATAACTATCCATTCGTTCCACTGCGGACGGCCAAATCCTCACGTACGAAAAGTACGCTCCGGTTTAGCCGCCCTGTGCGCCTTTGGCTAATTTTTTTTTAACATGCCTAAGTTGCATATTCTATTAAAAACCTTATATGATCTTTTCAACCTTAATAGACTATTGATTATCAAAATAAAACAACCTAATTCATGATCATATTGAGCTGTTTTTAGGTAATTTCAACGATAGTGATATAAGATGAAGGGTACGGTAGTTAACCTTATCCTGACGTAGTATTTATAAAAGTTAATACTTTGAAAATTAATAAAATACAAACAAGTCGATGTAGTTAATGCTTAAATTACATATCCTCAAATACACAAGACATGTAAATAAATAAGCACGTGGTGCTATTTATTAGGAAAAGCATTGTGCTAATATTCAGTATAGTGACATACCTAAAAGTGTCGCTTATATTAGCACACCTACTTACTAAAGAAAAAATCATCTTTTTTCAAGTCATTGAAAACAAACACTATTCAGAGCCAAATAGATTAGAAATTTTACTGAACCATTGATCCTTGATTCGCATTACTTCTCGTTGTATCTTTGTTAAAGAGAGATGCTTTCAGCATTACAAATAAATGCAAGAATAATATGGAGAACGAAAGGAAAAGGTGATAAAAAACTACAGCTAATAGCCTTTATTGAAACAAAACCTATTTTACTTCGAAAAAAGAATTTGAAAGTGGTCTTAATTTTACATTTCAGAGAGAATAAGCACGTGGTGCTTTATTTGGAAAAGCATCGTTCTAACTATTCAACGCGGTGACGAACCTAAAAATGTCGGTTATATTAGCGCGCCTACTTAAATTTAATAGATAACTCATGAAACAAAACTTTTTACTTGTTTTTATCATACTCCTATCGTTACCTTTTTTATCTAATGCACAGTCTTTGAAAGAAAAAAGAGCTGACAGACTTTTTGATGACCTAGCCTATAAAAAAGCTGCTGAATTATACGAACAGGTCATTTTATCTGGTGCGAGCAACGATAAAGTAATAAAACGGCTGGCTATATCTTACAGAAAGCTGCTCGATTGGGAAAATGCAGAACATTGGTATAGCCTTGTTGTGGAAGGTTCGCTGGCAGAACCAATTGACTATTATTATTACGCAGAAGCCCTCAAAGCCAACGAAAAGTACGAACAGGGCATGGAATGGATGAGAAAATATTCCGAATTAGAGAACAACGACTCAAGGATAAAACGAAACCTCGGGAACAAGGCTGAACTTAAAAAGCTTCTCAAAAAACCAAAAAACATCATAATCAAAAACTTAAGTGTAAGTTCTGAAGAAGCTGATTTCGGGGCTGCTCTTCTCAAAAACAACCTTGTGGTGTTCTCTTCTGCGAGAACCGATGGTGACGAAGGCGTGCAGTATACCTATGCTTGGAATGACAAACCTTTTTTAGACCTATACGTGGCAGACAGAAACGCAACGGGCGAGTTGGTGAATCCTAGAATTTTTGCAAAAGAACTCAATTCGCGCTATCACGAAGGGCCTGTTGTGTTTAATAAAGAGGGTTTTATTATTTATTTCACCAGAAGTAATTTTTTTCAGAAAAAAGTAGGTAAAAGTCACGAAGATATCAACAACCTTAAAATCTTTAGAGCAATAAAGGTCGGCGAAAAATGGGGACAGATCACCAACCTACATTTCAATAGCGATGAATATTCTTGTGGGCATCCAGCACTTTCTGCTGATGGTAAGCGACTCTATTTTGCATCCGATATGCCTGGCGGATATGGCGGAACCGATATTTATGTCTGCGAGAAACAGGGCAAAAAGTGGGGAACACCCAAAAACCTTGGCGACTCCATAAACACAGAAGGCAATGAGATGTTCCCTCATATGCACAAAGACGGTACACTATATTATTCATCCACCGGATTGTTCGGTCTCGGCGGTTTGGACATTTTCATGGCAGCCCCAAAAGATTCTACACTATCAGCTTTCCTGCCTCCTGTAAATATTGGGAGTCCTATAAACAGTTCAAAAGACGATTTTGCGTTCACTATTTCCGATGACAAAAGAGATGGCTACCTATCTTCTAACAGAAAAGGAGGACAAGGAGACGACGATATCTATTATTTCAAGCTCAACAAAGATGAATCGCCAGATATTCTGCACCCTTCAATAATAAACGAAGATCCGTTATTAACAGCAACAACCTTTAATCCAGGCGATCAACCAGAGAAAAAAAATGACCAGCCAGAACAACTTGGAGGAACAATAGTGAATCTGGATAGCTTAAATGTTGGAGAAACAGCCATTCTTAAGAACATCTATTACGACCTCGACAAATGGAACATCAGAAGCGATGCCGAGCGCGACTTGAAAAAAGTTATCGATTACCTAAAAACCTATCCAACCGCAAAACTCGAACTCAGTTCGCATACCGATTGTAGAGCACCGCATGATTACAACATGGAGTTATCCAGAAAAAGGGCAATTTCAGCAGTAATGTACATTGTTGTAGAGGGCGACGTTGCTCCAGAAAGGTTAGTAGCGAAAGGTTATGGAGAAACACAACTCACAAATGAGTGTGCGGACGGAGTTGATTGCTCTGAGCAACAGCATCAAGCAAACCGTAGAACTGAAGTAAAACTTCTTTCTAAATAGTTCTATTTTATGACGTTAAAGCTAATTGACAACAGTCTCAATTTTATTAACTTACGGTCAGTCATCGGTTAATTGGTCATTAGTCATTGGTAGGTCGATTGCAGAAAAACTAATGACCAATTAACCAATGGCTAATAAGCCATTTCAGAATATATTGTATTTACAGATCGAGCTTTAAGCTAAAAGTAATCCAGCGTTTAGGCTGAGGTAATTGAGAATTATACCACCCCTTACTCCCACTCCACGCTTTCCCATCCCAATTTCCAGGTTCCGTTCCAGAATTTGCCTGGCGCAGGCCTGGGTGAAAATATTCAGCATCTAGAATATTTGATACATTAACACCGAATGACAAGCCCTCCAATAGAATATTTTTATAAATGAAATTTGCATCCAGCACAAAATAGCTATCAATTTCGCCCAGTGGATTTGTTTCTACAGTTTTTCGTTTTCACAAAATCAAGAACAAATTCCATTTACTTTTCTTAAATTACAGTCCCCATAAGCTTCGACACTGTTCATACATAAACATCACCATAACAAAACCAACAATGAAAGGCTATAACAAAACATTCCTACATGAAGACATCTCAATTGCACTGCCAGAAGTGTCCGAAAGCATGATCGGCAACCTAGTGCGAAGCGAATTCCTGAGAGACTTCATCTATCTCGATTATTACCATTACACCTTGGTAATGAACAAGCTCACAAGGCAGTTGCTTTTTGCTGCATCTAATATCGACCAAAAGAAAATCAAGAAAACCGAACGTGCATCGTGGAATACAGACTCTAGGATTCCGTCCGATTCACAACTAAATCTTGAACACTACAGAAACAACCCATGGGATCGTGGCCACATGGTCAGGCGCGATATCAATTCTTGGGGAGACACTGCAAGGGATGCCCAACTTGGTAGCAATGCTACAATGTTTTATACTAATGCAGCTTTTCAGCACGAAAACTTCAATCAAGACGAATGGAAAGAGCTTGAAGAGATGTTCAAGAATTTTCAGGAAGACAAAAACGATAAATTAACTGTCTTCACTGGCCCCATACACACCGAATTTGACAGAAGTTACTCGCGTTCCTGGCACGAAACCGTACGGATTCCTTCCGGTTTCTTCAAAGTAATCTGTTTCATCAACAAAAAAGGGAAACTGGAATCGAGGGCATTCGTTATGTATCAGGATGAAGAGGCACTGCGCGACAAAAAAGGCAAAAAAAGGGGATTCAATTTCAGGAATCATCAGATAACGCTCACTGAACTGGAAGAGTTGACCAGTCTTGAATTCGACAGCATACTCTACAATACCAATCCTTTGTTCTACAATCCGAATGCAAGCGTGTCGGACAAAGTTGACCACTTCCCTGAAAGAATTGTTATTGAAGATGCAGACGATCTTGTTTCTGATTCTCAAACCAAAAGAAGAAAAAGAATGTTGCCGGAAGAGAAACAGGATGTAAAGTTTCTTGCTGCTCTGGTTAACCCTAAAGGTGAGGAACTCTCGCAAGAATGGTTGAGCCTGATTAACGAAACTACGTCTACTGTAAAACTGAAAGGTTGGAAGATGAAGGACAAAAAAGGTAGAGTAATAAATTTTACTGACGAAGAAATTGAATCAGGTAATATCCTGAAAATTCAGCTGAAAGATTATAGGAACGCTATAATTCTTGGAAACAAGGGTAACCGCCTTTCTCTTCTCAACGAAGAAGGCGAAATTGTTGATGCTGCCTCTTATAGCGCTAAGAAGGTTCGAAGTGTTGGTGAGGGAAGGATTCTTCGTTTTTAAAAGAAATTGAGAGCTAAGTTCTCGACAAAGCAAACGCGTCATTTGTCCCATAAGGCAGATCATGCGTTTGCTTTGATGAAACTTATTGCAAATTATGGGTCATTGAATCTCAATGACTTTTATTCTGCAATGCTTTAATAAAAAGAGAGAACTATGGCCTTCATTGCCCTAAGAATTCACTCATCACCAGCCAAAGTCCAATCCTACGCACAAGGAAATTCGGTCTATAGATTCTTTTTTTGTTTCAAAACCAAATGCATATGAATATTTCGAATGGGAATAATCCAATCCGAATACCCAATTTTTGTATTTCAACTTCAAGTCTGTTCCCAAAGAATATCCCAGAGCAAATTCCGAATGCAACGAAAAGCCTCCTCGTCCAGCCAACTCGATATCAACATTTTTGGCTATTGCTAACATATTTATAAATCCAATATTCAAAAAAGTCAACTGCATCCTAGAGGCATCCGAATTTATTGTGGCTCCCAACCCTAACCAGTCTACCTGAATACCAGCACGATAATTTGAGATGTGGTCAAAATAAAAATTACTTCCAGTCCTAAAATACAAACTTGTGGCATCTGAGCTAGACAAATTCGCTTTTCCAACCATGAAAACTGCAAATGCATGAAAACTGGTACGACGTTCCTCATCATCAAAAAAGCTAGTACTTGGTGCGAGCTCCGATCCTTGATAACTCGACAACCTGAAAATTTCGTCTTTCAATCTCGTTTGCCGTTCTGCATCACCTTTCTCTATTGCCAGTTTCAGTTCTTGCTTTAGTTGCTTGGTTCTTCTTGCCCTATATGTACTGAACTGCACCAGTTTGTCTTGTAATTCTGCTGCTTTTTTGTACTTACGTCGTTGTAAAGCAGTCTCTAACTTTTTCTGAAGGTCTTTCTCTTCCTCCAGAATAGCGGCATACCCATACTTCTTCTCGGCAAGAGCCATCTCTATTTCCTTATCAATTATTTTCAACTGTGTTTCAGCCTTTTGCCCCTTGACAAGAATAAATAGAAATGTAAAAATTGAAAAAAGTAAAATTTTCTTCATTTCATATAGTCTATTAGTGTTAATAACTTAAGTAGCTAATCATAATTAAAATATTCTGATGCTAAGTTATTGGTTTTATGCAGAACGCAAATCTGCAACAAAAAGGTCTGCGACCTTATTCACAAATAAATTAAGTAATTGAGGGGGAAACTTCGCACAAGGGATTTCAAGATTACGACGGTTCAAAACACGAAAAGTTATAAGAAAAGCTGAAAAAATCTATTTTTTATAGTACTATACATGTAATGCCCACGAAATACCTCCTAGCTCCCCCTAAAGAGGACTCAGTTACCCAATTGCACCAAAAAACCTACAAATCAATACAATATCATTCAAAAACATTCACATCTGAACCATCTTTTAGGAGAGCGATGGGAGGCCATTTCACAATGAAAGCACTACATGTATAACAAAGCTATAATATGAAGGAAGGCTGTTGATCATAATTCTACAAATCAAACTTCATGATACTCCAATTATTCTAAATCTTCAATGAAGAATTAAGTACCGCTCACAAGAACAAAAATATTATCTAATTCAAAACCACGGTGTTTAATAATAAATTAACATAGAAAACCAGAATTAATACTAATTCTACCAATACATTTGAAGCAGGGTTGAAATAGTAGCGATAGATCGACCCTATCGTAGGCTCTCAGCTAGAACAATATTCTTTAAGTCAAAAAGAAGAATTAAATGAGGTTAATTATGCAAAAATAATCACCTTTGCAATTCTGTTGGCACAATTCACTTTTGGGGCTTGGGCAGCTATAGATGATTGAAAAGTAATAAGGTTAGGCTTTTATATGTTTTTTTTCTTAAAAAAAAAGACAAAAAAGCGTTTTACTAACATCTATTATTTATCAGTTCGAGCCCTAATGACCATAATAAACCTTATTGTTTTGTTAATGAGCCAATAGAAAACATCGCACGCTTTTTGATCAGCTGCATCAGCTTTCATGCTGAACTAATTTGAATATGAAATATTGAAGCACAAATATAACTTAGATTGAACTGGGAAGGAAAAAGGTTTCAATTCAAAGACCTATTCCATAGAGATGTAGATATTCCCAATTAGAAATCTACCTTATATTGAAACTCAGGACAAGAAGGTTAATTCTTAAATTTAAACTAGTGAAAACATTACGAAACCGGCTCTTATTTTTCTTCTTGGTTTTCAACGCAATAACTATTGGCGTTATTTTTCTTTTTTATGCTTTTGATGAGCAAAAAGAACGTTATAATTCCACAGTTAGTTTGCTTGAAAATACCCATCAGCTCCTACTCAAGGATTTTATCATTTTCGAAGAGTTCCTGACTTATGAAACTATAAATCCACTTTTTTTCAATGTAGGACAAAGTATTTACTTATTAAAACACGATGAGCTTCTTCGTAAAATTTATACCCGTCTGGATAGTCTTGAAAACCTGAATGTGGCTGAAAACCTTGAAATAAAATCTCCAATCGGAAAAGTCCGCACTAAGGTTAAACACTACGATTCGTTCACCAAAGAAATGGTTAAGCTCATTAAAGAAAGAGGCTTTAAGGACTTCGGGCTTATTGGTTCGATGCGTGAAAATATTCATGAACTTGAACGCTATTCCGACCTGAATCAAGAACGAATACTGATGCTCCGCCGACATGAAAAGGATTTTTTATTAAGAGGCCAAGGTATCTATGTTTCAAAACACAAAAAACTGGCAGATAAATTTCTGGACGAGATTTCGAGGCAAAAACTATCCGACTCAAAGAAAAAGGTAATCTCGAAAAATCTAGAGGAGTACTCTATTAAGTTTAGACGGTTGGCCAAACTAGAGGAAAAAATTGGGCTTCGGAATAATACCGGCATTAAACAAAAAACCCGGAGTACAGTGAATGAGATACAGTTTATTTTCGACGACCTTATTAAACGGACTGTACAACGCCAAGGCAGTATTCTAACCTCCATGACATATTATTTTCTGGTGTACATCGCCATGGTGGTGGTGATAAGTGTAATCGGCAGTATATATCTATCGAAACGGATAACGCTAAAACTATCGCTTATCAGTAATCATATGCAACGGTTTGTTCAGAGCGAGTTCAGCCTGACAGAGGAACTTGACGTTGCCATTAAAGAAGATGAAGTAAGCCTTCTGGCAAAAAACTATCTTCTTCTGAAAGACGAAATCATAGACCTGATATCTTCTTTTAAGCAAAAAGTAGAAGAACGCACACACGAAATTTCAGAGCAAAAAGACAGAATAGAGGATCAGGCAGTAAAAATTGTGAGCCAACATGAGAATCTTTTGGCTAAAAACAAGCTGATTGAAAACCAAAACAAAGCAATGCTAGATGGCATACGTTATGCCGAACGAATTCAATCTGCGGTTCTGCCAGCAGAAAGTCAACTGAATGAAATTTTTGCCCACAATTTCATATTCTACAAACCAAGGGATATCATTGGTGGAGATTTCTACTGGATGCGCAGAATACAGGAAAATAACAATGACATATCTGTTATAGCAGCAGCGGATAGTACAGGGCATGGAGTACCCGGTGCTTTGATGACAATGCTGGGCTATGCGTTTCTGAATGAAATCATCTTAAGACAGAACGTATACGAGGCAAATGAAATTTTAGAACGTCTACGTTCGAAGATTATCGTTGCCATGAATTATAAAGAATCCGATAGGGTTGCAGGCGACGGTATGGATATCGCCCTGTGTGTTATCAACCATAAGAAAAGAACATTGACTTATGCTGGCGCAAACCGCCCGCTTTACATTGTTCGGAAAAGTGAAATCCTATACATACGCGGCGACAATTTTGCAATAGGCAAACTTGGCGGTGTCGAAAAACGCTTTACCAAACAGACTCTCCCTCTTGAAGAAGATGACAATGTATATTTGTTCACCGATGGGTATGCTGATCAATTTGGAGGTAATACCGGACGAAAATTCATGCGGAAAAATATACGGAGCCTTCTATTGGAAATGCGATCTTTCCCAATGTTCTACCAAAAAGAACATCTGGAGAAAAAGCACAACGAATGGCGTGGGGAAGAAAAACAGGTAGATGATATTTTGGTGATGGGCTTGAAGGTGAAATGGTAATTAAGTAAAGTGTAAAAATCAGCATTTAATATAAAATTCATTATTGGGCTGGGGTAAGGCGTGTTAATAAAAATAATTAGCCAAAGACACACAAGGCGGCTAAACCGGAGCGTACTTTTCGTAATGAGGATTTAGCCGTTGTAGTGGAACGAATGGACAGTTATTTTTTTTGATATGCCTAATTTAAGAACTTCGCCAGCCCTTACTCCTAAGCAAGCTTTCCTATTCCAGATATTTCTTTCAGTCCCTGTTTTTTTGCCCAATTCAAACCCGAATAAAAATATTTCAGAAAGACATTAAAAATATTAACATCCGCCCCCCTATTCAAAAATTGAAAGCAAAGCCTTTTTATCTAAATCTAACATTTCAAAACAAAAAGACAATTGCACATACGCGTCTTTTGTAGAACAAAGCTCTCAAAGTGTAAGATTTGATATGGTAGCACGAACTTGACAACCTCCTAACAATATTAAACAAGAACACCGTTCTTATTGAAAGGCTTGAGATCATTCGCTTGTAAAAAGATGAAGAAAACAATACAGAGGGAAGTAACTGAAGCAACCATGTTGATTCAAATTGTGTTTGATAGTGAAACAATCCAAACTATTTTTTATTAGTGCCTCTGCTATTTTTTTAGTAGTTTCGCTTTTACTCCTCCGATTTTGTCCTTAGCCCATAAACATTGAAATTTTGTACCTGTATGTTATACCTTAAAATCATAAAACTTATGATAGGCATCAGAATAATTGCATTATTACTATTGTCAATAGTGTTCCTAGAGACGAATGCCCAAATTAGCTATGGAGGCCATCCTAAAAGTTTTTCTAAAGAATTCAAGAAAAATATAGGGCAGACCGTTCCTCCTGTTAAAATAGAACACTTGCCTGTTTTTAATCAAGAACAGTTCATAAAAGAAAACTCTTCCTCCCATAGTAAGAAAAAGGGAAATCTAATTGGTAAAGCAATAGAAACCTACATCGATATTCAGGAAAATGGAGAATGGATAGAACTAGAAGAAGGTAAACTTTGGCGTGTTGCCATTGAATCTCCAGGAGCTGGCTCCCTTTCAATTTTCTTTTCCAGATACAAACTCACAAAAGGTTGCGAACTGTACATTTATCCGCCCAGCCAGTCGTACTTTTTGGGTGCGTATACAGAGCAAAACAATAAAAAAAGTGGAGTTTTACCAGTTCAATCCATAAAAGGTGAACAGGCAATTGTTGAACTTTGGGTTCCTAACACCAGTAAATTGCCTCAACTTACCATTGGCAAAGTTTCTCACGAGTTTGCAATTAAGAAAACTGGTCTAGGTGCATCTGGCAATTGCAATATTGACATTAATTGCAAAGAAGGATATGACTGGCAAATAGAGAAAAGGGCTGTAATTAAATACTCATACATCGACGACGAAGGAGGCACCTATTCTTGCTCAGGAGCCTTACTCAATAATACATCTAAAGATAGAAGACCATACATATACACCGCAAATCACTGTGTCAACAGTACAACAGAAGCTAAATCTGTAGTTTGCTATTTTGGCTTCGAAGCTATTGTTTGTGGCGACGGAAAAGGAAATGAAAAAAATACAATATCAGGTGCTACATTCCGTGCAACGGGCTTCAACAGCCAATTAGATTTCAGTCTTTTTGAACTCAGCGAAATTCCGTTGGAGGAATATGAGCCATATTATGCCGGTTGGGACAGAAGTGTAGACCCAACTACCAGCGCGGTGTCCATTCATCATCCTCAAGGAGATAGTAAAAAAATTGCACTAGATCATGATCCTATCGTTACAGCTCCAACGAAACCCAACAACTGGCCAGATAACGAAAAATCCCATTGGAACGTTGTTTGGAACGAAGGAGTAACCGAACCGGGTTCTTCTGGCGCACCTCTTTTCGGTCCTAATCATTTAGTAATCGGTGATCTTTCTGGAGGTGATGCCAAATGTAGTAACCCAACAGGTAAAGAATACTTTACAAAATTTGATTTATGTTGGGATTATTTCAAGAAACCAGAAAATTCCCTAAAAAGCTGGCTCGATCCATTAAACACAGGACAAACTACTCTAAATGGCTACGAACCATATGATAAAAAATTGAGCATTGATGAAATTGTATTTCCAAATGGACCAATTAGTCAAAAGACTGAAACAATAGAACCAGAAATAGTGCTTGTAAATAAAAGTGCGACGACGATTCGAGGCTATACAATCGAAGTACTCATCGATGATACGCGGCAATATATCCAGAACCTGTCAGAAGAAATTACTCCTTCGACACCACAGCTTATTAGACTACCAGAGATTCAAGCTCCCGACAAAGGCAAACTGATCATCCGTTTATTATCTGACATTTCCGAAGAACAATACGATGAAGAGTCTGTTTATATCAGAAAAATCAATGGTACACCTATAAATCTTGTATTTCCGAATATACTCCGCACCAGCAAAATAGGTTGGACAATTACTAACGAACAAACGGATGAGCTTGTTTACCTGCGCGGATCTCATCATCTATATATGAATGAGATATACTCTTTGATTCTTGCAGAAGGTTGCTACAATATCACCCTAAATAAAAAAGAAGCGCAAAACAACCAAGAGGTAAAATTGGTTAACGTAACAAATGATCATGAAACCATTCTTGGCAGTTTGAAATATTCAGAGAACAATCTCGACGTCCGAACTTGCATAGGCTCTCCTACGAGAAGACTTCTTAAAAAGAAAAAAACATTGGAAGGGGCACAAGACGGAATTTACGAAATCCAGTTTATGCCAGGTGAGGAACTAAATATAGATCTAATCGATATCACTGGCAGAGTTGTGGAAGAATTCGGCATACAAAATCCAGAAGACCTTTTTGCTTTAGATCTGAGACCATTCAACCATGGTGTCTACATCTTGAGAATGTCGCGCAATGGAATAACAGATTTTGAGAAATTTGTCCATTACAAATAAGTTATGTGAACCTAAATCAATTTTAAATTTATCTCTTAACAATAAGTACTCAGATAAAATTAAGTTAGACTTATTTTCAGTTAGGGCAAAAGCATCAAAAATATTACATGCTGAAAACCAAAGGTTTTAAAAGACGACGCCTTTTGGCTCCCCGCCTTAAAAAAGAAGGGCGGGGGTGGTTGTATGGCAATAAATGCAATTATCTGGTTATTAACGACTTATTATTTAACGTTACAAAACAGCCCTACCCCCTCCTTAACAAGGCGGGGAACTGAAAGACTTCGTCTTTCGGGAAAACCTTCGGTTTTCATTTTGATGCGTCTGCCCTAATTTCCAGTCTAAGAGGTCGGTTAATCGACAGAAGTAATTATAAAACAAACAGTTTCGCAACCTTAGTATTCTTTAACAAAAATGATAGCTCCCAAAACTTTTGGCAAACAGGGCTTTGGGAGCCTTTTTAAGACCAGCCTTACATTTTAAAATCTAACACAATAAAATTTAAACACATGAATCGCATCAATTTAATTCTATTGGTAATACTGGTTGCATCCTACAGTGTTAGCTCTGCGCAGATCAGGCACGGAGGGCATCCGAAAAGCTTTTTACTCTTTCCTAGCGACAAAAAAGCTCAAGGAAACAATCTAAAAGAAAACATCCCAGTTGTTCGTATGGAAACCTTTGATGAACATGAATTCATTAAAGAGCACTCGCCTAAAGGGAAAAAAGGAGGTGCAATAATTGGCAAAGTTATCGATGTTGATATCAACATTCTCACCAAAGCAAAATCAACTGACGTAGATGGAGGAAAGATTTACCAACTTCAAATTGAATCATTAGGGGCAGAAGCCATCGGCCTGTTTTTTTCCAACTATAAACTTACGGAAGGTTGCGAAGTTTATGTTTACCCTCCGGACCGATCTTATTTTCTAGGGGCTTATACTGAAAAAAACAATAAAAAAGGTAGAGCTTTTGCTATTCAGCCTGTCAAAGGCGATAAACTAACCATAGAACTTTGGGTCCCATATTTTAGCGAAAACCCAGAGCTTATTCTTGATGGTGTAGGTCACAAAATTATTAATGAGGAAACTAACCACAACTCAGATAGCTGCCTTACAGATATAAACTGTGAAGCGGGCGAAAATTGGCAGACAGAAAAAAGAGCTGTTGTGAAGTATGCATATAGAATGGGAAGTGGATGGTTCCCCTGCTCTGGTGCATTAATTAACAACACTGCCCATAATGGCAAACCATACCTGCTTACAGCACGACATTGCATTGACGAAAACAGTAACTTGGAAACAATGATATTCTATTATGGTTATGAAAAACAGACCTGCGAATCTTATGCTATCCTAGCTGATGATTTTACAACTACAGGCGCAAACTTACTTGCTACAGGAAAAAATGAAGTCAAAAGGAACGAACAGGTGGATTTTACATTATTGGAATTAATAGAAGAACCTCAAGAAGAATATCGTCCTTATTACGCAGGATGGGATCGTTCAGCTAATACTCCTTACAACATTACATTAATTCATCACCCAGCTGGAGACGTGAAAAAAATTTCGAAATCTGATGATGTAATAAAAACAAGAGTAAAACCAGAAAGACATGCGGGCTGGCCGGATGTAGATGGTTCCTATTTAGAAATAGACTGGAAATTCGGACTTGGTTATGCTCAAGGAGGCTCATCTGGGTCGCCAGTCTTTAACGAAGATCACTTAATTGTTGCAAATTTGACTGGAGGGGAAATTTCTACATGCGAGAATAAACTAAAGGACTGCGCTACAAGTTTTGATTACTGCTGGGACTATTTACCTAGCACCAACACTTCCCTGAAAAAATGGCTAGACCCTATAAATACTGGGCAGATGACACTAGAAGGTTACGATCCGTATGGCCAAACTACACCTCCACCTGTTGAAGAAGAAGCTGGACTTCTAAAAAAAAAGAAAACACTCCCAGAAGGTTATAAATTGGTATTTACAGACGGTTCCCCCCTACAAATAGACCTGATAGACATCACGGGCAGAGTACTGGCAGAATGGGAAGAAATAAATTCGTTATCACCATTCAACCTGTCCATGACACAGTTCAAATATGGAGTATATATTCTACGAATGAGGCGCGATGGAATTACCCATTTAGAAAAAATTGTTCATTATCAGAGAAGCAATTGACAACATTATCAATAGAGAGCCTACTTTTTAAAACAGGCTCTCTATAAAACGTTTAACGTACAAAAGAAAAATCGCCACCATCGGCCTTCATATGGCAGCCATTACACATTGCCATATCCGCTTTCCCGCTGGCAGCACCCTCTCCGGTAATACTTCCATTTGGAAATTTCGTATAATCAACCTTCGGGTCATTAGGCATCATGAACCATTCCCAATCGCCACTCTCAGCACTGTAACCAGCCTCGTGTTTTACCATCGCAAAAGTTGCCAATAGATCACCTTTTGTACCATCAGCTTTTTTCATATAGGTACGTTTGGTAAGTACAGTCATATATTCAAGCCCACCTGCGTTACTGGCATACACCTCACGAATAGTCTGATCCGAAGTGAGGTCCTTACCACCATGAGGTATCGTAACATCTTCTCCATATTTTTCAGATCCGCTTACGGTTTCCACCAAGGTCATAGATTTATCAATATGCGCCTGAGTCGTTGTAAAGGGCTCATCCTTGTCATCATCGTCGTCTTCGCAGCTTACGAACACAAAACCAGCCATAATAAGCAAAGCCATAAACGAAAGTCTAAATCTGTTACTCATAAATGTTGAATTTAAGGTTAATACTAGAATTATGGGACAGGCAAAACCTGCGTTGTAGTCGAGTCTAAAAGTGAGGTTTCCTCACATGACTCTGATCATACTCAAAACACAAATGCGAAAGAGTTTCAAACAGGATCCTTTCGCATTTTACAGGATCAGTACAGTTGAAAGCTTCTTGAAATATTAAAGCCAAAATGAATATCTCCCGAGAAAAAATCGCCAACAGAATACGGCACCAACTGTTCATTGATCATGGCACGGGCACTACTAAAATGCAATTGGAAAACATGCCCACCGGTTTCTATGTCGAAACCAACAGAAAGCGGGTTGTACGTATTCTCCCTCAGCTTATCACCAAGGCGCTGATAATATTCAACATTCAGGGAAATTCGTCTGGTTAGTTTAGCCCGAAGTCCAACTCCAAGGGCATAGGTTTGATTCTCTTCGTCCACTGCCACCAAATTTCTGTGTACTACTGTTGGAATAAGTTGCATGCTCAGATGGCTGTTGAACTTTCTTGCCACCAACACTTGTGCGCTATAAGAAGTCCTATTGATGGTCTCGTCTTTTTGGCCGCTATCATAGCGAACCGTCTCGTAAGCAGAAGTTCCCAGCACAGTAAGTGAAACAGGCATGGCACCATCTCCCTTACTTTGCTGTAGAGCCTTCCACTTTGCAAAACCATCATAGGTCTTCAAAAAACTACTTCTCCCTACCCCTATCGTCAGATTGTCAAGAATAGAATAATCAAGGCCGAGACGAATCTCGGCCTGATCCAATCCCCAGAAGTCATACGAACCTCTGTTCAGCTCACCAAAACGATGCTGTATAATGAACTCCAAGTTACCCTTGCTCCGAGTTTCAATTGTATGTCCGTTTATCAGGCGCACACCTTTGAAAGTAGCACTCACCATTTGTTTTTCCTTTTTCTCTTCACCCTTCAGGATATCCAGCAAATCCTCCTGAGCCCATAGCCTAACCGGCAACACAAGCACAACTAATGCGATCAATACTTTACTTGGCATTCTCCTTCATTTTTTTAAATTCTGTCTTCACTGTCACATCCACTATCTCAGCAATGTTCATCAGAACCATCTTTGGAATCTCGATGTTGTAATCAGCTATTTTTACTTTGAACTTCGCTTCCACTTTAAGACCATTGGCATTAAATTCAATGGTAGAAGGGATGGTAACATCATTCGAAACCCCATGGATAGTTAGCACACCTTTGGCAAAAACAGACTGCTTTCCAGTCTTTTCAGTCAACCCAACAATCTTTCCCTGAAAATAAGCCTTGGGAAACTTCTCCGATTCCAGATAATTCTCATTAAAATGCTCCTGCATCAATTTCTTTTTAAACTGAAACCCTGTTATTGGTACAGAAAAAGCAAAAGTCATTTTCTCCATATCAATCAGCCCTACACTCTCTGTATTATAGGCATCAATATCCTCCAATGGAGCAGAAGAGAAGAACGAAATCTTAGATTTTTCCATTTTGAAACGCTGAGCCGAGGCTGAAATTGAGATAGTAAACACCAAGGCTATGAAAAAAAGTTTTTTCATGGCTTTCATTTTTAGATAGTTATTTAAGTTACGCTTGCTTGAAAATGTGGCTTCAGAAAAATCCTGCAGATTAATTATCCTTGGCTCCTTCTTTTATCCACTCTTCGATTGTTTTGATTTTTGTAGTAGAAAGTTTAGCCCCCCCCTTTGGCATAGGGCTGCTAGTCGATTCATGCTTAATTGCATTTAACAATGCAGGATCCGACACATGCTTTAAGACATTCGAATACCCTTCGAAATTATAACCAGCCGAGGCCGAGAAGTTGTTATGACAACCAACACATTCACCATCGAATATTGGCTTAACCTCTGTGGCGAAAGACACATCTGCTATTTCCTCTTCAACTTTTGGATCAAGTATCTCTTCTTTATTATTTTCACAACTCAACATAAAAACAGCTAAAAAACTAAGCAGATAAATTCTCATGGTATTCATAGGTTTAGATTATTAATTTGTTTGCTTAGACGAACACGAATAAGAGACCTTACATTCCAATTTGTTTTTTTATAAAAACACACCAAATAAAAATCAAACACCTACATTTCAAATTCCTCTTAAGGTCTCCGATCTATT
Source organism: Bacteroidales bacterium (assembly GCA_965230435.1). Taxonomy (GTDB): domain Bacteria; phylum Bacteroidota; class Bacteroidia; order Bacteroidales; family JBDKHP01; genus JBDKHP01. Next base: position 684,137 of record CBDDLB010000006.1, read on the forward strand.
TACGATAGACTTATTACTCATTAATAGTCACCTACTTAGCGCTCGAATAAATCTAAATTATACTCAAGTGATTTTTGTTTTCGGTTTTTCTGCACATCTGAAATAACCGCATAGCAGTGAAAGGGTTGTAGCCCATAGTGTCTTCTTTACAGGGATTCACATCCCTGCCTACAAACCTGTCACTGCTACACAGTTTGCGCAAGATTCTGAAAAACAGAAAACCACTTTCACAATAGTATAATTAGGACAAATTGATTAGTAACTGAGCTATTGCAGCTCTAAAGTTTGTGTTTTAAAAATTTTATAAATAACGGGATGTTCCCTAGCTTCGATTTCGTCAAAAAAAGATAACCGATGAAAAACCCACAGCTCTTAGATTTATACAGCGATTATTTAATATCGTCATTCACGCTTACCACGGCGGTAGGTCTATCTGAGCTGCTGGACAACGGATATAGCCACGATCAGATCAGCCGTTTCCTAGCCCAGAAGAAATTACTTCCTCAAGACTTTTGGAAACAGATCAAAAAGTTGGTCCGAGCCATAGAATCCGATCAGGGTGTGATCGCCATTGATGACAGTATCGAGGAAAAACCACATACCACAGAAAACGATATTGTCTGTTGGCATTGGGACCATTCAAAGAACAGGAACATCAAAGGGATCAACCTATTGAACTTTTTGTATGTAGCTCAGAACGATTCCGGAGAGGATGTGAACCTCCCGATCGCATATGAAATCATAGAAAAAACGGACTCCTATTATGACCAAAAATCAGACAAGGTAAAGCGGCGTAGCAGTGTGAGTAAAAATGAACTGGTACGCGAACGCTTAACCATTTTGACTTTTCACAACAAAGTGAAATATGGATACCTAAGCTGGGATACCTGGTTTTCTTCCAAGGAGAACTTTGAGTTCGTGCACAAAAAACTAAAGAAGTTTTTTGTTGCGGCATTGAAAGAAAACAGGACTGTTGCCCTAAGCTATCAGGACAAACGTGAGGGTAAGTTCAAAAAAGTATCGGAACAGGGTTTTCAGGCAAACCGCTCGTATGAAGTTTGGATTAAGGGACTGGACTTTCCAGTAAAACTTATCAAACAGGTCTTTACAAACATAGACGGGAGCAGCGGGGAAGCTTACCTTGTAACCAATGACCTGAAACTTACCCATCATCAAACCTGTACTATCTACAAAAAACGGTGGAACGTAGAGGTTTTCCATAAATCACTCAAGCAGAACGCAGCATTGGAAAAGTCTCCGACAAAAAATGAGACCACACAGTCCAATCATGTGTTTGCTTCGATGATCGCATTCTGCAAACTCGAAGTTTTAAAGTTTGCACATGCCACAAATCACTTCGGGCTCAAATCAAGGCTATATATCCGTGCTGTCAAAGCAGCTTTCAATGAACTCCAGTCTTTAAAAACTGAACTGGAACAGCAATTAGAACTCAAGCAGGAAACCTTTGCTTTAACGTAATTTATTTCTTTCGCAACTTTTAGGACTGCGAAAGGTCAGTTAGTAAAGAATTGGGTTTAAATACGAAAAGATAAGATGCAAGCTGCGACCTTACATTACAAAAAGAGTTTTGTAGCTTCAAACACTTTTAAATTGGAGTATAGAACAAATAAAAACCTCGGTTTCTTGCGTGAACTCATATCTAAATTCAAGCAAGAAACCGAGGTTATTAAGTACCCACATAAATTTAAGCTAGATCTACTTATCACCTAAATATCTGGTTACCTAAAGGAAATAAGCCCAAAATAAATCGCGACCTTATCTCAAATTTATCGAGGCATTAGTAAAATGAATCATTAGTCACATGAAATACCATACGCTTCATCCTGCGAAGTGGGACAATTAATAAATCACACTAATCATCCCCCGATACTGATTAATATCGCCATGAGAATCGCGAAACTCGATATAGTAAACATAAGCCCCAGGAAGAACCAATTTTCCTTCTGAAGTACCATCCCATCCTACCTGAGCATCTTGAGTAGAAAATATTGAATCCCCCCAGCGATTGTAAATGATCAATTTATACGAATTCACATAAGCAACCTTGGGCCTAAAAACTCTATTTTTAGGATCTTCGCTAGTGGGGTTGATAGCGTTGGCCATCATAATAAATTTTGGGTAATGCACGCAATTCTCCTCCGAATCGCTATAAATAGGCTCTCCCGAAAGCGCATTGCCTCTTGAAATTGCACGGACAAAGTAACAGAATTTTCCAGCTACAGTTTTTCCTTTGTATGGCTGAAAGCGGAACAGCCCAATGTTATCCTGAACTCTGAGAGTAGTAGGTGTATAATTCCCGACCTGCTCAGGCTGATTATTATCAATAGAACGATATAGCTCATATCTATCCACACCTTCTGGCCAATGTTTGTAGCCAGACCACGTAATTCTGTTTATTCCTGTCTGCTTATCCTCAATTATAGCTGTCGAAACAATATTCTGAGCAACTCCAGTTTCTCCAATAGGCTCGCCGCAACTACCGATCGCTTTCAAACGATAATAGTTCATCTCATCTATTTCAGCTTCTTCGTCGATATATACATAATCAGTTTCAGTAGGCTCAACAACTTCAATATCCTCAAATCCATCTTCGGCGGATTTCGATTTCTGTAATACATAATGCGTAACATCCGATGACGCTCCTAAAGAAAAGCTCACTCTAACTTTCTCTTCCTTCGTTACGGTTCCGTACTCGGCCCTGAAAAGATCAGGTGTCTGAGGAATTGCAGTAGAAACGCTCTTTACATTGGAGCGTGTAAAAAGTTTAGCCACAGGATGGAGTGCAGATATGTAATACTCATAATCAGCGTTTACCGTTGGCGATTCGTGAACAAACGTAGTATCGTTGGCCGACAAAGTAGCTAATTGCTCAAAAACAGTTGCTCCACTGGCACGGCCATAAACAATGTAAGCTCCCAGGTCGCCTCCCCAGCCAACATAATGGCTCCATGTTAGCGTCACTTTTTCCTCACATTTATCAAAAGTAGGCTGTTTTAGATGTATTAGAGCATGCGATTCGCTCATACGTTCACTCACAACCTGATCCGTCCCGTTCATCTTAAACGATTTCACCCTATACGATTCCGGTCTTACGTCTGGATTCGGCAATCCAAAATCTATGGTTTCGTCAACAAAAGTTGTTGTTGTTCCGTCTGTAACAGTTGCAATGTCGTGGTGTGTTCCATCGATCGCAGACGGGTGATCAAATATCCTGCGCACAACAACATAACCGTCTATAACAGAAGGATCGGACACCTTCCAAGAAATTTGAACCTTACCTTCGTCATTAATAGTTACCACTGTAATTTCCGGCACCTCTGGTGTTTGAGAAAAAATGCATAACGCATTAAAAAAAAGTATACTAAATAGAATGAATCGTTTCATCTGTTTAAAAATTTATCTTCATTTGTCAGAGAACGCCCTGTGATTTTTAATCATGCCCATGTTGCTTGGTTTTGCATGCTAAAATTCATGGTCGTTTCATAATGCTATTCTTTGAGGCCTAAAGAACCAACGCTGTTGATCGCAAGTTTACAAATAGCTATATCTTCATTATCAAACACTAGCCAATTTATAATTCAGAATTTCGGTATTGTTTCCTTCCCTATCCGTTTCTTATAAACTCAATCGGCACAATGCTTATTGTAGCGCAACAGCGCTTTATGATATCCCAATCGTGAAGCACGGCGCCACGAACTGCAGGCTCTTTCTTTCTTCTTCCGAAGAAAATAAATTTCAGCCTGAAAAAAAACAGCTTCAGCATCATTGGGACGCAAATCTATTGCCATTGCAAGGTCCCGCATGGCATATTCATAAGAATTGGACTGAAAATATGTCTTCCCCCTTGCTTTATAATATTCATACCTAGGTTTTTGTTTCAAACATTTGGAAAAAAAGCGCAATGCCTCCAAATAATCTTCCATCTGATAATACATTTGCCCTGTTTCGAAAAAAGAAGCCTCATTTTCCTGAGAAAACTGAACAAAAGCATCTGCATATATTTCTGCTGCATCCACATCGTCTGTTTGATATTTTGCCACTGCCAAATCGGAATACAATTTCACCTCAGCAGGTGCATGTTTCATGGCCTTTTCGCAAAGTCGAATTACGTCTCTGTATTTCTCTCTCTTCAACAACCACGAACTGTATGCCTTTATGATATCGGTATTCTTTCGATCATAAATAAAAGCTGCTTCAAATGCTTTTTGGGCGCTTTTCATGTTCCCTTGTTTTGCTTCAATTTTTGCATATAACAACCAAGCAGGTGCATAACGGTGTTTCACAATTATATTCTGTACAATTTCCTTTGCCTCATCAATCCTACCAAACCTATGATGATAGGCAGCCTCATCGGTTTCATATTCAAAATTTTTATACGGATCTTTCACCCACAATTTCTTCCATTCCTTTGTTTTTATGATTTTCACAAATGAAGTATCCGACTGAATCAACTTTGGCGACAATCGTTTCTTTGTTTTGAGATAAACAGACAATTGTTCTGTAGCCGAAACACTTTTGTTCAACTCTGCATAACACCGCGCCGCCCATAAGTTTGCATGAGGCGCTTTTTTGGCTGCTAGGAAAATAAATAAGTCTGCGGCTTCATTAAATTTTTTTAGCTTGAAAAAAGCCTCTGCCTTAATTTGTTTCAACAACTTTTTCTCCGATTGTTTGGTTGCATCCACCTGTCTCAAAACATTCAAACACGATTCATATTCATTATTTGACAATAACTTACGTGCTTCCAGTAAATCTGTGGGCAATTGTAGATTTTGTGCAGAAAGGCTTGCGCCAATAAACAAGCAAAATCCTAGAATAAAATATTTCAAAGATGCAGTGTGGTGTGTCATTTGTAATAATTCGATTTTCATGGGTAAATACTCAACAAAGGCACTATTTTTGGAAATTTGACTTCTGAATAAGAAGAAAGCAAAGCTAGCTATGCTTTTTTATTTTTACGAACATTTCAAATGTATTATTTCTTACTTTTGAAAATAAGAGCATCATCGCATTTGCAAAAGAGAAGTCAGAAGCACATTCTACTATTTCTCAATATGTGGTAAAGCTAAAAGCTATAGAGAACAAATGCAGAGAATCCATATATACATACTTCTGTTCTTATTAACCCCAGTTTTAACTATAGGCCAGGATGAAGGCATACGGTTCGACAGGATTTCTATCGAACAGGGGCTGTCTCAAAGTAGCGTTTTATCTATAGCACAAGATAGCACTGGCTTTATGTGGTTTGCTACTAACGACGGCCTGAACAGGTACGATGGATACGAGTTCATCACCTTGAGGCACCAGCCCAACAATCCAAACAGCCTTCCGGAAAATAATATTACAGCATTGCGAGTAGATTCCGATGGAATACTTTGGATTGGGACTTCTTCCGAAGGCCTATGCCGCTATGATGCAAAGTTGAAAAAATTTACAAATTTCAAAAACAATCCCGAAGATAAACAAAGCCTGACATCTAACTTAATAACCTGCCTCTATGAAGACGAAAAAGGTTTTTTGTGGGTAGGAACAGTATATGGCCTGAACCGTTTCGACAGAAAAACATTTAAGGTAAAACGGTTCTTGAACGAAGCTATAAAACCCAAAACCATAAGCAGTAACCAAATTCGGCATATTACAGGCGATAGCAAAGGTAACTTGTGGATATCTACCAGCTACGGACTAAACCGCTTCAGCATTTATAGCGAAGCTTTTTTTGCTTTCAAAACAAAAATGGGAAGTGCCGACCCGATTTCTTCTAACGAAGTTAATTGTGCTTTAGTAGATTCCAGTAACAAAGTTTGGGTAGGAACGCAAAATGGGCTTAACCGATTGGATTTATCTACCAACCGCTTTACCTATTATAAAAACGACGCCAACAACAAAAACTCCATAAGCGACGACAACATCACTGCACTACTGCACGACCGCGATGGCCGCATTTGGATTGGAACTGCCAACGGAGGACTAAATGTTTACAATGACAAAACTGGTAAATTCACAGCGTACCTTTACGATCCTGGAGATACAAAAAGCCTGAGTATTAACTCAATCAGATGTCTCTATCAGGATGAAACGGATGTTCTTTGGATTGGTACATACCTTGGAGGCATTAACAAATGGAACCATATGGTTCAAGGCCTGGAAACTTACAGAAGTAATCCGTATGACGAAAATAGTCTGAATTCGAACCAAGTGCAGGAAATATACGAAGATAGCCTCCAACAAATTTGGTTGGGTACAGTAGATAGAGGACTAAACCTATGGAACAAAAAAACAAACACATTCAAACACTTTAAACACAATCCTGCCGACAGCTCAACAATAAGCCACGATCATATACTAAGTATCCTAATCGATTCTTATGGTGAATTCTGGGTGGGTACGGATGGCGGGGGCGTTAACCTGTTCAATATAGAAGATAGCTCATTTAGACATCTCTATCACGATCGTGACGACCCTTCCTCAATTCCAGGGAATCGTGTGAGAAAAATATTTGAAGACAGCCGACGTTACATCTGGATTGCTACAATGGACGGTGGATTGGCACGATATAACCCGATCATCAAAAAGATGACCTACTTTCGCCATGTGCCAGATAGCTTGGAGAGTATTGGTAGCAATCGGATAACAACCGTTGCTGAAGATAGTTTAGGGAACCTATGGGTAGGAACTTACGACGCAGGGATAAGCAAACTCAAACGGGGGCGCAATTCGTTTACTCACATAAAAACTGACGAAAACAACCCTAAAAGCCTTAGCGACAGTCGTATTTTTTGTATTTATAGGGATTCTGAAAATATAATGTGGATTGGTACCAGCAATGGATTGAACCGATACAATCTGGAGACTGATGATTTCACAATTTTCAACGAAGAAAATGGCCTGAGAAACAATGCCATTGCCGACATTATAGAAGATAATGATGGTTTCCTGTGGCTAAGTACCCTCGACGGCCTTTCGAAACTTGACAAAAAGACTGGTGAAATCCGCAACTACGACGTAAGGGATGGGCTTCAGAGTAATGAATTCCTCGTTGGTTCTGCCTTTAAGGCAGCCGATGGACAATTATTGTTCGGAGGAATTAATGGATTCAACACATTCTACCCTAAGAACTTAAAAGAAAATACACGGATGCCTGAAATTGCAATCACCAATTTTATGGTAAATAACGAACCGTTCCCTTTAGATTCAAACATTACAGCAACTTCTCAGATTAGGCTTAACTATTTTCAGAACACGTTCTCTTTCAATTTTGTGGCATTCAATTACATATTCTCAGACAAAAACCAATATGCCTTTATGCTCGAAGGGGTTGATAAAGACTGGAACTATGTTGGGAATATGCGATATGCCCAATATTCGAAATTAAGTCCGGATACCTACGTCTTCAGGGTAAAAGGCTCCAACAACGATGGCCTATGGAACGAAGAAGGTGTTTCTATAAAATTGGTGGTAGATCCTGCTTTTTGGCAAACCAAAGGTTTTAAGGTACTCACAGGAATCGTAATCATGTTCCTGATTTATTCTGGGTTCCGCTACAGATTGAAACGGATTGAGCGCCAGAAACAACATCTCGAAGAGCAGGTTATTCTACGCACAAAAGAAATCCGGCAACAGAAAAATGAAATACAGCAGCAGAAGGAAGAAATAGAGGCTCAGAGAGATGAAATTTCAGCTCAGAGAGACGATATGGAAACCCAGCGCGACGAAATTGCAACAAAAAACAGGGAAATTCACGACAGCATTGTTTATGCAGAACGGATCCAACGGGCAACTATCCCAGAAGAGCATATGATGCCTGCCGATGTATCGGACTTTTTCGTGTTCTTCCGTCCTAAAGATATCGTAAGTGGAGATTTCTACTGGATCGGCGATTCGGACGGGAAACAAATTTTCATTGCTGCTGATTGTACAGGGCATGGTGTTCCTGGTGCTTTTATGAGCATGTTGGGTACCAGCTTCCTCAACAAAATCATTAATGAAAAGGGAATTACAGATGCTTGCCAGATATTGGATAGACTCCGCAATAACGTCATCGCATCACTACACCAAACTACTGGCGGAGAACTCCAGACACGCGACGGTATGGACATCGCCTTATGTGTATATGACAAAAGCAGGCAGCTGGTGCAATTTGCCGGTGCAAACAATCCACTCTACTATGTAAGAAACGGGGAAGCTAACATAATTAAAGGGGATAAAATGCCAATTGCCATTTACGACGACATGAAACCTTTCTCGCAACACGAGATACAAGTTCAACCCGGTGATTGCTTTTATATTTTCTCCGATGGATATGCCGACCAGTTTGGAGGACCGGCCAACAAAAAATTCAAATATAAACCCTTCCGAGAAATGCTAGTGGAAAATTCGGAACGACCAATGCTCGACCAAAAACAAACATTACTCGATAGTTTTGAAAATTGGCGCGGCAGTAACGAACAGGTTGATGACATTGTGGTAATGGGATTTAGAATTTAGGCGAGTATCCAAATTGATTTGCGTTTTTCTATTTTAACCTTCCCATTTTTGAAAGAGGCCCAGTAGTGAAGCGGTCAACATATCAGTTATTTCTGCACGTTTCACATCTCTTTTCATTTAAAGATCTTCAGAAACTCTTTTCATGTTTTTTTTTTACATTAAACAGTGTTTTTGCAACAGATTAACCAGCAATTAGCTGCTTGAATAGGTCAAAGGCGTTCCATGTCTAAGAAAATCTCCCTAACTTTGATCTAAACCAACCAACCTTAAAAGATGAGCAACAGTATAGCACTAATAACCGGAGCATCTGCCGGCATTGGGGAAGCCACAGCAGAACAGCTTGCAAAAGCCGGTTTCGACTTGATTATTACAGGAAGGCGCCACGAAAGATTAGCAGAACTTGCTGATAAAATCAAATTTAACACTGGCTCTAGGGTGGCCATACTGAGTTTCGATGTTCGATCTCCACAAGAAGTAGAAGATGCTTTGGGGAGCCTACCAGAGAATATGCGCGAAATAAATGTACTTGTCAACAATGCAGGTCTGGCCGTTGGTCTCAATCCGATTCATCATGGTGTATTGGAAGATTGGGAGCGAATGATAGACACCAACATCAAAGGTCTACTTTACGTTACTAAAGCGATCAGTCCAATGATGATAAAAAATGGAGGAGGAACAATCATTAACATTGGTTCTATAGCTGCCAAAGAAGTGTACGAAAACGGTAATGTATATTGCTCTACCAAACATGCAGTAGACGCATTAACCAAGGGGATGCGGATAGACTTCTTGGAATATGGAATTAGAGTTGGGGCAATTCATCCGGGTATGGTTGATACAGAATTTTCACTTGTGCGTTTCAAAGGCGATGTGGACGTTGCAAAAAGTGTGTATCATGATCTCACGCCTCTTTATGCAAAAGACATAGCAGAAGCTATCCTTTTTATGATTAGCCGACCGCCGCATGTTACAATTAACGACTTGGTAATTATGCCAACAATACAGGCCAACACACAACATTTTATCCGCAAACAATATCAAAAAAATTAATTTCAGATAGATATATATGAAAGCACTCATCGTTGTAGATACACAAAACGATTTTTTCGAAGGAGGTGCCCTTGAGGTATCCAATAGTAATGCAATAATTCCAACCATTAATAATCTGATAGAACATTTCGACGAAGTAATCTTTACGCAGGACTGGCATCCTGAAAATCATAAAAGCTTTGCAACCATGCACGAAGGCAAAAAGCCTTTCGACCTTATTGACCTCAATGGCCTACAACAAGTACTCTGGCCTGTGCATTGTGTGCAAGGAAGCGAAGGAGCAGAATTCAAAAAAGAGATAGTTTTCGATAAAGACAAGCATACGGTTGTTACTAAAGGATCCGATCCAGAAGTTGATAGTTATTCAGGCTTCTTCGACAATGGCAAAAAGCATCAGACCAGCTTAAATCAGATCCTGAAAGACAAAGGAATAAAAGAAGTATACGTATGTGGACTAGCAGCTGATTTCTGCGTCAAATTCACTGCAATTGACGCAGCGAAACTAAAATACAGAACGTATCTTATTACAAATGCTACCCGTCCTGTAGATTCCAGCCCTAGAGGCTTCGGACAGGCAATATCGGAAATGAAAGGACATGGAATCTATACCATCAAAGCAGAAGAAATCATAAACTTCTAATTCATTTAAAAGTAACGAAACTTCAGCAAGCACGTTTTACCTACCTAAACAAATACTGTTTTGGGTAGGTAAAATAACTCTGATTCCTGGATTTTACTCCACTGGGAATTGTTCATTTTAGCGCCCACAATCATAACAATCTCATTTTGAAAAACTAACAGATGAAAAAAATTGGATTCCTTTTAGTTGTGATTCTGTTGCAACTAAGTTCGTACTCTCAAATCTTCAAACAACCAAACATCAGTGTGTCGGGGAAATCAGAAATTGAAGCAGAGCCAGACATTATTCACCTATCCATCCGCTTAAGCGAAGACAAAGGGAACAAAAAAATCAACCTAGAACAAAAAGAAACTCTTTTAAAAGGCATTCTTGCTGAACTAAATATCGAACAAAAGAACCTTACTCTTTCTGATGCTTTAAGCCAATTCGACAGAAATTTTTGGAAAAAAGACGAAGTAAAAACATCTAAAATTTACGACCTTAAACTCACTACAGCAGAAGAATTAAGCAAAGTTCTTGTGGCATGTCGCGATAAAGAAATTAGTGATGTAAGAATTTCACGTGTAGATCACAGTCAGAAAATCCGTTTAATGAAACAGGCCCGTATAAAAGCGATTCAGGCGGCAAAAGACAAGGCAGAATACCTCACAGCAGCTATAGATCATAAAGTAGGAAAAGTGCTTTCAATTTCTGAAATGTCACACCGCTTCCTAACAGGAAGTTCGCAAATGACCAACGTATTATATACTAACGATATGATGGAACAACAAGTAGAATATCCTGAAGTAAATTTCAAGAAAATAAAAATCTCAGCAGAGATCAATGCCGTCTTCGAGATTCTTTAGTTTCATTTTAATTCTAGCAAACAGTAACACATCTACTAAAACCTTACAGTTAAAACCTAATCAATGAAACAAATGAAAAAAGTAACGTTCCTTCTCATTGCAATTCTATTACAATTGAGCTCATACGCGCAAGACCCAAAAACACCCAACATCCGTGTATCGGCCAAATCTGAAATCGAAGTTGAGCCAGACATCATTCATTTATCCATCCGTTTAAGTGAAGACAAGGGAAACAAAAAAATTAGCGTAGAACAGAAAGAAACACTTTTAAAAGGCATTCTTGCCGAACTGAATATCGATCAGAAAAACCTTACACTATCAGATGCCTTAAGCCAATTTGATCGAAGTTTTTGGAAAAGAGATGAAGTAAAGACATCTAAAATCTACGACCTCAAACTCACTACAGCACAAGAACTAAGTAAAGTTCTTATTGCCTGCCGCGAAAAAGAATTAAGTGATGTGAAAATATCGCACGTAGACCACAGCCAGAAAACACGCTTAATGAAACAAGCCCGCATAAAAGCAATACAGGCTGCTAAAGAAAAAGCTAAATATTTGACCGAAGCTGTAGGCCAAAAAATAGGTAAAGTCCTTTCTATTTCAGAACAACCCATATATTGGCCATCCAGACCACAGATGATAAATGCCCAGTATTCAAATGTAATGATGGCCGCAGAAAACGATATGGCCTCTGATGTAGGATTCAAAAAGATAAAGATTGTGGCTGAAATCGTCACGGTTTTCGAAATTCTTTAGCTAAATAGATTCCAAGCGTACAATCCTGTTGCCGTACTTTCGCTACTGAATTTCAAAAACATGCCAAGTCTGCCTCTTGCTTCAAAAAAAAATGATAGTTTTAGCTTTGGGGGGTAAAACCATTAGTAGTTAGTCATAATTAAGTAGATCTATTAAACTTCTAATTTACAAGTCTGTAAAAAAGTACATTCAGATTAATAGGTCTGCAACCTTAATTGAAAATTGAAGGAACTATGATATTGAAATCGATTTTAGACAACGATCTCTATAAATTCACGATGCAACATGCCGTGATTAATTTATTTCCTCGTGCAAAGGCACAGTATACTTTTGTGAACCGTGACAATAGGGAATTTCCAGAAGGGTTTGCAAAAGCGTTGCAACATGAAGTTGATAATATGCAGAATCTCTTTCTTACAAAAGATGAAAAAAAATACCTTAGCAAAGCCTGCTATTATCTCCCCCCGACCTATTTAGACTTTCTTTCGGGCTACCGCTACGATCCCAACGAAGTAAAAATTGAACAGCAAGGCAGCGAACTAAAAATATCTGCTGAAGGATACTGGTACAGAACCATACTGTGGGAAGTCCCGCTAATGGCATTAGTCTCTGAACTCTACTTTAAACTCACCAAGGCCAAACCTTTACCTACAGAACGGGTAGAAGAAATATTGAAAGAAAAAGCAGTAGCATACAATAATTTAGATATTCATTTTGCAGACTTCGGAACACGCAGGCGTTTTTCGCTCGCGAATCAGGATTTAGTAGTTAATACACTAAAAAACAACAGCAAAAAAGCCTTCATAGGTACCAGCAATGTACACCTTGCCCATAAATACAGCATTAAACCTATTGGTACCCATGCTCATGAATGGTTCATGTTCCACGGAGCAAAGTTTGGGTATAAACTGGCCAATAAACTGGCAATGGACAATTGGGTGAATGTCTACCGTGGCGACCTTGGTATTGCACTCAGCGATACATTTACTTCAGATGCCTTTTTTAATGCTTTCGACACACAACTTGCAAAACTCTTCGACGGAGTAAGGCAAGATAGTGGCGACCCAATAGAATTTGCAGACAAGGTAATACATCACTACCAAGAACTGAACATAGACCCAACTACGAAAACTATAATTTTCTCTGATAGCCTAAACCCTGAAATGGTCGAAAAAATCACAAAGCATTGCAAAGGGCGAGTGGGGATTTCTTATGGTATAGGCACCAACCTTACAAACGATGTAGGTGTTAAGCCTTTGAATATTGTAGTTAAAATGACTGGAGCAAAAACAGAAAACCACGATGAATGGCTTCCTACTGTTAAGCTTTCAGATTCTAAAGGAAAATATCTGGGAACAGAAGAAGAAGTTGCAATCTGTAAAGCAATCCTAAGAATAGCAGATTAAACTTTTAGTCTCCAATAGTATTCGAATACTATTGGAGACCATACTCACTCCTCCATCAATAGAATACCTAGTAAATAGAGTCCTGCCAAATAGATAATATCGTTTTAACTAGCTCTGCCTTCAATCAAGCAATCTTTCACTGCAATTGAACAACATTAAAAGTGCTTCTTAATGTCAATTCAATTATCAGACAATGAAGAAGTAACCTTGTAGCAGTATTTTTGTAGCTTAGATTGTTTTTCTTCAAATCTATTTTCGTAGGAAATATAGAATGAAATTCTGCGTTCTACCCAAAGAACATTGATTCAAACCATATGTTCCAGAAAACGTATATCCATTGAAAATCAAGTCGTAAATTGTTTTCACACACAACTTATGACCTAATTCAAAAAACATGCAAAAATTTTTTTTACTTTTCACTTTCACGCTGTTTCTGCATACAGTTCAGGCTCAGCCGTGGTTAGAAGCAAGAAAAAAAAGTAGTAAAGAGCTAAGTTTTAATGACCATAGAAAGGCATTTAATCAATATTGGGAATCGTACAATGTAAATAACGGTTATTATAAGGAAAATGGCCAAAAGCAGAAAGCCTATGGATGGAAACAATTCAAACGCTGGGAATATTTTTGGGAAACCCGTATAGATCTGCAAACGGGAAATTTCCCAGAAGAGAACAATTTTGTTGAGAAGAAACAAACCAGCAAAAAAAGCAACAGTAATGTAAAGGCAGACTGGAAATCTTTGGGGCCAAATCAGTCTAAAGGTGGTTACGCTGGAATAGGCAGAACAAACTGTGTAGCTTTTCACCCAAACGACAACAACACCTATTGGATCGGTACGCCAGGAGGGGGGCTATGGCGAACAACGGACAATGGCCAATCCTGGACAGTTCTAACCGACCTAAACCCAGTACTTGGTGTCAGCGATATTTTGATTGCCCCAGACTATGATACTTCAAAAACAATCTATATAGCAACTGGTGATAAAGACGGAACGGACACCTACTCTGTTGGAGTGTTAAAATCGACAGACGGTGGAAAGACCTGGGATAAAACAGGTTTAAAATTCCCTCAGAACAACTATACTATCGTTAGTAGATTACTGATGAACCCTAACAACAGTAAGGTCATTATAGCTGCAACTTCAAACGGGATTTATAAAACCACCGACGGAGGAACAACGTGGTCAACCAAACTTGGCAATTACAATTTCATCGATATGGAAGCTAAGCCAGGAGACTTCAACACTCTATATGGCTCAGACAAAAGTGGAGATGTATATTTGACTACCGACGGCGGAAAAAGCTGGGATAAAACCTTAAATTTATCTGCAAAACGTGTTGAGCTAGCAGTAAGCCCAAACAAATCTACTTGGGTGTATGCAGTGGTTGCGAACAGTAGTGGGGCATTAAAAGGCATATACCAATCAAAAAACAGTGGTAGTAAGTTCGACTTGGTTTACTCCTCAAAAAACCTTCTTGGTTGGGAAGCGTCAGGAGGTGATAACCGTGGTCAGGGCTGGTACGACTTAAGCCTGACGGTCTCTCCTTCCGACGCCAATGTTATTCTCGTGGGAGGAATAAACACATGGAAATCTACCAACGGAGGAAGCTCATGGGAACTAATGACTCACTGGTCTGGCGGCTGGGGGGTTAACGCACAAACAGTACATGCAGATAAGCACCAGCTTAAATTTAGAATAAACGGAGACCTTTTCGAATGCAACGACGGAGGCATATACATTTCCTCGGACGAAGGAAACAGTTGGACAGATAAATCGAATGGAATAGTCAACAGCCAGATATACAAAATTTCTGTCTCCCAGCTTGATAAGAATCACATTTTAACAGGCCTACAGGATAACGGATCGAAACTTATCCGTAATTCTACTTGGAAAGATGTGAAAGGTGGCGATGGTATGGATTGCCTAATCGATTACGACGACAACGCAGTACAATATGCATCTTACACAAACGGACAATTTAGCAGAACTACTAACTATTGGAAAACAAAAGTAGACATAGAACCAGCTAATCAAAAAGGAGCTTGGGTTACACCAATTATTATCCATCCTTTAAATGCAAGTACTATTTATATAGGCTATGGAGATGTTTGGAAAAGTGAAAACAGAGGAGAAAAAGGCTCATGGAAAAAAATATCTAACATAGGAACAAGTAGAAAGATTCGGGCCATGGCGATTGCCAAAAGCAATCCAGACTACATCTATGTAACAGACCATAACAAACTACATAGAACTACCGACGGTGGGGCTACATGGAGCGATATCACAGGTAATTTATCGCGCTTATATTCGCAGATCACTTCCATAACAGTGAAAAACAACGATGAAAAAACTGTTTGGATAACATTAGGCGGATATAACAAACATATCGTATATCAGTCAACAGACGGTGGAGCAAATTGGACAAACATTAGCGATGGACTACCTCAGATTCCGGCACACTCTGTAGTAGAAAATACATTGATTACCAACCAAACGGACTTATATCTTGGAACTGACATTGGAGTTTATGTAAAGAAAGGCGATACGGACTGGCAACCTTTCGACAAGGGCATGCCTAATACAATTATCAACGAACTGGAAATTTACTACGATCACGCTACACCAGAAAACAGTAGGCTCATAGCTGGAACTTACGGACGCGGACTTTGGGAATCTCCACTTGAAACATATGGAGCCCTTTCGGAAGTTAAAGCTGAAGTTGAAACTGGCACAGCTGAAAACATAACAGGTAACTCTGCCCGCTTGAACGGGGAAATCATCACTGATGGTGGCAGTAACATCACAGAAAGCGGTTTTCTTTTTTCTGAGCAATCCAACATTACAGGCGAAGGAGCAGGAGTGACTAAAAAGACCACTTCCCCATTAGTGAAATCGGGCGACTTCTCAGTTGATATCGACCAGCTTAAAAGCGAAACGAATTATTATTACCGCGCTTTCGTCACCAATGACAAAGGAATCAACCTTGGAGCAGAATTGAACTTCAAAACTGTATGTGCCGAACTTAATATTACTCAAGAGCCTAAAGATCAATATGTATGTAAAGGCGAAGACCTTACACTTACAATTGTGGCAGCAGCCCAAGACCTTACTTATCAGTGGTATAAAGACGATACCAAAATTGCAAACGCCACTTCAAGCACTTTCAATATTACCGATTTTGATAGAGTAGACGCTGGGAACTATCACTGCAAGGTTAAAAGTAATTCTTGCAGCAACTCTATCGATAGTAAAAAGGCGAATATTACGCTCAATGAACCTGCTTCTATCGTAAAGCAATCTGCCAGCCAAGATGTTTGCGAAGGAGGGGAATTACAGTTATTGATTGAAACTACTGGAAATCAGCTTACTTTTGTGTGGAAAAAAGATGGCAACATCATTAACGGAGCTTCACAAAACACATTAAGTTTCGCCCCAATATCAAATACTGATGCAGGAAGTTATACTTGCGAGGTATCTGACCAATGTGGAAATACATTAACAAGTAAAGAAATAGTAGTTAACGTAGAAGCTTCGCTCTCCATTACTAGTCAGCCAGAGGCTGCCAACATCTGCGAGAACGAAAACCATACGCTATCTATAACAGCACAAGGTTTCAATCTGAGCTATCAATGGATTAAAGATGGAGAAGAACTGTTAGGCGCTACGGAAAACACTTTTGTCCTATCGAATGCGGTAGCGAACCAAAGCGGCACATACCTTTGTAAAGTATCAAGCGGCTGTGGTAGTAGTACAGAAAGTGAAAAAGTTGCCGTGAACATAAAAGAAAAGGCTAAAATTGTTGCTCAAAGCGAATCACAGGCCTTTTGCCTTGGAAATGAACTGCGCCTGCTAGTAGAGGCACAAGGCGATAAACTGTCTTACCAGTGGAGCAAAGACGGGGCTGCTATAACTGGTGCAACATCTTCTGAGCTAAGTATAGCAAACTCAAAAGATACTGACGCTGGCGAATATAAATGTACTGTAAGCGATAATTGTGGAACTGTTGTAGAATCAGAAATTATTCAGGCTTCTATTGTTCCTGGGATTACAATTACAAGTCAATCTCAAGATCTTGAACTATGCGACCTAGATGCACTTAATATTTCTGTTAAAGCAGAAGGTCATGAGCTTACTTACCAATGGTCGAAAGACGGAGTTAGTATCTCCAATGGAATTCAAAGTGTACTGAACATTCCTAATGTTAAAGCTGAAAACAGTGGGAAATACACCTGTACAATCACAAGCAGTTGCGGTAGCACACTTGCCAGTGAGCCTATCGAGGTTGTTGTTAATTCTGCCCCATCCATCACCTCGCAAACTCAATCTCAGCAAGCCTGTATTGGAAGCGATGTTAAGTTAGAAATAGACGCATCCAACGCAAATACATATCAATGGTACAAAGATGGGCAGCCTATTGCAGGTGCAGTCACAAACACACTAGCAATTTCAAACATTCAACTTTCCAACAATGGAGGTTATTTGTGCGCCGTTACAGGAGCCTGTGGGTCTAGTGTTAATTCGGAATTGGTCAATATAAAGGCGTTGGAGAAAGCCAAAATCCTGAAACAACCGGAAAGTACCACAATTTGTGAGAATGAGAGTATTAGTTTTACTGTAGAAGCAGAAGGCGGCAACCTCAAATATCTGTGGAAACAAAACGGTTACAACTTATACGGTGCAAGAAGAAAGACTTTTAAGCTAACCGGTGTAAAACCTGCCAATGCAGGAACCTACAAATGTATTGTAACAGGAGAATGTGGCAATACTGTTGAGACTGATGAGTTCACACTCAAAATTAGGAAAGTAGGAGAAATTTTGGATCAAAGTCTAAACACGAAGGTTTGTACTGGAGAAAACGTTCAATTATATGTAACTGCTAAAGGCGAAAGCTTAAGTTATCAATGGGAAAAAGACAAGCAAGACATCGGTGGTGCAAATGGAACAAAACTAGCTCTTGAAAATATCTCAAAAGAACACGAAGGTACTTATGTGTGTAAAGTGAAGGACATATGCGATCATACAACCTTCAGTAAAGACATAAGCGTCTCTATATCAGATGAAACAACGATCATTTCGGAACACAGAGAGCTTTTCTTAACTGAAAATCAGGAACTGAAAATCACAGCAGAGGTACTTGGAGACAATCTGAAATACCAATGGTACAAAAACGATCTAAAACTGGAGAACGGTAACCGAATCTCAGGAGTGAATGAAAACGAACTTCTGATCACGAACCTATCATCCCGCGACATTGGTTCGTATTCGCTTATTGTAGATGGTCGTTGCGACGATGATGAGAAGAAATTGGCTAGAGTAGCTATTGTTAATTCGATAGACAAACTAGAGAAATACAATATTAAACTCTATCCAAACCCATCTGATGGGAAGTTCAGTATAGAAAGCAGATACACCAACGCAAGAATTACAATATGGAGCCTAAGCGGTTCGCAGATAGATATTAAGCCAAAGATTGAATCTACAAGACACACATTCGATCTCTCAAATCGTGCTAAAGGAGTTTACCTTCTTAAGATTGCGATTGATGACGATGTTATCAATACAAAAATATTAATCAAATAAGTAAAGCTGTTTAGGGGTGAGCTTCGGCTCATCCCAATACTTCATCAATTGTTACCAGAACACTTCTTAGGTTCAAAGGTTTTGGAATAAATCCATCACAACCGCTCTGAAACGCCCGCTCTCTATCTTTTCTCATTACCTGAGCTGACTGGGCAACAATTCGAATATTCGGTTTTGTCTTCTTAATCGCCTCAGTACATTCATACCCACTAATATCAGGCAACTGTAAGTCCATCAGTATCAGATCCACATCGGAAGTATTTTCGCAATATTTGATGACGTCCTTTCCAAACACAAAATGCTCAATCGTAGCATTGGTTTCTTTTAACATGGTTTTAAGCAGGAAGGCACTGCCCGGGTCATCTTCAACGATTACAATTTTCCGTTCTTTCCAATCCGGAATAATCAATTCTCCAGATTCTTCTGCAACAGGCGCCTCTTTTGCTTTCCAAGAAGTAGGAGTCCAGAATTCAAACGTAGTGCCCTGCCCTATTATGGACATAACTTTTATCTCCCCTCCCATCAGTTCCACCAATGCCTTTGAAATTGCCAATCCCAGCCCTGTTCCTCCATGCTTGCGGGTGTCGCTCTGGTCAACCTGTCGGAATCTCTTAAATACAGTTTCTAGGTGCTCTTCGGCAATACCGGAGCCGGTATCCTGAACAAAGAAATTCATACGGTCATTGGCCAGTTCGTACCCAAAACGGATAAATCCCCGTTCGGTAAACTTTATTGCATTCCCAATAAGGTTCTTCAATACTTGGTTCACCCTAACCAAATCTACCATTACCAATGGAGACAGGCCTTCCGGAGAAGAGAATACAATTTCTATATTCTTCTGATCCAGCTCACGAACCTCTTCCTCGAAATTCATCCGCAAACCTTCCAAACTCTTGTTGATATCCACTTCTGCAAATTGCAATTTCAGTTGGTTGGATTCTATTGCAGAAAGATCAATAATGTCGTTTACGATAGAAAGCAGGTGCCTGCCCTGTTCGTTTATAATGTTAAGAAAACGGTTTCTTTCCTGCGAATCTAGCTTTCTTTTCTTCAACAGATCAGAAAAACCGATGATCGAGTTTAGAGGTGTCCGTATTTCATGTGACATATTCGCAAGAAAAGCAGACTTCAACCTATCACTTTCTTCCGCTTTCTCTTTTGCCAATATCAACTCCCTTTCGCTCTCTTTCAACTGAGTGATATCGGTTGCTATGCCTCCAATGTATAACTGTCCGTCGTCATATTCTATCGGAAATTTGGTCATCAGCAGATTTAATTCCCGCTTATCG
This sequence comes from Bacteroidales bacterium, assembly GCA_965230435.1. Lineage (GTDB taxonomy): Bacteria > Bacteroidota > Bacteroidia > Bacteroidales > JBDKHP01 > JBDKHP01. Next base: position 704,209 of record CBDDLB010000006.1, read on the forward strand.
ACAACAGTATTGATTTCATAAGTATAAGAGCATTTGCGCAATAAAACTTGTTCATCCGCCGCCTTGGACTTCATTACGGCTTCTTCCGTCAAAATATCATCGGCATATGTATCTTCGTCGGGAGAAATAGCCCACCATTTCTTCCCCATCTTGTTCATCAGTAAAATCAGCCCCGAGGCATCTTTAATAAAAATAGCGGACGAAGAGTTATCTAGAATTCCCTTTAGCTGGGCGTTTATCTCTTTAATTTTTATTTCATTCAGCTTCCTTTCGGTTATATCAGTCAATATGCCAATGAACTTTGCTTTCTCAACAAAACGAGCATTGTACAAAGAAGCGGACATCTCAATATATCGCAATGTTCCATTCTTATAATACCGGAATGTAAAGCTGAAACTCTCCTCGTTATCGTTACTTACAATGTTTGCAAGACGCTCTTGATCCTGAGGATGTACATTCTGAATGAAGTCTGCTATCTGCAGTTCATTTTCGTGCGTATGTATAGCAAGTATTTCTTTGGATAGCGCATTGAAAAAAACCACATCGCTATTGATGTTCTTTTCCCAGATACCGGTATTACCACCTCTAATGGCAGCATTCAATCTTCTTTCCGAAATCCTAAGGTTCTCTTCTATTGTCTTCAGGTCGGTGATATCACGAACCGTACCGCTAATACCAAGAACTTTCTTCTGATCGTTGAGAATCGCCTTTCCATTTACTAAAAGCATTCGCTGTTGGCTATCTTCGCGCCGGAACATAACTTCCTCTTCGTACATTCCACCTCTGTTGGAAATTAACTGATGGGCTTTGGCGATGCGTTTTCGGCTCCGTTCCTCGAACAACCTATGAAAATCGGCTAAACTTTTTGGGCGACGGTCACTCGGGAGGCCAAAAATGCGGTCGATACTCTTTGTCCACTCAATAAAATTACCTTCTTTGTTCCAGTACCAATTTCCAATTTTAGCAATCTCCTGTGCCTGTGACAACTCAGCTTCGCGAAGTTCTAACTGATGCTGGGCAAGGTGCCTGTCCGTAATGTCCTGGGCAAAGCCTATTACTTCAACAATATAGCCTGAATCATCGTAACGGAACACATTTACAGTGTGGTGGTACCACGACTTACTGTGAGTGAGCTCGAATTCAACGGTTTCACCCATAAATGCCCTGGCAATGTACTGGTATACGAAAGTGAAGGTTTGATTACGCATATAATTACGCAGGCCAAGACCAATAGCTCCACCATGAGCCACCCCAGAATCGAAAAGCATTCCAGAGCAAAAGCTTAATTTATACTGATCTTTTTCACGGACAATCCGATATACCTGCGCTGGAAGTTTATTCAGGGTATCTCCTAGAATCGCATCTCCTGTTATTAAGTCAAACTGATTAATAAATACGGAGCAAATCGCGTCTACAATAGAAAAAATAGAATCTTCCTGCTCTTCCTGAGTTCCTTCAGGGAAAAGGATATTCAGCTTTGTCTTTTTGAATTCTCTTTGTGAACAACCGGAGAGCGGCAGGTTCGCAACATCAACATCGCTAATAAGCCTATAACTCAACTCCGTATTCTGAAAGATTAACCAGATGTCTGCAAACTGGTATGTAAAAAAAGTAATTTCTAAATAATCAGAGACGTATTTCTTCGCATATCTTAGCGCCTCTTCTATTGATGTTGACTTTCGAATCTTATGTAATAATACGAACAGTCCATTATCTGTATTTAGTGTATCGCCCATGTTCTCGACTTAACAAAAGAGTGTTTACCCAGTCCTTCCCCCTAACAAAATCCAAGTCGTTCCTAAAGGTAACAAAATTCGTTTTATCAGCCAAGCTAATCAAGAAACAAAGACACCACTAAATCCCGTTGTTTTTCAGTTTCACAAAGCTCTGTTAATGGACGAATACAGAAGCGTTTCCCTATGAATGAAGTAAGAAACCGTAGAGATGGATCACTACAAGAAACCGCCTCAATTTTTCCATTTTTCACCACAATAGAAACTTCCCCCTCTGAAATTTCCCTCTCTAAATTAAATTTTGGAGAATAATCATAAATCCATTCTTCTGTTCTGTATTTATTTTGTGCAATTTCGTCTATTTTTCTGTATATATCATTCGAAAATTCAAAAACATCTGCTGAAAAATACTTCTGTAAGAAAGCACCTGTCCGGTTAATAAATTCGTCTATTGTTAACGCCTGAGGCAAATAGTCCGAGATTTTTGTTACTGCTTTTCTAACCGACTGAACAGCCTTTCCTTGAAACGCACTTGGATCTTTCCTTAACACAGAAGACAGTTTATCAATACTACTGGAAAACAACAATGTACCGTGATGCAGGACTCTATTCTTGAAAACGTGTTCAGCATTTCCGGATACTTTTTTCCCTTCTATCATAATATCATTTCGCTCACTTAATTGAGCAGGCACTCCCAGTTCGTTCAGAAAATTGGCCAAAGGAGAGATGAACTGTTTGAAATCAACCAATTTTCCTACTTCTCCATTTTTAATAAAACTGAAATTCAAATTTCCCAAATCGTGAAATACAGTGCCACCACCAGAAAGACGCCGGGCAATCTTTATGTTATTATCTATTGCTACTGGCTCTACCAATTCTGCATGGAGGTTTTGGTGTTTTCCGATCACCACGGAATCTTCACTTCTCCATAAAATAATAAAATCTTCGTTTGTTTGCCTAAGCAAGTACTCTTCAAGTGCCAGATTGAAATAACAATCCGTTGAATTATTGTAAATTAATTGCATTAATCGAAATTTATTAAAAACCAAAGTTCGCTTCCAACCTATCGAAAACTCATTTTCAAAGAAAACAAAGATATTCTTATCTTTTTATCTTTCAAAAGTAAGGGCTAAATTTCAAAAAATTCAATTTCCGTTGCTTTCCTCTAAGTTTTTGATAGGCATCACTTCTTGGTTACGCAAGCGTGTTTATCAAAAAAGTGATCATTGGAGTACAAGTTATATTTGATGAATAGTCTACGGTATAGTTCCGTCCAACAGCTTTAAGAAGCCTAGTAAAGCAGAAGAAAAACTTCGGTTTTCGTTGCACTGCGGTCGTCCAAATCCTCACGTACCGAAGTACGCTCTGGTATTGAATGCCTTGTGCGCCCTAACCGAAATTATTTTTTACACTTTACTTATTCTGCAGAAAAAATCTCCTTCAGTTTGTTTTCCAGATAAACTCCCCTAAGTCCAGTTTCAATGACAGTGCCATTCCTATCAACCAGAACGGTATACGGAATTCCAGAGACTTTATATGTCTGAGCTGCCTCACTGTCCCAAAATTTAAGATCGCTGACATGAAGCCATTTCAGACCATCAGCTTTAATTGCTTCTAGCCACGAGTTTCTATCCTTATCTAAAGAAACCCCAAGTATTTCGAACCCTTCCTTTTTATATGCGTTGTATAGTCTCACATTATTGGGGTTTTCTAATCTGCATGGACTACACCAAGAGGCCCAAAAATCAATTAAAACGACCTTTCCTTTCAGCGAAGACAGTTTTACTATTTTTCCATCTGGAGCTGGCAAACTAATCTCTGGTGCCTTTTGGCCTACAACAATAGGTTCTATACCCTCACGCACATTCTTTTCCTTTGTTACAAAAGCATACAGCTCTTTTACAAATTGGTTTTCGGGGTGCTTTCTAAACATCGCACCGACCATTTTTTCGATCAGCTCGAAATCTTTCTCTGGATCTAATGCGTCTAAGAAAATGAAATTCGACAACGCAGATGGGTTGTCAATAATCCGATTTCGGATGTAATCGCCCCTAACCTTCTCGTTCTGTTCGTAAAGAGCAAGTATTTCTTCTTTCTTTACCTCAAATTCCGAAAGCTTACCATTGGATTCATACAAACGCTCTGTTTCTTTCGACCCTTGGATACGGGGTTTATCTGGCTCGTTTGGGTCTATTGTTAAGTTAACCGTTTCGCCAGAAGCTAAAATCAGGAAAAGAGTGATGTCACCTACTGCTAATTTGTAGTAGTCCGCCAACCGATCTTCTAGAATGAACGAAAAGGTAGCATCTGCAGCTAATGCAACTTCCTGAATTGGTTCATTTGAATTCAAAAGATAAAGTTTCGCTTCTGTGATATTCCGCTTATCTGTTAGCTTACCTATTACATTGATCTGAGCTGTAAGTAATGCGACAGAACAACAAATAAATAATAACGCTAGAAAATACTTTCTCATTTCGTTTGGTTTTAAATAGGCCCGGCGCATAATATATGCAAGCCTACATTGTGGTTTTTATAATTTTTTATCGCTCAGGAATAGTTTAGTAAATTAAGCTCATTGTCGTATTAAATTCCCAAACTCACATCTGAAAAAGACGAATTGAGGTCTTGGACCTATTTATTTTAGACTTACTTCCTTCAAGGAACCAACTAGTAATAATTTTTCAAAAATCCCATATCACACAGCTGCCCAAAAGATTTCCCTTGAACACCAACTTACTACCTGCGCTTTGCATTGTAGACATGCTTAACTGCTGTTTAAAACACACGACAAAAAATACATAAAGCATTAATTTACAGTCCAAAATAAAGAGTTTGTAATTTTGTTATAAATTCCTATCGACAGAAAAAGTTTTCAAACCAATAAGAACTAACAAAGAAACTGACATTGAGAAACTGGTAGTCAAAACAAGGGTTTATTTGCTATCCTGAACAGGCGCAAAATTAGGAAAAGGAAAAATAGAAACGTATAAAAAGGTAGACTAAGCGTTATCAGAAGAGTTTTCTTCTTGTTGATTTTGTTTGTCGAGTTGAGATTCGTTGTGGTTTTGTAACCACTCCCGCATGCCTTCGACAATTTGTGTAGAATCGATGAACAGAATCCAGTAAACGTTGTTGTGGAAAAGTAAATGTATATCGGCGAAAACACTACCGTGAACAATTTCGATATTTGGTAATACGGCCTGTTGGGATTCTAAAGGTAAAATGCCTTCCAAAATTGAACAATAATCGTAAATATCTATTCCAACTTCTGGTTCACTACCATTGAAATGCTCCAGATCGCCATACCATGTAAAGATTTCGCCAGATAAATTCAGGGCAAGGAGCCCATAGGTTTTCTCCTCGCCAACAAAATTTTCAAGATATTTTATGATATGGTTAGGGATATCATCCATTCTGTAGTATCCTTTTACTTAGGGTGAGAAAAGATTCTTCAACATTTAGTCCCGATTTTGCACTGGTTTTCATTACAATCCACCCTTTGTCTTCCAATGCTCTGATATCTGCTGATGTTATTTCCCATTCTTCCTCTAAATCAGCCTTATTGATAAGTAAAATAAACGGTTTATCTTTAATCGTTTTTTGAGCTAAACCTTGCAAAGATTCGGCCATTTTTATGGTATCGCGACGCGTACCGTCAATTACCAGAAAATAACCAGCTGCCCCAAGCAGATAAGATGCCTGCACTTTTTGATAATCATCTTCGCCGTGAATATCCCACAGCAGAAGATTTATCTCCTTGTCTTCGATATCAACAAGTTTCTTGTCGATCTTAACCCCAATTGTGGTATGATACTTGTCTGAAAAAATACTTTTCACAAAACGTTGAACCAAGCTGGTTTTGCCAACAGCAAAAGACCCCAGCATACAAATTTTCTTTTTTAACATATTTAACTATCCTTCAGGACGATTTTTAATTTCACTTTTCGCAAACTCTGCTTCGACTCAATTCCAATCGTTTTAGCTTGTTGCTTATCGAAGCCGTGGCCGATTGTCTTTAAAATAGTCGAGGAAATTCCGTTTGCCAACAAAAAGTTGTAAACGGTAAGAGCCCGGGCTTCGCTCAACTGCTGGTTGAATGTTTTGTCGCCAGTACCATCTGTATATCCGTTAATGATAACTTCGATATCTTTCTTATAGAAAGCGGCTGTATTGATCAGGTTCTGGATATCTCTGGCCACGAATTCAGCCTTGTCGAGCTCGTCGGATGTAAGACTACTGCTTTCTAGATGAAACAGGATGTCGCTGTTCTCAATCCGTCTTGCCAATTTCTCCGGATCTTCAAGTTCTACAGCAGTCAGTTTATCGGTTTTCAAATAGTTCACCTCCCACAAATCGCGAAGTTTGCTCTCTGCCGTTTTCAACCACATCCTATTGGCAAAGCCTTCTGCTATGAGCGTATCGCCTTTTAATGAAAGCTGAACACCAACAGGAACACGCAACACCCTTTCTGCTTTTTGAACGACAGCTTTTGTGTTATATGGACGGTATTCCATCCAGCGCGAAACCACATCTTCGTCCGAAAACTTGTAATCCTTCAGATATTCAGGAGGATTTGGCGAAGTTGGAGTTCGCATACCTGCAATGTAATATTGTCCGTTCTTTCTGGTTTCTTCTACTAGAATTACCCCTTCCAACTCAACAATATGATCCAAATATTTCTGCCAACGATAAGTTCTTTCAGCCCAAGGATAAATTAGTACTATTAATATTGCGAGAATAAGTACAATATTTCTAGTACGGATAAGCCCTCTTTGCAGACGTGTCTTTTTTTTCTTCTTCCCTGTTTCATCTTTCCCCTCGTAAAAACACGTTTTAAGGATTTCGCGGGCCGGATCGAACACATCAACTTCACCATCGAATTCACGCAGATACTGTCTATACTCTTTTTCAATCTGGGCAACAGCATCGGTAAACCTCTTCAATACAAACTCAGGCAAAGTTCCTGAAACAACTGCTGCTAGTACAACATGTCTTCCCTGCTCAAGATAAATCTTTTGTCCGCCAAATTCAACTGCTCCCAGTTGGGAATCGCCTTCGTCTTCGGACATGAAGGAATCGTTTACAAAATCCTGAATGGCTTTCAACATCGCCGACATCATATCGGCATCTTGAGTCTGGGTTTTCTGTGCAACATGCTGAATTAATAGTCCTGTTTCACCATGAATCAGAAAAATCTCTTTTACCTTAAATGTAAGGGAATGACTGATCATCACCTCAGAAAAACTCCTTCCTGTACGCCACGCTTCAATTCTGTACTTAACACCACGCAAGGATATTGTCCGCAGCAGTATACTATTGAAGGACTGATCCATGCGCCGGAACGTATCGTTTATTGATTTGCGGATAGCAGGACCGAAGATCGGCTGTAAATGATCAGAAAGTTCGTGAGTATTCTCTCTTGCACTCTGCTCTATCGCTTGTTCTAGGATAGGTTGTACTGCATCGATCAGTTCCCGAGCCAATTCCGGGTTTATGGAATGGCTAACGCGTAGTGCGTTTGGTAAATTTCTTCCAATTTCTTTAGCAAACTTCTCCCTATCTTGTAAGAATTCGGTTATCTGCTGAATATAAGCCTGCTGATCGCCTATAAAAAGTGCGCGTAATTCTTCCCATTTTAAATCTTCCTCATTGTCGATTCCTTGATACGTCTTTTTAGGCAAGGCCATTCGTTAAAGTCTTTACTGTAGTTTTTAAATTTCTTCTTCGGGATCTTCTCCCAGTTTAAGTGCCAGTTCGGAAAACAGCAAAGCCAAAGAGTTTCTGTCTACTTTTTTCTGACGCTGATACTCTTGCTCAGTACGAAGCTTTTGCGAAACCAATTGGTTTTGTTGTTCCACCTCTATGCGCAAATTCTTGAGCTGATCGTGTAGCATTTCCCTCACCTCCTTGAAGTCTGAGCTGGTTCGTGAATTAAATGCATTGAAACGCGAAAAAATATCATCAATCTCTGCTTTCAGGCTCCTCGAGCTGTCTACCGAACGCTGCTCTAAACTACGTATTGTTTCTGGAATTTGAGAAGAAACCGCAGCTTCATGTTCGGTTATTTTTTTGCTGATGTCATCAAAACGTCTTTCCGATGTGCTCCTGAAATCTATAAGTCTTTCACTTACAGAATTCAGTGCATTTCTCAAGTCTTCTGCGATTACAGACCGACCTTTACTTTCTTCTGTAATTTTTTTATCCAGTAATTTAGACTGGTCGAAAACCTGTTGAAACAGATTTTTCTTTAAATCGCTAATTGTAGACTCCTGACCTATCAATATGCTTTTTATCTCGCTGATTTCCCTCTCGATAGACTGTACATTTTCGAGCCTGAATTTTCCTTCTTTCTGCAATTGTTCCAGAAGCTCTTTGTTTTTATTGACAAGGGTTTCGTAGTCGTTTCGGAACTGATCTGTAGAGCTTTGCTGAAAAGACGCTAACTTATCGCGCACTATACTAATAGACTCTTTCAGGTTGGACAGTTCCCCCTTCGATTCAACCTCTTTTTTTTCTATCGAATGGCTAATATTCTTGATTTCTGCTTTTATGTATTCCTCCAGATTGTTGTAGAGAGCGTGGTTTTGCTTTTGAACATTGCCAATTTCATCACCTATATGCTCTTCAATTTGTAGAAAACGCCTGTCATACTCATTAATATTTTTACCAAAAAGAATTTCCCTAACTTTTTGTATATTCTGATTCTCTTCTAATTTTTGTTTTTTCATATTCTCAAGCTCACTATTTGGTGCCACAGGAGGGGTTTCTGTCGCATCTTTTTTATTTTGTTCGTTCTTCATGAGCGTTTATGTTAGGGGGTTGATAAGCTATAATAAGACTTATATCAGGCGGATAACAAATCCTGTGCAAAAGCTATTATTTTGTAATTCAAATATAAGGAAAACGTTGCAGACCAACTCTTTTTTATTTGAAAAAATTATGACATGTCACGACCCAATTTTCGCAAGAAATACATTTCTTGTGGTATTTCATCTGCTTAACGCTTTTTTAATCATCGAAACACCTCTATAAATCTACACATTCTTTTATTATAAAGTTTCAAATACTTGAATTTACATGGCTCTTCGTAGAAAGATATCAAGAGATATTACTTAAATTCGCAATAGTAAACACTTAAAGTAAATGCCTGATAATCCTACTTGCCGTATATTATTTATTACTCAGCACGAAGAAGAGTTATCCCCTTTTTATTCAACGATTGAAAAACTAGGATGTTCTTTTGCTGTATCTCCACTCGAAAATGTAGAAAACGAACTGATTGGCACAACCCTTATTCTCTGTTCGTTTATACTGCTATCAGACCCCCGCTATCATGAGAAAACGAAAGACGTAATTTCATTATCGGAGAAAAGAAAGGTTACTTTTATATTTTATAGTATAAGTCCAGCTGGGCTTCCTTCCGCAAGCAGCCACCCTGTGATCAGCCTAAAAAACCGAACTCTTTTTTTGGATTATGTAAGAATAAAGCTTTTAGAAAATGGGAATTTTGGGGTGAATGAAAATTTCACCTACACCTTACTAAAAAAAGATGTAGAGCGGGAAAATGCACAACGAAAATTGGAAAGCTTAGTAAAAAACCTGAAACAATTACCTGGACGGTTAAACGAGAAAGCTCTTTTTTTAAGTGTCAAGGGTAACGTAATCAATTGTAGTAAAGGGTTTCTACAACTTCCTGTTGCAAAGGAGAAACCCTTGCGCGCAAAACTCATTGAAGGGCTCCACCCTGAAGATTATTTTAAGATAAAGCATACGATTAAGGAATTTGTAAGGTATCGAAAAAAGAATGAAACCTTTTGGGTAAGGCATAAAATGGGATCTACAGATTTCCATTACTTCAGAGTGAATATGTCTAATTTCTTCATTTCAGAAGAGTTAAACTTTGCTCTTCTTACTTTTGAAGGCAACCAGCCAGCACACGAGCCTTCCACTTCTAATACACGGAGCTGGTTCAAAAGCCTTATGGAAAATGTTGCAGAAAGTGATTTCGGAAACGATCCGTTTGGCCATGATTCTTCGTTGCTGAATACGTTATCTCTATTTCCTAAAATTTTCGATATCAAGCGATTGGTAATATTATCGTACAAAAGCAATAGCTATCAGCTAACCAATATCAGCGAATGGTGCAATTCCCCTGAGTTATCCACTACACACAATCAGCTGGAGAAGACAAAAAAGTTTGTTAGCAGCTCGCTGTTAGAAATGCTCGGACAACTTCAGTACAAGGAAATAAATATAAATAATTACAAAGAAGGGCTCTCAATTTCTGAATTGCAAGACTTTTGCGATTGCCTAAACCTGAAGTCATTTATTGTTTTCCCGATCGGGACAAAGGCTTCTCATAAAAACTACATCTTATTCGATACCGGATCTTTATCAAGTAATAGCCCCTTCTCGTTGATTGACGAGGAAGAGTATCGTAATCTATCGAACTTCGCTACCAGTTCTACTTTCGATTTCCTTAACTTTCTTCCAATCCCGATTTCTGTCAAGAATCAAGATCATAACTGGATAGCGGCAAACGAAGCAATGCTTAATTTCCTTGGCAAGAGGCGTGAAGACGTAATTGGGCATACAGATTATGAATTGTTTACCGATGATGAAGCAAATGTATTTTGGGAAACCGACGAACTGGTGCTGGAAGAAAAAATCAACTTCCAGAACGAAGAATATATTTACGCTGCCAATGGCCATCAGCGTATTGTAGTTACAAACAAAAGCCCGTTCCTGACACCTAATGGAGAATGCTTCATTGTGAGTACAATGAAAGATGTTACTAAACTTAAGGAAATTGAAAAGGATCTGCGCGAACGCACTGAAAAGCTCCAGAAGAGCGAGCGTAAACTAAAGAATATCAATTCTACAAAAGACCGCTTTTTCTCTATTATTGCCCACGACCTTAAGAACCCTTTTAATACACTGGTAGGTTTCACTAGTATTTTGGCTGAAGACCTGGAACACTTTGACAAAAGCGAGCTTGAGGAATTCATCAAGATCATCTCGGATGCAGCCCAGCACGGGTACAAGCTTTTGGAGAATCTATTGGACTGGGCTCGAACTCAAACTGGAAAGTTCAATTTCGAACCCATAACCATTAATATACAGTTCCTGATTGATGAATGCATTTCTCTTTTACGCGGACATGCAGAAAGGAAAAACATTAAACTGGAATCTGAACTACATGAGGCTCTGTATGCTTTCGCAGATGCCAATATGATAGAGCTTGTTATACGAAACCTGATTTCGAATGCAATCAAATACACAAAATTTGGGGGGAAAGTAGTGGTGCATGCTGCTGATTTCGACGATTTTATAGAGATAAGCGTAACAGATAATGGCGTAGGTATAAAATCTGAAGACCTTGGGAAACTCTTCCGTATCGATATTGAATTTTCAAAAACCGGAACGGATGCTGAAACAGGTACTGGACTTGGCCTGATTCTTTGCAAAGAGTTCGTTGAGAAAAACGGAGGGCATATTTATGCAGAAAGCAAATTTGGAGAAGGTAGTAGATTTACATTTAAAATACCTAAGACGCAAATAATTATAGAATAAATGACTCAGTACTCTCAAATTTAGATGTTCACCTGTGGTTTTCGCCACAGGCTACCCGTTGGCCATCTCAATTGGATTTGCATAATAACCAAAGTCAACTCGTTTGCCTTTAATATCTCTTTTCTTTAAAAACAATAGCCATCCACCTTCTCCAAGAAATTTTGTACGGAAACTTCCAACATGACCTCCAAAAACTACGTCACCTAAAGTCACTTTCTATAAATCCCTGACTTCTACCTAGATTAACCATTAGCTACAACAAAACTGCACGAACGGCAAGAGTTGAAAAACGACCATAACTTGGTAACCTCCCTGTAAATGGGCTATTGAGACTGATTATAGCCATACATCGTTTTCTTTGCACATAATAATGAACCTATGACCAATTGGATCAGAAACATAAGCCTTTCGCCCTTCGTTTTCTGAATAATTATTTGATCAATAACAGATATTGGTCTTATAACAGTTTTCTATAGAGCTACAAAGCTCGCAGTAAATATCCATATATTTGCTGCGCTGGAAAACGCCCTAGTTTTTTCGGTTGGTGAGCAAACTAAACATAAGCATATGAGTGTTACGCGAGTATTTGATATACTAGATCGCTATCAAAAAATTTTGAAGACGAAAGTTGCATTTGCAGAAAAAGAAAATGGCAAATGGAAAGAATATAGTTATCAGGATTATATAGGAATAGCAAACCAGATAAGTGCGGGACTGCTTGCGATGGGGCTCAAAAAAGGAGATAAAGTAGCTACCATTTTTTCAAACAACAGAGCTGCATGGAACTTTCTGGACATGGGTCTTTCGCAGATCGGTGTTATTCATGTCCCTATCTACCCTACGATCAGCCACGATGAATATCTCCACATTTTCAACCACTCGGAGGTTAAACTCATTTTTGTCTCCGATAGGCTATTGTACCGCAAGGTGAGGCCTGCCATTGAAGCAGTAAAAGGCATAGAGAAAGTTTTCGGCATTGGTGAAATTGACGGTGTTGCAAGTTGGAAAGAGGTATTAGAACTTGGTCAAAAATCAGCTTCGTACTACCAAAACGAAATCAAAAAAATAAAAGCCGAAATCAGTCCTCAGGACTTGGCCACAATAATATATACTTCGGGTACTACGGGCCGCTCAAAAGGAGTAATGCTTTCGCATAAGAACTTAATGGCAAATACAGCTGGAGTTGCAAAATGTCAGCATTTACCTCCTGGTTCGAGGATTATGAGCTTTCTGCCGCTCTGCCATGTTTTTGAACGTACAATGATCTATAAGTATCAATTCCTTGGCATGCATATTTATTATGCCGAAAATATTGGATCCATTGGTGATAACCTCAAAGAAGTGAAACCACATGGTTTCGACACCGTTCCTCGTCTGTTAGAAGCTGTTTATGAAAAAATTATAACACGCGGTAATGCGTTGAAAGGCATTAAGAAAAAGATATTTTTCTGGGCCGTCAATCTGGGTTACCAATACGATCAGGATAATCGCTCGTGGTGGTATACCCAACGCCTTAAGCTTGCCGATGCCTTGGTATTCAGCAAATGGAGGGAAGCGCTTGGTGGCGAACTTGATTTTATCGCCTCGGGAAGTGCAGCACTGCAACCAAAGTTGGAAAAAATCTTTGCTGCCGCAGGTCTTCAAGTCTATCAAGGGTACGGACTCACAGAAACAGCTCCTATTCTGACTACAAATTTCAAAAGAAACAATACTGTACGCTTTGGTACTGTAGGGCCTGCTTTGGACAATGTAGAGATCAAAATAGCCAAAGACGGCGAAATACTTGCCAAAGGTCCTAATATTATGATGGGCTATTACAAAGATCCGGCAAAAACTGCTGAGGTAATCGATGAAGATGGGTGGTTTCACACAGGTGATGTTGGTGCAATCGTAGATGGGCGCTACCTTAAGATCACAGACCGCAAAAAAGAAATGTTCAAGACTTCTGGAGGAAAATACATTGCTCCACAGCCTATTGAAAATAGGTTCAAGGAATCTTTCTTCATTCAACAGGCTATGGTTGTTGGAGAGAATGAAAAGTTTGCTAGTGCTATTCTTCTTCCAAATTTCGATTTCTTACAGAAATGGGCAAAAGAACAGAAGATTACTTTTACAGATAAATCAGAACTGATTAAGCACGAGGCTGTGAATAAACGCATTCAACAGGAAGTGAACACTGTAAACAAACAGCTTGGGCAGGTTGAACAAATTAAACGTTTCCGATTGATTGCCGATGATTGGTCCCCTAATTCTGGTGAGCTTTCGCCTACTTTGAAACTGAAACGGAAGTTTATTCAGAATAAGTATAACACTATTTTGGAAGAGATTTATTTGAGATAAGTATCCAGATAAAAATAAATTTGATCTATCTCTAGTCTAAATAGCTAGTTACTAGAAGTAAGTCTAAAAAACTGGTACGCAACCTTAGAATATAGCAAAGTTTTTTTCACTTCCAGTTGGGAGCCTGAAAGTAACATACGCAAGCACTGTTTTGTATAGACAGTGCTTGTGTTCTTTTAAGACTAATTGGGCTTCTTACAGATTTTGGGCACGAAAGGTATATTAAAACGCAGCCACAGGCAGACGCTTAGAGACTATGCTAACACCCTTTACTTGCAGCTTAGGATGAGAAGAATTGCAAGTATCTAAAAATACAATCTTGGAACTATCCGGTGACTGAATATCAATCTGTGCAAATATTGAAGTATCATTAAACAAAAAACTATCGCTGAGAAAGAGTTGAAAGGTTGATTTATCACTGTTAACAATTAATTTTGGTGAAAGTAAGGCATATCAAAAAAAATAACTATCCATTCGTTCCACTGCGACGGCCAAATCCTCACGTACGAAAAGTACGCTCCGGTTTAGCCGCCTTGTGCGCCTTTGGCTAATTATTTTTTTTAACACGCCTAATTGTTTCCTAATTGGCCAGCATCCCGTAAATAGGTTCTTTAGAAACCCAATGTTTTTAAATCTATACCTCAAACCTCACTTTAATTTCCTCTCCCATTACTGAAACTAAAATAATTGTGTTTTTCAGAATTAAATAAAAAGAATACTTTTGACGCCGCTAATTTGAACAAATCAAATCAATTGGCTTTCAAAAGATAGGAAAGTCACCCTCATTGGTTGATATATGATTTAATTTATAGCAAATTTCAAGCAAAACACACAACTAGAAGACAAAGAAAACACATGAGAAAAACAATTACTACAGTTCTATTCATTACTCTATTTTTCGGTTGTGCAGGCATTTATCATCCTATACAGCCAAATACTCTCAATTATAACAATGTAGAAATAAGAGAAGGGGTTAGTTACTCATATCGCTTTGATGTTTTACCCCAAAAAGGAAATAAAAAATACGTTAAAAAAGCTGCCAAATACAACATTGATATTGTTGCTGTCAAAATCATAAACAATACAGATAGAGAGTTAGATTTCAACAAAGACATCCAACTATATGTAGGAAACAAAATTTCCTATCCTCTAGAATCCACCGTTGTTACATCTCAGATTAAACAAGGTGTTGTTGGATATCTTCTCTACGGTTTATTATTCTTTCAAATTCACAATAACAACAGTACCACAACACTCCCAGTTGGTCTTGGAATAGGAATTGGCAACATGATTGCCGCTTCATCGAACAATGAAAAGTTTAAAAAAGAGTTCAGTACCTACAACTTAGTCAATAAGACTATTGCCCCAGGGGAAACTGTCTATGGTTTGGTTGCTTTACGCGACATTGGTCAAGGAGCTCTTGAAATAAAGATTACAGACTAAGCGCCCACCTAGTTCTTATTGCCGTACCTAACACATTTTTGTTCGGCGACTGTAATTCAGATTTAAAGCATAAAATAAAGCAGGACACCATACACCCCTGCTTTATTCGCTCATATTCATATTCGGTGAAGCTATATAAAAACCTCTCGTTTCCTTCATCCCTTTCTCTCTCCAAAATTTTCTATACTTTTGAAAAGTAGCGCAAAAAATCAGTTCAAATATAAGGACTGCCAATTGGTTATGAATCAAAAAGTTTGGCTAAGCAAAAAAAAGATAACTGTACTTAGCGACATAAACAGAAAAGTATCAAAATACTCTGATTTGGAAGATTTGTAAACCAAGTTTTTTTATTATATAAATCAATTATAATGTCGGGTATGACGTTAATTTTCAATCTATTTATCATTCTTAACAGTTATATAATTCAGGATTTCGAAGTTCAGAACAGTCTACAAGATAGATCGCAAAGCAATACACACATCTCTCCCCCAAAAGAACAATCGGAAAAAAAGGCTACCACTAAGAAACAAGAATACAATTACGCCTATCTAAACACCACAAGCGGCCTTTCGCAAAACAGCGTCACCTCTATCATCAAAGACAAACATGGCTTCATGTGGTTTGGAACAAGGGGTGGCCTGAACCGATATGATGGATATACCTTCAGGCATTTCAAGCCAAAAGTGAATACCACTGATCTAAACAGTCCTTCTATAGAAACGCTATATCAGGATAAAAAGGGAAATCTTTACATAGGAACTCAATCCAGTGGCATAAGCATATACGACATAGAAAAAGAAAAATTTATAAAGAACCCCAAATTCAACCGGTTGCCCAATAGAATATTAACTTTTCATGAGGATGACCAGAATAACATCTGGATGGGAGGCTGGAACGGTGGCCTGTGGCGTTACAATCCTGAGAAAGATTCGTTAACTCACTTTTTGGGCGAAAAAACAGTTTCTTCTATCGTACAAACCGCAGACGGTACGATCTGGTGCGGTACTTACGGTGGTCTACATAAAATAAAGAATGGCATAATCTCCATTGTTGGAAAATCGAGGCGCGCCATAACAGGACTGCTTCTGGACAAAAAACATCCCTATTTATGGATTGTTGGCTGGGGCGCACATTTAATACGGTACGATTCCAACAAGGGTACTTTTAAGAAGTTCAAAATAAGGATAGATGATAAAAAACTAACTGGCCATACTTTTTCTCTTATTCAAACCCCAGCGGGTAACCTTCTGATTGGAACCTGGGGACATGGATTGTTCTCTTTTGACACAACTGCTGAAGTTTTTGAATATCTTGACATTACTCCTACAAACGTTGATTTTTCGCATTTGAACTTTGATATTGTTCTCGATCTTTATCAGGATAAAAAAGGAGATGTCTGGGTTGGGCTGGGAGGCGGCGGAGTTGTCAGGCTGCATGAGAGAAGCAAATTCGAAACGGTAAGTATAAAAAACTACGACAAAACGGGGAAATGCAACGTCAAATCAATATTTATCGATTCTCAACAA
The DNA here is from genome assembly GCA_965230435.1 of Bacteroidales bacterium. Taxonomy (GTDB): domain Bacteria; phylum Bacteroidota; class Bacteroidia; order Bacteroidales; family JBDKHP01; genus JBDKHP01. Next base: position 720,824 of record CBDDLB010000006.1, read on the forward strand.
AGACAATGGATTGGAACCAAAGAAAACGGCCTGTTATCGTCGCAAGATGGTGTGACATTCAAAAAAATAAACTTTGAAACAACCAACAAGCTCTACAATCAATCTAAAATCCTTGTGAAATACATGTACGAAGATAAGCAAGGTAACATCTGGGCCAGTATCAATAACGATCTGTATATTGCCGTTCCCACAGGAGCCGAAACACATATTCTCAAAAAAGCTGCTGATTTCTTCACTAGTCCAGATTTAGCGGCAATTAGAAAGCCAAATAACTTTATAGTTTCTAAAAAAGCGTTGTGGGTGGCAACACAACAGCAAGGCCTTGTTTATTACAAGCGTAATGGCAATAATTTCAGCAAGGTACGACATTTCAAGGCTTCAGATTCCTATACGAAATTGAAAAGTGACCGAATAACCTCCGTATTTCAGGACAAAAAACGGCGGATATGGATAAGCACCTACAAAGGATTATATCTTTTCAAACCAAAAGAATCTAGCTTTACCCCGCTTAGCGAGCTTCTTGGTGAAAACAGCGATCAGCTATGCGAGATTATCCTCACCACTTACCTCGACAAAAAAGGAAATATCTGGTTCGGCACCCCCTGTAGTCTGAACAAAGTTGAAGAAATAGAAGATGGAAAATACAAACAAAAAATCTATACCAGAGAAAACGGTCTGATAGACGACTACGTCAATACAATTGTTGACGACGAACAAGGTAATATCTGGATAAGCACCAATAAAGGTATTTCGCGACTATCTCACTCTGGAGATGTCCTTAATTACGATACTACGGACGGGGTTTATTGTATGAACCTCGCTCAAGCAGCTTGTTTCAAAAACAACAATGGAAGATTATACTTCGGAGGGCACAAGGGCATCACCAGCTTCAATCCTCAGGAGATTAAAGCAAATGAAAGTGTCCCGGAAATTGTCTTTACAGATTTCAGAATTTTGAACAAGAGTGTTGTGGTTAACAAAGAAGGAATTCTACAACAATCCATAAACGATACTAAGGCGATTACCTTATCGTATAAAGAAAAAGAATTCTCTTTCGAATTTTCGGCATTAGACTACCGTGCCCCGCATAAAAATCAATACGCCTACAAGCTGAAAGGCTTCGATAAGGAATGGCACAGAATAGGAAACAGACGTCATATTTCCTTCAACAACCTAAAACCGGGAAAATATCAGTTAAAAGTTAAAGGAACCAATTCGAACGGCGTCTGGACATCTAAAATAAAAACTGTCGATATTATTGTGAAACCGCCAATCTGGGAAACATGGTATGCCATGCTTGGCTATATTGCTGTTATCCTACTTGTTGTTAGTGCAATAGTTAGAGTAAGATTGAAGCAGGAACAATTGAACAACCAGCTAAAAATAGAACGAGTGTATCGCGACAAAGAGAAGCAACTGAACGAATACAAATTGCGCTTTTTCGCAAACATTTCGCACGAACTCAGGACTCCATTAACGCTTATCATTGCACCATTAGATGAGCTAATGAGCAAAGACCTTTCTACGCTGTCTTCCGAGTTCATCGCACAAAAATTAAGTTTAGTTCAAAAAAATTCCGACAAGCTTCATAAACTAGTAAACAAGCTACTCGAATTTAGAAAAGCCGACACAGGCAAACTGAAGTTAAATGCATCGTCCGAGAACATTGTTAGCTTCGTAAAAGATATTACTGAAAAATTCCAAGCGCTTGCAAATAGCAAAGGCATACATTTCAATGCCGATTTCGAAACAGATTTACTTCAGGTCTACTTCGACAAAGAGCGGCTCGAAATCATTCTCAACAACCTACTTTCAAATGCGTTTAAATTCTCTGGAAATCCTGGCGAAGTAAAAATCAGAGTAACACAAACCAAGAACGAAGCTATCATTAAGGTAAGCAATGATGGAGCTGGAATCGCAGAAAAAGACATTAAATATTTATTTGAACGTTTTTATCAGGCAAAAGGAAATCATAGAATCAGCAGCTCGGGCATTGGTCTGGATCTTGTGAAAACATATATCGACCTCCACAAAGGCAACATCTCAGTTGAAAGTGAACTGAATGGATCGACCATATTCACACTTAAACTATTACTTGGAAAACAGCATTTATCCAACGATGAAATTGTAGAATTTTCAGCTGCTAACACACCAGAAAAAAGCTTGATCAGCATTGATACGCCACTGATTCAAGAGCAAAAGACTACCTCTGTAAATACCAAACACAAAAACGCAAAAATAGTTGTTGTTGAAGACAATGAAGAAGTAAGAGGGTACTTGAGTCAACTTCTGAGCAATGATTATCTGGTAGAAACTGCCGACAATGGAGTTAGTGGCTTTCAGAAAATTCTGAACACAAAGCCCGACCTCGTTATTGCCGATGTAATGATGCCCGAGATGGACGGTTTTGAGCTGTGCCAAAAAATAAAAACACACGACCTATTGATGCACATCCCCGTCTTATTGCTCACAGCAAAAGGATCGCCAAACGACAAGCTGTTCGGAACAAAGAAAGGTGCGGACGATTACCTAACCAAGCCCTTCGATCCGACAATGCTACAGGAAAAAATAAAGTTCCTGATTTCCTCTAGAAAGAAGCTTCGCGATAAATTCTCGCAAAAAGTAAAACTGGAACCAACTCAGTTAGAAATTAGTAACGAAGATGCCAAGTTTCTTCAAAAAGCTGTTGACCTAGTTGAAAAGTCGATAGATAAATTGGATTTCGATGCTACAATTCTAGCTGGGAAGATGGCCATGAGCCCATCGACCTTCTACCGACGGATCAAAAAACTAACTTCTCAAACACCAGGGGAATTTATCAAGAGAATAAAAATAAAACGGGCAGCACAACTTCTAGAGGATTCCAATTTCACAGTTTCAGAAATTGCCGAAATGGTGGGTTATCAGGAGCCTAAAAGTTTTCGACGGAATTTCAAAGAAGTGTATGATACTACTCCTACTGAATTTCGAAAATCTCATCAGACTGATCCGAACAATGTTGATGAATAAATCTAGAACGAACTTTCCAAAAGTTTCTTTACAAAACACAGGAACTTCTGGAAAGTTCTGAACAATACCAATTTAAGGTCGCAGACCCAATAACCTTAGACTTGCTTACTTCAAGTAACCAGACACTTAGGGCTGAAATAGATTCAATTCCACCTGGGTACTTACATAAAACATCACATGCTTACTGTTGAGAATCATTCACAATTTCACCAATTAAGCGCATAAGTTCCACTTGTGAATTTACCAAATTGAACACGGCCAACAAACGATTCTGGGCGGTTGTCATGTAAAGAGTCTGAACATCCCGATAATTGAAGGAATTGATAGCACCATTTTCGAACTTCTCACGAGCAATCTGCAAGTTGAGTTCTGCTGTTTTTTCGGCTTCGAGAGAAACATTCAGTAATTCTTTTCTCACTTCGTAAGTTTCTAGCTGATTAGCGATTTGGTTTGTGAAATTATGGCGCAATTGCTCAACACTAAGCTGTGCAGAACTATAATCAATTTTAGCATTTTGTATCTGCCTACGGCGGTTACCTCCATTGAAAAGAGTCCACGAAAGTGTCAGGTTTCCCGTCCATCCTAAACCTTCATTTATAAATGCCTGTTGCATTCCAGGTTGAAAACTTCTTATTAATGCATAATTCACACCTGTATTTAAAGACAAAGTGGGGTACAACGAACTTTGAGCAATTTTAATGTCCTTAGATGCCATCTCCATAGACAACCGCTGCATTCGCAACGTTTTATTGTTGGCTTCCATACGATTTATCAGATCTGTAAGAAGGTATTCCTGCATTTCGGTTTCAAACTTCTCGCTAAGCTCATATTTTACATTTGTAGTATCTGCAAGCAAAAACGACAACAACCGCAAAGAGTTACTATAATTTTGACGTTGAGACAAGTACGCCGCCGAATCGGAAAGATAATCGTTCTTGGCCTGAAGCACATCGAATGTTACTGCCGCTCCAAATTCTTTACGTGTCTGAGCTGCTACATATCGATCACGGGAAATAAACATCACGTTCTGATTCAACTTTAAGCGTTCAGCCTCCATCAACGAGCCGTAATAAGCTAAAATCACATCCTTCACCGTATTTTCAATGCGTTGTTGCGTTGTCGATTTCATCAGCTCCTCAACATCTTCCAACCTATGCTTCGTGGACCGAATGCGAAAACCGCTGAAGATTGTCCAATTCAGGTTGATTGAAGGGTTTAACTGCCGCATGTATGACTCATCACCTATTGCCATCTGATTTTGGGCAGTTGTAGTAAAGTTGATCGTTGGATAAGCTCCGGCCATGCCCCATGAGTTGTTGTTTTCAGCTTTCGTCTGATTATTTCTTTCAATTACAACGCTATAATTGTTTTTCAGGGCTAATGCAATTGCATCGGCAAGTGAAAGCTTATTTTGTGCGTAGAGTTGCCCCATGAAACCAAAAACGGCTAGGGCCAGCAAAAAGGTTTTCATATTTTTCCTATTCTTAAAAACAGCTAAGGTCATGGACCTATTTATATTGATTTACTTTGTTCTTCCGATCAGCAACATAGCAGTAAAATAAAATGACTGACTGCCTACTTGAATTGCACTTAGAAAAACCGCTTCGTTTTGTTAAATATTTCCGTAGAACATCCCGCATCAATCCCTCCTCGTTGTTGAGAAATTAAGTTCTGAATTGTTAGAAATGCGCTATGATTATTGTCCGGTCAAATTTTCACCTTCTATAATCCTACAGATGAATTATAGAAGGCTTTACATTCTCTAATGGTGCGATCCTGTTTTCTTAAGGTCTACCTGAAAACCGTTTTCATTCTGGCGTTTCATATTGATAATTACCTTCTCAACGTCTTCTGGAGCAGGCTTTTCTCCCGTCCATATCCACTTTATTACCCGCTTGGTATCGTTGAGAGTCAGTATAGCCAGTGGAAAATAAATCAGAATAAAACCAGTACCTACCAGTACTCCATATGCTAGAGCAATTGCCATAGGAATAAGAAACTGTGCCTGAAAGCTCTTCTCCAGAATAAGGGGATAAAGTCCAACAGTGGTTGTTACTGTAGTAAGTACAATTGCCCTGAACCTAGACAGGCCAGCATCGTAAACCGCATCTATTACCTTCATGCCCGAAAGTAAGTTGCTGTTGTATTTTGCCAAGAAAACCACAGCATCGTTAATAATCACTCCTGACAATGCCACCATACCCCAGGTACTCAACATAGAGACAGGCTTGCCTTCTATTCCATGCCCCCACATTGCCCCTATCCAAGCTAGGGGAATCATTCCTACAACAATAAGAGCTTGTGTTACTGAACCAAAGTGAATGATGAGCATAAAAACCATTACAATGAATGCTATCCCGAAATATTTACCAATCTGCTGTCCAGACTCGGCACTTTCTTTCGCCTGTCCCTGATAACTGATCTCGATTCCTGGATAATGAGCTTTGAGTTTTGGTATTATATTCGCCTCAATTTCTTGCAATAATGGAGGTACAGGTTCGTACGGATCGCGGGTATCTGCTTCCACACGGATTTCACGTTTCCCATTCAAGTGCTTGATGCTTGTTGGGCCACGCTCCACAGAATAATCGACCAGCTCTGTAAGTGGATAATTACCCTGAGGGGTTTTAATTCGCATCTGCTCGAGTTTGCCAACATTCAATCGGTCTTCTTGTGGATAACGCACATATACACGCAATTCATCTTTACCACTTTGCAGCCTCTGAGCCTGAGCACCAAAGAACCCAGAACGCACCTGATTTGAAATATCCATCTGGCTCATTCCTAAGAAGTAAGCCATAGGTTTTAGCTTGAGTAGAATTTCTTGTTTTCCTGCGGCGTTATTATCAGTGATATTCTGCAACTTAGGCATATTTGCAAGTTCTTCTTTCAAAAACATCTTTGCCTGCGACAGCTCCTCCAAGTTCCGCCCTAAGAGGCTTATTGCCACCGGACTTCCCCACCTATTGGAGCCTCCTACTTTAAACTGCTTCGCTTCTTTTACCTGCCCAATTTTCTTTCTCACCATATCGGCCACCTGAAAACTGGAAATTGGAGCGGTTTCCATGTCGTGAAAGAACACATTCAACTGTCCTGCATGAGTTCCGTTCTCCTGACCAGAAAAAGCAGAACCAACGCTTCTGAAAACATTTTTGATAAACTTACGGTCGTATTTCTCTTCCAGTTCTTTTTCAACTTCCCAAATCTGTTTTTCGAAACGCTCTACATATTCAGCAGTACGGCGCTCTCCCGAACCTGGAGTAAATGCAATTTCAACATTAAACGAGTCGAACGGAATTGATGGGAAAAAGGTAGCCTTGATCAAGTTTCCCTTAAAAAGCCCAACTGTAATCAAAATTATGGCTATAGGTGTTACTGCAAATATATAGCGCCAGCGAATCATAAAACTAAGAACACGCCCATAGATTTTGAACTTCATGAACTCAATAAACTTGGTAAGGCTTTCCCGAACAATGTTCTCTTTTTCTTTTTTTCTTAGAATATGCGGACTGGACAGGTGAGCTGGCAATACAAAAAAGGCCTCGAATAGTGAAACAATCAGGCTGACCACCACAACAAAAGCCATCTCGTAAAGAAATTCGAACTGCCCCTGAATGAAGAATAAAGGAGAAAAAGCCACAACTGTTGTCGCAATAGAAGTTATTACCGCAGGCAAGACCTCCATAGTTCCATCAACAGCGGCATCTCTAGCCGATTTACCACTGCGGAAATGGGTGAAAATATTCTCCCCGATCACAATACCATCATCTACAAGAATACCGATCACGAGAATCATTCCGAAAAGCGAAATCATATTGACGGTAACGCCAGAAAGCGATGCCACAAAAAACATCCCCAAAAATGAAGCTGGAATACCCCAAGCTACCCAGAACGACAAACGCACACTTAGAAAAAGACTTAGACAAATAATCACAAGCGTTAACCCAACAGCACCATTACTCAGGAGCATATCTAAACGTGCACTCAACAATTCAAGAAAGTCGAACGTAACTTCAAGCTTTACACTTGGGTTATTCTTATTAAAATCTGCAATATACTTGTTCACATAAGTCGAAATCTCCTCCAAATCCTGCTCTGGTAATTTTTGAATATTAAAATTCACAGATTGTAAACTGTTCATTGTAAAACTGGCAGGAATATCTTCGAACTGTAAACGAACTTTGGCAACATCGCGAACACGCAAGAAACTTCCGTCCGGCTGGCCACGCAAGATTATATTACCAATATCGTCTGGACTCGTTGAACGGTAACGCGAACGGATAAGCAATTCCTCCTCCATCGACTTAATCTGCCCTCCGGACACATCTGTATTATTCTGGGCAATGGCTCTGGAAATCTGGGCAAAAGAAAGGTTGTAACGAAGAAGATCCTCTTCTGAGACTTCTACAGAGATCTCAAGGTTCGGATACCCACTTATATCCATCTGCGTAACAATTCCAGAAGCCAACAGATCATCTTCAATCTGTTGAGCATGCTTTTTAAGCGTTATAAGATCTACATCTCCGGTCAGCCCCATGAACATGGTACGCTGACGGCTTCGTTGCTTAAAGATTCTTGGTCTTTCGGCTGCCGAAGGAAAAGTACTGATCGCATCCACTGCATTTTTCACTTCCTGAAGTGTTTCGTCCAGATCGTATTCGCCTGTTGTTTCTACACGCACAGTTGCAAAATTCTCCGACGAAGTGGAAGTGATCTCTTTTATGCCCACCAAACCCCTAATCGACTCCTCTATGCGCGTAGTTACCCCTTCTTCCATTTCTTTTGGCGAAGCTCCCGGGTAAAAAACCGATACTGTCAATATTCTGGATTTGGTCTCGGGAAAGAAGGCTTTTTTCATATTCATGAAACCAGCAACACCGAGCACAAGCAGTATTACAATAATAATATTAGAATAGAAGGGGAAGGTAACAAACTTCCGTATAAGGTTATTCATAAGTCTTAGTTTTCTGCGGTCTAAGTTTTGAACAAATTAAGTCTTTGATGGTATATTTCTTTGCCAACTAAGGGGTGAATCGTGCAACTGAAACGTACATTAAATTATTCGTCAGGGCTTATTTTGCCAGCCCATTTTCGATTGTATCCGTTTTTTCATTTTTGATTACCTCAACAAGGCTACCTTCTTTTGCATTAACAATTGGTTCCACCACAATCATCTCCCCTTCCGATAGTCCAGAAAAAAGAGCCGTAGTTTCGTTGAGTTTATGCACTTTTATCGTGCGTTTCTTGAGTTTTCCATCGCGAACAGTATACACTGAATTTTCGTTATAGATAGAATTCCTCGGAATCTCCATCACATCCTCCACAAGAATACCAGGAAAAAGCGCATACATATACATTCCCGTAAACAATGGCTGACTTCCTTGCTGATTCACCCTCACAAATATGCTAACAGCCTGTGTCTGTGGATCAACAAATTTTGATTTGCGCACAACCGTTCCTGTCCACTGGTTTTTCTTCTGTCCATCTAATATTCTTACCTGATGCCCTTTGGAAATCCATCTGGCAAACTCCATTTCAATTGGCACTTCCAGTTCCACAGCTGTAGTTCGGAAAATACGGGCTATCCTTGCTCCCATGTTTACAATTGCTCCTATCTCGGAATACACCTGCGAAAATGAACCGTCGAAAGGAGCGCGGATCTTGTATTTATCCAGTCTGATTTCATCTGATTTTATTGAATAATAATCGCTTAGAATGTTACGTGTGGCCAAGAACACCTTCTCCTTTTCATTGGTAACCTTTGGAAGAGGAGGAAGCTTCTTTTCTATCTCAATGGCATTGAAGAAGGCCTGCCACTTGTCAAAGTCTTCTTTGTAATCGATTTTCAGATCTGGAAGAATATTTGCGATCCCGTTCAAGAATCGGCTCTTTTTCGCCTTTAGGCCATATACGAACTCATCGTTTATAATGCGTGCTATCACTTGGCCTTTTCTAAATGACTGCCCTTTTTTAAGAACAACACTCCCCTGCGCCAATACCCCAGCAACCTCTGTACTAAGATCGAATTCATTGAACGAAAGCAAACGTCCTGTTCCATTAACTGTTGAGTTTATATTTGTGTATTGAACCGGTTTAGCTTGTACATAACGCTTTGGTATTTTTTTCTCTGGCTTTTTTTGCTCAGGCTTCATCGATTCGAACACTTTCATCACTCCCACTCCACCGAAGATCAGAGCCAAAATCCCGAAAACAATGATGTATTGTCGCTTTTTCATAACTATTTAGTATTTATTTTTCTATGTTCACGCTTCTGCAAAGCTCATGTATGTTTTAAATTTGGCTTTAGTTACATTTTCCCGTTCATCCTATAGCGTAGAGCCAAGCAAGTTGCACTTAGCAAATTCTACGTCCATAGAATACACAAAAAAACCAACAAGTCTTGTTGGTAAATTAAGACTGTTGACTTTAACCTAGAACCAGTGAAAATGCTTGACTATGCTTTTATAAAGAGGAAGCCTGTCTGATGACGGAATTGCAAATTACAACAAGCTTACCATTTTTGATAATCAACAAAAAATCAATCACTTGTAGATAGCACAAAGCAAACAGGTGTCTTTTTTTCTGTCAAACATTTACTGTACAGTGTTCAATTCTGAGCATTTTGATTTTTTGCCTGCTTTCTTTGCTCCACAAAATAGCCCACCAGAATCACGAAAGCCATTCCTATCAGCAGTATACTGGCCAGCGCAAATGCTCCATCAATTTTAAAGAATGAGACGGCCGGTTGTAGCAGTATTGGAGACAAAAACATGGCTGTAAAAGTAGCCGTGGACAAACGACCGATCATACGCCCTCGAATCTGGGCAGGAACAACCTCCATCATCCACAAATTCCCAGCTGGCATAAACATACCCAGTCCCAAACCTGCTATAAGAAGTCCAAACAGAACAAATGTGTAATTCTCGGCACCCGCCACCATTAGATACCCTATGCCCATAACACTAAATGCTGTTATATAGATTGCAGGGAAGCTCGCAATTTTTCTTATCCGCCTAAGATTGAAAGACACCAGAGCTGAGCTTAACGTAGAGGAACTAATTGCAATCCCCACCATACTGTTATTTACGTTCGGCATTCCTTTAAGTAAATACGGTATTTGAACTGGCAACATATAGAAGAAGACAATGCCGAAAAAGCTCAGAAAAAGTATCCAGTACACCCGTAAGCGGGAATAATTAAATCGGGCATCCCCTTTAGCTTCATTTTTTTTGCTTTCCCGTTGGGGTTCATGCAGGAATTTTACAGCAAGAAAGAGTATCGGTACAGAAAACAGATAAATCAAGAACGGAAGCTGCCATCGTATGTCTGCAAGAAAACCAGCCGCTGATAAAAAAACAACAGCCCCCAAGCCAATAAAGGCTCCCTGCAATCCTACGAAACGGTTCCTTTCCTCTCCTTGAAAATAATCGCCAATAAGCGTTGTTGAAGTAGTCATGATACCAGCAACTGCAATTCCCAGTATGGCTCTTCCTACAAGAATACTGTACAGGTCGTTCATGAAGAAACCAGATGTTCCTGCAAAGGCATAGATAATAAGGCTCACCAGCAAGAACTTCTTTCTACCAAAACGGTCGATCAGCCATCCATATAAAGGCGAAGCTAATGCGATAAAAATTGCAGGAAGCGTAATGATCAAACGTGTTAATATATCGGCCTGTGGTGTACTCTCAAAATGAAGATTTATCTGAGGCAACGAAGGGGCAACAACAGCTCCTGCCATCATTGTCATCATGCTACTCAATAGAAGTGTTATTTTAAGAAGGTTTATCTTCATGGCTTTTCATTTTTCAGGTTATCGATAAATGCCGTTAATACTTTCGCAGTCACTTCTAAATCTGCGTCATGTATACCTGATAAGAGTGTTTCAAAACTAGCTTCAACAACCGACTCAACCGTAGGCTGAATTTTCCATCCTTCATCTGTAAGATGAATATATTTCATTCGGCGGTCTTTTTGGTCAGCTACACGTTTTACAAAGCCCCTTTTTTCCAATCCATCAATAAGCTTAGTGATGTTATACTTATCCTTACCAATCTGCTCGCTGATAAACTGCTGGTTTACGGCCTCCTTTACACTCCACAATAATTTGAGAACCAAAAACTGATCTTTTGTTAAATCGAGACCAGCTTGATGAAAATTTCTGTTCAACAGGCTTACCAATAAAAAATGTGACCTTCCGATTAAATATCCAAAATTCGATTCGCAATATAGTTGCATGTTATACAATATAAGAATAAACTAATTCAAAGATAAAGTCATAATTCTTACATCAACAATTTAGCATATAAAATAAATGTTAAAAGAAGGCACACTCCAAGCTAAGCTCCACAGTCAGAACTCCCAGTTGAGAACCCAGATAAAATTACGTTAGAGTTATTTCTAGCCTAAATGGCCGGTTACCCAAAGGAAGTAAATCTAAGATAAATAAATCCGCGACCTTGCATGAAAATATTTAATGATTATTCCCCAATAGGTACTACAGTAAATAACTCATTATTAACTATTAATAAAAGAATTGAATAACACCTTAAAGCAGAAAGTAGAGCTCATTCCCAATTCCGTTGCAACCCGATTTTCCCCTGCTCTTCTTCTAACTTTTTCAAAGATCTGTTACTTGGTTTTACCCGTTTCTGATTCAACCTTCTATTTCCATGAACTTGCTATGTTTAAAGCTATCGCTATACATACAACACAACAAGAATATCAGTGATTATTCAGCTTTATGGTATGAACTTTTTTTAGTATTTTAAGAGGGCAAGTAGTCAGCCATAATTAAGTAGATTTTTTCAGCTTTACTAAGTGCTGGTCTATGATCATAAAGTATCTGTGACCTTATTCTAATAAAACAGAGCGAAGCGCTCATTAGAAACACATGGTGGTTTCTGCATGAAATCATATGTAGTTGAACGCTTTGTCTCCTCGTCTGTAGTGTTGAAGTGCAAACGACACTTTTAAGTCTACGATAAAAACAGAAACCCTAACAAACAGTTCAATGAACTTTACCATTACAATGATATTCAGAGTGATATTTATACTCATACTGCTCGGGGCAATCCTCTTTTTTGCCCGTAACATCAAACGCATAATAAAAGCAATTCAAGTTGGGAAAGCCAAAGACCTCTCTGGCAACACACTGAAACGAATTGAAACTTTACTTCGCGTAGCTTTTGCTCAAAGCAAAATGGGAACTCATCCACTGGCTGCCCTACTTCACTTTCTCATTTATGCGGGTTTCATTATCATCAACTTAGAATTCTTTGAGATTGTGATCGATGGAATTATGGGCACTCACAGAGTTTTTGCACCATGGTTTGGAAAAGCTTACCCTATCTTCATTGGAATTTTCGAAATATTGGCCGTGGCCGTAATTCTGGCATGTGCAATTTTCTTGGCCAGAAGAAATATCCTCGGTATTAAGCGTTTCTCTGGATTCGAAATGTCTCGCTGGCCGAAAATGGACGCCAACATAATCCTGATAGCAGAAATAATACTCATGACGGCATTTCTCGTTATGAACACAGCCGATGGACTACTTGCTAAACAGGCAATATCACCATACACAACTGGATCCGATAGCTATTGGCTCACAAAGCACCTTCAGCCCTTGCTTGCTGACGCATCCGTTAAAAGCCTTATTCTTATAGAGAGAGCAAGCTGGTGGTTTCATATCGTAGGTGTTTTGGCATTTCTTAATTTCCTTCCCTACTCCAAACACCTCCATATCATTTTTGCCTTTCCAAATGTATTTTACTCCAAACTGCGCCCTCTTGCAGAAGCAAACAATATGGATGCGGTGTACAAAGAAGTAAAGATAATGCTCGAGCTTGAACAAGAACCTGAAGAAGAGACCCCTGAAGAAACATCTTTTGGCGTGCAGGATCTTGGTGATCTGAGCTGGAAAAACATCCTGGACAGTTACACATGTACCGAATGTGGACGCTGTACAGCTCAGTGCCCAGCTAACCTCACAGGAAAAAAGCTTTCGCCAAGGAAAATTATTATGGATGTGCGCGATAGAGCAGAAGATGTCGCACACCAACGTTTCAAGAAAGAGACCACGGACGGAAAAAACCTTTTCAGTTTCATCAGTCCAGAAGAACTTTGGGCCTGTACTACCTGCAACCAATGCACACAGGAATGTCCTGTGAATATCGATCATCTGGATATTATACTTCAGATGCGCAGATATATGGTAATGGAAGAAAACAGTGCCCCTGCTCCATTGAACATGATGTTTTCTAATATTGAAAACAATGGAGCGCCTTGGCAATATCCACAAGCCGAACGTGCCAAGTGGACAGAAGAAATCTATACTGAACGAGAGGATTAGCAACAGTGAAATAATTGAATAATGAGCCATTCAGAATCAATTAACTGTTTCTTTATAACCTGTTCATTTTCAAAAAAAATGATTCTGTCCACAAGTCAAGCTCACGTGCTTGTTTTCATAAACACAACCTCATCTATTCATCAGACATTATCCAAACATTAAATCTATGCCACAAAAGAAAATAGAAGTCCCGATAATGGCCAACTTCGCTGCCGAAGGAAAAACGCCAGAATATCTATTCTGGGTAGGGTGCGCAGGTAGCTACGACGACAGGTACAAGAAAGTGACCCGCGCATTCGCTAAAATACTTGATCATCTAGATGTTTCGTATGCCATACTTGGCGAAGAGGAAAGTTGCACGGGCGACCCAGCAAAACGTGCCGGTAACGAACTTCTTTTTCAGATGCAGGCAGTTCAGAATGTGGAAGTGATGAACAGCTATGGGGTAAAAAAAATCTTCACCGCCTGTCCACATTGCTACAATACTTTAAAAAATGAGTATCCTTATTTCGGCGGAACCTACGAAGTTGTGCATCATACTCAGTTTCTTGTACAAATGCTGAAAGAAGATAAGCTGCAACTGAACACAGATGCTTTCCTCAACAAAACCATTACCTTTCACGATCCATGTTACCTTGGCCGAGGCAATGGTGATTATTCTTCCCCAAGGCTACTCCTTGAAGAGATGAATATTGAACTAAAAGAGATGAAACGCAACAAAGAAAAATCACTTTGTTGTGGAGCAGGTGGCGCACAGATGTTTAAGGAACCCGAAGCTGGAAGCAAAGAAGTAAATCTGGAACGAACAGAAGAAGCCATTGATTTAAAACCAGATATAGTTGCTACAGCTTGCCCCTTTTGCATGACAATGATCTCGGATGGTATCAAAATGAAAGATCGGCAAAATTCGGTGAAGACCCTAGATCTGGCAGAACTTATTTGCGACGCTAAAAAGCTATGAATTAATCATTAAGCAGATGTTACCTTTTAGAGAAGTTTGATTCAGGTTGGTTCAGGCTTATTTTTTCTTACTTTTGAGGCACTTTTCTGATCACCCATCATTTACAAGTTATCAACTTATTAACAATTTGAAAGCTACAACATCTATTTTTTTCTCCCCAAAGATAGATGTGAAAATTAGTATTTTAGAGTAAAATAAATTTGAGTTTACTACGTAGCTAACCCGCAAAACAAAACACCCAAACATCTATATATCAACAAGATAAAAATAATTATTTTTTTTCACCTCTCTAACTCTTTGATCAAAGCGCCATTAAAACACCTTTCAAAAAAGCAAGTCAAAAACCGTTTTTATCATAACTTTTTTTTAACAATCTTTACACTTGCGAGCATAGCCAATTTATAATTTTGTAAAGGCCTAAAGTATAAATGGATAAGAATCACGAGCAAGTTTGGCAAAGTTGTTTACAGATCATTCGGGATAACGTTCCTGCGGCGAGCTTCAATACATGGTTCAGGCCGATCGTACCTTTGCGCATGGAAGAGAAGGTTTTGACGATTCAAGTTCCGAGCCCATTCTTTTACGAATACCTCGAAGAGCACTATATCGAAATTTTAAGAAAGACTTTAAGACGTGTAGTTGGACAAGGTGCAAAACTAGAATACAATGTAGTAATGCACCGCAACATCAAAACAGGAGAAACAAATAAAACAGTACAATTGCCAACACGGGAAACACCGCCACCGCAAAATCGGCCCATCAACATGCCGTTGACAACGGAAAATCATGGCATACGGAACCCGTTTGTTATTCCTGGGATCAAAAAACTGCATGTAGATCCGCAGTTGAACCCTTTCTATAGTTTCGAAAATTTCATTGAAGGAAAATGCAACAGGCTAGCGCGCTCGGCAGGAAGCGCCGTGGCGCAAAACCCTGGAGGTACTGCCTACAACCCTTTGTTGCTGTATGGAGAGTCCGGACTAGGAAAAACACACTTGGCACAGGCTATTGGCCTAGAGGTAAAAGAACGTTTCCCCGAGAAAGTAGTGCTATATGTGTCTGCAAACAAATTCCAGACACAGTTTACCGAAGCCATCCGTAACAACAACAAAAACGACTTTTTGCATTTCTATCAGATGATAGATGTACTGATCATCGACGATATTCATGAGTTCGCAGGCAAAGACAAAACACAGGACACATTTTTCCATATCTTCAATCACCTGCACCAACTGGGCAAGCAGATCATACTTACAACAGACAAGCCCCCGGTTGAACTGAAAGGACTTGAAGCACGCCTGCTTTCGCGTTTTAAGTGGGGCCTAACAACAGACATCACTACCCCAGATTACGACACACGCCTATCCATCCTGAAGCGGAAAATGTATCGCGATGGTTTCGAGATACCCGAAGAAGTAATAGAGTATGTTGCTAAAAACATTGTCAGTAACATACGCGAACTTGAAGGCGCATTGATTTCGTTATTAGCACAGGCTACACTAACAAAAAAAGAAATCACTCTTACGCTGGCTCAGGACATCGTAAAGAAGTTAGTAAAATACACCAAGAAAGAGGTCTCTGTAAACAAAATCGTAAAAACCGTTACAGAACACTTCAACGTAGACCCAGAAGCGCTCCACTCACGAAGCCGCAAACGGGAGATCGTAACTGCCCGCCAGGTGGCAATGTATTTTGCAAAGAAACTTACCAAGCTGCCCCTTTCTGCAATTGGGGTTCAAATTGGGAAAAGAGATCACGCAACCGTATTGCATGCAGATAAGACAGTAAAAAACCTTTTAGAGACCGACCGTAGCTTCCGTGCTCATGTTACGGAAATAGAAAAAAAGCTACAAGGTTAAAAGTTTATTTTTAGTTACCAGCACTTCTACTTGCCCGTAGCAATAGCTTCGGGCTTTTTTAATTTTATCTAGAACAGTTTTCATGCATGCTTTTCTTATAACTTCAATTGATTCTGAGATGAAACCACTTTCAAAGCCCTGAAAAAGAAATGACTTCAGGAGGACAGATCATTTTATTTACATCACCAGATCAACTTTAGCATAATTCCAGATAAATTACCACTTTTGCAGGAAAGAGAATACCTGAAAGAAATTGTAAACAATTTAGCATATGAGTTCTGCCCAAAAAGCGAACAACCAGATAGTAGATTCATTGAAAAGCGCTGTGCGTTTTTTACGCGACCCCAAAGTACGCCTTACATTGGCCTTAATTACGTTGGCTTTTAGCATCTTTCTTGCCCTAGCCTTCATTTCTTATTTATGGACATGGGATATAGACCAGAGCAAGCTCAGGCTTTCTGCCAGTGAATATTTCGACCCGGAAACTCTAGAAGTAGAAAACTGGGCCGGCCATCAGGGCGCATGGTTGGCTAACCTTTTCATTCACGAGTGGTTTGGCATTACATCTTTTGCCTTAGTATTTGTTCTTTTCATTCTAAGCTTTAGAATAATAAAGCTACGCCTTCTGCCTATGGGCAAATCGCTGAAATATTCCCTGATTACCATTGTATGGGGATCTGTTGCCTTGTCATACACATTTGGTGATGCAGCATTTTATTTGGGAGGAAAGCATGGCTATGTTGTCCATAACTGGCTCAGTGCACTACTTGGGAAAGTAGGAACAGGGTTCATTCTTGTTATCAGCCTATTTGCCGTGATTATTTTTGCCTTCGAAAGCAGCTATTCTTGGCTAAAAATGCAACTGAGCAAATACACGAACAAATCAGAATACGAGAAACTTAAAGCTGAATTCGACAAGAAAAAGAAACAGGTTAAACCAAAAACCAAAGTCAAGGAAGAACCAGAACCAATTGAAGAAGTGGAGCCGAGTTTTGCTGATATTCAGACTGGAGAAGAAATCCCGGAAAAAGAGGCCGAGCTAGAACCCAAAGAGACCGTAGACAAAAACGAATTCTTACTTCACGACGATGGCAAGAAAGAAATTATTGAAGAAACACCTAAAGAAGATTTAGGGTTTGAAGTTGATGTTACCGTTAAAGAAGAGATTATTATTGAAGAGCCTTCGACAAACTCCACTCAAGACGACGACGACAATCAGGAACCAGAAGAGACTACCAAAATTGAACACATTGACTTGGGCGATGGTCAACTTCTCGAAGTAAAACAACCACAGGAAGAGAAAACAAACGCAGAAATCACAGAAGAGGCCATACAGAAACTGGAGGACAACGTAACGCTTCGTGTTGAAAAAAATCAGGATGTACTTGCAGAGCAGATCACAAACGAAATGGGGGACTACGACCCAACGCTTGATCTTCCTAACTTTGAATTCCCGCCAATAGATATTCTTGTAGACCATAAGATTCCAAATTCTGAAGTTACAAACGAGGAGCTTCTCGAAAACAAAAACAACATTGTTGAAACGCTTCGTAACTTCAAGATCGAAATTGAAAAGATCAAAGCTGTAGTGGGGCCAACCGTAACACTTTACGAGATTATTCCCGCACCGGGTGTCCGCATTTCAAAAATCAAAAACCTAGAAGACGATATTGCCCTGAGCCTTTCTGCTCTCGGGATACGTATTATCGCACCAATGCCTGGACGTGGAACAATTGGTATTGAGGTGCCAAACCAAAAACCAAAAATTGTTTCGATGCGCGCAGTAGTTGCATCGGAGAAATTTCAGCAGAACAAATTTGAGCTTCCCGTAGCATTGGGTAAAAACATATCGAACGAAACCTTTGTGGCCGACCTTGCCAAAATGCCCCACCTACTGGTTGCCGGTGCTACAGGACAGGGTAAATCGGTTGGTATCAACGTAATTCTAAGTTCGCTTCTTTACAAAAAGCATCCTTCGCAGCTGAAGTTTGTTTTGGTGGACCCTAAAAAAGTAGAACTAACGCTTTACGATCACATTAAAAACCACTATTTGGCTCAATTGCCCGACGCTGCTGAACCAATCATTACAGATAACCAGATTGTGGTCAACACACTCAATTCCCTGAATGTGGAAATGGACGACCGCTATCAGTTGCTAAAAGATGCACAGGTAAGAAATATCAAAGAATACAACGCAAAGTTCGTTTCTCGAAAATTGAACCCTCAAAAAGGCCACCGCTATCTGCCTTACATTGTTTTGGTAATCGATGAGTTTGCCGACCTGATCATGACAGCTGGAAAAGAAGTCGAGTTGCCAATTGCACGTTTGGCTCAGTTGGCTAGGGCAATCGGTATCCACTTGATTGTGGCAACTCAGCGCCCGTCTACCAATATTATTACTGGTGTGATCAAAGCCAACTTCCCTACCCGATTGGCCTTTAAAGTTGCTTCTATGATCGATTCGCGAACCATTCTCGACGCTTCCGGGGCAAACCAATTGATTGGTCGTGGCGATATGCTCATCACTCAAGGCAGTGAACTTGTCCGTTTGCAGTGCGCCTTCATTGATACTCCAGAAGTGGAAGCGCTAACTGACTTTATTGCAAAACAACGTGGTTATCCAGAGCCTCACATCCTACCAGAGGTCCCAACAGAAGGCGATGATGAAGCAACAAGTGTAGACCTAGCTAAAAAAGATGAACTCTTCGAAGACGCAGCACGCATTGTCGTAATCCATCAACAAGGCTCTACATCTTTAATACAAAGAAAATTATCTATTGGGTATAACCGGGCAGGACGAATCATCGACCAATTAGAAGCTGCCGGCATTGTTGGCCCATTTGAAGGAAGTAAAGCCCGACAAGTGCATTATCAGGACGAATATGCTTTGGAGCAGTACTTGGATCAGCTGAAGGAGCAGTTTGGTTAAGCGAAATAGATTCTTGCTTAGCCAAACGAGCATTTAGATTTAATCGAAATAGAATGAAAAATCGTTTCCTGATAATTTTTATTATACTGTTTATTAGTTGTGAGGAGTCTAAAAAAATTCAACCAAAAAAACAACTGCCCCCCAAAGAAGATTCTACATGGATAAAATATGAAGCCCCTTTTGGGGTTTCGGATTTGGCTATAGATAATTTCAACGATATTCTGGCAATTACAGAAAGCGGAGAGCTATATAAATTCTGCGATAGTCTCTTTGTCAAAGTGTTTAGCCTTGAGAACTCTTGCTTCAAAAGCATAAACTTCGACAAGGATAATAATGTTCTTATTGGAACCTATAATCAAGGGGTTCTACTTCTAAATAAATACTATCAAAAAATAGGTTTCAGCCAAAACCCAACACCCAAATTAGATAAACCAATGCCATTTTGGAGGATATTAAAATATGATGATAATAGTTTTTTAATCACAGACTATTATAACACATATAAATATTACAATTATGAGTTTGAATTATATGATACTTCTCAAATCTGGGATTTTTCAACAGATACCCAAAACAACAAATTATTTGGCTACCCAAATGGATTAATTGTTGAAACAGAAGGAAAACGAAAAGAGTATAAACCAAATCCAGACAGAACGACATCACAAAATATGATTATCTCTATTTCCTTGGCTCCCCTTAAGGCAATGATTTTAGGAAACGGAGGCTTATTCGAATTTAAAGATAACCAATTGTTGGAGAGCTCCATGTTCAATAAACAATTTAATGAAGAAGCAAAATTTAAAATCGAATACAATGAAAAAGATGAAAACTTTTGGATTGGAACTTCTAATGGGTTAATTGAGTATTATAGTGATAGTAATTACAAAGTTTACAACTCCACGAACACTACATGCATCGAATCCAACTACATTAATAAAATGGTGGTTGATTACAATGGAGTTGTATGGTTTTATGATTCTAACGTTATTGTTAGAAAGAAAAATTAATGTTCAAGCACTAAAATTTCGTTAAATCAAGTGAGAACATCGTAAAAATTAACTTTACATATCAATTCAAACTATACATAGAATCTAAAGGGAACCCTATTTCATGAATAAATTCATTATATCCTTTGCACTTGTTGTTCTCTGCCTTCAGGGACATGCGCAGAAAATAGAAGCAGATATTTTTGGTAATCTTGAATATAAATCGAAAGACGCAAATTATAAAGCCAACCTAAAAGAGGGCATTTTTAATGAATTAATATTTTCTGATAGTAATGACAATACAATAACACTGAAGTCTGAATATATCAAATTGAAATATGATAAATCACCGATAACCGCCGATGAAAAGTTTAGCATAATTGCAGCATTATGTAAGAAATTTAAAAAGCGAAAAAATCTCGAAATAACGTTTTCTGCCGACATATTTGGTGCTATTATATTGAACGGAAAAAGCGAAGTTGATCTTGAGAAAGACATCCTAGGAAAAGTAACCCTAAATAAGGATATTAACTCGCTAAATAGCTCTATCGAAGAAATATCGGACAATAAATTCAAATACAAAGCAAGCTTCAAAGAGGCAACTTTACAAAAAGGTTTTTTCGATGCGTGGATATACAAAGACAGTCAAGGAAACGAATTTAATTTCTCCAAAGAAACATGGAGTAAACTCAAGAATATGCATGGAGGCGAAGAAGAAGTCTTCGTTTTTTTAATTAATTTGTCATTTATCGACTAGCCATAAACCAATCACCCAACCAACAAAACATCCATTTGATATGTTGGCATGGAAATAATTCAAAAGTATACGTTTGTGCGACCAGCACATTACATAAGTATTTTATTCTTTTTGTTAATTCTGAGTAGGAGCGAAAATAGTCACGCCCAATTCTTAAATCCCGTTTTTGTAAACCGTGGCGATACGGTTGTTGAAAAAGAAATCTCGGACAACCACACACGCTGGATCATCAATAACAGCATCCAGATACACAAATTCGAATCGAAAACCGAAATCTGGCGTCCTCTTGAGAAATACAGCTATTGGAGCTTAGGGGCAACCTCTCAAGTATGGACATTGCCCAAGGCTTTTAGGTTATGGTATTCGGAAGAAGGGCTGGCCGTGTGGCAGTATCAACCTGAACTAAAAGATTGGCTTAGGCAAGGTTTTGCACCAAAATACTATCTTGCCGATTCATTATCGATGTGGCGCATCAACGACACCATTTCTTTCACCCTAGCCCCTGAAGGAAAAAAGCTCTGGAAAGTTGATCCGGATGTTGTTTTCTGGAAAAAAGAAATCATTGGCAATTACGATACTTGGCAATTGAACGACACTGTTAGTTTCTGGAAAGTAGACAGCCTACAACACATACAAGAGTATCAAGACTCCACCGAGCTTTGGGAACTTGACAGGCAACCGAAGAAAATCCAGATCAGTAAAAACACCATCATCTGGACACTTCTTCCACACATAGAGGCCTGGAAGGCAGGAGATAAAATCAACATCTGGTCGTTCGATTCCTTAAAAAATAGCTGGCAAGTAAATGATACCCTCAAATACCACAGAAAAGGCAATAAACAAAGACTCTGGGAAATCGATAAAAACATAAAAGTACTGGCACTAGCGAATGACTCCGTGCAGATATGGAGAAGAAACGCAGAAGAAAAAATCTGGTCGCTTTCCCGCAAATTCCGAGCTTGGCATTACAAACCGCCTCCACCAATAGAAGTTCTAAAAGATACCATAGAAGAAAACACAGAACCAGAAGTTACCGAAAAGATCAAACTTTTGCAGTTGTCCAAACGAAGGAAAGGCTGGGTGATAGACGATAGTACCTACATCTGGCAATTTGAGCAACATAACGAGCTGTGGAAACAAATCCCAAACTTACAGATGTGGCATGTAGATGACTCCACGGATGTTTGGTCGCTCCTAGAACAATATCAAATCACAAGAATCAACAAGCAATTCCGCTTTTGGAAAATAGACAACAAAGCCAAAGAATGGAAAGAGATACGCAGACCCCGCAATTGGCAAATCAACGATACTGCCCATGTCTGGTGGCTATCGCCAGAAATTTCGGTAACCTCATTCCACAATAATGTCCGTGCATGGAATGTTGAAACCAACCTAAACATCAGTCAGCGCCCAGAACGGAATTGGATTCTAAACGACACCAGCGAATACTGGCAGATCAGTGATACAACATTGTTCTGGACACCACATAAAGAAAAAGATGGAGAAGTGTGGAAATCAGTACAGTACACAAAACTCCCCGTTAGCGACAGTATATTCTTTTGGCGGGTGAACGAACAAAAGCGGATATCCCGAATCAAAGACTCTCTCACGGTATGGGAACTCAAGCACGGCTGGATAGCTATTGATTCCGTTTTCAATTTTAAACTCAACGACACCACTCGGATTTGGATGCCAACCCCAGAACAACAGATCTGGCAAAGTCCAAACTCCACGCGCTTTTGGAAGAGAAACAAAAAATCGAAGGTATACCGCCTGCGCGATTCCATACGGGCCTGGACTTTTTACCGTCCACCCAATGCAACAGGACAAAAGAAGAAATCGAATTGGAAGATTAACGGACACTTTAAAGCGAATTCATATCAAAACCAACTAAGAAACTGGGCTCGTGGTGGAGAAAGCAATGTATCCTTTCAAGCAGAAACACGCTTGGATTTACAATACGAACACGATTATCTGAAATCACACACTTGGACAGAACTCAAATTCGGAGTTAACATCCCAGGAGAAAAACCTTTACGGAAAACTGAAGACAAAATTGAACTCGACACAAAACTGAACTGGAAAAGCAAAACAAGATGGAGTTTCACACTCCATAGCAAACTAAAAACACAGTTTACAGAAGGACGGGACTACAACAAAGACAAGAAAGTATCCGATTTCTTAGCCCCTCTGTACTTCAACCTCGGCCTTGGGTTTGAATATCAGATTAAAAACATGCTCAGCCTATATTTTTCGCCACTCACAGCTAAAATGACGCATGTAAATGACACCGTCACAGTAGATCAGACCAAGTTTGGTATAGCACCCGACAAAACAACCCTTAACCAAACTGGAGCATACATAAACAGCACTTTCAAAATGAATATATCCAAAAATATCCGCTTCGAAAGCCGCTTCACTCTATTTAGCAATTATTTTGAAACTCCTGAAAACATCGATATCGATTGGTTTTTTAAACTCCTACTGAATGTAAACCGCTTCATCAGTTCGGAAATTTCTGTTCACATGATCTACGACGACGACATTCTTATTCCAATTTATAGAGATGTAAATGGGGAAAAAACTAAAGTTGCTGAAGGCCCAAGATTACAGATGCAGGAATTATTCAAGGTTGGATTTCAATTCAAGTTCTAACCTTTCTACTCTATTTGTCGAAAAATCAAGAAAATAAGCACAAAGATTAATCAAAAAAAATAGATTTTCCGTCTTTCGTTCTACTTAACGTTTTTAACACTACAAATTTTATGCAAACATGATTAACTAATCTAAATTTAACACAAAAGAAACATTAAAATACACCACTACTTCTAGCTTTGCCCGTGACCAATATTATGTCTCGGGAAATGAAAAAAAAGCGTAAAATTACGATAAAGTTCCAACTTCATGCTACTGCTTTTGGTGTTGTTCTTATACTTTTAATTCTTGCTCTTTCAATAAGCTACTATATTGATTCTATTTTCACATACAATGATATTTTAAAGAAAATTGACTTTGTTAACCAAGAAGAACTAGAACTTAGAAAAGCTGAAAAAGACTTCCTACTTAAGGAAACAACCAATCTAGATTTTTACAGAACCAGAGAAAGCTCATTACTCGACACTTTTTATACAAAAATAGATAATATCACTGCTTTAATGTTCGACCTGCGCAAAACAAAACTTGTGCAACAGATGGATATTGAACAAGAACTGACATACCTCGCCAGCTACTTCCATCAATACAAAGGCCATATGAACAGTATTGCATTGGAAGTGCACAAAAAGGGATTTAAGGACTATGGTCTTATTGGGCAAATGCGCAACGAAATTCACCAGTTTGAAGAAATTATAACCAAACAGCAGAATGCCGATTACAAAATCCATATGCTGATGTTGCGCCGTCACGAAAAGGATTATCTGCTACGCAAAGACACCAAATACCTCGAAAAATTCAACCAAAGGGCAAATAAATTCCTTACTATTCTGGAAACAAACAAACCTAGTGGTTACAGGATACTGGCGAACAAACTAAGAAGTTATCAGGCAACGTTTATTGAAGTTTCAGAAAAAGACAAAGTCATTGGACTTGTTGGAAACCAAGGTCATTTGCAGGATTTAAATATTGCAATAAAGAAAATTGAATCTACCAATCGGCACTTCAAAATCGTGGTCAACGAACACGCTTCCGGAAAAATCAGTGAGGCCTTCTTCACTCTCATCTTATTAACATTTATCCTTTCGAGCTTTATTGTATTTCTAATACTACGCCTAACACGCTACATCATACGTTCGATTGCTCATCTTCAGAAATACATTACCCGGTTGGGACTAGGGGAACTGCCTGAGAAAATAACGGCAACCAAAAATGACGAAATCACTGAGATGACCGATTCCATCAATGTGCTTACTGCCAACTTAAGAAACACACGGGATTTTGCAATTGAAGTAGGCAAAGGAAATCTACGCACCCAGATAAATGTCTTCAACAACAAAGGCGATCTTGGAGGCGCGTTGATAGAAATGCGCAATCAACTTGAAAAAGTAGGCAAAGAACAAAAAAAGGTCGCTCAGGATCGCGAAAACCGCGCATGGATAAATGAAGGAATTGCCGACTTCAGCGAGCTGCTCCGTTCTGTAACCGATAGTGTCGAAGAACTTTCCAGTACTGTACTGAACAAACTGCTCACCCACATCGATGCGCTTCAAGGAGCTATATACATCCTTGATGATGATTCGGAAGAATCGTCCTATCATCAAAAGGCAGCCGTTGCCGTGAATGGCAGAAAAGTGGACAAAATACGCATTAACCCCAGTGAAGACCTATTAGGAAGGGCTGTGCAATTAAAAGAGATCATCCACCTGAAAAAAATACCGGGCGATTATATGAAGATAGAATCTGCCCTAGGAAATATAGAAACACAAGGACTACTGATAGCCCCTTTGATAACCTATAATCAGGTAGTTGGAATTATTGAACTTGGAACATTAAGGAAATTCGATAGCCACCAGGTTGTTTTTGTGGAACGTCTTGCAAAAGATCTTGCCCGTGCAGTAAACACTGTAAAAGCTAACATCAGGACAAAGCGGCTTTTAGCGGAAACACAACTCCAAGCATCGGATCTGCAAGAGCGCCAAGAGGAAATTCTACTGCAACGGACAATGCTTCAGCAGACAAACCAGAACCTGAACCGGGAAAAAGAACTCACAGCACAAAGTATACGCTATGCGCAAACTATCCAAAACTCGATCTTACCTTCGCTAAAACAGCTCGATCAGGCTTTTTCTGAATTCTTCCTCATCTTCCGTCCTAGGGATATAGTGTCCGGGGATTATTACTGGTTTACGGAAGCTACTGATGAAAAATCTGGCCAAAAAATAAAGATATTGGCAGTTGTCGATTGTACCGGGCATGGAGTGCCTGGTGCATTTATGTCGTTAATAGGGCACAGTGTACTTAACCAAATTGTTCTTGAAGGCCGCACTCACGATCCTGCTCAAATCCTGAACCGAATGAACGAACAGATCCGCACACTGCTGAAACAGGACAATACGAACAGCTCCAATAACGACGGTATGGATGTGGCCATATGTACAATTATAGAAAAAGGAAGTGAAATAAAAGTACAATATGCAGGTGCCAAACGGACGCTCTATTATTTACCCAAAGGCACAAAAGACATTCTGAAACAAAAAGGAGACAGAAGTCCTATAGGCGGTGGCAGAAGAAGACAATTGAATACCTTCACCAGCCATCAGATTCAACTACCAAAAGGTTCTGTTCTTTATATGACCACAGATGGCTACACCGATCAAAACAATGAAACCCGCGAAAAATTCGGATCTAGAAAATTCATCAATGCACTTCAGGAAGTTGCTCCGCTCCCGCTCCCGAAACAGCAATTGATACTTGAACGCGCACTGGACATGTTCCAAGGAGGTGCGTTACAGCGAGATGATATTACCGTTGTGGGAGTTCGCTTGTAATAAAATCTCGAATTTGAAGCTATATGCTGTAAGGCTTACTTTGCTGAAAATAAACATATAGAATATAATTTCAATGGCAAATAGGTTCACCCCATATTGAATTCTTACAAAAGAAACCATACTGAATATCAACACCATGCTTTCCTAATAAATAGCACTACGTGCTTAAAACATGGCATGGTAATCTATTTCATTACTGTCATGCCATGTTTATCAGTATTTCGCATGAAAACCTAGTATAGAAAACGAGAATCCGGTTTGAGAAAACACTTCAGTAATCTCCTTCGAAATTACATTACGAAATTTTCACGACTTTCTCTTCCCTATCGAAATAGTCACTGGGTGTTTTTCCCATTGCTTTTTTAAATGCTCTGTTAAAAGAAGATTTAGAATTGAAACCCATCTTCAGGGCCACATACAAAAATGTCTGATCTTTGGACGAATTCTCCATTTCTTTCACAAAAGCCTTCACCCGATAGGTATTCACATAATCGGTGAACGACATCTCAAAACCTTCGTTTATAAGTTTTGAAACATAAAAAGTATTAGTTCCTAAATGCCGAGCCAATTCTGCCAACGTCAACTTTGGATTGGCATATAAAGCTTTAGCTTCCATCAATTGTGTTAACTTGTCCTTGAGCGAATCCCGATGTTTATCCGACAAGCTGACGCGCTGTTCTACAGGCTCTTTTTCTCCTTCAACAACTCTAGTTTCCAACAAGGAAACCATTTGTGAATAGAGCATCAATACCCCAATCGCAATCCAACTTAGGTTCTCGAACCAATCGTTCAGTTGTTTAACATCAATCCTCACAGGTAAAGCGAACGAGAGTACAACAAAGAAAAGCATCATACATACCAGTATTATAGTGGCATGCAGACCATCGAATAACCTTTTATGAAGATTCGAAACCTTGAAATGCAGCTCTGCAATCAGTTTCTTCAACCGATTGATAAAGTAGAAATTGATAAGAATTGCATATACATAAAGTCCTAAATTCAAATAACTTATTTCATTTGTTATAACTAGGTTTGTGAACTGCTTGTCTGGAATTTGCCACAGATAAATGAGAACAAGAACAGGAAGAAATGGCAAGGCATATACCCAACCGATCTGGTTTTTTTCAATATATTTTCTATGAAACCATAAAGCTACAGGAGCCACAAAAAAAGACATCATCCAAGGGGAAACAAGACGGAGTTTTGGGAATTCAGATGCAAAAACATAGTCGCAATGTATATAACGGGATATGTATCCTACAGATAGGAAAAGGGCTGTACCAAACAAAAATTTGGAAGTATCAATGCGCAAAAGAAAAACAGCGATTATTATGAACTGTACAAAAAAAGAAGCAAACAATATTTTCCAGATAAGCAGACGCTGAGACAAATCCTCCCAAGCATCAATTTCGGCGATAATCGTTACTGCTTTGCCTGACTGGGCAACGTGTTCGCGGTTCGATTTCACACCCCCATCCCACCGGGCTTCTACACTTTTCCAACTACCACGGGAAAATTTAAAAGAGAACCGTTTCAAACCAGAATTTACCTCCGTAAAATGTGTGCCGTCTGTGGCTTTTTTCAGCTCATATTCAGGGTCGTTACATTTCCACCCGTTAAATGTTCCTGCTACATAAATTTTCGCATCTTTTGGGGTGTTTTCTGGAAATGACACAACTTTTATTATCGTAGCAGGAAAAAAACTCTTATGAAGGTCTTGCCAAGACTGAACTTCGAGTTTATACTCAAAAATACTATCGCTATAGTTAAATTCATGATTTGCTAAATAGCCTCCAACATCATTTCCTTCAACTTTATCCCAATTTCCTCTATTAACTTTGAATTCAAAGCTTTTCTTGTTCATCAAACGCATAACAAGCTTGTAGGTTCCATCTGGTAAACGCCGAAAGCGGGAATTGGAATCGGCCAAAGCCCAATTATTGAAACTACCTGACAAGTATATGTTATCTTTATCAGGTGTGTACTCGGGGACGTGAGTGAGCGTGAAAACAATCTGATCTTGAGCAAAAAGAATCGAAAACATACTGAGTATGTGTATCAGCACTAGCGTGAGTGCAGACTTTTTAGTGAACATCATGTTAGGGTTTGTTTAGAGTGTATCAGGGTTTTAATGTCGTGAGACATATAATACAAATGTGCAATTTTTTTCAGTCATTTCAAGTCAACAAACGTTTTATAATCGCTACTTTTAATCTAATAATTACTTAATTCATAGACACTTTAAAATATCGCAATCGTTTGTTCACTTTTTTGATTTATTTTTGAGATTATGCTCTATAATTGCCCATCAAAACCAATTTTAGACTCAGCCGCACAACCCAAGCGAAGAACAGGTTTAGATTTGGTTACTTACAAGCGTAAGTATACCTTTGAGATACTATAAAAGCGATTCATATGAGCATTAAAGAAAATCTTTCAATAGTAAAAGAAGGAATTCCCGAACATGTAGAACTTGTAGCTGTCTCTAAAACAAAACCTAACGATCAGATTTTAGAAGCATACAATGCTGGCCATCGTGTTTTTGGTGAAAATAAAGTTCAAGAACTGGCAAAAAAAGCGGAAGAACTACCGAAAGATATCGAATGGCATTTCATTGGCCATTTACAATCCAATAAAGTAAAATACATTGCCCCATTCGTAAGCCTTCTTCATGGTGTCGATAGTCTAAAATTGCTGAAAGTCATCGATAAAGAAGGAAGCAAAAACAATAAGATAATAAGTTGCTTGCTTCAATTTCATATTGCAGACGAAGACTCAAAATTTGGCCTTGACATAACAGAAGCCTTTGAACTACTGGAAAATGAAGACTTTAAAGATCTTGACAGTATAAAAATAGTTGGCGTTATGGGCATGGCCACTTACACAGAAGATGAGTCACAAATCCGAAAAGAATTCCGTAATCTAAAGGAAATATTTACTACCTTGAAAAACAAATATTTTCCAAATGATGAAAGTTTTGAAGAAATATCGATGGGCATGTCGGGCGATTATCAACTTGCAATAGAGGAAGGTAGTACAATGGTACGTGTCGGAAGTTCAATATTTGGAAAAAGAGTCTATCATTAAATCTGAGAACTGAAGATTTGTGCGACGAACACTTCTGGTGATTTGTCGGAAATCCTAAGAAATAAACCACAAAACAATGGATTTATCTACAACCTATATGGGATTGGACATACCATCTCCCATAATTGTCAGCAGCTCTGGCCTTACCAATTCTGTAGAAAAAATAAAGGCCATGCAAGCAAATGGTGCTGGAGCAGTGGTACTTAAATCGCTGTTCGAAGAACAGATCCTCCACGAAGTTGGAAGCCTACTGGAAACCAATAAGTATCCCGAGGCAGAAGACTACCTAAGAACATATGTAGAAGACAATACTGTTGCCAATTATATTTCTCTGATCAAGAAGGCAAAAGCTGCGGTTTCTATCCCCGTAATAGCCAGCATCAACTGTGTGTCTGCCAGTGACTGGATTCAATATGCAAAAACAATTGAAGAAGCAGGAGCCGATGCTATTGAGCTTAATATCTATATTCTACCGACAGACATAGAAGAAAGTGCTTCGAACTACGAGGAGAAGTACTACCAGATAGTCCGTCACGTAAAAGCAAAGGTTTCCATACCTATTGCTGTAAAAATTGGCCCTAATTTCACAAACCTGCCACAGGTAGTAAACCGTATGGCTGCCTTCGGTGCTTCTGCCATAGTGCTGTTCAATCGTTTCTATGAAATAGATATCGATACAGTTCACCAGAAGTTCGATTCTGCGGCAATATTCAGCACTCCTACTTCTATCCGCCAATCGTTACGTTGGGTGGGAATTCTATCTGAGCGTGTAAAAAAACTTGAACTTTCGGCCTCTACAGGTGTACACGATGGGGAGGCTGTTGTAAAACAGCTTCTTGCTGGGGCACAAACGGTGCAGGTTTGCTCTGTTCTTTATCAAAAGGGCATTGGCGAACTGAGAAATATGACAGAAAATCTTAAGGAATGGATGAAACAGCATGGCCACGAAACCATTGGTAGTTTCCGCGCCAGTATGAATTACTCTACTATCAATAATCCTTCTGTGTATGAAAGAGCTCAGTTTATGAAGTACTTTTCTGGGGTAGAGTAATGCTTTTTTAGCATTGTAGGGTGATTTGCCTTCACCCCACAATGTTTACTGATTTTTTGCTTTTTTATTTTCCCTATAGTTCCAGTTTCATACAAAATAGCCTAATTCTTTAATTCAATTTTTCACCCAACAAAGCAACTTTTTCCAACCATCCTTCTCTAAACTCAAGTTTAGAATTCTTTATCGGCGATATGTAAGTCACTTTCACAGGACGTACCCCACAAAACTCCAAAGTTCCTTTTTTAAACTGATTTAATGCGGGGCTTTTCATAAACAAATAGTCGTACCATCGAGGAGAATCCGAAGTCATAATAATCCTAGCAGTTTTTCCTTTCAATAATTTTTCTGGCAAAGGACTTCCCGTTTTGGGCTGAAACGTTATGCCTGGCAAAAACGTTCGTTCTATAAAACCTTTCATAAGTGCTGGGTATCCACCCCACCACATCGGGAAAACCCAAACTAAATGATCAGCTTTCTTTATTTTCTCTATCGCATCTTCAAGATCTGGTTCCAATTCCATTCTTTGCCGATATCCGTTTACAAGATTGGAGTTAAAAGAAAGATCTGCGATATTCAATTCCAAAACGTCGGCTCCTGTTCCGTCGGCTCCCCTCTTGTAAGCGCCTGAAAGAGCATAATTGAAACTTTGTTTATCAGGATGACCATTGATAATTAAAACTTGCTTTTTCATGTCCTTGTGTTTAGTGATTTTAATAAGCTATCTTTTCACCGTGCTTATCAGCATATCCGACAAGCTGGATCAATTTAATACTACACTAACAAAATCAACACTTTTATTATATGCTGTTACAAATGAAACAAAGAAGAAGGACAGACCAAAGGACATTTGTCTAAAACTATAGTTCCTTACGAATACGGCTCAGGTGCCGTTGGGTAATGCCTAGATAAGATGCTAAATAATTCAACGGTATATGCTGTAGATATTCTGGGTGATTCCTGAGCAGATCTTCGTATCGTTTCTCTGCCTTTTCTTTCTGAAGAATAAAAATCCGTTTTTCTAGCTTTATATATTCCTGCTCTGCTATTGTTTTTGCCAACAACAACCAATTTCTACTTTTTTGTTCAAATTTCTCAATTTCACTCTTGGGAATCACCAACAAGTCCACCGATGTTAAAGCCTGAATGTTTTCGAGTGTACGTTCCCGAGTAATAAAAGAAGAATAAGCGGTAACGAATACGTTGGGAAATGTGAAACAATAAGTAATCTCCTCTCCACTTGATGAGTAATAAAACGATCGGAACACTCCTGAAACCACAAAAGCAATCTCGCGACATACAATTCCTTCTTCCACAAAGAAATCCCCTTTCTCTAAGGTCTTATGAATTCCTAGTTTTTGTATTTCTACAATTTCCTCATCAGATAAGATATTGAACTTCTTCAAATAATCCTTCATAAAACGAATTCTAGAAATGCCGCTTTGCCAAGTTCGTTACCCTCCACTTCTCTGGCACAAGATCAATCGGTAATATTTTCAAAGTCGATTTTCCTTGTCGTAGCACCTTAAACTCAATTCTACGGTTGAACTTCATGGCTTCGTTGTTATACGAACCATCTGCATTTTGATTGATTGCTATAGGCGTAGAAGGCCCATAGCTTACAACCTTCAACTGGTCTGCTTTAACGCCTTTTCTCAGCAGATACCGTTGTGCAGACACAGCCCTACTTTTAGCGATACGATAATTTAGCTTCTCTGCCCCTTTCGAATCCGAATGTCCTCCAATCTCCACAAGAGCTTTAGGATTATTCCGCAGATACTTGGCCAATTCATCAAGTGATTTATCAACACGGATGCGTGTGCTTCCGCTTGGGAAAATGATGTTGCGTATGCCTATGGCTTCGTCATATTCTATTTTGTCACCTTCGAAAACCAGCTTCTTCTGAGAAGTAACTTTAGGCTGAGCAACAGCCATATATTCGGGACAGATTTCAACCGGCGGTACAGGTATGTTTTTGTACACCTCTTCGTATTTTGCATCTGGGCTTATTATCAATGTATCTGTCAGCACCTCTTCGTCATTGGCCTCCACGCTGAGCGCATAATCGCGGCCTTTATCTAAGAAAAAGATAAATTTACCTGTTTTGCTGTTGGGAACATAAATACCAACAATTTCGTCGGTCTCCATATCGTTCACTGTGATATTCACATAAGGAAGCTCACCACACGGAACGGTAACATGGCCTATCATAATCGTAAGCGGACGTTCTGCATTGTCCGGTAAGTTTCCTAGAAAAATATCAGCTTTCGTTTTTGTGTTCTTGGCGTGCGATGAATAGTATGCCCTGCGACCGTCGGCAGACAGAACAAAAAACACATCATCATTGACTGTATTAACAGGGTAACCAATATTCCGTGGACGTGTCCAAGTATTGAACTCATTTCTCTCTGTTTGATAGATATCGAACCCTCCTATCGAATTATGACCTTTAGAACTGAAATAAAGCGTTTTACCATCTGGATGAATATATGGGCCTTCTTCATCAAAACGACTGTTAACGCCATAACCCAAATTCTTTGCTTCACCCCAAGTTCCGTCTGGTTGGCGTTCCGAAACATAAATATCTGTACCTCCATATCCTCCATTTCTATCCGAAGTGAAGTACAGAAATCGACCATCCGCAGAAAGTGAAGCATGAGTTTCTCTTCCCGAGCTATTGATATTTTTGCCTAATTTCTTAGGCCTTGTCCATACATCGCCTTCAAGTTTACTTACGTAAATACTCCCGTTTTCTTCAGGCTTATATATAAATAACTGCTGACCATCGGCAGAAAGTCCAATACTCGCTTCATGATCCGGCGTATTGATACTATCACTTATTCCTTCCGGTTCCGTCCACACTCCGTTCTTCTTGTGTGAAATATAAATATCTTCAAGATATTCGCCTGTTTCAGGATCTTTTTGTCCTGCCCTCTTCGATGTGAAGATCAGGACTGTTTCATCTCCATTTATCACAGGACTATGGTCGGCATATTCAGAATTAATTTTCCCACCAAGATCAACAACATCCCAAGTTATAGGCGTTTCTTTCAACCCCATTAGCTTGTTGCAACGTTTGAGTTCGTCTTGAACAATCACAAGAAAGCGTTTATCATTCAATTTACGCAATGTGTCTTCTAAGAAAGTATACTGCATCAGTGCCGAATCACTTTTATCCCGCAAATAATAGGTTTTGCCCTGATAAAAATAAGCATCGATAGGTATATATTCTTTTTCTGAGAAGTTGGCTGCCTGATCGAAATAGACCTGAGCTGGATCGTATTTCTTCAGGTTATAGTAGCACATGCCTGTTAAAAAAAGAGCTTCTGGATCGTACTTCAACAGCGTATCCACTTTCAAAAGGTGGCCTAGAGCTTCCTCATACTCTTCTGATTCCATGGAAATATCAGCCTTTTTCATTGCTGCTATCAAATCCGGATGATTTCCCGAATATGTCTCTAAACTACTTTTCTGTTGAACCTTGCAGGAATATATTGTAATGGCAAATATAATTGCCAGAAATTGTAGAACTCTCATCTAATTAAAAGTTTATGTAGTACCGCCTGGACTGTGCGCCAAAAATAAAAACAAAAACTACACCTACAAACCAAACACCCCTGCACAAACATACGACACGCCAATTTCCACAAGGCTTTTATGAGAATACCTTGTGGCTGATGTACAGTTTGCCAAGATTACTCGTAACCCAAAGAAACGGGATCCTCAGCGTCCAGTTTGAAAGGGGAGCTTAATGGTTTAACGAGATATATTTCAACCCGATCGTTAAACTTCATTTTTTCTTGTTTCTCGAACAGTAAAAAGCGGGGACCTAGTATTTTGATTTTCAATTGATCAAGAACTACGCCACGTTGCATCAGGTAGTATATAAGGCTCTTCACCCTAGTATTGGCAACTTGAAAAAGTTCTGCGGTCATTCCTTCTGTTGCAGTGTGACTTGTAAACGCCACTTCTGCTTCCGGATGACTGCTTAAAAAAGCTGCCAACTTATCTAAATCATCATTTCTTTTAATATCATAGCCCAAATCGTTGAAATATATCCGCCCTATCAGGTGTCCACTTATTGGAGCTCTGTATGCATTTTTATCGCAAGGCGGTAAAATATCAATAGCTACCTTGCCATAATTATATTCCAACGGGCTGTTTTTTTCCACAGTGAACATGTCTGCATGGAAAGTTTCACCTTTGTAATCGAAATCCAGTTCGTATTTCTTACCCGGATTGAAAACCATAAAAAAACGTCCTGTTCTCGAATTAGGACGATAGACTCCAACAATCTGTTGTGTTTCAGGATTTTTCGCAAAAATCTGAACATGCCGTAGATCTTCCATTGAACATGCCAGTATTTTTCCTTTTATGTAAGTATGCTTCTGATCATCGGGCTGTTTGTAAGTTATTTGGTAGATATCTGTTTCACCAAAAGTTCCATCTTTGAAAGAGGCAAAGTAGGCTTTCGTTCCATCTGCTGACAAAATAAAGAATACATCGTCTTTACTCGTATTTACTGAATAACCCACGTTTTTTGGGAGAGTCCAAGTTCCATTTTCCAACCGGGAATAGAAGATATCGTATCCACCAATAGACCCGTGCCCCTTTGAACTAAAGTAAATGGTAATACCATCGTGATGAGCAAAAGGCCCCTCTTCGTCCTGTTCCGAATTTATAGGCGAGCCTAGGTTTACTGCACGCCCCCAATCTCCGTTCGCTAAACGTTGTGCAACATAAATATCGAGCCCCCCCAGTCCTCCGGGACGATCACTGGTGAAATAAAGAGATTTTCCATCAGGCGAGAAGCAAGCATGTGTCTCGCGGAATTCGGTATTGATCGTCGAATTTAGCTTTTGGGGTACGCTCCAGTCATCCCCGGTTTGCTTACTGATGTATATGCTCCCATTGTCATCTGGCCTATAAATAAGAAGCTCCGTTCCATCGGCAGATAAACTCATAGATGCGTCATGATCTTCTGTGTTGATTCTTGAACTGATACTTTTGGGCACTTGCCAAACATTGTTCACCCGCTTGGAGATGTATATATCTTCGTAATATTCACCTTTTGCATCTCTTTTACCTCCAACGCTACCCTTTCTTTTAGAGGTAAAGATCAATGTATTTTCATCGTAACTGAGCACTGGAGCATATTCCGGATAAACAGAGTTGATGTTTTCGCCTACATTATCGATTTTCACATCAATAGAGGTAGAAGAAAATTCAATGTATTGTTTACACAGCTCAATATCCTCTTCAATCTTTTTTAGAAACCTTCGGTCTTTCTGGCGGGTCATTTGTCCTTTTAACCTTGAGAACAGAGTCAGTGCAAGATCTGGTTTATCTGTAAAATACAAAGTTTTAGCATGATAATAGAATAAGTCCGGCGGTGCTTTACAAGCATATTCCGAATTTCTTTGGTACTTGTGTGCACGATCGAAATGAATAAGGGCAGTTGGGTATTTTCTCAATTTATGCTTGCACAAACCTAACTTGAACTGGAGATCGGCACATGTACTGTCGTTTACAGCTAATGTATCGAGATAGGCTATTGCCATATGATAACTTTCCTCTTCCAGTAGGCGATCCACTGCAAGCATCAATTTTCTTTTCTTTTTTTTACTTAAGTTTTGCGACAGTAATACGCTAGGGATCAATAAAATCAGCAAAAAAACGCCCCACTTAACATTTCCCATATAATTGTTTGTCAAATAGTTGTCTTGAGAAGCAGCATCAAAAGAAATGCCATGCTCATCAATTAATTATAATAATTCTGCAACACGCCGGACAGCTTCTAGCGACCCTAACGGAATTCCAACACCTTCAACATCGATATGGTGTTCTCTAGGGTTGATACGAATAAGGCTTCCTTCAAGATTCCTGCAAACGGACTCAGAAAAGCCTCTTACTGTAGAAATCGCCTTTCCAGCCCCCAATTCCACCACTGCAATTCTTCCTCCTTGTCCTACAATATCCTTCATCCAGCTCTTTAAACGGACACCTTGCTCGTCCGAACGGTCGGATAGCCATGTGTAGTCCCCAAACATGAGAATATTCGGGCGGGCTATTTCACCACAGTGCTTACACCTTGGTAATGGAAGTTCTGCCTTGAACTCCTTCATATCAACAGAAACTATCGCAGAACCAGCAGGCCAAACATCGTTTACACAAGGTATATTGCATTGTAAATGGTGAATGGAACCATGCACCTCACAAATTCGCTGCGGATCGAAACCTGCCTTCTGAAATTGCCCGTCTACATTTGAAGTAAAAACAAAGTAGCCTAGTTTTTTATTTTTCGCGATGTCCAAAATTTTCGAAAATCCATCGTGCGGATCAGTTTCTCGATATAGATTTAATCTATGTCCGTAAAATGCCCATGCCAGACGTGGATCGACCTTAAACCACTGAGGGTTTGCCATATCCGAAAAACTTAACCCAAGCTCTGCAATTGGCGGATAAGCTTTCCAGAAACCCTCATTACCTCGGAAGTCTGGCAAGCCAGAATCAACACCAATACCAGCCCCAGCTGTAATTAACAACGCATCTGCCTCTTTTATAAGCTCTGCCGCTTTCTGTATAACTTCTTTTGTATCCATTTGTTGTTGAATAATTAGCTAACGATAGCTTTTTTATATATTTTTCCGTATACTGATTAAGCAGTTTTACGTTATACCGTTCGGAAACAATTTTATTCAATACCGCTAACGTTATTGCTGAAATTGAAGTGCCATACCGATAAATAATGGAATAGTTTTAATTCATGTGGAAACGTCCAGCATTATAAAAACCGCCACACTTAACAATTAAACAAGACGAAATGAAAAAAGCTCTCTTTTATATACTATTATTTTTGTTCACTTCAT
Source organism: Bacteroidales bacterium (assembly GCA_965230435.1). Lineage (GTDB taxonomy): Bacteria > Bacteroidota > Bacteroidia > Bacteroidales > JBDKHP01 > JBDKHP01. The sequence continues at coordinate 758,166 of CBDDLB010000006.1, forward strand.
CCACCTATTTAAATGCGCAAATAGAATATAAAGGCAGTCCACATAATTTTGGAAAAAAATCTCTTAACGAAATTCCTTTTGTTAGCCTACCAAAACAAGATCCGCAAGAAATTGAAAAATTGCTCACTCAAAATCAAGGTAAGAAAAAACAATTGATTGGAAAAGTGTTCGATGTAGATTACAGTACTTCCAGCATCGGAAAATGGGAAAATGTGGATGGCGCCAAAATATGGCGGTTAGGTATTGGTTCGGAGGGTGCAGAAGAAATTGGCCTTATGTTCGAGAATTTCAATCTGGAAGAAGGAGTAAAACTTTTCATCTACCCAGAGAACAAGCAATACTATATCGGAGCCTTTACCCACCTAAACAACAAGCGTTCGGGTAAATTGCCTGTACGTGGTGTTGGTGGAGAAAATATTATTGTGGAGCTTCAGGTTCCCGATTATGCAAGTATACCGGAATTCAGTATTACAGAAGTTAGGCATAACTATATAGCAGTCTCGCCAAAGAAAAAACTTTCTGGCAGTTGCCATATCGATATTAATTGCACAGAAGGTCAAGAGTGGCAAATAGAGAAAAGGGCTGTCGTAAAATTCACCTATTCGGAAGATGGGCGGAACTACTCATGTACAGGAAGCCTTATTAACAACACAAATTTTGATGGAATCCCATATATTTTATCAGCAAATCATTGTATCAGTAACTCAACCATTGCAGAAACTGCGGTGTTTTACTTCAATCACGAAAAAGCAACCTGCTCTAGCCTTCTAAATAAAAATGCAAAAACCATTGCAAGTTCCATATTCAGAGCTACCGGCCCCTTGGGAGCTTTGGATTTCTCCCTCCTCGAACTGAGCGAAGTTCCGCCTGTTCATTATGAAGCCTATTATGCAGGCTGGAGCAGAAACCCGCTTCCTACAGATCGCACAGTTGGCATTCATCATCCTGTAGGCGATGTGAAGAAAATATCAATAGATACATCAGGTCCCGCTACATTGGAAATCCCTCCTATTGGCTGGCCAGATGATTCAGCTTCTCACTGGAAGGTGTACTGGGATTTAGGTGTAACAGAAGGTGGGTCTTCCGGTTCGCCTCTATTTGACTCGAACCACCGCATTATTGGAGATTTGTCGGGCGGAGATGCATCCTGTGAGCATCCTGAAAATCCAGATTATTTTACAAAATTCGATTTATCCTGGAATAAATATCCAGGAAAAACAACATCACTAAAACCATGGCTGGATCCAAGGGATATTGATCCTTTGTTTATTGATGGCTTAACCCCAAATGACGAAGCCGCAGATCTTCGCTTAGACGAGATAGTGTACCCCAACGGAGCTTTTCGGTTTTCTAATAGCCTATCGCCAGTGATTGTTGTAAATAATGGTGGAATGGAAACAATAACTCAATTTGACATCAATATATCCATAAATTTGCTACCGGTGAGGACAGATTCTTGGACTGGAGAACTAAAAAGTCAATCTTCACAAATCATTAAGTTAAATCAACTGGAAATCTCCCCAAATGACACATTACTGAAAATTACTTTAACCACTAATGCTAAAGGAGACTATAAAGAAAACAATACTAGAGAAATTGCCCTTGAATATACAACAGGCGATCTTGTGAACTTAAAATTTGAAGGAGCCTCTGAAAATACATTAGTTGCGTGGACCCTCAATAACTCTAAAGGCGAAACTTTATATAGAAAAACAGACAACACAAAACTAATGGTCGATAGCTATCCATTTATACTTCCTCCAGGCTGCTATTATCTACTCTTACAACCTGTAGCCATAGATCAACCTCAATCTGTTGAATTATACAATGAGACTGATCAAGAGACGATAGCAACTGGGCTAATCGACAATGTGAGTTCGAAAAAAGCATGGGGCAATAGTAATTTAACACGCTTTTGCATAAACCCAGAGGCAACGGCAACGGCAGATGTATTCAACGATCAGTATGAAGTTGTGAAGAACTTTGCCCATGATTACATTGGCCTGAAAGTGAATTATGGCTATTTGAAAAAAATCGATCTCTATACTGTTAACGGCCAACACTTGCAAAGTTGGACAGACGTAAAAGGCAAACTGAACATCCCTCTGCATGGATACGAGCAAGGTGTATATGTTGTGAAAATATATGGTTCCCGTTTCCAGAGCACGGAAAAAGTATTATTAGTTAAACCATAAAGCATTATCCACATCACCAGCATAAAAAATGCCCTCCAGCTGTAATTATCAACAGGAGGGCATACTTTAATCTATTTATCCTCTAATCCAGTTCGTCCACTTCTTGTTTACGGAGCCGTCCGTAGGAAACTGTCAATTCCAACAATTTTTCTGCATGTTCGTCCGTAAGATCGTCTTCTTTAAAACGCCACGTCCAGTTGCCAGTACCGGTACCAGGAATATTCATCCTAGCCCCTGCGTCCAAGCCCAATACGTCCTGCAACACTGTTAAGGCCCATTTGCTACATGAAGCCCAAGCATAGCGCATCAAATCCCAATGAATTGATTCCACACAGATCAGATATTTCTTCACATTTGCTTGAGTTTGCTCATTCAATGCATCGAACCAACCTTTTGTAGTATCGTTATCGTGAGTATTCGTATAAGTTACGCTGTTCTGAATATGATTATGTGGTAAATATGCATTATCGGCATCGCTTTCAAATGCAAAGTGTAATATTTTCATCCCCGGTAGACTGAACGAATCTCGCAGTTCCTCTACTTGAGGTGTTATAACCCCCAGATCTTCTGCTAATATTGGTAAAGCATTACTGATCTGTTCGCGCAAGGTCTGGAAGAGTGCACGGCCAGGCGCTTTTATCCATCTACCATTCTCTGCCGTTTCCTCATCTGCTGGAACAGCCCAATAAGATTCAAAACCTCTGAAATGATCCACACGTACATAATCGTACATGTCGAGATTTGCCCTCATGCGTTTCACCCACCAATCGAAACGGGTTTCCTGCATGAATTCCCAATCGTAAATTGGATTGCCCCAAAGCTGACCAGTTTCTGAAAAAACATCTGGAGGAACACCGGCAACAAGACGAGGCTGAAGGTCTGAGTCAAATTCAAATAACTGAGGATTTGCCCATGCATCGGCACTATCGCCAGCTACATATATTGGAAGATCGCCAATAATTTCAACTCCCTGGCTATTTGCATATGCTTTAAGGGTTTTCCATTGACGGAAAAACACGAACTGAGCAAACATCTGATATGAAATCTCCTCGCTCATGTCCAACTTTATAACTGCAAGGTCTTTTTCGTCGCGCCTTTTCAACCCCTCGTCCCATTCAAACCAAGGCTTGTCTTTTTGTTGCTTTTTGATGGCCATGAAAAGAGCGTAATCTTCAAGCCAGAAGTCATTCTGCTTAATAAAAGTTACAAACTCCTTTTTCAGCTCGTAGCTACCTTTGCTTTTAAAATTATGATAAGCCCTTTTAAGAAGTTTCTGTTTAAAAGTCTGAACGATCTCAAAATCGACCTTTGTATCATCAAACTCAATATCTGTTTTAAGATCGGCTTCCTCTAACAACCCAAACTTAACCATTCTTTCAGGGTCTATAAGACTTGGATTTCCTGCAAAAGCAGAAAAGCTCTGATAAGGAGAATCTCCATAAGTAGTTGGCCCTAGTGGCAAAATCTGCCACAATTGCTGACCTGCATTCACCAAGAAATCTACAAATTGATATGCACCTTGTCCAAACGATCCAATGCCATATTTTCCAGGCAACGAGGTCGGATGAAGTATTATTCCACTTTTGCGTTCTTTTAGCATTGTCAAGAGCTTTGATTAATCTGTATCTAAATTAGCAAAGAATTTCATCAAAAAAAAGTTCTGAGAAAAGTTCTTCCAAGCACATGCCTCTCCCAGCTTGGTTTACTGGACAATAGAATAGCTAACTATTTTTATCCATCGAGTTCATATTTACTTAATCATCTATAATACATTATTAACCAATCATTAAAGAAACAGATAGCTTCATCTTAATTCCTGTCTTAGCAAACTACGAACTATACATAATAAGGCCTCGGCCCTATCAATTTCAGCCTTGCTCTTTACAGGTAATCAGCACCTTAGCACCCAAACAAGTCTAGTTTAATTATGACCAGCTACCTAAATCTAGAATTTTACATCGTTAAACATCACATATTCACTTGAAAATTCCACTTTCACACCTTCAACTAAAAGTTTCATATAAAATCAATTTCAAAACACTTCACTCTTTTATTTTGCCTAAAAAAATCAACTTGTTTGGGAGCAGAATCTATTTCATACGATATTAAAAATACAAAAACCGCTTTCTTTTATTAGAAGGTAGGTTCTGTTTATTTCGTAAATTCAAATCGGGAGCTGAGTCTTGGTGATATTCTCATCATTTTTGAGTTGTCACTTTCTGAACCCCTGTACTTCGGGGCAATAAACGGTTGTTTTTCTTATGAACAATGGAGTAGACACTTTTTACGTGACTGAAACTGAAAATTAGTACAAATCCATTCGTTTTTTAAACCAGAGTATATCTGTACTTGGAGATTAGAAAACGGGGAACAATATACAATAGGCTATTTTTTCATCTTCTATCCAACTTTTACAAATTTATATTATGAAAAAGCAATACTTGGTATTTCTCGTTTCCTTTCTGGGACTCCACTGCGGCGACCACAAGCTGGAGGAGGTTGAACTTGAACCTGCTGATGATCGTTTTCAACTGGTGTACTCTCCCATCGAAAAAATTTTCGATGATTCTGGAATCTATTTTAGGTCAAAATTAATTGCCGATCCGAAAAAGCAAGAAATGAAGTTAACCCTTGTAGCTCACAATCCAACGAAGGACGAAAAAGTAATCAACTTAAGCAACTGGGAAATCATTACGCCAAACAAACTAAGGCGCACAGCAAAACTTGATTCTACAAGTGTAAAACTGAAAGCTGGAGATGCAATACCTTTTTCTGTAAACTTCCGCCCAATAAACGATCTTAAAATTTATAAATTGAGCGGCTATCATGGCGATCTTTATAAAGAATACAGCATTAAATTCGGAAATAAGACTGTGACTTATAAGCTTTCCGAACATCATCAGATCACCTATGAAAAATATCTTCAGAACGATAAAATGTCGTTTTTCAGCTTCAAAAATTCAAAAGAAGAAGGAGAAAAGAATGAAATTCAGCGCAATGGGTTAACTCTCAACTTTAAGTTTTATGCAATCGGGGACAGTATCTACGGCAAAATGCATATGATAAATCATGGAGAAGAAGACCTTGTAATATTGCCAGGGAAAATTTTCCTGAACTACAATAGCACAGTTTTCAAACCAGACCACTCGTCGTACAAAAACGAAGCACAAAACAACGACACCCTAGTTTTGCCCAAAGGAAAGCGTTTTTGGGAAAACGCGAGCTTTCGAATTACACAGTTGCCCGACTCGTTTACATTATTAACGAACGGAATACTCAATGATAAGTCAGAACCTTTTGTCCTTTCTCAGCGATTATACAAGGTTCAATAAGAAAAGATTAATAACCCCCTAAGTAAAGCCGAAAAAAAACTTTGGTTTTCGTTGCACTGCGATCGTCCAAATTCTCGCGCACTCCAGTACGCTCCGGTATTGAACGCCTTGTGAGCTTAACCGAATTTTTTCACTTTACTAAAGTGACAAAAGCCGCCTTACGGCGGCTTTCATCTGGGTAGCATTCCAAAAATGAGGGTGGAATTGCGTTGTACTACATTTGCGGTTTGCCTATAACCTCTTTGTTTGCAAAATTAAGGAACAACATCAACTCTTACACCTCGATAAAGCTTGTCCAAATTCCGTGTAAATTACAACCTGCTTCTGCCGTAATCTTATCTCCAGTTTTCAACTCAATATAGAAAGATGCGAAACCACCTGCCACTCCGATTTCAAACTCAACTTTGCCAATAAGTTTACCGTTTTGCCAAAGCTGAATGTAATCGATCCAATGGTTAGCTTCTGTTGGGTGTATAATATCTTTTTGCCCGATCAGTACATCGACCCTTGTATGACCTTTCGCGTTCTTCTCGCCCACTTTAATATCAGGCGTGTGCTTGTGTTCAAAAGCAGTAGGATTTTCAGGATCGTTAAACGTCATTTTTTTACGGTTAACGATCAACTTGTCCCTTTCAGTTAAAGACGTTTTTGTCTCCTTTGCGGTTGTATCGACTTTGCTTTTTTTCTCACTATCAGCCGTTTGTATATTAGCACACGCAGCAGCTAGACCAGCAGTGCCCAAAACAGAGGCTAGTCCAAGCGATTTTAATGCCTTTCTTCTGTTCATTGTTTCTTAGATTATGTTGGAGCTTATTTTGTGTTTTTCTCCTGCAAATATAGGAAAGTACCCTTGCGGGCAAAAAAAGAGCTTTAAATTAGTTTATCTTTTTTTAGGTGGGATCTTAAACTCCTGCTCTACAATTCTTCTTAGTTCAAGAGTATTTACCCCATAAAATATTTTACCCCTTTGAACATATGAAATGGCTCCTGTTTCTTCAGATACAACAATAACAAACGCATCTGTCGATTCCGTAACACCAATAGCAGCTCTGTGACGTAGTCCTAAATGTTTAGGAATTTCAGGATTTTCCGATACCGGAAGTACGCACCGTGCGGCATACACTTTTTCTCCGCGTATAACCATGCCACCATCATGCAGTGGACTATTTTTAAAAAACACGGATTCAATAATTCGGCTCGAAGTGTAGGAATCCATAATATCTCCAGACTCAGCTATCATTTCAAGATCAGATTCTCTCTCCAGCACAATTAATGCTCCAGTATTGGTTTTCGACATATCTTTGCAGGCCTTTACAATCGACGCAACTTTAGGTTTCGTGTTTTCCTGTTTTATAAACGTTGAAAACAACTGCTCTACAGAAAAAGACATGTTGCTGAAATAGCGTGTACCCAGGATCACAAGAAAATTCCGTATCTCCTGTTGAAACACAATAATAAGAGCTAATACCCCAACTCCCATTACCTGTCCCAAGATCGAACCAAGCAGGTGCATGTTCAGAGCCCGGACAAGTAACCAAACAAGATAAACGCCAACAATACCCACAAAAATATTGATGGCCACAGTGCCTTTCGTGAGCATGTATAGCTGATAGAGAAGAAAGGCGACCAACAGAATGTCTAAAATATCTAGAAAACGGATGTCAAGAAAATTCATAAATTTACAGAACTAAGCACTTGATTTTTATTCGGGAGCAACACACCGTACAAATATTCAGCATCGTCGCCCTTTAACACTGAATATAAAAAGCTTGTCTCATGAAAACGTTATTTTAAATTCCAGTATATAATTCTACTTTACAATTTTAGATCAACAAAAGGCAAAGTGCGGCTTATAGTATCTTTTCAATCACTAGCCATTTGGATATAGCCAAGCCCCTAATAACCAACGATCAGAAATAAAGTTGGTAGAAAACAGGAAATTTCTGCATGATTAAAGCCGTAAAGGAAATAGATAGCCATATTTAATTTAAGTTAACTTTATCTGAACGTAATATGCTCAAATCCAGATTGAAGTTTTGAACTTAAATAAGTTCAGGACTTTACTCAACTGCTAAAATGAATAATGCAGCAATTAAGCCCTTGTCATCTGCCATGGAACCAAAGACCATCCCCAAAAACCTTGCTAACCAAACTCACCGTTTCTTTAGCCTCTTTTACATCATGTACACGCAAAATCTGCGCTCCTTTTTGCAAGGCAATTGTGTGCAAAACTGTTGTTCCGTTCAAAGCCTGCTCGGGATCTGAATCGAGATACTTATAAATCATTGATTTTCTTGATACACCAGCCAAGAGTGGTTGTTCGAAAATTTTAAACTCATCCAAATGCCCCAGAAGCTCATAGTTGTGTTCCAAACTTTTTCCAAATCCAAACCCAGGGTCAATTATCATATCGTGCACCCCCATGCTCTTCAGCGCTTCTATCTTACTGGAAAAATAGCGTACAATCTCGCGCATTAAATCCCTGTAAGTTGGTTGTTGTTGCATAGTCTGGGGAGTTCCTTGCATGTGCATCAAAATATAAGGCACTTGAAGTCTGGCAATTGTTTCAAACATCTTCTCATCCAATTCTCCTGCAGAAATATCATTTATGATATCAACTCGATATTCGCTAACAGAACGATCTGCAATTTCAGCCCTAAAAGTGTCCACAGAAATCACCACCTCAGGAAACTCTTTGCGAATAATTTCCAAAGCAGGTGCCAGACGCCCCCACTCCTCTTCTGTAGTAATATGCTGTGCCCCCGGCCTTGACGAATACCCCCCTAAATCGATAATATCTGCACCATCGGATACCATTTTACTTATCCGGTCCATCAAGCCTTCCTCTCCTGCCCTACTTCCCGAATAAAACGAATCTGGAGTAAGGTTTACGATACCCATCACCAAAGGTAATGACAGGTCGAGCAACTTTTCATTGCAATTTAATGTCGTTCTTTTGGAGATCAGCTTTGTATTCTTTATAACATTATTCATTGTTTGACTCAATTCAGGGAAATTCAACCTTAAAATATACACTTGTGGAGAAAACGTTTCGCTAACTAAGGTTACAAACCAATAGCTTAACAAAGCTGACGCATAGAAGTTTGTCATTTGCTCTGTTCTTGTTAAATTAACACAAGAAGTTCATCTCAATTAGATGAAAAATCTGTTTTAACCAGATGAAATACTAATTTTGTTTTCCCCAATCCTGTTTTAAGGGAACAAATGTAAATAAAATAACGCGCACAGGCTTTTAATACAGCAATGTAGTCGCCTTAGTACCGTAAGAAGTTGATTTTAATGGAAAAAACGAACGAACAATTTGAACAGATACGTAAAATCTGTACAGAACTTTTTTCGAATAAACTAAAAGATTACCGTCCGGCATGGCGGATTTTGCGCCCAAGCTCGCTCACCGATCAGATATACATAAAAGCTCAACGGATAAGAGAACTGGAAATAAAAGGTATTTCGAAAGTAGGAGAAGGTATCGAAGGTGAGTTTATTGGAATTGTCAACTATGCTATCGTTGCATTGATTCAGTTGGAGCTTGGTTTCGCAGACACTGTCGACATGGAAGAAGAAAGGGCTATAGAACTTTATAACAAATATTTCCAGGAGGCCAAAGAGCTAATGAACCGCAAAAACCACGACTACGGGGAGGCTTGGAGAAACATGCGGATCAGTTCGCTTACCGACCTTATTCTCATGAAAATCTATCGGACAAAACAAATCGAGGACAACGATGGATCTACCCTTGTCTCGGAAGGCACTGATGCCAATTATTTTGACATGCTGAACTATGCCGTTTTTGCCTTGATTAAGCTCAAACTGGAATAATCTAATTTTAACGCCTACTGATTACAAAAACTAAAGAATTGGCGATATTTCCCTTAAAGCCAACTAATTAATAAATCCATTAATTATCAAATACAAATGAAAGTTATTGATGCTATATTCAGGTTCGTTTTAGGAGTAGTTTTTCTTTTCTCGGGCTACGTGAAAGCTGTAGACCCTCTTGGTATGTATTACAAAATCGGGGATTATCTTATTGCTTACGATCTAACGGCACTGCAACCATTGGCCATGCTTGGTGCCATATCTATTATCGGAGCAGAAGTACTATTGGGAGTGTTCTTTTTGTTCAACTTATATCCCAAGTTTTCCATCTGGTCGATGCTTTTTGTTGAGAGTACTTTCACAGTCTTAACATTGGTATCCTGGATAACCAATGCAGTAAGCGACTGTGGATGCTTTGGCGACGCAGTGGAGCTCACCAATGCAGAAACATTCTGGAAAAATATAGCCCTGATGGTTCTTGTTCTGTGGCTTTGGGTGCGCAGAAACGAGGCAAAAGGGTGGTTTGCCGGCATTACACAATTTGCCTTTGCCCTTTTGTTCTTGCTTCTCACATTGGGCTTCCAGTGGTATAACTACAACCATTTGCCTATACATGATTTTCGCCCGTATCATGTTGGTGCGGACATAAAGAAACAAATGGAGCTACCGGAAAATGCGAAACAAGATGTATATCTAACCAAGCTTTATTACGAGAAAGATGGTGTAGTAAAGGAATTTACTGAACAAAACTATCCTTGGCAAGACAGCACATGGGTATTTAAGGACACTAAAGTTGAGTTGATAGAAAAAGGGGACGAAGCTCCTATTCACGATTTCAGTATCATGACGCCAGATGGCGATGACCTGCTTCCTATAATTCTAGATAACCCGGGATACAAATTCGTTGTTGTTTCTTATCGCCTCGACCGTGCAAACCAGAAAGCGTTCAAAGAGCTAAAAGCCCTTAAAAAGTGGAGCGATCAAGAAGGGATAAATTTTGTGCCGCTTACCTCATCTACCCCAAAAGAGATTACAGAACTTAACAAAGCGGTTCAAGGAGATTATGTATTTTATGCAACAGACCAAACTACGTTAAAAACTATAATACGCTCTAATCCAGGATTATTATTAATAAAAGGCAGTAAAATCGTCGGCAAATGGCACTACAACGATTTGCCTTCTGTAGATAAAATTAAATCAACTATAAAAAACTAAATATTAGCCAGTTACGAAGAAATCATGAATGAATGAAAAAAATAAATTGATATTATTCTTAGAAAAGCTTTGAGAATCAAATTATTTAACCGTAACTTCGCGTCAGTTTTTTACAATATATTATTACAATGACTAAAGGTACAGTAAAATTCTTCAACGAGACTAAAGGATTTGGTTTCATCACAGAAGAAGGAACAAACAAAGAGCACTTCGTGCACGTTACAGGTTTAATTGACGAAGTTCGCGAAGGTGATCTTGTTGAATTCGAACTTGTTGAAGGCCGTAAAGGTTTGAACGCAGTAAACGTTAAAGTAGTTTAATATAAACTCTTTCTCATTTAAGTTAAAAAGAGACAGTCTTCTTTAAAGGGCTGTCTCTTTTCATTTTTAACTGGATGGCCATCAATTGGTTCTCTGATGGACTAAGAATACCGTAACAGATGGCCTTAGAACTTGACCGTACCCCTTATTTATTTTTCTTCCTCAGATTGACAGTTATACCCGCACCAAACGATACATATTCAGGAGACAGATCCAACGTTACACTAGCGTTATCGATATCATTTGGACTCACGGTGAGTTGATCAGCTTCGTACTCCTCCATAAAAGCCGTAGAATAAGCTCCGAACAATTGAAATCCAACGATTGGATTGAGCTCTATATTCACACTCAACCCAGGATTGATAGAAATTCCACTACCAACATATTCGTCTTGCCTGAAGAGGTGAGTTGCTCCATTTTTTAGATAATGCAGTTCGAACTCTGGAATTGAGAGTGCTTCTACGCCTGAGTTGAAAAACGGCTCTATACTGATATATTTTCCAATAGAAATGTTATACGAAAGGGATAGCTGAACGCTGGTGTTTGAAATAGAGAACTGGTTCAAACCATAATTTGCAAAATCATCGCTATTCTGAGCAGTTAAAAGTTTCTTTGCAAACATGCTTTTCCCTACATAAAACTCAGAGACAGCAAGCCGAAGACCAAACCCGAATCCACTTGAGGAATATCTACGCAAGGTTAAATCTGTCTGGAACCCGAACTCAGAGAAATAGGCATTGGCATTATTTTCATTCTTATCTGCAAGGTTTCCTTGTGGAGTTAGCACGCCAAAATTCAACTCTGCTTTTGCAACTTTCTTTTGAGCAAAGGCAAAGTTGGTAAAGCAAAAAAACAACAACAAAAGTGCTATGTTCTTCATCTGTCTTAAATTTAGTTTTCTTTGAAGTGCGCTGAAATAGCCTCATCACTACCCCAGCTTCACTTCTGCTTACAAAATCGGAGCCAGAAAGACTGGCTACCTCTCTATAATCTTGGCTTCAGTCCTCCTGTTTTTAGACCTACCTTCGTCGCTATCGTTTGTTTCTATTGGCTTACTCTGCCCATATCCTTTATAACTAAGCCTTTCTGCTGGAATCTTGTTTTCTAAGAGAAATTGATAAACAGCTTTAGCCCTATTCTTAGAAAGCTGCAAATTGTACTTCTCTGTACCTTGATTATCTGTATGCCCTCCTATTTCCAGCTTCACTGTAGAGTTTGTATTCAAAAATGAAATCAACTTTTGTAGCTCTGCCTCCGATTCTGCTTTCAGTTCAAATTTATCTGTATCGAAAAAGATATTTTTCAGAACGATCCTCTGTCCCTGTTTTATAGGGCTTAACCGAATATCCAACATATAAGGTTGTAGTTTCCCGTAGTGCCCCACAAGGTCGAAATGATCGGAATAGAACAGATAATCTTTTCTCCAGACATTTAGCGCATAACGGTCGCCTGCGGGTAAAATCAATAAGAAATCGCCTTGCTTTTCATCGGAATAGACTACTTTGCTCTCTTTAGTTCTCAAATTAATTAGTTCAACCTTTGATAGTAGCGGAACCTTAGTCTCGATATCCCGGACAATTCCTTTAACGAAAGTTACACGCTCCGGGCGCAGCGATTCAGGTAGCTCGAAACGGTAAATATCCAGCCCGCCGAAACCACCTTCGCGTTCAGATGAGATAAACGCGAATATCCCGTCTGTATTTGTCACCACTCCCCGCTCTTCGCCTTGTGTATTGATGGGGTATCCAAGATTATGAGCCTTCGTCCAATGTTTTCCTGCAAAACGACTCAAAAAAACATCGCTTCTTCCCATTCCCATGTGGCCATCGGAAGCAAAATACAAGGTAATGGCATCGGGATGTAAAAAAGGAGCTGTTTCATTCTGTGCTGTGTTTATGCTGTCCCCTAGGTTAATAGGAGGCTTCCAATTCCCTGTTTCATCCAGTTCGCTCAGCCAAATATCTTTACGTCCATAGCCTCCTGGGCGGTTGCTCACGAAAAACAAAACCTTTCCATCTGCCGAAAGCGAAGGCTGGGACTCCCACGATCTTGAATTTATTGGCCGTCCCATGTTCTGAGGTACTGTCCAGCCGTTTTCTGTTTTTCGCGAAATATACAAATCGCAACTACCAGCGCCGCCGCGCCTTCCGCATGCTGTAAATACCAATGTCTTTCCATCTGCCGAAATAGACTGAGCACCTTCATTGTAAGGTGTATTCATAGGAGCCCCCATATTCACAGCTTGTAACCAAACACTATCTTTTTTTGAAGACACAAAGAAATCTTCCTGTTTACGTTTCCCCCTGCCTGTAAGTCTTGTAAATACCAAAGTGCTCTGATCAGCCGTTAGGCTAGGCCAATACTCGCTCTCAGGGGAATTCACAGCGCTTCCTATGTTTATTGGTTCAAAATCTACAGGGTTGGACATAAGCTTATATCCAAACTTGCAGGTTTCTATCAGTAAGTCTGCCTTTTGTTTCTGTTCCTCTGTCTGAACAATTAACTTATAACTTTTCAATTCCTTTACCGCTTCGAGATACAGCCCTAGGTTCCGTTTTGCTTTGGCCAGCATATAATGAGTAGTGGAGCTTGGTTTGGTTTCCAATTTCTTAGCTTTACCAAGTATTTCTATCACCTGCTTGTCCTCCTTCATTTCCAATAAAATATCGGCCTTAAGGTAGTATGCTTCCAAGAAACGATCGTCATAATCTATAGCCTTGTCAAGTGCTTCCAGTGTTCCTACAAAATCTCTTTTTCTAAAATGATCGTAAGCTGCTTTCCATGCCCTCAAAGCTTTCTTATTACTTGTTGAAAGATCCTGAGCCAATGTAGACTGAGCAAAAAACAAAAGAGCAATAATAAAATATGGAATGGCATACTTTATATTTGATAAATTCATAGATATTGATTTTCTATTGTTTGTATATGACAAGGGCTCCCCCCTCTATTTAGTTTCCAAACTCAATTCAAAAAAGAGCAAATAACAATAATCTAGAACACTTTCGATATACCCGTATTGAACTTGATGGTGCACTCTGAACACCAATCAGAAGTAATTTCACTGATATTCAAATTAAAAGCAACCCAAACAAATCGCTCAACAGACTTATCCACGGCAACTTTCTGTTTAAATATTAATTGTGATAGTAATTTAATAAACCATAGATAGAACAAAAGCAAAACATTCACAATTAAAAAAGCCTGACGAAGAAAATTTTGCTTCCTAAGCAAATGCTTCTATTGGGTAAAATTGCTATGGTTATCCTTTGTTGTAGTAGATCGAAAAAACTATTTTTGTGACATCAGGAATGGCACCGTTGTGCAATTTTCAAATTTTAGACCACTCACATCATAATTGTATCCATGAAGCATCTCCGTAACAAAGAATTTAGTTGGCTTTTCTTTAATAGCAGAGTATTGCAAGAGGCTGGAAATACGGAAGTACCTTTGATTGAACGCATCAAATTTTTAGGTATTTATTCCAATAACCTCGATGAATATTTTCGTGTACGGGTTGCTACTTTAAGGCGTCTGGCTTCTCTGGATAAAAAATCCAGAACATATCTTAACGAAGATCCAGAACTGATTTTGAGGGAAATCCAGAAAGTTGTTGTAGCCCAACAAGTAGAATTCGAAAATACGTTCAAAAAAATACTGGAAGAACTAAAAGATCATAACATATTTATGATCAATGAAAAAAACCTGAACGATAGTCAAAAAGCATTTGTAGAGGATCTCTTCAACCGAAAAGTTAGACCAAACCTAGTGCCGATCCACATAAAGAAAAGCACAAAGTTTAAGCATATGAAAGACGATGCCATCTATCTGGTATCGGATACTGTAAGAGAAGATGGAGATATTCAACATCATTTAATTGAAATTCCAACCGACCGTTTATCGAGATTTATACTATTGCCACGCGAAGGTGATAAAATATTCATCATCCTGCTCGATGATGTTATCCGCTTTGGATTGAAAAGTATTTTCCACACTGTTGGTCTTACTCCAAAGCGTGCATATACTATAAAAATCACAAGAGACGCCGAACTTGATCTTAATGACGATCTTTCCGAAAGCTACTATAAAAAAGTAGTTAAAGGTATAGAATTGAGAAAAAAAGGCTACCCGGTCCGTTTTGTGTACGATGGCAAAATGCCAAAGGAACTTGTTGAGTTCATTTCTAAAAAACTACAGCTCGCCACAGACGACGCTTTTATCGCAGGAGGCCGCTATCATAACTTTAAGGACTTCATTGGCTTTCCTAAAATTGGACCTCGCGAATTGACTTACGATGCATGGCCAAGTTTTCGCCACCCAGATCTTGAGCAAAATGAGAGTGTCCTGAAAGTAATGCGCGATCACGACGTCCTGCTGCATTTCCCATACCAGCCATTTGAGCATGTAATTGACTTACTGCGCGAGGCTGCGATCGACCCTAAAGTGCGGGAAATAAAAATGACAATCTATCGAGTAGCTTCGCAGTCGGCAATTATGAAAGGGTTAATGAGCGCCGCTCGGAATGGGAAATCTGTAACCGTTGTGATGGAATTGAGAGCACGCTTCGATGAAAAACCAAACCTAAAATGGTCCGACTCGTTAACCGAAGCTGGCGTAAAAGTTATTTTCGGGGTTCCCGGGCTGAAAGTTCATTCCAAAATGATACTTATAAGCAGGAAAGAAGAAGGTAGAATTCAAGACTATGCAGCTTTTGGTACAGGAAACTTCAATGAATCTTCAGCTAATATTTTCAGCGACCACCTTCTGCTTACTACCAACAAGTACCTTACAAGCGAAGCTATTCGGTTATTCGAATTCTTTTCAAAAAACTATCAGATCAGCCGTTTTAACAACCTGATGGTCGCACCATTTAATCTCCGCACACGAATTACACGGATGATTAATCAAGAGATCAGGAATGCACGTAATGGGAAAAAAGCAGAAATATATATCAAGGTAAATAACTTCTCCGATCCAAAAATCACTCACAAACTTTACGAGGCTCAAAAAGCTGGTGTAACTGTTAAAATGAATGTGCGCGGCATGTTCTCAATGAAATCGGATATTCCAGAGCTTGGAGTAAAAATGGACTGCATAGGACTTATAGACCGCTATCTGGAACACTCGCGTATCTACTACTTCTATAACGACGGTAACGAAAAGCTTTATATTTCATCGGCGGATATAATGGAACGCAACCTAGATAGACGTGTTGAGGTAGCTATCCCGATTTTCGACCCAAAACTCCGAGAAGAGATTAAAACCATGCTCGATTATCAATGGAACGACAATGTTGCTTCGCGCATTCTCGACAACGACCTGAGCAACGAATACAAGAAAACAAAGAAAAAACAGCCTTATCGATCTCAGTATGAATTCTATAAATATCTGAAACAAAAAGAGAAAGGGCATAAATAAAGACCAAAAGCTGATTTAACCACAACAACAATTAAATATGTAGGCGCAGGTGTGTGCCTACCATTTTTTTCGACCAAGAGCAAAAACATATGGAATTATTCTGTCCACCAACAAACATAAGCCCTACTGTAACAGATAAGTATGGCATACACATTTGTAAATCGAAGGCCTACAATGGCGAGAAATACCTGATGCCACGTATTGGAGCTGCGAAAGTAAAAAGCATCTTAAAAGAAGAATTCGGTGTGGTTTCAGAGCTTTTCGAACAAGAGTATAAAGGACGTGGCGTTTGTTTGCGCTATTATCCTATTGAAGAAAGCTTTCTGATAAGAATCGAAGCTGGAACAATTTTCAAAATAGAAGGCGATATCAATACCCCGATTATGGATACTAATGTTCTTGAAAGAATCTGTGCGTTCCATGGTGCAAAATCGACCGACGAGCTAAAAGATGTGAAACAGATGCGTTTTTTTAAGCTATCCGACAGTAAAAGTTTCGACCACCCGAAACGCACAAAAAACAAGAACAATAGCTATTCCACGGATTTCTATTTTTCCGAAATAGATAACGATTTTCTTCCTACTGGAGAAGAAAAAGAACGGTGAACATAATTCTATGCAGTTAGCATAATTTGACAATAATCTTATTTCTAAAAACTTTAACTCTGTCATTAGTTGATTGGTCATTTATAAAGATACGATTCATCACATCTGTGAATGCTGATGAACCGACCTATGACCAATTAACTAATAACCAATGTTCTGCCGCAAAATAGACTTTTCCACAAATCTACATTCAAATTTTAAACCTTCCAGACTGAGAGTCGGACAAAGCCACATGGTATTCAGAAAGCAAATCGGAAAAAATCTTTTCTACTGTTTCAATGGAATCAATTAAACTCGCACTCTGTCCTATTTCGAGCTCTCCTTCGTCTAATTGTCCTTCAAACATTCCTTTCTTTGCACGGCCTTTCCCTAACTTTTCCTTCAATTCGGTTTCTGTAGCTCCAGAACGCTCCATTTCACTGATCTCTTCCCAGAATTTATTCTTCACCAAACGCACCGGCACTAATGATTTCAGAGAGAGCAATGTACTTCCTTCCTTAGCATCAACAATTACATTTTTAAAGCTTTCGTGCCCCGAACTCTCTACAGAAGCTGCAAAACGTGTCCCTATCTGAACAGCTTCTGCACCTAGCATCATTGCAGCTAGCATCTGTCGGCCAGTAACAATACCACCAGCTGCTATTACAGGCGTATCCGTTTTTCTTACTACCGACGGTATCAAGCTTAAAGTGGTTGTTTCCTCCCTCCCGTTATGTCCGCCTGCTTCGAAACCTTCGGCCACAATAGCATCTACGCCTGCGGCATCACACTTCTCAGCAAAACGGGAATTGGCAATAACATGAACAACCTTTCTACCCTCTTTCTTAAAAGTCTCTGTCCATACTTTCGGGTTTCCTGCCGAAGTAAAGACAATAGGCACTTCCTCTTCAAGCACAATCTCTACGATTTCCTCAATATTGGGATACAAAAGCGGTATATTCACACCAAATGGTTTGTTTGTTGAAGCTTTGCAGCTCTGTATATGATGTCGCAATACATCTGGATACATCGACCCTGCACCAATTAGTCCTAAACCGCCAGCATTACTGACAGCCGATGCTAGTTTCCAACCACTGTTCCAAACCATACCACCTTGTATGATAGGATATTTGATACTAAATAGTTTTGTAATTTTATTTTCCATAAAGAAACTTATAAATCGTTTATTTTATCACCTAAGAATTCATAATCAATTCATTACACAAACAGCGAATAGATATGCATTCAAAATAGCTTGACAGCCAAATGATATTTATCTCTTTTTCTTAAATTGGGTTCGCTAAAGTAGTAATTCAACCTCACAATGAACACCCCTTCCCTTCATCTCCGCTGGCTTGTAAAGATGCTAAAGAAAAGACTAAGTTCTAAAGCATTTATCCTTCTATTGAGTGTAGTAATTGGCTTTTTCAGCGCCCTGGCTGCTATTTTTCTAAAAAGTAGTGTCGCATTTTTACATGGTCTATTACAAAACGACAACAGCTTCGATTATACAAACTACCTTTCGCTCATGTTTCCAATTGCAGGTATTGGCTTGGCTGTTTTTCTAAAAAAGTGGGTACTGCGCGATTCTATAAAACATAATGTTACAGCTATTCTTCATGCTATTTCTAAACGTAATAGCCTAATGCGAACTCACAAGGTATTTTCTTCTGTAACCGGAGGAATATTTACGGCAGGTTTCGGAGGCTCAATTGGACTTGAAGCTCCGATAATATCATCTGGTTCTGCTATTGGCTCCAATCTTGGACGTATTCTTAACCTAGACTACAAAACTGTAACCCTAATGCTGGCCTGTGGTGCCGCAGGTGGTGTTTCTGCAATTTTCCATACTCCAATTACAGCAGTTGTGTTTGCGCTTGAAGTTTTACTGATAGACCTTACTCAATTCACTCTTATCCCTCTATTATTAAGTTCCATAACAGGATCTGTCATTTCTAAGATATTGCAAGAACCAGAACTGATCTTCGACCACAAATCGTTGGATAATTACGATAGTCTTTATGTTCCATATTATATTGTCTTTGGGATTGTTGCGGGTATTCTTGCTGTATATTTCACCCGTGTCTACCTGAAGATAGAAAGCCGCTTCGAAAGAGTCGGACGCGTACGAAATAAATTACTGCTGGGAGGTAGTATCATTGGTCTTCTGATTTTAATTTTCCCTCCCTTATATGGCGAAGGTTTTCGGACAATTGAGCTTCTGTTAACAGGAAATCCTGAAATTATCCTACGCGATAGCCCGCTTGCTTATTGGTCTACCAATGCGTGGGCCATTCTGCTATTTATATCGGCACTCGCACTGATTAAGGTAATCGCTACAGCAATAACTATAGGTGCCGGGGGAATAGGTGGAATTTTTGCCCCTTCGCTTTTTACCGGTGCTTTGAGTGGCTATCTTTTTGCTTTCTCACTTAACCTGACGGGTTGGTTTCATACCTTATCAACACGCAATTTCACATTGGTTGGTATGGCGGCCGTACTTGGTGGTGTCTTGCATGCTCCATTAACAGGAGTGTTTCTGATAGCAGAAATAACAGGTGGCTATATGCTTATGGTTCCTCTAATGCTGACATCTACAATTGCGATCATAACTGTGAAATACCTTCAGCCAAATTCTATAATCACTATTCAACTTGCCGCAAAAGGTGAACTGATCACTCACCACAAGGACAAAGCAGTGCTGAGCCTTATGGAAGTAAGTTCTGTTTTAGAAACCGACCTCTCGCCTATACACATTAAGGCCAAATTGGGCGATTTGGTTGAAGTAATTTCAAAATCGAAGCGCAACCTGTTTCCTGTTATTGACGATGCAAACAAACTAAAAGGTATAATTTACTTGGACGATGTAAGGGAAAACATGTTTGTCCGTGAACTTTACAACAAAATAAAGGTTATCAACCTTATGCACCCTATCGAATTTCAGGTAGAAACATCGGATACGATGGACGTTGTTATGCAGAAATTCAAAAAACACGGAGTGTGGAACCTGCCTGTCACACAAAAAGGGAAATACATAGGTTTCGTGTCTAAATCGAAGATATTCAATGTTTACCGCCAGCTCCTTGTGGATATCTCGTCTGAGTAGTTGACCAACTGGGAAACCAACAAAAAAGCAAAAAAGAAAGACAGCCCTTTGAGCTGCCTTTCTTCAAGATGAACCTTATCGCTTATAACTAATACACGGGTGCGATCTCCCCCTCATTCTTCTTCGGTTCCTCCTCTTCTTGTTTTTCTTGCTTGTCAGGCCTGGGACGTTTGCGGAAACCAAATGTCCAGTTTAGCCCGAAATGTAGAGAAACATAATGAGTATCGTGCGGGGTTAACAAACCTTTTAGGTTGTCTGTAACAAAATGCAACTGCATTGCCCCAAGGTTTAGGTTTATACCCGTTCCGAAGTTAGCAAATCCCCCTTCTGCCATGCTATAACTTCCTGTCAGACCAATAAACTTGATTGGCTGATAGTAGGCACTCAATGTAAGTGCAGGCTGGAATGACTTGTTGTAAATACGGTTCCTGATCAAACCACCAACCTTCAATTGCTTGTTCACTTTATAACGAGCCCCAAGTAAAATCTTTGTTGGCAACCAAGTTCTGTATTTGGACTTAGAGTCTTTTACTTTGAACGTATCTTCTATATCATCAACAAGCCTATCGGTTATATCTTCAACATCGTCATCTTCAGAACCATTGTATCTAAGTCCTTCAAATTTGAATGAGCCTTTCGATTCCAGCACTGTCGGACTGCTCGACCAGCTGATATAACCAAGATCAACAACTGCAGCTTCAAATTCGATTTGATCCGTAAACTGATAATGTCCACCAAAATCGATACTGAAACCACTATTTTTCATAATAAAATCTGATTCATCTAAATCTTCATCTACTTCCAAATCTTCGATCTGCCCTTCCTCATCACGCTCGATTTTCAAAGGTAAACTGGTTTTGAATGCACCATCCATCCGAAAATCCATCTCGCCAGTATTGGAATTCGTTTCTATTTCGAATTCATCAAAGCTCAATTTAGAATTGGCTATACCAAACAGGATTTTAGGTCGAACGCCAACTGTTAACTTCTCATCGATTTTTCTGTTCACCCCTATTCCAAATTCCATATAGCTTAATCCACTAAACCATAGTGGAGAAAAATCTGCTGGATCTCCAACAAAAGCAGAGTTTCCTTTCTTAACCAGTGTAGCAGCATCTCCTGGTAAAGCTGCCCTAAATTCATTGCGAAGTGTCAAACCAACATCAAAATACATATCACTTGCCTTGAAGCCAAAAGCAAAAAGGTTGTGCCTATGTGTAAGGTTCAGCCTATTTGTGTTCTTCAGTTCGCTATACAGATCGTTCAGGTCCACAACCAATTTCTTGTCTTGTTGTTCTGTAAAATCGGTTAACTTAAAACGAGGAGAAGCAAATGCAAACTGAAAAGCACCTAAAGCTGGGAAACCAAAGAAACCACTATTCGTACTGGGCACAGCTGGGTTCATTCTACTGTGAGGGACAGCATCCATAAAGTAAAGCGTCTGATATTGCGAAAACCCCGTGGCAGCAATTGCCAGAAATATTATTGTTGATAAAATTCTTTTCATCTTTCAGGTAGGTTTTATGATTAATCGGTATACTCAGAAATGTCAAGTGAAGCAGAAGCTCTAATACGTACAACAACTCCAATTTTATAATCTGTGTAGATTTTAACTTCGTCGTTGTCTGTTGTCTGCATTTCTGCCCTGACAATTATCTCCTTAACATTCTTGAGATTTGAGATTTGGTCTGGTGTAAGTTCTATTTCTATATTGGACTCTTTCACCTCACCAATAGGAACAACTCCATCTACTACCGGTGCTGCTTCTATATCATAATCTCCGTTCGTTTTTGGATCGACCTTAAATAACCATCGATTGCTACCCCAGAAATCAAAAGTCAACTGAGCTCCCATAGGAAAACCATTCTTAACATCTAGTAAAAGAAAAACTTTATCGATATCCTCAGCAATATCCTCACCTGTAAGATCGGCTTCGATAGTATCCTGCAAGGCAAGGCCATCCAAAGTAATGTGCAAAGGCAACTCAACTTCAGCTCCTATATGGACTTCTGCATCGGCAGCCACAAACTGATCCGGACCATTTTTTCCTTCAGGATTCATTTGACCACTTGCTGCATACTCAATTTGATCAAAAGGTAGCGTAAGAAGTTCTATAAAGTTGTCCGTGCTTTTATCTATTACAATGTCTTGATAGTGCGGAGTGGTCATATCCTTGGCAGATTCAAGATCTATTGTTTTATTCACAACTATTCCATCTTTTGGACGCTGCAACTTCACATCTAACCTAAAAGGCAAACCGATTCCCTTATTCTTAACTTTCAACTTGAATTTAGGATCGTGCAAGATTATCCTACCTTCTAATTGATCCATTATTTCTTCTTCAATATCGAATGTTTCAGAATCTACAGTAAAGGTCTCTTGTCCGAAATAACCACTTATGCCTTCTAATTCTAGATTTTCAAACTTAGCAGTCACATCAAATTTGCTTGTGCTAGTAAATTTGACAAAATCTTTTGATTCTCGAAGTATTGGAGTTATCATCACAGGAAAACTATTGCTTGTTGTTCCACCAAGCGTCAAATCAGCCTCGTAACCAGCAAAATCAAGAACTATCTGTTGTTGTTTTTTTACTGTAAAATCAAGGGTGCGTTCTTGAACAGGGAATGATTTAATTGCAGGAAATTCAATTTTGGTATCTAAAACCAAACGAACATTAGATTCAACATTAAGGATAGCTTTCCCTGACTTAAATGTCACTGATTTTAGCTCCATATCAGTATCGCCAAACTTTCCATCTACACTAACTGGATCTAGCTCGGTTTCTGGAAGTTTTGCCCTACCCCCATTTATTTTTGATTTACTCACCTTTACTGTCATCAAAAAGCTGTTGTTATCAGGATCTAAAGGCCCACTTCCTCCACCTGAAGAACTGAAACCTACAATTTTCCCCTTCAAATCGTTCGAAATTCTTTCTCCTTTCAATGACACTTCCTTTGTTTCTTCATCATTAGCGGCACCTTTGGTCTTTAACGAAAATTCTAATGGGTCTCCAACTTGCTTATTCAACCCCTCATCCCAAAGTTCCAATTTTATATCTATTGGCATTTGCATATCATTCTTCATTGTAACTTGGACTAAGCCCTCCTCGAACTCAGCTTCCTCAAAATGATCGAATTTCTTAATATCTGCGTCTCCAAGATCATCTCCTGCATCAAATCCTAATATCGTCGGACTGTTAATTGCGATTTCGACAAAATCTTTTATAGTACCATTCTTTATCTGATCAATAAGTTGTTTAAGGTTTTTTCTAATACTCTCCTTACGTTCAGGAATTTCAATAACCCCCATTTCAAAAGTTTCATTCACACCTGGAATATCAGGAGTGTCATACATCTCAGTCGCCTTAAAAGTAGCCAAATCCTCATCTCGATAAACAATCTGTACGATTTTCCGTCCACTTCCATCATCAACATATTCAATTGTGTCTGGCCTTTCTTCTAAAATATCCTTGAGTTCAAGATCTGCTGTTAGGGCAGGCAATATCCACGATGGCTCAGCAGTACCCCTTACTTCTACCTCGTCAACATCGAAGTATTCACTGACGCCGCAGGAATAGAAAAGTAGCGTCAGGAGGGTTAAACTAATCAATTTTCCTTTTGTCATAATACACCGAATTTGTTATCTAGTTTTAATTACAAGACGAAGTTACATCAAAAAAGTTTGCATCGATTTCTTTCTTCTTTTTTCAAAATTCTCAAAATCTGATCTATCTAACATGAAATTTGATAGTTAACAGAGGCAGTACTCATATAAAAAAATGTAGAATATACGATAATGAGAATAGATTATATCTTTGCGGCAAAAAAGCACATGTACAAATTACTTATTCGTCCATTCCTGTTCAGTTTTCAGCCAGAAAAGGCACACAACATTACATTCGGCCTTCTCAAGTTCGGGCAGCGTATTCCTTTGGTTCCCTCTTTTCTGAAAGCACTTTTTCAGTATAAAAGTAAGAAATTAGAGCGTACAGTTTTCGGAATAAAGTTCCCAAATCCAGTTGGCCTTGCGGCAGGCCTCGACAAAGATGCTGAAGCTTTTGATATGTTTGGCTATATGGGATTCGGCTTTGTTGAAATCGGTACGCTAACTCCAGTTGGTCAGCCCGGTAATCCTCAGCCCAGAGCATTCCGTTTTGTTGAAAATGAAG
The DNA here is from genome assembly GCA_965230435.1 of Bacteroidales bacterium. Lineage (GTDB taxonomy): Bacteria > Bacteroidota > Bacteroidia > Bacteroidales > JBDKHP01 > JBDKHP01. The sequence continues at coordinate 782,341 of CBDDLB010000006.1, forward strand.
CCCTAATTAACCGTATGGGATTTAATAACAGCGGAGTAGAAGATGCCGTGAAACGATTGCGCAAGAAACGATCGAATATCATTATTGGTGGCAACATTGGAAAAAACAAAATTACACCCAATGAAGCCGCTGTACTTGACTATGAAAAAACATTCGAAGCTTTGTTTTCTTATGTTGATTACTTTGTTGTGAATGTAAGTTCTCCCAACACTCCCAACCTAAGGGAACTTCAAGACAAAGAGCCATTGAAAAAACTGCTTAGTAAACTCAAGGAGCTTAATTCTGCAAAGCCAAAAGAGAAACCAATATTATTAAAAATAGCACCAGACTTAACGGATGCACAACTCGACGATATTGTTGAAATAGTCAGGGAGACTAAAATTGATGGCTTAGTTGCAACAAACACTACTATTTCCCGTGAAGGTCTTACAGATAAAGTAAAAGTAGAGTCGGTAAGAGCTGGTGGAATGAGCGGAAAGACTCTTACTAAAAGATCGACAGAGGTTATCAAATACCTCCATGAAAAATCCGAGGGTCAGTTTCCGATCATTGGAGTTGGTGGCATACATAGCCCAGAGGATGCACTTGAAAAAATTAAAGCAGGAGCCAGCTTGATTCAATTATACACAGGCTTCATATATGAAGGCCCTGCATTAGCTAAGCGGATTAATAAATTCTTAGCCAAAGAATTGGTTTGATGTGAATTTCAAGAAAAAAGACTTCGGCAGTCAGAACTCTTATATTCCAGCGTGAAAACCAGAAGTTGAAAATCTCTGGTTTTCTTTTTATTTTACATCAAAATTCTTGGTCACTCAATGTGCCCTTATACTTAAAGAACTTCACAACAATTATGAAAAAAAATGATTCTTGGTGGTACTTGGCCGGAGCAGCAGGCGGCGTAGCAGGTTTTGTTGCCATGATGGCACTAAGAAAAAGAAAGCAAAAACACCAGACTAAAGGAGAAATTATTAGAACTATTCTAACCAACCAGAACTGGTATATTTCTAAGAAACGGCTGAGCGAGTACTCAAAAATCAACAAAGAAGATGTGTGGTCTTTTTTCGATAATGGAATTGTTCTGAACTTAGGCACAAAACAAACTTACACGCCTGAACAAAAAGAATACGATAGCATTGGAAGCTGGACTCTTTGGGGAAAATTATTAGAAATAAAATGGCAAGGGCCAAGCGATTTCAAAGCTTACAAATGGGTTGTTGAAGTTGTGAAACCAAACAAGTTACGAGTACAGAGTGTACTCACTGAAGATTACATCGAACTGACAGCCTTCTAAATAAGCTCACAAAATCTTTGTCCAAAGGACGTCCCTTAACGGGACGCCTTTGCTATTCCTAAACCTTCATAGGCTGCATCGTGTATCCTAGATCTTATTTTTAATTTCTGGAGTTGCTTGTTGTTCTGGTTTGGATGTATTCTATTCGAAAGAAAAACATAAACAAGCTCATTCACTGGATCTACCCACACACAAGCTCCGGTGAATCCTGTATGGCCAAATGTTTTAGGATGTGCGTGCCGTCCTACGATACCACTTCTATCTGCAGTATCGAATCCCAATGCCCGCTTGTTGTTTGACCGGTGTTGCGAGAAAAATGTCACAACCTGCGATCTGAGAAGTTGCTTCTCTCCGTATGATCCACTTTGCAACAACCATTGTCCGAATATTCCCAAGCTTTCGGCATTGCCAAAAAGCCCTGCGTTACCAGAAACACCACCAAGAAGAGCAGCAAACGGATCGTGAACATAACCTTGTATTAGCTGTTTCCTCCACTTAGCATCATATTCTGTTGGAACAATCATTTTACGATCAAACTTCTCTAGAGGCAAATATGTTAATCTTTTTATGCCTAATTCATTATAAAAATCGCTCAATAAATCCTTCATTGGCTGTTTCGCCACTGAGTCTACAAGCATGTGCAGCAAAGCAAAATTCACATCGCTGTAACGGTAGCGTTTACGCTCAGATTTCTTTAAAAGCAATAAATCGGCAACCAAAGTATCCCGAAACATTTTTTTGAAATACATATTTCGGACTATCGGATTTTTCAAGGTACTATTAGAAGCTTTTTGTTGAAAATAAAAGTCGAACGGATTACTGAGTTTATTCATTTCAAGCTTTAAAGGCAAGCTATCTATCACAGTCGGTTTTCCAAGTGTTCCCGTTATAGGATTCAGTGGCCGTGGGATAGTGCTGTCTACAATTTTCTCAATTTTTTTGCTGATCAATTCCTCGTAGAAATAATAATTCAAAATCGGAGGATGCGGACGAATACCCGATTTATGTACCAGAAGTTCATATATCTTAGTATCAAAGACGTTTTTAGAAGGAAGTTTTTCTCTAACTACATCATAATTACCAGTTCCAACATAACGGCCAAAATTGTGCATCAGGTTCACTTTATTCTTATCATAGAGGTGCATCATGGCAGTTGTTGTTCCTGCAATTTTGGTTATAGAGGCAATATCGTAGATATGTTCGTTCCTGATTTTTACCAGTTGGTTGTATGTCTGATGTCCATATGATTTATTCAAAACCACTTTTCCCTTATGCGCTACAAAAACTTGACATCCGGGGAAAGCCCTTTTTTCTATAGCTTCTTTTACGATTTCATCGACCGCCTGAAAACTATACGCATTTTCCTTATCTAAAGGAAATTGGAGGCGGGACTGCCTTCGAACGATATCCAAACGCGGAACATCGTACTGAACAGATAGAAGCTTTGGAAAAGCACCACTAATTTCACGGCCTCCCATTACTGCCTGAGCTACCAACTTCTGATCGGCCTCAGAAAAAGAATATGCTTGAACAAGAGCCTTACAGAACCCTAGTTCATTTGCTTGCTCTGGCAAACCAAAGTTTACCATTATAAAAGCATTATTGCTATTCGCAGTACGTAGATGTTGTAATTTAGCTTTAGTAAGTTTTTCTGAAGCAACTGCTAAAATGCGCTTTCTTTTAATAGAGGACAAGACTTTCCAATCAGAAATAACTTTGATATTTACATAGCGTTCCAATTCTTTCTGAAAAGATTCAAAAGGATTTGGTTGAAAAACGATCAAAGTATCATTTACTGGCAATGGTAAACGCTTATCAGGATCTGCTATAATTGTTATTGATTTTTGCCTTATCTTAAGCTGCAAGTTCTCGAGAAGTCCAATATCTGGCTTTGGTGCTGCTTTCAATGCCTTTTTCTGTTGAATTACTTTTCGAACCCTCTGCCTAACCTCATTTTCTGATATTTTCCCAGTTTTAATAAGAGTAAGCAACCGTGCTAGGTCTTCTTCTGGTTGTTTTTTTGTAAAAAAGCCTCGTGTTCCATCATTCCAAAACTTTAAAAACGCTTCATCAGACGTTTTGCTTGGCAGCTCAATAATAAAATTATTGCTATCGCCAACTTCCGACCACTTGGTATATGTTTGATTTCCATACAACATCAACTGTGGTTGCAGCAATTTCACAGAGCTATATTTAATATTGTTCGACAAAAACAAGTTCACAGCCATCTGGTTTACGAACAACCAATCAATCTGTTCGGCTGCAATTTCCCGTTCCAATATTTTCAAGTAATTCTTAATGAGGTTCTGATCCTTAACCGCATGAAGGTGTGAGGCATTTGGAGAAAGAAAATTCAGTTTTTCTTTTGTAGAAATAAGAGGTCGTAAATCTGAAAAATGTATCAGCCCATTTGAGTTTTCCAGAGAAAAGCTTGATACCCCCCCCCATTCTCTAGGTGTCGGTGTGGGAGAATTGGTATAAAAAAGTTTCAATGCTAATTCCTCTACACTCATCGTTCGCAGGGCAGAATCTAAACTGTCCAGATCATAGGGCTTGGAATAGCTCTTCTCTCCTAAAAACAGAAATAATAAAAAGAACGGTAGTGGAATGAATGATTTTAATTGTTGTTTGAATCGTTTTGTCTCTCTTTTCCTCACGTTTACTTTCATACTTTTGATCACGATTAAATTGTCAAACAAATAATTTACCCGATTCGTTTCTTTGCTTTTGTTATTCTAAACGGATCGCAATACATTATATGGTGCTGATTATTAATAAAATTTCAAAAAAAAATTATTCTGATTAACATGGCTTTGAAGACTATTAAGACTCCCACTTTCTCTCACCTTTTATTTTTTGCAGGTAAGCATTCTTTGATACAGATTTATTATTTTCGATACATATCTAATCATTACTTTTGGGCACTCAAAACATTAAATATGCGCATTCTTTTATTTTTAGCTACCATTGCTCTAGTGTTCAGCAATTGCCATAAGACTTCTGAAGCTGTCAAATTCAATGATAAACTTGTTCTACAACATTATCAAATAGAGACAGATATAGATTCATTAAGTCTAGCAATATCAACCACCAACATTGTCGAAATTGAAAAAGCTCACTACGCAGTAAATAACTCTATCAACGAAAGCCTTGAAACCCTTAAAGCTCTTCCTTCTATCCCTTCAGACTCTATTTTTAGGGAAGGCTTTCAACTCTACTGTAAGTCCTACGAAGAACAGCTAGCGAAGTTCGTACCAACTGTGAAAAAAAACTACAACATCCCTAAAGAAAAATACACTTACCTGCAACATGCACATCTGGAAAGTGCCATTTATAATTTCAATCGTTTTAGAAAGAATAATATCTATCAATTAGAAATAGCACAGGAAAATTTTGCTAGGAAACATAATTTAGTAATTTCGAATGCTGAAAAGAAGGCTTTGCCCAATTGACATGAACAATTACAACATCTTAATTACGAGCTACTTATAGTAAACAAACGCTCTCTTTAAGTAAGAAACCTTCTCTTGCAAACACGAGTCCTGGAATAATTACTTACGAAATGTCAGAAGAAAATAAAAAAGAAGAAAAGAACCCTCAGTTGGATGTTTACGAAATGCTGATTAAACAGCAGCATCTAATCTTACAACAATCTGAACAGCTAAGCAAGGAAAGAGAAACACGCAAAGCTGAAGAAGATGAAATTGACTTGAGACGTCTTATCCCAAATTTTCTTAGAAAGAAAAGGGAAGAAGAAAGAGGTTCTACAAACAAAGAGGGAGGGGTAAGCCCTGCTGAGATTGCAGGAAAAATTGCAGATACGGGATATGAAAAAACAAAAGGTATTGTTTTTTATGTCGCAGCTGCTGTAAAATCTTACCTCGAAGGGCTTAAGAGATTTATGCTATTTGTTGCATTCTCAGCTGTTCTTGGGCTTAGCTATGGCTTATATATCTTCATGAAAATGGAGAAAGTATACGAATCCCGCATGATTATTGACCCAGGAAACCTTGAACAAGAATTTTATTTCAGCTTACTTGAAGGACTAGATCGAATTGCGAGAAACAATGACAAATCGGAATTAATCCGCAAGCTCGGACTTGAAGCTGAAATTGCAAAGAAAGTAACACGAGTTCACTATTCAGAATATTGGGACTATCAGATCATTAAAGAAGAAGCTACTGATTCTACGGACGTAGTCTATGATTATCCATTCTTCACGGTCACGATAAACATCACAGATAATTCTGTACTTCTAGATTTAGAAACCGCTATTTTTCAATACCTTGAAAAAAATGATTACACTAGAAAGAAGCGCGAAATAAAGAAAGAATTACTAAAACAAGATGTCGCACAATTCGATCAGGAACTTCAATTATTAGATTCTTTAAAACAAAGTGTTATCAACCGAATCAACAAGAAGCAAACAGAAAATGATCAGTACTTTGTAAAAGAAAGTCCTTTATCTCCTAATGGAATCATTCTTAGTCAAGATGAAAAGCTAGAGATCGAACCTATGCAGCCTTTCAATGAGTCGCAAAGGCTCTATAAAGAAAAGGCACAGGTAAAAGAGGAGCTTCTGAATCTAGGGACTGATTTCTTGTTGATAGATGGTTTTTCTGCCGTTGACCGTCCTATCTTCCCAAGAATAAAGCACATCCTGTGGTACATGTTTTTAGGCTTTATAGGAGCCAGCGGCCTAACCTTTTTTATGGCCTTAGTATGGAAGAAGCGAGAGTAATAAAATAACATATCAAAAATACAAAGCAGGGCCACTCCCTGCTTTGTCTATATCATCTCAATATTATTCTGGTCGGTTATCTTCTCGCAATAATCGCATTTTAAAGCTACTTCATTTTCAGAAGCAATCACCTCAAACCTCGTTGACATCTCTTCATGGTTAGTAATGCATTTCGGATTCACACATTTTACTAGACCATAAACCTGATCGGGAGTCTGCACAAGCTTCTTATCAACAACCTTAAAGTCTTTAATAATGTTGAGTTTTGCGTGTGGAGCCACTAAAGCAATCATGTTAATCTCCTTATCTTCAAAAAATTTGTTCGAGACTTTAACGATCCCCTTCTTTCCATAACGAACACTATCAAGGTTATTACCAATAGTGATATTCTGATCGATTGTATCAAGACCTAAAATATTGATTACCTTGAAAAGATTCTTGGCTGGTATATGATCGATAACAGTGCCATGTTGTATAGCACTGACTTTCATTTTTCCGTCTTTATTCATTGTTTGCAATTTGAATTCTTTAAAAAAAATTAAACCAATGAACCAACTTATTTGTGGCTCTAAGAAGAAGAAAATTAAACTAAGTCCAAAATAGAAGCTATGATAGCTTGACGTGTATAGACACCATTCTCAGCTTGCTCGAAATAATATGCCTTTGGGTTAGAATCGACATCTTGACTGATTTCATTCACACGTGGAAGTGGATGAAGAATTTTTAAGTTCTCTTTTGTCCCTTTCAGCATTCTGTTTCGTAGAATGTATGTGTTCTTCGTTTTCTCATATTCAACTGGATCAGAAAAACGCTCTCTCTGAACACGTGTCATATAAAGAATGTCTGCTTCTTTAATCGCTCCTTCAATTTCTTCGTGTTCCGTATAAGCTATCCCCTGTTGCTTAAGATGAAGCTTATAATCATCTGGCATTTGCAGTTTAGGATGAGATATAAAACTGAAGGTAGGGTTGAAATGCAGCATCGCCATCATAAGCGAATGCACTGTCCTACCATACTTAAGATCTCCAACCATTGCTATATTCAAGTTCTCAAGAGTTCCTTGCGTTTTCATTATAGAATACAGATCGAGAAGCGTCTGTGTTGGGTGTTGATTTGCCCCATCCCCTGCATTTACAATAGGAACTTTAGAAACTTCACTAGCATATTTTGCAGCTCCCTCTAGAGGATTACGCATAACGATAAGGTCACTGTAATTGGCAACAGTCTGAATTGTATCCTTTAAAGACTCCCCTTTTGAAACGCTGGACGAGCCAACCTCGGAAAAGCCTATAACTCGTCCACCTAGTTTATTTACTGCACTTTCAAAACTTAGGCGCGTACGTGTAGAAGGCTCAAAAAAAAGTGTCGAAATAACTTTTCCATCCAAAATATTCTGTACTGGATTAGCTTCGAACTTAGCAGCCAAATCGATTATCTTTAGAATCTCATCTTTTGTGTAATCATTGATAGAAACTAAACTCCTGTTTTTCATATGTATTTCAAATTAAAGTTTCAACTGGGAAAACGAATCAGTATCACATTTTTCTTTAATACAAAAGCCGTTACCTAAAGCACAAAAAAAGAGGGAACAAACAATGTTCCCTCTAGATAATATTTAACCCAATATTATGTCGTCGTTGTAAGCCGATTATATGTACAAAAGTCGTTTTCATAATTGGCCGCGAAAGTACGAAAAAAATTAAAACCATGTAAGCAATGGAAATATAATTCCACTTCAAAGTAAAAGCTCTGAGATCAACAAATAAAAAGATAAAACTTAAACATACTAGAACCAAAGACAAGTAAAAAGTGATACAGAAAGAATCAAATCCGTATTGGATATAACTATTTTAAATCTACCCAAACTAAAATTTCATAGTCCAGTTGAACTTTTATTATTTTGAGTGAGCAAATCGGCACTTATTCCATTTCTATTTCTTATTTTTAAGCTAAAGTACAACAAAGCAAAGATATACCAGATTTTCAAAACCTATACTTCCAGCTACCTGATATTGATCTTATAGAATGTTCCGATCAATACCATTTTAAAAAGTCCATTTCACTTTGATATCAAATCCTAAATTTGAAAAATAGCATGATGCTGGTATATCCATAAACCTTCATATATTCCAATTAAATGGATATTCATTACAATCTACATTTGAAAGATAAAAGAAAACATACAGAGAATATAATCACACCCTGTGGTATTACTTTTTATCCCATACGCCCTATAAAACCCTTCAATTCTCCACATATATCACCTATGCTTTTCCCATTAAGCCCCCATAGGTTCAATAGAAATGGGCATTGTATATTAAATACTTCAGATGTTAAATAATTAAAAAAACTTGCTCGTAGAGTTTGAAATATGGACTCTACTAAAGAAAAAATAGAGCTTCAGAAAAGTTTTTCTTTGTTTTTATTTCGAAATACGTAAAAAAGGTTTAAGTTTGCAGTAATTGATGTAAGTATGCAGGAAAGCTGTATTTCACTACTTAGCTAAACTGAGGACTTGGAAATAAATAATCCCAGTGTGCGAAATACATCGAAAATGTAAATGGTTACCCTCTGTGATCTTATTTAATACCTGTATCAAAAAATGTTTCACGTTTCGTAAAATACCTAGAGATATGTCGAAAAATATGAAAACGATCACATTCAGTGATCAAGAAGCCACCGAGCTTTCTGCGTTTTACCAACATAAACTAGCAGAAGCTGAGAAAAGATTACTAAATATAAAAGGTATCCTTCAGCGCCTATCCGAAGCCAACCTACTTGACACTGAAGTTATCGAATCTGCTGGTGATTTTGACAATAGTCCGCTACCAGAAATTCAAGATCCAATTGTTCAAAGCCAGCTAAGCGTTCCTCCTGTTGAGGCTCCTGTTGAGGAATTCAACACAACTGCAATTGCGCAGGAATCAGAAGAAGAACTAGAGCCTCTAGACCTTGAGATTTCAAAATATAACTGGAACGAGTTTATTCTTTCAACGCTAGAGCGTCATGCTACTGTTTATACAATGGCAGAAATTGTTGACCTAGGGATTCGTTGTTATAACCTGAATAAAGACGAAAGAGGTAAAATTTCAAAGAAAGTAACCCCATTCTTCACCCACTTGCTTAAAAATGATGAAATCCGAAAATTCAACATTGAAAATCAGCAAGGGTATTTTTATGGACTATCGAGCTGGTTTCTGAAAAACAAGCGTGTAAAGAAACCATATATCACTCGCTTTACAGAAGAAGGCAAAAGAGCAAAAAAAGAGAAACGTTTCCACGAAAATGATCTACAAAACTTTGTAGCAAAACTACTTTTCGAAGAGCGCAAACTTTTATCTTTTGATGAACTTGTAGATCATGCAAAAACTGAATTTGGATTCCCAGAAAGCGACAGACCAATTTTTATTCACAATTTCAGAGATGAAATCAGAAGAATGGTTGCCGTTAACCAACTTGTGGAATACGATGTACCAAACCGTGAGGTTCACTATGCATTACCTAGCTGGTTCAAAACCAACGGAGAAATCAGAAAACCATTTATTACGTGGTAGTTCTCCTAATTTCAAAAAAAGTGTGTTTTCACTGAACGAAAACACACTTTTTTTTTATTAATTATATCTACCTGAATAACGCACTATTTTTTTGACTTCCTGGAAACCAGTGACCATATCACCTTTCCCATCTTCGATCTTTAAAACAAAGCGTTAAAACCTCATTAAATATCCTTTAAAAACCTAACAGGAGGCTGTTTAGCTGTTCCAATAATCTTCCAGAATACAGAAAGAACCACAATAACAAAAACAACAAGTAATGGCGAGAAAAAAGTCCAGAAGCTAATTGGGGCATGGCTTTCAAATACAAAATTCAAAAAATACTCCGCTGCAAAATAACCTCCAGCTGTACCAATTATAACAGATCCTACAACAAGGACAATATAATCAAAATTTATCAAGTTTATGATCTCTTTTGTCATTGCACCAAATGTTTTCCTGACACCTATTTCCACTGAGCGTTTTATGATCGACATACTTACAAGTGTATAAATCCCCAACATAGAAATAAGAATTGCAACAACAGAAAGAAAAGCATTTAGCTTTAGCAAAATGGAATTTACCATTTTCTCAAAGTCTAAAATCTTTTCTTGAGAAAACGCTCTGAAAACTCGATTCTTTAAATTTTTAGTCCAATAATACCGAAGAACCTTTTCCATTTCAGCAGGGTCTTCATTGGTGAATTTCACACTAAGATAACGGTATTCGTCGGAACCTATCAACCTCAATACCGCAGGTTCTGTCCCTTGCCCCTTTTGCAGACTTCTAGGGGAGAAATCTTTTACAATTCCAACGATCTTCATGCCCTGACCATGATAGAGTACCTCATCAGTTTCACCAAATTCCTCAACAAACTGCTCGTTTACAACTACCTCCTTTTTGTTAATGTGTTGCCAACGACCACTTTTTAATTTCATTTCAAGAAAACGAGGATAATTATACGAAACTTTGTACGTAACTATCTTTTTCATCAGGCCTTCCACATCGTATTTCTCAACAGAATTATGAAAACCTATTAAATGATTGGTACCACAATATCTTATTTTGGGGAATTCCCGTTTAAGCGCACTTGCCATTCCTAGATAGTGCTTTAAATTAAAAGCCCTAACATTTACGATTTTGGTGTAACGATATCCACGGTCGAAATTTTTCTGAAAATAGTAGTTATGTAAAAAAACCGACAGCATAAACACTAGATAAGCCGTTATGGAAAACTGACCTATCAGTAAAACCCGTGTTACTTTTCTATTGAAATCGAATTTAAATTTTCCCTGAAAAATAACACTTGGAGAAAAACCACTGATATAAAATGCTGGATAAACACAGGCCAAAAGACTGAGTACAGCCCCTAGGAAAAAAATATAAATGTAGAAGCCGGTATCGTTAAAATCGGCCTTTATCCGCATGGTTTCCCACCAGTTATTGTAAATCTGGATAAAATACTCGGAAAAGGCTATACCAATAAAAATAGATGTAAAAACGACAGCAAAATTCTCCACCAAAAGCTGACGGAACAGATCTCTTCGTGTGGCACCCACAACCTTCCTAATACCAATCTCCTTTAGCCGTTGAGCCGCACTGGCAATTGAGGTATTGGTAAAATTAAATGCAGAAAGTAATATAAGGACAAGTGCCATAATTGCTGTGCGTACACCTTGCCCTGTAATCACACCATTAAATTTCGACTCCACCATCCTGTCCTCAATATGATGTAGTTCTGTTAGTGAGACAGGATACAGTTCTTCCGGTAATTTGAAATTTGGCAAGCTATCGCTTTTGGAACGATAGAAGACCGCATCGTACTCCTTTGGCTGCTTGTATTCATAGAAATCATAGGAGGAAAATAATATCAGAGCATCGAACCAGAGGCTTGTATTGCGAGGAATGTCTTCAAGTACAGCTGCAACCATAAAAGCATACACATCCTTATCGATTTCAACCTGTAGGGTTTGCCCCATTGGATTCTCCGTTCCAAACATCCGCTCTGCCAACTGTTTAGTCAGAATTATCCAATTTGGCCGCATTTGACTTGACAAGGGCGGGTGAACGTAATCGAAAGAGAAAATATCGAAAAAAGAATCATCTACTGCGGCAATAATACTGTTCTTATATGTGACAGTAGTTGAGGTTATGGCAGACTGCAACTGATAGCGGGATATACTCGCCTGTTGCTGGCCAGCTTGCCGAAAACTAGCAAAATTCTCAGCAGTTATGGTCGGACTATCCTTTTCTTCGACGACAGCAGCTTTCTGATGCAATCGTAAAATTTGATCGCCATCCTTGAAATAAGCATTAAATTCGTCGTTATACTGATGCACCCAATAGGCAATAATAGCAATGCCTATGGCAACACCCAAGCTTAGGATGTTGACCAGTATATAAAACTTGTTTTTAAAGAGTAGCCGATAGGCAAGGGTGAAATAACTGACCAGCATATTTTTTTTGCTGCTTTGTTTACAATTGCTTTTTAAGTCCTTTCATAATTGTACTAACTTCCGGATGCCCTGGTTTCAGGAGAAGAGCCTGTTCGCCTTCGTTTATAGCATCACTGATGCTACTAGGTTCACGAGCAAGAATCTTAAGCTTAACCAAATGACGGTCGAAAGCAATCTCTATTAAGCTATCTATCTTTTTCAAATTCGCCTCAATTATTTTCTCTCCTACTTTGGTTTCCTTAGCATTAATCATTGCACTTTTTGCTTTAATCAATCCTGGTTCACCTTGTTTCATGGCCTCTTCGGCAGTAAGCAACCAAAAATTGAAATCGTTCACGCGCAATTCTTTCTGCACATCGTTCAACTGATAAATCATGAAGCTGTCTTTAGGAGTATATTCCAGAATACGCAACATTGCCCTTTCTGCCAATCTCCATTTCTTCTGTTTTTTGTAGGAGCGGATTTTCAGCAAAAGTTCGTCGTATTGCTTTTTTAGCACCTGAAAACGCTTGAGTTCCTCTGCCAATCTTTCTTCGTAAACTAGATCGCGCGAAGAATCCTCGAGTAAACGGACTGCTGTACTAAGCTCGCCAGTTAACACATGCTGCCGTGCTTTTCCAATAACATTGGATACGTGAACCCTAAGTATTTGTTCTTTTACTGTAAAACCAGCTATAATTGCCAAAACGGCAAAAGCACTTGGAATGATTATCCTACGGAGTGCTTTTCTTTTAACTTCTTCTCGATCTTTAACCTGCATTTGCATTTTCTTTCGCATTTTTTTGGATTGCACCACTTTTCCTTCGGTATCGGATGTTTCAATATTACTGCCGACTTTATTCCTTCTTCCTGTAGCTTCTTTAACCTTTTTTTCAGCTTTCGCTGCTTCTTTTTTAGCTTCTGAAGCTTTTTTTCCAACTTTAATATCTTCTCCATCAGTGGATAACGTTAATGCATTTTCACATTTCGTCAGTAGTTCTTTAAGTTCAGTATCTTGAGGTTCGAGCCCAATAAGTTTCCCTAACAAATTCTTTGCCTCTGCATGTTTCTTTGATCGGATCAGCCGTTTTATTTCACTTTTTTCCTGCACGACTTTTTTTCTCGCTACAGGAAGCAACATATCATATGCAGTCTTCAATTTGTGTGCTGCTTCTATGTGAGCCTGCTTTATTTCTGGCATTATTGCCTTTGCAATACCATCCTCATTATCTTTTACGAGTTTCTGGTACTGTTGGGTTATTTGGTTGGGCAAAGCTGAAGGTGCAAGTTGCAATATTCCATATGCTTTTTCCAAACTGCCGACTCCACTGTCCTGCAAAATACGCTTTTCGAGATCAGCAACTATATCTTTGTAATCATGAGCCTTATGATGTTCTAGGTTCATGGTGTTCATATCGCCGATTACGCTATTGAAACTATTTACAATTCGGCGGATATCATTATACAAATTCAACTCATCGAACTCACTTTGGGCATATGCCTTATTTGAAAGTTCGTTGATAAGTTTCTCTTGATCTGCGATTACCTTGTCCCAATATTCTAGGTAAGTACTTCTTCCTTTAGGTGTATAAATTTTTGCATCCGGCAAAACCAATGGAAAAATCCTTTTTTTGAACTCACCATGAGCCAGCATCTGCGTTACCTCGAACATACAGCTTTTCGATTTCAGATACCGATCACTGACGATCATAACTATATATCTGGCCTTTCCCAGGCTTTCCATAAAGTTTTTAATACTTTCCTTGTAGCGTATCCCCTCAAAATCCACTACAGTATTAAAGCCTTTTTTCTTTAGCAATGCATGCAACTCGTCGAATACCTTTTGACGACGTTTGCCCGCAATTGTTCCATCGCCCCAAGCGTATGAAATATATACTTCTGCCTGATGCATAAGATAATTAGTGTTGTTGTTAGACTAAATCTGAAACAAAAATGTCTTCCCTTGTTCTTCCTTTTGTTTGTAAATATAACCTATCTTGGATTGAAATCATAAGTTTTTTACGAATAAGTCGAGCCTCCGTTTTTTCTTAATAAATCTTAAGTTTAAGCAACTTTTCCGTTTTGCTTCTGATCTTTGAACATTGTTCCAATGCAGATAGTATAACTACTGTTAGGGAAGCGTTTCGTTATATCGACAAGAAAGTAACGGTGCAATAACGATTATTATTGGACAGCTGTGCTCTGTAGAGCTAAAAGACTACAGCCCCTCAATTAGTCGGCACGACAATAACCCTATTGGATATTCATGAGCATACAATTAATTTTGATTGTGTTTTTAATGGAGTCAACATGATATTTTTGGTTAAACCTTACATAAAATAGTAATTTGAATATCTGATGATTATAAATTTGCCATATAGCAAGTAAAAATACAAACTAATCCATCGCTGCATGCCGAATATTAATTCTTGCGTAGAAAAATACGCTTTGAGATTTAATTTGAAAATGCACTTTTAGATTAATTTTTTCTCTATCTTATTTATTGAAAAATAATTCTTAAAAAAACAGACACAGAATGCGAAATCTATTTTTTTCAGGTCTTTTGTTATTATGTACACTTTACTCGTTTAGTCAGTCTAAAAATAAAGCTCAAGAACCCCTAAAGTGGATAAGTTTTGCAGAAGCAAAAGAGGCTTTTGGAAAAGAACAGAGACCGATTTTGATCAATTTTTTTGATAGCAAAAACGACTCATGCCAGATGATGATTGACAGTGTGTATTCTGACCCTGTTGTGATTTCGTACTTGAATCAATCGTTCTACGCGGTCAACTTCGATGTGAATACGCAAGACGAAGTTACTTTTTTTGATGGTCAGGTATACAAACCTCAGGAAAAGGGAAGTCACGGTTTAGTCCAAAAACTGATACCGAACGTTAAGCTGCCCGGTGTTCTGTTCTTTAACCGAGAAGCCAACGGAACAGCCTACAACAACTATATAGACAAACACAGGATGCTCGGTTTCTTACTTTATTATTCAGAAGATGCTTACAAAAGTACAGACTGGACAGATTTCTACGATGAATATACATCTACTTTTCCCAAAGAGAAAGGGCGCGGTTTTACTATTGTGCGTACAGTTGTAGAATGGCTAAGTATGGAAGAAGCCTTGACGAAACAAGAAAAAAATCCTAAGCCTATTTTTCTTGATATTTACGCCAACTGGAAGAACACCTCCACTATTATGCTTGTGAGCACTTATGCGGATGACACCATTGCCAGTATATTGAACAAAGAGTTTTATCCTGTAAGGTTTGAAGCAACCACACGCGACACCATGATCCTGAAAGGAACAACTTTTACAAACCCAGCCAAAACCAAAGAGGATGTAAAACTGCATGAATTTGCATCGACTCTTTTGCTGAGCAACAAGAAACCTTTCCGTTTTCCTACTCTTGTTTTTTTTGATGAAAAAATAGGGAAACCGATAACATTTTATCAAGAATTTTGGGGCAAAAAGAGCCTGGAAGCCCTCCTACGGTATTATTCCAGTGGAGCTTATAAAACAGAGGTATTTGAAAAATACAAAACGAGGTATAAAGTATCCGCAAAAAAAACACCCGAAAAATAACAAAACAGCGCTTCTTGCTTGAAGCGCTGTTTTGTTTTTCCAGTTAAATCATCTAGTTTTTAATGCAGCCGATATACTCCCTGTCAGAACCTTGAATATGACTGATCAGCCAATCGCGCATAAAATTAATGAGCTTAATCATTTCGTTGTCGTCGAAAAAATTAATATTCTCTTTAAATTTTGTTACCTGTGTTGTGAAATTCTTATGCTCGAGAATGTGCCGCTCAGTTTTTTCAAAATTATGCATACGCATTAATTTCTCTTCCGTAGAGAAATGATACTTAGCATAATCCTCTAGACTTTCAAGTACATCTCTAACCCCGTTACCTTCATTCTTTTGTATATAAGTTTTATAGAGGTGATTAAGAATATCAACCAACTTTAGGTGCTGATTGTCAATCTCCTGTATTCCAGTCTCAAAACTGCTATTCCACGTTACTAAGTTCATTATTCTGCGTTTTGTGATTAAACCTACTGAGTCTATTGAACTGTTTTGCATGATTTGCCTCATGCTGGATTTCAATGTTATGACAATTTTAAAACTGCCTGCAAAATAACGACAATTTCTCCGAAACAAGATATAAAGATTTCTTTTTCGATCACTACAATACCAAAATCAATTTACGATCAGAAATTCCCTCAGTTTAAGGTCTCGGATCTATTTTGTTCTGGATTTACTTTCTATAAATAATCAGCCTCTTAGATTTAGAAAAGACCTAATTTAATTTTCATACAAGCACTTATCCTCTAATACTTAAATCTTTCAATGTTTGTTCATTAATAATCAGAATATTCTTCTCTTTTAGACTGATTGAACCATCTTTCTCAAATGCCTTAAGTAATTTCACAGCACTCTCAGTTGAAATTCCTGCAAAATCTGCAAGGTCTTTACGGGTAAGCAACTGAAAAATATCGGGATGCCCTTGCTTTAAGTTATTAAGATAAAGTAAGGTTTGTGCCATCCTTCCGTTCATTTGCTTATACATTACTGTTCTTAATGTATCGAACAGGTTGACATTTTGCTCCAAATAACGGCTGATAAGCCCTGCTCCAAACACTCCGTTTTGGTTCATAATAGTTGCTATCGAACTTTTTTCAACAAGAAAAGCCTGACAGTCCGTTAATGCAACAGAAGAGTAATTGAATGTTTTGGATGAAAAAACAGTAGACAACCCCACAAATTCACCCGGTTGTATAATCCGCAAATTAAAGCTTTTGTTGCCGTTGTCTTCGATATATTGTTTGGCAAGCCCTTTTATCACCAGCAAAATATACGATGCAAAGGCTCCTTGTTTGGTTAAGTTATCGCCTTTTCTGAACGCAACCTGTGTTCTACTCGATTTTACTAAAGCTACTTCTTGAGGAGAAAGCGACTGAAAACAAGGAGCTTCCAATTCACAGATATATTCATTATCGGTTTCTATAATTTGTTTCACAAGATTTTTTTAGGTGTAAAAATTGATTTTGTAAGCGTTCGCATCGTGAAACCATTATTAAGTAGGCGTGCTAATATAAACGACACTTTTAGATTTGTCATAACACTGATTATTAGTCAATTACTTCCCTAATAAATTGCACCCGTCTTATTTAAATTTCTAATTCGAAAATAAACGAATAAAATCGTTTCCAGATTTACAGTGTAAAACCCAGACTGACTTTTTTGATTTTCAATATAAAAATCCATACAGTATTCAACGTTGGTTTTAAATCTGTGTTTTCACTCTGCACAAATTCAAATTAATCTACTGACAATCATAATGTAGGCGACAACAGAACGCTATGTCCGTTTCTAAGCAAGACTATTTTCTAAAACAGCCCGTTTTAGGGACGAAAGACAAAGATAGGATTATCTCAATAAAAAAGTTGAGGTAGATCAACCCAACTCCCGATCTCCTTCAAACCAGAATATTTGTAGCATGCAGGCTCAGACTGTAAGTTTGCAACAACTAGAAAAAAGAACTTTAGAACACTTGTTCTACAAAAGACAATAACACTAAACTATGAGTACTGAAAAAATTGTAATCGTTGGAGGGGTAGCAGCAGGAGCAACTGCAGCTGCAAAAGTGCGCAGAATGTCTGCAACTGCTGAAATTGTAATGCTAGAAGCCGGGCCAGATATCTCATTTGCCAACTGTGGACTACCTTATTTTATAGGGGGGGACATTGAAAGTAGATCGAAACTGATACTTCAAAGCCCTGAAAGCTTCAACAAACAATACAATGTGGATGTGCATATTCATACATCGGTGACTGAAATAGATAGAACACGCCAAATAGTAAAGGCAAAAAATACGAAAACCGGTGAGCAGAAAGATCTCGCATACACAAAACTTATTCTAGCACAAGGTGGCAAACCAATAAGTCCAAACTTAACCGGTGCAGATTCTGATCATGTCTTCAAACTGTGGACACTTGAGGACATGGACAAAATCACAAACTTTCTTGAGAAGCAGGATCCTGAACATGCCGTTGTAATTGGCGGAGGTTTCATTGGTCTGGAAATGGTAGAGGCACTTGCAAAAAGAGGGATGAAAGTTAGTGTTGTAGAAAAGATGCCCCATGTAATGTCGCTAATGGAAGCAGAAACCGCAGGCTTTATTGAGCGCGAGATGCTGGCACATGGTGTTGGCGTACATACCGGCACAGGTGTAACTGAAATTGGGAAAAATTCTATAAAACTAGATAACGGGAAGACACTTCCTGCGGATATGGTCATTATGTCTATCGGTGTCCGTCCTACGCTAAAACTTGCAGAAGAAGCTGGCTTAGAAATCGGTGAGGCTGGAGGATTAGTAGTAAACGACCTGCTTCAAACTTCGGATCCAGCTATTTTTGCAGCAGGAGATATGGTGGAAATTGAACATCGGGTGAACAATAAAAAAGTCCGTATTCCTCTTGCTGGCCCTGCAAACCGCCAAGGCCGTATTGCTGCAGAAAACGCTCTTGGCGGAAAACATCAGTACAAAGGAGCTATAGGAACATCTGTTGTGCGGGTGTTCGATGCAGTTGCCGGTACTACAGGTCTTTCATTGAAACAAGCACGAGCTGTTGGAATTAATGCAGATGCAGTGGTTGTTCACAAAGAGCATCACACTTCGTATTTTCCAGGTGCTGAAATTGTTTCTGCCATGCTTGTTTATGATAAGGGTTCGGGCATTATCCTTGGTGGTCAAACGGCAGGTTATAAAGGTGCTGACAAACGCCTTGATGTAATTGCAACTGCCACTGCTACGAAATTACATGTGAGCGACATTGCTGATATTGATTTTGCTTATTCGCCGCCAATAGGTACTGCGAATGATGCTATCAATATGATGGCTTATGTAGCAGAAAACCGCATCTCTGGTTATAGTCCATCGGTGACGGCTTCAGAACTTGATGGATTCGTAAAAGAGAAAAATCCTATCTTTATCGATGTGCGCGATGTGTTTGCTTTTGAAAAAAGTCATATAAAAGGTGCTATCCACATTCCGATGGATCTTTTGCCTGAGCGCATCAGTGAGATCCCAACAGACCGTGCAATAGTTCTGTATTGTGTAACAGGTAAAACAAGCCACCGCGCCCTCCGTTTTTTGGTTGGTGCAGGTTTCAAAAATGTTACAAACCTACTAGGAGGCCACATTTCCCTGCAAAGACAAGCTATAGCTGTGGGCTTCGAAAATATTGACATAAATATCCTTCCTATTGAAGAGAAAACATTGAAAGAAGAAATGAAGCAAGAAAAACAAACTGAAGAAGTACAAAAAACAGACGACAGCTCAACTCTGATTGTAGATGTACGTTCACGTGGCGAATTTATGGGAGGTGCTTTTCCTGGTGCAATTAATATTCCTTTGGATGAAATCATGGCACATGTAGATAAATTTGGAAAAGACCTGAACCGTGAAATTATAGTTTACTGTGCTTCCGGTGCCCGTTCTGCTTATGCACGACAAGTACTCGGTCAGGTGGGATTTACCAATGTTATGAATGGTGGTGGTATAGCTCAAATGATGGCTAAATATTAAATAATCACGGTATCCTATTAGCAATAGGTAATACTGTATCTTCTCCGGTAATTGATAGGTGTGACGCCAGTTAGTTTCACAAATAATTTTCGGAAAGCATTTACATCATCGTAGCCCAGTTCGCATGCAATCTGTTCGAAAGTTTTACCTTCTGTTTCGAGCATATTTTTGGCAGCCTCAACCTTCACTTTTTGGATAAATTGAAGTGGTGTGTTGTCGGTAGCTTTCTTAAACCTGCGAATTAGGCTACGTTTGCTTATTGCAAAACGGTTTGCCAATTGATCGAGTGAAAACTTATTCCCAACGTGATCCTCTATATATTTCTGTACTTTGTGGATATCCTCATCTTTATGAGACTGCAATAAATCGAGCGGTGCGTATGAGCGCTGGTCGTCTTTGTTTGGATCGATCAGATATAGCTTTGATACTCCCAGAGCAACCTGCCTACCCATGTACTGGCCTATAAGATAAAGTATCAGGTTCTGAAAAGTAGTTGCCCCTCCACTAATAATTATATTACCGTTATCGACAAAAGTTTTATCGCTACAGTACTTAACTTCTGGATAAAGTTGCCTAAATATGTCGGCAGTCAACCAATGCGAAACTGCTGATTTTCCATTGAGAATACCAGACTGGGCTACAAGAAAACTCCCAGTGCACAGGCTCGCTACTTTTGCACCATTCTCATACTGTTTGCATATCCATTTCTCTGCACCGTTTGTTTGCTTAAGCACTTCTATTGGATCGTAATCGAATCCAGGTATCAAAATGAGATCGTAAATATCAGGCTGTTCTATATTGCTATCCGCACTGAAACTTATACCCCTGATAGTTTCAGCATTATTATTATTTGAGGAAACCAGAACTACACTAAATTGTTTCTCTTCGTTTTTTAGAAAATATTGATGTGCTTTATTTGCCCGAAGCAGTAGCTCCATAGCCCCTGTCACAGACCACATGGAACAATGAGGGTATACTAAAATTGCAACTTTCATAAGTCTATGATCTAGTTAAATCATTGATTTTAAAAAAAATCTATATGCTAAAAAAATCTATTTATTTTCAAATCCCTGCGCTAGGTTTCATATGTTAAGCCCGTGGTTTATCACGTCTCGATCTTTGCAAAAATAGATCAAAACTGTGGCCCGATCAACGGGTATCAATGTCAATATTGCCCCGAAATGCCATTTCACAACCGCCTACATTTGCCTTGGTGAGGCTGAGAAAATAACCTCACCTGATCAATCTAAAAAAACATACGTTATGAGTCTAATCAGTTATGTGAAAAAAGAAGAAGCCCAGGGGCAAATTGCAGA
Organism: Bacteroidales bacterium; assembly: GCA_965230435.1. Classification (GTDB taxonomy): domain Bacteria; phylum Bacteroidota; class Bacteroidia; order Bacteroidales; family JBDKHP01; genus JBDKHP01. Next base: position 803,253 of record CBDDLB010000006.1, read on the forward strand.
AATGTACAAAGCTCTAGAGGCGAAATTGAACATCTTACCAAACGTTGTACAATTTCATACCGCAAGCCCAGAACTATACCCTAAACTTATAGGGTTCCTCGAGCATTTCTTCGACCACCCTAATCTTGGCCTAACAACAATAGCATATATTAGAATGTTGGTTTCTGATCGTGAAGGTGGCCAGTATTGTGTAAGGTTCCAGACATCGATACTGAAGTATCTTGGAGAAAAAGAATCGGATATCGAACAGACCAAGACGAACTATAATAATTTGAAGCTTGATGCTAAAGCCAAACAACTGGTACTTTTTGTTCTTGACGTTATTTTTTCCTCTGAACATGAAGGTATCGAGGAACGGTTAAATGAACTGAAGGAGTTGGGCTGGTCGGAACCGGACATATACGAAGCATGCATGATTGCGGCTTTTCAGAAAGGTGTAGTGCCAATCATAAAAGCTTTTCAGTTAGAAATGGACTTTTAGATAAAAAGACACTCAAAGCCAACGGAATGTTATTTCCTCCGTTGGTTTTTGTTTTTATTTTTCCTACTGCCTGCAAGAGCATCTCTAAATCACGCATCAACTTAAATTTTCGGCAAAAAAACTACAACTGACGGTCTAGGCTTTTTGCAAATAACATGCTACTGATTATTTTTGTGGCATGCAAAACGATGTGAAGTTTATCCGGAAGTTTCAGAAAAAAATAGGGAAAGCCATTCAACAATACGAGCTAATACAGCCCAATGATAAAATTCTAGTTGGTCTGTCGGGCGGTATTGATTCAATGAGCCTACTACTGGTTTTGCAGCAGCGAAGTCTACGCTCGCCTTTCCCATTTACAGTAGAAGCCCTACATGTAAGTATAGACGGTGTGCCGAATGAGGTGGACACAGAGGCAATAGTTGCATTCTGCGAAAAGAACTCGATAAAGCTCCACCGCATCAGTACTGCAATAGATTATAGTACGGATTCTCGCAACAGCCCGTGTTATCTTTGTTCTTCGTATCGACGTAATGCTGTTTTCCGTTTTGCTGAGGAAAACAATTTCCAGAAATTGGCTTTTGGCCACCACATGGATGATATTCTTGAAACGCTGCTGATGAACATGGTCAGTCAGGCAGAAATTTCTACCATGCCTCCTTTGCTTAAAATGCGCAATTGGACTTTTGATCTGATACGACCTTTTTGCATGGTTCAAAAATCTGAGATAGAAAGTTATGCAAAACAGTATGATATTGTTCCCGCAGAAGGCAAATGTAATTTTGAACAACGTAACAGTAGAACCGATATTGGTGATATACTTGATCGGCTTGTGGAAATTAACCCTCAGGCTAAAGTGAACCTTTATAATTCTATGGGGAATGTTGTTGGGGATTATTTGGCTTAACAGCAAGCTATTACTTACATAGACTCTCTCTTTCTCTAATGCTTATCTTCATTTTAATCGCCTGCTATAGAAATAACTGGTCTGGATTGCAATTATTGCCAAAATTCAGACCATTTCCTCTTCTCTAATTATCCGTTTGCCGAAGCTATTTGCATTTTGATTTATTAGACTTTCTCTCACTAGGCAATTAATACACAAATCACTGATTTTTATGAGTATTACAACAGAGAATGATTTCATAAAATCATGCCTACTATATTCTAAAATATCTACATCCATTGCAATCCACACAGGCATAACGGGCTAAAACCTTGAATAATTTCCTCTTACTCCCCTAGAATAGTCTATTGTACTTTAAATTGAAGATCTACCACTGCATTTTATTGACATAAATAATTTGATTGATATCGAAATAGTTTATAATATTGATTGTTTATTTCTACATTCTTAAACATTGATCTCTTCTGGCAAAAAGCCAACAGTAAGTACCTTATTATAACACATATATCAGCCCCCAATAATGATATATGACAGGTAATCAACATTCCATTCTTTAGATTTCCTTTTGCAGAACAGTAGTTCGGCACGAAGGAAAAGCAATTCGTTTCTTGGTAGCAGTGGAACAAGAAGGGAACAATGTCCTTGGTCTTCTTGATCTAGCAAGCTCAGATATCAGTGGTCTTCAAATTTATTTTCAATCAAATATTTTAATCAGATGAAAAAAATTACTCTTTTACTTTTTACTTCAATTCTCTTCCTGAATTATAACACAAAGGCACAAACTAGACTTACCCGCTATGGAACAAGCAGTGGAACCAAAGGCAATTATTGCACTTTTGTAGGACATGCAGCTGGCTACAAAAACACTAAGGGTTCAAACAATTCTTTCTTCGGGAACAATTCTGGATACAATAATACTTCTGGAACAAGGAATTCTTTCTACGGGAATGGGGCAGGCTTCACAAATACAACTGGGTTAGCTAATTCGTTCTTCGGTCAAAGTTCCGGTTACAGTAATACGGAAGGCAATGAGAATTCATTCTTCGGTGACCTTGCAGGGTACTACAATACCACTGGTACAAGGAACTCCTTCTTCGGGCAAAGTTCAGGTCATAAAAATACGACTGGCTCGGATAATTCGTTCTTTGGAGACAATACCGGACAAAACAATACTACTGGAACAAGGAATTCTTTCTTTGGACAGAGTTCTGGCTTCAAAAACACCACAGGTTCATTTAATTCTTTTTTCGGTAAAAGCTCTGGTTACAGCAATACACAAGGCAGTGCGAATTCCTTCTTTGGTGATAATGCAGGGTTCTACAACACTACCGGAACAAGGAATTCATTCTTTGGACAAAGTGCCGGCCAAAAAAACACAACAGGTTCGGATAATTCTTTCTTCGGTAGAAGTTCTGGTTACAGCAATACAAAAGGCAAAGAAAATTCTTTTTTCGGACATAGTGCAGGTTACAGTAATACCACAGGCACAAGGAACTCATTCTTCGGAGAAAGTGCCGGCCAGAAAAACACGACTGGTTCAGATAACTCTTTCTTCGGCGACAATGCAGGGCTATATAACACTACCGGGACAAGGAACTCTTTCTTCGGACAGATGGCTGGCAATAAGAATACAACCGGCTCATATAATTCCTTCTTTGGCAAAAATTCAGGCTACAACAATACCGAAGGCAAAGAGAACTCCTTCTTTGGCGACCATGCGGGATTCGATAATACTACTGGGGCAAGGAATTCTTTCTTCGGACAAAGTGCCGGCCATAAAAACACAACAGGTTCGGATAACTCCTTCTTCGGCGAAAATTCAGGGCTCTATAACACTACCGGAACAAGGAACTCTTTCTTCGGACAGAGTGCAGGCTTCAAAAATACGGTCGGCTCATATAATTCCTTCTTCGGCAAAAATTCAGGCTACAACAATACCGAAGGCAGGGAGAATTCATTCTTTGGCGACCATGCGGGATTTGATAATACTACCGGGGCAAGGAATTCATTCTTCGGACAAAGTGCAGGCCAGAAAAACACGACAGGTTCGGACAACTCTTTCTTCGGCGACAATGCAGGGCTATACAACACTACCGGAACAAGGAACTCTTTCTTCGGACAGATGGCCGGAAACAAAAATACGGTCGGTTCATATAATTCCTTCTTTGGCAAAAATTCAGGCTACAACAATACCGAAGGCAGGGAGAATTCATTCTTTGGCGACCATGCGGGATTCGATAATACTACTGGGGCAAGGAATTCTTTCTTCGGACAAGGTGCAGGCCAGAAAAACACAACAGGTTCGGATAACTCCTTCTTCGGCGAAAATTCAGGGCTCTATAACACTACAGGAACAAGGAACTCGTTTTTCGGACAAGGAGCTGGCTTCAAAAATACGGTCGGTTCATATAATTCCTTCTTCGGTAAAAATTCAGGCTACAACAATACCGAAGGCAAAGAGAACTCCTTCTTTGGCGACCATGCGGGATTCGATAATACTACCGGGGTAAGGAATTCTTTCTTCGGACAAAGTGCCGGCCAGAAAAACACGACAGGTTCGGACAACTCTTTCTTCGGCGACAATGCAGGGCTATACAACACTACCGGAACAAGAAACTCTTTCTTCGGACAGATGGCCGGAAACAAAAATACAACAGGCTCATATAATTCCTTCTTCGGTAAAAATTCAGGCTACAACAATACCGAAGGCAAAGAGAATTCATTCTTTGGCGACCATGCGGGATTCGATAATACTACCGGGGCAAGGAACTCATTCTTCGGACAAAGTGCCGGCCAGAAAAACACGACTGGTTCAGATAACTCTTTCTTCGGCGACAATGCGGGAGTTAGCAATACTACAGGAGCAAATAATACTTTCGTAGGGCAAAGTGCTGGACATAAAACTACCTCTGGCAGTAACAATCTTTTCCTCGGTTACAAAGCAGGCTATAATGAAACTGGCTCCAACAAGCTTTACATCTCCAATAGTGACACCTCAACTCCTCTTGTATATGGTGAGTTTGACAAAAAACAGATCAGACTAAATGGGCAAGTTGGCATCGGAACAAGCGCTACCGACCTTGGTTCGTATCAGTTGGCTGTGGAAGGAACTATTGGTTCTCGCAAAGTTGTTGTTTCGCCTGATAGCTGGGCAGATTTTGTTTTTGACAATGGTTACAAGCTCAGAGAACTGAAGGAAGTAGAAACATTTATCAATGAGAATAAGCATTTACCGGATGTGCCTTCTGAAAAAGAAATTCAAGAAAACGGAGTCAGCCTTGGTGAAATGGATGCCCTTCTTCTACAAAAAATTGAAGAACTAACGCTTTACATGATTAAATCGGATAAGCATACCTCTGAACTAACGGAGCATATAACTAGAATAGAGAAGGAAAACTCAGAATTAAAAAAACATCTCAGCTTGTTAACAAACAAAGTCAACCAGCTAATGAGTAAATAAGAACCTTGAAGACCGACCTTGAATGTCGGTCTTTTTTTATCATAACTTAATATTTAAACCTCATGAAAAGAATTACACTTTTGCTTTTTACTCTGATTCCTTTTTTGAATTACAACACAAAAGCTCAGACTCAATTTACCCACTATGGAACAAACAGTGGAACCAGTGGTGATTATTGTACATTTGTGGGATATGAAGCTGGCAGCAAAAATTCATCAGAAGGAGACTTTAATTCCTTTTTTGGCAGTTTGGCTGGACAAAATAATACGAAAGGCTCATCTAATTCTTTTTTTGGAAGAATTTCTGGCAATCATAATACAGAAGGCTCTAATAATTCTTTCTTTGGTCACCAATCTGGCTATCATAATACAAAAGGTTCAAATAATTCGTTCTTCGGGAAGAATGCTGGATTCAACAATACGGAAGCCTCATATAATTCTTTCTTCGGAGATTATGCTGGGTACAAAAACACAACTGGAACTAGGAATTCTTTCTTCGGGCAGAATTCTGGCTACAAAAATACAACAGGCTCGTATAATTCGTCCTTCGGTAATAATTCTGGTTATAATAATGCAACAGGTACTAATAATTCGTTCTTTGGTGATCATTCAGGATTCATGAACACTACAGGATCAAGGAATTCCTTCTTTGGGCAAAGCTCTGGCTACAAAAACACAACAGGTTCATACAATTCGTTCTTCGGTAAAAATTCCGGTTACAATAATACAACAGGTTCAGATAATTCTTTCTTCGGGGACTATGCTGGCTACAACAATACTACTGGAGCAAGGAATTCTTTCTTCGGACAAGGTTCTGGCATCGGGAATACGACAGGTTCAGACAATTCTTTCTTCGGGGACAACTCGGGGCTCAACAACACATCTGGAACTAGGAATTCTTTCTTCGGGCAGAGTTCTGGCTACAAAAACATAACAGGCTCATACAATTCGTTCTTTGGTAAAAATTCCGGCTACAATAATACAACTGGTTCGGATAATTCTTTCTTCGGAGACTATGCTGGGTACAAAAACACTACTGGAGCAAGGAATTCTTTCTTTGGCCAGGTGGCAGGCTACCAAAATACAACAGGCTCAGATAATTCTTTCTTTGGCGACAATACAGGACACAACAACACAACTGGAACAAGAAACTCATTCTTCGGACAGAATTCTGGCTACAAAAATACAACAGGCTCGGATAATTCCTTCATCGGGGACAATGCAGGGCTCAACAATACAACTGGAGCTAAGAATTCTTTCTTTGGTCAGTTAGCAGGGCATACAAACAAAACCGGCAACGGCAACCTTTTCTTGGGCTATAAAGCAGGATACAACGAAACAGGCTCCAACAAACTTTACATTTCCAATAGCGACACTTCAACACCTTTATTTTATGGAGAGTTCGACAAAAAACAGATCAGACTAAACGGACAAGTCGGAATTGGAACCAATGCTGCCGATTTAGGTTCGTATCAACTAGCAGTAGAGGGCACTGTTGGTGCTCGCAAGGTTGTTGTAGCACCAGATAGCTGGGCCGATTTTGTTTTCGAAAGCAAATACGAACTTAGGGACTTGAGAGATGTAGAGGCTTTTATTAATAAAAACAAGCATCTGCCCGATGTACCTTCGGAAAAAGAAGTTGCAAAAAACGGAGTCAATCTTGGTGAAATGGATGCCCTTCTTCTACAAAAAATTGAAGAACTTACTCTTTATGTGATTAAATTAGAAAAACGCACAACTAAATTGGATAAAGAGAATTCCGAGCTGAAACAACGTATCGATCAATTAACCAACGAATAAGACATTCAAAGGCCGATATTGGCAATCGGCCTTTCCTTTACTTCTCTAGCACAGTTACCCCAACTTTAATCACAGAACCAACATCATCGAATTACTCCCCTACTTTATAACAAAGGGCTGTAGTCCAGAATTTAGCTTATATGTGACGGTTATAATTCTAAACTTCTTTGCTTCTGAAGAATTGCTTAGAAAATAACACATCGAAGATGTACATGACTATTTCAGACTTGAATTTACAGGAATAAAAAATCAGTAATTTCATTCCCCTCCTCTCCGAGCAGGGGTTAGGGGGGTAGTGTTCATACCAATAGTTCGGTAAGTTTTTATTTATTTCGTTGAAAATCAGAGATGTAACGTTAAAAATATTTTCACAATCCCCTAAAAATCATTATCTTAATAAGGTGTTTCGAAGACTTTATTAGATATGATCAACAGGGGAAGTGAAAGCGTTAAGCTGCTTATTTATAGTATTTTAGTAAAAATTAAGTATTCAAAGTTACAAAAAATGAGCCTTTGGGCAGAAACAGCCCTTCTGTTTTTAACAATCAATGGGCGTATTAACTTTTTTCAGTTGGAGCGGTACGGAAAATCCTGCGAAAGAAGGTATAGGGATTTATTTGCAAAGCAGTTTGATTTTCTGTCCTTCAACATTCATTTGTCCCAAACTTATGGGAGTGGGAATTTTGCGCTGGCACTAGATCCGAGTTACATTCCTAAATCAGGAAAGGCTACCCCTGGAGTGGGATATTTTTGGTCCGGATGTGCGGGACGGGCAAAATGGGGACTTGAAATGCTTGGGTTTGCCGCCATTGATCTTGATAACCATACTGCTTTTCATTTGGAGGCGGTCCAGACAAAAGTTGATAAGAACACTACGGACAAGCTTACCGACTTTTACGCAAAAACGTTAAAGGACAGGAGTGAGGAACTTAAAAAAGTATCGAAGTATCCGGTTGCAGATGCCTGGTTTTCCAAGCGGCCTTTCGTTGAGCAGGTTTTGAGTTTAGATATGCATATTGTCAGTAGGTTAAGGGATGATGCGGATTTAAAGTATTTGACCGGGCCTATAGCTCAAGGTGAGAAAAGACCTCAAGGGCGTCCCCGGAAATATGATGGGAAAATTGACCATAAAAACCCGGACATGAAGTACTTTAAGTTAATTCATAAGGATGAAAAATCAGAACTCAGGGTTGCGCGCGTTTACAGTGTGGCTTTGAAAATGGAAATCTTGCCGGTCCATGTTTTCTTCTTTCATAAAGATGGGAAGAGGGTACACAAGCTTTATTTTTCAACAGACCTGGAACTCGCCCCTTTTGTACTGATGGATATGTACTCTGCCAGATTTCAGATCGAATTTGTTTACCGTGACGGGAAACAGTACACAGGATTGAACCATTGCCAGGCCAGAAATGAGAATAAGTTACATTTTCATTTCAATATGTCGTTAACAGCCGTTAATCTGGCCAAAGTGAAATATTGGTTGAGCGCAGACAAAAACGAAAAGGGGGCATTCTCAATGAATAACATTAAGCGATTGAACCACAATGAGATGATGATTGATTTGTTTTTAGCTGAGTTCGGGATTAATCCGAACACGCCTAAAAATAAGAGAAAGGTCCAAAAGCTCTTGAGTTATGGGGCTAAAGTGGCTTGATATTTACCGAACTATTGCATACAATACATTGATAGATTACAAAATACAACCACCCCTACCCCTCCTTTTTTAAGGAGGGGAGCTGAAAAGCGTTGCTTTTCGTTGAAACCTTCGGTTTCATTATTCCTCTAAATTCATTGCCTGAATCGTATCAGTCAAATTATAGACTACAGCCCGATAAATCTATAAAACACTGAATATCAATCATATTGAAGTGAGGTTTAATTTTATGTAATCAAGACTACCTTTAGGGTATTCCCCCCATAGAGCCCCTTTTCGTAATCAGTAGCTTTGCTCAAAAGCAATTTTCAATTTTATGTCTTGAAATTAAGCACGTGGTGCTATTTATCAGGAAAAGCATCGTCCTAATGTTCAGTGCAGTGACAAACCTAAAAGTGTCGTTTATAATTAGCGCACCTACTACTAGCGAAACAATCGCAGGGTTGCGAGAGGATTTTAACAACGTTTCGCTGAGTTTTCCAAGAGCAAATGACACCTTCAATAGATACAAAATAAAGCAAACACACAGAAATGAGCCTTCGTCTTTCTCGGAAGGCGAAGACGGTCAATCTTTTTCAATTATCTACAATATTCAAGTTCTCCTCCACTTAATAAGCACGTGGTGCTATTTATCAGGAAGAGTATTGCACTAATATTCAGCATAATGACAAACATAAAAATGTCGCTTATATTAACACACCTACTTATTTAGCAAAATGAAAAAAAATACACTTGTACTTTTTATTTTGGTTCTTTTCCACAGTTATAGCCCAAAGGCTCAGAACGTTTTCTATGGGCCGCTCAGTGGTAGTAAAAACACTGGACAGTTTAATTCTTTCTATGGGTATGCTGCAGGACATAAAAATGCCGGCTCATCGAACTCTTTTTTTGGAATAGGAGTCGGAAGTGCAAATACAACCGGCTCAATGAATTCTTTCTTTGGGGAAGGTACTGGATATAGCAATACTACAGGATCAAAGAATTCTTTCTTTGGAGATGATGCAGGAATAGGAAACACAACAGGGTCTTACAATTCTTTTTTTGGCAAAGATGCAGGTCGTAGTAATTCATCTGCTTCGTTCAATTCTTTTTTTGGGGAAGGCGCAGGATATTCTAACACTGTTGGTTCTGAAAACTCCTTTTTTGGAAGAGTTGCAGGATATCACAATACCACAGGAACCAATAACGCATTCTTTGGTCAGTGTTCCGGTTTTTCCAGCACCACAGGCTCCGAAAACTCTTTCTTTGGTCATGGGGCGGGAATAATGAACACGACAGGGAAATCAAATTCGTTTTTTGGGCAAGCTGCTGGGCATAGTAACAAGACAGGTAGCGGTAATCTTTTCCTAGGCTACAAGGCAGGATATAACGAAACAGGTTCCAACAAACTTTATATTTCCAACAGTGATACCTCAACGCCACTTGTATACGGAGAATTTAATACGAAACAAATCAGATTAAACGGACAAGTAGGTATTGGAACCAATGCTGCCGATCTTGGCTCTTACCAACTAGCAGTAGAAGGCACAATTGGAGCCCGCAAAGTTGTTGTTTCGCCAGATAGCTGGGCTGATTTTGTTTTCGAAAACAACTACAAGCTAAGGGATTTACAGGAAGTTGAAGCGTTCATCCATAAGAATAAGCACCTTCCCGATGTTCCTTCGGAAAAAGAAGTTTTAGAAAACGGCATAAGCATTGGGGAAATGAATGCTATTCTTCTTCAGAAAATTGAAGAGCTAACTCTTTATGCAATTGAATTGAAAAAGGAAAATTCAGAATTAACGAAAAAAGGAATAAGTCAGGATAAAATGAATGCGGTGCTTCTTCAAAAGATTGAAGAACTGACACTTCGCTTAACTAAATTAGACAAGAGAAACTCGACTTTGAAGCAACGTGTCGATCAGTTAGGGACTCGCCTGCGGCTCAAATAGTTTTTCGTTCTCAACGCCTTTCAGTGCAATTTTCGACTAAAAAATGCCAAAGGTTGGCGCATACTCACTGATAGAGAAAAATGTCGGATTTTATAACTGTTGTGTAGATTATTTTTTAGATGATCCCTTAATGAGCAAATAAAACACTCATCGGTTGACTGTATTCTCTTCTACAATAAGGTTTCTAAGCTTTCATTAAAAAAAACAAAATGAAAAAACACACTTTTCTATTTCTTATTTCAGTTCTTTTTCTGAATTACGGTACAAAAGCTCAGGATGGACTTACCCACTATGGAACACTCAGTGGTGAAATCGGTGCTTACTGCACTTTTCTTGGATATGAAGCTGGCAGAAATAATTCTTCAAAAGGAAGGCGAAATTCATTCTTTGGTTATCACTCTGGACTTAAGAATACAACTGGATCTTTGAACTCTTTTTTTGGTAAAGATGCTGGACTCTACAATACTTCAGGCTCATCAAATTCATTCTTTGGTGAAGAAGCTGGATATAAGAATTCAACAGGCTCTGGAAACTCTTTCTTTGGCGAAAGTGCTGGATACAGTACAACAAGCTCAGAAAACTCTTTTTTTGGCTATCGTTCTGGACTTAGGAATACGACTGGATCTTTAAATTCTTTTTTTGGCAAAGATGCCGGACTCTATAATACATCAGGCTCATCAAATTCATTCTTTGGTGAAAGTGCCGGATATCACAACGAAAGTGGCAGCGGCAATCTTTTTCTAGGGTATAAGGCAGGGTATAGCGAAACAGGCTCCAACAAACTTTATATCTCCAATAGCGACACCTCAACACCACTCGTATATGGTGAATTTGACAAGAAACAAATCAGATTAAACGGACAAGTAGGTATTGGAACCAATGCTGCCAATCTTGGCCCTTACCAACTGGCAGTAGAAGGCACAATTGGAGCCCGAAAAGTTGTTGTTTCGCCAGATAGCTGGGCTGATTTTGTTTTCGAAAACAACTACAAACTTAGAAATCTGCAAGAAGTTGAAACTTTCATCAATAATAATAAGCACCTGCCCGATGTACCTTCTGAAAAAGAAGTTTTAGAAAACGGAGTAAGTCTTGGAGAAATGGATGCTGTTCTTCTTCAGAAAATTGAAGAACTGACCCTTTATATAATTGAACTGAAGAAATATACAACTAAATTAGAAAAACATTCAATTAAATTGGATAACAATATAATTGAACTGAAAAAGGACAATACAGAACTGAAACGATGTATGGATCAGTTGATGAACAAATGAAAAACATGGCCTTTTCGATATCTCTTTCTAAAAAGATAAACAATACTCAGATTCTCTTTTAACTTAATATATAAACCAGATGAAAAAAAACACGCTTTTGCTTATTGCTTCAATTCTTCTTCTGAATTTCAACACAAAAGCTCAAAATGAAATTACCTCTTATGGTATAAAAAGTGGCACCTATGGGACAGAATGTACATTTGTAGGTTTTAAAGCTGGTCAATATAATGAAGGGCCTAAAAATTCGTTCTTTGGCACTGGTGCTGGGAATCTAAATACAACTGGCATGAGCAATTCCATCTTTGGCACACATACTGGGCTATCCAATACAACAGGCTCACATAATTCGTTCTTTGGTCACAATGCTGGACGCAATAATACAATAGGCTCATCAAACTCTTTCTTTGGTAAAGGCGCAGGATTTAACAACACAACTGGCAACAACAACCTTTTCCTAGGATACATGGCGGGCTACAACGAAACAGGCTCCAATAAACTTTACATCTCAAATAGCGACACCTCGGTTCCCCTTGTTTATGGTGAGTTCGATAGAAAACAAATCAGGCTAAACGGACAAGTAGGTATTGGCACCAATGCAGCCGATCTAGGCTCTTATCAATTGGCTGTGGAAGGCACGGTTGGCGCCCGCAAGGTTGTTGTTTCACCAGATAGCTGGGCCGATTTTGTTTTCGAGAGCAAATACAGACTTCGGGATTTGAGTGAAGTAGAAGCATTTATCGATAAAAACAAACACTTGCCAGATGTCCCCTCCGAAAAAGAAGTTGCAGAAAACGGAGTTAGTCTTGGAGAGATGGATGCTGTTCTTCTTCAAAAAATTGAAGAACTGACTCTTTATATAATAAAATTAGAGAAACATACACTTAAATTGGACAACAATATAATTCAATTGAAAAAAGAAAACACAGAACTGAAACGATGTATGGATCAGTTGATGAATAATTGAAAAACTCTTGGGCTTTTCAATTGTTCTTCCCCAAAAAGAAACAATATTCAGATTCACCTTCAACTTAATATCTAAACTCAATGAAAAAAAATACGCTTCTACTTATTGCTTCATTTCTTCTTCTAAATTACACATCAAAAGCTCAAACTACCAATTATGGCACAGACAGTGGCACTGGAGGTTTTTATGGAACCTATATTGGATATGAAGCTGGAAAGAACAATAAGTTCGGAGGATTTCGGAATTCCTATCTTGGCTACCAGGCCGGGCTTAGCAATACAGAAGGCGATAACAACTCCTTTTTTGGTCATGCGGCAGGACAAAACAGCACAATAGGCTCAAGAAACTCTTTCTTTGGTGAAAGTGCTGGACAAAAAAACACGACAGGTTCAGAAAACTCATTCTTTGGGCAATTTGTAGGGTATGAGAACACTTCTGGATCAAGAAACTGTTTCTTTGGGCAATATGCCGGAGTCCTAAATAAAACAGGTAGTGGTAACTTATTCCTAGGACATAAAGCAGGCTACAACGAAACAGGTTCCAACAAACTTTATATCTCCAATAGCGACACCTCAACTCCCCTTGTTTATGGTGAGTTCGATAGAAAACAAATCAGACTAAACGGACAAGTAGGTATTGGCACCAATGCAGCCGATCTAGGTTCTTATCAATTGGCTGTGGAAGGCACGGTTGGTGCCCGCAAGGTTGTTGTTTCACCAGATAGCTGGGCCGATTTTGTTTTTGAGAGTAAATACATACTTCGGGATTTGAGTGAAGTAGAAACATTTATCAATGAAAACAAACACTTACCAGATGTCCCTTCCCAAAAAGAAGTTGCAGAAAACGGGGTAAGTCTGGGGGAAATGGATGCGATCCTTCTCCAAAAAATTGAGGAGTTGACACTTTACATAATTGAATTGGATAAAGAAAACTCAGAACTGAAACAACTTATCAATCAGCTTACAGATAAGTAAAAAACTAAAAAGGCTGCCCGAGAAATCGGACAGCCTTTTTATCTACTACTAAACCAAAGCACAGCGGTTACATGTTTCTATAACTCTATCATAATACCAACTGTTGGCAACACTGTACCGCTAGTATTTTCGATGCTTTTGAGCTTGTATTTACTTCCATTGTCTGTCAGGATAAACTCTCCGTTTGCATCCTGTTCACGTACAATATTTTCCTGATTTTCTGCTTTGAAGTTGTACAGGTTTTGGATGTCCAGATAAATCATCAAAGACCAACGCGAGAAGAAAAATTTCTTATCTACACGTACATCCAACTGATGAAAAGCAGCCAAACGTTCGCTGTTCAGCCTATCCCAAGCCAGAAATGCACCGTTATTAGCATCCCATGCTTCGCGATTTGCAGATTTTTCCATATCCCAAGGTGTATATGGCTGACCACTTACGTAACGCCATTTTAGTCCAGCAGTCCAGTTACTTCCAAAAGTCTTTGTGCTTGTGAGCGTGAAAATATGACGGTTGTCCCAAGCAGAAGGTATATACTCTCCTTCTGTGTTCTGGAATTCACTCCTTACGAAAGTGTATGCTGCAATCATATTGAGGCCATTATTGAGGCGCGTCCTGTTCAATACCTCTAAACCATATGCCCTACCCTTTCCAATAGAAAGTACCTCTTCGTCTCCAACAACACCAAAGCCAGCCCCTTTGTTTGCCAAAGGCACATTGTCCTGCACTGAAAATGGATATTTATCGTAATTTTTATAAAAACCTTCCACAGTAAAAACTACCGATGGTTGCAATTGGTGCTCAAGTCCCAAAATATAATGATCGGAACGTATGTACTCAAGATTATTCTCTTTATTAACTAAAACATCCTGAGCATTTCGGTATCCCAATGTAGTATAACCCGGCATCTGATAATACATGCCAACATTTCCATTTATACTCGTTTTGGGTGTGATGGAGTACGAAGCAGAAAAACGTGGTGATGAATGTAAAAACGGATTCTGCATTTTGGACGAATAAGTATTCCCATCTAAACGAAAACCAGCAGATAAAGTAAGTCGTTGATCTAGCATCTTCTTACTTAACTGAGCAAAAGCCGAATATTTAACCAGATCGAGATACGTGTCGTAATTAAAATCTATAGTCTGATCGTCCCGATAGAGCTTCGCATATGTATCATTGGTGTATTTTGCATATTGAAAACCACTTCCGTATGTCATTTTCCATGTTCCTAAACGCGTGGTTCCCTCGTAACGGAATTTGTTCTCAATCTCCTGAGATGTATAATCGAAATTGCGCGGCAATGCTTCGTTGTTTTCCGGATGTTTGTATATCTCGTTGGAAAGCATATTTCTGCTGAGTACAAAAGTGTGATAGCTTTTCTCTGCAAAATGTTTGTAAACAGCTCCAATTGCATAACTCCATTGGTTATTGACACGGATATTGTCCAATATCACCTGCTGCCCTTCATCTGGATCTGTGATATTATCGTTGATTTTAAAATTATCGAGAGCACCAATGCTAGTGATAGTAAGTTCGTTTTTCTTATCTAAACGTGTTCTTACTTTAAACTGATAATCGGTAAAAGTAGGCAAGAATGGTAATTCCAAAGCTTGAAAAAGAAACTGTAGATAAGACCTTCTTGCACTAAGAATAAAGTTGGTCTTCTCCCCTATTGGCCCATCGAATGTTGCACTCATTTCAGATGCTCCTAGGCTTCCCCTGAACTTCAGCCTTTCATCATTACCGTCTGCCTGCGAGAATTCAAACACTCCACTCATTGCATCTCCCCTATTTGCAGGGAATGCGCCTGAATAAAAATTAACCGAGCGGATAAAATCGGCATTTATAATTCCCACAGGCCCCCCCGATGCTCCTTGGGTTGAAAAGTGATTGAGTGTAGGGATTTCAACACCATCCAAATAGAAACTCTGTTCACTCGGCCCACCGCCTCGGATAATGATATCGTTACGGAAACTTGGTGTCCCCCCAACTCCAGGAAAAGACTGGATTACGCGGGAAATATCACGATTACTCCCTGGGTTGCCTTCTATTTCCTGCAAACCGATTCGCTGCAATGCTACAGGGGCTTCTTCTGTCCGTTCAAACGGTTTTGCAGTCACCTTTACCTCTGTTAGAGCTGTGGTTGCCTGTTTAAGTTTGATTTCGATATACGGTGTTTTGGCATTGGTGACAAGCACCTGATCGGACAAAGTTGGTTCATAGCCGATAAAAGAAACCTGCACCGCAATAAAGCCCGGTTTTAGGCCTGTTATCGTAAAATTCCCATCTGGATCTGTTACGCTCCCCGAAGCTGTTCCTTTTACAAGCACATTTACGTACGGAAGAGGTTCGTTGGTAATTGCATCTACTATGCGGCCTTTAACCTTTGCGTTTTGTGCAAAAGCTGCCTGACCAATAATCATAGTAATAAATAAGAGTATAATGCTTGATGATTTCATGATTTTCTGTATTTCAATCATTAAATACCTAAACGTGAAGTCTAAATTAGTTTGTCTCTTCTGATATTGTTATTAACAGAAGGCTGATTTAATATATTTACATTGCAAATGTATGAATAAAATTATTTTTATACTATTTTTGTTCAATGTTTATTCAAAATAAATAAACAAATAAAATGATATGAATAGATATGACTTAGTAAAAAATCTGATAGAAGAACTCGATAAGTTTGGACAAGGCAAGCAGGAAAAAGAAATTGATATTGAATCGTTTGCTTACTACATCATCAACAAATCAAATGAAAAGGCTTCAAACAAAGCCCCTGATTTTGCAATTGCCAAAGAAAACGTGCGCCCAGATTACAACATTGAAGTAGAAATTAGTACCTTAATAACATCAATGTTCAAGTACGTAAAGCACTATACCAAAAAAGCTCTTGAACCTACAGCAATAAAGTCTATCGACGAGTTTGGTTTTCTTACAGCATTGTTCAATGAAAAGCATCTGACCAAGACGGAGTTAATTCAGAGGAATTTAATGGAAATCCCGTCAGGAAATGAAATCATCAGACGCTTGGTGAAACAAAAACTGTTACAAGAATCCCCCGATCCAATCGATAGACGATCGAAACTTGTAAGTCTTTCTTCGTTGGGAAGAGAGTCGCTTATGAAAATCTTTACCGAGATGCACAAAGTAGCACACATAGCAAATGGAAAACTATCCCAAATGGAAAAGGAACAGTTTCTTACGCTATTAAAAAAACTAAAACACTTTCACAGTTACGTACATTTACAGGATAAAAACGCAGAGATTGATTCTATACTGAAAAAATATATTGAATGAGAGAAGTCCGAAACAAAGAAAAACAACAAACGACAGTTGCTTACTGTAGATAAACTTGTTTAAAACACATTTTACACAAAACAAACTGGACAGTTCGCATTCCTTATCAAAATGCTCTATCTGCATATTAGTAAAAAGAATTAGCGGCAAAAAACATTTCTCTGTACTTTTGAATCAGAAAAGGTAAACACAACAAGACACACTAATTTGTTCTTTCTTTTGTATACCTCTGAAAAAGAAAAACATAAAATAACAATACATATAGATATGGAATTTGGCTCACTGAATTTAAGCGACGCTCCCAAAGACGTCAACTACGACCTTAACAACCCTAAAGAACACGTTAAATGCCTAATTGTAGGATCCGGCCCTGCGGGTTATACAGCTGCAATTTATGCTGCACGGGCAAACATGAGCCCAGTTATCATTCAGGGAATGGAACCTGGCGGCCAGCTAACTACGACTACCGAGGTCGATAACTTCCCTGGCTATCCTAAAGGGGTTACAGGCCCTGCGATGATGGAAGAGTTCAAAGAACAGGCTGAACGTTTTGGAACTGAAACCAGATGGGGAATTGTTACAAAAGTGGAGATGAATGACAATGGCGTACACAAGGCCGTTGTTGATGATAAATATGTTATTGCTGCTGATACTCTTATTATTTCCACAGGAGCCACTGCAAAATATTTAGGCCTTGAATCGGAAGAAAAATATAAAGGAGGAGGTGTTTCTGCATGTGCTACGTGCGACGGCTTTTTCTACCGTGGAAAAAAAGTAGCAGTTGTTGGCGGTGGCGACACTGCCGCTGAGGAAGCAACCTATTTAGCCGCACTTGCTGAAAAAGTATACATGATTGTACGCCGCGATGAGCTGAGAGCCTCTAAAGCGATGCAGAAACGCGTTTTCAATACTAAAAACATTGAAGTACTGTGGAAACATCAGACAAAAGAGATCGTGGGTAATGGACAGGTTGTAGAGGGTGTCTTACTGACAAACGACAAAGGAGAAGAAGTACGTATTGATATTGATGGTTTTTTTGTAGCTATCGGACACAAACCGAATTCTGATATTTTCGGAGGAATTGATAAAGATGATGTTGGATATATAAAGACAATACCTGGATCAACGAAAACAAACATAGCTGGTGTATTTGCATGCGGCGATGTCCAGGATTCCATCTATAGGCAAGCTGTTACTGCCGCAGGAAGTGGATGTATGGCTGCTTTGGACGCAGAACGTTATCTGGCAACCAAAGAACATTAAGGTTTTTGACGAAGGCTGCCCAGCAGCCTTCTTATTATCTTGCTTCATTATTTTATAAGACTGTTCGCCTAATTTCCCCCGAACAGAATCTTACGCGTATTCCTTTAAACAGAAGTTCTTTCAAACAATCATACTCCATTTCCGAACTAAATAAATCAAACTTCCTATGAGCTATTTTTTTATCGCACAGATTAAAATTAATGACAGTTCAGAATATCAGAAATATGTTGATAAAGTCAGTGAAGTGTTCAATAAATTCAATGGAGAATATTTGGCTGTTGATGACTCTCCGTCTGTTTTGGAAGGTGAATGGGATTACACTAGAACTGTTTTAATCAAATTCAAATCACGATCCGATTTTGAAGCTTGGTACAATTCCGAGGAGTATCAAACAATCCTGAAATATAGACTTAAGGCTGCTAATTGCGATACTGTTCTGATAAAGGGAGCTGATAGTATGTGATTTTATCTGTCTGCAATCACCCCGTGGCCCCCAATCATGTATTTTTTATTTTTCCTGTTTTTCAACAAGTTGCTCCATCATCCTTGATTGAAGCTGAAAAAAAATTGTTTTTCATTTGTAAATTCTCCTATAAACTCTACCTTTGCACCGCTTTCAGCAAAACAAGTTAAACATTGCCCAGGTGCTGAAATTGGTAGACAGGCATGGTTGAGGGCCATGTGTCCATTAGGGCGTGCGGGTTCGAGTCCCGCCCTGGGCACCTACTAGGTGCACACTTAGCTAAAGTTAAAAACACAAAACCGCGTAAACAAAGCGTTGCGCGGTTTTTTTGTGCCCCGAATTTTGTTTCTTTGTACCCAACTATCCGTAAAAAGTACACACATCCGCACACACGCACACACGGTGTGTCTGCCGATGGGTAAAAATCTGACGTCGGAAAGAGCAGGACAGACGGAACAAAGCATTAACAAATGTTAAAGATATCACTTTACTACCTACCCAAGCCACAGAAAAACGATGCCGCAACGGCACGGCTACGCGTTTATGTTACCTACAAGAGAACGCGCGAGGGCAACAGGATAAAGAAACACAGGGCAACATTTGTGATCCCGCTCGACTTCCGCACCAAAGACTGGGACAAAGAGGCCAACCGCGTACGGCAGGCAAAAAAGTACGTAGAGGCGAACATGATCAACATCCACCTCGGACAGATAGAATCCGCCCTGTCGCAATACGAGCTCGAATGCAAGGTAAATAAAGAAGAGGCCACCAAAGAAGGCGTCACCGAAATAGTGAACGCCATACTTGGTAAGGAAACAGCCCCGAAAGAAGCCCAGCCCGTACTTTTTGCCGATGTGTTCCAAAGGTTCATTGTTGCGGCCGAAACAGGCGACCGCCTTTCCGAAAAAGGCAACAACATAGCCGTGGCCACCATAAAAAAATATAAGGCACATTTCGTGCATTTAGCCCCACTGGAGGCATGGCTGGGCATAAAGATAGACCTTGGCGACCTGAACAAAAGCCTGGGCCAGAAAATGCATATCTATTTTAACGAAATAGGGCTTGCGCACAACACCAAGGCCAATATACTGCGCACCTTCATTGCCGTGTACAACTACGCCATAGAAAAGGGCTGGACAGAACGCTCGGACTTCCACCAGACAAGGGTGGGCGAAGACGATTCCGACACCATAGCGCTTACACAGGAAGAGGTGGACAAAATATTTAAAATCAAATTCACCGACGAAGACCCACTGGAACAGACACGCGACGTTTTCATTATCGGCATATGGACACTGATGCGCTTCAGCGATTACGCCACCATAAAGTCGTATAATATAGAAGATGGTGTTATCCGTGTGCGCACCACCAAAACCGACGTGGAGGTGGTAGTGCCCATGCACTGGCAGTTAAAGGAAACGCTGGACAGGTACAGGAACGAACTTCCCCCGCTAGTCTCCAATCAGGTGTTCAACCGCCGCATAAAGGACATTGCCCGCCGTGCAGGCATTACCCAGATGGTGGAAAAAACCATAACAAGGGGCGGCAAACGCCAAAAGAAAGTAGTACCGCGCTGCGAACTGGTAACCACCCACACGGCACGGCGCACAGGTGCAACACTGCTCTATCTGGACGGTGTGCCCAAAAAGCAGATTATGATGCTCACAGGCCACAGGGGCGAGGACATTTTCGACAGGTACATCCGCATAGGCACTTATGCCAATGCCCGCCTGCTGGAAAACCGCGAGATCTTCCACAAAAAAGAGTCACTTCCTGCCCGTGCTTCCGAATTCGAAAACGGCTTTTACCTGCTCGAAGAACTGGACACAAGGTCGGTTGTGGAGATAAAGGAAGGCATATTGTACCGTACCGGATCTGAAGTGCGTTTTAGCATAGACAGGGTTCGTAATGCTGGGGGCAGGATTGTTAAAAAAGTCGCATTGCGCGAATAGTATTTAATTATTCGGGAAGAATG
The DNA here is from genome assembly GCA_965230435.1 of Bacteroidales bacterium. GTDB lineage: Bacteria > Bacteroidota > Bacteroidia > Bacteroidales > JBDKHP01 > JBDKHP01. Next base: position 823,698 of record CBDDLB010000006.1, read on the forward strand.
AATAAAATTATGTGATACTTCATTATTGGCATTCCCATTGAATAACGAATGATATCGTATTTATCCGTATACTTTTCAGAACTATTCGGTAACCAAGTCCCCCTTTAGGGGGAAATAGGGGGCATTTCGAACGAGCATTACATATATAACACTACCTGATATTTCACAACTTTAGACTGAAGTAAACCAAATTAGATCTTAATCAATAGAACACAGTCGGTCTATCTCTCTATTTATTGCTTCTAATTTTCGAACTTTTGTTTCGTACTCCTTTATATTAAAGGAGTTAATTGCATAAAGTTTAATTCTCTTTTTATTGCGGCATTTATCCCTCACTTCTTTTGGGGTTATTTGATGTCCAAATAAAATGGAGAGTAACAACCCCAATGATACCAGCATTAACATATAAAGAAAACTATATGGTTCGGCAATGTCCCACGTATAATTTTCTATCGCCCACCACCAACCAAAGGTGACAACAAGACTTAGTATCAAAAAGGGCCACAAAACCCGTTTCGACTTAGAATCTGCAATTTTGTCAAGTTCTTGCTTTTTAATCGTTAAAGTCTCAACTTCAGTGCCGAGAACCTTACTCTGGACAGTCAATTTCTTCAGCCTTTCACTATCAGTGGAGTTTTTATCGTTAACAGCTCGGGAAGTGAAATTAGCGTTTCCGCTGTCACCTCTTGATCCTTCAAGTCCCTGAATCTGACCTTCCCCATAATTATCCCGAATAAGTGTCGCTATATCCACAGAATGGAAAGGCATTTTTTCGCAATCCTTTTGATTTTTCCCCATTTCTAAATAATTCAATAGCTGATGATAGTCAAAAAAATGAGGATCTTCATTCTCCATACAAACAGGGCAGTTACAAGGAATAAGAACTTGTTTTTTTAGATACCTAAAAGGTTCAAGGATTTTATCAAGGGCATTGGTAATGGTAACCCTCATGTCCTGTTTGTGAGATCCAGAGAGTTTTATCTCTATTCCCCCATCGCCTTCGTAAATTTCCGTAACTAAAGCACAGGTGCTGTTTTTTTTCAATAATACACCATATTTCCATACTCGATCCTGACTCTCAATCAGGTCGTACAAGGCCACAGTAAGACGTGAGATAAGGCCACGGGGCATAAAATGCTCAAAACGGTACTGTATCCGTTGACTATCGTAGTCGTTCCTTTCAATTTCTGGACGCTTCTGGGGCAAATGCTCAGGAACAATGTATTCGTTGTCGCCCAGCGGATAAACCAGCCCGAATTCCTGCAACAGCTCCAACAGTTCGCCCTTTATTTCGGAATAACAGTCATCGCTCCATAATTTTTGTGCCTGTTTACTTGTAAAGCGCCCGTTCTCGTCAACAACAGATTTCGCATCCAGAACTTTGTACACTGCATCCAGTGTCCAGTTTTTGTCCAGAAAAACAATATTACTGAGGCGCGAGTCAAAGTTTTTTTCCTGATAGAAGAGAAAAACCCCGATCTCATGAAAATAGCTGGCCAACACCTTGATATCCTCTTCCTCCTGTATCCCGTTCTTGTTGCATAGCTGATAGAATTCCTTTTTAGTCATTGTTTTACTAGACCACTGAGTAAGAGCATTACGCACAGCAACCCAATAAGCAGGCACAGTTTCCCCGATATGTTTCAATGTTTTGGCATGATGGAGCACCTCATTGATCATCTGTGCCCGTTTCTCATTTGCCTTAATATCACTTTCAAAAGCCGTAATGTCTAAGTGTTTAAAATCGCTTTTTAAATCCTCGACATCAAGCGACGATGGTTTCCCATCTTTTTTGTTTACAATTAAAATTACTTTGCTCTTTCCTGCAATCTGCCCCACAAGGTGCAGCCAGTAACGTAGATCCCTGCTCTCGTAGCGGTTGTCGGTTACCAAAATATAAACAGATCGTTCGGAGAAGAAAAAAACATGGGTAGGCAGATATCTTTTCTGACCTGCAAAATCCCAGAAGTGCAAAAGGTATTTTCTGCTTTCCTGAATTTTTTCTTCGTAACCATTTTCCGGGATACTCTTTTCGTTTAGCTCCAATAATTCTTTAGGCTCAATATCGAAATTATAAGTATGAACATCTGCACCTTCTGTACTGTCCTCTTCCTCCGGCAGTTCATTATTTGCATTGAAAAAACGCCTGCAGAAACTTGTTTTGCCAACCCCACCCTCCCCTATTATAAGAGCTTTGGCCTCAAATAGCAGGTCGACACCCTGCTGGTTTTTCTGTTTAAATTCATTTAGAACCGCTTCTTTTCCGTGGCGCAGTAACTCTTTAGATGGGGTATGTAATTCAGGTAGCGTTAATAAAACACTGATATCGGAAATAAGATTTTCATAAAAGTAAAGCCATAGCAGTTCTTTCAGCCCCCCCAGCGGCGAGAGGTCGCTTACCTGATTGGAAGAAAAGTCAAGCGTTTTCAGTTCTTTCAGCCCCCCCAGCGGCGAGAGGTCGCTTACCTGATTGGAAGAAAAGTCAAGCGTTTTCAGTTCTTTCAGCCCCCCCAGCGGCGAGAGGTCACTTACCTGATTGGAATTAAAGTAAAGCCTGTGCAGTTCTTTCAGCCCCCCCAGCGGCGAGAGGTCGCTTACCTGATTGGAATTAAAGGAAAGCCATAGCAGTTCTTTCAGCCCCCCCAGCGGCGAGAGGTCGCTTACCTGATTGGAATTAAAGAAAAGCCTGCGCAGTTCTTTCAGCCCCCCCAGCGGCGAGAGGTCGCTTACCTGATTTTTAGAAAAGTCAAGCGTTTTCAGTTCTTTCAGCCCCCCCAGCGGCGAGAGGTCGCTTACCTGATTTTTAGAAAAGTAAAGCCTTTGTAGATTACTTAATCCCTTCAGAGGAGAAAGATCCTGAATAGAATTAGATTCCAGATTTAAAGAAATGAGTGTTGAAAAACTATGTAATGCTTCAGGTATTTCGGATAGATGACAGTCGTATAAACTTATTCCAACTATTTCCTTAGCTTCATTGCAATTAGCAACAAGAGACTGTCGATTTTTTTGATCCTCAACTTTTTCTGAAATAACGCGTATTTTACGACCGATTTCTTCTTCAAGCGCAAGTAGTTCAGGCGGCTTTTCTATTTCTTGAGTCCATGGCCACAACCTACGTGCAGCAGAAGAAATAAGATCAGAAATATAGGAAAGACTGTTTTTCATACAGCAATGAATTAGAAGTTATAGGCTTATTTATTGATTTTTACTCTCATCAATTCCGCCAACGAAACAGCAAAAGGCAAAGCTGAATTTCGACAACTCTCATATTTATCAAGCAGGGTAATATCCCATTTAAGATCTACCAATTCTTTTTCGGTAACTTCTTCTACTTGATAAACCAGATTATAACTTTGCGAAAGATTAGAAGGGTAACCTTCTGCATCTAATTTTTGTTTTGAGAAGATCTGTGGTTCTGTTGTTATTTTCAGCAAAATATTTTCCGTATCATCTGGAGAATGTAATAACAGAAACTTTGCCCCTGCTTCCCTAGAACCTAATTTAAACGTTTCGCAGTTTTCTCCACATGCTTCCCACGCATTATATAAACCTTTTGTACGTATCCAATCAAGGTTTTCCGCCTTATAAAACCCGACCAAAACAAATGTATCATCAGGAATTAAGCTTCTATTTTCTCCATAAGTTTCAGGTAAAAGCTCGTTCAGCTCATTCCCTTCCTCGGGCTTGTTTCGATAAATATCGTATTCTCGGAAAGCAATTCTTTCGCGTTGCGAAGTCCTGTTGAGGAAATGATTTACAACGTCTAAAATGAAACTCTTTAACTCACTGATGCCATCTTCGGTTTTTGATGGCCTAACAGGAAAAGCCCCTAATCCAGGAATCACTTCATGAAACCCTTTTTTGTTTACCGATTTTTCACCCGGGTAAAGCACATACGCGCCTCCTGTTCTCCTAATTGCATCCTTATAGGCATGCATTTTCAATAAATCCGCATTTTTATAAATCCCCTTACGGCCATCTGTTTTTTCCGAGCTTAAATTTTCGTCCGATTTCGCTTCCAATAAATGAGAAAGATTTGCAATCTTATATTTTGCATCGAAATGAACATGAACGATTAATTCCTGAATTTCGGCCTCCTGTTCGGAGATGCCACTAGGCCAAAACGATAAAGTATAATCGGGGCGCATGGTTGTTGTCCAGCTACCAGATTTTGGATAATCATTAGGACTAAAAGACCTATTGTAATTAAACCGAACATTAAGCTTGCGGGTACCAGTATCATACACCCCTCTTAACGCTGTATGTTTCCCTTGTTTCAGTTGTAAACCAAGACCATCCGCTGTTTTTTTTATTAGTTCAGAGGTGTCTTTAGGTTCTATATTAAAGATGGATTTTAGCAGATCGAGCAATTTAAAAAATAACCAATATTCATATAAAGTTGCTATATCTTTCTTTCCTCCACTATAAATATCATCACCGCCTTTCCAGACAAGTTTTGCAGCCAAGTCGAACATTAGCCAAACACGTAAAACCTCGCGGTATCCTTCTTTCCGCTGTAAGATCGGGCTGTTTAGCTTTAGGGTTTCCGGACGGGAAATTTCCTTAAAAACGGAATGATGTAAAAAAGATTCAAGTTCTTTTTCCATCAGGTCGGATTCTTGCCACAATCTGGAATTGGGCTTTGATGCCCTATTGATTTCAGAACCGAAACGAAGAAAACTTTCAAGTGCAAATTTCACAAAACGGTTCTCTGGTGTATCTACAGTGTCCGTTTTTCGGACAGAAGTAATTTTCTCTGGCACACTGCTTAAACCATAACTCTGTAAAAAATGCTGTTCAGGAAGAGCATTTCTATTACTTCCCGTAATAAGTTGCTTAATGTTCGAATTTTTAAAGCGCCTTATATTTCTTATATCTTTTTGTACTGCTTTTTCTTTCCATTGAGTTACCGGAGCTGAAACAATTCGGTGTACAGATTCCGAAAACTCATCGGTTGAAATGATTGATTTAATGAAAGCAAACTTCTGATAGAGGGTTTCGTTGCTTTTCTCGAAATCTACCTCAAAATTATGCGCAACAGGAGAATCGGGCAGCATCAAAAGGTCGGTACACTTCTCTGTGATTAACTCCAGCATATCACGATAATCGTCTCGATAACTGGCCTTGACTGATCTAACTTCAAGTGAAATACTTCCAGCTTCCTGCTCCCCTTTAAGAACAGAAAGTGTCAACGTTCCTACATAAATATTAGGGGATATTGTTCCTAGGTGTTTTTTACGTGGATGCGGCTGGACAATCTGATCTTTTGGGAAACAGAATTCATCATTATTAAATTCATAATCATAAGAAAAACCCTCGGTCAGTTGGTGTTGCGCTTCCCCATTAGCTTCGGCATCCAAGGTGTCAAATAATGTATTGTCTTCTCTTGCATCTAAAACAAGCTGCAATCCCTCCTCAATGTGGCCAAGATCTATATTTAAAGTTTCTCTCGTGTCCATTTCTAAGCTTCTGCATAACTGGCAAAACCATTATCAATTGCCCCCCTGTACATGCGGGTTATTTTTTCAAGAGACAAAGGATACTTTACGCCCTCTGAGTTAAAATCAAAGTCTTCATCTGCAAATACCTTTTTATCCACACTGTCTATTTCGTCGGTTTTTACACAGAAATTACCTATAGTAATCAACACAGGGCAAAGTTTGCGTCTAGAACCATGCAGCTTAGGAAGCAGCTTTTGCATAATTGCAATATCTAGTTTTTCATCAGGAGAAAGGTTTGGGTCGATAACAGACAACTGGTTAATTAACCTTATAATTTCAGTAGCACTTCGATAGCCAAATTCAGCACCTGTTTTTTGTAGTTGTTCAAAGAAATTAACAAGGGTTTTATGAGTTTCAGTTAAGTCCTGGTCTTCAAAGTCAGTATTATCGGCAAGTTCTAGAAAGCTTTTGGCCATTGATGCCCCCTGATGCATAAGCTTACTCATATCTACTTCTTTGCGATCTGCGAAAAAGCTTTCGATTTCATCTTTAGTTACTCTGAATTCTATCGCATTAGCCCTGTCAAGTACCTTTGGGCTGAACATATAAGTAGTTTCATCAATATTTACCGTTCCAATAATAAAAAGATTCGAGGGCAAACGAAGCTTAGCCGGCACGCCATTTTCTACAGTTCCTTCTGAGTAAAGGGCAATTTCACCTCCGGATTCCATCACACTTAAAAAATCGGCGAAATAGCGCTCTACATGGCTAAGGTTCATTTCATCCAGAATAAGGAAATAGGGTAAGTCTGGATTATCATTTGCATTGATAATAACATCCAAAGCTCCATTATCTGGCTTAATGTATTCGTCAATTTTTAGTGCATTCGGATAGCCAAGTAGCGGTTCGCGGTTAGTCCAGTCTGCGCCAACAGGCACTATGCAATATTGATTATCATCCTGACAAATCCATTGAGCAAAGGCCTGTGCCAACTTTGTTTTTCCTGAACCTGATAAACCTGAAAGAATTATAAATGGCTTAGTAGTCAAAGATGAAACAAAGCGGGAAACCAATTGAGATTTTAGATATATCCCTGATTCAGAAAGATTGTTTCGAAAGGTTTCTATATCAAAATCGACTTGACCTTCTAATTGTACCTGTCTAAACTCAGCATTTTGAAGGATGTCTTCTCCCAACTCTGGATGCTTTCGAAGAGTGTCGGTAAACCAAACTACAGCACCACTGGTTTCGTTTGTTAGTCTTGCTGCTTTTAACAATACACTATGAGCGAAGTCGTTTTGTTTTCTTCCAATAGATTTACCACCTCCCCAATAGCTATAATCAGATAGGAACGTCTTTATTTTATTTGTGTCATCTTCACCAAAGATTTCGATTGATTTTTGAACAAATGCTTGATCGATATACCTTTGTTCCTTTCTGATCTCATCTGTCCATCGTTCAAAATCATGGCGAAAGTCAATCTCACGTATGATTCTTATAACGCTGTTCTTATATCTTTCTAGTTCCTCGGAAATTTCGGTTAAATGTGCTGCAATGAAAAACCATAATGATGGAGCAATTATATCTTTTGTTGCCCCATGAATAATTACCGTACTCTCTAAAAAAACAGCATTTTTATCGACATTTTCATTGTAATACTTCTTGAAAAACGAAGAAAATTTTATGTCGCTGATATTATTCAATGAATCTTTAATTCTTGCTTGAGAACTTTCAAGTAATTCTTTTAGATCTTTAAGCATTCTTTAAGAGTTGTTTTATGATTTCTGTGGCAATAGTTTTCACAACCGGAACAGAAACGCTATTCCCAAATTGTCTATATGCCTGATTATCCGAAACAGGAATCTCATACCACGTATCTATAGGGTACCCCTGCAACCTAGCTGCTTCTTTAGGGTGTAGTTTCCGAGGTCGGTCAGGTCGATCTGGAATGTTGTTCTGCTCAATAAGAATTTCGCTGCCATCTTTATAATATCTAGCAGAAATTGTACTGGTATAAGGTGAATCTTCATCGAATGAAGAATACCCAAAACCGTTTCCTTTTTGGGCATGCTCAATTCTGCGCCTTTGATGTCCTGCCCAAAGCTTTTCTGAGATTGTGTATGTTTTTTTTGCCCTTTCCTCCAATGCCTCTAACTCTTCTAGATTTAAAAGTATTGAACCAACATTAACTTTTTTCGCTTTTGTGTCGCGTTCCTCTTTGTCGAAAATTACTTCTCCATTTTCATCAAGCCCCCAAGGAAATTGAAATTCCTTTGCGTTAACCAGTTCACGATACCATGCAACAATAAAAATCCGTTCCCTGTTCTGAGGAACACCAAAATGTTTACTGTTCAATACTTCGGCATTTACTTCATACCCAAGTTTGTCTAAAATTTCTTTAATACGCCTAAACGTATTTCCTTTATCGTGATTCTTAAAACCTTTTACATTTTCCAGAAGCAGAACCTTAGGAATTGAGATATTAGGATTTTTCTTATTCCCCTCTATTTTGGCTTTTATTATTTCCTTAATATTGAAGAACAGTGTACCTCTTGTGTCATCGAATCCTTTTTTAAGACCTGCATGCGAAAAAGGCTGACAAGGGAAGCCTGCGCAAAGAACATCGAAGCTTGGGATGTCCTTATAATCAAGGCTTAAGTCAGTAATGTCTACATTAAAATTGCCATTTTTAAAAATTTTAGGCGATTTTGTTTTGAAATTATGTTCGTATGTTTGCCGAGCGAATTTGTCTATTTCAGACGCAAAAACACATTCCCCTCCGTTCTCATGCATTGCAATATGAAAACCACCAATCCCAGCAAATAAATCAATAAATTTAAATTCTTTATTCTTACCCATTATTCAATTTTAGTACAGGCAATTACGCCTTAAGTCATGTTTTCTTGAGATATGCTTCCGATTTGCAAAGGTAATTATTTTGATGTCACATTCGTTATTGGAGGTGTCAGCTATTCCCTGCAACTCAAAATTTTTCGCATATAATCAAGAAACCATGACATACGGAGATGTTTCTCCCAATACTGAATTGTAAATTACAAACTCTAAAATACCTACCCCTAAACTTTATTCGTCATTTGTATTTGAAAGTTTGAGGGGCAACACAAAATCCCCCGATGATTTTCCCCGATTTGCATTTGTCCAAAAGCCAAAATTTGCACTACTTTCGCGGCTTGGGCAATTGCGCATAATTTTTATGCCATGTTTGCTTCAAAGCCGCTGATATCCTCGTATTTTTTTAGCCTCGAAAGCATTTCAATACGCTCGTTTTTAAGCTCTTGAATAAACGCCTCTTGCTTTCCTGCATTCATCGTCATCATTTCGGCTTCCGACTTCATACGCTCGTGTAGTTCCTTATTTTCTTGGATCAGTTTTTCATTAACCTCTTTCAGCTCTTCAACTTTTTCGTGAAGCTGTTCAGAAATCAATTCGAGTTTGGCTTCTAGCTTGCCGTTTTCTTTTGTCAGTTGAGTACTGATTTCCTGTATTCTGTCGCGGTCTTGCTCAAGTAGTTTTATTCGTAAGTCTTGCTCTGTTATTGGCGGGGCTATATTTTTATTAGATTTTTCTAATAAAACACCATCCTTACTCAAATCCTTTTTAAGTAGATCATCAATTGAAATAGAGAAGTGTTCAGCAATTTCAATAAGAGTATCAACTTTAGGTTTAGTATTCCCACTCACATAAGTGCTTACAACTCCTTTTTTTAGATTGAATAAAGCGCCAAACTCATCTTGCTTTAATCGAAAATTACTCAGTAAGAATCTGATATTCTGAGATATATAAACACTCATCCTAATTTTATTGAAGCAAATTCTAATTTTGATTTGTTTTAGTTGAATAAAATTAGAATATTTGCAGTGACGAAACTTATTACAATTCTTATTACAAAATTTATTACAACTAACGAATATGACAACAAAATCCGAAAAAGGCAACGGTCTGCTGTCTGTGCAACCGCCCTAATCTTTTTTCGACTCTTCGCATTCGGCAAGCTTTGCTTTTAACAAGGCATTTTCTGCCACAACTTCCTCAAAGCGTTGTAGGAGTTGTTTGTGGGCGTCTTCGGGTGGTTGTGTTGTTTTTTGTTCGGACTTAGGTTCGTTAAACATCGAACCCTTGCCATTTAGCAACCATTCTGCACGCACTTCAAAAGATGATGATATTTTATTCAAAAGATCAAATCCGGGCTTAGATTGTCTAGCTCCTAAGATATTTTGAATTACACCCGCAGCGACACCGATGTCTTTAGCAAAGGAATTTTTATTCTTGCCTAAGTGCTTAATTAACAGTTCTATTCTTTGATTTATAGTTTTCAATGAATAAAAATTTAACCAACGACCTGTCTTCTGCGCAGTCGTCTTAATCTTTTTTCGACTTTTCGCATTCGGCAAGCTTTGCTTTCAATATGGCATTTTCTGCCACGACCTCCTCAAAGCGTTGTAGGAGTTTCGAATTAGTATCTTCGGTAGTTGAGTCTGCATGCTGAGGTGCGGTTATGCCCTCTTGGCTCAGATCCTTTTTTAGAAGATCATCAATCGGAATTGAAAAGTGTTCAGCTATTTCAATAACAGTCTCCAGTTTGGGGTTTGCTCTGCCAATCACGTAACCGCTGACAACCCCTCTTTTGAGACCGAACATCTCGCCGAATTCATCTTGTTTGAAATTATGTTGTTTTATTAAGTAGCTGATATTCTTTCCAATATGTAGCATTTATGAAATAATGTTGAAAAATATTTGAAATATTCTTGAATTGATCAGAATTATTTCAAATATTTGCAATGACGAAACTTATTACAAATCTTATTACAGAATTTATTACAACCAGCGAATATGCCAACAAAATCCGAGAAAGGCAATAAGCCTTCAGAAATAAAACTGTCCTTTTTCAAGTACTACAAGAGCCTTGACAGGGTTAAGAAATCCGCGTTCCGGAAACAGGTTCTCGAATGGTGCGAAAAGCAGCCGTCCACTTTCCAAAGTTGGGTCACAACGGGCAAAATCCCACCTTTAGCACAAAAGGTAATAGCAGAGAAAATGCAAGTTAGCAGGGAAATACTCTTTCCACAAACAGAAGATGAAGACTTGGGGTAGGCAACCAAAAAACTTTGTACATCATGGCGCAGAACAATTTGGCAGACCCACCGGGTCAGATTCAGGCACTAAGCAGCTTCGAGGGCAAAATACTGGTAGCCCTTCCGGAAAACTTTCTGAATACCTTCAACGAACTCCTCAGCTACTACAAAGAAAACGAGGAGGCCAAAAAGACCACGGCACAGGCCGCAGAAGACGCAAAAACCGACTATGTATCACCTGATCAACTGGCAGAAGAACTACAAGTAACAGCGAGAACCATACGCAAATGGTGCAAAGGCCTATTTGCCCCTGCTGTGTCCAATAGAGAAGCAAGCCAGCGCATCAGGATAGACCGCAAACTGGCACTGGAACTGTACCGCAACAGGGATTACGCCCTGCACTCAGTCAAACAGCTCCAGTAACCAGCCTAACAAAACACTCAAGCGCAAGCCAATTTATGATTCATAATTCTTAAATCATAATTCCCAAAAACAAACTAATCTTTTCCGATATAGTTGCGCACTATGCAAATCAGGAAAGAAACCCAACAAACGGCAAAAAAGGATAGGCATCAAATAAAACTGGCACAATGGCAAACCACCGACCGTTAACACCAATTGTCGACCTGCTCGGCAACCACACCGCAGAGGCAACCATAAAGCTGAACCTGGCAGAACTGAGGCTTTTACACAACAGCCTCTGCGGCGCACAGGAAAACACTGGGGCAGACGCACTGCTCAACAAGCTGACCGGAGCAATGGACGGCCTCATTACGGAACGGCACTTTGAACGCTTCGGCTACCGTGCCTTATGCGTAAAATGCGAGTCCACAGATGAAGTCCGCACGGCGTTCCTGTTCCCGCATACCCCGCCTATCTATTACGGCAGCAACGGCCTCACCATCACAGGTGCATGCACGGAAAAGGCTATGGCGGTTGTGCGGGAACATCTCAGCACCCACGGCATAGAGCTGCCCGAACAGACAACAGTGAGCCAAACAGATAAACATGCAAACCTAGAGCTGGCCGTATAGCCGGCTCTTTAATTATCCCAAACCATGAAACTAAACTTACCCGCCCGCATTTTCACCAAACGGAAGCCCACACGGTGTTCCCACAGAAGGAAAAAAGTGGTCTGCTTCTGCGATGATTACATCCATTATGCATGCGAAAAGTGCGGGGAAACGATCAAAATCGCAAGGAAAAGCAACCGTCCTGTTATCAAAATCAATGGGGCTGATTTTTTGTCCAAAGTGAAGTGATGCATAAAAACAGACCGATGAAAGAAACTTCAGATTACGAGCTACTGAGAAGGTTTGAGATGTTGTGCTATTCACTGAAAAGAGGGAAAACACTGGATACTCAGACAATCAAAAGGATATCGAACTTAAGAACCATCATCGAAACAAGGATGTGCAAATCTCCTTACAGCATAGAGAAAAAAGACTATGCAATGAAACACATACCAACGGGGAAAATGTATTTCGCCAGCTGTGACTGCTTCGATGACATGCTCAATGTTATCAATACTCTGGAAGATCCGCAGGTTTCGAATTACGACTGCTACGAGATGATTTTGGAAAACTCAATGGATATATAAAAAAATATCCCCGGGTGGCATCCCGAGGATAGGCACGGGAGGCTTGGCGTCCCCCCTCTAATCATCATATATGATGGCGCAAAGAAAAGACAAAAAATTGGATTTGTCAAGTGCGGCGTACACCCATTTGTCAAACACAAGGGTTTCAGCATACCCCGAAATTGCTACCAAAAAGCCAATTCCGCACATCGTAACCCTGCTACAGGTGGTGAAAGCGGTACAGAACGGCCGATATGCCGACCTTGTTGCAAAAATCCGCTCCACCAAGGACAAAAAGGCACGCAGCGCCTTAAAACTCCAGCTTCCTGCCTTCACCACAAGCGGCATCTACTTTGGCAAGGCCGAAGGCGAACCGTCTTACACAACTGGCCTTATCCAGATCGACATCGACGAACTCGGCGGCCGCTCACTGGCCGAAACCCGTGCCATCCTCCAACGCGACACCTTCACTTTTATCATGTTCACTAGCCCATCGGGTAAAGGGCTAAAACTGATCGTGAGCATTACCAAGAAAAGGGAAAACTTCCTCGGCCATTATTTCAGGCTCGAAAAGTGGTACAAGGAAATGTACGGCATCACGATAGACACAAAGTGCAAGAACATCAACCGTGTCTGCTTCTTCAGCCACGACCCCGATATCTATATACGCGAGCTACCTGCCACCAAACTTTTAGGGACTGCCGACGCACCTTATAAAATCGAAAAGCGGAACTGCGACCTGCAAAGGCTCGATCAGGATCAGCAGCACACCCACGAAAGGGTAAAAGCGCTGGTGGCCATGATCGAACTCCACCAAATCGACATCACAGGCGATTACAGCGATTGGATCAAGATCGGCTACGCACTCTCTTCCCTTTACGGTGCGGACGGTGAGGCTTTCTTTCTGCGCATCTCAAAATTTTATCCCGGATACAGCGAGGCAAAGGCGATACGGCAATATCAGTACCTGTTGAGGTCACAGCCGAAGAAGGATATTTCGGCGCTGTTCGGTATTGCCAAGGATTACGGGCTATCAGTCAGAAATGGGGCAGAAACGGCAGTAACAGCATAGCCGAAAATTTTGAGCGGGGCCCGTCCCCGCTTGGATTTATTAAACGCCGCGTTTTTCAAACTTTTTTTTGAAAAGTGATCAAAAAACAAAAATGGGACTAGATATCAGTGAAATAGAAGGGAACGAAATCAGGATCGAAAACGAGCTGCACGCCCGTTACTACGAAAAAGTAATGAACGGTGAGCCGCTCACCCGCGACGACCTGAAAACGGAACTGGAGATCGCCCGCGAGGAATTCGATTCGGGATGTCCGCCGGAGGATGCGATCAACCGCGCACTTTATGAAACCGAAGAGGAACGCCTGTGGAGGGCATTTGCAGAAGAGCCGCCAACGGGCAGGCCTGACCTTCTGGTTTCGGACGATCCCGAAATCTGGTTCCCGAACTATAACACGGGCGAAGTAGGGGCAGCAATATTCGACCGTGTGATCTTCAACGGTAAGGAATACGAGAAAGGGCTGCGCTATACTTCGCTGCATGAGGTCACGGAATACAAAGGGCTGTCCCGCAAAACGCCGTTGCGCGGTTCTTCGAAGTACGAGATTGACGGGAGCGGTGAACTAACCGAAAAGGAAAAGAAAATCCCTTCCAATGTAAAAGAGACAGACCTTGAAATCTCAAAGGAATGGCTTGAATGGGTGGAAAACTACGGCGTCCCCAAATACGGACTACGTGAGGACATGCTGGGCACACGTGCCGTACTGAAAGCCTTTGAAACGAACAGCGCCCCAAAAGTACCCCGGCAGCTGGAACTTTATGCTGAAGTTATTGGAAATACCGCTGATCCCGAAGAACCGCCCAAATACACAGGCCGCGTGAAAAACCCGCTGTGGGAGTTCTGGGCAAAGCATGTTCATTCAAAAGGGGCGGAAGAACTCGGCCTCGATCCGGCAAATGAGCCTGAACAGTGGATCGACCCCAAAGAGCTTCAGGGCATCGAACTGCCCAAAATAGAGAAAAAGCGTACCTATACCATCCCGCGTTCAAAAGTACGCTCCAAATCCGCAGCTTTCTTCCAGGTAAAGCAGAGCAAAAAGTTCATGGCCTTCTATACGGTCTCGTTCCCGCCGGGCATCCCTGACGACCTTGCCTACAGGCTTTTCAACACATGGCTCACAAGGCTTCGCGACAAGAAGAAAGGGGTAGGGCTGAAATCCTATTTATGGGTTGCCGAACGTCAGGAAGGCGCGCACAAAGAGGCGGCCATTGCCAACCTTGAACGCAAAAAAAAGAACGCACTGGCCAAAGAGGGCAAAAGCCCCGCAAAACGAAAAAAGATAGAGGCGTTCTACGACCAGAAAATACGGAACTGGAAGCCCACACACTCGATCCACTTCCACCTGCTGACGAACAACTTCATGCCGATCATGGCCGCGAACCATTACATGCGCGCCGCCCTGAACACAATGAAGAAAAGGGGGCAGTACGCTTTTCTGGAAGATTTCGACCCCGAAAAATACAACGGTGTGGACGTGAAACACGTTGGCAACAACCGTCAGCGCCTTGGCTATTACCTCACGAAATACATCACCAAGAACGACACCGCGATAGCCCATGCCGTATGGCGCTCCAGCCACGACGTATCGGCACTTTTCACCGAAGAGCTTACCGAGGACGACAAACGCCACCTGATGTGGCAGATGATACAGGAACGCTATCTGAAGGAAGAAGGTAAAAAAGCACCGCTCTACAAAGTAAAAGGCCGCCACGTGGACAAGACATGGATACCGCCGTGGGTGCTGGCACGTGCCGCAGGCCTTCTTACGGACACCAACCAGCAGATCTACGACCTGCACGACGTCGAAAAGGAGGGCGACATGGAGGCATTCCTGCAAAACGCCTACAAACAGACCCCGATGTGGGCACTCTGGAAAGAGATCCAGGGCCTAAGGAAACGCAAAAAGGCAAGGTACAGGAAAAAGCGCATGAGGGCGGCCATGAAAACCGCAAAGAAAAAGGAGTTCCGCGAACTGGAACGCACCGAAAGAAGGATAGTGAACAACCGAATTAAAAAACTGATCAAATGGGCAAAAGAAGAAGGGTTCGAACTATAACCGCAAAAACAGAAGCATATGGAAGCAATCGAAATTGAAAGCAAACGGCCGTGGTGGTTCTGGCCTGACAAAGCAAGCGGCTGGGTACTGAAGAAACTCTGGCTGCTGCTTGTCTGGATACTGGAGCACATTATCTGGGCACTGATGAAATGGCTCGGCAGGGGAGCAAAACAGACTGCCGAAAACCTTTGGAAAAGTCTGGTCAATGCCATTGCCAAAGCCATCGGAACGACAGTGGGCTACGCAATCGGCCTGTTCTTAGTGTTCGCCTTTGCACTGCTCTGGCAGGCAAACGGCTATTCGTTAGCTGCAACATTCTCGTTGCAGGGACTGCAAACCTTATGGGAGACCGTCAAATGAAAAAAGTAACGGTAGTGTTTTTCATCCTGCTTGCAACATGCAATGCAACACGCACAAAAGACTATGCAACAGTGCTTGCAACAGGCTGCAACATGGTGCTGCAACAACATGTTGCAGGTGCAACAGGCGCAACAAAAGCCGTTGCATCGCCTGAAAACAAAGGCACTGCACTGTTGCACAGCGAAAAGTACACGGCAAGGTTTGCCGACAGCCTGAAGGCCGTTGCAACACGCCTTGGTTTCGAACCGAACTGGATGTTGCACGTGATGCACGCCGAAAGCAGGCTGCAACCGGGTGCAACAAACAGTACCGGTGCAACGGGACTGATCCAGTTCATGCCGAAAACGGCCACCGGACTGGGTACAACAACCGCAGAGCTTGCCAGTATGTCCGCAACGGAACAGTTGCCCTATGTCGAGCGTTTCTATCGGCCAATAAAAGGAAAGATCAAAAGTGCCGCAGAGCTGAGGCTCTACACCTTCTTTCCTGCCGCACTCGGTAAGCCCGACAGTTTTGTACTAAAGACCGACCGCCTACCTGCCAAAACGGTAGCCTCCCGAAACGCCGCCTTTGATCTTGACGGCGATATGCAGATAACAAAAGGTGAATTTTTAAAAGCTATCAGACCATGAGCATAAAACATCTCAGCCCGAAGGAAAGAAAACGGCTCACCCCGTTCAAAACGGTGATCGTTATAGCATGGCCGCTGATCATCCTTTTGGGGATTATCCTCTACTTCCCCCCTAAGCTGTTAAGCGACCTGTTGATCGGAGCAGAAGCGAAAGATACGGTAGAGCTTCAGAACCGTCTGGATAATACGGAAAAAACACTTGCCGAACTGAAAGCCGAGCTGGAAAGAAAGAAAAAGCAGTTGCAGTATTTTAAAAAGAAAGCTTCAAAGCCTATTTCTGTATCTAACAGTGAACTGCGGAAACTTAATTTTCCCGTGATCATAACGCACTATATGTCATGGGGAGAGTTCAAAAAACGTAACGAAACGGCAACGTTTGCCCAGTTCAGGAAGAGCCAGATAAAATTCTATGAAGACCAGCTGGCCACTGCCAACAATTTTATTAACTCATTAAAAGCCAGATAAGATGTATGTAGCCTACTCAAAAAAGCGTCAGCTGGCAGTTTATTTCGAGGACACTGAATCCTCCGAACCGTTCTGCACCCCCATAGGGGACAGGGAAGGTTTCCAGATAAAGATAGCACTATCCGATCTGGAGGTCTATGGAAAGATCCAGCCGTGTGAAAGCCCGAAAACAGGGAAGTGCCAGCCAAGTGCCAGTCAGATGCCAGTGAAATGCCGGGCAGATGCCAGCCGGATGCCAATGAAAAAACGTCCCAAAAAAATGAAAAAAACAAACAGACGGAAAAAGCCAGGGAGTCCCTTCCACCAGCCAAGCCCCTTGAGGAAGAGCTGGAGGAGAAATGGTCGATCCTAAGAATACTGTTCAGGGACGACACCTATTCAAAATCGGAAACCGTTTCCGATTTTGAAAGCCTGGTCAGAATGTTCAGTTCAAACCAACTTCAGAATGTGCCAAGGCCGGCACTTGATACAATCAACAGTGAGCTTGGGACAAAACATTCCAGGGCAGTTCCGAACAGGGCGGTTTCCCTTTATGTCGAGTACCAGAAAAAGAACCCTGTAAAACCTTTTGAACGTGCGGTTTTCTGGCTTGACAGAAAACTGAACGGTCTTGAAAGAATGTTGGACTACATAATCTTTAAACTATGAGCAGCGCAAATACAGACGATAATATCAAAGTGGTAAGGGAAACGGTGGTAAAACGAAAAGCCCCCTGGAGCTTCATAATACTTATCAGTATAGTTTCCCTTATAACATGGCTGTGGAATTCGGGACACATAACATCCGATCCTGAAGTGACCACGGGCGGGAAGTCCCGCATAAAGATCACCGCCGAGGATATTGAACGCATCCTTGAGGTGAACGGCGCAAGCCAGAAGGTAACGGTCGAAACAGATTCGGCCTTTACCTCCCTCGACCCGAAAGTCCTTTTCGGCTACCGTTTCAATTTTCTGGAAAAAGAGGAACGGCACCGCCTGCACGAGATCCGCACATGGCTGATCAAAGCGGGCTGCACGGGTTTCGCGCTGAAACAGGGCGACACGGCCACGCTGGTACTGCACAGGCCTGTGATCACCTCCCGCGAACACCTATCGGAACAGTACACCGTGGTCAAACGTGTCGGGGTATGGAACCCCGTCACCCTGAAGCAGCTCGAAATACAGAGCCGCGAAAAAGCAGTGGCCAACGCTATCGGCAACGGCATACTGATAGAAGCAGAATTTTCAATAGAGAATGGATTAAGGGAATTCTTACCAAAACCTTTGAACATCGAATGGGAACAAAAAACAGAAAACAATGGAACAGCAGTTATTCAATAAATCAACAGGCAACAAACTGGAGAGGTTATTCAGGAACCTTCCCGAAGTGTTTTTCTGGACGGTCATTTCAACACGTTTCTTTATCATGGTGCCGCTCTTTTTGGCAGCAAAGATACATTTCGATTTCCTGCACTACACCGTGCTGATCAACATCACGGCACTCGTTTCGGTGTTCATCGTCGAAACAATATTGACACTGCCGAGCCTTTCCACCCCTTTCTTTCAGCGTTACGGGCTAAAGAAATACCGTAATATCGCGCTTAGAAGTACCATCGCTTTCGGCCTGTTCAACCAGATGCTGATCATACAGGCATGGTCCGATCTTGAAATGAGGTGGCAGGCGCTCACCTTTTACTCTTTCGTCAATGTGGCCACGATTGTATTGGCCGAATATATCGGCGTGATGATCGGGGCAAAACGGCAGGTTGAAGAAACCGAAGTTGAGGAAGCGGAAACAGAAGTTGAAACGGCCATAGCGGCCGAAAAAGAAACGGTGGTAACTGAAATGCCGGAACAGGCACAGATCCGTTTCCCGGAACCGCAGGAAAACTATTCACGCGACGGCCTTCCCTCGGAAGTCGGGAAAATACTCAACAGCGGACTGCCGCAGCGTGAAAAAGGACTACAGTTAAAGTCGCTCAATTATTCCGATCAGGCCGTGGGCGACCTCCTAGGCGTTGCCCGCACGACCGTTTACCGCTGGCAGAACTGACCGCCGCCCGTGTCTCTTGCAGACCGTACCGGAACGCTTATATTTATTCACGGGTAGGCAACTCAATCATCAACGGCAACGGCGGCCTTACGGCAAAGGGTAAGGCCGCCTTTTAAATTCCACAATCACAGGTTAACAAGTTTTTAAACCAACACTCATATGGTCACGGTAAAACTTCCGATCTTCGATCCTGTGCAGGAGGACTTCCTGCGCTACACATTCAACAGCTGGGGGGGCAACATTAAAATATCACTTACGAAAATGATCGGACAGAGCGTGTACAGCGCCGTTTTCCCCAGTTACCAGAAACCCGAATACAAACAGGGGCAGAAATACCTTACCCTGGAGATACCCAAACACGAGAGCTTCCAGTTCGAGCGTTACCCGTACCACTATATCAGCCTGCGCGATGCCCAGCGCATCCGCATGGAACTGATGTCGGCCTACTATACCGACATGAAGCTCGTGGTGGTATGGGGCAGGTACCGGGGGCTGAATTTCAAGGAGAGCATCCTGAAATTTATAGACGGCCTGGCACTGCACTCCGGTGACTATAAACTGCACATCAACTACGAGCAGGTGCGGAAAATGATGACCCGTGAGGAGCGCAGGCTCAGAGAACTGCTAAACTCACACAATCAACGATCTGTCTATAAAACAGTTATATAAATGTGTCCCCTGAAATGACAGGGGTTTATCAAAAAACAGGGACAATGATAGCAGGAATCTATAAAATCGAGGCGGTGAGGCCCCACGAAGTGGACTTCCCGTTCAACAAAGTACTCAACCAGCCCGTGCTCCCGATCCTGAAGCGTTCGGATATCGGCCTCCGTACAGGCAGCTCCTGGGAGGCCTTCCCGGTGGAAAAGGAACTGACCCCTTTTGAACTTTCCGGCAATGAAACGGACGCCGGGACGGTCTACGAAGGCACTCTCCCGGTACATATATATAATGCATCGCACCACAATGTGGTAAAATATTCCGACTGGCACGGCAGCGATGTGCTGCTGATCGTTACCGACAACAACAACATGCAGTGGCTGCTGGGCATGCCCACCGCACCCGTTACCTGTAAGGTAGGTTTTTCCAAAGACGCCGAACACCACGGTATTGATGCCGTAGTGCTGAACTGGGAGGTGCGCCAGCCTTTCCCCCCGATCCCGGTGAACCCTTAGTCCTTTCCCTGACCAACATATCGGGATAACATTGTAGTGTACCTATTAATATACACTACAATGCCCCGCAGCACATTACTGTTATCCAATATTTTCAACAGACCGTGGATGATCCTCCCACAGTTTGCGGCCGCCTATGGCCGTGCGGTGGAGAAGATGGTCAGCGGCGACCTCGCCCCCGGACGTACCGAAGCCACTTTTTCCGCTTTTTATGACGGGAAGACCACGGCCAACCTAAAATCGTCCGACGGGCTGCCCAACGGTTCGGTGGCCATCATCGACCTTAACGGGGTAATGCTCCGTGAGGACGACTGGTGCACCAACGGCACGGAATCCCTGGGCGAATACATCTACGAACTGGCCGACAGCCCGAAAGTGAAAGGCATACTGGTAAAGACCAACTCCGGCGGCGGCGCTGCCGACAGCATTGCCCCACTGGAACAGGCCATCACCTATGCAAAAGCAAAAAAGCCAGTTCTGGCAGTAGGCCCCCTGATGGCCAGTGCCGCCTATTGGACGGCCTGTGCCTGCGACGAGATCTGGCTGACCGAAAGCACAGGCCAGGTCGGTTCGGTGGGCGTAATGTTCTCAGTACAGGACGTAAGGCCGATGTGGGAGGCCAAAGGCGTGAAGTTCCACGATGTTTTTGCCGACCAGTCATCGGAAAAGAACAAAGCCTATCTGGAGGTACTCAAAGGCAACTACACAGAAATAAAGGAGGGCACGCTCAACAAGATGGCCGATGAATTTATCGGGGCTGTGAAAGCTACCCGTCCCGATCTTGGCAGCGATGAAAAAATACTCCAGGGGAAAATGTACCTGGCAGCAGACGCATTGGCCAACGGTATGATCGACCGTATCGGTACACTGCGCGAGGCCATTGCCCATATCGGCACCCTTGCCGAAAAACGCGGGACGGCCACAGCTTCAGCTTCAGAGAAGACGGCCGCCACGCTAACAGGGCAGGAAAAAACATTACCCCGAACAACAGCAACAGATCCCAAAAACAACATAGACATGAAAGAATACCCCTTACTGCTTGCCATGCTGGGGCTTTCCGAGCTGGAATCCAAGGACGGCAGCGCCCACCTTTCGGAGGAACAGGTCGAAGGGCTGAAAAGCAAGGTTCAGGCACAGTTCGGCGAAAAGCTGAAAATACCCAGTGCAAGCATAGACAGCGACGGCGGCTACGACATCAGGTCGGAAGGCCTTGCCGCAATGGAAACACAGCTGGCAGGCCTTGCCAGTGAAAAACTGAAACAGACCTCTGCAAGCGAAGAGGAGCTTACAAAACTGAAGGCCGAAAACGCACAGCAGCAGGCAGAGCTAAAAGAGCGTCAGGAAAAGATCGCCAAACTTTCGGCCAGCCCCGAAGACGTGCAACTGCCCGAAGGGAAAGACGGGGCAGAAACCCCTACAGATGAAACCATGAAGGAACTTGAAAAATTCAACGCGTCCGACCGCGTATGGAATACCGTCCTGTTGAAAATGCAGTCGGGACAGGACCAGGAAGCCTCCGCGATGATGGCCCACATGGAGACCGACACCAACCTGAAAAAGCTGATGGCCGACATGGCCGATTACACGGCCAATTATGGGGCATCGGACAACCTGAACCTGGAAAAGGTAAACGACGAGCTGGGCAACCACAAACAGGTCAACACCAAAATAACGGTACGCGATGAAACGGCACATGCCGCCCAGCGTATCGAATCGCTGTTCCCCGCACTGAGCACGGGCATCCAGAACACCTACTCGGAGATCAGCATGTACATCAAGGAGTTCATGCAGCCGAGGAACGGCCAGTGGGCAGAGAAGGGCGGTTTCTCTTTTGATGCCGAGACCATCACCGTGAACGAATGGCAGGTATCGCATTCCTTTACCGCAAGGGAGATCTGGCAGTTCACCCGCACATGGCTCACCCGCATGACCAAAGGCGACCACCCTTACCAGATGCCGCTGGTGGCCTTCCTCTCGCGCGAGATGCTGCGCCACATCCGCAATGTGGAGCGCCCGCGCGTGATGATCAAGGGCGTGTACCAGAAGCCCGAAGACGGTAAAGCGGGACAGCTGATGCACTCAATGTCGGGCCTGCTGCACAGCGTACAGCAGCGCATCCGCCAGCTGCGCATCCTGCCGACCTTTGTCGGGAAAGGCGATTACGAGATCCACAACCCTGCCACGGGGCTGCTCAACAAAAACCACTATTTCTATAAAGTGGAGGCGGTCTACAAGTCGATCCCCGTACAGATGCGCGAGGCCTTCCAGCTGGTGTGCTACTGCAATATGGAAGATAAAGCGATGTACAAACGCTTCCTGGTGCAGGGCATTGCCAAAGACCCGAACCACGCAAAACAGGAAAAAGACGCGGTCATCGACAACCTGAGACTGGAGGAAGTGCCGTTCTGGCCAAAAGGGCTGATCATCATCACCGTTCCGAACAACTTTGTGCGCTGTTACCGCGAACGCGGCGACGACAACCGCATCACGATGGAGAAGTTCAAGCGCGACATGCACGTGTGGATGGACGGAGCGGGCAAGGTATCGCCGATCTATTCGGGGCAGAAATACGGCACTTTCGCGGAACTGGTAGCTGCGGAACGTACCACACAGGCCATTTTCACCAATGCCGAATTCAGTGCGTACACACCGCTGGAGCTCAAGGCCGACGTCACAAAGCCGGACATGAAGGTGCACAACGTACTTGTTACAGCAGAGAACACCCAGGCCACGGCCATCACGGAACTGGAAAACGCTGTGGCAGGCAGTACTGTTTACCTGATCGGCGGGTCGGACAAAAATGCCTCCACCATTGCCGAAAACGCTGCAAAGTTTGTCGGTATCCCCAAAGGCGGCCTGACCTTCACGACAGGCAAAAAAGCCAAATTCAAGGTCTCCAAAGACGGCAAAAAATACACCCTGCTCTCGCACTGGAGCGAGGAAAGCGAGGGCACACTGGTATTCGAACCTGATGCCACCACGCCAAGTTTAGAGGGCAGCTATTCGTTCCTGACCTCGCCTGAAAACACAAAGGCAACGGCCATCACCGATTTCGGGGATGCCGAAACAGAGGTGGAATATACCATCCACGGCGGTGGCGGCACAAATCCTACAACCATTGCAAAATCAGGCAAATTCAGTGCAATCAGTACCGACTGGAAGGGCGAAGAGGGGAAATCCATTACCCTTTCCAAGCGCGCCGATGGTACATGGGTGGAGATCATCTAGACCGAAAAAATAGGCGGGGCACTGCCCTGCTTTTTTCCAATTCCAAAAACACAGAAACATATGCCATTCAATCCCACAAGTTTAAAGAACAGATCCTCCGGAACAAGTACCGGGGCAGGCTATACGGGCATCAAGATCGGGCTGAAACGCGAGCTGCTGATCGTGCCCGTGCCCGATGATACCGACAGAGCGGTCATCTCCGGTGATTTCGTGTTCGGCAGCGGTGCAGGCTGGATGCCCGTGTACAGCGAGAACGAAAAGATCAAGATCACGGAAGAGAAGCAGGACGGGAAGAACAGCTCCTACCTTTCCAAGATCGAGGGCTTTTACCCGGGCGACGATGAGAACATCCGTGCACTGATCAACGATGAGAACATCGGCGAAGAGGACGCCTACGTGATGGTCTCCCACTGCGAGGAGCACAAAACGCTGATGCTGGGCAAAGGCGAGTGCTGCCCGGCAACCGTTAAATTCAGTTTTGACAGCGGTGACGACGGCAACCCGCGCGGCTGGACATTTTCGGCAGAGGCCAAGCAGAACGGCGTAATGGCCGAATACCGTGGTATCGGCGCTGCGACCAAACGCTTTGCGGTACAGCCCGATGATGCAACGCCCGATGTGAGCCGTGGTTCCGGTACCTATATGCTGCCCGAAAACAGCAAGGCCACCGAGATCACCGCATTGGACAACGCCCGACCGGGCAACCTCTATGTACTGGAGTGGGGCTCGTCCACCAACCACAGTACCATAAAAGACGGTGCGGTGTTCCACCTGTCATCGGCATTCAGCCCGAAAACAGGGGCAAAACTGTATTTGCAGGCCATTAAAGCGGGCGAGTTCGCGGAACGTTCGCGCCATATCCCCTAGCAGATGAACACAGCGCTGCAAAGGATAAAGGCATGGACGGGCTGCAACAAACAGTACTGGGAGGGCGTTGCCATATGCCGCGAATATGGCAACCTTCAGGAACGTGAGCTGCGCCTGCTCAATATGGGCATGACAGGCTGCCACCAGGAGGAGACCATCAATGCCGAAATAGCAAATATTAAAAGGTCACTGACCATGTGGCAGGGGAAACAATCGGATGAAAACCTGAAAGCCACCAGCCAACAGAAAACGCAAAGCCCACCCGATGTGGGGAAAGTGAAAAGAAAAGCCGCAGGATAGCGGCTTTTTGTATATACCACAGTAACCTATAAATACCGAAACTACCTAAAATGAGCGGTACAATAGACACTTCCCTGATCGATGGCTATGTGGACATGATCCTTGAGGCCATACCCGAAAAGCACGAATCCGTACGTGTAAAATTCCAGCTGACGGAAATAAAAACCAAGCTGGTACAGTGGCAGCTCAGCCTGCACACACTCAATGAAGACCCCGCACTGAAGGAAAAGTAAAGTCCTTTCGCATGAGCCGTGTATCCACGATCATTGTATCATGGAAGCAATAGAAAAATGGCTCAACAGCCCCAAAGGCAGGCTGGCCGACGGCCATACACTGCTGAAAGAGCACGGCACCCAAAAGGACTGCCGTGCCTACCTGAACACCCGACTTCAGGACAGGAAACACGTGCTCACGGGCATGCTCTCGCGTATCCTGCTCGAAAAACAGCGCACTGCACAAAAGGACGGCAAAAAACAGGCACCCTCACTTTCCGGTAAACTCAAAGCCGAATTCCCCGACATTATATTCGACAGACTGCCCGAAAAACTCCAGCTGCTGGTAATAAAACGTTACAGCCTTTGGGAAACCGCAAAGGATGAATACGAAAACCAGCAGAAGGCCGAAACCGCACAGGAACGCTTTGAACATGCAAAAGCCGCCATCGAAGCCTATGCCGAGAACAACGAGATCTGGGACGAGCTCAACCATTTCCAATCTTACCGTAAAATACTGGGCAGGTCAAGACATTTCCGCAAAGACCCGTACGGTACCATGCTCGAAAAGCTGCAAAAAGAGCTGAACACGGTGGAGCTGATCAAGGAGCTCACCAAAAAGCTCAAGAACCTGCGCGGCGAGATCGGCCGCCATGCGAAACAGGGCAGCGAAGAAAAAAGACAGTCCGCCATTGTAAAATACAACAAGGTGGCCGCAATTATTGACGAACCTTCTTACAGCGATGCTCTTTAGTTCCACAGACCTGATAAAAAACAACACGGAAAAATCCGTAGAAAGCCCACATGTTTCACAGGGCTTTTCGTCGGGGGGCTACGAAAGTGCCGTATACCTTTCACCTGAGTACAGAGCTTTTGCCGCACAGCTCCCGGAGATCGGGGACAGAAAAGTTTATGATTTTGTATCGTTCGGCCAGTGGAACCTCAAAGCGGTGGTCTTCCACCTGCTCACCCTTACCGGTCCCGCAGAAGTCTTCAGCACCACTTACGGCCTTGGCCCCACGGCCTCGCGTGCGATCGTGCAGGCGCTGGACGACGGGCTTATCCGCGATTTTACCTTTGTCTACGACCACAAGGTCAGGACGTTCAAAGGAGAGGCACATGACCTGTGCGTACAGCGTTTCAGGGTAAAGGTCACCTCCATACACGCCAAGATCACGGTACTGCTGAACGAAAAATTCGGCGTTGTGGTCTCAGGTTCGGCCAACTGGTCGGACAGCAACAGAAAGATAGAGCTGACCACGGTTACCGTTGACCGTGAACGCGCCCTGTTCTTCAGGGAACTGATCGGAAAAATAGCCGGAACAGAATCAAGCGAACCAAACAGCATTTACGATGAACTTCACACAAAAGGAATATGACAACATTTACACGGCCGCCATGCTGGGTACGGACCTTGGCGGCATCGCCCTCCAGCTTGGCATGGGCATGTCCGAATTTATGGAGTGCTTCCACGACCCTGAGCTGGAGATAAAAAAATATTACGATATGGGACGGCTCAAGGCCGCGCAGGAGGTCAACAACTCCATTTACGCATTGGCCAAGAACGGCAGCCAGGTAGCCCAGCTCCAGTTCAAAAAAACACAGATGGCACAGGACTACGAAAGCTTAAGGAGGTCGCTCGATGAACTATAAGCCCGACCCGCGTGCGGAGTACAAAATGCTGGAGGATTTCTACACCAACGGGGAATCCGAAGAAATGCCCGCCGGGCTCCAGATGATAGAGCGCATCTATCAGGAGGCATGGCAGCACCTGAAGCTGGGTTTCCTGCCCTACAAAAAGATTGCGAACCTGCTCAGGGGCAAATTCCCCGAACTGGGGCTGTCAAGCAGGAATGCCCTCAACCATGTATGCAATGCCGCACAGTATTACGCACAGTCAAAAATTGAATCCAAAGACCTGCACCGCAGGCGGCTCACCGACATGCTCTACAAACAGATCGAACTGATCCAGCAGACCGTTGCCAGACATAAGCCGCTGGAGGCAGCAAAAGAGATCAGGGCGGTCAGTGCCGAGATCGCAAAACTCACGGGCGCATACGAACCCGAACTGATAGAAGATCAGGAACCACAGGAGATCGTGTTCCTGCTGCACGACGATGCCAAAAAAGTACCGGGCATCAAGGCCATTTCCGAAGGTAAACTGATCCGCGAGATCGAGGGCATGGCCAAGCAGTATGAACTGGATGAAGCAGAAAAAGAAAAAATCATAAACGAAGATGTTCTCGGAGGACTACCTGCAAGAAAGTGACATAAAGGCCATTGAGGAATACGTCACCTCGCCACAGAAACGCATGTACCTGGTGCACCCGACCATTTACATGGGCATACAGTCAAGGGGCACGGGCAAAAGTACCGTGTTGCAGGCACTGCGTTCGCTGCGCATCGGCAACATGGACGTGCCGCGTTCGGTGAACGTGTTCTACGGGGCAAATTATGCAGGCCTACAGCTAAGAACCATGCCCGGCACCATTGCGGGCTGGATACGCTTCGGGCTGCGCGAGGGGCGCGATTTTGTGATCAACAACGCACCGCCCAGAAGCTGGCCGAGGCCTTACGGCTACGAAACGCCGCTGTCCTACAAGAACACCATCTCCACACGCTGGGGCTCTATTTTTATCCTGGGCAGCAACGACCGCCCCGGTATGGTGAACAGTTTATCCATCACTGGCCATGTCGGTATCGATGAGTTCCGCTTTATCAACGACGAACGTATGGTACAGGACCTTTTCCCCGCCATGCGCGGCAACCTGGCACTCTGGGGCGGCGACAACCCGCACAACATGTCGATGACACTTACCTCCGACAGGCCGTTCCCCGGTGAATCCGAATTCTATAAGGATTACCAAAAAATGATGTCGCTCGAGCAGGTGTACAGGATCATGGAACTTAGCCTGGTCCATGAGCAGAAAGCCTATGAAATCTATGGACTGAAACAGCAGCTCGCCTCCCATGAACACGATCTCCGGCAGAAACAGGAGATCCGTGCCGAACTTTCCGCAAAGCACAAAGAGCTGGGCAGACTGGCGAAGTCCCTGCGTTTCATCCGTGGCCACTGGTACGGCAAGGACGGCAGGATCGAAAAAAAGGCCTCGGTGTTCTTCGATACCGCGTCCGTGTTCTCCAATGCCCATATCCTTACGCTCGATTACATCCGCCGTAATGCCGACGACAGGGTAATGAAAAAGCCCGTCTTCAGGACGTCGATGCTCAACCTTGAACCCGAACAGGTGGAAGCCCCGTTCTATGGAGCATGGAGCCCCAGAAAACACGTGATCAACGGCAACTGGGACTATAGTACCCTTGATGAGATCGGCATTGTGAACCCCGAAAAACCTGAGGCTTTCTTCAAAGCGGCCCTACTGTTGGACTACGATCCCCGTGCGGAGGTCGATATCGAGCTGGATTTCGGCGATCTGGTCACCTGTTCCGTATCGCAGACCCTTGAGATGGCGGAAGGCCTAACGGAGCTGTATATCGGCACGTTCGAGGTCTCACAGCCGCAGACCGTGGACTCGCTGATCGATAAGGTGAACAGCTTCCTGTTGGGGCACGTGAACCGTACCGTCAACCTGTACGTTGACCCCTCTGGCCACTACCAGATGGACAGGGAACGGCTGCTCACCTATGTGGCCAAAACAAAGAAACGGCTCGGGCACCATCACTGGACATATACAGAACACCTGCCCAAAGGCTCGACCAACAGCCTGCACGACATCAAGCACACCACCGTGAACGATATCCTGCGCGAGGAGAACTTCCTGCTGCCAAAGGTGCGCGTGGTACGCGAGACCAACAAAGCGCTGATCAACTCCATACAGCTCACCGAGTACAAACTGGATGTGGACAGGAAGGGCGTCAAGCGCATCTACAAGGACAAGAGCAGCGAGAAAAAGATATCCCTCACCGACAAGCAGGACGGCAACACCACCGACCACGGCGACCACTTCGACATCAAGCTGCAGACCAAGTACGGCCACCTGATCGAGGCCAGACGGTCGGGCTACGACCCTGCATTCCTATAACAGCTCAACAGCTCTTATCCTATCAGCTGGGGCAAAGGGGGCGGTATACACCGCCCCCTTTTCTTTGGGGTACGGCTGTACCCTTCAGCGGTGTGCTGCGCACTCATTTTGGGTCGCGGCCTCATTTTTTACCTTTATTTCATTTTTCTGTTTTGCGTTATAAATATAACAACAAAAGGTAAAAACGGACTTTTAATGTCACCCCATTGTAAGCGCTCAGATCTTGCGGTGTCGCCCTCTTCTCTCACTCTCACTCTTTTTACTGATAGCCATAGATGGTTAACATTCAGAAAAACAGGAAGGTGCATTTTTTTTGAATGTAACCGTTCACAGGGATTTTAACCTATTGTCCGGGTCCAGAAACAGCACAAAGGTTATAGGATACCATCTGAGAGGAATTACCGGGGGCTTTCTTTTTTCAGGGAACAACAATTATGTAGTTACCTTAGTTTAAATAGATAAGGAAATAAATGTATGGAAGATCAAAGGCTGATAATAAAAAGAAAAACGCTGGAAAATTGGATATCAGGCGGATTACGTAAATATGCATACTTCACGGCAATATTTGTACTGATGTCCGGCTTCTCACTGTTTGTTTTTGAACTGGATCTTGGATCCACTGTTCTTACCTATATATGTGTGACAGTATTCATCGCTTTTATCAGCATCATGGAATATTGGGGGAAAACCGCCTCCGATAGTCCGGCATTTGAAATTACAGGGCACCACCTGATTATTTATGACAACCCGCAGTACAGCAGGATACCTTTGGCCGATATATCGGACTGTGAGATATTTGTTGTAAGGGAAGGGACAAGGATGGGGATCTTTCTGAAGCCCGGCTCTTCAGTCAAAGGCAATATTACAAAAGGGCACCGCTTTGCATTCAATATCCCCCAGGATGGGCCGGATGCTGTTGTTCTTGAGGTCGGCACTGAGGAAATAAGCCCGTCCGAACTGAAAGATATTATCAATGATAGAACTGAATAAGTATCCCGCTTTACTATGATTACACCTTTATTTTTTCAGTCGCCCAGTTGCCACGGCGTTGTTCATGTTGAAAACAATGAAAATTCGCAGCTGATAGCTTGATAATAGTTTTATACTATCTATATTCGGGAATTATTCTACCAGATCGTTTTAGGGGTGAAGCGGTTTAAACTTTTTTCGACGCAGCTTGAGAGAGCTGACAGCCTCCCATCCTCATTCAGAGCCAGTTTCAAGAAAGTTTAAATCAGCTCAGTTAAAGGGAAATGGAATTTTACTGTCCGGACACATCAAAAAAACTTTTCTGATGTAATAGGGTTCTGTGAAGAATAAAATATGATCATAAATCTAGAGATGGTCAACTGGAAAACAAACTTCCGTGACCAATCAAACCAATACTCACATAAATTCCATCTTGTATGGAAATAGACCTCTGTAATACTACAAACTACTGATTCAGAAAAAACAAGAACCTATACTTTACATATTCGAGTTCTACTATTATGTAAGTAAGGCTATATAAGAACATAAAGCCGCGAACCTATTTATTGGGGGTTCTCTTTTCAATAAATCAACTTAATTATAACTTACCATTAACTTTAATTAAAATGAAAAAAACAACGTTTACACTACTTCTAATTTCTTTAGCCCTTGCTTCTTTTTCACAGGAAAAAATCACAACGGAAAAGGGAGCTAAACATGATTTCATTTATAAACAAGGGAATATCGGAATTGGAACAAATACCCCTTATTCAAAACTCGATATAAATGGATCCGTGAGGATTTCCAAAGGGAATTCCATTGCTTTTGACAGGGGGTCAAATGATTACAGTGTGGTTTTTGACAGCTATGCATTTCCTTCAAAAAACTATCCCGCCAATGGCAGTGCAAATTATTGGTGCAGGTTAGCATCTAAAGGGGGCACCCATATCGTGCTTAATACAGACGGAGGTCCCGGGGCAGCAGAAAACGCTTTTGACCGATTTACTGTTTGGCAGGGCAAGGTGGACGGTGACGACCTGTTTCATGTTTCCAATGTAGGCAACACATACATTAAAGGGAACCTGGGCCTGGGAACAAACACTCCCCATTCGAAACTCGATATAAATGGATCTGTGAGGATTTCCAATGGACAGTCTATTGCTTTTGACAGGGGGTCAAATGATTACAGTGTGGTTTTTGACAGCTATGCATTTCCTTCAAAAAACTATCCCGCCAATGGCAGTGCAAATTATTGGTGCAGGTTAGCATCTAAAGGGGGCACCCATATCGTGCTTAATACAGATGGTGGTCCCGGGGCAGCAGAAAACGCTTTTGACCTATTTACTGTTTGGCAGGGAAAGGTGGACGGTGACGACCTGTTTCATGTTTCCAATGTAGGTAACACATACATTAGAGGGAGCCTGGGGCTGGGAACCCTAGATACCGGCACCCACAAATTGGCCGTAGAAGGATCAATAGGAGCACGGAAAATTGAAGTCGAAGTAAATGGGTGGTCTGATTTTGTGTTTAACCCGGATTATATACTGAAGCCATTGGATGAAGTTGAATCATTTATTAAGAAAAACAATCACCTACCAGACATACCATCAGAAGAAGTAGTAAAAGAAAAAGGAATAAACCTTGGCGAAATGGATGCGAAACTGCTTCAAAAAATTGAAGAGTTAACACTATACGTAATTGAACAGGGCAAAGAAACAAAGAAGCTTAAGGAAGAAATCACTATGCTTAGAGAGGTTAATGGAAAAATAACTAAAAGGATTAAGTTACTCGAAGAAAAATAAACATTATGATTTAGCCAATAGTTCGGTAATATTAGGAGTAAAGAGTAATCCCGTGAGTGATCTGTAATAAAAATGCTCAGAAGTCTTACCGGACTATTGGTATACCCCTCCCCCATACATGAAAATAAATCGGAATTAATATAATATTTTTCTCTTTGACTTAAGAGAAAGCATTCCCAACACTTTTAATGTCCTTTCCCCCACCATCCCCCCAAGGTACATTAGCAAAAAACAAAAGCAATGTACCTATTCGACGCAGTAAAGCGCATGCGCGAAATGTCAAAGAACGGGGAGACCTTCGATGTAAAATTCACGCATGTCAACCGCTCAAAAAATGAGGGCGGTGATATCGGCACCGAAAAAAACTGTCTGGTAAAACCTGTCAAGGAAAACAGGATGAAACGTCAGATGATCGGCCTACAGCGCGGGGACGGTACGCTGATCAACATCTACCTGCTCGCACTGCTGGAGGTACGCTTCGGACAGCGCGGCAGGTACACCAAACTGACGATGACAAGATGAGCCGAAAAACGGAACTTTACAGTACGGACGGGTTCGACGTGGCCGTGCTGCCCAGATCGGGAACACTGTTCATGTCCGAGGACCCGCGCGAAAGGCATGCAGACCGTTTCCAGAAAAACGGGCTCCGATATGTGGAGGCCAACATGCGCGGGCATTACCTTTCAATGGGCGATTTTAAGATACTGCCCAACGGTGCCGACAACCGTTTCCCCGAAAACTTTAAGGAACTGCTCGATTCCGTTTATCTCGGCGGCGTAAAAAGCACACTGGTTGACCTCGCGCTTTCCGGAAGGCCGATAATATGTAAAGAGGTCATCAAAGAGGGAAAGGTGGTCAACGAGCCCGTGATCGACAACGAGATTTCAGACTGGCTCGATTCCTGGCGTTTTTACGAAGAGTACCTCGATGAGACCGCCACCGATATGGTCTATGTCGAAAACGGATGGACGGCCATGAAGCTCAACCGTGGCGCACGGTTCGGACTCGAAGAACCGAAAATAACAGCGCTTGAGCATTTCGGTGTGGAGGACATGCGCCTGGGCTATGCAGAAAACGGAAGGCCGACAAAAGCCTATATGGCCGACTGGGGATTCAACGCACTTGCACCGGAGGGCGTTGTCGAATACCCGCTGTTCGACTACCGCGAACCGTTCCGACACCCCGTTTCCTTCGCCTTCGAAAAGACGCCCACCTTTGCCAGCAAGGGCTACGGAAGGCCGCGCGATATCGGTGCGACACAGCAGCTGCGCGTGCTATCCCTACTGCCCAACTACCACTACGGCAACCTGACACAGAAGGGATTCAAGTGGGTCGTGTACATCGACCAGAATTATTACATCGGCATCTGCGAAAAGAACAACTGGAAGCCCGGAAGCAAAGAGTTCAGGGAGTGGAAAAAGGATTTTCTGGCCTCCATTGATACCTTCCTGATCTCAGAGGACGGATCAAAGGTGCAGACACGTTTCCAGACAGAGTTCCGCTATAACGGGCAGCGCGGGGACGCCATGCACAAAAGCGTGCATATCGAAAAACTGGAGGACGACACAAAGGACCAGGCACAGGTAGGTCTCGACCTGCACGACTCCTATTCGGTGGCCTACACCAGCGCGCTCGGCATATCGCCGAAACTGGCAAACCTCCACCTGAAAAACCATGCGCTCAGTGGCTCGGATGTGAAAGAGGAATACGAAAAGCACATCCGTACCACGGCACCGCGTATCCGGAACAAGATACTCAGCCCTGTGAATGCCGCAATACGGGCGAACTGGCCTAAAAAAAGGCTGAAGATCGCATTTCAGGACAGCCTGCTCATTACGCCTACCCAACCGAAAACCAACGTCAAAGAAAAACAGAAGGAAGATGATATTTAACAGGGACGGTAACGGTACTGAGGAGCTCAGGCCGTACAGCTCACAGATGGGATCGCATAAATATATATACGTTGAAGAGGCCGTGCGCCTTTCCGTGCCGCAACTCACCGACATTATCGGGCATGATGTATATAAGGAACTGGAGGCACATTACCTTTCTGCCGATTACGGAAATACGGACACCTCGCTCCCTGCCGATAAACAGCACCGGATAGAACTTTTCGATGAAGCCGTAACCTTCGTGCAGGGCGCACTGGCCAACCTTGCCTACCTGCGCAACATTGCAAAGGACTCGGTACTGTACGACAACAAGGGCATCAATGTGGTATGGTCGGACTCAAACCGGCCTGCCACCATAGAACAGCTCAATGAACTGCGAAAAGCACTGCTGGAGGATGCCTATTCCTACATCGGCCTGCTGATCACACATTTCAACAGTGATAAAGAAGTGTTCCCGCGCTGGGAGAACGGTAAAAGTGAAAAACTGCACGGCCTGCTGGTACAGTCGCTCAAAGCTTTCGAAATGTATGTCTCACTGGACGGCAGCGAGGCGAAATTCTATAAACTGCTACCGAGGCTGCGCACCGTACAGGAATCAGAGGTGGCCAATGTGTTCGGTGGGCAGGGCGGAACGGGATACGGGGAACTGCTGGAATTTGCGGCATTCCGAAAAGAAATCGGCCAATATGTTACAACTGCATCTACCGATGGCTTTCCTGCAGACCCTGTTGAAGGCGATACCGTGCTCATCTTTGACACGCAGCTGTATTACCGTTACCGTTCGGGCAGCTGGCAGAAGCTCTGCCGCGATATGGGCAGTTCTTACGGACACTGTGTAAAAGGGCTGATCTACCACGTATGCGCCCTTGAATACCGAGCACAGGTCAGCGGCCTCACAGGCGCGAACGATTCGAAGCTCTCCGCATTAAGGGCAAATGCCGATTATTACGAAAACCTAGGAAAAACCGAACTGGCAAAGGCCGTGAAGGCCTACGAAAAACAGCAGGAAGATATACGCATGGCCACAACGGCAGTACTGGCCGATGAAGAAACGGACTGCGAATGGTACTGGGGCAGTGAGAACAGTTTTATGATGTGATATGGAACAGGTAAGGATATTCGGAAAGCTGAAACAGCTGCCCACGTCATGGGGTGAAGTGCCAAAAAAACAGCTCAGTACGCTGATAGGACTGTTCTATCAGAACATGGAAGAAACGGAACTCAGGGTGGCCGCAGTTCTGCTGCTGCTTAAAATCCCTGCATGGCAGCGCGGGATGCTGCCGATGGATGCAATGTATATCATGGTTGAAAAAATGGGATGGCTGCTGCGCTCACACCCTTCGGTCGATAAGAACCATTTTCCTGAAATGGGCGGGCTGCTGGGCACGGATGACGTACTGGGCGGTTTCCGCTTATGGGAGTTCGCACTTACCGAACAGGCGTTCAGGCAGTGGGCGGAAAAACCGACCGGTGAAGGGCTTGACCTTTTCCTGGCACACTGGTACAGGAAAAAACTTTCCCCATCTCAGCTCAAAAGGAGGATGAAAAAAGACGACTGGGACGGCGATAAAAGGCGTTTTTTTATCGAAACGGAAATAGAAAAGAACGCCAAAAGGCTCAGAAAAGTACCCTTCACACAGAAGCTGCTGGTGGCACATTTCTTTGCAAACGAACTGGCACGCATTGCAGAAGGACACCCGCATGTATACAGCGGCGACAAAAACAGGACCGACAGGGAATATACCTGGGCAGATACCATTATCGCCATTTCGCCCATCAACAGGGAGGACGAAACGGCAAGGAACAGGCTCGCAACTATTTTAAGGAGGATGGAAAATGAAAACAGGGCTCACGCTGAAGCAAAGGGACAGGATGGCCGTTGACCTGACGGTATATAACGCTTATTTTGAGGATATAGTGAAAAACTTTTCACTGTTGAACGGCTTCTACGAGCTGGACATGAACGAATGGGAACAGTTCGTAAATGACCTGCGCGGTAATCAGGTGCCATCGCCATGTCTGGTGCTGGAGGATTTTGAGCTTGCCCCGGGCATCGGCGGGTCGGGCAGCTTTGTGAACACCGTGGAGGGCGCGGTGGCTGTGCTCGGGCAGTACGACCCGCGTGAGATAGGGCTTTCCCCCACAGCTTTCCTGAACTATATCCTGTACATCACCACCCAGGTACGTGCAAAAATGGTGGTGGACAAGCAGAACGGCTGCAACCTGATGAAGCACCTCGACATCAGGTCGCTGCGCCTTACACGCATTGAAAAGGTGGGCGAATTTGTCGGTTTCCGTATGCCCGTGCGCCTTACCGTGGAGGACAGGACTTTACTGGACAGGGGGGAATGGGGGTTCCTGCCCTTTGATTCGGTGTGAACATTGAAAACTGAAATTACCGATGGCAGCGAACGCGGAAATAGAACGGGAATACATCCGTCAGGAACTGGAAAAGCACAATAAATGGCTCACCGAACTCTGGGGCGATAAGCTGGTGCGCAGAAGGCTTAAACGAGATGGGAAACTGATGGGCTCCGTGGCCAAAGGCAGCCATTCAATTTCGGGCGGTGATGTCATGAAGCTCGAACGCGGCTTTCTTGGGTACGGACGTGTGCTGGAAATCCAGCACAACCGTAAGAAACGCGGGCTGCGCGGTATGCGCGCGGAAGCACGCGAGATTGCCTGGGGCGTGAAAAAATACCGAAAGGGCGCGAAGAACACCCAGTGGTATACGCGTACGCTGTTCGGGGCACAGAACCGACTGATCACACGGCTGATGTACGGGCTTTCTGATTTTAAACGGAAAGTGATTCGGGGGCAGCTGGGGGCAGGTTCGCAGAACCTGAATCCCTAGGAAGCAGCCCCATCAGTATTCTGTTCCCCCTCACATAATTTACAGATATATTCATACCACTCTTCAGTCTGTTTGATATAAGGATGCCCTTCGGGAAGCGACCGTTTAAAAACAGCCAATGTCTTTTCGAAAAGCTTTCTTGCCCCCCCGTAATCGCCTAAATCCTTAAGTACGGTAGCCAGATTGGAATAACGGATCGCTGTCGTGGGGTGTTCCTGCCCGAAGTTTTTTTCATCTGAAACCATGGCCTTTTCCAACAGCTGCTTTGCCCCCCCGTAATCGCCTAAAGCCTGAAGCACTAAAGCCAGATTGGAATAACGGACCGCTGTCGTGGGGTGTTCCTGCCCGAAGTTTTTTTCTGCTGAAACCATGGCCTTTTCCAACAGCTGCTTTGCCCCCCCGTAATCGCCTAAATCCTGAAGCACTAAAGCCAGATTGGAATAACCCACCGCTGTCGTGGGGTGTTCCTGCCCGAAGTTTTTTTCTGCTGAAACCATGGCCTTTTCCAACAGCTGCTTTGCCCCCCCGTAATCGCCTAAATCCTTAAGTACGGTAGCCAGATTGGAATAACGGATCGCTGTCGTGGGGTGTTCCTGCCCGAAGTTTTTTTCATCTGAAACCATGGCCTTTTCCAACAGCTGCCTTGCCCCCCCGTAATCGCCTAAAGCCTGAAGCACGGTAGCCAGATTGGAATAACGGATCGCTGTCGTGGGGTGTTCCTGCCCGAAGTTTTTTTCTGCTGAAACCATGGCCTTTTCCAACAGCTGCTTTGCCCCCCCGTAATCGCCTAAATCCTGAAGCACGGTAGCCAGATTGGAATAACCCACCGCTGTCGTGGGGTGTTCCTGCCCGAAGTTTTTTTCTGCTGAAACCATGGCCTTTTCCAACAGCTGCTTTGCCCCCCCGTAATCGCCTAAAGCCTGAAGCACGGTAGCCAGATTGGAATAACGGATCGCTGTCGTGGGGTGTTCCTGCCCGAAGTTTTTTTCATCTGAAACCATGGCCTTTTCCAACAGCTGCTTTGCCCCCCCGTAATCGCCTAAATCCTTAAGCACCATAGCCAGATTGGAATAACTCCTTGCAGTATCGGGGTGTTCCTGCCCGAAGTTTTTTTCTGCTGAAACCATGGCCTTTTCCAACAGCTGCTTTGCCCCCCCGTAATCGCCTAAATCCTGAAGCACCATAGCCAGATTGGAATAACCCACCGCTGTCGTGGGGTGTTCCTGCCCGAAGTTTTTTTCTGCTGAAACCATGGCCTTTTCCAACAGCTGCTTTGCCCCCCCATAATCGCCTAAATCCTGAAGCACCATAGCCAGATTGGAATAACCCACCGCTGTCGTGGGGTGTTCC
The DNA here is from genome assembly GCA_965230435.1 of Bacteroidales bacterium. GTDB lineage: Bacteria > Bacteroidota > Bacteroidia > Bacteroidales > JBDKHP01 > JBDKHP01. The sequence goes on from CBDDLB010000006.1 coordinate 861,115, forward strand.
TGCCCGAAGTTTTTTTCATCTGAAACCATGGCCTTTTCCAACAGCTGCTTTGCCCCCCCGTAATCGCCTAAATCCTGAAGCACGGTAGCCAGATTGGAATAACGGACCGCTGTCGTGGGGTGTTCCTGCCCGAAGTTTTTTTCATCTGAAACCATGGCCTTTTCCAACAGCTGCCTTGCCCCCCCGTAATCGCCTAAATCCTTAAGCACCATAGCCAGATTGGAATAACTCCTTGCAGTATTGGGGTGTTCCTGCCCGAAGTTTTTTTCATCTGAAACCATGGCCTTTTCCAACAGCTGCCTTGCCCCCCCGTAATCGCCTAAATCCTTAAGCACCATAGCCAGATTGGAATAACTCCTTGCAGTATTGGGGTGTTCCTGCCCGAAGTTTTTTTCATCTGAAACCATGGCCTTTTCCAACAGCTGCCTTGCCCCCCCGTAATCGCCTAAATCCTTAAGCACCATAGCCAGATTGGAATAACTCCTTGCAGTATTGGGGTGTTCCTGCCCGAAGTTTTTTTCATCTGAAACCATGGCCTTTTCCAACAGCTGCTTTGCCCCCCCGTAATCGCCTAAATCCTGAAGCACTAAAGCCAGGTTGTTCTGTAACCGCGGCACCTCTTCGTTCCCGTTCTGTTCCGTTTCTTCCAGATAGCCCAACAGTGTTTTACCAAAAGGTACCCATTCAAACTTATCCACAGGGTTGTCTTTTGTCTGATCAATACGTAGCAGTTCTGTAACGGAAGCCGTAAGTGTACTTATCCGTTCCCGTTCAAAAGGGGAATGTACTGCCAGTATATCGGCAATGATGCGGTGCATACCATAGCTGTCCTCTTTGGTGCGGTACTGGAGCCAGCCTTTTTCTTTCAGGCCGTTAAGTGCATCCACAAAGGTACCTTCCTTCCCCTGTTCTTCCGGACGGATAAGCTTATCCAACCGCCCGTATTCATGATAACCGGAAGGCAGGCAGGCAAACTGCCACATCAGCCATTTTTCATCTTCTGTAAGGCCGGACATGCTGAAGATGGAACCAAGGTAAGACCTCACCCTGTCAATTTTATCTTTCTTATGGCGGACATAAACATTGGCCTTCAGGTCGTTTTGGATCCCCTGCCTTAAGTTTTCCGGTTTTGTACGTCTGTGGTGTGCCGTACGGGCAAGGATCTCCACCGTGAGCGTGTGCCTGTCCACTGCCTGTACAATTTCCGCTATCTCCGTGTCACTGATACCGTCCCGTTGGTAATGCTTTTTGAACAGGGCAACGGCATCGGCCCCTCCCAGCAGGTCGAGCGGCATTTCATCGAAACCGGGTACTTCCCCCCGTGAGGTGGACAGGATGTGCCAGTTCGGTTTTCCCGGAAGGAAGTCGGAATATTTGGAAATGTCTGCGGTCACATTGTCCAGCACCAGCAGGCACGGACGGGCGGTGATACTTTTCAGTGCGGCAATAATGTGCTGTGCCAGTTCCCGGGGCCCTTTCCCCCCCGGGCTGATATCAAGGTGCTGTAGCAGGCCTTCACACTGTGCCAGGTCCGTAAAAAGGTTGCCGGAGTGCATGTTCACCCACAGTAGGTGCGCATATTCATTATAGTATTTGTTGCAGTACACCTCAGCAAGGGTGGTCTTGCCCACCCCCCCAAGGCCGTTCACCAGTACCACCTGCCGGTTTTCCGTACCGAACATGCGGCCGTGCAGTTCCTCCAGTGTATCCCTGCGGCCGATAATTTCATGTTCCCCAAGTCTTGGGAAGCGGTTGCTGAGTTCCTTCGGCAGTTCCTTAACCCCTTCGTTTATGGTGATATTGCTGTTACTGATTTCTTGAAAAACTTTATTGTTATTGCCTGTGATACCGGACTTATTTTCTGACATGGGTAATGTTTTTAGTAAGTTCTGAAAATCGGCCTATCCGTATGTTGCTGCCGTTGGTATCCCGGATAACGGTATTCCCGTTTGTTTCGTTCATTGCGGTAGCGGTCGGTGATAATTGGAGCTTTAAGATAGGAAAAAAATATGTCCTTTTCCCCTTGCTGTCCAGATCCCATCTTTACCCAAAACCGAAACCATGTCAGAATTAAGGATAGACCGCGTAAGGCTGGAGATAGAGGTCGGCAACGACAGGGCGCGCAAACAGATGCGCGAACTGGAGGGCGACATCAAAAAATACAGCTCCGAGCTTAAGAAGCTGGGCAGGCAGGCCGCAAAGAACGACCGGCAGCGCAAAGAAACATCAGCATCGTTAAAGAAAGAACAGGAAAACTATGACAGGCTGGAAGTTGAGATCGAACAGCTGACAGGTGAGCTGATGAAACTCGAAAGCCAGGGCAGGCAGAACACAAAAGAATATAAAGAGGCAGAGGCCAAACTGAAATCAAGTGAAAAGCTGTATGAAAAATTCAGGCTCGGCATTGAGCGCCTTGAAAAAGAACTCAGGGACCTCGAAAACCAGCAGGAAAAGAACACCCAGAAGCACAAAGAAACAGAGGCCGCCCTGAAAAAAGCCCGCCTTGCCCATGATAAACAGGTGGAAAGCATCGGCATGAACAACCTCTCGGTCAAGGAACTAACCCGCAGGCAGGGCGAGCTGAACGCCATATTGAAGAACCTCAACCCGAACACGGATGCATATAAGCGTTATGCGCGGCAGCTCTCGGCCGTCAATTCGCGGCTTACCGAACTGCGTGCAGGGACACGCGCCGCCGAATCCTCTTTTTCCCGCCTCGCCGAACGCTTCAACAAATACGAGAGCATTTTCACCTGGTTCACTGCCGCCCTTGTCGGGTTTTTCTATTCCATCAGCCAGTTTGTGCGCGGCATTTCCGAAATGTCCGACGCAATGGGCGAGGTAATGAAAACCACAGGGATGACACTCGATCAGGTACGCGAACTGAAGCAGGAGTTCAAGACCTTCGAAACGCGCACCGCCAGCCGCGAACTGCTCAACATCGCCTATCAGGCCGGAAAGCTGGGCATGAAGACCAAAGAGGAAATAGCCGGCTTTGTGAAAGAGGCCGATATTGCCGTGGTATCACTGGGCAAGGCACTCGGGGGAAATGCAGAGGAGACCATCAACACCCTAGGTAAAATTATCGGTGCGTTCCAGCTCGAACAGACAATGGGCTGGGAAAAAGCCATGCGCCACACGGGCGCGGTGATCAACGAACTCGGCAAACGTTCCACAGCTTCGGAAGATGCCATCGTTAACTATATGGCAAGGCTTGCATCCGTCGGCGTCTCGCTGAAAATCCCGATGGAGAACATCGCGGGGATCGGTGCCACGCTCGACTCGCTGAAAGTCCCAGCCGAACAGGGATCAACGGCCGTACAGAAATTCCTGCTCACCATCGCCTCGGAAAGCGGTAAGCTCTCCAGGTTTTTAGGGGTGACCAAACAGCAGTACGAAAAAATGGTGGAAAAAGACATCATGGGCGTAATGCTCATGCTGCTCCGCACGGCCAAAGCGGGCAACAAAGGCCTGTTCCAGATGGTACAGCAGCTCGACAGCATGGACGTCACGGGCGTGCGCATGATTAATACCGTCTCGCAGATGATCAACAATGTGGACACCCTTGCCGGGCAGATGAAAATTGCAGGCAATGAGTTTAAAAAGGGGACATCCACCCTCAACGAGTTCAACATCATGAACAACACCTTCGCGGCGCGTATGGCCAAGGTGAAAAAAGAGATCAATTCCATTGTTTACGGTCTGGGAGTAAAGCTTGAGCCAGTTATCCTGTCAACCGTTGAAGGTTTCGGGGCTTTCCTGAAATTCCTCCAGCGCAATACGGAAGCCCTTGCCTTTCTGGGCAAACTGATCACCGTTTCCATCACCTCGCTGATCAGTTATGCAGCAGCGGTGAAACTTGTGGAGCTGTGGACAGAACGCGCCACGGCCGCCAAATGGCTACAGGTAACAGTGGACAAAGTGGCACTGGCAAAAACAAAAGCCCTGCGCGGCGGACTTCTCCTTCTATCGGCCGCACAGGCACTGCTCACGGGCAATGTAAGAAAAGCAACGGCCGCAATGCGCCTTTTCAACATCACCACCAAACTCAACCCCATCGGCCTGTTGATATCCCTGCTCACCGCAGCCACAGCAGCCTATTTCGCATTCCGTGAGGAAGAGGAAAAGGTAATCGACCGGCATGCCGAAATCAAACAGCGCTTTGCAGACGAACGCGTGGAACTGGAGCTGGCCTTCACCCAGCTGAAACAGACCACCGAAGGGACACGCGAACGTGCAAGGGCAATCCACGACCTGAACGCGAAATACGGAGATTATCTGCCGAACCTCCTTGATGAGAACGCCAGCCTTGAGGACATCAACAGAGCACAGGAAAGGGCGCTCGAACTGCTCGAACTGAAAATGAAGTACGAGATCCGTCTGGGCGATATACGCAGCACCCTACAGGAGGAGCACCGTCTGGAGACGGAATTCGAAAAGGCACAGGACCACCTATCCAATATCTTCCAGATGCTGGAACGCCAGCGCGACCCGCTCACCCGCTCAATGAGCAACCAGGGGATACAGAAGCTCGAAGAGGAATATATAAAGGCAGTGGCCACACAGGACAGACTGCTTTCCGATCTGGAGAACATTGAAAAGCGCAAGGAAAAACTGTTCGAAGACCTTAGCAGATCCGAGATCGGTGAGGTGATCCGTAAGGGGACGGACGGGGGCACAGGCGGAAAGGTCATGCCCGAAATACAGTTTTCCGAAGAAGACCTCCAGTGGGCATGGAACGAGGTCAGCAGTAAAAAAAAGCTCGGGGTACTTGCAAAAATTGAGCTGGAAGAAGAGGGAAACGATATCGACCCTGACCTTGTAGAAAAGCTTTTCAATAAACTTGGTCTGCGGAAGATGGAGCTTGAAGAGGTCAAAGAGCTGATCGGCGAGATCAACAAAGAATACGGTGAGGCACTGCCCACCCTCCTGAATGAAAAATCCACACTTGATGAGATCCAAAAGGCACAGGAAAATATAGGGAACACAACCGAAGACCTTACCGGAAAAGAAAGGGAAAAAGCAAAGCAGCTCCTTGTGGAACTGGAACTGAGGAAAAAAGCACTTGAGGAAACAAAAGGCACCGCAGAAGAGATCAACAGCGAATTTGGGGGAAAGCTCCCTGTCCTGCGCGGGGAGTACGGCTGGCAGCTTTCGGACAGCTCAACACCTGAAGAGATCCAAAAGGCATATGATGAACTACAGAAGATTTTCAGGGACAACGATACCAAAGAACTCGACTACTGGACAGAGCAATGGAAAAAGACCCTTGAGGGACGGGCAGCATTTGCCAAAGCGGCCTACGATAGCGAACTGATCTCCTTTTCTGAATACCAGGACAGGCTGACACAGATCGAAAAGGAAAAGTCCGCAGAACGTGCCCGCATCAGCGCTGCCGCACTTGACGGTGCATCCCGCCTTTTCGAGGCACAGGCCAGTTACAACCGGGCACAGATGAACAGGGAGCTGGAGGCCGCAGGCGACAGTGAGGAGAGGAAAGACCGGATCCGCAGGAAGTATGCACGCAAACAGCAGCAGATCGATATCAAACAGGCACTGATCGACCAGGCCAAAGGTATCGTAAAGATATGGTCGGAGTTCGGCAAGCTGCCGCCTCTGGCCGCCGCCCTCACGGCCATTGAAGTGGCACACACCGCCTCACAGATCGCCGTGATCGAATCCCAGCAGTTCGCCAAAGGCCGCTACAACGTAAAAGGAAAAGACGACGGCCATATATATAAAGATGTTCCGTTCATCGGCGAAGCAAAAACAGGCATCCGCACACGCCCCGCCCTGATCTCCGAACGCGGTTCCGAAGGCATCGTTGACCACCGCACCCTCTTCTCCGGAAAAACAGACAGCCTCGGCATGACGGCAATGGACCATTTCCGCGCGATCACCGCCCTGCGCTATAACACCGTGACCGTCCCCCGGTACGCAGAAGGCAGGTACACCAACGCAACAGACACCCCACACCACACCACCGTAAAGCAAAATCAAGATTTTGCTACCAGAAACGACCTTGAAAAGGTGCTGAAACTGGTAATGGAATCCAACGAGGCCAACCGTCAGATGGTCCACAACCTGAAAGTACACGTCAATGCGCGTGAGGTAAAAGAGGAGAACGACAGGTACGCCGAGATCGAGAGCAGGGCGGATGCCTAGTGTCCTTTAGCCGTTTAGACCGGAACCCCACCTTTGAAAAAAACAGAAAAATGGAAACACCACTTATCCTTTTAGCAACGGGCACACAGGCATTTTCGCTCAACGACCTGATCGGGATTGCCGCCTTCCTGGTATCGGTCGGCGGCATCGTCTTCAGTGCGGGCGTGCAGCGCGCCCAGATCGCCCACAACACCAATGCGGTTGCCGAGATAAAAAAGCGTGAGGAGGCCGCCCAGAAAGAAAAGCTGGCACAGGCCGTTGCCGACGAGAAACGCCTGGGCGTGATCGAGGGCAAGCTCGACACGCTGATCGCACTGATGGCCGAGCTGCTTCCGAACCTGAACATCGAAAAACTACCTATCCAAAAGAACTGAGATGTCGATAAGCCTGATCTCACGCCCCAAGGGCAATATCCTGTTCTCGGGCGACCCGATGCCCTTCGAGATACAGACGGGTGGGCACGGCGGTAAAAAAGTGCAGGTGCGCTGCCATGTCATCCTGAGTGCGGGGGGGAAAGAGGTGCACCGTTTCACCGTGCGCCGTTCCCCGTCGGACGGCACCGCCCATTTTGACCCGCAGCTTATCGTGGACAGCTACCTGCGCAGCCTCGGACCGCATTTCGATCATGTTGCACTGGGGAAGGACAACCGCGTAAAGTCCGACGGTTACGTGAGCATGTACTGCAGTTTCAAGAACATCGATGCCGTGACGGGCTCCCCCATTTCGACCCTCTATACCGACTGGCGCTACCATGTGGTAAGGGGGCGTACTTCGCCGGGCATGGAACTTTACCTGGAACAGCTCAATACTGTGGGGGCACTGCTGAACACGGCACCTAACCCACATTTTATTACTACAGACATGTCCGCCTATCTGAGTTACCTGGTAAAGGCCGACAGCCTACGGCTGGCCGTGATGGCGCAGTTCCTTTTTTCAGGGGGCACAAGGAAAACCGTGTTCCTGCTCAGGGCAGGCTTTGATAAAGGGGTGTACCATTTCAGCTGGACATACCCACAGTTGGAAACCGCAGCGGGCAGCAGTTTTGAAACGGTAAGGTTCTGGATGATCAACCTCAGTGAGGACCCCGTTTCGGACGTGGTCACCTATAATGTTTTCAGTGAAACACCGGAACATGCCCGCACCCTGGTATTCGAGAACAGCCTGGGCGGCCTTGATACCGTGTGCCTATTGGGGAAGGCCGCAGAAAAAAACAGTTACAGCTGGACGGTCAACGGCCGTGAAGGGAACATGCGCAACACCCATCTGGAACGTACAACGGATTTCGAAACCGCTTCCGGCCATTTCATCCGCCAGACGGAAGACCGCAAAACCTTACAACAGTGGTTCACCAATGAGGTGATGGCCGCAGAAAACGCCTACCTGTATACAGAGGATTACCTTTTCGAGGTACGCATGTCACATGAAGAAGCGGAGGCCTTCAGGGACAAAGACCATCTTGCCTCTACCGATCTTAAACTTACAACAGTGAAGGTACTGAAGGCTTTCAGGCAAAAAGAAATTGAACTGCCGGGGCCTATACAGCGCTACCATGAAAAAGGGCGCATACAGGAGGGCTATTACGAAATTGACAGCCCGCCATTGAAAACAGCGGCAGCCGCACAGTCCGCCCCACAGAAAAAGCCCTCAGCGGTCTCCGATAAACTGGTGTACCGTATCCCTAAAGGCACAGAGCTGACCTGGGCGGAGGGCGACAACAACCTGCGGCTGCTCTCGGAGCGCATCGCAGGGCTGGAAGGTTTCACGGAAATTACCTCCCCAAAGGCAACAGAACAGATCGGCTTGGGCAATATCTGGCGTGCGCATCTGGAACTGGTATGGAGGGAAAAGGGCACGGTATACGGTGCCACGGTAACGGTACTGGGCGATGGCACCACAGCTGAGGCTGAGGCCGGACTGGACAGTTTCGACAGCTCAACGGACATCCCCGCACTTGTGCAGAACATCATTGCGGGATACCGTAACGGCAGCCTGAGACTGGTACTGGACACGGCAGCGGTGGACAGGCTGAAGTACAAAACCGTGCTGGCGATATAGCGGGGACCGTGTCCTTTGGTACCGGCAACGCCAGCACTATCATTGCAGCGGATGGCGCCATCCGGATTATTAACATTATAAACAGGAACATTTTTATGGCATCAGTTCAGATTACAGATTATGCACTGGGGTTCCACATCGACAGCCAGGGGAAAACAGTGTTCGACAGGGCGGACATCAGCCTGAAAGCGGAAGGGCTCGACCCTTCACAGAAAGTGACCGTCCACCTGTACCAGGGGATCAGCCAGTCGGTGAATTCCCAGATCCTCTATTTCCCCATGCTGCAGGTCCCTTCAGGGACGGGCAGCTTCGGGCTCGGGGATGCCGTCCGGTCAACAGACCTGGACATGGATTCAAATTACATTAAGCTACATGTCTCGGGCTACCCGGCCGCCACACTGGATGTGACGGGCGCCCACAGCCTACAGAAAGGGAAAAGCTATACGGCCACAAAGGCCGGGGGCTTTAAGGAATCAACAGTATCCAATCCAACAACACATACCAATATGAACAGAAAGAGTTTATTCCAGTCGGCCGTTTCGGCAGTATTACAGTTCGGCAGGGACGGCAGTTTTATCAAGTGGGACAGCGGTAAGTTCATCTTTACCGACAGATCGGGCACGGAACAGAACGTTGCCGTTGCGGCGGCAAAGGCCGATGAAGATGCGGTGAACCTCGGTCAGCTCAAGGAAAAGCTTGCGGAGCTGGCCAAAAAAGGCGGCATGACCGTGGCAGACCTTGACACATCCTCCAACCCGTGGGGCGACAATGAGGTGCGGGTCACCACCGGCCTGAAGTTCAAACGTAAAACACCGACGGGAACGGAGGATTTTACCCCTGCCGACGGCACGGTCTTTTCCGTGGCCAAAGAGCTGACCATTGCCGCCGGGCACATTGCCAACGGCACGGGCAGTGTGCTGAAGGCCGACCACATCTTTATCTACGACGCCCCTACGGGAAAAGCCTACGATAACGGTGCCATCGGTGAGGCCTACAACGAAAAGGGCGTGGCCAAGAAAATGGCCATCGATATCGACAGCTCCGGCAGCGGGGCAGGGATGGATGTTATCCCCAAGGACAGCAGGATCACAGGGTGCACAGTTTATGTCAACGGGGCCTTTGACGGGGTGCCGAACAACCTGCAGCTCAAGCTGGGTTCCGACGTACTGCTCGATTTCGGCAGCCTTGACCTGACGGAGCCCGCACTGATCCCTGTCGACCTTTACAGTAAGCTGTCCGCCGACAGTACCCCTGCCATCAGCGGTTCGCTCACGGGGGGATCAAAAGGTGAGGCCGTGGTCTTCCTTGAATATGTGGCAGCTTAAAAAGCCCTGTCATAATCCAATGTGTCAGTACGGGGGCACCGGTAACGGTGCCCTTTTTCCATTTCAGACAGAAAATGAGGAAACTTGTCATTGACGGCCATGTGGCCGATATAGCTGCGGGGACGGTGATCGAGCTGAAGCTCCGTTCGTCACTCCTTCAGTTCTCGAAACTCCAGGGCAGCTTTTCCCTCTCCTTTAAACTGCCCTACAGGAGATCACCGCGCAACCGGGTCATCTTCGCCCATTCGGGAAACCCTTCCAGAGGGGACAGGAGCGAAAAGCAGTACAGGGCGGAACTGTATTTCAGCGGACGGCGAGTTCAACGATGATTTTGCGGAAAAGAAGATCACGGAACTGGCATGGGGGAACGGTACCGGTGACAACGGCTGGAAACAGGCCAGACGGCATTACCCGCAATCGGGCTGGGCGCTCCCGTTCGCCAACAACTCCCGCCCTGGCAAGTCGGATTACCTGAACGCCTACAAAAGCAGTTACCTGGTCAGGGACACGAAACTGCCCGCCCATTACAGTGATGTGATGTCCCTGTATTTTCCACTGGTGCCGATGCTGTACGTGCCCTATGCCGTGCGGCGTTTCATTGAACTCACCGGAAGGGGCAGGGGGAAGTTTGAACTGACAGGGTACGACGATGCCGTGCTGCTCTCCTTTTTCGACATTGCCCAAAAACACACCTCCACTCAGGGCAGTACCGTTACCGTTGAGTTTAAGCCGCCCACTGTTTTTAATCTGGGGAAGTGCCTCCCCGAAATTACCGTGAAGGACTTTGTACTGGGCATCGAGAACTTTTTCAATGTCAAGTTCCTGTTCCGTGACGGAAGGGCCGACCTGATCAGCCGCAGGAAGCTGCTGGAAAAGGAAGCGGGGCGCAGTTTTACCGTTACAGACCTCTCGCTTTCGGTAAAGAAGGGCAAAGGGTATAAATACAGATATACAGTGGATCGGGATGATGCCGGTTATGAACGCTGGCAGGACATGGGCAGCGACGGGCGCAAACGGGTGTACCTGAACTTTCAGCCTTCCGGTAAACCCGTAAAAGGGCAGATGGACAGTAAGCTCTACATTGACCCCAACGGCCGGTTCTACGAAAAGGAGAAAGACCCGAAAGATATGGGCAGAATATCCTATAAGTTCCTGTCAACTTTCAGCCTCCAGCCGATCGGGGAACCCGAAGGCGAAGAGATACCCGTGCCGCTCACGCCCTGGGGCATGGACAATTTCAGGACCGCTCCCAGCAGCATCAGCTCGGCAAAGATGGCTGCTGAGTTCGAAGAAAAGGACACCTTTAAAAACTTCAGGGTGGGTTTTGTTGTGGACAACAGCAGGCAGCAGGACCTGGAAACGGAGAACGGTAAGTACTGCACTTTCAACAATGACAAAGGAGGGAAAACTCCAATTTTCGAACGCGAATGGTCGGACTTCCTGCACTGGCTCAATGAATATGCCGAAGAGGTGAGCGGCTATGTGGCCGACAGGTCACAGGGCTCCTTCCTACTCAACCTGGATTTTTCGGAAAAGTACAGTGACCGGGACGGGCAGAACTATATCCTTGAGGAGGTCGTTGTGCCCGTCCATCATGACAGGATCGGGAGGATCAAGTTTTCTGGGAGGACGGTTTGGTGAAATAGTATTATATTTACAAAGTCCATTAACTTATTTTAACGCTTAATCAAAAACAGGTATTTTAACGCTTGACTTAAGCTTCATTTAGAAACACATCCAAGTACACACTTATGTCAAAAGACCATATAAATCATTGATTATCAAAACTAATATACAATCCCGCCCTGGGCACTCAGAGAGATAATCGAAGAGTGCAAAAAAATTACAAACCGTTGACTCCACGTGAGTTAGCGGTTTTTTTGTTACGTTCATTTACGTTTGTTTACCTTTGTCGCGGTCGTTTTTAGGGACGGATTAGGGACAGCCCCTTTCGCACCCAACGGAGAGGCAGCAGAATCTGACGTCCAAATTACGGATTTTGCACCGCCGGAATGTTAACAAGTGTTAAAAAATGAACATTATCTACAGATTGCGCAAGCCCAACGGCGAAAAATCGCCGCTACGCCTAAAGATCAACTACGGAAAATTCAAGGTAAACGAACAGGGAAAAAAAATATACCAGCCCTTCGAGACCGATCTTCCCCTGCGCATACCCACCGCACTTTGGGACAAAGAAACCCGCAGGCTGAAAAAGAACCGCACCTACGAACATACCGACGGCATAAACGCCATTCTTGCCAAGCTCGAAAGCGGACTAGCGGATTACGAGCTGGAATGCAAACGCCACGGCACAGAGATAGACGCCGAAGGCATACTCACCACCATAAACACCATAATAGCCCCACAGGACAACAGCACGCCCAAATATTTCACCGACCTGATACAGGAGGTAATACTAAAAAGCCAGGCAGGCGAACGCCTAAGCTCCAGGGGGCAGCACATTTCGCCCGCCACCATACGCAAATACAAGATAGCACTGGCACACATAGAGGATTTCGAGGAGCAGCACGGCGACATTACCCTGGGCATGCTGAACAAAGCACTGGGCGACAGAATACAGGTCTATTTCAACGATATGGGGCACGCGCACAACTCCAAGGCCGACATGCTGAAACAGTACATCATGTTCTACAACTACGCCGTGGCCAGCGGTTACATACAGCCCACCGATTTCCACCGCTCCCGCCTGCCCGATATCCCTGCCGATGCCATAGCCCTGACACAGGAAGAGGTGGATACTATATACCAACTGAACCTACAGGACGACCGCACACTGGACCAGGTACGCGACGTTTTCATAGTGGGCATATGGACACTGATGCGCTTTGGCGACTACAGCAACATAAAGGAATACAACGTGCAGGACGACCACATAGTGGTGATAACCGAAAAGACCAACGACCGCGTTCTGCTGCCGCTGCACTGGCAGGTGGCCGATATCCTGAAGAAATACGACAACCGCCTGCCCGCACCGCCCACACAGCAGACTTTTAACGGCCACCTGAAGAACCTCGCAAAACTGGCAGGGCTGAACAAACCCGAGGAGATACGCGTGGAGAAAGGCGGAAAAGTACGCAAAATAATAAAACAGCGCTGGGAACTGGTCTCCACCCACACGGCAAGGCGCACAGGCGCAACGCTGCTCTACCTCGACGGCATTACCAAAAAGGAGATTATGCTGCTAACGGGGCACAAGCGCGAGGACACCTTCGACAGGTACGTAAAAGTGGGCAAATACGCCACCGTAAAGAAACTTTCGCAGCGCGGCATCTACCAGAAGGCCGAAAGCATGGACGCCGCTAAGGAGTTCTCCAACGGCTTCTACTGGGTGCGGAAAAAACACACGACTACCATTGCCAGGGTACACGATGGGCTATTGGAGTTTATGGGCAGCAGGACAATTTCCATTGATACCTGGCTGGAACAGGGCGGGGAGTTTTTGGTTGGGTTGAAAGAGCCTAAATGAAAATTTGGTTGAAAAGGTAATTTGTTATTTTATTCTCCCTATAGTTAGAATTGTTCTGTTTTAATCATTTCACAAGCGCGGGAATTCTATAAAAAAAATGAGAATGTTACGATTGAAAAAGTTCGTTTTAAATCTCATAATAAACACAAATCACTGACAATCAAATGTAATTTATTTTATTGGATTATCTTCATTTATAAAGGGCGTTTTTTTGTATCTTTTAAGTAGTTATTAATACTAAAAGATTGAATGATGCTCCCAATAATATTTAATACAGGCGATACAATCTTAAAGAAGGATTCTACCCAGAATAGTAAACAAGCTACGACTCTTGAAGATCCTAACGGTTCCAGTCCCGATCAAGCTCTAAGGATGGAATACTGGGAACTTTCAATATTTTTTTTCGCAACCTTTCTAATGTCCGTACTTTTCAGTACTTATTTGAACAGAAAGATGTGGATCAAAAATTATTGGAAAGAAAAGAAAGAGCATTCGGCAGTTAGTTTAGATCTTAAAAAATTAACTGAAGAACTTATCAATATCAAAACTGAGATCAAGTTCTTTTATATTATTGGTCCACTAATTATTCTAATCATGTCTATTTTTGGCATTCGGAACTGGTCTGAGTTGTCAATACTTAAAACATCCGCTGTTAAAAACAGCTGAATCTGCATACCAAGTGGGCCTGAAAAAATTTGAGCAATCTAGACAAGATTTCGAAGGATTAATGAGAAGGGTTGATACTGAGATGGGAAAGGGTATTTATCAAAAAAAAACCGATCATAATTTTGATATTATGAACCTTAATGAAAGAATTACACTTATTGGCGATAGATTTGGTAATTATACTCTTGATAAGTCTTATAGAACGCACATATTAGACTACGATAAACTAAAGGCACTTACCCAAACATTAGAAACTAAACTCTCAACCTATGATTCAAAAGCTTCTCAAGTTTTTGTAGAAACTGCTATTTCAAATTTTCTTTCTAGTCGAGATTTAGAGCAGAAGATAATATCAAAAAAAACTACTTCTAATGAAATTGACACCAGGATCTCTGCAAAAATCAAAGAGATAAAAGGAACAGAATTCCTTATGACTAACAAATCAGATAAAATAGCCACAAAGATTGGGGAATTTATTAACGATAGTATTTCTAATCTTAGAAAAAAAGCACATACGCTTGAAGAACAAATGAAAACATTAAATGAACTGACAACTGAATTAAATAAACAAATAGAAAAGCTGAAAAAATGGCAGTCTGAACATTTAAAAACCCACCCCTCTCCATCCAACAAATAAAGGTTAGTCTTTTACACTCTTTAAAACTTTTAAGGAGTGAAGCTATAGCTAGAAAAATTTACCATAATATTGTTTGAATTGCATTGTTAACGAGTATATAAACTTGAAAACTCACAAATCATTTGCCCACTAAAACCTAATGCCATTATATACTCCCGTCATTCGCTTCAAAACTAAACGGAAAATCATGAAGACATCAATGTTAAAACCAACAGAACCAGAAGCAGAACAAACCTCCATATGTTTCATATCAGGCCAGCCTTGTTCGAAAAGGACAGCCTCAGGCGAGATAAGAAACGGTTTTGTTATTATGCCATTTAAAGATCCTTATTTTGATTACTATAAATTTGGGATACAAAAAACTTTTTCAAAAGAAAAGCTTTTCAATTGCGTTCATGTTGCAGACGCTACTTTTATGAATGGTGAGTATATAATTTGCAAAATTTGTGAACAAATTAAGTTTGCCGATTTTATTATTGCAGATCTATCGGAAAAAAATCCTAATTCCTATTACGAACTTGGCTTAGCACACGCCCAAGCAAAACCAACAATTATTATAGCAAACAACAGACATGAAACCGTTGTTAATGAACAATTCACAGAATATCTTCAAAATCAAAAATCATCCTATAGAGAATATAACGATTTAAGTAAACTTTTAGATAATCTTTCAGTTTCAATTAACAACAAAGAGTATTCCAGACCCTTTCTTTCCGACGATCAGTACCCTGAAAGATATACTGATGATTCTTCACGCGTTGCTTGTGTTATATTCCCTAAAGGCACTAGTGAATGTGGAGGTTTCTTATATAACGAGCTTTTTGAATATGGAGTTAAGGATACAATCCATAACATTGAGGGGCCAATATCAGAAATGGCTAATTACGACATAGAAGTCATCAATTTATTGGAAGAAGTAGGACGGGAAAGTTTTAAGCGGATAATCTCATATTTACAAAAAACAGACTACTGTATTATTCATATTTCGAAGAGTAATCCAGAAATGTTTTATTGGCTTGGATTCATACATGGCTTACGATTAAATGACAAAGTCCAACTTAACAAAAACACAAATTATCTTTATATCACGAATGAAAAGAACTTTGATAATATTCCATTTGATGTAAAACAGGCAAGGTATATAATATATGAATCGATTGAAGATTTAGCGTATAAACTTGGAAAAGAATTTAACAAATTAGAGAAGAAGAAACTGACAGAACTGAATAAACACAAATTTGACTTTTGGAGCAACCTCTCTCTTTCCAATACTCGATTTATCATCGGAGCATATTTCGCTTTCACTGGAGGAAAAAAGAAGATCTCTTTGAAGAGTATGACAAGCGTATTAGATCTTTCTTCTTTCCGATCCATAGCTTTCATTTTATCTTTGCAAAGAGATGGCATTCATTTTAATTACAACCTGCATGTATCAGATCTTTCAGATGGTATATTAGATCAATCAGAGGACGAATCAAATCTTAAACTTTTGTTTTCTGATGATCCTAACTTAGATTTTACGATCACTAACCTAGTTGAGCACCCCGACAATTTTAAAATAAGAACAGACTTGCCCCCCGATAATTATGGATATATCCTAAGAGATAAAAAGATTAAGAATCACATACTGATAGGCTCAAGCTGTGTAAATGCCGCAGTGGAATTTGCATTATCAAAGATTTATCAAGATAAAAAAAATATATATTTCAAAACCAATAATTTATACAAAACCCGCAGTGACTTTTGGAAAAATTCTAAAAGTGATATTTCTGGGATATATTTTAATGATAGACCTGTTGTTGAGTTAACGCCATACGACGATAAGAATATTCAAGACGCAGGACTTTTGGTCATAACTAATTTATCCACGTTTAGAAGTAGCAATCTTTCTAGAGAAAGTGAAGAAATTTTACACAATGATGAGAAACTTATTCTGATAATTGGCTCAAGAAGATTCGGCACATACGGTTTGGCAAAGCTGATTTCGTTCTGCTTTCAAAACGAACAAGATTTTGATAAAGAAGGATATCTAAAGCATGGAAGCGATAGTGATAAGAATTGGAATATAGAACAGTTCTTTCGTACAATCAATCAAATAATACGAGATAATAGACAGTATTACAGAATTGAGGCATTCTTTAAATTCGATGTTCAAAAAAAAGAATTCAACCAACTTTCCTATACAACCACATTGAAAAAAATGCATTATTATACTGATCCAGCAGGAGAATACGAAGAGGTGTCGTTAGACGAACAGTCTTGACTTCCCTTTTACGTTACATGTTTGATTGTATATATTGCCATTCTTTCTTCACTGTTCTTAAATTAATTTTATTATAGTTCCCATGATATATTACAAAGCGAATTTCATTGGGTATTACGTACCCTTCACGAATTGAATCATAAAGTGCTTTTAAATTAATACTAAGAATTTTATGCATAGATGTGTCTATTCCTTTAACATTGTCACCTAATAGGGGAACATTGACAGGAACGCCTATTCCTCTTTCACAGACGGCCTTCCAAAGCTTCTTAAGTGCTTTCTTAAGATTTTCTTCATTGCAATTATCATTCTTTATTTCCTTTGGCAACTCAGTTTTGGTTAAAGCAAGTAATAAATATCCCCAATCACACCAAGGGACACTTGCCGTTGTTCCAGTATCGTAGAATTTCTTTTCCTTTTCATTGTCTACTTTACGATTTTTTTCTTCAGGATTCTCTCCTTCCAATTCCCAGTCCAATGCCTGTTCATAGAATTTAAGATCACTGTCTCTTTGCCTAAACTTGTTAATGACCTGATGTTGAAGACTATTCTTATAAACATTAGTCTCATAAAAAAAGCGACTTACAGGTATCACTTTAATACCATCCATTTCAAAAAGATCGCCATAACAAACCTTGATTTTGTCAGAAAGAGAAATTTCTTTTGGGTATAAGTATTGTTTTATATTTACTTTTTTCTTCTCGATACCGAAATAAATAAGTACACCACTCAAGAGTGTGATTGTGTGGGTTAGTATATCAGTTCCGACACCACTAAATATCCACTGATAATGTGGAGTTCCTTCCGTTTTAGTTGTTTTTTTATCAGAAGCCTTGGTGGTATCAGGTTGCTTATGAGTTAGAGAATCTTGCCCTTGGAGAGAAGGCAAACTATAAGCCCAAAGCCCTATGAACAGGGATAGAAGGTAAATTTTCATTGTTTAGATTTTATTGGTTTGGTTTTAAAAATCCTATTTGTAGATATGCTCTTAAGCTCTGATCTGTTTTTCAGCGAATTACATAGTCAGTGTTCAGAAATCGCTATTTTAAACACAAGAAAAACCATTCTATCTTTCAACGCAATTTCTAACCTCAGTTCAATTCCATTTACAAAATTTTTAATAAGAAATATATTGATTATAAGAAAATGTTTATAAAGGCAATGTTTCGGGCTTTCGCTTTCATGGACATAAGGGAAAAATTATTCCACCTTTGCTGATTCTCTCGAATCAGATTCGATTAATTTAATTATTTCTTCTAAGGAGTCAGTATGTTACATTGCATCAATTAACATCTTTATTTTTTATAAATTTCGATGCTGCTATAAATAGAGCTCCATCGCCTATTTCGATTCCTAAAGAAGCCATTTCTCGCCTAGTTTCATCAAAGAGGGTATTTGGGTCAATTTCTCCATATTTTTTTAGTATAAAAGCATAGTTTTTTTCAAGTAACTCCTCTAAATAATGTCCTGAAAAACGTCTTTTGTTTGAAATAAATTTATGTTCGTTCGAAAATAGATATCGTTGCATCTTTTTTACATCAAAAGATAAAGATCTAAGTTCTTCCAACAGAAATTTACTTTCTGATACTTCTGTCTCGTTAATCTTAGCAGGCTTGATTCTTTTGCCGAAACTCTGTAAAAAAGGAGAGTAATTGGTCTTTTTCGCTTTTTCTAACGTCCCGTTTATCTTATCTGCAAGTTTATCTTTGAAATTAACGATACTTTGGAAGTGCAATGACTTCGGATATTCAATATGTTCAATTACTCCCGTATCAAAAGAGTATTCCGTTCTGTCGTCCTTAATTATTATAGTAGGTTTATCGAAAGCCAATCGTAAACCTAACTCAAACATCACATTGGGGTTTTTAGAACTCACATCACAAATTACGATCTCATTATCATACAGATTCTCAACAATCCGTTCGTGAATTAGACCTACAGCATCATACTTGTCTGTGTTAACACGCAAAGGATTCAAACCAACATCCTCAACAGAATTTGTTATTATTTCATAAACTTCACACCAATGTTCAGCAGTATACTCAGCACAGCTAGAAATTGGCATAATAATACCGCATTCGGACTTTTTATCCTTAGTTTCAGTTGCCCCACCGGTTTTCTTCCCTTCTGTTTGTTTCTTCTCAGTCATTATAAACAATATTAAAATTCATTCTCCCACTCCCTTTTCAAAGCCCTTAGATCAAGCTTATTAAAGTGCTTATGATATATAACAATCCTGATTTTCTTAGGTATTACAGGCCTCTCTTTTAGAGATGCAAGAAGGGCTAGCAGATTAATTTCCAGAATTCTATTTGCCGACAATCCTACCCCAGCGACCCCGCTACCCAACAAGGGAACGTTAACAGTGTCGTCTATTCCTCGTTTATGCACAGAAGCCCATAATCTTCCCAATGCCGTCCAAAGGCTTTTTATATCGCAATTGACATCTGGTATTTTCCCTTTCAGTTCCGTCTTGGTTAAAGCCAGTAATAAATATTTTTCTTGCTTTTTGTCTTCTATGTTTTCTATTAAAGCTGTAGTTCCCAATGGATAATACTTCTCTTCCCCTAAGGTTTCGTCACGTGTTTTGATTTCTGGATCTTCATTTCCCAATTCATCATCCATCTGCTTTTGATAGTCTTCGATACCTTTCGCAAGCTTGAACTTATTAATGACTTGATACTGAAGGCTAGCTTCATAAACACCCGTCTCGTAAAAAAAACGGCTGACAGGTATTATTTTAATCCCATCCATTGCAAACAAATCACCTGAGCAGATTTCAATGTTATCTGATAGAGAAATTTTTTTTAGCTTGGGAAGCTTAATAAGCTTACAAAGTAAAAAGGCCAACAAAAAGGAAACTAATCCGATAAGCAATAATTCCTTGTTTGCCGTGATCCAATTCCATGTGCTATCTACTTTTATTAATTTGAAAATAGAAGATAGAATAGTTATTACAAAAATCCCTACTCCACTAAAAACCCATTCCTTATTTTCTCGAAGCCAATTCATATCCAATTCTTTTTATATTAAAACGGAGCAACGGATAGCATTCCCAAGTCTTCTCCATATGTAATACGAATCATATTATCCGTTTCATCTTTCAAAAAAAGATAATTATTATCGAAACCTTCTAAGGTGACAGGTTTATAATTCGATCCATAATAAATAGTTTGGCCAATTTCTACGGGATATCCATGAAGAATGAACGAATCTTTCTTATTAGAAACAGTTTTTACTTCTTTATTCTTTTCTAAGTTTGTAACTTTTTCATATAAATTTTTAAGTGCCTCAAGAATCACACCTGTGTCTGCTGATAAATTTACCGACTCGCTTAATTTAGCAGGCTCTAACGAAAGTAGTTGAATTAAAGAATTCACATCATTTGAATCAGATTTGTATGTTTTAATGAGGGCTTCTGTTATATTTTCTATTGTAAAATTGACACAATCTATCCTTAAGTTTTCATCGTAATCAATTGTCCGTAGACCCTGTATGTCAAAAACCCTCTCTGTTCCCTTATCTTTTACTAATACAGTTTTTTTATTAAATGCCTGTCTTATGCCCAACTCATAAAGAACATTCGGGTTTTTTGCACTAAGGTCGCAAAGCACTATATCTGAGTTTAGGATTTTCTTGATAACATCTATAACAATAAAATTAGTCTTAGATTCTTCATCTGCCCTGTGCGGATCAAAACCAGCTTTTTCACATGCAGGTTTAAGAAGGTGATTGTAAACGCGATCGAAATGTCCATCTTCGTAACCGGCTTGGTCGGAAATGGGCATAATAATAAAACATGTTTTCTTATCTGACATCAAGAACTGTTATTTTTCATGGGATGGCACAAGGCTATTCCCGTTCAATTCGGTAGGTATATAATTCACTGCTATAGCAGTGAATTATCATCAATTAAAATCAGCTCAAACGAGTCAAATAGCTGATAAGTATTGAAATAAGTCCATAAACCAAAGCGGCTATGAACATTTTAGTTTTTATAGCTTTTACCGCTCTCAAGTTCTTTTATAAATCACGAAACTTCCCCTTCCTATTTCAAGCCCAACCATCCCACCCCCAAAAAACTACCGGAGTGGAACAACAAAATCAGGCTTGCGATTTAGCTCACCTTCTTTTGACCTTGAGGCTCTTCCAGATCTTCTTTTTTTTGAAGTTCCTCGAACTCCTCAAGTTCTTCAAGTCGCTCGTTTAAATCGGCAAACATCTGTTCGATCCTATTCATCCATTGCTCCATTTTGTTTTGAGCATCAGAGGGATTGTCCTGAACAGTTTTGGCATGAAGTGCTTCAACAAGCTTTGTGTTCATTTCCATTGCCTTTTGGTTGGCATCAATAAGCTTCGTCAGCTGCTTTTCAAAAAAATCTAAATCCATTACTTCGCTTTGTTCTGCATTAATATTTACATTATGCAGCGAAGGGTCAGTTTGTTCTTCCTGAGTAGCATCATCCCGAAGCATCGAGCCATTTTCCAAAAGAATCCATTCAGGATTAACGTCAGGATAACTCCTTAAGAATTTTTCTATTTTATCAGCGCTTATTGATCCACCACGACGTATAGCACTTCCAAAAGTACCATTAGACATGCCTATCTCCTTTTCAAAAGCGGACATGCTAACACCTTTATAATCAAGATATTTTTTAATTCTACTGAGCAAAATAGAAATATTTTTACATGACACTTAGAAAATTTCTTGTGTTTAGAAATTATTCTTCATATCATTGCGGTAGTAAAACGTATCATACAATCGGCTGCACATCCGATCATACTTTTTCTTTAATGTATACAATATGGCAACACATTTCAAGGAAGGCCACAGCCTACCTATCTTCATCCTGCCGCGCTTCAAGCTCGGCAACCCTAGCTTTCAGAAGCGCATTTTCGGCTGCAAGCTCTTCGAAACGTCGAAGAAACTCTGAGGTCTGAGGCTCCTGAACCGTTTTTTCCTTCTCAGGTTCTTTCAGCATCGAGCCTTTGCCTGTGATCAGCCAATATAGGTTTAAATCTCCATAAGTAGAGACGACAATCTCTATATTATCGGCTCTCATATTTTTCGAACTCAAAGAGCCATTGGACAAACCCGTTTGTTTGTAGAACTTCTGTTGACTTAAACCTTTGAATTCTAAATACTTTTTAATTCTATCGTTTATAAACATAGAATAAACTCTATAAAAATTTTGCTTTTATAGGATTTACTCTCTATAATTGCAATGGTAAAACGTATTATACAATCGACTGCACATTCGATTATACATTTTCTTAAACCCTACGAATATGGCAACATTTTTCGAGGAATACAAGGCCTTGGAAACCCCAAAAGAAAAGGCCGCTTTCCGCACAAAAATCATGAACTGGTGCGATATCCAGCAATCTACTTTTCAGAAATGGATACGCTTCCAGAGAATACCTTCGCTTCCCCAGAAGGTAATTGCGCAAAATATGCAGCGCGACCAAAACGAACTGTTTCCAAAAACCTCAAACGACTAGCTCCGATGACACTAGAATATAATATCGTTGGATCATTCGATGGTCACGTAATGCTGGCCATAGACCAAGCGAACTTTGCTGTACTGACAGCCATGGCCAACGGACAGTACCAAACTGAACAGCAACAACGTGAACCAAGGCTTATTTCTGCCGAAAAATTTGCCGAAGAGCTGGAATTCTCCACAAATACCGTCCGCGAATGGTGCAAAACCATCCTGAAAGATGTATCCAGAAACACAGGCAACCGCTGGTTAATAAACGCAGAGGCAGCCAAACGCATCCTGATCTCGAATGGTGAGACATCTGAGAAAGAAAATGCAGAAGAACCGACAACGGCCGGGATAGAACCACGGAAAACAGGCACGGGCATGAAGAAAAGGGCGCGTGTTACAAAGCCTATCAAGAGAGCGGCATCCTGAGAAAGGATTTTGGCAAAAACAATGTCCTTTTTGAGGCTGCGGCCAATGATTAATATTGCTATAGGAAACACAACAGAAAGGAAAGCAAGAGGGGGAAGGATGCCCGCGGTGGCGTGTGAAAGATATGTAGGGGAACAGGGTTCAAATCCCTGTGCGGGTTCACCAGAGAAGTTGGCATGATTTCACGGAATCAGGCTTTACTATAAAAAGAAAAGCGGGATTGGAGTCCCGGCTTTTCAGTGTCAAAATACATAACGACAGGGTTGGAGCCCTGTTGAAAACGCAGTGCCGTTGCATAGCGCCTTCGCTCGAATATGAACTACAAAAGTAGCTGATTTGGGCGTTGGATGCAACACCTATACCCAAATCTGAGCATGAAAGGATACTTTTATATAGATAAACAAAAAAGCCTTGGCCACATTACCCGCGAAGCCGAGGCCTACAACGCCCAGTTTTACACGCGTAACAACGAGGGCGACCGCAAAATAGTCCGCAAAGGTTCGCGGCTGCTAAAAAAATCGCACCACGATATCATGGATATCGTTATCTACCTGCTTATCCGCAGAAACCGCCCGAACCGAACCGCAGAACTCAACGAACTTACGGAAGTAACCACCTCGCGTCAGGAAATCCTGAACCTATACACCAAACGCCTGAGCGAAGACGACCCGTTCCGCCCGTTCAACCCATCGCTAACGACTGTCTGGAGACATATCCGCCGCCTTGTCGATGCGGGACTGCTCGAAAAGCGCAATATCGGCGGCATAAAGAATTTTCGTCTCAAAATACCTATTAACCTTCTTGAGATCAGGAATTTGGAGAACGGTGAGCCCGTTGAAGTGGAAAATAACAGGGAATCAGCCGATTGGGGCGGAAAGCGTTCAAACTGCAAGCTAAACAAACCTGAAACCAATATAGAAAAAGTAAAAAACAACACAGCCTGTGTTGATAATAAGGAATCGGGCCAAAAGCCCGCTGAGTTTGAGAAAGCAGAAAACACAACGGAAACGGGGAACACCAGAGAAGTTGTCAAAAAAGAGGGGGGCGGCGCGCAAAATCCCGAAACTTTTTTCACCCAATTGGAACGTTTAAAATCCCTTGGAGAAACAGCAGATAAGCGCCACGAACGCCTTGCCTACCAGTTCGAGACACGGAAATACAACACCGTGCTGGAGCTGTACCGCGAGATCATGAGCCTTGTGTTCACGCCCAACCGCATCAGGTTCTCCACCTATGGCGAGGTGCTCGACCATCCGTTCGCTTTCCGGCACAAGCTACCGAAGCTGAACTACTTCAACGAACACGGCGACGCGCTCAAGATCCTGCTCACCTACTTTGCCAAGGCCACCAACGATAACGAGCTGGGCATCATCTCCCGACGCCTCTACAAATCGGCAGAGCTGGCACGGCGCACCATCCTGCGCAATGGCTACAACATCGACTACCTGACGCCGACACGCTTCCTGCGCAAAGGCCGTTTCAGCCTCGCCAACGTGCACGACAAATGGCTGCCCGAATACCTGAAGCGCGAACGCCAGCGCATAAAAAAGCTGGAGGCCGACAAAGATAACCTGGAGCTGATCCGCCGACGCACACAGTTCCAGTTCGACGCCGACCTGCTACTGGGCGAAGTGCTGAAAGGTGCTTCCATCGCCCCAATGTCGCGCTACATATCAACGTTCTACGGTGCCACGTTCCAAAACTGGTTTCTGGAAAAACTGGAACAGGCCGTCACGGGGGAATACCGTCCACGGCACATCCGCCACACCAAAGAGCACAAAGACTTCCTGCTCCGCGTACTCGACCCCGACGGATACATTGCCCACTACGAGGACGAATTCCTCGGCAGACTGGACAGACACATCCGTCAGCGCAACAGCTACTACGGCAACAGCCTCGCCAGCGCCCTAAGGTTCAAAGACCCAATGGTAAGGAACAGCCCCGTTGGCGTCAGCGACCCAAAAATCTTCAACGACTTTGTATACAAACACCTGCTTTTCCCAAAACACACTAAGCAGCCTGTTTCTCAAACAAAAAACTAAACCCTTTAAACCTTAAGTTATTATGGATGCAGCAAAAATTGACCGACAGGTTGAAAAAGAAACCCAACGGCTGATCAAACGCGAGCTTCAGAAGCTTATCACCACAGCATTCTCAGCAACAAACTCCTCGAAATCCAACTACGATTTCAAGATCGAATACCTAGGTTTCGTCAACAGGGTGGCGCTATGGATCTTACCCAAAAAGAACAAATACCGCTACCTCTGGACAGCGGATATATCTCTCACTGTAAGATGGCACCGCTCTCCCGAAAGGATTGTAAAAGAGCTGAAAACATTCTCGACAAGAATAAAGCACACAGCAAAATTGCCAGAAATAGAAGCGTAAGGCCAAAACCATCACGCGCAAGCCAATTATTCAGTGGAGTTTATTTTCAAAGGTCTTCATGAGACCGCTCCGCTAAATTCATAACTCATAACTCATAATTCATAACTCATAACTCATAATCCCCCTCTCCTTATGAAAACCAAGCCAACAGTAGCCTACGCAAGGTTCAAAGTAAAAGACGCAAACGTCAACTTCATCTATCTGCCAGAGACCAGGAAATTCCCGATTCAGGCCGCAAAGCGCGAACAGCGCGACCATGCAGTAAATGCTTTTATCAACCGCGTAGCAAGAAAAGGCAAATATTACAGCCACAATATCTGGTGCTTCATAGAAGACGCCACTACTGGCCACACCTTACGCACGTTAAAGGGCGGCCACGATTACAAACCCGGATACCGCTCCAAATTCCGTCTCGTTCATCTCGACGGCGGCGAAGTCGTGGAAACCCTCTTTTCCACTTCCGATATGGATATCGACCCAGAAACCGCACCGTGGACATTGGTAAACATCTACCGACCGCAGCGCCGCAAAGGCTTTGTGGCCGTGTACGACAACCAGACCAGCAACGTGATTATCCGCAACGGCAGGCAACTGAAATGGCGCAACGGCCAACGTGTGGAACTGAAATCTAAACGCGGATACCATGCTGCTTACTGAAGAAACACGCGACGAGCTGCTGCACCTGTTGACGGCCATACCTGATTGGCTGATCCACCTGAAATGGTACGGCGGCCTCGCAAGTCCCATCGCTTTCGACCACGACTGGAGGATCAACCGTGGCGAACTGTACGAAGCTTACTGGCCACTGATCGAAAAACTGAGACAGGCAGAATTCAATGGCCAATGTACGGAACTGAAACTGAACGATAATGAAATCGTCTGCTGCGGCTGGTTCTTCAAAAAGCACCTGAAAAACCGCGACCGTGGAAGCCGCATCAGCCCAGAGCTGTGCAAAGCTTTCTACGATATCCCGAATTCAGCCCGCATAAAAGGCCAACGGCTCTATCTGCCGTTTGACTCAAAAGCAAGGCCATCACCTAAGAACAATCTAAAGCTATAAATAATTGAAGATCAAAAAACAGCTAACTGCTAGCCCTCAAGCGCAAGCCAATTCATAACTCATAACTAATAACTCCCAAACCATGCTAACATTTGACGGACATACAGAATTCAGCCCCGATTTCGAAACTGAACTCGACAGCAACATTGAAGGCGATTACCCTGAACCTGTTGTCGAAAAATATGCTGGCATAATACTCGGCTGGCTATGGAAAGTCCTAAAGTGGCTACTGCATTTCATCTTCGTAAAAGTGCTGCTTGCCCTGCTGACCAACATCTACAAAGGCATTGCCTCCACCGCCACGCGCATGTGGAAAAAAGCCACCGACGCCCTTGCCGATGCTTTCGGCAAACTGATAGGCTATTTTATCGCCGCCCTGCTGATCCTTGTTTTTGCCATGAGCTTCACGGCAAACAACTACTCACTCTCGCGCACCTTTTCGTGGAACGGACTGGTTGTGCTTTATGAAACGTGGAAATAACTCAATAAATGTCCTGTTGATGATTGTAGGTAAGCCGCAGGCTAAAAGCCTACGCTACATGTAGCACAGCCTTTTAGGCTGTAGCTTTAAATTTTACTTCAATCTATTTAAAAATGAAAAAACTGTTCCTGTTTCTGATAGCCGTTTTACTGTTTCATAATGCTGAAACAGTGAAACAGAACGTGAACACTTTTGTTTCACAGGCGAAACACACTGTTTCATCACGAAACAGTTATGAAACGGCGGGTGTTTCAGGCGAAAAATATTTTTTCGAAAAAAATCCTGCCGTCCTGATGCGCTACGCATCGCACTACAAAGGCCGCGACCGTGAAACGTTTTTCGACAGCCTTGTTTCCATGTCGAAACGTCTGGCGTTTCAGCCCGAATGGGTATTGAAAACCATGTTTCACGAAAGCAGCCTCAACCCGAAAGCAAGAAACACTTCTGGCGCTGCGGGACTGATACAGATCATGCCGGAAACAGCCGTTTCACTCGGCACAACAACCGCACATATATTAAGGAGTACGGGCACACGCCAGCTCCAATGGATAGAAAAGTTCTGGAAACCCGCATCGGGAAAGGTGAAATCATACACCGACCTAAGGCTCTACAACCTTTTTCCCGCCGCACTCGGAAAACCCAGCGGTTTCATACTCGAAAGCCCCTCACTGCCAGCCCGTGCAGTGGCCTCGCGCAACCCTGTTTTCGACACGGACAGGGATATGAAAATCACAGTAGAAGAATTCAGAAACACCGTGAAACATGAAAAATAAGCCCGTACATCCCCAGGAGCTGATTGAAAAAAGGCACGAACTAAAAATGAAAATCGTGGTCTACTGGCCGCTCTACTTTGTGGTGCTGCCCACCATAGTCTACATTGTTTTCTACACACCGCCAACGGTGGAACGCCTACTGTTCGGCAAAGAAACAGTGACCGTTTCACAGCTCAGGAAACAGATTGAAACGTTTCAGGCCGAAACACAGAAACAAAAGAAACAGATAGAAACACAGAACAAACTGATTGCCCAACTGAAACAGCGAAACACGACTGAAACAGTCGGAACAGGTGCGTTTCATGGAAAGCTCCCCGTAATCAGTAGACGCTTTATACCGTGGCAGGCCTACCATACACAGAAGCCGAATGCGCGTTTCGAGGATTTCCGCCGCGATCAGGTGGAATACCTGCAATCCCAGCTCGACGAAGCGCATGCCTTTATCTCCAGCCTTCGGTAATTATTAGTTATCAATTAGTAATTATTAATGGGCTTCGCGAGCTAACTATCTGGACTGGAATTAATAATTCATAATTACAAATTAATAATTAACACACGTGAAGAGGACAACAAAATTGATAGAAGTAGAGGTGTTCACCGATGGAGAAAGAGGTTCCGTTGTTTCCCCTATCGGCAGTGATACACTCTTTTTTCCCATAAACGACCAATTACAGGAAAGTACAGAGAAAGTACAGGAAAAGTACAGCGAAAGTACAGACGGGGTACAGAAAAAGTACAGGAAAAGTACAAGTGGATACCTTAAAAAGTACAGGGAAAAGTCAATCAGAAACGCCCGGAAATATCTTCCACAAAGGCCATCGCCTGCCGTGCGTGTTGCGGAAAAATGGCACATTATAGAAGCGCTCCAGACCGATATTTACGGAACGGACAATGTGCGGAGCTTCGATGAGCTGGTGATGAAGATCGAGGCGGGGGAGATACAATACTGTCCACGTCCGCTACGGCATGCCGTAAACAGGCAACTGGCGAAAAAGGTATCGCTCACGCAGCTCACCCAAACCATAAAGCTATATATAGAATACCGGAAAGCCTACTCCCCTACCGGGTTCTGGCTCTATCTGGATAACGGCCTCGACAGTATCGACCGCATGTTGGACAGGATAATACGAATAGAGGTGTTTATTTAAGTACAATCCACTATGTCAATAAATTTCACAGGAGGTCTATTTGTCATACGTTCAATGAGCTTATGAAATATAGAGCCCTTGAAAATAGATCTGTTGATCCTAAAAGAATATTCAGCTAAATATTTATCGGTGTGTTTTGGTGCGATCCAGGAAAAATTCGTCCTGATCCAGCTTTTGATCTGATGTATCACATTGTGCAGCTGCATGAAATTCTTCCCTTTCCTACTGGGTATCTGCTCAATATTATAATCTTTAGCGACCGGTCTGTAGCCCCTCCACTCATCAGTGACCACCTGGGCCTGCCTGCTGATATGTTTTTCAAAAATCCCCCGCAGAGATTTGGAAGAAAAATCTTCGATCTTCTGTGAATACACCCTTTTAATCTGCTGTTTGTCATCAAGTTCCACGGCACAGACCACTTTTTTCTTTTTTGTATCATAACTGCGCCCCTGTTTGCCGTTCTCTTTGCCACCGAAAACAAACTCGTCCACATGGACTGTCCCTTCAACCGGCTGATCTCCTTGACTCTCCATTGCCAGCCTGACTTTATGGCTGAATGCCCAGGCTGTTTTCCTTGAGATGCCGTAACGTTCCGAAAGCTGGGAGGAGGACATCCCTTTGGTCGTGGCACTGAGCTCAAAACAGATCAGGAAAGCTTTGCGGATGCCGAATTTCAACTTGTGGAAAAGAGTGCCTGCCGTTGTACTTTCCCTGTGTTTACAAAGGGTACAGGTACGTTCATGTTTTTTTCCGCTACTGTAGTGTGTATGACCGCACTTTTTACATTTATAACCGTTAGTCCACTTGATTTCAGACAGATAAAGATAGCAGCTATTGTCGTCTGGAAAACGTTCTATGAACTTTATGAGATCTTCTCCGTGAAATTCTTGCATAATTGTTTTTATTTCATGCAAATATAATTGTTTCTAAGTAAACACCTCTAAATACGAATATTATGATTTCGAAATATAAAAACAGGATCGTACTGGGACTGATCATGTTCGGACTTTTCCGCGCCGGAATGTACGGTTTCGACTATTTCCGCCCTGTGGACTTCGAAACATCGGCAGGCGCAAAAACCTCCATCAGTGCCGAGGACATCGAGCGCATACTGGAGCTGAACGGCGCAACCGTAAAAGTGACCGTCACCACCGACACCAGCTACGTGTCGATATCGGTGCCGAGCTTCTTCGGTGTCAACGTTTCTTTTCTGGAGAAAGAAAGCCTGCACCGCCTTACGGAAAGCCGCTCCTGGCTGATCAAGGCAGGCACAGCGGATTTCAGCCTGCACGATAGCCCAAAAGGTCATGTGCTGGAGCTGGCAAAACCGTCTGTCACCACACGCGAACACATTACGGAGGAGTACTCTGTGAAGAAACGCACGGGCGTCTGGAACCCCGTCACACTGAAGCAGCTGGAACTGTCTAGCCGACAGAAGGCCACGGCGGCAGCCATCGAAAAGGGACTGCTCACAGAAGCTGCCCTGAGCATAGAAAACGCACTTTATGAAATCCTTCCACCAAACGTAGAAATAGCATGGAAACAATAACCAATACCGTATTCAGCTCGTCAACGAGCCGCAAACTTGAAAAACTGTTCCGCGTACTGCCCGAAGTGTTCTTCTGGACAGTGATCGCAACACGCCTGTTCATCTCCGTACCGCTGGGAAAAGCGGCCATGAAGCATTTTGAGTTCCTTGAACTGGAGTGGCTCATTATCGCCAACTCTGTAATATCCGTGCTGATCGTTGAAAGTGTGCTCACACTGCCGAGCCTCAGTACGGCTTTTTTCAAACGTTACGACATGGGGCGCTACCAGACGGTTGCTTTCTGGACAACCATCGTGCTGGGCATGTTCAACCAGAGCCTTATCATGCTGGCTTGGCGCGATACGGACATGGGAACGGAGGCTTTTTATATGTATACGGTGTTCAATGTGGCCTCCATCATACTGGCCGAGTTCATCGGTTTCATGATGCAGAAACCTGCAAAAGTTCAGGTAGGGCAACAGGCCGTAACCGTTCAGTCCAAAGAGGAAAGCCGTATCAATTTCACCGAAACGGAAAGAAGCCGCACGGTCAGCATTCCTTCAGAAAAGGTCAGGGAGATACTCGGCCTTGAACTTGAAGACGGCGAAAAGATGCACCGCCTTGCCGAGCTGGGGCTTTCGCAGCGGAAAATTGCGCCCATGTTCCAGATGTCGGCAGCCAAGGCCAACCGCATCCTGAACTCGTGGAAAACGCGCCAGGAACAAACCAACGGAGAAAATGTCCATCAGGAGGTAATCCCTGAAAACAATACATAGTACCAAACCAATAGAAAGGGGGAAGAATGAAAATTGTCCTGTATCCAGTTGAATACCTTGGGGAGGCATACATCCACCCAAGGACAATGCGGAAAAGCGAAGCCGCCCAACTGCTCGACCTACCGTGGCAGGTGATAAAAACCACCATTCGGGAAGAGGAGGAGCTCGCCGAGCTTTTGCTGCTTTTTCACTATAAGCCGAGCCTGAAATACCTGTACCAGATCCATGTGGCCATACTGTTCCTGCATTTTGGCCCGCCCCTGGCAACCGCACGCAACAGGGAAATCTGGCACCGGATAGAGGTAAACCTCGAGCTGCAATGTGCCTGAAGCGTTCGCAGGTGTTTAAAAGCGTTTAAATGGGTATGCAGCCGTTTCCATCCTCAAAAGCACTGCGGCGCTTTTCGTATCATTGTACTGTTGTCATAATTCAGTTGGTTTGGGGAGACCAACGGGCTTTAGTGTGTTATTTGCCCTGCCATCCTTGGTGGGGCTTTTCTTTTTGATAATAATCCATACCCGTTAATCAAGCGCCAGCCAATTCATAACTCATAATTGGAGTAATGCAGTTCGAAACCAAAATCCCGGTAAAAAAACACCTCAAGAAATTCATCGCCAAAGAGGCAGGTTCCGACGAACTGAGGCTGGGGAGCTCCAACATGTACGGCATGCTGTTCTCCTGCTTCTTCACACGCCAGCAGCCGCTTTCCGATGGCTCGGAGTTGGGAAAGGATCAGCGGTGGACCCACATCAGAGTCAACTTTACTTTCGACGACCTCCGCCGCAAGGGATTCACCATGTCGGTGGAATCTGTAATGCAGTTCAATAAGATTGTTGAGCTTCAGTTCCGCAACCAGCTTTTACAGCAGATCCAGCTGCGCAAAGGGCTTATGGCCAATTTTGTGCTTAAGGATACCATCCTCGGCTTTCTGGATTACTATGGGATCGACGAGGATGAAATGAAGTATGATACTATTGTTAAGTGGGTGCAGAGGAATGGGTAGGACAGATGGGATCTTATTTAGAGTATAGGTTATGAGTACTGAATAATACCCATAACCCTGCAACTATTATTTCTTCATTTTACTTTTTAGAAGTTTGATTACCTCTTTTGGATTTTTTTTGTTCTCTTTCTTTGCGTATTCAATAGCTGACAGCCCTTCTTCTGATTTATGATTAAGATCAGCCCCGTTCTCAAGTAGATAATTGATGGAAGCAATACAGCCTTTTTCTGATGCATACATTATTGTTGTCTTATCTTTCCAACCTACTATATAACTAAATTGCAATTGATTGATATATAGGGGTTTTTAGACTTCTTTTTTTAACTCCTCTAATCTTTTTTCTAAACTTTTTATCCGTTGTAGTTTCCATTTTTCCTGATTTTTTGTGTTCAGTTCAATGTCATATTCCTTACCTGTTTTAAGCATTGTGAAAATGATCACGCCTAACTTGTGGGCGGTTGCGACAACTCCGCCTTTTTTTCCGAGCCGGCTCTTCATTTTACGTGCATAATCCCCTATAGGCCCCTTGCTCCGTGAGAGGTTGCAGCATGCCATGCGGAGTGCCTGGCCTGCACGGTTCTTTTTCTTCTGCATTTTACTGCTTATCACCTTGCCCCCTGTGATTTTTGTGTTTGGTGACACATTTAGCCATGCACTGAAATGTTTTGCATTTTCCCATTTGTCCATGCCGGTTCCTGTTTCCGAGAGCAGTTCAAGTGCGCTGATCTGGCTTATGCCTTCTATCCGGCAGAGATCTACCCCGGCAAATGCCTGCAGCAGGGGCTTTGCGTTAAAGGTCAGGTCATTCTTTTTCCGCTTTTTTTTTAATCTCCAGAAGTTCTCCCCCGTTGTTTTTGGCAACGGCCTCCTGTAGCACCTGTGCTATATGTTCATCGCATTGCTGGACCTGGGCATATGAGAACATATACTGGTCATATGCAAGCCTGAGCATAAACAGGTATTCTCCTTTCCATATGCCTTTCAATGATTTTTTCACTTGTTCATCACTGGCCTTGATCCTACAGTCCTTGAACGCGATCAGCTTATCGGGGCTTCGCTCGCCCTCTAGTATGGCCTTGACCATGGACAGCCCTGTTTTGCCCAGGATATCACTGATGACCGTATGAAGTTTGATATTCATCAGTTCCAGTGACTTCTGCATCCTGCGGACACTGTCAGAGGAAGTGGTCACCAGTTGCTTACGCTGCCGGACATAAGTACGCAGTACTCTTGTGTCCGTATCGGGCTGGAAACTTTTGTTCAGCAGGCCGCAGCTGTGGAGCTTCTGTAGCCATATCGCATCCGTATCATCCTTTTTGCGCCCGGTAACGTTCTTGGCATGACGGGCATTGACCAGCCAGGGCTCGATGCCTGCCTCTTCCAGCATCACGTATAGGCACAGCCAATAAACCCCTGTACTTTCTATTGCTACCGTGGTGATCTTCTCTTGAGAAAGCCACCCGGCAAGGGCACAGAGATCTTCTGTAAATGCTCCGTACTCACGGGTGACAAGACGCCCCCGACGGTCGTAAAGCGCTACGTCGTACTTGGTGTCGCCCACGTCAATCCCTGCCGCATGTGCGTTAAGCACAGGTAGGCCGCTATTGTAGACTACCTTTTCCTTTTTTACTCGCCTTTTTTCTTCCATCAGATCAATTTTTGTGAACCCGAAGAAGGGCATCGACAAAAATTTACTCTACTATACGGTGTCTTTGCAACCAATCAGAATTTTAACCATGCCCTAAGACCAAACTTTAGGAAGGGGTAAACTTAACCCCAGTGGGACTGCCGGCCTTTGCTCAGGTTCGGGTGTATTCCCAAGTTATATATTGCAAAGTTTGATTCCTAAAATCATGTGGACTTTAGGGTTCAACTTTGCACCTTTAGAATGTAACTCCTTTACTAATTCCGGGTACAATACAGCTTTAAAAATAGGGTGAGTTTGCCCTTCGCTGGAACTTAATGTTGGAGATACGTTGTTATCAAAAAGCAGGTTGACAATATCGATGACGCCATATTCTATAGAATAGAACAGATATTCGTCAAGGTCTTTTTTCTCTAGTAAACCTGTGTTTTCAATTAGATATTCAACCAGAGGTAGGTTATTGTCTTCTAGAGCTGTGAGAACTATCCCTCTATAGTAGAAGTTGCTGACTTCTTTTTCGCCTTCAAACTTTTTTATTTCCTTTTCTGCTTTGGCAGCTAGAATATTTGATTCTTTATATCTTCTCACGGGTCTGCAAGGTGGTTCTTCTTTATGATCTTTAAAAAGGTTATAAAATTCGTCTTCCGGCATAGTTTTTTTATTCCAGCTAGGCCACCTAGAACCATCGTAAATCATGAAATCATCAGTGATAATTCCTTTCACTGCCCCATTATCTATTTCTAAATAGTATGTTCCACATCCAGAGAGATAGTATTTCCCATCGCGTTTATAAAGTGCAAAAGCCATTTTTTTTCCAACCTCGAAA
This sequence comes from Bacteroidales bacterium, assembly GCA_965230435.1. Taxonomy (GTDB): domain Bacteria; phylum Bacteroidota; class Bacteroidia; order Bacteroidales; family JBDKHP01; genus JBDKHP01. Next base: position 895,262 of record CBDDLB010000006.1, read on the forward strand.
AACTTCACCACCTTAAGACAAGAAGCTCCAGTTTTGTCCCCAATTACTGTAATGGTTTTCTTCTCTGTCTTACCGATCAAAACATTTTCAACAGTGACCTTCAATCTCCATTTCTTATTTGCAGTAATTGTTCCAACAAAAGTTAAATCTGAACTTTTGGAAACTTCAGTAAAAGAACCAGCATGGCTACAGCCACACCCCAACGCGTAATAACCAGCAGAAAGAAAAATAAACAATAAAGCAAGTACTTTTTTCATTTTCAAATATTTTATTTTAAAACAATGGTTTTTGACTTTTTTTCCATAAAGCGAAAATAGGTGATTAATCCTTCGCTAATTATATCCCAAACTGCTTTAATCAGTTCAGTAGCATATTTGAATACTTGCTTTCTACAAAGAATATTAAAATTTAATAGCATCTTTTCTAGATGCTCAGTCAGGAAAGGATTAAAGGTTTCTTATAGAAAGACCTAGGCAATTTTGTTCTTACAAGATACTATCGGCTTTCTAGATTACTGTGGGATCGACGAGGATGAAATGAAGTATGATACTATTGCTAGGTGGGTACAACGGAACTGGAAAGGTAAAAAGAGGAACCCAGATTTGTTTGATCCCTCTCATAATTAATCCTTTTTCTGGATCAGAACCCCTTCCAATCAGCAGTAACCGCATCCCAATTCCTAAGCGATGCCCTACTGTAACACCAACCAAGGACGCGTACTATATTGGTATTTTCAATCTCCTTTGCAAGCATACGTTTTGATTTCCTGGCTACATTCTGAGCAAGTATTTTTACTGGCCCTGCTCCCTCGTTAAATAAATCTTCACCATAAAAGCTGGATTCTTTATACAGATTCCCTTGATCATCACCATGGCAGCCGGACAATATTAATATCTTCTGGTATTTCTTATCTGCATGCATCTTAGCCCTTATTGCCTCAACCAGCTCCGTAACTTCATACAGATCTGTAGGATTTGGAGCAACATACAGTCCATTTCCGGCATCAACATATTGGCCTGCATACCCGCGTAACCTGCCTACCGTTTTTTTTTGGACCGTGTCTGTTCCGGTATTATTTTCAACAAGGTTGCTCTCTTCAGTTCGTTGAAACTGTATCGCCTTATGCCCCATTACATCGGCTTCACTTTCTAATGCCATATTATCATTCACAGGTTTTCCCGCAACTTCAGTTGTTGGGCTGACACGTCCCTGTTTTTGTTGTACCACATGCCAGGCCTCATGTGGCAGATGTTTCTCCTGCCCTGAAGCAACATGAATATCCGTCCCCTGGGTATAAGCATGGGCATTTAGCTGTGCAGGTTTTTCAGAATTGTAATGAACCTGCACATTGTCCATAGAAAAGCCGGATAACTGTTCTATCCCTGTTTTAAGGTTTTCCGGCAGACCTGTCCGGTTAGGTCGCTCCTTACGCTGCGCAGTTTTTGGAGGTTGCCATTTTGAAACATCCTTCCTCTCCGGTTGGTTATTTGTAGAACGTTGCACTGTCTGAGCAAAGGGAAGTTCAGAGTTGGTATTCGAATTGCTATTTAAACCGCCCTCTTCTGTAACAATACCCTTCAGCGGGCTTGTTTTAAGTTGGACTGTATCGCTATTTGCTACCTGTTGGTTTGGCGATTGACTTTTTTCAACCATTGCTATTGAACGGCCTTTTTTTTCGGAATTCTTGTCTGCCTGTGATTTCATCCTCTGTTTTTTGTCGTGATGAGTAATCTAATGAAACCTTAGATGCCCTCTTGGAAAGATTTAGAAACACATTACTGTTGCTCTTAAAACTTGAGCAGAAATGAATGTAAAAAATGAAGCTTTGAGATGAGTTTCATTACCAAATATATACGAAACACTACAATAAATCAACATTTTACATAGAAAGGACAATACTTCATCTTTCAAACCGCTAAATTTCAGTAGCTTACAAAGCGATGGGGTTTAATGTGGAAAAATGTCCTTTTCCCACACCCTATTAACCAGCTGATTAACAAACTTTTCCCTAAAAAGGACACAGAACCCCGTCCTTTGCCCACTTTTTTTTCCGCCCCATTTTGTAAATAAAAATGCAGAACAAAAGCGGTATCCTGGGCATCGCCCTCATTCCTGCCGATGGTATATACGAACCTTCCGTTACAGACGGCGAGGTGCACGAAATTACCCTTCCCTATTTCAATGTTGCCTTTATCCGCATGTGGTGGAAGGAAAACGGTGTGTGGAACATTGGCGAGGTATACACCACGTTCAGCCGTGTGGGCAACAGCCTCAGGGTAGAATACGACTACCGCGACCACAGCGAAAGCGAGAGCGTGCTCGACCCTTCAGTGTCTTTGCAGGGGAGCGCCATCGTGCTGACCTTGCATACACAGGGCATCAGCGAAATACATTACACAATAGAAAAATACTGATATAGAAGAAACGACCCTATACATCTACGGCGACATCGGTTACGACCGGTGGGACGGTGTCGACAATTCGGCGGTGAATTTCCTGCGCAGGTTCAGGGAGGCCGAGGCCAATTTCGGACGCATCAATGTGCGCATCAACGGTTACGGCGGTACGCTCTACGACGGCAAAGCGATCTACAAGATGATCAACCGGTCGGCCAAAGATGTGCACACCTATCTGGACGGTTCGGCCTATTCCATGAGCGCCGTGATCTTCCTTGCCGCGAAAAAAGAAAACCGCCACACGGCCAAAAACGGCACGCTGATGCTGCACAGTGCCCTGAACGGTGGCAACATGAACGCCGTCCAGCACCGCAAAACGGCCGACGACCTTGAGATTTTCGATAACGGTCTGATCGCCTCGCTTGCCGCCACCACGGGAAGGGACGAAAATCAGATCAAAAAGGACTGGTTCGACGGGGAAAACCACTTTTTCGACGTGAACATGATGCAGGAACTCGGTTTTGTCGGCCATGTGGAGGACTTTATTGCGGAAAATACCCCATCGGACAGCACCGACCTGAAATCGGTGGCCGCTTTTTACCGTGCGATGAACAAAGTGGAAAAACCAAAAAACAGAAAAACCAACCCCATAGATATGGACATCAAGAAGATCACTGACCAACTGGGCATGCCCGAAAACTCCACAGAGGAACAGGTGCTTGCCAAATTGGACGAACTGAAGAAAAACGGGACAACCGATAAAAGCAGAGGGGAAACACAGCCCCCAAAACCGCCAAAAACGGAAGAACCCTCAAACCTTGAGCTAACAGCAATGCAGGCACAGGTGGCAAAAATGCAGGAGACCATCGACCGCCTGTCCAAAGAACCCGAGACCGACCCAAAGGACCAGGACGGCGGCGGCGCATCCGATTTCCAACAGGAAGAAACGCCTTTGGCATCATGGGAAAGCCCCGACGACCATTTCAACAGGCTTGCCACAAAGGCGGGCGTTGCAGGTAAAACCGTAAAAAACTAGACCGATATTCCGACAATAGATTTAACCGCACTTGCCGCCCAACTGGGCGACTATTACCGCCAGCGCAAAGACGAGGTACTTAGCAAAATGTACCAGGAGGACGACACCCGGAATTTAGGTGAATTAAATTCTGTGACAGTTATTGATAGCATGCAAATTATTGGAAAAGACCAAGCAGAAAAAGAGTTGATTCCGATAGAAAAGCTTAAGGATTATCTCATTTGGAGACAGAAAGAGTTCATTGAAAAGTACGAAGGAACGAGATATAATACAGAAAATGACAGTTACAATTCACTTGAAGCTACTTTAAATAATGGCAAGCCTTTATTAGCAATTGTAAACTCTGCCTTACTGGATTGGGATAGAAAGGCATCCCACCCTTGGATTCTAACTATCGATATTAAATATAAAGGCAATGAAAATAGCATGCCTGATAAAGAGACATATGAATTAATGAATATATTTGAGGATAAATTAATGCTTGAACTTAAAGACTCTGAAGGATACTTAAATATTGGGAGACAAACGGCTGATAGTTCCAGAGAGATTTATTTTGCTTGCAAAGATTTCAGGCTACCTTCCAAGATTCTTACTAAATTCCAATCCGATTTCAAAACCAGTCTGAATGTTGACTATGATATTTACAAAGACAAATATTGGCAATCATTTAATCGACTTAGACCAACGATTGAATAAAGCCCAGCCCCTAACAATGTGTATAATTCATAAGGGTTTCAGAAGTTTTATAGCAGTATCACCCGCATCAATTTTCGGTGGTAAATTGATAGGTTTGAAGCCCGAAATCCCTTACGACACCATACACTCAACGTTAGGCAAAATACAAGGTGAGACTGAGAACGATTAATATATGGATAAACTATTAGTAGGTGAAAAAACAACATGATAATTCGGACAAAAAAATCACAATAACTTATAATGCTTATTATTAGATTGATAACTTTATATGTCGTGTAAATGTCGTGTTTTTGTAGTTGGAAAGTTACCCTAATCAGTCAGACATTTGACTCGAAATCAAAAACGAGAAAAAATGGAAATAGGAAAATTAATAAAGGAATTAAGGACTAAAAAAGGATTGACCCAAGAAGAGCTGGCAGAAAGAACTGAGGTGAGTGTAAGGACAATACAACGGATTGAAAATGGAGAAGTAGACCCACGAGCTTATACGCTACAAATGATTGCAAAAGCACTGGATGTTGATTTTAGTTTGTTTTCTGTTGAAACGACTGATAACAATAAAAATAAAGAAGAAAATAATAGGAATTGGCAAGGGCTTTTACATTTGACTGGTTTGTTACCTCTTTTCTTTCCGACATTGATTTTTTGGAATCGGAGAAAAATTAAATCAAAAGAGATGACAAATCATTTTCGTGCAGTTCTAAGTATCCAATTATGTATATTAGGAATCAGTTTAGGAGGCTTGTGGATTTATTGGAAAGTAAACCAGCTGACACCATTAATTGGAGGATTGCTTGCAGGTGGATTAGTCTCAATATTCAATGCAATAAATGTAATGAATGGAAAGAATTATATTAATCCATTTGGCTGTGTTCGGCTTTAATGTTGGTAATAAAAATTGACTTTGATCAAAAAAAAGCATATTGCATTGCCTGCTCTTGCTCCCAGTTGTTCGCCTTATATCTATCTACAGTTGGGCACCTATATGTTCGCTGAGAATGGTTGTTGATGAACTTTTTGTAGATTTTCTCAATATTAGCAAACACTTTCCAGCCATTCTTGTTTTTGAGTGCACTGGATAAGAAATCCTCAAGCCGGTTCTTTTTAGCATCTTCTTTATATTTGAACCAATTGGCGTATGACTGGATATACTTAGTCGCTACTCCTTTGCACCTTTTGTTAATGAATGTGTCTATTCTTTCTGCGATGTTATTTATCAGTTGAACACCTTTCCCATTTTCATCTGTATGTTCACTGGCTTTGAAAGTTGTATGTTCAAGCCTGTTATTTTTTGCAAATGAAGCGATGCTGGGGTGTTTGTCCGAAACTAAAGAGGCTGTTTTGCTAAATTTATCCCCTACTGTCCGTTGTAAATCCGCAGCACTTATGCGACCGATCCTGGTTACTTTGAACTGGGACTTGTCCCCATCACTTGCAGCAACCAGCTTGACACTGTATTCATTATCCCCTTTTTTTTTACTTCCCCCTCTCACCTTGGAAAACTCAAGTCCTTTTCTTCCTTTTTGACTGTACCTGAACCATAAATCATCCAGCTCCGTTTCCTTTTCAAACCGTTCATCCAGCTCAGGTATGGATACCAATACCTTGTGACGCCATTCGAATGCTGTCTCAAGGTGTATCTGAAACTTACCCGCCATTTTGCGAAGAGGGGTATAATCTTCCTCTAGCATATGGCAGGCAAATTTTAAAAATTTCTCCTTGTCTCTATGTCCATGTAATACAGTACCGGTAGTTTCTGTAAAAGTGCGGCCGCAACCACTGCATTTATAGCGTTGAACTCCTTTACTGAATCCGTATTTGCTCATTTTTTCACAGGCACAGTGAGGGCAATGGGAAACTGTATTGCCTGTCAGTTCAAGTTCTTCTGTACATAAATAAAGTTCATCAAGTAAACTATTTTTATCGGAAGGTGATAGGTCTGCAAAAAGAGCTCTGATTTCGTCTAATTTGTCCATCTGCTTTTTTTATGTAAATTACAAAAAAAGCAAGCAACAATCAACCCGAACACAGCCATCCATTTTTAAAAAAAGAGGATTGAAAGATAATGAAGTACTTTGCCTAACAATGTGTCATACGTAATGGCGGGGAAAGTAGTAAATATCAAGGTTTGTGGCTCGGGTGAGGCTAAAAACAAGCACAAACTCACCCCCGCTCACCCTCAACAGCCTTAAGCACCCTACCATCCTTCAGTTTCCATTCGGATAGCCCATTGGCACTTCTTCCCATAACAACAGCAGCTGCCGCAGAAGGGCTTGTAAACAAGTGGTCTTTATCAAAAATCAGTTTATCCCCGTTGGCAATTATAATGTTATCATTGATCAGCTTTTCACGAAGCCTTAGCCAATTCTTAGGAAACGAATTCGTAGGCGATTTTGCAATAGCAGAACCCTTTAGCACCACAAAGCCCTCATTGGTCGATTGCCCACTTGCATCTGCACCCCTTGCCGCTTCGATATAAAAAGTTGACTTCTCCTTCTCCTCTTTCGTCTGGTCTGATTTTCTTAGCTCATAGAAAATCTTGAAGCCAAGAGTATTAACCAAAAGGCCAATATTGGAAATGAATTCCTCCATTTCGGCCAGATCCGACTCCGAAATTTTTGGTCTGGTAGGGCAATTTTCATTATCCAGATCATACCTGTCTACCGCCAATGCAATCTCATGCAACCTGCTTTCAATGTATTTTATATGCGCCTTATTTAAGTTTTCATCTTTGCTAACAAAAACAATGGCTTCATTCCAAAAATCCTTTGCGGAAAGATGCTGGAGCAATCTTATATATACCCTCCGCTTCTCCAACATAAGCCAATCCCCTAGCAGAACTCTCCCCTTTGCCAAACAGAATATAAACACCTGTGCCTTGCAGTTCTTCGCGGTCTACCGATTCCTTTATCCGTTTTCTTGGGATTTTAAAAGCCTTGCCCGTCCAATTGGACAGTTCACAGGACATTCGCCCGTTTGGGTCTCCATCAATTAGAAAAAGCTTAATCGTTTTTCCAAATTTCTTCATTGTGTATTCCTTGTTTGATCTTAGCTCTTATAAAGGCTTGTGTTTTATTAAATCCTTTTAGCGCTTCCATTTTTAAGTAAACCAGCACCTAGTTTCATTCCTTTTCCAATATCAAGAAACGGAATGTTTTTATATTATCCCTGTTTTTATGCGAAGCAATAACAAGGAATTTAGAACCTTTGGGAAGGTTTTCATATTTATTTATGGTATCCGTGAAGTAATCCTCTAAAGATGCAAGATCATCATCAATGCGTTCTTTACAGCGTAATTTAAAAATCATCAGACCCAAGCATGCATTAGAAACGATTAGCTTTTGAAAATCGAATTTCACTGCACTGTATTCTTTTTTCGGATCTTTATCTTCGCGTCTTTCATAATCCCACTCACATTCCATTACCAAAGGGAGCTTCTCCATCTGATAACTTGAATTTTCTGGTTCTGTATACCATTGCAGATCAAAAAGGCATTCTTTATTAATAAATATCCTTTCTCCGTTGTCCTCTAGGTCATTTATTTCTCTGAAAATTTTATCAACCTCGGCACAATCTTCAACAGTTAAGCGATTTGCATATACTTTGTAGCCTAACCTATGTCCAAGGTTTATAAGGGCAATTTTAATACGTCTTGTTCTTTCTCCTCTTTTTAAAGAAAAAAAATCCTCATTTAACTCATGAATCTCAGCTAGAATTTGTTTATACTCTTTATCTACCTCAGGACTTGAGTTCGCAAGCTTTTTCCAATTGTGTTTTGCTGCATCCGTTAAGGCCTCTCAATCCCACTAATAAAAGTCTCCACAAAGTTTTGTCCCATTTTTCCTTACAACTCCAAATTTACTAAAAAATAAAAAAGGAGACTATCCAACTTAAGAACATCTCCTCTCTCCCATAAAGCAAAAACCAAACCCCACTAAAAATTGTAGCCAATAGAACATATGAGCCGAGGAGTAAAACCAGAACGTCCAACAGAAACAGAGTAATCGCCCCAACTGGAATTATTTGATAGAGGTGTTTACTTAGAAACAATTATATTTGCATGAAATAAAAACAATTATGCAAGAATTTCACGGAGAAGATCTCATAAAGTTCATAGAACGTTTTCCAGACGACAATAGCTGCTATCTTTATCTGTCTGAAATCAAGTGGACTAACGGTTATAAATGTAAAAAGTGCGGTCATACACACTACAGTAGCGGAAAAAAACATGAACGTACCTGTACCCTTTGTAAACACAGGGAAAGTACAACGGCAGGCACTCTTTTCCACAAGTTGAAATTCGGCATCCGCAAAGCTTTCCTGATCTGTTTTGAGCTCAGTGCCACGACCAAAGGGATGTCCTCCTCCCAGCTTTCGGAACGTTACGGCATCTCAAGGAAAACAGCCTGGGCATTCAGCCATAAAGTCAGGCTGGCAATGGAGAGTCAAGGAGATCAGCCGGTTGAAGGGACAGTCCATGTGGACGAGTTTGTTTTCGGTGGCAAAGAGAACGGCAAACAGGGGCGCAGTTATGATACAAAAAAGAAAAAAGCGGTCTGTGCCGTGGAACTTGATGACAAACAGCAGATTAAAAGGGTGTATTCACAGAAGATCGAAGATTTTTCTTCCAAATCTCTGCGGGGGATTTTTGAAAAACATATCAGCAGGCAGGCCCAGGTGGTCACTGATGAGTGGAGGGGCTACAGACCGGTCGCTAAAGATTATAATATTGAGCAGATACCCAGTAGGAAAGGGAAGAATTTCATGCAGCTGCACAATGTGATACATCAGATCAAAAGCTGGATCAGGACGAATTTTTCCTGGATCGCACCAAAACACACCGATAAATATTTAGCTGAATATTCTTTTAGGATCAACAGATCTATTTTCAAGGGCTCTATATTTCATAAGCTCATTGAACGTATGACAAATAGACCTCCTGTGAAATTTATTGACATAGTGGATTGTACTTAAATAAACACCTCTATTATTTGAAATATCCTCGGAACCGACAGCATACGCTCCACCAGCCCCTAAATCCAAAACAAAACCTCCACCAAATATCCATTGATAACCAAGAGTTCCCCCGAATGACAGGGTAACCCCTGCCCTATCGTCGTCCTCGCTATTTACAAAGGCCTGTGAAAAAGCAACTGAAGGTCCCAAGTAAAACCCTGATGGTTCTCCCTTGTTTGTAAGGTAGAAGCGAAAATCCCCACCGATCTGAATAGCACCGATATTACTGCCCAAAAAGTTTGGAGCATATAGCCCACTTACAGAAAAAGTTGTATTGGAATTTATCGGAAGTTCAAATACAACATTCGCAACACCCACACCCAATGCAAATGGTGCTGTTTTAACACTTATTGTTTCATCATAAGAATTCTCATCGTTATTACTTTGAGCGAGGACAACTTGGTTGAATACAAGTAAAATGATCAATGATAGCAAAAATTTAGTTTTCATAGTTTTTTTGTATTATTTCACAAATGCATAATTATCAGAACAATAATAAATTCTAACCCTTTATCTCCGAAAAAAAAATCATACAGAGGAATAACAACCCTTTATAGAGAGAAACGAAACCGAAATGTTACAGGTCATTCCCCTTTTTTTACTCGTTTTATCGATTAGACACTGCATCTGCATAAAAATCACGTAGTTTTGTATTTTCTCCTAAAATTGAATTAAAAACTAGATATGAATTCCCATTATAAAAACAATGGCCTAGTAAAAATAGCAGTGACTGTAGCGGAAAGCTCAAACATGCACGGGGCAAGGACTTATAGAGGAAGGCTCGACTGGGCTTGAGAAAGAGAAAGCGTTTTGCTCCCACTAATTACTAATCATCAATGACCTTCTGAGAGCATGAAGGCTGCATACACAACAATGTCAACTTGATAACTTTATATTACTAGGCCTCACCTGAGCTGTTTTTTCATATTTTTGCTCCTGAACCTATTGTTTTCATTGAATTTCAACTCATCCAACAAATTCCAATATCATGACAGCACTGAAAGAAGAAATTATTTCCTTGATCAAACAGGAAAATAAAATAGAAGCAATTAAACTGATTTGTGAAGCATACCAGTTAGGGCTTAAGGAAGCGAAAGAATATTATGAAAAAGTAGAAACCGATGTGCTAAACGATGTTGTTCCGCCGGCTCCTGCCGAACCATTAGAAAAGGACGGACAACAAATGAGCGACTTAGCACAGGAAGTTATTGAACTTATCGAACGCAAGCAAAAGCTTCAGGCGATCAAATTAATACACGAGACCACCCAAATGGGGTTGAAAGAATCAAAAGCGTATTGCGAAAAGATTGAAAATGAACTACTGAGCAAAACTACTCAACCGCAACAAGGTGAAAATATCTCCAGATCAGATACAAACAGTGCCAACAGTAGTTCGCTAATATGGATGCTGCTGCTTTTAGCTATTGTGGTTTCGCTGCTGGGATATCTGTTCGTTTTGTAAAACTGCGCTATCCAGAAAGTCTTTAAAGGAAAACTATCTGGATAGCCTTTATAATTACTCAAGAATAAACGTGCGACTACCAATTTGTCTTATCCTACCGTCAGGCCCCATACATTTAACCTCATCGATGTAGATTTTCTTTCCCGATATTGCTTCTTTGAACAATTTTTTCTGCTTTGCCGTAAATTTGTTTGATTTTGACTTTGATTCCGCAATATAACCCTTTTCTATAGTGACACTAAATGCAAAAGAGACAACCTTAAAAGACATGTCAAAATCAAAATTGGGCAACAGTACTTTCACTTCTTCTAATTTTAATAAATCTTCTCTGGATATTTTTCCGTTTTTTGCTCCGTCAATTTTAACAATAGGATCCGGTACAACCTTCACCCTGAACTTAGATTTCCGAATCTCTTCACCCTGCTTATTCTTTACGGTAACAATAGCTTCTCCGCGTTTCTTTGGTCGGATGATATACTCTCCATTCTGACCAGAAATTTTTCCATTGTCTACGGATGCAACAAGTTCTGAAGCCTCTAGTCCTGAAGTTGAAATTTTAATCGGGTTATCTACACCAAGATAGAGTACGTTCATCCTTACAGGTTCTATTGCTGTTACTACATCTGCCGTATTCTGTCCGTTTACACATGCTACACCAATAAAGAGTAGTATGGCTAAAGGAACCAAGGATAAAATTCTTAATTTTGAGCCGTGACCGAATTTGTTTTTCGTCATCATGATCATTCTTTTTTTAATTAATGAATGGTTAAAACTGGAAGAAAAGCAGATCAGTTTATCTTCCGCTACTTGATTGATAAGGAGTGCTTGGTACTTGAGTTTGTCAGTCCCTGTACGGAGTACTCCTTCGTCTGCTAAATATTCATGCACCAGCTGTACCGATTTTCTCATCTTCCAGACCAATGGATTGAACCACATTGCGGCCAACAGCAGTTCTATTAAAATCAGGTCGATAGTATGATACTGCGATGCATGTATTTTTTCGTGAATCAAAATTTCTTCTGTTTTGCTGTTCTCCGAAAAACCTTCTGGCAAAAAAATCCAGTTGAAGAATGTAAAAGGACTTTCTACCCCCTTGTTAAATAATAACTTGACATTTCCTTGCTGAACAACTCTCGATCTTGAATAAAGGCGTAAAATATTAAATGTGTGGATCTGTATTCTTACCAGAAAAACAGAGGCTATAAAAAAATAAAGTATCTCAAGGATTTTGCCCCCAACATATGAATCAATTTTCACTTGTGAGGTTTCCGACTCCACTGATGGCAAAGCAACGCCTTCTTTCATAAGTTGACCAATTTGCAATACCTCATCTGTACGGTGCCCTTGCTCTTCAGTCTCCATCAGACTGATCCGAAAATCGGTTAACGGACCAACGAGGGAAAATAACATCGATGCCAATAGAAACCAGCGCAAATGAGGCAAATGAGCCTTTTCCCGGAGCAATAAAAGATAGACCAAATAACAGATGCTCAAACAAGATGTTGAAATTAGAATATAGGTTATGTATTCGTCCATTGTAAATGTTTTTCGGGGTTTAAGGGAATTGTAAACTATGAGTTATTAATTGGCTTACGCCTGAAAACCAGCACATAAACCATAATCAATTATTAATTTTATTATCCCTAAATGTCCAGAACGGTTCTGTTACACCCTTCTGGATAATTTCTTAAAACTCCATTTGTGAACTAACAACACAAATATACTATAACATATTTAATTAAACTATAATTATAGTATTAATTTCAAATTTAACTTGAAATAATCCAACACTAGTCAATAATCAATAAAAACAACAATCCGAAAACCAGTTCATTGCTCTGGAACATTTTACAATAGAAAACAAGAACGTTTCGGCATACGAGCAATTCTTTTTCTTATTTTTACTTAATTTTACTTTGAGAGGCTAAGGTTGATCAATAACAGCGCTAAATTCATAGACTTTCATTCCTTCATTGGCTATCATTTTTTAGTGATTTAAGACGTATCAAAAATGGTGAATATCTTAAAGTAGAATTTTGAGAAGATGAAGAAACAACTTAGCAGCAAAAGAGTTAATGTACTGCAAACCAAATCATTTCTCTAACTAACACCCTCTGCGAACCTTCATTTTCACTTACTTGGCAATAAACCCGAAATCATGGAAATTTTTAAAAAAGAAATAACCTCCTTAATTAACCAAGGGAAAAGAGTAGAAGGCATAAAATTGATTCGAAAAACCTACAACCTTGCACTAAAGGACGCGAAAGAATTCTTCGAAGAAATAGAAAAGGATGTACTGAACGGAGAAACACCAAAGATACTTGAACAACCCAAAGCTTTACAAAAAAAGTCAGATGACTCGAAACAAGAAAATTACTTGAAACGTGAAATTGTTGAACTGATCAAGTTAGAAAAGTCTGCCAGGGCTGTTGAAGCAATACGGGATAATTATGGTTTCAGCAATCAAGAAGCTTATGAATACTTCAAACAGATAAGATCTACTGTATTGAAAGGTAAAATCCCCAAAGCTCCAGTTCAATCCACTAAAGAGCTTTTTGCCCCAGCTTTGGAATACGGTAATTCCATAGACTACTTAGATCCAAAAATCATCAACCTGATTAAACAACAAGAGAAAGTAAAGGCAATACATTCTATTTGTTGGCTCTATAAGCTCGGATTAAAAGAAGCTAAAGAGTACTACGAGAACAATGAAGAGAAAATATTGAAAGGAGAAAAACCTTTTGCCCCCATTCCTGTTTCGCCTCCGAAAAAAGAAGAACAGCCGCCGATAGAAAAAGAAGTGCAACAGAACATCTGTAACCTAATTGAGCAAAATAAAAAGATAGAAGCCCTAAAAGCGATACGGGAAGCTTATAGTTTCAGCATGTTGGAAGCAAAAAAATTCTATGAAGAAGTAGGTGCTGCTATACGTAGTGGAGAAAAGCCAACAGTCTCCGCAGATAAGCTCAAAGGATCAACAGATCAGGAAACACCAATGCCTTCTCCTAGTGAGAAAGAAGAAACTACGGCAAAGCTGGAGTATCCGATCTGGGAACTAATAGAACAAGGAAAGAAAATAGATGCGATAAAAGCAATACGGACAAACTATGAACTGAACCTCTCGGAAGCTAAAAAGTATTACGAACAAGTAGAAGCAAGCGTGCTAAAAGGAGAGCTTCCTGAAGCTCCGCAACAAACAGTTGAAAAAGAAAAGAAAACAGGGAGCCGTAAACAGCCCACTAAAGACCTGCTAAAACAAGAGATTGTTGTTCTAATAAAACACAACAAAAAGAAAAAAGCCTTAAGAGCTTTGTGTCAACATTATAATCTCAAGATGGATGAAGCGTCGGCATATTATGCAAAGATCATGGTAGCAATATTACACAATAATATTCCTAGAGCTCCCCAAACTCAACCAGAGAAGAATGATGATCAACAGAAACAAAAAACAACAAAGCAAAGCAAACAAAAGCAGAACGTAACAAACAAAACCACGCCACCTAAAGAAACAAATGCCATACAAGAAGAACTGCACGAGGCTGAAGAAGAAATTCCTCCTGTTGAGAATGCAAATAATAATCGCATAAATGAGTCTATTTCCTCCACTCCAAACTCTTACGATGTTGACAGTGTTACTACAGATACTACACTCCCTAAAAATGAGCCTGAAGAAAATTCTCTGCAAAATGTTGAGGCCAGCATTACAGACACCACACTTCCCGATCTTGAGGAGGAAATCGAAAAAGAACCAGATGCAGACACAATTGAATCACCTGTAGAAGAGAAACGGGAGGAGGAATCTCTACGCCAAAGAGATCTTAACCAATCAAAAATCCGCCTTAACGATAATCAAGTATTACTGTTAGTATTCGTACTTGTTGCGATTCTTGTTTTAATGCTTGTGTACATGTTTTAGAATAAGGCATGTATACACTTCTCTTTTTTTTGATGAGACAGGATCACTAAAAGTTATCGGCGACCTGCGTTCCAGAATCTAGGTATTCAACGCAATAGTCATAATTTTCAAACATTCAGAAATGGACAACTATGGTTTATTTTCCTTAACTCTCGTATCATTGATATAAAGGGATATTTTTTTTACTGATACAATTTCAGAAATTGTAAACAGAAACGACCTGAAAATATTTACCCCTGTAATGCACATAGGTACCCAGATAAAATTAAGTTAGATCAATTTCCAGCCTAAGTAACTGCTTACTTGAAGAAAGTAAGCTAAAGCAAATAAATCCAGAACCTTACTACTACAATGCTATAAAAATTATAAGGAACACACATAGAACGAGAACCTGAACATTAATCTTTTCTTCATAAACCAAAACAATTTACCTGCAATGAGCGAAAACACAGAATCAGAAAAAAAAAGAATCGGACTGGCACTGTCTGGAGGTGGCTACCGGGCTGCCGCTTACCATCTAGGCACATTTCGCAAACTGAACGAAATGGGATTACTTGATGAAATTGACATAATATCATCCAATTCAGGAGGTTCAATCACAAATGCTTATTATGCCACAACTGATGAAAAGGCTGAAAAAACAAGATTGGAACAGCTCGAAAGTGGAATGAAAGAAGGACTACAACGCAGTATAATAAAAGGTATACTGAAAAATGGACGCTTCATTCTAATAGCAACATGCATACTCATGTTATCAGCCACAATAATCGGTCTGCTTTTCAGACCAACATATTCTTGGGTGTCGTTGGTTCTACTTGTTTTATCTCTGTCTGCTTTTGCCAGATATCAATTCTGGCTTTTGCCAATAAGCAAGATAAACGAAGAGCTTTACAACAAATTTTTCTTTAAAGGAAAAAAGATTTGCGACTTTACAGAAAGCCCGACCATAGTAATAAACTCAACAAATACGGACACAGGACGCCTTTTCACTTTTTCTCAAAAAAAAATGAACGATTCGAGGTATGAATATCCTAAAGAGGGCAAAAAAGTCAAATTTGAACACAAAGAATTTCCTGTTGCCCGTGCAGTAGCCGCATCTACATGTGTCCCCTTTGCATTTACACCTGTTACAATTGGGAAAAAATTCTTCTCAAATCCAAGCGATTTCGGCGAAGTCCACCCAACATTGATAGATGGAGGAGTTTACGATAATCAAGGTATACATAAACTCTTGCACGAAAATATTTACCAATGCGATCATGTAATTGTTAGTGATGCAGGGCTCAAAATTACAGGTCAGCACCTATTTTCCAATACAGTACAATTGCTGACAAAGACAAGTGATATTTTTATGGCTCGAATAAAGCACATGCAAATGAGCGATAGTATATACAGAGAAGCAAAGACAAGCAAAACTAATGTTGCATATTTCTCATTAGGATGGGACCTGAAAGATTCGATACCTGAATTCATCAGTATGGTGAAGAAGGGCTGTATTCCAGATGAAGTTCTGAAACATCACGGCATTACATCAGAAGAAATCGAAGAAGCAAAAAAGGATAAAACGAACGAAATCAAACGTCGGCTTAGGGAAACTATAGCCTTCAAGGATATTGATGATTTCATAGATTATCTAAAAGATAAAGAAGTGCCTGAAAAGGTCTTGAAAGAGCATAATATTACACAAAAAGAACTGGAAAACATCAAAGCCGATCACACTAAAAAAATCCGAACACGTTTACTGAAAAATGTAGATTACGAAAGTATTATAGGGAGTCTAGATGGAAAATTAGAGCTTGCACGTTCTGTAAAAACAGGCTTGAGCACTCTATCTATAGAAAAAATAGATGCATTGGCAAATCATGCCTCTGCTATGACAGAACTGCACGTAAAACTATATTGTCCGATGTTGCTTAAAAAAGAAGAACCGTTTGCGAAAAATGAGTTCGAACCCATTTCTTCAAACTGAAAAGACTAAGATCACATGAATCTGAAATTTTTAAACCTGAAGTTTCATTGTCGCATATAGCTACTTTTTGAACTCACCTGCTTTTCCCTGTTAGATACCAGCAACTGACAATAGAGGTAGTTATATACACCCAATCCTTAGTCTTTCGCAAAACTCAAGCGCAACCCTAAGAAAACCTCAGGGCACAAAAAAGGCTGTCCTCACCACAGGACAGCCAAACAACCAAACGAATCATTAACCGAAAACAAAACTAAAACAAAGGTAAAAGAATTTATCAGATAAAGGCAGTTTTGGCACGGCAAAGTAAGCTGAAAGCCATATATCAGACATTTTCTTCCAATTATCATCATTTTTTTGACAGACGAAGACACAAAACTAGAAAATTCAACATTCACATTCACTCATCTGACTTCAAAAAGCAAAATTGTAAATACCTTTGCAACCTGATTAGTCACCCGTCCTTCTTGTGCCAAAGGCCAGAAGCACTAAACCCGATTGCAGATGAACGAGAAGTTACAGCTGATAAATGCCACCATAGAAGAAATCAAGCGCCATCCTGTTTTAGAGAAAAAAGGGCAATTCTTGTATATGAATGCCCAAACTCATCTGCTATCCACCAGTGCCAATGCTTATGAACTAAAAGTTGAGGATGAGTATAAGGATTACGAAGTTCTGATCACTACAGAAGAAAAGCTGAAACACCAGTGTACATGTGGCATTTCTGGCATCTGCGAACATAAAGCGGCATCGCTACTACGCATAAAAGAGGAACTTACTAATAACAATCCTGCACCACAGGAAGGATATGCCTATACCCGCGAAGGGATGGTGAAACGTGTTCTGGCAGAACGCGCACAAAAGGCAAAAACGGCCGATTACAATATTGAATTCGGGGAGAATATATTCGGAGAGCATCGGCTGACCAGTGAAAGCGGACAGGAATACGTACTTACATTGCATAGTTTTAAGAAGCGCCAAGGCTACTGTAGTTGCCCAGATTACCAACACAATAAACTGGGAACTTGCAAACATTTAATGTATGTTTTTGATTACTTAAAGCAAAACGAAGGACGTTTTCAACGGAAAAAACACTTTTTTCCATTTGTTGAGGTATTTCTTGATCCGTTGAACGACTACAAAATATCGTATTTCTTCCCACATCAACCCGATCTGTTCAGCAAAAGCCTTATCGACCGGTATTTTGGGGAGAAAACGTATGTTGAAGATGAAGATGTTGCTGATCTTCTCGGTTTCTTCGAAGAAGCTCCACAGAATAAACAGATTCGCATAAGGCCAGAGGTTTTACGGAAAGTTGAAGCAATTTTCAATGAGCAGGCATTAATACAACTGGAAGAAACTACAGATTTTCAGAAACTGTTCCTAAAATATCATCCTAAAGTTAAACTTCTTAATTATCAGCATCAAGGAGCAGCATTTGCTACTTTTCGCGAAGCTGCCATTATTGCCGACGAAATGGGGCTTGGCAAAACCAAACAGGCCATTGCAGCTGCATTGATGAAAGAAAAACTGTTTCAGTTTAAACGTACACTGGTTATCTGCCCTGTTTCATTAAAAGCTCAGTGGTTCGGTGAGATTGAAAGTTTCGGCAGCGGACTTGTCCAAATTGTGGAGGGCAATCCGCAACAACGCGAAGAGACATACGCTAATTTCAATAGCTATTTCCTTGTTGCTGGTTACGAAACTGTTGTGCGCGATTTCGACCAGATCAATGCATTAGGTTTCGATTATATTATTCTGGACGAAGCGCAGCGCATTAAGGATTACGAAAGCAAAACAGCAACTGTAATAAAACGCCTGAAGAGGAAACACGCTCTAGTCATCACAGGAACACCTATCGAAAACCGCCTTGTGGACATTTACTCCATTGTCGATTTCCTTGATAAACGCCTCCTCGCCCCTCTTTGGGAATTTAGCTACAAATATTGTTATTTTGAATCACACACGTCGAACAAAATCACTGGCTATCATAATTTGGATGAACTGCGCGAACGCCTTGCGCACATTATGATCCGTCGCGAACGCAGCGAAGTACTAACACAATTGCCTCAGATTCAGGAATACGATATACCTGTTGAACTTTACCCCGAACAATACCTACATCAGCACAAAATAGCTCAACAACTCGAAGAGATTATACAAAAAAGCTACCTTACCCCTTTCGATCATCAGCGTATTTTTCAGTTAATCAATAAAATGCGTATGATTGCCGATTCTACTTTTTTGCTCGACAATGCAACAAACCTGTCCCGCAAAATTGATGAAGTGGAACACATCTTATTGGACAAGCTCGACCTACAAAACCGTCAGCAAAAAGTGGTGATTTTCTCGGAGTGGAAAAAAATGGCAAACCTGCTTGCTTTTGCTTTAAGGCGCCGAGGTTTGCAGGTGGTAGAGCTGAGTGGTGATGTCCCAAGTGCAAAACGGGCAGAGCTTATCCGCTTGTTTGAGGAAGAAAACGAAACTAAGGTATTCATTACAACAGGAACAGGAAGCAAAGGTCTTAATCTACAGGTTGCCGATACCATCATCAACTTCGAAGTTCCGCAAACACAAAGCGAAAAGCAGCAGCGTACAGGAAGGATCGCCCGTCTTGGTCAGCACAAGAAACAACTTACGGTAATGAACCTTGTGGCTAAACATTCTATTGAGGATTTTGTTATTCAGCAGACCCAGAATAAAAGTAACCTCTTCGATACTTTGCTTGAGGATTCTGGGGAGGAAAGCAAGGCTATTTTTACAGATAGCACACTTGAAAAGCTTAAGGTAAAACTTAAAGAATTACTACAGTTCAAACCGCAGATTGAGGCTCCTAAAGGGCATTCTGAGATGGTGGCTATTTTCGAGAAAGGTGTTGATTTTTTTAGTGAGCTTTATGAGCATTATAGTGGTAGTCCTTTGCCTAACAAGCCTAAAGTTGAAGTTTTGGATGGGGAGGTTGTTGTTCGGTTTTCTGTTTAAGCACTAACATTATTAAAACAAACAGTTAGGGATCAGATAAAAAATATTATTTCAAGCAAGGCCTTTTTCCTAAAGCCACAGCTTAATCAACATATTTCAGACATTATCAAAAAGGTAGGGGAGTCCCCCCTACCCTATTTGCTTAATTTAAAGCGCTCCCAAAGCTCCATGAAGTGCCCCCATACCAACATTTTTTAATATAGGTAATAATGATCCAAAAAATGCAGGATTAGATCCAGGAGAAACAGCATTGTACGTTCTTTTCTCTACTGATTTAATTTGATTTGGCAATTTCATAATTCTAATTTTAATGGTTAATAATTAAATTGTTTTAAGATAGCCTGACCTAAACAATGTACTTAATAAGGATAAGAGCCTATACTTTTTTTGTAGCACTAAGCACTATAGACTTTGCTCAATCTATTAAAAATTACAACGAATAGGACAGGCAATTCTTCGAAGAAAATTTTTGAAATATTTTTAGATGTACTGTTCTTATATATCTAAGGCTTGCCCTAGAGCATATGAGTTATTAAATTTTAAGTGGTCAAGTTATAGATTACAATTAAACAGCAGCAACACTAACTGGCGAGTTCCATTTCTGAGTTTTAGCAATAGAGACTGGAATCATTCCACTTACATCGATTTGAAATGAATATGTCGTAGCAGCTCGATTGGTGTTTTCTGGATCAAAGAAAGTCAACTGGACTTCACGAGCTATAGAATTTTGGCGCGGCACTTTAGAAGGAACTACCTTATAATAAGAGAACTGAAGCTTATCCACAGCAGCTTCTTTAACAATTTCCGACAACTCTATAATGGTGTACACAGCATAATTTAATGCCCGCTCTTCTGCTGATTGACCTTTATTCAATGTTTCTACATACAAACGATTTAAAATAGATATCAAATGAGGACGACTCTCATGAAATAAAATTTCTTCAACATATTTACCTGTAATATCAGCAAGCGCAGTTGCCTCCTTAGCAGCGTTATAATCACCAGAGATATCGCTAGGATTCTTAACTAAAGACATGGCTCTCTTAGCATAACCTTTTGCCTCATTAAAGTCAATAATCGCTTTATTTGCAAGTATTTTAGCATTGTCTGCGATAGGATCCTTTACGTATTTTTCAACATTTCCTTTTGCAGCCCTTGCTTTTTCAAGAGTATTCTTAACATTTCTTTTAACATCTGGATCCGCCGCTTTTTCCAAACTGTCCTCTGTTGCTTTTATGGCTTTCTTTACTCCATCTTCTCCAGTTTCAGTTTCAAATGAACCTACCAAAGCATCAACCGTCCAACTTCTCAACCCATGAGCTGTTGGAGATACACTTTGTACATAATTCCCATTAAGTAATTTTGATTGACCTGATATATATCCTGGAAGTGCCATTCTCATAACATCATCATCGTTCTTGTTATCAACAAACACATCCTCTATTCTAACTTTTGCATCCTTCTCACTCATATCCCCACGAGCAATTTTCTCTGATTCTTCGAGGTACTCTATATATTTATTTAACCTCATACCAACATTATCAGATAAAAAATCTATCAGCAAACTGTAAATAGGCTCACTAAATATCACTACATCAGGAGTTATAGCATAAATAGGCGTGCCCTCTATATTGAGAGTCCAAATTAATTTACTTACCAGATAAATATTTGGCCGCTCTTTACCTTTGGCGTATGCCAGAAAAGCTGCCATTGCTTTATGGTCGTTCGGAGAACTTGTAAAATGAAGTTTTAGTGAATTTTTTCCTTCTCTTTCAGGTATGTTTTCATACCATGTCTCCATCTCAGCCCTAAATAAGTCATAAATGTTTTCTATTGCAAAATCATATGCCGGCTGACCAATTGCATTTACTAGCTGGCAATTTTGCCATGTTGGATAGTCTCCAGCATTCTGCATAGGGTTGTATTGCCCCTGCTGTTGACTTCCTTGTCCAGGAATTGAAGAAGAAAATACCTGCGAAGGGTTCATACAAGATGAGACCTCAACTGATGAAGAACTAACCACACTTGGGGTAGCTTGGTCAACAACAGCTTTCTGCTCTGATACCGCAGGTATTACTTTTTTTCCACTTGTTTGAACTTGACTTCGATCAGTAGAAGCTGGCATTACTTCTGTTTCATTTTTCATAATTGAATTATTTATTTTTGTTAAATTCTGTGGTTCTATTTCTTTGTTACCACAGATAGGTAAGGTTTTACTACATTTTAGTTCAATGGCATTCTTTAGTAAATCTTCAGAAGAATGAAGCTCTGGTGTTTGCTTAAGAATTTTCTCTGCTGCTTTACCAATGTTCAAACGGCCACTCATCACCCTAGCGCAATCAATTCCGTCCGATGTGGTACAAGGGTTCACACTATCCAATAGAATCTGACGTACAGCGAGAAGGTTTTTTTCATTTCCGAGCTGCTTCTGTAAGCTGGCCAATAATGCCGCCACTCCACTAACCAAAGCTGTAGAAAAGCTAGTGCCGCTAATAATTGCTTTTTCATTAGCATTACCTGGAATTGCCCCAACAATATCTTCTCCTGGCGCAACCAAGCCCTGCTGCGGTGTAATTTTACTCCAATTACTGAATTCCGAAGGTTTCCCATTATGATTTATAGAGCCAACAGCTAGAACTGTTGGGTAATTTGCAGGAACATGTATCCGACTGTCCCCCTCATTCCCAGTAGCTGCAACTACGAGCACTCCCTTTCTTTCACATTCTTCCAGCGCTTTGGCTAATGTGGCAATGATACTTTCACTATCACTTAATCTTTCTCCTCCGCTAATATTAATAATGTCGGCTCCGTATTCAAGAGCGGCAAGAATACCCTGCTCTATATCAGCTTGAGTGCAGCTTCTAAGTTCGCCATTAGTCTCTTCATGATATATACTTTTAACAATGCCAGAGCAATCTGGAGCTACTCCCATTATTTCACTCTCATGATCAGAGAATATCAGACTGGTAACAAAAGTTCCATGAACAGAACGGACATTTTTGTTATCCGAATTATCAAGAGAAATTATATCCGCATTTTTTAGCGTCCCATGCTTCAAATCCACAGGCCCATCAAGCACTGCAATCCGAATATCTTTGTCTCCTTTGGTTTTCTCCCATAGCTTAGTAATACCAGGGAGAGTTTCTTGTATGCTTATATTTTCTTTCATTGGTTAGTTTTTTACTATTCTTATTGTTGAATACTACATCAAGTTATCTCTGCTCCTAAACTATTGCCTTTCTTCTGTTTGGATCATTGAATAGTATCCACAGACAAAAGGAGGTTTAATCAAGGATAAATTCCATTCATGCTTTTTGAGGCGTATCCAAATGGAATTGATCATAATCATTTCTCCTGGCTTACTCTTATGTGGTGGTGTTTGTATTATTGACATGACAATCTTCTCCTATTTATATCTTTATACCGTTTATAATAACGTAACCTTCAACTCATAACTTAGAACTACCTAGTACTGAAGACTTACTATATCTACCAAAAACTCTATTTTTCAATAGAAAGCTTAAAGAACCTAAGAGTCCTGATGTGAGATTTTTCTGAAACTTCAAAGCAGATTGCAATACATCACGGATTCAATATGATCTCATACGTTTTGTTCTCTGAAACAAATTTCCGTTTTGTTTTCTGGTACAAGTTTACCACCCTCAAAGCTCAGAATCCGATCCCAAATTTTTTTTTAGTGTTTTTTTTACAAAAAATTCAAAGATGAGAGAATGGAGCCGGGGACGATGGCGTTTGTAGAAGTGGACAGGAAACAGTGAGCAAGTATATCGGGGAAAAAAGCACCAAGAATTGCCCCCATGGAGTACTCCATTCTCTCATCTTTTTTTAACAAAACTCTACACATTCAAACACAATAAATCCCCTTCCTGCGCACTGAATATTTCCTGAATCTAAAAAGCGCCAGAAAACTTCAACACATCACTTCTAGTCGGTTTTTCAATATTTCAATGAACACTCAACACTCAGAATACTCTATTCTGAAACTATTCTTTTAACCCTAAAACCATTTGATAAACCATCATAAGTCCAAAGGTCTTTAAACCAAAACTTGCCAAACACACCTAGCTTTGTGTGAAGTTTAAGCTTATGCACATCAAACTCTACCTCGGCCACGAATCCCATTTTGTTAAACCCAGCTCTTGGATTGTTTTTACTGAAAGAACCATCAATCAGCATTGCCGAACCGATCGGGGTTTTTACAAAAATTTTCACTCTAAACGATGATTTTTCAGGTATCAACCAATCAATATTCATGTCGTATTCAATTGTAAATGGAGTAAGAGTTAAGTTCCCTTTGGGGTTTCCCCTTAAATCTTCATTAGTAATCATTTTGGAAGACTTGGGTAATTCATTCAACTCTAAAAAAAGTTCCAGCAAATTGTAATCTTTTTCTGAAACAGGTACGGTATGCTCAACTCCTGTGAGACTATTCTCTTCAATTTCTAACATTGAGTAGTATTTTTGAGAGTTAAACAATTTCATTGCTCTCATAGAAAAATGTAGATTTTCTCAATAAGCTTTTAAATAATTCGCACAAATTAAAGGTTGTTTATTTTATAGCAATATCAAAAAGGCGTTTCTCCCTTTATATAGTAAGTCAACCGGGCTCGCGAATATTCTATGGGAACTCCCATATCCCGTAAGGCACTTATCATCCGTTTTGTTGTCGAACGTGACACTTCTAATCTATCCGACAGTTCTGTTAATGTTCCTGTAGCTCCTCTTTTAGCTAGATCCTTAATTCTTTCAAGCTGTTCGTAATACTTGGTGAATCTCATAACGTTAAAGTTTCAGCCTCTACTAGACCTTGTTTTGTTGTTCAATACCTATTCTTTCCCATCTAATCTCCCGTTCTGTTTTCTATATGCAAGTTTATAAGCGGTCAAGCTCACAACTTGAGCTTACCCATATTTTTTTCAAATAAAAACGAAAAAGAAATTCTATTATAAACCTGTAATGTCCTATAATATCATTTAGATAATTTAAATAAATAAATCTTGCTGTTTAATTGAAATGGAAAGAATTAAAAATCTATGAGGAACTACTGCACTAAAAACACTTGTCAACCAATCATCGTCCATAAGTTGAGATCCTGAAATACAAGGCGATGCTAAGCAAAATGTCAATCAAAGTGTTCCGTTTGGGAAATTAAAATTGAGAGGTGTCGATTATGTGATCTGTTTCTTAGGCCTAAACATCTAAATGAAAGAATCGCAATAAAACTTATAAAAGAACAAATAAAGAATTAATATGAAATGGCTGTGATCTCCCCTCTAAATCCCCTAAAGGAGAATTGAATGTTCAGTAAAGCTTATTGCCATATGTTTATTAAGTTCACTGAACATATCCTTTATTTCCGCTAACATGAAAATTTTCCTTAAAAAATATCACAATATCAATAAAACACATATAAAAACATCCCTAATGAATGTTTTTTTCAATAAAATGCCATAGAAATTTAAAAATTTCATTCTAAAAATGATAGCCAATTGTACGGTAATTCACAGAAAAATTAGATCAGCAGAAGCTCGAAAGAAAGAATAGTAGGTGCTTTTTCATAGAAAGTACAATAAGAGGAGAGATTCTAAGACAAGTATCACATCTAATCATATAGCTATAAAGCACTAATATTTTTTTCACACTTGTACGACAAACACCACTAATTTTCAAATAACAAATCTTTATTACCATTAGCAAGATATGCCGTACATAAATTGTACAATGGAAATGTGTGTTCATACTCTTTAGAAAGTCTTTGTGAATTTTACCATCCAACACTTCGATTCGTTCTATGACAAAATCCATTAATTTCCACCCAAATCCAATATGGTCTTAAATGGGATGAATCGTAACTTTTTCAAGTTGGCAGTTATAATAAAGGCATTATTCGAAGGGTAATCACCTAACTATAGTAAACCACTCAATATCTGCCATTTACAAACCATTAAGAATTTTACTAACACATCAAAATCATCAGAAAGAGATACGCGTTTCATCACCATCATTATCCGAATTCAACACCTAAAAGTTTTGCCTTCCAAGATAATCATTAATTGCACCAGCCCAGTCCTTCAGGTTGTATTTGTACATCCTTTCGAGATCCTCTTTGTTTTGTTTATTCCCCTGCTCATTCAGACCTATGTAAACATACTCAACAGTGGCATGGGTTTGCTGGGTCTGCTCATGCTCTGTGCATTCAACCGTAATCGTCCAAAATCGGTTTTCTGTAGAAACAAGGTACTGAATCAGGTATTTCGCTTGCTCGAAACATGAAACCCGCCACAGAAAATCAGGTTCGCTGCCGCGCCCTTTTGTTTTGAATGTTGTGCCCTCTTCAATCACCTCTTCGGACGGGTAAATCAATTCAGGAGCCCAATCCAAAGCCCATTTGCGTTCCTCGAAAGCGCCAAACAAAGGAAACACCTCACCTATAGCTCCATTAAGCACAATAGTCGCTTTTCTTGATATTCTTTCTGCCTTAAAACGTTTTGCTTCCATACTTTTTTGTAAATAAGTGCATAACCAATTACCTAAGAACTATTAAAGCACTGAAAAAACAGAACTGCCGACCTTAACAAATAGCACTCTGCGTACTTGTTTAATAGTTATTCATCCAAAAGCAAAGGAATACAAGTTGGCAGACATTCTCATATACATTTGTCGATAAAACGCTTCCGCGCCCTACTTAACTGGGTTGGCGTAATTCCTAAAAAATTGGCAATATAATAGTGCGGTATCCTATTGACCAAAGTTGGATATTCTTCCAGAAAAAGCTGATATTTCTCCGTTGAATCAAGATTTTGAAGAGCTACTAATCTTGCCTGCAAGTGTGAATTCAACTTCTGAAATGTTCGACTTACAACATCTGTAACGTCCTTGTCCTTATTTACATATGACATTACAGTAGAATAATCAGCCACAGAAAGCACACAGTCTTCCAATGCCTGTAAAGTCATTGAAGTGTATATATTGGGGAGATAACTTCCTATAATCACATCTCCTTCCTGATAAAAATGTGTTGTAATTTCTTCCCCACAGTTATCCATGACAAAACCACGCAGAATTCCTTTTTTCAACTGACCGATCTTTTCACATGGCTTTCCATATTCAAGGAAAAAGTGCCCCTTTTCCACTGTCTCCGTTCTATGCAAAGTCTCTATTAAGTTCATTGAGCTGCTTATTATAGATTTGCTGGGTAGATGCAAAGTTATACTATTGTGAAAAGCAATTTTGGTTCAGGGGCGCAAGACATTC
The DNA here is from genome assembly GCA_965230435.1 of Bacteroidales bacterium. Taxonomy (GTDB): domain Bacteria; phylum Bacteroidota; class Bacteroidia; order Bacteroidales; family JBDKHP01; genus JBDKHP01. Next base: position 922,007 of record CBDDLB010000006.1, read on the forward strand.
AATAGCGCAGCATACTAGAATACATGAAGATTTGGACGACCACAGAGAAACGAAAACCGAAGTTATTTTTTCAGCTTTACTTATCAATGCAAAAACAAATAAAAAGGATATTGAAAAGGTAATGAAAATCAAATTTCGTTCGTCACTTAGAACCATAAATTTCTTCATGCCTATACACTTGATTTTCAAGAATGACTTCCTCAAAATTATCCTTATCCACAATAATCCCCTTGAATAATTTTGCAGCAACTTTCTTAAAATTATTATCCACAAGCGTTGTTCCCTGAGTGCAGTCCTCACCTTTCGCCATTTTTATTGCTACACTTATTCCGAAATCCGCAGAAACTTTCAGCGGTTTATAAAGCGTCATGGTCTGTTTTCCTTGTGCTACATTTCTACAAGCAGTAAGCTCGGCATCCATCCCAGTGACCAACGTTTTACCAATCAAATCATATTTATCAAGAAATTTGATGCACTCGTTCGCTATGCCATCGTTGGACGACAATAATACATCCACAGGTTCATCCAGCGCAGTTATTACCTTATCTAAATTATGCCCAGCAATTGCCCCATTCCAATCCGCAGTAAAGCTTTTAAACAGAATATTGATCTGCCCTTTATTTTCCAATGGCGCCAAAACCTCCATCTGTCCTTTTTTCAGGTTCACAGCATTATTATCCTTCCTATCGCCCCAGAAAACCACATAATTCCCATTTGGTTTGTTTTTAATAGCATATTCAGCCATCATTTTTCCTATTGCGTAGTAATCGTTCGAAATATAAAAATCCACATCTGCATTGTATATCATTCTATCGTAAGCAATTACGGGAATATTTCTTTTCTTGGCTTCCCGCACGATTGCCGCCGCAGTGTTCATGTTAATTGCAGCAACCAATAACACATCTACTTTTTTCTCTATTAACTCAAGAGCCTGATTGTACTGCTCAACATCGCTTGCCGAAGCTCCTCTCGCAATGAATTCAACCCCTAGCCGTTGAGCAGTCTCCGTCATATGCTTTTTCTCGATACTCCACCTCGATCCCTCATCCAAAAAAGGGAACAAAGCCCCTACCCTCACATTATCAGACGATTTACAGCCTAAAAAAAGAACCCCAATAGAAAGAACAATTAATGCAAAAACAGCCCTCAACGTAGTAATGTAACTTTTCATATGTATAGTTTTTCTGTAAGTACAAACAATGCCCTTGCTATAGTCAGTAACATTTTGAATTTCAAATTTGTTTCAGTATATTTTTTTCTATAGATTTATTAAAACACATCAAAATAAAAGCCAAAATTATCATATGTTTATTTCAACTCCACAGGAATAATCAAACTACAGATAAGAAGATTGCAGATTGATCCATAATGCAAAGTGATCTAGAGAAATAGTTTTCTAAATTTAAACTGATCATGACCATAAGATAGTCAATTATAGATCAAGTACTGTTGTGGTTGCAATTGCAATTGTAGACATCGCTACCTTTTGCTCTTGCTAAAATAAACTCAGCAGGGAACTGAGTATTGGTTTCTAGCTTTGTCCGAACCATGCCATATAGCTATCGGGATGTTTCATTACTCCCCCTTTGAAACAATAAGCGCTCACGTTTTATATGAAAAACTTTGTTTCTTACATGCTCGCTCTTCAAATCAAAATTTGACACTGTAAGGAACAAATCATTGATAAACAACCATTTTCATCGCACATTAAAACCTTTAAAAAGCTGTAGACTAAAAGTCTGCGCTACGTGCTGTGTAAGCTTCAGTCTTTGGCTCTAACAAAATTCAATTTTAATCTCGTCAAATTAGAAATTGCTGCTGAAATCGACAATAAACACAAATAACATATTGATTTTTAGCAGCTTATGTATTCATGATAATTCTATCAACTAAAATCTGCACTTGAGCCTTAATTATTGATTTAAAAAGTACAAGTAGTAAGCTGAAATATTTATGCATAAAAAAGCTCTAACTCAATGAAAACCAAACTTTAAACTATAACTATCTCAACACAGAGATATAGCTTATGCAACATAATATGTGTACTAAATCAAAAGATTGTAAAAATCTACAACAAATATCCCACATCAATAGCACGCATTTAACAATACATTTTTTTGATTTCAAACCGAAAAACAGCCCAATAAGCTATTTACAACCTTTTAAAATATAAAAAATAGAAATGTTCAAAAATTAACACCGAAACTTAGCTCTATTCCTTACGTTTATATAAGTAAAAACAGCTATCATTAAGCATCCTTATAGCTTATTTCAACCAGCCAAGCTGTCAAAAAAAAATGCACGAATATGAAATGGAAAGATATAAAGATAGGGATGAAAATCACCTTAAGTTTTGGTTTCATTATCCTGTTACTTGCATTAATTGGAGGAAGGTCGTTTTATAGTTTTAGAAACATCGAAAAAAACACTTCAAAACTATCCAGTAACTACCTGCCCTTGCTCAATGGCCTGAATAACATTGAGAAAGAATGGCACGAAGTAATACTACTGATGGAACAATATAGTTCCGAAAAAAACACATTCTACGCACAACTAGCATTCAAAAAAACGGCTCAAATTTCGAAGTTTTATGCAGAACTGATCACAATTGTTTCTAACTCAGAAGAGCTAAGATCTAAGGCTGAATTATACAACAAAATAACCAGCGACATCGATTCCTATACTCGTATACAAAAGAAATACGTCGACACAAGCGATAAGATGCTCGAGCGGTTGAGCAACCTGAAGGCAGAACACAAAAAACTGCTCGAACTCGAAAAAACTGTTCATAATGAACGCACCAATCGACTAAACAAATCGAACTATATAAATCTAACCCGCCTTATATGCGAACACCGAGCTGCGTCCGATGCTTTTTTTCAGGATATTGCACTCAATAATGTACGTCATCTTTCTACACTCGATCCTGATTTTATAGCGATAAGTGAATCGCTAACTTTGCTCAAATATGTTGCGAATACACATCCAGACCTCTATGCCTCTCTTCAAAGTGACATACAGAATAAGAAGAATTTCATTCACATGTACAAAAAAGTAAAAAAACTGGAAATAAAACATATAGAGCAATCTCAACTAATACTTGGTGACATTGTGAGTTCTTCGGATCTGGGCTCTGATAAGATTTTGTACGTGGGGGAAAAAACCAACAAGATCATCCTAAGCGCTAGGTCTTGGATGATATACATATTTCTTACCATTGTAATCATTAGCGTTATTTTCACGATCATCATCACGCGGTCCATAACCGTCCCAATCAAAAAAAGCCTAATACTTACTGATAAACTTGCGCAAGGTGACCTTACCTACGAACTAAGTCTTGACAGAAAGGATGAAGTGGGCACTTTGGTTTCTTCCATAAACTGGATAAATACAAACCTCAAAGGCATATTGAGCCAAGTAAAAAACAGCTCGTCACAAATAAAAATAGCAAGTAGCGAAATCAATTCCAGCGCCCAGCAACTAGCCGAAGGAGCCAGCCAACAAGCTACCGCAACGGAGCAACTGTCTGCATCGGTCACCGACATACAGTCTAACATTGACCAAGCCACAGAAAATGCTGCAACAACAAAAGAAATCGCGGATAAATCCGCTATCGACATGGAACAGAGCAATGCTGTAAACCAAGAGGTTCAGGATTCTATTCGAAAAATTACAAAAGAAATCTCGATCATTGGCGACATTGCATTTCAAACCAATATGCTTGCCCTAAATGCAGCTGTGGAAGCAGCCAGAGCAGGCGGAGCGGGAAAAGGTTTTTCTGTTGTTGCCAATGAGGTGAGGAACTTAGCTGAAAAAAGCGCAAATGCAGCGGACGTAATTGATAAAATATCTCATTTAACAATAGAAGTATCCAAGAATTCAAACGATAAAATCCTTTCGCTCACGCCTGAAATTCAGCGAACGGCAAAACTAGTTGAAGATATCGTTACAAAAAACAGCCTGCTATTGGAAAAAATAGAACACATTAACACTTCCATACACGAACTTAACTCTGTTACTCAATTAAATTCAGCACATTCGGAAGAGTTGTCGGTCAGCTCGGACGAACTTACTGCACAGGCACAACAGCTAAACGATCTAATCAACACTTTTAAGACCTAAAGAAATCCCTGCTTAGGGAAACACATTGGAATGGTGTGTTTCCCTAAGGTATTTCGAAACAATTCCTAAGTGCTATCGGAACAAAGCTCACAGTTCAAATGTTTTCAGATGCTCGCCTGTTTCCTCGCTAAACACCAGAACCTGCCCCATTTGTTGGAAAAACACTTTCCCATTTCGAATATCCTTAATATCGGCACTTCCTAAATCGTAAGTATCTTCAAGATCAACCACTTTCTCGACTTTAAATTCTTCTGGGTCAATAGTCACGAGCTTCTGCACCTGAACATCTGCATAATTGTCCAAAACAAGCAAAATCAATTTGCCATTGTACATCTTAGGCCTGTAGATCCAATAGGTAGAGGTTCTGTTAAATGAATCATCAAACAATCGCGGATCGTTTTGCAAGAAATCAAACTCTTCCCTCAGGTCGAGCGTTGCCACGCGTTCCTGCTTATCGAGGTTAAAGACATTTATACGGTAAAGATTACGGAAAACCGTGAACAACAAATTATTATGAATAACCAAAGAGAAGCTATTGTTTGAATGAGGCTGATTAAAATCTTCAACAATTTCGGTTTCAAAGGTTTTTAAATTCAAACGAATAATATGTCCTCTTGAGTTCAATGAAAAATTAGGTTCAATTCCTATGTACGCAAAACCATTGTAAATCCAATTTCCATCGTTTACCACCCAGTTTTTAAGCTTTTTATTTTCGTACACCATCGAAAAATTTTCATCGTATAGCCTAAAACCAGTATGTCCGTTTTTGAAATAACCACCACAATCTACAAATGTAAAATCACCAAGGCTTCTAATTTTATATGGATTAGGAAGCGTTTCTATTTTTGTTACGGGCTCTCTCCCTTCAAAAAGAACGAAAACTTCATCACCAAAACTACCTGCCTGTTTTCCAATGTCTGAAACAAATAGTTTTCCACCTATCGAAAACGCCGAACCAATATTTGTATTGAATTTGACTTTCGCTTCAATTTCCAACTTTTCACTGTTCACACCAATCAATTTATTTGAAGATGCAAAAAAAAGTAGATCATCAAAACTTTCTGGCTTCTTAATAAATTCTATCGTTTCTAAATTCCGATCCTCATTACCGCAAGCCAGCACTCCAACAAAAAACAAACCTATCAAAACATTCAATAAACACCTCATTTACTATCAATTAGTGAGTCAAAAAACAGAAAAAGGGCACTCATGCCCTCCTTTAAAGTCTCAAAGATTAAAAACTGACTAATCTACGTTTTCGTTACCTGCAATAAGATAGGTATCTCCATCGTTATATAAATCTGTAGGGGTGACCCAAGCATCCCATTTGGTTGGTTCCAAATCTACACCCTGAGACTGCCACGCTTTGTAAACAATTTTAGAACAGTACCATAGATTTTCGTTTTCTTTTCCTGTAAAAACACTGTAATCGGCTCCTATAAACGGCTGGCAATACTCAACAGCTTTTCTGGCAGCCTCTGCCGTCCACCCCTTTACGCGTACTGCTGCAACTGTTGAATTGTGCGTCCATTTCTCACGGGTTTCGTACCCTACAGCAAATCCATGGGTTGTATTTCTTGAAGCGGATAAAATGCAGATGTTTCTATCTCCCTGCCATGGCGTATGCTTATCCATCATTCCTGAATGCTTCCATCGCCCAGGTGTAAATATTGTTCCAAGCTCATCAATAAAGCTTTCATATCCGTAGCATACGAATATATCACCATCCACAAACTGATCGAAGAAAGAAGCCTCGACGTTCTTCTTCGAATCAGACGAAAGAACTGTATTTTTTTGACTCAAGTATTCCTGTTGGGTTTTCAGATCATATTTTTCACAAATTTCAAGAAAATCATCATACAAGCCATTCTCTTTAAGTAGTTCTTTAAATTCGCTATCATCTCCAGAATAATAGGCATCCCAAGAAGCACCCATTACACGTTCTTTTAAGGTGAAACCTGTAGCGTTATCCTTTTCTGTTTCAGGAATTAGTGCAAAAAAAGACTCTTTCGCTTTTTCAATTGTCTCATTGGCCATGCGCTTCTTTTCAGAAACACTAAAATTTTCATTTTCAAAGTAAACACTACTTGCATCCTCTTTTTGACAAGAAAAAAACAATAAAGCAAAGAACATTAAAGAAATAAAGTTTATAACTTTCATAACTAATCAATAAAATAAGAATTAGAATAAATATTTAAGATTTTATGCACTGATTTAGCACAGTGCATAAAGCACATTCAATTTTGGAGTTCAAAATTCTATGCGTAAACAAAAAAATATCCCTGAATTAATCCTTAGGCTAGAAGATTTGTCTATTGAAACAAACAGGTTCCTACAATAATATCAACAGCCAAGAGCCCCCTTGGTTTCTAAGCTTAGACATTCAATTTCTATGGGAACCTATTATTGCTTGTTGAGTCAAAAGTATGCTTGCAGCTCTATTGTGCAAATAATAATGCGTTACTAAATTAAGAATAAAATTTTTGGAATGTCTACTTTGTTGTGACACGTCAAACGTCCCCAATTAAACCCAATGGCCAAAAGGCATGATAAGGAGTATAAAGTAATGATATCGGAATTAGTGATATCAGGACAATATGTATCCAGGTTGATGAACGAATCGGATATAAAAAGTGCTGTTCGCCGTGAACATATGTCACCGCAAAATCAGACCGAGAATAACCAAGGCGGATAATTTATTGAAGAAGAATTTTGAAACCAGAACAGTATAAAAAACGCAAAAGAAGCCAGAATAAAGCTGAAAAGGCTACCCGTCAATTGTAAATTGATGGAACACGAAAATACCTTCAGAGTTGCGCTAGAAGCTGATAAGGGAATGTATGCTACAGGTGAGTTTGCAAAAGCAAGTACAAATTTGATTTTCATAGAAAGGAATAGCCAGACCCTAATAAATTAAGGTCTAGCTTTTTATTGTGGTTTAGCGGCCAGGTGCTCTATCTTTGATTTGTGATAATGTAGATTCGTCCCCTAGTAGCCATACGCTCTTTTGCATCTCCTCTTTCCATCTTTTGGAGATGTATTCGTTTATCTCAATGCGAGTGTCTCCCCAGTAACCTTCTGCGTAACCACGTGGTGCATGTTCTGCAATATTATCGGCACTCCACATAAACTGTGAGTCCCAGTTGCAGTTTATGTAGTGTACTGCGCGTATTGCATCGGTATTTTTGTATACATAATCGAAATAAGGTGCATACCATTCGTTCCATATCTGTTCTGATGTTTTTGGAATAGTGTCGTTGCCTGGGTAACCGTCCCAGTTCCCACCTACATTACGCTTGGTCATGGCGTCCAAATCGAAGCTTTGAGGGGCTGATTCGCATAGCATTACTGGCTTGTCGTGGCGACGGGCGAAGTTTAGAAGTGAATCGTTTAGTTCGAACTGTTTTGGGTCGTTCAGGAAGTATGAGAACCCTACCCAATCTACATATTCGTCGCCAGGATACCAGTCGTCGTATTTCAATTTTGTGTAATAGAAATCGCCATATAGGCTGTCTAAAAGTACACCCACTGGAGATGTTGCTGCTTGCCATACGGTTACGAAATTGTCGCCAGCAATTGGTTTTGCCTTGTCCGTTATGTATTTGAAAGCTGCTACGTACTCTTCTGGGCTGTAATGGTTCCATGGGCCATCGAATTCGTAACCTATACGAACGTAAACTGGGCGGTTTGCTTTTTTTACGAAATTGGCCAGATGCTCAACATTTTGATCGAACTCGCCTTTGAGCAGTTTATTGATGTTCTGGCGGGCAGAATCAGTTTCTACCAAACGTAGGCCAATGGCGAATGTGGCATTAGGGTAATTGTCTAAGTTTTCTTTGCCACAGCACCAGCCCGATCCCCATGTATCGCGCTTATCGCGTAGGCCTGCAATGCTGTCGAAGAAATAAGAGTAACCAACGGTTCCCGATGGACGTGGCAAATCGCTATCCATATAACCTTTGATCATCTCAAGATCCTGACCAATGAAAAGCATCATTTTACCATCCGGTGGCACCATTCGTTGTGTAGTCTGTACGGTGTTCGGTTTTTGGCTAGTTGTACATGAAATAACGATAGCTGTTAAGACTATCAGTGCTACTGAAAAATAAGTTTTCATAATGAATAAATTGTTTAACTAGGGTAAGTTGCTGACCGAATTTCTAAAGATCCTACTGAACCTTTTGTAGTATCGACATCAACATGGATTTAAATCCATAACTGTAATTTTATTAACTTGATCTATCAAGCGCCAAAAGAACAATAAAAAAGCTATAAGTTAAAACAATAAAGGCCATTGAAGGGGTTGTGACGGCGGTGTGAAGTAGTAAATACGTAGTGCAAACTGACTTTTTTATCGTTATAGTCACACTATTTTTTTGTAAGTATGTTTTCTCAAAGTTTAATTCTTCGAAATCACGGTACTATTTATTATAACTCACACGGTACAGTTTCAGTATAATGCCAGAAAAAAAATAGCGATTGCATTAACACGCCTAATTTATATCCCATATCATATTTTATATATGTCCTCGACATTCTTACACATAATTCTTTCTGCAATCTCAATCGCATCTTTTTCGGTAATCCAGCAATCTTGAACCAATTCCGAAAGTGCCATTGAAATCCCTTTTCTTGCAACCTTAGCATGCCCGATAAGATTCTCTACATACATATCATCTCCACCAAAAACCATAATCTTATTGATTGGAGAAGTCATTATGTATTTCTTTAGAAAATCAATTGAGGCAATCGGATTGATTGTCCATGACCAGCACATATCAACAATTACATTTGAATAGTGCTTGACCAATGATATCATTGGTTCGTAATAAGGATAGGATATGTGATAAAATATAAACTTGGTGTCTGGACTTAAACGGCAAAGGTTTGCGCAATCCGAGGGATTGAACATAACATTCTCAAGACTCATAAAATTATTCATTGCCTGATGCCCTGTATGTAACTTCACAGGCAATCTGTTCTTTGTCGCCAGATCTACAACATACCAGAACAGAAAGTCTTGTAGTGTTTTTTCATCTGCAAAGGCTAATTCTTTTCCTGTTATTTTCTTCTTAAATATCGGTTCTGCCAACTCAAAATCCACTTTCGCAAAATCCAGCCGTCTGAAATAAGCATTCCCAATCTTTACACCAACTGCTTCTTCTGAATATTTTTCGAACCACCAATCGATAATATCCAGCCAATCAGTGAGCCTGCTAACGTTGGGGAGAATATTCTCATTGTATTTTTCAACATCCACTCTTATCATACCAAGAGCATTGATGTCTTGATGCAATAGAGTTGACAATTCAGTTTCTTTAAAAGGTCGTCCGGGTGGGTTTACAATGCAACATTTAATATTTGCCCTTCGGAACGTTTCTTCATAAAATCCTTTTTTCCTGTAATTTACGTACTTCTTTTGTAGCTCGGGTATGGTTTTCTCATCTAATTCCGAAATGCCATATAAGTCGTTAATTGTATGTCGGATCACTTGTCCATAGCCATTGTATTTAACAAAATCCCAATAGGGTTGGATTATCCGCCACTTCTCGACAGGGTCTCTTTCCTGTGATGATATCGCATCAATTTCTTGTTGCGGCATTCCTGACGATACAAAGTCGAATTTAGATAACAATCCAAGAATTGTTGTCCAATCATCGCACTGTATAAATGGCTTAATACAATTCAAGCGTTCCGATTCATCAACTAAATGTTCGTGGGTATCAATTAATTGTATCTTATTTACCTGATCGCTGATTGTTCCAAATTTGCTATTCATCCAATCTCTTTTTGTAAAAGATTTTATACAAATGTAGTCTGTGTAAATACCCAGATAAAATTAAGTCAAATCTATTTCTAGCCTAAGTGACTGACTACTTAAAGGAAGTAAATCTAAAACAAATAGCCCCTACCTTACTGTTCATCAATCATTAGAGACTGATTCCAGTAAATAGATAGACAAAGAGTGAACTCACGGCAAAGCAAGATACCGAAAGTACAAAATACCAATTAATGGAAAGAATTGAACCTTAAAAATATACCGCAGTTGCAACTAAAAAAACACAATAACGCAGACGCACAACAAGCCCTTCGTTGTACGCCAAGATACTACAAATCAAAACAGAACAGCCGTGGAGCGGAGATTTATAACTGCAAGCGAGACGCTGTTGTTTTCTACACTAAATCGAGTTATCTAAAAATGAAATCACTATTCTGTCTCAGCATTGCCCTGCTCTTGTTTATACTTGCAATCTTTGCACGTACCGTAGAAATAGAGTGAATGATATGCTATATCGAACTCAAAAAGCTCGCTGGCAGTAGATTTGATCTCATGAATACGGGGATCGCAAAACTCCACAACTTTGCCACAAGTAGTGCAAATAAGGTGGTCGTGTTGTTTGTAGGCGTATGCTTTCTCGAACTGTGCTATGTTTTTCCCAAACTGGTGTTTGATAACGAGGTTACATTCCAATAAAAGCTCAATAGTATTATAAAGCGTAGCGCGGCTTACGCGATAATTTTTGTTCTTCATGAAAATGTACAACGACTCAATGTCGAAGTGACCTTCGCGTGAATATATTTCGTCCACAATTGCAAACCGTTCTGGTGTTTTACGGTGACCTTTCTTCTCTAAAAACTCTGTGAAGATCTGTTTTGCTGTACTTTTTGCTTCTTCGCTAATCATAACTATCTATGAATATTCAAAATGAGAACAAACTGTGTGTAATAATTATACACCTGTGCCTTCCTTAAGATAGAGGAAGTCACAAATTTAGAAAAAACCACTTAATTAATAAACAGTCTAAATAAAAACAAGAGGCAAGAAAAGCGGACATATTAATGCGAAAATCGGTATCTTCACGTATGCAAATCAATAGGTCTGGGACATGTTGGATATTATCAAACAGCCCCAAAACAAAAGAAGCAGCCTAGAAAACAGCAGAATACTGGAACAAATGACTTACATCGCTCATCGAAGAGAAGGATCGGGCAACGTATTTGGAGTAAAATTTGCTTGTGCAAATCCAAATAAGTTCACAGCACTATTAGTCCGGAGTTGGCTCACGCAATGTACCTGCGCAGTACCAGCCCGAAACGTTTCGTTTTTTCACAGCACCAATTTCTTTCGGCCATGCGGTACTTTCTAAGTATACTGTTCCTTTTGGTAAGCATGACATCGGCGGGACAGCAAAAGACAGATAAGATTGATCTGAAACGCGACATACTAGGGTTATCGGATATCGATAAATCTATTAAACCCAAGAAAGTGACAGTTGTTTCGGCCAGCCGTACTGCCCGAGATCTAGACGATCTACCGTTGCGCACTATCGTCATCACACAGGAAGAAATTCTTCGTAACAACTATTTCACACTGGCCGATGTACTAAAAAATGTAGCCGGAGTGAAAGTTTCGCAACCGGGATCTTCTAGGGAGGGAGAAACCTTTCTGATGCGGGGGGTTATCGGAAATTATTACACCAAAATTTTGCTTGACAATGTGCCTATCGCCCCATCCGTTACCGGCAGTTCCATCATCACCTTTAACCTTCCGGTTCGGCAGGCCGCAGCAATAGAAGTAACTTTTGGGCCTGCTGCTTCTATCTATGGCGCGGATGCTGCCGCAGGTGTAATTAATATAATTACACGCCGTCCCGAAACACGCTTCTTCGGAGGTGGCGATGTTTCTATTGGAAGCAATGGTTTCCGCTACTTCAATTTTCTGGCAGGCGGCCGCCTGGGGATGGACAACAACATCCTGAACTACTCAATATATGGAACAAAAGGCGAATATGCCGACCTGAACACCTACTCAACAAAAGACAAAGTATACGAACCACTTCAGTACGACCGTATAAGAAACATGCCTGCCCCTTGGAATAACAACATCAAAATAGGGGAATTGAATAGCGAATATTTTAAGCAATCTGGAATTTCTGAAGAAGATTTTATTAACGAGTTTTATATGCCGAATTACGTTGGTAGCTTGGACAATACCACTCACGACAAAGTACCTATGTCCGGTGATCAAATTGGGCTTAACCTGAATTACGGGGCGTTCAGCTTTTCTTATCACTATAGTAAAAGCACTATTTTTTCATCCATAGGCAGAACTCCTTTTCTATTCCGCTACAACAACCCCCAGAACCACAGGGTATTCTACGACAATATCTTCTCTGTGAATTACGAAAAGAAAAAAGAGGAGTGGCTGTTCCAGACGCAGGTATCCTACAAATATTTCCGACGCGACAACATAACCAACACAGGTGTTCATTACAACAGAGATGTAACCAATCTTTACACCTATTCTGCCTCAGACGACATCGTAGCGGAACAGTTAGCTGTGTATAGCCCATCTAAAAGTCTGGAGATATTGGCTGGCCTTTCGTATACCTTTTCCGGCGGTCTACCTACAACCAATGAGCTCTGGATCCCTTTCGAAACAGATTTGTATAAACCATTTGGTAACGGAGATTTTCCGGAAGATGAACTTTTTGGCAATTTTGGTATCAACCCTTATCAGCAGCAGAATATTGGTCTTTTCACTCAAGCCTATTATAGTTATAAATGGCTGAATGTTATTGCCGGCATACGTTACGATCACAACTCTATGTTTGGCGACAATGTAAACCCTCGCTTGGCGGTTCTAACCAAACCAACAAAGAAAATTGGCATTAGAGCCTCGTACGGACATGCATTTAAAGCTCCTGCTCCTACGTTAATCTATGAATCGATTGCTTTTCCTGCATATGATAGAGAGGGAGAGGTGGAATATGCTTATGTTCCAAACACAAAGTTGCAGCCAGAGCATTTCAGTTCAATTGAACTGGGAATGAAATACAAAATGAGCAAGAAGTTTATCTTCGATCTAAATGTCTTTTTCTCTACACATAAGAACCAAATATTTAGGACTTTTGACAATATCGACTTGGAAAAGTATCCTAATGCTTTCGTTTCCAGCGATCGTCTTGTGAGGAAAAACACAAATACGGAAAACTCGTTATCGGAATTATTTGGCGTTTCCCTCATTGTGAAAGCAAAAAATTTAGTGCCCCCCCTAAAACTGAACATCGATTTTGGGTTTAACTATCACATTGGTAACGAGATTTTACCCGAAGAAAGCAATCCTGTTTCTATCCACCGACAGATATCTCCGTTTAGTGGACAATTAGGGGTGGATTTTCAGGCCGCAAAAAATATTTATATTCGTTTGGAAAATGTATTTATGTCTTCTTGGTACAGGCGCAACATTACGTCTATGGAACAAGTAGACGATCCGTTCAACCGTATTGATGGCTACTATACCCTCGATGCGCTGGCGAAAGGCAAACTGAACCGTTTTGTCTCTCTTTTTTTTCAGATGAAGAACGTATTCGATAGCCAATATGGCGGCATAGATGCCACAGGAACAGATGTGGATCTGAAGTATAACCCTCAAATGCGCAGAAACTGGCGGATAGGCATGAACATCAATCTAAACCAGTAGAACACGAGTAAGAATGAAAGAGGTAGTGAGATATACTTTAGGGCTGTGGCTGAGTTTCATTGTCTTTTTCGCATATGGGCAACCTGCGAAAAAGAACGACTCTATCTTACTTATCCGGAATTACCAGAAAGCATTAAATTCATTGGAGCATGAAGCGATAACGGAAGCCATAAAAACTTGCAGCCTTTCATTGGAACTGGCAAACAAGTCTCAGTCAGACTGTTTTAAACCAAAATTCTACGACCTTCTTTCCAGAGCATACACTAAAAAGAAAGACTACCCTACTGCCCTAGCCTATCAAATGCGGCTGCTCGACATTGCCGAGCGAAACAACGACAGTTTACAAATCAGCAATGCCCACCAAAGCAACGGAGATTTGTTCACACTTGCCGAAATATTCGACAAAGCTACCGACGAATACATTGCTGCAATAGAAATATCGCCGTCCAATGCACCAAAAACAGGATATGTAAATAAACTTGAAAAGGCTGCCCTTTCGAATCTAAGAACACAGTTTTATCCAGAAGCCATTTCTATCTACTGGGAACTTCACCGTATATACAAAAAACAGGGCAATAAAACATCGCAGGCAAAAGCCCTCACTATGATAGCGCGCACATATCAGATGATGCCAGAATATGATATGGCACTACAAACTTATCTTCAGCTTTATGAGTTCATCCGCCCTATGGGAAATACAACGGCATTGTCTGACTGCATCAACAATATTGCTTATCTTTATTTAAAACTGAAGAATCCCGAGCAGGCACTTAACTACTACAAAACCATAGAATATTTCGATGGTTCTAAACTTGGTAATGCAGAGGACCTCTCTATCACATACCGAAACATCAGCATTTGTTACCAGCATCTGGGCAACTATCCTCTGGCTATCGAATATCTACAGAAATCTTTAGCGCTCCCTTCCATAACTGGAAAAAATGATGAAGTTGACGTCCGCAACCTGCTATCTGCCATCTATTTACAAAAAAGAGACACTTACAATGCTGAAAAGCATGTAATTGAGGCCATTTCTATTGGCAAAGCAAAGAACTACCTCCTTGGGCTGCAAGATAGCTATCGGATATATTCGGAAATACTGCAAAGCAATGCTAATTTCGAAGAGGCATTAGAGTATCACAAACTCTATCTAAGTGTCCGTGATTCTTTGCGTCTTTCTGATATCATAAAACTACAGGCTCAGGCACAGATAAAACGAGAGATTGAACAGACCGAATCGCAGATCCGCCTGTTGATTGCAGGAGAAAACCTCAGTGAACTCCGCCTGAAACAACTTCAACTGGAAACTGATAAAAAAGAAAAAGAACTTGCCCTGTTGCAACGCGAGCGTGAGCTACAAAAAGCTGCTTTCGAACGACAAAAGCAGGCTCTTGCCCTTGCCCAGCAACAAAACGAGGCCAACCGCCAGCAACAAAGAATCGCCCAGCTACAACAACAAAAAGCATTGCAGGAAGTAAGGCTGAAACAAGCTCAAATGGAAGAACAGGAACGCGGCCGACAGATACAATTGCTTGAAAACGAAAAGAAAATAAACGAACTCACCATTCAGCAACAGCAACAGGAAGAAAACCGCCTACGATTGATGTTCGTTCTTGGTGGAATTGTATTGGTTTTTATTCTTGTTAGTTTTATTTTTTCACGAAGGGCAAATCATAAACTAGCTCATCAAAAACGAGAAACTGAAACACGAAACGTTGAACTTGCCCAAAAATCGGAAGAAGTTCTAGCTCAGAACGAAGAAATAACCCGACAAAAGGAACTGATCGATAAGAAAAACAACGACGTTACCAATAGCCTTATCTACGCCAAACGGATTCAGCAGGCTGCTATACCTTCTGTTACTCTTATGCAGGAAACTTTCGACGATTCCTTTATTTTTTTCACTCCCCGTGAAATAGTCAGTGGCGACTTCTATTGGGTTGGTTGCATAAAAAACAAGATTGTGGTGGCTGCCGCCGACTGTACCGGCCATGGCGTACCGGGTGCCTTTATGAGCATGCTTGGGATCTCGTTTCTGAACGATGTTGTTCTGAGTCAAGACATTGATAAAGCGGACGAAATCCTTGAGCAATTGCGTTTTTTAGTCAAACGCTCCCTAAAACAGGAATCCAGCTCAAAAAGAGCAAAAGATGGCATGGACATCGCCCTGTGTGTTGTTGACTCGGATCTGAGCAAACTTGAATTTTCCGGTGCCAACAACCCAATGTTCATTATCCGTAAGGGTGAACTGATCCATTACAAAGGTAACAGAAACCCTATTGGTATATTTGTCCGCGAAAAACCTTTTACAAGCGAAGTAATCGACCTGCAAAAAGGTGATGCTATCTACCTCTTCTCAGATGGCTACATCGACCAGTTCGGCGGCGAAAATGGTCAAAAATTCATGACCAAGCGCTTTAAAGAGTTTCTACTGGAAATTCATCAACTACCTATGAAAATCCAACGCGCAAAACTCCGCGAACGGCTTGCTGACTGGCAGGGTAATTCTCATGCCCAAATTGATGATGTGCTTGTTATGGGGTTTCGGGTTTAAGAAAATCTGCTTATCAAACTTTTGGAAAGTTAGAAAACACAAAAAAAAGTACCTTTGACTTCTCATTGCAACATGCAACAAAGCCGCATGTCAAACAGCCTTACCGTCGCACCAAATACTAAGTTTTATGATATTAGCAGCAGCACAAACCCAACCCAAACGGGGAGATATAGAAGCAAACCTTGCAGATCACTACCGTCTTATCAATTTAGCATCCGACAATGGAGCAGATTTAATCGCATTTCCGGAAATGTCAATTACTGGATATGAGAGAGAAAACGCTAGCAAGTTAGCTTTCTCCCCAGATGATTCACGGATTGAAAGACTGAAAGAATTAGCTTCCAACAAGCAAATAATTGTTATCGCTGGAGCGCCCATAAAGATCAATAACGACCTCTTTATCGGAGCCTATATAATCCATCCCAATGGCGAAGTTTCAATCTACACAAAGCATTACCTCCATACAGGCGAAGAAATAGCTTTTAAGCCTTCGTTAGCATACAATCCAGTACTTGAACTCAATGGCGAAAAAATCTCATTTGCCATCTGCGCGGATATCATGAACCCCGAACATGCAGAAAATGCAGGTACTGAAAACACTACCCTATATGTTGCAGGCATTTTCTTCTCGCCACAAGGAATTGCAGGCGCCCACAAAGTCCTTTCTGGATATGCAAAAAAGTATTCCATGAACGTACTTATGTCAAACTTTGGAGGCTCTTCGTATGGTTCTCCATCTGCTGGAAAAAGTGCATTCTGGAACAAAGAGGGAGAACTTATTAATTGCCTTGAAAACAAAAATACTGAACTACTTCTAATTGAACGAAAAGGCTCTAACTGGATAAAGAAAACCATAACAGAATTACAATGTTCGGAATAGAAAACCACATCGGATTTATTATTGCTGGCCTTATCCTGAATCTTACCCTAGGCGCTCATAATTTCCCAAAAGTTCTTCCGATTCTCAATAAAAGTTTTTGGAAAGTTCGTGATCCAATCGAATTGTTCCTATACGCAAAATCAAATCGTCTAACAATAAAAACGAGTATGAAATTAGATCACCCGTTTATGATAGTTAAATCATTCCTAAGCATAATCTGTACATTGGCCATTATGAACACCTACGGACAAAGAGATTTTTCTGATTCAGAAATCACAAAAGTAGCACTTTTAGGTACAGGCAACCCAAACCCTTCGCCCGTTCAATCGGGCTGTGCTACGGCAATTATAGTAAACGATGTACCCTATATTGTGGACTTTGGCCCTGGTCTGGTAAGGCAAGCAGCAGCCCTTTCTCCTAGATATGGAGGAAAAATAAAAGGTCTGGATGTTAAGAACATAAAAAGAGCCTTTCTGACACATCTGCATTCCGACCACACAACGGGCTATCCCGACCTGATCCTCACACCTTGGGTGATGGGACGCAATGCACCTCTAGAAGTCTATGGCCCTGAAGGAATCAACGATATGACCAAAAATATACTGAAAGCATACGCTGAAGACATTCGCTATCGGTTATATGGTTACGAACCGGCCAATAATCAGGGTTGGCGCGTGAACAGCCACGAGGTGATGGAAGAAGGGGAAATTTACCGCGATTCAAATGTTGTAGTTGAGGCATTTCCCGTACCGCATGGTACATGGCCAAACGCCTGGGGTTTTCGTTTCACCACACCCGACAAAGTGATTGTAGTCTCCGGGGATACCGCCCCTTCTGAAAAGGTTGCAGAATATGCCAAAGGCGCAGATATCCTTATTCATGAAATTTACTGCAAGGAGAAATACGATACCAAGTCCGAATTTTGGAGAAAATACCATGCGCGCAATCATACATCAACATATGAACTTGCTGGCATCGCTGATAAAGCAAAACCCAAACTGATTGTCTTAAATCATATTTTGTTCTGGGGCGCTACTGACGATGATCTGCTAAAAGAGATATCTCAGAATTATAAAGGGAAAGTGGTTGTTGGAAAAGATCTCGATATTTTCTAACAATCCAAAACAACTCATTAATTGCCTTTTATAGCTTTTATCACAGAAGCTTCGTACAGTGGTTTTCGAATTCCTTAACTCATGAAGCTCTAGAATAGTGCAGTCAGAATTTTAGGAACCGAAAACCACTTCTCAATGGAGTCTGAAAATCGGTAATTTACAAACAGGGAAAACTATGTTTTTACAGCTTTTCTTCTCTAAATTGTACATTATGAAAAGTAGTTTCAGAGATATTTATAACGGCTTCTTCTGAGAAAATGCCTGCTGAGCAATGATTAAAACATTCAGGAATATCTGTAACTATTGCAAATGGTCATCTTGAATAGCATTTTCGGAACATCCATGCTCTGTTATTCTACACACCAAGCAAAACACTTACTTGCTTAACCAACTTTTTACCTGCAACACCCTTTCCATTCGAATAAATCTGCATGAAATAAATACCTTTATCAAAAGACCGAAGGTCAACTGTTGTTCTTTCTCTTGAGCGGGAATTCTCACTCGTAATGTTCATCAACAGTTTAGCCAGTTCATTCGCGGGTATTTCTATTGTAAATAAGCCATCACTAGGATTGGGAAATACGTTAACATTTACATTGTTGTATTTTACACCTGCAACAGCTAGTGTCAAGTCAATTTTAAATTGACGTATTAATTTATATCTTAGCATAAAAAATATGATAAGATATAAAGTCACATTAACAGAACCGGAGCGTGCAGAGTTGATGGAAATTATCACCAAAGGGAAGCATAGTACTCAAAAATATCGCAATGCTTATATTCTTTTAAATAAGGATGAGGGTGATTTTTCTGATGGAAAAACAACAAATGAAGAGATATGCAGGGTATTAAAGGTAGGCATGCGTACTATAGACCGGGTTAAAAAGCGTTTTGTGGAAGAAGGGTTTGAAGCCTGCTTAAACCGAAAAGTAAGTTCACGTGTTTATGACAAGAAAGTTGACGGGGATGTTGAGGCACACATTGTATCAATAGCCTGCAGTGGGGCACCCGAAGGTTTTGCTAAATGGTCGCTGCGTTTAATCGCAGACCAGATGGCCGAACTTAACTATGTCAACAGTATCTCGCATGAATCCGTCCGCCAGGTTTTAAAAAAACGAACTGAAGCCCTGGAAAGTAGTTGGATGGGTAATCCCTCCAGAACAGAACTCTGATTTTGTGGCAAATATGGAGAACGTATTAGACGTTTATAAACGAGAGTACAATGAAAAATATCCAGTTGTCTGCATGGATGAATCCCCCAGGCAGCTGATTGCAGAAACAAAAGTCCCAATAAGGAATTCGGATGGAAGCACAAGGATCGATTATGAATATCTTAGGAAAGGAATCTGTAATATATTCATTGCCAATGAACCGTTAGCAGGAACTCGGATGGTGAAAATAACAGAGAAAAAAACGAAGGTAGACTGGGCTGAGTTTGTGAAAGACATTTCGGACAGGTATCCATATGCAGAGAAAATAACTCTGGTAATGGACAACCTGAACACACATAAATCAGGAGCATTGTACGAAAAGTTTCATCCGGAAGAAGCAAAAAAAATCTTGGATAGGTTTGATTTTGTATACACTCCCAAACATGGAAGCTGGTTGAATATGGCCGAAATAGAACTTAATGTACTAAATGGTCAGTGCCTTGACCGACGAATCGATAACATAGATACAGTAAAACAAGAAGTTCAGGCATGGGCAAATAAACGCAACAGTAAAACCGCTAAAATTAACTGGCAATTCACAACGAAAGATTCAAGGATAAAACTAAAGAAACTTTATCCGTCAATTAATTATTGACTTGACACTAGAGCCTTCTTCTTGAAAAGGAACGGAAAATGTTCTTTCATAATATCCATGTTCTCAATACCTGCGTCGCTGCACTGCGATTTGTTGTTCACCACAAAATATTCCAACGAATCCGGATTTGCTTTTCCAAACTCGATCTCCTCAAAAACCGAATGCTGATCCTGCCCAAAGGTATTACTGCTCTGGTATTCACTAAAACTGTTGTATATGGTACTGGCGCCGTTGTTTATCTTTGTCTACCGCCGTATTGATATACCCCCGATGAGCTACATAATACCTCCACACTGTACTGGTTTCATTTTTAGAATGTAACTCCCACTTACTGTTGTCTAGCTGTCCAATAATGTGAGGCCTTTTTGAATGATCGCCATAATCTGTAACCACAACATGCTTTCCATCGCTACCCGATGTATGGATCATTGCCAGTTGGTCATACCAAACATCTCCTCTTTTCATAAATAATGTATCGCCTCCCGCTAAAGTAACGGTACGGGCTGGGTATGTGAAATTTTCGAACGTCTTCCAAGCTGTCTGAGGCGACAAACCATCATTTTTATCATCTCCTACAGAAGACGAAACATAATAGTTAGTACCAAACACGGCAGATGACCATGATAACAGCCAAATTATCCAAAATACAATAAAAAAACTCCGTCTTTCCTTTTTGTGCACTAAAGCATTGAACACTTTTCTCATAAGATTAAATTAGTTACGATTAATGTTAGGCTGTTCTCTTTAGAGAAAATGAAAAAAACACTCTGGCATTGCATTCTTTTTTAGTTCTAACGAACAAAAATGCGTACAGAATCCAAAATAATGGATCAGTATATTTTCTCATTCTTACTTAGCAAGGGTTGAAGACTTTCTAGTTGTTAGACTTTTAGAGCTATTCCTTACTGACAAGGGAAATAAAATATTGTGAATATTCAGATTATAGGCTCTTAAGTCCTATTAATCTTTAAGGTTTGAGATATAACGTTCAAAAACAGAACAAATTTTCACAAAAAATAAAAGTATATACAACTATTATACAACAATAATAAGCCTAAAGGCATTCATAACAATAGCACATCTAAACACTCTTAGTTTATATAAAAAAACAACAAACCCAAATCTCGGCCACATGTAAAATCGAAGACCTACTCCCCTACACCTTTCTACTTTAAAAATCAAAAACTTAACAAATACTCAATTCCGATTAAATTCTTCCAACTCACTTTTCGCTAAAGAATAGAACTAAAAAAATGATCTGGCCACCAAACCGACATACTAATTTCGATCGTTTTACACTTCAATAAAGAAAAGTCAAATTCACATATTTAACATATTCTGAATATCAATACATTAAAACTTCAGCTGTTCTTTTCAATCCTAATAATGTGTAAATGTGGATTTTTATATATACTTTCCCACCATTAAGATTATAATATTAACAAAACACATATCCTTTACAAACTCAAAAACATAAAATGTGACTTATAATGTCAATTCAAGACTTCATTATCATCATGTAATATTTAAAATTACAAATAGATGATGAATACACGCATTTTTCTAAAGAAATCACAAGTAAAATAAATTACTCTGAAATTGTTATCGAGTGACATTTTTCTAATGATCAAAATAGTTTGATAATTAGCAATATAAAATACATATAAATATATACAGGTTGTTTTTTCAATAAAAAACAATAGCTCCGTACACAATAGAAAACATCGAACTTATGTTAACTGATATATGATTAATTTACCTAACACTAACTTTTAATTATTATGAAAAAACAGTCATTAATGTTAATCGCTCTTTTTTTATTTGCGATTGGCGCTAAAGCTCAGATTAGCGAGGGAGGAAAGCCTTATAGCTTCACCTTAACTTCGAAGAAAAATGCTGTAATTCCTACTGAACAAATGGAAACTATTGATGTTCAGAAACTTCTTGAGGAAGATGCTCAACAAACAGGCAAAAAAGGAGGCTACCGTTTTGCAAAACGCTTCCTTGTAGAATATTCAACAGATGAATTTGGTGCATGGGAAACACTTGCTGACGGAAGCCGTTTATGGCGTTTCGGTATTGAGTCTAAAGGGGCTTATTCTCTTAACATTACCTTTAGCAAATACTACATGCCAGAAGGTGCAAAGCTTTTCTTATACAACGAAGAGCAAGACCATGTACTTGGAGCTTTCACCAATGCCAACAACAAAAAATCGGGTATTCTTCCTGTTCAGCCTGTATATGGTGACAAGCTTTTTATTGAGCTTTTTGTACCAGCGGGAATCAGCGAAGAGCCAGTATTGGAAATCGGTCAGATTGGACACGATTACAGAGGAGCTTTTAAGCATCCCAGGCTCAAAAAAATGAACAAAAAGTCTGGTTCTTGTAATGTTAACATCAACTGTCCTCAAGGTCAGGCTTGGCAACGCGAGAAAAGAGCGGTTTGTAAAATACTTATCGACAACACTTGGTTGTGTACCGGAACTATCATGAACAATACAGAGCAAGACGGAAAGCCATATTTCCTAACTGCCAACCACTGTGTTGATCACGATCCAACAGGAAGCGGTCCCAAAATCCTTTATATTTTCAACTACGAGAACACTACATGCAACAGCAACGACGCTTCTCAATCTCAATCAATTTCAGGCTCAACATTAAGAGCTACAACTGGCGTACTAGACTTTGCTTTGTATGAAATGAGCCAAGTACCTCCTGCATCTTATAAACCATATTATGCAGGTTGGGACAATTCTGGCAAAAGACCTACTGAAGTAACCGGCATACACCACCCTGGTGGCGACAACAAGAAAATTTGTGCTGATGCAGACGGAGCTAGCACTAGCAGCTACGGAGGCGGATATGACAACAATGCACACTGGCATGTTCCATCTTGGGATTATGGTACTACAGAAGGCGGTTCATCGGGCTCTGCATTGTTCGATCAGAACCACAGACTAATTGGCGACCTTACAGGTGGACAGGCAGCGTGTGGCAACAGTATCAACGATTACTACGCTCAGTTTCATGTATCTTGGGATAAATACACTTCTCGTTCTGAGCAATTAAAAGCTTGGTTAGATCCTAACGGTAGTGGTGTAACTACATTAGATGGTTACGATCCACAAGACGGAGGCGGTGACATTGCAGTGTCTGGCGTTAGTGTTACTCCATCAAGTGTTTCTATAAAAGTTGGTCAGACAGCTTATCTTTCTGCCTCGGTAAAACCATCTAACGCTTCTAACAAATCCGTGAGCTGGAAATCGAGCAATACTTCTGTTGCTACTGTGAATAATAGCGGCGTTGTTACTGCAAAATCAAAAGGTTCGGCAACTATCACTGTTAAAACTGCAGATGGCGGCTACACTGCTACTTCATCTATCAAAATAACAAGCGATGGCGGAAGCAATCCTGGCGACTGTGGAGATTATGGAGTAAGCTATGTTGACGACAATACAATCAGAATTTATCACAAAGATGAAGGCTGGACTGCAAGCTGGAGCTACCTATGTCTTGACGGAGATTGTAGACCAACCAAGAAATCTGATGGTTATTTCTACAGAGACGTAACTGCAACTCTTGGACAAGAGTACACTATCGAATTCAAAGTACAAAACAATGCAACTGGCCAGTACCTTGCGCCTGTTAAAACTGTTACCTTTACAAGGGAAAGTTGCTCATTCGTAAACAAAAAAGGTATCCTTAACACCAAGGATCTTTCTTCTGCAATTTCTATTTATCCAAACCCTGTAACAAACATAATAACCGTTAAGGGTATTGATGCTAAAACAGTTTCGAAAATCATTGACCTTACAGGTAAAACAGTGAAAGAAACTAAAGGAACTACTATTGACGTTTCAGACATTAAAGCAGGAGTTTATATGCTTAAAGCTGCAGGCAAACAAGTTACATTTGTTAAAAAATAATGCCCATTAGTACAGACTGTACACTTGGGTTAAAAGGAAGGCCGCCCAGCTCGACGTCACAATCGACAAAGGCGGCTTTCTGTTTTAAATGTCACCAATCTATACCTCACAGGTTTATCTCGTAAAGCACATGATCCAATTTTGCATGAACGATATTCTTCACATAGTGCATTCCTATTTTTTCCATAACTTTTCTTGAAGGCCAATTGTTGGGCAAAGTGTAGGCAATTATTTTATTAATTTCCAGTTCACTTTTTCCATAATCCAACGCAGCCCTACTTGCTTCTGTTGCATAACCACGCCCATGAAAGTCTGGATGAATGGCATACATAAGCTCTGTGGCTCCAAGTTCCTCAGCAAACTTAAGTCCGCAATGCCCCACAAGCCGTCCAGACTCTTTTTCGACAACAGCCCATGGGCCATAGCCATGCCTTTCCCACCAAAATAGCATTCCATCTATCCAGTGCTTTGCATCTGCCTTAGAAATACCTTCCGGTCTGCCCAGCCAACCAGCAACATCTTTATGGCCTAAGATTTTAGAATAGACATCAAGGTCAGATGCCTCAAAACCCCTTAAGACCAAACGTGAAGTATGTCTTTCCTTAATCCTCAATTTAAATAATGCTTTATACATACCTTCTCCTTTCCTTGCTGTCCAGAATATTGAATATCAAACAAATCACACACCAAAACATCAGCATGTGTTTTGTATCTGAAGTATACTTTAAAATGGAGGTTACACTCAGTTCGAAATCGAAGAGCCAGTCTAAGTCATTGTTTACTGATATTTAGACTTAAGATAAGCAAAATAACGTTCAAAATCACTACCAAACTTCTCTTTAAATTCCTCCTCGAAAACATTCTGCTGCTCACGATAGGTTTTGAATCCAATGAAATAGGCATTGTTCGGAAAACTATCTAACTTAGAAAACTTACTAAAGAGGAGTGTATCTCGAAATTCAATTGAATCGGTCTGTTGAAAAATCTGGCTGATCAGTTGTTCCTTCATTTCATCCTTCTCCTTTGGGTTTATTCCCTCCAATGCAGAATACAAGCTATCTAAACGCTTCGCTCCCCGAAGCATATGTTCTGCCAATTTTTTGCGGTCGGTAGTAAAGCCTAAGTAATCGAGCATTTCTGGTGAATCTTCACCATATTTATTCTTTATGTATCTACGCGCCCCAACATCTGCAATAAAAGTTGCAAGATTTTCATTAAAAACACTGTTGCCAGGTACGAAAAGGGTAGCATGTGTCATTTCATGAATAATCAGATTAGCTAATGAGCCCTCTGGCCTTAGCAACATGCTTGACAAAATTGGATCACGGAACCAGCCCAAAGTACTCCAGCCAGCAACCTCGTTCACGTGGGTATCCAATCCGTTGGCATCCAAACTGGCCTTCTCCTCTTTCAGCCTTTCCCTATCGAAAAAACCTTTATAGGGAAAACTGCCAATTACAGGAAACTCCCATTCAATAGCCTTTAGTCTATATTTTTCGCTTGCTACCACAACCCATAAAATCGGCTTTCCATTCTGGTTAAAAACTGTGGTGTAGTTTTTCGTATTTCTAAGCTTCAGAGAATCGATCCCAAAACGCCTAATGTCCCCTACCAATCGCAATTTAGATTTCAACGAATCGGGAAATGTTTCTGATTCCAGGGCCTCTTCAATAGGCACAGCCTCCATGAGCACAGTCAATTGTCCTTTAGCCTGACTTAGGCCATAGCTTATCAATTTATAATGGTAAGCACATATTACAACAAGTAGTAAGACAACGAATGAGGCTATCTTTTTTTTCATCTGTCTGAGATTAATCTGGTTAGTCCGTTCTACACATTTTGCTCATATGGATTGTTGAAAAATATTCATGCAGAAACACATCCAACGGACAAAAAGGCAGTAAAAATAATAACGGGGCGACAATTTAACAGTTATAAGCACTTAGGCCAAAGATTTGATGAATAAAAAATAATATCAAGCTTTATGAAAACATGAACCGTCTGACTGCTATTAAATACAATCAAACTTCGAGTTTTCAGCCCTTGAAAAAATGAATATCTTTGCGAACAGTCGGAAGAAGTTAACTTTGAATTTGCAATATACAACTTTAGTCAGAACACTATGTCTAAAGCACTAAAAATGAGAATCATTTCAGATTGAAATAATTTCAGTTGCAAGGCCAAATAACGTTAAATTCTCCTGTTTTTGAGAAAAGAAAATTAAAAGAACTACATATATCATGGGATTAATAGACAGTGTCGTTTCGAAACTATTTGGTTCGAAAGCCGACAAAGACCTAAAGCAAGTTGACCCTGTTGTTGAAAAGATCAAAGCAGAATACGCTAAACTAGCACAGATCTCTAACGACGAGCTCCGTGCCAAAGCAGACGACCTAAAGCAGCGCATCAAAGATAATGTGGCTACAGAACAAGGCCGTATTGATGAACTCAAGCGCACCATTGAGCAGGAAGATGACGTACTCGTTAAAGAAAAACTCTACGAAGAGGTTGACAGCCTTGAAAAAACGATTACAGAAAAGATTGAAACCACGCTGGAAGAAATACTTCCTGCCGCTTTTGCCGTAATTAAAGAAACTGCCCGACGATTTACAGATAACGAAACTGTTGAAGTTACGGCAAGTGATTTCGACCGTTCGTTAGCAACACGCCATAAGCACATTGAAATAAAAGGTAACACTGCTGTTTGGCAAAACACATGGGCAGCAGGCGGAAACGATGTAACCTGGGATATGGTGCATTATGATGTTCAGCTTATTGGGGGTATTGCTCTGCACAGTGGTAAAATTGCTGAGATGGCAACCGGTGAAGGTAAAACTTTAGTTGCGACACTCCCTGTTTTCCTTAATGCCCTGACTGGCCGTGGTGTACACGTAGTTACGGTGAACGACTATCTTGCCAAACGTGATGCCGAGTGGATGGGGCCTTTGTACGAATTCCACGGACTTTCGGTTGACTGTATTGACAAGCACGAGCCGCACTCAGAAGGACGTGTTGCTGCATATAACTCAGACATTACTTTCGGTACCAACAACGAATTTGGTTTCGATTACCTGCGCGATAACATGTCGCTTTCTCCAGACGAACTTGTACAGCGCCCGCACAACTATGCAATTGTCGATGAGGTCGATTCGGTTCTTATCGATGATGCCCGTACTCCTCTTATCATTTCCGGTCCAGTTGCAAAAGGCGAAAACCAGCAATTTCTTGAGCTAAAGCCTAAAGTTGAAAAACTGGTAAAAGCCCAACGTGAGCTTTTTAATAAGAGATTCGCCGAAGCAAAAAAAATGATCGGTGAAGAAAAAAAGGAAAGCAAAGAAGAAGGTTTCTTCAAACTGTTGCAGGTGTTCAAGATGTTCCCTAAGAACAACGCCCTCATCAAATTCCGTAGTGAGCCAGGTATTCAAACCAGTCTGATCAAAACCGAAGATATCTACCTAGCAGAAAACGCTAAACGGATGCCAGAGGTTACGGATGAACTTTTCTTTGTTATCGACGAGAAAACTAACTCTGTAGATATGACCGATAAAGGTATCGACCTTATCACAGGTGTTTCTGACGATCCGCATTTCTTTGTAATGCCTGACATCGGTTCTGAAATTGCCGATATTGAAAAGAACGAAACTGATCCGGCGAAAAAACTGGAACTAAAAGATAAACTACTTGCGGATTTTGCAATCAAATCGGAGCGTATCCACACCATTAACCAACTATTGCGTGCTTACTCGCTTTTCGAAAAAGACGTGGAGTACGTTGTTATGGAGAATAAGGTGAAGATTGTAGATGAGCAAACTGGCCGTATTATGGAAGGCCGCCGTTATTCAGATGGTTTGCACCAAGCAATTGAAGCAAAAGAAAATGTAAAAGTAGAAGCTGCAACACAAACGTTCGCTACTATTACTTTACAGAACTATTTCAGAATGTACAACAAGCTTTCGGGTATGACCGGTACTGCGATTACTGAAGCTGGCGAATTCTGGGATATTTACAAATTGGACGTGATGGAAATCCCAACCAACCGTCATATTCAGCGTTTCGACCGTGAAGATTTGGTGTTCAAAACACGCCGTGAAAAATATAACTCAGTAATTGACGAAATTGAGAAGATCGTAAAAGAGAACCGCCCAGTGCTTGTTGGTACAACGTCGGTAGAAATTTCGGAACTTCTGAGCCGTATGCTACAGCGAAAAGCCATAGACCATAACGTACTGAACGCGAAGCTGCACAAGCGCGAGGCCGACATTGTTGCACAAGCAGGACAAGCTGGTTTTGTGACCATTGCAACCAACATGGCAGGTCGTGGTACCGACATTAAGCTTACCAAGGAAGTCAAAGACTCTGGAGGTCTTGCTATTATTGGTACGGAGCGTCACGAATCGCGCCGTGTAGACAGACAGTTACGTGGTCGTGCGGGACGTCAAGGAGATCCGGGTAGTTCACAGTTCTTCGTATCGCTGGAAGACGATTTGATGCGCATGTTTGGCTCTGACCGCATTTCGAAAGTAATGGACCGCCTTGGCCACGAAGATGGCGATGTGATTCAGCACAGCATGATTACTAAGTCTATCGAACGTGCACAGCGCAAAGTTGAAGAAAACAACTTTGGAATTCGTAAGCGCCTTTTGGAATATGATGATGTGATGAACTCTCAGCGCGAGGTAGTTTACAAGCAACGTAAACACGCGCTGCACGGTGAACGTATTGGTGTAGACATCGCAAACATGATGTACGATCTTTGCCAAACCGTAACTGAAAGAACACATGGACAGGTTGATTTCCAAGATTTCCAATTGGAAGTTTACCGTTCGCTTTCTATTGAGGCTCTAATTTCGGAACAGGACTTTAAAGATCTTCCTGCAACTGAAGTCACAGAAAAACTATATGCTGAGATGTTGACGGCTTACCGCCGCAAATCGAAAGCAATGCAGGATCAGGCATGGCCAGTGATCAAACATCATTACGAAGAATCTAACGATGATGAACGTCCGATCATAGTTCCTTTTGCCGATGGACAGAAAATCTGGCAAATTCCTGTAAGCCTAAAAACAGCCTATGATACACAGGCCAAAGAGCTTGTTAAGGCATTTGAAAAAACAGCAATCCTGCTAACCATTGACGAGGCATGGAAAGAACACCTGCGCGAAATGGACGACCTGAAGCAGTCTGTTCAATCTGCGACTTACGAGCAAAAAGATCCGTTGTTGATCTATAAATTTGAGTCGTTCAACCTGTTCCAGCAGATGATCGATAAGAACAACCAAACAATTGTATCCACGCTAATGAAAGGTCACATTCCTGTTCCTGAAGAGCGCGAAACTCAACGCACTGTTCAAACGAAACAGGTAGACACCAAACGACTAAAAACCAGCCGTCCGGGTGAAGATGATATATCGAAGGCTAAGGCTGCAAAACCAGATGGCTCTCAAGGCGAACCAAAGGTAGAAACTTACGTTCGTACTGATAAAAAAGTTGGGCGTAATGAACCTTGCCCTTGTGGTAGTGGTAAGAAGTTTAAACAGTGTTGTGGACGTGGACAATAGTCTGTAAATGCATTATAAATAATATAGAAAGAGCTGCTTTTTGAAGTGGCTCTTTTTTTTGATGACAATAAAATAATCAACAAAAAAAAGCGCAACCAATAATAGCTACGCCTGAAACACCGATCAACGAAATATCTTTGGAGTTTTGTTTTCGACTGCAATTCTATACAACGGACATTTCATATTTTGGTGTTACAACTTCATTAAAATTATATGAAACGATAGATTGAATCTGGGTTAGTTCAAAGTTATCTATAAAAACAACGGTCAGTCTAGGCCATTGCGCTCCTCTGATATGTTCCTTTAGTTTCTGTGCCTGATTTGACAACACCTCTCCTCCTCTACTTCCTGAAATATTTGGAGTAACTATCCAAGGTAACAGAAATAGATACTCAGGGCTCTGGTTTTCGAACCTATCCTGCTCGTTATCAATAACTTTATCTTCATAAGAGGACTCTTTATTTGAGCCATAAAAACGGTCAATAGAAGAGTTGATGTAATCGGCATAATCAAAAGCAACAATTATCTTTTCCCTGGCTTCGCCTAAGTTGATTTTTGCAAAGTCCACATATTTATCTCTGTTGGTGTAAATGTATTTTCTAAATTTATCCAGTAAGCTATTGATCAGAGACTTAATTTCTTCAGGTTTTATTTTGTTTTCATATTTCCGAGCATAAGAAAAATCGAGTATTACAGTTTCGTCACTATTGGCTCTCAAAAAGGAAACAACATCGGCGAGAACCTTTTCTAACTCCTGTCCCTTGTAGCCCCATCCGCTTTTGGGAGATTGAGTAACGAGTTTATTACGTACATAATCAACTTGGACTTCAAAATACCTCGCCCCATTCAGCAATTGCCTGCTAATTGACTCTGTTCTAGCTGGAGAAAAAGCTCTTAAGATTTCGACTGGATTAAGGTGATGGAATTCCGTTATTCCTAGTTTTTTACGTCCTGGAATCATTAACTGGCTAAGGGTCACACTGTCATCAACATTACTTAACCAATTGGACAAGCCCTTTGGTTCTACTTTAATTTTATTGCTCCCATTATCTCCATGTTTGAAATGAAATGGGAAACTGATTCCAGTATTACTAACCCCCATACAAATAACGGTATCCAAACCAGCATAATAGCATTTTTTGCCACCAAACCACAACTTTGTAGAAGATTTGGAGCAGCCCTGAGCAATAATGATATCAGAAAAAGTAAAGGTGTGCTCACCTTCGTTCAATACCCCGCCCGTGGCAACAATTTTCAATGTACCTAGAAAGGCAAAGTTCAACTTATCCGGATTGTCATTAAACGTTGTATTCGATGCAGGGACTCTTTCCCTGAACCAATTTGCAACTTCCTTAGTCGCCTTTCGGCCAACACGAAAAGTCATTTTACCATCTATTCCGAAAGGTCTTGCTAGGCCGATACTTATGTTTCCCAAAGGATCTTCCCTATCGCTTACCGAATAATTTTCTAATGTGAAACTGCCTCCTTTTAATACGTAACCACTACCTGATGCGACTTGGAGGTGCACTTCGTTGTTGTAATAAGTCATTGCTTGCTGTTTTAAGGTTACTGAATCGTTTCGTTTGGATAATGAACAGAAGCATAACAGGAAAGAAAAGCGGACTGAATCGCTAACGTTATCGCTTCTGAAATGTTGAGTATTGCAAATCATGAAGAAAACATCCAAAGGCATATGGATATTTATTCTGAAATGCTTGGTTCAGTTAATCATGTATCCACAAGAACTAAAACTTCAACTGGTAAACTGAAAGTTTTGCTCTAGCTGTTAATAAGAAAAGAAATTAGGCTGGAAGAAATACCAATATTAGGTTGTACGATGAATAGGAAATTCTTTATTATTTAACTTAATAAAGCACTATAAAATAACACATTGCATATTGATATCAATTACTACTCAGTAAAGCTGAAAAATAACTTCGGTTTTCGTTGCACCGTGGCCGCCCAAACCCTCACGCTCCGGTATTGGACGTCTTGTGCACCTTAACCGAGGTTATTTTTTATTCTTTACTTGTTGATAACGCTTATCATAATTGAACTAATTATCTCTGAGTACATTTTTAATAAACAAATCTATAACGGCTGTGGAATTTGATTTTCAGAAGCTGAGGTTCTCAAATTTGGTTCATCAACTCCCAAAAACCTGCTTGGGTTATCTTGCATCATTACATTTAAATCCGCTTCGCTAAAAAATTCTTTGAAATTGTTGTAATAGTCTTGCATGGTCACAAAATCGGTAAGATACATTACGTCGAAGTCTGTACCGAACATCATGCGTTTTTTAAGTTTTGGATTTGTGTTCCACAACTCTTTAATTTTCTTTAAATCATCTTTACTAGTATAGCAAGATAAATCTGAGTATACGTTTTCGTTTTCATTAACCAGCCTAACAATAGTTTTTGCCCACTCCAAAGACGGGTCTGCACTTCCTAAATGTGCAAAATCGATTTTTAGGTTCGGATACTTTTTTACAATCGGCTCAAAATTCAGTGGATTGCCGAATTCTGCATACTTCCAATCTGTTCCCGGAGGGAAACCGCTTTTGCCACAATGGAAAGTAATCGGGAGGTTATTTTTGCTGCAATATTCATAAACTGCATCTAGAGGTTTGCATTGCGGATGGTAGCCTAAGCGAGGATATAGCTTTACACCATAGAAACGGCCATCGCCTTCAAAAAAACTTCCAGACAGAAGCTCTTCTATTATTCCAGGACGGCGAGGATCGATGGCTATGAAAGGGAACAACTCATTAGTACGGTTTTTGACTAACTTCTTCAGGTTGTCCAAGTGCAGACAAAAACCATTGGTTTTGTGGAATCTTACATTAGGCATTGCATCTAAGGCAGACTTTGTTGATTCATGAATAAAGTCAATTGGGCGGTGTTTTTCTACAGCTTTTAAAAGCTGATCGAATTTATTATCAGATACGGCCCTATCAACTTGTATTTCTTTTGTTTTCGCAAACTGAACATGTTGTGTGAAATCATCCAATATTTCGTCCCATATTTCTTGAAATATCGATTCATGCTCTACCTTGTGTTCATGCGAAAAAGAGGCAAATTTTGGATCTGAAATATCACTGTTTTTATCCAATGGGTAGGCAAGTACGTAGAAAATATCCATCATAAGTGGTATAATACGAGCCCCTTCCGATGGAAATGCTTTTTTTGCCTCTCGCTGTAAGAAGTTTAAATTTTCCTCTTCCGTGCCTTCAGCAGCCTTTAACACTTCTATTAACTGACGGAAAATCCGGTTAATATCACTGATAATTCCCTTGACTTCATGCACTCCCCTGATTTTTTCATCGTGTAAAGAATGCCTACTCAAAAAAACACCTCTCGCTAAATCTCTAGCCTTAGGATCGTGCCATGGGTATATACCCTGCCAGATATCATGAGCTAAGCTCTTTATTTCTTGAATCACATATTCAGCAGTGAAAATATGACAATGGGCATCGTAGCGATAGTTCATCATAATTGTTTTTTTAAATGTTTGTTTTATATGAGATTGTAGAATCACAAAACAAGTGAATGAGATATGTAATGAAATTAGAAAAACAACTATAGAATATTTGAACAGAGAATTTTACAGCGTTTCATTGATTCTTTCAATAGCTAAAGTATACTGGAATTACTTTGT
Organism: Bacteroidales bacterium; assembly: GCA_965230435.1. Taxonomy (GTDB): domain Bacteria; phylum Bacteroidota; class Bacteroidia; order Bacteroidales; family JBDKHP01; genus JBDKHP01. The sequence goes on from CBDDLB010000006.1 coordinate 955,109, forward strand.
GAAAGTATTTCAATAAAATCAAACACAGATTAGTATCTGTTGGATTGAAGAACAAAATCAGAAATCCGTAGCTGCCAAATCGAATGTTTACCTTTTGCTCTTGATGTAAATTTCCGAAATTCTAACAAGAAAAAATATATCAACATATATCGTCAAGGCAATAGCATTCAGTAAGATAAATGGGTAATACCAAGATGAATTTGGAATTTTTGCCTGAAACGTATTTCTCGTAGGGAAACAATTAATAACCATATGTTCAATATATTATTGACCATAAAATCTAATCTGAAATACCCTATGACTATCCCTAAAGTAACTTCGATGTGAAAATAGCGCATACAAAAAAGCACAGCCATAAAAGATTGTGCTCAAAAAAAAATCATAAAACGATCTGTTAAACAGTACCTTTACTCTGTCATCATTCGGGAGTAGTGTCGAAATGCGGTCTAAATGAAAATGCTAATCGGATTCAACGTTTCCTCAGTATTGGCTTTAGATAACCAGCCCATCTTCACAGGCACATCATACAAACGGCCGGGAGCTGTCCGTCGCCAGAAATGCCGCATACCAGGAACAATTACTTTTGCTACAGGCATGCCAATATCTGGTTGGGTAAGATCGTGAACCAATGTTTCCAACTGATTCTGCTTTGCCATTTTTATGCAGTACTGAACACTTTCGTAAATATTCGCTTCACAAACTTTAGGATAATCTGTTTGCATGTTTTTGAGTTTTCCCGAAACTGGAGCCAGATATTTGTGCTCTTCAAGACTGGAATCCCTTAACCAATCAAGGCAGGCTTTATCCTCAATCACATCCCTGTCGGTTGTAATGACTGGGGCTAACTGGTTCAATTCCACAATAGCCCTTTCCAAAGCAATAGCTGCATCTACATGCGCACCAAAGGCATAAACCACCTCGTCTTTGCTATTTTGCGAAAGATTATGGCTAAGGGCAACAAATACAGGGATGTTCATATCTGTGGTAAGATCAAGAACATAAACGCTCCTTCCCATTCCTTTATAAAAGTCAATCATCTGATCGATATAAGGGTTTTGCGCACTCGCCAGATCAACTCCCGGACGTTGCAGCATATTATACCACCAGATAGCAGCAGCATCCCGTTCGACCAACTCTAGGAAACCCTGTAAAATTGCCTCTTCCATAGTATTCCCAGCAGCGCAGCCATTCGAATCTGGATAGGAATAAATCTCTTCTCTGTCCCCCGTAGGATATTGCGCATAGCAGTATTCCGAAGGCAAAAGCTTGAACTCCTCATTTGTAAGACTATATACAGAAGTCCAGTCCATCACCTCATCTTCATTAAAAACATTCGGTGTCAGCGAGTAGAATTTAAAACTATTTCTGTTGGTCTGTTCCCTTTCGTCATACTGCTTATCGCTATATAACATGCACTGGTTCGGATGAATTGCCTTTTCCAAATCTTTAAATGCACCTTTAACCACATGCCTTTTATCGTGGAACATTAAACTATAGCGCTCAATAGATTCACAAAGAGCGCCCACTTTTGCTTGTATTGGATTTTTACCTTTTCCTCCGTTTATACTCCGTAAATGTTTGTTCAGCCAGAACATTGAATTGCTTTGCAACGCTAAATTCCTACCCGAACTAAAATTGTAAACTGGAGTATTCTTTTTCCAATAATAAGGTCTTAGGTGAGGTACAACACCTGTAATTTCACTCACATGATGTTCATTCCGCTCCAGCGTTTCTTCGGCAGTAACAGCACGGTATCCTCCAGCAACGTCTGTGCCCATTTTCTGTTGCTGTAACACAATTGGCGATGGGGGTTTTAATTGCAATTCCTGATCGCCGCATGCTTCACATTGTGGCCGTTTTACAAGGTGATTAATTCGTTTTTCTCCAGATTTCAAATCAAAAGATATGATCTTATTCTGTAAAGAACCATCATCTTTATACAGCCATGAAACAACCTCCAGAACAGCTGCATGAACAACAAGACCTTCCGACAATGGATGACTAATAAAAGGTCGTGTCAAATGCTCACCTGTCTGGTTTAGAGCTTGGTAAAATTGGCTTTCCCGATCGTGCAACAAAAGACGGTGTTCCAAACATTTCCAGCATGCAGCGTCTTCTTTCCCCGGAATAAACAAAGGCCCCACCAAAGGTTCACTACCTGCTGTTTTAATCAAAAGCCAAGGAGTTTTTTCCTCTAAAAACTTTTGGTTGTACTTCCACAGTTTTGCATTGGTATAACTATCAGTAATGACTATGGTAAGAGTAGGCGTTTGCGAAAATTGAATTCCTGTTTCCTTACAGGCTTTCTCAAGTGTAGATTTGGATACTTGACCAATGCACTCAATGCTGACCTTCTTCTCCTCAAATACCTGTAATAAACGTAATGGATCATAACCCATCTCAATCCAAAAGCCAGATTGCTCAGAAGTAAAGACTGAAGGGCTACTGGTAATAATTCCCTCTTTTTCTAACTGATACAAAGAGATAACAGCTTCATTTATTGACGAAGCCGTAAAATAATCTCTTAATAGTTCATCCTTGGTAACTGACCTCTCAGAAATAATCTCCAAGATTTCACGTGCCACTTTAGACTTAAGCAGCACTCCCCCCTTCTCCATGCACGCTATCGAAAAGTCTTCTGATACTTCAGAAAAGTGAATGTTTTCTTTTATCTTATAGTTCATTCTTGATATTTATAGGCATGAGAAATATAATGTTTCATTTTGCTATTATCAGCTGATAATTAAAATATATCGAATTCTAAGCTATATAGCATTAGTTCATGATTTATATGAAAAAAACAGCCTCATTTATAAAATAAGCTAAAGAACTTTGTTTTTGAACTCACCTGAATGAAACTTAAACAGAAATCATTGTATCATTCGCAATTTTGGGCTTGAACAATGTGAACAAATCTCCAAGATCGGTTGTAGATTCATCATAAGGAACCAACTCTATTTTTCCCTCTGCACCAGCTTCTGGAGGTGATTGTAGACTTTTCAATACGAAATACTTTTTGTTGTTTATTGTGGTTATGCCATCTAATAACACTCGATTCTTCTCATACACAAATACGGGCCCACGGACAGTCCTTGCGGTACCAGATGTAAGCTTTTGTGCTTCTTGAAAGATTTTCAATGTCTTTGCCAATGGTACTCTAAAACAATTCGTTGGATGATGATTTCCCTCTATAAACATATAATAAGGAATAATTCCCAGCTTAAGCTGTCGCGTCCATAAATTGCTCCAGTCTTGAGCAGTATCGTTTATGCCCTCTACAATCGGCCCTTGGCAGCGAATTATTGCCCCTGTGCTTTGAATGCGCTTAACTGCTTCTTTTACAGCATCAGTTTCCAACTCCCTGACATGTGTCACATGTGCAAGGAAGCTTAAATGTTTTCCTTTAGCTTGAATATCTTCAAATAGCCTTAAAATATCGTCAGCATCTTTGTCTGTAGTAAAACGGTATGGCCAAAAACTCAGTGATTTGCTACTGATACGAATAGTCGAAATACTATCTATTTCTAAAATTGGCTCAAGATACCTTCTCAGTATTTTTGCATTTGTTGCTAAAGGATCTGCTCCTGTAAGTAAAACATCTTTAACTTCGGGATGCTCCCGTAGATAACCAACGGGTGTTTGAGGATCGTCATAAGAAGACCAACGTTGCATTTCCGCGTTATTAAGTATCGGCCATCTGAAACAATAGGTGCAATAAGCATGACATGTTTTAACAGTGTATTTTGGAAATATGCTCACAATAGTTTCAAAATCACTAACTACACCATACAACAGCCTATTGCCATGTTTTACCGTTCGGTTTTTACATGGTTCACGATGAGGAAACATACGTTTTTTTATATTTTCAACTAACGGGCCAAATCCCTTTAGCTCCTCTCCCATATTCATAAGATGCTTTAAACAAGTATAATCCTCATCCAAAAGCATGCTTTTCCGCAGAAACATCAATCGATAAATTGGATCATTTGGAACGTTATCCCAATTTATTAATTCCTCTAATACATAATTATTTACTTTAAAATGAAACATAGAGGTTAGGATGTTGAATACTTCTTGCTCTTCTTCTGGAAGTTGCCTATAGTACTTTGTCTCTCTGAAACTACGCGAGTTATATTGTATATATTTCATTCATTCTAAATTTGACAAATATTAGCTCATATAAAAACATCAAAGGTCGCAGACCTATTTGTTCTAGATTAACTTTCTGCAAGTAACCAGTGGCTTACATTAAGAATTAATCTACTTTAATTTTAACTGAGTACTTAATATAATTTATTATAAGAATAAACATCAGAGAGAGCAAACACACCAAAAAAAACATCTTCGTACTGATGATTTATACAAACTAAAGTGAACTTAATAAAATAGGAAAGTTCATTTTAAACTCTGTTATTTTTGATGTGTCTGCCTCAATCAAGTAGGTACGTATTACAATCGATGCGCTAAGAATCTGTTACAAAAGAAAAACAGAACGATATCGATCGTATTAATTAACGTCGTGCGATTAACTATAGAACTATAGCAAACATTTTTTGTATTCAGGAGTATTTATTGCTACAATAATTAGGTACAAGTAGAGAAAATAATAGGTGTTTTCACATTATTACCTTTACCATCACTATCATCAGCAATCTTTAGCAGAATATCTTGCAAAGGTGTACTTAATGGGAGCTCTAGGATTCGGTCATACTTGTCATCAAAAAATTTTGCATCCATAAACAAACCAATATTAAAAAATGGAGGAAGTTTTTTTCCATCATTTTCTTCCATTGTATTTGCAAATGATTTATGTAGTAATTCCACATCTTTAAGTTCACCTCCAGCAATAGATGAAGACACTAGCCTATCAGACTGCATTACATTCACACCCCAATTTTTCTCATGCAGACTAATTACATCTTTTTCGTCTGCATTTCCTTGTTTTGGTATAATATTGAAATTTGGGAAAAGAATTTCAGTATTGAACAGTGTAAATATTTTGTATTTCTTTGGCAATACAAAGCCACAGCCAGGCCATGTAAAAATCCATTTACTTCCCCATTCTTCAGCTACAGAAGTATCCGTAACGGGCCCTAGCGTAACACAATCGTTCATGTCTAACTGATCATCGATAGAAAAGCTAGATTCTTTTGTTGGAAAAATGTATTTTTTAAGCGAATAACTTACGTATTTATTATCAATTATCTTTACCGCTGCCCCTCTAGTTATTAGTTGAATTCTAAAATCGTTACTAGACAGAACATAATTATATAAATCAGACGATTCATTGCTAATCAGATTAAACGTTGTATTCAACAATGTAAACCGATTGATAATATTCAACACTAAGCACTTCGTTACATCAGTCTCTTTATCATTAAGGTCTGAGTTGTTAAGAAAATCCTTCACTGAATCATCTTCAGCATCGGTTAGATTACTGGCTTTTTTTTCATAGAATAAGTTTAAAGGTTCATACAATTTCTCCAATACTTTAGTGAAACTTTCACCTGAGCTTTTTTTGTCATCATTTACTCCTACTTTAACATAGGCGTCAAATTGTTCATTCATTTTTGTGACAATCGGAAATCCGTCAATTGTGACTTTACTGCTCATTTTCTCAACAGTAGGAGTTCCGTCAATTGTGATTTTACTACTCATTTTCTTTACTTTTAGTTAATAACAATTTAATAGATTTTACTAACGTATTATTGTATGGAAAATACCTGAGTAATGCTTCAATTGATCTGTAATAACCTTCTTCTTTATTACATTGCTTATTCTCTAAAAGCCCCTTTGAATAATTGTACTTAATTTTAAGTTCCAGCCATTTATTATTACTTTGCTGCGCCAATTTTATTCCTTTATCCAAATAACTAATAACCTCCTTAGTTTCTTCTCTTTGCAGGCGATATAAACTACAGGCTAAGAAATCATATACGCGGGGCAAATAAACCATTTCATCATTTTTCACTAACCTTTTTTCAATGTTTTTTGCTAATTCATATACTTCTCCGAATTTTTTTTGCTTAAAAAGCGTATCCATTATCAATACTTCATACCAAATCAAGTAACTGGTCTCACCAGCTTCAATATATTTTTCCCGTATCTTAAGACTTTCCCCAACTTCACAATTAATCCAGTCTTCAACAACAGGCATCAATGTAGCTACTCTTGTAACTTCTTTAAGCCCTGAACTGCGAAATTCCTCAAGGCACTGTTCTACAGCTTCTTTTTCATTAAATAAGGCCATTAAAAAACCTTTATAGACAAAAACCAAAACTAAATCCACAGAACTTTTAGTGCCCTCTGCAATCCTCTTCCCTTTATCTAAGCAGGAAATAACTTTTTCATATTCCCCTATTGCGGCATATATATTTGCCAAAACAATATAAGCTGCAACAATTGGGTCGAACCCAAATTCCAGATAAAGCATTTCATGCTTTTTTTCCTCTTCGAGCTTTATTATGTTGTTCAGTGCTTTTTCTGCCTCCACAACATTTCCATTAAAGAACATCCTCTGGCCTTTTATAAAGCCAAGAACCATAGACAATGTTGATGTATGGTCTCCTTCTTTTTCCAGCATCCGACCTGCCATTTGTAACGCCTTATTTCCACGATCTTTAGCGTGCAAATAATATGCATACCCTACCTTTGCCTTATCTATGTCACTTTTGAGTTCAAAAACTAATTCTTCTTTATTTTCATTCTTTAAAAAGCTTAAAATCTCTTCATTTTCTTTATCAACATCATCAATATTATTCGTCCAAAAATCATCTGTGTTAAATGAAACAGAGAACAGTAATCCATTCAATTTCAGTTTAGAGCATCGTTTTTCAACCTCATCCTGCACGTTTTCTATCCAATATTTCACCTCCTTTGTTATATTCAATGCCTCGTGATATAATGATTTTTCCGCTAGATTACCCGTATGTTTCAGTCCAAAATCTACAGCCTCATCAAACTGTTCTGCCCCAGCTAAATGCTGGGCAACTTCAAAACCATTCTCCTCAACCCTCTTCGGGAAGAACTCCATCAAAACATCAGCAATATTTGAATGAATTTCTTTTCGAAAATGAGGCAGCATACTATCATAAGCAGAATCACGTATCAGAGCATGACGGAAAATGTAGTTGTTATCCCGAACACTTCTCTGCTGGTAAATAATCTCGGCCTGCACAAGCATATCAAGATCACTCTGCACATCGGCCTCATCTTTAAGAGACGATTTCACAAGAAGATCATAAGAAAATTCACGGCCAATAGCAGCAGCCAACTGTGCAGTCTCCTTTGCAAAGGAGAGCCTATCCAACTTTGCATTCAGCAGAGCCTGAGTGGTTTCTGGTACTTTTTTCAAATCTGCATTTCTGGCAAATTCGTAGGCATTGTCATCTGGAACAATATATCCCTGATCGACCAACATACCAGTAAGCTCCTCTATAAAAAGTGGTATTCCATCAGCTCTACGTGCTATATAATTGGCTACCTTCTCACTTATTCTTTTGCCCCCCAAATATTCCTGTGTCATTAACGAAATTGACTCCTTAGTGAGTGCCTCCAGATCTATTTGGGGCAAGCGCTCTGCTCTTAAAAGACTATTGAATTCAGGCCTAGTCGTCATCAGCATCATGTAATGCTGCTCGGCGTGATCTGCCAATAGATAATTGATAAACTCAATGCTGGTAGAGTCGATCCAATGAAGATCCTCAACAATCAAAAGAAATGAAAACAACCTATCTATTTGGAGTATGCTACTTTTTAATGTTTTAAAAAGTGTGTCTTTTTGTTCCTCTGAAGTCATCTGCTTAACAACAAATTCACCAGAGAGAGGTATGGACAGCCAAGAACACAACAGCGGCAGGGATTCATCAACGGCACACCCTGCTCTTATCAGCTCATCCTCAATAATTTCAACAGCCTTTTCAGTATCGTCGAGCAACGTAATACCCCAATAATCACGTAGCATCTTCAGAAATGGATAAAGAGCATTGTTCTGGTGTTCCGGAAAACAACGGCATTCACACACTTTCCTTTGCTGCATCTGCACCTCAAGCTTAACTTCATGTACCAATCTTGATTTGCCAATGCCTGCCTGCCCTCTAATTACAACAGCAGTACCTTCAGTATCAGCACGCTTCCATTTGCTTAGAATATTTTCTTTTTCACTATCACGCCCTACCATACTCTTCCTCTCACTGTCCAATCGACGATAGAAAAAAGCTTCTGTCCTACGCTCACCTACAAGTCTATATGTTCTCTCCGAAGGCAGGGCCTGATTCTTGTCTGCTTCTTCAAACTCTAGAAACGGATCGAGCAACTTCTTTGAAGAAGTACTTACCAGAACAGTTCCTGGCTTTGCTTTATAAACCAAATCGAAAGCCATATTCGGGACTCCACCTTGCGGCACCTGATTACGAAGTACAAGCACAAGACCAGTATGTATACCTAACTGCACGCTAAGGTTCAATCCATATTGCTGAAAAAGCAGCGCAGCTCGTTTTTTCATGCAGGTAGTGATTTCAAGAGCTGTCCTTCCTGCCCTACGCAAATCGGAATCACTAGATTCTGGATAGCCAAAATAGATGGCCAGGTTATTCATAAAGGGCTCCGAAACCCACCCCCCATATCTTGCTGCAATGTCCCGACATTGATTGAGCAGTTCTTTTTGAAGTGTGTCCAGTATATTTAGGTCGAGGTGAGTATCTGCAGGAGCTGTCAGGTTCAACTTCTGGCAAAGGACTGTTAGCTGCTTTTGTGTACGGCTTGAAGAATCAAATATCAGATTATTGGTAACCGTGTCCCAGCCTGAAGTATGAAATTCAGCAGGCAGTCCTTGAATAGTACCTGTGATTGTATTAAAATTTATGTTCTCAAATTCACTAAAAATCTGCTGGGCATTCCCTAGCCTTTTAACTGGGCTTTTTTCCAGCACCCTTTTCAATAAACTCCCCAATGGGTGATCGAGCACTGCGGGAGGAATCGGAACATTGGCCGTGGCCAGTTGCTGCTGGAAGACTTCCGCTACAGAATGTCCGTTCATCACAGGCTGCCCGGTTAAACATTCTATTACCATTAGTCCCCAAGCATATAAATCTGATTTGATTGTGGTTGGCTCGCCCCTTAACTGCTCAGGAGCGCTGTAAGTGGGTGTTCCAAGAAGTTCATGCGTCATTGTCAGGTGTTTATAATCCTGTGGGAGAGAATCTTGAGCAAGAGCACCGATGCCGAAATCTAATATTTTCGCATACTTTCTGGCACCCTGCGTAACAACCATTATGTTCTGGGGTTTCAAATCCCTGTGAATAATCCCCTTCTGGTGAACATAAGCCAAGGCATCTAGTATCTGCCCCATGATATCTCCTACTTCGTTAGGATTAAGGCCACCTGTCTCCAGTATATATTTCTTCAAGGTTTCACCTTGTACAAATTCAAATACAGCATAAGGTTCGTTACTGGCAGAATAACCTTTGTCGAGCAATTTCACAATATGGGGATGGTTGACCTGTGCACACAATTGCGTCTCTCGTTCGAAACGGGAAAGTTGCTGTTTCAGACCCAGTTCCTTCAGTACCTGTGGGACTTTCAGAGTCTTTACCGCTACTGTCTGGCCGGTACTGATCTGCTCGGCTTTAAAGATTAGACCGTAACCGCCTTCTCCAATTTGCTCTAAGATTCTGTAATTATCACTGATTACCAATCCGTCAGTATACATTACAATGGGTTAGGTTTGATTTAAACTCCTGGAGAAGCCCAAACATGGGGCTGCTAAAACAACGTAATCTCCTTGCATATGAAACTACTAGAAATTTAAACCTTAGATTTATTTTTATAAGATAAAGAAACACCTGATAATAGACATATTCCAATTCCGTGAGTTTTATTTTTAAAACCAGCGCCGCTTCAGCTTTTGAATACTAGGTGAAATCACACCCTAGAACCAGAAAAGAAACAACTAACAACCGATGAATACTGACCAAATACTAGTCAAAAATAAAAACCCTAATATCGGATATTCTTTATTTTAAGTCAATACACATCAAAATAAAAAGTATAATTTCATAGAAAAAGCCTTTGTTTTCGGCATATTTTTTTTGATGCATTTTCGAAATGTATTCAAATTATGCCAGCTTAGTACTGCTGGGCAAAGCAAACCCATGCTCTTCTCAACAGAAAAGCTCTGTTAAATGCGCTATGCGCCCCATAGCTTAATGTATAAACATATAAATATTAGCATGCATAAAATCATAAGCTTGACATCATAATTAACCCTGATTAATTACGGCACTTGCTTATTCTCCTAGAGTTTCATTACGCAAACCATATTATGCATACATCTGTTCTTTTTCTATCTTGAACTTGGCCATTCCCAAGCGCAACCTTCCTCTTTCCCGCTCAACAATGTCCGCGAACAAATGTCCCCAAGGTTCTAGATCGAGAAGACTCTTGCGTAATCTGTATATAAGGTTATTGATATAATATTCATCTACATCCCTCAGCACCTCTTTACTTAAGGCACTATTCAGCTCATTGGTAAGTACCCATCCACTATTCTTATCTCCTATACCTTGCTCCAGATCTTTCTTTCTTTCTCTTGCCAAAAAAAGCAACAGCTGGTTATAAGAGCGGTTGCCTAGATCAAGGGTAAGGTCGTTTACTCTGATCTGTGCAACAACGCTTTCTTCATCCTCGCTTAAAATCAAATGAAAACAAGCATTTTCGGTAATGTCAATATTACACAGTGTTTCGGTCTGGCATTCGTTTTCAACAAAAACATACTCGTCGTTGTTGATCCTGTACTTTCCTCCCCCCCGAAGTATGGTTTGATTCTTTCCGTCGTCCAATATCCAGTTCAAATATTTGTCACGAAAAAGTGTACATTGAGATTTCCTCCCAGGAAACACCATTCCGTTTTCCAGATCAATAATTTTTTGTGAATCTGTAGTGCTCTTCAGAAAGCTGCATGGCCCTTTACTATCGATCAGTTCCCATACTCCAACTTCACTTCTGGCAAACTGAATAACATCGTTCATTCTAAGCTTTTGTGTAGCATGATGAACAAGATTTTTATTCACTTTTGTGCCGTTGCTGCTGAAGTCTGTCAAAAACCAATTTCTATTTTCCCAGTAAATAATAGCATGTTTGCGCGAAACATCACCTTCTGATATAACAATCAAATTCTTAGAGTCTCGCCCTACTGTGTGCTGGTTAAAAAGAACCTGCACTTCTCCGCTTCGCTTATTTTTAATTTTAGCCATCCTAAAAACATTTAAATTGGCGTTCGCCCTATATGACACTTAAGATAAGAAAACTTTATTCAAAACCATATAGTAACTTCAATAAAGCAAACGTTCTCAATATATTACAAAAGGACAATTAGGTACAACAAAGCAACTTTTGTTATGAAAAATATAGCACTCGTATTCTTTTCAAACTTACCTTCGAATATTCGAAGAAAATTCAAAAAACGCACAATACTAATATTCAACATTATATAATCATTGCTTTTACTACAAAACACCTGCTTATTCAGCAATTGTATTATTGTAGAGCAACCCGATCCGGAAATTAAGAACGTTCATTCATTCAAATGTAAGCAAATATCAAATCCTAACACCTACAAATTTACATAATTAAATACAAAAATACGTTAACTGAAACATCCAACTAACCTATCCGGTATTCCAATCAATAAATCAACCACTTGCTCCAATATTTTTCCTGTTTTTCTATCACTCTCGATAGCTAATGTCAGTTCTCAGTAGAAGCACAAACCCAAATGAAAACCAGATACTTACTATTAAAAAACAAACCTGACATCTGGATTTATCTTGTTCTACGCACAAGCAACTTGAGATCATAATTATATGGTTGGCTAGAACCTAGTTTTATCCAAATAATACACGCTGAATATGGACTAAGTAGTCTGTCTTGATTAATACAATTTTATTCTGGTGCTAAGGAATTGTTCCGTAATAAACTGAAGTTTTCTGCTCAATTCCTAAGTAGCTGGTTACTTTCAAAGAGCAAATCTAAAATAAAGCCTACTTAGTAAAGTTTACTAAGTAATTTCGGCTTAGGTGCCAAGGCATTCAATACCAGAGCGTACTATAGCACATGGAGATTTGGACGATCGAAGTGCAACAAAAACCGAAGTTGTTTTTTCAGTTTTACTAAACTATACCCATCTAAATTAGATGAAGAACAACAAAATAATTTTTCGCCTATAAATCAACCAATTGCCATTGAAATTAGATTAATTGTGTCTACTAGCTTATGTCATCCTGAATATTGAATTCCTTGTCTGAACAGTTTCTCAATATCAAAAGCATTATAAAACAATGCTATTGCTAAGGTTCTTGCAAAAGAAACTAACATTTCAAATTAACAAACTTCAACCAAGCAAAAGCATCTGATTTGCAAATAGATACAATATATTTTCACTTTACTGTGTTCGGAAAGCTATAATCAAATCGAGTTAAATACCCGTTCTTTCCAAAACTAATACTTTTTCGGATTAAACATTCAATCTGCACTTTATTTTTTTTAGACATTCTCTTTAAAAGATATTTAGCGATAAAAGAAGTCTGAATAATTTGGAGCAAGAATTAATTTCATACAAAACTCCAAAGATATACCCAAAAGCTATACGACAAGTCATCTCAAATTCGCGTCCATACCTTTTATCTTTTTCTTACATCCGAAAGTTCTTAATTAAACCAAAGCATTCATAACCGTTTGAGCAGACAGCAAGGTTTTTTGAGCAGAAGTGATAAGGTATTGAGTTTTACAAAAGCAGTGAGGAATTAAATTGTAAAAACTGGCCTTGGCAAGAGAAGCTGAGGAGAGCTAATCTTATTTGATTATCGTATTCATTACCTAAACATAACCAGCCACGATATCTAGCGATATGATATTGGCGATGCTACTAAAAGGCCGCCACTTTTGGATTCGCAAGCACTGAAAGGTTTATGGCAACAACGCCACGAAGTTCGACAAGTAAACCAATGAATTAAGACTTTTTAGAGATAATCCGATAATGAAGGGTAAGAAAGCGAAGTCCCCAAAAATGCAGTAAATGGTCGGTTCTCAGCCCTCCACTTTCATCCTCATAAACATGTATAGTTTCATGCATACTCCTAACAAAGCGAACGCTGTAATACTGATCTTGAGGCTGCCGCAGGATAAAATAGAAGCCTGCATCGCCATATTTTTCACCATCGGATACCAGAAGAAAAGAGCCATCGGACTTTACTTTTATTTTCATTACCACAACAGCAGCACCATTGGGCAAAGGGAAAGCTACTTTCAAACAAGTTTTGCTGATATTCGGTGCCGTGGTTACACTATAGATGCCAGAATAGATTACCTTTTTTGTTGAGCGCATAATTCTGAACCAGATGGTCCAGATTGGTTCTGCACAGGAATTTCGAAGTTTGATCACATTGCTTTCAATTCCCAATGATGACTCCAATGGATTCAGAGGCAGGTTCAACTGCTTCAGGCGCTGACTGAAAATCCTGCTCAATAGCCAACCAAACGGGCGAAATACTCCTGACCAATGTGACCATATCTCGAAATCGTAATTTACTGTTCGGGTGTAGAAATCTATAATCTTAGGATTTAGTCTTTCAAGTTCTTCGTTGTTCAGTCCTAAATCATCTATGTCATTGAGTAAACCTTCGTTTGGTTCATTATGGTGAACTGTAAGCTGTTGTGATGCAGCGAGTGAATCTACGAAATGATCTGCAATGCCGTCAATATCACCAAATGGACTATTCAGCCATTCAAACTGATCGGAAGTTAGTCGTCTGCCCGTCCATTTCACCCATTGCTGGGTAATAAGATCCTGTAAGTGCCCTTTAGGGATTGAAAACATTTGCAATCGCTTTTTTAATTCTACTTTGTAAGACAGAAGGAATAGTCCAATCTAGCTTTTTTAATCCTCAGGCACAAAACGTTCGCCTTAAGTGAAAATCTAAAATATGTCTTGATTAGTAAAGTATAAAAAATGATTTCGGTTAAGGCGTTCAATAGCAGAGCATACTAGAGTACGTGAGAATTTGAACAACCGAAGTTATTATTTCAGCTCTACTTAACTTGTTTTTCCTGTCTTACTAAGCAGAACCAAAATACGAAATTTTATATTTGTAAAGAGTACCGTAACATCAACAAATACATGAACTGGCGTTGGCATTTAGAATACCATATTCCTAATTAAAAACATTATCCAAAGAGCATATCCCTATTTCTTTTTCTTCTTTTTCTCTTCTTTTTCCTTTCGTTTCTGCTCTTTAGCTTTTTGCTTCTCCAGTTCCTCCAGTTCTTTTCTTCGTTCACTTGCCATCCGCTCAATTTCTTTTGACTGCTCAGCCTCCATTTTGGTCTGATGATCCATACGGGCATCTTCTGCGGACAATTTTCGTGCTTCTATTTCTGCCTCACGCTCAGTTGTGGCTTCGCGCTGTTCTTCTGTCTTTTTTTGCGGAAAGAATACAATGTTGCGCTGATGAAGTTCCTTTGAAATTCTATCGAGACTATCCTCGTGCAGCCAATTGGCCTGAATGATAAACTTTGTCAGGTTCTCCAAAAGATCCAACCGCTGCGGGACTTTCTTTATATCATTGTTCGATGCAGAAAGAATCCGCAGGTTACGCATCCTCACAATGTTTTCGGGCAAGGCACTCAACCAGTTGTCGTTTACATATAGTTTCTCGCATTTCTTCAACTGGCGTATTTCGTCTGGCAGTTCATCAAGCTGATTGTGGCTCAGAAACAAAGTCTTCAGGCGCTTACAATGGCCTATGTCCGGCGAAAGATAAACCAGATTATTCTGCATGGCCTCAAAGTGCCTCAGTGCTGGCAACTCACCTATACTTGCAGAAACGGTATCGATTTCGTTAAAACTGAGATTAAGGATTTCGAGGCTATCCAATTCGCTGATTTCTTCAGGGATCCGCTCTATTTTATTGTGAGACATATCCAAACGTTTCAGCCCTTGTATTTTGGTAATCACAACTGGAATTTCCTCAAAACGGTTGTATTCCAACTGCAATACTTCCAAATCTTTAAGTGTATCTAGCTGTTCTGGAAGTTCCGCTAGCTTGTTCCCCCGCAGCTTAAGTCCTTGAATGGTATTTATTGTCAGTAGCTCTTCTGGGAACTTTTTTAGTCTGTTTAACTGTAGGTCTACCAAACGTATTTTATTAAGTCCTTTTATCGACTTTGGTATCTTCTTGATCTTGCAATCGGCCAACACCACTTCCTGCAAGTATGGAAAATCACGAAGTACATTGAAAACTTTATCGAGATTGAGTTTCTTATTCCCAGAAAGAATAATCCCCTGCAAATTTCTCAAGCGCCTAACTTTGGGAGGAAGTGAGTCCAACATCTGGTAACTGAGATCTAGACGGATGATAGAAGGGGCTATGCTGGGATGCACGGCATATCGCAGGCTCTTCTCAGGTTTCACTTTAATAAGCGAATCTAAATGCATCAAACCACGCGTTTTGTAACGTTGTGCAGAGCCTGTAATGCTAAAGGAAAGCAGTATGAGCAAAAAAAGTATACGTCGCATAATGATTGTTCGATTTTTTGAAAATTTAAGAAACAACAAAACAGTCCAAAGAAGCATGAACTTCTGCAATAATTAAGCATGTGGTGCTGTTACTTATCAAACGCAGCCCTGTCCTATTGTTGTACTTGTTTTGTTTGACTTTTGTTTGACAAAGTTACTTCTCAAAAATTAAAACAAAAGCCAAACGTCTGGCTTCCTCATAGAATCTTGATCGATTTCCTAAAGAATATTTAATAATGAGCTATTGTGAAGCATCTGAAAGTAGAAAAGCAAAATTAGCAGCTCAGGTAGGCAAACCAGCTCAAAAATGGAAACTGCCCCAAGTCTTAAACGACTCAGTAAATTTATCTGATTTGAGAGGGAATTCAGTTTTGCTAAAATTCATGTTTCCACACTGCGAGGCTGCCTTACTTCAATTCCTCAGGTCAACGAAATTCAAAAAAATACTCTAACAAAGGCTTAAAAGTATATAGCATTGCATTCACAAAGCCCGATGATGCCGGACTTGATCAATATATGAAGAAAGAAAAATTTGAAGTCCCAATCCTATATGCAGGCAAAGAAATTGCAAAAAGATATGGGGTAACCTTGGCTCCAACTTTTTTCCTAATAAACAAAGAGGGTATACAATAAACCTATGCACTGAAAGTGCATAGGTTTATTGTATGATTGAAAATCATAAAACTCTAGTCTAAAGACTACTGAAAGCTATATACTGAAGTATAGTGAACTTTTTGAGAATGAAATCCATAGCGTACTTAGGATAATCAAATTTAAAAGAAAGTAGAGTTACTTAAAAAGGCCACTAACTTATCGCCCCACATCGGTTCGGCTATGCGCAGTTTGCCTGTGTTGCGCCTGCGGCAGGCATATTGCGTATGAGCCATTGTTACATGCTTTTATTTTCTTCCAGTATTAAATTTTGTGTGAATGAATTATATGGAAAATATTGTGGCATTTCGCTATGAATAAATTTGTCTTTAAAGAAACACTGAGCCACTCTGTCATCAAATAATTCTGGGGCTAATGGGTATATAGCATTTGGATTATGAAATATTATTGTGCCCTCTGACCAAGTTTCTGGACTATTTTCGTCGACCTTATAAATTACCAAATGTGGTTTGTCTGCATTGGGTTCATGGTTATAAAAGCTTCCAGTTCTTATTAAGGTAGTTTTGTCACTTCCTAATCCAGCTTGCTTACCCATTCGATTAAATTTTGAAATAGTACCACAAGATGAAAATATAACAGCACTTACATTTTCGGATTCTGGTAAAAAGAAAAATCCACTTGGTATTTCTGTACCATTTGGCTTCACATAGTTTCCTATTTCTACAGGTTGTATAATTAGCTCTCCCTTTTCATCAAAGGAATGTTCATATTTATAACCATACAAATAGTCTGATAATGCATTAAAGGTCCAAATCATAGACATTGTATCGTGAAAATCAGCAATAGCAATAGCGAATGGTTTCCCTTTAACATGTTCTTTTTCCCAATACTTCTTTTTCATTTTATCAAACAATGCACTTCCGTAAAGAAGAGGAACTTCATTTTTCAGCTTTTCTTCTATAACTTCTGGAGATTGAGGTTTTACGCTTTTTAAATCCGTTTTCCTACTAACTATTACCGCTTCAACTGCTATCTCATGATTTAACTTCTCAATCATGTAATCAGGAGCATTATAGTTTCTCTTGAATGAGAAAAACTGTTCCCTAAAAAAACAAAAAAGAAACAACTCCCAGACTCTAGAATCAAATCCATTAATTGACTGAAATTGGTCGATAAAATTACCGTCAATATCCTTATAGTGATATGACACTTCTTTTATAGCTTCTTTTGCAGATGATAATCCTACGTTGTTTTTTAACAAATCAAAGTTTTCATGCTTTTTTCCATCATTATCTAAATCTTGAAAAAGGTCAAAATATTCATATGAATTGTCATGAAAAACAATTGAGTTATTACTCATTTTATCATCTATCCATTTGCGTGCTTCTTCAATCGTTGGAATACTTGCTTCTACAATTTCTGCTCGATATTGCATAGATTTATCTCTAGACAAAATACAGACATAAAAATCTTTGTCTGTAAAGTCTAAACTAATTACTCCAATCAATCCTCCATTTCCATTCGTGTAAAATTCCAATTCCTCAGTAAAATATTGTACAAATGGTTCCCTTGTAAAAAGAAGGTAGATATCAAAGAGCTTTTTATTTATTGGTTGTGCTGTTTTCATTTTCATAATTGCATGTAACATCAAGCACTGTATACATTCACGTAGAAATTCAAAAGCCTACATTAGCTCTCAACTTCACTAAGTTCCAACCAACGCATCTCCTTCTCATCCAGCAATTCCTGAATTTCGCTGTAACGTACAGATGCAGCCTGAAATTCATCGGGAGCAAGTTCCCCACCGTTCATCTTTATTTCCAGTTCCTCTTTCTCTTGTTCTAGTTCTGGCATTTCCTTTTCCAACGCTTCAAACTCCTGCTTCTCCTTATAAGTCAATTTTCTTTCGCGGGCAGCTTTAGGTTTCTCTTTTACAACCTTTTCTTCTTTCTCCTCAAGTTGCTTCTGTTTTTCGAAATAGCGTTTGTCGTGCAAATAATCGGAATAATTGCCTGGGAAATGCTTTATTTTCCCTTCGCCTTCGAGCACAAAGATTGTATCGATCACTTTGTCCATAAAAAAGCGGTCGTGGGAAACGATCAACAAACAGCCAGGAAAGTCCTGAAGGTATTCCTCTAGCACATTCAACGTCTGAATATCCAAGTCGTTCGTTGGCTCATCCAGAATAAGAAAATTGGGGTTCTTCATCAAAATTGTCATCAGATAAAGACGCCTACGTTCTCCCCCACTAAGCTTATGCACAGGAGTATAATGCTGATCGCGCGTGAATAGGAAATTCTCCATAAACTGAGCAGCTCCGATCTGTTGCCCCTTACCAACCGTAATCACATCGGCAATTTCCTTAATTACCTCAATTGCCCGTTTGTTGCCGTCCAGATTTATACCTTCTTGTCTATAATATCCAAAAACAACTGTCTCTCCCACTTCAACCGTACCAGAATCAGCAGGAATAGCTTGTGTTATCAAATTCAGGAAGGTAGACTTACCAGCACCGTTCTTTCCAATAATTCCAATACGCTCGTTTCTTGAGAATGTGTGAGAAAAGTCGTCCAACATACGATTTTCACCCCAGCTTTTGTTCAGGTGCTTTAACTCAAGGATTTTAGATCCCAGACGCCTACCCGAAAGCTGCATGCGAACTTCCTTATCATCTGCTTTTTGCGAAGCTGTTTCTTTCAGCTTATAATAATTCTCTATGCGGTATTTCGCTTTTGTTCCACGTGCCTGAGGCTGACGGTTCATCCACTCACGTTCAGTTTTCAGGAGGTTTTTGGCCTTTTCTACCGTTGCAGTCTGCACCTGAATGCGCTCTTCGCGTCTACGTAGGAAGTAAGAATAATTCCCTTTATAAGAATAGATGGTATTGTTATCCATCTCTATGATTTCATTGCAAACGCGGTCAAGAAAATAGCGGTCGTGTGTTACCATCAACAAAGTAGAGCGCGTCTTCGACATGAACTCCTCTAACCACTCAATCATCTCAACATCCAGATGGTTGGTAGGCTCATCCAGTATCAAAAGATCCGGCTCGTTGATAAGTGTATTTGCCAAAGCGATACGTTTACGCTGCCCACCGGACAGCTCCTTAACCTTTTGCTCAAAATTATTGATCTTCAGCTCCGAAAGCACCTGTTTGATTCGCAGTTCGAAATCCCAAAGCTGAAGACTGTCCATTTCCTCCATCAGCTTCTGAAGTTTATCTGTCTGGTTCTGAGCAAGTGCCTCTTCGTATCTTTTTATTACCTGAATACTTTTATTGTCCGAAGCAAATACCTGTTCTATTACAGTCAGTTCTTCATCTACAGGCGGGTTTTGCGAAAGAAACCCAATCGTAATGTTGTTTCGTTTGGTTACCAGCCCACTATCGGCACCTTCATTGCCCGCAATAATACTTAGCAAGGTAGATTTGCCTGTTCCGTTTTTTGCAATCAATGCAACCTTCTGATCTTTCTGAACACTAAATGAAATATTCTCGAAAAGTACTGTCTCACCAAACGATTTGGTAAGATTTTCTATCTGGATAAAATCTATTGCCGCCATTTATTATCTTGACTATAAGGTTTAAACACAACACGTTCAACAAAACCAGAAACAAATAAATCCTGATTATCAAACCACTACAATCCTCTAAAACTAATTTGCTGTGCTAGAAATTCAAACTAGATGCAAATGTACTTTTTTCAGAAGAAAAATATACTTTTGAACCGTAGAGTATCAAAGAAATTGCTTTCAGGCAATTTTGCAAGGAACTGTTCCTAAACAGTTCGAAACTGTAGTTAACCAACAACCCAAAACCTAAGCCCGTTCATCTTAAAGTTGTGCAGCTGGTAAAAAGCCTACGATTGAATCTGTAGGTGGTTACCAGTACTAATTGCCGTTTTTTCACTTTGAAATAATCGGAAATGACAACTCTAAAAGTATCGTTCATTACAAGTAAGTAGCCAGCTATAATCAAATAGATTCATTCTGCTGCTAAATTGCCGATTGGACGAACAAAGTAGATCAATGCAAAACTAGGTTAATGACCTTAATTCTAATTTAAGAACACCTTCCTGTTCTTGTTTTAGATAGAAAAGTAGAAATAAATAATGACAAGGAAAGAGCGATTTCAGAAAACAATAGATTACTTTTTAGAGTACATGCCAATTGCTGAAACAGAACTGGATTATACAAATCCGTATGAGTTACTTGTGGCGGTAATTCTTTCGGCTCAGTGCACGGACAAACGGGTAAATCAGATAACTCCAGATTTCTTCAAAAAATATCCGAGTGCCCATGAATTAAAAGATGCCGAACCGGCAGAAGTGTTCGATTATATACGCACCTGCTCCTACCCAAACAATAAAGCCAAACATCTTGTGGGCATGGCAAAAATGCTAATCGCAGACTTTAACAATGTTGTGCCCGACGATATAAAGGAATTGCAGAAAATGCCCGGTGTAGGTAGAAAAACAGCCAACGTTATTGCCTCTGTTGTGTACGAAAAACCAGCAATGGCAGTAGATACTCATGTATTTAGGGTAGCCGAACGCATAGGGCTGAGTTATCGCGCCAAGACACCCTTGGAGACAGAAAAACAGCTCGTGCAACATATTCCAGATGAATACATCGCCACTGCACACCATTGGCTGATACTTCATGGAAGATACACTTGCATAGCCAGAAAACCCAAATGTGCAAAATGTGGATTGAAAGAATGGTGCAAGTTTTTCGATAAAGAGAACAAATCAAAACCTCAGGCCAAATAGATGCTATTTTAATGCTACGCAAAGCTAGCTCTAATTCTAGAGGTTAACTTTTTGTGATAAAATTTAGTATTATTGGAGAAACCCTAACATCAAAAATTAAAGACTAAGATGACAAATCAACAGCTGATTCAGTTTTTTGTGAACGAATGCGAACTAGACGATAGTATTTTCCCTCTTCAACAAAACTCTAAAAAGCAAGAATTAGCCTCTTTACAGCTATTAAAAAACAAATACTTTCTTAGCCATAGAATTGAGACTGCTCCACAAGGAAAAAAGGTACTGTACCTTTATCTGCATGCACAGAGCAAATACGACATGCAGATTTCTAGGCTGAGTTATCCTGCTATTGAACACGTATTAGAAAAAATGAACGAGGTTCTTGCACCCCAAAAAACTATCGACGTAAGAGCAGCCGTAAAAGCTATTAGCTCTGTTGATACTTTTACATGGAAAGAAGAACCTCTACAGGTACACATTGAGAAAGGTTACGCATATATCAGCATGGATCTCAATTGAAGAGCAGATGCTGACGAACCGCAGATTGAAAAAAATGGTTTCTTGAACCTACAATCCGTCAGCAACATAGATCAACCCGTGTTACCGAGAGCACTTGCAATTGCATTGATATTTATCAAAAGCCGTTGGAGGGTCATTTCTGCCTCTTGGCTATTATCTTCTTGCTTCTGTCGCCTCCATTCCTTGAGGAGATGTATTTGCGAAAAATGCAAGTTGTCCAAAGCTTCGGAGCGTAACAATGTTGAATAATAATGGTTGAAGCGACGAATCTGCATTGGTTCGTCCAACAGAATGTTCAGCATACGGCGGCTACGCTCCAGCTCTTCACTTACCATATTTAAGATAGACTCCCTAGTGGTTTCATCCTCAACAAGCTGCGCATATTCTTTCATAATACGTTCATCTGTAGAAGACAGTCCAGTATCTACATTGGTAAGGATATAACGGACAAGGCTATCGGTCGGCACTAGTTTTTTAAGCTCCTCAAATTCTTCTGGGTGTTTTTTATAAAGTTGCTCCAAACTATACCCAACCCCATACCAACTGGTTAAATTGATTCTTGACTGCAACCAACTGAATACCCATGGTATAGCACGCAGATCGTCCAAAGTTTTCTGTCCTGATCGGCGTGATGGCCTGGAACCAATTTTACTAGACTCTATTGCATCTATAGGAGAAGCCTGTCGGAAGAAATCCAAGAAGTGCTCATGATGAGTCAGCTCCATGTAATATTTCATACTTTCTTTTGCAAGAAAATCCAAAGATCTGGCCGCTGGATGTTCTTTTTTTGGAACATGTTTTTGAAGGATCGTATTGCCTGTAGTTCCTGCCAACAACAGCTCCAGATTATACGCTGCATTTACAAGGTTGGCGTACTTACGTTCAATAATTTCCCCTTGCTCAGTAATTCGCAATTGTCCATTGATGCTTGAATGCGGCAATGTCTTCAAGAACCACTGTGCAGGCCCTGCTCCACGACTAATAGAACCGCCAACACCATGAAAAAAGCGGAAATTAACACCATGCTTCTGCCCTATTTCTGTAAGATCCTGCTGTGCTTTGTGCAAACCCCACGCACTTGATAATATACCGCCGTCTTTATTACTATCGCTATAGCCAATCATAATATCCTGCACCAGCACATCGGTTCCCAGCTGTTCACTTCTGAATTTTAGCGTGTTTTTGGTTACCGGATGAGCCAAAAATGCATCCATTATCTCAATACTTGCTTCCAGATCGCCTATCGTTTCAAAAAGAGGCACTACCTGAAGTTTACACGCCAACCCTTCTTCCGTTAACAAAGACAGACCGGCTTCTCTTGCAAGAAGGTACACTGTCAATAGGTCGTTCAGGTTACGCGTCATACTAACGATCAGAGGGCCAATAGCATTTGTTCCATAACAGTCTATGTGCTCCTGTAGAACACTATACGTTTCGAGCAGGTTTGTGGCCTCTGTTCCCAGGTTTTTCCACGAACGTAGGTACGGACGGTTAGTACTCAATTCCGACATCAGGTACATCGTACGCTTTTCTTCGCTCCATTTTTCATACTCCGCCCCTGCTTTTTCTGTTGCATCCAACAACTGCATCAATGCTTTTTCGTGGTAAGTACTGTTCTGACGAATATCGAGCGTTGCTAAGTGGAAGCCAAAAGCTTTCACAATACGTTTTACATACCTAAGATCGTCCTGCGCAACAGTAGTTACACCGTGCTGCTTCAAAGTCTCTTGTAGAATGTTTAGATCGTCAAGCAGTTCACAAGAATGCTTATAACTATGCTCTTTTTCTACTATATGGTTTTTATCTCCGCCCAACCTCGAAATTGGAAGCTTCAGGCGCAGCAATTTCACATATAAACAAAAAGGTTCATGTTTCCATTGCTCGACTAGCGGACGCGATTCTGTGTAATATTGCTCCTCCAGCTCAGCAATCCTCTTCTGGAAAGCCTTTGTCTGATCTTCCCGTTTGGCATAAATACTCAACGAAAAAGCAAGGTCGGCCAACGTTTCTTTAAGCAGAATGAATGATTTTTTCCTAAGCCTTCTCAATGTATAGCGTGTAACTTCGGCTGTTACAAATGGATGCCCATCGCGGTCTCCCCCAACCCAATTACCAAAAATCATTGTTGGTAGCGCCTCTGCTTTCTTAAGTTTTTCAACATCAAAACCCACTTCGTTCCATGCCTGTTCCAAGCGTCGGTCAAGCATTTTGATCGTGTATGGAAAAACATTGGTAAAATAGTGCAGCACATTATCCAACTCCGATTCCACCTTTGGCTTCTCTTTAAATATCTCTGAAGTATGCCAAAGCTTGTGCAATATCAGTTTTATCTCATGTTGAATCTCGTTACGCTCTATGCGCGTGTACATGCTGTTTTCCAGCTTCAACAGAAGCAGATACAATTTACGGTATAGTTCAAGTACAACAGTTCTTTTTGCCTCGGTGGGGTGAGCCGTAAGAACGGGTTCTACCTTGATGTCTTTGAAGCTTGCAAGAATATCCTCTTCTGAAATAC
The DNA here is from genome assembly GCA_965230435.1 of Bacteroidales bacterium. Taxonomy (GTDB): domain Bacteria; phylum Bacteroidota; class Bacteroidia; order Bacteroidales; family JBDKHP01; genus JBDKHP01. The sequence continues at coordinate 979,092 of CBDDLB010000006.1, forward strand.
CATGTTTCTTTAGCATCTCTAGATTCTTGGCCCACAAGCCATTATTTGAACTCATTGAAATCTCATTCTCCTTTTTGCGGCGATGTTGAACCGCACCATTCACCTCTACCAAATTCAACAACTGAAAGCATATTGAATTCATGTGTAGATATTCTTTGGTAATCTCCTCTGCTTTTATTGGTTCTGCAGAATTTATCCAAGGTACCTTCTGGGCAAGTTCGGGCAGGCCATTTTCCTCAAGCACCTCTTTTAGGCAAGTAAGAAGCATTTCTAGGTCATGATAAGACTTCCCCAGGTTCTCCTTTACTAATCGGAATTTATTCGACATATATTTGTTTTTTAATGTGTTGCACAACTCATTGGTAGTATACAAGCCCTTGTTTCTCAAAAAATCGCCTGTATTTCTTGCAAGATATATACTTTAAACAAACACACCCTTGCTTTTAGCTGAAACTAACGATAAGCTTTTTTTATGAACAAATTGATATATCTTATAAGAATTCTGCCACATCACGGAATTCTCTGGAAATAAACCAATAAGTAAAGTGTAAAAGATAATTTGGGTTAAGGCACATAAGAGGTTCAATACCGAAGCATACTAGAGTACGTGAGTTAATTAAAGGAAGAAAATAGAAATAAATAGGTCTACGACCTTAATGGAATATTGCGCGATATTCTTTCTGTCAACAATACTAAAACTAACTATTTGATTAAAAGCAGATTCTTCCTTATTCCTACAACACTGCTTACATCACTGTTATTTTTAAAGCCTCTGTGCTTTCTAGGTCTTTAGAATTTCATTCTAGCGGGTTTGAAGGCAAATATTTTCAGAAAACTGAAAGCTAACCCTAACTAATAAAACGACAAAGAAAAAACATCGCAAAGAAAACCAAATACTTAAATGGTTATTCTATAAAAACCCTTTCATCACTGGTTCATCTGCATTGAAACAGAATTAACCAGTAGAAATCAATCAAAAACTGAATGTAAATAATTAGAGGCAAGAATATTATCAATGAAACTTCAAAGGATAGATATAGTGCAAAAAAAAAGGAAGTAACCCCCGTCACTTCCTTCAATCACCCATTATTAACCTAAACTATCCAATCATGAAAATTTTTATAGTATTGGAGAAAGCTAATGGAAGCAAGCGCTTCCTGATCTATCTTTCCTTCCCTTTAGACTGCCTTCTCTCCAAATTTCTTTTTAAGAAGAGGAGCTGTCCCCACAACTCCTCTTTAACCAATCAACCAATTAACCTAAACTATCTAATCACAATTATGAGACTTTATCCCCTTGCTATATTCAAAAGTCTCTATGTTTCCTTTTGGATACGATGCAAAGATATGGTGAAGGAAAGAGGTGTCAAAATTTTCGCACTTACATGAACTGACGATTGCATTATATGATCTTACATAATCCAACATAACTCTATAAGCTATTGTATTTCAACACAATACACAACAAACATTAATTATAAAAAAAGACAACTTTTCCAGTCTCAACTAGCTTTCTTACAGCTTGAAAGGAATTGTAAAACTTGTTTTATTGCGTTGAGAAAGTGGAGTTCCCTTTTTCTATAAATACAAACCCCTGTTTGGTGACCAGCAGAATGATTTTGCTTTGCTTTAGAATGGACACTTAGAACAAAAAAACCTTCGGAGATTCTTTATCCAAACAGAATCTTCGAAGGGACTATCACTGGAATATGTAAAATATTACTATCCTACATAAGCAAGCCAACCTACTATTTCCGGTTTTCCAACTGCTCCAATCGTTTTTGTAATTCCAGAAGCTTAGAATTGATCGATTTCAATGCTGCATTCTCTTTTTCAAGCTTCTCTATCTTGAAATTCTGATGCTCAAGCTTCTCCTCCTGAGCAATTGTATACAATGTGAGTTCTTCTATTTTCTGAAGAAGTTTGGCATCCATCTGCGCCAAATCGATTCCTTTTGCTGTTACTTCCTTTTCCGAAGGAATGCCTGGCAAGTGCCCAAATTCTTTAATATGCTTCTGAACTTTTTCCAAGCTTATCAGCTCATAACCATCTTCGAAAACAAAATCGGACCATGTATGTGCAGTAGATTTCAACACAGATGCTTTCACAGTTCCATTCACTTCAAGAGTATATGCTGGATTAGTAGTTCCGATACCCACATTCCCATTTGTTTTCACAGTTATCTGATCTTTTCCGTAACCTGCCATTATTCGAAGATCATGGTTGCTCTCCGTTCCTATTCGGCCATTTGCACTGCCGCCCCAACTCGAATGTGAAAAAATTCCGGTTCTAACTGTAGCATTCTTAGTAGTGATCAATATTTTCGAATGGTTCTCACCATGTACATCCAATACCCTGTTCCAACCCTGAGCATTACTCGGAGTTGAAGTCCCGATTCCAACATCGCCTCCAGTTTTCACAGTTATCTGATCTCTTCCGTAACCTGCCATTATACAAAGATCGTGATCGCTCTCCGTTCCTATCCTTCCATTTGCACTGCCACCCCCAACTTGAATGTGAAAAAATACCCGTTTTTACCGAAGAGTTCGTCGTAGTAATCAGTAATTTTGAATTGACGTTCCATGTAGATCAATTACGGAATTCCAGCCTTGCACATTACTCGGCGTTTGTGTTCCAAAACCAAAATTATTGGCTTTCATGGATATTACTTGCACCTCTGGCGCAAAAAACTGACCATATGAATATGATATTGAACATAGTATAGCAAACAAGGTAATAGTTAACTGAAGTTTCTGAGTTGATTTAATTTATTGATATTGAGTATATTATCCATTGAGAAAAGTAGCATAATTCACCTTAATTTGTTAATTTTAAGTCGCTTAAAACAAAACAACAAACTTTGGGGATTATGCTACTTTTCAAAAATACGGAAAAAATTGAAGATCTGTGCGGACTTTTCACCGACCATGAAACAGGGGTCAACCGTCTGGGCGAAAGCCTTTCTCAGTTCATGGATCTGCGCATGTTTAAGAGTTTTAGCGCAGTCAAGAGCAAAGGTTATTCTTTCAGTGCGCTGTTTCCTGTACTGTTCATGCTGCCGATGCTAAGCTGCAGCAGCGTCTTTGCGATCCGGCTCAGTGGGGCAACGGCTTACCTGTCAGCGAAAAAAGATGCTTATTACTCTTTATTGAACCATCCTGACCTAAAGTGGCGGTCTTTACTTTATTCATTTGCCAAACTTTTCCGCCGTAGGGTATGCGAACATGGAGGCCATAATACGGACAAGCCCAGTGCACTGATACTTGACGATACTACCTGTGAAAAATCAGGTAAAACCATGGAGGGGGTCAGTACGGTACATGACCACACTGACAACAGTTACGTCCTGGGCTACAAACTCCTGCTGCTCGCTTTTTTTGACGGTATAAGTACCATACCTGTGGATTTTAGTCTTCACAGCGAAAAACAGCCTGTCCTGGAAACATTCAGAAAAGTCCGCGTCCGGTTCTGGGAGGGTTTCAAAAGGAAAAAGGAGCTTACGGGTAAGAAAACCGATAATGGGGTGAGGATGGTGCGCCGTGCTGTCAGGCACGGTTTTGTTGCATCCTATGTACTTGTGGACAGCTGGTTTGTCAATTTTCAGCTAATGGAATGTGTCAGAAGCCTGGCAAAGGGCTGGATGCACTTAGTGGGGATGGTCAGGCAGGATGCCCGTAAATATGTTTACAGGGGGCGTGGGTATACCGTAAAAGGCCTTATCGGTATGCTGGGACATAAAGTCAGTTATAACAGGCAGCTCAAATTGAGCTACATAAAAATCAACTGTACTTACAAAGGTATACCTGTAAGTCTGTTCTGCACAAGGCTGGGCAGCCAGAAAACTTTTAAGGTGCTTATTACAACCAACACCAAGCTTTCCATGCCGAAGGTCTTTGAAATATACCAGATACGCTGGTCGATAGAGGTACTCTTCAGGGATCCAAAGCAGCACCTGTACCTTGGGCGTTGCCAGTCCAGGGATTTTGATGCACAGATAGCCTCGGCTTCCCTGGCCTTGATGAGGTATACCGCATTGTCCCTGAGTGTACGTTTTGAGAAACACGAAACAATCGGTGCACTGTTCAGGGAGGTCTCCCGTCAGACTGTGGAATTATGTGTTGTTGAGAAAATATGGGAAGCTGTCAGGTCCCTGGTGATGAAACTCGCCAAGTTGATAGGTGCAGACTGGGAGCTGATAATCAGGGCAATGTCCATTAAAGACCGGGAGATTGAGGCATTATTCGGTTTTTGTCAGAATTTTAATAATCTACAATATCGGCATGAATAAGACTCTTTGTAACTAATTGATAACCTGGACCTGTTTGTTAGACCCTTGATTAGAAAGCTTTTTTTTATATGAAAATAGCCTCAGAAACTTCAGTAGTTAATCTAGTTTTCATCAATTTTAGTTTAGTTGTCGGTTTGTCTATTTGAAATTATTGAAATGTAAATCAAAAAATGAAGATGTGTTTTATGGTAGATATCTTAGCCCCCTAAATGCTTGGAGTGAAATTATAAAATTTCAAACAAGTAAATTAGCATCATGAAACGTAAGAGATGGGAAGCATCAAAGAAGTTGGAAATACTTCAAGAGGCAGAAAACGGAGACGTTGTGGAGGTATGCCGCAAACACAATGTTAGCACGGCTACTTATTACAACTGGAAAAAGAAGTTTGACAGCCAGGGCGAAGCTGGCCTAAAAGTAAATTACGACAACCGAAGCAAAGAGCTTAAGGAAGCCGAAGAGGAGAACCGATTATTGCGTAAACTACTAGCAGATAAAGAGGTTGAACTTGAAGTTCAACGGGAACTGTTAAAAAAAAAGTTTGGGACATCGGATCCAAGAAAGATCTGATCCGCAAGGTCGCAGCAAAGCGCAAATGTAGCCTTAGTCAAGTGATCGCATATGCGGGAATGAGCGAAAGTACGTTTTATTACCGTGAAAAAACAGGACGTAAGGGGCGAAAGCCCAGTGAATACACGCTGCATAATGCGAAAAGGTCTGTCGAGGAAGCAGAAGTGGTCTTGGCCATAAAAGGGCTTTTCCTGAAATATGAATTTCTGGACTGTGGCTATAAAGTTGTCACGGCCTACCTTAAACGGGACGGCTACCGGATCAACCATAAAAAGGTGTACAGGATCATGAAGAAAGCCAGGCTGTTAAAGACCAGCAACAGGATCATGGCAGACAGAAAAGGCCGTAAGTTTGTAAGGTTCAGGAAAGTTAAGGCCCAACGCCCGTTCCAGTGTCTTGAAATGGATATAAAGATGGTATGGATACCAGAGAAAGGTAAGAACGCATACCTATTTTCAGTGATTGATGTGTTTACCAGAAAGATACTGACAGACCTGTTAGCATTCTCGGTAAAGAAAAAGGATGTGATTACCTGCCTTGAGAAGCTTCTGGAAGAGTATCAATACCCTGAACAGGTTGTCATCAGGAGCGACAACGGAAGTCAGTTCATAGCCTCTGACGTGAGGCAGTATCTTGAACTTATCGGTGTGGGACAGGAGTTCACACATGTTGCGACACCCAAGGAAAACGCCCATATTGAAGCTTATCACGGCATCCTTAAACGTGAAATATTTGACAGGTTCGAGTACCGTACTTTTGGGCAGATACAGCAGATACTTAATAGGTACAGACAGTTTTACAATAATGAAAGATTGCACGGAGGCCTGAAATGGAATACGCCACAGGAAAAATGGGAGTCGGCAAAACATCAGGTCATATTCCGTAAGGATGTTGCATAAACTGACCAGTAAAAACACAAAGGAAGTTTTGTCATTCAATAGGGAAAACGTTCATTTTTAAGAGAAAGGATAAAGCTATAACAAAATGGATATGGGATCGGAGATAGAGAAAAAAGTTATTCTGAAATATTTTTTGCTCCTCTAAAAGCAAAAAAAATATTTCGGAAATAACTTTTCATTTCAGATCTGATTACCCTATAAAACGGTGATCAACACTTTTTTAGAAAAATTAAAATAATACTCTAGGAATATAGGGGTCGAAACAGTAGAAGCACAAACGTCTGATCTCCCCATATATATCATGTAAAAAGTGCTACCTGATACATATGGGGATGTGTGATTTTATTGCTGGCTAAAATTATAAAACAAACCAAATAAAACTAATAATTATGCAATAAGCAATAATAAATATAATATAATAGAGGTGTTTACTTAGAAACAATTATATTTGCATGAAATAAAAACAATTATGCAAGAATTTCACGGAGAAGATCTCATAAAGTTCATAGAACGTTTTCCAGACGACAATAGCTGCTATCTTTATCTGTCTGAAATCAAGTGGACTAACGGTTATAAATGTAAAAAGTGCGGTCATACACACTACAGTAGCGGAAAAAAACATGAACGTACCTGTACCCTTTGTAAACACAGGGAAAGTACAACGGCAGGCACTCTTTTCCACAAGTTGAAATTCGGCATCCGCAAAGCTTTCCTGATCTGTTTTGAGCTCAGTGCCACGACCAAAGGGATGTCCTCCTCCCAGCTTTCGGAACGTTACGGCATCTCAAGGAAAACAGCCTGGGCATTCAGCCATAAAGTCAGGCTGGCAATGGAGAGTCAAGGAGATCAGCCGGTTGAAGGGACAGTCCATGTGGACGAGTTTGTTTTCGGTGGCAAAGAGAACGGCAAACAGGGGCGCAGTTATGATACAAAAAAGAAAAAAGTGGTCTGTGCCGTGGAACTTGATGACAAACAGCAGATTAAAAGGGTGTATTCACAGAAGATCGAAGATTTTTCTTCCAAATCTCTGCGGGGGATTTTTGAAAAACATATCAGCAGGCAGGCCCAGGTGGTCACTGATGAGTGGAGGGGCTACAGACCGGTCGCTAAAGATTATAATATTGAGCAGATACCCAGTAGGAAAGGGAAGAATTTCATGCAGCTGCACAATGTGATACATCAGATCAAAAGCTGGATCAGGACGAATTTTTCCTGGATCGCACCAAAACACACCGATAAATATTTAGCTGAATATTCTTTTAGGATCAACAGATCTATTTTCAAGGGCTCTATATTTCATAAGCTCATTGAACGTATGACAAATAGACCTCCTGTGAAATTTATTGACATAGTGGATTGTACTTAAATAAACACCTCTATAATATAAAATTAATTAACATTCAGGTATTTGATTTATATACAAAAAAAGGTTTACTAAAATGGGAGGAGCGGAGGTGATTGTATGCAAAAAGCAGATTTATTATCTGCGAACTATGGATTAAAATAATAAACTACACCTAGCCCCTTTGAGAAGGCGGGGAACTGAAAGGCTTCAGTTTTTAGTTTAATGCGTTTGTCTTAGATTAAAGTTTCACATTTGAATAGCGAAAACTACACATAGGAAGTCTTAAATGAACTTTATGCTACTGCATGGAAGCCCCAAATTTTGAAAAACACAAGTCTCCAATCACTTTAAGTGATCTCTGACTTGAGCTAAAAACATATTTCCTGATATATGACTGGCCATAGTTTAGGAGATAAATACCATAGGTCTAAAACAATCAGCCCAGAAAAGCTTTGTTCTGCTTAAAATGGTTAATTAGTAACGCATTGGGACACCTTTAACAAATGACACCCCTTAGTTTACGCTCCATTAGCCACAACAGCAATCGCAAGAAAGAGGATAGAAAATGAAATCCGGAAATTATATCACACTCGCAAAATGGACCAACCTACCTGCACAGTAAAACAACAAACACCAAAGGCTATTTTTTCTTTTTACTTAAAGCTTCTAATGCAGCCTTAGCTAAATCTTCAGATTCCTTCAAGATACCTATCCCATATTTTTGCTTCGCTGCAACAGAGATATCTACAACCTTCTTCTGAGAATCTATCCATTTATAAAGTTTTCCATCGGAAAAATAAAGTCGATCCTCTTCAATTTTTGACTTCTTTGGATCATAAACTTCATTATCTCCACTTTCTTTGGCCATTTTTTCGTCCCAATAAACAGGTCTATTGTAATGATGTTTCTGCTCAAAGGCAAAAAACAATTTTCCAGCATGATAATAAAATTGGATGCTCGATTTTCCGCTTTCTCCATACCATGTGGCCTCAATCAATTTAATCTTCTTTTTGTCAAAATAAGCAATAGCCTCACCTCCCTCGGATGAACCATCAAGTAACTCAACATAAGTAGTATCATAAACGCTGATATTATCCCGTATGACTTTATATTTTGCCCTTATGTCTTTAATTACCGATTGCGCACCTGCTTGCATGGAGAGGCATGACAATAGAAGTAACAGAACGGATAATCTCATGAGTTCCTTATTTTAGTGAATTGAAACAACATTTACTATTCCCTGTTGAAGTTAAAGGTAATGATTTAAACAATTCACCAGAAAAAACCCTCTACCAAAAAATCAATTCCTGTATGTAAAACCCATCCCTCTTAAAAAAGCAAGAGGGATATTTCTTGCAGAATTTCAAAAATAAAATCATGAAGCCTCCGCCAGTATTCCTTTTAAAACCTGAAAACCTCCAAACACAATTGCCCCCCAAAAGATATATCCTGTATCAGCAAGCGTTGCTACCAATCCGCCGAACAACCATAAAGCGCCAAACAAAATATCTTTTATACCATCCTGTTTTTCTTCTATAATCACCTGTTGCACAATACTCTCAGTCTGCATTTCTGCTTCATCAATTTTAAAATCAGAGCATTTGTCCTCGAAACAAGCTTTCACATTCGTTAAACCACAAACTATCCCCTGTTGCAAATCCCTTTTCTTATTCACGCACATCTTGCAGAACTTCAACTGCTCTTGTCTATCCATAATTTTAAACTTTTTGCCTCCTAGCATAGAATATTTCTGTGCGCAAAACTACTAAGTACGTTTTATAAAAAGTAAACTGTACTTATTACAAAAGTTATACATAAAAAAATTGACTTTGTTTTACCACTTTATCTGATCATGTTCGACCAAGAAGATAAAAATACACATTCTCAACCTTTATGTATCCGCATTAGTTCCCGAACATTATTTGAAAGATAGAACCTACTTTATCTACAAATAACACCTAAAAATCTAAAATGGGAAGAGTAAAAAGTGATGTATTTTTCTTATTTTAAAGGCATTAGAGCAATAAAGCAAGCATCACTTTCCAGATGAAAAATAGCCCAAAAAGACTTAAGAATAAAACAGCAAAGGTAAAGGTTTCATTTACAGGTGGTAATGTAAGTAAGTATGGAGGGTTGAGCGTTGTCGCGAAATATATTGATAGGCAATCGGTCACTAAAGAGCTGAATATGCTATTCCCAACAGTTTACCACAATGCCACCAAATTCAGCACGGTTCAGGTGCTGATGTCGGTCATTTTGGCTTCACTGTGTGGAGTGAACCGCATCAGGCGTATCGCAGTTTTCACCTGTGATGCGCTGGTAAAATACCAATTGCGTCTGGTTAAAGGTATTAACGCAGATGCTATTTCAGGGATATTAAAGAAGCTTGGCCAGTGCGGAGCCCGCAGGCTTGAAAAACTATTGCTCCGGCGTCATTCGTTATGGCCGGAAAAGCCAGGGCTTAAGCAGATTACTTTAGATGCGGATTCCACTGTCAGCCTGGTGTGCGGCAATCAGGAAGGTGCCGCAAAAGGATATAGCGATAAGAAAAAAGGGGCAAAAAGCTATCACCCCTTACTGGTTTTTGTAAGCGAGATCAAACTACCGTACCATAGCTGGTTCAGGACAGGGGCAGCCTATACATCCAATGGGATTGTTGAATTTCTTAAGCAGGTCCGCGCAAGCCTTCCCGGCAGCGTCGAGAAAGTGTTCTTCCGTGCCGACAGTGGTTTTTTCAGTGGGAAACTATTGGATTATTTAGAAAAAATGGGCTGGGATTACCTGATAAAAGTAAAGCTAAAAGGTCTTCAGCAGCTGCTGGACAAACAGGTATGGCTGCCCGTGACCTCTAAGAGCGGTGCATGGGTCTGCGACTTTGAGTACAAAGCCAAAGAATGGGGAAAAACGAGAACCTTCAGGGCAATAAGGACTGTAAAAGAATACCGGGAAGTTGAATACCTCAGGACAAAACAGCTGGTCCCGGTTTATGTATATGCCTGTTATGTGAGCAATATAGAAATAGATGCGGTAGTACTACATGACTATTATAAAGAGCGTTCCACCAGTGAAACATGGATTGAACAGGTCAAGGCCCAGTTAATGGCAGGCAAAACGTTAACGGATGATTTCTGGGCAAACGATATTCTCTGGCAGCTACAGGTTTTCGCTTACAATATATCAACAATGATGCGTTCGAAACATAAGCGTATAAAAAAAGAAGAACACCGCACATTTATGGAGTGGTTCATATACGTGCCGGCACGCCTGGTTTCAAGTGCCAATACTGTTGAGCTGAAAATGCATGAACATCACTTTGAAAAACAGCGGTGGCTCGAATTTGAAAAGTTCGCTGAAGCCCCGTAAGGGGGCTGCCTATGCATATAAAAAACGGTATTTCAGTGAACTGAAGTTGGATTTTTGTGTCCATAGGTGAGATTTTGAACCAATCTCATGTTTTACATGCAAAAAAAACAAAAAACATATGAGTGAAGGCTGTGTTCGGCTTTAATGTTGGTAATAAAAATTGACTTTGATCAAAAAAAAGCATATTGCATTGCCTGCTCTTGCTCCCAGTTGTTCGCCTTATATCTATCTACAGTTGGGCACCTATATGTTCGCTGAGAATGGTTGTTGATGAACTTTTTGTAGATTTTCTCAATATTAGCAAACACTTTCCAGCCATTCTTGTTTTTGAGTGCACTGGATAAGAAATCCTCAAGCCGGTTCTTTTTAGCATCTTCTTTATATTTGAACCAATTGGCGTATGACTGGATATACTTAGTCGCTACTCCTTTGCACCTTTTGTTAATGAATGTGTCTATTCTTTCTGCGATGTTATTTATCAGTTGAACACCTTTCCCATTTTCATCTGTATGTTCACTGGCTTTGAAAGTTGTATGTTCAAGCCTGTTATTTTTTGCAAATGAAGCGATGCTGGGGTGTTTGTCCGAAACTAAAGAGGCTGTTTTGCTAAATTTATCCCCTACTGTCCGTTGTAAATCCGCAGCACTTATGCGACCGATCCTGGTTACTTTGAACTGGGACTTGTCCCCATCACTTGCAGCAACCAGCTTGACACTGTATTCATTATCCCCTTTTTTTTTACTTCCCCCTCTCACCTTGGAAAACTCAAGTCCTTTTCTTCCTTTTTGACTGTACCTGAACCATAAATCATCCAGCTCCGTTTCCTTTTCAAACCGTTCATCCAGCTCAGGTATGGATACCAATACCTTGTGACGCCATTCGAATGCTGTCTCAAGGTGTATCTGAAACTTACCCGCCATTTTGCGAAGAGGGGTATAATCTTCCTCTAGCATATGGCAGGCAAATTTTAAAAATTTCTCCTTGTCTCTATGTCCATGTAATACAGTACCGGTAGTTTCTGTAAAAGTGCGGCCGCAACCACTGCATTTATAGCGTTGAACTCCTTTACTGAATCCGTATTTGCTCATTTTTTCACAGGCACAGTGAGGGCAATGGGAAACTGTATTGCCTGTCAGTTCAAGTTCTTCTGTACATAAATAAAGTTCATCAAGTAAACTATTTTTATCGGAAGGTGATAGGTCTGCAAAAAGAGCTCTGATTTCGTCTAATTTGTCCATCTGCTTTTTTTATGTAAATTACAAAAAAAGCAAGCAACAATCAACCCGAACACAGCCTGAGTGAATAATAATAAAACGTGATATGGTCATCCTATTTTTTTAGCGTAACAAACACTAATGAAAACTCATATAGAATAAAAAACCATTTTAGATTTTTAGGTAACATATAACTTTTACTTTATTATTGAGTTATATTTTTACTTTCTCGCACCTAATTTCAAAATTTGTCAGTGTTTACTTACGAAAGTTCTTATCGAGCCAAACAACAACACCTCACTACATATCCTACAAAATCAGCCCATAGCAATCAAATGAATTATCATATTCAAATATCTTTTTCCTAGGCTTTTGCTTTGTTTTCCATTTTAATCTGTAAAACATCAATTTAAAGCAATTTGACAAAGGTGTATATTTCATCGAAGTAAAAGCTGGAGGTACAGTAAAAACAACAAAAGTGATTAAGAAGTAATGGCATTGATTGCATAATCGAATTGTGACATTCATCTTACAAAAATCAAATTAACCATAAATTAATTTGCAAATTCAAACACAATGTGTAGTTTTGCTTCCGAACTGTAAGAGAAAAAATGAGAACACAACTACATCATATCCGCCATCATCATACTTACCCTGTGGGTAGGCAGATATGATATTGTTCAAAAATAAACACGATATTCATGAAGGCTTACCCAATCTGCGGTAAGCCTTTTTTGTTTTAACATAGTCAGGTTTCACGAAATCAGACTTCATTATAATTATAAAGTTCAATATTTTAGAATATAACATCTTTATCCCAACAGTAATGGAAACAACTCTTAAGATTGCAATTCAGAAAAAAGGACGTCTTAGCGAAAAATCACTTGAGCTATTCAAGAAATGCGGTATTAAATTCAGCAGCAAAGGCTCGTTGAAGATGCATTCTTCAAACTTCCCAATCGAACTGCTTCTTCTACGTGATGACGACATTCCAGAGTACGTAGAAACCGGAGTTGCAGATTTAGGTATGGTCGGCCAGAACGAAGTCTACGAAAAAACAGACAACGTTAATGAGCTAAAAGAACTCGGGTTTGGCAAATGCCGCTTGTCCATTGCTGTACGTAACCGTTTCGAATACAATTCGATCCAAGATCTTGACGGTTCGGAAATCGCAACTTCGTACCCTGTTATCCTAAAAAAATATTTAAAAGAACAAGGAGTCAATGCAAAAGTTCACGAAATTAGTGGCTCAGTTGAGATAGCGCCAAGCATTGGACTTGCAGACGCTGTGTGCGACATCGTAAGTACAGGTAGCACATTGTTAATGAACGGACTAAAAGAAGTTGAACCATTTATGAAGTCGCAGGCAGTGCTTATCGGCCGCCCTGATATGCCAGAGGAAAAGCAAAAGCTTGTAGATCAGCTTTTATATCGGATGAACGCAGTACAGAAAGCTGGCGATACTAAATATATACTCCTAAACGCACCGAATGATAGAGTAGACGAAATCTGCGCAGTACTACCGGGTATGAAAAGCCCAACGGTACTTCCTCTAGCAGACAAGGGATGGAGTTCGGTGCACTCTGTTGTGAAAGAGAACGAATTCTGGGATGTAATTGAGAAACTGGAGGCATATGGTGCTCAAGGTATTCTTGTAATGCCTATTGAAAAGATGTTTTTATAATACAGAATAGGTATTCCACTATAAGGGAATTATGAATTATTAGTTATAAATTAAGAATTGGCTTGCGCCTGAGAACCAATATTTAGCCAATTCTAGATGATCAATTATTAATTTTATGATGCCTAAATAGACGTAAAGACCTAAAGTGAAGTATAGATTATTCCTCACAACGGATATTATAGTTTATACATGAAACACAACATGTTATAAACTACAATAACCTCAGCTTATTTTTTATACTTCACTTATAGTAGATTTTTTAAAAATATATTGGTGAACAGTAGTAAATCAATTAAAATTACTTCTCGATCACAAGCTAAAACGAACCAATATGCAATTCATCGAATATCCCGACATCAATAAAATCGGAACGTACCTACGAAGACCAGTATTGAATATCACGTCTCTAGAAGCCACAGTCCGCTCTATTTTATTGGATGTAAAGCAAGATGGTGATACTGCCGTTAAGAAATACACTGAGCTTTTCGATAAAACCAAGTTAGATACGGTTGAGTATCCTAAAGATCAGCTGAAGGAAATCGCAGGCAACTGTCCTTTGAAACTCCAATATGCTATTAAGCAAGCCTGCGACAACATCCGTACGTTCCATAGCAAACAAAAGGACGAATCGGAACCAGTTGAAACCATGCCCGGTGTGAAATGCTGGAGGAAATCCGTAGCAATTGAAAAGGTTGGGCTTTACATCCCAGGAGGCACAGCTCCCCTATTCTCTTCTGTATTAATGTTGGCAATTCCTGCAAAAATTGCAGGTTGCAAGCAGATTGTACTTACTACTCCTCCTGACAAAACTGGAAACATTCACCCTGCAATTGCTTACGCTGCTCAATTAGCAGGTGTCGATCGGGTTATTCTAGCTGGTGGAGTTCAGGCGATTGGCGCTTTAGCTTACGGTACGGAATCTGTTCCAAAGGTAGATAAGATTTTTGGCCCTGGTAATCAGTATGTAACAATGGCGAAACAGCTTGTTTCCAAAAGCGACGTTGCTATTGATATGCCTGCTGGGCCCTCGGAAGTATTGGTTTTTGCCGATGAATCTGCTCATCCGGATTTTGTTGCTTCCGACCTACTTTCGCAAGCAGAACACGGAGTAGATAGTCAGGTGGTGCTTGTATCGAAGAGCAAGAAATTAACCGACGACACCATGGTTGCACTAGAAAAACAACTGGCCAACCTTCCTCGTCAAGAAATTGCCCAAAAATCATTGGACAGCAGTAAGGTTGTATTGGTGAAAAACGACGAAGAAGCCATTCAACTCATTAATACATATGCTCCTGAACATTTGATCTTGTCTGTAGAAAATTATTCTGCTATCGCTGAGAAAGTAATCAATGCAGGTTCAATTTTCATGGGCAATTTCACACCAGAAAGTGCTGGGGATTATGCCTCAGGAACTAACCATACGCTACCGACAAACGGTTTTGCAAGAGCCTTCAGTGGTGTTTCTCTAGACAGTTTTGTCAAGAAGATCACTTTTCAGGAAATTACATCGGAAGGTTTGCAGACAATTGGTCCTGTGATCGAAACCATGGCCGAAGCAGAGGAGCTTTTTGGCCATAAGAATGCGGTGAGCATCCGTTTACAGCATCTAAAAAAGGATTGAGTAACTATTAATTGACAAACATCTTAAAATGTCAGTAGCCAATATAAGATGGTCAATTATTGATTTTACATTGCCTTAGTCTTTTCATTATTTATGACATGTTTTGACCTGATTTGTCCTGTTTCTCATAATAACAAAGCTGGTCATATCCATTTCAAGAATTCTCTTTGCTTATGTTCGATATAAATAAAATAGTTCGCGAAAGTGTTAAAAATCTTAAACCTTATTCGTCTGCCCGAGACGAATTTGTAGGTACGGCAGAAGTATATATGGATGCTAATGAAAACCCACATGGCTCAATTGTAGGCCAAGGGCTGAACCGCTATCCAGACCCACTTCAGCGTGAATTAAAGAATAAAATAGCAGAACTGAGATCTACAAAACCAGAATTTATTTTTCTTGGAAATGGAAGCGACGAAGGTATAGACCTTGTTTTCAGGGCTTTTTGTGAACCAGAGCGCGACAATGTTATCATCATGCCACCAACTTATGGCATGTATCAGGTATCGGCCGACATAAATAATGTAAAGACAAAAAAGGTACTACTAAAACCAGATTTCACATTGAATGTGGAAGCAATTCTGGCTGCGGTAGACGCAAACACGAAAGCAATTTTCGTCTGTTCGCCCAATAATCCGACTGGAAACCAGATTCCAACAGAACAAGTGGAACAACTTTTAGGGGGTTTTGACCGTCTAGTGATTGTTGACGAAGCTTATATCGATTATTCTGATCACGCAAGTTTATTGCCGTTACTGGATAAGTATCCAAATCTGATGATCACCCAGACCTTTTCTAAGGCTTGGGGATTGGCTGCATTGCGATTAGGAATGACCTTTGCTAATGAAAAAGTAATAGAGATCTTGAATAGAATCAAGCCTCCGTACAACATTAACGAAATGACAAACCGAATGGCCATGGAAGCATTAATGAAAAAAAACAAGGTTGATCAGTGGACTGAAGAAACGAAAACTGAACGAAAACGCCTAGAGTACGAATTGCAGCGCCTTGATTTTGTCGAAAAAATTTTCCCTTCGGATGCCAACTTTCTTCTTGTAAAGGTAGTTGACCCAAGAGGTATCTACAATTACCTGATAGAAAGAGGAATTGTGGTGCGGGACAGATCGTCTCAGCCAATGTGCGAAGGCGCAATCAGAATCTCTGTTGGAACAGCAAAAGAAAACGGTATTCTACTAGCGGCTTTAAAAACTTACGAAAAGATCTTTTGCGAAATTTAATTCGCTAATTACAGGGTAGGAAGAACCACAACCATATCAACAAAGGATAGTGTTCTTTATTGATATGGTTATTCCTGCCATCTATTTTTTATTTCTGTCATTTTGTTAAAATCCCAAACATCTTAAAAAACATGGCCAAAAAAGCCCTTTTTATCGATCGTGATGGCACGATCCTTTATGAACCTATGCCTTCTGAGCAGGTTGATTCGCTTGAAGTACTGGAATTTATCCCGGGAGCAATCCGTAACTTATATAAAATATCGCAGGAGCTGGATTTTGAATTGGTAATGGTAACCAATCAGGATGGGATGGGTACAGATGCTTTTCCGATGGAAGACTTTCTTCTGCCTCACAACAAAATGCTTGAAATCCTGAAGAATGAAGGAATTGTATTCGACAATATCTTAATCGACGACACTTATCCTCATCAGAAGAAAGATACCCGTAAACCAGGCACGGGAATGCTAAAAAGCTACATGAAAGGGAACTACGACTTAGCTGGCTCTTTTGTACTTGGCGACAGACAAACCGATGTTGAACTTTCTAGAAACCTAGGTGCGAAAGGCATTTTCATCAACACTATTGAACTTGATGAAGAATTCAAAGAGCATTGTGCGCTTCAAACTACTTCTTGGGATGATATTTACGAATTCCTTCGCTATGGTGAGCGCTCGGCGAAAGTGAAGCGGACAACTAAAGAAACTGATATTGATATTGAACTGGACTTGTCTGGTAAAGGCGAAACCAAGATCAGTACAGGGATAGCTTTCTTCGACCATATGTTGGATCAGGTGGCTCGCCATGGTGGTGTTTCTTTAACTGCGAAAGTAACAGGGGATCTTGAGGTAGACGAACACCACACTATTGAAGATACAGCACTTGCTCTTGGCGAGGCGTTCAAAAAGGCACTTGGGGACAAACGTGGTATTGAGCGCTACGGTTTTGCCCTACCGATGGACGAAAGTTCTGCTCAGGTACTTCTTGACTTTGGCGGTCGTCCGCATTTGGTTTGGGATGCTGATTTTAAACGTGAGAAAGTTGGGGAAATGCCTACCGAGATGTTCAAACACTTCTTCAAATCTTTCTCCGATGCTGCTGCTGCCAATCTGAATGTTAAGGCTGAAGGTGATAATGAACATCATAAAATTGAGGGTATTTTTAAGGCGTTTGCTAAGGCTATCAAAATGGCGGTTCGCCGCGACCCTCTTAATGATGAGCTTCCTTCTACTAAAGGGGCGCTTTAGGGAATTTGTAATTATTAATTTTGTAATTGGCTGGCACGCTGGGAAATTGTATTTGGTTATTGGTCTATTAGTCATTAGTTGATTTTATGGTGCATGGATATGGTTTTATTCGACATTCTAAGGATGGAACGGTATTAGAATATTCAAACTTCCCTGAACTACATGGCTGTAGAAACTTGATTTAATATAGTTCATACGACGAATTCACTGGAACAATTAAGGCATATCAAAAAAAATAACTATCCATTCGTTCCACTGCGGACGGCCAAATCCTCACGTACGAAAAGTACGCTCCGGTTTAGACGCCTTGTGCGCCTTTGGCTAATTATTTTTTTTAACATGCCTAAACCGAAGGTTTTAACGAAAAGCAAAGCTTTTCAGCTCCCCTCCTTAAAAAAGGAGGGGCAGGGGTGGTTGTATTTTTATAAATTTATTAACGGGATTGTATAAACACCACCCCTACCCCCTCCTCAGGGAGGAGGGGAATAAAGTTACTGAAGTTTTATGCTAATATGTTCAAGCTAGAAATCGTATACACCGTGTCTCTACAGTCCGGAAACTTATGCTGCCAATCAATAATTAAAAGCTAGTGTAAATGAAATTTGCAATTGTAGATTATAATGCAGGAAATGTGCGTTCGGTTGCTTTTGCCCTTGAGCGGTTGGGGGTGAATGCCGAAATCACTTCCGATCCAGATATTATACGTGGTGCAGATAAAGTGATTTTCCCTGGGGTTGGTGAGGCCAGCTCTACAATGAACTTATTGAGAGAACGTAATCTTGATACGCTGCTACCATCGCTCAAGCAGCCGTTTCTGGGCATTTGCCTTGGCATGCAGTTGATGTGTTCTTTTTCTGAAGAGGGAGGCGCTGATTGTCTGAACATCATCGAGAATAAGGTTCGCCGTTTTCCTCCTAAGGATAAAGTTCCGCACATTGGCTGGAACAGTATTCATAATTTGGGCAGCCCTCTTTTTAAGGATGTGCCTGAAGGTTCGTATGTTTATTTCGTTCATAGCTATTTTGTTGAGAAGAACCAAAATACTATTGCTAGTTCGGATTACATCAATGAGTTCAGTGCGGCAATTCACCATGATAATTTCTATGCTGTGCAGTTCCACCCTGAGAAAAGTGGGGAGATTGGAGCGCAGATTCTTAGGAATTTTGTTGAGATGTGATTTGGTAATTGATTGGTAGAGGTGCAATGCACCTACAGATCTGTAATGCGATTTAGTTAATGAATTACAGGAATAATGAAACCGAAGGTTTCAACGAAAAGCAACGCTTTTCAGCTCCCCTCCTTAAAAAAGGAGAGGCAGGGGTGGTTGTATTTTTATAAATTTATTAACGGGATCGTATAAACACCACCCCTACCCCCTCCTCTCCGAGGAGGGGAATAGAGTTACTGAGGTTTTATTCCTGTGGATTCCAACTCAAAATGGTATTATAGATAGAAGAATTGCCTTTGCATAAAAGGTCATGCCTACGGCATTCTGCGTATGATCTGTATGTTTTCCTGTGGTTTCCACCACAGGCTACCAATTTGTCATCCCTATGGGATTTTGGAATTGTGCAGAAATTCATTGATGATTTTATACACCGATTTTTTTCTTTTACAAACACTAAAAACTGTGAATAGCATACGTACTTAAAGCATTTTAGCGTACAGCTAAAGAAAAAAATATATGACTATCGTATTGAATACCTAAATTCAGAAAACACAGGCCGCCGATCACTTAACGTGATCTCTGACCTGCGCTAAAAACATATCGTCAGATATGTGACTGGCTATGTTTAGGTAATGAATACGATAATCATAAAAAAATAACAAACAGAAAACATCAAGTTGTTTGGTAACAATTCCTTAGTGAAGTTTAAGTCTCGTCTCTATATGCAATTGTTGTACGTGATAGAACGGGTTGCCGTTTTGGGCATAGCCGCGATTGTAGCGGAAAGCCCGCAGCCCAGTGGGCTTGTGAAACACGGTGTGGCGGTTCTATGGAGCGGCTAGCGGAATAGACCGCCACGGCGATGTTGAACAGTCCACTGGGCGAGGACTTGTAGTGGAAAGCGCGACTGGGTTTGTGAAAAGCGATGCAGTCCTGCTCCAAAAAATAAAAATCAGAAAAAATAACCACAATAAACCTGCAAAACCAATGATAGAAATAATACCTGCTATTGACTTGATTGATGGCAAATGCGTCCGCTTGTCGCAGGGCGATTATGATACGAAAAAGATTTATAACGAGAATCCTGTAGAGGTTGCGAAGGAATTTGAAGGGCTGGGAATCCGCCGTCTTCATCTGGTTGATCTGGATGGTGCCAAGCGGGGAAAAATTGTGAACATCGCTGTTCTTGAAGCTATTGCTGAGCAGACTGGCTTGGTGATCGACTTTGGTGGTGGTGTGAAAACGGCTTCGGATATTCAGGATATTCTTGATGCTGGGGCACGTTGGGCGACTATCGGGAGTATGGCCGTGAAAGAGCCGAAGAGGTTTGCTGACTGGATGGAGACGTTTGGCCCTGACCAAATTATGCTGGGGGCTGATGTGAAGGATTATAAAATTGCGGTATCGGGGTGGCAAGAGACTTCTGATGTTCATATCTATGATTTCCTGAAAGAAAAACATGCGTTGGGTGTGGAGAATGTTTTCTGCACGGATATTTCGAAGGATGGAATGTTGCAGGGTGTTGCGACGGAGCTTTATGCTGATCTGCATGAACGTTTCCCTGATATTCACCTGATTGCATCGGGTGGTGTTAGTTCGGAAGATGATATTTGGGCGGCTGAGAAATCGGGCTGTTCGGGTGTTATCGTGGGTAAGGCTATTTATGAGGGGAAGGTTGATTTGGCGAAAGTTTTAGGGAAATTATGAGTTATTAATTATGAATTATGAATTGGCTGGCGCGTGTGAGTAATTGTTTTTGGCTGATTGATAGTTATAGATTTCATTATTATGCTTACTAAGAGAATTATCCCTTGTTTGGATATTAAGGACGGCAGAACGGTGAAGGGGATCAACTTTGTTGACCTTGTGGATGCCGGCGATCCTGTGGAACAAGGAAAATTATATGCCGACCAAGGTGCTGATGAGCTTGTTTTTCTGGACATTACTGCTACTGTTGAAAAACGGAAGACCTTGGCGCAACTTGCGCGTGATATTGCACGTAACCTGAATATTCCGTTTACGGTTGGTGGTGGTATAAAATCGGTGGATGATGTGTCGGTGCTGCTGGATAATGGGGCTGACAAAATATCGGTGAATACATCGGCGGTTAAACGGCCTGAGCTTATTGATGAGCTGGCTGGGAATTTTGGCAGTCAGTGCGTGGTGCTTGCCGTGGACACGAAATTCGACAAGGGCGAATGGTGGGTGTACCTGAACGGTGGCCGCACTGCTACCGACATCCGTGCGCTGGACTGGATACAGGAGTCGTATAACCGTGGTGCTGGCGAAATTCTTCTTACTTCGATGAACCACGATGGTACGAAGAATGGCTTTGCGCTTGATATTACGAGTCAGGTTTCGGATCTGGTGGATATTCCTGTGATTGCTTCGGGCGGTGCTGGTAAAATGGAGCATTTTGCTGATGTTTTTGGCGAGGGAAAGGCTGATGCTGCTTTGGCTGCTAGTATTTTCCATTTTAATGAAATTCCTATTCCTGAACTGAAGGCTTATTTGCGTGGGGTGGATGTTCCTGTTCGAATATAACCACAGGGTGGGGAATTATAAATTATGAGTTATGAATTATGAGTTGGCTTACGCCTGAAAACTTATGTTTAGCTAATTCTACATGATCAATTATTAATTTTATAATGCCTTACTTAGGGTATTTCACGGAGTTTTTCTGATTCGTAGGGTGGTGTATTTCTTGTTCTGCTCGATCAAAGGTGTTTGTGTAAGGCAATGTTAAAAAACTGTTTGTAAGCTGTTTATTATTTGTTCAAAAAGAGCTTTTCATTTCTTGATTGTTGTTAATAAGTAGTATTAGAGCGCAAAACTACCAACAGATAATTGTGGAAAACTTGAATACTCTGTTTATAACTTGTTGATTATTTAAAATTTAAGTTTATAACCTCAACTCAAGTGTTAGTTTACACAAACACTTGTTTATAACTAGTTAATAATGAAAAATCAAATAGATTTCCAGAAGTCGGACGGGCTTGTTCCGGCTATCGTTCAAGATGCTCAAACAAAAACTGTTCTGATGCTTGGTTACATGAACGAAGAGGCGTTTGAACAGACAAAAGAGAGCGGTAAAGTAACGTTCTTCAGCAGAAGCAAACAACGCCTTTGGATGAAGGGTGAAACTTCTGGTAATTTCATGAATGTTGCTGACATAAAAGTGGACTGTGATAATGACACTATTTTAATTCAGGCAAATCCTGTTGGCCCTGTTTGTCACACTGGTAGCGATACTTGTTTTGATGAAACTAATGCGGGGAATGTTCAGTTTTTGAACCACCTGGAAACTGTTATCGAGGATAGAAAGAGTTCGGATGCTGGTAAATCGTACACTAAATCGCTTTTCGAGAAGGGTATCAACAAGATTGCTCAGAAAGTTGGTGAAGAGGCCGTTGAGCTTGTTATTGAGGCGAAGGATAATAATGAAGAACTGTTTTTGAATGAGGCTGCTGATTTGATGTTCCATTATTTGGTTTTGCTGAACCAGAAGGGATATCGGTTGAAAGATGTGGTTTCTGTGCTTGAGGGGCGGCATAAGTAAACGCACAATCCACATTTTTATCCGAAAATCAATCATTTACTACTTTAGTCGCATAGAACCCGACAGGCGACTGCCTATCGGGTCTTGATGCGGCCTTTATTTCTCGTTCAGAACCAAATCTACTAGAAATGGCCTGCGAAAATCAATCAATTGTTCAATTGCGTCATTGAACTGAGATGCATGTTCTACCTTCATCCCAGACACTCCGTACCCTTCTGCAATTCTCACGTAATCAACACTAGGTAAATCGTAGTAACCCGAATCCTGCACACTTCTCGAATCAATGGTTAATTGCTTCAGAGTAGAGTTTATATTTGCATGCGAAACTCTGTTTTGTATGTCGTTGATTACAACAAAACCAATAGGCAGCTTCTTCTGAACCGCATTCCAAAGCACCTGAGGAGCATAATGAAAGCTTCCATCACCAATAAATACAAGCGTTGACTTACCCAACATAGCTGCCCCAACAGCTCCTGCCCATTCTCCAAGTGAGCCTCCCGATGTATCAAAATACATTCTGGGCATATTCACATTCTTAACAAAATTGGTAAGCTCTCTGGAACCATCTACTGATTCAGTAAAAATAACAGGGCGCCGTTCAAGTGCTGCTAATCTAAACTCTAGATGGTAAGCAAACTTTGCAATAGTAACCTTAGGGGTGCTTATCGCTTCAATCTGCTGTTGGGACTGAATCATTCTTTTTGCCTTACATTTCCGTCTTTTCTCTTTAACGGCTATGGCCTTCTCCGGATGCATTTTCACTTTTATGGCCTGAGAAAGTAGGCTTAATGTCTTCTTCGGACTACCAATTATTGGGAATGAAATATCCGCGTGCCCTCTCATAGCAGAACTGAGACAGTAAGTAATGGTTGCAACTTCTAATTCCGGCTTTCCGAGGAAGTCCTTTGGATTTAACATTTGCTGATGTACAGGTGTTCCAACAGTAAGTAAATAATCCACCTCCTTCAACATCTCTTTACCTGCGGAATTACCCATACGGCGTATGTCTCCTTCGAACAATGCATGGTGGCGAGGGAAATTCACTTCAGATTCCATAGCCGCCCAAACTCTTGCTCCTACCAGTTCCGCAAGTTCTACAACCTCCCTATGCGCTCCACTTCTGGAGATGCCATCTCCAACAAGTATACCTGGCGAATCGGACGTTAATAATCTCTCTGCAAGCTTCTCGATCTCGGTATAGGGAGGTGCAATTTCTGAATTTGGAATTGCAGGGACAACAATATCCTCGCTGTTAACGGAACTTGTAATTTTGGATCCGACAACAAATACAACTGGCCCAAACGGGGGTGACATTGCTTCAATAATTGCTACTCTAAAGTCACGGATAAGGGTTGCTGGATCGAAAGCATTTTTGACACATTTACAGCGAGCAGACTTTGCAGCCCCTACTATATCCGTATACATGTGAGGCTCTCCGGTAAGTGCCTGCGAATCCGACACGCTAACGATAACGAGCATAGGGCTCTGGCGCTGTGCTGCATTAAAAACATCCCCCAGAAGACCAGAAAAACCACTAAAACCATTTACCAAAGCAACCGCTGGTTTCGACTGAACCCTACTTGCCCCATCTACAATACTGCCAACAACTGGTTCGGCCAATGCCATTTGAATTTCATTAGTCAATTCCATATAAAGCAGTTCCTCACCTTCACCCGGATTTCCAGCAATAACAATATTCGATTGATTGATTAGTCCAGCAACTTTAAGCTGCTCAACAATAGCTCTTGCACCAAGCTTTTTAAGAGTGCCCTCCTTTTCCAGTTGGCCCTCCTGTGTAGCTGCTGTTAACATAACATAATTTTTTTATGAGAGAAAAGCATGCAGAACAGGATAAGGGAAACAAGGTGTTTAACATGCCTTCTCTCGATTAAAATTAGAATTAAAACACTTCAGAATACAGCAGTGCAAGGCCTGTAATCTTTTGGAAAAACCAGAAAGGAGCAATCAAAACAAATAGATTGCTTAGCTAAAACATCAAAACCCTAAATTATAGACTGACTATAAGTAACCTACACTCATTATTTCGATTACTTAAGCTTAAATATGAAGGAAATTCATTTACCTCTTAACATCAGTACTGATTACTTCACAAACTGCCATTGATCTAGCTTCCTCTGAGCTTCAGACACCAGACCCATCACCACCATTCCATTAATTCATTCACAAAAAGTTGAAACCCATTTTTTTTACTCATACAATCAACTCTACAACATCGGCCATGAACACCAAATACTTCTAGATTGACAATCAATTTGAAATCCACATGATATCCATCTTAACACTTAGCTTCACACCTGTCCCGCCTGTACCCGTTGCAAACAACGCCCCATATAAACCTACATGTCAAGCCATTAAGAACCAATGTATAATTCAAAGCTAAGCAATTAGATCATGAAATAATATATCACAATATATCAGTACGTGAGGATTTGGATGACCGCAGTGCAACGAAAACCGAAGTTACTTTTCAACTTTACTAACTTAATTTTATTTGTTAGTAGACATTTTATCACACAGCGAGCTGTACAATTAAAATCAAAAAGTTATACTGCAAAAACAAATCTATATCAGTCATTTGGCAGACAAGTTCTTTTGATTACATGCCTCAGATTCTATATATTGTGCATTACAAACCGACCATCAAACTACTCACACAATGAACACAACTCTAATACTAAAGAACAACTTGTTCTTTGTTCTTCTCTCCGCAAGCCTAATAGTCTCTGCACAAGAAAAGGGCAATATTCACTACATGAGCGAAACAAGCGGCAACCAATATCACAGCCTCCCGAACTTGAATCAAAACGCTATAGATATCAGAATAGGTACTAATGCAGATCTGGTTATTTCGGCCAAAGGACTTAGTAATATTCAAGCAGACGTATTTGTGGCTATTTTCAGTGTTACACAAACTGCAAAAACCACAGAACAGGTGAACCAGTTGATAAATGACCGCATTGGAGCCGTAAAGAAGAAACTCACAAACAGGGTAGAACTTTTTGTAGACATGATCACTTTTGTTCCAGTATACGAATACGACGTAACAAAAAAAATCTTCAGTAAAACCTATAACGAAGTACCAGTGGGGTATGAACTGAAGAAAAACCTACATATAAAATACAGCGATCCAAACCTAATTCACGAACTGATAAGTGTGTGTGCAGCTTCCGAAATTCACGATCTAGTTAGGGTTGACCACATCTGCACAAAAATAGACCAATACAAAAATGAACTCCGCGAAAAAACAAACAATGCATTAATAGGAAAGCTAGGTGTTCAACAAAAATTACTTCAAAAGGATTTTACCACCTATGAAAAAAACATTGCAGATGGTTTTGAAATTCGCTATCCGTCTGAAATGTACGGCTCTTATCAGGCTTATTCCAGCTCATCCCTAAAAATAAAACGGGGCAAAGTAAAAACTACAGAAAAGTCCACCACTTATTACTATCAGCCCATTGCTGACAAAGGTTTCGATGTAGTCATCAACCCTATAGTGATACGCCCTGTTATACAATTGATGTATGAAGTAAAACTAAAAATCCGACGCGAAGAGAAAAGGAAGAAAGACAAAAAAGAGTACATCATCATCTCCCCCAATGGTGATTTTAAACACCTTCCTATTGGAAACTAAAAAATTACCACATCTAGAATTACTATAGATAAACAAAAACCATCCATTACTAGAGTAAACTCACACAAATATTGTCTCATTGAAAACCAAAGGCTTCACTATATAAAAGCGAAGCCTTTTGACTTCTGCCCTAAAGGTTGTTGTATAATATCAATAAACACACCCCGCTCACTATCGGAATTTTATAAAAATTAAACGAATACCCCCTCAACTCCTCTTTAAAAAGGCAGTGAACTGATGCGTTTACCCTGATTCATTACAACAAAAACGCTACAATCTCTCATAAAAAAGGTAATTATAAAAAAAATTATTTCCTTTGAAACGACATGAGTCAAGATTACTTTTATTACAAGATTAAATTTACTAAGCAAAACACAACCATGTCAAGTTAATTCATATCTATTGTTATCTGGATGGAAACGTAAATTAATCCAGCATTGGTCTATTTTACACAAGGGGTAACTTCCCAAAATAAGGATTGAAATTAGTAATGCAATCTGGATTGAGTTACCTTTCTCTATGTCAGATACAGAAGTACTATAAACTTTAGTATTATAAAATACTATTCACAGTAGCATAACTGAAATTTATTAGAGGAATTATTATCTAACAAATGAAGTTAAAACATAAAAAACAAATTAATATAATATGTATTTCGAATTTTACTAAGAATCGTATTTAGGGAAAATAAAATCTGCAATTAAGCGGCTAAAATCAATTAGCATTGAATCAGTATCATGCTGGGATTCGTTTTCTGGCGTCAGCTAGTTTCTAATTCCTATTTTATTGTTCCTTCGTTTGAATCGCTTTTAAGAAATGACTCTATGAATTTTGTACTGTTATCCCATTAAGTTTTCAGCCAAAACCCTTTAAGCTTTGACTATGAAGAAATTGATTGGTTTCTTTAGCCAAGAACAAAAAATTGAAGATGAAGTATCACTCGACTTGTCTACATGTAACAAATTTGAGAATATTTGCTGTTCACAAGAAATTGAAATCTGTTCAAAAACCAACGCAAGAATATTCTTCGTAGGTAGAATCTACAATATTCCAGAACTACAAAAAGTTTTTGGAGCAGAAGAAAATTCGCCTGCCGGATGTGCACTTACTGCATTTCTTCATTCTGGAATAGATGGGATAAAAAAAATTGAAGGTAGTTTCACCATAGTCATCCAAGCAAATAATTATTCATACATTTTTCGCGACAGGCACGGACGCAGCCTTCCTGTTTTTTATTCAGACCGTTTTTTTGTTAGTGATGTACTTGACCTGCACGGCATTCGAAACTTTTCAGTTACACCAGATATAGAAAAACTGGCCAAATTCCTGCACCTTGGATACATTCCTTCTCCAGATACTGCGTTCGAAGGGGTTAAAAAACTAGCTCCTGGAAACTACCTGCGATTCAATGAAGGAACATTAACCGAGGGCGAGCTCTACCCAATTTCTGAATATCAGATTTCCGAAAACAGTCAAATGAGCGAGGAAGAGCTTATTGCCAAATACGAACAATTGCACAAGTCTGCCATAGCAAAAAGAATTGAGGGCGAAAACGAAGTAGGAGTGTTGCTGAGCGGAGGTTTCGATTCCGGAGGCAATATCTGTGCTCTACGCGACATTTACGATGGCCCGATACGAGCTTTTTCAGTTGGTTTCAAGGGTAACAAATGGAGCGAACTACCCATGGCCGAACTAATGGCAAAAACGTATGATGCTTCATTCCAGACCTACGAAATCGATGGATCCGAAATAAAATACCTGCCAGAAATGGTGCGTGCATTTGGCGATCCGTTCCACGAAGGCGGCATGTTGGTGAATTATGCCGTAATGAAAATGGTGAGCGAAAACAACCTTGATGTAGCACTTGGCGGTGATGGAAACGACCAGCTCTTCGGCACTGGAGGAAAAGAACTGGCAATGCATTATTCTATTGGAAAACTAGGGCATATTGCCCAAAAAACTTTCGATATGGTGAGTGCAATTCCACCAGCAGAAAAAGACAATATGCTTTTCCGCATACGTTTTCACAACAACAGAATCCTAAACATTTTGCAAGTTGATAATTTTGGATTTGGAGCCAGAGATATCAGAAAACTGTTTCAACAATCAATCAATACAAAAGGCATTTACCACAAAGTAGAGCACCAAAGTGGCAAATTCGAAGAACTCTACAAATCTAAAAATTACCATATCGATATCAAACAGACCGTTAATGAAGTTATTTTGAACAAGGCGTCGCGCGCTTCATTTATCTTTGATAACCATCTTGCGTTCCCTTATTTAGACAATTCGATATATGAATTTCTTACCTCA
Organism: Bacteroidales bacterium; assembly: GCA_965230435.1. Classification (GTDB taxonomy): domain Bacteria; phylum Bacteroidota; class Bacteroidia; order Bacteroidales; family JBDKHP01; genus JBDKHP01. The sequence continues at coordinate 1,007,249 of CBDDLB010000006.1, forward strand.
TTGCCTTATCACTCAAAAACGAAAGGTTCTATACGCGATCTGGCAAAAGGGAAAGGTGTGGCAAAATACTTATTGAAAGCGTATGTGAGTCCAAAATTGCCACCCGAAATTGTAAACAAAAAGAAGCAAGGAGGTTTTGCCCCTCTCCCATTGTTCTTAGAAGACCCAAAGCAGTTCGAGGAGGTGTCCAACACAATACTGGATTCAGAAATGTGCAAATATCTACTGAGCCAGCAAGAAATCACTAGACTGCTAAGTTCATATAAACAATTATCGCAATCCAACGGCTACTGGTTCTGGTACAAACAGACCCAGGCTTCTAAAATTTTCAACTTACTGGTATTGGCAATCTGGTGGGAAATCTTTATCTCGAAAAGCAGGAAAATTGATCCAACGAAAACTGCACCTGAACATATAAGCTAAGTTCACTGCGCCATACAACAATAGAATCAAAATATTAATATTCAATGTATTAATAAATTAAAAGCTTTTATTTACATTAACGCGCTGACTAAAAAATTGCATCAACCTTTAAACCTTAAACCAACCTGCAAGCACCGCATTTTTGCAATGTTAAAGCTTGCAGGACTCTTTTTTCAAAACTTTCCTTCACAAATCCTCCAGTACACTACCCGCAAAAACAACGTGCTTTCTATTTGATTGTCAAGACACTTCACTTGAAAACTGACAAAAATCAAGTCCAATATCCGTCCTTTTTAGTCTTTTACATTCAGTAAAATGTATATTTTCGCAGGCGTATGTGCTGTGGCATCGCATGCATACTAACTACTATTTTGCACATTACATGCTTTAAATAAAATTAAACCTTAAAGAAAGAACAAGCTATGTTTGAGTTAATGATTGTCGTTTTCGTGATCGGCTATCTGATGATAGCCCTTGAGCATCCGCTCCACATCGACAAAGCGGCACCCGCCCTTTTGATTGGTGTTGTAACGTGGGTGATTTATATTTTCGGAGCTGATGGCATTGTGCCTAACCAGACTGGATTCTGGGAATACATGCACCACCACGGCTTTAAGCCCGAAATGACGGCAGGGCAGTTTGAGCACTGGATTGCAGGACTGAAAGCTAATGAAGGCCTAATGGGCATTATCCAAAATGTTGATTTTAAAGAGTTCCTAACAGCTTCGCACCACTATCAGGGAAGTGCAACTTCGGCTGTTGTAGACTATATCTCACACCACGAACTCCTTCACCACCTTTCAGAGATTTCAACAATCTTGTTCTTTTTATTAGGAGCCATGACAATCGTAGAGATTGTTGACCAGCACCAAGGTTTCAAGATTATTACTGACAAGATTACAACTACAAACAAAGTGAAGTTGCTTTGGGTTCTTAGCTTCATTACTTTCTTTATGTCTGCTGCGCTGGACAACCTTACCACAACTATCGTAATGATTGCCCTGCTTAAAAAGCTTATTGCCAAGCAAGAAGACCGTTGGTTCTTTGCCAGTATGGTAGTCTTGGCCGCTAACGCAGGTGGAGCTTGGTCTCCTATCGGTGATGTTACAACAATTATGCTTTGGATTGGTGGTCAGGTGACTTCATTAACAATCATCACAACAGTAATCGTACCTTCATTGGCTACTATGATTGCTCCATTGATTATCGTTTCATTCATAATGAAAGGCGAAATTGAGCGTCCAGACCTAAGCCAAAGCGGTAATACAGATTTTACTACTGCTGCAGAACGTAACTTCATTTTCTTTTTGGGTGTAGGTTCACTATTGTTCGTGCCTATTTTCAAGACATTCACACACCTTCCTCCATACATGGGTATGTTGCTAGGTTTGGGTAACATGTGGCTGATCACTGAAATTATGCACAAGAAAAAAGAAGGGGCAGACAAACGTCGTCTTTCGGTTACTGGTATCCTAACAAAGGTTGACGTACCTACAGTACTTTTCTTCCTAGGTATCCTTTCTGCTGTTGCTTCTTTGCAATCAGCTGGTCACTTGGCACTTCTTGCTACTTGGTTAGACGAAAACCTTGGTAACATTTACGCTATCAACTTGGCTATTGGTGTACTTTCTGCAATTGTAGATAACGTACCTCTTGTTGCTGGTGCTATGGGTATGTACGAGATCACTACTCCTGATGTAGTTGCTGGTGTTACAGATACTGCTAAGCTTGCTTACCTTGCAGATTTCAAACAAGATGGTATTTTCTGGCAGTTCCTAGCATACTGTGCTGGAACAGGAGGCAGTATCCTTATCATTGGTTCTGCCGCTGGTGTTGCTGCTATGGGTCTTGAAAAAATCGACTTTATCTGGTACATAAAACGCATCTCTCTTCTTGCTCTAGTTGGTTACCTTGCTGGAGCTGGGGTTTACTTCCTACAAGTGATGTTGTTCTATTAAGATATTGAGAATTGGTTAATTGGTCATCAGTTGGTTATTCAATATTCTGCAAAAAGATGATTCAATTTATTGACCATTAACTGATTTCTCTTTGAATTACAGTCTAAAAGGGCGTTGGCTTTGGCTTTCGCCCTTTTTTAGTTATTAGCTCTCCTATAATTCCGATGATGCCCTTACAGTAATTTTCCTATCATTGGAAGCCGTGGCGTTGCTGATGTTCATAGCATTATGATCTAAACCCAGAGCCATTTCCTTGCTTTTCAACAGTCCTACCTGTTCCCCATTACTTTCTATACTTTGCTAACCATAAGACAGCGTAAATAGGGAAAAGAATAGTGTACGTCAATTTCATTTAGAATAACGTACTAATATTCAACATAGTGCCAGAATCAAAAGTGTTATTTATATAGCAACCTACTTAACACCAGAAAACCTGCACTGCTCATAATGCACGTTCTTAACAAACAATTTACCCTCTCCTACCTCAAACAGATAAAAAGTCATCCCCCCAATAATCCAACTGTGTGGAAATGCAAATTCAGGCACGCTTACAAGAAACAATATCAAGCAGATTCCCATTGCAATAATAAAACCTTGATTTCCTCCCTGTACTTGCTTAAATTTCCGAAACAGAATCACAATTGGCCAGCAGAAAAAAACGGTTCCCAGCAGACCAATATTTACAAGGAAACTGGTTAGGCCATCCGTGGAGCGAACGTAGCCAAAACCATAACCAAACAGCTGGTGAAAAAGATCGCTTTCCTTCCAAAACTGAAAGGTGTAATTTGCCAATTGAAAACGGCTAAAACCAGAGGTGTTTTCCAGTTTTATCTTCAGGAGGGTATCATCGAAAAAGATCATCAGGTAGTCGTAATAGTATACTCCTCCGAAAATAAATAGCAGAAGCAGAAGAAGTTGTATTCGATATGTTTTTCTGAGAAATAAAAGATCCAGTACTAAGAAAATTACAATGCCCAGATAAAACGAAGTAGAAAAGCAAAACAATAGACTTGGTAACAAGAGAAAAAGATAGCTTTTCAAATTTCTGTAATAAAGAATCACGGCTACAGGAAGAATTGAGAATACATACATTGACGGTTCACCGGATAAAGATTTTATCCTCATAATATTCAAGCCAAAAATCTGCATAGTCTGAAAGAGATTGAATACATTTTCATCGCCCGTAATACGGTTTGGTACAAGATTGAGCACATTGCCAGTGAACATGAAATATAGAAACTCTACAATTCCAATAGAAGCCACCAAAACAGCTCCCCATGTCAACAACTTCAACAACCGATCAAATGCCCCTGTTGATTTAAGGTAAAAAAAAGTATACAAAGCCACAGACCATACAAAAAAGAAGTAAAGCGACTGGGTAAAAAAACTCTTGCGCCACACGGTGCGGTCGGCTCCCTCATCCGATATCAAAACCATGTTATCAAAGGAAATATACATGGTGCTGTTGGCGTATTGCACCAATAGACTCCACAAGAGAAATAGGCCGAATATTACACTAATTCTCTTCACCATCTGAACAAAAGGCGGCGATAACAAGAAGAAATCGAGGAACAACTGCAAGGAAAAGAAACAGAACGGTAGCGTTAACCCCTTTACTGCATTGGAAATCACTAACGATTGAATGAAAACAGTGAGGACACTTAAGTGATAGAAAAAGTATCTAAAAGAGGTTGTATCCGTCATCCTTGCGGTATCAATAATTGGATTTCTTTTTTTGAATTTTGATGGCAGTCTACGTTTTCACATTGTTTTCCTAAAGTTCTTTTGATTGTAAAAAAGGACTTTATATGCATTGATTACTCTTTAGAGTTATTGTCATAGAAATCCATCTATACTTATCCGAGTTCAGACGCGAGTTTTTGTGTCTCTACTGGTCAATGATCAATCTAGTTGAATGTAAAAAATGACGGCCAGATCCTGAGCTTACGTCTAACAAAATAAAACAAAAACAACTGCCGGACTGTCATCATGCAGCAAAAAGAGGCGACACTGGCCAGAAGCAGATCTCTATTGCTCATCGCCAAAAATACTGAAGTTCCCAGTAAGAGAGCAATCAGATTGGAAAACACGTGTAGCGACTCGTACCTACTCATATCCAGTAAACCTTTAACTGGCCCAAGTGCAATCTGGAACACTGAAACTGTTACCAAAACAATCAAAAATATCGCATATACTTTTAGTTCTTTGTCAAAAAGAGTAAGTACCGTTTCACTACCAAGGGCTAGTACAATTGCGGGGAAAAGAGCCAAGCATAATGTAATCTGAGCCGTTCGCCGAACCAAAAAGCGCAACGAAGTAATCTCCTGATTTTTGTAAAGCTTTGCAATCTGAGGGGACAGGATGCTGTCGGCAGCGTCTGGAATAAACAACAGCACCGACGAAAGCTTATACAGCACCCCCCAAACACCTACAAGTTGTGCAGATGCAAAGATAGTCAATAGCCAAATATGCAATTGCGCAAGTACTATTTCGCTTATCTGAATAAATAGAAAATTAAGATCGATGCGCGAGAGGCGGATTTTGAAACCTGAGAAAGCATTAAGGATATCGGGCACAATCAAAAACCACTTAATGATAGCTATCGCGGCCAAAATAATATGCATAAGAGGAAAACTGAACAGAAAATAAGGTTGATTGGGAGCAAGTTCACCACAAATCACCGTCATTGGCAACAGCAGAAGATGGGGGCCAAAACCGACAAAAAAAGATGAATATTTGATTAGTCGAAATGCCCGAATCAGATTTGCATGATATGCCAACAAGTTAAAAGGCAAAACACTAAAAACCAAAGCCCACCGAAACATTTCTTTATCAGAGAGAGAATAGGGTAAAAATGAAACTACAACGCCTCCAACAATAGTCATTATAGCACTAAATACCAACACATTAACCAATCCCACCCAATAAATTACTTTAACCTGTTCTGCATTTTTTGCTGCTGGAATTTCCCTAACAACCTTCTCGTCCTGCCCAAAACGGCCAAGTATCGCAAATAGAAACGCTGCACTCACCAAACTGAAATATAAACCCGAATAAGCCAAACCAAAATACTGAACAATCAGTATATGATTTAGTAGCGCAAGTCCTGCTCCTGAAGATTTGTAAAACAGCGAAATACCGCTCTTAATAATCGTCTCTTTAAGTAATTGTTTAACCAAAACGCCGTAAAGTATTCATTATGTTAAGAAGCAGACAACAAGCGAAATATCAGTACCATAAGCACATAATAAGCTTTACTGGAAAAAGTGTCTATTTAACACGTTGTATTCTTCGAAAAACTTTAATAACTTTCGAAAATGATATATTGCACAAAAAACTAATTACCAAACACATATAATCATTATTTTGAAACTATCATTAATATGATCGATCAACAAAAATCATATTTAATAGTCATTTTCACTTTAAGAGGAAAATAAAATACAGATTTTAAAAATATATTGACAATAACAAGGCTACATCAACAATGTTGATCAGTCTTAGGCTCAATCTACAATAATTTTTCCCAAAAACAAGAGTTCATTTGTAGATTTCCAACCTTGATAAGAGAACATAAACAAACACTCCTATTAAGCATAAGAGCAGCTTAAATATTCCATAGCCTCTTGAAAAAGTTGATACGTTAGAAACTTAAGCCTCATCAAGGGCAAACCTATACTAAGATCTCGGGTCTATTAATTTTAGATTTGTTACTAACTATAAACCAAACACTTAGTAGCAGAATAAATCTAGATTAATTATGACAGACTACTTAAAAGTATAAAATACGAAACTACGCTCACCTCTAGTGATAAAACGATTATCACTCTCAGAGTTACCTCATAAAATTCAGCACAATGTATCAGCGTGAGGTTGAAGATATAGACTTTTTCTGCTTCACGATAACACAATCAGATTCTCGCTCTTAATTTCAGATACATGAAAACATTCAAGTTCAAGCAATTTTGCACCAAACACATTGGAACACCCGTTGTTTCTTTGGGAATGAAGCAAAGAAACACAGCCTCGTACAGTATTTTTATCTGCTGTTTAATCGCTGCCAGCATACTTATGATCACCTCTTGCGAATTCGATGAAGCGAAATTTAAACCATCAACCCCATCAACCCAACCGGCCTCTAATATTACCTCAACAAGTTTCACTGCCCACTGGACCCCCATAGTGGGTGCAGATGAATATTTTCTGTATGTAGCCTATGATGAAACACTCTCCGAACTGTTGGATGACTACAAGGGTGTCTCGTGCAAAAATACATCGCTTAAGGTTGAAAACGTAAATGCCGGCACACAATTTTATTACGGTGTAAAATACACTAGAAAAGGCGTACTTTCTGAAAAATCGAAGCCCCAAACCGTTATAACACAAGACCTGACCAAACCTATTTTGAATGATCCTAGTGATATCAATTCCACAAGCTTCACGGTGAGCTGGCAAGAAGTTCCAGGAGCAGAACATTATCTGCTGAGTATTGGGAACAGCCCGAGATTGGATACCCTTCTCGATGGCTATAACGACAAGATGATAAAAGGGCTGTCCCACACTGTCACCAGTGCTGTCCCACAAAAATCGTATTATGTGGAGGTAAAAGCACAAAGTTCAACCTCGGTTTCTTCAGAATCTATAGCAAAATTGGTTAATACGGGAAACCTGACCAAACCTGTTCTATCTTTGGTAGACACATCAAAAATTACCCAGACAACATTCACAATAGAATGGAAACACCTCGAAGGAGCAAAAAACTACCGCCTTGATGTTGCCACAGACACTACTTTTACCAACTATGTGTGGGGTTATGAAAACCTTACTGTTGAAAAGAATACATTTACCGTTGTAAAACTTGATGCCAATACAGAATATTTCTATAGAATAAGGGCACAAAACGAAGACTACCTTTCTGAAAATTCAGATTATCAATCAATCATCACAGATAGCCTATCCAAACCTACCGATATAATCGTAACCCCAATAAACCTTTCCAGCTTTTCGATAGAATGGAAAGCGGGCGACACATACACAACAAGTTATCAGCTTGAGGTATCCGACAATAAAAACTTCGACAATATAGTTTTGAATGTAAGCGGAATCCAAGAAACCAACTACACTTTCAGCAATCTTGATCCTGGAAAAAACTATTTTATACGGATATATGGTCTTGGTTTGAACTCAAAATCCCAGCCTTCTATCAAATCGACTACCACAGAAGCAATTACTCCACCAGAAGAATTATCTATCAACTCAATAACAGAATTTTCATTTGATGTAGATTGGAACTATAGCAGCATCATAGACAACTATATAATGGATATTGCTACCGATTCTGAATTCCAGAACACTTTGAGCGGTTTTTCCGAAAAGATCGCCGTATCCTCTCCTATTCATGTTGAAGGGCTTCTGCCCGCCACAAAGTATTACATCAGGCTAAAAGCAAAAGAAGGCAATATAGAATCGTCTTACAGTTATACCACAATCGAAACTTCAGGGCTAAGCCATCCTAAGTTGTACCCTCCTACAGAAATTACGGAATCCAGTTTCAGGCTAACATTTGAAAAAGATCCACAACTAAGCATATACCTTCTTGATATTTCAGAAGAAAATACATTTTCCAACATTCTTAGTGCATACAACAATCACCTGTTGAATTCAGATTCGGAAATTATTACAGGGCTTAAATCAGGCACTAAATACTATTATAGAATCAGAAGCAAAACAAGGAGTTCTGAATCGCCATATTCAGCCATAATGAGTGTTGAAACAAGCAGCTTCCCTCCTCCGCATAACATTTCGTTCTCTGAAGTAGGAGAGTTTGGCTTCACAACCGAATGGGAAGACGACCTTGAATTGGAATCATACAACATCGATATAGCTCTTGATTCGAATTTCAACAACATCGTATCTGGCTATAACAACTTACATGTTACCGAAAGCTCCTTGAAAATCACAAATCTACAGCCAGCAACTCTATACTATCTGAGAATACGCTCATGGAAAGGCAGTTTGTCTTCCGACTATACGCAACCTATTGCAATTGAAACTACCCTAAGTCCTCCAACTGGTTTAATTGCGAACGAAATTTCACCATCTTCATTTAAGTTGTCGTGGTCGGAAAGTACATCTGCAAGTTACCATAGCATAGATATATCCACAACTTCGGACTTCTCTTCCCTGCTAGCCGAGTATACTGGGAAAATTGTGAACACAAATCCATTTACCTGCTCAGGGCTTCCCTCTGGAACGACATTTTACGTTAGAATGAAATCGTTTTTAAACAACAGTCGATCCGAAAATTCAGAAACACTTGCTGTAAGCACATCGGAACTCCCCCCGCCAACATTATCATCCATCAAAAATACAACTGAGTTTGGTTTCGACGTCAGTTTCAATCCTAGTGCCAATATAAGCCAATATTTACTTGATATATCGGAAGATGAAGACTTTTCAACGAAAGTCGATGGCTATAATTTCCGTTTAATAAACCAAAGTCTGTTCAATATTTCGGGTCTGTCTCCTGGTACCGAATACTTTGTTCGGTTGCGCTATCAGGTTAACAACTCTACATCACCAAATTCCAATACCGTAAACACAACAACAGCTACACTACTACCCCCGTCCGCTATCGGCTTTTCTAACAACAAGGCTTTCTCTGCCACAATAAGCTGGACTTTACCTAACATCTACACCAATATTCTTTTAACAGTGGCCTACGATCCTTATTTCAATAATAAACTATTAGGGTTCGACCAAATGGAAGTGACAGGCAATAGTTTCACGCTTTCTAAAATAGATTTCAAAAGACCTTTGTATTTTAAACTTGAAACTCGTTATTTGTCGTACATTTCAAGTGCCACACCAACGAAAGAGATACCTTCTGCAATTTCTCCGTCGTGCAGATTGGATAAACTTGAGGGTAACTCACTGAAAGAAGAATTTGTGTACACTTCAGGAAAAGTCTCGCAGATTAATTCTTACAATTCTGGTGTCTTTCAATACAAAGTAGACATTACTTATCCATACGCAGAAAACAGACCGTCGCAACTTATACGGACAGATGCTTTGGGAAATGAACATCATTATGATTTGACCTACAGCAATACAAACGGCAAACTGCTAACAGCTAGGCACTATGAAAAACAAAGCACGTGGTCTACAAGAAAGCTCCGCACATACATTCAGCTAGACCGTAACAGTAACCAGAAAATGATTGGTATCACTGAAATTGAATACGACAACATGTCCAGCCCAATTGGGCAAATTCAATACATTTTTAGTAGTTTTGATACTGAAGGCCGGGTACTGAGCGTAACCAAAAAAGAAGGTGCAGGCACTGCCCAACCCTATGCTTCTTATAGATACGACAGTAAACTAAGCCCTTATGCATTACTGCCAGAAGCTTTCTTTTTAGTGCTGCAACCAAGAGTAGCCGAAAGCAGGCGCCTATTTCCTATAAAAAACAATGTAATATCCGATACATATTGGGATTATTCCGGAACACCAAAAGAAATAGAGAAGATCTTCATATATGATTACAATTCAGTAGATTTAGCTACGCGTAGAGGCGGAGTTAATTATTCAAACTATTTTCTAAGTGGCTGTAGTAGCAAATGACAAAAAGATTCGACAAAATTATTTGCCAAATCCTTAAGTTCATACACCATGGATGTGTATTGCCAAACTTCCTACTAAAAAGTAAGTTTGCTTCAGTAACCATGACAATACTTATTTGGGGAATAACCAACCGTGTTTCTGCACAGAATGACACCATATCCCTTATTCAATCATTTCTGTTCAATGTTGAAACCGATATTTTATCTCTAAAAAAAGATTCGAAACAGAACTCACAGATCAGCATTATTTCAGGAAAACCTGAAGATATTAACGAAGCCCTGTACAATGTTTATATTCTAAAAAGAAACGATATTGAAAACAGCGGTGTCTCCAGCCTTTCAGAAGCGCTTCGTCTCATACCAGGCTGCATTGTCCACGAACAGACAAAGGGCAACTACGACATTGTCCTGTCAGGCAGTCCGTATATCTATTCTGGTGAAAATGAGTTTGCAGCAATCGGCTCACGCTCTGTTGTTGTATTGGTAAATAGTATCCCTAGCGTGAATACATTCGACAACAAAGTTTGGTGGGAAAACCTTCCCGGAATTCAGAACATAGAGCAAATAGAAGTGCTTACATCGCCACTTACCAGTATTCACGGCCTAAGCAGTACTGGAGGAGCAGTAAATATTATAACCCGAAAAAATGCCTTAGATAAACTTCATGTTGTTGGAGAAAGTAGCATAGATATCACGGGTTCCCACAATGTGTCTATGTTTGCAGAAAGTTCTGTCAACGAAAAACTAAAGGTCAACCTTTCTTTCAGTTACAACTTCTCGAAACGCCCTGATATTCGATATTATGTAAAGTCACGCAGAAAAGAAATCGAACATAGCCTTCTAATGTCATATCAGGACGATGTTGAAGAAACCCACCTGTACCCAGAAATGGCACAACGCTCATTCTTTCTGCAAAGCCAAGCAAACGTACAGTTGGCCAAAAATGTTGAATTTGATGTTATATTTCAGCATCAATCATCGGAAGTACAGACATCACACCTCAACCACCGCGAACTGTTTCTAATGGAACGCAGAAAGCAAGAAAATGCAATACTGATAACTGGAAATACCAACGGCCTTGAATTCTATACCAGACTAGCTCTTGGCTTGGGGGATTTTGCGAACGGAGTAGACGGGTATGATTTCAATTTCAGAACTCTACAAACTAGAATCAACTACCCCTTCAAACACAAATCATTTTCATTGAATCCTAACATTATTTTCAACCGCTTTAGCTACGAGAACCAAAGCTCAAAAGATTGGAAAAATAAAAGTGGCCTCCCCTCTTTTAACGAAAACATGGGACAATTTTATCCAAACCTGAGCGGCACATATGCATCTGAAAATTTCAGACTAAAAGCGATTTTTGGCTATAACTATTGCAATGCCATAAAAAAAGGATTATCTACGTGGAGTTTAGCCTTTGGCCATTCCGGAAGCCGCAAATATAACTTTAGGGCTGCCATTACACGTTCCTACGACCCAGTTGCGATTTGGCAGAACAGCACATGGAACTTATCCGACAGCTCATCGATGTGGAACACTTCCAGCCGGCCAGTAGCAGTTCTAAACATAGAAACAGGGTTTAAAACAAGAGCGTTATGGTTTCTTAAAACTGACTTTAGCGTTTTCAGGCGGTCTTTCAGCCGTTTTCCTGTTGTTGACAAAAACAATGAAAAGATTCAGCATAATCAAAGCAAAACTGCCGTGGAGATACTCGGAGTTTTGTGCAACTTAAAATTCGACATCGGAAAACTTCAAGTTAATCCGTTTTTCCGTTTTCAGAGAGTCAGTCTTAATTCATCGGAAAATAGTTTTGTGTGTAAGTTTCCCAACAACCAGCTAGGGTTAAGCGTACATTATTCTATCTTTTACAACCAATTGCAACTGAACCTACTTGTCTCTCATATGAGCAAGTATTCTTTCTTTTACGAAAGGCGGACATATGAATTCAATCGCAGAACAAACACTTATTTCAAGGCAACCTACAGCTTTTGGAAAGATAATTATCTATTTTTCAGTCTGAAAAACCCTTTCTCGGCACATGAACGTGAATTCTTATTTGCCGATCACATTCTGCCCTCATATTTATTTGGTTTGCGGTTCAATATTTATTCTGCCCAATGATACGAAGATATCAGACCAATAGTGTTAACTTAAGCTTCGATTGGCAGATATTTTGAGTGTTCTTTTCATTTTTCAACTCCTAAATTTCCCTAAAGTGGGGGCTTGAAAGACATGCACACAGGATTTACGGGGTAACTTGATCAAAAAAAACATTACATATTAGAACAATACCATTGTAAGTAGCCAGCCATAATTAAGCTAAATTTATTAGTGGTAAGTAGCTGGTCACTTGTAAGGAGTAAATCTAAAATAAATAGGTCCACGACCTTATTTAACTTGATAGTCGAATAAACCGACTTGATTATGACTGACTATTTAGCATGGCGTATTTGCATATTGTGTTCCTTTGTGCTGATGTTTTTTCAGCATACAGCTCTTGCACAAGATGTAAAAAACGACAGTATTGAAATGGCACAGCTCATACTAAAAGCAGAAAATTACTTAACACTAAAAGAAGATATAAAGGCCAGAGAAACAGCAACCCGTGCTTTCGATATTGCCACTTACAACGACTTTGTTTTGTCCAAAGGCCGCGCCTCGTACATTATTGCAGAAAGCTATTTTTCAAAAACATCTTACAAAGAAAGCCTGAAACATTTCCTATCAGCACTCTCCGATTTTCAGTCTGTGAATGAAACAGGCTATCTCTACATCACCAACCTACGCCTTGGGGAACTATACCTGAAACATCACCTGAATCAAAAAGCCCTAGACTATTTCGAAGAGGCTTTCACTATTAAAAAGAAACAGTCTGGAGACGCCCCACTATTCGAGCTGGAAAGCTATATTGCCTATCTGCACAGGCTTCTTAACCAGCACAATCAAGCAAAATTGCATTATCTTGAGTTAATTCCCAAAGTGAAAGATCCGCGCAAAAAAGCGCAACTCCTAATTGAGCTTAGTACAGTCTACGAACAGCAGGGAAACATGGAAAAATGCGAAGCTGCCATCGACAAAGCAATTTATCTGCTCAGAAAGAACAAATTGCATAAGGAACTCACAGAAGCATATAATGCAAAAGGTTTTGTACTGAAGCGCTCCGGTAATGTAATACAGGCCAAGCAATTATTCATTAAAACTATAGAACTTGCCAACAAAAGCCCCAATGATTCTGCTACCAAAGCTCGCATTTACACAAATACCGGAGTGGCTCACACAAACCTAGAAGAATATTCCGCAGCAAAAGCCTCGTTCTTCAAAGCCCTGAAACTTTGGAAAGACATCGGTAACAAAAGAGAAGAGGCCAACGTGCTTAATTTCATTGCCGGAAACTATTTCGTTAGCGGTAACAACGACAATGCAAAGGCAAAAGCAGAAGAGGCCATCGCCATCTGCAACGAGATAATTGCCCACGACATAAAAAGTACCTCATACAAAATCCTTTCTGTGGTTTCATCATCAAAGAAAGAACGCGAAGAGTATTTAAATACCTCGGACTATTATAGAAAAGAACACCAAAAGAAGACGAAAGACAAAGAAGTAAGCCGCCTCTCGCGCATTGCAAAAATAGAGAAACTAGAAGAAACCCTAAAAAACAAAATCGCCCGTGAAGCTGAGATGAACAGGTATTTTCAGCAAATGCAACGCGAAAAAGAAACTCAAAATCAGAAACTCGAAATTCAGAATAAAGAGTTGCAGCTTCTGAAACAACAACGCGAATTTCAGCGCGTAGAGTTCCTGAATGCAGAGCTTAAGCGCCAGAAAGTACAACAGCTACTGGAAATAACACAAGCCAAAGCAGATGCCGAAGAACTTAAAAAGCAGGAAAAAGAAAAAGAACTTCTCCTTGCCCAAAAGGAAATAGAAGAAAAAAACAGGCAGGCCAAAATCGACAGCCTTTTGAGTTATCAAAAACTTCAGGCACTAAAACTGGAAGATGAAAAGCGGAAATTCGAATATGGAATCGGGATTATAGTCCTTATCGTATTAATTCTACTGATTGTAGCCTACTCACTTAGAATCACAAAATTACAAGGGAAACAACTCAAACGGAAAAACACAGAAATCTCTGAACAGAACCGCCAAATAGAAGCACAGTCGCAAAAGCTAACCAACCAGAACGAGCTTCTAGAGAAACAAAGCATAAAAATTGCTCAAAGTATTAGCTCGGCTCAACTGATTCAGGAAGCCATTCTCTTAAACCAGATCGATGCAAAGAAAATTTTCCCCGAACACTTCGTTTTCTTTCGTCCCAAAGACAAAATCTCCGGCGATTTCTATTGGCTGGAACAAATTGATGATATTAAATTCGCCGCAGCTATAGATTGTACAGGACATGGTGTCTCCGGAGCTTTCATGTCTCTTATTGCCAACAGTCTGATAAACAAAGTTGTCAAAGATGAAAAAATCACCAATCCCAGTGATATACTGAACCGCCTGCATCACCATATCTACAAGGAACTGAAACAAGAAAATACGGGTAACACCGATGGAATGGACATGATACTTGCTGCTATCTATCCTTCAAAAAATGAATATGTAACTGTTAAATGTGCAGGGGCCAAACGCCCATTGCATGCATTTCACAAGGAAAAGAAAGTAATTATTGAAATAAACGGCAACAGAATGCCTATTGGAGGCGAACTGGCCAATGAAAAAAAATTCGAAACCCAAACAATTGAACTTCCCAAAGGCTCATATATCTATCTTGCAAGCGATGGATACATCGACCAGAACGACTTTCAAAGAAAACGTTTCGGCTCTCAACGTTACAAAAAGCTACTTGCCCAATTTGCCCATCTACCTCCTCCAGAACAGCATGCAGTACTTGACAGAACACTAGAGAAAAGACTAGAGAAAACAGAACAGCGCGACGATATTTTAGTTATCGGTGTGGGTTTGTAAGAGAGGCAGAAAAAAAAAGCTAGTCCAGAGCGGATTGAAGATTAAAATTCTGAATGCAGCCTTGAATCAGCTTATTTTTTCATCTTCATTGAGGGATTTATTATTTTGGCGCTGCCAAATGAGTAGAAGGCACCACACATGCAAATTTATTGGAATGGCCAAAGCAGGAACTACCTTATTGAATGATTTCAAAGAATTTATACAAGAAGAAAATCTTCTTCATCCCAAACAAAAAGTTCTTTTGGCTGTCAGCGGAGGCGTAGATTCCATGGTGATGCTCGAACTTTTTCGTCGCTCGAATTTCAATTTCGGGGTGGCTCATTGCAATTTTCAGCTCAGGGCAGCAGAGGCCGATGGCGATCAGGATTTTGTTGATGTACACTGTAGAAAACACAATATCCCGTTCCATACCGTTAGCTTCAACACAACGGAATATGCCCAAGAACAAAAACTCTCGATACAGATGGCTGCCCGTGAACTACGCTACAATTGGTTCGACAGAATACTGAAACAGGAAAACTACCAGCTAATCGCCACCGCCCATCACAAAGGCGATGTTGTAGAAACTTTCTTCATTAATCTTTCGCGGGGAACAGGCATAAGAGGGCTATCTGGCATCAAAACCAAAAACGGAGAACTGATCCGTCCGATCCTTTTTGCCAACAGAAAGCAAATTGATGCCTTTGCCACAGACCAGAACATCCTGTTCCGAGAAGACAGCAGCAATGCTTCAGTAAAATATCTGCGCAACAAAATCCGTCACGATATTATCCCCGCTTTCGAGGAGATGTTCCCAAACTATAGCGACACTGTTTTGGCCAATATCGAACGTCTGAAAGAAGTTGAGGAAATCTTTCATAGTGCGGTTGCAGAACAAAAAAAACATATCGTCGCAGAAGAACGCGACAAAACTGTAATCGACATTACACGCCTGAAAAAACTATCTCCCCTAAGCACATACCTATTTGAATTCCTTCGTCCTTTCGACTTCAACTCAGATACAATAGACGATATTATCGCATGCCTGCACAAGCATCCAGGACGTCAATTTTTTTCCACTACCCACCGCCTGATAAAAGACCGCGAGAAACTGATTGTTCTCCCGCTTGACGACGATAGTTTTCTGGAATATCTTGTAGAACGGAACGAAACCGAGGTACACCTGCGTTATCAGAAAAGCGACGAACTCCACATGCAAATAAGTCTTTTGAAAGAAATTCAAGACTTTCGGATTCCAAACGATAACCTAACAGGTGCATTCGATGCAGAAAAGATTCAATTCCCACTAAAACTCCGCAAATGGGAAAAAGGAGATATTTTCTTCCCTCTTGGAATGCCGCGCAAAAAGAAAGTGAGTGACTTTTTTTCTGACAATAAATTCTCTATCGACCAAAAAGAGGAAACATGGCTGCTTACCTCCAAAGGAAAAATTGTCTGGATTGTAGGGCACCGCATCGACGACCGATTCAAAATTACCGACAAAACAAAAAAAGTATTACTGCTGAATGTAACAAAAAACGAATAAGTCTGTCATACCCATAAATCCGGCTCTTCATTTAAAAACCTTAGGTTCTATTAAAGCTACTGGCACGCAATAGCTTAAAAACTATTGCCTGACACTTGAATTTACTTCTGAATGGTTGTACCTTTTGCAATGTTCTTAACGAAGTGAAACACTTCATCTTGTCGTTGGAAGACATCTGATCTCAATCCAAAAAAGCCCAGAGTTTTAAGCATGTGGTGTTGTTTATTATGATCAGTACGTTCTATTTTGAAATATTGCGACACATTCTAAAACGATGGTCATAATTCATACACCCACTTATTCAACCAAAATTAAAACCCATTACAATGAAAACCAACAAGGACATAGTCTCGAATATGTTGAGACTTGAAGAGTTTATCCGCAAACTGCTAAAATCGGCACTAAACCTGTATTCCATTTCAGGACTTCTTATCCTACTCCTATTTTCGGCCTGTTCCTCTGCGAAAGAAGGTAATAAAAAAGAGGCTCAGAAAATGAGACCTGTAGAACGATACATGGCTGAAGATGCTGAAATAGAAGCAGAAGAAGAGATAATGGTCAGCCCATCTACAGTTGCTGCAAACGGCATGAAGAAAAAGTCCAGAACAAAAAATGGAGGTGGAATGATAAAACAGGATGAAAAACCTATCGTTCACAACACCGAAGAATACGACAAAATTGACGACAACGAGTTCATGGACGTAAGCCAGAACCCGCTAAGCACATTCTCTATCGATGTAGACAATGCTGCATATACTAACGTAAGGCGTTATCTGAACGGCAGCCAATTGCCGCCAAAAGATGCGGTCCGCATAGAAGAAATGATCAACTATTTCGATTACAAATATACGAATCCAGACGGCGAACATCCGTTCTCTGTGAATATTGAAATGTCCGAGGCTCCTTGGCACAAAGAAAACAAGCTGATCCACATTGGCCTTCAAGGTAAAAAACTGGACTACGACAACATCAAACCTTGCAATCTTGTTTTTCTGTTGGACGTTTCCGGTTCTATGTCGGACAAGAACAAACTTCCGCTGCTAAAAAAAGCGCTCAAGATGTTGGTGAAACAGTTGGACGATCGCGATAAAGTAGCAATTGCTGTATACGCAAGTTCTGAAGGCCTAGTTCTACCAGCCACCCCTGCCTCGGAAAAAAATAAAATTATTGACGCACTTGACAAATTGAATGCTGGCGGTTCCACTGCTGGTGGCGCAGGAATTAAACTGGCCTACAAAGTTGCCATGGACAACCTGATTAAAGATGGCAACAACCGCGTAATCTTAGCTACAGATGGAGATTTCAACGTTGGGGTTTCTTCAACCTCCGATCTGGTGCGAATGATCGAAGAAAAACGCCAACACGGCATCTACTTAACTATTCTTGGACTTGGAATGGGCAACTATAAAGATGGCCGTATGGAGCAGATCAGCAATGCCGGCAACGGCAACTACTTCTACATCGACAACATAAAAGAAGCAGAAAAAGTGTTCGTGAAAGAAATGCGCGCTAACCTGTTCACCATTGCTAAAGATGTGAAAATACAGATCGAATTTAACCCAACCAAAGTAAAAGCTTACCGCTTGATTGGCTATGTGAACCGTAAACTGAAGAAAGAAGATTTTGACGACGATAAGAAAGATGCTGGTGAACTTGGAGCCGGACACACCGTAACTGCACTATACGAAATTATACCTGCCGGTTCGTCTCAGGATACGCGCAAGGCCTCTGACCTGAAATATCAGGACACCAAGCTAACGAACAAAGCGAAATCCGACGAAGTAATGACCGTGAAACTACGCTACAAACCACCTAAAGAGGATAAGAGTAAACTGATAGAAATGCCAATTGCAGAAAATTATGTGGCCATTGGTAAAACATCGGACAACTTCCGCTTTTCGGCTTCTGTTGCGGCTATGGGAATGTTGCTCCGCGATTCTAAATTCAAAGGCGATGCTGATTTTTCATTGGTACGCACTCTTGCCAATGGCTCTAAGGGTGAGGATGAAAATGGATACCGTCAGGAGTTTATTGGACTTATTAAGACTGCTGAGCTTCTTAAGCAATAATTCATTAAGGGCAAATCATAATGATTTGCCCTACCTGACGTTCGCAACATGAAAAACAAAAAAATGTGACCAAATTACATTAACTATATCACTCTCTAATACGCAGCAAGTACTTTCTTTTCTTCAGTATGTGGTTCTGAATGTTGTTTTTCTCTTGAACCAAAAAGAAATTCAGAAGGGTTCCTATTGCTAAGTTTCTCTTTCTGTAACTGAGACAGGTGTTCGGTTTCCAAGAAATTTTTCAGGTATTCTCTGCTTGATTTTAGCTCCTGTAGATTGTTCATGAAATCGGAACCAAAAAGAATTTTATCAATCAAGCGTTTATTCTGTCCCAATCTAGTTTTTAACTTCTTATAGAAATCATCATTCACAGCAGTGCAAGAAATATCGATGAAAACATTTCTCTTTTCGTCACAAGCCAATTCAATCAGCTTTTTCTTACATTGCTCATTACCAATTCCTAAATGAGCAAAACAAATTCGTAATGCATTAAATTCTTCTTGTTCTAAAACATCAGCCCATTGCTTACTTAGGTTTGTAGATTTGGCCGATTCCTCACCAACAACAGCCTCTCCCATGTTGTAATGGGTAATAATAGGTATTCCTTTGTCGATACATGTTTTGTACAAAAATCTTACTTTTTCCCTTTCTTCTTCGCAACCACAAGGTTCATTTGTACCGCACTTTTTACAAATAGGCCACGGATCGAACCCTAAACGAGGATAAAGTTTTATTCCTGCAAAAATGTTTTTACAATTCTCAATATCTTCTAAATCACCATTGAACTCTCCCATTGCAGCAAATAACTTCTCGTGCCTTTCTTCTTGAGTATCTTCTTTTCTAAAATCGTAGAAGTACTTGTTCATCATTTTCTTTATGCTGGCAAGATCGTAGTTCTTTGTATTTATACCCATGAAAGGGTAGATTTCAAGTAACCTATCTTCTTTGCGCTGTTTTGTAGATACGATCTTTGGCTTCAGAAGACCTCTATCTTTTTCTATCTCGATCTCATTAGCATAATACATTTTAACTGCAGTCATCAAATCTTTTATCTGACCTGAGATCGTTTTTTGAGAAGAGGAACCATAAAAAACATCATTATTGTTGATATTCCCCAAATCTGTTTCCAATGGGCAAAGCACCATTTTATTATAAGACGTTCCTATTATATTATTTGTCTCTGAGTCTAGAATCTGGTCTTCATAGCGCAGATAAAACTCAATAAACAGGAAGTTGTACAATACTGAAGATCCCATAAATGAGAGCAAATTCTTTACTTCTGCTTGCTTATTCTTTAATTTTCCGTTTTTCATGATTCCTCCTGAAAATGCGGACGATGCAAGTTTTATTAAAGATCGTATACTTTTCTTAGAGACTATAACACCTCTCTCTATTAGTCTATCTATATAAATAATTAGATTCAATTGAGCCGGATACATTGCATCGTAATGAACGTTGTAGAATTTTTTAAATTCCATTTTTCTTGTGTTTATTGGATTAAGTTAGTTGGACAATTTGCCGGGAGTAGTACTATTTGGCAGTAAGATCGTGGATCTGTTCAATTGGGGGTCTCCCACTTATCATAAGCGTCAGTGAAAATAAGAACGCACCATCTTTATTCAATTTTTCATTCTCCCACAACTGTACAAGTAGCTCTCACCAACAAATGGCTGCTGCTTTCGCAGTTGTTCCACTGCAGTGATACACAATTCGCTCGGACTAGAAACAGGAGGAACAATTAACATACAAGAAGTACAAAGGATCAGTTTCAAGCCAACACAATTCACACGTGCGTCGTCGTAAGACAAAGAGTTTAGGAGCTCCGCTTTGCATACATATTTTTTTCCCAGACAAGAGAATTTTATCGTCCACCGGGCTTTTCCTGTTTGAATAAACCCCGTCCAATATGTTGCAATACCGATTTTATTTTCTTCATTTTCAGCCAATACTGTCAACATCCCTACATCGTAAGCACCCTCATCCGTCTGGTGAGAATACTGTATATGATTTATTGGATGACCAGTTTTGTTTATTATCGTAACTGAAATTTTATTCTTTCCCATGTTGCAATTTTTTTCTGATTAAATAGAAGAAATCAATAATTGCGACAAGTTACAATTGTAGTGTAGTGAAAAGAAGAAGGAGAGTTGGGGGGAACTGTAGCGTAAAGCTGAATTACTACTTAACATTACTTGAACCAAAATCTATTCTAACAACCCTGTTTTCAGTACAGCTAAAAAACACCTATTAATGCTTAACCTATTTGCGTTAGAACAGCTTCAGCTACAGCCCCTCAACCCTTTACTCTTGCCTTCATTACAAATATCGGAAACTTGTGCCTAAAAAAATATATCACTCTATATCATCAAGCTTTCTGACATTACAAACATCTCACTTTCAATTAACTATTCCCAATCACATGAGTAAACGTAGGCTTTTCTTGAGTAGAGGTTCTAAAATATTGAGTTTAAGCTTTTGTGATTTTCCGAAATCACAATACACTCCTTCAAACAATCGAACATTTCCAACCTTAAAGCGTAACATCAAAAACAGAAAACTTGCTGCACAGCACATTTCGGCATTTTATAACGCAATTGTACGATGCCGCTTCTGAATTAATCCACAATTTTTCATTATGAACCCCAGTAACATGAGAAAGATAAAGACTCATACTCTTATATGCCTTTTCCTATTGATACAAATAGGTGGGTTTGCACAAAAATTAAAAGAGCTAGATGCGGAAGCTTACAGAAAAATATCGCAATCAGGAGTGACATTCATAAATTTCAATGTTCCCACATGCGATATGGCAGAATATTATAACCAAGATATCGAAATGCTAAACAGACAGTTGCCCGATATTCCAATCTATTTCTTCGATAAAAAGAAATACCCAGAGATAGATAAAGAATTTAAGCTATGGGAGGCAAATAAACTTGCAATGGTGCACAATGGCAAGTTTGTCTCTCACTACGAAGGAATCTATGGACTCAACCTGATGAAAAACTGGATCGTCACTGAATGGAACAAGGACAAAGGCACCAATTATCCAATAAGCAACAATCGTTTTCTCCCCAACAGCAACACCATTTTCTCTAACTATGAAAGCCATAAAGTTCTCGACTTTCCTTTCGACAGCAATGGAGTGGACAAAGTGGGCGGTACGGAAAAATTCAGACAAGGAGCCGAAAACAGTACTTATGAAGGTAACTGCCTGAGATCTGAAGGCGTTTATAAGAGCAGCAAGGTAAACTACTTTACTTCTTGGACGAAAGAAATCTCTACTCAAGAGTTCACTCTTGCACTAGAATTCATGCCCTTCGTAACTACCTACAACACCATCTTAGTAGGAAGTCCATACAGCCGTTTTTTTGGCATTGAATTACAGCAAGACATGTTGGTTTTCTTTTTTGAGAACGGGAACTATAGATATATCTGCAACGAAACCAAACTGAAAGCAGAAGAATGGAATTCCCTAGTTGTATCTTACGATAATAAAGCAAAGGAACTACAAGTGGTATTAAATAGTGAAACATTAAAAGGGTTTCGGGTGTCGGAAAATATTGATATTAAGGATGGGAATGCGAGTTTTGGCATCTGCAATTTTGGATCTGGTTCTGTGTATAAAGGCTACCTAAACAACTTCCGCGTCTATAACAAAAGTTTTAAGAATGGAGATCTCATCCGTTTGGCACAACTTCAACCAAAGGAGTTCCCAAACATGTCCAAGTATATAGGCAGTGCGCTGGTTGGAGATTTTTCTTTCAAGAATAAAATTAACCTTGTCAATGGCAAAGAAGACTTTGTGCTGAACAGCAAAACAGCCTCAATCCAATCAGGAACACTACAATTGAAAAGTCAGGTTAACGACAGTTACCCTCGAATACAGACCAAGCCAATTGTAGGCCTAGATCCTAGAAACTTCACGCTGCAGCTCGACTTTTCTCCTTCGAGTCTTGGGGAACACAATTTTCAGTATTTTGTTGGTCTTCATGCACGTGGTACCCGTTATCTAAACGTGAGGACTAAAGGAACAGAACTTGAGGTGCAAATTGAGTATAAAAATGGTGAAAACAGTTTCATTACTCAAGGAGTGAACCTTCAACTTAACAAATGGTATAAGCTTGTGCTTTCTTTTAATGAATTGGAGAAAACGCTAGTTGTTAGCCTAGACAGCAAAACTGTACTGAATAAGAGGCTCGACAACTCGAAAGCTTTTTCACGCTTAAGTGGTGAGGCTTTTGTAGCTTTCTCTGGCTTTGGAAATCCGTATACTTTTTCTGGTAGAATTGATAATCTTAAGATTTATCGGAAAGCACTGTCTGCGGAGGAAATAGAAGAGCTTTCTTTGTCTGAGGAGGAACGGTTTTGAGGTTTAATAAACAGAGAGAAAGTATTGAAGGGCTGATATTTTACAGTCTATAATAGTCAGCCCTTCAATATTAGAATGTTTTTAAGAATGCCCATTCTCAAAAAGCTGAATAAACTCATAAGAATGTCCCATTTCATCCATGAAGCGGAAGAAGTCCTTATTTTCGAAAACTAATGTAGCAGAACAATCGTTCGGATGGAAAGTAATTCGTGGACAATCCCGCAACTCTTCTTCAAAGAAGATATGCACGTGCTTATCCTTGTCGTAAATTAGTCCAAGCGGCGAAACCGAACCTTGAATGACCTTAAGATACTTATCCATGCGTTTTGGCGAGGCAAAACTCAGTTTTCCTTGCTTCAGGCGTTGTTCGATGTCGCGGATAGGAATTTGCTTAGAATGCTCAAAGATTACCAAATAGTGGCGATTACCTTTGTGATTTCGGAAGAAAAGGTTCTTGCAATGTGTAGCTTCAACACCTTGTCTGTGTTTCATCGCCTCTTCGGCAGTTGGAAGAGGCGGATGCTCTAAATATTCGAATGGTATATCAAGTGATTCTAAAGTTTCGTAAATAGCTTCGTGTCCTCTCATTTCTCTTCTTCGGTAAGCTTAATCGGTTCTAATTCTGATATATCATCTATTCCTATGATGTCTGCCAACATAAAGATATACACACGCAAATCGTCCTGCAAAATGGCCAGTTCATTACGGAACTCAGCTAGATTTCCAGGATAAGTAAACGCCTCGGTAAGACTAATCGGGTGCCATTTTGTAGTAAACGGACGGATTACCTGATTCAAAATAACTGTGGCCACTTTTGCAAAATTCACACATTGAGGGCCAGAAGTTTTAAGTACATCGCGCGTGAAGCCAAAAATGCTTGCAAAGCTTGCCAATGCAGCTTTCTCGTCACCTTTTCCTTCCTCTAAGCGCTGTACGGAAACCCGCGTTATCAATTCGATATATAGTCCCCAAGCTGCTTTTTTATCAGCATCTTCGAAAGTAAACTCAAACTCCATGAATGGCGTTTTTAGTTTTCCTTTCGGCACTTTTAGCATATTGAACCAGTGTGTCAGTTTCATGGATTGGGATTATTGTGGTTTTGTTATGGATTGTTTGTTCGGTTTGTTTGTAGATGGAATTCATGAATTCCATCTACAAACAAACCGAATACAAACAATTACATCTTCTCAGGCATCTTAACACCCAACAGGCTCATACCGCTTTTCACAACACGGCTCACCATATCAGAAAGGGCAAGGCGCATCAGCTTCGTAGCCTCGTCACTTTCGTTGAATACAGAATAATCGTGGTAGAACTGGTTGTATTCCTTAACAAGATCGTATACATAATTTGCAACAAGTGCTGGGCTGTGGTTTTCGCCTGCATCTTTCACGATTCCTGGGAATGCATGGATTGTGCTAATCAGTGCACTTTCCTTTTCGTTCAATGCTACGCTAGTTGGCAATTCCGTTGGAACTTCGATATCCGAAGCAACAGCCTTGCGCATCAACGAGCGGATACGTGCATATGTGTATTGGATGAAAGGTCCTGTATTTCCGTTAAAGTCAACACTTTCTTCTGGATTGAAAAGCATTGTTTTCTTAGGGTCAACTTTAAGGATGAAATATTTTAGTGCTGCAAGAGCAATCATTTCGAACGTTTCTTTCTTTTGCTCTTCGTCCAGATCGCCAAGTTTGCCCATTTCCTCAGAAATGGCTTGTGCAGTTTCAGTCATGCCAGCCATAAGATCATCGGCATCTACAACTGTACCTTCGCGCGATTTCATTTTACCGTGCGGAAGCTCTACCATGCCATACGAAAGGTGAAATAGGTCTGGTGCCCAATCGAAACCAAATTTCTGCAAGATAAGCGAAAGCACCTTGAAGTGGTAATCCTGCTCGTTACCTACAACGTAAATATGTTTTGTGAAACCGTAATCTTTATGACGCTCAATAGCTGTACCGATATCCTGAGTCATGTACACAGAAGTACCATCGGCACGCAACAGCAATTTCTGATCTAGTTTGAATTCTGTTAGGTCAGCCCAGATTGAGTTATCATCGCGTTGCTGCAAATGTCCTTTCTCAAGGTTTTCAAGCACAACATCTTTACCCAATAGGTAAGTATCCGACTCGTAGTAAATTTTATCGAAATCCACACCTAGGCGTTTGTACGTAACATCGAAACCGTCGTACACCCAGCCGTTCATTTTTTGCCAAAGCTCATATACTTCAGGGTCTTTCGCTTCCCATTTGCGAAGCATTGCCTGAGCTTCTTTCATTAAAGGAGCTTCTTTTTCAGCTTCCTCTTTGCTCATCCCCTTCTCTACCAGCTCTGCAATTTCTGCTTTGTATGCTTTGTCGAAAGCTACATAATAGTCACCAACTAAGTGGTCGCCTTTTTTGTTTGTGCTTTCTGGAGTTTCGCCGTTACCAAATTTCTGCCATGCCAACATCGACTTACAAATGTGAATTCCACGGTCGTTTACAATGTTCGTTTTCACTACATTGTAGCCGTTTGCCTTCAGGATTTCAGCAACCGAAAAACCAAGAACATTGTTACGGATATGCCCAAGGTGAAGCGGTTTGTTTGTGTTTGGCGAAGAATACTCAACCATCACTACAGGCGAATTTTCTTCAGCTTTTACAAAACCAAATTGTTCTGTAGTGTATGCTTTGTTGAAAAACTGCACCCAATATGAATTATCGATAACAAGGTTCAGAAAACCTTTAATCACATTATAGTCTGCTACCTGCTCTACATTTGCCTTGATGTATTCTCCTAAATCAGCAGCTGTGTCTTCTGGTTTCTTCTTGCTGATGCGCAAAAATGGAAACACTACACAAGTGAAATCGCCAACAAAATCTTTTCGTGTTTGCTGCAACTGCACTAGATTGTCGTTAACATCCTGACCATAAAGGCTCTTAACTGCTTCTTTTATCTTCTCCTGTAGTAATGCTTCGATATTCATTTTCAGTTCATTATGTGATCATAAGGAAAGATTCCCCTGTTTCGGTGAGCAAAAATATTATTTTTTAACGAATTTAGTATAGAGAAAACAGCTTAAGTAAGCAGTAAAATCAAGGTAAAAAGTCAGAAACACGAAGTGTATGAATACGATAGCTTGAATGAAGTTTTGTTATTTTACAGAATAACTTCTTATTTTTGTCCTTCTTTAAACCATATCAAAATGCCTATAAGCTATTATTACAATGAATCAAAAGGATTAGTTTACGAAAAATTCGAAGGCGATATTTATATAACCGATGTAGAAACTGTTATTAGCAAAGAACTCCCACAGGAATTGCCCCCGGGCGTTAAAGCTGTGTTCGAAATTAAAAATATTAAGCTACATTTCGGGATTACAGCCGTGACGCCATTGATAAAAATCCTTGCGAAACATTCAAAGAAATTCTACCGAGCCCGCTGGGCATTTCTTTGCACTGAACCATTGTTTGTTGCTTATTTGTACTACTTCAAACAATTATCCAAGTTTCTGCCTATTAGCATGGATATTTTCTCTACAATGGATGGTTGTCTGGCTTGGCTTGGCATAACAGAGGACGAACTAAATGAACTTAAAGAAAGGATAGATCAAGCTTCTACCGTTGTGAAATAATTTTTTCCCTTTCAAAAAACTACCCTACTTTATTGTACTTTCAATCACATAGCTGATGAACTAAAATTTCCGATCTAGACAATGATTTTCCTTATTTTACTTTCCTTCGAAACAATAATCCCATAAATTTGAACTAGAAAAGACAGAGGCGGAACGGTGATTCAATAACCAAACAGTGTTTTTCAGAATCAATATCAACTAATAATCAATCGGTTAAGGCGTGTTAAAAAAATAATTAGCCAAAGGCGCACAAGGCGGCTAAACCGGAGCGTACCTTTCGTACGTGAGGATTTGGCCGTCCGTAGTGGAACGAATGGATAGTTATTTTTTTTGATATGCCTAATAATCATTCGCAAAATAAAGCAATGACCGTTGCCTAATAGCAGTAGACACTTCTTAAAAAAGATCGGTGACCCAAACAAAACAGCATTATGCCTACACAACAGAGTATTAAAGAAAAGAAAGAGAAGTTACTGGAAATGGTCGGTACATTCTGCTCTCAAAAGCTTGATGACGACTATCTTCAATTGTGCGAAAAGCTGGTAAAAAAACTAGGTGAGCAAGAGGAAGTTCCGTTTAAAAAAGGCAAACTTGAAATTTGCGCTGCGGCTGTTGCTTACACAATCGGTTCAATTAATTTTTTATTCGATAAATCCTTTGAACCCTATATGTCGGCAGACCAGCTATGTGAATATTTCGACACCAAGAAATCGACAACTTCTAGCAAAGCTAAAGTAATTAAGGATATGTTCGATCTGTGGCACTTTTGTCCAGAATTTTCCACTCAACGCATGAACGAAAAGAACCCTTTTAACGATCTGGTAATGGTAGACGGCCTTATTGTTTCGATAAACACTTTGCCAAAAGAACTTCAAAAAATGGTTAGAGAAACCAGAGCAAGAGGTGAAGATGTTCAGTTCTATACAAAATAAAAATCAGGGTAGAGAAGTAAGAGAATTATACATTTCCTTCTTCCAAATGTTAGCCAACGCTAATAAATTCCTTACTTTTCTACCTTTCTGCATAATTCTTGCAATGCAATTCCTGTTTTTACACATTAACCTTCTTCTAAGCAAGCACTCTGACCTATTTAGTATAAAAACTATCTTTTTGATATTCAACTAAGTGCATGCCTGAAAATACCGAATTACTTTTGTAAGGCAACTTACTTATCTAAAAATACCTTATCCTCATTTTCCTTACCGTGTAAACATTTTTAAAACACAATAAAAAATCACCTTAAACTAAAACAAACTTACCTATGGAAAGCAAACAGCAAAAACAGATTGTAGAAAGCTATGTGAAAGCTTACAACGCATTCGACATTGATTCAATGCTTGAAAACATGGACGAATCTATTAAGTTCGAGAATATTTCCGATGGCAAATCAAACCTAACACTTAATGGGATTGATGCATTCAGGGATCTGGCTCTAGAAGCTCAAGAAATGTTCAAGCAAAGAAAACAAGAAATAACAAGCTTCTCCTTCGACAACAACAACGTTGAAATCGCTGTAGATTATTTCGGAATCCTAAGCATTGATCTCCCTAATGGCCTGAAAGCAGGGAGTAATATAGAACTGAAAGGCAAATCTGTCTTCAAATTCCGTGACGATAAAATTGTTGCTTTAACCGATATCAGTTAAAATAATTGCCTATCTGAAAACAAGGCTTAGCTATTTTAATAAAGAAGCGACATCATCATTCATTACCTTAATTCTGCAACCAAAGCAATTTTGGACAGTCCGATAGGCTTGCTATTGCAACGTAAGAACGGCAAGCCTATCGGTAAGCTATTGTTTGCCGATTTACTCACCGATCTTGAGTTTTCGAATCAAAATTCGATTACCGTGCCCTTTGCTTAAACGACCAAGAGAACTCAAAAACAGCAACTGTCTTTCCGCTTTTGTCCTTTCCTTCGCTCTTCACAACAGCCTTTTGTCCATCTCCCGTGCGGATAGCCTCATCCACAGCCTGCAATATTTTCTGACCGTCTTCGCAGGAAAAAACAATTCTTCCCGTAGCTTTTTTAATAAACTGAGCAGACATATCCGATACCAGCATCGACACTACAGGCTTCTTTCCCCAAACAGCATTCATCGCCAAAACTCCCGTAGAAAGTTCTGCTGCCATTGCCAAACTGGCAAAATAAATACTTCGAAACGGATTTTGCGTTAGCCACTTAAAAGGGATGCTTACTGCTGCCTTTCCTTCTTCTAAATGCTCTATGCGTAGCCCTGAAATGAATGCAGCTGGCAACTTAAACAAAAGGAAAGCTTTAAACCTTATTGGGTTATTTGCCAGTTGAATGAAAGTTGATTCCATGATTAATGTACTCTATATATTTTAAGTAGGCGTGCTAATAAAAACAACACTTTTAGGCCTGTCACTGCACTAAATACTAGTGCAATGCTTTTCCTGATAAATAACACCATGTACTTATAAGGCATCTGACCTCTAAATATATAATAACTTTTATAAAAAAAGGAATCTTCAATACTTTCAGAAAATATTATGATTCTACATCAACGCTTTTCAAAGAGCTTTTTGAGGAAAGTATTTTTGTAGTTCGTCCGCTTACTTAGGGATTGTGCAGTAATAAACTGATGATTTTAATCAGTATCATCGCTACGCGATTCAGGACAGGTGAGGCTTTCTTTTATAGGGATTCACATACCTGTCACTGCTACGCAGTTTGCACAAGGTTCTGAAAAACCGAAAAGCACTTTCACAATTTGCTTTGATGATAATGCTTTCATACTAACTCAGAAAAAACAACAAATCAACCTTCGGCCTATCATTGTCACCTCTAATGCCAAAGTCTTAAACTACATCAAGAAACAGTAAGTACCCAGATAAAATTCAGCTAAATCCACTTCTAGTCTAAGTAGCTCGTTACTTGAAGGAAGAGAGCTGAAATAAATAAGTCAGCGATCTTAAGGATGGTTTTTAGAGCCCCCCTGAACTTCTTAAGGGGGGCTGTAAATGAAAACGATAAAAAAATTAAGCGTTTTCTAACACAAAAGTCAGCATATCTTTAGTATACAGAGCTTCGGCGCCATAACGTTTTGCTATTGGAAGTAAATCTTCGATGATTTCCGGAATTGAATCTTTTGATATTTTTCCTTCTTCTAAAGTTACCGGAGTACCAATTTGTCTGTACCAGTCTTTAAGGGCTTCGATACCTGCATCAGCACCCTCTACGTTAAACACCTCCTTCGCGAAACGGTCGAAGCGTTCCGGTAACAAGTTCTTCTGCCATTTCATCCAAGCAGGAACCACAATGGATAAACCTGCACCGTGAGGGATATCATATAACGCAGATAATGTATGTTCAATGACGTGCGTATCGTAGCGGTTACCCTCTACACCGCAGAATGTACTTAGGTTCAGAGCATTTGTTGCAGCCCATGCAAATTCTGCTCTTGCATCGTAGTCATCAGCATTTTCGAGCAATGTATTCGTGGTGCGGATCACAGTACGCAAAATATTTTCTACATACCCTGCTCCATACTCTGGTAAATGCGTTGCTGTTAAGTATAAATCTAAGCAGTGTGCAAAAATATCGGCAGCCGAATAAGCCAGATATTCTTTAGTTACTGTTGCCTGTAGTTCTGGATTGATAACTGATACTGTTGGGAAAGTAGCTGGCCCAATAAGGCTTAACTTCTCCTTTGTTTCTTCTTTACCGACTACTGCAAAGTTGTTCATTTCGCTTCCTGTTGCAGCCAGTGTTATGATATCAAAAATCTTTAACGCTTTGGTTGGAACAGCTTTAAAAGTAAAGAAATCCCATACATCTCCTTCGTAAACAGCTCCTGCCGCTATGGCTTTAGACGAATCCAATACAGAACCACCACCTACTCCAAGAACGGCTTCGGCTCCCATTTTTTTGGCCATCTCAATGCCTTCGTAAACCTTCGATAGTACAGGGTTACTCTTTACACCTCCAAGTGCTTCGAAGCTGATTTCATTACTTGACAAAGAAGTGGCTACTTTATCAAATAAACCTGTTTTTTTGATCCGCTCGGATCCATATACAATCAATACTTTTTTAACACCATACTCGGCCAAGTATTTACCAATATTTTCCTCTTTTCCTTTACCAAATTCAATTCGGGTAGGATTGTAAAATGCGAAATCTTTCATTTTTTTGAAATTGGTTTAATGTCTGTGAATTATTATCTGAGGTCTCAGATCTATTTATTTTTGACTTACCCCTTGCAAGTAAGCAGCTACTTAGCACCAGAATAAACCTGAATTATATTATGACAGGCTACTTACGATTTAAGAATGCAAACCTAATTTCACTTCTAAAAGTTTTTATCTGAATAGGGACTGATAAGCTAAATCTTTATTCAAATAATGTAGTGCAAGTTCTGCTTTAGAAGCTCTTTTGCAGTTGCTTTCCAATGTCAGAAGAAACTCAGGTTATTAATATTGCCTTTCATTGCAAGGTTTGGTATCAATAACTTTCACAAAGTTAAGGCAATGAAATATCAAGGGGTGTATACTTATTACTGTTTGACTTATACATTTCACCGATTTCATGATTTGTATAAGAAAGGTATATTACAACAGAACTACTTCTCCAAACCTAATTTCCAACTGATTACCATCTAAAAAAGTCGAATTCGTGAATTAGTATACAACTATCAGAGAATCGTATAAAAAAACTCCTTTGCTTTCGATCTAAATTTGCCATCGTAATTCAAATTAAATGTTTATCAATTAAACACAGAAAATTATGAAGATTAAAGCGTTTTTATCTTTTCTATTGATTCTAGGAATTAGTTTCACTTTCGTATCATGCGATGATGACGACGATGACGATAAAGATTTACCAGCAAGCATTTACACCACAGGACCAAATGCAATGTCGTTTACTAATGCTGGAGATAAAATTGCGGCACTCATGTTTGTGCCCGAAGGATTTAATGAAAATGACGATAAAGTTTATCCTGTAATCGTTGTTTCTCCTCCTTTTACAGGAGTTAAAGAACAAACTGCAAGTATCTATGCTGAAGAACTAAGCAAATTGGGTTATGTAACTTTAACTTACGATCCAAGAGGTTGGGGCGAGAGTGAAGGATATCAATACTTACTAGATCCATTCCGTATGGTAGACGACCTTAAGCAAGGCATTACTTACATCTCTGGATTCTCATTTGTAGATAAAGAAAATATTTATAGCCTAGGTATGTGCGGGGAAGCTTCTGTAGCTGCTTATAATGCGATTGAAGACGATAGGGTAAAAGCTCTTGCTATGCTAAGTGCTTATTTAACTGCTGGAGAAGAAAACTCAATAATCATTCCCGATGCCGTTTATGCACCGGAAATTTATGCACAAACACCAGCTGACCAAATTGTATTTATACCCGCAGTTCCTCAGCCTGGCACTAAAGAATATGATCAGGCAAGTCCTATTGCACAAAAAATGACCACTTACTACCTTGAAGGTACACCAGGATTTCATCCTAATTGGGCCAATAGCGTAAGTTCACTTTCTTTTAACGCCGCTGCTTCATTTAACATATATGACCATATGGAGGCCTTTACTGCATCTAAAAAACCTTTTGTGTCTGTGATTGGAACAGAAGCAGTATCGAGAGAAGGTGGAGAAAGATTCTATAACGGAGTTGATACCAACAAAGAATTATTATTGGTAGAAGGAGCAGGTCATTTCGACTTATACTATAAACCGGAATATGTATCTCAGGCTGTTGCCAAGATAAACGAATTCTTTAGCGGTTTGTAGACCATAGTTAGAGAACGTGGAAGAAGCGTTATTTCGTAACCGATAGCGCTTCTTTATCCGTGCTCATGTACCCCAATAATTCGGGAACCTACAAAAAACATTCGGGGGAAAATGGGGAGCAGGAATTGATAAAGGTGCTTCTCCAGATACAATTGCAAAAGTAGTGTTACATGCTGCTACTGCTAAAAAACCAAAACGACGCTACCATCCAAATTTGGATGCCAAAGCTGCACTATTTATAAAACGCTGGTTTGGCCATTGTGCTTTAGATAAGATATTACCCAGCTCATCGATACACTAAAACAATAGCATTGTTTATGATGAAGCCGACTTACTGATCACCTAACTAATTTAATACCTAAAAAAACAATCATGGAAAGTTTCACATTGGGCGAGAACACTGTTTATTTTGAAAGTGACGGAAAAAAGTTGGAAGGCTTACTTTATATTCCTTTCGATTTCAAAGAAGGGGAAAAAAGAGCCGCTATTGTAATAACCCGACCTGCTTCGGGAGTAAAGGAACAAACAGCAGGGTTATATGCAAAAAAATTTGCCGAAAAAGGTTATGTCACCCTAGCATTCGACCCCAAAGGATATGGAGGAAGTGAAGGGATTCCGCAAGTAGAAGACCCAATCTCTATCATTTCCGATAACAAAAACGCATACAAATACTTGCAATCGTTACCGCAGGTGGATGAAGATAAAATTATATCTGCCGGGGTATGTATGGGAGCTGGTCATGCAGCTGCTGCAAGTTCAGACGATTCAAGAGTGAAAGCAACTATTGCAATTAGTCCATACCTAACTTCACAAATTGATTATCCTAAAGCATTTGGAGGCAAAACTATAGCTAAGATAATGATGGGACTCTCTAACCCCATGATTAACTTCTTCAAGATGCTGGGTATCTATTTTTATATTCCAATTGTTCCCCTAAAGAAATGGATGGAATTAATTCCTGCTACAGAGACCCAAATGGGAATGAAACAATATTACGGATTTGGCAACAAACCCGGCGCAGTGCCTAATTGGAAAAACAAAGGGAACTTTTACCGTGCCAGCGATATCATGACGGGAAAGTACAATCCATTCAATTACATTAATCAATTTTCCAACAAACCATTTTTTATGGCCTATGCAGATGGAGGGTATTCGACCGATAAAATTCAACAATTTTATGATGACATCCCTTCTACGAAAAAGGATTTATTGATATGCCCAAATTCAAATCATTTCGATTTGTATTACAAACCCGAATTCGTAACTCCCATTGTTAATAATGCAACCGATTTTCTAACCAAAAACAATTTAAATCCTTAAGCGATGAAACCCATAAATAAAAAGCTATTTACACTTGAAGGCATCCTGTTGTCTTTAGCCGGTCCTGTTCATATTATTTATTTGCTATTCTTTCTAGATGCTTCAAAAGTAGATACAGCGCAATACATTGGTATCAATACTATTGGAATTCTTTACACCATATTCGGAATCAGTTTTCTTCTGAGAAGAAAATTTTTGCTGCTTCCGGCCCTTATTATAAACGCACTTGGGCTTACTACTGTTCTTGTGTTACAAGAAGCTTCGCCGCTGTGGGAAATTGATCCGTATTTAATCGCCGTGGATTGCATTAGTGTACCAACATTGCTGTATTTCAATATTAGAAAGAAAGACTTGTAAGACCTTATGAAACATTTGATCAAAGTATATTTATTCTTAATAATGTGCCTGATGTTCGCACTGTGGAGTTTATGGACATTTTCCCCTACTTCTGCTATGGAATTTTTTCAGGTGCAAACCCAATCAATAACCGGTATTAATGCCTTAAAAAGTGATATGGGAGGCATGCTTCTGGTTATGGGCCTACTCATGCTCATGTATTTCATTCGCGGCTCATGGTGGCTGAAACCCGCAATTATTGCGGTTTCTGTGCTTTTGTTTAATCGCAGCGTCAGCTTAGCGATAGATGGAGTTTCGAGAGAAGCAATTGCTGGTACAGTTGCAGAGCTGCTGTCATTGAGCGGATTCATTTATCTACTACGGAAACACCCTACGCCTCACAATTATGTCGAGGCTATGCATCCAGACTTTCGAATATTAGGATTTATTAATTATCGGTTCAAAGGCCTATTTCCCAAAAGAATGGCTAACCGATTACTCAGAATAGCATATAAAAGAACAAAAATGTCTGATTCTATCGAAATTAAACACGATCAGATAGAAGCATATAATGGAATCAGAAACATAGAGATATATCAGAAAAAAGATAGCCCTGCCAACAGCCCTGCCATTGTTGCCTTTCACGGAGGTGGATTCTGG
This sequence comes from Bacteroidales bacterium, assembly GCA_965230435.1. GTDB lineage: Bacteria > Bacteroidota > Bacteroidia > Bacteroidales > JBDKHP01 > JBDKHP01. Next base: position 1,041,881 of record CBDDLB010000006.1, read on the forward strand.
ATGTATGCCATACCTACTTACAAGATGCTCTATGACAGATATATCTTAGCAACTGGAGCAAAGGTTATCTTCATCGATTATACCCTGTCCGTAGATGGTGCTTACCCCCATGGAGTAGAAGACTGTTACAGTGCCGCTCTCTGGGTATACAACAATGCCAATGAACTTGGAATTGATAAAAATCGCATTGCACTCTATGGGGACAGTGCGGGGGGTGCGCTAACTGCCGCCGTTGCTCAGATGCTGCGCGATAGAAAGCAGTTTAAACCCTGTTTCCACATGATGATTTACCCTCTTACCGACGACCGCATGCAAACGGAAAGCTCAAAGAAATACAAGGGAGTACCTTTATGGAACACACCCATGAGCGAAGATTCCATTAAATTATACTTGCGGGATACTAAAGGTGAAACACCAGCATATGCCTATCCTATGAGGGCAAAGGATTTTTCAAATCTTCCCCCAGCATACATTGAAACAGCAGAGTTTGACAGCTTAAAAGATGAGGCTGAGATATATGCAAATAAATTATCGGACAAAGGTGTAGAAGTAGAGCTATTTGAAACCAAGGGAACATTACATGGCTTTGAAAATGTATTGGATAGCGAAGTTACAGAACAGATATTACAAAGAAGAATTGATGCATTTAACAGAGCATTTTCAAACATTTAGATTATGAATCAGTTCTATCCCAAACTTTTCACGGAAGGTATTCTTGGTAAGCGTAAAGTAAAAAACCGAATAATCATGTCTCCAATGGAAGACGAACTTGCAGCAGAAGATGGTACAGTAACCGATGCTTCCGTCGCATATTATCAAGAGCGGGCAAAAGGCGGTGTTGGAACTATTGTACTTGGAATGGTAACTCCCGATAATGCAAGTGCAAGGACTTCTCATGGACAGATGGCTCTTGATGATCCGAAATATATACCAGGCATGAAAAGGATTGCTGATGCCATTCGTAAATATGACGCTCTTGCATTGGTTCAGATTGCTCACTGTGGGTGGAATACAACCCAAAAAGATAATAACGGAAACCCAGTACGTGCAGTTTCATATAACTGGTTTACTAAAATTGTTGCCTCGCAAATGATCGGCACTGGTCTTAAACGCGATTTTAACGGTTCAGAAATAATTGAATTCTCAACAACAGAGCTGTACGAACAAATCAATAAGCATATCCAAGCTGCAATTTATGCTAAAGAAGCCGGCTTCGACGGGGTTGAGGTTCATGCCGCTCATGGCTACCTGATAAACGAGCTTTTATTGAAACTGTTCAATCGCAGACGAGATAGTTTTGGAGGAAGTTTAAACAATAGAGCCAGATTTCCTCGAATGGTTATTGAGGGAATCCGAAAAGCTTGCGGTGATGATTTCATAATCGGTGTCAGGCTACCAGCAAGAGATTACCTACCAATGGGGCTTGGTTTATCGCAAAAAGATACTGTAACCCTTGCTTGCATGTTTGAAGAAGCAGGCGCGAACTTTATAGATATTACCGGAGGAATAGATTCAACATATAAGCGATCAATGATTATTGAACCTCAAGGCTTCTCAGAAGGATTCAGGGCTCATAATTCAAAGACCATAAAAGATAGTATAAAGATTCCTGTTACTACAGTAGGTTTACTTAAATCACCCGAAGTTTGTGAGAAACTGATTCCAGAGAAAATAACTGATTTTGTTTCCATTGGGCGCGGGTTAATAGCAGATCCACATTGGGCAAAAAAAGCTCAAAAAGGTAAAACCCAAGAAATAAGAAAATGCATCTCGTGCAACGAAGGTTGTATCGGACCTATTCAGGCTGGTCTTAATGTTCCGGTTAAATGTACTGTAAATCCGCAAGCAAGCAGAGAATGGCAACATCCTGAAATTCCTAAAGAAAAGGAGACTAAAAATGTGGTTATTGTAGGTGCTGGCCCAGCTGGTATGCAAGCCGCAATTACCGCCTACGATATTGGACATACTGTTACCCTCTTTGAAAAGGAAGATAAACCCGGCGGGCAACTTGTCCTTGCCGAAGCTCCGCCTGATAAAGAATTTATTGGATGGGCAAAAGATTGGTATACAGCAGAAGTAGAGAAACGGAATATCCATATCGAAACGAACTGTGAAGCCGATTACAACAAAATTGCCAAATGTAAGCCAGATACAGTTATCCTAGCTACCGGGGCAGTACCGTTTTCACCTCCGATTCTGGGAGGCGATAAAGTAGTGCAATCATGGGACGTATTGGGTGAAAAGATCAAGATACCTTCCAAGCATAAGGTTACAGTAATCGGCGGAGGTCTGGTAGGAATAGAGACCGCATTGTACCTTGCCGAACAAGGTTGCAAAGTTACCGTTGTGGAAATGTTTGACAAGATTGCTGCGGGACTTGAACCCATAAGCAGGCTTTATCTAATGACAAGAGTGAAAGAGAATAAAATCAAGCAGCTAACAAAATCAAAAGTAACCCTGATAAGTAACGGTTTTGTTGAAATTGAAAAGGCCAACCGAAAAAGAAAAATAAAATCCGACACGGAGGTAATGGCAGTAGGCCAGTCTTCTAACGGAAAGGAACTCTCTAAGAAATTGAAAGAGGAAGGTTTTACCGTAAAAAAAATTGGAGACTGTAATAAAGTTGGTAAAATTATTAATGCAACAGAATCTGGTTATCTTGCAGCAATAGAAATTTAAACATCTTCTATTAAAAAAATCTTTAGAGGAATGTCTTAAAACTAAATATTAAGGCGATATTATTTTAACCTAAAAAAGCAACTTTATGAAAATAAAGATACTATCAGCATTAGCATCCTTTTTTGCAGGAACATTTCTAGTAAACGGGATACCACATTTTTTCCATGGGATTTCGGGCAATATGTTTCCAACTCCATTTGCCGAGCCTCCTGCTGTTGGTCTTTCTCCTGCTTTATTAAACACAATCTGGGGACTGCTCAATTTTGCACTTGGAGTAATCCTATTAAGGCCTGCTAAACTCAGAGACAAAAACAAACTAAATGTTACTCTCTTCATCATTGCATGCATTGCTATGAGTATTTCTCTAAGTATATTATTCTCTGGGAAAATGACCAATTAAATATTACGGGGATATTGATTGAATCATATTAAAATCCCTACTCAAAGAATGTAAAAAAGCGTTATCATAATTGATAGTGCTTTTTTTATTCGTACTCATTTCCCTGAACAGTTCAGTAACCCCACGAAAAACACTCCTTCCCAAATGCACAGAAATACGCACAACCAAAATCTGAAAAAGAACTACCCTCCAGTACCTATAAATGAACTATGAACATTGAGAACATAAAGTAAACAAAAGGTAGAAAAAGCTATTCTGAATATTGGGAGGAACAGACATCGAACAGCTTCTTTGTAAGAAATTGAGCAGAAAGCTGGCGCAGTACTACATTTTACTTATTGTTCTAAGATCGAATAACCTTTACGGTTCTACTATCTATTCCATTCTGCAATCGAATAAAACACACACCAGAATACAATATACCAATAGATTGTCCAAAACAATCTGCCCTCAAATAAGAAAGTGCATTACTTTACCCCTTACTTTGTGTACTTTCGCAATCACTATACATCACATCAAAAAAAATGAATAAGCAAACCACAAAAAGAGCCTTAATACTAGCAACAGTTGGATTTTTTCTCTACGGAGGATATTGGATATTTGACACTTACAAGTGTAATCGGGGACTTCAGGAAAATACAGTCAAGATCGCAGAAAGTACAAATAAGGATGAAATCCAAAATGGCGATATCATCTTTCAGGCATCAAAATCGAGTCAAAGTAAGGCGGTTCAATTTGCAACAAAATCCGAATACAGCCACATGGGAATCATTTATGAAATACGAGGGAAACTATACGTTTATGAAGCCGTTCAGCCAGTAAAACTTACTGCCCTAAAAAAATGGATAAGCCGTGGCAAAGAAGGACATTATGTAATAAAGCGTCTTAAGAATTCCAAAGAAATACTAACGCCAGAAACTCTGGCCAAGATGAAGCAGGTTGGAGAAAAATTCAAAGGTAAAAACTACGATCTCTATTTTGAATGGTCTGATGATAAAATATATTGCTCCGAACTTGTGTGGAAAATTTATAAAGAAGGAGCAGGCATAGAAATTGGGAAACTCGAAAAGCTATCCGATTTTGACTTAAACCACAAAATTGTGAAACAAAAAATAAAAGAACGGTACGGAGAAAATTTACCTTTGGACGAAAAAGTGATATCTCCAGCTGCCATGTTTAAGTCTGACAAACTTGAAACTGTGCAGAAGAATTGAAGCTGATATTCTTTTGCTAAAATGATTTTGCTTTTCCGCTTTTCAGAACCTTGCGCAAACTGCGCAGCAGAAACAGGTCTGTAGGCAGGGATATGAATCCCAGTAAAAAAGCCTCACCAGAGCGGAATCGCGTAACAATGATACCACCGATTATAAATGCCATCGCTATGCAATTCGATTTATTTTCCGAAATGGTTTCCCTTGGTTTGCACTACGGGCTACAACCCTTTCACTGCTATGCGGCTATTTCAGATGTGCAGAAAAACTAAAAAACAAAACCACTTTAGTATAAACATTGCGAACCATTTCACTCACATTATCTAAACCAACCATGAACCTAAAAAAGATACTCCTGCTTACATTCCTGAGCTACGTCAACATATCAGTTGCCCAAGAATTCAAACCTCCATATCTGGCACATTCCAGCAACTGGATCATGACCATGTTTAAGGTAAAAACAAGCGATGTGCGAACATTTCTCCCTCAAGGAATAAAGCCACAATCGGACGAAAACGGGATGACCAACCTAGGGCTTGAAATTTACGAACTGGATGATATTTCCGGCTTACCTGTCCCCTATTTTGTATCCTTTATTTTTGTTCAGGTCGAAAGTGTCGGTGCGCAACCTTTTCCTAGTAATTTCCCAATCTGGGGAGTTTTTAACGATACAACCGCTGCAAATGGCTATGCTACACATTTTGGATTTCCTTTCAAGCATTACCAATCATCATTTTCATTAACCAAGGAGGATAACAAGTGGGTCGGCATTATAGGCGACAAGAAATTAATAACTCTTGAAATAACCCAAACTCCCGAAAAAACAAAAAATGTTGGAGTTGCAAAAATGGTCTCAGAAAAGAACAACGCATTCATGTACTCCTCTGTAGCTTGGATTAATAATGGATATGTAACCAGCAAAACCAAACTGAAAATTGATCCACAAGGAGATCCTGTTCTCGAACTGATTAAAGGGGCTACTCCGTTTTGGTCTTTGGTTAGTGATAATCAAATTTTTACCTATACGAATCCTACTTTGCTGCTTCCTGAGAATTCTTCATCTCAAAACAAGTGAGGTAGACATAATTCAGCCCTAGCCAATCTTGAATTGCGTTAGGGATCATTATTTAATTTTCCTAGTTCTCAAAGTACATGAAAATGCAACTGTGAATTAGCAACAAAAAAACTGAATCGAAATTTGCTGTTTGCTAGTTGTATGAAAGTTGATTTTATTATCGGTTATCGCCTACCCATTTTTTGGAAGGCAACGGAAGAACAATGCGCATATAGTTGGATATGATTTTAAAAGCAAGACTTAAAAAAGTAGTAAACTGGCAGTTTGTTGATAAAACACTTTACCTGCAAGCAATGGAACGAAGTCCTATAAATGATTTAGAGATAAGAACATTGCTCCCAGCCCAACTAACAGACGAAATTAATAATAGGGAGATTATCTTCAAAGGCATAGAACAATCATACTATTACGAGGGCTACCAGAAAGAAGATGATAATGAATAATAAAACAATGATTTAAAATACTCCATGCTACTTGCCGATAGCCATTTTTTTTGTTTTCGTTAGTCTCGCAAAAAACAAACAAAATACCCTACGGTAAGTAGCTTTGCTGTTACGACATCAAACTCTATATCAAACAAACACTTACAACACAATTAACTTATCAAACAACCTCTTTTGAGTGAGTTCAACATTTACACAAGTATACGATGAATCGATTTTGGCATGGAAAGAAGAATGCAAACAAGAAGTTAATCCGAGATGAATTATTCGACACAGATAATTTAATGTGGCAATTTGAAGAATTAATCAAAACTCTCATTGCTATGTCAATGCCATTAGAAGATCAAATAAACTTCTATGGAATCGGAGCTACTGCGGATGAAATGCTGGAAGACTTCTACACTTATTACACTTTGAATAAAGTACAATTTATTGAAAGGGAATTGATAAATAATGAATCGAAAAAACATTTAGATGATATCGATTCATTAACCGATAAATGGAGCTTAGAAAAGGATGAGGAATTTTGGTTTGAGATGGAAAAGCACCAAAAGGATTGGGATATTCTCAGAAAAAAAGCAAAATCAGTATTAAAGGTTTTAAATAAAGACGATCTAACTGTTGATGTGAAACACTAAAATGAACTTGATGAAAAAGGGAATGTAATTTCGCAAAGGACTAAAATTGAACTAAACCATAATAAATGAAAAGATTAAAGATATTAATATTAGTTTCTTTTGGAGTAATTAACTGTTTATTTGGTCAAGAACTATCGCTAAAAGAAAAGGCAATTAAGGAATTCAAAAATGAACATTATAATGAAGCAATTGAAATTCTTGAAAAAGCAGTTGTTGAAAACCCGAATGATGCCGAAATTTATTATTACCTAGGTTGGTACAATCATTATTTAGCCTACGACAGCCGCCCTTTAAGAGGTTATGATTTTACGCATTCAAAGAAAATATTTTCATATCTGAACAAAGCTTTGGAATTGAACCCAAACTACGGAGATGCCAAATACTTTTATGGTGCCGAATGCAGCGGAAATGCCTTTAATGCGATGCAGAATTACGATTTAGAAAAGCTGAAGCATTTTTATGTGTTAGCGTTTGATAAAGGCGCATACCCTTCTTGGTTAATTGAGTTAGGGAAGAATTTACTTCGCTCTTGCCCTCAAAATTCTATTCTTTTTGTAGGTGGCAATGCCGACTTCGACATTTGCTCTTATTTGCAATTGAAGCAGGAATTTAGAAACGACATAACTGTAATACCAATTGGGAACATAGACAGACCTTGGTATGTTGAATTCCTAAAAAATGGTCTGAAAGACGGCGTTAAACCTATTTCAATCAGTTTAACTAAAAACCAGATCTATGACATTCATCCTTTCAAATGGGACACAACAAATGTTTCGATTCCCGTCGGCAAAAAAGATATTAAAAAGTATCATTTGCCTAATGATTACAAATTAAGCTGGCAGGTAAATCCCGATTTGTCATCTCAACGGCAGCATTCTAAAATGCGTGGGGAAAAGGCTAAATCTAGAACTTACCTAAGTCCACAAAGAGCTATGTTACTACAGATAGTTGAAGATAACTTTGCAATACGCCCAATCTACTTCTCAAATTTCTGCAATCCTTTTTTCTATGGTGGTTTAGAGAAATATTTCACTAATTGTGGACTAGTCTCAAAGTTGACCCCTATTAATACAAAAGCTGAGAACCTTCAAAATGATTATTCAGAAATTGAAAAACTACTCAGACATGAGAATCTTAAGAACTACTCAGGCATAATTGAAAATGACCTACCTCGAATTTCCAAAATAACATTCTCGTATCACAGAACATTATATTTGTTGGCAAAAGAATACTCAGATAAAAACAAAATGGACAAACTGGACAAGTTAATCAATCTGTACGACAATTATTTACAAATTAATTTTAACAAGAACACAGAAAAATATTACAGAAATGAACTGGAAAAATTAAGATAGTACTATACGTGCATACCCTGACCAAACTTGCACAGTAACAGACTAAAAGAGGCTCTACTGATTTTCCACCCAATACAACACATCGTACTTGGTGGAAAATCATAATCAATGGCAAATGAACTTTCACTTAAAAATCCAAGTGTACATCTAAAACGCCCTTACTTTATTATTTCCAATAATTCAACATCATCCAGTATATACATCATATCCTCATAGGTATCTCTATTCAACCGCAGGACGCCCGTAACCTTTATAATGTTGTCCGTTTTCAATTTCTTGAACTTTTCAACATGATCTTTCGCAACAATTGCCTCTAAAATTGTTTCTATTCCCGAACCTGTACAAAAAAAGCAACTGCTCATAGGATTGTATGAAATAATACAAGTATCTGCATTTTCGTTATAAGGAAGATAAAAACCTCGTAAGGTTATTTTTTTTCCATGTAGCTTCTTCAATTTTTTTCCAAACCTTGGGAATGGCAAATACTCTTTATATTTAACAGAATATGCATTCCTTACTTTCACGTCTTTCAGAAGCGTTTCCCAAAGCTTTTTTTCAGCCTCAACCTGCGCTGTGGCTTGCATTGAAAATACACTTAGCCATACCCCCAATAAGCTTGCGATGCTTCCCTTTAGAAAACACATCAATCTAATATTCAATACAGTGATGAACTTAGACGTGTCGTTTTTATTAGCACTTCTATTCTTCCTCAATAATTTCCTCATAATTTGTTCAAAAGAAAATGGATATCAGTTCTGTATGCCTTAATAGAAGGAATTATTGCACTTGCCAGACCTACTCCCAGAGCATAAACCAACAATACAATTTCTTTGCCCAATATACCGTATTGCATCGAAATTGCCGCATTGTCCGAAAAAAGACCAATCAAAAAAATGGCAACTCTAACTAAAACCATTCCTACTATCCAACCAGAAACAGCCAACAGTATACTTTGCCCCAAAAGTAAAAACAAAACTTTGATCCTACCAACTCCCAAGGAACGAAGCAATGCAATATCATATATCTCCTGATTCAGTTTGTTCAATAAATGAATCAGGATATTAATCCCAGAAAACACGATAATAACCCACGCGAGAACATTAAGGGCACTGAAACCATAACCAAGCAAGGACATTAGTCTATTCAATTGAATTATAGGAGAAGCCGACTGTACATTTGTGTTCTGGTTTATTGTACGGGATAGGGTTGCTGCCGCCATAGGGTTTCGATAAAATACCAGCAGAGCTGTAATTTCTTTGTCAGATTTTTCTTTATCAGCACCTATATTTCCCTTATACTGGTCATACAATTTCATCTCATCTTCCGATAAATCTTCATGCCGCTCAATTTTATGTTGAATACGTTCCATTTCTTCATCTGAATGATCCTTATGTCCCTTATGATCTTCATGTTTCTCCTGATCTTTGTGTTCTTTATCATGATCATGGTGTTCACAGCCTTCATGGTGCTCATGATCCTTGTGATCTTCGTGTTTCTCTAAATCTTCGTGTTCTTTATCATGTTCATGGTGTTCACAGCCTTCATGATGATCATGATCCTTATGCCCCTTATGATCTTCATGTTTCTCTTGATCTTTGTGTTCTTTATCATGATCATGGTGCTCACAATCTTCATGGTGCTCATGATCCTTGTGATCTTCGTGTTTCTCATGGCCCCTATCATCTTCTTGATGATCATGATGTTCGCAATCTTCATGCTTTTCATGATCGTTATGGTCTCCATGGTGTTCACAATCATCATGATCATGCACATACCATAAACTCTCCACATCAGTAATGATCAACCTATCAAGAACTTTACCTGTAGATTCTAGAATTCCAGAAACAACATATTTATGATCATCATGCCGGTGTCCTTCTTCCAGAAAACCATGAACACCAGAAAACTCTTCCCCGATTTTCAGCCCTGTAGTTTCAGCAACGGAACTCCCTAGCATTACTTCCATTACTTTCTTGTTCCATTTCCCTGTCTTCAGTTTTCCTTCATACAACTTAACATATTCACGTGAAGTACCAACTATTCTATACCCTCTGTAGTTATCACCCAAAGCAATAGGTATAGTACTCTTAACCATACGGTTTCTTTTAATTTTATTGGCTTCTTCCAATGAAATATTACCCGTGGGGTTATCTACATGCAATACGGAAGACATAATCAGTTGCAGCGGACTGCCTTTGGCTCCGACTACAAGGTCAACCCCTCCAAGGTTACCGACTACCTGTTCTTCTGTATATCGTTCGAAATGTAATAAAAGCGAGATAATGCCCATTCCCAAAGCAAACATGCAAATACTAAGCGCGGAATTAAATGGTCTTGACTTTAGCTGAGCAATTGAGAGACTTAGAATTCTCATTATATATTATTTTAAGCGGATTATATGTTCAAAATGTTCCTCAACACGTACATCATGCGTTGCAATCAGTAAAGTTACCCCGTACTGTTCACAGTTTTTTCGAATAAGTTCAATAAATTGCTGACAACTCTCCTCGTCGAGACTGGATGTTGGCTCATCGGCAATAACAACCTTAGGTTTATTGGCTAGTGCTCTTGCAACAGAAAAGCGTTGCAGTTCGCCCTGACTAAGCTGAAATGGTTTCTTTTCCGCCAATTTCGCAATCCCCAGATCATCCATCAGTTGATGTATCAGTTTTTTATCGCTGTTACCACCAGCATAGGTCTGTGGCACTAACACATTCTGATACATATTCAACGCGTTCATAAACAAATGCTTTTGGAATATAAGCCCCACAGTTTTCGCCCTGAAACTATCTAAGCCGGACTGACTAAGTTTTTCCAACTGCACATTGTTTATTGAAATGCTGCCCTGAGTGGGTGTTAGTATTCCAGCCAATAAATGGATTAATGTAGTTTTACCGCTTCCAGATTTCCCTTTCAGAAGCCATTGTTCTCCTTCTCTTATTAAAATATCCGAAAAAGAAAGGTTATTGCTTTCGGAATATTTATAACAGACGTTTTTCGTTTCAATCATACCTTAATTATTGGAGTGAACTTGATTTTAAATTCACCATTTTATGAGGAACACCCCCATAGTTTATTCAATTTTGTTGTGTTAGCACTGTGACCGGTGAAATAACAAATTTCTCAATGTGCATATCCTGTTACAATCAAGAATCAACCTCTAGTTATCAAATGCATCTTATTTTCATACGCTCAACACAAAACTCTTGCACTCTAGACAATACAAGTTTGAAGTTACAAAATTAAGAAAGCGCAGCTATATACTTATTATCACTTTCATAAATGCGCAATCTATGTAAATGCAACAGAGATGCAATTATATACCAAATGCAACGCCAATACAAATCGGAAAGTATGATCCTGAGGAAAAAAAACATAAAAAAAGTAAACGCATAATAGCTTCACAAAGCTGATATTGAAGACTAAGTTTATCTGGCTAACACAGTCAAGCTTATGAATATCCCTGAGAACAAATGTCTTATACGATGGTTCATAGAACAGCTTTTTCATCAGCTATGATCTGACCGTGATCAAAAAAACTAAATATCAGAAGCAACATCAAAAGAATTAAGTCGATAGAAGAAATCAATGATTTTTGTACGTCAGAAAAACTCCAATTGCCTAAAGTTTTAAAAGTATTTCTTCTTATGTATGAAGGACGTTGCATGGCAGATGAAAATTCAGTACCATTGACCTACCCTGTATGACTATAAAACATAGATTCCCAAGATGAACAAAAAAGACTCAGACAATCTTAAATTTCATATCAATTCCCTATGGGACAATACCATTCCAAAAGATAAGAACACTATTGCAGCATTAACCGATGGTTCAAAAGCTGCTCAAACTATAAAAAAAACAGATTTAGAAAGGGTTAACAAAGCAGATTTAAAGAACATACTTGAACACATCAATAACCAATGGAATACATCGATTCCTCAAAACAAACATACCATCGTTGCATTTATCAAAGGTTTTGATATTACCTTATCTCCCAACTTTGATTTAAAGAAAGAGCACGACTTTAGCTATAACAACATCACAAAGCTTTTTTCGATTTTTATATACCGAGAATATCAAATCCATCATTTAACATGGTATTCTCAGGTAGAAACCTATGCATACAGAAATAGGGTGGATTGGATTAGTGCTTTTAAAGAATTATATGAGCGCTTTTATAATACATTTCTTCCTCAGGATTATGAAAATGAAACTTACACCGAAGGTTCTCTATATAGCCTTGACCAAAAGATTCATTTTGAGTCTGAGCGAATCAGTATAGTCCCAGAATTTATTGACTCTATAACCATTAGCAATCAAAAAATCTCACAAGGAACCATATTACAATTGGGAGATCTAATTGGTACTGACTACAAAAAAACTGTTCACTTTGAACTAGAAGTGAAAGATCCCTCTTGGGATTTATACGAAGCATCCGAAAAAGATTTCCAACATGTTAAATTATGCCATATTCATCAGAATGATGATAGTGAAGCCGATAAAAAAGGCAAGCTAGAATGCAGAACATTTCATCGGGTTCGAAGAATTTGTAGCGGTTTTACCACAGAAGTAAAATACATCGTTAAGAGAAATTCCAACTACTATGTATATACCGATAATTTTGAGATTGAAATAACCAGCGCCTTGGAAAAACAAGAAGTGAAAATTGTATATGAACGTGAAGATATTGATAGTAAAAGAGATGAATATTTCGAAATGGTATTTCACGATAGCGTTGAAGCATATGAAATGGGATGTTTAACCAACAAAGAATTCTTTGGCCCAATCTACGGGGGATTAATTAATTCGGAATTCAATACACCCTTGCTTAATTGGGTGAATTATAAACGCACTCTTGGTGGTTGGTTGAAAGTCGAAAGGTAATTTATCTATCTTCATTACTTAAACATAGCCAGCCACATATCTAAAGATATGTTTTTAGCTATGCTAGTAAAAGACTGAGATCACATAAAGAGATCGGCGGCCTGTGTTTCTGAATTTGAGCATTCAATACATTTCAAATCTGCTGGAACCAACAATTCCAACAGATTTGAAAAAAACTATTCCGATACAATAATCCGTTCAGTTTTAAAACCCTCGTTTGTTACAATCGAAACAAGATATACGCCTGGCGTAATTCCACTTAAATCACAATGAAAAGAATTGAGTCCTTGATCGAAGGTTGTTTTGTCTTTTAGAACTTTAATTTGTAATCCAGAAACATTTGCGATAGAAATAATACCGCTTAACTTTTTGCAAAGGTTAAAATCAACTGTTATTTCGTTGCGTGCAGGATTCGGATAAACCTTCATGTTCTCAACAGGCAGGGTCGACCTACAACTTTCAAAATAAGTACAGGCAGATAGTTCCGTGCTCTGCTCTTCAGCTGATACAATGTTATATTCGGCTTCAATTTCGTCTCTAATGCGATCAGGCAAACGATCGAAAAAAACCTTAGTTGGTGTAAACCAAAATACTCTATCCTCAGCAAATGCGTCTGCCAGCTTTGACTGCCGCACCATTACAGGTATCAGATATTTAAAATCATCTGGAGCTATTGGAATGTCTTTCTGTAACAACGATATCTTTTGCATGTGCCGCCCCAGCGAATCAGTCACATAAACAAACAGATATCCTTGATTGGATGAATCATATAAAGAATCAAATTTTTCAACCCATTCTCTCCTTATAAACCTTCTACTTGGACTGATGTAATTAACTCTTTCACTAAATGGAAGGTTTTTTCTGGGTGCATTTGGTCCAATTGTTTTTGACGCAAAACGCCAACGGTCAGTAGATTGATAATAGATCCAACTTTTTCCAAATCCACAACTTATTTCAGCTCCAACTTTCTTATAATTAAATCTTTCAACCTTACCCCCTTTTGAGGTTTTAGTGACTACCTTCGGATCGAGGTCTTCAAATTTGAATCCAATTCCTCTTAGTTCTTCTTTGGTTAATTCCAGAAACTTAACACTTACACCTACTTTTTCAAACGGATCTTTAAAATATTTCACAAAATCGCGTTCTGGATGAATGCTTTTATTGTAGAGCATTTTATTGTAGTGTGCTTTCAGATGGATATATCTTTCGGGCAATAAGTCTAATAACTTTTCGGATATGGTGAACCAATATATTTCTCCCGACTTATTTTCCACTTGAACAGGCAATAGCACATCGTTTTCAATAAAGAAACCATCTATTCTTCTCATAGATTTACTAAAGCTCAAGAAATCACCAGTACAGTCAGTAGAATATTTCACATAGTAATCTACATTAAAAACTGTATCGGCAGTAAACTGCAACCTACCATTAACTAACTTACTCTTTAAGCCTGAAGAACTTCCCCTGTGTGGCGTTCTATAGCAATAAGACCACACACCCTTTTTTCTTTTAAGAATCCCTATTTTTTTCAATTCTTCTGCGGTTAACTGTACTATTTTATCCGTTCCATCTAATACTAAACCATCTGCGATTAGTAGCTCCTTGTTCCATTCTTCAATCTTAAAATCAACATCTAGTTTATCCCCCTTTTGTCTTTTTGCTGACTTTAATTCGTCAAACGCCTGTTTCACCCATGCGTACCTTTTTGGTAGTTTTGAATAGAAATCATCATTTGTAATGAACCAAAAGAACTGACTACTTTTGATCCCCGAGTCAAGTTGAGGATATTTAATCACCACAGGCATCAAGGTATCTGCAAGCTCTTCAAAATTGTACTTATCGTCTATGGCTACTATGTCTCCCTTTTGATTAGTATTAAACAGAGGAAAAAAACTGTGGTGAGATTTTAAGTATTCAAAATCATATCGCACTGATTTTCTTGAATCGAATGATGCTTCCTTTCTAATACTTCTTCGTTGGGTAATGGGAACTAAATCAGGCAATTTATCAGTCTGGAGTTCGTAATAATCTTCCATACTTTTATATAGGCTATTTCCTTTAATCTGCATCAGTCCTCCCGAATGCGTGGCTAAATAAAACACCTTGCTATTCTTATAGCTGTTTCGATAAAAAACAGTAAAATGATCAATCTGAAACCCAATCTTTTGCAGTTCTTCTGTACTTAGTTCCAAAATAAATTTACTTCCATCAATTAATGTGTCTGAAAAAGATGTTCTCGCTTGGACTGTTTCAATTGGCTTCGATCCTATCGCTACACTTTTTTCAGATTGAATTGCATCATTGCCCACAAATTCAATCACTTCCTGCCGTTCAGTTTTAGTCACTGGATTATTGGATTCTGTCCTGTTTTCGGAAACAGTTATTTCGTTCTTTGACGAAGAGGAATTTTGACCCGTCTTTTTTATTCGCTCAGCTTCAGGTGTTGAATACAGTAGCGCAAGTACAACTGATGTGCTAATCAGAAATGTCATGATAATAAAGTTTAGATTTTTAAATCTTCTAACCCGATACCTGGCCTTGGCTGTTGGGTCGTTTATAATTTGGTGCACCTTTTCTTTTGCAATACTGTTTTCCATCTTTTTAAATTGATGGAAAAAACGGTCTATTTCGTGTTGGCTATATTCTTTGCTCATTTCAGTTCTTTAAAAGGTTAAAAGCATTACTGCCAACTTGTGTTGAGCTTGTGTAGTCAAAGATTTTAGTAACTTTTCTTTGCCCCTCTTAAGCCTCATTTTAACTCCCGAGATACTTCCTCCTTGTATTTTTTGGATTTCCTCAATAGATAAGTCTGAAATATGATACAAGATCAGTGTTTCTGACACCTTTGCTGGAAGCATCAACATCTTTTCGTAAACTAGTTTGAAATCTGTTATTTGTTCCGGATTTTGACCAAAATCAACGATCTGATTCAATTCACTTGCAGTGAACGAAGCCTTGAATTTATTCCTCCGTAACTTCATCTTATTCAAGTTACTGGCAACACTAAAAAGGAATGATTTAAAAGCTTCGTGATCCCTAATCTTATCAAAATTCTCCATTACATTTAAAATGGTGTCTTGAATTAAATCTTCGGAATCCTGCTGGTTTCCCGAAATAGCTCGACAGAACCTACAAAACTGATCATGGTTAGGATCGTATAATTGAATAAAAGTTTCTTGTTTAGTTTTTCTCACAATCAATATTTATGCGTTTTGTATAAGTTGCGCAAGTGTATAAAAAAGTCACAATTTGAGATTGGATTATTAAACCTAGGAGGAATCTATTCCAAAACTAAAGTGCTAGTTTCCTGAAGAGAGCAAATCTAGAATATAAATCCACAATCTTGTCCCGAAATTAATCTGGATATATCAGTTATTTACACATAAACAAAAGAAGAACATCTAAAATTTCACCTAAAAATGTTTATATTACACGTTCATTTTTACTTAACTGAACAATAAGGTTATGAAAACTAAACTATTACTACTATTAATTGCCGCAGCAGGATATTTTTCATGCAATAGCATCATGTGAAAAATCCGGTTTTTATCAATCAGTAAAAACAAAGCTTGACACCTATACATTCGACACCTATAATTTTTCAGATGTTGAGCTTTTTGAATTTTCTAACCGCGATATGGATTTGCACGTTAATAAATTGTATCGGGTAAAGAATCTAGGAGTAATTTCTTTTGAACTAGTAAATGGGGAGGTTTGGATAAATGAAAACCTTTCTAAATATGGTACCACAACAATAGAATCTTTTGATTAGTCCGAAAACACTTGTGAATAAAAAACTAGAAGCACACTAACGCAACACCAACAAAAAGAGGAGTTTTGTCGTACACTGTTTTTAATGACAGTTTTGATAAAAACTCTTTAAAAAGATAAAAAATATTGCATATGACTAAAACATAGAGTATCTTTTCTTTAGATGTTTTCCTTTACTCTATCTATTTATTGAACAAAAGAGGCAGAAGAATAAATATTTACTCCAACCAAATAAAGACCTCTTGTAGATGAATGAGCTATGTTCTCTCATTCATAATGTGATCTGATATGGCTAGAATTCGAATATTATTTTACGGGATTAACGGAACGGGTCTCGGACATCTGAGCAGGCTGTTGCACATAGCCAGGGAAGCAAGAGAGTTACTGGAAGCTATGAATGTTCAAGCAGATTTCCGATTTATTACAACTTCGGAAGCCTCGCAAATTGCGTGGGATTTTCCAGTTTATAAACTACCATCCAAAACTGTAGTTGCCAATTCTGGTACTGCAAATCACGAGTTTTTGGGAAGTTCCCAATTCTTTGTATCCAATCTAGTAGCCAGTATGCGCCCCGATATACTGGTTATGGACACAGTGCCAGAAGGAAGTTTTGGAGAGTTTCTGAGTATTAAGTCTTTTTGTCGCCGTACAGTATTTATCAATAGACATAAAAAAGAAGAAGTAGCACTGAACGACATACATCAAAAATACCTTCCACTATACGATTTAATACTGATTCCAGATCACCCGGAATCCAAACATCGATATCACCTACCTATAGCGGTAACAGGACAAGAAATTTACACTGAGCCCATACATGGTTTTCGTACAGATAAAGCATTTGATAGAGACACGGTACGCAAAAAGTTTGGGGTAAGCGAAAGTGGAAAACTTGCTTACGTGAGTGCCGGTGGAGGTGGTGATAAACAGGCAGAGGAAGACCTGGAAAACATTATACAAGCCGTAACTGAAAAAGACCACAAAGTGCTTGTTGGATATGGCCCATTGTATAGTGGTGAGATTAGGTACGACAATAACATAATCCCGTGCTGTGAACCAGAGATCAGCAGGTACTTCAAAGGCTTGGATTATGCAATCAGTGCTGCTGGATATAATACATTTCAGGAGCTGTTGGCCGCAAAAGTTCCTACAGCTTTTTATGCGCAAGAGAAAGGGCTCGATCTGCAATATGAACGTATTGTTGAAGGTAAAAAACAAGGTTGGAACCTCAATATAAAAGAACTCACACCAACATCGATCTCGCTAACTATTGAAGAACTTACGCAAGCAGAAAATACACAAAAGATACGCAAAGAATTATCTGTACGAAAAAATGCTTATGGAGCCTACAATGCAGCTGAACAATTGCTGAAATTACATTGCACCATACCCGGCTCTCCGGTCAATTATGAGCAGCTACCCTTATTAAGCGCCATGAAGAGGGAATGGAGTACATTTGCTCAAAGCAAGAAAATTGCCCCTACCGAGAGCAATGAAGTTTTCGGTAAGGTTGCAGCATGCCAGTATCTATGTCAAAGCATCTTTCCTCCACGACAGAAACAACTTGTTTTTGAGCATTTGATGAGCGGAGATTCATCCTTACCCCAAAAAGTACAGCAATGGCTAGAAGTGGGTTTAGAACTCACCACATGGCAAACAAAAGTATTGTGTTCCACAGGAAAGCTAAAAGCTATACTTAACAGATATTTTGGCTTCAATCCTCCAAAAAATGGAGATATATCATTGACCGAACTAATAAACTTTTTGCAGGAAGAAGAGGAAAAAATAGCAATTGAACAGCTAAACAAATAAGGACATTTAGGAATGAGAACTAAAAGAGAAGGAGTACAAGCAGCAAACGGTGCAATTAACAGCTATAGAACACAAGTAGATGACCTTCAAGAAGAACAACAGAGCATCCGCAATGATATATCCAAGATTGAACAAAAGGTTGATGACCTCCGAACTCACCTAGCCAGAAACATATTGATCAATGTATCTGAAGAAGAAGTAGCGCGCGTGTCTACCGAACTTAGTTTACCAACATTGAATGAACAGCTGGCGGCCTCTAATAGAAAGCGGGACGAAAACATCAGAAGACAAGAAGAAATTCTGAATACTCAAGAATTTCGGGACAGAGAACTCTTAATACATCCAGTAACAGGGGAATATACTGCAAAAATTACAGAACTATCTGAAAGTCTTATTGCTCTGGAACAATCAGTTAAAAAATACACCGATATCCGAGGGTTTAAAAAGCTATATGCAAGAAAAGATAAGCCTGCTCCCACAGGAATAATAAAATTTCTTCGTACAATTACCCTAATTCAATATTTTGCGTCGAGGATTTACGAACGGAGAAAAGAAAATGTCTTACATGAGTTGAAAAAAACAACACTTGGTTCTGTGTTTTATGAGTATGATGAAGTATTACAAGCATATAACATTACAAAAAACGAACATCATAGATTTGTGGCCCTTAAGCAGAGGGTTGAAAGGCTTATCGAAGTAAATCAAGAACTAACAGAAGAAATTAGTGGTTTCGAACAAGTCACACTGGAAAAACTACGGAAAGATATTCTGGCACACCTCAAATTGATAACTGTAAACAAAGAACTCCGTGAACAAGTGCGAAAAGGAGTAAAGGTTATTGTTACCAGTCTTATTGCTCAAGAAGAGAAAATGAACTATCTCGAACAAATGGATAATTACCTTTCTGAAGAGATTTTGGATCGAGAGAACAGAATTATGTCTATTAGTTCGGTAGCAAGAAAATGGAGCAAAAAACCTTACGATAGATTAAGAGGTAATAAAACCAAGTGGCTTATTACTGTACCAAAGATGAAATCTGCTTCAACCGGCAAACGTGTAAAATGGATAAAGACCATGAGAATCAACATCTCTGGTTTTGATCACTACGATGCATACGACTACATGCTCGAACACAACGACGATTTTCTACCTTGGGATGTTTTTGCCAGAGCATCGGAAGAACGTATGCCATATGAAGGATTTACAGCTCAGGTAATTCCGGACATTGAAGAATACCGCGAGTCTCACCAAGAAAAAGCAGATTATGGAGACATTGACCTAGCGATAAGAGAAAGCGCCGAATCAGAAGAAAATTCCGATGATAATGTTGTTGAAGATGCCGCCGCACTAGCTGCCGTTGCATATGGAGTAAATGAGGCCATGGAAGCGGAAGAAGAATTGACAGATGAGGATTTTGATACAGACGTCGATATAGCAGACGAATCCTAATACACTCATTGCCAATGCACTGCAATTCTTTTTGGCTGTAGTCTAGAATTAAGCTGATATCTGACGATCTTGTTCTTAGATTGCTTTGAATTGCAAATAAAATAATCAAAACTATTATTTTAAAACCCTGTAATGAATTGATTATTTGTCAATTAACAAATCAGTCAAACTCAAGACTACAGCCTTCTTTTTTTTTAAAAAAAATCATAGGTCAGACTCATCAAAATGAAAACCAAAGGTTTTTCCGAAAGACGAAGTCTTTCTGTTCCCCACCTTGTTAAGGAGGGGTTAGGGGTGGCTTATTACCTTAAACCATAAGATACTGATAACAAGACAATTGCATTTTTTTGCTATACAACCACCCCCACTCCCTCCTTTTTTAAGGCGGGGAGCTAAAAGGCTTCGCCTTTTATTGAAAAACCTTTGGTTTTCAGTATGTAATATTTTTAATGCGTCGGCCCTAAAAAAATTAACAATAAACATAAAAATCACTATTGATTCATGATGTTTTCCTATTAAGTTGTAAAAAAAGTGGAAGCGGTCCTTGAGCTTTAATCACAACACTATCCCAGCTATTATTTTAACATTGCATGTGCCTGCGTGAGTAGTACAACTACGAATTTGTTTGCAGACATTGCTCCATGCTAAGGAGTTGTTTTTTTGGTATCCACACCACGAAATCCAACTTCTTCAGCACTTTTAAGACACATCCATAAACTTCAATTAACCTCTTTTAAGTACATAAATACAACAAACAACTCTAAAAAAACATCATACTACAAATATACTTCACAGGATCACCATTATTCAGTATTTTATATGTTTGCAAAGTACAATAAGCTATAATATGGCTAAAAGACTGTTTTTCACAGTCAAATATTTGCTTTAGTAATAGATGTTAAGCTGCTTCAAGCAAGGTCTCACATCTTGATAAATCTGATAACTTCCTTATAGAGACCATAAGGAAAAAATGCTTGTTATGAAAAAAATCTTAAATTTCTTTATCGTTTCAATGTTTGCTCTTTCAATATTCTCTTGTGAAGTTGAAGATGAAAGTGAGGATACTCCACCTGCCGAATTGTTAGAAATTAATATTGAGACTACATCTACTCAGAATTCAATCACTCTTGAATGGCCTATTGTCCAAGGTTGCCATTGGTATTTCATCTCATATGCTATTACAGGTCAGGAACATGGAGAACAAGTAAGTTATCAGGATATTTACAATAGCACTCTAAGCTATGAATTAAGTGGACTTCAAAAAAATACAGAATACGAAATAAAAATGGAAGGTCGCGATTATTTAAATGGAGGCAAACTACTTGCAACCAAAACAATAAAAGCGTCAACAGAACCTTAATCAGGGTTGTTTTTACTTGTAAAAAATTTCCGACAATCACTCATATCTAAGCTTGATATACAAAAACATCAAGTTTTAGAGGAATTTTCATCACCCCCATAAATACAAAATAGCCTTGATACTTCTCTAGTAAGTAGCCAAGGCTGTTTTATATTTTCAACTCTAATATTGAATTTTAAAAACAATACCGATTCTCCTCGATCAACCGCTGAGCAATCCGCTGACGGCTATCCTTAGGATTCCAAGCAGGATGTTTCGTAAAACGCTTAATGCCCATCATCATGCCCATCCATTCATCGCCTTCTGCAAATGAATTGATCGCGTCCTTACCTGCTTTATTAATTTTATCGGCAGCATCGTAAATGTAAGTACACGCAATATCAATGGCATGTTGAGCTTCAGCCTCACCTTTCTTGCTTACAAGTTTTTTAGCACGGAGCAATGCTGATTCAGCAGCATAAGTAAGGATTACCATATCCGCAATATTGGTCAGTATCTCTTGCTCTTTAGCCAGTGTTGTCATAAATTTCTGAACAGCAGAACCTGCAATCATTAAAATTGCCTTTTTAAAATTCACAATCAACCGTTCCTGATCGTAGAACAACCTTTCTTCTGGTGTGTCAAAATCAGGAATACCAAGAAGCTCATCAGCGACCTGTTTAGCTGGTGTCATCAAGTCCAGTTCACCTTTAAGCCCCTTCTTCAGCATCATATCTACGATAAGTAGGCGGTTAATCTCATTGGTTCCCTCAAAAATCCGGTTGATACGGGAATCTCTATAAGCCCTTTCAATAGGAGCATCTGCTGAGTAGCCCATTCCACCGAAAACCTGAACACCTTCGTCTGTAACATAATCAAGTATTTCAGACCCCAACACTTTCAAAATAGCGTCCTCGATAGCAAATGCACGGATACCCTCGATCTTGGCCTTTCCGTATTCTTGTCCATTCCTAACTGCTTCTGAAATATTGTCCTGAATGTTTTTTGCTGTGCGATAGCATGCCGACTCTGTTACCCAAGTCTGAATAACCTGTTCTGCAAGTTTATAGCGAATAGCACCATACTTCGATATCTGTCGTCCGAACTGTTTCCGCTCGTTGGCATACTGCACCGTAAGATCAATCACCGCTTTGGCTCCACCAACAACAGCTGCTGCTAATTTAATACGCCCAGTGTTCAGTACATACAAAGCAATCTTAAATCCGAATTCCCTACTACCCAGCATGTTCTCTACCGGAACTTTTGTGTCGTTGAAAAAGATCTGTGTTGTAGACGAGCCTTTAATCCCCATCTTCTCTTCTTCCGGATTAATTGTGATTCCTCCAAAATCCTTCTCTACAATAAAAGCAGTCAAGTTCTCGTCCTTGTCTACCTTCGCAAAAACAATAAACAGATCGGCGATACCACCATTCGATATCCACATTTTCTGTCCGTTCAGTAGGTAATTCTTTCCATCTTCGGTTAAAGTAGCCTTTGTTTTGGCCGAATTTGCGTCCGATCCTGCATTAGGCTCTGTCAAACAATAAGCAGATATGTATTCTCCTGTAGCCAGACCTGGGAGATACTTCTTCTTTTGTTCTTCTGTACCAAAATAAAGTATAGGCAATGTTCCAAGACCAGTATGGGCAGTATAAGTTACCGTAAAACAACTTGCCCCACCCATTGCCTCAGTTGTTAGCATCGAGGTCACGAAATCCTGTCCAAAACCTTCATATTCTTCAGGAATTGGTACTCCCAGAAGCCCCAGTTCACCCGCTTCGTCCATCAACTTCCTTAGAAGTTCCCGGTCTTGTGTCTTGTCAAGCTTTTCTACATTTGGCTTAACACGGCTATCCACAAAGTCGAGAACAGTCTGCGCCATCATCGTCTGTTCCTCAGTAAATTCCTCGGGAATAAAAACATCTTTATAATCTGTTTCGCGGATAATGAACTCTCCGCCAGCTAAGGGTTTTATAATTGTAGTTTCCATGGTTAGTTTAGTTTAAGTTTCTAACATTTAAGCCAAAAAACACACAACCAAGAATTGGAACGGAACATCTTTTCTGATGCCATTCGAGGATAATTATTCCAGAAGACATGAGATTCATATGATAAAATGTAATAATCTGCTTTTATCGTCAACGTTCCCTAAAGCATTTCAAAAATTCCAGCAGCCCCCTGACCAGAACCAACGCACATCGTTACCATTCCATACTTATTTTTTCTGCGCCTCATTTCATTTAAAAGCTGCGCCGTCAGTTTTGCACCCGTTGTACCAAGCGGATGCCCCAGAGCTATTGCGCCACCATTTACATTTACTATCTCCGGGTTGAGATCCAATTCCCGTTGAACTGCAAGCGATTGAGAAGCAAAAGCCTCGTTCAGCTCAATAAGTTCCATGTCATTAAGCGATAAACCTGAGTGTTTCAGCACTTTCGGAATTGCATAAATAGGCCCAACCCCCATTTTATACGGCTCCAGACCACTTACCTGATAATCTACCAAACGGGCAATTGGCTTTAGATTATATTCCTTTACCATAGCCTCCGAAACAACCAGAACAAAAGCAGCCCCATCAGACGTTTGTGAAGCATTTCCTGCCGTAACAGTACCTCCTTCTGCAAATACAGGTTTCAATTTACTAAGCCCCTCCGGAGTAGTACCCCGTCTTGGGCCTTCGTCCGTGTCGACCACAAATTCACGGGTTGTAGGTCGATTGTTTTCTACATAGGTCTCTTTTACAGTTATTGGTACAATCTCATCCTTAAAGCGCCCATTGTCTATTGCATCCACAGCTCTTGCGACAGACTCCGCTGCAAAAAAATCCTGATCTTCACGGGAAATTTTATACTCCCGCGCAACAGCCTCTGCCGTAAGCCCCATGCCATGATACCAATCTGGATGCTCCTTTGCATACTGGCTATTGGGTACATAGCGCCAACCGCCCATTGGGATCAAGGACATCGACTCCGTTCCCCCTGCAACGATAATATCGTCCATTCCCATCCGTATTTTTGTTGTAGCCCAAGCAATGGCTTCTAGTCCCGATGCACAAAAACGGTTCACAGTAACCCCTGGAACCTCAACAGTACCCATGCAAATCAAAGAAATCATTCTGGCAATATTGGTTCCCGATTCTGCTTCAGGAAAAACATTTCCCACAATAATATCATCAATCCGTGATTTTTCTATCTGAGGAAAATCGGACAATAATTTCGTAATTACTTTAGCAGCCAACTCGTCTGGTCTGGTAAAGCGGAAACCTCCTTTTTTTGCCTTACCAATAGCAGTACGATAAGCTCCAACTATATATGCTTCCATTTTGTTTTTGCTTCTAGAAATTTACGTTTTCGAATTACAAAAAAATCAAGATCAGTTGCGGAGAATCTTACCTGTTTTAATCAAACTCTGCATTCTCTCAAGTGTCTTGCGCTTAGAACACAGTTCCACAAAAGCTTTTCGTTCCAGGTCGAGCAGATACTGTTCAGACACTTCCGTCATTGGCTGCGAAACATCACCACCAGACAGTACATAGCCTAGCTTTTCTGCTATCAGTTTATCATGATCCGAAATATAGTTGCCAACCGCCATCATATCTGCACCAACATACGCCAGTCCAAGACCTTCCTGTCCCATTATTTTAATATCCATCCTAGGCAAAGGTTGAGTGTAACCCTTATTGGCCATTTGTAGGCACACCTCTTTGGCATATTTCAGCTGTTCTGCACGGTTCACGATCACCTCATCTACACCTACGCGCAAATAGCCAAGATCGAAAGCTTCGTAAGCTGAGGTTGAAACCTTTGCCTGACCAATTGTCATGAAACGGTTCGTGAAATGGTTCACCCGGACATCATTTTCCTTAAGCCCATCAGAAAAACGAAGCGCAAACTCTTTCGTGCCACCACCTCCAGGAATCACACCTACTCCAAACTCCACCAGACCAATGTAAGCTTCCGCATTGGCCACCACCTTATCGGCATGCATACAGAGTTCGCAACCACCACCTAATGTTAGGCCATGAGGTGCTGCAACAACAGGAACGGAAGAATAGCGCAGTCTCATCATTGTTTTCTGGAAATAGGCAATCGAATAATCCAGCTCTTCCCATTCCTGCTCCACGGCCATCATGAATATCATTCCAACATTAGCACCGGCAGAAAAATTTTCTCCTTCATTAGCAATCACAAGTCCCTTGTAATCGGTCTCGGCCATATCAACAGCCTTGTTCAGTGCCTGAATCGTTCCTGCACCTATAGTGTTCATTTTACTATGAAATTCCACATTCAGAACACCATCGCCAAGATCTATTATGCTTGCATCCCCATTCTTCCAAAGCGTGTGATTTTCCTTCAGGTTATCAAGAACAACAAGATTTTCCGTGCCCGGTACTGTTTTGTACGATTTCGAAGAAACATCCCAATATTCGCGTATTCCACCTCTAACCCGATAGAACGTATCACTGCCACTCTCCAACATCTCATAAACCCAATCAGCAGCCCTTCGTTCCTCTTTATTCATCTGCTCCAAAACCTTTTCCACACCAATAGCATCCCACATTTCGAAAGGCCCTAACTGCCAAGCAAACCCTGCCCTCATGGCATCATCAATCTTGTACAGATCGTCCGATATCTCAGGTATCCTCTTCGAAACATATTCCCACAGACCATTAAACGACCGTCTGTAGAATTCACCAGCGCGGTCGCTACCATCATAGAACACCCGCATACGTTCCCGCAGATCAAGAATAGGCTTGCCCGCATCCAGAGTTGGAAATTTCACTTTTTGCTTCGGCTTATACTCCATCGTTTCAAGATCGAGCGAAAAGATTAACCTCTTCCCCTCTTCATCTCTTGTTTTCTTGTAAAAGCCCTGATTGGTTTTGTCTCCGAACCAACTATTCTCTTGCATTTTCACCAAAAAATCAGGAAGCTGGAATATCTCTTTCGCTTCGTCCCCCTCACAATTTTCCCGCACTCCGTTCGCAACATGGATCAAAGTATCAAGTCCCGCCACATCGCAAGTGCGGAACGTAGCCGACTTTGGCCTGCCCAAAACTGGTCCAGTAAGTTTATCCACCTCGTCTACACTCAACTTCATCTCCTCTACAAGATGAAAAAGTGCCATAATCCCATAAATTCCAACACGGTTAGCAATAAAGGCAGGAGTATCTTTGCAATGCACAGGCGTTTTGCCCAGAAAACGGAATGCATAATCCGTCAGAAAATCAATAACATCAGGATCGGTTTTGGACGTAGGGATAATCTCGATAAGTTTCAGATAACGTGGTGGATTGAAAAAGTGCGTTCCACAGAAATGCTTTTGAAAATCGTCGCTCCGACCATCCAACATCAAATGAACCGGTATACCCGAAGTATTTGTAGTAACAAGTGCCCCCTCTTTCCTATATTTATCAACCTGTTCAAAAACAGTCTTTTTGATATCCAACCGCTCCACCACAACTTCAATAACCCAATCGCAACCCGCAATTTTGGGCATGTCATCGGTCATGTTTCCGGTCACGATACGTTTAGCAAACGATTTATGATAAATTGGCGAGGGTTTAGACTTCAGCGATTTGGCCAACGAGGCGTTAACAATCCGGTTCCGTACAGTTTCATGTTCCAAGCTGAGGCCTTTCTTCACCTCATCTTCAGTCAGCTCTCGGGGAACAATGTCGAGCAGAAGCACCTCAACACCAATGTTGGCAAAATGAGCAGCTATTGCCGACCCCATTACTCCAGAACCTAAAATGGCTACCTTTCTGATTCTTCTTGTCATGGTGATAATTAGGGTTTATGCAATATGATATTGTTATGGTTCGTGTTCATTAAATCCTAAAACTCAACAATAGGCAAACACACAAATCACCCACCCTAAAAATCAATAAAACTTAACAACTTATTACAAATCAGAATTTACTCATAAAAAACGCGTTTGCCTTTAAAAAAAATTCCCTGAATATTATTCTATTAAGTACGTGGTGCTATAATTATTGGGCTATTCATAAAGTCCACAAAAATCTAAGGTTTCAAAGAAAAGCAAATTTTTCCGACTTCTCTACCCAACTCACCACACACAACTCATAACCAAAAACTTATAACTTCACTACAACTTTATCTCACGTGCAGTCTTATGGCGCGGAGGCTCATACTCATTAGCAAAACGGTTAATTGCCTCTATCACCCTAAAAAAAGCACCCAGCTCGTCTTCCGAAAACAGATCTTTAACCTTCTGATTAAATTTTACAATTACCATTTTGGCCACTTTCTTCTTTAGGATCCCCTCATCTGTAAGAAAAATACGGACAATCCGTTTGTCCTCCTTATCCTTTTCCCTATAAATAAGGTTATTATCCTCCATTGTTTTCAAAAGGCGGCTCAGGCTTGTGGGTTCCATGCCCATCAATGGAGCTATTTTCGTAGCGGGAGTTCCTTCCGTCTGTATGTTGATCAGCACATAGCCAACCGTCAACGACATGCCATAATCGGCAGAAATCTGGTTATACATTCTCGACAACGAATGCCAAGTAGCTTTAATATGATAATCAACAGTCTCGTTAGGCCTCATCTCCAAGTAAAAGTGTATTTTTCGTATATTCGAATCGAATTGTCTTTGCAGAGAGAATAACTCACTTTAGTAACAGGGCACTGAACCAAATACAGTAGTTATTTTCAATGCATGTATACAAATATAACCTAAAAATACCGTGCTTGCAATGCCACCGCACCCTTAAGATGACCTTTTAGGAACCAAGGAAAACCAACCAAACACCTTATAATCATGGAAAAACTATCGCTTTTCAAACACAAAACGGAAGAACACGTCCGCTACAACGATCTTGATACACTTGGCCATGTAAACCACGCCCGCTATCTCAGCTATCTGGAAGACGCCCGGGTAGCCTACTCAGAAGATGTAATCGGATTCGATAGGACTACTCTCGAATTTCAGGCCGTGGTAGGAACCGTAAACATAAAATACCTGAGCCCCATCAACTACGGCGATAAAGTGGAACTATATACGCGTTGCAGTAGAATCGGTAAGAAAAGCTTCGACTTTCAAACACAGGTAGTTAAATACCCTGTCAAAACACCGCAAGAGCAGATTGTTGCAGCCGAGAGTACGGTTACATTGGTCGCATTCGATAGCAAAACTCAGAGTACCATAGAACATTCCGCTGATACTGTTAGGAAAATTCAGGAGTTTGAGGGAGAGGATAGTTTTTAATTCACCCCCTAGCCAAACAAAAGTACCAAAAACCAAACTACAGCCTATTCAATTTTCCATTCTAGAAGTTGCTTATTTTTACATGTAAAAAACAATCGGACAAAGCACTATAAACAAATTTACAACATGGCAGAACTACTGTAGCAAGGTAAGAAACTATCGCAAGGCTCCATTGAACAACGAAATTGCCCCATAATAACCACAGAAAAACAATTAAGAAACCAGCAATAATTAAGGTAGATTTATTCTAGAGCTAAGTATCTGACAACTTGCACAATGTAAATCTAAAACAAATAGGTCCATGACCTTAAAATTTATACAATCAGGACATGACAACGAAAGATTTCATAAACAGAGTAGGCGATTTAATCGGAAAAGATGATTTGAAAACAGCCATAACTGAATTGAGCAATCTTTTGCGTAATAGCAAAAAGCTGGATGAAATAATACTTCATTCGGCACGATACAACGATTTGATGAAGCAAATTCGATCGGGTACAATTAGTTTTGAGGATGCAAACATCACAAAAAATAAAATTAGATATGCAGTTTTGGATATGCTTCGGGATATTGAAGAAAGCGTGGAAACAAGTCCTGAATTAGAAAGCGAAATAGATAAAGCGTTAGAAGAAAGCGAACATATTATTATTCAAAACACATCCAATATTGGTGACAATAGCAGCAACAATACAGTTGTTCAAGGAATACGAAATATAGATGGCGATTTTTCAGTAGGTTAAATTTACTTGAATGGAAATAAAAAACATCTCGGACATACAGGGAAATGAAAATATTGCTCTGCAAAATATTACCGCAAATGATATTACAATATACTCTGGGCAAGAAACCAAACAGGAAATAAAAGAAGCTAAAAAGCTGATTGCTGATAAAATAGCAAATCTTATTCAAGTTGTAGGCTTACGAAGAGAAGAGCAAGAAAGCGAGAACATCAACCCTATCAAAGAAGAGGACTTTGACGATATTGATTTCGACGATCTGATCAAGGCAATTGAATTTGGTAACTGTGTATTGTTTGTTGGTCCTGAAATTTCGATCGATGAAAATGGTAATTCATTGCATCGTAATTTTTTCAAAAAAATAAGCAATAAAAAACGTAAGTATAACGAACCAGAAGGCTTTTTTATGCCCGGTGCCGAAACAAGGCTAATAAATCCTGCAAGAGATTATTACTGCAATCAGTTTCAGAAAGAAAATATAATTGCCAAAGCAATACTTATGCAATTTGCGCAAATCCCCTTTGAATTGATTGTGTCATTAACACCAGATGACACGATGCACCAGATTTACACAAGCTACAACATAGACCATAGATTTGTATACTACACCGGAACAAAACATGAAGATATTCAGCTTTCCAAAACAAAACCGACCCTTTACAATGCGCTTGGAGCTGCAAGCAAAAATGGACGTTTTATATACACACACAAACAGTTCAATGAATATCTTAAAAATGATATTGAAGCAAAATTTCCGTTTGAGGTTGAAAATAAAATAAAAAAAGAAGATACAACTCATTATTTATTCATTGGTTTTGATTTTAATAAGTGGCATAACAAACTAATTATGTATGAATTAAACCTATTGCCGGAAGTGGAAAGCTTTACTTTCGATGCCGAAAAAACAGAAACCATAAACCGTGAATTTATAGAGCAACAATTCAACGTCACTTTCATTGATGCTAATTATAAAGATTTTGCCAGCTTACTTTTGCAAAAAAGCAAATCTGCGGGTTTAACAAAATCCCTCAACAATAATTTCATCAACAGTATTTTACGCGAACTTGAAACAATAAGGGTAAAAGCAGTAGATTCTGACAAATTAGAAGATTTGAAAGAGCTGGAAGATGAATTGGTAATGATTAATGATAAAATTAACCGCTCATGAAACGGTATCCTGGAGTTTCGCCTTTTACAACGGAACAACAAAGCATTTTTTTTGGCAGAGAAAACGATATCAGAAACCTGACAAATCTAATCTCTTTACGAAAACAGGTTCTATTGTATTCAAAATCAGGCGTAGGAAAAACTTCTTTGCTCAACGCTGGTGTATTGCCAAAATTACAAGACAAATTCACAATAATTAAGGTTCGTTTTTTTGCTTACGACCAAAGCGAAAACCAATCCCCTATAAAAAGCATTATAGATGCCTTGATCTATTCTATTCCAGACTTTGAAAATTTACCATACTCAATCATCGACGAATTAATTGAACATTCAGAAGTTCAAAAAACGTTGTGGTTTTATTTCAAAAAAGTTGAATTATCACTGAAAAACAAATTCATTCTTGTTTTTGATCAGTTCGAAGAACTATTTTCGTACCCACCAGAACTAATCAAAAGCTTTAAACAACAATTTTATGAATTAACTATTGTTGACGTTCCCGACAACATTATGGAATTAATTGGCAACAAGCCAAAAATAGAGGAGCATATACAAATCGATGATCTGTATAAACCACTGTCAGTAAAATCTGTTTTTGCCATTCGTTCCGATCGTTTAAGTCTACTCAACAGTCTAAGCGATAAGATTCAGGATATCCAAAAAGTGTTCTATGAACTTATCCCACTTGATGAAGAACAGACAAAGCACGCTATTATCAGCCCTGCCAAAAGCGAAAACAATAACGACTTCGATACTTTACCTTTTGACTTCAGTAATGATGCAGTAAATAATATTGTAGCTGCACTGACCGATAATGGAAAACAAAACATTGAAACAACTCAGCTGCAAATTGTTTGTCAGCAAATAGAGAACATTGCCCAGAAGAAACAGCAAGCCCTATTAACCGATGAACCAATTCTAATTGAAGTTGATGATTTGCCCAAGTTCAAAGATATTTTCCTGAATTTTTATGAAGAGATTGTTACGAAAACCGACGAACCGGGAAAAACAAGGATGTTTATAGAGAACCAACTAATACGGGACTCAAGAAGAATTTCTTTGGATGCAATAATCTGCAAAGATTTTGTACAAGCAGACACTTTAAAACACCTTGTAAACAAACACTTATTACGTTCTGAAAAAAACACCACTGGAGGGTATAATTACGAATTGAGCCACGATACGCTGATTGAACCAATTTTGAGTGCAAAATCCTCACGGGAAAGAGAAGAGCAGATAAAGCTGTTGGAATATGAACAACAAAGAAAAATTGAAGCAATTAAAGAAGCAGAACAGCAGCAACGTTTAAAAGATACACAAGAGTCGCTGTTTACGGCCAAGCGAATCATAAACTTTTTCACTCCAAAAGTTGAAGCTATTGCCACTCAGCTAAAAGGTTTGTTGATTTTTGACCGCCCAAAGAATATCATCAATGGGGATTTTTATTTTCTAAAACAAATAGAAGATGTGCTCTATATTGGAGTGTTTGATGCCACAGGCTCTGGCGTACCAGGGGCTTTCTTGCGTGTGATGGGATATTCTTTGTTAGATAAAATTATTTCAGACAATTCATTACCCGTAAATGAAATACTGAATATTTTTAGAGAAAAAATAACAGAGATGTTTATGGTCAGCCAAGACCATGCAACAGATGGCTTTGACGGTGCTCTTTGCGCTATCGACCTAAAAATAAGGCAGCTCACATTCTCGGGAGCTATGCTACCTTTATATTTTGTAGATAATGATACGGTAAAAACACTGAAAGGAACCCGATTAACATTAGGCTATAATCCTATGGTTACGGACAGAGATGTTTTTAGTCTTAACCAAATTGAAATTGGTACTGATCATTTCTTTTATTTGTCAACCGACGGGTACATAAACCAGTTGAAGTATGGAACAAGAAAAAAGTTTCTAAGAAACCAATTCAAGGATTTACTTTTAAATATACACCAAGAACCTATTAATGAGCAAATGAAATATTTATCCGAAAATTTGACTAATCTGAAAAAGAGCACAACTCAAACCGACGACATATTAATAATTGGATTCAAATTATAACAAATGAGTAACTTATATATAAAAGCTACAGATAAAACCCCAGAGGTTGAGATTGATTTTGACAACAATCGCTTCTCTATCATAGGACGCTCCATACCTGAAAATGCTATTGAATTCTACATTCCCACCATTAATCTTTTAAAAGAGTGCTCAGAAGAAACAACCAGTAAAGAACCGTTTACTGTAGTAATGCACTTTGAATATTTCAATACCTCTTCAAGTAAGTGTCTTTTGGATATTTTAATGATACTTGAAACTATCTCACATGTGCTGCCTATTAATATAGATTGGTACTATGAAGAAGGCGATGTAGATATCCTAGAAGCTGGTGAGGACTATTTAACAGTATGTAAAGTTCCATTTCGACTTATTGCCATAGAAGCAAATGTCAACAATAGAATTAGCCTTGATAAATATAACGAAGCAAAAAAAATCATTGATGAAGAATATAAAATCACAAAAACAAAGGAAATTCATGATAAATTCTACACAATAGGAACTCATTTATTATCTGAGAATATGCCTATTACAGCAAAAGGCTGCTTTATAAAGCTACTAAACAACTGGGGAGGGAATAAAGATCTGTATCATAATATTGGAATCGCATGTCACAGCAGTTCTGATCATAATGAAGCGGCACAGTTTCTACAGAAAGCTCTTGAATACGATTTAAATGACATTTCAATCCTAAACGAACTAGCCATAGTCTATTCCAAACTAAAAGACAAAGCAATGGCTTTTAAATATGCAAACAACGCAAAACAAATAAAACAAAATCCCGAAACGTGGTTTCAAATGGGGAAAGCATTTTATGGATATACTCACGAAAAGAATGCAGTAAATACTATAATTGCTATTGATTGCTATTTAAGAGCCTTAGAGATGAAATCAGATTATACTTATGCTCATTTTCATATTGCTGAATGTTATTTTGATATTGAGGAATATCAAAATGCTGAAAAACATTTCAATAGCTGTCTTAATGATTACGAATACAAAGAAACGGTTTTGTCTTATTTAAAAAAAACTTATCATAAATTAAAAGAATATAAGAAAGCTTATGAAGTCTCAAAGAAACTTATTGAAATAGATTCTGAAAACTCCGAATACTTTTCTGACCATAGTTTTTATTGTTTACTAACAGGAAAGCTTAGCGAAGCCATTAAATCTGCACATAATTCTTTAGACTTAAGCCCCAACGACAAATTAGCTTATTCATTCGTAGCCTGTGCCAACCTTTTAATGGACAGGTTCAACAAGGCAGAGGCCATATATGTGAAATGGAAAGATATCCGCTTCGCGAATCAGAATGAACTTGCCAAACATTACTTTCTTCAAGATATCAACGAACTTCAAGAAGCAGGAATAAAACATCCCGATTTTAAAAAGGTAATAGAAATAATAAATGAATAAAGCCGAATGACGACACTGAAGAAAAAAGAAAATAAGTAATTCAATAAATAGTTCACGACCATAAACTCCGATAAACTTAAAGACAAGCTCAATGATTAGAGACAAAGATAGAAAATACCCACTCACAGTACATTATCAGAACATACGAGATCAGTTACAGACAGGAGATATCATTGCCTTTGGTGGCAACTACTTTTTTTCAAAGATAACCAAGCTGGTTACTAGAAGTCAGGTTTCGCATGTTGCTACAATACTGATTGATGATGATAAAAGAATAAGATTTTTTGAATCTTCAATCGGAGATAAATACCCAGAACACGAAGGGGTACATCTTCAAAAAATTTCAAACATACTTCCTTTCTACAATGGTAATGTCTGGATTTTACGCTTAAGTGAGGAATTTAGGGCAACGCTAGACATACCAAAGCTGGAAAAATTCCTTTATGCCCAACTTGGCAAAGATTATGATTACGATGGCTTACTAAAATCCGGAGTCGATTTCCTAGATGATTTGGGCATAAACGTCACCGTAACCAGAAGGGATTCTGATAAATTTTTCTGTTCGGAACTTGTTATGGCTGGTTTTATGGTAGCTGGAGGAATTCCTGCCAATGTAAACTCAGCGGAAGTCACCCCATCGGATATAATACAATTGAACATCTTTCAGAAACCATATTACATGGTTAAAGCTGTCAAATATAAGGCAATACCTCTAGATATAAACACTAAAGGTTTTGATAGTTTGGACATGATGAAAGAAAGTACTTAAACAGCTAGAAAGATGAATTGCTCATAATTTTTCATACTGAAGTGGGAATAACAAGAGACGAAAGCTCAACTGAATAAACAACTAACACAATTTTAGTTCTCTTAAGCTCATCGATACGTTTTCTTAGGTTCCCCCTTTTAATTTCACTTCTTAAGATTTCCCACTTCGTCATTTATGCGAACCAGTATCAGTTCTGCATATGAAAAATACATAACCAAACGAAAGTGAAGTCCGTACTTTTCCAGCCAAAAGCACAAACGTCCCAAAACTGCTCAATTCTCTCTCTACGTAACCATTAGATTGGATTAACGTTGAAATATACAATGAAACGATGATATATGAGAAATAGAAAGATTATTGTTGCAATTGCAATTGGCGTTTTAATCGTAGGATGCTCCGTTTTTAAACCTAGCATCAAAACAGATAAAGATTCGCAGTCCGCAGTAGAAATCGTCAAAACATTATCTTCTGATGAATTTGAAGGCAGAAAACCGGGTACGCCCGGAATGGAAAAAGCATGTTTATTTGTTGAGTCGTACTTTGAAAAGATTGGAGTAGAACATTATTTCGACAACACATTTCGCGACTCGCTTACTGTTCATAACAGGACTTCATGTAATATTGTCGGAAAAATTTCCGCAAGCGAAGTAACAAACGATTATATTCTTATTGGAGCACATTTAGACCATTTAGGAAAAACCAGATCGCAAAATGATTCTGTATATAATGGCGCAAACGATAATGCCACAGGAGTTAGTGCGGTTCTTAAAATTGCAAATGACTTAAAGCAAAGGAAACTTTCCAAAAATATTATTTTAACGATATTCACAGAAGAAGAATCTGGCCTGAAGGGAGCAATACATTTAGCAAAAAGACTGAAAGGTGATGGGATAAATCTACGGTATGTTATAAACTTTGAAATGCTGGGAAAACCATTAATAAGTGATGCTTCCAAAATTTATATAACAGGATTCCGTAAATCAAACTTTGCAGAAGTTGCAAATAAATCTTTAGGATATGAACTGATCAAGTACGAAAGTATAGAAGATGCATATGGTTTATTTCAACTTGCAGATAATTATCCATTCTACAGAGTGTTCAATATTCCATCTCACACCTTATCCACTTACGATTTTAAGAATTTTGAATATTATCACGATGTAAAAGATGAGTTCGAAGAAATTGACACTCTACATTTAGAACAAATAATTGATAAATGCTCTGCTATGATTCTTGAACTTTTAGAAAACGATGCTGTTATCAAATTGAACAACTAAATCAACTCCTCCAGCGCCTTCAACACCACCGTACATGCAGTTTACGGTGGTTCTTGTCCACATAGAATGTAACGTTTTTTACTGCAAACAAAGAAGCCTAACATTAGTTTGTCCACCGTCTTCTATCTGGCACAATAAAATGATGAGCGAGTACCACACTCTCATTGAACATTGCCTCAGCACACAGATCTTCGCGCACATTCTACCGCACAAATAGTTATGACCATTCTTTGTAATTTCAATTCTTTCCCTGAAAATTTTATGACATAAATTTACACCCTAAATTTAGGATTCCCCCTTTAATCATGATAGTATTTTATATCTTCGGCGTCGTTTTATTGGATTCTACAGTGCTGCTCACTCTGTGCTCTCCACAGTTTAATCGTCAACTGGCCAGACAGCCTGTTTCATCCCGTGCGTTTCGTCGACTTTCCACACAAGCTAACTTGCTATCAAACATGTTTATTATGATTCAATACCCATGAAATAAACTCAAATTTTTAAAAATGAAAAAAGTATACTTATTAATCGCATTATTTGCAATTGCTTCAGTTGTAAATGCTCAGTTTATTGAAAACCCACCAGGAACCTTAACCACATCGGACAATATCGATACCAATGGAACTTTAAGATGGGGAACTGGTACCACTACAGCTTGGGGAGATGGCCATCTTTCGCTACAATCCGGCTGGGGGGCTTCCAATAGCTATCCTACCATTGGTAGTGTTGGAGGAAGCGTTGGAAGCCTTATAATGCTACATAACCCTCACATTCCTTTTAGAACAGAAAATCACGCTCCAGGATTTTCTGGAAGAGCAGGCTTAAGATTAGCTGTAGACTCAAAAGTATCAAAATGGTGGGATGTCGGCCTAGCTGGTGATTTTTTTCACATCTACAGGGGTGGCTCTGGAGAACTTTTTAGAATTTCAAATTCAGGCAATGTAGGTATAGGATTGAACAATCCGTCTGAAAAACTAGATGTAGAAGGCAATTTAAGGTGGGGAACTGGTTCTATTTCAGCTTGGGGAGACGGTCACCTTTCGCTACAATCCGGTTGGGGATCTTCTAATCGATATCCAACTATTGGCAGTATTGGAGGAAGTGTTGGCAGTCTTATAATGCTACATAACCCTCATGTACCTTTTAGAACAGAGAACCATGCTCCAGGATTTTCTGGAAGAGCGGGCTTAAGATTAGCTGCAGACTCCAAAGTATCAAACTGGTGGGATGTTGGCCTAGCTGGTGATTTCTTTCACATCTACAGGGGAAATTCTGGAGAACTTTTTAGAATTACAAACTCAGGCAGAATAGGAATTGGAACTTCTGAACCAGCAGGAGGACTTCACTTCATTTCATCGGCTAAGCAGGCCAATGCTGTTTCCGATGGAATTGCATTTCTTCGAACACTAGGAGATGACTATAGCCTTCAAATAACAAGCGCTGGTGGCATACCTCATTTAGACTTCGCTAATGAGAGTAATGAAGACTATGATATTCGACTAGGAATCTACAACGACAAGCAACTCGCCATTCTTGGAGGCAGCGTCGGCATAGGGTTGAACAATCCATCTGAAAAACTAGATATAGAAGGTAATTTAAGGTGGGGAACTGGTTCCTCTAAAGCCTGGGGAGACGGTCACCTTTCATTACAATCTGGCTGGGGATCTTCAAACAGCCATCCAACTCTTGGTAGTATTGGAGGAAGCAGTGGCAGTCTTATAATGCTGCATAACCCTCACACTCCTTTTAGAACAGACAATGCCGCCCCAGGGTTTTCGGGAAGAGCTGGCCTAAGGTTGGCTACAGATCAAGAAGCATCAAACTGGTGGGATGTCGGTCTAGCAGGTGACTTTTTTCACATCTATAGAAAAGGCTCTGGAGAGTTTCTAAGAGTTACAAATTCAGGAAGCGTAGGAATCGGAACATCAACAACAGGATCGCATAAGTTAGCTGTAGAAGGTTCAATCGGAGCAAGAAGTATTAAAGTTGAAATCGGCGATTGGTCCGACTTTGTTTTTTACGATGACTACAAACTACGCCCCCTTGAAGAAGTTGAATCGTTCATAGCCAAGAACAACCACCTCCCCGAAATTCCAAGTGAAGATGAAGTAACCAAGAACGGAATTGATATCGGAGAGATGAATGCCAAGTTGTTACAAAAAATTGAGGAACTTACCCTCTACATGATTGAACAAAACAAACAAAACCAAGCACAACAGACAGAAATAGAAGAATTAAAACGAATGAATATCGAACTTTTGCAGAAGCTCGAAAGTAAATAACAAAACACAAACGAAATCACCTATAGGATTTTAAGGTCAAGAGTTTCTAACCTCAGAAGTAACCTACCCTATTAACAATGTCCTTTCAAAATCCTTTAGTATGTTTGTGACAACGAAGAAAGCCGTCTATTGATTACCTGACATAATCATACATAGGCGGCTTTCTTTTTTAATTCCAACAAAGCAATTCTCAGCAAACTCTAAAACATTGAAATCATTATAAACAATCACTTTACGGCACAAAAGTGCTAGGTGAAGTATGACACAATAAGGAGAATTAATAAATTATGAAGGTAGGTTATCTATTATTAGCACTGATTGCTTTAATTGGTTCAGCAAACGCACAACTAACAAAAGAAGATTATCAAAGGGCAGATACAGCCTCCAAGTGGAATGAATTAGCAACACACCATCAACTTAAAGCCACTTGGCTTACAGATTCTACATTTTGGTATAAAACCAACGGCACAGACGGCATCAGCTACAAATTAGTCTCAACAACAGAGAAAAAGAAAAAACAGCTTTTCGACAAAAAGGCTTTGTTAGAGCATTACAATAAAATGTTCAATAGTAAACAAGATCTCAAAACCTTTGAGCCGAAAAAACTGAAGGTGAGCAAAAATGCTAAACAATTGTACTTTGAGGCCAAAGGTTTTCGCTGTACATACTGGATAGAAAAGGACAGTCTTGCCAAAGGGAAAAAAGTTGAGAAAAAGAAACACTCTTACTGGGCTAAATCCAAGGATGAATTGGATAACGAACCTGTCTTATCACCAGATTCTCTATGGAAAGCCTACATAAAGGATTACAACGTCTACATTCAAAACGTTAAGTCTAAAGACGAGTTTCAATTGAGCTTCAACGGATCTGCAGGTGACCTGTATTCTGCATTTCTACAATGGTCTCCAGATTCTAAAAGTCTGGCAACCTTTAAGGTAAGGCAGCACAAGAAGCGACATTTCTATATGATAGAATCCTCGCCCAAAGATCAGCTACAACCAAAACTTCATACGCGCGAATACCTGAAACCGGGCGATGTGGTACCAATTAGGCGTCCAGCTTTGTTCTCTATTGCCAATAAAAAGCAAATTCCTATTGAAACACAGCCATTTGAACATCAATATTATGCAGGCTCACTAAAATGGAGAAAAAACAGTACTGCATTTACGTTTGAATTCAACGAACGGGGACACCAAAAATATCAAGTCCTGAAAGTAGATGCAACCAACGGCGCTCTTACTGTTCTTGCTGAAGAAAAAAGTAAGACCTATGTAGAATACATCCAAAACAGAAGGTGGGATTTAAACGACGGAGAGGAAATGATCTGGAAATCTGAACGCGATGGATGGTTTCATTTTTATTTGATCGATGGAAATACGGGCAAGATAAAAAAGCAAATTACAAAAGGGGACTTTTATGTGCGCGAGATCATACATGTCGATGAGCAGAAACGCGAAATGATTTTCTCGGCCAATGGTGCAGAAAAAGGTGCAGATCCTTATCTTCTTCAATATTTCAGAATCAAACTGGATGGTTCTAAGATGAAATGCATAACACCAGAAGAAGCATATCATACAACTTGGTTCAATAAATCTAAATCATTATTTGTAGATAAATATTCGCGCGTCGATTTACCGCCAGTTACTGTGCTAAGAGATTCAAAATCCGGAAAGAAAATAATGACTCTGGAAGAATCGGACATAGACGGTTTAAAGAAAAAAGGCTGGCAAATGCCCGAAGTCTTTTCTGCAAAAGGCCGCGATGGAAAAACCGACATTTGGGGAATCATCTACCGACCATCCAATTTCGACCCAAATAAGAAATACCCGATACTGGAATATATTTACGCAGGCCCAGGAAGAAACCATGTGCCAAAAAGCTTTTTTGCCTACGATTGGAAATTTAGTTCAATTGCCGAGTTAGGCTTCATCGTTGTGCAGATCGATGGTATGGGAACAGGTTACCGCTCCAAAGCTTTTGCCGATGTAGCTTGGAAAAACCTAATGGACGCAGGTCTTCCCGACAGAATGAAATGGATTAAAGCAGCAGCAAAAAAGTACCCATACATGGACACAAACAAAGTTGGCATCTATGGTGGCTCAGCAGGCGGACAAAGTTCTACAGCTGCGGTTTTGCAATATCCCGATTTCTACAAAGTAGCGGTTTCCGCCTGTGGCTGTCACGACAACCGTATGGATAAAATATGGTGGAACGAGCTTTGGATGGGATATCCAGTAGATAAGTGCTACAAAGAAAACTCAAACGTAACTCACGCAAAAAAGCTGCGCGGAAAACTAATGCTCATACTTGGTGAATTAGACGACAATGTGGATCCTTCTTCAACTCTACAAGTAGTAGACGCATTGATTAAAGCCGATAAAGAATTCGAATTTGTTATGCTACCCGGCGCAGGACATACCTTAGGAGGCAAATTTGGAGAACGTAAACGTCGCGACTTTTTCATAAAACACCTGATGGGATTTGATCCTCCAAATTGGAATGAAACAAATAAGTAAGGCATGTTAAAAAAATAATTAGCCAAAGGCGCACAAGGCAGCTAAACCGGAGCGTACTTTTCGTACGTGAGGATTTGCTGTCCGCAGTGGAACGAATGGATAGTTATTTTTTTTGATCTGCCTAAAAGAATTACAAATTACTATGGCTATCGTTTCATTACCTAAACATAGCCCACATATCCAACCATATGTTTTTACTAGCACAGGTCAGAAATCACCTGAAGTGATCTGCGGCCTGTGTTTTCAGAATTTAGGTACCCAATACAACAATCAAACTTTTTACACAAAAAAACATCCAGAGCCAAGCTCTAATCCACACTTGCAAATAAGCTTTTTCCTCTAAAAAAACTTATTCCTATCACCTTAATGCACCATAGGATTTCGTATCTTAGGCATCGCCTTTACATTCATGGCAAACAGATCATACTGTACACACTCCTTCTATTCTTATACCAATTATTATGATTAAAGGCTCATAATATGACACAAGAAGAAGTACAAAGAAGAGTTGAATGGAAAGACTTAAGAAAACTATCTCTCAAAGAGATGTTTATAGAGAACAACCTTCCACTACCCTGGATTCTTTCTTCTTGGACACTGGCATATTTCGGATATTATTGGTTTGCGCTACCATGTTCGGCCTTCTTCTTCTTAACAGGACTCAGACAATCGCATAACGGATTTCATAATGCTTTAGGTACCAAGCGTTTTTTAACGTGGCTCACATTATACATAAACAGCATTCTGATGATGGTTTCAATTCATGCAATAAAATTTATCCACTTAAGACATCATAAACATTGCTTATCAGAAAAAGATCAGGAAGGAAAGTCAGCTCAAATGACTTGGTACGGTGCAATCCTTTACGGCTCAATACATATGTTCAAGGTTCATCAAATTACTTGGCAACTTGGAAATAATAAATATCGAAAAGACATGATCCTTGAGCTAGCATCCGCCTTTCTTTTTGCCACAGCTGCTATTTACTTCAACATTCACTGGTTAATCTATCACATAATTGTTATGATTGTTGGAGAATCCTTAATGGCATTTTTTGCCGTTTGGACTGTCCATCATCACACACATGACAATCCAGATTTCGCCAGAACTCAAAGAAGCGGATGGAAAAATATGATTACTTTCAGCATGTTCTACCATCTTGAACATCATCTTTTTCCTGCAGTCCCAACAATCAAATTACCTGAATTAGCAAGAAGAATAGATAAAGCTATTCCCGAAATAGCAAAGAAACAAACCTTCTAAAGTCACAAGCCTTTTTCACCTAATCAATAAGTGACTATTTTAATATTTAAAAACTAAACCAATGAAAAAACTTCTCTTAATTCTTATCGTTGCTTTTTTAAGCATAACATTTGCTCAGGCACAAAGTATCCAATCGACTAGCGGTAGTACAACTGGCTATATTAAAAGCGATGGAACAATACAGAACAGCAGCCGCTCGGTTATAGGTTATATTAAAGACGGCGTTATTCAAAACAAAAGCCGCAGCACAATAGGCTATATTAAAGACGGTACTATCCAAAACAGTAGCCACTCAACTGTTGGCTACGTAAAAAGTGATGGAACAGTACAAAACAGCAGCCGTTCAACTATTGGTTATATCAAAGACGATGGAACTGTTCAAAATAGAAGCCACAGCAAAATTGGTCATGCCGATGGCATAAAAAAAGAATGGGCTGCTGTAGCTTATTTCTTTTTTAAGTTTGACTAATATTTTAAAATAAGTAAAGTGTAAAAAATCGGTTAAGGCGTTCAATACTGGAGCGTACTAGATTACGTGAGAATCTGGACGACCGCAGTGCAACGAAACCGAAGTTATTTTTTGGCTTTACTAAAGAAATTTCAACCAGTAAGCTGACTCCCCACTTCAAAGCAAGCGGGGAGAGCTTCCTGTTCTACATTCAATTGTTCTATTTATTGTCCATCCATTTAGCAACTTTATAAAATCCCCTATATGAACCTGCTGCTATTTTCCCAATAAAATCATCGCATAAGCCGCATTAAAATTTTCCAACATTCAGAGCAGCCCCACTCCTATCATTTCATGCAGAAGAACATAACCAATTCTCTTCCTTTTTGAAACTAACAAAGTTCCTATCCGTTTCACTTATAACATTCCCCTTCCTTTTAAAACTGTACTGAGAAAACAGGAAAATCAACAAAAACCAAGTACGCCATGAACAAATTCAAACACCTACAGAGCTTAATAACACTATTTCTGACCGGATTATTAGCAATTGCAGCATGTACAGAAGAAGATGAGAAAATAGTATTGTCCGATGATGCCAGCTTAAGTGCACTAACAGTATCGTCAAATAATTTACACCCAAACTTTCATAAAGATTCCCTTTTATACAACGTAATATCAGGCGACAAGGGCTTCAATATAGCACCAACAACAACACACCCCAATGCTACAGTAAAAGTAAATGGCGAGCCTGTGCAATCGGGTCATTCTTCGCAAGAAATAATGCTAACACAAGGCTACGATACAATAAAAGTTGAAGTAACAGCAGAAGATAAAACAGCTCAGCGTGAATACAAAGTAGTGGTCAAGCATCCAATATCATCAAACGCTAAATTGGAAGGCTGCACATTTGTCACAGACATCAGCTACAGTTCTACAAGTCCGTTCACCCCCTATTGGGGACCGGATAATTTGGAATACGAATTAAAAACAACAGTAGCTTCCATGAAGTTTGTGCCCGTGAGCTACAATCCTAAATCTACGATAACCATAAATAACAAAAATGTTGAGTCGGGAACTGAGTCTGAAGATATCCCTTTGAAAATTGGGAAAAATGAACTTGAAGTAAAGGTAGTTTCTGAAGATAAATCTAACGAAAGCCTCTATAAGATAACAATTACACGCGATGTCCTTCTACGTGGGAGCTGGAACCTGAACCAAGTCTTCACTTCAGGTAATACATATGGGCTTTCCACAAGAAAAGACCTACTAATTCTAACGCAAGGAATTGATAAGTTCACAAATATTTCCATGATCGAGAAGCGGTTTGGCTTACGTTATGGCTATTCATTTGACAACTACAATTCAAATTCAATCACTGCGGATGAACTCAGTTTTATGGTGAACTTCAATTTCGAGTTCAACTCAAAATCTTTCCTTTATAAAGGAAAATCGAACAATACAATGGACGAGGTAACTGGTGAAATAACTGACGACGGCACTACAGTGGGGACATTTACCATGTCTAAAATAAGTGATGAATTTATTGAAATCCCAACCATAGGAATAGAAACCGCCAATGCCATAAAATTTGACGGATCTCCTGACGATTGGAATGACATCCCAATCTCTATTTCCGACCCTACATCCGACCTAATGAATTCCGGATCAAAAGGCTCAGACATAGAATATGTGAAATTCAGCAAAAATACAGAAAATGGACTATTCAACTTTCTAATAAAAATAGCAGACAATGTGGATACAAAAACATCTTTCGAGCTGTTCTTAAGAGATTACGATCCAGAAAAAAACATAATTTCTAACGATGCCCACAGGTTGCTAATTCATCATCACAACGGCAAATGGTATACGCGCCCATATCAGTCAGAAGAAGGTAAAATTATAGCATTGAACTATGTCAATGAGGGGACCAGTGCATATTTAGAAGGTAGTTATCCATTCGGTATGTTTGATAGAGACGTTGACTTCAACAAATCGTTTGTTATTGAGATTGCCGCAGCGCTATTTGAAGAGAATCGTTTAAAGAAAACGTATGACGATGTTGGGTACAGAGCTATTTTTTATTGGAAATAAATTACCCCGCAAAAAAACTAGATGATGTTATTCATGTAATACTTTTATTGTGAAATGGCCGCCCTCCTAAAAGAGAGCCAAAACGTGAATGTTTCTGAATAGTATCGAATTGATTAGTAAACTTTTCGGTACTATTCGGCAACTAAGTCCCCTTCTGAGGGTAAAAATAACAGGCAAAACATATTAATTTCCTAATGAAGTTGTGTATACAGAATAGCGGGAGGAAATAGGGGTATTTCGAACAAGCATTACTTTTGTAGTATCACAAAAAACTAAACAAAATGATAGAAAACACAAGCGAGCTACCCAAAGCTATAAAAGTGCAACTGACAAAAGAACAAACAAAAGACATTGCCGAAAACTTAGAGGCTGGCATAAAGTGCTTTTATCACATCAAAACCGGAAAACTAAAAACTGTAATTGACTTCGATCATCATTTATATGCAGAAGACGAGCTTTGGGAAAAAGACATAGAAGAGATTGAAAAAAATTGGAGTGATTATTTTGAATTCGAAAAGTTGGAATCGCACGATTCGTTCCGTATTATGGCAGACTTTTCTGAAAGTGTAGACAATCCGGAGCTACAACAAAAGCTAA
This sequence comes from Bacteroidales bacterium, assembly GCA_965230435.1. Taxonomy (GTDB): domain Bacteria; phylum Bacteroidota; class Bacteroidia; order Bacteroidales; family JBDKHP01; genus JBDKHP01. The sequence continues at coordinate 1,086,785 of CBDDLB010000006.1, forward strand.
TTGAAGCCCTGAACAAGCCCAATCCACTCAGAAACTTCAAATGGCAAATTAATAACTCTGGGATTTACCGCAAAAAATGGTTTGACTTCAAACATTCCCAATACCTTGAATGGGTAGAAAAACAAATTGAACATTTAGAACGTAGAGATGAACTATAAAAAAAAGTGATTCTGTTTCACCTAGAAACCAACAACTTCACCTCAATTTCAAAACAAAAAAGAAAACTTTTTCAATTCCCACGCAATACACCGCCCCTCCCCTTCGTTACCCACATTAGATCAAATACAGTGCTCATAAAATGGGTGTGGGCTTGGGAGTTTCCTAGTTTCTCCTAAAAACCCATTTCTAAACCTTAACAGACATCTCGAAAGGTTTTCTTCCAAAGCGCAGAAACTGTTATTGCATTGGCTCTTTTCAAAAATCAACCTTTTGCTTCCAAAAGAAGCAGTAAATCCCTAATTATCTACCAATTGAAAACAGATAAATTTAGATATGCTGTATCGTACAGAACAGAGCAAACAAGCACTTTCTAAGTTGCAATTTTTGCGTTAAAAATTCACATCTTTGAAAATCGTTCCAGCAGAGGGCAACCAAAGCTGGGGCTTCAAAACGGATCAGTCTCCGTTGTTTTTCAATTAAGTACCCAGATAAAATTAAGTTAGATCTATTTCTAGCCTAAGTAGCTGGTTGCTTGAAGGAAGTAAGTGTAAAATAAATAGGTCTGCGACCTTATCACAAATTACATAGTATTATGAAACAGCACCTGTATTTTATTGCCGTATTGTTTTTCGTATTACAGCCCATGATATCGTCGGCACAAAACGAAAGCAAGTTTGTAACCTTCGACGAGGTAGTTAGTTATTCGTTCTATCCGCAGCGCGTACGTGGATTAAATTCGTTGAACAACGGCGAGGAATACTCTAGCCTTACCCGCGACAACAAAATCGAAATATTCAATTACAAAAGCGGGAAGCGTGTTAAAACATTAGCTCCGAAAGTAAAGAACCGCATTCATTCGTACAGCTTCAGCCCAAACGACAAGTTGGTACTGATTGCTACCGAGATTGAAAGAATTTACCGTCATTCCTTTACTGCTGAATATTACATCTACGACATCGAAAAAGACAAAATAATCCGTCTTTCAGAAAATGGGAAGCAGCAACTGGCCACCTTCTCTCCCGACCAAAAGAAGATAGCATTTGTCCGCAGAAACAACCTTTTCTATCTCGACCTCAATACACGCGAAGAAATTGCAGTAACGCTCGATGGTAAACCAAATCAAGTAATCAACGGGGCTCCAGACTGGGTTTATGAAGAAGAATTCGGTTTTTCGAAAGCATTTGAGTGGTCTCCAGACAGTAAAACAATTGCTTACTACCGCTTTGACGAAAGCAAAGTAAAGCAGTTCAACATGCAGATATACGACGGACTATACCCATCTGTATACAGATTTAAGTACCCAAAAGCTGGTGAAGATAACTCCATCGTAAGCATTAATCTTTACGATTTAGTCAAGAAGAAAAGCAAGAAAGTAGATACAGGCAAAAATACAGACATTTATATTCCGCGTATAAAGTGGACCAGCAAACCAAACCAATTAGCTGTTGCGCGCCTAAACAGACTTCAAAATAAAATGGAACTTCTATTCTCTGATCTTAGCGGAAAAACCGAAGTTCTTTATACTGAAGAAAACAAAACTTACTACGATTACAGTGAGCTCGATAATCTGGACTTTCATGCAAGTGGAGAAACATTCTCTATCACCAGCGAAAAAAGTGGTTACCGTCACCTCTACTTATTCAACATGAAAGGCAAACAGATCCAGCAAATCACCAAAGGAGAATTTGACCTGACAGAGTACTACGGATTCGACGAACGCAAGAAAAAATTCTATGTTCAGGCTGCAGCTACGCATCCTACACAAAGAGAAATCTATGCTGTGGACATAAAAGGGAAAAGCTTCAAAAAGCTTACTCCCGAAAAAGGGGTTCATTCGGCAACGTTCAGCAAAAACTTTAAGTTTTTCATAAATGCATTCTCTTCAGCCAACAAACCACATATTACAAAACTCTATTCTGCCAAAGGAAATGTAATTCGCTTGCTAAAGGAAAACGATAAGTTGGAGAGCGAACTCAAAAAATATAATTACCAGCCCAAGGAAATGTTTTCGTTCGAAACCTCAGAGGGGGTTCAGTTAAACGGTTTCATGATTAAACCTTATAATTTCGATACAAAGAAAAAATATCCAGTCTTCATGTACCAGTACAGCGGCCCCAATTCCCAAACTGTTCTGGATTCCTATGGAGGCTTTACAGAATGGTTTCAGATGCTGGCTCAGAAAGGCTATATTGTTGTTTCTGTAGACGGAAGAGGAACAGGTGCAAGAGGTGAAAAGTTTAGAAAAGTCACTTACAAAAACCTCGGGAAATTCGAAACTATCGATCAAATAGAAGCCGCCAAATACCTACAATCGTTATCGTATGTGGACGCAAAACGTATTGGCATTTTTGGTTGGAGTTATGGTGGCTACATGTCAACGTCCTGTATCCTAAAAGGAAACGACACCTTCAAAGCTGCAATTGCAGTAGCACCTGTTACTAACTGGCGCTATTACGACAACATTTATACGGAACGCTACATGCGCCGTCCTCAAGAAAACGCTAAAGGATACGACGAAAATTCGCCTATTCATTTTGTAGATCGGTTAAAAGGAGCATACTTATTAATTCATGGTACGGGAGACGACAATGTACACGTTGCCAACTCAATAGAACTTTCGAAGGAACTTATTAAAGCTGGAAAAGATTTCGACTGCATGCTTTATCCTAACGAAAATCACGGCATTAGATCCAGCATGAAAGTTCAACTTCATTTGTTCACCAAAATGACAAACTTTATTTTAGAAAAACTATAGCGATACACAGAAACACCTTCTGTCTATCCAAAATTATACTTTTAACGAGGAGGTGCCCAACAAAAAGCACCTCTTCAATTCGGCACATATTTATAAAGCACGTATTTAATGATCCACTTACTTCGTTTTTTCTGGGTAGTTTTTTTTCTGTTTACACTCCACATCTCTACATCGGCACAGCAACAATTCATCATTGGAAACGTAACCGACGAAACAGGGCGGGCAATAGAAAATGTCAATATTAAAATAGACCGAACAGCTTATGGTGCCGCTAGCAATAAGCTTGGAAAATATATCATTCAGAGCAGGTACGTCAAAACAGGAGAACTGGTTTTCTCTAAGGTCGGGTTTCGCAGCAAACGTGTTCCCATTCAATTCAAATCAACTAGAGACACTCTACGTGTAAATACAACACTCACTGTAGACTACAAACAGATCGAAGAAGTTATCGTTAAAGGACGAGTTAAAGAAGAAGCAGGCCTTATTCCACTCGAACCCAAACATATCAAACGCCTACCTACCATCACTGGAGGTGTCGAAGGTATTCTAAAAACCATTCCTGGTGTTTATTCGAACAACGAACTCAGCTCGCAATACTCTGTACGTGGAGGGAATTTCGACGAAAACCTAATATACATCAACGGAATCGAAGTCTACCGTCCTTTCCTTATCCGCACAGGAGAACAGGAAGGCCTTAGTATTGTAAACCCGGACATGGTTCAATCTGTCTATTTCTCTGCTGGTGGATTCAATCCTGAATACGGAGATAAATTATCATCTGTGTTGGACATCACTTACAAAAAGCCTGAAAAATTCGCAGGCTCTGCATCTGTAAGCCTTTTAGGTGCTTCTGCTCACCTAGAAAGCCAAATGTTCAACGGAAAAGTTAGCCAGATATCCGGGTTCCGCTACAGAAATTCCACATACGTACTCAATTCTCTGGAGACAACAGGAGAATACCGTCCTGTTTACGCCGATTTCCAAACCTTCTGGACATACAAAGTCACTCCCAAATTCGAAATCAACTCCCTCACCACATTCAGTCAGAATCGATATAATTTCATCCCAGAAGACCGTTCCACAAGCTTCGGGACACGCGCACAGGCTCTGCGCCTATACATCGATTTCGAGGGACAGGAGAAAGACAAATACACAACATTTATGGAAGGCCTTCAGTTCAATTACTCGCCAAGCCGCAAACTGAAACTCAGCCTGACTGCTTCTGCCTACTTATCGCAAGAAGAAGAAACATTCGATATTGCTGGCGACTACTTCCTTCGTTCGGTAGATTCGCAGGAGATGAACGGAGAAAAAGTAGACAATGTACTGAGTAATCTGGGCAGGGGAGCTTTCATCGATCATGGCAGGAACTACCTCCAGGCTCGTTTTATGAACATTGCACATAGAGGAAAATCCATTCAGGAAAAATGTACCTGGGAATGGGGCGTAAAAGCACAGTACGAACAAATTAAAGACGACATTCACGAATGGGAAATGATCGATTCCGTTGGTTACTCACTGGGCAGGCCATCTACAGCTTCCGAAGTAAATCTATATAATACAGTAATCTCTACCATCGATCTGGAAAGCACTAGACTTACCGCCTTTCTTCAGAACAGACAAGAGTTTGAATTAGGAAACGTCGGTATCGACCTAACCAGTGGTATCAGGGTGAACTATTGGGATTATACGAACCAATACCTCATCAGTCCCCGCATCAATATGAAATTCTCTCATGAGTCCCTTTCAAACTGGAAATTCCGATTGGCAACCGGACGATACTACCAACCGGCATTGTATCGGGAACTCAGAAAATTCGATGGTCAGTTAGTCAAGGAGCAAGAAGCACAACAGTCCATACATTTAGTAGGAGGCGCCGAATATCAATTTCAACTTTGGGGGCGCCCATTTGTTTTCACAAGCGAGCTGTACTACAAGCACCTCAACAATATGATTCCTTATGAGATAGATAATCTTCGAATCAGATATTTCGCAGATCAACGTTCGGTAGGCTACACTACAGGACTTGACATGAAAATCAATGGAGAATTTGTAAAAGGTGTAGATTCTTGGCTAAGTATGTCGCTCATGAAATCCTATGAAGATATTGACGGCGACAACGTGGGATACATTGCCCGTCCAACGGATCAGATTTTTCAAGTTGCAGCTTTTTTTCAAGACTATTTTCCAAACAACGACACCTGGAAAATACATCTTGCAGGTCATTATGCAACTGGCCTCCCTTATGGAGCACCGGGAATGGGCAGGGAAAATGCCATATTCAGGCTCCCGCCCTACAGAAGAGTGGACATCGGTATTTCGAAAAACCTAAACGCCAAACCGGGAGAAAAGCTACTTAAAGTCTTCAAGTCAATATGGTTAAGCGCCGAAGTATTTAACCTACTGGGTATCAACAATACGGTATCAGTTTTATGGGTCAGGACAATACCCGATACCTCCAATGCAGTAGAGGCTACACAGAAAATTAGCGAACAATATGCCGTTCCAAACCGTTTAACAGGCAGAAGGCTAAATTTTAAATTAACTGCGCGTTTCTAGGACTTTAGTACAATTTATGCTATGCTTTAGCAAAGACTTCGTCTTTTTATGCGCAGAGTTAACAACGCATTATCTTTTTATTGTTTCAGTATCGGTTAAATTTCTGTAGTGGATGAGCTAGATCAACATTTGTTTCAAACGTCGTAACTCTCTTATTTTCAAGTGAAATTTCAATGAAAATTTGAGCAACCCTTTAGATATTCACAATAATTGTTACTTTAGGGTCGGGCTCAGCACTTAAAAACAGAACGGTGTTGACATAATAAATAGCACCATGTGCTTAAAATATACGAAGTCATATTATTTTTAATGCGTTTTCCCTATTTTATGCTGACACCAAATTATGGGACATGAATGACTCGAAGTCATATTTTGATTTTTTAAATAACCTTAGTGAAGCTCGCGGTTTTCCAGAATCCATATCTCTTTTCAGAGGTCTTTGCATGAGAAGTTATGTGGATTTTCATTTGCTTGCCACAATAAACATTAACTTTAAGCTGGAAATAAAGAAACTTGATAAATATTTCTCAGCAACTGACGAAACAGCTGCGGAGGTTCTACAAAAAGGGCTACCCCGAGTTGTTGAGCACAAAAAAAAATGGTTCGGCCTTATTCCCATCATTGGTTGGCATGACGAAATTGAAATATTGATCTACCTCCATTGCGACCAGAAACCATTCGATGAAAGCTTTCTTAGACTGGTCCAAAAAGCCATTCGCAGCAAATACAAACTGGAAGAAGAAGCGATAATGACATGCGTCAGCCAAACGCAATTCCCGCTTTGTATTTTCGATAAGAACGAGAAAATTATCTTTGCCAGCGACAGTATAGAACAACTATTTCAGGTACCTCCTGCTGAGTTCCGCAAATCTGGTTTCAAGCACTATTTCGACGACGAATCGCAGAGCAAACTGCTAAACACAATATACCTTTCTAATAAACTGATTGAGGATGGCAACACTACCGTAGCTCCAATGTTTTTAGAGCTCGTAAGTCCCGATCCCAAATCCCAAACTTTGGATATACGCCTTCAGGCCATTTTTAAAAATAATAGTTTCGCATACTACTTAATGGAATTCATCGACAACACAGAAACAAAGCAATTGTCTAAAGCCGTGGATTCTATCAACCAAGAGCTTTCTAAGCATTGGGAACGTATGGTCTTTTTATTCGACCACGCTTCGGATTCCATCATTATTCATGACCAAACAGGACAAATTGTAGATGCCAATAAAACAGCCCTCGAAACTTTTGGCTACCTCTATCAGGAACTAATAGAGACTTCCATTTTTACGCTCTCCCCTAGCCTTATTAGAAGAAAGTTCAACGAGTCAGCCAAATCCGATCAAGGTTATAAATATGAAGCTCTATTTTTCACCCGCCACGGCCAAAAGATATTCGCAGAAGTAAAAACAAAACAGGTCAGTCAAGGCGAAAACAAGAACTACATCAGCTTCATCAGAGATATCACTATCCGAAAAAATGCTATCGAAGAACTTGGAGAAAGTGAAGCTCGTTATCGTAGCCTCATTAATACAGTTCCGTGCGGGCTCACAGTTATAGAATCGGGAACTTTTCGCTACATCAACACCATTGGCGCTGGGATTTTAGGCTTTGAAAACCCCGAAACATTGATTGATGCAAAAATAGATGAGAAGCTTAACACCAGCAATCTCAAGCAAATACGCACTACAATAACAAACCACCTTCAGTCGGACCACAGAAACTACCCCGTGGTTGTGAACCTACAGAACGAGCGCAAAATAAATGTATTCCTGAGAGTTACCGGAACAGAAATTACATATCAGCAAAAACCAGCTGTTTTGATCATGGCGATTGACATTACCAACCAAAAAGAAACAGAGAATGTCTTGCGCATGGCCAAACTTCAGGCAGAAGAAGAGGATTTTATAAAGTCTGCATTCCTTGTAAACATATCGCACGAATTACGCACCCCTCTGAATGCAATAAACGGCTTTACTCAATTGCTAAAAGCAGAAAAAGATCTTTCTGTAATTCTGGCTAAACGCTACCTGGACATTATTCTAGAAAACTCTAAACTGTTACTGGATACTGTCGGAAACCTGCTGGAAGTATCCGAAATTCACGCAGGAACTGTTCACCTCACTTTGCAGCCCTGTAACATCGGAAACTTTTTCGAAGAAATTTATCAAGAAAATCAGTTACTGGCAAAGCATGTTGCTTTTTCTCTAAACAGACCTGAAATTAGTGAAAATGAACTTTTGTTTATAGACCCAGTGCGCCTTAAACAAATAATTCAACTTTTATTAAACAACGCTTTCAAATTCACGGCCAAAGGATATGTAGAACTGAAATATTGGCTCGAAGGTCTGCGCTTGTTTGTCTGGATAAAAGACACAGGCGTTGGAATAGAGCAGAGTAAACTTCAGAATGTTTTCCGCCTCTTCCGGCAAGAGGAAATGAACGTAGACACCCGAAAGTACGGAGGAACTGGCGTTGGACTTTATCTTGTGAAACGATTGATCAGCCTTCTGCACGGAAATATCTCCGTGGTCTCAGAAAAAGGAAAAGGGAGTACGTTCACAATGTCTATACCTGTAAGTGTAAATGGTAGTGAAATCGATATCAACAATCCGCTCCCAATAGATAGCCAAGCCATTAACTGGCCCAACAAAACAATTCTTATTATAGAAGACACCTACGCAAATGCTATTTTTATAAAAGAAGTATTCAGTGAACTTTCTCCAAAAGTTTTTGTAGCGTCTTCTGGACAAGAAGGGCTGGAATTTTTAGAAAGAAATCCCAATACAGATCTTGTCTTTCTAGACATTCAATTACCGGACATCAGTGGTTTTGATGTAATACGCAAGATAAAGCAAAAATACACTGTGCCTGTTGTTGCTCAAACTGCCTATGCGCTTATTGCAGACAGAGAAAAAGCTCTCAAAAATGGCTTCGACGATTATCTGGCAAAACCAATCTCCTCGCAAAACCTACTACAGGTTGCCGCAAATCTTATTTTGAAGAATAGTACTGCTTAAAAGTATTTTTATTTAACAATCTTCATGATCTTTACAAGAGGTGTCAATAACTCGACTCTAACTAAATATGGTTTGGGTAAAGAATTTTCATCAACAAAAAAGAGAAGCATCACAAGATACTTCTCTTCTTTGTATGAATTATCTAGGAATTCTATTGTTTGATAAAATTCACAGATTGTTTCCCGTTTTTTGTTTTAACAACAGCGATATAGCTTCCCTTCGCTAAAGAGCTAACATCAATAGACTTCTGTCTCTCTCCTGCTTTCAGCACTTCTCTATTGAGTTTCTTGCCTTGTTGGTTATATATCAATACTTCTACACCAGAAGTAATATCCGAAACATTCTCAACAAAAAGGAAATCTGTGGTTGGATTTGGAAACAATTTCAAGCGCAACTTTTCAGCATCGCCAACACCCAAGGAAACATCTACAGAAATATATCCCCTCTTTATTTCTTCATCAGTACACCCGTGCTCTGTTGAAGCCCTCATAATAATTGTATAAAGCCCCGTCTTTTCGTAGATATGACTAGGTTCAAACTCATTCGAACTTGTTTCATCTCCCAAAATCCACTCATACTTTACAGCTCCTACAGATCCATTTTTAAACTTAACAGGCAAATCAGGACCTGTCACCCTAATTCTATCCGCTTCAAACACTGCCGTAGGTTTTTTCTCAACATATATTGTCTGCGAATAAGTTACTGTTCCTATATCATTCGTAGCTGTTAGGGTAACCGGGTATTCACCTACAAAATCAAAGTGTTTTGTTGGGTTCTTTTTTATTGAACGGGTTCCATCGCCAAAATCCCATTCGTAAGCATCTGCATATTCTGTCTTATTGAAAAGCTGTACTTCCAATGGCGCGCATCCCCCAGCAGGCAACGGTTCAAATTCAACTACAGGCAAGGGGGCCAAAGCCGTAAATACTTTTTCCATTTTCTGCTCACAATTGAATTCATTTCTTGCCGTCAAGCTGATATTATATTCACCTACCTCATCATATTCATGCGTAACCTCTTCCACGTCCGAAAATGCTCGTCCATCGCCCATTTTCCATCTGTAATATTTCAAATTTCTGCCCTTGGTTACAACAGCATCAATCTCCGTAAACGGGATTCGTGCTTCTGTTTTACTTAGTTCGAAATTCAATTCGAAATTCGGAGACACTTTGATTTTATGGGTAGCACTGCCTTTACAAAGGTTTGCAGCTATAGCTGTAAGTTTCACCTCATATTCCATGGCTTCATCGTCACAAGTAAAAGAGTGAACAGGATCGGATTCTATAGAAGTGCTTCCGTCACCAAAATTCCATTCATATTGCAGGGAATTGTCGCTCACATTTGTGAAAAGAACAGACAACGGTGAACATCCGATATCGGTATTTACATGAAATTCCACCTTAGGAGCATCATTCACAACCACCGCCATTACATCACTTCCTTTACATCCCTCTTCATTGGTCACAGTCCAACGGAATTCGTTTTTACCACTGGATAATCCCGTTACCAATGTACTCGGATCGTTTTTCATTTCAAACACACCTGTTCCTGATTCAACCGACCATTCTCCAACATAACCATCTCCCAAAACCTGTCCAGAAAGAGGCACTTCATTACTACACGAAACGATGTTATTTCCTACAGTAACATCGAAAGTGCGGTTTGAGATAACAACGGTATCAAAAGCACTATATCCGTTCTGTGTAATAGACCACTGAAGTACAACCTTACCGCGCTTTATGCCACTTATCTTTGAATTAGGCTCATTTTCAGAATGAATAACAGCCTCACCTTCAAGAATAGTCCATTTCCCTACGCCTGTTCCTGGTGAGTTTGCTCTTAGATCAGTCTCCAATGCACAGATATTCTGATCTAGCCCTGCATCTGCCGAAAAGGCAGTATAAGTAACCTTGACCTTATCTATCATCTCACAGACACCATTATCTACTGTCCAGACAAACTCATTAACTCCAATTTGAAGATCTTCGAGAGCCGTAGCAGCACTGTTTGGACTTACAACTGTACCAGTTCCACTTACAAGCCTCCAAGAACCAGTCTGTCCTGCTTCCAAAGCTTGAGCTTCTATACGCGACTCTGGATCATCAGTATAAACATCTGCGCCGGCCGATATATCAAATGCATTATTGGTTATCGTAATTTCATCCGTTGCCGTACAGTTCTTAAAACTTATATTCCAAGCTACTTTACTTTTTCCCTTAGGAAACTCACCAATGGTATTGGAATTAGTACTTATACTGAAAACAACATCACCAGACGAAGAAGACCAATGTCCTCTGGCTCCTTCAATAATATTTCCCGCCAACGGTGCCGTATTGGAACAGATACTTTTGCTTTTCCCTGCATTTGCAACAATAGTGTTGTTCCAAATAACAACTTCATCCGATTTCACACAGCCTTCTACATCAATAGTCCAAGTAAATTTACTTTCACCAAGTCCTATTCCCGTAACATTGGTTTCAGCAGCGTTCATATTCTCAATTGTACCACTTCCAGATATGCGTTCCCATTTACCAGTTCCAGGACTAGGATCATTAGCCTTAAGCAAATAGGAATCACCACAAATGCTTTCATCATCCTGAGCTACAGCAGGGTAATTATAATTTGTAATTTTAACCGTATTTGTTGCATGACAACCGGCAGAACGCACCGTCCAACGAAGCTCGTTCACTCCATTGGCAAGTTCTTTTACTGTCGCACCAGCTATACTAGGATTATTAAACGCTGCATTCCCTGAAATCACGTCCCATTTCCCTGTTGCATATCTAAGGAAATCACCTTCCAACAAAGCAGTAGAACCACACACTTTCTGATCGGAACCTGCCGAAACTTCAAATTTACTATTGTAAACTTCTACATCTGAAGTTGCAGAACAAACACCATCTGCAGAAGTAACTATCCATCTGTAAATATTTGACTGCAAAGGAATATTTGTAACATCTGTCACATGCGAAACATCGTTTGCAATATCCCCTCCTCCAGTATATACTGTCCATTTTCCGGTTTCCCCATTAGTAAGCTCATTGGCAGTCAACGTAGTAGAACCCTGACAAATGGGTATGTTATCACCAGCATCAGCACTCACGGTACTATTCGCCACAACAACAGTTGCCGAATTGGCACAGTTTTCAATTTTCACCTCCCACTTAATCTCATTCTCTCCCAACTCCAGGTCTTTAATTTCTGTGAAGAATTCCCCTTGATCAACAATAGTTCCTGATCCCCGCACGAAACTCCAAACTTTTGAATATTCATCTGGTGCCTGCGAAGCAGTTACTGTAACATTACCATCACACGTAGTATTAAGACTGCTGTTTACTTCAGCTTTCTGTTTTTGATTTATTATGTAACTATCCGTATCGTCGGAACAAATCCCATTCACGGTCGTCCATCGAAAAGTAGACGTACCAATATTCAGATTACTAACTGAAGATGTTGCACTTGTTGAATTCGCAATAATGCCTGTTCCGCCTATCTTTGTCCAATACCCACTTCCAACCGAAGGTGCCACGGCCTGTAAATTCGCTGTCTCTCCACACACCTTTATAACTTCCTGCGCTTGAGCTCCCACAGAATTATTTATTACAGTAATATCGTCATGCGTACTACAGCCTTTATTGGAAGTTGTCCATCTATAAACATTGGTTCCCTTACCTACTATTACCTTGGAATAATGATTGGTTGGCTGTTCAAAATCACCAGAACCACTATGAGCCGACCAAAGACCTGTACCTATTGAAATAATATTGGCTACCACAGTCCAGGAATCTTCACAGATTTCCTTCTGATCCAATGAAATTGTAGCTATAGAAGGAAGATTGTTGTAGATTGCAACATCTGCTGATGCAGGGGAACCTCCCTCGAGATAATTCCAGCGAAAAAGATTAAGCCCACGAATCAGCCCTGTCACTTTTGTATTGTGCGCAGTAGAATTCTCAAACTCTCCGCTACCCCCCAACAGCGTCCAATAGCCTCCCGCAATAGGAGTTGCATCGAGTACTGCTTCCGAAGCACAAACATCCTGTTTGTCCCCTGCCGATACCTGAGCATTACTGAACTTGGAAATCGCCAAGCATAAGCTCAAAACAACAAGTAAATGTTTCATCCCGTTAAATTATTTTCTGTTGTAGATAAAACCTTCAAAAGAGTTTTGAATACCTAAACCCTATTAAAGGCTTCTTCTGTTTATGATTTATTTTTTTGATTTTCATGCTCATCAACAAAACCATACTTTCTGCAAAAATACATAGAGCATAAACAATGCTACTTACAAAAGAATTGCTCCTTGTTGTTTATTTTGATGACGACTGACCATAACAAGGACGTTCACTTATAACGTCAACTTACCTATCGCATCCCGTGTGATATCCTTCTTTTTAAAAACCATGCTCTTCAAGCAAGACTTAACAACCAACAAGCCTTTGTAAATTAGGATTTTACTATTGTTCAAAAGCCATTCAGGGAAGTATTCATTGCGTTCTATATATTAAACAAAGAAACACCTGTTTTAGTTGCTCTTTCGGAATGTTATTTTTATAACGCCTCAGTTTATTGATAGAGTATATAAAAAACAAAAAATGCTATTACACATTGGCAATAGCATTTTCATTGATTTCTTTGGTAATTTATTATTTCATCGGCACTATAAAGGCATTTGTACTCAAAAAACGAGGCATACACATACCTGTTGTTGCATTTATATATGTAGGATCACAGACTGTATATTTCTTACCAGCGTAGTACATATGATGTGCATTTACATCTTCGTTAAAAGCTACAGCAGTTGCCATATGCCCCGGATATTTCAGACCTACGACTTTCAAATCCAACAATTCACGAACTAGGAATGCATATAATACCGATCGGTCTTCGCAATCTGAAAAAGGATAATAGAATATCTCCTCTGCAAAGAAAAACTTCTCACGTCCAAACTGTTCAGGATCTGTTTTATAAGCAAAAGACTTCTGCACCATTGCCAATAGGAAATCTGAAGCTTCAATCTCTCCCATAGGTTCCACAATAGGTTTTAGCTGGCTAACAAGAGATTGTTTTGCAACATCCGATACTGCTGCATCAAAATAGACTTTTACATCGGCCTGAGGATAACTCTCGTAGAAATTGATATCATTCTTCACGTAAGACACTGTAAAATTATAGGTCTTCCCTTTGTGCTCGAAACTGATATCTTTCGTTTTCAATTCCTTACCAATATTCAATGGCTCTTCTACATCCAAAACAATTTTGTTGGTTGCCACTTTATAGTTTGCCTTGTAGGTAGACAGCTTTCCTACTTTCTCCATTACATAATAGCGCTGCCCTTGAATTGTAAAATAAGGCTTACCATATACTTTATTAGAAAAAGGCAACAGCAAATGAACTCCATCTGGAGAAAAACCTACCTTAACCTTGTAATGCGATTTCACAAGTATAAACCAAGAAAGAAGTTTAGCGGCATCGGAATCTGATTTACAGATATCGGCAGCAGCTTTACTCACCAATTCATAATATCCCCAATCATTTAAGTTCATCTCTGCCTTTTTCTCCTGCAATTGCTTAATGAAAGTATAATGATTGGTCGTCACCATTTCGTCCCAATAATCAGCAATCACCTGATTGTTGACCGGCTTTTTAACAGTAGTTACAAAATTCTTGTCGTAGCTGGCATTTGCCTTTGCCCCAAAAAAAGGAATACCTATCATGCTCTGAGCAAAAGCAGCAGGTTCCGTTTTAGATTTTACAGGAGCATCATTATTTTTCGAAGGCTCCGAAGGATCTGGAGCTACTACGGCAATTGCAGTTGGGTCTGCAATTTCCATCTTTGGAGTCATCTGTGGTGGTTGTACAGGTTTGGGGTCAAACGGCTTTTTCTCAGTACCACTAGATTTCAGTTCTTCCCAGGTCATACGGAGGTGGTTGGCAAAAGCATCGTCGTTGGCCTTAACAAAATCGTCGAAATTCTTGCGGGTATCTTTCTTAAATGCATTGAATTCTTTTCTAAGCTCTTCCTCTAGGTTAATCTGAGCAAAAGATGCATTTACCATTAGCCCCATTACAAAAACTGCTAAAACAAATTTGAACTTTCTCATTGGGTTCTGGTTTATCAATGTTATCTGAATAGTTTATTTTTCTTAATTTAGAACACGGTTGCACGGGGCTTCCGTTTTATCCTTTTGGCATAAGACGTTTCAAATACAAGAAAAGTTATAATGTCTAAGGTAGACTTAACATAACAAAAGCCTGAACACAGACGATCTCTATCAAAAGATATGAGTGTCGTACCCGGAACTTATCGAAACGCTAAATATACCAGCGAAAACGTCAAGTATCAAAAAGAATAATTGAGAAATGTAACTTTTAGTTTGAGCATCCCGTCCGAACGGTACAATTGGTCTTGAATTTGATTTTACAACAAAACAAGCCATAAGAGCACGTTCTGGAGCAGAACAAAGGCTCAATCTATAGGTTATGTGTGGCAATTGGAAATTAAAACACATGAGTATTATGAGAATTGCACTAAAGTACAAGAGGTCTTTTAGATATGAAACATCCCACAAGGCACAGTTGCCTTTAAAGTAAAATTTAGAACAAATTTAATTGTTTGATATTGACAACCTTAAATATTATTGTGCAATACACCTAAACTAAGAAAATATCTTTAAACTAAACTAAATTTGTTATGAAAAAGTTAGTAGTTCTTTTGACAGTGCTTTTTACTACTGTTCTTGCATTTCAATCTTTCGACGCTAGCGCCCAAAAATATAAGACGCGTAAAGAGCTGATGAAGGAGAAGAAGGAAATGAGGAAACTCGTTAAAGACAAAGCTATCAGACAAGCGCGTAAAGAAGCGAAACGCTACAAAAAAGAAGAAGGCTGGCAAGTTTTTCCTGGCGAACGTCCTCTAGAAAAAATGTTGGAAGAGTCGTGGATCAAGATGGAAATGAAAAAAGAAGATCTTGAAACAGGCGAATCTAAAGATGCATTTATTTGGGCTACAGGAAACGGTCTTGCACGTAACAAAAGTGCTGCTCAGATGCAAGCGATAGAATTGGCAAAAGTAGAACTTGCTGGTAAACTAAAAACAGAAGTTGCCTCTTTAGTATCTGCTAACGTTGCAAATGCTCAGCTAAGTACTGTCGACTCGGAGTCTGTAACTGAAGTTGTTCAGAATGCAAAAACAATTACATCTGCAACGCTAAACAATGTTAAGCCTGTGGTATTGCTTTACCGTACAGCGATTCCTAAAAAAGGACTTAAAAAATATCCTAGATCGGAACGTAAAGCGCGTCAGATTAAACCAGGAAACGTAGAGGTTCAGGTAACACTTTTCTATGACTTGTATCAAGCAGACATACAAGTTCGTAACGAAATTAAAAAAGGACTTAAAGAAAAACTTAAAGACAACGAAAACGATCTTAAAAAACTTATGGGAATGTAATTTTAGAATTTTACTTCTCTTGGAGTTTTACAAAGGCTGTCATTTAGACAGCCTTTTTCATTTTACAGCGTATTCCAGACACCGAAACAGGCCATATAGTCATATGGCCATCCAAATCAAGTGTTAGAAAACCTTAAAAACTATTCCATCTTTACACACCTTCCTGTCCGCTTTCATTTGCTCCATGATATCACCCCTTCGTTGCAATTCAAGCATAGCACTACTCAAAAAGAAATCCTCCTGCACAACTATATTTATCGTCAAACCTTTTCTTTATCTTAGTCGAGCCTCATTTCGTTTATGAAGCAGCATGAAAACGGCATAGGTGTTGATAGCGCTACCTAGAGAAAGTAGAATCCGAGCAACGCAGCAGTTAAACATAATTCGAACATTCCAAACAAAACTGACGTGAGCATTTTTAAGTTCAATAAATGTAAGGCAAAGAAAACATTAAAGATACTGGAAGAAAGATCCATGCGACTAGAGCGCAGGATTAATTTATATCGTTTTTTATTCTTTGTTGCCCTAAGCCTAATGGACTCCATTGGCATTCTAATGTCTGGTGACTGGTCTTCTTTCACAGATCCAATATGGGCCATCTTGTTCGGGATATTAATTACCGTAACCGTATTTGTACATTTTAGAACCGGGAATGCAATAAAAAACAACAAGAGCTGCCGTCTTGTTCCAATCATATCCGTTAATAGTGAACTTCTGATTCTTTTCTTCTTCGTGAAGTATTTGCCACATAGCGCCCAATTGAATATAATGCCTATTGACCAAACTTTAATTGTTTTTTCTTTTATTGTAATACTGCTCAACCTTCTTGGAGCTATGCGTGCGAATAAAGGGATAATTATACATCAAACTATTTTCCTCACAGGAATGATGAGCTATGCATTCCTAACACTACCAGAACGTTCGTTATTTGCATTTTACATTCCCACTCTTATCCTAATATCTGGAGTTTTCAGTCTGTGGATTGCAGACATGCTCATGAACAGCTTTGTTATAAACGAAGAGCTTAATACCTCTAATGAAGAAATAAAAGAAGCTAACGAGGAAATAACCCAACAGAACGATGAAATAAAAAACGCGAACGAAGAAATCCGTCAACAAAACGAAGAAATTACAGTTCAGCGCGACCAATTGGAACGCCAGCATGGTATGGTCCTACAACACAACAAAAACATCACCGACAGTATGCGTTATGCGTTCCGCATACAAAAAGCTGTGTTCCCGGAAGAGGAATTCATGAAGGAAAACCTACCTGAACATTTCATTATTAACAAACCTAAAGAAATTGTAAGCGGTGATTTTTACTGGATACACCGCCACAAAAGTAAACTTTATATTGCAGTGGCAGACTGCACAGGCCATGGTGTTCCCGGAGCCTTTATGAGCATGCTTGGCAGCAATATGCTGAGCGATGTGCTTAGCTCTTATGTATCGGAAGACAGGGCTGAACCACTCACTCCCGCTTATATTCTAGACGAAGTAAGGGAAAAAGTAAAAAGTGCCCTGCACCAAACAGGCCGCATTTTCGAAATGAAAGATGGTATGGACATGGCCATTGTCTCAATTGACAAGTACACCAATGAGATGGAATTTGCGGGCGCCAACAACCCTGTTATCATTTTACGGAACCAAGAGCTTTTTCATCTTAAACCCGACCGCATGCCAGTAGCCATCCACCGTCGCGAAAGACCTTTTGAGAACAAAACATTCCAATTGGAAAAGAATGATTCAATTTATCTTTTCTCGGACGGATATCCAGATCAATTCGGTGGCGAAGAAGGTCAGAAACTTCTTATAAAACGTTTTAAGGCTAAGTTGCAAGAAATTAGTACCTTTAGGATGGAAGAACAGCACAAGATCCTCGACAAATATTTTACAGATTGGCGAGGAGAACACGAACAGGTTGATGATGTGCTGGTTATGGGAATCAGAATGCATTAATGTGAAGATCAATTTCTGGAGAACATTATTTATTTGTCCCCTTTTATGTCTAACAACTGATCTATCGGCCCAGAGCTTTAAACAAACAATTGATAGTTTAACTCAATTGGCCGCAACTGACCAGCCGGATACTTTGCGCCTTTATATCTGGTTGGATCTGAGCCGGAATTTACAACGTTTCAGGCCAGAAGATGCCGATAGTGTAGCTACGCTTGTTGAAAAGAAAAGCAAGCAACTAGGTCTTTTATCTTTCGAAACCAAAGCCTATACACAGCGCGGAAATATTCAATTCATATCCGGCAACCTCAATTACGCGGCCGAATTTTATAGTCTGGCACTTCAAATTGCCGTGTTTCAAAAAGACACAGCTCAGATTGCCCAACTGAACAATAAAATCGGCCAATCTTACCGAAAATTAGGCATTTACGACAAAGCACTGGAGTTTGCCTTTAAAGCCATTGAACTATATGGAGCGTCTGGAAACATCGAAGGTGTTTCGGACGGATTCAATACCATTGCACTCACTTACAAATCAAATAAACAGTATAATGACGCCATAAAATACTTCAAGAAAAGTATTAATCTTAGAAAAACACTAGGAGATGCAAAACGCATTGCTGAAAGTTATAATAATATTGGACTGGTGTACAAGGGGCTAAAAAAATGGAAAAAAGCAAAGAGCCACTTAAGGACTGCACTACAGATTGCCGACAATTTAAAACTACACAGCTACCGCTCGTCGATATACAACAACCTAGCAAGTATACATCTCAACACAGATAGCCTTCCTGAAGCGAGAAAAACTGCTATTATGGCACTGAATTACAGTCGGCTCACACACAAAAGAACAGAGGTAGCAATTGCCTATTTCAATCTAGCAGAATATTATGTAAAGACTGGCGAGTTTAAACTTGCTTACAACACCAGCCTTAAGGCTTATATGGCAAGCCTTGAGACAGGTTCGCTTGAAATACAAAGTAAAGTTTTGGGACAGCTTGTTTCCATTAATGAAGCCAGTGGCAATATTGCCTCGGCACTTGATTATCTTAAACGCAAGAAAGCAGTAGATGACAGCATAAAGAGTGTTAAAGTAAGCCAGCGCGTTACGGAACAACGGCTTCAGTATGAGTTTGAAAAACGTATAAGCATACAAAAACACCAGAACAAACTAGAGCAATTGGAACAGGAAAAGGAGATTGAGTATCAGCGTTTTTCCAAGTTATTAACTTCATCATTATTAGTAATTGCTCTAATTGGCCTAGCATTTATCATAGTTAGTTTGAGGCGATCTATTAAACATAAAAAAGAGCTTGAAGAACAAAACAGCAGAATAAAACAGCAAGCAGAAGAATTAACAGCTCAAGCTGAGCGATTATCCGATGCAAACAGCCTAATAACCAACCAAAAAGAAGAAATTGAAAAGCAGCACAAACGCTTCACAGATAACATTAACTACGCCCGACAGATTCAAATGTCCATAAGCCCAAATGTAGATGTGCTTAGAGATGTTTCTACGGATGTATTCCTACTTAATCTCCCTAAAGACATTGTCAGTGGTGATTTTTTCTGGTGCAAAAACCTACTTGGTTTTACAGCATTCGCAGTATCGGACTGTACGGGACATGGCGTATCAGCTGGCTTTCTGACCATGCTAGGCCTTACTTATCTTGACGATATATTTGATGAAAACATAAATCAAGAGCATATTGATGCAGGTATAATCCTCACTCAATTAAGGGCAAGGGTAAAAAGATCGCTTGCAGCGACCGGTAAAGCGGCAAGTACTCAGGGCATGGATATCGCACTGTGCATCATCGATCATGCCAAACAGGAATTTCAGTTTGCCGGAGCCAACAATCCTCTTTTCTGGTTCAAAAGCGAGAATGGCGACTACAAGCTCACCGAAATAAAACCCGACAGAATGCCAATTGGAGCACAGCCAAAAGCCAAAGAACGCTTTACCAACCACAATCTTAAACTCAACAAAGGCGACTGGCTCTATCTGTTTTCTGATGGCTACACCGACCAGTTTGGAGGGGCACAAGGAACTAAATATTTAAAAAAAAGATTTAAAGTATTTCTGGCTGAAAACATTGAAGAAGACGGTAACACTCAAAAAAACAGACTTTTGACAGAGCTAAAAGAATGGATGGGCACGAAACAAAAGCAGATAGATGATATTACTATTTTAGGAATACAACTTTAGAATTATTTTTGTGGTCTAACATAAATGACATGGCAATAATTCTGATTATACTAACTGCGGCAGTCTCTTACTTTGCCTTTGAAAGAAAAGATATTTTCGACCGTTATAAATTCAATGCATATCTTATCTATCATAAAAAAGAATACGCACGCTTGCTGTCCCATGGCTTCCTTCATGCTGACTGGATGCACCTGATTTTTAACATGCTGGTACTATTTTTCTTTGGACCAACAATAGAAAATGCCTTCATAGATCTTTTCCCGATGGGTCGTCTCGTTTTTATATTGTTCTATTTGTCAGCAATTGTGATTTCGTCGCTGGTTTCATTACAGAAATATAAGAACCAACATTATTACAACTCAGTTGGGGCATCAGGAGCTGTTTCTGCAATCATTTTCACTTACATACTCTTGGCTCCTCTACAAAACATTTGCCTTTGGGGGGTACTTTGTTTTCCAGGAATCATCTGGGGAATTATCTACTTAGGTTATTCGTATTATCAGACGAAGCAGAACAATGATAATATCAACCACGACGCCCACTTTATCGGTTCTGTCTACGGGTTTACCTTTCCTCTATTTATAGAGCCAAAACTTTTTAAACTTTTTATCTATCAGCTAACATCAATATTTTAGGTCGCAGACCTAGTTAATACAATTTACCCCTTTCCAATTAATCAACAACTTAGCCGACAAAAAATCAATTTAGTTATGACAGACCGCAAAGAGGGAAAAAACAAAGCCTTATTCATTGATAGGGACGGAACAATAAACAATGATGAAGGAAAATATTACATCTATAAAGTTGAAGATTTCGTTTTCAACGATGGTGTCTTCGAGCTAATCCGAAAATATCAATCGGAAGGTTATATGATCATTATCATCAGTAATCAGGGAGGCATAGCAAAAGGTATTTACTCACACCTCGACGTTAAAAAAGTGCATAAATACATGCTTGAAGAATTCAAGAAAGAAGGCATTACGGTTGATGAGATTTACTACTGTCCCCATCACAGCGGAATTACCAAATGCTTGTGTAGAAAACCAGCCCCTCTAATGATAGAAAAAGCAATTGCCCGGTTCGGGATTGATCCTGCACAATCTTATTTCGTTGGAGATTCCGAAAGAGATATGCAAGCCGCCGAACGCGCTGGAGTAAAAGGCATTCACATCAAGGCTAATCATTTCAATTTCGTACTTGACTGATGAGTTTTGTAATCCATAACGGAGAAATCCACCAAGCTGAAACTTTCTCTATTTCCATCAAAAATAGAGCTTTTCGGTTTGGCGATGGTTTCTTTGAGACCATGCGGATATCTAACGGCCATATCCTGTTTCTCGGCAACCACCTGAAGCGCATGCAAAAAGCTTTAGAACTGATGCGGATTGATCCTAATCCTGACTTTTCTAAAGAAAGGATACAAGAACTAGCAAAACGTCTTTGCAAAGCTTCTGGATCCGAAAACCTAAGACTCAGGCTAAGCGTATTCAGAACCGAAGGAGGTCTCTATACACCAATAAACAACAAAAGTGATTACCTTTTGGAAGCTTGGTTGTTGGAATCGCCGTTCTTTGAATGGGACGACAAAGGAGGGAAACTTGTATTGTTCGAAGAAACAGGGAAGTGTATATCAGCTTTTAGCTCATTCAAAAGCCTCAATACTACACTATACACACTAGCTGGCTTGTTTGCCAAAGAGCATCAGGCAGATGATGCAATCTTTCTAAATCAAAAAGGAGGGCTCTGCGAAGCCACAAGCTCCAATGTTTTTTTTGTAAAAAATGACGTACTTAAAACCCCACACCTTAGTTCTGGTTGTGTAAACGGTACCATGAGAAAGCAGGTTTTGAAAATTGCGGCTTCTCTAGATATTCCAATCGAAGAAAGGGAGATATTAGCAGATGAACTACTTCTGGCAGACGAAATTTTTCTAACCAATGCCATGCGCGGAGTCTTCTATATTAGAGAGTATGCTGGAAGGAATTACGATAATGCCTCTGCCCTATTGATTCATAATACCCTAAACACCCTAATTCATTGATGGATTTTCTGGAAAATTCAACCAAATAGAATAATCCCTGTTCAATTGCTCCACTGCATATTTCCAAATATCCACAGAATTCCTTCGCATGATGGTGTCCACGTTCAGGTCGCTAACCAACCAGAAATTTTTTTCAAGTTCACCCGTCAATTGCTCAGGCTGCCAACCCGAATATCCTACAAAAAAGCGCACTTCGTATTCTGAAACCTCTCCGGAATCGATCATCATTTTCAATATATCGAAACTCCCGCCCCAATACAATCCATCCATCACAGGCAAACTATTCGGCAGCTTGTCCCCTAAAGTGTGTACATAATACAATGACTCCTGCTGCACAGGCCCTCCTAGCGAAACTTTGGCTTCCAAATGAGGAAAATCCTTCACAATATTATCGATAGGCATATTGATTGGTTTATTCAGAATAAAACCAACAGAACCGTCGTTATTGTGTTCTGTGAGCAGTACTACGGAACGCTTAAAAAAGTAATCTGAGGAGTATGGTTCCGAAATAAGAACTTTCCCCCGCCCAGGTTGATCATCATGATTCTTTATATTGAAAATATTTGATTCTAAATCCATAAGAATAAAAGTTACGGTACAGTAGAGGGTTCTCCTCCCAAACCATCTAGCTTAGAAGCATAAATACCATACCATTTATAAAAGTACGAAAAAACGCCAAAGTGACAAAAATGTTGTAAATTTACAATAGAAACCTTTAAACGCATGAAGAGCAAACTACTTTTTCTTTTGTCATCAATTGTTATTTTTTTATCACTTTCATCATGCAGAACCACTCAATTAGTCTATATACAAGACAGATCGGTTGTCTTTTCAGAAGACGAGAAAGACAGCCTTTACCTTACAAGTCCAACTGATTATTTACTACAGCCAGACGATTACCTATACATAAAAATTTTCTCTCCCGATAAGATTGTCGAAAGCGAAGTAAATCCGCAAGGCGTTCTCTCTAATAGTAACACCGGTTCACAGCGGCAAGATTATCTTAACAGCTATGCAATATCAGCTTCTGGTTATGTAGATATTCCCCTAATCGGTAAAATACATATCGCAGGAAAAACCGTGAAACAGGGCGAGGCCATCTTACAGAAAAAGGTTGACGAATTTCTGGTCGATGCTAGGGCTGTTCTGAAGCTTCTCAGCTTTAAGGTCACTTTCCTCGGAGAAGTTGGAAAAGAAGGTGTGAGCTATTTCTACCAACGCGACCTAAATCTTCTAGAAGCATTCGCCTCTGTTGGAGGTATAGCCGATTATGGGAAAAGAAACAATATACTTATATTAAGGCAAGAAGATAAGGGGTACCGATCGATGCGGGTAGACTTAACAGACCGATCGATTCTTACTGATCCAAAGTTCTATTTGAAACCTAATGATATTGTTTATGTTGAACCTACAAAATCGAAACAGTTCCGCACCAGCCTTTCGGACTATGCATTAATTATTGGTACCATTACAAGCACAATAAGTACTTTATTATTAATTATCAGCCTTAGCAAATAATTCTGGATGGAAAACAACGAATTCGAACCTTTTAGTCAGAACACGTCTTTTGATATCAGAACCTATACGCTAAAACTATTGGCATATTGGTATCTTTTTGCAATTTCTCTTCCTTTAGCATATACCGTTGCTTACTTCCAGAATAGATATGCCACCCCAATATATGGCGTGCATTCTACCATTGTCTTCAGCAGAAACGATGCACAACCCGCCCTATTAGCAGGGGGATTAAAGTTAACGGGGCGCAAAAACCTAGCTAATGAAAAAAGTATACTGCGCTCGTATACCATGGCAGAAAGAACCCTTGCGGAACTAAGCTTTGATATTAGTTATTACACCGAAGGCAGGTTCCGCAATGTTGAACTTTACAAAACAGCCCCATTTATTGTCCTTAAAAGCAGCGACCGTTTATATCAACCTATTGGTAAAAAAGTCTTTATAAAGTTGATAGACGAACAAGAATACGAACTACGTATAGGAGAAAACAAATACAAACTTGCATTTGGTGAGACTTTCGCGAAAGAGGGCTTTAAATTTTCTATCATACGTAGAGGGCTGGTTCCGCTTAACACAAAAATCCTGTTCTATTTTCAGTTTAACAATATGAACAGCATGATCAATGCCTATTCGAATAAACTGAAAATATCCGATGCAACACAAGGAGGCTCAATTCTTTGGATGTGGATACAAGGACCTATCCCGCAAAAAGAAGCAGACTATCTAAACAAACTTATCGATGTTTATATACGATATGGTCTGGAAGAAAAAAACAAAATAGCAGTAAACACAATGCGCTTCATTGATAAGCAAATGAAATCAATTGTGGACTCGCTGCGAAGATCTGAAAATAAACTATACTCGTTCCGACAAAGCAATACGGGGGTCGATTTCTCTGAGAGGTCGGGAATTTTATTTGAGAAAACACAAGAAATAGAAGCCAATATTAAAACACAGGAACTTTACCTGAACTATTACAACTATCTCAAGGAAAAGATTCAGAAAAACCAAGAACTAAAATACTTCATCCCCCCCACTGCGATGGGCATATCGGATGAAGCCCTAACAAGGCTTCTTGCCAGAATATCTGAACTGACAGAGGAGCGGGACAAACTTGGTTATAGTGTTAAAAGTGGCCTCCCTAGCATGGAACTATTGGAAAAGAAAATTCAGAACACATACAAAACACTAGAAATCACTATAGATAACAATATACAAGCAATAAAAGTTAATATTGAACGATACCGTTCCGAAGCAGACCAAATTTATTTGGAAATTCAGAAACTACCAGCGAAAGAACGCCAGATGATGAACATCAAACGAGGGTTCAACCTGAACAACAACCTCTATAATATGCTTCTGGAAAAAAAGACCGAGGTGGGCATTACCCTTGCATCGAACAAATCGGATGTGAAAGTACTGGATAAATGTCGCCCTGCCAATGCAAGAACACTTGCACCCAACAAGTCTAGAACTACCAGCAGGGCTATTATGCTAGGACTAATTGCACCACTCGTTATTATTGCAATACGAGAATTCCTTAACACCAAAATACTGGATAAAAGCGATATAGAAAGACGGACAAAAATACCCGTTATCGGTGCAATCGGAAGAAACCCGACAAAACACGAAATCCCTGTCTTTAATTCGCCGAAATCGTCTATTACAGAATCTTTTAGAGCAATACGAACAAACCTAAAATACATTCTGAGGGATCAAAGTGGCCGTGTAATAGCAGTCACATCTACGGTAAGTGGCGAAGGCAAGAGTTTCTGCTCGCTGAACCTAGCTGCTACTATTGCCACTTCGAACCACAAAACACTGATCGTTGGCCTAGACCTTAGAAAGCCTAAGTTGCACAGGCCATTGGGCTGGCGGAACCGGATTGGTGTCACTACATTTCTTGCAGGTAGAAACACTTGGGAAGAGGTAATTCAACCTTCCGAAATTCCCAACCTAGATGTAGCCCTTGCTGGGCCAATTCCGCCAAATCCTGCTGAGTTGTTGGAATCTATTGAAATGGAAAATTTCCTTATTAAGGCCAGTAGGAATTACGAATATGTTGTTCTGGATACTCCACCTGTTGCAGCAGTTACAGACACAATGCTCCTTAACAAATTCTCAAACGCAACGATTTATGTAATGCGGCAGAACTACACCGACAAAAGCGCAATTAAACTTGTTAATGAAACTGCAAGCAGACACGACCTGAAACATCTTTCAATTTTGTTAAATGATGTGGTATACTCGCGCCACTACGGCTTTAAATATGGCTATGGATACAACTACGGCTATGGCTATGGAATGGGCTACTACGAAGATGAACCAGAAGAAAGTAGTTGGTGGAAACGGTTGCTTGGGCGTTAATTGCAATTTGCTTCAATTATATTTTCTATCTGCAACTGTTCATGTGGCTAACGTTGCAAAATGCTTAGAATCAGTGTGGACACAAAAAGGCAAAGGCCGTTCATTACTGAAAGCATTGAACTACGAGCTGTCCGCAAATGAAAATATTCCTAAGGCTTTACAAAGCGTTGAAAAATATGTAGTACCTTGATCCCGTTTTTTAAGCTCATTGTGCTATTTATTAGAAGAAGTATCCTACTGATTTCAGTATCGCGACAAAACTAAAAGTGCGCTTCAATAATTTAGCACGTCCAAAAGGGTGTTCAAACTTGATGAGTCTTTATATAACCTTAACTCACTTGTTTATAGGTGTTGGGCTGAGAATTTAATACGTAACGCCCTTATCAATTATTGTATAATAATTTTAAACTACTCCTACTGGGTTACGCATATAATCTCAGAATTTGTATACTGAACAATACAATTCCAGACACTGTGGCACAACCTCAAAGGAGCTTTTTTTGCATTTAAATTCTTGCACATGAAGCATCTCGTTTTAATGCTTTTAATTTCGGTTCCGACTTTGTTGCTATCTCAAAACGGAGGGCAGTCCGTTTTCGAATTCTTAAATATCCCGAGCACTGCACAATCTCTTATGAATGGAGGTGTTCTGCCTGTTCACAACGCAGCTGATCTGGGGCTTACATGGGAAAATCCAGCAGCTTTGTCCAACAAACACCATATGGACCTGCAACTGGACTATACCTTCTATTTTGCTGATGCTTCATATACCTCGGCAATATTCTCGTATAGCAGACCTAATATTGGAAACCTAGCGTTGGGGGTAAGACACCTTGGCTATGGCGAATTTACTCAAGCCGACGAATTCGGAACAATACAGGGTAACTTTACAGCACAGGACAATGCGATAGATGTGTTCTGGAGCAGAAGCATTCTGGATTCATTATTTAGCGTTGGTATTGGCAGTAGCCTAATTCTCTCGGATTACGAAAGTTACAATTCTACGGCTTTAGCGGCAACTGTTGGTGTTAACTACCATTCTAAAGATAAATTATTGTCGATAGGGTTGGTTTTCAGAAATTTTGGCCGACAACTAAAAACTTTTTCTCCAAACAATTACGAAAGACTACCGTACAATATCAACTTAGCAGTTTCAAAAAAGCTTGCGCATTCTCCATTTCGATTAAATGCTATCGCTCACGACCTACAAAACTGGCAACTCGACTACTCCACTGATGGTGAAACTATAGGAGAAAAGAAAGAGGCAACTGTTCCTCAGGAAATCTTAAAACACCTCAGTTTTGGAATTGAATTTGTACCTACGGAGAAATTCAAGGTTGGTTTCAGCTATAATCACAAAAACAGACAAGAGATGAACCTTGATTCTGGAACTGGCTTAGCAGGTTTTTCTTGGGGTGTGGCAATACAGATCAAAAGATTCAAAGTGCAATTTGCTAATAGTTTTACGCACAGAGCTGCAGCAACACAAATGTTCAGCTTGGCATATTCTTTTGCAAAGAAAAAATAGAAGTGAAAGTTTTAAAGTTTTTTGGAGTAGAAATACTATATTATCAATCAGTTACCTCTAATTATTAGAGAACTGATTCTTTACAAAAGCTTTTTCACTTTACAAAAGCCCCTTCTTTTGTAGGCAATTATTCCAGTTTTTTTCATCTTTAGTAAAGCTGAAAAATAACTTC
Source organism: Bacteroidales bacterium (assembly GCA_965230435.1). Taxonomy (GTDB): domain Bacteria; phylum Bacteroidota; class Bacteroidia; order Bacteroidales; family JBDKHP01; genus JBDKHP01. The sequence continues at coordinate 1,114,522 of CBDDLB010000006.1, forward strand.
GGTTCCGTTTCACCACAGTCATTGAAATCCTCGCGTACCCTAGTACGCTCTGGTATTGAACGACCTGTGTGCCTTAACTGAAATTGTTTTTTACACTTTACTTAACTATTATCATTAACATAGGTAGAAACAGACATGCTAGACCGAATTAAAGGATTTTTCTTAATACTCCCCAACATCGGTATAAAACCAACAGATTCTGAAAGTGATAAACTTCGTATGAGGTTTATGAATTCCATGGCTCTACTGATGAGCAATGGAGGAATTCTCTGGGGAGGCATCAGTTTATACTATGGAGCTTACTTGCAAGCCTCTATCCCTCTGGGTTATACACTTTTTACATCAATCAATCTTACCTTCTTCCACTTCAAAAAGCGCTTTGCCATATACCGTTTCACTCAGGTATTTATGAGTTTAATGCTGCCCTTCTTATTTCAGGCTAGTCTTGGTGGCATAATAGACTCAGGTGGGATGATGCTCTGGTCATTCTTGGCACTGGTAGGATCGATGTCTGTGCAGGATATAAAACTATCAATATATTGGCTGATAGCATTTGTTATTTTCGTGATTCTATCTGGCTTTCTAGATCCGGATATGGCACGTTTCAGTTTAGAGCTTGAGAAAGAGGTTAAAGTCTGGTTCTTCGTTATCAACATCGCGTTCATTTCCACAGTAATATTTTCGTTAACACTGTATTACATCAGCAGCCGTAATGTTGCGAACAATGAACTTAGGGAACTTACCTCTACCCTAGAAGAAAAAGTGGATGAAAGAACCAGCGAACTTCAATATAAAAACGAACTTGTTGAACTGAAAAACAAAAACATAACGGACAGCCTTAACTATGCTAGACGAATACAAAGTGCTATTCTGAATAAAAATGAAAAAGCATGTCTGAAATTGAATGATCACTTTATACTCTTTAAGCCCAAAGATATTGTAAGCGGCGATTTTTATTGGTTCCATTGCGATCCTGAAGAAAAAAAATTCATTATAGCAGTTGTGGACTGTACCGGACATGGTGTCCCTGGTGCATTCATGAGCCTTATTGGCGATTCTCTGCTCAACCAGATTGTTATTGATAAAAGAATTCTAGATCCGGGGACAATCCTTCATGAGATGGACAAAGGGATAGAAAAGTCGCTGAAAGCAGAAGAAAGCAACCGCCGCGATGGAATGGACATGGCTATTCTTGTGCTGGAAGAAAATAGGCGCACAGTCCATTTTGCTGGTGCAAAAATACCCATGGTATACATTGACCAGAAAATGGCGCATGTAATGAAAGGTTCTGTGCATGCTATTGGTGGAGGAAAAGTAAAAAAAGAAAAAAGCTTTACAACACAAACTACCAAACTGCCTGAAAATTCCATGATCTACCTCTTCTCTGATGGTTTTCCTGATCAGCTAGGCGGAGACTATGCTAGGACATATCTTGCAAAATATTTCAGAACGTATTTACAGAAGATCGCTCACCTTCCCTGCAAAGAACAGAAAGTGAAGCTTCTGGAAGAATTTAACCACTGGAAAGGAAATCTCCCTCAAACAGATGATACGCTTGTTGTTGGAATTCGGGTTTAATTTTGACTTACGTAGTAAAAATACCAGAACAACTCTAAGGTTTACAAAAAGATAACAGCAAACTTACATTGAACCGCAACAATGTTTTATGTTCTGTCTTTTTGTAGTAAGCATTGATAATGATAGCGTAGCCGCAGTCTACGCTTAGCAGCTATGCTATAGTCTAGTTTTCGCTACTGCGAGCGGTTTTTTTTTTGTATGCCAGAGAAAGCCAAGTTTACTTTGCTTCGCAAAGCTTTACGGTTTCTTATCTGTTAAGATCGCAGGCTTATTTATTTTAGACCTACTCTTTATTGTATTTATAAACCTTAGCCGCTAGCAGAGGATTATTCCTGACCTATCTCTTTCTGATAATCAAACCATTTTTTCATTCCATAATGTTCTGCATTTTTTTCGAGTTTCTCTAAAATACATTTGTATTCCTCTTCTTTTGTTACCATTGATAACTCTGCTGGTAGATTATGAAGAAGGTCACTGATCCAAAATACCTTTTTGTTCTTAATGCTTGACGCCTCATATCTGATCTCAATAAGAGCATTTGCTAACAACTTATACAAAAATTTTCTTTCCATAATCTACTTTTCAAAGAAGTATCAGAATTATTTGAATAATGTTTTTTATAAGGAATGTCCAACCTAAAAACACGTCTTCGGATTTCATACACTCCCTGCTCCTCATTGTATAAGCCCCTCCGAAACTTATCCGTAAACCTCACATACTTGCTGAGCGTCAACCTGTGGCTACACTCTAATATCATGCTGTTGAATTGTATATAGTATCGAGCACAACCACAGTCTACGCTTAGCAAGTATGTTATGGTTTGTTTCACTACTGTCAGCAAACTTACGTTGAACCGCAACAATGAAAAGCACTGGAACAAATCCAACTACCATACGCTTTGCGTAGACTCTGACTACGCGACAAACAAAAAGACAGAACATCGTTTTTTATGTTCTGCCTTTTTGTAGTAAACATTGAGGCTGTGTTCGGGTTGATTGTTGCTTGCTTTTTTTGTAATTTACATAAAAAAAGCAGATGGACAAATTAGACGAAATCAGAGCTCTTTTTGCAGACCTATCACCTTCCGATAAAAATAGTTTACTTGATGAACTTTATTTATGTACAGAAGAACTTGAACTGACAGGCAATACAGTTTCCCATTGCCCTCACTGTGCCTGTGAAAAAATGAGCAAATACGGATTCAGTAAAGGAGTTCAACGCTATAAATGCAGTGGTTGCGGCCGCACTTTTACAGAAACTACCGGTACTGTATTACATGGACATAGAGACAAGGAGAAATTTTTAAAATTTGCCTGCCATATGCTAGAGGAAGATTATACCCCTCTTCGCAAAATGGCGGGTAAGTTTCAGATACACCTTGAGACAGCATTCGAATGGCGTCACAAGGTATTGGTATCCATACCTGAGCTGGATGAACGGTTTGAAAAGGAAACGGAGCTGGATGATTTATGGTTCAGGTACAGTCAAAAAGGAAGAAAAGGACTTGAGTTTTCCAAGGTGAGAGGGGGAAGTAAAAAAAAAGGGGATAATGAATACAGTGTCAAGCTGGTTGCTGCAAGTGATGGGGACAAGTCCCAGTTCAAAGTAACCAGGATCGGTCGCATAAGTGCTGCGGATTTACAACGGACAGTAGGGGATAAATTTAGCAAAACAGCCTCTTTAGTTTCGGACAAACACCCCAGCATCGCTTCATTTGCAAAAAATAACAGGCTTGAACATACAACTTTCAAAGCCAGTGAACATACAGATGAAAATGGGAAAGGTGTTCAACTGATAAATAACATCGCAGAAAGAATAGACACATTCATTAACAAAAGGTGCAAAGGAGTAGCGACTAAGTATATCCAGTCATACGCCAATTGGTTCAAATATAAAGAAGATGCTAAAAAGAACCGGCTTGAGGATTTCTTATCCAGTGCACTCAAAAACAAGAATGGCTGGAAAGTGTTTGCTAATATTGAGAAAATCTACAAAAAGTTCATCAACAACCATTCTCAGCGAACATATAGGTGCCCAACTGTAGATAGATATAAGGCGAACAACTGGGAGCAAGAGCAGGCAATGCAATATGCTTTTTTTTGATCAAAGTCAATTTTTATTACCAACATTAAAGCCGAACACAGCCAACATTGATAATGATAGCGTAGCCGCAGTCTACGCTTAGTGGCTATGCTATGGTCTAGTTTTTACTACTGCGAGCGGGGGGATATTATTCATTGCAGTCCTCAACATCAACTTTTAATTTCGCAATACAACCTTTCAAAATCATTACGATTTCTTTTCTGTCTTTAAATGAAGGAATGAATTTTAAGTTGAACTTAAACGTTTTTTTATGTTGAACAAAAAAAACATTATTGGCACAAAAAGCTACTTTTGAAACATTCTTTAAATTTACCTTCACTTCACCAACTTCCTTACTTAGAAAAAAAGACAAAATATCATTTTCAAACTTAACATAATAACAATAAAATTTACGAAAGCGCCAACTTGAATAGAACACAATAACAAAACCAACAAAAACCAACAAGACACCCTGAAGGGTATCAGATAAACTCAAAGGCATACCATCTGCTAAATTCAAAACCGTTGTCATTAGCAGTACAGCTCCAAACATCATCATACTGATGTAAAAAGCTTTACTCCTCTCTTCAACCGCTCCGTATCTTTTGTTGAAATAATTCATTTCCTAGCAATCGTATTCTTATTACTTGAAAATTGGAGCAGCAGTCGACTCATCTTCAATTTTACTGTCATTATTCCACATCTTCTCTCGTAATTTCATTTTACTAGATTTCTTTGGATATCTTAAAGTTGTTGTTGTTTTCTGTCCTTCAAATACCTTCGCTCCAAATCCAGTTCCTGCCGTGATGACATGCCCCTTCCATGCGACCCCTCCTGGACCATCACCAAAACCTGTCCACCATTGCGCTCCAACACTAACAACTTCTAAATCTAAATCGATCCCTCCTATTTTTCCACTACCTATAAAATTATCATAATTAGGGAAGTATGGCCCAAGGTATTTTTCTCTATTCCTAAATTCAGCATCTGCACCTAAACCTCCTCCTGCTGAAATCAACGGCCCATCAGAATTTACATCAAAAATACCGTATCCCCATCCCTTTAAATAGCCTTTTGTAACTCCTTTTTGTTTTCCTACATAGAAACCTAAATCTACAGAAATACCATCATACCCTTTGAAATCATCATTGCCATAAAAATCAGTACCATAATGAATATCTGTAGGGTAATAAGCATCTCTAGGATCCCATGAAAAAAAACTATAGAGGTGTTTACTTAGAAACAATTATATTTGCATGAAATAAAAACAATTATGCAAGAATTTCACGGAGAAGATCTCATAAAGTTCATAGAACGTTTTCCAGACGACAATAGCTGCTATCTTTATCTGTCTGAAATCAAGTGGACTAACGGTTATAAATGTAAAAAGTGCGGTCATACACACTACAGTAGCGGAAAAAAACATGAACGTACCTGTACCCTTTGTAAACACAGGGAAAGTACAACGGCAGGCACTCTTTTCCACAAGTTGAAATTCGGCATCCGCAAAGCTTTCCTGATCTGTTTTGAGCTCAGTGCCACGACCAAAGGGATGTCCTCCTCCCAGCTTTCGGAACGTTACGGCATCTCAAGGAAAACAGCCTGGGCATTCAGCCATAAAGTCAGGCTGGCAATGGAGAGTCAAGGAGATCAGCCGGTTGAAGGGACAGTCCATGTGGACGAGTTTGTTTTCGGTGGCAAAGAGAACGGCAAACAGGGGCGCAGTTATGATACAAAAAAGAAAAAAGTGGTCTGTGCCGTGGAACTTGATGACAAACAGCAGATTAAAAGGGTGTATTCACAGAAGATCGAAGATTTTTCTTCCAAATCTCTGCGGGGGATTTTTGAAAAACATATCAGCAGGCAGGCCCAGGTGGTCACTGATGAGTGGAGGGGCTACAGACCGGTCGCTAAAGATTATAATATTGAGCAGATACCCAGTAGGAAAGGGAAGAATTTCATGCAGCTGCACAATGTGATACATCAGATCAAAAGCTGGATCAGGACGAATTTTTCCTGGATCGCACCAAAACACACCGATAAATATTTAGCTGAATATTCTTTTAGGATCAACAGATCTATTTTCAAGGGCTCTATATTTCATAAGCTCATTGAACGTATGACAAATAGACCTCCTGTGAAATTTATTGACATAGTGGATTGTACTTAAATAAACACCTCTAAAAACTATTCCGAGGAACAAACTCGCTTCCTGATCGAATGATTTTTTTTGTATTAACATCGTTATTTTTCCATGAATATGTTTCAACTGTCATACCAACATCGTAACTTTCACTATAAAACAACTGAGCAGCAGGAGTTCCTTCAGGTACGCCAAGAGCCTCACACGCATAATCAGGCAACTTATGTGTCCTAGCATATAACGCTACTGCACGTTGCATATATATGTCATCCTTATCAGCAGATTCAAACCTTGCTGACAAATTTGGAGAATATATTCTTAACACCCATTCTAACCCTTCTAATTCCCCTCCATCAATCAACCTATTTTCACTAAAAGCATAAGGCGAATTATTCGGATACTTCTTACTCAAAGGATCAACAGCAAAGAACCTCCCAATGCGGTTATCACTCATACGGTACTTAAAGAACGAAGCCTCACCGCCCCATAACTCTTTCTCAGCTTTCTGCCCCTGAAACCCGAATCAGTAACTACCAAAAAACTTTCTCAAGCCCCATTCTAAAGTAAGCAGAATAAGAAGCAGAAAGAAGATTGCTTTAACATGCGTGATGTTTGTTAACTTTTGATTTTCAACCATTACTGGTTTTATGCGTTCGTCCTGTTTTATTGCATTAGTCAATGCATCAAAACTATCTTTTGTGAAAATTTTGCCGCCTGTGCTTTCCGCCATTTCAGCCAAGCCATTGAAGTCGGCAACCGTATTTACAGCCTCTAGGTTCATTGGGCGCACAGAGAATTTCCCTGATTTATGCAATGATTTATCTGGAAATTCAGCTTTTGCAGTATAACGGTATTCCCCAACAGGAAAAGTACCTAAGTTCAAGCGATAGCGGGTTCCATATTGCTCTAGTAAGTAATCGAACTGATTACCTGCGCTATCGGTAACAGAAACCCTTACCGCAGGATCGTTTACCTGCTCGAAACTTTCGTTGTACAGTTCTGCCAGACATACAATGTTGGTTCCTTCGTCGGAAATAGTTGGTATTCGTAAAACGAAACGCTCTTTTTGCTCCTGAATGCTCAGGTACTGAACCGTTTTATTGATCAGCAAGTCGAACTTCCGATGCTGATTGTCTTTTCGGAAGGCATCCATGCGCAATCGCCAAAGCCCCTCTCCTACCCAGACTGCCTGCTTTTGCTTGTCACTTTTTCCAAAAGCCAGGATAGGCAAGCTTGTTTCTATGCCGCGTTGCCGCTGATGCAGAAGTACGCTTGCATTTTTCTGCACTTTATAGCTTCCGAATGGCACCCGTAGTGGAGGATTCTGTTCGAACAGACTAGCTATCTCCTGCGTTGTGAACAAACTGAAATTACCATTATAGACATAAGTAGCCTCTGCATAATTGGCACGTGTTTGTATTTTAAGAATGGAATTGAGCCTGTTGAAACGGCGCATGTCGGTACCTGCCCCCACAATGAACAGAAGCGAAGTGTTGGTCTTCTTTAGCTCCTGAAGTTTCAGCTCTGGAAATGCCCGATTAGGCAGCTGATATAGAATAATGAGTTTATAGTCGGAAAACTTAGGAAACTTCGAAAGATCTGTCCAGACTTTTGCTTCATAAATCACATTCGATTCTATTGACTGCTTTATCGCTCCCAGATCCGGGTGTGCTCCAGCGCTCAAAAGCAATATCTTTTCCTTGTTTTTGATAACATCGATAGCAATAGTTTTCGAATTGTTTTTCAGAAGTTCCTCTCCTTCTAGGGGCTTAAAACTGAATTTGTAGAAATGCACACCAGCTTTTCCTGCTTTTATTGTAAACTTTTCTTTTCCTGAAAACTGAGACTGATTGAGTTTTATCGTTTTCTCGAAAATTACTTTTCCCCCATCGAAAACTTGAAGAGCCGCAGTCCGGCCTGCTAAATCGAAAGCTTCGTAATATAATTCAATTGGTACCTCCGTATCCACAAAGGCTGTTCGGTTGTGCACTACTTCTGTAATTTTCAGATCGCGTTTTCTTGTAGTGTCCCCAAGCGCAACAGCATAAATAGGGCTTTGCGCACCAACAGCCCTAAAACGCGGAGCAATGCCTTTGGTGAATATGCCATCTCCAGCAACGATAAGTGCTCCTAAATTATCGTTGACATAGTCGGCTGTTATCCTGGAAAGTAACTGATCGTAATCGGAATATTTTTCGTTAAAACTAAAACTGTCCTGATACTGTACCTCATTACCAAATGTTGCAACAACAAAATCGTAGTCGGATCCAAGTTCATTGCGTAATTTTGCAACTTTCTGAATATAATTTTTTCTCAAGGCCGCAGAATCCTTACCAAGTATAATCGATTCCGAGTTGTCTTGTGCAAAAACTATTTTGGGCAATATTTTCTTTGCAACTTTACGCTCCACTAACGGAGAGAGCAAAAGAAGTGCAACAATACTCACTGCCACAAGCCTAACAACAAATAACATTTTCCGAACCCACGATGGAGCCTCGTCAAGGTCGGTGCTTTTATTATACAAAATCCAAGCTGCTGCAAAACCAACTGCCAAACAAAATATACTGAGCCAAAGTGGATATTCGGTTATTATGCTCATATGGGGAAATATGAATTATGAATTATGAATTATGAATTATGAATTATGAATTATGAATTATGAATTAATGTTTCTTTTTTAATAATCAAACCAATATATTTTTCGTTTCCTTGAACCGATACTCTACAGACAAACCGAACAATACAAAAATAGCCTCGGAAGAAAACGGACTGTATTTCTACCGAGGCTAAAGTCCTAGCTCTAGGTTGTGTCATTTTCCGAGAGCTAATATAGTTAATAATTTTCTTAGGTATTCATTCCTCCGCAGGCTGTAATAGTCTGGCCATTCACATACGATGAAAGGTCTGACGCTAAGAATAGGGCTACGTTTGCAATTTCTTCTGGTTGTGCGCCACGTTTCAATGGAATACCTTCTACCCATTGCTTCTTCACGTCTTCGCTAAGTTCGTCTGTCATCTCTGTGAGGACAAAACCTGGAGCTAGAGCGTTGCTCCGGATATTACGCGATCCAAGTTCTTTGGCAACAGATTTAGTGAAGCCGATGATACCAGCTTTCGATGCTGCATAGTTAGCCTGACCTGCGTTTCCGCTGATACCCACAACCGATGTCAGGTTGATAATGGAACCTTTTTTCTGTTTCAACATAATGCGCTGTACTGCTTTCACCATATTGAAAATTGATTTCAGGTTAACTGCAATCACAGAATCCCACTGCTCTTCGCTCATACGCATAAGAAGAGTGTCCTTTGTGATACCTGCATTGTTGACCAACACGTCAACCGAACCAAATTCTTTGTGGATTTCCGCAACCAGCTCTTGCGAAGATTCAAAATCGGCAGCGTTAGAAGCGTAACCTTTCGCTTTAACACCCATGCCATTTAATTCTTCTTCTATTGCTTTTGTTGCTTCTGTTTCTCTTGTGAACGTGAAAGCTACGTTTGCCCCTTGCTCTGCAAATTTCTTGGCAATGGCTTTACCAATACCTCTGGAACCTCCTGTTACTATCGCTGTTTTTCCTTCTAGTAGTTTCATGTATGAAATTGTTTTTATACGGTCACATGGAACTCACCTATTGAGTCGTTCTCACACATGAGAAATTGGCTCTTGGCTCGTTTCATCTGTTTAGTTTGTTTTGACTGTTAATTAGTCATTTAGGGTAAACGCATCAAAAATGTTATATCCTGAAAATCAAAGGTTTTCAAATAAAAGGCGAAGCCTTTTGACTCCCCGCCTTAAAAAAGGAGGGGGTGGTTGTATAATATTAAAACATAATCATATCATTGTTAGCACTTTGCAATTCAAAAGAATAAACCACCCCTAACCCCTCCTTAAAAAGGTGGGGAACTGAAAGACTTCGTCTTTCGGGAAAACCTACGGTTCTCATTTTGATGCGTTTTCCCTATTAGTCATTGGTTTCTTGTTTATCCTATGACTGAAAAATGAAGTTGTTGGCTAAAAGTCTAAGCTATATGTAACACAAGCTTTTAACCTGTTGTTTTATAACCAATAGTGTCGCTATCCAGAAACACTTCAATATGAGTCGTTTCTAATTGTATGACAATAGTACCTTACATTTACGTCTCGTAATTCGGGTTTCAAAGATAGGATTTGGGTCTGAAAAACCAAATTGGCAATATGAGAAGGGAAAAGAAAAAACCTTCAAGATTTCAAAAGTCTTGAAGGTTTTTGATTGTCTTGAAATGAGATTTATAATTAGAAGGTTACGCGTGTGCGGAACGAAATTGTCTTGATTGTTTCTTCCGATCCACGGATAAGGCCATCGCCATCGCGGTCTTGGAACGTAAGACGATAATCGATACCCATCGTTGCACCACCTACATTATAATCGAAAATAGCACCAATTACTGTACTTGGAGTTCTCCACTCTTGGAAATCCTCCACATTGTTTTGCAGGTAATAAGCTTCTAGGCTTTTAATCATTGGAATAAAACCAGATTGTAGGCCTGCACTACCTCTAAGCGTTCTCATGTGAAGATCATTGTCACCTATTAGGTCTTGATATTCAATTCTAGCTTGCGCTATTGAACCAATTTTAAGGTCGGCACCTACAAAATATCCATTAAAAGCTTCATTGGTGTCCCCCATCTTATCACTTTTTGTATATGGAGTTAACTTTTCTACACCATCAACCATTGCCTGCCTAAACACTGCTCTTTCAAGATCGTAAGTGGAGTTGATGTAACCAAACACAAACTCTTCGCTTGAATGACGGTATTCTGCGGTAACAGTCAAAAATTTACCAATATTAAGCTTAGCCCCAGGAGCAGTAATTCCCCAGCCATGATCCTGTATTTGAGTGAAATGAGAGAATATTTTAAGGCCAACAGTCTCTCCTTCGATAATCGGATAACCAATATCAACAGAATATACTAACGAAGTGCTAGGATCTGCCTCTTTTTTATTGAATAGTTCAGATTTTTCGAACGCTCCAATTTTATTTTCACTGTTATTCGGATCCCCATTATGAAGTGCTATCAACTTTTCATGGTCTTCAGTATCGATACCTATTTCTGTCCATCCATCTACATAATAATCGCGGCGTGTAGCCCAAGACTTATCGTAGACGTACTCATCAATCTCGTCTGGAATTCCATCGTCGTCAGAATCGCGGAGCCCGTTATATTCGTTTAGGTCGGCCGCAGCACTCACACCAATTTCAAGCTTACCGATAGGCTTATACGAGAAACGGCCAGCCACCATCATCCCCATATCTTCCATGGCGAGTTCTTTGTAATCGTTCAGCAACATCTCGAAACCAAGCTTTTCACCTTTCAATGCCATTTCCATACCCCAGCGGCGGTAGGTAGGGTATTCGATCATGTTGGTGTATCTGTCCACAATGTTGCCATAACCTATGGTTGCATAGTCCAAACTACCGAATTTCACATAAAAAGGATCTTTGTTTTTCTTTCCAAAACGCACATAATAAATCTTATCCAGATAATCTTGCCATTCGTCCCAATCGGCTTCGCGTATATTGCCCTCTGCATCCAACAATACCTGAAGGTCCAGACCAAGGCCAAATTTCCAGATTGGGAGATCCATACGGAAACCAAACTGACTCCAAGTTTTTCCGTCTGCAGTAACACTACCTAATTGTGCGCCCCCACTTACTTTATCAGTATCTTCTGGTGGGTTCATGCCAAACTGTGCCCAGCTGGCTACAGGAAGCAAAATGATCATCAGAATGAATAGTTGTCTTTTCATAATGAAGAAGGATTTTGGTTAATGAACAAATATTAATTTTAAATTTTTCGAATGCATGAAAGCGAAAAAATAACCTATGCCAGCGTTGCATTCCGCTTTTTAACCTCACTTAAGATCATGAATCTCTTTAGTAAAGCTGAGAAACAACTTTGGTTTTAGTTGCACGGTGGTCGTTCAAATACTCATGTACTCCAGTACACTCCTGTATTGGATAGGATAAACGTGTCAAAAACATTACATCTTGACAACCAAAGGTTTTCTAATAAAAGGCGAAGCCTTTTGACTCCCCGCCTTTTTAAGGAGGAGAACAGAAAGACGATGTCTTTCTAGAAAACCTTCGGTTTTCATTTTGATGCGTTTGCCTTATGTATTGAACGCCTTGTGCGCCTTAACCGAAATTATTTTTTACACTTTACTTAACTTCAACATTTACATTGGAAACGAATGTTCTCCGCTCACTGAAATGTGAATTAAAAGACACATGGCCTACGAATAGTTTGATTTACAAAACTTAAAACTGTGGGCACCTTTTAGGTTTCCGAGAAAGTTGTTAGATTGTTGCTCTTGAAAGATTAAGTATGTTTAACGTAAATCTCGTTAAAAAAAATCAAACGTTAACTGTTAGACGGTTGAAATCACAAATTGGATGGTCGAAAAAAAGTTTTTTTGTATCCAAGGCATAAGAAAAGCCCGACTGTTTATCGGGCTTCTCGTGCTAAACTTATGTTTTTCAAGTGGTTTATTTCTTAACCAACTCTGCCATTTTTTTTCCAATTTCTGCTGGTGAATCCACAACATGTATGCCTGCTTCACGCATAATCTGCTTTTTGGCCTGTGCTGTGTCGTTCTTTCCGCCAATGATGGCACCTGCGTGCCCCATACGTTTTCCTTTAGGTGCTGTTTCGCCTGCAATGAATCCCACAACAGGTTTTGTTCCGTTGTCTTTCACCCAAGCTGCTGCATCGGCTTCCATATTTCCTCCGATCTCACCGATCATGATGATGCCTTCGGTTTCCGGGTCTTCCATTAATAGCTGAACAGCTTCTTTTGTTGATGTGCCAATAATTGGGTCGCCTCCGATACCGATAGCTGTAGACTGTCCTAGCCCTGCTTTCGAAATTTGGTCTACGGCCTCGTATGTAAGTGTTCCTGATTTGGATACGATACCAATTGTTCCTTTTTTGAAGATGAAGCCCGGCATAATGCCCACTTTGGCCTCTTCGGCAGTGATTACACCTGGACAGTTTGGACCGATTAGACGTGTTGGTTTATCGGCCAGGTATGCTTTTACTTTTACCATGTCCTGAGTTGGAATGCCCTCGGTGATGGTTACAACAACACTTATGCCAGCATCGGCCGCTTCCATAATGGCATCTGCTGCAAAAGCCGGTGGTACGAATATAATGGAAACATCGGCTGCGGTTTGGTTAACAGCTTCTTCTACTGTATTGAAAACAGGAAGGTGCAAGTGCGACTGTCCTCCTTTGCCCGGAGTAACACCACCTACTATGTTTGTTCCATATTCGATCATCTGTGAGGCATGGAAGGTTCCTTCGCTACCTGTAAATCCTTGAACTAGAATGCGAGAGTCTTTATTTACTAATACGCTCATTGGGCTTATGGTTATTAATTTTTGTTTTTCTACTTTCAAAAGTAGCTTTTTTCTTGAAGGGACAAAGGTTTATGAATTATGAATTATGAATTATGAATTATGAATTATGAATTATGAATTATTTGTAAATCTTTTTTTTGATGGGAAAAAGTTTTTTGAGTTTGCTGGCAGAAGAGGTACAGTTTTGGGCATAGCCGTGGTTGTAACGGAAAGCCCACAGGCACGGGGACGTGTGATGCACAGTGTTGCGGGGCTGACGAAGGAAGACACCGCAACGCTGATGCAGAACCGTACACGGGGCGAGGACTTGTAGTGGAAAACGCGGAGGAATGTTTTTCTTGGCGGTGAAGTTGTGCTCCTAAAAAAAATTCAGTGAACTGGTCTGTACTTATTACTTTTGCTGCTTAAAATTAACGTAACATGCATTACGAATCTACAATTTGTGCTATTGCCACAGCTCCGGGAACTGGAGCCATTGCGGTAATACGCCTTTCGGGAAGCGAGGCTATTACTATTGCGGATAAGGTTTACCGGTCACCAAAGACAGGAAAAAAACTGGCTGAACAGACTGCGAACACGATCCATTTCGGGACTTTGATGGATGATGGTCAGATTGTAGACGAGGTTATGATTGCGGTTTTCCGTGCGCCGCATTCGTATACGGGTGAGAATAGTGTTGAGATTTCGTGTCATGGTTCTACGCATATTCAGCAGCGCATTGTTCAGGTGTTGATTAAAAATGGTGCGCAGATGGCCGAACCTGGTGAGTTTACGTTGCGGGCTTTTCTGAACGGCAAAATGGATCTTTCGCAGGCTGAGGCTGTTGCTGATCTGATCCATTCGACTTCGGAGGCTCAACGGAAAATGGCAATGACGCAAATGCGTGGTGGTTTCTCTGCTGAGATTAAGAAGTTGCGCGACCGTCTGTTGCATTTTATTTCGTTGATTGAGCTGGAACTGGATTTTTCGGAGGAGGATGTGGAGTTTGCTGACCGTGGTGAGCTTTCGGCATTGATCCAGAGTATTGTGGATCTGATTCGGGGGCTTGAGAATTCGTTTGAGCTGGGCAATGTAATTAAAGAGGGTGTGCCTGTGACGATTGCGGGTGAACCGAATGTGGGGAAATCGACTTTGCTGAATGCTATTTTGAACGAAGAGAAGGCTATTGTGTCGGATATTGCGGGTACTACGCGTGATGTGATTGAGGATACGATTACGATCAGTGGTGTGAATTTCCGATTTGTGGACACGGCGGGGCTTCGGGAAACGGACGACCATGTAGAGAGCATCGGAATTGAGCGCGCGCATGATAAGATCCGCCAAGCTGCTATTGTGCTTCTGATGGTGGATGCTTCGAATGATTTTTCTGAAATCCGTGCCAAGATTGAGGATGTTTCTTCGAAAGTGGATTTTGAAAATCAGAAGCTGCTGATATTGCTGAACAAAACGGATAAGATTGAGGATGTTGATTCAGTGATTGAGGGTATTAAATCGGTTTCTGATGAGAAAGTGATTTCGATTGCTGCGAAGTTTAAACAAGGCATCGAGATGCTGATTGATGAGCTTTTGAGTGTTGTGGATCTTAGTTCGCTGAATAAAAGTGATGCTATTGTTTCTAATATCCGCCACTTTGAGGCTTTGAGCAGGGCTGATGAAGCGCTGCAACGTGCGCTTGAGGGGCTTGGATCGGGACTTCCTACTGATTTTCTGGCTCAGGATATTCGTCAGGCGCTGCATTATCTGGGGGAGATTACTGGTGAGATTTCTAATGATGAAGTGCTGGGGAATATTTTTGCTAATTTTTGTATTGGGAAGTAAAGCTGATATATATTCGGCTAATCTCTAATGGTTAGCGATTTCAGATTTCCTAACTTCTTTACCAAAACCTTATGTTCAGGAAAGGGGAATACTCAACATGAATGTGAATATGATCTTTACTTACAACCCCTTTCAAAATTTCAATATTCTCTGAATCGCATATCTGTATTTTTTTGCCCAAACTATATGGCAACTCCAATTACTTATGGATCGTACAGGGGGAACATTATATACACATTTATAAGTTGTTACCGACAATGTTTCCTTCTTTTAAAAAAAAGAATTGTTTCAAGATAACATGAAGTTTTCTGCGCAATTTCTAAGTAATAAAAACGTTGTTGTACCTGATTTAAATACTGTATTTGAAAAATTTAAGTATAAAAAATTAAGCTTCAGTAAAACACCCCACAGGCTAATGCTCTTCACCTTCTAATAGTTTTTAACCTCATGTGGAAAACCTCAAACTGAACCTTATTAAATACCTAACAATCAACTTATAACACTTAAGTCTAACTCAAAACTAAATCATTTAAAAATCTTCAAGTATAATTGATAAATTTTCAAAAAAACACTTCATAATTTACAATTTATTCCATCTATTTCTTAAAATACATCAAAAATAACATTTGCATCATCTAAATTATTTACGCTACATTAGCGTCCGATTTTGGTGAATCATTTTACGATTCTGGGAAACCAGTGAAAATCTGGTACTGTACCCGCAGCTGTAATGCCACTGATACGAATCAGTCAGTTGAAACAGCCACTTACCGTTGACATAGCGGTTGGGAAGGCTCAACACAAAGGCAAAGTCAGAAGACCGACCAAAGTTCCAAACAATACACTAAGCCTTCGGGAATAAAGGCAATAGAAGCACAGATGTATCTTCATGCACACTGTTCTCCTATTATGCATTGAGGTCTTGGATGTTGTTTGTTTATAATGAAAATCTCATTTTCTAATTTATAAATAAGCATGAATAGAGTTATACTAATCATTGCGTTAGGGTTTGTCTTTACATTAACAAAAGCCCAAACAGTGGGCAAAGACACCATTATGCTTAATGCTATTGACATTAAGGCGCAGCAATATCACAGAACCGAGCAGGCCTTGCATTTTTTAACACCACTGTCTGACATTCCTGTATCTACTTCAACAGTAGCGAACAGTGTAATCGAAGAGAAAAACATCCAGAACGTTAACGAAGCACTAAAATATGCTACAGGCATTCGCCCTACTTTGAACTATGGAGGTTTTCAGACTTTTTACATGCGTGGTTTCGGAAAACCTGTAATTATGGTTGATGGTGCCCGTGACGAACGTATGAACCTATCCAGTTCAGCCCCTGTACCGGGGTTGTCGTCCATTGATCATATTGAATACCTGAAAGGGCCAGCTTCAGTTCTTTATGGCCACTCTGCTGTTGGTGGAATTTTGAATTTTGTGAGAAAATCACCTACCGAAAAACCAACCTTCAATGCAATGTTGAGCACTGGTAGTTGGAATACAAACCGAGCTGTATTAGGAGCCGGCGGTAGTGCTTCGAAATACCTAAATTATCGTATCGATGTAGAGTTGATGAAACGCGACGGCTGGAGAGACAACAATGACGAACGCGCAAACTACTATGGAGCGTTTGATATCAAAATTTCTGAAAAAGATATCCTCACCATAAGAGCTAGTGTAACAGATGATTTCTACGGAACAGAAACAGGCATTCCATCTGTAAAATGGGACATCTTTGATAAATCGGGAAATAAAGTACTGAACAAAGGCGAATTGCCCGATGCAATGGAAATCGATCAGCGCTACAACGACACTCAGGATTTTTTCAATCACCAAAGCTATAACATCAGTGCTGATTACACTCATAAGTTCAACGAAAATCTATCTTTCAGAAATAAGTTCGATTTCGTAGACGATGATATTGACTATTTTTCCACCGAACAATTAAGCTACGTAATAAATAGCGAAAGCATTTACGATCACTATTACACCAGTAATGACGAACGTAAATATATCGACCTAAATACGTTACAACGTACCTTCCCATTGCGTTTTAGCCATAAAACGAAAACCTATCAGAACCATGCTGAAATCAA
The DNA here is from genome assembly GCA_965230435.1 of Bacteroidales bacterium. Lineage (GTDB taxonomy): Bacteria > Bacteroidota > Bacteroidia > Bacteroidales > JBDKHP01 > JBDKHP01. The sequence continues at coordinate 1,131,645 of CBDDLB010000006.1, forward strand.
TTGGAGATTCAACACAGGTTCTATCAGGCACAACTTCGTGGGCGGTTATTCATTCTTGCTACTCGACCGTACTACATACAAAGGCTACAATGTGTATAATGAGAATCCAGATGTGTATGGATCAGGTGTACTTGCAAGTATTTCAGTTGTTGATCCAACCTTATATCAAGGTCAGGTGGATACAAAATTCTCAAAGGCAACCATTATTCAAGACGCTACTCATGGTATTTTTGCACACAATTTAATCGAAGTGAACGACAAGTTGAAAGTAATGCTTGGTGTTAGAGCAGATGTTTTCCAATACGAGAATCAATCTGCCGACGTAAGCGAAGGAACATCTGTTTACAACAAAAAAGAAACGGAGGGACTGGAGAACGTAAGTTTCTCGTATCGTGGTGGAATTGTCTATAAACCAATCAAGAATATTTCGTTTTATGGCTCTGTATCCTCTTTCTTCAAACCTATAAGAATAGTTTACAACAAAAATTACATCTACATCAATAAAGAAGGAAAGGAATACACACCAGATGCTGGAGGTGTAATATTCGAACCGGAAAATGGTTATCAAGGCGAAATCGGTTCGAAAATTTCCCTAAACTCTAATATTACATTCACGTTTTGTGCCTATTACATCAACAAACAGAATATTCGTGAACGTTTAAGCAAAAACGTATATGGGCAAGTAGGTGAGGTAGAATCGAAAGGTTTCGAAATTGAAGGCTATGCTTCTCCGGTGAAAGGTTCTTCTATTAATTTTGGCTATACGTTTAATCAGGCTCAGTACTTGAAATTCAAAGATAATTCATATTCAGAAGGTTCAAGAGAAGGAAATACTTTGCGTCATGCACCAGAGAACAGATTGTTTATTTGGTATTCGCATACTTTCCAGCAAGGTTTCTTGAAAAACCTTCAGTTGGGAGCCGGTTTCGATTACACAAGCCAAGTATTCACGGATAGCGATAACAATTACAGCTTGCCCGAATATACACTGTTCGATACAAGTATTTCTTATAAAATCAGCAATACGACGATTAGGTTCAACCTGAATAACATTTTCGACAAAGAGTATTTTGTGAATTCAGTGTACAGTAATCAATACATACCAGGTGCTGAACGCAACTTCATTTTCTCAATCAATTATAGACTCTAGTTATTCATGAAGAATACAATGCGTTTTTTGTCACGTGTACATAAAGTATTAGGCTCTGCTTTGGGCCTAATACTTCTAATTTGGATAGTATCTGGCTTTGTACTCATTTTCTACAAATTCCCTCATGCCAAGAAGAAGGCCTATTTCGAGAATAGCCCAAAGTTAGATTCAGTTGGCTTTATACCTCAAGGTAAGTTCAAATCGGTAGCTTTAGTTACAATTAACGAAAAGCCTTTTTATCGACTTATTGATTTAGATGGCAAGAAACGCATAGTTGGAGCAATAGACGGAAAAGAGAAAAAGAGCTTCAACCTTAATGAATGCAGAGCAATTGCAAGTCACGAATGTAAAGGGGAAATAATCAAGATTGATACGCTAACGTATTTCGACAGGTGGATTCCCTGGAAACGTTTCGGTGTACATTTCCCGATATACAAATTTCATTTCAACGACGAAAAGTCATCTGTTCTGTATCTATCATCAACTTCCGGAGAGATTGTTCAGCATACTACCTCAACAGAACGCATAAATGCCTGGCTGGGAGCCATTCCCCATTGGTTTTATTTCAAATGGCTGAGGTTACAAGTGAAGCTGTGGATTGGTGTAATCTTATGGATATCTGGAATCGCTACTGTTTTCATTCTTCTAGGAATTGTATTGGGTGTAATGCGAACACTGGAATACCGTAAGAAAAAAAACAGAAGTTTAAGCCTAACGCCTTTCAGAAAACGATGGTACAAATGGCACCATCTCTCAGGATTATTTTTTGGTTTAGTGCTGTTAACTTGGACCATAAGCGGTTTCTACTCATTGACAGATGCTCCTCAGTTTCTTGCAAAATCGTCAAAATTACCTTCATTCCTGAAAATCTGGTACGGAGAAAGCATTGAGTTAGATAAATTTCGCCTACACACTTTGAATCAATTACTTACATCAGGTTCAGATATTAAAAAGGTTGAATGGAAGAACATCAACAATAAGTTATTTGTTCATGCACATACAAAATACCAATCACCAGAAGCCTTAACCAATATCAACAATAAACTTACTGCTAAACATATAGGGAAAACAGTGTTAAGAAAGGAGCTGGAGAAAACATATCCTAACTCAGAAATATCTTTGAATACAATTACGGAATATGACAATTACTATTACTCCAAAAGCAAACGCACTTTCCCACTTCCTGTATTTAAAGCAGTTATTGATAACGATATGCACATCTACATAAATCCAGAAAATGGACTGATTGAGAAGCAAACCGACCCCAATTCCCGTGCAGGAAGGTGGCTCTACAAAGGACTTCACACTTTTAATATTGGTACATTGCAGAATTCTAATTGGAGAATTGTTTTGATTTTCGTTCTACTTTTAGGCTGCACCATTATGGGAGTTTCTGGTGTTTGGTTGTTCTTGAAAAATACACGCGTAGTTAGAAAAGCGAAGTTTTAAGTACTCCGAAGAATAGAAAAAGAGACTGGCCAAAGGACTCAGAAGAGGTATTTAGCCTCTTTTCCTTGCCAATCTTGTAAGGCATGTTAAAAAAAATAATTAGCCAAAAGCGCACAAGGCGGCTAAACCGGAGCGTACTTTTCGTACGTGAGGATTTGGCCGTCCGCAGTGGAACGAATGGATAGTTATTTTTTTTGATGTGCCTAACAACTCCAATTTATGAGAACAGCATTAACAAATGCAATACAGTGTTTTTAATGAAGTACAAAATAAATTTTAGTTAAGACACTAAATACCAAACTATAATAGAACATGTAAGAATTTGGACAACCGCAGTGCAACGAACACCAAAGCTATTTTTTCAGCTTTACTTACCAATCTTCATTGGGCTTATTTCTTTTAAACAAAAGAGCGATCATCCCTAAGAATAGCGATATACCAAACGAAGCTCCCCAATACATATACAAATAAAAACAATCGCCCAGCTGATTTTTGTTTTGCATTCCGCAATCGAAACGGTTGTTCGCAAATAAAATAATAGCAAGTTCAGAAACGGCCGCAATGCCCCAAAAGGCAAAGGCGAAACGTGAATTTTGACTCTTACCGATGTTTCTAAAATAAACAACTAGAGCAATTATTCCGAAAGGAGTTCCGATTACCAACCCTATTACTATTGCGATTAAAAAAGTTACACCTATCATATTGATTAAGTAAGCAGTCTGCAATATTTAAGTAAAGTGTAAAAAACAATTTTGTCCTAGGCTTTCAAGGTACTCATTACCAGGTTATTATAAAACACCTAAAGATTTGATCGCCCATAGTGCAACGAAAACCAAAGTTATTCTTTCAGCTTTACGAATTGATTTATTTAGCTGTCATGTATTTAAAATACAGAACAGGGCAAAATCAAATAAATCGATCTGAGACCTTAAAGGAAACAATTTTCCGCAAAATGTACAAGGCCCTCAAATTAGGACGAGCTGGATACGCGAGGCCTTCACTTTAAACAAGATCACGATCGTTAGGTTTAAGTTATAAAGCTCTTCTGTATTAAAGTTAAATTTCAAGATTCTTAGCTTTAGCATACACAGCTTTCATTTTCTTGCCCATAAGTGAAACATCTAGAACAGAAAGACCTTCCGCATTAAGCATGCTTCCAACATTTTCGGGAGTAAGAACCCTTGACTGCTCTGGTGGCTTACCATAAGTCCTCAGATAGCGATACAACATCCCTATTTTAGCAAAAGCTCCCATGCCATGCATTGTAAAACTCAGAATAATCAACTTTCCATTGGGTTTCATAACCCGCTTGCATTCACGCAAGGCCTTTTCGGGCGTGGGGATTATATGTAGCAGGTTGGCCATAAAAACTGTGTCGAAGCTATTATCAGCAAACGACAGATCGAAACAGTTTTCTTGCTGTACAGTTACCCAATCTATATGGGACAGCTTTGACGTTGCCATCGTTACCATGTCTTTCGACCAGTCTGTAGCAATTAGTTTCGTTGCATTGGTGGCTATTACCTTAGAAAAAGCTCCGTCACCACAACCCAGTTCCAATGCCTTTCCTAGATTGATTTCCTTGGACAGATGCTCTTTTAGTTTTGTCAGATCCAGTTCTCCGACAACGTAATTGTTACGTTTCTCGAAATCGCTGGCAAAGCGCGACCAATAAATTTCTTTGTTCTGTGTTTTTACGCTCATGATTGATGGCTTATAATGAAAATAGACCTGTTTAAGGTAAAGTAGATTCATTGAACTATTTTCGAAAATTCATTTGAAGAATCAATAGCTACTCATCTCAATAAAAAAAGTTCTTTATTATTGATAATCAGCTATTTTGAATAAAAGCTAATAGAGTTGAGATGGTTACCCATTAACTTTGGCGTTGAGAAGTAAAACTATGAACGTAAATTTAATAAAGTTATCTGTTTATCATAAAAAACTGTCTGCAGTTGAGTAGAACCCAATACAACAGACAGTAGTTTAAATTAACGTAGGGCAGACGCATCAAAATGAAAACCGAAGGTTTTCCTGAAAGACGAAGTCTTTCAGTTCCCCGCCTTGTTAATGAAGGGTTAGGGGTGGTTTATTACTTTAAATAATAAAGCGTTAATAACTAGATAATTATATTTTTCACTATACCCCCACCCCCTCCTTTTTTAAGGCAGGGAGCCAAAAGTCTTCGCCTTTTATTGGAAAACCTTTGGTTTTCAGGATATAATATTTTTGATACGTTTGTCTTTAGCTAAGCTTTTTTTACATAAGCATACCAATAAAGTGTTCCAACGAAAAAAGCCCCACCAACAATATTTCCCAGCGTAGCAGGAATCAGATTCTTAACCACGAAAGTCACCCAAGAAATATCAGCACCTTCAAATATGGCCAAGGGGATAAAAAACATATTTGCAATGGAGTGTTCGAAGCCCATTGCCACAAAGGCCATTACAGGCCACCATATTCCCATAATTTTGCCACTGGTATGCTGTGCCGACATGCCCATCCACAAGGCAAGGCAAACCAACCAGTTGGCGCCAATACCCTTCAGGAAAGTTTTGTAAAATGGGTTTCCTGTTTTGGCAACAGCAATGTTCTGAACCGTAGAAGCCCATGGTTCACTACTTACTGTATCTGTGAGATGTGTTATGAAATAGGCCAAGAAAACAGAACCGATGAAGTTTCCTACATATACCAGCCCCCAATTGCGCAGAGGTGCAGTCCAGCTTTGTTTTCCGCTGAGAACATTTGGCATAAAATAAGCGTTATTTCCTGTAAAAAGCTCTGCTCCAGCCATTACCACCATCATCAGACCAACAGGGAAGGCTGCTCCAAAAAGAAGTTTTGCAATTCCCGGATTTTCTGCCGCAATACCGGGAATGCCACCGCCAACTATAATCGCCAGCAGTCCACCAAAAGCAATGTAAGCTCCTGCCATAAAACTAAGCACAAGAATTTTTGAGGTTGAATAACCATCTTTGGCAATTGCGGTTTTGCCTGCTACATCAATAATTTCATTTGGAGAGTATAAACTCATTTTTATCGTTTATTTGGTAAGTTAAGTTGAAAAAAACATCGTTTTTCGATACACTACGGGCACTCAAATCCTCGCATACAAAAAAAGTACGCATCAGAGTTGAACGAATGCCCATTGATAATCACAAAAAAGTACTTATGCACGTGGTGCTATAAAAAAGTATTACACTAACATACAATACTTTATATGACTATTGTATTGAATACCTAAATTCATAAAACACAGGGCGCCGATCACTTTTAGTGATCTCTGACCTGCACTAGGAAAGGTTGCCCACTTTGGGGTGTTGCTGCCATAAGCTTTCCAGTACTTGCGAATGCGCCCCGAAGTGGGCAGCCTTTTACTAGCATAGCTAAAAGCATATCGTTAGATATGTGGCTGGCTATGTTTAGGTAATGAATACGATAGTCATAATACTTTAATACACCTACTTATTTAACTTTTACTTCTTTAAAATGAGGGAAAAGTTGTTTCCGCACCTTTTCTATCTGATCTGGGGTATTTTCTTCCACATCTTCTAATTGGTATTTCATCCCCAACGATTCCCATTTGTATTTGCCCAATTTATGATATGGCAATATTTCCAGCTTTTCGAGATATCTGTTCTGGCTAAAAGTATCTATTAGGAAATCGATCGACTCATCAGAATCCGTATAGCCCGGTACAAGCACATAGCGCAACCAATAAGGCTTTTGGCTTGCTTCCCTGAGGGCAATGTTTTTAAGCATCTGTTTTAGTCCCCTCACACCAGCTATCTGCTGAAAACCTTGTTCCGTAGTAGATTTCACATCAAACATCACCAGATCGGCATACTCTTCGATTAAGCGCTGAGCCGCAACAGAGCTCACAATACCGTTCGTGTCGATATTAGTGTGGATTCCTTCTGCTTTTAATGCTTTAAATAGAGGGATTAACTGCTGACTGTACAGCATCGGTTCCCCACCTGAAAAAGTCACTCCTCCCTCATCGCCAAAATACCCTTTCATTTTTTTGGCTCGCTCTACTATGCTATGATTGGTAGTTGGAGTTCCAGCCCCTTTCATTTCGATCGTATCGGGATTCTGACAATACAAACATTTCAGATTACATCCCTGTAAAAAAATTACGAGGCGGATTCCTGGCCCATCATGTGTTCCAAACGATTCAATTGAATGAACCGGCAGACTTTCTTCTAGCTCTTTTGTCATTATTTAAATAACTGGATGATCATATTTAAATTAATCTTCTTCCGAACACAAATGCTCTTATTCAGACTGATTTTTTGATATTAAATAGATACTCGTTGTGTTTGCTAAAAACAGAAAACGTTCTGCCCGAAAGTAACGAGCAGAACGCATAAAAAATGATCTAGTTAGTCATTCAATAATTGATACGTAATAGTTTGTCAATCACTGTATTGTCAGGTGGCTTATCAGTGCCCAACAAGTATACTAAAGTAGGCATGATTTCACGAAATCAAACTTTGTTATTATAGTAGTGAAAATGGCTTTCGATTTTTGCTACCCAGATAATAATTCTTTAAAAACCACTATCTGTAAATTACCAATGACCATCTTCGAAAACCAAATTCACAATAGTATAACATAATATTCGACCAACTAGCTGTTATCCAAGCTACATCGACTCGTGGAACGAGCGTGTAAGCACTTCTTGTTGTTGTTCTCTTGTTAAGCGTACAAAATTCACTGCATATCCAGAAACCCGAATAGTCAACTGTGGGTGTTCTTCTGGGTGTTCCATTGCATGGATCAAGGTTTCGCGATCCAGTACATTTACATTCAAGTGTTGCGCATTCTGACCAAAATAGCCATCGAGCGTGCGCACTAAGTTACCGACACGGTCTTCCGGTGTAGAACCCAAAGATTTTGGTACTACAGAAAGTGTGTTCGATATGCCGTCTTTCGAATCTTTGTAGTCGATTTTGGCAACCGAGTTCAACGAAGCAATTACACCGTGTGTATCGCGGCCGTGCATAGGGTTTGCGCCTGGTGCAAAGGCTACACCTTTTGCGCGTCCGTCAGGAGTTGCTCCAGTTTTCAGACCATAAGCTACGTTAGAGGTAATGGTAAGTACCGATAAAGTTGGGTTTGCATTTTTGTAAACCGGCAACTGCTGCAATTCGTTGTTGAAAAGGCTTACCACATCACGGGCTATATGATCTACTCTGTTGTCGTCGTTTCCGTATTTTGGGAAGTCGCCTTCAATATCGAAGTCAACTGTAAGTCCGTCTTCATTACGAACAGGTTTCACTTTTGCGTATTTGATTGCAGAAAGTGAATCGGCAACAATCGAAAGCCCTGCAATACCGTAGGCAATGTTGATTTTTGGATCAGAATCGATCAGTGCCATCTGTGCCTTTTCGTAGTAGTACTTATCGTGCATGAAGTGGATGATGTTCATCGACTCGTTGTACACCCTTGCCACTTCTTTCATCGCTACTTTGAAACTAGCCAGAACTTCCTCATAGTCTAGGTATTCACCCTCCAAATATGGAATACCATCTACCATCTGAGTACCACTGTTTTCACAACGACCACTGTTAACAGCCAGCAAAAGAGTTTTGGCAAGGTTTGTTCTCGCACCAAAGAACTGAATATGCTTGCCCAGCTCCTGAAGCGAAACGCAACATGCAATACCATAGTCGTCGCAGTTGCTCGATGTGCGCATTAGGTCGTCGTTTTCGTACTGGATAGAAGAGGTTTCGATAGACACTTTTGCGCAATAGTCCTTGAAGCCTTTTGGTAAATTCTTCGACCAAAGGATAGTGATGTTCGGCTCCGGTGATGGCCCTAGGTTGTAAAGGGTGTTGAGGAAGCGGAAAGAAGTTTTGGTTACTTTACTACGGCCATCTATCAGCAAACCACCGATCGACTCAGTTACCCAAGTAGGATCTCCTGCAAAAATCTGTTCGTAGGCTTCCATACGCAGGTGACGCACCATTCTCAGTTTCATCACAAACTGATCGATGTATTCCTGAGCCTCTTCTTCTGTGATGATACCTGCCTGTAGATCTTTTTCGATATAAATATCCAAGAAAGACGATACGCTTCCCAGTGACATAGCTGCTCCATCTTGCTCTTTTACAGCAGCTAAATAAGCCATGTACGTCCACTGAACAGCTTCGCGTGCATTTTCGGCAGGGCGGCTTAGATCCAGACCATAGCTATTGCCCATTTCTATCATATCGTGAAGAGCCTTAATCTGTTCCGATACTTCTTCACGTAGGCGTATTCTAGCATCGGTCATAGGACCTGTAAATCTCTTAAGGTCTTCTTTTTTAGCCTCAATCAAGCGGTTAATACCGTACAATGCAACACGGCGATAATCACCGATGATACGGCCTCTGGCATAGTTATCCGGCAAACCGGTAAGGAAACCAAGAGAACGGAATTTTCTGATTTCGTCAGTATATGCATCAAAAACACCGTCGTTGTGTGTTTTGGCATATTTCTCGAAACATTCGGTAATGATTTCGCTTGGCTTTAATCCATGTTCCGAGAGAGCCTTTTGAACAACTTTAAATCCGCCGTAAGGTTTCATGGCGCGTTTCAGTAATTCGTTAGTCTGAAGACCAACGATCACTTCATTGTCTTTGTCGATATAACCAGCAGCGAATGCAGTAATAGCCGAAACTATCTCTGTATCAACAGCACGAAGTCCATTGTTTTGTCTTTCTTCTTTTAATGCTGCTTTACAGATGTCCCATAATTTTTGGGTTTTGGCACTGGGACCTACCAAAAAGTCATGCGTACCATCATACGGAGTAATGTTCAGCGTAACGAAGCTTTTTACTTCGATAGCCTCGTTCCATTTTCCTGTATTGAAGTGTGAATCGCTTTTCATACTTACGAATGTTTTATTCTTTTATTACAGCTTTAAAAAGCCCAATAATGTGCATACTGATTACTGGGTGTGTGGGTGTGTTCAGATCACAAAGGTACTTTTTCTTTTGAGATATAGAATCCCTAAAATTTGGTATTATTTCAGAAAGAAATGCTATATAGCATAAAAATAAACCGAAAGCACTGTTAATTAACGATATATATTGCTGAACACAGAATAAATCTTCTGAAATACCAACAAATAGGGATAGGATAAGAAATTTCTCTGTTCTTATTTTGCAGCCGTTCTTAATCAACTTTTTTATGATCTCCTGGCCACCTCTTCCTCAGGTCAGGAGTTATATTAGCGATTAATAATCTGACTATTAAGTTAGAAATTAACACAAAACACCCATTTTCAAGATTAAGCATTGACATCAAATAACATTAAGCCATTTTCTTTGTGAAAATCAATTCGTAAAGCTGAAAAATCAATTTCGGTTTTGTTACGCACAGCTTAAGACCAAAAGTCATTCAATACACCTTGGTATTGAATGACTTTTGGTCTTAAATGAAATTATTTTCACACTAGTACTTACCAATATAACATACAAAAAATGAAGAGACATAAAATTTTCTTTTACAGTATTATAGTTGCATTATTTACACTAATAGTTGTCTCATGCGAAGAGGACGACGATAACAACAAAGTTGAGAAAGAAAGTGAGTTTGAAAGTCTACAATCGCCTTACCTAATTTGCGCAGGCCGGAATCCTGGAGGTGTTGGTTTCGACTTTGAATACAATGGCAAAAAAGGTGGGGCGAATAATATCGACAAACCAAGTGTTGATGATTTTGAATACGACCTCATAATCCGAACGATCAAAGGAGAGAAAGGCGATGGTAGCCTTGGAGGTGCTTCCTACATACAGCTTTTTTCAACTAATGAAGCTGTAAATTATTCCACGGTTGATGCTTCTTGCAAAGGGTTCAATAAATTCAATGCTCTTACGTCAGCAGATCTACAGACCTATACTTTTTCGAGCGATGATGCATCTTTTGATGTTGCAAGTGTTGAAAAAGGAGAGACAGGTGCTCCTTTAATGGGAAAACTACAGTCGGAATATAACAAATTGGCTATTGGTGAAAAATGGAAAAGTGCTGCCAAAAACGATATTGCTGACGATGAACCCATATGGATAGTAAAAACACGCGAAGGGAAGCTTGTTAAATTTATAATTACTGATTTCCCTGCCGATCCAGCTCCAACAGCAACGGGTTATGTTGAAATAATATGGGATTATCTTGATTGATGTTTGTGTTGGTCATTAGTTAATTAGTCATTGGTCATTTGTTTATTTCAGAATAAAATGGATAATCACAAAATGCAAGACTTAAATTGCTCATTTAGGTATTGTTTCGGTTTTTAAATTTTGTAACGGTTTATTTATCTGAAACAAACTAATGACCAAAATCAAGAACCACCACAATACTTTTCCTAATAAATAGCACCACATGCTTAATAAATAGCGTCACGTATACATGTCTAAAGAAACAGTTATTCAGATAGCCATTGCCATACTTACATTGTTAGTGCAAAACCGGATCTATGGGCAGACAAAGATCTGCATTCAAGGAGAAGTTATTGATGCTAGAACCCAAAAGCCAGTTGAATTTGTTAACCTTAGCCTGCTGGGCATGCCGAAGGGGACAATCACTGGAACAGCAGGAAATTTCAAACTTGATGTAGAAGGGAAACAGACCGTTAAAATTGTTTTTAGCCATATTAATTATCAGAAACAAGTAATTGAAGTTTCTCAATCATCGTCGGCTAAAAGATTGCTTGTTCAGCTCGAACCGAAACATGAACTGTTGCAAAATGTAATTGTTACCGCTTCGCTTTACGAACAGCCAAAAAGTAAATTGGTAAAATCTGCGGCCTTAATTCACGGCAAACAGATCGAGGATAATTTCAGCTCTAACATTGTTGATGCACTTGCCACCACGCCGGGTTTTACTCAGGTATGGGAATACCATTCTCCAATTATTCTACGCGGCTTAAATTCTAAACGGCTGATTATGATGAAAAACGGAAATCGGCGCATTGGCACATTCCCGGGCGGTTATTTTGGTCAGGATATGAATATCTATGGCATTAAAAAGGTCGAAATCATTAAAGGGCCCGGTTCGGTGATATATGGTAGTGGTGCAATATCTGGGATAATTAATGTGATAAGCCATGAACCATTTGGTAGAAAACAAACGAAGGCAAATTTCTTAACCGGCTATGGATCAAACAACAACGAATTGATAAAAACAGCAAGTCTCTGTTTTAAAAGGAAGAATTTTGGGATTCAGCTAAACGGAAAATACCGAAAAACAGGAGATTACGTATACGGAAATGGAGAGACTGCCGACAATAGCAATGTTGAAGACCGCGATGTTTCGATGGTAGCTGGGATCCGCTTGTCACCTAAGCAGAGTATAAAACTGAATATTGAGTACCATTATGGAGAATGGGGTAAGCCGCGTGGTTTTAATGGGCCTACTAAACGGTTTACTAAAGTCAGAAACGAAGAAAATAACCTGCATGCCGACATTGGCTACAATTACAGACCAAAGGCTTTTGTAGAAAAGATAGAAGTGAATTTTTACGTTGATAACGGTAAGCGCGATTATTACAAATATAAATCCAGCGAAATAAGCGGCGATTTATCTTCTCTTGAGCTGGTGCATTATAAAAATTTATATGGAGGGGGGCGAGCTCACGCAATTTTAAAAATCACCCCCAAAAGTAAACTAACTGTTGGTGCCGATGGATATTCTTTCCGACTAGATAATCCTGCTACCGTGTTTGATTATTACAACGAAACAGAAGGCTCTCTGGAAGGATATTCAGAAGCGGGACAGCAGAACATTGGAACTTTTGTGCGCAACGAAACGCAACTGACGAAAAAAATCAAACTGGTTTCGGGACTACGCTACGATTTTTCAGAAGCACTGGAAGGACAAAACAAAACTACCAAAGGCCGACGCGAAACCCGAACTGCACTTAGCGGTAATTTAGGAACGGTGTTTTCTTTGAACAGTCATACTCAATTTTCGGCCAACGTTGGCAGGGCTTTCAGAATGCCAACGGCTGAGGAACTGTTCACAGAGGTGATCAGCTGTAAAGGTGTAAAAAAAGGCTATCCCGAATTGCAGCCAGAATATAGCTGGAATTTTGATATTGGGGCAAGAGGAAATTCCGCTGATGGTAAACTTAAATATGATATTGCTTTATTTTACAACATCCTAAAAGGCTTTATTAGTGAAATTCAAGCCATTGATGATGATAATGTGGATTTCACCTTCAAAAATACTGATGCTGTTGTTCTGGGAGGGGAATTGTCTGCATCATATCGTATGGATCATGTATTTAGGCAAGGCAATTCATTGTTCACAGGACTTGGTGCTGCTTATACTTACGGCATAAACAAATCGAGCGCTACGGATTCGCCTTTGTTTGGTATCCCACCCTTGAAGATGAATTTGGATGTAAACTACCGTGGTTTGGCCAATAAGCGCTGGTTGTCGAGCTATTGGTTTAAAGTACAAACTGTATGCGCTGCTGTACAAAATCGGGTTGCCCCTATACCGGAAGGTACAGACCCTGGGCCATGGGGTTACGAGCCATCTGATTCGTACGCTGCACTCAACCTGTTTTTTGCATTTAAGGCCGATGCCCTGCCCGGAAACCCAAAGCTTCGGTTCATTATTAAAAATGTTTTCGATACCAATTATCAGCCTTTTGGCTCTTACATTCCTGCCATGGGAAGAAATTTCAAAACTACACTTTCATTTATGTTAAAGTAGTCATAAGCTAATAAAACCACATCTGTTCGTCAGAGAATCAGATAATTACAAATCTAACAGCCATTAATCAAGCACCAAATATTTACATCTCGAAACACATAAATAAGATTCTATTTTTATAAAAAACGAAAATACCAATAATTAGGGATAGGAAGACAAGCTTATATCCTATTACATTTGCAACTGTTTTCTAACAATTTTTTATGATATCTGTCATTTCATAAAATGGTCGATAGTCACTTTGTGGCTATTGACCTTACTTTATGACATTTAATAGGGGTTGTTCTATTCTCTTTAGAAAACTTTGATGAATTGTAAAAAAACAATATTGGATTTTTGTTAAATGTACCGCATTGATTAATTATTGCCCTCGTAGATTATATATTATGCCTTCTGTAAATAAGGTTGTTGCTTTTGTTTTTGGATTATCGTTGTTGATTTTCTTGAACGTCTCTCAACTTGAAGCTCAGGAACTTTGCAGTGTAAGCGGGATCATTACAGCCGCAGATACAGAACGGGCTGTAGAAATGGCAACCATTTCCATAAAAGAAACCAACCAATGGGCTACGACTAATAAACAAGGAGAATTCTCGATAGAAAACATTGAGGCTGGCAGTTATACCGTCTGTGTTTCATGCATAGGTTTTAAAGCTTTTGAGCGACAGGTTGAACTTGATCAAGGAAAACTTTCGTTAAAAATTCAGCTCCAAGTGCTTTCTTTTGCCTTAGAAGAAGTGCTTGTTACAGCCACCGAACGGGAAGAATTAGCTTCCACATCCAGCATTGGGCGCACAGCGATGAAACACCTGCAACCAGCAAGCGTGGCCGAACTTCTAGAGCTAATGCCCGGAGGTGAACCTACCCACCTGAATTTTTCGGAAATGCCACAAATGTCCATGCGGCAGGTGGGCAGCGATGTCAATTCGACTTTGGGATTACTTGTAGTGATGGACGGAGTGCCGTTGAGCAACGACCAAAACCGTCAGCTTCCCGCAGGTGGATCGGCAGACCTGAAAATGACCGACCGCTACTCGCAAGGCCGTGGTGTGGATTTGCGTGAGCTCTCGACCGACGAAATTGAAAAAATAGAAATTGTGCGCGGTGTGCCTTCTGCCGAATATGGCGACATGACTTCGGGATTGATAAAAATTACCCGTAAATCGGGACAGACACCCATAACTGCCCGCTTGAAGTCGAACGCCAATCAGAAGCTCTTTTATTTGGGCAAAGGCTGGCAATTGCCTAATGGGGATAAACTGAATTTAGCCGCAGACTACCTTACCAACAAAGCCGATCCAAGAAATAGTTTAAATCAGTATCAGCGCGTGACGCTCTCTTCGCGCTACAATAAAGGGTTCAGCTTCCTGCACGGAAAACTTGCCCTGAACAGCTTTGTTGATTACATAGGTACGCTGGACAAAGAAAAAAACGACAAGGAACAGTTGGATTATCCCGACGATAAATATTCATCTTCGTATCAAAAATTATCAGGAAATATTGGGCTGGTTTGGACACCGCAACGCAAAACAGGTTGGACTTTCAGTTCCGATCTATCCATCTTTTATTCTCACGACGAACTGATCCGTTCCCGTGCCGTTAGTTTGAAAGGGCCAACACCCTCGTTCAATTCACTGACCGAAGGACGTCACCGTGCAACTTACCTTCCTATGGGATATAAAGCAGAACACCGTGTAGATGGTAAACCTCTTCGCTTAAATTCCAGTCTGAAAATAGGGAAATCTTACAATTGGCTAGGGACGGTACATAAACTAAAAGTTGGAGCTAACTACAGTTATAGCAAAAACTTGGGCGACGGTCAGGTTTTCGACATCAACGCACCGCTTTTTTTTAAAAGTGCTGCCGCCCCTATGCTTATCATAAAATACCTGCCACACAGAAACTTTCGCTTTTTGTAGAAAACAAACAACATTTTTGGCTCGGACAGCATATACTGAAATTTGAAACCGGACTGCGCTTAAACCACATGCCCGGCCTGAGTGCGAACTACGCTATGCACAATGCATGGTATCCCGACCCTCGTCTTAATCTGTCGTGGCAATTGCCACTGGTTGAACAATCGGCAGATTTAACGTTTTATGCTGCTTATGGCTGGCACACCAAACTTCCTGTGAGTGCGCATTTATTTACAGCCCCTAATTACTACGACATCAGCGAGCTGAATTATTATTCCCGAAATCCAGAGCTGCGTTCGCTTTTTATACTTACAAAAATTATTGAGCCGATCAATTTCGGTTTAAAACCTGCTGTCAACAAAAAAATGGAGACTGGGGTAAAATTGGCCTTGGGCAAAGTTCAGCTCGACCTTACACTTTTCTACGAAAACTGTAACAATGGATTTGCTTATAAGCGGAATTACGAAACTAACACCTACCGTCGCTACGATTATTCCAATATCGACCCGAACACGCTTACCGCACCGCCAGACACAACTGGAATGCCTTATAAACTGCGCAAAGGCCGCCTTTGGTATGGAACGGCCAATAACCAAAAACTTATTGAAAAAAAGGGAGTGGAGTATGTGCTTTCTTTTCCGAAATGGGAACTTTTAGCAACCCGTATTCTTATATCCGGAGCGTGGTTCAGGAGCAATTACGACATTGTGGGCGAGCGTTTCTTCCAGCCCAACACCGTTGTTTTGGGCGAGCCGTATCCATATATCGGCATTTATGATTATTACGACAAAGGCAGCACGAAAGAAGAGTTTACAACTAGAATTAGTCTCAACACACACATTCCAAAACTGCGCTTGATATTTTCGAACGATTTTTTTCTGCGTTGGTACAGTAGCCGACAGAACAATTACGACATCGGACGGCCTATTGCCTATATCGATAGAGAGAACAACCGACAGGATTTTAATTCGGACGACCTGCCCGATCCTCTATTGAAAGAACTGTTGGAAACGCATTCTAGCAATTATTTCGATCCAGATTTTACACCAGTATATTTTTCTCTAAACCAAAAGATCACTAAAGAAATTAAGGATAAAATCAGAATTTCATTCTATATCAGCAGTTTAATCGCTTTTCAGCCCGAGTACACAATCAATTCGGGAGCTAAAATGAAAAATTATTATCGTCCGAGCTTTGGGGCTGAAATTAACATAAGGATTTGATGATGTTATATATACAACACTTTTTCGTTGAATTATCCTCTATATCTTCTATAGAAAATGATAGGAGGTTTCAGGAAGAACATCAGATACATAATCCTATCCAGAATCATAAACTATAAAACCTATGCAAATGAAATATTTACACCTATTCGTCATTGCAATATTTAGCACGTTGCTATTTTCGTGCGAAGAAGATAAACCTGTGCCGAAAAGCGAAGTTAGCATACAAGTTACCCTACCAGAGGAATACGAATCGAAGGACAACATTACTCTTGAATTTTCGGAGATAAACACAGGTAAAAAAGAAACTGCCGTTACAGATGCAGAAGGCAAGCTTACAATTATTATTTCTGAAGGCATTTACAATATTGTAGCTACGGGTACAAAAACGCGTACCAGAACTTTAGGTAAAGAAGTGTTTCAAGATGGTGAGATGGTAACTGTTTATGAAGATATGTCTCAGGAAGTAAAACTAGTAGGAATGTCAGAAAATACTTCAATTTCTGGCAAAACGTTTAGTTTGAGTATTACATTGGCATTAACTGTCGAAAGTAAAGGCTGGGTGTTGAAAGAGCTTTATTTTACAGGATCAAAAACTCCTGAAGGTAAACAATATCGTTCCGATAAATATTTTGAAATATATAACAATTCAGATGCTGTTCTTTATGCCGATGGTATTTCTTTGGTAGAATCTGCGCATTTCACATTTCAAGCAGAAAATCGGTGGAATACAGTGGTGGATATTAAGAACGCAACTGTAGCTGGAGTAATTTTCACAATTCCAGGAACAGGAACAGATCATCCTGTTCAACCAGGAGAAAGCATCGTGCTATGTGATGTTGGTATCAATCACCAAACCGAAAACCCAAATTCATTTGATTTATCAACAGCAGATTTTGAATGGTTTGAAGATTTTCCAGATATGGATGTTGACGTACCTGAAGTTCCCAATCTGATAAAAAACTATTCTTATTCCCTTCGAGTTTGGTCACCACACAATAGGGGGTATTGTTCTTATTTAATTTTCAAACAAGAGGGCTCCATGGAGGATTTCTTGGAAGCAAATATGGTACAAGTGCCAAATGCGAGTGGTTCTAAAATGATAACTAGGTACAAAATCCCGAATGAATATGTTTTAGACGCTGTAGAAGTAAGTACACCGTCGGGCTTTGCTTCAAAAGCTTTCGACACATCACTTGATTTCACTTATACACATTGTGGCGATGGTAATGCCGAACGCTTTGGAAAATGCATACGCCGCAAAGTGCTAAAAGTTGTGGATGGCCGCAAAATATACCAAGACACCAATAACTCGGCAGAAGATTTTGAAAGCACGGTCACACCAATGCCGGGCATTAACTAAGATTTTATTTCCGTTCCAACACCTTCTGGGGCTTCGGCCTCTGGGAGGTTTATACTTCTATAAGGCAATTAACTAATACGATTTCGAGCTTGAATTTACAGGAATAAAACTTTAGTAATTCTATTCCCCTCCTCTTTGAGGCAGGGCTGTTAAGTTCTTTTTTGCAAATAAAATTCCGAGAAAAGTGGGCTGAAAGCCCTAAACAACACAACCTAGGGCAACGCCCTAGGTAACAGCACCATCAAGGGAAAGCTCTGAAAGAGCGACACATTTTCTGAGAAATTTGTTCCGCTCTTTCAGAGCTTTGGCCAACATACGGCAAATACGTAGGGCGTTGCCCTACGTTGTGTTGTGTCGGGCTTTCAGCCCTTTAGACGATGAAAAAAAGAACGGAAAAATTTTGCAAAAAAGAACTTAACAGCCGTGCCTCTTTGAGGGGGTAGGGGTGGTGTTTATATAATACTGTTGATGAATTTATAAAAATACAACCACCCCTGCCCCTTAAAAAAGGAGCGGAGCTGAAAACCTTCGGTTTCATTATTCCAGTAAAGTTCATCACGTAAATTGTATAAAAACATATGGGACACAGCATACTGTGCTCTCTAGAAATAGTTTCATGAGCTTAACTAGAATAATAGCATTTTTTTTCTTTCTATTAATTGTTTCAGTGTTACAAGCACAACGCGATTCGTTGTTACAAGCTGTTTCTAACGAACAGAACGTCAGTCGTGTATTTTACGAAAACATTCAGAACAATCCGGCCTTAAAAGAGCGGAGTGAAAGTCAACTTACCCAGATAAGGTTTTCTGCCGATCAGCAATTGCAAGATGACCAGCTTATTAGCTACCAAGGCAAGAACCAACAACGTTATTCTTTTTTGGCCAAGAGTAAAATAACTTTGAAGAACACCAACTTGTGGGGAAAAGCACACTATGTCAACCAAACTACAGAACACAAGAACTGGTGTTTGGTGGCCGATCCAGAACGAATTTATCCGTATTTTCTTGCCGACACCGTTGGTGGGCACAACTATGCCGAAAAATACGGCTTTGAAGGAGGTATAAACTTTAATCAGAACCGTTCAACCATCGGTTTGGAAATGAAATACAACGCCCAGCACCATCATGGCGAAACAGATCCCCGCCCGCTGAACCGCGTGTTCGACATCGGCACAAAACTTGGCTATGCCTACAACTTTTCCGAATACAAAAACTTGGGCATTTCGCTAAATTACTCATCGTACCGACAATTTGCCAGTGTCCGCAATTTCAGAGAAGACCGTAAGGATTATTTCTACTTTCTGAAAGGTTTCGGCCAATATCATCATAAGCTTTCAGAAACCAATAGCCAAGAAAACATAAAATATTTTGGGCACACTGTTGGTGGAAACCTGAACTGGAACGATACGCAAGCTAAAGTCCTTGTTCAGTTAAATATTCTGGGGGGCAAAATGGAACAGATCCACGAGAATAAATACATCCCTTTCTATTCCAACGACATGCGGTTTGATGCAGTTTTTTCCAAAGAATTTTCTGCTGGGAAAAACAGTTTTATTCTAACAGCTAAACACAGTTATCTAAAGCGGAAGGGCACGGAAGTGCTTTTCGAACGTGTAAAAGTAAACGACGAACGTGCTATTTTCGATTGGAACTTTCTAACATCGGCCAACCGTTTTAGGGCATTGCAGAACCTTTCGCAGCTGGATGTTTTGTTTATCACCGACCAAAAAAGAACTTTCTCGCAAACCATGCAGCTCAACATGGCTTTTCTTCAAAAGAACGAAAACTTTTACGAACCTGATTTCTTGTTCAGCTATTCATCTTTATTTGCAGATTGGGCACACACACTTAGCCAAAAGAAACGGAAAACCAACCTGTCACTTACGTACGGATTAAACTACAAATACATTTTGAGCAAAGAATCGGATCTGGCCAACGAAAGCCTCACAGAACAGATTTTTCTTCAAGATGCTGAAAATGAACGAAAGAATGCATATCAAGCGCGACTATTGTTGCAGATAGATTTTGCACTAAAAAAGTCTGTACTGTTTGTACGTCCGCACGCATCGTTTACGCAAGTGGGTGATGTGAACATCTGGAATTTGTCCTTAACAACAGGAGTAATCATATAGAAACAATGAGCAAAGTAATTGAATGCAACAACCTAACCCATTTTTATGGCAACAGGTGCATCTACGAAAACCTGAATTTTTCTGTGGAAAAAGGAAAAATCACGGGTCTTTTAGGCAAAAACGGAACTGGGAAAACCACAACCATCAACATACTGAACGGTTACCTGAAACCACGTTCGGGCAACTGCTATATTTTTGGTGAGCCATCGCATACGCTTTCGCCACATGCCAAATTGCGCATTGGGCTGCTGCTGGAAGGTCATATTCAGTATCCTTTTTTCGATGTGGTACAGATCGAGAAATTCTATTCCAAGTTTTACCCAAACTGGAAGAAAGAGCATTATTTTGAACTGATGCGCAAGCTGAAAATCGCCGATGGGCAGAAAATTGCAAAAATGTCCTGTGGTCAGCGTTCGCAAGTGGCACTAGGGCTAATTTTGGCACAAGATCCAGAGCTGCTTATTCTCGACGATTTTAGCATGGGACTGGATCCGGGCTACCGCAAACTTTTTATTGACTACCTGAAGGAATACGCTAAGGCAGAAAACAAAACCGTATTCATTACTTCGCACATTATTCAGGATATGGAAATGCTCATCGACGACTGCCTGATCCTAGATTATGGCAGAGTGCTACTTCATAAACCTACCGATGAACTGATGAAGACCTTTCGCCGCTTCAGCTTTCAAAACACTGATAATGC
Organism: Bacteroidales bacterium; assembly: GCA_965230435.1. Classification (GTDB taxonomy): domain Bacteria; phylum Bacteroidota; class Bacteroidia; order Bacteroidales; family JBDKHP01; genus JBDKHP01. Next base: position 1,152,287 of record CBDDLB010000006.1, read on the forward strand.
TGATTTCTCGAACGAAAAATTTTACAATACCGAGAGTATTAAGGGAAAAACGGAAACCTCCAGCTTTCTTCCTGAAAAAGAAGCTGTGGCATGTATCCAACAACAACTACCCAAAGCCGAAAATATCATAAGCGAAAACCTTTCGTTGGAAGAAATTTTTATTGGTTTAACTGGGAAGTATTGAAATCATCACGGGGGTTAGGTCAGGATTGTTTCAAGTGAGCATTTAGCAAATAGAATGAGTTATGCACTATCCGACGATCAATAATAAAAAACTTGTCGATAGTGTTATACGTGTAATGTGGGGCGGCGGTTTGTCTCAAAAGCTGTCCCAGTTTTGGGAGAAAAATAAGGTAATAAGGTTGGATGATAATGTTATTCTGTATTCTACTAAGGTCCATTTTCTTCAGATAAGGTTCTGTTTATGAAAACCTTATTTGAATATTTCAACCTTAGTAGCCACCTTTTTCTGCAAAAAACAAAACCTTATTATCTTATTTTCAAATTTGACATTCTTAATGATTCCGAGCACCCCACATGTAATGCTTTTGTTGTTCAATGGCCTCCCTCCGCCCTCCAAAAGGAGAGCCAAAATACGAATAGTTACGAATGGTATCATGCTGATATTTATGTTTTTCATGACTATAGGGTAATCAAGTCCACCTAGGAGGAAATAGGGAACATCACATAAAAATGAAGAAATGAATAACGCAATATTTTATAAAGAATGGATTAAAACCCGCTGGTACATAATGGCATTGCTGGTGGTTGGACTCATAATAGAAGGAATTATGTTCCTAAAATTGGGACGTAGTTTCCGTTTTGCCGGTCACGAACATTTGTGGGATGTGATTGTGAACAAGCATCAGTTTATGTTTTCGTACATTAAATTTTATCCTCTGGTGACGGGACTTGTTTTGGCTTCTTCGCAGTTTGTACCCGAAACGAACAGTTTTCGCCTAAAACTATCACTGCACCTGCCGATGCCCGAAACGCGGGCGATTTCGCTGATGCTCGGTTTTTCTTCGGCTCTGCTGTTTTTGCTTTTTGCTTCGCTGATGACCATTCTGCTACTGGGCGCTGGGTATTTCTTTGCTAGCGAAATTGTTAGCAGCATTTTCATTACTGTTCTGCCTTGGTTTATGGTGGGCTTTGTGGGGTACTTTCTGCTTAGCTTCTGCATTTTCGAACCACTCTGGAAGCGTCGGTTGGTGAACCTGTTGATTTCTATTTTTGTGATTTACATCTTCTTTGTGCGGTCGCATCCAGGGGCTTACATGCACGTTGTGCCGTTAGTACTGCTTATTCCATTGGTGTCGGTGCTGTTGGTTTATTATTCGGCTTATCGGTTCAAAATTGGAGTTCAGGCATAAGTTCAATAATTGAATAAATGATTCAGTCAATAATTGAATGGGTGGAAAAATGTGCATTCCTGAAATAATCATTTATTCAAAAGTTGAATATTCACATATTCATTTATTCTCTCTTAATTAATTCTTGAAATGAAAAATTTCAACAATATAAAATATCTGGTTTATTTACTTGCAATAGTTTGCTTTGCTTATGTGTTACCCCTTCTGTGGGACATTGGCACGGCAGATGCTACACGCTATCCGTTCACTTACTACAGCTCGGTGAAGGATATTTTCTGCTACATGGATTTCAGCAGTGGGGAAATGCAACGCAAAGATGCAAGCGGAAAGATTTACACCGAGGCGGAGTTCGATAGCATTTTGCCGATGTTCAATTACCGTCAATTGGCAGTGGACGGCCGACTGCCCGATTCGATAAAAGGCGTACCTGTAGACGCTCAACAGATCAAGACAAAAGCTTTTTTCCACCGCTATAGGCCTCGGAATAAATTTGCCCCACAGATTGGGTTATATCCGCTTTTTGAATCGCTTTCGCGGAAAGTAAAGATCGAAATGCCTGGCGATGTATTCTGCATGACAGCAGATGGGATTGAATTTCTTGATCCTAAAACCAATAAGCTAAAATCGGAAAAAAGCGAAGAGTTTTCTACTGCTTTTCGAAAGTTGGGCTATGTGGGCGAGCCTAAAGCTGTAGCTGGAAATCCATCTACACGCAAGCCTTACGACGAAGGTTATCTGATTATCGACCAGAACAACATGCTTTTTCATCTAAAAATGACAAATGGAAAACCTTTCGTGAAGAAAGTAAAACTACCGAAAGGTTTGGAACCTGCATTTTTGCAAACAACTGAATATTCCGACCGCCGTTTCTATGGCTTTTTGATGGATACCGAAAACCGTCTCTATTTTATCGAAAGCCAGACCTATAAATTGGTACATGTGCCAATCCCAGCGTTCTCGTATCTCACGAACCACTTGTTGGTAATGGGCAACCTCTTCAACTGGAATGTCAGTACAACAACAGAAACTGGAAAAACAGTCTGGGCGGTTGGTGCTGATAATATGCAGTTAAAAGATTCCATTTCGTACACCAGACCATCACAGAACTTGGAGCATATTCCAAAATATGTTTTTCCTGCCGTCTTGGAATTTACTTCTACAGATCACGATTTTGTTAAGGCTGAACTAAGTTTCGGTGGTTTTTACTTTCTGTTTCTGAATGTGTTTTTGGTGTTGATTTACCTTTTCATTATTCGAATAAAGAAACAGAAGTTATCCGTACCTGCACTCCTTGGTGTGGCAGTTACAGGGATTTATGGATTTTTAGCTGCTTTGGTGATTAGAATTTGAGTTGGTGTTTGGTCATTAGTCATTAGATATGTCTGAATACGAAAATCTAATAACTAATTAGCCAATGACCAAATTAACATAGCGATATAATCGCCTCACAATTTATATTTCCCTTAGCACAAACTTTCAGCAAACAAAAAATAAACAAAATGAGAGGACTAATTCATTTCTTCGTAATCGCATTGTTAGCTGTAGCCTGCAATAACAATCAACCTACAAAAAATGCAGAAGTAAAAAAAGCTGAACTGGAAACAGCTTCAGAGAAAGAGGTAATCGAAATTGCCGATTTTATGACGGTAGCTGTCGATAGAATTGGAAAAAAAGTGAATATCCGTGGAAGCGTAAGTCATGTTTGTTCACACTCTGGTCGCCGTTGCTTTTTGGTCGATTCTACTGGTGAGCATTCTGTCCGTGTGGAAGCCAAAGGTAAAATCAACAGTTTCAACCGTGAACTGGCAGGAATGGATATTACGGTAACAGGTACTGTTCGGGAAAAGCGCCTCTACAACGATTTTCTTAATGAATGGGAAGAAAAAGTAAAAGCCAAAGATAAAGACATCGAAGAGGGTGGCAAGCATTGCTCTGCCGAATTGGAGAACATACAGTCGATGCGCAATTGGATGGCCGAACACAACAAAGATTATTATTCTGTGATTTACCTCGATGGTATTGAATACGACGTTGTTTATGAAGATAAATTATAGGAAATACTTACGAATATTACATAGGGACTTAGGTTACTTTTTCATCGGGCTGACATGCATCTATGGTATTTCGGGCATTATTCTTAATCTGAAACCAGAAGGAAAAGACCCAGCTTATCGCGAAACCCATTTTGAAAAAACGCTTCGTGCTAACTTGTCGCAACAAGAGCTTAAAGACAACTGGAAGGAACTTATAGGCGAGTGGCCAAAGCTGAACCGTGTGATCCCAAAAGGGAAAATACTCCAGATTTATTTGCATGGAGGATTGGGCACTTACAATGCCCAAACAGGAAAAATAGATTGCGTTACTTATGAAGAACGAAAACTGGTGAAGTTCATCAACGAGATTCATTATAACTCAGGAAAGCGTTTTACTTGGCTGGCTAACATATTTGGTGTTTGTCTCATTTTTCTGGCTATCTCTGGCGCCGTGATCATTCGTGGCAAAAAAGGATTCATGAAACGGGGCCTATGGATGATGCTGGCTGGACTTGCCGTTCCTATAATATGGTATTTTTTTGTTTAAGTAATTGGACAACAATAGAATAATTGAATAAAAGAAATTGGCCATTGGTTGATTGATCGCTGGTCATTAGTTATTTTAAATACCAGCAAACCAATGACCAATGACCAATGAATAATACGATTACCGAAGGTTTCAACGAAAAGCAACGCTTTTCAGCTCCCCTCCTTAAAAAAGGAGGGGCAGGGGTGGTTGTATTTTTATAAATACATCAACAATATTATATAAACACCACCCCTACCCCCTCCTCAAAGAGGAGGGGAATAAAATTACTGAAGTTTTATTCCAGTAAATTCAAGTTCGAAATCGTATAATGACCAAATAAAAATCAATAGAGTTAACTCACAAAGCCTTCAATTTCTGATGAATCACAGAATAATCATTATAAATTGAAGTGGTCTGAAGTATTACATTTTCAGGCACTTTTAGCACAGCACTTGTAAAATTCCAAATGGCTTTAATTCCTGCATCGCACAATGTATTCGTGATATCTTGAGCTACTTGATGAGGGGTAGTTATTAGCGCAATGCTAACCTCTTTGCGTTTAATTGCATCTGTGAGGTCGTTTATTGGTGATATCTTAACACCAGAAACCTCTGTGTCGAACAGATTGTAATCTATGTCGAATGCTCCCACGATATTCAGCCCTTTTGTTCGGAAAGTATCATATTTAAGAAGAGCCATTCCTAAATTTCCGACCCCGACAATAACAGCTTTGTTTTTTTGATTGTATCCCAAGACTTCCCGTAGCATTTCAATAAGTGTATCTACTTTGTGAATTTCCACAAAGCCAAGGGATTCATCCAGCAGCTCCAATGCGCAGAGCATTTCTTTTAATGGTATATCTGTAGTTTCGGAAAGGTATTCTTTCGAAATAAAGTCCTTTCCCCTCCTATTCAATAACTGCAACGAATATAGCATGCTATTGAAATGCTTCAGTGTTTCGTATGAAATTTTCTTATTGCTCAAGTTAGTAGTAGTTTATTTTAGTGAATTAAGTAGATAGACAATAATAGAATGACTGAATAAAAGAATAATTGAATAAGTTTATAGTTAAAGTGAATTTGGTCATTGGTTATAGGTAGAGACGCGCTATTAGCGCGTCTGTACAGATCGTGAATAGATCGTTACAAAATTGAAAAACTAAGTGATTGTCCTAAATTAATGTCCCTTTTTATTATTGCACTCCTTTTTAAAAGCCATTCATAATCAGGTTGCAATGTTGTATTTTTTCATTTTCTGATATAAAGTATTCCTCCCGATACCGAGTGTCTTTGCAGCTTTAGAAACGTTGTTGTCCAAAGCCTTCAGGGTTTTCTGAATTAACATACTTTCCATTTCTGCAATTGTAGTAAATTTATCGAGAGTTGTTGACTCTACTGAAAACTGCGGATCATTAAGGTCATCCAGTTCGATTTCCCCGTCAAAAAGAACGGCTTTTTCGATGGTGTTTTCCAGTTCGCGTACATTCCCCGGCCAACTGTAGTTAACTAACCGATGCATGTTTTCTGCTGATATCTCTGGCACAGGAATGTTTAAAGCATTCGATTTCTGCTTAAGAAAAAACTGTATCAGGGGGCGGATATCCGCTTTTCTTTCACGCAGAGCCGGAAGTCTCAAAGGAATCACACTAAGGCGAAAGTAGAGGTCGGCCCTAAAATTTCCTTTCTTCACTTCTTCCTCTAGATTTCTGTTTGTTGCCGCAATTATTCTTACATCAACAGCGATCTGTTTTTCACCGCCTACGCGCATTATCGATTTTTCCTGAATGGCCCTTAACAGCTTAGTCTGCATCTCCATGGGCATCTCGCCAATCTCATCCAGAAATAGGGTTCCGTTATTGGCCAGTTCAAATTTCCCTGCTTTTCCTTCTTTTTTTGCACCTGTAAAAGCACCGCCTTCATATCCGAACAGCTCACTCTCAATCAGTGTTGGGGATATTGCGCCACAGTTTATCACAATAAAACCTCCCATACACCTTTCTGCGCATTCGTTGTGGATAGCCTGTGCAAACACTTCCTTACCAGTACCACTTTCGCCAGTTATTAAAACCGTAGAAGGACTATTTGCGATTTTTTTAACGTATTGAATCGTCTTTTTTATTTCCTTACTCGTGCCTATGATATTGTCCAGTTTGTACCGCGCACTGTTGCCCGAGTATTTATTGATCAGCTTCATCATTCCGCTAAACAACCTGAACGTTACGACCACACCAAGAATCTCATTCTTTTCGGACAGGATCGGATAAGCGGAAAAGATATATTTTTCCTTTATGCTTTCGTGATTAAAAGAATATTCCTCGTAATTTACTTTCTCACCCCCTAGCACTTTCTTTTTTATGTCTTTGTATTTAGGTAGCAGATCGTAAATCGAAGTTTTTATCAAATCTGTCCTGCGTATGTTTATCGACCTACAAGCTGTATCGTTCATCCATTTAATTTCATCAGTAAGGTCGATAGCGATAAGGCCAAACGAAAGATTGTTCATGATGCTGAATGAAAACTGATGCGCATCGTACAGTTGACGCTCTATTATTTTGTTTTCCAGCTTATATTCAATGTTTTTTGCCGTACTCTTAACCAGCGATAGCGTATGCGGGTGTACATATTTAACACTCACAATAATCGCCAGTGCCCCCAAAGCCTTTCGTTCGAGGTTAAGCACAGGAGCTACCAGAAAAGCATATTGCTGACCATTAACCGATTTTGTACGGCTAAAAGAATCCCTGATTTTTATTGAGTTTAATATAATGTCATAAATCGGGACACTCTTATGAAGATTACTATTTACTGATGTCCTATCAAGAGAATTTTTTTTCAATGTTTCCAAATCGCCTTCACAAAGCATTAATTTCTCTTTTGCATCAGTAAAAACTGCTGCAACATCGCCATGAACTCCTGCAAAGTTTACAATATCGAACAGATAAGGTTTAACTACCTCCAACAGCTCATTCTCCTGATTTCCGTTTGTGGTGTGTTGAATCATGTCTCTTTTGAAAGAAATGTTCTATTTCAGGACAAATATAACACATTCGTTCTGTTTTAGGACAACTTCACCTTCTTATTTCAATTCATTCTAAACAACAACTTTTACAACTATCTATTTATTAAAAACATACACACTTTGGCTCACGAATTGGCATTGGTTGGTCGTAACAATGAAAAAACATCAACGTTATGATAGGAACAAAAGAAAACAAGACCAAGATTAACGCTAAAAGTCAAGAAGCGAACAACAATAAACTGATAGAGGAACTTGAATCAACTATCCAACGAGTAAAAAAGGCGCAACAAATATTTTCAACCTACTCGCAAGAAAGGGTAGATAAGATATTTAGGCGAGCTGCATTTATTGCCGCAAGCAAACGGATTCCGTTGGCCAAAATGGCTGTTGAAGAAACAGGAATGGGCTTGGTGGAAGATAAAGTTATAAAAAACCACTTTGCTTCTGAATACATTTACAACAAATACAAAGACACACAGACTTGCGGTGTCCTAGAAGAAGACACTACCAATGGGATACGGAAATATGCCGAGCCAGTAGGAGTTATTGCGGGAGTTGTGCCAACAACCAATCCTACTTCAACAGCAATATTCAAGGCTCTGATAAGTTTGAAAACAAGAAACGGCATCATCTTCTCTCCACACCCACGTGCAAAAGGCTGTACTATCGAAGCTGCTAAAATTGTACTGGAAGCTGCTGTTGAAGCAGGTGCACCGGAAGGTATTATCGGATGGGTAGACACACCTAGTGTTGCGCTTTCGCAATATCTAATGACGCATAAAGATGTAGACCTGATTTTAGCCACAGGAGGTCCGGGTATGGTTAAGGCTGCTTATTCTTCGGGTACACCAGCAATTGGAGTGGGTGCAGGAAATACGCCTGCGGTTATCGACGAAACTGCCGATATTAAAATGGCTGTTAACTCCATTCTTATGAGTAAAACTTTCGACAATGGTGTTATATGTGCCTCTGAGCAATCGGTTGTAGCTGTGAGCGCAGTATACGAAGAAGTAAAGAAGCAACTTACAGACAACGGCGCTTATATTTTATCGAAGCAGGAAAAAGTAAAGGTTGGAAATACAATAATCGAAAACGGTCATCTGAACGCCAACATTGTAGGACAACCAGCTTATAAAATTGCAAAGCTTGCAGGTATCGACGTACCAAAAGAAACCAAAGTTCTTATTGGCGAGGCACAGAAAATTGGAGCAGAAGAACCATTTACTTACGAAAAGCTTTCGCCTGTTCTAGCTTTGTACAAAGCTGAAAACTTTAAAGAAGCAACAGGTAAAGCTGTTGATCTGGTTGCATTTGGTGGTATCGGGCACACATCGGCTTTATATACTGCTCCTACAAATCAGGATAGAATTAAGGAATTTGGTTTATTAATGAAAACAGGACGTGTTCTTGTGAATATGCCTTCGTCGCAAGGTGCTATTGGAGATGTGTTCAACTTCCGTCTAGAACCTTCATTAACCTTAGGCTGTGGAACATGGGGAGGAAACTCTATTAGTGAGAACGTTGGGGTTAAACATTTAATCAACTTTAAAACCAGTGCCGAAAGAAGGGAAAATATGCTTTGGCTTCAAATGCCTCCAAAAATATATTTCAAAACAGGTTGTCTGCCTCTTGCGTTAACAGACCTTTCTGATAAAAAGAGAGCCTTTATTGTAACCGATAAACCGTTGCACGAATTAGGCTATACAGATAAAGTGACAAGCCAGTTGAGTAATCTGGGAATCGACTTCAGAATTTTTGCCGAAGTAGAACCAGATCCAACCCTAGCAACTGTAAAAAGAGGTGTAGATATCATGGCAGGATTTCAGCCTGACGTTATTATCTCACTGGGGGGCGGTTCGCCAATGGATGCTGCAAAAATTATGTGGTTGATGTACGAACATCCAGATGCAGAATTCGAAGGTCTTGCCCTGCGCTTCATGGACATTAAAAAGAGGATTTACAAATTCCCTAAGCTTGGTGTGAAAGCACAGATGGTGGCCATTCCAACTACATCGGGAACAGGCGCTGAGGTTACTCCTTTCGCCGTAATTACCGATGAAAAGACAGGCATGAAATATCCGATTGCCGACTATGAACTTACTCCTAACATGGCCATTGTAGATCCTGAACTGGTGATGAACATGCCCAAAAAGCTAACCGCTTTCTCAGGAGTTGATGTTCTGACACACGGCCTTGAGTCGATGGCTTCTGTTTTTGCTACCGAGTTTACAATGCCTTATTCGTTGGAATCAATCAAGTTGATTTTTGATTACCTACCTGCGGCATATAAGGAAGGAGCATCTAATCCAGAAGCAAGGGAAAAAGTTCATTACGCTTCTACGATTGCAGGTCTGGCTTTTGCAAATGGCTTTTTAGGAATCTGCCACTCGCTTGCCCATAAATTGGGAGCTAAGTTCAATATTGCTCACGGCCTTGCTAATGCTCTGTTGATCGAAGAAGTTATCAGATTCAATGCTACGGATTGCCCTCGCAAACTAGCGGCGTTGCCACAATATAAGTACCCGAAAGCAATAGAACGGTATGTAAAAGTTGCAGAGTCTGTTGGTGTTAAAGGAAAAACCGATGAGGAAAGTGTAGAAAACCTTATTGCAAAAATCAAGGAATTGAAAGCTGCGCTCGACATTCCAACATCGATAAAGGAATGCGGGGTAGACGAAAAAGAATTCTATGCTGCATTGGAAGAAATGAGCGAAAATGCATTTGATGATCAGTGTACGGGTGCAAACCCTAGATATCCTTCTATTGAAGAAATGAAGGAAATTTATATTAAAGCATACGAGGGGTAATGAGAGTGGGGAATTATAAATTGGCTTGCTCCTGAAAACCAATATTTAGCTGTGCCCCTACAGAATGCTGTAGGGGTTTCTCTTTTTATTAAAGTGCGTAATATTCTGATTAAGTATTAACTAAGCCACAAGAGATTTCTTGGTTCATGTTTTTTATTTTTAATGTTTAATTGGAGCGCTGAGCACGCGGATGAACGCGGATTATCGCGGATCTTCTTTTTAAGTGCATAAAACAAAAAAATCCGTGGTCATCAGCGTTAACCCGCGTGCTCAGCGTTTCTATCCCTTTCTAACATTCTCAAACACCCGCCGCTCAAAAGCAGGCTTTTTCCCAAAGCTAAGCAAAAGCCCCACTTCCACGTCAGTAGCTTTCAGGTAGTTTAGCAACTGGAATACATGGGCTTCGTTGATTGCCGTGGCTTTCAGTTCTATAATCACCATGCCTTCCACTACAATATCTGCAAAGTATTCGCCCACCACTTTGTTTTTGTAGTGTACGGCTATGGGTTGCTGTTTGGTACATTTCAGTCCTAACAGTTGTAGTTCGTGCAGCAGGGCATTTTCGTACACTTTCTCAAGGAAGCCATAGCCCAGTTCGTTGTACACGGTGTAGAAGGCTTTTAGAATTTTCTCGGTTATGGTGGTGTGTAGTAGTTGCATGGTTTATTTTTAATGGGAGCGCGGAGCACGCGGATGTACGCTGATGACCACGGATTTTTTTATTTACATTTCACATAAAAAGAAGATCCGCGAGCATCGGCGTTAATCCGCGTGCTCAGCGTTTCTATTATTTTAGCTTATCAATTTCGCCTTGTACAGCATTAGACCATCCTTTATACTGTTCTATCTGAGTTTGTTTATAAATAGTACTAAAAACTTCAACTGCCTTTAGATAATTCTCCACAGCTTTTTTGTTTTCTCCACTTATTGCATAAACACTTCCCAATTTATAATAAGAAACACCCAAACCCAAATACAAATTCAAACTTTTGGGGTTGGCCTGAGAGAGTTCTTTACTTAAGTTATTGTAGAGTGTAAAAAATTCCAATGCTTTCTCAAAGTTGCCTTGGGCTTGATAAATCTCCCCTAATTTTTCATACGAAATGGCCAGCCCGTTTTTCAGGCTTTCACTTTTGGAGTTGGCCTGAGAGAGTTCTTTCATAAGTTCAATATCAAGCGTAAAAAATTCCAATGCTTTCTCAAAATTGCCTTGGGCTTGATAAATCTCCCCTAATTTTTCATACGAAATGGCCAGCCCGTTTTTCAGGCTTTCACTTTTGGGGTTGGCCTGAGAGAGTTCTTTACTTAAGTTATTGTAGAGCGTAAAAAATTCCAATGCTTTCTCAAAATTGCCTTGGTCTTGATAAATCCACCCTAATTTGGAATACGAAATGGCAAGACCGTATTTCAGGCTTTCACTTTTGGGGTTGGCCTGATAAAGTTCTTTACCTAATTGAGATCGGAGCGTAAAAAATTCCAATGCTTTCTCAAAATTGTCCTGGGCTTGATAAATCTCCCCTAATTTTTCATACGAAATGGCAAGACCGTTTTTCAGGCTTTCACTTTTGGGGTTGGCCTGATAAAGTTCTTTACCTAATTGAGATCGGAGCGTAAAAAATTCCAATGCTTTCTCAAAATTGCCTTGGGCTTGATAAATCACCCCTAATCTTTCATACGAAATGGCAAGACCTTTTTTCAGGCTTTCACTTTTGGGGTTGGCCTGGTAGAGTTCTTTACTTAAGTTATTGTAGAGCGTAAAAAATTCCAATGCTTTCTCAAAATTGCCTTGGGCTTGATAAATCACCCCTAATTTTTCATACGAACTGGCCAGCCCCTCTTTCAGCCTTTCACTTTTGGGGTTGGCCTGATAGAGTTCTTTACTTAAGTTATTGTAGAGCGTAAAAAATTCCAATGCTTTCTCAAAATTGCCTTGGGCTTGATAAATCACCCCTAATTTTTCATACGAACTGGCCAGCCCCTCTTTCAGCCTTTCACTTTTGGGGTTGGCCTGATAGAGTTCTTTACTTAAGTTATCGTAGAGCGTAAAAAATTCCAATGCTTTCTCAAAATTACCTTGGGCTAGATAAATAACCCCTATTTTTTCATACGAAATGGCAATATTTCCTTTGTAGAAACTATTTCCCGCATCTGTTTTGTGTAGTTGTTCATAAAGTTCCAGAGACTTTTTGTATGCAGAAAGGGCTTGAGGGAACTTACCTATTTCCCTATAAATTTCTCCTGAATTACCAATAGCATTTCCTATACGCCATGCTTCTGCACCGGGCATGTTCATTAGTTTTCGGTAAAACATGAGGGCTTTGTCGTACTGTTTGCGTTCGCTCAGGAAATTGGCATAGTTGTAGGTGTTTTCTACATGGGTGGTGTCCAGTTGCCAGAGCTGCCGGTAGAGTATTCCTGCACTGTCGTATTCAAACTGCAGGGCGTACAGCTCGGCTTTTAGTTTTATGGTACGCATCAGGGTGTCGCGGCGCAGGAGGTTTTCCTGTTCGCGATGGGCGAGTACCTGCTTTAGGCTGTCGTTGCGAGCTTTGTCGCGCTGTAGTTTTTGAGCTTCGGCTATCAGGTCTTTTTCGTTTAGTATGTTTATGGCCTTTTGTATCTGCCCCTGCTTAAACTGCTCGAAGGCGCGTTTGTAGAGGTCGCCCACATCGTCGAAATTGGTGCGGGCAAACTGTTCGGCCAGCTCGTTAGCTGTTTTCTTGGCGTTTTCGAGTTCCTCGTTCAGTTTGCGTTTTTCTGCCACGAATTTTTCTTCGTTTATCTGGGCTTGGCCGAGGCGTTTTTTTAACTGCCGTATTTTGCGGTCGTGCCCTGCGGTTAGGGCTTTTATACTTATGTCGTAGTATTTGGCCTGTAGCTGGGCTACTGTACCCACGGTTGCCAGTATAATTTTAAGTTCGTGCTGGGAGAGTTTGGCGGTCTGTAGTTCTTTTTCGTTTACCAGTTCGTAGCCTTTTTTGTAGATCTGATCATACACGATCAGGTCGCCGGGCTTTTTCTGCTTAAACAGCAGGGCGAAATTGCCGTCGCTGCCGCTGGTGGTTGTTCCTGCACCGTAGAAGATTATTTCTACGCCTGCTACTGGATTTTTGTTACTGTTTAGCTGGGTTGCCCAGCCTTTTTGGGTGGTTTGGGTTGCTGCGCTTAAGCCGAACAGCATCAAGAAAAGGGTTGTTAGATGTTTCATGGTTTATTTTTAATGGGAGCGCGGATGAACGCTGATGAACACGGATTTTTTTTATATCCATTCCACGAATAAAAAGAAGATCCGCGAACATCGGCGTTTATCCGCGTGCACAGCGTTTCTATTCATTTGCGCAAAATTAAGCCGGTTTCGTGGGTAGCATCAATGGTAATCCGCCTATCCCACAGTTGGTAGCCATGCTTAAAAGCAACAAGCCTTTGTTCGGGTTGCTGCTTATCCGTGGGTATCTGTATTTCGAATTTGCCTAGCGCATTGGTTATTGCACTTTGCTCAGCAATGGTTACTGTTACACCTTCTACAGGAAGGTTATCTTCATCTTTTACCACGCCAAATACCCTATGCAAGTTTTTATAGGCGCAAGGAAGTATATAGTTCGTGTTGGGTTCTAATACAAATACACTGTCGGGAAATGTTACTGCATGCAAAGGATGGTAAAGTGAGAACTTAACCTCATCGTTTTTGTATTGTGGTGGAATGTTGGAAAAAACTGCATCTCCGTTTTTTGTAATTTCGGTTTTAAATTCCTTGCCGAAAAGTGTAGCTGTTAGTTGTCCTTCAGTTATTTCTACATTTTGTATACTTTTTAGTTTTACTGCAAAGCCGAATTCTTGGTTGTATTGCCAAAAGGCAAGTGATGTAGTTACTACTACTGAAATACCCAAAAGCACAAGTGCAATGCTTAATATTTTGGTTTTGCGCTTTCTACTGTCAAGTTCTTTATGAATAATGGCAACAAGGGTTTCGGTGTCCTTCCCTACTCCACCAATTAGTATTTGGATTTTCTCCAATTGCATTTTATTAAGCTTATCAACAACTTTTTCAAGTTCCTCGGGTTTGTTCTGGTTGATTGTTACATTGTTGGCGTTTACATCTTGCAGAACAATGTTGCCATCGCCATCGGTTTTAATCTCGTTAATTTTTTTGTAATCCATCTTTTACTGTGTTATTATGATAGTGTTAGGAAATTATGGAGTTCAGCAGTTTCTAATTTGGATTGATAATGTATGAAAACAACAGGCTAAAAAACTGCATTACATGTAGCGTAGGGTTTCAGCCTGTGACTTTATACCGTAATTATTTCCGAATTAGAAATTGCTGTATTTATGGAGTTATAAATTTATGAGCTGACCTTTCGCAATCAAGACTTTTGTTCAACTGAAATGAGAGTATTAAAATAGAAAGTTTTACAACTTTCAAGAATACAATTTAAAAACATGTATCCTATTTTGTCTGCTTTTGCTGAGAATCATTTTTTAACTTCGGAGATACGATCAAAAACAACCAAGACATCAAAAATGAATAAATACTACAAAAACACAATAGGAGGAAAACTCTATGATTTCATTGAATTTATTAAAATAAACACTCCGGATTTCGACGAAAGTGAGCTCAATAACATTGATGCACTCATTCATAAAATCGCTCAAAACTTATTCTACTATGAAAACATCGAAACTGCAAAATCCGACTATATCAGCTTAATCGGTCTTTTGATGAAGAAGGGAGTTGTTTTTGAGAGGCATGAATAATTTGTTCAACCACAAGAAGGTCATAACAAACCAACACAAAGAATAACTTAAATACCTTTTCTAGCCCCAACAGAAGTTTTTCAAACACAACGCAATTTAGCCTACCTTTGCCCCATGATTGGAAAAAACAAAGACAGAGCGGCCATTCTTCAGAAAATGGGGATTGAGAAGTTGAACGGGATGCAGGAAAAGGCTCTCGAAACCATTTCGCAACATACAGAAACAATATTGCTTTCGCCTACAGGAACAGGAAAAACCTTAGCTTTTTTATTGCCGATTATCGAAGCATTAGAGCCAGAAAACGGGCAAACACAAGTGCTTATTCTTGTGCCATCGCGCGAGTTGGCTATTCAGATAGAACAAGTTACCCGAGAGATGGGAAGCGGACACAAAGTAAATGCAGTTTACGGTGGCCGAGCGGGAACAAAAGATAAAATGGAGCTGAAACATGCACCGACCATACTTATTGGAACACCGGGGCGCGTAGCAGATCATTTCTATAGAGAAACCATCGACTCAAGCTCTATCCATACATTGGTGTTTGATGAATTCGACAAATCACTGGAAGTCGGTTTCGAGAATGAGATGAAAGAAATTATGATAAACCTGCCGTCTCTCCGCAAAAAAGTGCTCACTTCCGCCACACAAAAAATTTCTGTCCCGCAGTTTGTTGGGCTGAAGAAACCACAGCGCTTGAATTTTCTGAAAGATGAAACACCAAGCCTTGAAGTAAAAACCATTATCTCACCAACACAGGATAAACTAGGAACACTGGCTAAACTATTGGGTCATGTTGGCAACGGAAGAGGAATTATCTTTTGCAATTTGAAAGATACGGTAGCATTTGTCAGCAACTTTCTAGAAGAGCAAAATATTGATCATGCCTGTTTTTATGGCGGCATGGAACAACAGGACAGAGAACGTGCGCTTATCAAATTCCGCAATGGAAGTCACCGCATTTTACTGGCTACTGATCTGGCTGCGCGTGGTATCGATGTGCCCGAAATTAACTTTGTTATTCATTACCAGATGCCGTTTAAGCTGGCTGAGTTCGTTCACCGCAATGGCCGTACTGCCCGTATGCACAGAGATGGCACAGCTTATATTTTGCTTTGGGAAGAGCGTCAATTGCCCGAATTTATCGAAGATGCTCCCGTACAGGAAATTAAAGCCCAACAGAAGATAGAACCTAGCGAATGGACAACGCTTTTTATTTCTGGTGGACGAAAAGACAAAATTTCGAAGGGTGATATTGCCGGCCTCTTTTTTAAACAAGGGGAGCTTAACAAAGATGAATTAGGGATAATTGAACTTAAACACGATTGCGCCTTTATTGCTGTTCCTAGTGCAAAAGCTGAGACTCTTATTGATAAACTAAATAACAGCCGACTGAAAAAGAAAAAGGTTAGGGTGAGGTTGTTGGATTAAGGAATTGTATCGAAATTACGTTATGCTCACTGATCAATTCTTATGTGACGCGAAAACAAAAAAGCTCTTTTTCATTAGCCAATGGTCGCTGATAAAGTAAAACTATTGCAGACTTATATTTGAGTTTATCGGCGACCATATAAACATGGATACTTCAAAAACTGATAGGCTCACTTTTTCGATCGGAACAGTGAGCTTATCTGTATTAAAGAAAAGGCAATCAATAATTGATCAGTCCTTTTTCAAAAAACCTTCATAATGAACCTTGAACATCAACAGGACGAAATTATTTTTCACACTTCATTTAACAATACAAAAAGCAAAACATGTCCCCCTTTCCATTCTATATTCTAAATGCATACTACGTTCTTCTAAATTGAGAACATTTTTAAAATCATCAGAAAAAGTTGCAGTTATATAGTTTAGGCTTTCAATTGATATTTGTACAGACTTTAAACCGAACCGAAACCCTGTCCCCAAGGCTTTTACAATTGATTCCTTGATAGCCCAGAAAAAAGATGCCCGTTCATCTAAAGAATATGGCAAAGGATATTTCTCAAGTAAACTTATCTCCATGCTGGAAAAAGCTGTTTCAAGAAAAGAAGTGCTAACATTCTCAATACATTCAATGTCGAAACCTACCATACAATTACGTCCCAACGAACTTCCAACATATCCATCGGTGTGGGTGATGGATATCGTGGAACTTGGGTCGGAAATGTTGTTCCCGTTATATAATGTTGGTTTTCCTTTCGTAATCCCATCTAATTCATTTCGGATTGAAATTCCTTTAAAGTCCCGAACATTAGGATTGGACTTGTCATCGAACTGATCGAAGTACAACTTTTTAGTTATTTTTCTGGCCAGCAAATATTGCACCTGGCGGTTTCGGTTTCTGAAATAGCGCTTAATCTCACACTTTTCGTGGTCGCTCAGATATAAATTGAGCAGACTTGAAAAAGCCTGCTCGGTTAATTCTGAAAGTGAAAGCATAGGCAACCACTCAAAAACGGCCATGTATCCTTCCCTGGATACATGGTGAAAATTCGAAGACGCACTAATCTTGCGCAACGATATTGTGATCTCCATTATACTTGTTGATTCTAACTAGAGCCATTCTTTTGATTTCAAAGATCACTTGATTATTGGAATCCAATATTTGTAAAAAACAGTCTATTGTCTCTCCATTATCATCAAGTTTTTTACAGTATAAAAATGCTGATTCATTTTTTTTAAATGGTCTATACAAAACACTCTCTTTAATGTTTCTTGGTACAACTATATGTCCTGTATTCTGAAAATCATTAAACAAACACAACCTACCAGCATTGTCTATTGTGATTGGCGAAAGTAATGTATCAACCAGTCCCGAATAGCTGAAAATCCTTGAATCGTCGGTTATGATTACTTCACCGATAAATTCATTTTCGTTGATCATTCCAACATAAGTCAGGTTTCTGAACGTTGAATCAAATGTTATGTATTTATTGGTGAGATCGTAAAACTTCTCAATATCCAGTTTCTGAGCTCTTTTCTTCGCCTCTGCATAATTGACCGATGCTTCTGGTCTGGTAAAATTACCCCCTCTGGTAACAGATCCAGTTGAGTGCAATAAATCTTTTTGTAAAACTATTCCCTGTTTATTGCAGAAATCCGACTTAACTTCTACATAAACTTCTGTTTCAGTGGAAGTATTGCTTCGTATTTCTGCATTAAACCTAAGTTTTAGAGGATTACCTGAAAAATACTTCACAAAACGGGAGAAATCTATATCGTGCATCCGTATTAGTTCCGAAGAATTTTCCTTGCGAGTCATTTCGTCAACTAAGCTTACAATTTGGGAAAAGGCTTCCAAATGCATGACACCTGCATAAACACATTTTCCTTCAACCAAATGATCTCTAAGATAAATGTCCTCATCGGCATTCAGTTCTTTAGACAAATAGATTTCCTTACCTTCTGTATAGCTTTCTATTTTTTGTAATAAAGGGTATTTTACTCTGTCGTGAATCACGCCATTTTCGTCCCATTTTAGTGTAAAATGCTGTTCAGTCTCATCCAACAAATCGAACTGCCCCAAAGGCTTATTTTTCCCTATTTTAGAAAAAATCAACACCTCGGGATATTCCCCTCCGTAAGATACTTCCATTAAGAATTTCTTTACACCATCACCTACTTTTAGGTATTCCAGTCCCCGCTGTTCTTTTTGCACTTTCTCCACTTCTGGGTTTGCTGCCATTCCAACTTCGGACCATGCTGTCCAGCCCATTACATAAAACTGTATTTCTGGCTTATGACGAAATAACTGGAATGCCATTCTAGCAATTATGTCGGCTCCTGCAACATAATCCACCTGTCCGTCCATTCCGAACCTGCCCGAAATTGAGCCAATATTCATGAAGAATTTTAACGGAGAATTCTTAAATGCGTGATACAAACTATAGAAACCGTTTGCTTTTACTTGAACAACTTTAAGCGAGTCTTTATCAGATTTTTTAGGGAGTTTTCCAAAAGAGGACAATCCGGCTCCATTAACTATTCCTGTAACCTTACCAAACTCTTTTTCTACTTTTTCGGCCATAGCTTTTACCGAATCATCAGCGGCCACATCGCATGGCAAGTAGTGAAGCTTCATACCATTTTCCCTTGCAACTTGAATGTTATAATACAATTCCCTTGCTGCTTTCAATTTCTGGTATTTGTTCTTTATTTGAATAGGTGTCGGTCTAGGGCTATCATTTAATGATTGAGTAAAGAATTGCTTCTCATACTGTTGAAATTCCTCATCGCTCATCTTTATCCATTCTTCGTTTCCAGAAGGAAATTCTGTTCTGCCAGTGGTAATTATCGTTGGGTTGTAAACCTCTGACAACCCTTTTACAAACTCATAATTGATACCTCTGCCACCTCCGGTAACCAGAATAATATCATTATCATTTAACACAAAGGGTTGTTTTCTTTTCTCAATGTTTATCGTTTTAGGCCTTATACAGATTGTTTTTCTTCTATTTTTCGAATATCCAATCTCTACAAGTTTTTCCCTAAGAACGATTTCCTTTTTTAATGTTTCTGAAATAAAGGATACATCCAAGTTGCTATAATCAACCACTTTTGCCGTTAATTCGGGTATTTCTTTCTGAAGGCTTTTTAAAAAACCTGAAGTTATGCCACCTATTGGGTTTAGGGATGTACCCTCTTCCAAACCAAATATTCCACCAATATTTGTTGCTGCATAACAAGCTGCTTTGCTACCGTTTTTCTCTAAATCGTTGTAAATTGTGCGTCCGCCGTAGAACATGATGTTATAGCTGGCGTCTACTTCTTTTTGCCAGTTGGAATAATCAACCTCTTCTAAAGAAAATTTATCTATCAACGGATATAGGTTTATGAACCCGTGTACCTCTTGGAAGCTAGCTCGTATTTCAACAAAAGCCATTTCCAAAGCAGATGAGTTGTAAAAGTCGACTTCTTTGGTTTTTGAGGCAGATTTCATAGTTGACTTATCTGTAAGGATAACAACCGCTCCACCTTGCTCTTCTATAAATCTGGTAACGTTTTGGGTTATATCCCCACCCAATCTGTCCTCAACTATAACGAAGTTCTTGTTTCTTAATTCAAATTCCTCTCCTTGTTCCTTATTATAAGGCTTTTCGATTGTAACAGGAATGTGCCTTAATGCTTTTTCTTCAGTACAGAAATTATTTATCTGTTCCTGAATCAGTTTCTCTTTAAGTTCTCGATTATCTTCAGTGTTCTTTACTTGAGATGTATTAACTCTGCGAAGTGTATAGTCAATAATCTTGTCGATGGTATTGAACTCTTTGATATCCACATTAGGATCTAGTTCATAACCAAAATGTTCGCGGATCATCCCCAACACATCGGCCTGTTTTACTGAATCTATGCCCAGATCGGCCTCTAGATCCAGTGTGGAGTCGAGCATTGCTATTGGATAACCTGTTTTTACTTCGAAGATTTCTTTAACCTTTTGCTCTACTTCGTTTTTGCTTACTTCTATTTCGGCCGCTTCGTTTGTTGGAACAAATGAACCGCCTATTCTGCCAAGTGTGTATTCAATAATTTTATCTATCGTATTGAACTCTTTGATATCCACATTAGGATCTAGTTCATAACCAAAATGCTCGCGGACCATCCCCAGCACATCTGCCTGTTTTACTGAATCTATGCCCAGATCGGCCTCCAGGTCCAGTGTAGAGTCGAGCATCTCTATTGGATAGCCTGTTTTTACCTCAAAAATTTCTTTTACTTTTTGCCCTACCTCTTCCCTACTTACTTCGCTTACTGTTCCTTCCGCCTCTTTATTTATTGAAGTAGAAGAACCTCCTATTCGGCCAACGGTGTATTCAGTTATCTTATCGATGGTGTTGAACTCTTTGATATCCACATTCGGATCTAATTCATACCCAAAATGCTCGCGGATCATTCCCAGCACATCTGCCTGTTTTACTGAATCTATGCCCAGATCGGCCTCCAGATCCAGTGTAGAATCGAGCATCTCTATTGGATAGCCTGTTTTTATCTCAAAAATTTCTTTTACTTTCTGCCCTACCTCTTCCCTATTTACTTCTATTGCTGTTTTGTCTGTTTCTGTGTCTATAGAGGTAGAAGGAGCACCTATTCGGCCAAGAGTATATTTAGTTATCTTGTCGATAGTGTTGAACTCTTTGATATCTACATTCGGATCTAATTCATAACCAAAATGCTCGCGGATCATTCCCAGTACATCTGCCTGCTTTACTGAATCTATACCCAAATCGGCCTCCAAATCGAGTGTTGAGTCTAACATTGCTACCGGATAGCCTGTTTTTATCTCAAAAATTTCTTTTACTTTCTGCTCTACTTCTGTCCGTTGAACACCACTATCGATGTTAGTAGAACCAATTTCTTTACTATCGGTGTTTACAGGTGCGCTTGTATTTACTTCTTCTGCAAGAGGAAGAGAACTTGTTGGTTTCGCTTCATACTTCTGGCCTGTAATAATTGCAAATATCAGATCAAGGCTAATTGACTCATCGTTAGCGTCCAGCTTATTACTAATTCCATACTCATCGCCGATTATTTCAATTGTCTTGCGAAAAACATGTTTGTTCATTGCCATGGACACCCTTAGTGGAGTTGAATCTATCTTTATTAATCCCTTAGGATAGCCAGTTATTTTCTTCAAAATATCAATCAATCCATCTTCAATGTCGCTGTAATCCTCTGCTACATCAGCACTTATCGTTTTAGTATTTAGCATACTGTTTTCCTCTTCTTGTTTGTTGTTTTTGAGGTTATTTATTTCTAGATAAGCATTTAACCTTCTAAGGCTATGTTCATCGCCTATTTTGGGAGTATTTGATGCTATTGCATAAATACTTTTATCTGGCAATATATCTTTTACTAATTTGGTGAGGATATTCTTTGGGCCAACTTCAATAAAGTTCGTAATACCTTCATTTTCGTATAGGTCCTGAATTATTTCGTAGAAACTAAATGGAGTTATTAACTGACTAGCTAAAAATTCCGGCATACTTTCCGACAAAATGGTTTGCTCGTCATACACTTTTGCATTGATAGTTGAGACAACTTTTTTTGTAGGAGCATTCCAAGAAATGGTTTTCAACTTTTCAGCAAATATCGTCACTGCCGGCGTCAGCAATTCAGAGTGGTAGCCGTGTGAAACAGGAAGAATTTTGGATGCAATATTGTTCTGCCCGCAGTATGAATCAATCCTCTCGATTGCCTCCTTTTCTCCAGAAACTACAACTTGGTCGGGTGAGTTATGAAGAGCAACTGTGCAGTATCCTTTTGCTGAATTCATCACAGACTCTAACAATTCATCGGCACGGCTAAGTTTTATGCTTATCATTGTGCCCCTTTTGCTTTCTTCTATCTTATTCAATGCCCAGGCCCTATGATAGGTTATCCACAATCCCTCTTCGAGAGTGTATGCCCCAGCAGCAGCAAGAGCCGATATTTCACCTAAACTATGGCCTATATATAAATCGCCGTCGTTGCCCATTGAGCGGAGCAAGTGATACATCGCCATATTTGCCGTGTAAATAGACGGTTGCATAACTTCAGCTTTAGCCATTTCTGTCTTCACCCTCGACAAATCATCGTCTCCGGTTGAGAATATTGCCGTGGTTAATTTTGTTTTAGTAAGCTTCTGATATTCAACATCTGCCCTATCAAATACTTCCTTTACTATTGGATATTTATGGTAAAGCTCTTTTAGCATATTGGGATATTGTGCCCCATGTCCAGGAAACAGCATCGCTGTTTTTCCATCTACTTTTTTATTTTTTCCAATGTAGATGCCCTGTATACTTAGTAATTCGAGTTTTTCTTTTGAGAAAGTTATATTTTGTGTCATGACAATGCACATTAACAATAAAATTATCAATAAGGTCTCAGACCTATTTATTTTAGACTTACTTTCTACATGCAGCCAATTCCTTGGCGCCATAATAAGTCTAACTTGGTTCTACTTTACAAAGTTTATTGCATCTGAAAAACAGACTGTTGTATTAATCTAAAACCCTTTGGTCATCAGTCATTGTTTCATTTCAGAGAAATAGACTGTTACAAAATTTAAACACCAAGAACCATTTTCACGTAAGTATGAGTCGTTTTTAGGTAATTTCAACGATAGTTATATTAAACCTAAACTTCGTAAAGTAGAAATAGTACACTTCCAGAAAAAATCAAGGAAATTTACGAATTGGCTAACAACCGAAAATCACGATAGAGCCAAACCAATATGATCAATTTTATATTCCTTAAATTATTTGAAATTTTCTGGCAACTTTGGCCAATTTATCAAGGGCAATATCAATTTCCTCGTCACTCAGTGATGCAGTGATAGTGGTTCTGAACCTACTCTTATTCTGCGGTACGGCTGGGAAAATTGCACTTGCCAAATAGACCCCTTCGTTAATTAGCATTCTGGACATTTGCATAGTAACCATATCGTCGCCAATGAATATTGGTATTACTGGCGATTCGCTTTCACAAATATCGAAGCCCAGTTCTATAAGACTTCTTCTGAACCTTATTGTATTTGCCCAAAGCTTTTCTCTACGCCATGTCTCTTTTTCCATAATGTCGATTGCCTTGATTATGCCTGCCGCAATTGCCGGTGGCAAACTAGCATTGAACAAATATGGATGCGAAGCATGCCTAATGTAATCGCACACATCTTTAGGAGCAGAAATACAACCTCCTACAGAGGAAGTTGATTTACTGAAAGTGGTCATTTTAATCGCGATCTTATCTTCCACTCCAAAATGTTCAGGTGTTCCTCTACCATTTTCTCCGTAAAAGCCAAAAGCGTGGGCGTCGTCCACCATGACACATGCGCTATATTTTTCAGCCAAATCTGCTATTTTGTCCAATGGAGCAATATCTCCGTCCATGGAGTATATCCCATCCACTACAATTAGTTTTTTGGGATATTTTTCAGATTTTGACAAAATGTACTCCAGCTTCGACATGTCGTTATGCTGAAAAATACGCACTTCAGAATTGGACATACCATTGGACATGCTAATAGCATCAACAATGCTCATGTGGTTGAGCTGATCTGTAATTACAAGGGAATTTTCATCGTTGGCCAAAGCCGTAATAGCTGTTAAATTGGCCATATAACCAGCACTTACTACCACGGCAGATTCTGTTTTCATAAAATCTGCCACTCTCTCTTCCAGTTGGGTGTGCAGCACTGTTGTTCCGTTGTGCAACCTCGCACCGCACGTACCTGTTCCATACTGGTCCAGTGTTTCTTTCATAACCTTTATTATCTCTGGGTGGGTAGATAATCCAAGGTAATTGTTCGAAGTAAGCATTATTACATCCTTGCCATAGTATTTTGTAGTTCCTCTTTGTGGGCCTTCGAATGGCGGAGCAAACAGATACAAGTCCTGTTGTTTTGCTTCGTTGATAGTTTTCAAAAACTTAGCATGTTCTCTTTGGTAAGCTTCCGGCATCGCTGAAGCGACAATAACATCTTTCATCTTAATATACTGCTTTTAATCGTTTAATTAGTTCTTCTTCATCTTTGTACACAATTGCCATTCG
The DNA here is from genome assembly GCA_965230435.1 of Bacteroidales bacterium. GTDB lineage: Bacteria > Bacteroidota > Bacteroidia > Bacteroidales > JBDKHP01 > JBDKHP01. The sequence continues at coordinate 1,176,312 of CBDDLB010000006.1, forward strand.
ATAATCTGCACTGAACGCATCTACCTTGGTTTCTGAGCTGATATCATTGGAACTTAATAATTTATCAACTTTATATGCAAGCTTGTCCAGACTCTCAGCCCCCATGTAAAATACATTCTCAGTAGCTGAAATAATCTCGTCGCTGGTTATCAGTTTAGATGAATCGAATCCCTCATCTGTTGTCTTAGCCCCCATCAAGAAAGAATCATATTTCCTATCTGAATCCTTCGAATCGACCAACAATGCATAATCTCCCCCAAGCATTGAGTGCGAATAAATTGATGTCAAATTATTTCCTCTTTTTTCAACCAAAGGGAGTTTATCTTGTTGGTTGTAATGCTGAAGAAGTGCTACTTTAAGCAGCGAAAAACCTGCTTGAGCTCCGAAATAGAATGCATGCTTATTGTTTTCCGTTTTGAACGAATTGCAGCATCCTGAATAAGAAACTGGAAAGTTTGATGTAATTTCTTCTTTAGGCAGCGCAGTATCATTTAATGATTTTTCCCTATTAAGCATCCCTTTTATTCTAGCGTAAACTTTTTCGTCCTTTTTAACATCATCCTGACGCTTTAGCACAAAAAACACGGCTCCTTCAGTGGGTACAAATTCTTCGGATTCACTGTTGCAAAATCCACAATTGTCGGTCCGTTGTTTAAGCTGATCTGCTAGGATTAGCATTTCAGGGGTTAGGTTTGCATGTACCCCTCCTACAATAGCAGTGTCATATTCTCCAGATTTTAAGCTCATTAACGCCTGCTCTAGAGCACTCATAAATGACGTGGTGTCACTGTCAATTACTGCATTTACTCCCTGTATATCATAAAAATTGGCAATTCGTCCCGCCATAATATTATCCATATATCCAGGCAGGGTATCTTCACCTATTTTAGGAATATAACTTCTGAATTTTTGAGTAATTTCTTCCGTAATACGCTCTTTTACATCGTCCTGTAGTTCAGAAAATTCAGGTATTTGTTTCAACTTCTCGATATACTCAACAATCCTAATCCTTAAGTTGGCCATAATGCACGACTCCAAACCCAACGAGGCTCCAACATAAACACAAGTACGGTCGCTTACCACTTTATCAACTCCATAATCTTCCAAAGCCTCCCCCACAGTCATCAGGGCCATTTGTTGACCTTTATCGATCTGAGGGAGTATAGTCGGAGGGATTTTATATTTCAACCATGGAAATTCAAGTTTATGGATAAAACTAGCCTCTACTTCCAGATGTTTCTGGAAAATTTCGTTGACTTCGCCGTTCCAACGGTCTTCTGGGAACTTAAAATCAACTTTCTTTGCTTTGTCTAAGTTATTGTACCAATCCTGCACACCTACCGATTCGGAATCGATGCATCCCACACCTACAATAGCAATATCGGTTGAGTCGTATTTTGGGGAGCTTTCTCCTTTAGTTTTAACCAGCTCTTTATGATAGTCTTTTTTGAATTCTTCTACCACTATACTGCCGTTTATGCCGCCAAATCCAAAAGCATTCACGGAAGCTCTTTTGGGAGAACCATCCTTGCTATCCTCCCATTTTTTAGGAGTTGTATTTACATAAAACGGTGTATTACTGAAATCAACTCCATCTGGAAGTTGCGTGAAATTATGAGTTGGAGGTACGATATTGTGCCGCATTCCCTCAACTACTTTTACAAGGTTGGCCATTCCTGCGGCAGAAAAACAGTGCCCGATCTGCGACTTTATGGAACCAATTGCTACCGATTTTTCCGGTAATTCTTCACCTTCGAACAATTTGGTTATGGTTCCTATTTCTACTTTATCGCCAACGCCAGTACCAGTTGCGTGTGCTTCTACATAATTAATATCTTTGGCCTTTAGCCCTGCTTTGTCCAGAGCTTTCTGCATAGCCTGCACCTGCCCAACCGAACTTGGTGCATAAATTGATTTTCCTTTACCATCGCTGGCACTACCAACACCACGTATTACTGCATAAATTTCATCGTTATCCGCTAAAGCTGCATCTAACCTTTTTACTATAAAAGTCGCAGAGCCTTCGCCAGGAATAAGTCCGTTGGCTGAATGATCCAAGGGAGCAGAATGTGTTGGAGATAGCCCGCCAACTTTTGCAAATGCAACATTCCCTGTAACACTTATGTTGCCAAGAACGCCAGATACTATACAGGTTTTAAGCTTATTATTCTGCAAATGCTTAATTGCCTCGTCCATTACAAGGGTCCCGGCACCACAAGCTGCATCAACCACCATTGTTGTACCTTTAACCTCCAAAACATCCCTAACGGATTTTAGCAGCGCACTATGGATTATGTTATCCTGAACGTTATCCTCAATCCCAACATAGTCCTCCTTTATCTTCTTTAAAAGATCAGTCTTTATCTTCTCCTTTGTATTCTCAGATAAACTTTTATATGCTTCAATTTGGTCTAAATAGTAAGCAAATTCATCGCCCCTCACATTTAGTGAAAAATTAGTAAAGGCCTCGTCACCAAGCATATTTCCCAAAAACAAACCAGTATCTATTTTCTCTAAAACAGTATTTTCGGCGTTTAGGCAACTCATTGCTTGATTAATGGAATCTAAAAGCATTAATTGTGCACGATTGAGCTTTTTAATCTCATTTTCAGCTAGTTTACTGTTTGATTTTGGAAAGCTATAGTCTTCCAGATACGCCCCAAACTTGCAGTAGGTTTTATCTTCGGCATTTCGGTCTTCATCGAAATAGTGTTCCCAATCCCACCTGTTTTTTGGTGTAACCTGAATCCCACTTTTCCCTGATATAACCATGTCCCAGAATCGTTCTACATTGTAACTATCTGGCGGAAGTACACAACCATAACCTATTATGGCACACGGATGAAATTTTTCTTTCATAACTTTTAAATTTATATTGGTAGTTCCTTTTAGGATCTAAACTTCTCACCTTCTAAATCGTTATGATACTAATACGAATTTGGTTATCGGTCAGTGCTTTTTTTATACAAACACACTTACAAGATTTAGTAGCACAAGACCTTTACATTAGTACAATCTCATCATTTGCTTCAATTCACAGTTCCAAACTATCCCCCTGACTAAGTCTTTTTGTTTTCTCCTTCTTTCTGCCCTGCGCAGTACTAATTATTATAAAATGAAGCTTAACTTTATTCAACACTCAAATTAACAAACACTTAGTGCTATCTATTTTCATCCCCAATTCCCATCAAAAGTTTTTATCGGATAACACTCTGGTACAAAGACAACTAAACTAGACTCTATTGATTCTTCTGTTCTCCAAAATGACAAAGGCTCAAGAATTGAACGAAGTTGACTGTTCCCGATCGACTGAATGCTTACACCATTTTGCCCAGCTTGCATGTTTGCGTCAATAACTTCTGAGCTAGTCTTATCTTTGTATTTGATTTTCGGAATAAAATCAGGAATAAAAATATTCCTCGCGTCGCTTTTAATTCTTTTTGTAATAGAAAAGTAGATACGGTTGGCTAAATTTGAAGTACTTTCTAGATTTGCCTTAATAAATGATCTGATGTAGAGAGAGGGAGGGAATGTAATAATGTTTTTAAATTCAAAATTAATGACAATATATTTTTTATTAATAAGACCTATATGTATTTTATTAACATAAAACACAAATTTATTAATCTCACCAACACCAGCAATAAAGCAAAGATTGCCTTCATTCTTCTTTTTTCTACCTGTAAGGCAAAAAAAAGGCAAAACAAAAAACATAAGCCACACTAACTTAACAGCTTGAATTCCGAAGCTTCTAGTTCTGGAACTCACTTTGCCAAACTTTTTCATTATCCTGCTGATGCTTAATAATATAAAAGAGACTAAAAACTCTTATTCAGTGATATTTAAGCGTGAATAAACACACAAACACTAAGAGGTCATCCTTTTAAAGAAATCCTTTTTTAATATTTATGTGCCCTATAAATACCTGTTCATATCCTATGCAAACATACATAGCAACACATGTACATGCATTAAGAAAAAATTATGCATTCATAAAATTAAAAGACGTTTTAATGCTGTAAGTGACACTTAAAGGCCTTAAAAGAGATTAAAAGTAACTTCTAATTAATGCTTATAAATTCAAAAAGATATGGTATTTATTAATGATATCGAAGTACAAAAAAACATATTCCATCCAACAAAAACATAATTATCAAATCATTACAAAACACTTGATCAACCTTTTAAGAGTGAAGTTTAAAAATATAGAGACAAATAAATGTGTTAATATTCTGATAAACTATCACACATTATAAAATGTATTCACATTTGGAATCTCATATTTGAGGACACCGGGAGGCAATTTCACAATATAACACTATCAAGATGTTGATATTAAAAACAAATAAATATCGAAGAGCTTATTTCAATTGAATAGCCAGGGCACTAATATCTTTAGTGAAGTTCAAAAAAAATTAGTTAAGGCGTTCAACACCAGAGCGTACTATAGTCCGTGAGGTTTTGGACGAGCGCATCGCAACGAAAACCGAAGTTATTTTTTCACTTTCCCTTATTAAGTAATATTCGTCCTCAATTCGATGCAATACCTTTCTAAAAAGAATTTATTCTTAATACCTTCACAATCTGCCCAGCTCGCAATCCTACAAAACTATGAGACTACTTTTAGTTCTAATGGCTGTTATAGCATTAGCAACCACTAGCTGCAACAATGAATTAACTGACCTTGAAAAACGATGGCAAATAGCCAAAGATTCCACCAGCTTCGAGGCTTATTTTCGAATTGCTCTGGATTATCGCAATTCTCCTTATTTTGATTCTGCTTGTTATCGGATGAATAGGGTACTGCGGACTTGTTCGCTTATGCATTTTATGTACTCATTCACAAATGAAAATTCATCTATAAATCTATGCGATGAATCTTACAAATCATATGTATTAGCAACATATCTTGACACCATTCACCACTGCAATTGGTGCAGTGAGAAGTATAATCGTCTTGAACGCGAAAATATCAAAGCAAGAAACTCATTTGATTTCAATCTAATTGGAGATAGTATTGCGATACGGAATAGGTACTTCAGTAATGAGATAGCACTTTGGGATACTATTACTGACTTTTTCTATAATCCCTGCGACAAATATCACTTATCAGATAAAAAGGATGTGTTTATTGAAACAATCGGCATGAGTATATCTCATCCAAAAGCTGTTTTTTATATAAGTTCAGATTTATCATCGTCTGATACCTACAGTTCAGAAAAATGGAGACAGTTTTTTGAGATTATTGATATGATCCTTTTATTACAAGATGAATACAGAAACCGTTCTGCATATAAGCTCTTCAAAAAAAGACTGCATATGTTGCCGTTGAAAGATCAGGCGTTGATTTGCGAAAAGTTTGGTATTTATCTGAAAATCCAATTCTTTACCTATAATTGGGAAACTGAAAACTTTAAGGAATTACTGGTAAAAAGAAAAGGCCAATCCTCCAATTAGTAGGTATACACACAGAAGCAATTCGCTATTTTTATTTTAGCTAATTTTGTATAAAATTCAAAAAATAACCAATAGAATCTGACATATTGAAGGGGTAGCTATTGCAACCAACAAATAGCCAGCCCTTCAGTAATCTGTTGAGTATACTGCTTTGGGATTTGAATTCACTACAAAATTTTGAAATTTCCCTTCAGAATAAGCCAGAACATATAGCCCCCCCTTTCAAATTATTATGTGTTAAAAAAGCTACAGGCTGAAAGCCTGTGCTACATATCTGTAGACCCGATGGATTTCTAAAACCCATCAATAGCGGTGATGTTGTGCTCCTAAAAAAAGAATCGAAAAAACAGCGCTTGTTCATTCCCCATGTTTTCGTAATTTCGACGCCGTTTTTTCCGTTAATTAGTTCGTTGAACTGGTTGGCTGAATTTACAGCATAGTATTTATTGGTGTTGTGACGACTTCGGGGGTATCGTTTGTTGTGCCGCACCTACATTTTTGATTGATTCGAATGTATAGTTTCCGTTCCATAAAAGAGCTCATCAATACGTTGAATATGAGCAAAGACCTGCTGAGCGAAATGTTCGGTAAGCGCAAATCGTTCGATTACCGTTACGATCAGGCGGTGGAGCTGATTGATGAAAACCGTTTGCTGTCGTTCATTGAGAGGGGCGTTATTATTAAGAATGGACGCCATCTTGAGATTGAGGATCAGCTGCTGTCTTTCTTCGAGCAGATTATGGATGTGAACGAGGAGATTAACATTTCGTACATCAACGAGCACATTACGTTTCTGAAGGAAAACATTGATTATTACCTCACTGAAAACAACGAAACCCGAAAGTATAAATATCTCAGAAGCATAAAGGCTTCGCTTAGGAAGATGGGGTTCATCTGCCTGCGCAATATTGTGGATCTGAACCGTAATATCGACAATGCTTTTAAGACGGAACCGAACTACAGGATTAAGATCAAGAAGCTTGAGAATTACGACCAGCGCAGAGTCGACATCAAAAAGCTGATTGAGCTTACGGAAAGGCTGGTGACGGAAGAGGAACTTACGTTTTTTTCTGTGGCGAAGGACGATGAGCTGAACCGCATCACCACGGAGCTGCGCCTACATTTACAGGATGCGAGGCACAACCTGATTGAGACGGAAAAGCAGATTATCGACTTTTTGAATCAGGTGAAGCACCAGAGCAAGATTATCGAAAAGATCCGTCAGGTGAAGTACCTGAAAGATCAGTTTGAGCTGGAAAGCAAATCTGATATTGCTGCACAGCTCGACAAACTGGACTTGGTGATTTTCGAGAACCGACCGACGTTCCCAGTGAAGCTTTCGCTGGATATTCTTCAGGAAGATGATATTTTCTCCATCATTAAAACATTGAACGAAACGCATAAGGCGCTGGCCAAACCTAAAATTCCAATGGCCGAGCCTATTGATTCTGCTTTTTTCGACGACACGGAGGAAAGTGATGTGTTTATCGACCTCGATGAGATGCTGGAGAAGTTTGCAGAAACGAAAAGTCACCTGTTCGATTTTGTAATGGGATACGAATATGCGAAGGAAATGAGTTTTGAGGAGAAGGTTACCTGTTACTGTCAGCTGATATCGCTTTATGAAAACGAGTTTTGTTTTACTGAAGATTATGTGACGCATGAGGGTGCGGAGTTTTCGGTTGTTTATCCGAATGATGATTGGTTAATGGTTAGGGAATTATAAATTATTAATTATGAGTTATGAATTTAGCGAAGCGATCTCATGAAGACCATTGAAAATTAACTCTGCTGTATAATTGGCTTACGCCTGAAAACCAGCATAAAGCCAAATTATGATCGCTAATTATTAATTTTATAATGCCTTAATGGCCATTAGTCATTGGTTTTGATTGGTTTAAGAAACTATATATTATATGGAAACCTTGGGTTTTCTTAAGAGAAGCTGGGCTTTTTCTATGGAGAGGGATTGTGCTGATATAAGATTGAGTGTTCTTTAAATGATTTTTACCCCCTAAATCCCCCTAAAGTGGGGACTTAAGTTACTGAGTGTTTCTGAAAACTGTTATAATGAAATGTTTTCTGAAAGACTTGTCACGATACGTTTGGTAATTCAAGTCCCCACTTTAGGGGGATTTAGGGGGTAATCTAAAAAAACATTGACTACACTTAAGTCAACACCATTACTTAAGAATAAGGGAAGCCAGATTACTGAATGTTTGATGATAACTAGAGTTTATATGAATAACGACTTGAAAGAATTCAAGAAGCTTACTGCGATTAGGGAAAATAATTACAGTTGACTGTGAAAGATTGATTAACGAACCTTTCTGGCATCAGTCAATTTTTAAGTGAAGGTGAAAAATAACCTCACTAAGTAAGTAAAACGCAAATAATTAATTCGGTTCTTGAGATTGTTAATTAATTGGTTTTCAAACGCCATCCATTAACGATTGCGAATTAATAATTAATAATTCCCCTAAATGGCACCCAATTTAAAGAAAGAAATATTCGAACAGCTTAGCAAAGGTGGTTTTATCTGCTCGAACAGTGCAAAACCTCAAGCGCAAAGGCTTTATACATATATAGAAGAGAATTTTGATGAGCTGGAAAGTTATTTCAGCGAGATCAACTATATACTTACAGAAGGCGACGAATTTTATTATTTCACCCGTCCGGAGGCTAAGGTAGATATTGCGCGGAAGTTGGAACAGGCTTTCCGCTGGATCGATATTGTCGATTTCTTCAAAACCTACGATTCGTCTTTTGGCGCTGGATACCGTTTTGAACCTTCGGAAATTGCCGTTCAATTGAAGGTGAATGCCACGCTTAAGAGCAAACTTAGCTCCCTTAGAAAACACACGCAGACCGAAAATGAGCTGGACGGGATTAAAAAGGCCGTGGAAATGCTCCGCAAAGATGGTTTTGTGGAACTGGAGAGCGAAATCTCGGACTCGTACAAAGTGCTGGCGTCGTTCGATTGGCTGGAAACCTTGATTTTGAATATTAACCTGTCTGAAGAAGTTCGAGATGAGATACCTGAATAAGATCGTATTCATAAATAGTGCGGCGATTCCTTATGCCGAAATTCAGCTGGATGGAAACATTCATTTCATCGGGACTCAGGGCGTAGGGAAAAGTACCATCTTGCGTGCGATACTTTATTTCTACAATGCCGATTCACGCCGACTGGGCATGCCGAAAGGACCAACTGCCAAAAGTTTTGCGGACTGGTACTTGAAATACAGCAACTCGTACCTTGTGTACGAAGTTCAGAAAGAGACAGGGGCTTTTTGTGTTTTGGCTTTCAAATCGCAGAACAGGGTATGCTACCGCTTTATCGACTCGGCCTACGATTCGAAATATTTTATGGACGAAAATGGTGAGGTTTTTAGCCATTGGGAACTTATCCGCGAGAAGCTGAATGAGGACAAGGTGGACGTGACCAATATGATTACAGGTTTCGAACAATACCGCGATATTCTTTACGGCAACCACAACGGCAATATCGAATTCACAAAATATGCCTTGCTGGAAGCCAAGCAGTACAACAACATTTACCGCACCATTCAGAACGTTTTCCTGAATACGAAGCTCGACGCGAACGAAATCAAGCAGACCATCATCTCATCAATGGAAGATGAAATGATCTCTATCGACCTTGAGAAATACGCCCACCACTTAAGTGATTTTGAGATACACATCAGCGATATCCGCCGTTTTCGGACGCCTAAGGTTTTGACTCAGGCTGAAAACGCGATACAAATGCTTTCTGCAATCCGACACTTGAACAGGGAACAGAGCAACCTTACTGGGGAGCTCCTGTGGCGCTTGAACAATATTGAAAAGCAAAAGCCTGCATTCGTATCCAAGAAAAACAAGCAAGAAACGATACTCGAAAGATTAAGGGGAAAGCAACAGAAAGAAGGAGAACGTTTCGAAAAGCAAAGGCTGAAAATAAACGACCGTGTCAGTCAGCTAAAAGGTAAACTGCAGGATTCGGCCAAGCAAAAGGAATATTATCAGAGCATCGACATTGAGAAGCTGATAAAGCGTGTTGCTGCCAAGGAAGACAAAAGACTTGAACTGAAATCGTTGAAGCAGGAACATACAGTTCTGACCAACAACTATAGCGACATCAGCAGTAGATTCGAGACGCTGATTAAGGATCAGAAAAGTCAGCTTTCGGCTTTTTTGAACCAAAAAGAAAAGCAACTGGTTGATCTTGAAAAAGAGGAACTGCAAGCAATTACAGGTCTGAATCAGGAGTACGAAAAACTGATTGTTTCGATAGAGAACGAGCACGAAAACGAGCTGAAAAACAAGGAAAGCGATGTTGCCCAAAAACGCGAGGCTGTTCATGCTTTGGAAAAAGAAAAGCTGAACTTGAAGCACAAGCGTTTTTTCGAGGATGAAATTGCACAGGCTCAGCAATTGTCGTCGGAGTCGAATATTCAGTTGAGGCAAGAGGCAAACAACATTGAAAGCTACAAGCAGCAGGTAGACAACCTACAGACCAAATGGGAGATAGAAAAGGCCGATGCCCAGAAAACCAACAAAAGCGAACAGGAAAAGCTGCAAACTGAACTTGAAAACCACGCCAAAGAAAAAGAGTCGCTGCTTGAGAAAATCAACAGAAGCGAGGATTCTTTGTATGGCTGGCTAAACCAGAACAAATCGGGCTGGGGAGCTAATATTGGTAAAGTTATCGACGAGGAGTTGCTGTTTAAAGCTGGCCTTTCACCAAAAATAGATGGTGATCCTGAGTCGTTCTTCGGCGTAAAAATCAACCTCGATGAGATCGGTGGACGCATAAAAACTATTGACGACTATCGGCTCGAACTTACCGAACTTGACGGACAAATTGAGTCGAAACAAAAAGAACTGGAAGGCCTTGCGGGTAAGCTGGAAAAAGAACTGGAAAAAATCCAGCAACGTAACCATCCGAAAATAAAGGAGCTAAAAGAAAAGCTCCGTCAGGCGGAATACAATTGCGAACAGTTGCAAAGGGCAATTGAGAAGGCGAAAGTTGAGAAAGAAAGTTTCACGCTTAAAGCTTCGGAAGAGAAGAAAGTTGCGCTTGAGGCCATTCAGTCTAAACTCGATGAGGCCATTGCGCTGAAACAAGATGCTGTTTCTGTGCTGGACAAGGTAAAAAACCAACTAAAAAGCCAAAAGGAAGAGAAACAGCAGGAGAAAGCACAAAGGATAAATCAGGCTAAGGAAGAGAATGCCAAGGCAAAAGGTGAAATCCAAACGCAGATAGACGGGAAAAGGCAACAGGTAACAACGCAGATCGAAACCTTTAAATCGCAGAGAAGCCAAGAACTTAACGACAAAGGTGCAGACACGAAGCGGTTGACTGAAATAGACCTGCAAATCACAAATGCCAAAAATGAACTGCGGTTTATTGAAAAATACAGGGACACAGTAAGCGAATACAAAAAAGATAAACGCGAACTTTTCGACAGGGAAACGGAGTTCGAAAACAGCATTCAGATTCAGGAAGGAAAGCTGAAACAGTTGAAAGAAGAGTTTGATGTGCTTGTTGCTGATGTTTCGAACCAACTTAACGAAACTGAAAAGGCTATTGAAACCATCTCTGAGGACATCAAAGTGTTTGAAAATGATGAGGCTGAGCATGAAAAGTTCTTAAAATCGTCGCTTTATCAGTCCATTGAAGTTTTTAAAAACACAAGCAAACCGACTGAAACCAACAAAACAGCCGCGCTGCTAATTGAAGAGCTGAAAGAAAAGCACTACCAAAAGACTGAGAAGCAGAATGTTTTAAAAACCAACGTGGATAAACTTCTGTCTCATTTTTCTGAGGGCAATATCTTTAAGTTCCCAACAAAACTGATTGAGACGGAAGAATATCTGGATTGGGCAGATGAGTTAACCGATTTTATTGAAGAAGGCAAGATTGACCAGTACGAGAAACTTACCAATGAGCGGTTTTCTTACATCATCGGTTCCATTGGCAAAGAAACCACAATGTTGGTGTCCAAAACTGGCGAGATTAAGAAGATCATCGACAAGATCAACGCCGACTTCAAGCAAAAGAACTTCGTGACTGCCGTAAACAATATCGAACTAGATATTATGGACAGTAAAAACACTGCTGTTCTGCTGCTAAAGAAAATCAAGGAGTTTAACGACGCTCATTCACTTGACATCGGTATGACCAACCTTTTCGCTGGAACTGGCCGAAACAGAAGTAACGAAAGGGCTATCGAACTACTTAAGCAGCTAATCAAAGAGATAAGAACTGCGAAAGACTCCATCATACGTCTGACCGATTCTTTTGAGCTGTCGTTCAGAATCGAAGAAAACGGAAACGATACTGGCTGGGTCGAGAAGCTCTCCAACATTGGCTCGGAAGGAACTGATGTGCTGGTGAAAGCGATGATCAACATTATGCTGCTCAATGTGTTTAAAGACGGGGCTTCGCGCAAATTCAAAGATTTCAAGCTTCACTGTATGATGGACGAAATCGGGAAGCTTCACCCTAATAATGTGAAAGGTATTTTGAAATTTGCTAACGACAGAAACATCTTGTTAATCAATGGTTCGCCTACAGAGAGTACTCCGCTCAATTATCGGCATATTTATAAATTGAGCAAGGATGCTAATAAGAAGTCGCGGATTAAGCGTATTATTTCTAACCCGCTGGCTGGTTAATGGTTTTTGGGTATTGAGGGGATAGCTGTTTTTATTATAGATGGCTGTCCTTTCAATAAATTATACTATTGTGAAAGTGGTTTTCGGTTTTTCAGAATCTTGCGCAAACTACGTAGCAGTGACAGGTTTATAGGCAGGGATGTGAATCCCTGTAAAAAAAGCCTCACCTTTCCTGAATCGCGTAGCGATGATACTGATTATAAATGCGATTCTGTTTATTTTCAGAAATATTTTCACATGGTTTACACCATATGGGCTACACCCCTTTCACCGCTATGTGGTTATTTCATTATGAACTATTAATTAGCTGACTTACAGGAGTCAGCCAATTAATAATTCTTCATTCTGTTTTTTAATTGATAATTCTTAAGACAAAGAAATGAATTAAGAATCCCCGACTTTAGTTCTTAATAATTTTCTGAGAATATAATAAGTTCTGCTTACCATCAAGAAGCTCAATAATATATAAGCCTTCATTTAACATGGATACATCCAGAGTCTGAGTTTGAATATCGATTTTCCCAGATCGGATCAATACCCCACCAACAGTGGAAAGTTTATATTCGAACACTTCATCCTTTCTATCTCCTAAATCAATTGTCAAGCTATTCACCATTGGATTCGGGAAAACGGAGATTGACGATGACAGCGAAAGATCAGAAGATGTTGAGAAACCACAAACAGCAGCATCATTAAATTCAGGAACTGAAATAGTGGCTCCCACTTTATCGCGCCAATCGACTCCTCCATACTCAAATGCCCCAATATCTGGCAAACCTACAGCAGCTCCATCGCCAGTATCAGTAATACCAGGCAGTACTACACCTGCATCTATAGAAGGGGACTCAGGCTTAAGTAGGTAATTATGAACACTATCGTTCACAAATTCAGAAAGTTTGATATGATCTCTGTTGGCATCAAGCTCTGTTCCTTGAAAACCTAACTTATTCCAAGGTGGTCTTTTTATGAAATAATTACCGTGATTATTTTTTACGACAATGTTCTGTGGGCGTATTTCTCCTTCCCTTAGGGGCATTTCTACTTCATATTTTGTATTCAGTAATGTATTGTTATATATTTCAATATCACGGGCATACCTTTTTGGAGTATCTGGGTTGGCACCACCATGGACGCGTACCCCAACTCTTATATTCCAAATTAGATTATGGTGTACCAGATATCCAGAACTGCCATTATCCAGATAAACACCACCTGCCGCAGAAACCCAAGGGTGTTGAAAATCGTGAATAATGTTATATGATATTTCTGTATCTGCTAATGGCTTGTCACCTCCTTGGTGGTTCACATAAATCGATGCAGCATCGGGACATAAATACCCAACATGATGTATATGGTTGTATTGTATCAATGCTCTTTTAGCATATTTACGCACCCAATTGTGATTGCCAAGTTCTATTCCTTCGCGACCACTATCACGAATAGTGTTTCTGGTAATAATATGATCATCTCCTGGTACAAAAAGAGGGCTCATACGTTCTCCAATCCAGTTACATTGCTCAACAATATTGTTGTCTACTGTGCTATGAGCTCCCCAAAGACTAATACCATGCCCCCAAGTGTAACCAACATAACTTTCCTTTACTGTATTGTTAGTACCAGTAATATGGATGGCAGCATCACCATTCCCATAATTGCCCCATGCATTATTTAAATATTTTATAAAAGGACTACCAAACCTACTTGTACATTTTTCGATATGACAATTGGTAGTATGCCTCATTTGAATTGCAGCAGCTTTGAAGTTCAACCCACTAAGGGTTACATCTTCTGTGTTTTTTAAAACGAAACCAAAAGTACGTTTTCTAACCTCAACTAGAACCTCGCCTAGGTTCACCCCTTTAGGAGGATAAACATAAAGTTCGTTATCTCCACAATACCATTCACCCTCAACATCCAACAAGCCCAAGTGATCAATTATATAACCAACCCCTCCATCGTTCAAAAATATTGGGTTTCCCCTTGCCCATGTCCAACAGAGCTTATCTGCAAACAGTTCATTACCTTCCGATTCATAAATCTGTCCTTTGTTTGCTGTAAAAATATTTCTTTTCAGGGCAACGTCTACTACATAAGCCCCTGCCCAAAAGTTTTTAGGTCTTTCTGGCAATTCCCCGCCCATTACGGTGACTTTTCCAACATTACGGTCTCCTCTTTTAATAAGGTCAACATCCATCTGAACCATATCATCCCTGTTCAGCATATTTCCATCTTCGTTGGGCCACCTTGCCAAGTTCATGCGTTTTCCTGCAATAAATACCTGTGTAACTTTACTATCTACAGCAGTCTTAAGTATACCACCTTCGTGATCTGTGAAGTTAGCTCCAGAAATAACGTCGAGTCCTGTAATTAGGACGTATTCATTGTTATAGTTACTGAAAGTTAAGCCACTTGTGTTCACTTGCACTTTTTCGCGGTATACGCCACAGCGTATGTAACAAACATCGCCTACAGCCATAATATCCGCAGCCTTTTGTATTGTTTTAAAAGGCTCCAACAATGTACCAGGGTTGTTATCATCTCCCTTATTCGCATCTACATAAACATCCTTAGCATACAGCCCTGCATTTACAAAAATGCACAGCCCAAGCACTAGGGCCAATCTTGATAAAAGCTTTCCCATAATGAATCTTTGTTAAAATGTGTTGAGTGTTATCTGATAACGGTTTAAAGGTTGATGTGTTGTGCATAAAAAGATAAACAAATCGCAAAATACCAATTGCGGACGGTGCAATACATCATGAAAGAAAACCGCCTTAGGCTCATAGTTCTTGAAAATTAGTATAAAATGAACACTATGAAAAGCAGATTGGTCACTTCCTGATATTTAACATTGCAGAGTAATACTTAACTATTTATTTACATTACAAGAATCTGTATGGCGCATACATAACGATTATCAACTCTTATTGCTATCAGACTGCTTATCTATAGGGCAGACACATCAAAAACCGACATTCCTAAGGATATTCAGGCTAAGGCTCTCATTTGCAGTCCTTGAACCATCCTCGGAAAAGATTAGCCCCGTTACTTTTCTTTCTCTTTTAACAGTTCCTCGACTTTCTCGGTTAGCGTGTCGATTTTCATCTCCAGCACATCGTTGTTGTCGCTCACCATAGCATCAACAAAAATTGAGTTTACCAGCGAAAGCCCAAAAATTCCTCCTGTAAGCACTACAAAAACGAAGTAGGAATATGTAAAAAAGGCTCCAACATCGGACATGTTCTTGGAAAGGGTTTCGGGAATTTCGAACCACCCTTCGATAGTGAACACCTTAAATGTTGAATACAGTGCCAAGGCCGGATTCCCAAACCGATCTGGGGCAAGTTCCTGAAACAGATGGAAAGAAAATATTCCGATAATGAAAATGTAGACGAAAAAGACACTCAACACGATAAGGGAAGCTTTCAGCGCCCTTCTTATCCCCAAAACCAAGCTATCTACTCCTGGAAAGAAGTGGAACAATCGGAAGGTCTTAAATACCCTCATCACCCTAAATACCAACAGGTAATTGGCATCGCTGAGTTCATAATCGAATATGAAGTTAATGACGGAAGGCAGCGAAAATGCAATAAGAACTACATCGAATTTGTTCCAATTGGAAGATAAATACTCGCGGATCCCCCAGTGCCGGGCCTTTATAACGATCTCAACTATAAAAAAAAGCGTAATGATCTCGTCCAGAAGTACAAATGTGTTTTTTACACTGAAATCGATATGAAAACCGCTAACGAAAATCAGGATCGCATTAATTAGAATTAAAAGTAAAATGAACTTCTCGCTCAGAAAAAGCCCTTTTACCAAAGATACTTTGCCCATTTTGTATAATAAATAAGTGGGTGTACTAAAGTGTTCATTTTAATTGCCGTAAGTACCCAGATAAAATTAATAGATCCGAGACCTTAACAAAGAGTAATGTTGCCTAAAACGTTATTGATCTTTTAATTCTCCGTCATCAAACTCTTCAATAAGCTCATCAAATTCCAATGGAGGAGGAGGTGGTATAGATGATGGGAGCGGTGGAGGAAAAGAATTATCAAAATTTAAAATAGAATGATAAGGCTGAATCTGGCTGATTATTCTTTTTTGTGCAAAGTTCAACGCATCGTATTTTCTTCCATAAAACCGCATGGCAAAGGAATCCCTTATTGAATGGATTGCCCTTAACGTTCTATTAATTTCCACTTTAAGAATTATAAGCGAAGTGTGGTTTCCCAACGAATCAGGGATGATTGATGATTGAAATCCAAAAAAGCCTCTACTAACATGTACTCGTCCCACATCTTTCAAAACCTTCTCTTTTTTCTGAGGCAAAAATGCATTGTCTCGTGGATTTAAAATGAAATTTTGATACTCCTCTTCTAGTCCATATGTACTTTTTACTACGTTTTCGTTCAATAAGAAAGCATTCTTTTCATCGATAAAAATCCTACAACTATTCCTTAGCTTGTATTCGGTATATTCATCAATAGTAAAAAAGAAAAAGGGCTTAATCTCCTGCTTCACAGTATCTACTTTCTCCGTGAAAGAATATTCCAATGGGTAATCACCCAAACTATCCTGATAATGTACAATAGAATCTTTCAGCATTTCTGCAATTCCCCTTTCTTCAACGGAGTCTGTAACCGATATAAAATAAGGGAACAGCTCTGTAAAATTCATCTTTCTATAATCGGGCTTAGGCGGTGAGGTAGGATTCTGGCAACTTAGTATTATGGTCAGAAGTAATAGAAAATATATTTTCAGTCTCATGTCACGAATTTATAAGTTCACCAACCGTGGATGGATACATCCAACGATTAGTAAAAGGCCAGGCAGGACAAAGATATAATTTTCCACAAATAGTATTTCCTGAGAAGACGAATAATAAAATCAGATATAACCCCAACTTATTCTCATTTTTGATATTGCAACTTTCCCAAGACGCATTTCGGATTTTAACTCAAAGCGTACATCTCCCTCATGGGTATTTAAATTGCGGGACGCAACACTGAATTTAGCTTATTTTTTCATCTTTATAAACCTCAAAACACTTACAACAAAAAACTTTGGCTGTCACAACCTATTCTACAAAAACATCAACCGTTCACTTCAACAAACATTTTCCTTATTTGCGATTACAAAAAAACGTCTACTGATAATTCTCATAAGTAGCACGCCACAAGTAACACACACTTATCCCACTACTAATAAATCACTTACACACAAGAAGTAAGTCTAAAACAAACAGATCGGAGCCACTTGCTGCACCACTCTTTTTGTCAAAACGACAATAAATACCAACCCAAAAACTAGCTTTTAATCATTGTGAGAACGAACTCCCAAACTTACAAAAATAAACCATCGACTAATTTGATCCAAAAGTCCGCCCCGATTGCTTCTGAGTTCAAATACAACTTGCCCAACAACGCATAAAACAAATAAAAATTAAAATCGTAAAAAAAGACACTGGAAAAAATATAAATAATAACCTATATTTATATTCTAACCATAGAATTAATACTGCAAATACGTTACTGAATTTTTCTGAAGTAGTACCTAAAAGGAAAAATAAAACTATGTTATAAATATAATATTTTCAATTTTTATAAGGGTTTACGATCCAATTTGAAACATTTCTTAGTTAAAATATTAATGAATTCAAATTTTAAAGAATCGATCAAAACATGTCTTTTCTATTTTACTCAAATATAATTAACCAAAATAATAATCAACTTAACTTTTTAAACAACCAATTAGTATGAAAAGCTTGATTAAACTTTCAATGCCTATGCTAACAAACAGGCATCTTCAAGCTTTCGATTTTCTCATAATTTTAAAAAAAGAGAACCCAACAACATCGATTCAATCCCATATACTCAAAATAAAAACCACTTAAGCAGATGAAAACCATAGACAAACTCTTAGCACTAATTCTAGCTACAGCAATATTTTCTTTGTCACTTGAAAGTAACGGAGCACCACCCCCTCCTAAAAGGTTCACGTTTGTGTTAGTACACGGAGCCTGGCATGGATCATGGGCTTGGTATAGAATAGAAACCAACCTAATCGACTCTGGCCATAGAGTTATAAATGTCAACCTACCCGGACACGGAATAGACAAAACCGACACAAAAACAATCACAATGGATACCTACTGCCAAGCAGTGATCGACTCTATTGAAACAACAAAAAGAAAAGTAATACTAATAGGGCACAGCATGGGAGGAGCAGTAATTTCTCAGGTAGCTGAGCGAATTCCAAACAAAATTCGGAAGCTGATATACGTAGCAGGATTCTTATTGCAAGATGGAGAATCAGTTTTCGGTGCTTCCTCTAACGACCCAGGATCTTTGGTAGCTCCCCTTCAACCAGACACTATCAACAAAGTTCTCCCAATAGCAACAAAACCAAGGGAAGTGCGATCTGTTTTTTACGGAGGTTCGAAAAAATTCGATATCAGATTATCTAGTTCATTACTTAAACCCAACCCGCTTTTGCCTCTTCAAGAAGCGCTTGAACTCACTGATGAGAGATACGGTAAAATCCCTCGTTTTTATATAAAAACCACAAGAGACAAAGCCATCTCATTATCAATGCAAGAAAGCATGATAGCCGCAATGCCTTGCCAATGGTCTGATACTATTCATGCTGCACATTCTCCATTCTTCTCGCGCCCAAGAAAACTAACCAGAATGCTACTGAGAATAGCAAGAGATAGATACCCCAAGCCTACTACAGCTACAATAAAAGAGGAAGTAAATATTACGGTAAATCAGAACACTATTGAACTCAAAAATATTCCTAAAAACTGGCAAAACTACAACTCCAGCATCTACGATCTCAACGGCAAACTACTACACCAAACACTGGAACAAACTGGAAACACAACCATAAACACCAGCACAATAGAAGAGATATCAATCGTACTCAAAGTATGTAACAACAATGGCACTGTAATTCAAAAGGAATTGACACTCATGAAATAAACTAAGAATACGGATCTATTTAAATCTCAAAGGCTTTATTTGAACACGAGCTACTTCTATCAGAAAAAGTCAGATTCATATATGGATTCCCTCTTAAAAGCAACAGACCAAAAGTAAATTCTTGATCTCCAATGGAGATATTTATAAAAAAATCATTCAAAAGCAAACAACCACATTTTATGAGAAACCAAGCTAAGTTCCTAATGTTAATCATGACAATACTATCTTGTTCAGCTTTCGCACAGGACACACCTACTCCCCGACCAGAGAAGAAGAAACATATATTTGCCTTAGTTCACGGGGCATGGCACGGATCGTGGTCATGGTACAAAATCGAAACTCTTTTGATCGATTCAGCTCAGAAGGTTGTAAACATAAACCTTCCGGGGCACGGAATAGATACCACCGACACTAGAACTATTACAATGCAGTCTTATTGCGATAAAGTAAGTGCAGAAATAGACAGCATAACTAAGGACAACGAAAAAGTGATACTCGTGGGCCACAGTATGGGTGGTGCAGTCATCTCTCAAGTTGCGGAACAAAAGCACGATAAAATAGAAAAACTTGTTTATGTTGCTGCATTTCTATTGCAAAACGGCCAAACAGTCTTCGGTATGGCATCCACAGATGAAAACTCATTGGTAAATCCTCTAGAACCCAACTTCACAAATATGACGCTACCCATAAAAACTTCCCCCAGGGATGTTAAAAAAGTGTTCTATGGAGGTGCTAAGAAATTCGATGTTAGGCTATCCAGCTCGTTACTCACGCCCAACCCTCTTTTACCACTTCAAGATACCTTATCTATCTCGGATGAGAAGTATGGCCAAATACCAAGGTTCTATATAAAGACAACCAGAGACAGTGCAATTACTCCAGAGCAACAACAACAAATG
Organism: Bacteroidales bacterium; assembly: GCA_965230435.1. GTDB lineage: Bacteria > Bacteroidota > Bacteroidia > Bacteroidales > JBDKHP01 > JBDKHP01. The sequence goes on from CBDDLB010000006.1 coordinate 1,196,335, forward strand.
ATCGATTCCATGCCCTGTCAGCATGTATATACTCTTAATGCTGCACACTCACCATTCTATACGCGGCCATTCAAACTCACCGAAATGCTCTTGTCCATAGCCCGCGACACAGTACACGTTCTGCCTGAAAACCAAACATTACAAACCGCCCCTTCGAAGCAAGCAACAAAAAAACGTATGAAAGCCATACGAATATATGCATCTGGAAACCAAATTCATTTCTCCGACATTCCCGAAAACTGGGAGAAATCCACAGTCAGCCTATACACCATCAACGGGAAACGACTGTTTTTCAAAAGAATGTACATGAAAAACCATAGCGCAATCAACATTGATAATATAAACGACAAAATCATTATTGTCAAAATACAGAACGCAATGAACACAACAATAGAGAAGAAATTATTATTGAAATAGCCTTTTCCCTTATCTCTCAAAGCTTAATGTAAAACAATCAGACTAAATCTGAAACAACCAGTAAATCATGGCCTATCAACCTTTAAATTATTCCATAGAGAGTAAGTAGCGATTTAATAAAAACCATAGTCCCCCTTCGAAGGGGCATTTCTTAGACCAAAACTTCAAACAACGTAATCCTATGAAAAGCAAGGCATTTTTTTTAGCGGTACTAATGGCAATGATGTCCACTTTCTCTTTTGCAAAAAAAACAGTGCAGCCAAAAGACAAACCTGAAAAAAATCACACATTTGTACTCGTACACGGGGCATGGCATGGAGCTTGGTGCTGGTACATGCTAGAAGACGAATTAATCAAAAAAGGGCACAAAGTACTCTTGGTCAATTTACCCGGTCATGGAGTCATGCAGACCAATCAGGCTTTTATAACAATGGCTGATTACTGTAGCGCTGTTATCAACAAGATAAACACTCATCAGGAAGAATTTCCAGACGATAAAGTGGTTTTGCTTGGCCACAGTATGGGCGGTGCAGTGATATCCCAAGTTGCAGACAGCATCCCAGAAAAAATCGACAGGCTCGTATACCTAGCTGCTTTTTTACTACAAAATGGCCAGACAGTTTTCCAAGCTGGAAATTCCGATTCCGCATCGCTTGTCCGCCCTGGTGAACCAGATTTTGCAAACATGGTACTACCCATTAACACAGATCTCGATTCTGTGCGTGAAGTATTTTACAACACAAGCCAGCTTAAAACTCCACAAGTTAGGCTTGCAAGCGAACTGCTTACTCCAAACCCTTTATTACCATTAATAACCCCCTTAAAATTATCAGAAAAATATGAAAGCGTACCTAGATTCTATATCAAAACCAAACAAGACAACGCTGTAACACATGATTTCCAAGAACAAATGATCAGTAAAATGCCCTGCATTGATGTAAAAGAATTGAACGCAGGACACTCCCCTTTTCTCGATCAATCATCGCAACTAAGAGCAAAGCTTGAGCAGATAGTAAAAAAGGACACCTCGAAAGGAAACCCAGCCCCCAATGACAAGGTCAACAGTGACAATGTCGATGGAAAAAACAATGGAAATGGGAAAGGTAATGGAAAAGGAAAAGACAAAGGTGAAAAAGCGACATCGCCAACACTTCCTAAATCAAACAAAAAAGCTTCTGCCGTACAATTCTCAGCCTTAGGTAGTGATTTAATTATCAACAATCTTCCGGATCAATGGAACAATTACGATATCAAACTCTATTCACTTAACGGCCAATTATTATTTGCAAAGAAGCAATTCACAAAAGAAAATAGCACCCTAAACATTGAAAGCCTAAAGAACGATGTTGTTATCTTGCAGCTCAGAAGCAACACAGGTGAAACAATACAAAAAAAGCTTGTGGTCACAAAATAAATGAGATAGAGATAAGTGTAAGGCCATGTCTATTTTTAACCCAGAAAGTACTTTTCACGTGTGGAATAAAATTGAAACGCAACGCTGGGATACGTTCTTTTTTCGTCTTAACTTATCAGCTCAAACGCAACATCAAAAACATGCCCCCTTAAGTTTCTATACTTAGGGGACTTTTCAAACAAGGCAACCCTCAATCAATCAAACAGGAAATTGATCCATACCCTGCAATAAAAAAGCATTCCTGGGAATGTCATAATACTGAAAAACAGTACTTAGAAAATCGTAACAAGCAGCCCGATGAACTTAGTACCCTACATTTATACTTCACACATATCCTATTCGTTATCCAGTAGTAAACACGCAAGCAAAATTGTTCGTATGTTAAACAAGCATTACGCTCTCATTTTCAAATAAAACCATCTTTAATTCATTAGATTTTGAACCCTATCGTACAAACAATTCACAAGAAAGGCTTCATGAAGAAACAAACATTGCTTCTACTGTTGCTAATTGCATTTTACAACGCCCTAGGACAGCAAAGTCCTCCTACGATCATCGATATCAATTTTTCTGTCAACAAACCCAGAGAACTGGAAATACAGCTCAACAGCCTGCCTATTTTCAAAAGATCGTTTTCGGGTCTGTGTATCTATGATGTAGAACGGAAAAAGTACATTATTGAACAAAACGCCAGTCGCTATTTCACTCCAGCTTCGAATGTGAAACTTTTTGCATTTTATGCTGGTTTAGAATACTTAGGCGAAAAGATACCGGCCTTAAAATACATAGTGCATGGTGATTCCCTCATATTTTGGGGAACCGGCAACCCTATGTTCCTCCACCCCGACGAGACCGATACCATTGCCTATCATTTTCTAAAAAATGCAAAACAGAAACTCTACTTTGCTCATGACAATTTCCAAGACAACCACCTTGGGTACTCATGGGCTTGGGACGATTACGATGCTTATTATTCTCCTGAAAAAAACAGCTTCCCCATTTATGGAAATATCCTAAGAATCAATGCAGAAACTAACGGAAGTATGAAAATACAACCTCAATATTTCGTTGATTCATTAACTAAATTATCAAACACAAAAAACATCAGCTATTTCTGGGCAACACGCGACCTTCACAGCAACAAATTCACGTACATATTCCCAAAGAAAATAAAGCGGAAACGCGAACGCGACATCCCACTTGTAACTTCGCCAGAATGCACTGCCCGTCTTCTGAGCAACGCTTTGAAACGAAGAGTAACCCTAATAGACAAACACAAATTCAAACTACGCAAAGCGAAAACACTTTATACCGTACCAGTAGACAGCCTATATAAGCCAATGTTGCGGCGCAGCGACAATTTCTACGCAGAAATGATACTTTACATGTGTGCCGACTCTCTAAAAAATGGGCTTAATACTTTGCAGGTAATCAAAAAAATTCAAGAAGAAAAACTGGCCGATCTCAGTCATCCGCCCAACTGGGTAGATGGTTCCGGTCTATCGCGCCAGAACCTTTTCACTCCAAAATCTATGGTAGAAATACTATTGAAAATACTGGATAAAAGAGGTACCTCAGAAGCCGAACGCACGCGCCTTTTCCACCTACTGCCAACAGGAGGTAAAAGCGGAACTTTGAAACGCCGCTTCAAAAAACACCCTGGCTTTGTACATGCAAAAACCGGAACATTGAGCAACAACCATAACCTAAGTGGTTATCTAAGAACAAAATCCGGTAAGCTTCTGGTGTTTTCTTATATGAATAACCACTACCTTCATGATACGAAACATATAAAAGCACAAACCGACATTATCCTTACAGACTTCTACCTGCATTACAAATAAGACTTTCTGCAATGCAGAAGATAAAATCAAACAAGCTAATTGTCTCATAGACTATTTAATTTTGAGCACATAACATTTTCGGTATCTTGTTCATCGTTTCAGATTTTAACTGTAGTTGAAAGACCTGTAACATATAACTGGCCTTTCGACTACAGTTTCAATTAAATGCGCCCAAACATTATACTCGCATTCAACTTCAATACGTTCATTTGAAATGAGCTATCAGCATCCGTCGAAATGCAAGTAAATGAATGCCCTAAGTGTTTATAAAAAAAAGCACCCGACTAAAATTAAATTGAATCTATTTCAATCTAAATTGTTGGTTGCTTGCAGAAAATGAAGCTAAAACAAATGGATATGCAACCATCGAATAACATAACTTAGACTATAGATTTGTTATGTTTTGCTAAATAAGTAGGTGAATACATATAACCGACACTTTTAAGGATTTTATCGCATTGATAATAATATGCAAATCCAAACAAACAGCACCATATGCTTAAAATACAAGAAGGTAAAGTTAATAGTTGATCACTTTTTTGTTGTATGTGTTGTCTCTGGTGTCAGTGAATTTATAATTCCCGATCATATGTAAATAAACTTAACCACATAGATATGAAACGAACGATATTGCTACTTCTAGCAACTTGCTTAACGATTTTGTCCAATGCTCAGGATTTCTCTTCAATACTAAGTCCAGATTTTCAAAATTCGTCAACACTTGACAAACTGATTCAGCTCTCAGAACTAAAACAGCAGAAAAAAATAAACAGTGACTTTGCGAAACAATATGGTTCCCGATTATTGTTTGTGCTGATGACAGAAAGCTTCCGCGACAGCAGCAAATTGGCAACTGCACAGAAGCAGAAAGTACAGGATCCAACATTGAAACAGTTCGAGGAGCTTGATAAACTCCTTTTCAAGAACAGAATTCAAATCGATTTCGAACCTTCAACCTATAACTATCCCGTAATAAATGCCTTACTAAAAAAAATGCGCCCTATAAAAAGCCCAGTGAAGAAATATGAACTCATGTACAAGCTAAGCACCCGCATGATACTTCTGAGCGTATTGCCAAGCTATTCTCAGGTGCTGGCCGTGGAGAACATCAACAAACAGATCAAAAACCCTATACTACAATTGGATGGACTAAAAGAATTTCAACAACCTACCAACAAAAGTCTCGAACGCTACTTCTTCTATAAGCACTACGAAAAAAGGTTCTCCTCTCCCAACCTAGACCTCAGAGCACTGAACAAAGCACTAATGGAACTTGAACAACAAAAGAAAATAAGTGCATTTGGTGCTGCCCGCATACAGCGCGACATTGTTGTGTGGATGTTGATCCGGGATCAAAAGTTCATGTCCCTTTCTAAGGAAAATAAAATAAAGCACATTGAGGAGATGCAAACCAATAACGAACTGATTTCCTTTGCTAAGGACAGAATTATTCGAACTTTGACAGAGAAGCCTTAATGGGCAATTCCCGTACTTTTACTTCCTCTTTCATAGGGCATAAAAAAACTTCTCAAGATATATCTTTATTATCTCTTGAGAAGTTTTCAATAATTCAGTTAAAAATCAATACCTGTATACCTTACATATACTCTAAACTCTCAAGTTTTCCTTCAATCATAGCTTTTTTGTCTTCAGACTCCGCTACCTCAAATTTGAAAGTACCTGTTATCGTCTTTTTGCCTTCGTTGATTTCATCAATCGAAACTTCTCCTCCTGCACTGGCTTGATTCGCGGTCGATAATATCGTCGACTTATCACTCAAAACCCAACTTGCACTACTTCCTAGAGACTTGCTATCGAGAGTATAAGTAAGAGCAAGATCACTATCAAGGTTTATTGTTATAGTACTTCCATCTTCTCCCACAGCCACAATCATTACTTTCTCGTTCTCAATTGTAGTTACAGTATTCTTAACCTTCCAGTCTTTTCCATCTACTGTTGCCGTAAAACCTTGTGGCTTTGCATCATCATCCTTATCGTCGTCACACTGAGCAAACATAAAAACAGCCATTAGGGCCAGCAATACTAATTTGATGTTCTTCATCTTATTGAATTTAAAAAAGTTAAAATAAACCTCTACAATGGAAGGGGGATACAACTTCAATGCACATATTATCCTAATAAAAAGACAATATACCTCTCCTTTGTGATTTAATTATGCAATATTAAGCTTTACTATTGTAGTTTTCGTTCTATTGACATACAACAAAGATGCAAACCTAAACAAACCCTATAATAGCCAATCATTATTTGCTATATATAAACTACTGATTTCTTGAAAAGTAAAAATCAAGACAAATAGGTACATTATTTCTACTGTTTAATGCTCCCTCGTATACCTTATCGAAAACTGCCCCTCTGTAATTGCAGCACTTTCATTCTTAACAAGGTCAGCCCTTTCTGCCACAAAGTGAAACGTTCCTTCGATCAAACGTCTTGCCACATCGTGTTTTGTAACTTCCAATTCTCCTTCTTCTGGTATCCAGCCATATTTCAGCCCAGGGTTATAAGCTGCTGTTACATCTTTATTTTTTAAATGAACAGAAACAATCTCGTATGTTCCAACTTCAATATTCGATGGGATTTTTAATGCCATAGCAACACCTGCCTCTGTGCCATTCGCTGTAACATTTATTATTCCACCCGATAACTCCCCTACAACTGAACTTGAGTTAAAATCATTTCCATCAACTTTAGCACTAAAAGAGTTGTCTGTTGGAAGCACTTCTGTCTCCAACAATTCTATATTTTCAAATGTCCCCTCCAAAGAGATTCCTGCGACCAAGAAAACAGAAGCAACAGCCTCAAAAGAACCTGAAATAGTTCTATTGTCTTCATCAATTGTTTCAATTACAACTTCACCTTGTGTAGAAATCGACTGTTCATTCTCCTTAGATGTGAAAACTACTTGATTTTTTCCACCATCCTCTAAGTTATAGTTGCCTGTATTAGTACCCGCCAAAATAATCGTTAAAAGAGATTTATCCTCACCTATGGCAGAAATGACTATTTCTCCATCTTGAATTGCTGCCGTAACTTTATTAGCCTGCCACTCTTCTCCATTAACAGTTGTGTTAAAAGCTGCAGGTTTAACCTCCTCTGTTTTTGGGGCATTCTTCGCATTATCATCCTTTTCACACTGAGCAAACATAAATACGGCCATAATAGCCAAGAATACTAACTTAATGTTCTTCATCTTTATTGAAATATAAACAAAATTAAACCCGCACAACATTCTGCATGGGTATTATAAAAAACTCAAAATATACTGATAATAAACCTATTTCGATTAAATTCCCTGATATGCTAAATTTGTGATCGTTCCCTCAACACTCAATTTATCTCCTTTGGCATTGGCCAAAACAAACTTGAAAGTCCCAGAAACGTTTTTTGCTTCTTCGTCTATTTCTTCAATCTTAACTTCACCGCCTTCACTAGCTTCCCTGTTCGAAGTAAATGGAGACTTGCCTTCAAACTCCAACGTTACTGAATTCTCCGAATCTTTTTCAAGAGTGTAGTTCGAAGCTCCGCCACCTCCCAAAACAATATACATGTGCGAACCATCTTCACCAGTCGCAACCATATTTATCACCTTTTCTCCAACAGTAGCTATAACCTGCTTAGTTTTCCATTGGTCTCCATTCACGGTTACCTCAAATCCTTTCGGTTCCGAATTCTTTTCATCCTCTTCGCACTGAGCAAATACGAATACAGCCATCAAGGCCAATAGAATCAACTTAATGTTCTTCATTTTTGTAACTTAAGGGTACGAAAAACGGCCGACCTCGGTATCTTTAGAGCACTCTCTTAAAATGCACTCTAAAGACACCCTAGCAGCCGACCGTTGCATAGGACGTAGTTACCTATTAAATGTTACCGATACTTCGAAAGAATATGATTTCTTCTGGAATCAGTAGAATAACCTAGTAATAGCCTAAATGTCATATAATTACCTTTCACATTAGTTCCTCCGTCGTTATGAAAGTTTGTTATGTTATAAAACATACCGGGAGAAAGCGAAACCCCATTGGAAAAACGAATCTGATATTGAAGCCCAAGGTTCATATTTATGCTATTCAAATACCGTCCATCCAAATCCACCTCTCCGTCCCCATCTTGGTCTTCTGGAGGAAAAACTGTAATAAAATCACCTCCAACACCACCACGTATCCATAAGCTGTGCCTCTTCTCGTGAAAAATACGCTGTCCATAAAAAACATTCACCAAAGCTTGGTTAAACCCCTTGGAAGGAATTTCAAAACCATGCTCATCTACCATATACTCCTCTTTGGATTCCCCAGCCTTCAAATCAGCCTCTAATCCAAACAAATGCTTGCGATATTTTACGTTCACATTTGCCCCTAGAACAAGGTGCTGACCAAAAAGCTTATTATTTCCCAACGGAACAAACCACCCTAAATATCCTCCTATATGTACTTCGGGCTGATTAGCAAAACTCTCCATCAACTCCGTATAATCCTTGCTCAGTTCTGCTTTGGGGTATAATAATGAGAGTGGCTCGAAATCAGTTTCCTCAGCAAAAAAAGAACGGATAAACTTCTCATCTGCATTCATTCCCAAAGTGTCCAAGTTCAAGGCCCCTTGCGTCAGGAAGTCCATATATTTCTGCATTACCTCCTGATATTCTGGCTTCACTACACTGGTGTCCAGTTCGGAATATGCAGCCAAACAGGTCAACATGTCTTCTGGTGGCTTCTCTGATTCGAAAGCTCCCGAAATAAGATCGAAAAAAGCATGAGTGGCGCAGATAAGCTCGTTCATGCCACAACTCTCCTGCCACTTAACAATAGTTTTCCAGACCTGCTCTGGCTTTTCTTCAGCATAATATTCAGGAATGCGCTCTAAAGCAATAGGTTCTATGCTATCACACTTCTCTGGATTGTATTCCTGAGAAAAACTGGCAGACAGAAAGAAAAACAAAACAATGGTAAATAAAACACGCATCTTCAGATAGTTTTGAAAAAAGTAGTCGCCCCGATGTCCGTACGATGTAATTAGCAAAGCGGTAAATTAACCACTCGTATTTCTAGAGCAACAAATCTTATATTATTCAGAAGACAAAGTAATTAAAAAGTTACAATGTAGATTTTGCACCAACAGCCTGATAAAGCAAACTAAGTACGCGTGTACGTGTACTCTCATTTATGATCTTGTCATTCCCGGGCGAAGGGTACGTTCTGTTGGTAAGAAATACAAAAAGCAGCTTATGCTCAGGGTCTGCCCATGTAAGCCCTCCTGTAAAGCCGCTATGTCCATAGCTGTTCAATGAAGCAAAAACTGAAGTAGGCCCACCGGAACCATCCTGCATTGGTTTATCGAATCCCAACCCCCTGCGGTTAGAATAACAGTTGTGGCACCTAGTAAATTCGGCTATGGTAGTATCGCGCAAATACCGTTTACCTCCGTACCAACCGTTGTTCATATACATCTGCATCAGAACAGCAACATCGTTTGCATTGCCAAACAAGCCAGCATGGCCTGCTACACCTCCTAACTGAGCTGCTGCCATATCGTGTACATAACCTTTTAGGGTCTGCTTTCTTATTCTTACGTCCTGCTCACTGGGTACAATTGTATACGCATTCGATTTTTCCCAAGCATTGAATGTAAAACTTGTTCCCAATGGCTTAAATAAAAAATCATCCACCTGTTTATCAAAGGGTTTTTTGTATAAATATTCCAACCCTTCTTTTAGCATAATAAACCCAAGATCGCTGTACCGATACACAGGGCTAAGCAACTCTGAATCAAAAATCCGTTGCAAAATCGTATCCTTATACGAATCCAAAATATATAACCCCTTTGCAACGGGGGTCTTATAAAGGTGTTTTGCAGTAGAAGCATAAAATTGAGGATTTAGACGCTTCAGGCCCACGTCAAAAGTCTCATGATAAAAAGGAATCCAAGATTTAAGTCCAGACTGATGCAAGAGAATATCCCTGATTCTTAAGCCCGACTTGTTCGTACCTTTAACTTTTGGATAGTACAAGGCCAATGGCTTATCCAATTCAATTTTCCGATCTTCTACACTGCGCATAACCAGCGGAAGTGTTGTGCTTATTTTTGTAATTGAAGCAAGATCGTAGAGGTCTTCCCGTCCAACATGTTTTTGATTCTTGTAGGTGTGATACCCATACGTTTTATCCAAAAATACAACTCCATCGTATGCCACAAGCAACTGACACCCGGGGAAAGATCTCCGTTCGATGGCCTTTTCAATGATTCTGTCTATTGAAGCAATCCGTTCTGGCTTCTCAAGCTCAAAAAACTCTGTGGGAACGTACGATAACCTTATTTTTGGAACCGAGGATTTTGCACCTGCCTTAAAATCGCCTGCCGAAACAGGAAGCTGCCCTTCGCAACGAATACCTCCAAAAATAACCTGAGCAGCAACGTCCTGTTCTGTTTGCCCATTTCGGTGTGCAAGAACTACAGCTGCAATATTTTTGCTCTTGAAATTTCGAAGCGCATACGGATTTGCAAAAACACTTAGCACCACTTTGGTCTTTTTCGCCAATTTGTGAACAAAATTCACAGACCGACTCGTAATTCCATAATTCTTATATCTATTTCTGAATGTTTTGTGAATACCAACAATAACAATATCGTACTGCGAAAGTTTGCTCACCAGCCTATTGAACTGAGCCTCTTCGGCATATTTGCTAATCTGAAACTGATCCATAGAAGAATAGCGTTTCAATTGTTTTTGAAAAGTATTCGTCTTTCCATTTCCAATTACAAGCGAGGCTATCCGTTTTTTTTCCAGATTTACAATCGGTAAAGTCTTTTCTCTATTGTGCACCACTGCAATAGAAGCTTCAATCAATTTCCTTCTCAATACTTTTGCCCTCTTACTATTGAGTCGGTGAAACACACTGTCCTTGCGCACCCGTTTCCAATTATCCAGTCCCATCCATTCTTTAGCCTTCAAAATCTTACGGCACCTACGATAGACATCACTTTTACTAATCGTCCCTTTTTCTGCCGCTGCCGCTAAAACATCTATTGCCTTGGGCAAATCTTTGGGCATCAATAGCACATCGTTGCCCGCACGAAAAGCTTTGAGAATCTTTTCCTCAAAAGAATGATATGCAGAAACACCTTTCATACCAAGTGCATCAGTAAATGCTAGTCCTCGGAATCCCATCTCCTTTTTCAACAGCTGTTTTACGACTTTAGGAGAAATGCTCGACGCCAGATTTTTCGTCGCATCCAGATGTGGAACATGCAGATGGGCATTCATAATACCTCCCACTCCATTTTCTATTAAATACTTAAATGGATATAGTTCCACGCTATCTAGCCTAGCCCTATTGTGAGGAATGGTCGGCAAGGTTTTATGGCTGTCCCAACTGGTATCTCCGTGCCCCGGAAAATGCTTGGCAACAGCAAGCACCCCAACACTTTCCATACCCTTAGCATAGGCCAACCCTTTTCTTGCAACATTTTCTGGCAATTCGCCAAAAGAACGGGTGTTAATTACTGGGTTTGCAGGATTATTGTTCACATCCACAACCGGAGCAAAATTCACTGTTGCACCCAAAATCTTGCACTGTTCGGCAAAAAGTTTTCCCAATTCAAAAATAAGGCTATCATTCTCAATCGCCCCCAGTTGCATCTGCTTTGGAAAAGTCATGGTACTATCAGGCATTCTCATATTTGGCCCCCACTCGGCATCCATACCAATCATTAAAGGCGTTTTGGCCAAGTTCTGAAAACGGTTTACCAAATTTACTTGTCGAACTGGCCCTCCTTGGAAAAAAATAATTCCTCCCACATGTTTGTTATGAACCAACCGATCTACTTTTTTGTAATAAATTTCATTTTTATTCGAATAAACCTGAATCATAAACATCTGAGCAATGCGCTCTTTTAGGTTCATGGACAAGAACACTGAATCGGCCCAGGGAGTGGCCATCGTCGTAAATTCTGGCTGTTCTGGAGGTATTGGATACGATCCGTAATCTACCGGACAAGGCTTGCACCAAGACACTATCATTACCAAAAGAACAGAAAGGGTGAAAATTCTGAAAATGTTTGAAATCATGTTTTCGTCAGACTTTGATATTCTACAAAAATATACCTTTGCCATGAAACGAAAGCAAGTCGAAAATGATTTTATGCCCTGATAATTTTCAAATTTCAGTTCTCTAATTATCTTTGTGCAGCAAACGCCTAACGAGTAAAATCCATTGCTGTATGCAAAGACTAAAGCTACAGGTTTCATACACTACTGTTCAGAGCAAAGACGAAACTGAAAACACATTCAAAAGTTATCAGGCAGAATTTAGTGAATTGGGCCAAGTATTGAAGGAAGAGAGTTTTGATCAGACTGGAAAAGTAATCGAAGCTCATGAATATGTTTATAGTGAGGATGGCCTTTTGGTTGAAGAGAAGAAAAAGCCAGGAATCAGCCAGAGCATTCATTATTGCTATGAATATGATGAATTTGGAAGAATGACCCGGAAAACCCGTCATCTGGAGGATAAAGTGTTGGCAGAAACAATCTCGACACTCGAAGGCCTGCGGGAAACAGAAATTACAACAGGCCCTAGTGGTCTTACAATTTCTAAAATAGACAGAGTTTTTGACGAAGAAGGAAAGCTGATTGAACTAATTGAATACCAAGAGAACAACACTCCTCTGTTTACTCAAAAATTCTCGTACGATTTAGACGGAAACCTGACAATGGCCGAATATTTCGATGAGAAAAACGAGCTTATGGAACTTCATATTCGTGATTTTGACGAAGAAGGGCGTGTAATTCGATTCGAAAAACAAAATGAAGAAGGACACATTCTCCAACAAGAGCTTTATACTTATGCCAAATTGGGAATGCTATCTGAATTGAAAACCCTTCAAGAGCGTATCGAATATTTTTATACCGATCTCGGACTTGAAGAAAAGATAAAGGAATTCGATCTGGAAAACAAACCGAAACGCACACGTGATTTCACCTACAACGAACTAGGGCTTGTGGAAACAGAAACAATCTCCGATGCCCAGCTGGGTTCTGTAACATTAACGAAAAACGATTACGAATTTTTCAAAATCGAAGAATTGGAAATTAGCTAAGTCACCCTAAGCAGCTGATGATATTCAAGTTAACTTTCCAAAACTTTAAAATATTCAGATTGAGTTTTTGATATTAAAATAGGTCTACGACCTTAAATGATATTTTTTTGAATCCGTACAATGATGTTTGTACGGATTTTTTGTCTCTACACATTAATATTTAAACTACACTTCCTACTTTTGCAAACATGATTTACTATAAGACAAGAGAAGAAATAGAACAAATAAGGGAAGCTGCACTAATAGTGTCTAAAACACTTGGAATGCTTGCAAAAGAGCTACGTCCTGGTATCAACTCCCTACAATTAGATAAATTAGCAGAGGAATACATACGCGACAACGGAGCCGAACCCGGTTTCCTTGGCCTTTATGATTTTCCGAACACTCTGTGCATGTCTCCAAACGCACAAGTTGTACATGGTATACCTACAGACAAGCCTTTGGAAGAAGGCGATATTATCTCTATAGATTGCGGTGCATACCTGAATGGTTTTTATGGAGACCATGCCTACACGTTTGCAGTTGGCCAAATCGAAAAAGAAACAGAACTGCTTCTTGAACGTTCAAAGCACAGCCTTTATCTTGGCATTGCACAAATGCAAGCAGGGAAAAGACTAGGCGATATAGGCCATGCAATACAGAGCTATTGCGAAAGTTTTGGCTACGGAATAGTCCGTGAGCTGGTAGGTCATGGAATTGGCCGAAAGATGCATGAAGATCCGCAGGTTCCGAACTACGGCCGCAAAGGATCGGGCAAGAAACTGAAAAACGGCCTTGTTCTGGCAGTAGAGCCAATGATCAACATGGGTAAAAAAGAGATTGTTCAGCTTAGTGATGGCTGGACAGTACTCACTGCCGACAACAAACCTTCTGCACATTTCGAACACGACATAGCCATTGTAGATGGCAAACCGGAAATATTATCGACATTCGACTATATTTACGAAGCACAAGGGCTATCGCTCACAACTCAGCAAGAACTAGATGCTGCTTTAGCAAAAGTATAGCCCTTACCCTCGTTGGCCGATAAGCACTTGGTGTAATTTTCTGGAAAGGCATTATACAAACACCAAAGTGTCGTTTGTAGCACTTCTACTTAGCTAATGGTTCCGCCAATGAAAAACGGCCAATGACTATGAAAATCTTCAATCTCAAGTCCACCACAGCTGTTGTGGTGGCAAATATGATCGGAACTGGCGTATTTACAAGTCTAGGTTTTCAACTTGCCGATCTTAGTTCTGTCTACACCATAATCCTGCTCTGGTGCGTTGGAGGAGTGTCGTCATTGGCGGGTGCGCTTGTCTACGCTGAACTGTCGGCAGGTATTCCGCGCTCTGGTGGCGAATACAACTTCTTGGGCAGGCTCTATCACCCTTCGCTAGGTTTTAGTGCCGGTTTTGTTTCCCTTTTCTTTGGATTTGCGGCGCCACTAGCTCTCATGAGCATGGCCTTGGGTGAATACATGCAACATGTTATCCCCTTAGGCTCGCGGACAATTGCAATTGGTTCCATACTTCTCGTTTCTGCAATTCACTTAGTAAGTGTTAAAACCACAGCAAACTTTCAGGTTTACACAACAGCCTTAAAGATCCTACTTATTTTTGCTTTCATTTTCTCAGGTTTCGTCCTTTCGGACAGTGCAACCATAAATGCAAACCTTCAACTGGGAAATTTTAAAAAAGAAGCCCTTAGTCTTCCTTTCGCTGTAGGATTGGCTTATGTTTTCTTCTCTTATTCGGGCTGGAATGCAGCTACATACTTCACAGACGAAATTCAAGAAGCAAAAAAAACTGTAAAGCGTGCTCTCGTATTTGGCGTTCTTATCGTTGCCAGCTTGTATATCCTGCTCAACTTTGTTTTCCTTTTGTCTACCCCTGTTGGTTCTCTAAAAGGTCAGTTGGACATAGGCCACGTGGCAGCCACCAACATATTTGGCTCACAAGGCGGACTATTAATGAGTATACTGATTTCGTTAGCTCTGATTTCCTCAATCAGCTCCTTAATTCTAGCAGGCCCACGCGTAGCTAAAGTAATGGGAGAAGACTATTCTATTTTCACTAAACTATCCAAGGCCAACAGTAAGGGAACTCCTGTTTTTGCTATTTTGGCTCAGGTATCAATAGCCATCATTTTCCTACTGACAGCCTCCTACGAATCAGTTCTTGTTTACACAGGCTTTGTCCTCAACATTTTCAACCTGCTCACTGTTGCTGGTCTGTTCATTGGGGAACACAAGCGCCTTTTTAGGAGTTCATGGTTTATTAAAATATGCGCAACTATTTTTTTACTTATTTATGGCTGGGCTACCATATATTTATTTTCCGCCAAACCAAAAGAGTCTACATACGGTATAATTACTGTTTTACTGGGCTTTGTAATCTATTTTCTAGTAAAAAATCCAACGAACAAACATGCAAAAAAATAACATCACCAATTATCAGTTCCAACTTAACCTTATCTTAATTCCTGCTTTTTTATTACTTTTCACCTCTTGTGATGATTCCCCGAAAAAAGCAGAGCATTTGAAACTAAAAATAATACAAACTACCGATGTACACGGAGCTATCTTTGCCTACGATCTGAAAGGACAAAGAGACAGGCAAGGTTCTCTTTCTCACGTTTACAATTACGTAAAAAGAGAGCGGGAAAAAGACGGACAGTCTGTCGTTCTTCTGGACAATGGCGACATTCTACAGGGCACCCCTGAGGTTTATTTCTCGAACTTTGTAGAAACCGACTCCTCTCATATCTTGGCCGACGTGATGAACCTAATGGGCTATGATGCCGGAACAGTAGGCAACCACGATATTGAAGCAGGACATCCTGTGTACGATAAAATACGCAAGGAATTCGATTTTCCTTGGATGGCTGCAAATGCCATAGATGAAAAAACAGAACAACCCTATTTCGATCCGTATACCATCATCGAACGCGAAGGAATTAAAATTGCTGTTCTTGGCTTGATTACTCCTGGCATTCCTAACTGGCTACCAGAAAAAATGTACGAAGGCATACGCTTCGAAGACATGATAGAGAGTGCAAAAAAATGGATCCAGATTATTAAAGAAAAAGAGAAACCAGATGTTGTAATCGGACTTTTCCACTCTGGTCTAGACGCAACTTACGGAGGTTCAGACCCAGAAGCCCTTAACAACGAAAATGCATCCATGCTCGTTGCAAAGAAAGTTCCTGGGTTCGACGTTGTTTTTGCAGGTCACGACCACAGGGAACACAGCTCTGTAGTCGAAAACATTGCAGGCAAGAAAGTTCTTGTCCTCAACCCTCAAAGTTACGCACAGAAAGTAGCCGTTGCAGAAATCGAGTTCGTTCTCAATCCCAAAACACAACGCTACACCAAAAAGATAAAGGGCTCTATTCAGCATCTTTTCACAGAACAGGCAGACAGTACTTTCCTAGCAGTATTTTCACCTTTTCAGAAAAAAGTAGCCAAATACGTCGATAAGCCACTAGCTACTTTCGACAACGAACTAAAAGCCATCGATGCCTTTTTTGGATCATCGGCCTTTATCGACCTCATCCACAAAGCCCAGCTAGAACTAACAGGAGCAGACATTTCCTTCGTTTCGCCACTAACGATGAACTCTACTATCCGTAGAGGAAAAGTTTTCGTACGTGACATGTTCAACCTTTACAAGTACGAAAACTACCTGTACACAATGGCATTAAGCGGAGCCGAAGTGAAAGCGTCGTTGGAATACTCCTACGGTTTGTGGGTAAGACAAATGAAATCGGGGCACGACGTTATGCTCAACTTTGCAGTGAACAAAAATGGAAAATTCGTGCGTTCCGAGTTCTCTGGAGGTTACGCGCTAGTAGAACCCTTCTTCAATTTCGATTCCGGGGCAGGCATAAACTACACCGTAGACCTAACAAAACCTGTAGGAGAACGCGTAAATATCATCTCCATGACTGACGGATCTGCTTTCGATACTGAAAAAATATACAAGGTAGCCATAAACTCCTACCGTGGAAATGGCGGTGGACATCACTTAACAAGGGGAGCTGGCATTCCAAAAAAAGAATTGCCCGACCGTGTTATTGAAACAACAAGCACTGACCTACGCTACAATATGATCAAATGGATCACAGAGAAAAAAAGATTAAATCCACAACCAATGAACAACTGGAAATTCATTCCAGAAGAATGGGTAAAAAGTGCAACCCTAAAAGATCGTAGGAAATTGCTTGGCGGAAACTAATTCAGGAATTCATTAAGTAGCTGTCCTAATATAAACGGCACTTTTAAACTTATCACTATCCTGATTACCAGAACGATGCTATTCATCAAGAAAAGCATCGTTCTTTTTTTAGGAGCTAATGTAAACCAAATAATTATAGTTTTCCTTCTCATTTCCGTAAACCCTGCAAAAAACACTTAACCTGTAAAATGTGTTAGTATTCCGTTGAAATGTATAAGTATAAAAGAAGCAGACTACCTACTTTTGTATCAATACCAAATGAAATTAAACAAAATAGGAACTAAGCTACAAAACGCTTAAAGTTGACGTGAAAACGAAAATATTGTTGAGTCCATTACGGCGAAACAAGAATGGGAGGAGGATAGTTCGGGCTCGGTAAAATACCGAGTCCGCAACTATTAAAGCAAAACTTCAACCTCGCAAACTTAGGCTAAAACTAGCATTATCATTCATTTTCATAGAAATCCGTAAACAGATGAAATATCTATATATTCTTATTTTCTTTGTTTCTTTTCTTTCAATAGTAGTTGCAGGAAACATTTACCTATCGAAAAAAATCTTTAAGTTCTTTCCTATAATCTCACAAGCGGCCTGGTCTTGGACATTTGCCATAACCACCGTTTTTATGTTGGGAGGGATGCTTGGGCTTTCTACTACACCAAACCTAATTGGCAAATATGCATTCTGCCTTGCATCGATACTTGCTGGCATCATGCTGTACCTTTTGCTTTCCGTTGTACTTGTAGACCTTGTAAACTTGGGCATAAAACTTTCGTCCCGTCTCAACGGATTTATTAGTGTATCCTTAACTGCTATCGTGGTAATCTACGGAACTATCCACGCCTCATCCCCTATTGTAAAAGAAGTTAGGATTCCAGTTGCTGGTCTCACCAAAGAAATTAAGGCCGTTCACTTAACCGACATCCATTTAGGGCATTTTAGAGGAAAAAGTCACATAGAGAAAATAACAGAAATTGTAAACAAAATAAACCCAGAGGTCATCTTCCATACTGGAGATTTATACGATGCAAGATCAGTTTTTAAAGAAGACGCACTAGAACCATTTTCTACCTTAAAGGCTCCTCATTATTTCGTAGAAGGCAATCACGACAATTATGTAGATGTAATGCACGTATATGGATTGCTGAAGAAACAAGGTGTAAAAATACTGGAAAACGAGGTTGCCAATTTTGGAGAATTACAAATCATAGGCCTCAAACATATGCTGGCAGACAAAGAAAGTTTCGATATGCATGCACCAGAAGAAGGTCACACAATTCAAGAAGTGCTTGAAACAATGTCTATAGATCAAGCAAAACCTACAGTTCTACTTCATCATTCGCCCAATGGGCTGAAATACGCAGACGAAAAAGGAGTAGATCTATTACTGGCTGGTCATACACACGGAGGTCAAATGTTTCCTCTAACTTGGATTGCCAAGTTGCAGTTCAAATACAATGCTGGCCTATATAAATTCAACGATCTGCTTGTATATGTATCTGAAGGTGTTGGAACTATGTTCAGCCCTATGAGAGTAGCTACCAATAGTGAAATTACTCTGCTCCAGTTGGTTCCTAAAAATGATCTATAGCAAGCTACTTACTTAAGGTTCTAGATGAAATTGAATATGACACAGAAAAAAAACTCATATCCTTCATAATAAAAGGATATGAGTTCCTCCATTCAAGTATACTATTCAGAATAGCGATTCTTGGTTTTCAGATTTTATAAAAATTATTTCTATGTCTTACGACGGGAACTAATTCACTCGAACATTAATATCATCCAGTTACGGTTTTCTGTATCTCTGAAGTAAGGTTCTTAACAACATCTAAATCTGGACTTTTCTTATCTAATTCCGAAATGATAGCTGTCGAATTTTCCTTCACTAAATTAATTCTCTCATGATAATGAGAATTGGCTTTCTGGTGCTCTTCTCTCGTTTTTTGAAGTTCAATATGATTTTTTACACGTGCCAACAACTCCTGCCTATGAAAAGGTTTGGTAATGTAATCAACTGCACCTAATTCGAACCCTTTTACAGTGCTTTCGATATCCGTTCGAGCCGTTAAAAAAATGATAGGTATATCTCGATAAGCATTGTCATCCTTCAATCTGCGACAAACCTCAAAACCATCAAGATCAGGCATCATCACATCCAATAAAATCAGATCTACCTTGTTTCCCTGAACAGCCTCAATTGCCTCTGCCCCATTAGAAACTGGTAAGATGCTATAATTCTCTTTACGGAGAATATACCTCAAAAATTCGATGTTCGTAAATACATCGTCAGCAACTAAAATCGTAATGTCTTCATTCGGTACGTCCATACCACTTTTTTTTCAGTGAAAATAGAATTACGTTTACTGCTGCCCAAAACAACAGTAAATGATTCATAAACAGAGTAGTCCTATCTTTGAAAAAAGAGCAGGACTAACGGTTCGAAAGCGATCACAAATTAAACAAAAAACTATTGTTTTCCAATTAGATTCAGGCTCTCTTCCAGTAACATTTCTTTATCGATAGGTACCACACCTACTCGTTCGCAGACAAGTCCACCTCCTAAATTTGAGATACGAGCAATAAGATCTGGCGGCATTCCCGAGGCCAAACACAAACTTGCGATACTAATAACAGTATCCCCAGCTCCCGATACATCTGCAATATCCCTAATTTCTGCTGGTACAACTGTATAACTATCTCCATCGGCCACGAACACACCAAGCTCGGAAAGTGTAACCAGTACTATTTTTTGCTGCCACTCTTTCATCAAACGTTGAGACGCATGAAAAATCTTATCAAATTCGTTCTTCTTCAATGATAAGTTCAGCCCCTCTTTCAGCTCTTTAAAATTAGGTTTAAAAAGCGTCACCCCATTATAACTTAAAAAGTTACGCTTCTTTGGATCTACCAAAGTAGGAATGCTTTTCTCGTTAGCAAGTGTAACTACCTGTGCTATAAGATCTGGTGTAATTGTACCTTTATCATAATCTTCGAAAATAATGGCATCTACCTCATGCTCCTCAATAAACTTGATCACGTGTGCAGCAAAAGCCTTTTCTATATTGCCATTGATAGGGTCTGATTCTTCTTCATCTACCCTCAGTAATTGTTGCTTCCCTCCTATCATACGCGTTTTGCGTGTAGTTGGGCGCTCTTCAACAACGAACAAACCCGATTCATCAAGCTTGTTCACCTGCATACGGTGACGGAATATAGCTCCGGTAGAATCGTTGCCTAAAATTGCACAGGTCAATGGCGTTGCACCAAGAGCCTTTAGGTTCAATACTACATTAGCAGCACCCCCCAAACGATCTTCCTGCTTATTGCACGACAAAATCGGTACGGGAGCCTCTGGCGAAATCCTATCCACATCGCCCCAAATATAGGAGTCGACCATCACGTCGCCAATTACCAATACTTTCTTCTCTTTAAAACTTTCAAAAACAGCTATAAGCTCTTGTTGGTTCATAACTACAAATGTTTATAGCGGATCGACATCCAGCTGCACAAAGACATTCCGAATTTTCCCTGATTCTTTCATTGCCTCCAGTTTATGCAAAATCTTTTTTTTGGTTGCAGCCAATTGGGTCTTATCCGTAATTTTTATAATGATCTGACGAACGAAGTAGCCTTTTAGTCGGGAAATAAGACCAGGTTCCGGCCCTAAAACAATCAAATTTGGGATTTCTTTCAGCACATTTCCCAATACATCTGCGGCATATCTCGCATTGCTGTCATCTTTACTTTTTACCAATACTTTTATCATCCTCACAAAAGGAGGGTACAAAAAACGCTCTCGTTCTTCCAGCTCCATACGGATGAGCAAATGCGGATTTCCCTCTACCACTTGCTTCACAACATGGTGCTGGGGCATTGTTGTCTGCAATATCACTTCTCCTTGCTTGCGCTTTCTTCCTGCCCTACCGCTAACTTGATGCATCAATTGAAAGCTCCTTTCGTTCGATCTGAAATCGGGGAAATTAAGCATAGAATCAGCATTCATAATCCCAACTGTAAAAACATTGTCGAAGTCGAGCCCTTTAGTAACCATCTGCGTCCCCACCAGAATATCAATTTTACGGTTTTCGAACCGTTTAATCAATTCTGGGAATGCATTCTTGCGTCGGGTAGTGTCCATATCCAAACGCTCGACGATCGCCTCTGGAAAGAAAATTTTCAGTTCATCTTCTATCTTTTCTGTTCCGTAGCCCTTGGTCTGTAAATTCGTTGATTTACACTGGTGGCAACTACTTGGTGAGCCATAGCCATAACCACAATAGTGACAAGTGAGTGTATTTGAAAATTTATGATACGTAAGGCTAACATCACAATGTTCGCACTTCGGAATCCATCCGCAATCATTACATTGTACATAAGGTGAATAACCCCTTCTGTTCTGAAAAAGAATCACCTGCTCTTTGCGCCCGAGTGCTTCCTCAATTTTATCCAACAGAAAAGCAGAAAAAATGGAACGCATCTTCTTCCGCTTGCGGGCATCTAAGGTATCAACAACAAGCACCTTAGGCATGGCAACATCGTTGTAACGCTTGGTGAGCTGTACAAAACCATATTTCTTTTCGCGGGCATTATGAAACGATTCTACAGAAGGAGTTGCCGTACCAAGCAACACCTTAGCTTTATGCATATGAGCAAGCATTATCGCAGCATCACGGGCATGATATCGCGGTGCCGGATCGTATTGCTTGAATGAATTTTCGTGCTCCTCATCAATAATAATCAATCCCAGATGCTCTAATGGAAGAAAAACAGCAGAACGCACTCCCACAATTAACTGATGAGATGTTTCCGAAGGAGAGTAGTTGTTGTGTAATACTTTCGACCACACCTCAGCACGCTCCACACTCCTGAATTTCGAATGATAAACCCCTACCTTTACCCCAAAAACAGCCTGCATACGACTTATGATCTGTGTAGTAAGTGCAATTTCTGGCAAAAGATACAGCACCTGTTTTCCTTCGTTGAGTACTTTGCGGATCAGGTGCATGTATATTTCTGTTTTTCCAGCACCTGTCACCCCCTGAAAAAGAACTGTATCTTTGGAACCAAACTGTCGGTGAATAGCTTCTAAAGCCAACTGTTGAGCTTCACTCAACTCTGGAAATTTATTCGTAGCCGTCTTCTTTTCCAAACGACTTATTTCTATCTTTTCTTCGAATAGAATCTCCTTCTTAATCAACTCCTTTAGCACTGTTGAGCTGGTATCTGATTTTTTAAGAAGTACATTCTTTGGCACCTTACAATCTATATACTGGGCTATATCGGATTTGCTTTCAGAACAAATTTCAATAAATGTCTGAAGTAATTGCTGCTGTTTTTTGGCTCTTGCTAACTGATCTAACCAATCGTTCAACTTATCACCTCTGGCGAAATCAGGATTCAATACAATAAACTTCTCAACCTTGGCCTGTCCATAATCCGTAAGTGTTTCGTGCAATTCTACCACCCCTTGGGCAATAAGCTTTTTGACCAATGTCAAAGGATTCTTAAACGACGATTGTTTCTGAATATCTTTGATCGATGCCTTTCCTTGTTCAAGCAAGCGAAGTATTTCCAGTTCAGTTTCAGAAAAATTTGTAGGAGATATCTCCAGATCTTCATTTTTAACGAGTGAAACTACTGTCTCACTCTCCAGTTTCATTACCGAAGGTAAGGCTGCCCTGTACACCTCTCCTAGGTTGGCCATGTAATAATCGGCCATCCATTTCCAAAACTTCAAATGCAGCTCCCCCACCACTGGCTTATCGTCTACTACTTCGACAACTTCTTTTACTTTAGATACCGACGGTGCATTGCTGTGTAGCCTGTAAATAAGTGCAGTATAGAAACGCTTTGCTGCAAACTGAACCACAACACGCTTTCCTACAACGCATTTGTCCGAAAGATGAACGGGAACCCGATACGTGTATAGCTGCTGTAAATTAAGGCTTAAGATAACGTCTGCAAACAAAGTCTGTATACTCATAAGGTCTCAGACCTTTTTATTAAAACATGATTCAACTTACAATTCAGCACCTTAAGTCGTTTTCGTATACAAACTAGCCAGTGCTTAAGCGCACAAAAGTGCGAAAAAAAAGGTCTAACAAGAAAACCTGTTAAACCTTTTTAAGCACCCAGATAAAATTAAGCCAGATCTATTTCTATCCTAAGTAACTGATTGCTTGAAGGAAGTAAATCTAAAATAAACAGATCCACAACCTTGCTGTTTTTTTGCACATTGCCAATCTTTCGAGGCATGTGCAAGCAATCTGCTTTTAATTCTTATATATTAAGAATATTAGCTACCTCAAGCAAACGCTCGCCCATAGCCTTATTCCTTTTTATCGTTTTATTAAACGGGACATGAACAACATCGTGGTTCTGATACCCCACCATGATACTGCGCTGATTGTCGAGTAAAGCCTCTACAGCCTCTACTCCTAGACGGCTAGCTAAGAATCTGTCGAATGCAGAAGGAGACCCTCCGCGTTGCATGTGTCCCAATACGTTAGCACGTACATCAAACTCTGGATAATCGCCTTTCACCATCTTAGCTATCTCATGAGCATTACCAAGATCGTTACCTTCTGCTACCAAAACAATATGCGATCTTTTGTCTTCGTTCTTCTGTTCATCGAGATATTTCTTCAGAGCCTCGCCCTGATTCACTCCTGGCTGCTCTGGAATAAATACAGACTCCGCCCCTACAGCAATTCCACTCTGTAAAGCCAAAAAGCCTGCTCCGCGTCCCATAACCTCAACGAAGAACATTCTATCGTGAGAGCTAGCAGTATCCTTAATCTTATCTACAGCATCTACTATTGTGTTCAATGCCGTATCGAAACCGATAGTATAATCAGTTCCATACATATCATTGTCAATTGTTCCTGGAATTCCCACGCATGGAATATCGTGCTCACGTGAAAAGAACCCTGCTCCTGTAAATGAGCCATCGCCACCGATTACGATTAACGCATCTACATCGTATTTTTGTAGGTTCCCAAAAGCTTTCGCACGTCCCTCTACCGATCGAAACTCCTTACTTCTGGCCGAACCTAATACAGTTCCTCCACGCTGAATAATATCTGCAACATCCTTCGAATCCATTTCGAAAATGTCGCCGTTTATCATCCCTTCGTATCCTCTACGGACACCTACTACACGTAATCCGTGATAAATTCCCGCGCGTACAACTGCGCGTACAGCTGCATTCATTCCAGGAGCATCACCTCCAGAAGTTAACACTGCAATGGTTTTGAGTCTTCCCATAATTTTAAGCTTTGCTAAAGGCGCCAACTAATATGCCCTATTTAGTCTGTAGGTACTTTGCGAAAACGCCAAGTTTTCCCACCTGCAAAACAAAAAAATATTGAGGGAATAAAAAAAACAAAACAGGGCTGTATATTATTTTTATTAAGAATAAATAAAGATAATTTATGCGGATCGAAAACCAAGAAAGTTCAAACGATTGAAACGATCTTGGTTTTCATCTAGACTAACTTTCAAACAAGCTCCGCTTTAGGTAATTAACGTTTATTAACAGATCGATTTGTATCATTCATTGAGGATCGTCAAATTATTTAAAGAATATTAATCTCAATAGCAGACAAATACCGCTTTCTAATGAGATGTCATAATAAACAACGGCTGCATCGAAAAACTATGGTAATGTGGTCTCAACCTATCCGTATTGTAGAACCGTTCAACATCCACTACATTTTTGTAGCTGGTAACAATGTCAATTGGTGCATTATCGTACCGCCCGTTCCTTAAAATAACGAGACGGCCATGTATACCTTTCAATATCAAATCAAGAGCTAAATTACCAAATGCCATAGGCACAATAGAATCAATCGCATCTGGATCGCCTCCCCGCACCATATAAGCCAATTTCTGATTGATAATGTTCACGCGCTTTCCATTGTTATATTTTGGAGAAAGCTCTTTTATTTTTCCTGAAACTTGATCTCCGATCCCTCCCAATTTCATGTGCCCGTATGCATCTTTTTCCCGATTTTCAAACGCCATTTCTTCTTGGCCTTTCATCCTGGCTCCTTCGGAAACCAGCACAACAGAATATTTACTCGGATTTTTGTTCCTATCCTCTATTAATAAACGGGCGAGCTGATCAACATCAAATACATGTTCTGGAATCACACACCTATTAGCAGCTCCTGCCAAGGTCGGAAGCATTGCTGTATAACCTGCATAGCGACCAAACACCTCAAGAACAAGGACTCTTTCGTGCGATCCTGCCGATGTCCGCAAACTGTTCGCAAGACCGATAGTTCGCGTAATACAGGTACTGAAACCGATACAATAATCCGTTCCCGGCACATCGTTATCCATTGTCTTGGGAATTGCTATCACCTTTACACCTTCCTGATATAAACGCACAGCATAACTAAGTGTGTCGTCTCCTCCAATTGGAATAAGATAACTTATTCCCAGCCACTCCAAATTCTTAATCACTTCTGGAGTTAGATCGTTATATTCTTCCTTGTACTGATCTTTAAGATGTTCTGGAATTTCTGAAAGCTTAACGCGACTCGGACGGGTCCGTGATGTATGCAAGAAGGTTCCTCCAGTACGCCCTGCTTTATTGACTATATTCTCATTTAACTCGACATAACATTCTGAGTTGTCTACTTTTTTATCGCGCTTCATTTCAATTATTCCAGCCCAACCGCGCCTCAGGCCAATGATATTATAGCCCTCACGTAACGCCCTGATTGTTACCGCCCGAATAGCTGGGTTAAGCCCCGGCACATCACCGCCACCAGTTAAGATGCCTATAGTTCCTTTTTTCTTTGCCATATTAGAATAGATATTTTAGGGTTATGTTCTCACTCGGCAATAATCCAAAAGCTAATACATCAAAAGAATTTTGATCTCAAGAAGTAAAATTGGCAATCTGACTACAGTAACGAATCCAAACAGTTGATGCACCCAAACACAGCTCCCTTGCTTTTTAGCAAGAGACTGTTACCGTAAGTCGACAGAAATCTATGAGCAAAAAAGAATAGGAAATATTGTTGCTCTCTCCATAAAGTTAAACAATAGCACCAAAGGAGACAAGCAGGCAAGTAGAAAAGAAGGGTTAAATATCAGTCAAAAGAATAAATTAGTTGAACTAACAAACCAAGAGGATAATCCATGCATGGTCAACCACAAATAACCTAGATTAGTTGCTACCCTCTAGGCTTTCTGTGCCAAAAAGTGTGTTTTTCGTAATTCTCCGTTCTCATCAATAATTGGTGAGAAAACCGCAACCAAGGCTATTTTTTGGGAGAATTTATCCATCAAGTTTACATGACAATTATAGGGTCTGAGCTGCTGCACAGCTTTCCATGCTTTTTTTACATCAGTTCTAGACTCTACATCCACAAAAGACTCAAAATGCTTGCCTACTACCCCCTCCTCTAACTGTTCTGTTAGATTTAAGAAAAAGTCATTTGTAGTGAGTACCATACCTTCAACACTCAGCTCAAGGCGGATAATTGAGACATCTATCGATTCAATCAAGCTGGCAACAGTCCGTTCTCGCAAAAGTGCTTCTTCCTGTGTAGCCAACATCCGCTCCATATTCTCGCGCATCTTTTCCTCGTGTTTCTGTAGTTCTTCCTGCTGTTGTTTATACTGATCGAGTAGAAGTTTTGTACGCGCATTTATTTTCACGTTTGCCAATGTTGCAGCATAGCTGCCAGCTACTTTCTCAGCAAAACCAATGCGATATTCTTCCACTTTTTCAAAGTTGCTCAGCTCAACAACCCCAAATAACTGTTCGTTCATTATAAGTGGAAACAGAAACACAAAAGATGGGCTTCCTCCTCCTAAACCAGATGTTATCTGAACATGATCGGCAGGTATATTCTCTAAATAAATCTTATCTTTTTCGGCAGCGCAAGTTCCTATCAACCCTTCTCCAAACTTTATCTTCAAGTTCATATACTTCTTTTGCTCATAGGCATATGCTGCACTTAAACGAAGGTACTCTGTATTGTCGTCTTCGCGCTCTACAACATACACTGCCCCCTGAACCACACCTATGTAATTGGCCAAAAAAGTTACAACCGCATCGTTCAGTTTCTCAATATCATCACTCTGCTGCCTAAGAATATCTCCCATCTGAGCCACACCGTCGGTGATCCATTTTTCTTTTTTCTCGACCTCAAAGCGCGCATTGGCATCCTGTTCCGCCAAAACCAATCTGTCACGCATTTCTACCAATGCTCCGCCCAGATAATCCTCTTCACCAAAGACTTCGTATTTAGCTTTTAAATTACCTTGCCCCAACTCTTCAGCAAAACCCGTAATCTGCTCTGTTTGTTCTGCCAATCGCTTCATCCAATCGTTTAACCTGTTCAGTTCCTCACTTGTTCCCACATAGTATTCCTTAGCAAAATCGCCTTTAGAATACGCCTCCATTCGTGCGGCCACCCTTTTCAAAGGACGGGAAATTAAATGGGTAAGAATCAGATACAAAGTCAGAGCAAACACCAAAAGCATCAATGGCAGTACGATAACCAATCCTCTTTCAAGTTTTTCCTTCTGAGTTACCACTGGAGTTAACTCGTGAACTGCCAACCAATAGCCAATACGTGTTCCCATCACATCACGTATTTCGAAAAACTCGTAAACCTGATCATCAATACGGCTCACCCAATACTTTTTTGAGCTTTGTTGCGAAGCAATATCATACAATACTTTTCCATCTACTTTCAGTCTCTTTCCTCCAAACCTGAACAACGATTCTTTCTCGTTCGCCCAGCGCCTCATGAAATTCAACTGTGCAGGCAGATCGGATGGTAAGTTATCTTTATCAAGCAAAAAAGCAGTTTGCAAACCTGTCTCTCGCTCAAAAGCGATAATAATCTCTTCTATCGAAAGCTGAACCTCTGAAATCCCCAACAGACTATCTTTTTGCATCAAAGGCACTACCGACTTCAGGTAAATGGTTTCATTGGAAAGCTCGAAGCCTGTTATTGCCTCTTTTCCTTTCAAAGTCTCTATTGCTGCCAGTTCATAATCTTCGCGGTAACGGCCTATGGAATTATCCCGGGTTCTCAGAAGTGTTACCCCATGTGACAAAGTAAACTGATAGTCGTAATTGAACTCCCGTGGGGAATTTCTACGAAAATCTTTCATTGCATCACTCAATCGCTCACCAGCATCTCTTGAGTTTCTGTAATGCTCAAAATGCTCGAAACTCCCCCGTACGAAAGGAATTTTCGACATATAGTAGTTGGCCTGTTCAATCTGCACAAAATAATGTTCAATAAAACTCGCTATTGCCTCTCCTCTTTTACTTCCAATCCCCTCTATTATCACATCTGTCTGCTTTTCCATATAAGACAGGCTGCGCTGCACAACAAACAGAAGTACAACAAAAGCCAACAAAACACTTGGCAATAAGATCATTAAGCGAAAGTCTCGAAAGTGGAAAAACTTCATTATAACTCCTTAGTTTTCTTCAAAAAAATCGTACGAACGAATGCTAAGATATACTTTTAGCCTATTGCAGACAAGCGACTGCAAGCTTTTGCGGAAGTATTTTTGCAAGAATAGAGCCAAAGCTTCTGATATCCCATGCTCCACAACGCCCCTCCCTTCAAGATTATAGTCCAGTAAAATCATACCTTAGCTTTTCACGGCCCGTTCAATCATCTCCCACAACCTATTTCCTCACAGTGAATCATTCAATGTCAAAAAACAATGATCTAAATCAACAAAAAGAGCGAATTTTCGCAAAACACCTCTTTTCTTTTTTACAGTGCTTGGCTAATCCTATAACATATGCTAACTTTGCTATACTTTCGGGATGCATAGGCACTTATATTTTATAGTTCCTTTACACCGAAAAAACTACTGTGCACCTAATTTCTTTACAATCACAAACAACTAAACGCAAAAGCTTTGAACATAAGCGAAGATAACGTTAAGATTATTTTTGGGCTGAAAATGAAACAGCTCAGGACAGAACGAAAACTATCCCTGACCGAACTCTCCAAAACATCGGGGCTTTCGGTATCCTACCTCAATGAAATTGAAAAAGGAAAAAAGTACCCTAAATCTGGTAAAATTCTCGCCATAGGAAATGCTCTTGGTGTAAGCTACGATGAACTTGTGTCTCTGAAGCTCGATAATAAGTTAGCTCCAATAGGAAAGCTTCTTCGCTCTCGTTTTTTTGAAGAATTTCCTCTCGAAATATTCGGGATAGAACTCAGTAAACTAATTGAAATTGTATCCAAGGCACCAACCAAAGTAAGCGCTTTTATTAGCACACTCACTGAACTATCCAGAAATTTCAGTGTAAGCACCGAACATTTCTACCGAATGGCGCTTAGAGCCTATCAGGAGTTGCACGGCAATTACTTCGAAGAACTCGAGAAAGCAGCAGAATCTTTCTCCTCTCAGTTCAACCTTGAAGAAAGAGCAGGCACTTTAGCCGATAAATTGGAAAAAATAGTTACACAAGAATATGGCTACATTATAGATTACGAAGAAATTGGCAGAAGAGAAAAGCTTCAGCAATTTCGGTTTCTGGTACTCGACACCAACGAAAAAAGACTTTTTGTAAACCCTGCTCTTGATGATTCGCAACGTGCATTTGTACTGGCCCGTCAGGTAGGTTTTAACTTTCTTAGTCTAAAAGAACATGCACTAAGTTCTCCTTGGCTAAAAGTGGAATCTTTCGATCAGGTTCTTTCCAACTTTAGAGCCTCGTATTTTGCCGGTGCACTTATCATTAAACGTGGAGAATTGCTCAATGATTTGAACGAGTTCATGAAAATGCCAACTTGGGATGGGGAAAAATTGGTCGACCTTCTGAACAAATATAGCTCATCGCCAGACACGTTCATGCAACGTTTCACGAACATACTAACCCAATACTTCAACATAAAAAATCTGTTCTTCTTACGCATTCATCAGCCACAAGGAAAAGATTACTACAAAATTACCAAAGAGCTACATTTCGGACAAGTACATGCACCACATGGCAATGAATTGGAACAACACTATTGCCGCAGATGGATGGCGATACGGGTTCTCGATGATATTGAGCGAAAACGAAAAAACGGAAGTGATGAGCGACAGGTAGCTGGTATTCAACGTTCCCGCTTTTACGGTTCTGATGCTGAATACCTAGTGATTTCATTAGGAAGGACTATGCTATCGCAAAAAAACACGAACTACAGCGTAGCGATAGGTTTTACACTAAACAAAGACTTAAAAAAGCGGATTCGCTTCTGGCAAGATCCTGGAATACCGTCCGACGAAGTAAATGTGACCTGCGAAAGGTGCCCAATAACCAATTGTAAGGAACGTGTCGCTGAACCGGTATTACTTCATCAAGAAGAAAATCACCTTCTTGTCCGCAAAGCTATTGAAGAGCTAACTGAGCGATATTAAACTCATTTGAAGTCCTCAGTCCAATGGATTTTCAGCAATTGTTCCACTCTTGAAGCGACCATAAATTGCCCCGATTTCCTCATTCCATGACCTTTACTTACAAGTTTGCTGGTTTTGAGGTAATTTTGGTAATTGCTTCGCGAATTCAAAATTTAAATGAAATCTAAACAGTTATGACCCCAGCTCTACACCTTCGGGCACAAATTTACTTACATCTCCGCCATGGCGAAAAATCTCGCGGACAATCGATGAACTAATAGAACTGTGCTCCTGTTCCGTCAACAGAAAAACTGTCTCTAGTTGTTTGAGCATTGTATTGTTTAAATGCGCAATCGGACATTCGTATTCAAAATCCGCAGCAGTGCGCAATCCCCGCAAAATAAAATTTGCGCCCAACTTCTTGCAAAAATCAACAGTTAGCCCTTGATAAGTGGTAATACTTACTTTTTTCTCATCTAAAAAAACCTGCTCAATCCAAGCTTTTCGTTTATCCAATGGGAAGAAACCTGATTTTTGGGAGTTGTAACCAATAGCTACAACTATTTCATCGAACAAAGGCAAAGCCCTTCGAACCACAGACTCGTGACCAACAGTGAAAGGGTCAAATGAACCAGGAAAAACGGCTATCCGTTTCATACGTTTTTTAGTGTCTTTTTTTGAAAAGAATGGAATCTAATTCTGCTTCACCAGAACCAATTATTATAAGAATACTAAATTTATAATCAAAAGTATATGAAGAATACAAATATTTAGCACACCTATTTAGAAAAAAAGCCTACTGTGAAAACACAATAGACTTCTATATTTTAATCGATTCTGAACAATTTCAGAATTCTTTACTAATGTTAATGTAAACAACCGCCTCTTTATACTCATTAAACACTCCACGCACACGACTATCTACAGTAGCAGTACTATCTTCAATGTAATGCTCAATGTGGTTTCTCTTCTTACTTAAAAAGCTGTCGTTGTCTGCTAATTGAGCAATGACATTCATTTTTTGCTCATCGAACTCCTTACGAAGCGGACTTGTAGACTGCTGAAGAAAGGAGTTTAAGTGTGCTAAAAATTCCATAATAGAATAATTTGAATTAAAATAAGTCAAGCAAAATTTCATCTAAGACGTGACAGTACCATAAAAAGTTGTAATAAAAACTAAAAAATGTTTCAACTTACTGATAAAGAAGAGTTAAAACAGGGGGCTTATGTACTGTGCAAATCTCAATGCATACCTGTTGGGTTTCAATCAGGCGGCCGCAAAACTATAAGAAAGTTTCATAATCTTCAAAGAAAAGCTATAGCATTTCTCCGAAAAATCGTCAACATAATTTTCCCATCAGTAATCAATTTCACCACATTAGGCAAATTACAAATTAGTTGACACCTGAAAACCAACACTTAATCATTGAAAGCGATTTATTTTAGCTTTACCTTCGTTAAATTCGGAAATAACCAATCCCTGCCTTATTATAGTTTCGTGCAAAACTTTGAATCAATTCAATTCATCATCGAGCCTTATTTCGCTGGTAGCTCTTTACGCTGCAACCTCAGCAATTTTTCAAAGCTTCGCATCACCAAGGTCACAGATCTATCAATTTTAAACTTACCAGCTTCAAGTAACCAGCCACTTAGGCTAGAAATAGACCTAACTAATTCTAGCCAGATACTTATCCATGTTATTGATTCATAAAAGACAACGCAATATAAGCCATTGTCCCCATGCCTATTTCCAAAGCATCTTCATCAATATTGAATGTTGGGGTATGTAGTCCTCCAATTTTACACTTATTGTCGTTCTTAACTCCCAGGCGATAAAACGTAGAAGGATATTTCTGCGTGAAATAAGAAAAATCTTCTCCTGTCATACGAATATCCATGTCAATGATATCCTCCTCACCCAAATATTCAGCAGCAAACGAACGTGCATCTTGAGTTGTACTGTCGTGGTTTACAAGGCATGGATACCCTTTTCGGATATCGACTTCACAAACAGCTCCCATCGCCTCCGCTACCGATTTGGCCATCTTCTCAATCTTCAGATGAGCTTCTTCCCGCCACTCTTCATTCATCGTTCGGAATGTTCCTTCTATTTTCACCTCATTCGGTATCACGTTGGTTGCACCATCTGCCACGAACTTACCAAAAGAAAGCACTGACGGCAGCTGAGCAGGAGCATTCCTGCTAACTACCTGTTGTAATGCTACAATAATATGCGAACTAACCAACACCGTATCCGTTAGCAAATGAGGCAAAGCTCCATGTCCTCCATCAGCTTTCACTGTCAGGTAAATCTCATCTGCCGATGCCATATACATTCCTGATTTAAAGCCTACTTTCCCAACTTCGTACTGCGGCATAACATGCTGTCCAATTACGATTTCGGGTGTCAGTTCTTCAAAAACACCTTCTTCCATCATTAGTTTGGCCCCGCCTGGCAGCTTCTCTTCTCCTGGTTGAAATACCAACAAAATAGTCCCCTCAAATGAATCCTTAAATTTGTTCAAAATCTTTGCGGTTCCCAACAACGAAGCAGAGTGTACATCATGACCACAGGCGTGCATCACGCCCTTATTCTTGGACTTGTATTCTACATTGTTTTCTTCCTGTACAGGCAAAGCATCCATGTCGGCACGTAGAGCTATAACTCTCTTGCTAGGATTTTTTCCCTCTATCTTGCCCAGAATACCAGTTTTTACATAACCCGTCTTATGCTCAATTCCCCATTCTTTAAGTTGTGCGGATATGTATTTAGATGTCTCTGTTTCTTGAAAAGACAATTCAGGATGTTGATGAATATGCCTCCTTATTCGCAATATCTCTTCTTTAAACTCCTCTACCGCTTTTTTAACAAGTTCCTTCATTGCATACTTTTTTCGAATAGGCTTGCTGCCCTTCATTAGATTAGTAAATATGTTCTTAGGTCTTACATCATCAAGTATCTCAACTACTTGATAAGATATTAATTATCAACCTCCCTCAATAAAAGCTATTCGGATCTTTTACTCAACTACCTCATCGTTCCACTGCTACTTGAGGCACACTGGTCTGTTCTCAAAAATCAATTAATAATCTCATTGACACGATCCGTAATCCAATCCAATTGTTGTTCTCGCGTTAAATTTCCATTGTTCAGCAACACTGCATCACCGGCTTGCCTGAGCGGACTTTCTGCGCGGTTTTCATCCATTCTATCCCGTTCTATCACATTCTCCAAAATAGTTGCAAATTCATGATTGTCCCCTTTGGCCTTCATTTCGTCATATCTACGCTGTGCCCTTATCTCGGGCGAAGCCGTCATAAATACTTTAAGTTCTGCATTTGGAAAAACAACAGTCCCTATATCACGGCCATCCATTACAATGCCCTTATCCTCCCCCATTTTCTGCTGTTGTGCAACCAAAAACTCTCTCACCTCCTTAATTGTAGCGACCGGACTTACATTTTGGGAAACTTCCAACCCACGAATTTTTAATTCCACATCCTCTCCATTCAGAAATGCATGCTGAACATTACCTACAGCTTTGAACTCAACTCTACAGTTCTTCAATTCAGAAATAAGTGAAACTGAATCTACAGCTCCATCCTTCACCCATTTGTTCTGAATGCCAAACAGGGCAACACAACGATACATTGCCCCACTATCGATGTAGACATACGATAAACGTTTAGCCAATGACTTAGCAACTGTACTTTTTCCCGTTGAAGAATGTCCATCTATCGCAATTACAATTTTTTTCATCTGTTCAGTTTTAAGATCACGGATTTGTTTTTAAGGAAACACTTCTTATCACAGCCCAACAACAAACTATCCTACAGCAATTTCAACTTTTGAAGACAAAAACTCTACTCAAAGCAAAAACATACTGAAATATCAGTACTTATTATATGCACAGAGCCGCAGCAACATTAAAAGATTTATAAAATAGCACTTAATTAAAAGCTAAATTCATTAGAGTGTAACATACTTATTTTCAAACAAATTTTCTAAAAAATAAGTTTATGGCCTTGAGTAAATACAAAATCATCCGCTACTACTTGTTTGTCTTCATCAGAAGAGCAAAAATAAAAAACCCTCTCCAATACAGAAGAGGGTTTTTATACATATAAATCTTAATACTATTCATTTAGATCAATTCATCCTGATTACCAATAACTTAATCACTATAAAGTACGGATTATATTACTAAACTATACTTACTCCTATCTAAAAAACAACCTAATTCCTAATGATGAAATTTAGACGCATGCACTGTTCGATCTTCTTTGGATACTAGAATGTAAAAAATCTTCTGCCGTGAAATGTACTGCTTGCTATTTTTATACGGCTGCGATACTGTATAACGGTAAGTTCCCTTTTCGTTTTCCAAACGAAATACTTCCGTATTAGTTACCTCGTCAATTTCTACGACGTTCCCCCAAAAAGATAACATATCCCGATAATGCATCAATACTTCTGGATTTTTTGATACAATACCTACCGAAATACATTCATCTTGATCGGCACTCAACTCATAAGTATAATATGGATACTGCGCTTCTCCTTTTACAGTAAGTAGAATTCGATTGTCTGTTACACGTTTGGTCTTTATTGAAAACTCTGTTTCTAATGTATAAAAACCAACAATATCAACTCTAGACTTTCCTAGAAAGTTGTGCTGAGCATGAACAGCTGTGGTAATGAGAAGCAGAAAAAAAAGTAGATTTGTTCTCATAGTTTTTGTGTTGATTTGACTTAAGCAAGGATTAACAAAAGATTGATCTGTGAAAATGATCACACAAAGCAAAATGTTCAGTAAGTAATTTTTTATTTAATTCATAAATAAATTTACGACTATTAGAATAGTTCGCAAACAACAAATACTGATAACTATTACTCTTAAAAAAGAGAATAATATATGAACCGTTAACCTAAACCTT
Source organism: Bacteroidales bacterium (assembly GCA_965230435.1). Taxonomy (GTDB): domain Bacteria; phylum Bacteroidota; class Bacteroidia; order Bacteroidales; family JBDKHP01; genus JBDKHP01. The sequence goes on from CBDDLB010000006.1 coordinate 1,231,674, forward strand.
AATCAAACACTAAAATCGACCAACTCAGAAACTACATCAAACATAATGTTCATTCCCTAAAAAGAATTTTCTCTTCAACCTGCTTTTTAAACGCTACAAGTTGCATATATATTGCGCAGCCTTCTGGTTATGTCTTCATTCTGTCTTTATTATTTGGAAGGTTTAACGGTAAAAAAACTGAATGGTTACAACTTATCCTACAAATGCAGGCATCGTCTTCCTCCATATGAATCTCCTTGCCTATCCCTTCTCCCTTCTTTAGAATTAATTATTCAACCGACTATTAACAAAAAAAGCCGAATGAAGTAAATTTTATGTCTGTTTTAAGCAGCATTTTAGCTAACTTGCGAAACGCCAATGCACACTGTCAAAAAAGAATACGGATAGATCATGAATAAAAAGATCACAATACTAATAGCTGAAGATGAAGATATTAACTATTACTATATCCAAACATTAGTTCTTGACATTGCCCAAAATGTTATAAGAGCCAAAAATGGCTCCGAGGCAATATCCATTTGTCAAAACAACAAAGGCATAGACCTTGTCCTTATGGATTTAGGAATGCCCCTAATAGACGGGCTGCAAGCTACCCGCGAAATTAAAAAAATATTGCCTAAATTGCCAATCATTGCACAAACAGCCTATTGTCTACCAGAAGAGCTTGAAAATGCAAAACAAGCTGGCTGTGATGCTGTTATCACAAAACCAATAAGAAAAATATCGCTATTGGACACTATTGATAAGTATATGAACTGAGATTCTTATCAAAAAAAACAATAGATATTATTCTTGGCAAAACGGCCAAATACCCAAACATAAGGACAGAGTAATTTGACCAGCACCTCCCCAAACGTAGGTTAACGTTTGTAATAAAACTCTCTAAACGGATAGGGGAACAAGAAAATTGTGATTAAACAAGGAGCTTCCTACGTAGTTATTCTGAGAAAGCAAATAAATTGGCGCTAGGCTGATAGGCTATTTGAAAAGTTCAGCGCAATGATATTTCGTGGCTAAACACTTGTTCTCCTGCAAACACTCTTACCAGATAAGCACCTGCTTTTCTATTCATAGCTAATGACTGAAGACCGTTATCCCATATTTCCGTATCAACTACTACTTTTCCGTATACATCAAATACCTTAACGTTCAGTGGTGAACTAAGGGGGTTATTGATATATATTCTATTTCCTGCACAAAAAACTTCCATTTCCATAAATAATAAATCAAAACACTACTTCAATTGCAAGCCCTTGACAAAGAATTTGCCAAATTCAAATCTGATAATCAATCATTAGGCCATAGACCTATTCTCTGCAAGTAATCCGAAACTGAGCTTAGAAATAAATCTTCCGTAATTTTAGACTGAACACTTACCGCCCTTCATCCCTGAACTAATACCAGGCGCTTTTATTTCTGACAATAATAACGACAAAAAAGTTGCAATGACTCTCTATTTTTCAATTCACGGAAAGAAAAAACAAAAGAATCGTATGTTTGATTAACATTGCGAATCTTGTTTTTAGTATTCTGGCTTCTAATTTTGATATATTTTAACAATCTAAGCCACATAAAAATATCGACACATCCAAAAATATATATATTATGAAATTTATTGCTTAAATATCAAGAAAAAGGCCTGAAGTGCTTTCTATATGGACACTTCAGGCCTCATTGCAATCAAGTCGCACGTTAATATATCCGCACACAGCCTATTCAATCACCTTATTACCCATCTAAGTAGGTGTGCTACTATAAACGACACTTCCACATTTACCATAACATTGATTATTAACGCTATTCTTTCTCAATAAATAGCACCATGTACTTATTTCTTTATTACTTTATAAGGAGGAAGATCATTAACCCTTATAAAATAAAGCCCTTCGGGCAATTCTTTAATACTAATTTCAGGTTTATCCGATTCTTTTACTTTCAGGCCATTGCTATTGAAAATACGTATAGTCAAATTCTCGGAAGAAGGATATCCTTTTACAAATACAGTCTCCTGTGCAGGATTTGGAAACACTTTAATTCCCAGTTGTTCAGCGCCAAACAGTTCTTCTGTTGATTTTTTATCGGCTTGAATCCCTGTTTGCTGATAAACCCGAACGTAATCTACCAAATACCTCTGTGGGAACGACGTTTTCGAAGCATCACCTCCGTTAGAGCCAATTGCTAGGTTTAGCAATAGATAATGTGGCTGTTTGAAAGGATTTGAACCATCATGAGGATTGATTGTCTTGCTTAAGTTAACCGAATTCAGCCACACATTGTCAACATAAATCTTCATTTTCTGCTCAGTCCATTCGAGTCTCCATGTATGAAATTTATTTTTCCAATCTGGATCGCTAAAGCTGCTAACTTTTTTGCTAGCTCCATCCCATTTAGCCTTCCACCTTTCGGCCTTACCCCATGCGAAATTGGCTAAAATTTTACCTCCATAATATTCCATTATGTCACATTCTCCATTTCTTGGCCATTCACCAGATCTGCCCAAAGTCCAGATAGCTGGCCACATGCCTTTCTTTGCCGGTATCTTCGCACGTATTTCAAAAATCCCATACTTCCAACTTTTCTTTCCGGCAGTCTTTATGCTTGATGAAGTGTAATTGATGTACTGACGTCTTTTCTTCCAACTATTATTTTTTCCTGAAGGATAGTTAGGATCGTAGTTTGGGTTCGGCTTTCTTTCTCGACGACCTTCAATAATTAAGTAGCCACCTTCGCACCATGCGTTGTCCTGCTGATACCATTGCCATTCTTTGTTTCGGACAAAACCTTTTTCGAATTTCCAGATATTGGGATTTACGGGGCCGTCGACATCAAACTCTTCTGACCATACTAATTCGTAACCTTCAGGAATAGGTCGCTGAGCATTTACCTGAGAAGCAAACGTGGCTGCAATAAAAAATACAAAGGCAGCCTGCCAAAATTTTTGGTAATTAATCATAGTGTATACTTTAAGGGTTTAGGGTTTGCAAATGGCCTCTATAGATTGACATAAGATGACTTTATTCTATCTTATTATTTATTTAATCTACATAATACCACTTACAAATATATGAACATAAAGAGTAAATCGGAGTATTTCTATCGTATTATCTACTTTTTTGCACATACAATGCATAACTCACTAATATTCAAACATACCTATGATTAGTTTCTTAAGCACTCGGACAACTTTCCATGGAATTTACTTCCTCACAAAGGTATTATCGACTTTAATCTCCAGACTACAATGTTTCGATATATGAAAACTTTGCCCTGAACTAGGCACAAAAAAGCTACTCAGAAACTGAGCAGCTAAAGAAGTTAAACTTATGCAAGCTTTGTGAAATTCAAAAAGAATCGCTTTTCTATTTTTTAATCACTTTATATGGAGAAGAACCATTTACTCTTACGAAATAAACACCTTTCGCTAAATGCTGAATTCCAACATTGGCCTGATCGGTTTCAATTACAAGAACACCCTGACTATTATAAATTCTAGCATTTAGCCTTTCTGTTCTGGAATATCCACTGATACTAATCTTCTCTGAGCTTGGATTAGGATAAATATTAAGTATGGTTTGTGTATTTTCTTGTGACGAAGTTACTTTGGGCTTGGCTGGGGTTCCATAAACTTCAACTTCGTAGATTTTAACTCGGTCCTCTTTACTTTTTGTTATCGATAGGCGAACCTTTTCTGTTGAATAGGGCTCAAAACTACGCGAAAACTTAGGGTTTAAATTACCTGTCACAACCAACAAATCTTTCCAACCTGTGCCATCCCACCCTTGAAAATTGAAGTCTACCGGAGCGCTATTATAACCATCCCAACCACTATAAAATTTCAAATGGCTAATGTCAAATTTTTCCTGCAAGTCAATTTCAATCCAATGTTCAGTTTCTGCATCTGTAGACACCCAACGACTGTCATTTGTTTCAATATCACCATCTAAAACTTTATCTGGCGAATATTCCAAGTGCTGCGAATCTGTGGTTGCCAATTTATTCAGCGCGACATTTTCTACTTGTGGCAACAAAATAGTAAAAGCAACAGTCTCTTCACTATACACTTTGGTATTGTTATCTGTTAAATAAAATAACCGATATTCACACTCGCCCTTAGTTCCGCTTTCATCCGTATATGCAAGTTCCTTTGGATCTGAAATTGTTGCAAGATCCGTAAATTCACCTCCATTTACGGAACGTTGAACTACGATCTCCTTTCCTAAAGGATTATCCCATGTTAATTGAATTTCACCAGCATCTCCCTGGCTCCCCTTAAAATTCAGCTCTGGAAGCTGATAAACTTTAACATAATCTACAAGATAGCGCTGAGGGAAAGTTGTTTTTGAGGCGTCACCACCATTGGAGCCAATAGCCAAGTTCAATAATATATAGTGAGGTTGCCTGAAAGGGTTGGAACCATCATGGGCATTAATGGTATTGTTAACATTAACAGAGTTCAACCATACATCGTCAACATAGATCGTCATTTTATTTCGTGTCCAAACCAATTTCCAAACGTGGAATTTATTTTTCCAATCAGGATCGTCGAAGCTACTCACTTTTTTATTTGCACCATCCCATTTTGCCTTCCAGCGTGTGTTTGTTCCCCATGCAAAGTTCGCTAGGATTTTTCCTCCGTAATATTCCATAATATCACACTCTCCATTTCGTGGCCATTCGCCCGATTTTCCAAGTGTCCAGATTGCAGGCCACATACCAGATTTTGCAGGGATTTTAGCTTTGATCTCAAAAATTCCATATTTCCATGTTTTTTTTCCTGCGGTCTTAATACTTGAAGAAGTGTAATTTATAAACTCCCTTTTTTTCTTCCAATTATCGGAATTAGGATCGTAATTAGGATTAGTTTTTTTCTCCTTACGCCCTTCGATAATTAGCATTCCATCTTCGCACCATGCGTTATCCGATTGATACCATTGCCATTCTTGATTTCTAACAAAACCTTTTTCATGTTTCCATATTTCTGGATTAGGAGGGCCGTCTACGTCAAATTCTTCGGACCAAACTAAATTGTAACCAGCGGGAATATCTTGAGCATTAACCTGAGGTAAGAGTACCAAAGCAAAAAGCAACAGGACAAATAGCCTCTTGCAACATTTGAAGAAATTAATCATAGTGTTTCTTTATTATAGGGTTATTCAAAAAAAAGCAATGAGTTCCGAAAGATAAAAACAGTGAAATAAGAAAAACATATCACTACTCTCCCGAAAAACATCTCTCAAAGATAACAACAGAGACCAGAATATAAAACTTTTTCACTCTTATTCTTAAGTTCTGATCTACTATAATAACGTTATTCCAAAAACCTTTCGGACAAACTCAAAACAACACATTTTATTATCAACTCATTATCTGGCAATTAAAAACTAAAACCACTCAAAAATCAAATATCTAATTTCCTTCTTTAGAAAAGTTCTTATTTGTACAAAATACTTTTTAAGACACAAAAGCGTTCTACATCAGAATGAATAGTTTCACTTTTAGTATAAATCGCCCGTATAAAACTGTAAATCTATAATTCATTAAAGCACTATTTTCTCTCAACCCAAAAATCTACCTAATTATGCAAAACCTAATTTTAAGTATATTCAGTTTGTACATCATGGCCTGTGGCTCCCCCGTACCAAAAACTAACACAAAAGATAACAGACAGAATTATTCGGAACGAGGAAAGGCTTCTTATTATCACGACAAATTTCATGGTAAAAAAACTGCTAGCGGAGAATTATATGATAAGACCAAGTACACTGCTGCGCACAAGACGCTGCCTTTTGGAACTGTTGTGAAACTGGTAATGCTAGATAATCCGTCTGATACCATTGAAGTAAAAATAAATGACAGAGGCCCTTTTACAAAAGGACGAATAATTGATATATCACGTGCCGCAGCAGATCGGATTGGACTTATAAGGAAAGGAATTGCAGAAGTTGAAATAATATCCAGCATACCCATCCCAAAGGGGGCTAAATAGCATTTACAACGCATAATATCTTAACGACACTCATAATTTAACAAGGGGCAAAAGGGGTAATTTCTTCTTTTTACCCCGAACTTATACTATTGCGTATTATTCTTCTTTTTTTCAGAACGTTACCCCCTGCTCTTCACCAAACCAAACTTTCCCTAAACCAATTAAGGATGTGCAAGAATAAAATTTCACTTTCTTTCCCTCTAAAATAATATAACTTTGCGCACAGCTTTACTACCAGTAAGCACCGATTTTCTCACTCTAATTTTGCACAGATTCTCATGCAGCAATTTAACGACTTATTAGCCACGATTGACTCTTATATAGGTGGGGCACAGTGGTTTGTCTTTTTCCTACTGGGCACGGGGCTTTTTTTTACCCTATATTTAAAGTTTCCACAAATTCGATACTTTGGACATGCACTAAAGGTAGTCCGAGGTAAATTCGACAACCATGGAGACACAGGTGACACATCGCATTTTCAGGCACTTACAACAGCTCTTTCTGGTACTGTTGGAACAGGTAATATAGCAGGCGTAGCTCTTGCAATTTTTCTCGGAGGGCCAGCTGCCTTGTTCTGGATGCTGATAACTGCCTTTTTGGGCATGACAACGAAATTTGTCGAAGTTACTCTTTCCCATAAATACCGCGATATCCTACCAGACGGCTCTATTTCCGGAGGGCCGATGTATTACATGAAAAAGCGCCTCAACATTAAAAAGTCTGATGGATCTTTAATAAAAACAGGCTACTGGTTAGGAGGTATATTTGCCATTGCTACTATCTTCTCTTCTTTCGGTACTGGAAGCCTTCCTCAAATAAATAGCATATCAAATGCTCTCTTTGCAACCTTTGGTATTAATCAAATTCTAACAGGCGCTGTACTGGCAGTACTACTTGGCCTTGTGATTATTGGGGGAATTAAGCGTATTGCCAAAGTTACAGAGCGTCTTGTTCCCGCAATGGCTCTAATTTACTTCATTGGTGCCCTAAGTGTTATCTTTTTCAATTATCAGAATATTGTACCATCTTTCGTTTCCATCTTTTCAGATGTATTTACAGGAACAGCCGCAACAGGAGGTTTTCTTGGCGCTACATTAGCTTTTGCTTTCAACAGAGGTGTTAACAGAGGACTTTTCTCTAACGAAGCGGGACAAGGTTCCGCTCCCATTGCACACGCAGCTGCACGAGCGAACGAACCAGTTTCTGAAGGTATGGTCGCTATACTTGAGCCATTCATTGATACGATAATAATATGTACACTTACGGGCCTTGTTCTTCTTTCTTCTAATGTGTGGCAAGAGAAGCATCAGAACAGGTTTCAGTTTACTGATATTGAGATTCTTGAGGGTAAATTCAGCGACACTAACGAAGCAGACAAGAAAAAGCTTTTCCAACATATTTCGACAAGTACTAAACTCAATGGCTACTCTGGCCAACTTGCAATTTCCAATGGAAACATCATTAATTCGGATGTAACTCTGCTACATGCCCGCTCTGTTGCTGAAGAAACAAAAATTTTGGTATGGCCTGACTTACGTCCATTTTCGGGAACAATTCTCTGTAAAGATGGGAAATTGAAAAATATTGAAGGCAAAGTTGTAATAGAAGGAAAATCACTGATTCACAGCGCCCCACTTACCACAGAGGCATTCAAGCGCAGCTTCTTTGGCGACTGGGGGCAATACATCGTATCTATTGGACTGTTGTTGTTTGCTTTCTCTACAGCCATCTCATGGTCGTATTATGGAGGCAGAGCAGTTACTTATCTTTTTGGTTCAAAATACGTTACCCACTACCGCATAATATATGTGGCAGGTTTCTTCTTCGCTTCTTTTGTGGACACAACAATCGTTTGGACATTCTCAGGCATCACCATCGCCTTAATGACAATTCCAAACCTTATCGGCATTATTATATTACATAAAGATATGAAGCAAACAGTACAAAGCTACTGGGATGATTTTCGAAAAAATCACCAATAAGTAAAGAGTAAAAAATAACTTCGATTAAGGTGCAAAAGACATCCAAATCCTCACGTACTCTAGTGCATGAAGATTTTGACGAGAGCATAGCAGCGAACAGAAGTTATTTTTTTCACTTTCACTAAGCTAAAAATACGAGTCTGAAATTAATACTGTAATTGAATCAAAAAGTAAACGGATTACAGAAAATTTCAAAGCTTTTAGTTTTGTTAACATTAAGTATGGGCAATAAACTATAAATTGCATTTATTAGCTAATCAGCTTAATTTAAGAAACTGTAGATATCTATAAAGTTTTCTGCCAAAAGATTCGCATATTGCTCGAACTTGGCAGACATAGACAGATAGATTGAAAAATACAAAACAGCCCTTTTGCCATCAACAGCAACAAGGCTTTAATTATCAGCAATTTACAATTAAAAGTAATGATTATGTTACCAAAATTTCTAATTGCAGACAACTCGCAAGAAGCAGATGGGAAAATCTTTGTTATACACACTGCATCGCCCCGTTGTATTATCGAATCTGATTTGGAAGATTTCAACAAAGATCAGAAAATCCATTGGATAGACTCAGCTCTCAATGGAGACGCATTAAAATCTCTTCTTGAACAGGCCGAAGCATTTCTAGACGATGAACTTGTAAGTCAAGAAGAATTATACGATCACGAATTTGAAGATTAAACAAGAAGAGCGCTTTTCGGAGCGCTCTTTTTAATTTCAAGTGCTTTTTGAGGTAAACTCTCAAAAAGTCATATCGTAAAAAAGTATCATTGCTATTTCTTGGTTTGGATAAAGAACTGCTCCTTTTCTTGGCGTAAAATCCCTTGGTATCAGATAGAATAATCACACCTACCTCTAAGACCAAATCCCCAAAGTTGTAGTCAAATAAGTAAACTGAGGTGCCCTGTATAACGGCTCTCTAGAATGGTTAGGCTTTCTTTAACCTGTGTTTTACTCTCGTCCCCATACTCTAACGTTTTCCTCAAAAGCTTATCATTAACATACTGCGGAATACTTAAGCTATTTCCCATTACCGCAGCTGCTATTTCAATAAAATATCATAAGTGCTCTGTCATAATTAATTTAGATTTACTCAAGTGGCTGGTTGCTTTCAAAAATTAAGAATAAAAAACAAAGGTCAGCTTAGGTATGTCACGTTTTATAGTGCCGTATAAGCCGCCGCAGACTTTGTGTTTTCGGGAAACTAAAAAAGTAAGCATAGCCTTAGTTACGTGAGTCTTTTTTTTAGTAAAACGAAAACCAAAATGTGCAAGGTTTGGTACGACAATATGAACTTGATAAACTACCTAGTAGGGTGTAAAAAATAATTTCGGTTAAGACGTTCAATACCTGAGCGTACGAAGAATACTTAAGGGGTTGAACGACACAGTTCAATAAAAACCGAAGTTGTTTTCAGCTTTATTTACCAGACATTTACAACCAAAGCATTGAAAATATTGCGCATAACATGCAGTTAAGTACAAATCCCTCCCAAAAGTAGAATCGAACGAATACCTCTTTAGCTGTTCGTGCTCTCATTCCAAAACAATATCAAAAAAACAGACACATTAAACACTCTCGTTATCAATACAAAATCTAAACTTATATAAATAATATCTTTTCAAAAGAAATTGATAAAATAACCACATCCAACGAACCATATCAATATATTTACTCTTCAAATATTACATATATAAATACAAATAAATAAATTATTTTCACTATACTTACACAATAAGATTCAAAACTTAAAGTTATTGCTATACACAATCTGTCAAATCAAATATTAACACCATATAACACTATTTTAACATAAACAAAAATCAATCTAAAACACAACTTTTGACTTAAAACATCACTTTAATTGACTTAAATCAACACAGAACACACTCTTAAACCGAACCTAAGTTTCAAACAGGGAAATTTGATAATTGAAGCTAAAACTTTATTTATTAACTTAAAGAATTACTGCATTATGAACTTAAAAGAGGCTAAACTAAATTCTTTGAAGAGTTTTTCAAAGACGGCTATGTCACTAGGTATAGCATGCTGTTTAATGACAAGCTGTGAGCATGAGGAAGTGAAACCAAAACCACTCTCTGAAACCCAAACAGAAATTGGAAAAAAACTCAGTAGAGATATTCCTCAGTTAGACAAAGACATGATTTTCCAACTAGCAAAATTAGCAGAAACAATCCAAGCTGAGAATATCTGGAATGGATATGAATTCCATGAAAAAAGGATGTACTTTGTACATGTAGACAGGAATGATAATCCTGTCAGAGGCTACATTGTAAATCCACACAAGAATTTTGCTGGTGCAGAGAAGCTTCCAGAGAGCCTTTCTCATGGCCTAGACATTTACGAATTTGACGAAGTGAAAGGCGAAATGATGCAAGCCATCAATAACTCAAACGGCTACTACGACCTTAACTATGAATTTAGGGGAGAGCTTTACCATCCTATAAAATATAGCGAATACGACGTAAAAAGTCGCCAAACAGGAACAATTGCGGTACACGAAGTATTCCATGCATTCCAAGGCTACTACGGGCAACGTTGGAGGTGGATACAGGGTGCTACACAAGATTCTGACAATTACCCAATCTCGAATGAACTTGTGTCATTACAAGTACTGTCACTTGCTATAATGGAAGAGATGCCTGCGGTTACAGAACTTGACAAAATCAGGGAACACCTAAAAATGTACGTAGCCATCAGGAGCAAAGAAATGGAACTTGACTTCTCAAGTAGTAAGCTAGTTAAAAACATGGCTAATCCTCAGGAACGTGGGGAAGGAACTGCCAACTTCGTAGAGGAGTACGCATACTACCATGCATTTGACAAAAATTACCGTTTCATCGATTTCGAAATACACAATATTGAAGACAAGTACTGGCAAGGTGAGCGCTACGTACATGGCTACTTTACTTGGAGCATCTGGTACGATACAGGAGCATCTGCTGTATACTGTTTGAAAAAATTAGGTGCAAACATGGAAAGTGAAATGCAAAAAGCTAAGTCGCCATTTGATGTAGCTGAAGCCTTATTGAATATGAGTTCTCAAGAAAAAGAACAATATTTAAATAAAGCAAAACAAGAGTATAACTGGAACAGATGCCAACGCACTGCCAACAAATACATTGGTTTTATGAACACTTATAAGTAAACGGTTAAATTTAGTTTATATAGAAACCCTTTATAAACTAAACAAAGCTACATTTCAATACACCGAATCTGCCTCCAGAAAGCGAATTTTATTATCGCCTGGAGGCTTTTCATTCACCAAAAACTTCTCATCACTATTATTTGAGAACAATTAAATTTGTTAAAAAACTATTTGTATTCTTTGTCCATCCAATTAACAATCTAGCGGCAGAACCAATTCTTTTAATTAGCCTGATTACTTTCCTGATTAAAGGTCAATATCCCCTGCTATAAAACCAAACGCTTCAAGGCAAAATAATCGCCCAACATCAATTAAATAGCACCCCCTACCTCAGATTATTATCCCCCAAGCCATACACAGCTACAACAGGAGCTATTTTATTGGTAAACAATACCCTTATAAACTCTTAAAAAATATTTTCTCCAGTATTTCGCTAAGATAATTTAGATAACATCAGTCTACTTATTGCGTTATCTATATAGATATCATTTATCACTCGATTACATCCATCCAAATGCACATTTTTATCGTCTATTTTCTAGGCAACCTACCTGTCTGGACAGCTTAATTGTGTGCATAAAAATTTAAAAATGGGACAATAATTTTATGAAGTATTTTGCTCTATTCTTACTAGTTTTTTTTTGGATTTCAAGTGCTGCTCAGCCAAGCCGAAATGTTCTGACAGAGCACGCGTTGGAAGAAATGGGCATTCGAATAGCAGCTCGGCACGATTCGCTGCTAAATTCGATCAGGTTACGAAAGGAGAAAGGACTTCCGCGCCCACTTATAGGGTATGCGCTTAGCGGAGGTGGAGCCAAAGGGCTGGCTCATATAGGAGCTATAGAAGTATTGGAATCTGAAGGAATTATTCCAGACCGAATTACCGGTACTAGTATGGGCAGTATCGTTGGGGCACTTTATTCCGTTGGCTACCGAGCAAAACAAATGCATACCCTAGCCGATTCTATGAATTGGGAAGAACTACTTCTAGACCGCATGCATCGCACCGATTTCTCATTAGAAGAAAAAGACGAAGCAGAAGCTTATTTATTGAAATTTGGTTTCAAGGGATTTAAACTACACCTACCCAAAGGGATAATATCTGGACAAAAATTGGGACTACGCTTAGGGCGGCTTCTATGGTCGTCGCACGAAACTCACGATTTTTCAAAATTACACATTCCATACAGAGCTATAGCTACAGATGTTGTTACTGGCGAACGCGTTGTACTAAGCAGTGGCTTTCTTCCTGATGCCGTACGGGCAAGTATGGCTATTCCTACAGCATACTCTCCAATCGAAATTGATGGGCGCCTTTTGGTAGATGGCGGAGTTGTGCAAAATTTCCCGGTTGAAGAAGTAAAGGAAATGGGAGCTGACATTATTATAGGTGTCGATGTTGGGGCAATTCTATATAAACGAGACCAACTTACATCTGCACTGGCAATTGCAGACCAACTTACAAGTTTGCAAATAGTAGCTGGCTCATTACGACAAGAAGACATTTGCGATGTATACATACGTCCAGAATTGAACGATCTTAGTTCTAGCGATTTCAGCAAAGCAGACTCGTTGATGAGCCTGGGAAAGTTAGCCGCAGAGAAGCAACGCCCATTCTTCAGACAACTAAACGATACACTTGAAAAATACTATCCCCGCCCCAAAGTTCCTGCTTACATGCCTAAGTTGAAACGAATTTATATCAAGGAAATCGAATTTCGTGGCTTACAACGAGTATCCGAAAAGATGGCATCTAACTGGCTCAAAATAAAAACAGATGAGTGGACTACTATAGACAAATTAGAAGAGGGCATCAACCGACTTTATGGCACTCAATTTTTCAATAAAATCGACTACAAAATTGAAGGTCTGGGCAAAGGAAGCAAGCTCACAATCCGAGCTGATGAAATGGAATATGTTACTGCCCGCTTTGGACTTCACTACGATAATATTTTCAAGGCAGGACTTCTGATGAATTATACCGTACGTAACCTAAAAACACAAGGATCGCGGGTAATGCTACGTGTCCGCTTAAGCGAAAATCCGGGGCTAAACCTTTCATACCGGTTTCTTTTGGTGCAGAAGCTAAGAATGGGAGGTAACCTAGAGCTTGATTATCAAACAATAGAATTTCCAAACCTTAAAAAGACCGAAAACGGATATTTCCGCGAATATAAAAAATACACAGACCTATTGATCAAGTGCGATCTGGAAGGAACAAAATCGAACAACTGGCGAAATGGGTTCGGCCCCCACTTGAAGCTAGGCAATATAAAAGCACACAATGTTACAAAATACTATCTGGAAGATGCAATGGTCGGCGCACATGCATTCTACCATCTAGACACATACGATAGAGCTTTCTTTCCAAAAAGTGGAACTCGTTTTTATGCACTTTTGGATTTCAATCATCTTATCAATAACTCAACAAAAACAGATTTAGCTACCGACTACTGGACGGCACAAGTATCCCTCGACCATGTTTGGCCACTTGCAAACCGATTGGCATTCCGAACAAGCCTAAACCTTGCAGCACAAAGCCATCACAACACCAGTCCACGAGACCAATTCTCGCTCGGAGCCAGAACTATTTTTGAACGGAAAGTCATCCCATTTTCGGGAGTATACTACGGCGATAGGACTTCTCCAAGTGTAGCCACGGCTCAAGCTAAATTCCGCTACGAACCTTGGGAGAATAAATTCGTTTACGCTGTCGGAAACTATGCCACATATGGTTCCAATATCGAACGAACAGCAAAACTTGAAAACGACCTGTGGGGTATTGGTATTGGAGCTGGTTTTCAGTCGATAATAGGCCCCGTCTTTGTTGAAGCCGCCAAATCTTCTGTCTACAAAGACATCACTTGGCTTGTTAACATTGGATTTGTTTTCTAAATCAACTGATTTTTAATCCGTAAAAAACTATAATAAATAGATTCATGACCTTACAATCAGTTATTCTTGTATACTTTAACAATTATACTACGTCACAATAGAAAAGGAAGCTAAGGCAAGATTGTTGATATTTTACTAACTATGGCACCAACTGCGAAACACATTTTTAGAAGAGGAAGAGTGCCGATGATATTCATCGGACTACTGTGGGTAATTAGAATTTTTGAGGTAGGGTTCGACCTTAAGTTAACACACGGTGGAATATACCCCCGTAGTATAGAGGGGCTTTTGGGGCTGATCACCTATCCGCTTGTACATGCCGATTGGTCGCATTTGTACAACAACACCATGCCTCTGTGGGTACTGGGTACAGCTCTTTTTTACTTCTTTCCAAGGAATGCATTCAAGATATCAGGGATTATTTATCTCGTCTCGGGCATGTGGATTTGGGTTATTGGCAGTCCAGCATGGCATATTGGCGCTTCTGGGCTTGTCTATGGGCTTGTCTTTTTTCACTTCTGTAACGGCATTTTCTCCAACGACCGCAACCTGATGGCAATATCGCTTGTTGTTGTGTTTCTATATGGGAGTATGGTATGGGGGCTTTTCCCAATAAAACCAGAAACCTCATGGGAAGGGCATATGGGAGGAGCTATAGCTGGAATGGCGCTGGCTTATGCTTACCGAAAAAGAGAGAACACCATGACTTTCATTCCTAATGGAATACAATCGATTGCGGAATACGAAGAGTTTAGTCAGACTGGACATCAGCACTTTAGATACAATTACAGAGAAACGGATTGAAAAAACATCATTTTAAATATTCCTAATACTTGTAAGAATTTATTGATGACTTTTACCGTAGACCAGTGGCGCGTTTGAGTCATAGCGCTGTGTCTCTGTTTATTTTCGATTTACCTTCTACAAGTAATCTGTAACTTAGTTTATAACAGTAAATCAACTTTTGTAAGTTCTAAATTGGCAAAACATTTTTTCGAAGCAGTCTCCAAGTTACAGTGTAAAAACCTGTGCTACAGACAACGTATGCCTTCAATCCACTGCTTCCACCTAAATTTTTATCTGGATAGCAACACCGACCATAACTAAAAAAGATGGATAATTTCAACTTAAAGCTGATAATCATCCATCTTTCCATGATTTCTTCAAATTCAATAACTAGCTTCTATTTGCTCTCTGTTGTTTCTGGCATTTTAAAATAATAAAGCCTATGGATTGGTGTCACAGTTTCACCATATTCATTGGCAGCCTTTACCACAATATAATTCTGACCTTCATTTAGCAGACAATCTGCTTTGAGCAATATAGTATACTTATCATCAACAGGAATAGAATCCTTTAACTTATAATCAACTTCCAAAGATCTACCGTTAAGTAGAATCTGAACAGCATTCATACTATCTACAGAAACAACATTCGCCTCGAACTGATACTCGGCCTTGTCCGTTACCGAATTTGTTTTCTGAGGGCTTTGCATCTGCACAACCGGAGCCTTAGTTGTTTCATAAAACATAATGGCACCGTCCCAATTATGAGTAATATGATTATAGGTAGAGCCACCAATGGCAACCTCACCTGTTGGGCTTTCTACTAATTCATATCCAAAATCGACAGTATTACTTGGAAGCAGGCTTTCCCATAAGAGTTCCCCTTCAAGGTCAGTCTCTACCAACCAGATATCCGTCTTGTCCATCCTGCGATCCTTTGAATAAGCCAACGTTAGCAAAGATCCCTTGTTGGTAAGCAGTAAACTAGATGCCTCCTCGTCGTTTCGCTGACGGATGACTTTCTTCCACACTTCATCTCCCTGCCGTGTTATCCGCATCAGCAATACGTCGTGAACTGGAACTGCATCTTCACGCACCACGCCACATAAAGCCAAAGTTCCATCTTCTAGCTCTGTCACTGAATTGGCCAGTGCAGTAGATCCCATCTCAATATTCTGGGTCCATTCCTCATTGCCCGCCGCCGAAACCTTGCCTACCAAAACCATCTTCTCTCCATTCGTATCGGCCTTCTCGAAACCTACAAAAACATATCCTCCGTCTTGTGTCTGAGTAATATCAAGTATTTCGTCGCCGTAACTGCCACTGTACACATATCGCCAGATTTTGTTTCCCGCTGTATCCAGCTCCATTACAACACCATGATGCTCGTTATAATATTTGATGTCCTGATAACCAGCAATGATTAGATTGCCTGTTTTTGGAACGAACAGTACCTTATGAATCTGATCGTAACCAGCCCCCCTAATAGGCTTTTTCCAAAGAAGATCGCCAGCAGGAGAAATCTTCACAAGAAAGAAGTCGGTATACGAATCATATTTGTTATCCTGAATCGTACCCGCAGCATAGATATTTCCATCGTTGTCAGAACAAACACTCTTGATACTTGCCGTTCGTTCTACAGGAAAACTTTTCTGCCACATGGCATTGCCATCAAAATCATAACGGACAACATACGGAAATGCCATCCTATTGCCCTGTTTATAATGCTCTCCACCTGCAATAATTCCACTTTTCTGATACACATCAATCGAAAAAAGGCGTTCGTGAGCAGAAGAACCAACCTGCTTTATCCATTTCTGGGAGAACTGAGCAAAACTATTCATCCCTAAAAAAATCATAAAAAAGGTAAAGTAAAGTATTTTCATAATTTAAAAATTTTGTTTACGACAATAAATACGCGTTGCTATTCCAGGCAATTCAAAAGTGCTATTATTAGATTTAAGACACCTGATTGGAATTTCGTCTGAATACCACAACAGAAAAAACAGTTGATTTCTAAGATCACTATAAGCATTATGCCCCATACAGGAACATACTGTTACCTCTGAATAGGTTTATTCAGATAGAATAAGTCTTTACAAAAATGGTACTAAAATGTTGAAACTCCATTTTTAGCAAACAGGCAGAAATATCAAAAGAAACCATTTTTCGTTCCTTTCCAAGACTCGCAACAGCCCTAAAACGCTGAGGTTAGCGTCGTTAAAAAACGTTAAATCAAAAACCGCTCAAGAATACCGAATTTTCATATCTGTTGTAGCTTTATATATTTGTTGCCCGAAAAGGCCAAGCTGACAAAAGGCACATGGCAGATCGATTAAAAAGCACTTTTTTGATATAATCTGATTATATTGTCACAGATTACAAAAAGAGAGAGTGCACTTGATTGTGAAACTATTCAATAGAAACAGATAAAAGCTCTATGAGTACGACAGTAGACATTAAGGAACTGAACGAACGGATTGCTCGCGAAAGCTCATTCGTAGATCAGATTCAGATGGAAATGGGCCGGGTAATTGTAGGCCAGAAGCATTTGGTAGAAAGCCTGATGATTGGTCTTTTGGCTAATGGGCACATTTTATTGGAAGGACTTCCTGGTTTAGCAAAAACGCTTGCCATCAACACATTGGCAAAGACAGTAGATGCAGAATTCAGCCGTATTCAGTTCACGCCGGATCTTTTACCTGCCGACCTTATCGGTACTTTAATCTATAGCCAAAAAAGAGAAGAGTTCACGATCAACAAAGGACCTATCTTTGCCAACTTTATCCTTGCCGATGAGATCAACCGTTCTCCTGCAAAGGTACAGAGTGCGCTACTGGAAGCCATGCAGGAACGTCAGGTAACAATTGGAGCCGAAACCTTCAAATTGAAAGAACCTTTCCTTGTTATGGCAACTCAGAACCCAGTAGAACAAGAAGGAACCTACCCGCTTCCAGAAGCGCAGGTAGACCGTTTTATGCTGAAGGTGATTATTGAGTACCCTAAGAAAGACGAGGAGGCTTTGATCATCCGCCAGAACTTGGAAAAATCGTTCCCAACTCCAAATACAATCATGGACACTGACACTATCGTGAAAGCCCGCGATGTAGTAAAAGATGTGTACATGGACGAAAAAATTGAGAAGTACATCGTTGATATCGTATTCGCGACGCGTAACCCAGAAGAATATGGCCTGCCGCAATTCAAAGAGCTTATCAACTTTGGAGGTTCGCCACGTGCCAGTATCAACTTGGCGAAAGCTGCAAAAGCGTATTCGTTCATCAAGCGCCGTGGTTATGTAATTCCAGAAGATGTACGTGCTATCTGTCACGATGTATTGCGCCACCGTATTGGACTTACATATGAAGCAGAAGCGGAAAACATTTCAACAGAAGAGATCATCAACCAGATTTTGAATACTGTTGAGGTGCCATAGAGTTCAAAATAATTGAATGAACGAATGACCGAATAATTGAATGTCCCAGAACATTGGCATTCAATTATTCTTAGGCTATTAATCAATTATTTCCTATTGTGTCAAAAGAAATTGTAGTACAGGAAGGGGTTTCGGATATTCTGAAACGTGTTCGGCGGATCGAAATTAAAACCCGCCGTCTGAGTAGTCAGTTGTTTGCAGGCGAATATGCCAGTACATTTAAAGGCCGGGGTATGGCTTTCAGCGAAGTACGCGAGTATCAGGTAGGAGACGATATCCGCGCCATCGACTGGAATGTAACGGCACGCTTCAGTCATCCGTATGTAAAAGTGTTTGAAGAAGAACGAGAACTGACCGTAATGCTCGTTATTGATGTGAGTGCTTCGAACTTGTTTGGTACCAATCATCAGTTTAAGCAAGAGCTAATAGCTGAAATTGCTGCCGTTATTTCTTTTTCTACCATTCAGAACAACGACAAAGTAGGTGTGATCTTCTTTTCTGACAAAATTGAAAAATTCATACCTCCTAAAAAGGGGCGCAAACACGTCTTGCGGATTATTCGTGAGTTGATTGATTTCAAGGCTGAACATACAGAAACAGATATCGGTGAAGCCATGAAATATTTCACTAACGTAATCAAGAAGCATTGTACTGCTTTTTTGATATCGGACTTCGACACTGCTACCGATTTCAAAGATTCCCTAACAATAGCCAACAAAAAGCACGAAGTCTTCGGCCTGCGCATATTCGATAGACGCGAAAAAGAGCTTCCTCCTCTTGGACTCATCAATCTGCGCGACCCCGAAACAGGCAAAATACGTTTGATTGATACATCGAGCAAAAGTGTACGCCTCTCGCACGCAAAAAAATGGGATGAACGCCAAACCAGACTAAAAGAACTTTTTAATCGTTCTGGCATTGTTTGGGAAAACGTGGAAACGGGCGAAGACTATGTTAAACCTCTGATGAAATTGTTTAAAAGCAAATGATAAGCATCCGCTATATTATATTTTCTATTTCAGTCTTTCTATTGTGTGCCTTTCAGATTCAGGCACAGGAAATCAGACTGAAAACCACATTGGATACTACCAATGTACAGATCGGAGACCAGTTCAAGATGACCATGTGGGCAGAGCACAACAAAGGTGAATTGCTTGGCTTCCCAGATCTTAAACAGGACTCTGCTTATTCCAAAATTGAAGTTCTTGAGTTTTCGGAAATCGACTCAACAGAACTAGAAAACAACAAGGTAGCAATAAAGCAACAGCTCAAACTAACCGTTTGGGAAAAAGGAAAGTATGTTTTGCCCCCATTGAAATTTACCATAATGCGGAATGGCAAAACAGACACACTCACTGCTAACGAAATGCTTCTTCAGGTAGGTGCCCCACAGATAGACACAACTCAGGCAATAAAACAAATTGCCCCTATCTACGCTACTCCATTTACTTTTGATGAGTTTATGGAACGCTATTTTATTTATGTGTTGATCGGGCTGGCTGTAATTGCGCTAATCATAATATTGATTCTTTACATGCGCAACCGTGAGGAAACACCAAAAACCATACTTAAGCGTCCTAAAATACCCGCACACGAGACCGCTTACACAGCCTTGAATAAATTAAAAGAAGAAAAACTCTGGGAGCAAGGAAAATATAAAGAATATCACTCTGAACTGACAGATATATTGAAACATTATCTCGAACAACGGTACCGCGTTACAGTGATGGAACTGACAAGCCACGAGACAATGATACAAGTGAAATCCGTTTCACAATCGAACTCGGAGACAAATCGAATTCTTGAAAAGATTTTTGATCTGGCAGACCTTGCTAAATTCGCTAAATATCAGCCACTGAGCAACGAAAACGTAGAGAGTATGGAAGATGCCTTTGCTTTCGTTGAACGGACAAAAGAGCGACCTGCAGTTCAAAATGAAGATCAGGAAAACAACACCTAAATTAAGTACGTTTAATGTACCGGTTTCTTTAAATACCGAAAACGTTTTACAAATTTGTAAGAGCTGCTTGTTGGCTTATATTCCTGAACAGTCATACATCAAAGTACTCATTTACAAATAAAAGTATTTCAAACAAGTTGGTCTACGACCTTATTTAGACTAAAAATGGAAGATATAACATTCGCTTCTCCCGGCTTTTTTATTCTATTCACTCTTTTCGTACCTTTAATTATCTGGTACATATTTCAGTGGAAGACCAGTAATCCAAGCTTACAGTACTCCAACATGAGTAGCCTAGAGGGAGCGGGAAACACATATAAACATCTCTTGATGCATATTCCTTTTGTTGCCCGTTTGGCTGGACTTTCGCTGCTAATTGTAGCCTTAGCCCGTCCACAATCTAGCGACAATTGGCAGAAGGTAACAACGGAAGGTATCGACATAATGTTGGCTGTTGACGTATCGAGCAGTATGTTGGCACAGGACTTTGAGCCAAACCGTTTGGAAGCTTCAAAGAACGTTGCCATCCAATTTATCACCGGACGACCTCTTGATCGCATGGGACTTGTTGTTTTCTCTGGTGAAAGTTTTACGCAGTGTCCACTTACTACGGATCATGCTGTACTTATCAACCTATTCAAAGATGTACGCTCTGGATTGATTGAGGATGGAACAGCAATCGGCCTTGGACTAGGTACAGCAGTTTCGCGCCTAAAGGATAGCGATGCAAAAAGTAAAGTAGTAATCTTACTTACAGATGGTGTTAACAATTCAGGCGAGATTGCACCGCTTACTGCTGCTGAAATTGCAAAAACATATGGAATACGCGTTTATACTGTTGGTGTTGGAACACTTGGTCAAGCCAAATATCCATTCCAAACACCTTTTGGCATCCAATATCAAATGATTGATGTTGAAATTGATGAGGAAGTTCTTCAGAAAATAGCAGAAACAACCGATGGACAGTACTTCCGTGCTACTAACAACGACAAGTTGAAAGAGATTTACCAAGAGATTGATAAGCTGGAAAAAACCAAAATGAAAGTAAAAGAGTTCAGCAACAAAGAGGAAGAGTATTTCATCTTTGCTTTGTTTGGTGCTATTTTACTGCTTATTGATTTTCTTCTTAAACAGACTGTTTTGCGGAATATCGCATAAGAAATATAAATTTGCCATCTAGAACTTTACTAATTCTAGGTGGCTTGTTTTTACTTCCCCTTTTGAGTTTCTGATAACTTCTTTGCGAACCAAATTCTGGGTTCTTCTTATTTTTAAGGATAACACACCTAACAAAGAATTAAAGGATTTTCCTCTTAAAAAAATCACCTCGCTTGATAATCCTAGTCACAAACAGCAATATTCTCAACCATTTGATGCGACCTAGATACTACAATAATTAATGAAACAAGTTTTTTGACATATCTTTACAAGCCCAACGGGCTTTCTGCAACAGCATAGGGCAAACGCCCTATGAAATAATCACAGACAAAGATACGCCCTGAAAGGGCATAAGCAATCACAAAACTATATTTCCATGCCCCAGTCGCTATCAAGAGTTTATACTCATATTACCTTCAGTACTAAAAACAGGGTAAAACTAATTGACGAAAGCATAAAACGAAACCTTTTTGAGTACCTCGGCGGAATATGTAAAGGCTTAGAATGTATGCCTATTAAAGTTGGGGGACATGAAGATCATGTACATATCCTCTGCACCTTATCTAGAAAAGTTACGCAAGCAACATTACTCGAAAAGTTGAAAAAAGAGTCCTCTAAGTGGATTAAAACTAAAGACAAAAAGTATCAAAAATTCTATTGGCAAAGTGGTTATGGAATCTTCTCCATCAACCCGACAGAGATTGATACAGTTGTAAAATATATTGAACAACAACCTGAACATCATAAAACAAAAACATTTCAAGAGGAATTCAAGGCATTTCTCAAAAAGTATAAGCACGTGGTGCTATTTATTATGAAGGACATCGTACTAATATTCAGTATAGTGACAAACCTAAAAATGTCGCTTATATTAGCACACCTACTTAATGTTGAATATGATGAACGATATGTTTGGGATTGATTGGCTATTGCCCTTTCAGGGCGTATCTGTTCTGTATATTTAATTCCATAGGGCGTTGCCCCATGCTATTGCTATAAGCCCTTTGGGCTTTTTTAACCTCCATTAAATCATATGCACTACACCCTATCCCAAATAGCACAAATTACAAATGGTAAGTTACTAGGCAACCCCGAAACTTCTGTTACAGCAATCTCTATTGATAGCAGGAGCTTCTCCGCAGGAGAAAACTTGCTTTTTGTGGCAATTGTAGGGAAGAATCACGATGGTCATCGTTTTGTTAGTGAGCTAAAAAATAGGAAGGTTCAAAATTTCCTTGTTCAACATTTGGATGATCGCACTTCAGACAACGCAAACTATATTATTGTTGAAAACACGAAAGTAGCTCTACAGCAAATTGCAGCATATCATCGATCGCAATATTCAATACCTACAGTTGGTATAACTGGTAGCAATGGTAAAACGATTGTTAAAGAATGGCTGAACCAGTTGCTTGCTCCTCACTTCTCAATTGTCCGTAGTCCTAAAAGCTATAATTCTCAAGTTGGTGTTCCATTGTCTGTGCTGCAAACAGAACAGAACCATGAACTGGCTATTTTTGAAGCTGGTATTTCGGAAAAAAATGAAATGCAGAATCTAGAACAGATTCTTAAACCAACAATTGGGATTTTTACAAACATAGGAGAAGCACACCAAGAGAATTTTGAGAATAAACAACAAAAAGCGAAAGAGAAACTTAAGCTCTTTCCACATTCTGAATATTTGATTTTCAGTGAAGATTACGCCGAAATCACTCACGCAATACAAGAAATTAGTGATTTCAATCCACAACTAATAACATGGAGTTCTACTTCTGATGGCAATGTAAAAATCATTAAAAAAGAACAAAAAAGTGAAATTTCAATTGATTTCGAAGAAAGACAGTTTCACTTTTCTATTCCTTTTACAGACGATGCTTCAACGGAGAATGCAATTCATTGCTTCTTCGCACTAATGGCCATTGAAAAAACAAGTGACAAAACATGCTTCATTGCTGATGATTTTCTAAATCTACAACCAGTAGGCATGCGCCTAGAGTTTGTGCATGGAATTAACGGCTGCACGCTTATAAATGACAGCTACAACAGCGATCTTAATTCTCTAAAAATAGCACTGGAAAGCCTAACTCAACAGAACCAGCATAAGCGACGCAGTGTAATCCTATCGGACATTTACCAAAGCGGAAAATCGGAAGAGCGACTTTACAAAGAGGTAGCAACAATGCTTGCCGAAAGCAAAATAGATCAGCTCTATGCTATTGGTAATCATATTGTGAGTTTTCGGAATTATTTTGCACCTCAGTCGCGATTCTACAATTCTACCGAAGCCTTTTTGAAATACCTCCAGACTTCAGACTTTCAAAAGGAAGCAATTTTAATAAAAGGGGCACGCAACTTCCATTTTGAAGATATTTCGAGAGCTTTGGCTCAGAAAAATCACCACACAGTTCTAGAAATCAATCTCGATAACCTACAACATAATCTAGACTACTTCCGCTCTTTGCTAAAGAAAGAAACAAAAATAATGGCGATGGTAAAAGCATTTTCGTACGGAAGTGGAAGTTACGAAATCGCCAACTGGCTACAACATCAGCGCATAGATTATCTTGGTGTTGCTTATGCTGATGAAGGTGTTGAGCTTCGAAAAGCTGGTATTACGTTGCCGATTATGGTCATGAATGTAGATGTCCATAATTTCGATCAGATCATTGATTTTGGATTAGAACCAGAAGTGTATAGTGAACGGATTTTTAAGGAGCTGGCCACTCGTACCAACAGCTTTGCTCCTAAATCGCTACCGATTCATATTAAACTAGATACAGGAATGCGACGATTAGGTTTTGATTCTAATCAGATCTATTCACTCTTGGAACTGCTAAAAACAGCGCCACAATTCAAAGTTATGAGTGTCTTTTCTCATCTGGTAGGTACAGACTCAAACGCTCTTGACGGTTTTACTTCTGAACAAATCCACAGTTTCGAATTGATGAGCAAACAGATCGAAAACCACCTCTCCTACCCTTTTCTACGACATACCTTAAACTCCGCTGGTATCGAACGGCACACCCAAGCTCAGTTCGATATGGTTCGTTTGGGGATTGGCTTATATGGCATTAGTCAAAATAAGCGGCCGAAAACTTTACCGATAAGCACACTTAAAACGTTCATCTCCCAGATTAAGCACATAAAAAAAGGGGAATCCGTTGGATACAGTCGCAACTGGATTGCTGAACGGGATTCCATAATCGGAACTTTACCTATTGGTTATGCTGATTGCATCAACAGAAGACTCGGAAACGGCAATGGTTATGTAAATATCCGAGGACAAAAAGCTCTTTTCGTGGGTAATATTTGCATGGATATGTGTATGGTTGATCTGACAGATGTAAACGCAGAAGAAGGCGATGAGGTGATTATTTTTGGTGAATGGCCTACTATTATTGACATTGCTGGGCAACTGGGTACTATTCCTTATGAGGTGCTTACTTCTGTTTCTTCTCGGGTTAAGCGGGTTTATTTTCAAGGAGAATAAGCTCCTTCCAGCTTTATTCTCCTCCTTCGTCAAAAAAAGCAGTAAACCCTTTTTTTGTCAAACCTTGAATTAGAGCTTTGTCACGAGTCCACAATTCACCATCTAACTCAAGCGTTAAAGCAACGAACGGGGTGTCTTTCTCATCAACATCCTTACACAATTTATAAGCTTCAATGAAGCCACCGGTTGAAATCATTTCTTCATTCACAAAACTAATCTTTTGCAATGATTTCATTAAAAACTCATTAACTTCATCTTCTGAAGCTTTTGAGTACCTCAACAGCTTCTCTTTGTGCTTAAAAATCTCTGAAACTAAAAAATTAGGAGCGACAAACCTTCTTTTTGAACGTGTAAGAATCGACCTAATTGGAGACTCTTTCGCTCTCATAGCAGCGAAAAGAATATTCGTATCAACAATAACTACCTTCATTCCTCAGTAATAAAACGCTTTTTATTTTCTGCCCACCAGTTTTCTTTAAGTTCTTCACCAAACTCAATTATAGTGTCATCAAAATTAACTTCTTGAGCTAGTTGTTCAATACGCAACAACTCTAACCACACAAAAAGTGCGTTTTTATCAATCGCATTCTTGTCAATGCTGATTACAAATTTATCGGAAGTTGTATTAAAACTTATTGGATTCATGTCATATCTTCTAATAAGCTCGTGATACTATTTTATCATAACCTACAGCCTCCTAATTTTCAGCACTATGACAAACTTCTCAGTAATGATTATTTTAGCACACTCACTTATCGCAAGTTAAAACAATATTTCTATTTGCCGAAATTGTAATTTTAATCCATCAAGAACTTTCCAGAGTTTCCTACCTATCTCCCAAAAACTAAGTAGTTTTGACACCCTATAAGAATTCAAAACAAAACCTAGTTATGCCAAACAATTCAATGCAAGATAAACTAAAGGCATTCGAACGCATTCTAAACATAATGGACGAACTGCGCGAAGGATGCCCTTGGGACAAAAAACAGACATTCGACACCATACGGACGCTTTCCATAGAAGAAGTCTACGAACTAACGGATGCCATTATAAAAAAAGACTTCACGGAAATAAAAAAGGAGCTTGGCGATGTGTTCCTACACATTATTTTCTATGCAAGAATGGGCAACGAGCAAAACAAATTCGACATTGCCGACATTATTGATGCCTTAGCAGAAAAGCTGATTCACCGCCACCCACACATATATGGTGATGTAGAAGCTAATGATCCAGAGACAGTTTCGAAGAACTGGGAAGAACTAAAACTTAAGGAGAAAGGCAACAAAACTGTACTTCAGGGAATACCCGATAGTTTGCCTGCAATGATTAAAGCCAACCGCATTCAGCAAAAAGTTCGCGGTGTTGGTTTCGATTGGGAAGAAAAAGAGCAGGTCTGGGAGAAGGTTCAGGAAGAAATTGGGGAACTTGAGGTTGAAATCGAAAAAAACGACAAAGACAAAATCGAAGCTGAATTTGGTGATCTTTTCTTTTCGCTGATCAACGCCGCACGCCTCTACGGCATCAACCCAGAAGATGCACTTGAACGGACAAACAGAAAATTCACGAAACGCTTCAATTATCTCGAAAGCAAAACCATTTCTCAAGGTCATAGCCTAAAAGACATGAGTTTAGATGAAATGGAAGTGATCTGGCAAGAAGCGAAACAAGTAGATTGATCGTTAAAAACCTCTCAGCTGCGATCCTGAGAGGGATTTTTTATCTTTTTAAATTATATGTTCATACCCACTATCATCGTCCTTTTCCTCCAGGGAGAAATTAACCCCTCCGTTGGGTTTTCGTTCCATGGCGTCGGCCATCACGCTGGTCTGAGCTTGTCTTTCGC
The DNA here is from genome assembly GCA_965230435.1 of Bacteroidales bacterium. Classification (GTDB taxonomy): domain Bacteria; phylum Bacteroidota; class Bacteroidia; order Bacteroidales; family JBDKHP01; genus JBDKHP01. The sequence goes on from CBDDLB010000006.1 coordinate 1,258,379, forward strand.
CTGTAACAAAGAATTTAGTAAGCTCACTTAACTGAATCGATTGGCTAGACAGTTCTTCGCCTCCTGTAGCCATCTGCTCAGCAGATGTCGAATTTCTCTGGGTAACAGACGAAAGTTCCCGAATAGCCTTTTCGATCTGATTAATTGAAGCTCGCTGCTCTGTACTTACTCCATTAATTTCTCTTACGAGCTGACTTGAACGTTGAATGCTTGGGAAAGCATCATTAAGCATCCTCCCAGAAGTTTCAGCTATCGACAGGCCTTGTATAGATATCTCGTTAATGAATTCAGCAGATTTTTGACTGTTCTCGGCCAGTTTTCTAACTTCCGAAGCAACAACACTAAAACCTTTTCCATGCGACCCTGCACGTGCCGCTTCTATAGCCGCATTGATAGCAAGAAGATCTATCTTACGTGCAATTTCGGTAATCACCTTTATCCGGTCCGCAATTTCGCGCATTGCAGCAACAGTTTGAGAAACAGAACTATTGCTGTCCGCAATTTCTTTCTCCGCTTTTGTGGCAATGTTTTCTGCTTCACTGGCATGCTCTGCATTTTGCCTAATACTAATTGCCATCTGCTGCATAGACAAGGACAACTCCTCCGCAGCAGTAGCCTGCTCACTCGCCCCTTGTGCAATATTGCCCGACACCATTCCAATCTCGTTCGATACAGACACAAATCCATCCGTACTAACTTGCACTTCGTTAACCACACGCCTCAGCTTAGCAACCATTTGTGTAAGAGAACGCATCAGCTCGTCCTTCGATGAACGGAGATTCAGTTCTACTGTCAAATCACCCTCTGCCAGTTTTTGTGCTGTTTCTGCAACTTCTCTATTCGATAACACCATGTTCTTTAGAGCAAGCATCAATTCGTCTTTTCGTGATCTAGGCTCTATATCCACCGCTAGGTCACCAGTTGCCAGTTGCTTGGCACTATCTGTTATCAGAATCATCGACTCGGATAACGCCTCCAAATGCTCATGAATCTGATCGTCCTCCGATGCTTTATCCATAGATGCAGATAGGTCTCCTTGCGAGAGCTTAGCCAAATAGGACACAAGATTTTGCAGCCATTCATGTACACTATTCACAGCTATTTGCATTTCCTGATGTTCACCTTTCAGCTTAAGGTTCATTTTTTCCCTTAGGTTTCCACCTTTAATGAGTCCTAATATTCGGTTCCCTTCCTGTATTGGCAGCAGAATAACATCGAGCATTTTATTCAGTTCCAATATAATATCGGCATATCCCCCCTCAAAAGAAGAAACATTTCCCCGTTTCTGCAAATCGCCATTATTTCCTGAACGTATAAGCAAGCTTACCTCATCCTGAAATGCAAGAAGGTTCTTTCTAACAAGATTATTCGCATCTGCCAACATCCGGATCTCGTCCTTGTTATTGATCTTGGTCTCTAAACTAAAATCGCCATTTGCTATTGCTGTGGTAGCTTCTACAACATTTTTCAGAGGAACTACTATACTTCTGGTAACATAAACCCCCAACGATATCGCCATAACACCAGTTCCTATTACAAGTAGTATCATCGTTAGCAGAGCAAAATCTTTTTCTTCGGTAGAATTAGTATAGAATGTAAGAGCTTTGTTATCAGCAAAAACAATGAAATCATTAACAGCAGCATGAAGTTTCTCAATATGTCTGGCCCCCTTACCTTGAGTAATCCCTTTGGCTTTTCTTCGGCTTTCAGCATCACCAATCAAAATATAATTGATCACCTCTTGGCGTATCGGCTCCCAATTCCTGAACAATTTACGGGCAGCTTTCACCTTCTTCTTTTTACCCAAAAAACGGACTGCGATCGTATCAAAATCCTCATATACCTGTTTCTCCAAAACAGCTATCTTATCCACTATAGGTTTTATCTGCTCTACATCTTCCGACATGGCAATATCTTTCATATTCCTATGTATGGTTACGATGTTTCTATCAATACGAAGAATTGCAGTACTAACCGCGTATGGATGTAGATACAGCTTTGTAGTCTGATCTCCGATTTCTTCCATACTCTTGTATGAGAAAAGACTTAAAGTTATCAGCATAACAATAAGTAGAGCAAAACATATCCCCAAACGCAGACCAATCCGAAGTTTTTTCATAACAATATCAGATATTAAATTCTTTGAACTATTTAAGCACACCGAGCCAGACTTAGGAAAAGTACAATGCCTGTTTCTACAATGCGATAAACCTAAAAGCATCGTTCATATTAGTGGCACCTACTTACCACAAAGACTTACAAATTCAAAACTGAAACTTTGTTCTCTAGAAAGTAAATTGAAATTACAACACTTGCAGTTGTTTTAACGATCTGGAATTTAATAAAAAAAACTATTCAATACCCGTTTACAGTATTAAAATAATCTCTTTTTATGATATTGTTTCAAGAAGAAAGAAGGGAAGAAACCAATGCAAGGTAACCACGAAAGCATTATTGGTTTTGATGTGACTATAAAAAGCCTTTCAATATTGAACCTAAATCAGAGGTGTAAAGCCATGAATCTATTTATTTTAGATTAACTTTCTGAAAGTAACCAGCGACTTAGATTAGGAATAACCTACCTAAATTTTGAATGAACACACATCAAAAACAATCACTAACCAACTATTAATAAACTAAGTATGTTTTTCCATTTCCTTTTTAAGGAAACCTATCAACTGGTCAAGCTTTCCGTTTTCAGTGGCATCCATAAACTTAAAGAAACCTTCTTTCTGCTCTTCGTAAGAAGAAACGAAACGTTCCTTCTTCTCGAACAAGGCCTGTTTTGCACGGCTAAAAAGTTTTCGGCAAGCAGTGGACTGTCTTTCGAAAATCTCACTGATCTCTTCGTAATCCATTCCAAAAAGCTCTTTGAGTATGTACACTCCCCGTTCAGAAGGTGTTAACCTTTCCCTAAGGGCCTGATAAGCCTCATGCAGTTCTTGCTCCATATCAGTTTTGAAGGCATCTATAGAACCACGGTCGGGTATCCAATCTGGAAGTTCTGGAATATCAATTTCCACTTTGTTACGCACCAACTTTTTGAAATTGATGCTGGCATTGGTAACGGCCCTCACTAAATAGGCTTTGTTGTTCTCAATGTTTATCGGATTATTACGGAGCCACTTGATGAACGTTTCCTGAACTACATCTTCTGCGTCCTTCATATTGCCTAAGATATCCTTAGCAATAGTGAAAAGTAAAGGACGGTAGGTCTCTATGATTTGTTCTGGTTTCATACAGTTGTCTTTCGCAGTACCAACAGCCTCAAAAACAAGGTGAGGACACCGTTTGAGTAAACAAAAATGCAGTTTTTGTTCTTAAATAGAAAGCCTTCAATTAAGAGTTCTTAATCTGAATTATCCCACAACAAACACAAAAACTTAATTATCAGATAATTAAAATACAAAAACTCTTTTTTAAGAAATTCGACTCAATAGCGAATATCTTCTATAGTAAGTTAACAAATCATAAAAAAAGCTAGGCTTGCAGCTGGTATCCAAATTTTAGATATTTTCAGTACTTAGCTCAGAAGGAAGCAATGTAAAACAAATGCCATAACTTCCATACGGTATATGGATAAGTTAAGCTAAAAAAATAACTTCGGGTTTCGTTGCACTGCGGTCGTCCAAATCCTCACGTACTTCCAGTATGCTCTGGTGTTGAACGCCTTGTGTGCCTTAACCGAAATTATCTTACACATTTCACAAATGTGTAAGTTTTTACTGTGTTAACACAAGTTAAAAAAACATTGTGTTTATGTTTCAAACTTCTAGAGTCATACGTCTAAATTTAAGTTCTATTTAAACACACCGTGCATTACTAGGATATTGCATTTGGCAAATTGAAAATTCTAGACTCATGAAACGAACACTAACATTTATATTTATACTTTTTCAGATTACTGTTCTAGCTCAAGAAGATCAGAAAGTCCGCCGTTTGGATCCAAACGTTTTTTTTGGAGGTAACCTAGGACTTGCTTTTGGAACAATAACCAATATTGATGTTTCCCCCTACGTTGGCTACCGCTTTTTTGAACAACAATTTGGCCTTGGTGTTGGTGCTACATATCAATATTTTTCCGACAGCAATATTGGCTACTCTACTTCTATATACGGAGGGCGAGTATTTGCCCAACTTCTACCTGCCCGCTTAAGTATGATTATCCTTCATGCAGAATACGAGGGACTGAACTTCGAATATTACCAAGACGGTCGTAGAAAATGGATTTTCAGTCCACTAGCAGGAGGAGGCCTCCGGCAAGGAAGCTTTAGTTTAATTGCCCTTTGGAACATTAACGGCTCTTCTGAAATATATACAAATCCGATGGTACGGATTGGCTTTACTTTTTAAGTAAAGCTCAAGCTTAATAGAATATACACTTCCATAAACAATGAAACTCTTTTAAGGGGGGCTTCTATTATATTCTGCTTCCTTGACTTTTTTTTTGATTTTAAGTATATTGATAGGAACAGGGGCAAAAAAGAACGCGGTACAAAAAAGCGATGAAAAAGCTCAGTTTCTACAGTTGTCCACAAAATTCCCCTGCAAATTTGTAATAATCCGATTATTGACTGTAATTAACGTTAGTTACACAAGAACGATACGTATTCAAAATTCGTAAAACTAAGAAAGCACTTAAGTCAATGCTGGGTTAGATCTCAGTTACGCAACTGGATGAACAAAGCAAATCGAAATAAATAGGTCTATGACCTTATAAGGGTTGAACTTAAAATCGGAAGTTATGGAAGCAAAGTTGGTTACATTGGCCGTATTATCTTTCACACGCGCCGAAATACTAAAAGGAAGGCTAGAAGCCAAAGGAATTGAATCGTTTATTGTTAATGAACATGCTATCCGTCCTACTTTTCCAGAAGATGTCAGGGTAAGAATACGTGAGGAGGACGTGAAAGAAGCTCTTCCAATTGCACTGCATCTGAAAGAAGAATACACTTTGCCAGATAAAGAAATTGAGATGCTTTCGGAAGATGTAAAGCAGATACTCGTTCCTGTCGATTTTTCACCCTCTTCCTATAATGCATTTGAATATGCTTTTCATATCGCTCAAAAACTCGAAGCAAAAATTAAACTTTTACATGTATTCTACGATGCATCACTTGCTCCTATCGCAACAGTAGATGCTTATCACATCGGGTTCGACATAAACTTGCAGGACTTAGAAGGCAAGGCATCTGAGCAAATGGAAGTATTCATGAAGCATTTCGAAGAAAAGCTTAACTTATCCCACTCTGGAATTGCTATTGAAAAAGATCTGATTGGCGGAGCTACAGAAGACAGCATACTTACCTCTGCCAAAGATGAGGAAACAGATCTGATTGTGATGGGAACCCAAGGAATCGGGAAAGATAGCGACACTTTCTTTGGCAGTGTTGCCTCTACAGTGATTGAGGATGCAGAAGTGCCCGTACTTGCAATTCCAGACACAGCAGCTTTTAAAGAAATACCTGAGCCTGTAAACGTACTCTACGCAACAAACCTAGAAACGACAGACTACATCGCCTTGAGAAAACTGATGAGGCTCCTATATGTTTTCAATGTAAAAATATTCTGCCTCCATGTAGATACCGAAGGAACACATGATATCGACGAAATAAGGCTGAACAGCTTAAGGGATCATCTACAAGACGAATATGCAGGGTACGAAATCGAATGTATTTTGCATGTGGGAGGCGATCTGATTTCTTCAACAGAGAAAATCATGGAAGAACAATCGATTAGTTTCGTGGCACTTACAACCCACAAAAAGACTCTTTTCGAAAGTCTGTTTAACCCAAGCCTAACCAGAAAAATGCTTAACCACTCGAAAAAACCTTTGTTTGTGTTCCATGCTTAACACCTAGTTATCAATCAATTGAATTTCATTAATTCGATAAAGGGTTAATAGGCAAACCAATTGGTTTCAATGTAATCAGACTTTGAAACCAATAACCAAGATATCATCGAGTTGTTTTCGTTCACCCTGCCATTTTTCGAGGCGGCTTTCTAGTTCTGCTTTCTGCTCAGACATAGGTAAATGCTGTATCTCTAGAAGGCTGTCTTTAAAACGGCGTATGGTGTAACGGATATCTTGAGAATCTCCAAACTGATCGACATAGCCATCTGAAAAGATATAAAACTGATCTCCTTTTTGGAGCTGTAGCGTATTGAGCTGAAATGGCTTTTCCTTGCGGTAGATTGCTATCGGGTTACGCGTTGGTTTCAACTGATGCAATTCGTCATCGCGCAAATAAACTAGAGGATTGTTTGCACCTGCAAATTGAAGTTCCTTTTTGCGATTGTCGATGATACATATCGCCATATCCATTCCATCACTTGGTGTACGGCTTTCCAGACTTTGCTGAAGCGATATTTTAACAAGTTCACGGAGCTGATCCAATATTTCATTGGCTTTAATATCTACAAGGTTCGTCACCACCTCATTCAGAAAAGCAATTCCAAGCATGCTCATAAAACCTCCCGGAACACCATGACCAGTACAATCTGCGGCAACAATTATACTGTAATGATCAACCTGTCTTATCCAATAGAAATCCCCGGATACAATATCCCTTGGTCTCCAAAGAATAAAGTATTCCTGCAAAGCAGTATCAATTGCCTCTTTTTTAGGAAGCAAAGCACCTTGAATTCGTTTTGCGTAATGGATACTATCTGTTAGCTCCTTATGTTTGGTTTCTATCTCTTTTTTCAGACCATCAATACGTTCCTTTTCTTTATGTATTGCTAAACTTTGCTCCCACAGTTTTTTGTTCTTGCGCTGAAAACTTTCCATCTCCCGCTCAAGGCTCTGCTTGTTGCGTACAAGTTCCGTTACTTCTTCGTGAGAAGCATCTCCAGAAAAAGCAATATTATCTGTCTTTTGTTCAACTTCTGCATTCTGGGAATTATGTTGCAACAAAAACTGACTTCTCTTAATTTCTGCCTCGTAATACTTCTTCGATTCGTCCAAGGTATTCTCCAGCCGTTTCTGATGCTTGGTCAACGACCGGATCTGGTATTGAAAAAACTGCCTCATCAAAAGATAAGTTGCCCCAATTATCAGAAGTAGAATGGCAAACAAAATCAAAATCAACTCTACCGATATCTCACTGATCAACATATTCGCCATTAGGTTTTATTTTCAAGAGTTGAATATCATCGAACCTAGAGAAACTCTTTTTTGCACAAAAAACGCAGATGTTACCATCCTCAATTTCTACCATAGCCAATGGCACTGTTGGTATGCCAGATCGAAACACCCTAAGCGATTCTCGCCCCTGACCTTGAGGATCCCATATTGCAAAATGAGCTGAACTGAAGGAATAAAAAGGAAAAACATCTGAACTCGCCTCACTCGCCCCTTCTGTACCCAAATACATTTCCTGTACCTTATCTGTCTCTGGATTTCTACGTTCGAAAGCAAAATACGGATAAAATCCATCGACAACCTTTTGGTCAGAAAGGCTATTGTTCTGATCCAAACGAAGTATCATATTTTCAATATCTTCCAATCCTATCTCTTCCGATCCAAAACCAACAAACCTTACTCTATTATCGGGCAGCTCAAACGCATTGTACATCCTGAAAATTTTTAACGAAGGATATTCAATCGTCTGTACTTCTCCGTTTCCGTCAACCTCCATTAAAGTGAAACTTGCGTATGGGTCTCTTAATGCGGAGAAAGCAATGAAAATCCGCCCAGAATGGGTCCGAATGGCAGAAACAGCTTCTGCATCCACTCCTTGTTCAGACTTGCTATCAATCAATTCCCCATCCGAGTTGAAGCGGAAGAAGTCTAAACTGTTTTCTCCCCCTCTTTTTACTTTCACACAAAACAACGTGAGGATATTTTCTTGATAGGTTAAAAGAAAATGTTCGTATTCACCGCCATATGTCAGATCGAAATCGGCTTCATAATCCCAGTTCACCCCTCCACCAATATTTGAACTGGAAATTTTATACCGCTGACTTTTTACACCTTGCTCTTCCTGTTCTGCAACAAACACAGTGAAAATTCTGTCCTCAAATCTTAACAAATCAGCGCCCTCCAAATCTTCAACAGAAGAATTGCTCGGCAAAACATCCAATAAAGAATTCAGGTTATTGACCGATCCATCCACATCAATCGAAGAGAAATAAATACCTGTAGAATCCTCCAAAATCGTATAGAACTTCCCATCACTCACATCTGGATCTGCTAATACGCGCTTTTCAATAATTATTGAACTCCGTTCGGAGGAATCCACTACCTCAAAATCATCCTTGATGCAAGAAGTACAAAGAAAAACACTGCTAAGAATAACATAAACAATTTTTCTCATGTCAGTATTTCAGTTTTATATGATTTGAAAAAACATAACTCAAACCAAACGAGAAATTGGTTTGCGACACCCAGAAATCATCGTCCATATAATAATATTCGTTTATAAATCTTATTTCTGAGTATTTCTCATCATTAGTATACATCAAAACTGGTCTGGCATAACTTACATCGGCATGGAAAATGAAGTTATTGACTTTATAATTCAACCTAATACCAATATTCTGAGTAGCATTTATCATATTCCGCCTAGACGATACATCAACGCCATTCAATTTCCTCGCTGGCGGAGCTTTCCCACCAAGAAACTCACGTGCTATATCTGCGTCAACTTCAAATACCCGCTGAAGCGTCATCCCAAAATAAAGTGAAGGATAAACCCTCTTGTTAATTGGAAAATCTATATTAAACGAGAAAGGGAGTCCGATTGATTTTGCCTCTTCTTCATACGTTAGCTTCACCTTTTCCAGAGCTATAATTTCCCTCCGGTATACAAATTCGTTGTAAGATATCCCTATTTTTAAAGAAAAATATCTAAACGGATACCACTGAATACCAACAGTAGGTATGGGAAAACTATTCGTTGAATATGGCTGTTCATAATCAGCTGCATCCCACATTGCATATACTTTAGAACGTGCAATCTCATATCTGGGCACAGCGATGTCTGTATAAATTGTAAACTTTGGGGAAAGCTTAAACTTTGGAAAAGCTTCAATGAAAAAAGATGGATCTATTCCTTTCTTTGCAAGATAATTTGGCTTTTTCTTAAAGAAACGGATCATGTATTCATCACCTTCCTCCAATTCATCCATCGCATAATCCGATGCTGCCATCAATTTATATGCCTCTGCCTTATCGCTACCGGACAACGAGCAATTACTCAGCCCATTTTTTAGTACTTTCACCACTTCCTCGTAAAGTCCATCTTTATACAATTGCCGGGCATCTACAATCAGATTCCCACAATTTGTCTGCCCAAACGAGACAAACCCCCAAAAGATAAAAAAAACGACGGATATATATTTATTCATACCAAGAAGTCTATCAGAGTTAATTCTAATCCCAAAATCTAAGTTCAAAAAGAAATCAACTGCCCAAAGCTATGGCCATACTTCTATTATACTATCCAAAACTATTACATTCGAAAAACGCAGGATTAAATCTGAACCTTAACTAATTGAAATCAGTAGCGACTTAGCTCAGAAATAAATCCACCTCTTGTACCCAAGTAATTAGGTAGACATAGTTTACAGACAATAAATTATTCTATTACTCAAACACTTACTTAGGAATAGTTTCCTCATAGGGCACAGCTCCAACGTATTCTCCCCACTCAGTTTCAGTAAAGTTACGTTTCAAACGCTTTTTTAGTTCATCCGCATACACTCTATAATCTTTTTCCCAGAAATAAACGTAATTATCTTCTGTGAGTGCCCAAAGCCGATTTTCTGAATATGCCAGAGCTTTCAATTTCGCATTATGATCAGTAATCACCAAAGGTGACTCTTGTATTGCCAGTAAATCATACACTTTAATTTGTCCAGAAGTTGCCCCGGCAGCAAAAAAACGTGCAGACGGATCCACCGTTAAAAAATTCACCCCAGCAGGGGAATTGACCAAAATACTTCCCGTGAACTTGTTCTCAGTATCCAGCATATGAACTTTTCCAGAAGAAAGTCCCACAAATAATTTATCAAAATTAGGCAAAGCAGCCATAGATAGGACTTTTGCCGAAGAAGAGAAACACTTTGTTTTCTTTTTGTTCTTCCAGTCCCATTCCCATATATCGCCAGCGATAGTGGATATATATATCAAAGAATTGTCCGATTTGAAAACAATTGCAGTTGGTCTGCTTTCCAGTTCTACCTCGGCTTCTTCCGACAGATTTTTATACTTACGCAAAATAACACTACCATCTCGAGCTCCACTTGCCAAGAATTTCTTATCCTGCGACAAGGCAACACAGCGTATCAGTCCTTTGTGCCCCTTGAGCCTATAGTCGCGATCATTAAATCTTAATATTGAAGATCTGCGGTTTTCAAAAGTAAACACCGCAAACTCCTCAAAAAAGAAACTTCTGTTGATAGGAGCCCGATTTTTGACTTCAATAACCTTTGGATTCTCGAACCGATCGTGATAATGCAACAGGCTGTTCATCTGTTCTGTGATGTAAATATCCTTTGAATAAACCCCCATACTGATAGGTTTATCTGCATCTGTTCTGAAACGGTTTTTATAGCCATCATAATTCAGTGCCAGGCGCATGCCTGTAACAATCTCCGGGGCATTGTCCCTTCCCAAATACTTGGAGTGAAAGTTGTATGCCTGCCTTGCCAGAAGCAAATTCAACTGTGGCTGCTTATAATCGTTAATGGCCTTATAAGCAAGGGCCTTTGCAATAAACAGGTAACTCAACTTCTGAGCACTATCGTTGGCTTCTATAGCAAGCCGCTTCTGTTCTGTTGCTATCTTTCGTTCCCGCTCTGCCTCATGCCGCTGTTTTTCTGCAATGTGGGTCTGCCGCACAGCCCTTTCGGATTCTTGTTGGGCCAGTCGCTTCTGTCTCATTGCAATCCGCCGCTGCCTATTGGCTTCCTGAAATGCACTGTCCGATCTCTGTTTTGCTAATAATGCAGTTTGGGCACTTGCCTGAGCTTTCTGTTTTTCATTTTCAGCAATCTGATTTGCCTTCAGTGCTTTATTTTTTTCTAACTCTGCAATCTCTTGTTGTCGCTTTGCAATGGCCTGTTGCTCCTCGGCAAAAGCTTTTTCCTGTGTGGCCCAATAAGAGAAGCCCGAAAGTATCACGATCACGATCAGCGAACCAATAAGGGCAATCCCCCGTATGCGCTTTTTCCGTCTTTCAGCACTTTGAATAAAAGCTTCACTCTGAGCAATGAATTCTGCGGCATTATCGGCCAAAACAGCCGCCGCCGCAAGCTTTTCGTCTTTTTGAGAAGAAGAGTCGTCGTATTTTGCAATCCAGTATTTATTTGGTCGGCAACGTTCGAACCACCCCTTGAAAAAACTCAAAGAGCCTAGGCTAAGTAGAAATTCGTCCTTCTTGTCGTTAGCTAACCAGCGGTTTAGCTGAACCCGAAAGTCTAAATAATCGGTGTGGTTAGCCTGCTCTTCTTCCAGCCATTTACCAAGGGTTTTCCAGTTACGGATTAGCGCCTCGTGTGTAATATCAAGTATTATATCGGCGGCAACATATTGAGTTCCTACATCTTCATGATCTATAAAAGGGCGTATGAAAGTACTGTCGGGCAAGCGAAAAATATTCAGAACTGCACAAACCGACTCATAGGAAATATGTGGCTGATTGATTACTTCCGTTATCTCCCGCAAAGTCATACGGTTTCGAACTGCCCTACCTCCATCAATTTTTGTTAGGGACTGAAAAGCTATTTTTTGAATCAGCTCAGCATCTTCTTCCGAAATTGAATCCACTGCCCAATCGCGATAATGAGTATAGTTCGAAAATGCCTTTTCATAAAGTTGATTTGCGTGTGTATTCAGAACATTGGGCAGTTCTGCTTGTTCGTAATATTGTCTCTGGGCGCTGTCTTGTAGAAAAAGCCAATCGGAAAAACGTTTCTCATCCTCTTCTGGCAAAAGATGGTTTGGCATACCTGCCAATTTCGCAAGGTGAATCAGATCTAATGTTTCTTCACCATCATCTGCTGCCTGCCAAAGCTGGTTCAGGGCATGTTGGAGTACTGGCAGTCGATCGAAACCTTCGCGCAGATCGTTTATGAGCACTTCTGTAAGGCGTTTCGACACATTTCCACCAGAAAGTATTGCGGGTTCTTCTATCACCTGCTGAAGTTCGTTGCGGCGCAAGCGTGGAATAAAAAATTGACTAAAACCAATTGCTTCCGGTAGACCTTTAAAGGCAACACACTGGCTAATGAAATCTGACCGCATTGTAAACACTACATAAATTGGCAGATCTTCCCGTAACGCTATTGCTGCTGTTTCCAGCAACAAGTTAATGGTTGTGTATGATTCGTTCGAAGGCTTACCTTGACTGAAATTCTCATTGTTTGTGAAAAACTCCTCGAACTGATCGGCAAGTATCAGCAAATTCGAAGCTTTGGACTTCATTTGCTTTCGTTCGTTCAAGGTTGCATTTTTCCATTCCTCTGAATCTTCGTCGAGATGATAAGAGCCTGCCTTATAGATATCCGTAAGGGCAGAAAAACCAAGACTAAGCTCGTCGTACGCTTCTTTTTCTTGTAGGCCGAAGTTATTTGCAACAACCTGCGATAGATTTTTCAGTGGGCGACGTTCCGGTCTGAAATCCGCAATGAGCCAATTGTTGTGCTTGGCACGGAAAAAACCAGCGCGGGCATTAGGAATCACACCTGCGTATACCAAAGAAGATTTACCATCACCCGATGCTCCAGTAATGATAACAATTTTGTTGTCTTCAAGCTGACGAATAATCTGTCGTATATGTGCATCCCTCCCTTTGAAATAAATGGCCTCGTCTTCGGTAAAAGGCCTTAGACCAGGGTATGGACATTTCTTCTCACTCATCGTGTGCCCAATAATTTGTCGAATTGAACTTTTATTTCCAATGGCACCAGTTCTTTAGGAATAACAAGGGGATGCACCTTTGGCGCATCGAAAACCAAATTCTGATTGGCTGCCACATCTGCCTCGCCTATCAATAAAATATCTATAGGGGAAGAAGCACCTCCAATTTTTTTCCATACCTGCTGAACAAAAGGGACAGCCCAGTTAATGGTCTTCTCGAAGTATATAACCGCAAGTTTCGACTTCAACATCTGTTCCACAACAAAATCTGCATTTTGCATTCCAGATTGCATTTGCAAACTAAGCCGCTCAATTTCCAATACATCGCCCAATAGGTTTCCTATATCCTTCCCCGACTCCTCATCGAGCTCATTGTGGATAAAAAAAAGATCGGCTTCACTTGTTTTCTGATTGGTCTTCATCTCCTGCTGCATCATTGAGCGAATATCCTCAACAAACAATACTGGCGATTCTTGCTTGGAATAAACCATGTTCTGTAAAATACTATTACGGACATTATTCATGAAAGACTCCTGACGCTTATCTACATCTTTGTTATCCTGCCACGGCTGCCAAACAAAAATCTTAAATTCTTCGTCTGGCTGCCGACGTTGCTGTGCTAACTCAAACTGCTGTTCCACAACCGATAATGATGAATTATCGATTGTGGCTTCGTAATTCCGCCCAATCAAATGAATAGAGCATTGCGCCTCTCCCAGAAGTTGTTCCAGAGATTTCGACTTTGCTAAATCTACCACATCCATACCCGCTTTATACAACACCTTCTCTAATAACAAGCGCTGTTGTTCCACATCTTTAGACGTTTCGGATAAAAATACCCTAATATTATTTGGCTTATTTCCCATTCATTTGTACTCTTTTGTTCTTTCAGAGCAAAGTTTGAACCATTTAACCTGTAAAATTACCTAATAAAATGTACTCTCTACAGGATATCGGCTTTCAAAAGTATCGTTTATTTTTCAAAAATAACTAAAATTCAATCTACTATCTTAAAAAACAGTTCTCGGCCCGAGACTATGAAAAACAGCCAGACAATATTAATATCTTTACTTGAATTCTCATCTGGGTATTTATACCAGTCTCAAATCCGAAGTAGCGAAACAACAATTTATCTATTTAATATACAATTCGAATCATGAGCCCATTTTTATTGATTTGCCTTGTTGGCTCACCAGTTACTAAGCAGCAGAACAAATCTACTTAATGTATAAGTGACTACTTACAAAAAAACGTTTGCATTAAAACTAATCATTCGGATGTTCGAAACTAAAAACATACTGAAACTCCTTAATATTTACCTTCGAGACTAAACACCCCAGCTGTCTGGCTCAATAAACGTAGCTCAGATAATTGTATAAGATATACATTGGGAGCAATAGTTATGCTCTCGTCCAATTACCAATTCTTATAATGGACTTTTCTTCCATTATCCCTTATTTCTTGTAAATAATTCTGTTGATGACAACCTAGTAAAGAAACTGAGTTACTGTTCCGATTCTGGTTCTACCCATCCTACCCTACGATGTTCTCCATCGCAAAAAGGCATTTTCAGCGACAAACCGCAACGACAAAAAGCAGCTTGATCCATTTGCTGAACAGTTCCATCAGCAAGAGTTAGTTCAAAATTGCCAAATATTTTCAAAGAGCCATTTGCCTTTACAATTACTTTTAGGCCATCGTGTTCTTGTTTTTCTTGCATTGCATATCTATTTTAGATGAAACATCATTCCTTATTCAGTTACGGAGATACGAAAAACCGATCCAAGACGCGCTTCGAATTTTAACCCATAGCGCCTTTATGTACAAAAGGATTTAAATTACGAATGCAACGTTGGACTTGATTATTTTTTCATTCTCACTAAAAGTTTTTTTGTGTTTTACTTTCTCAAAATTTATAACTTTAGATCAAATATAAAACTCATTCTGATCTTGCTCGGCCTTTACTTCTGTTCAATATAGGCAATGCCATTTCCGCGATCCTTCTGTTGCACCTTAATTTGCTTCATACACAAAAACTCTTGAAAGTAACTGCAACACATTTTTTTTAATTCTCTGATTGAAAACGAACTGGAACACTTCAGTTTCTGAAGAATGAACCTAGTTATTTAGGAAGACTGATAAATTTTACGTACTTTACCTTGTACTATTCCAATTTGGTAGCAGGTTTCAATGTTAATTCAATAAAGGAGAATATGAAAATCGACAAACCTTCATATAGCAATTTGGAAAAAGAAACTGTTCACCTTGAAACAGAACTAAACCAATTAAAGCAATTTTACAACCAAGCTCCATTCGCACTACTTTCCTTAAATGGAGACGGGAGTGTCGCAGAAGCAAACACTCAGATGCTTAAACTCCTTGGGCTTAAGCGTAAAAACTTTATTTCTAAATGGTTCGGTAGTTTTTTACATCCAGAAGATATCGATAAATTTAGCGATCACTTTCCTTTTACCTCTAAAGAAAAAAGCCATCAATACCAGTTCAGGATCAAGACCTCGAATTTAATGTACCAATATATAATTTTAGATTATTGTTCGGGCGATACTGCTGTTAAATCTGAACTGTGTTTTTTTTACATTGTTAGAGAACTAACCACTGCTAAAGAAAACAAGGTATTATTGCATGAAAACACTACCAGACAGTACCTTGAAGCAGCAAGAATTATCTTACTAGCACTAGACGAAAACGCTACCGTTGTATACATAAACCCCAAAGGATGCGAAACAATAGGTTATGAAGCCAATGAAATAATAGGGAAAAACTGGATAGAAACCTACCTACCCAAGGAATACGTAGAGCAAACAAGCATTGTATTTAAACAAATGATATCCGGAAAAACCAAGCAAGTTGAATACTTCGAAAATCCCATTGTGAGAAAAGGCGGAGAACAACGCTTAATTGCTTGGCATAATTCAATACTTCTGGATAAAAACAATAGAATCTGCGGATGTTTTTCTTCTGGCGAAGACATTACTATAGCAAGAAATGATAAAAATGCAGCCACCATAGTTGGTAACTATGAATGGGATTTAAGAACCTTAAATGGAAAATTCAGCACAGAAGCCCGCCAGATTCTTGGCATTAATGACCCTGCTTATATTTTCACATTTGGCCAATGGCTGGAAACTGTTTTTGAAGCAGACCGCGAAATAGTAAATACTACGATAGATAATGCGATAAAGGATCAAAAGAGCTATCACCTAGACTTTCGAATATACCGAAAAAACGACCGTGTTATCCGATGGATAAATGAAAACGGAACTATCTTAAGGAATTCGAATGGCGAAGCGATAGCGGCAATAGGCACAATACAAGATGTAACAGAAAGGAAGAATAGCGAATCGCTCATAGACACGTTCTTCGAACAACCCATCAACCTGCATCTGATCGTAGATTTCGACTGGAAAATACTGAAGATAAACAGAGGCTGGGAAAATGCACTAGGCTACAAGAAAGAAGAGCTGGTTGGAACATCTTTTTTCAGCCTTGTTCATCCCGACGACACTGAAATTACCCGAAATGAGATCAAGAAATTTGATCAAGGGAAATCGCTGTTTCATTTCGAGAGCCGCTGTCTGCGCAAAAACGGTTCGTGCCGTCTGTTCGTTTGGTCGGCAATTGCTATTCATGAAAAACAGAACATTCACGCTATTGCTCATGACATAACAGAACATAAAGAAACCGAGCAGAAAATTATAGAAAGCGAACGAAGACTGAACCAAGCTCAAGAGGTTGCACAGATCGGTAGTTGGGAATATGATATTGAATCGGACGAGATAAGCTGGTCGAAACAGATGTACCGTATTGTTGGCCGCGATCTGAAAAAATGGAGCCCAAGCCTGGAGAAACATAAAACATTTTTGAGAGAAAATGATTGGAACAGATTCTCGAAAGTAACTCACGAAGCCGTTCAGAAAGGTATTCCTTATGATGAAGATTTTGAAATCGTTCTACCATCGGGCGAAATTAGATACGTACATTCTATTGGAAAACCTGTAGTGAATGGAAAATCGGAAACAGAACGGATCATTGGTACAACGCAAGACATCACCGAATTGCGGAAATCGGAACTTGCACTAAACGAGAGCCAACGATGGTTGCGCACACTTATGAGCAACCTGCCCGGAGCAGCATACCGCCGACAGAACGACAATAATTGGACAATGAACTTTATCAGCGATGGAGCATACGACCTGTTGGGATATAAAGCTTACGAAATAACGAATCAATCCGGTGTAGTGTATGCAGAGATCATTCATCCGGACTATAAGAAATCGATATGGGACAAGGTTCAGAAGGCCGTCGAAAACAACTCCACCTATAATTTCACGTACAAGGTAATTACCAAACAGGGCATAGAAAAATGGGTATGGGAACAGGGACAGCCATTGATAGACCAAAACCAAATATTGCTGGAAGGCTTCATAACAGACATTACAGAACGTGTAAAAGCTGAAGCTGCGCTAAAAGAAAGTGAAGCCCGATTTCAATTTGCAATGGACTCCAATACAGATGGCCTCTGGGATTGGAACCTGTCCACTAACGAAATTTATTTATCCCCTGGCTGGAAACGCATAATCGGCTACCAAGACGACGAACTTGCAAACACAGTAGAAGTATGGGAACAGTACACCTACGACGATGATGTGAAAAAAATCTGGAAGACCCTTGATGAATATGTTTCCTTGAAACGCCCAAAGTTCGAAATAGAAATCCGCATGCGGCACAAAAAAGGCTACTGGGTAGATATACTTTCGCGTGCTGAAGCCCTATTCGACCAGAATAACAAGCCTAACAGAGTAATAGGCACACACATAGATATCTCCGAACGAAAAAAAATGGAGAACAAAATACGCGATAACGAGCGTAGACTCAATGAAATAATGAAGGCCACCACAGAAGGCATGTGGGACTGGAACCTCATCAACGACAATGTCTTCTTCGACTCCCGATATTTTGAACACATTGGTTACAAAACAAACGCTTTCCCTCATCGACTTGAGGAGTTTCTAAAAAGAGTTCACCCCGATGATGTAGAAAGAGTGAAACAACATTCAGAAAATTACATCTCTGGCAAAACGAGTAAATACAAAATAGAATTCCGCATTAAGCACAAAAACGGTAACTGGTTATGGATTTTAGGTAGAGGCATAATCGTAGAACGAAATCTGAACGGAGAACCAACAAGACTGATAGGCACACATTACAATATCACAAACAAAAAAACTGCAGAACAAGCCCTACTTGAGCACAAAGAAATCCTTGCCTTAAAAAACTGCATAGCAGAGAATTTTGTAAAACTGAACAATGAAGCTCTTTTCTCGTCTGTCTTGAAACTTATTCTGAAACGCTTTGAAAGCGAGTTTGGTTATTTTGGTTATATCGATGTTAATGGCAATCTAGTTTGTCCATCAATGACCTACTCAATATGGGAGAAATGTAATCCAGAAAACCAACCTACCGTTTTTCCCAAAGATAACTGGAGCGGCATTTGGGGAGAAAGCCTTATAAAAAAGAAAACCATTATTAAAAACGAACGCAACACAATCACCCAAGAGCATATTGAAATACAAAACGCCATAGCTTGCGCTATTTTAAATCAGGATGAAGTAATTGGGCAAATAACGCTTGCAAACCGTAACAATCCGTATACTATAGAAGAACAAAAGCTTCTTGAAGAAATCTGTGGTTACATCTCTCCCCTCTTGAAAAGCATAATTACAGAAATGAACTTCAAAGATGATCTGATACGGTCAAAAGAAAGAGCAGAAGAAAGTGATCGGCTAAAAACAGAGTTCATCAATAACATGTCGCACGAAATTAGAACACCCATGAACGGGGTTCTTGGTTTCTCGCGATTACTCCTAAAGACCGATTTAAGTGAAGAAAAACGCACACAATACATAAAGATTATTCAAAACAGCGGCGATCAGCTTTTGCGTGTTATCGACGATATTCTTGAAATATCTTGCCTTGAAACCAAACAAGTAAAAGTACATGAAGCACCTCTTTGCCTTAACGATTTTCTATTGGAACTTTTCACCACATTTGATGTAAAAGCGAAAGAGAACGAAACCCCTCTTTATTTAAAAAAAGGATTGAATGACAAGCAGAGTACAATTACCACAGACCAATCGAAGTTGGATAAAGTCCTCTGCAATTTATTGGAAAATGCGATTAAATTTACCAATACAGGTTATATCGAGCTTGGCTACCAACTTATAGAAGACAAATTGCAAATCTATGTAAAAGACACTGGGGTCGGTATCAGGGCAAATAAGTTCGAAACAATATTCAAACGCTTTTCCCAAGAAGAAAAAGAACTATCGAAACATGTTGGGGGGCTTGGGCTTGGACTATCCATAGCAAAAGAGAACATTGAACTACTTGGCGGTAAAATAACCTTAGAATCCGAAAAAGGAAAGGGTTCTACCTTTTACCTTTTGCTGCCCTATAAACCTGTCTATTCCCAACCTATTTTACATAGTAACAAACAGGAAAAAATTATGAACGATCAACATTCCATCTTAATAGTAGAGGACGAAGAAATCAATTTTTTATTCTTAGAAGCTCTGATCTCAGATGAAATTTCTATAGACTGCAATATCCTTTATGCAAGAAATGGAGAAGAAGCTATAGAAATAGTAAGAACAAACCATAATATCGACATGGTGTTTATGGATCTTAAAATGCCAATAATCAATGGATTTGAAGCTACTAGACGGATTAAGAGCATTCGGCCAAACCTTCCTATATTCGCCCAAACTGCCTATACATCTATGGAAGATAGGGAAAAAGCAGTACAGGCCGGTTGCGATGCCTTTATTTCGAAGCCAATCAATGAGAATGAACTAGGGAGAATCATCTCTAAGCATCTGGTACATTAAGGCTTTGAAAATCGCAGACCTATTTATTTTAGAATTATTTCCTTCAAGTAACCAGCTACTTAAGCTAGAAATAGATTTAACATAATTTTTATCTGGGTAGTGATTATAAAATTACTTGTGGCAACTAAATATTGATATTCAATTATATATCAGCAACACACCAGAGCATAGGAAGGTAATTCATTACTTCACCAACCTGTTCAATTTATCAATTCGAATCTGGACATTATCAATTGCAAATTCAAAGTATTTATCATTATTCTCGATCAGCTCAACATCACCATAATGTAATTGCCTATGGTGGTTCGCACAAACAGTCAGAAGGTTCAATGTTCCAAGAGAACCCAACGCTAATTTAGAAACGGGTATAATATGATGTGTTTCAATATAAAATTCACCGTTTCTTTTTTTAAATCCATGAGGATTTAAACCCAAAGCTTTGCAAATCTGGCATTCATAGTTATTTATTCTTTTCACTGCCCTAGAAATATCACCCCTCTCAATTCTTCGGCTCACGATCTCTTTAACACGTGGCGTAGCATTAAAGTACTTTGCTTCTAGTTTTTGTAAATCGCCATAACTGTTAATTTCTACAGTGGTTGCTTCATTAACAGATTCTATTTGCCCCTCTGCCAACTCTAAAATCTTATTGAACACCTCTTTTTCAATCGACCAAGAAGAGGCCTGCCGACCGTTTAACAACGCTTTTTCGCCTGAAAAATAGCTCATGTCCTTCAAATCACTCAAAAGTATTGGGTAATCAAGGAGTTTCTTAATGTACCTGATTTTTACTTTTAACCGCTCTTCTTTATACATCTCCGTGTTTATCCAGAATTGATCATCAGCATCAGGCATTGACTCCGCAGAACTCATTATCTCAACAATTCCATATATTCCAGCCTGCAACCTTTCTTTACCTTCCAGCTCCGACTTTGTCCTAGAATCCTTTCCTACCCTAACAATTGCGTATTGTCCTTTTTGAAAGTATTCCTTCTGAAACTCTGTAATCCTCCATGTTGAATTAACCTCATCGGTTTCTAAGAAATCGTCAATTTGCCAATATTTGGGGTTGCAAAAGAAAACCCAATAGCCTGTGTTCTTAAATTTAGAACTTTTCTCAATTGACAATTCGCCATATTCAGGAAAAGGCAAATCAGGAGCTATTTTCTTTTTTAAATAATCAAGCAATTCCCATGAAGTGTTCTTTTGGCTATCCGTTCGTAGCTGATTGTATTTCTTTGATGCTTTCTCGATCGTTCCGAAATGCAAGTGTTTAATTTTTTCCCATTTATCTTTTGATCTAGCCCGATAAAAGTAATTCCTTGTCTCTACAGCCGAATATTCTGCCCACTCCCCTAAATCCCAACCGGATTCTAGCATTTTATTTATTTCTTCGGTATTCTCATCGATCAATTCCCTGTCAAGAGCAATCCAAAAGGAATTTTTCCGAACGGCTGCCGTCATCAAATTACCAATTAGAACCTTTATCTCATCATTTTTAACACTTAATCCCCATTTTTCAGCTCCGAAGGAATCTGCATATTTTACGATTTCACAAAGTATCTCCAGATAGTTTCTTTGCCTTTCCTTATCTGAAAGCAAATCTTCAATTATGGTTTCAATTCTATCCATACTAGCGATTGCTGCTGTTTTTCTTCAATTTAACAATAACAAGCGTATTGATGGACGTCCCAACAATACGCCATAAGTAATAAATAGATCCGAGATTATAGAAGTTTAAAGTTTGGGCAACTCTAACCCCAACCACTTGCTAAGTGTTTCATACACTTTATCTTTCTGGTGCTTAGGAAGATTTTCTATGCGGGTAAGGTGGGAACCTTCTGGTTTTATAATTTTCAGCGTGTTGTTCATATCTGCAGCTTCAATAGCAGTTGCTCCCCAAGGATCATTTTCCCCTGTAATTGAAATCATTTTAGGATTATGCTTTCGCAACTGGTCGATCACAAAGTGCATCGTTTCTGGTACAAAAGTTAGTGTATCACTTTTTTCCAACAATACGGAGCTACTTATTGTATCCCGTTTCCATGCTTTAAAAAGAGGTTTTAAATCACCCGGTACATAAGCATAATATCCCAATTCTGTATAAGCTTGATAGAAGAACGACTTCAACCTTGTTATGCTCTGATCGCTTACATAGCTAATATCACTACCTTTCATAAAATGATCGAAAATTGCCTGATCCGAAGCTCCTGCATCTGGAACAATACTCGCATTTCCGCCCCACTGCCACAAAGCGAATGGATATTCCAACACAGCCAATTCAAAAGCCTTCTCTAATCCCATTTTGAAGGTATAGCCCTTTTCCTCTGCATATTTTTTCAGCATTGGCAGCATAATATCGCGTTTCTCTAAGACCTTACGCTGAAACTCCTGTATCACGGCACGTTCTCTCTTATCTTCTACTTCGTGAAAAAAGTTGAAAAGACGTTGGTCTTCGCGGGCATAATTAATAGGTGCAACATATGGGACAGATACATCTACATCGTTCGGGAAAAAAGCCCTGTGAAACATACATGTAGAACCACCTTTGCTAATGCCTGTGCTTACCCACTTACCTTTGTAGAACTTTTTGAAAAGCTCTATTATCTGATGATGGTCGTTCGCAGCCTGTTCCACTGTCAAATATTCCCAATCCTTAGGATCTGGAGTAGATTCTTCGAAATATCGGTGTTCTACAATAATCTGGTTGGCGTGTAAAAGGTTTGCCAGTTCCGATGTGTAATTTCGTTGTGCACTATACCCCTCTGTGATAATTACAACAGGAGCATCTTTATCGACATGTGAAAGCCAAATGCGCTGACTGAAGTTTCCTTTCTTTCGGTTCTTATGGTCAACAGGCTGCTCTAATGAAATCCAATATGCTTTTTTATGAAAATTGTTTTTTGTATCAATCTCTTCAGCTTTGGCGTTTTTTATTCCCTTCAAAAACTCATCGATACTCTGAGCCTGAATTGTTAAAGTTGGAATTAGAAAAAAGAGTAGTAGTAGTTTTAGATGTTTCATGTGTTATAAATAATTTGGAGTTTTCTAGTTCTGGGTTATCAACTCAAGAGTTGCCTACCTCCCAGACTCTCTATGATTTGTTTTCCATTGTCTAGCAAGAACAGCCCTACAAAACAGAGCCTCCCTTTGTCTACTAAAATCTTTACAACGTATGTTCTGTTCTGCGGATAATCTCCTCTTGTAATTCTGGCGTCAGGTCGTTGAAATAATCACTGTAACCTGCTACCCGAACTATCAGATCGCCATATTTTTCTGGACGTTTCTGTGCATCCCGAAGAATATCTACATTTACTACATTGAACTGAATGTGGTGCCCATCCATTCGGAAATAACTGCGGATCAGTTTTCCTAGATATGGAATCCCTGTATCTCCTTCAAAAAAGTCCGGCGTGAATTTCATGTTCAACAATGTGCCACCTGTACGCAAATGATCTAGCTTGGCCATTGAGCGTATAACAGCAGTTGGTCCTGTTTTGTCTGCACCTTGTACTGGTGAAATTCCTTCGGATAAAGCCTCACCTGCTTTTCTTCCGTCTGGACTGGCATTCATCATCTGCCCAAAATAAACGTGGCTTGTAGTGGGCAATAAATTAATGCGGTGTACACCCCCGCGCGAAGTTGGCCTTCCGTTTACTGCATTGTAGAAAATATCAAATACTTCTAGAGCACAGGTGTCGGCAAAATCGTCATCGTTACCGAATTTTGGGGTATTGAAGAGTAGTTCGTGGCGGATTTCCTCATGACCTTCAAAATCATCGTCCAAAATCTTTAAAAACGCAGCCAAACTCATTGTTTTCTTCTCGAACACATGATGCTTAATTGCAGACAAACTATCCGTTACAGTCCCCACTCCTACCCCCTGAATATACGAGGTGTTGTAGCGGGCGCCCCCTGCATTATAATCCCTGCCGGCACCAATACAATCATCGATAAGAATAGAGAGAAACGGAACGGGCATATTTCGCCCAATAACACTTTCTATAATGTTGTTTCCTTCAATTTTAATGTCGATAAAATGCTCCAACTGCTCTTTGAAAGCCTCCATAAGCGATTCGTAACTCTCGAAATCGACAGGAATTGGCTTGCCCAACTGTTTACCAGAGCGGGGATCTTTTCCCGCATTAAGAGTAATTTCCAATATCTTAGGGAAGCTAAAATAGCCTGTCAGCCAATATGCCTCTTTGCCAAATGCGCCAGTCTCCACACATCCGCTCGCACCCCCATTGCGTGCATCGATGATGTTTTTGCCCTGTGCCAGCATCTCCTGTACAATTGCATCTGTATTGAAAATAGAAGGCTGTCCGAAACCAGTTTTCGTAATTTCTAGAACACGGTGAATAAACCGATCCGGGTTTTTCTTGCTCACTTGAGCCATAGAACTTGGTTGCAATAAACGCATTTCTTCAATCACATCCAGAATTAGATAGCTAAGTTCGTTCACAGCATCTGTTCCATCGGGCTTCACGCCTCCAATATTTATCAAGGCGAAATCTGTGTAGGTATTACTTTCCTTGGCAGTTACTCCCATTTTCGGAGGTGCAGGCTGATTGTTGAATTTCACCCAAAACGACATCAGCAATTCTTTGGCCTTCTCTTTTGTTAAAGTCTTTCCTTTCAGCTCTCTTTCGTAGAAAGGCAACAAATGCTGGTCGAGCCTTCCTGGGTTAAATGAATCCCAAGGGTTAACCTCTGTGATCACGCCCAAGTGTACAAACCAGTAATATTGAAGTGCTTCGTGAAAAGTAGATGGAGCCTCTGCTGGTACTTTTCTGCATATAGCAGCCATATCAATCAATTCCTGCTTTCTGCCTGCATCGGTTTCTTCTTGCGCTAATCTCTCCAATACATCTGCATGCCGCTGTGCATATTCCACAATTGCCTCTGCGGCTTCGTTCATTGCACTAAGCTGCTCGAACTTATCGTATGCGTGAGGATCATTGAAGTAGTCAAGGCTGTCGATACTTTCTTTTATATCGGCCTGAAAATCACGCATTCCCTTGCTGTAAATCTTATCATCGAGTACAGTATGCCCGGGGGCTCTTTGCTCCTGAAACTCTGTAAAGACACCAGCTTCGTAAGCTGCCCTCCATTCTTCAGACAATAACTTCATCACCTTGTCACGATTGCTCTTTCCTTTCCAGAAAGGGATGATTTCCTTGTCGTAAACCTTTCGCATTCGATCGTCTACCTTGAAGGAAACCTTAGGTCGTTGGTCTAAAACCTCCAAATCGGCAATACTATGCAAACTAATCTCTGGGTAAGTAGGTGTTGACTTGGGGGCTGGCCCACGCTCACCCACAATAAGTTCCCCTTCGTTTATGCAAATGTGCTTATTCTTCAGAATATAACGGAAAGCCTTTGCCCGTTTTACTGGCTGCGAAAGCTCCTGAGCCTCTGTACTTTTATAAAATTCTGTTAACAGCACAGCCCTTTCTTCCGTAAGACAGTTGGTTGCCTGCAAGGACTGATTCCTAAGTTGCTCTACTCTATTATTCATTTTATCAGGAGTTAAAATAAGTACGGTCGCGGATCTATTGATTATAGAATTACTATTTACAAGTAACCAGCTACTTGGCACCTGAATAAACCTAAATTTAAATATGCCAGACTACTTACAATAGTTAAAACACACATTAATTTAGGGCACACACTTCCAAATAGTAGATGTTTAAGGAAGTTTCGCCCAATCCAAAAAAAACAATGAAAATCAAGAATCAACCTCCAATTTTCACTTCAAGACCAATTTTCTCAAATCTAGATTTAATCGGTAGTAAATCTTCCTCCCTTAAAGAATTAAGTTCCTTCACTCTGTTCTCTCGCTCACAATTCTCGTACTTTGCATTCGCCAGGTTATGGTAAGGCAACAGATGTAGTCCTTCTATTGCAGAACTCCGCTCTCCAAGAAAACGCTCTAAATTAACTAGATTTTCTTCAGTATCGTTGTGCCTGGGAATAACTGGGAAACGAACTATGATACGCTTGTTGGACTTTATCAGGAAGTTAAAGTTATCTATAATTCTCTCATTCGAAACTCCAGTGAATTGCTTATGTTTTTCACTATCCAAATGCTTGAGGTCGTATAGAAAAAGATCGATATTCTCAGACAGTTCACTCAAAATATCCTGCCTCACATATCCTGTTGTATCAACTGCCACATGTAATTTCTGCTCTTTACACAAACGAGTGGCCTCTCTCAAAAACTGCCACTGCACAAAAGGTTCTCCTCCAGAAAAAGTCACCCCACCATCAGATTCGTCAAAAAAAAGTACATCTT
The DNA here is from genome assembly GCA_965230435.1 of Bacteroidales bacterium. GTDB lineage: Bacteria > Bacteroidota > Bacteroidia > Bacteroidales > JBDKHP01 > JBDKHP01. The sequence continues at coordinate 1,284,450 of CBDDLB010000006.1, forward strand.
TATTAAGTTCGTTAACCAGTTCTTCTGGACTATACTGCTTTCCTATGGTTTCTACAGTTTGAATTTCCATACCGTCCAACAACTTCTTCTTACCAAGCTCCTCTGTTGTTTTCCTGATGCTTTCAGGATTATGACACCACCAACAACAAAGCGGACAACCTTTCATAAAAACAGTTGAACGGATACCGGGCCCGTCGTGTACAGCATAACGTTTAATGTCGAATATAAGACCTGTCATTTCAATTAAAAGAAAGCGGATGAAACCAAAACCAATTAGACAAAGTGATTGCAAAGTGATAGGTCTGCTTAAGCACTAAATTCTATTTACTCTTTGGTATTTATTTCATAGATATTCGTGATGTGCTGCACTTAATCAATTTCGCTCACACAACAACTCAAATCAACTACAAATCAAACACTTACAAGATGTATTTTAGCCCATCTACTTATACTGATTTACTTTACCCTCCCAATCTACAATACTTTTAAGTACCTCCCCAACCAAAAACAATACAATACCTATCCACTTATATTATCGTATAGCTTTATAATAGAGCGTACTACAATTCTCTGGGCGTAATATTTTTCTGGCCATAGCCATAATCTCTTCTTTCATCACAGAAGTGTACTTCTCATTTTCCAGATTATACTTCGCGGCATCGCCTGCAAGTTCGAACATTGCCAAATTCATAGCCCTGTTCAAAGGCCCTATTGCTCCATAAATTAGGTTAGCTTCCGCTTTGTTTTTTACTTTTTCCAGTTCATAATCGCTTACCGGCTTTTCTATCACTTGCTTCAGTTCCTTTTCAATAGCGGCTTCAGCCTCCTCGAAACTCACACCATCCCTTAAATTACCTGACACTACAAACGTACTTGGTTCATTTTCTCCCATAAGGTAAGCCTCTACATTGGTAAAAAGCTGCTTTTCCTTGATCAGAGATTGGTACAGGCGCGAACTATCTCCGTTCGATAATACATCCGACAGCAAATCCACACTATGAAAATCTGCATCGTAACGCCCGCCCATTCTGTAGGCCTTAAAAATGGCATCAAACGGAACATTTCTTTCCACTTCCATATGTCGGGCTTCGGTCTGAATTGGTTCTACTGGTAATTTTCGCTTCTTTACATTTCTTCTCTCAATTCCTCCGAACCATTTTCTTACTAACCTTTCCAGATCATCCGTAGGCATATCTGCCGTAATTGAGAGGATAGCGTTATTTGGAGCATAATGAGTATAGAAAAAGTCCTTCACATCGCTCATCGTAGCCCTTTCGATATGAGAGATATCCGCACCTATAGTTGGCCATCTGTACGGATGCTCTGTATAAATCAACGGCCGCAATAGCATCCACACATCGCCATATGGCTGATTGAGATAACGCTGTTTATACTCCTCAATCACAATACTCCGCTCTACTTCTAAATTTTTTTCTGTGAAAGCAAGTTCCAACATCCGATCGGATTCCAACCAAAGTGCCGTTTCTATATTCTTAACAGGAAGTGTGGTGTAATAATTCGTAAAATCGCAGGATGTAAAAGCGTTGTTTTCGCCACCAACCAGTTGCAGCACATCATCGAAATCAGAAATATTTGCTGACCCTCCAAACATTAAATGCTCAAATAAATGTGCAAAACCTGTCCTATCTGATTGTTCGTCTTTCGATCCAACATTATATAAAACATTCACTGCTGCAATAGGGCTTTTAATATTTCTATGGTGAATCACCCTTAGCCCGTTTTCTAGTTCAAAACGCTCGAATTGAATCATTTTCCATTAAATTTCTTCACCCTAACTGTATCGTTTTTAGGGCTGACGGATTTCAAAGATAACAAAAGCAGCCAATTTCCTCTTCTTTCAACATGCCTTCACATTCCAACCGATACAATTTTTAACTGTTGTTATAAAACTTAATAGGCATTAAGAAATGCCGTTCTAAGTGAAATTAACGATCTTAAAGTCTGTTTTGTTTGCCAACTAAACCAAGGGATCTGTAAATTATCTTCATGATTTTTAAATTATTACGCTTTAATAATCAACATATAGACAAACCACAGTATCAATTATTAATTTTATCTCCCTTAAAAGACAATCGACATAAAAAGACAAAATGCGGTTTGATATTTTAATTCAAAAACTAGCTTGTTTCACAAACATTTTGCATCTTTAACGGTGTAATTTTTGTGTAAGTTATGATTGGCATTTGTCTAAGAGCAATTAGCATTTGATACATTATATGTTCATTTTTTATCTCAGATGTATATGAAAGAGCTCTTTATCATTCGTCAGCATGGCAATCCTACACTAATTAAAAATGATTAGTGGGCTGTTTTTTGCTTATTGAGCCCATCGGAATTGCATTCTATACATATTTAATTATTCATTAGTCCTATGAAGACTTGGTTAGAGATACCCGAACACAGCGACTTTTCGATTTACAATATTCCTTTTGGTATTGCACAGATCGACTTCAGTGTACCTGTAGTCTGTACCCGTATTGCTGATTATGTGCTCGACCTATCGTGGTTAGCAAAAATGGGATATTTCGACAACATCGTTCTCGACCCAAAAGTTTTCCATCAACCCTACCTGAATGCCTTTATGGCACTTGGTAAAGAAACAACAAATGCTGTTCGCCACCGTATTCAGGATATACTTTGCGAAGAAACCGAACGGAATGTCGTGTCGTTCGGACTGAACGATCTCTGCGATGTAGACGTACTTATGCCTGTGTATGTTGGTGACTATACTGAATTTTTCTGTTGTGAATCTCACGCAATAAACATTGGTAAAATATGCGGAGATTCTAAAAGCACCCCTTCTTCATGGAAGTATTTTCCTATTGGGTACCATGGACGCACATCCTCTATTATGGCCACTGGCGCAGAAATACACCGCCCCAACGGTTTGATTATAAAGAAAGAAGATGAAACCCCTGTTGTCAAACCAAGTGAAATGCTGGATTTTGAGCTTGAAATGGCTTTTGTTACCAGAAAGTCAACTGCACTTGGCAATACGATCTCAATAAATGAAGCAGAAGACTATATATTTGGTTTCTTATTATTCAACGACCTAGCAGCACACGACATTGAATCCTGTGGGAGCCATCTAACAGGCACATTTGCACCCAAAAGCTTTGCTTCTGTTGTTTCGCCTTGGGTTGTTACCATAGAAGCCCTAGAGGATTTCCGCTCAGAAGGCCCTAAACAAAACCCTGAACCTCTTCCGCATCTGAAAAGCACAAACCCTAACCATTTCGATATCAATTTGGAGATTTTTCTTCAGTCTGAAGACGGAACCGAAACTCTCATTAGCCAAACCAATTATAACCAGCTATACTGGAGCATAACCCAATTGCTAACCCACCAAAGTACAAACGGAACCAACATCCAAGTTGGTGATCTGTACACCAGCGGAACCATCAGTGGCGAGAAACAAGGCTCATACGGTTCTCTTTTCGAGCTTAGCTGGAATGGAGCAGTACCTATCGAATTAGAAAATGGACAAAAGCGGTCGTTTCTGCAAGATGGGGATACTGTTATCTTCAGGGGCTACGCGAAAAACAACGAAAAGCGCATCGGTTTTGGAGAAGCAAAGGTTAAAATACTTCCTGCTAAATAATCCACAAGGAAGATTTGAGGAATTTTCAAAGGCCTTCTTAAAGTCTATGCCGTTTATTACTCATAATTCCTAAAGGGTTTGCTTGTATTTCTATTGCCTCCTGCTGTTCAAGAAGCAACAGTTCGTCAAAGTTTATGAGCTTACTTCAACAAACGGTAGGTAGAAAAAGAACCGGCTACCTTCTCCAAGCTTCGATTCTACACCAATGTCCCCTTGCATAAGATTAATCAAAGCCTTTGAAATGGCCAAACCAAGACCAGTCCCCGAATAGTCTTTCTCAGACTTATCGTAGCCCTGTCTGAATTCCTTGAAAATATTCTGCTGCATATCTTCTGATATTCCACAGCCCGTATCCGCTACCTCAAAAAGAAGCTGTTTATTTTGATAGAATTTAACTGAAACACCAACTGTTCCCTGTTCTGTAAACTTCAACGCATTATCTATCAGATTGATCAGAATTTGATTTAAACGGGAGGAATCTATACTGATCGTTTTACTGAGCAAGCCCTCATCAATAGAAAATACCAAATCAACAACATTAAACTTTGCTCTGTAGAACGGATTTTCTGAATAGCCTTCTTCCAATTCTTTAAAAAAGTTTCCTAACTCAACTTCTTCATTAAAAATTTCTATGTGTCCTGCTTCAATTTTAGAAATGTCCAAAATATCGCTGATAATGCGGATCAAGTCATTTCCCCGTTGCTTGATAATTTGGGAATAACGACCAAGCGTTTCTGGGTCTGAAGGGTTTTCGGCCATTAATTGAGAGAAACCAATTATAGCATTCAATGGCGTGCGGATTTCGTGCGACATATTGGCTAAAAAAGCGGATTTTAACCTGTCGCTTTCCTCTGCCATCTGCTTGGCCTGCTCTAACTGTTTGTTGATTTTCTGTATATGTCCATTTCTTTCTTTTAGCTCTTCGTTCAAAACTGAATACACATCGTTCTGGAGCTTCAACTTACGCTCGTTCTCCCGCAGAATATTCTCGATCTGTTTGCGCTCCGAAATATCCCGAACAACAGCCACTACAGCTTTCTGCCTTAACGACTCTGTACTGCGCATCGCAACTTCTACATCAAACTCCCTCCCTGTAACTGGGCTTTTTGCTTTCCACTCCATCAACATCTGTTTCCCATCGAGAACTTCTTCCCATGACGATTGCAGCACTGAAAAATCGTTATCCTCTGCTGAACAATCTTCTATGGTATACTGAAATGCGGAATCTTTATCACAAAGATCATAAATCGCTACAGCCGAATCATTTACATCTAAAATTTGTCCATCTACATTATGAATAAAAATGGCGTCGTACGTACTATTCAGAATAGCTTCAAAATCGTTTTTGGCCTTCAGGATTTCATGTTCGAAACTCAATTTCTCAGTAATGTCCTGCCCAATGATGAAATACATTAAAGAACTCTCGTAGCGTTTTTTGCGGATACGGATTTCGTACGGTGTAGGCACGTTAGAAAGAAAAAGTATTTCAGAAAACACAACCTCTTCTCCATGTTCCAATTCTTTCGACAGGTCGGTAATTCCAGGAAAAATATCATGGACAGTGGCATCTGTCCAATAATTCGTAAGTAGTGATTTTGCCGCATGATTCGAATAAGTTATCCTACCCGTTTTAGCAAAAGCAAAAAACACAATATTAGATAATTGGTCAAGTAGGTCTTTATGTTTCTCTAAATCTGTTATTGTTTTCTTCAGACCCAGATACAATCCTTTATTAGATATCTGATCTACATCCATGCCTTGACTCCGTTTATTTTTCCGATTATTCCGATTCACCTATCATCAACAAAGCTCCTAACCGTACCTGTTTCCCTATTCTGAAAACATGAAAAACAGATTCAGCAGGAAATTACATACCTAACTATACGTAAAATACCAACTTATAGTCCATTAAACATCAATAATGTTTTCAAAACCGAAGTTAAGAGCAACATCTTCTATACTTCCGAAACATAATAAGCACGTGGTGCTATTTATTAGAAAAATCATCGCACTAACAATCAATATGGTGACAAACCTAAAAGTGCCCCTTATATTAACACCACTTATCAATATTTTTCGAATATGTTCTTTGAATAACTCCATTCATTACTTAAGTAAGGGGCAGCTCTATTTAATTTTAACTAACGGCTCTACGAACATAAATAACTCATTTTCAAACTAAATCCATTAAATCAATAGACTCACCTCCTTAATTAGAAAAAGCATTGTTCCTAAAAATTATAAAATCAATAATTAGCCATAAGATCTGATGATATTCTGGTTCTCTCAAAACCAGAAACCAATTCTTAGTGGAACAAATAAAGATTGTTGAGTCAGTAAAAATCCTGATTTAATGTAAGTGTTAAGGCTATCAGATAATCTGAAATTTAATCCCAACCCGATCTCTCCTAACGCTGTACCTGTTCCATTTTCATACTGATTCCACACATGTCCATATCCAATTTTCAAATTAATCAATGGTGTTAATCGTTTTTTCAACGGCAAGTATTCAAAATCAGAGAATACAGAAAAACCACTCATTCCTTCGAAATTTAAATATCCAATGCCTACCCCAGCATATAGTCTTCCTTTGTATTTGATCCCGTTAATAATGTTCAAGTCGACACCATTCTCTCCGTCTAAATAGTACCCCTTCCAATTTAATCCTGGGTCAACATCTATCGTATTAAATCGATATTTCAAGAAGCCAGCCTCAACCTTCATTGCATACTCCACTTGCGAATATCCTCTGGAAACGATCAAAAAGAAAGCCAGACCTACTAAACTTGTTATTCTATTCATTGAAACACGCTGTGTAAATTATTGAATCATTGCTGTTCTGATTCGATAAAAACCCCAAACAACAACTACATCACGCACTCCAAAATGCATTACCCTAAGTTTAATGCAACTCTATTAAAACAAGTGCTCGCAACAACCTATATACAAAGCCATTAGAATCCCATTTGCCTTTTTCTATCCAAAAACCATTTCGTTTTTAACGCAACGCAGGACCGACAAACTACTATATGAAGAGAATTTTCGACAAATTCGAAATATTTGCCTTTATTAAAAAAAACAAGTATTTTGCCCAATGCTCTGACTAAACGAAACTTCAATAAATAATACAGTACCAACAAATATTCAAAGCAAATCTCTCCTGTTTTTTTCGAACTTATTTTATAGTTTAACAAGTCAAAACTGAAGTTTTTCCACAAACAAACAATAACCAAAAACAAGAAACCCGCTTGGTCCCTAGCAAAACTCCTACCAAGCACAATTCCATTCCACTAGTCATTTGACTTATATGCTGAAATTTTACTTTTTCGAAACTGAAAAGACTGCCTTCATTGGAAATCTAATTACACCAAAGTTAGACAATCCAAATGAAACGGAAGACTCTTTTTTAAACAATTTAGCAGTCAAGTACCTCTTTGATCAGAAATTATTGACTCATTAAAAATAGATTTAACTACCTTTTTATCCAAAAAACTTCAAGTAACTCCATAAACAACAGGTATTACATACAAATATCTCCACATACAGATTAACAGAGCAATATTTTAACTTACTGATCAATAATATCTTCAAACATGTTCTTTACATACAAAGAATTTGTGTATTTAAAAACATTCTCAAAATAAAATAACACTAAATTATAAATATATAAACAAAGAGCAAAGCCATTTATTGTCTTTTGAGTACATCACTAAAAACATTACAGACAAAATAAGAACTATTGATCCTCGAAAGTAACGAATCAATTAATTAACAAAAAAAACATAAAAAAGAAACAAACCGAATTAACATGCACATTTACAAAATTATAGATTCATAAACAAGCATAATTACCTCCAAAAATCGCCTACCATTATCTTACTTTTAAGCACTAAATGTACTTTCTTTCCCTCTTCTGCATTTCTTGTTTTACCACCAAAACAAACACCAATTCAAGTCGAATAGGCGAATTTTTAAAAAGAAGAGAAATGTAAACTGATTGTTAAATATTCCACTTCAATTTCAAAAAAAGCCTTTTTGTTTTATCTAGATTTCATTTTTTTCTCAAATATCTAATTTGATTTACTAAAAACTAAACCATTACAAAAAAAATGAGAACATTTCTTACAACCACAGCCTTCTTGTTCCTAGCAACAATGATCAGTTTTGCTCAACATCCATCGGTAGGTGGATACAATGTTTATTATGGACACATGCACAACCACACTGGCTACTCAGATGGAGAAAAAAGACCAGAAGATGCGTATAAATTTGCAAGGGACAACGGAGGACTTGATTTCTTTGGTCTTTCTGACCATGTTGAAATGCTTAGTGACTCTGAATACAAAAGAACTAAAACTGAAGCCAATAGATTCAATGAAGATGGACGCTTTGTTACTTTCTATGGCTGGGAATGGACAAGTGTAAATTACGGTCACGTTTCTGTTTTCAACTCTCCGGACAGAATTGGTTCTGGTCTGTGGCTTTTCACATCTTTCAAAAGCCTAGTAAAACAAGTAAACAGAAGAGAATGCATTGCCTTCTTTAACCACCCAGGTAGCTATAACCTATTGGGGAACGAATTTAGCCACTTTACTACTGAGCCATCGGAAAAATTCGTTGGAATGGAGCTATGGAACGGTAATAAGGGTTTTTCTAAATATTACTACAACAACGGATACTACAGAAACGACGGTGGCAAAGGTTATTTCGACGAAGCTCTTGTTAGAGGATGGAAAATTGGAGCTGCAGGTTCTGAAGACAACCACGATGACGATTGGGGAACCAAAAACGACTACAGAATGGCAATCCTTTCTAAAAACCTAACACGTGCAGAGTTGTATGCAGCTCTTAAAGCTAGAAGGTTTTTCGCTACTTTAGACAAGAACCTTTCAATGTCTTTCAAAATGAACGGGTCTGAAATGGGCTCTGAAATCACAGACAGCGGCAACCTTAAGGTTAGTGTTTTATTGAACGACGAAGACAACGAACGCTTCACAAGCGTACAGCTTCTTAAGAATGGCGAAGTGATTCACGACTGGCCGGTAAACCAAGTAGCTCCATCGCTTTCGTTCACAGCAGATGGCGTTTACGGCGATTATTTCTACATCCGTTGCCGTCAGGCAGATGGAGACGAAGCGATTTCTTCTCCTATCTTCATCTACGGTAGCAAGAAAGGTGCTCCTGTTGTTGCTGAAACTAATAACGAAGAAGTTGAAGAAACTGTTGATACAATCGCAGAAGAAGAACTTCTTATCAATACTGAAGAAGAAGTTGAAATTCTTGCTAACGATGAGCTTAACTTCAAAGTTTACCCTAACCCATCAACAAGCGAAGTTGTTTATATCCAAGTAGCAGGCGAGGCCAAAGATCTACAAGTTGTGGTTGTAAATGCTAACGGCCGTGTTGTTATCAACGATCAGTTGACTACAAACACTTACGTGCTTCCAAATATGAATTCAGGAATTTATTTCGTGAAAGTAAGCAGCAAAAAAGAAACTAAAACTCAAACGCTTATCATTCGATAAGGATAAACTTGGTGCAATTCACTCAGACTCTGAAGGCTGTTGGGGAATTTTCCCTGCAGTCTTCTTTTTTATAAAGGAACCCGACAATAAAATCAATCAAGAAGCACAGAAGCCTTTGTGCCAAAAATCAGAATATCATCCCGCTGATCCTCTCCTTCCATATGCTCCCGAAGAGACTGTATCAACATTCTCTTCTGCTGATACAACGGCAGCTCCCCTATCTCTTCCAATAAACCCAAAAAACGCTGCGAACCCAAACGCTGCCTATTAGAATCGTTCTGATCCCTATAGCCATCGGAGCTCATATATATGATGTCGTCTTTATTCAGACTAAACTCAATTTCTTCAAATGGTCTTATTATCTCACCACCTATGGAACTTCCCGATGTTCTGTATTTTTCCACCTTCCGTTCATCTGCCCGATATACAAACACTGGCATTTTTGCCCCCGTGTAATTCACCTTGTAACTACCATTATTTCCTTTCTGGAACGTGCACAGTGCCAAATCCATTCCTTCCTGATAATAACTACCATCTCCCTCCTGTTTCAAAAGCAGGTTTATACCACGGTTAAGGGCATAAAGTATTTTTGTGGGTTCGTAAATCTTTCTGTTTTCGATAATTTCGTGCAACAGACTTGCCCCAATAAAAGTCATAAAAGCAGCAGGAACCCCATGCCCGGTACAATCTGCTACAATAAAAAACAGTTTCGAACTGTTTGGCTCCTGAACATGGCTCAACCAGTAAAAATCTCCGGATACAATATCACGAGGCATATTCAAGACAAAATATTCAGATAAATAACTGTTCAGCTTGTCCTTACTCGGAAACATATTGTGTTGTATACGTCGAGCATAGTTTATACTTTCTGTAATAAGCCTATTTCGCTCTTCCAGAATCTCCTTTTGTGCCATTAGTTCCTCCTGCTGCGCCCGGATTTCTTCCATCTGAGAATTAATCTGCTGCATGTAGACAAATCTATCCAGACTAGATTTCACACGGGCTTTCAACACCAGTTCCTGAATCGGCTTGGTAATGTAGTCTTCTGCTCCTTTCTGAAAACACTTCTCTAGGGTTTCCATATTGGTATCGGCAGTCATCATAATCACAGGAATATCCGAAAAACGGGAGTTGCTCTTTAACTGAGAAAGCACCGTAATACCATCAACACCTGGCATATTGATATCCAACAAAATAAGACTGACACGCTGATGCTCAAGCCTATTGATCACAAATTCGGGACGGGAAATAAAATCCGGCTGATACCCGAATGAGGTCAAAAGTGTTTTTACATGCTGAATGATAGCTTTTTCATCATCAACTATCAGTATAGATCTCTTCATTAGTTAACAATTTGATGGTATCCTCTACTTCCTGCATATTGCCAGAAAAAATAGCATTCTCAAACGAAGTTAAAACAGCATTCAAAGGAAGGTCATAAGATGCTGTTATCTCTCTAACAACCTCAATCTGATCTACAAGTTGCCCCATGCTATAAACAGGTATATTTTTGAATTTTTTCAGCTCTTCTTTCAGTTTACCTTCCAGCTCTTTTGGGAACTCTGATTTTCCTTCGTTAGCTTTTTCTGAAAATCCGGCGTCCTTCTTTAAGTATTTCTCTAAGACAGATACTAAATTTTTCAGATCAATGGGTTTGGTTATATAATCGTTGAAACCTATGGACAAAGCCCTTTCTTTTTTCTCTCTAAACACATCTGCAGTGAGGGCAATAATAGGAACCTCATGAAAATCATCAATTTCGCGTAAAATAGTAGCTGCCTTAAAACCATCTATTTTAGGCATATGTAAGTCCATCAGTATAATATCCGGCTTAATCTCTTTTGCCATTTTAATCGCCATCTCACCATCTACTGCCATGTGAATAGGAAGCTCAAGCTCCACAAAAAAGTCCGAAAGCATGGCGCGGTTCATTTTGTTGTCTTCTGCGATTAGAATCTTGTTATCTTTAGAAAGAGAATTTTTTGAGAATTCATACTTTTCACTTTCCTTAATCACAACAGAAGATTCTTTCAACGGAAGCCTTACATAAAAGGAAGTACCTTTTCCGATTTCACTTTCCAGATCGATAGAACCTCCCAACAACCCCACCAGTTTTTTTGTAATGCTGAGTCCAAGCCCTGTGCCTCCAAAACGGCGGGTAATAGAAGAATCAGCTTGTTCAAACGATTCGAAAATCTTGTTTTTGATCTTAGGCGCAATTCCTATTCCTTTGTCTATTGTTTTAAAAAGTATGAAATCGCCCTCTCTCTCCGCTATCATTTTCACTTCTTTCTTCGCAGGAGTAAATTTTATGGCATTGGAAGTAAGATTTATTAATATCTGGTTAATCTTTGTGCGGTCTGCCTCAACAACCTCAGGTAAATTTTCTTTATAATCGTAATTGAAAACAACATCCTTCTCGTTTGCCTTCACTCTCATAATATGATAAATACTCTTAAAAAGCTGTTTAAGGTTGATCGGTTGAATCTCGACCTCCATCTTACCCGCTTCGATTTTTGACAAATCAAGAATATTGTTAATCAGTTCCGAAAGCCGTTGTCCGCTCTCCTTTACATTACCTAGTTGCTGTAGATAGCTTATTTTCAGGTCGTCCTTAGATGCCCTCTCCAAAAGTATCTGACTAAAACCAACAATAGCATTCAGGGGAGTACGGATTTCGTGACTCATGTTCGCTAAAAAAACCGTTTTTGCCTCGTTTGCAGTCTGCGCTTTCTTTTCGGCCTGTTTAATCATTAATGTACTCTGAAAAATAGCTATCCGCTGGCGTTCAATAGTTAAACATTGAAAGAAACAAATAATGCCTGCCCCAATAATGAAAAAATTATTATTGATAACAACAGTTGCCGGCTCTGGACGGATTTGAATTGCAACAATATTATAAACTATCATTATTACAATAAAAGCCCCTGTTGCATTTTGAGTGCGCAACCCTAAGAAAATGAACTGCCACACCACAACCAACATAATCCCAGAAAAATAGTATTTCCCTCCCGGACTATTAGTAAGCGCTATCATGATAATAATACCAATACTTGCAGCAAGAGCCACAATTGTGTACAAAACCTGCTGAAGAATAGGTGTAAAATATTTCGTATACGATAACCCCAACACAATTACCATAAGAGAAGTAACAGCAGCACGTATCCAGAGTACCTGGGCACTGACATCAGGTATCATCCAAACATCGAGAAAAACAAAAACCATATACATCACTACTCCCAAAGCCAAAGCCAGCCTCGACTGAAATAGTGAATAACGAGAAAAGAAATTGTTAAAATTCTCGGCCTCGTAATCATTTTTGTTTATAAAAACAGAATTGCTTCCTTTTGTTACCATCTTAATCTACTTCTATTAAATGAAAAAGATTGTGGAATAATTTCATGTATTGACATGTATAGCTCTCGTTAGAAGCTGTACAGTCTACCCAAACAATTTAAACATTGTTGAGGTTTCCAAGCCTAAGCTCAGCAATTCAAAATCTTATATTTTTTTACGAAAAAGTAATTAGGTCTGTTTAAATCGACCTTGGGTCGTGGATCAATTTCTACTGTTCTGCTATGTTCATCTGAATTATGGTAACTCTCTTTTTTAAAAGTGAGTCTGGAAATTAGCTAGACCGTGCCCTCACTTACTATAAAAAGCTTCTGTCGAAAAAAGAAAAAGTAGTGAAACCTCAAGGTTTCTGGTGTCATTGCCGTTTAGTAAATAACCACCGACCTCCACCAACATAGAAGTCCGTTTCCTGTTCTGTTCTTGAGTATTTTAGTTATTGGCTCAAAAAAAGATAAATTCACTCAGCATTAACAATATACGAAAAGTATACAATTGAGTTAATACCTATTCCAAAAATAAAGCAAAACTATTTTTTCCGGATATGTACAAAATAGTTCACCTTTTCAGGTTCCAAAGCAATACGATATTCGATGTTATGGTTTTCAGCCAGTGTATCGATCAGTTTCTTTAGTTCGTCCTCTTCCCTGTAGTAGAGTTTCCAATCCAAAATGTCCATGAAATCTATCATGGCATTGCTTCTGGAAAAATTACCAATACACACCTTTCCGTTATCTACGGTTAAATTCAAGAATTGGTTTAGTGTGTGAAGAAAATTCTTGTTATTGAAATAATCTAACAAACCAGCAGACCAAATCAAGTGATATTTCTTTTCTGTCCTAAATCTAAAACTACTTGTGTTATAAAAATTGATCCTATCCAAATATTTATGCAACAGTCCCTTTGCAAATTCAATCGCCTGCGTGTCAATATCCATACAATCGATTTCCACATCTGCATCCGGATGGCGTTCGAAGAACTCCAGGATGTCCCTTCCCGAACCACTTGCTACATTTAGTATACGTAAAGTACCTTTGTGCAGATCCCTAGCTTCATTGATTAAGTATCGAATATATTGTATTCTATATCGAACTGCATTCGATGCATTTTGCACCTGCCAAAGTTCGTCCCAATTAGAGAGGCTCTGTACTTCACAGACATACCGGTTATACACACGCTCCATCACCTCATAATCGCCGTTGTAACCATGCGGCTTTAAATAGATGAACCCCTGAAGGGTTTTTAAAGAAAGGGCTTCGCCAAATGCTTCGCATATTATTTCCTTTTGCCCATAAGAAAACTCATGATTACGTACCTTATTTGCTATTTCATTTATTTTCTTCAAGAAAAAAGTTCGCTCTCCGCTTTCTGGCCCTCCTTTATCTACAAAATTTTTCACAAACTCAACTGCTTCTTCAACTGTCTCCATATTGCCATCTTTTAGTTCAATTAAGATCTAGGACCCAACAAAAGTTATGTTCTAACCTAAGAACCTCCTCGCACGTAAACCAAACTTTTGAAGTAGCTCTACCCCTTTTTTTTTGGGGGGGTATAAAAGCAATACCTAAGGTAATATTGGTTAGATCCAAGACCTATTCATTTTATATGTACTTTCTGCAAGGAACCAGTAACTTGGATTAGAAACCGATCTGACCTATTTTTTATGCAGGAACTCAAAATCTTTCCTACATACCAAAACCTGTACATTTTTCACTCTAGAATAGTTCTTTCATTAAATCCTTGAACTCAATAAAGAATTTACATCCTAGTAAGATACGAATAATTAAAAGAAAAGTCGACCTTTAATTCGTCATTTAAAGATTCTATGGGCAAAACAAAACTACATCACATAGGAATCTCTAAAAAGAGTATGGCTACCAATAGTTTTGGATGTATAAATCAAATTGCTCGCCAAAGTTTAGCATTCCTTTAGCTTACAGAAAAATCTGGACACTAACCCCCAAAATAGGACAACGGATAAGTTAACAAAAAGAAAACATCTTAAAAACACTAGCTCCTAACCAACAGTAAAACAGAAAGTATAACATTGTCAATAAAAGAAAAAAATGACGGTTCGTACACATTAAAACGTTACTATTTTGACTATAATGTAACTTCAGGTAAAGTTGTATATCGTTTTATTTGTACCAGTAAAACAAAGCAGGGTAATTCTAACAACTTAAGCACCGCATATCAATGAAGCTTATTCATAGCATGGTCAAAATCTTCGTCCCTAGTGGGGTAACAACATATCTAATTTGATTAATTATCAATTCCTAAAACCAATTTAAATGCGAAAAATTACAAAAATCATGCTATCGGCTATTTTAGTTTTAGCCGTTGCAGTAGGATGTCAGAAAGAAAATGTAAAGCCAACTGAAAACCCTAATGCTAACGAAACAAAGATCGATCGAGAAACTATCGCTCTGAATGTTTTAAAAATCATGCAAAAAGAAGAAGCTAGAGAAGCAATTCTTGAAGCAGTTAGCAAAAACAAAGTTGCAGTTTCTCTGGAATCTGTAATGGATAACCAAACGGTTTTTTCTTCAAATGCAAATGCCACAAAAGTTCTTTCTGCAATTCTTGACAAGTCAAAAGAAACAACTTTGGGTAAAAAATCGGTAAAAGTTGAAATTCCTGAACTTTGGATCTTAAACCC
This sequence comes from Bacteroidales bacterium, assembly GCA_965230435.1. Classification (GTDB taxonomy): domain Bacteria; phylum Bacteroidota; class Bacteroidia; order Bacteroidales; family JBDKHP01; genus JBDKHP01. The sequence continues at coordinate 1,299,607 of CBDDLB010000006.1, forward strand.
TAAAGAAAATATTGCAGCAAGTGAACTTCTTATCAGCTTTCCTCCAAAAGGAGATGAAAAAGAATGGAAAGAGGTTGTTGCATATAAACTAGATGGAACAAAAGTTATTCTTGATCCTATGGTAGAGCCAACAGAAACTGTTCTTGTTGTGGAAACATCGGGTTACGAAGCTCTAAAAGCTGAGGTTGATTTAATGAATGCAGAACTACGCCGTGCTGGTCTTCAGAGCGACAAAATGAAAGAGCTTAATTTTGGTGCAGCAGGAAGCGATCTTGAAACAACAAAACTGAATGAAATCAGATTAAATAATGATCAAGAGCCTTGGATCAGCGGTGCAGCTGAAATTTATGCTGTTACTTCTGGCCTTCGCGTTTCAGATGTTCAAAATGAGAAATATGCTTCTGAAATTTCAGTTATTCCATTCTATTACCTCGATGAAGACGGTAAAACATATTACCCTAATCAGGTAATCCTTTTCTGGGACGACTACGATTACAAAGCTGCAAACATTCAGTTGTTTGAAAAAGATAGCGGACATAACTACAAAGAGCTGGTTTCTGCAATTACAGAAAGCGTTTCGGATCTTGTAGCTGCATTCACAGGCCATGCTTGGGTTACACTTCTTGGTGACGTTGCCAGTGCAATTATCAACGCAACTCCAGATCATTGGTATACCAACGACGATGACTACGTGGATTCTTTCTACACTATTGAAAAAAACAGAACTTATACAAACCACCGTGGTGCCGCAGGAAATGCTAAGGTTACTCTTGTTCCTTACCTGTTGGAGGCTAACAACTAATTTATATTCGGGCGGATCAAACTCCGCCCTTTTTCTTTTTTAGAACCAGATTCCTAAACGGATTGCATTTTCAGCATAAAACCCAACTCTAGATGACACTTTAATATCTTCTATAGTCGTTTCTTGATCGGCATTCTTCCGTATAATTTCGTCGTACTTTGTAACTTCATACCCCAAGCCTACTTCAAAGCCCAGATATAAATATTTCCATACAAAAACATCTGTTCCCAATAATACATTCAGCCCTCGGGTACGATAAGCTCTCTCAACATAATCGGTTTCGTACAGAGGCTCATCCCCATTGTTTCCAACAACAGAATACCTAGCCCACGCTCCTATTAGTTTTTCTCCATCTTTCATTTCTACATCCGCACCTTTTTTTTCATAAATGAACTCCGCCCCCATGTAAGGTGCTATTCTACTCTTTTTTAGAAGGTATGACTGAAAACCTGTACGAAAACCGAAAACTGTAAATTGTTCTTTACTATCATCAACTCGTATATTCGAAAACCGTTTTACTGCATTAGATTCGTGATTAAGCTTTACCCCTAGCCTCAAAGCAGTCCGGTCTTTAATCCAGATTTTGGTCTGGAAATACTCAAAATTAAGTATTTTATCATCTTGGAAAGGTGTGAAGCCAGTTTCAATCATAAAGCTACCCTTCCTGGGAAGTTTCGATATCCTCACACTATCCACTTGGGAAAAAACTGTAAAAGGCAATAGAACAATAAATAAGAGTAGAATTTTAAATTTTCTCATAATCATAATAAGTATTAAATATTATTTTTCAAATAAAAAAACAGACACTTATATAGTAATCAAAAACAACCCAATAAGCCACCCAAACTTACAATCAGACGCACAACCCCTGCAAACTGTTGTAATAAAAATCGTTTCTTTTCTTTAAAAATTTCACTCCTAATTGCTTTAGGTGCGCCTCTCATATGTATTCAATTACTTCCAGAGAATACGGATTTATTAATTCTGAAACCTAATTATCATTTATAATTCAGATGTTTACCCTATATTTCAAAGCCATAGAGGAGCTGAAAGGAATTTTCGAACGTCAGCGTGTCCTGTGTAGATGCCTGTTACTTTCTGGCAGCGCCTACAGTGTGGTACATAGAAAAAAACGTCCTTTATCGAGGCGTTCGTCCTTACCTCGATTACCTCTTAGGAACTTCGGTTCTAAAACCCTTGCGGGTTAAGAATCAAAGTTTTTATTATAAAAAAATGACTTTTAAAATTAAGGTCAATAGTCTAAAAGTACTCTACCCGACTGTTTTTAAATTATTGCATATTCTCGTGACGGCTAGTTCAATAGCCATTTTAACAGGTTCAGTTATTTTACGTTTGAAGAACTCCCTCATTAAGTTCAACCCTCTTCTGAACACGCTATACTGAGGATAACCGTGCTTTTTTCTTTTGACAGGGTTCTTTTTCCCGTCCTGAATACCTGTTGCCCAGCACAAAGTATAGGCTATCGACACTACGGCAAAAAGCTTTCGGTATTTTTTCAGGTCCTGCAGGCAGGAGTCTTCCATATTAAAACCTCTTGCCTTCAAGGCCTGAAAGAATACTTCTATCGGCCATCGGCGTTTATAGGACCCCGTCAGTTCACCGCAAGGTACTGTCCCGATCAAAAACAACAGTTCGCCGTCCTTACCATAAGTCAGGGACAGGTTAACAATTACGTTATCAACAATCACATTTTCGGCATAAAAAGTTTTCCTGTCCCCCAGTAGTTCCTCTGCACTGGCAACCGTTCCCTCTGCCAGTGTTATCTTATGGTTTTTCGGCACTCTTACACAGAAGTTTATCCCTTTCTTTCTTAACCATGAAAGCCATTTGTTGCCAACGAATTCACGGTCCATCACCAGCATGCTGATCCTATCGGGCCCGACAATCCCAATGATGGATTTCAACAGCCCTATTCGGTCGTCAGCATTACTGTTCCCGCTATTATTGTCAAGCATTTCAAAATAAATGGGCACTGCCATTTTTCCGATACTCACAACCGCGCACAGGATATTTACCCGTGTCCTGCCGAAGTCCCATTCCGTCCTGTCTATACTGATCAGTAGGCGGTCATGGTGCACAAAGCCCATCAGAAAGACACCTAACATTAGATAATCAAAATTGACCTTCTCGAAAAAATCCTGTATCCGCCTTTCTATCGATTCTACCTTGGCACCGCTTTCTATTTTGTCCGCTATCTGTGAAAAAACTACAGAGCGGCTCTTGATAATCCCTGCTGTCAGTTCACATATAAACTCCTGCCTCTTTTTGTGCTTTACTATCCCTAGGTTACGAATTAATTCATATATATTTGTTTGTGGACATTGCTCCATGCTGAAAAGTTGTTTTTTTGGTGTAGGAACCACAAAATTCAACTTTTCTTTTTACCTCTCGAAATCAGAATTCATAAACAGTCGGGTAGAGTAATGATATCCATAAACGATACTAAAATAGTTTCTTCAATCGCTAGGGATGATTTCATGGCTCCATCTCCAAATATAATTGATGAATTGAGAATGAACTATGATTCTAAATTTCAAAAATTGGACATTACGGACATGGACAATGTATCTTACCTTTTTGAAACAAAAAAAGAGGCCACGACGGCTTTAAAAAAAATAAAACTGGATGCTAGTTTAGAAAAAGAAGGCGGCTATCCCAAATTGAACCTTGCTACAAAAGACTCACTTTTTCAATTTCAGTTTGAAGTAAATAGTGCAAAAGGCATATACTGTAATAAAGAACAGGCAACAGTAAACTCAGGAATACCAAAACCATTTGTCCTTGGTAGCAGATGGCCCAAAGAAGTTCCTAACGTCTTTTTTGGAAACGACTATTTAGTAGAAAAAGTAACTGTTGAAATAGATGCTTTAACCCGTTACGGTGTTAAGAAGAAGAAAATAAACAAGGGTGATGTTGAGGTAAATCATACAGGTAACCTATTTAATTTCAGGTTGATTCATTGGAATGACAGTATCCTTACAATGTCCTACTTTCCTATTGTGGCCTATAATGCAGCTGGAAAACGGCTAACGAAAGTTTTGATTAGAGATATATGGCCTCAAAATCAGTTTCTATCTAAGTTATTAGGTATACCAGAAAACAAGATTTCCGCAGAACAGTTTTGGCTATATTCTGTCTTACTGGATAAATATAAAAAACTTCACCTTTATGAGATGAAATTTGAAGAACCTGTTCATGAAATCGTCCTCATTGATTTTGAAGGTTCCGTAACTGAAAGAAAAACAGTAGAAGTATCAAATGATGAAAGGGTAAAAGAAAAATTCGAAAAAATAAAAAAGCGGAGGTTGGAAAAAGAAAAAAGGTTTCTAAAAAAGCAGGAAGAAGAAAAGAAAAAGAAAGAAAGAAAACAAAGCTCTCATCAAGAACAAAAAACTAAAACTGGCAATGACGAGGATATTGAAGTTGTAGAAAGCACAAAAGAGCCTTTATTTACTATCGTAGACGAAATGCCTGAATTTAAGGGTGGTAAATCCGCCATGCACAAATACTTACAAAAAAACATACAATATCCGCAAGAAGCAAAAGATAAAAAGATAGCAGGAAAAGTCTACGTTCAGTTTATTATAGAAAAAGACGGAAACATTACTAATATAAAAGTAATACGAAGTGCCCATCAGCTATTAGAGAAAGAAGCTATTAGGCTAGTTGAAAATATGCCAAAGTGGATACCTGGGCACCATGCTGGAAATGCAGTTAAGGTACGTTTTTATATTCCTGTCAGTTTCGATTTATAAATTTGTTAAGAGCTTTGAGATATTAAGAATAGGAGAGAATAACAGCTATCCTCTGAGCTTCTCTATAGAAGTCTGAAATTATCTGTTTCATTTTTCAAGCGCCCTGTCTTTAGCAATAGCCAATTGCTGCTTCATTTCCCAAAGTGTAGCAATACATACATGCTTGCTATTGTTATGAAATATGATCTTGAGGATGGGTTGCTAGAGGGGAGTATTCCAAATTCGTTGTTGATGCAACTTCCGAATAAAGCCCTGTTTTAGAAATAGAACTTCTTAATTTTCAATGTTCACCATTACCCTTTTTTGTTTAAAATCAGGGAGGCAAACCTGAACTGCCTCCTTTACAAAAAGCCTTTATCAAAAGAATCCTAAAAATTAATTACACCATATTTTCTATCTTTGCCCCTGAAAAAGCCATTGGAGTGTTTGTCTCCCATGTGCCCATACATTCAGGGAGTTTTGCTGAACGCAGCAACCGACTTGTAATGAATATAATGAGTATTACAAATCAATTTAAATATCGATTTCCATGTTGAAATTTTTCGAAGGAGCAGGTGCAGTGCACTTTGCCGTTGAAATGAAAGACGCCCTTTCCGAGGAGAATATCAAAAAATTAGAGTGGTTGTTCGGCAATGCCGCCCCCATAGAAGCAGAAGTAGTAGAGGGAACTTTTGTTGGGCCGCGCAAAGAGATGATAACGCCCTGGAGCACCAATGCCGTCGAAATCACACAAAATATGGGAATCGACGGCATTTTTCGTATCGAGCAGTTTGTAAAAGTAGACACAGAGAAGCCACAGCACGACCCTATGTTGCAGCGTATTTACAAACAATTGGATCAAGAGATATTCACGATCGACATTGAACCAGAGCAGATAATCGAAATCGGGGATATTCAGCAATATAACCAACAAGAAGGACTTGCCCTTAGCGACGACGAAGTAGCTTACCTAAACGGATTAAGTGAAAAGCTTGGCCGTAAACTCACGGATTCTGAGGTGTACGGTTTTGCACAGGTAAACTCGGAACATTGCCGTCACAAAATCTTCAACGGACAGTTCATTATCGAAGGCGAAGAAATGCCAGAGTCGCTTTTCAAACTTATCAAGCGCACTTCCGAAGAAAACCCAAACCGCTTAGTGTCCGCCTACAAAGACAATGTTGCCTTCGTAAAAGGCCCTAAGATTGAGCAGTTTGCTCCAAAAACTCAGGACAAACCTGATTTCTTCCAGACAAAAGACATTGATTCAATAATTTCTTTAAAAGCAGAAACGCACAACTTCCCGACAACAGTTGAGCCATTCAACGGTGCAGCTACAGGTTCTGGGGGTGAAATCCGCGACCGTCTTGCAGGAGGAAAAGGTTCACTTCCATTAGCAGGAACAGCTGTTTACATGACATCGTACTCACGCTTAGAAGAAGACCGTGAGTGGGAACAGGCAACAGAGGAACGCAAATGGCTTTACCAAACACCAATGGACATTCTGATCAAAGCATCGAACGGAGCCAGTGATTTCGGCAACAAGTTTGGCCAGCCTCTAATCTGCGGTTCTGTCCTTACTTTTGAGCACTTCGAGAACAACAAGAAATTTGGTTTCGATAAAGTGATCATGCTCGCCGGGGGTGTTGGTTTTGCAAAAGCTAAAGATGCAGAGAAAGATGTTCCTGAAACCGGAGACAAAGTTGTACTTCTTGGCGGTGACAACTACCGCATTGGTATGGGCGGTGGCGCCGTTTCTTCTGTAGATACTGGTGAATTCAGCAATTCTATCGAACTAAATGCAGTTCAACGTTCGAACCCAGAAATGCAAAAGCGTGCAATGAACGCCATCCGGGCTTTAGTAGAGTCAGACGACAACCCAGTGGTTTCCATTCACGACCACGGTGCAGGAGGACACTTAAACTGCCTTTCTGAACTTGTTGAAGAAACTGGAGGCACAATCTACGTGGACGAACTTCCTGTTGGCGACCCTACCCTTTCGGCAAAAGAAATTGTAGGAAACGAATCTCAAGAACGCATGGGGCTTGTTCTTAAACCTAAGGATATTGAGAACCTGAAAAGAATCTCAGACCGCGAACGTTCTCCAATGTATGTTGTTGGTGAAACAACGGGCGACAAGAATTTCAAATTCGAGAACAGGAAAGACAATACCGCTCCTATTGATCTTGAACTAGAGGCCTTCTTTGGAAAACCACCGAAAACGATTCTCGAAGACAAAGACGTACAGGAAAACTTTGCCGCTGTAAGTTATCAGGCTGAAGAGCTTGAAAAAAATCTAGTAAAAGTTCTTCAACTCGAATCTGTTGCATGTAAAGATTGGTTAACCAATAAAGTAGACCGCTCCGTAACAGGAAAAGTAGCCCAACAGCAATGTATTGGTGCACTGCAACTTCCTCTGAGTAACCTCGCTGTTATGGCGCTGGACTATCGCGGAAAAAAAGGGATCGTTACTTCTATAGGTCATTCCCCTGTTAGTGCGTTGGTTGACCCTGTTGCCGGTTCTCGCAATTCAATCGCCGAAGCTCTTACCAACATGGTATGGACGCCGATCGCCGACCGCCTAAAAGGTGTTTCGTTAAGCGCAAACTGGATGTGGCCAGCTAAAAACGCAGGAGAGAACGCACGCCTTTATAAAGCAGTACAAAGTGTCAGCGACTTTGCTGTGAAACTAGGCATCAACATTCCAACAGGTAAAGACTCGTTGTCGATGACACAAAAATATGGCGACGATGTGGTATATTCACCTGGTACTGTTATTATTTCTACTGTTGGAGAGGCTGAAGACATCAACAAAGTAGTTACTCCTGTACTGAAAAAAGACATCAGCTTAGGTATTTATTATATCGATTTTTCTTGCGACACTTTCAAATTGGGAGGAAGTAGCTTTGCTCAGGCTGTAAACAAACTCGGCGAGGACGTGCCTACAATCAAGGACACGGATTACTTTGCAAAAGCATTCAATACAATCCAAGACCTTATTGCGGACAATAAAATAGCAGCAGGTCACGATATTTCTGCTGGTGGTATGATCACTGCCCTGTTGGAAATGACTTTCGCTGAAAATCATCTTGGACTTGACATTGATATTACAAAACTAGGAGAAGCTGACTCTACAAAAGTTCTTTTTGCTGAAAATGCTGGCATTCTAATTCAGGCGAACGACAACAAAGCTGTTGAAGAAGCACTAACAGAAGCTGGACTTGTTTTCCACCATATCGGAAATGCAACTACAGCTGCAAAAGTTCAACTGAAAAATCATGACGATTTCTACAGTTTCGATATTCCTGAATTGCGCGATACTTGGTTCAAAACCTCATATCTATTAGACCGTAAGCAAAGCGGTGAAATTCTAGCGAAAGTGCGTTATCTTGGTTATAAAGAACAAGAACTGAAATATACTTTCCCAAAAGAATTTACTGGTAAGCTAGCAGATTACGGAATCAAGACAAACCGCAAAGCAAAAAGTGGAATACGCGCAGCTATTATCCGCGAAAAAGGCGTGAATGGCGACCGCGAAATGGCTTACTCAATGCACCTAGCTGGTTTCGATGTGAAAGACGTTCACATGACCGACCTTATCTCTGGCCGCGAGACACTGGAAGATGTAAACTTTGTGGTTTACGTGGGAGGTTTCTCTAACTCCGATGTACTTGGTTCTGCCAAAGGTTGGGCTGGAGCATTCCTTTACAACGAAAAAGCGAAAGCTGCACTAGATAAATTCTACGCCCGTAAAGATACTTTGAGCCTTGGTGTATGTAATGGCTGTCAGCTCATGATTGAGCTTGGACTAATTACTCCAGAACATACAGAACAACCAAAGATGCTACATAACGAAAGCCACAAATTCGAATCGGCATTCGTGAACATGGAAATTCCAGAAAACAACAGCGTGATGTTCAATTCTCTCGAAGGCACACGTCTTGGGGTTTGGGTAGCACACGGCGAAGGTAAATTCAGTTTCCCTTACGCAGAAGATCAGTACAATATCGTTGGAAAATATGGTTACGAAAACTACCCAGCCAATCCAAACGGTTCTGATTTCAACTCAGCAGCAATCGCATCTACCGACGGTCGTCACCTAGCAATGATGCCTCACTTGGAACGCGCTATTTTCCAATGGAACTGGCCTCATTACCCAGAAAACCGCACAGATGAGGTTTCTCCTTGGATTGAGGCTTTTGTTAATGCTCGTGAGTGGATTAAAGAGGTGAAATAATTACTGAATTCTAAATAGTTTGAAGAACTGAAGTTAAAGGTAACCCTTTCTTCAGTTCTTTTTTTATCCCTTCTCTCCCTTTCATACGAATTTGTGTCTGATTTTACCGTAATAGTCTTGCAGAGCAAAACGCACTCTGTTTACTCTTCGCTACCTGAAAACTTTGCAAAACTCAGTGAAGTCCTCTGTGCAACTCGTGTTTATTTTTATGGTAACTTCATCTTACAAACCGTATCAAACCCAACTAGTTTCACACAATGCTACAACACAATTTGTCTCGTGTCAAAATTCATTACCAAGTAATACCGAACAACTTCCTAAAAGCAATATCAAAAAATATCATCATCTCACCTCAATAAGACTTCTAATTTTCTCAATAAATTATATTTTTACGCTCAGTAAGAATAAGGACAACTAAAAGTCAAATCACACCTCCTCACTCTCGTTTGTTACTTTATTTTAACCTATCAATACTATTATTTACAAAACTTTAATGTTACAAAAACATGAAGAAATCTTTTTTCACCCTTGCCCTGCTTTTTATAATTGCTGGACTGAACGCACAAACACTGACAGAAAAACAAATGCAAAACGCCAGAGCTACAGGATACTCTGTTGTAGCAGCACAAAACCCTGGAATTGATTTTTCTATTTATATGATTCCCTGGGACGGAGAGAAAACACTTGAAGAAAACGCAAACGAACAGATCAATTCTGGCTGGCACGCGCAAGCTGTGGTAAAAGGAAACTACTTCTACCAAACTTTTGACGGCAGTGATTTCACAAAATACAGCACTGTGCTCCTAAGCCAAGAGGAGTTTGATAAATATAAAGACAAAGGCACTCAATGGTGGATCGTTTGTAGCACCTTACCTCCTTTTAGTAAAAACTATTCTAAAGTTGATGTTGTATCACTCGTAGACAAGCAAATGCAAAATGCCAGAGCTACAGGATATTCAGTTGTTGCTGCCAAAAACCCAGGTGTTGACTTTTCTATCTACATGATACCTTGGGACGGAAAAAAAACGTTAGAAGAAAATGCAAACGCACAAATTAATTCAGGATGGCACGCACAAGCAGTAGTGAAAGGCAATTACTTCTACCAAACTTTTGACGGCAGTGATTTCACAAAATACAGTACTGTGCTCCTAAGTCAAGAAGAATTTGATAAATATAAAGACAAAGGCACGCAATGGTGGATTGTATGCAGTACCCTACCTCCGTTTAGTGAGAAAGTGAATTTCAGCACTAATGTAGGTATCGGAACAAAAGACACAAAAGGATATCAATTGGCCATAGCAGGAAAAGCTATAGCAGAAGAAGTACATGTGGAACTTGAATCAGATTGGCCAGACTATGTATTCACAAATACTTATCAACTCCCAAAACTTGAAGATGTAGAAAAACAAATTAAAAGGAACGGTCATTTAAAAAACATTCCAAGCGCCAAAGAGGTTGCAAAAAATGGTATTTCATTAGGGGAAATGAATGCAAAACTGCTTCAAAAAATTGAAGAATTAACTCTTTACACAATCGAGCAAGAAAAAAGAATCAATAGCATCGAATCCCAAAACGAGAAACTAGAACAAGAAAATCAAGAATTAAAATCATTAGCAAAAAGACTTGCTAAAATAGAATTACAGCTTGAAAACAACAAGTAACCACAAACTATAATTGAAAAGACAGGTGCTATTCCTGTCTTTTCAACAGAGAAGCAAGAGAACATCAATGCTTCTTCATAATCTCCTCAACAATCTCCCCAACAATCTTCTTACTAGCTGCCTGATAAGCCTTAGCATTAGCACGCTCCCAGTTTCCAGATCCCCCTTTGATATCAGTGTAAGAATTCTTATAAATTTCCTTACCAGAACCCAAATCAAGAACAGAAACAGTAGCATCAACAAAAGCGAAGTAAATACCACTCACATTATTTCCCCTACGTGCCTTGGCATTAATAGTAATCATCAGATCGGCTTGCGAGGCATTATCAGAAAAAGTATACCCTTTTTCCGTAAGTGCCTCTTTCAGCTTAGGCTCAATGAAAGGAACCTGCATTCTGCGGCTAAACAAATCGATTTCTTTAAGTTCGAAATATGCAGAAGGCCCCAGAATTTTCACAAAAAATTTCACCTGTGGAATAGAACGGGTTTCGCTAATCTTTTTAGCATAGTTAGAACGCTCATCCAAACCTAAATAGGCAGCAACATTAAGTTCAGCGACAACAACCAGTGTTTTTGTAGAAGGTTTTGCTTTCGACAATATTGCAGCGGCGACGCCCGAAGTATTAGACCATTCATTGGCGATCTCCTCACCATCTGCCAACACTTTAAAACGCACCGGGATACGCTCCGTAGGAGTTTCACTTACCAAAGTCTGAACTGTAAGCGGTTTTTTAGCAACCTCAGTCACTTTAACTTCATAATTTGGACTGTCGGTCTTAAACTGAATTTCAGCCATTTTTTCAATCTTCTCAATCGCACCTGGGATGTGGTCAACACTGTTCTTTTTCAGCCAATCCAATGAAATAGAAGCTTCTGCACTTGCCTTAGCCTTTCCATTTTTGGAATCGCGCATAAGCACAATCACTTTCAGCTTTCCGCTTTCTTCCCAATAAGTTCCATCCACAAAATAATTGCTGTAGAAACCTTTTTTCGAAGCAGCAGCTTCGTAAGTACCTTCTTGAGTTTTATATTTTCCTTCTTTTACAAGGTTTTGCTGAAATTCTTTCTTGAAGCGCTTAGAGAAATCGCTCTGCATCTCAGTGTCCTGAAAAGTTAAGTCTCCAACATAAACTTGGTTCTTCACCTCACCTGTCTGTAAATGCAACCCATAAGCAAGGAAATAAGCAAGCTGACTCAGAGTGAGGTCATTAGCACTTTGTAACTTAGAAATACCCATGCGCACCTTTGTCTTATAATCAGCAACTTCCTGAAGACGCAACCCGTTCGCCTTGATACCCAGAGCAACCAGCAGAGCCTGCGCCTCATCAATCTCTGTGAAAATTGGCATACACTCATAATACGATTTTAAAGCTCCTTGCTTATCGTCATTGCCCATCAACTGCTCTGCCTGAGATATTTTTTGTGGAATCTGGCTCAGTTTCGAATTTAGTTTTTCTTTATAATAAGAAATCAACTGCCTTCGCTCAGCATATGCAATTGCATAGCCTGTGTTCGTTTCTGTATCAAAATACCTTTTATACTCCAGTCCAGCTATCTCAGCTGTTGCCAACGAAACACTTGATTGTTGGAATTTTTGATCAACATCGCCATTCCGGATTACCATATCATTAGTAACCTTACTCTCTATTTGCACCTGTACGGTCTGAATCACCTGTACGCGGGCATAATCGGCCAGTTTGGCAAGGAATTTCTCTTCGTTTTCACTATCTGTATTCATATCGCTGGCAAAACCAACAATATACATTTGCTCTGGGTATATCTCATTACGTCCATCGTAACTCGTCCAAGCTGGCTTCTGTGAAAAAACCTGAATGACCAAAGAACAGAACAAAAAGAAAAGGATAAATTTTCTCATATCGTGAAGTTTTTGGAAATAATATAAAAGAAAACCATTCTCCTCTTTTAAGAAGACAATGACTAAAAACCTTTGGTAAGGCTTTTATTTGTTTTGATAAAAGAACGGAATCGGTACTCTTTTAAACTAATGTGGTTAAAAGAAGAACGTCCGTCCATGACTATGCAAAGACGGACGTTTTATTAATATTGTTACTTCAGGGCTTACTCCTCGCTTACATCATCTTCTTCGATATAGCCTTGTTTTCCTCCTAGTAATTTAACATAGTACCAGCCTTCTGCCTGATCTATAACAGTTAGCTTAATTCCACCTGGAACCTTAGCAACCACTTTCGAGCTTTTATTTGGTTCTTCATATACCATTACACGCTTACTACGGCTACCTTTTGTTTCAACTTTCTTTGCCAGTACATCTTCACCACCCTCTTTCATAGATTTTGGAGTGATGGTGATTCCTATAGCTTTCAAATCTTCTGCCATCTGCTTTCCATTCTTAGCACGACGGTATGATTTGAAATACCACTTGTCATCTGGTTCTAATTCGTGAGCAATAGAATACGCCTCGAAAGCCTTTTCGAAGTTACCTACCACTTCATAAATGGCACCAACATTATATGCAACCTTAGGGTTATAAGAATCTTCGTCGTAAATAGCTTTATACAATGGGAAAGCTTTATCTATTTCGCCACGTTTCAAATATTCACGGGCTTCCCTTGCACGCTTCTTATATTCTTTAACTTTAATTTTTTCAATATCGAAAGCCTGATAAACAAATGTTGGACAGAAATAATTAGCCAATTGGGGAGCTAATTTACGGGCACAATTATCTGCCAGTTGTGCAATAGGAGCTACAGCATCACCTTTGATATAAGTCCTGGATGTCTTCGTTTCGCTACTAGTTGTCCTAGGGCTTACCGTTCCTAAAACCTGAGCAGTTTCAACAGAAATAATTTTCATACGCACCTCTGTCGTAACATCTCTCCTATAAACATGAAGATTGTAATACTTTTTTGTTTTTGAATCCTGCTTTCTCTCTGTTTTTTTCGAATCCTTATGAGTGTACGAAATGCTACCAACAATAATTGCATCTACACCAAGAAGCTTACCTACTTCAACAGCCTGAGATTCGTCTATAGCGCCACTGACAGCAAGCTTTTGTTCTTTCAATACCTGATCTAAGCGGCTACGCTCAACAAGGTTGAAAACATTGGTACGCGCTCCTTTCATATGCAGAGCGTTTTTATCTCCTACACCACGGAATTCTTTGATTAGTTGCTCGGTAAGATAATCATTCATTTTTGTCCCAAGATCAGTTCCGGAAGCCTTAGCCGAATATGAACTGCGATTCTCGAAATTCATAATGGCGACTTTCCGAACACCTGCCAAATGCTTCTCTGGAGCAGAGAAGATATATGCCCTAAATTTTGGTCCAAAAAGAGACTGTGCCGTTGCGGACGAACTCCACGACATCAGCAAAGCAACAAAAAGAAGAGAAAATGATAGTTTAAAATACCTCATAATAATAGTAATTTTATTGGTTTAGTATACAAACTTCAATATTTGTTTTATTCTGGCGGTTTTATGAATTCTACATGAACTCCTGATTCCTGCACCGTCTCTTGATAGTCCTCAATCGACATCATAAGACCCCAAACTTCTTCCAAAAGTTACTCAATGATTAGTCCTACAAATTCCCTTCTCTACTATCAGGTCTCTTTATCAGAGAAATAAATTAACTTCTTCTACAGATTTCGTTGCGTAAGCCAATTTATAAGTAAGTTTGTAAATTTAAACGATACTTTTAGGCTTATCACTGCACAATGCTTTACTAATAAATAGCACCATGCGCTCAATTCCCTGAAATTTTATTTGATTTCACGGCTGTCTGCATAAACCTTCGCATGCAAAGGTTCTTCTGCATTATAAATCCGTCCATTTCGCCACGATTTCAGTGCAGATCTCCAAACAGACCGATAATCTGTTTTTCTACTTAAAACATAATGATTTGGCGAATAAGGGTTCTCTATCCGTGTAAAATAGAATTCAATAAGGCGGTATTTACCCCCTCCGTAAACCCATCTTTCCCCCTGAGCATCACGAAAAACCTTCTCAGGTGGCCCTAAAAGTACGAAAATCATACCACGATCTGTTCGCCAACCTTCTGTATACGAGGTGAAATAAATGTTTGCATATTTGGCGCGGTTATAATAAACACGGATCAACTGTTTCGCTTTTGTGTAATCCCTTGCCGAAGCCATCCAAAATTCATCAACAGCTAATTTCTTATTTGGGCTGTCTTTAAGTTTAGCAAACTCCTCCTTATTGCACAAATACGCTAATGGCTCAATAAGTTCCGAGGACGTTTTTAGATTTGGGTAATGCGGTGGGGCTTTTAGTATACCAACCCCAAGCCCCCCAACAGTATCAGAGTGAAAGAAATAAAACGCTGGCTCAGAGAGGATAACAACTTCTTTATGAATCCTTTCCGTTTTATCAGCAAATAAGGATAATGAATCCTTCTCATCCAAATATGGCAATATTGGTAAACCGAAAACAGATGTATATGCACTAAGATAACTAACTTCTTCGGCATTATCCAGCTTGTGGATTTTTACATTGAAACTATCTGGTAACCAAGGGTAGAAATTCATTGCTCCACGCGATGAATAATTTTTCTTCTTCTGAGAAAAAAGCGTTGAATAATAACGCTGCCCCTGATAATTATTTGTATTATCTATGAACGTATAACCTTTATAAGCCTTCAGGCGTTTCTGATCCCGTACCCTAACCTGTACATTATGGAACTTGCCGGGCTGAATACGTAGTTTTACTACAGAAACAACCACCTGATTTTTCGAATAAGCAACATCTCTCGTAACTGTAAGACTATCAAAGACTAGAAGGTTCTCTCTATCAGAATATACCCTACAATGAATAGTCAATCCTCCTTTCAGCTTGTTTTCTGCATTTGCCCGACTAAAAAGTATTTCGTCGCGCATAACACGTACAAGTAAATTGGCTGTAGTATCATTTTTTATATGGATAGAAAATTCAGGATGGAGCGACGTTTTTCTAGGATTATACATATCCGAGACATTAGTATTGCCACCAGGTATGGTGTACGTAACACAAGCGCTCATGCCAAACAAGAAAAGAAAAGTGCAGTAGTAAATAAGTTTTCTGGTCATTGCGAAGAAGTTCAGTATGTTTAGATCTTTTGTCAAATGTACTAAACCCTATTAAAAAGAAAAAGTGCTACCAACGCTTTGGCAGCACCCCTAACCTAATTAACCTACTTATTAACCTAACTTAATTAACCACAATTAAGATTTTTATATTGCTTTGAAACAATTTCCAAGTGTCATTCGAAATCACATTTATTCAATGACTGTGCCAAAAAATACAAATCACTCAAAATCAATAAATTATTTAAAAATCAGTTTTTTTATAATTTCTTAGAAAAAGAACAAACTGTGCGAATTCGTAAAAACATGTACGATACCGAACAATTTATTGTTTCATCATAAAAAAGATTAAAAGGCTCATTCGTTCATTGCAATACTTATTTTTACATTTACAATGTGTTTACGTCAAAACAGTATGGGTTATCGAAATCCAGAAATAACCTTTACACACTATGAATAAGGCTCTTAAATACAAAACAAGAAAAATAAAACAGCCTTAATTTCAGAAAATTAACTTTTATATTAAAGTAGCAAGTATATATTCAGAACGTTATGAACAAAGGAACAAAAGAACTCGCTCTGGAACTGATTGATTTCATAAATAACAGTCCTACACAATATCATGCGGTAAAAGAGGTCAAGAAACAATTAATAACAAAAGGCTTCTCAGAACTAAAATTAACAGACGAATGGCAAATTGAAAAAGGAGGAAAATACTTCGTATCCCGAAACGAATCTTCAGTATTTGCATTTACAATCGGAACCGGAGATATAGCTCAAGATGGTTTCCGTTTTATAGCTGCACATACAGATTCGCCCAACTTCAAAATAAAAACACAACCAGATATTAAAGCAGAAGGCGGATATCATAAATTAAATACAGAAGTATACGGAGGCCCGATTTTTCACACTTGGCTAGACCGACCACTTTCTGTTGCTGGTAGAGTAAGTTTAAAATCGGAACGCGCCCTATGGCCAACCAACCGCCTTGTGAAGATCAACAAACCGATTTTATACATACCCAACCTAGCCATACATCTTAATCGCGAAATAAACGAAGGGAAAGCATACAATCCGCAAATTGACATGCTTCCTATTATGGGGCAGATAAATGAAAACCTTCCATCTGAACGTACTTTCTACAACATTCTAGCAGATGAGCTAAAAGTTGAACCAGATCAGATTCTTGATTTCGATCTGCACCTTTTCGAAGATACGAAAGGATGTTTAGTAGGAGCGAACGAAGAGTTTATCTCAAGCGGTCGGCTCGACAATCTTGCCATGATACATGCTGGCCTCACAGCCATAACAAACAGCACTCCGCAAGAGGCCACTAATGTTCTAGTTTGTTTCGACAACGAAGAAATTGGAAGCCAAACAAAACAAGGAGCCGGATCACCAGTGTTGCGCCAAATATTGGAGCGGATTGTTGAAAAGCTAAGCAACAAAAGAGAAGACTACTACCGAGCTCTTTATCACTCCTTTATGATTTCCGCCGACATGGCTCACGCCGTACATCCCAACCAACCAGACAAACATGACCCTATTACCCGCCCTCAGCTTAATCAAGGGCCAGTGATTAAAATTCATGGCAGCCAAAAATACACATCTGATGGAGATTCCGTTGCCACCTACGAAATGATATGTCAAGAAGCGGATGTGCCATATCAAAAATTTGTAAACCGTTCCGACATGAGAAGCGGTGGCACGCTAGGCAGTATCTCTTCTGGGCAAGTGGATGTTCGTTCTGTAGATATTGGAAACCCTATGCTGGCTATGCACTCAGTAAGGGAAATGGCCGGAACATTAGATCACCTTTACATTTGTAAAACATTTGATATTCTATATAACCTATAAAAAGGAAAATAAGTTGTTTTTCAGCTTTACATGGGTATAGCTTTGAAATTAGCAAGTTCATCCCCTCACAATGTTACTGGACTAAAATAGGGCAACTTTCTTATCTGCACAGAAATCATGTTTTGGATTTCTGTGCATTCTTAAGTCTCCCCTCCCCTATAATTCCTGCTCAACATCCTAGCGGCATGCTTTTTGGATTATTGTATTGCGTACTTGTCCAAACACTTTTTATTCCTGTAGCGAACAAGAATAAAAATGATATAAAAAGACAAACCGCAAAGCAGTAACAATGTGATTTAAACAGACAAAAATCTAGCTGCAAATTAGACATTGTAATTCACAATATTTTTGAAATAAAACTGTTTCTCAAATGGTTGTATGAATCAAACAAGAAACCAGCCCTCTATGAGGCGATCTGTTATCTATTTTTTAATAACTGGAATGAAGCACCAAGCAGGGCTATATGTTAAGGGATGTGAATCATGAACCTATTTAAGGAAATAATAATTAGAGTTATGAATGCGCAAAACACATAAGGCATATCAAAAAAAATAACTATCCATTCGTTCCACTGCGGATGGCCAAATCCTCACGTACGAAAAGTATGCTCCGGTTTAGCCACCTTGTGCGCCTTTGGCTTATTATTTTTTTTAACATGCCTAATTGAAACGTGCTGAAAACAAACACAACGGAATAATCTTAGAGGAACGGTCAGATGGAGACCTTTAAAATAAACTCCATCAGACAATTGGCTAAAGCTCAAGAAGAGCACACGGCCAAATCAAGATGTCTGTTGCTAGTTTTATTTTCTCTAAACAGTGTTTACTAGGCCCCTTTAGTTCTTTTTTTAACAATTATAAAAGAACTTCAGCCGTATTGATTCATGTATATGTATGCATAACAGATTATTTCATTTTATTAAATAATCAAAATCTTATATAATTGCAGGGCAATTAGTCATGCTGTAGACAGAAAAAAATTTCAGCATGAACATAATAAAGACATTAATTTTCAACCTATAAGCATGAAGTTCATTCAAAAATTATCGATAAAAATCCGTTTGATTGTTATTTTTGCAATTTTAGCCCTTGTTTATTCGATACATGTAGTTTTCCTTTCTGTTACTAAAGAATACTTTCTAGCAGAAACAGAGCAACTTACCCAGCGCGAAACCAAAAGTCAGCAATATTTACTTCAAACAGACCGCGACTGTTTTCAAGCCAACTTGCTCTTAGGGCAAGCCCTGATCGATAAAATGATGGAGAACGACGAAGCTTTCCTTAAAGATACAAAACAAATCCGTATTAATCTTACGCGAGCAAAAGCTCAGTTCGACCAGCTTGCCTCAGAATTTCAAACCGATAGTGTTCATAAAGAATTACATGGTGCTTTTTTGGATAATTTTGGTAAATGGAAAATTCAGACAAGAGAAATTATTGCACATTTAGAAGATGGTTCCATTGAGCTTGCCCGGGAATCGTATTCAACAAATTATCAAAAATCCTTTAAATCGACCCACGTCACTATACAACAATTTCTAGATATTTTTAAACTCCAAACAGCAAAAGAACTTGAAAGCCTGAAAGGTAAAGACAACTTCGTCTTTTACCTAGGCATTGTTATACTTGTTCTGTTCTTCATTTTACTTGGTATAAGCGTAACGATGCTCGTAACAAGCATTACTCGACCTTTGTCGCGCCTAGTGAAAGTTACCGAAAGAATCTCGAATGGCGACCTAACCATGAAAATACAAATTGATGGTAACGATGAGATTGCTCATGTATTCAAATCCTTCAAGAAAATGATTTTCATCTTGAACAAAATTGTAAAAGGTATAAATGGCAGTGCTAAAGACTTGCTCAAATCGAGCAATGAATTATCTGAAGTAGCGAGCAAAATATCTGAAAACTCTACAACACAGGCTGCATCTGCAGAGCAGGTTTCATCTTCGATAGAAGAGATGCATGCAACCATCAGCATGAACAGTGACAATGCGCAAAGTACGAATAATCTGGCCCAGAGCTCTACACAAAGCGTTATTGAAACCCGCCAACGCGTTACAGAGACAAGTGAATCGATGTCAAAAATTGCTGAAAAAGTAAGGGCCATTTCCGATATTGCCAACCAAACCGATATGCTTGCCATAAACGCAGCAATTGAGGCAGCTCGTGCAGGTACACATGGAAAAGGTTTTGGGGTTGTTGCTTCCGAAGTAAGAAAGCTTGCAGAAAACACCAACAAAGTTTCTCAAACGATCATTGACCTCGTAACTGAAAATGCAGATGTTGCTTTTGAATCGAGGGAGAAACTGGACGAAGTTGTTGCAGAAGTTGAAGGTACGTCCCGACTTGTAAACGACATCTCGCAAAGTAGCTTGGAACAAAAAGAAAATGCAATGCAGATTACTAATTCGATACAGCATCTGAACGATGTAATACAACAGAACTCTGCTACTGCTGAAAATCTATCAGTGAGTGCGAAGCAACTTTCCAGACACTCAAAATCGTTAACACGCAATATTGAATTCTTTAAAACATCTTAAGGTTTAGAACTTTTATTTTGAATTTAATTGTTGAAATTTTCTAGGGCACGAAGTGTTGTGATGAACAGCACTTAGAAATTGAACAGAAATAAACTGATAAGTTTATGTGCTGATATCTTTTCTTTAACAAACGCTAAAACTTTGAATATCTGGTTATTTAAAGTATTTTCAGTGCGCATAAAGAGTAAAAATAACAAGCCGAAAACCTTCAGGTTGGTTGTGCAGTTTGTCCAAGAAGTTGCCCCAGTTTTGGGAGAAAAATAAGGTAATAAGGTTGGGTGATGATGTTATTTCTGATTCTACTAAGGTTTGATTTCTGTCGATAAGGTTCTTATATAAAAACCTTATTTGATCATTTTAACCTTAGCAGCAATTTCATTCAACAAAAGACAAAACCTTATTCCCTTATTTCCAAACTTCATATTTTTAATGATTCCGAACACTCCACCTTCCGGTTATCTCAAAACAATTTCTTGCTTCAAAATAAATCTAGCTAAATTATGCTGGCTACAGAAGTAAGTGTTAAAAGATATCTATCGGAATAGTGATAAACCTGAAAGTATTGCCTCCTTAGACAGAAACTCAAATTGTTTCAATGTAGATTGTTCTTCTAGCTTTCTATTCTTATATTGAACACAACACAGTTAGCTCCTACTGATACTCAATCTACATGTCTTTATTTCTGATAAAATGAAACAGTTTAAGATTAAGATAGATAATGTGCAAGAATACAGGAAAGGCCTGTGTTCCAATGTAGCGTACCTGAGGCTTTATACCATGATTTTGGTAGTTTTTCATTTATATATTCCTATATTAGAAC
Source organism: Bacteroidales bacterium (assembly GCA_965230435.1). Lineage (GTDB taxonomy): Bacteria > Bacteroidota > Bacteroidia > Bacteroidales > JBDKHP01 > JBDKHP01. Next base: position 1,320,341 of record CBDDLB010000006.1, read on the forward strand.
TCATTAGTCAATATATCGAATTATTGTATTATGGTAACGCGCGTGTACCTTTGGGCTACTAACACCTGAAGAATTTAGGATCATGAAATATGAGCAGTGGGCTAAAAACCCGTCACGATTTTTGGCAATGACCGGACTGGATCATGAAGTATTTGAACAGTTCCTTCCCTATTTTGAAGAGTGTCACCGATACTACTTCAACCGTTTTGATCTTGACGGGAAACCGGTCAACCGTCAGCGGCTGTATACCATCTACAAAAACAGCCCCCTTCCTACTTTCGAAGAGCGCCTGGTGTTCGTGCTTTCCTATATGAAACTCAATCCGATACAGGAACAGCATGCCGATATGTTCTCAATGACCCAGCAACAGTGTAACCGGTTCTTACATGCCTTTCTGCGCGTTTTCGAACTTGGCCTTGGGGACTGCGGTTCAATGCCCGAACGCACAAAAGAAGGCCTTCTGCGCAGGCTTGAAGAGCTCCCGGAAGAATTCCTTACCGAAAAAAAAGTCATCCATGACGGCACAGAACGGGAAATCCCGCGCCCTGCCGATTATCAGCAGCAACAGGATTATTACAGCGGCAAGAAAAAAAAGCATACGGTAAAAAATGCCGTGATCACCAATATGCTGTGCCTTATCCTTTTTGTGGGCGCGACCGTCCAGGGCACTGTACATGACAAAAAAATAGCCGACCTGCAATACACACTCCCGGAAGGGTTTGAACTATGGCAGGATACAGGTTATCAGGGATATGCACCCGAAGGTGTAAAAATCGTCCAGCCCACAAAAAAGCCCAGAGGGAAAGAACTTACACCGGAGCAGAAAGCAGAGAACAGGGAGATCTCATCTATCAGGGTGCGGGTCGAGCATGCAATCGGAAGTGTTAAAAGAATGAAAATTGTGCGTAATGAATGCAGGCTGCGCAAAGGTAATGTGATAGATAAAGTATTCCTGATCTGTGCCGGAATACATAACTTAAGGCTGACTGTCAAGCCTTTTCAGTACTAATTTAAATTGACATAATGTCTATTGGGTAAAAAAACACAACTAGCTGTATATAAGATATATAATAGCAATAACCAGAACCATAATTGCAAAAACGCCAATCAACATTACCCAATCATCACTCAGGCGAAATGATGTCTTGCCAGACGTGGATTCTAAATGTTTTTGATATTCAAACTGTTGCCCAAATCCAACACTAACCTCAGGTTCCGGCTCATCCTCGCTTTCTGAACCTAATATAACCATGTGTTTTGTCTCGTATTCCGAAATTACTTCTAAACGGGGCTCTGGGCTAGCTTTTGCTTCGCTTGATCTTTTTTGAGATAATTTACTGAGTGCTTCCTGCTTTGAAATAGATTCGGATTTATGCACTGGCGAGTATTTAGATTCTGATTCATCTAAAGGCTCAACTTTAATCTCATATCCTTTTGTAGCCTCGGTTGGGTTTCTTGGATTGGATTCTGCGACAGCTTCACGTTTCGAAACCGGTTCCCGTTTGTACTTTGGTGCATATCTAGATTCAGATTCATTTATAGGCTCAGTTTTAATCTCATGTCCCTTTGTAGCCTCGGTTGGCTTTCTTGGATTGGATTCTGCGACAGCTTCACGTTTCGAAACCGGTTCCCGTTTGTACTTTGGTGCATATCTAGATTCAGATTCATTTATAGGCTCAGTTTTAATCTCATGTTCCTTTGTAGCCTCGGTTGGGTTTCTTGAATTGGATTCTGCGACAGCTTCACGTTTCGAAACCGGTTCCCGTTTGTACTTTGGTGCATATCTAGATTCAGATTCATTTATAGGCTCAGTTTTAATCTCATGTCCCTTTGTAGCCTCGGTTGGCTTTCTTGAATTGGATTCTGCGACAGCTTCACGTTTCGAAACCGGTTCCCGTTTGTACTTTGGTGCATATCTAGATTCATTCTGGCTTATAGATTCCGGCTTGGCTTGAGCCTCTGATACCTGTTCTGAGGAAACAATAGGCTTAGGTGTAAATACAGGTTTGATCTCACTTTTAGATTCTGGCCTGGATTCTGGCTTTGATCTGTATTGTTGATTTGCCGCGTTTCTTTTAACTGTTTTTGGTTTAGCAGTTCGTTTTTGAGCTTTAGAAGAATTTGTTAAGCTATGTAACAAGCCAACAGTACTGTCTTCTAAAATATCAAGCACTAGTTCTATGCCTTTGATTCCACCATAATAAGGATCTGGTACTGAATCTCCAGTGTATTTCACTGCATAATCTACCATCCTAACGACTTTTTTCATATGTTCCTCGCTTGGAGCTATTCTTTGTAACTCTCTGAAATTATGGTTATCCATAGCGATAAGATAGTCGAACTTAACGAAGTCTTTTGTATTAATTTGTCTGGCAACAGAAGTTAGATTGTAACCGCGCCGTTGGGCATGCTCGAGCACACGTGCATTTACAGGTTTACCTACATGTTTGCTGGAAATACCAGCGGAATCGATAAAAAAATTACCCGCCTGCCCTCTTCTTCTGACTAGTTCTTTCATAATCCCTTTGGCAGCAGGAGAACGACAAATGTTTCCAGTACAAACAAATAATAGATTAGTTTTCATGTGTGTATTGTTAAGATTGGTGTCAAGATATATGTTCAGTGAACATTTAGGAATCAGTAGTAAACATCCTAAATTTTATTTCCCGAAAACAACATTTATCTGATTCTAAAAAAGAGTCTTTCTCTAGTGAAGTGAAAACGAAATGCATAAGTTTCAGTATGACAATAAGTCGATTCTATAAATCCACTCTACAGTCACATCGTTTTTCAAAACCATATCGCAACATAGTTACGAAACGAAATTAATAGTCGCATTTTGATAACAATATTATATAAAATCTCACAAATTCCGAAGCAATCCATATCAATATAAAATAAAATTCATCCGTAGCCTCTTGAGCAAGAGATATTCAACCTGAAATTTGACAGGTGCAATCTTACCTTTCTCTTTTTTACAGGAAAAGAATTGGTTTTAGAATAAATCAGGCTAATTTCGGGCACTCAATGCATGTATTTCATTAAGATTAAAGATTGATGTCTCAACTAGATTCTCTAGAGAAGCTACTAAAACAGCTTGAATATCAACTCACCTACACCCAAGAAAGCTTTCAGCTAAGGCTTATGGAAGACTATAACTTTGATATTTACCCGAATATCTTAGTAGATTGGCACAGCATGGATTATCTTGAGTTTAAAGCTGAGCTAGATGTATTACTTAGCAAAACACTTCTGAGTTCTTGCCTGGTGAGGGATTGGGAGGAATACTTTACTTTGATGAAGCGCAACTATCATAAACTAAAAAAAGATATTGAAGCAACCCGATTGGATATCAACACCCTAAAAGATTTAAACTAATGCCTGCTGCTTTTAAAGACTTGTTTTTCAACTCAGAATTCATTCAAAATTTAGCTTCTGCTATAGCCGATCATTATTATCAGTTCGATAAAAACACATTCTTCTTATCTGTTCTTGACGAAGGTTGGGAGAATTACGAGCTAAAAACACGAATGAGACATATTACTCACAAACTCCACGATTTTCTTCCTGAAAACTATGAAAAAGCAGTAGCAATTCTGCAAAAAGCAGTAGAACAAACTCATGGAGCCGGCAATATGGTATTTCCTGATTTTGTTGAAGTTTATGGACTTGAACATTGGGATTTATCGATGCAGGCTTTAGAGAAATTCACTCGATATGGTAGCTCAGAATTCGGGATTCGTCCTTTTATTCTAAAAGATCAGGAGAGAGCTATGAAACAGATGACTGATTGGAGTAAAAGCAACAATCACCATGTGAGAAGGTTAGCTTCTGAAGGGTGCAGACCCAGACTGCCTTGGGCAATGGCGCTTCCTATCTTCAAAAAAGACCCCTCGCCCATTCTGCCAGTTCTGGAAAACCTAAAGGAAGACACATCACCTTACGTACGAAAAAGTGTAGCCAACAACCTAAACGACATAAGCAAAGACCATCCCGATCTTGTCCTTCGATTGGCAGAACAGTGGCATGGTAATCAACCCAATACGGATAGCCTCATAAAACATGCCCTGCGAACACTTCTAAAATCGGGCAATACAGAAGCCTTGCTTCTTTTTGGCTTCAGTGACCCAGAATATATTGAAATAGAAGCTTTATCTGCAACACCCAACCTACTGAAAATAGGAGAAGAGACTATGCTCAATTTCAATCTTCATAATAGCGGAGAAGACACCTCAAAACTGCGTATCGAATATAAGGTTCACTACATTAAAAAGAACGGTAAGCCTTCGCCTAAAATCTTTCAGTTGTCTGAGAAGCAATTTTCCCCTGGTAAAACTGAAGTCTCTAAAAAACACTCTTTTATGGAACGCAGTACCAGAAAACATTATCCAGGTAAGCACGAAATAGAAATGATTGTGAATGGAGAAACCAAAGCCAAAACTATTATCGACCTTATTGAGTAAGAATTATAGTGAGCATGCAAGATAGAGAACTGAACATTGCACTAGGGCCAATACAAGGAATTACCGATTTTCACTTCCGCAACATGTTTGCAAAACATTTTGGCGGAGTTGATCGTTTTTTCATGCCATATGTCCGTTTTGACAAAGGGAAACTGAACCAAAGAAAGTTAAAAGATGCTCTTCCTGAAAACAATCTTGAACTTCCATTGGTAGCTCAGGTTATGGCAAATTCTACTCCAGACTTTCTAGAACTTTGCAACGCCCTTACAGATTTGGGATACAAAGAAATCAATTGGAACCTTGGCTGCCCTTACCCAATGGTTACGAATAGAGGACTAGGAGCAGGACTACTTAATCAACCAGAGAAAATCTTCGATATTCTTGATAATGCCCTTCCTAAAATCAATGCCAGTATTTCTATAAAAATGCGGAGTGGACTTGACTCACCAGAACAAATATGGAGCATCCTGCCACATTTGGATAATTATCCGCTTACTGAAGTGATTGTTCATCCCCGCATAGCAAAACAACTATATACAGGAACTGCTGATCGTGGACTATTTTCGCAATGTACAGAGAAGACTAACCACAATCTCTGCTACAATGGAGATATCGGTAATGTTGAGGAACTGTATGATCTACAAAAACGCTTTCCCACAACAAACCGTTGGATGATTGCACGGGCTCTGATTGCAAATCCGTTCTTGGCCCTTGAAATAAAAACGGGTAAAAAAATCGATGTAAAACAAAAGCGCGAAACTTTCAAAATATTTCACCAAGAACTTGTAGACAACTGTTTAGCTGTATCTCATGGGCAGAGCCAACTTCTTCGCAAAATGCTTGGGTATTGGGAATATTTTTCTCAATCATTCTCGAACAGCCATAAATCGCTGAAACGAGTTAAGAAAGCTAAAACCATTGAGAAATATTGGGCTGCAGTGCATGAGAACCTGCGCGAAGATGCTTTTTCCTGAACCACATGCCCAATGTTAGACGCCATAAAGTCGCGGACCTATTTGTTTTAGACTTACTTCCTCCAAACAAACAGCTACTTAGACTAGAAATAGATCTAACTTAATTTTATCTGGGTACTTAAAATAACTAAATCAGAGTTTTGAAACTCGTTTCTATCGCCTTACAAACGTCTTCGTACACTTTATCAAATTCCTGATTGGCGTTTATATCCGTTACATCGACCAGACCACTGTACTTATTCACTACAGGTATCGTCTTATAACGGAATTCTTCCAAGCGTTTCAATATTTTTTCGACACTAGAATCATAAGGCATTCGTTTATCTGTTTTTCCACGTTTGTCTAGCCTTCTGATCGCCTCGAAAGTGTCAACATTCAAATTAATGATTTTATGAAGTACAGAATTGTGCTTTTTCAATATTCCATCCAAAATATAAGACTGAACTAATGTACGCGGATAGCCCTTAAAAACAAAACCATTAGTATTTTCAGGATGGTCGAGTCTCTTTTCAAGCAAACGAATTACAATTTCGTCAGGAACCAGCTCTCCATTTTCGTACAATTTTTTGACCTGTTTTCCAATTTCTGTTTCTTTCTTAACCTCTTGATCCAACATATTTCCAGTTGCCACAAACTCAAGGTTATACTTTTTAGCCAGTAATTTTCCAAGCGTACCCTTTCCAGAACCAGGATATCCAAATAAAACAACATTTATCTGATTCTTACTCAACTCTTCACTAACAACATTTTCAATATCTTTCGTCACCCCACCTATACTCTGTAATCCTTTTACAGCTACAAAGTTTCCTTTTTCTTTGAAGAAATTCAGCACAGGCAATGTTTTCTCTGAATACTCGCGCAAACGTGTACGGATTACCGTATCATTATCATCTAAACGTCCCGAATTTTTACCCCGCTCCAAAAGACGTTTCACCGACTCCTCTTCTGGAACCTCGATACTTACCAGTAAATTTAGTTTTGTATTCAACTTAATCATTAACCCCTCTAAAATATATGCCTGAACATATGTACGAGGAAAACCGTCAAATAGGAAACCATTAACATCTGGGTTATTGCGGATCGTTTTTTCTATGATCTGAACAATAATTTCATCGGAAACAAGTCCCCCTGCTGCTATGGTATTTTTCGCCGCTAAACCCAGCGGTGTTTCTTCTGCCAGTTCCTTACGGAGCAGATCCCCTGTAGATATATAATGCAACTTGTATTTTTTGATAAGATATTCCGACTGGGTACCTTTACCGGCACCAGGAGGGCCGAACAAAGCGATATTTAACATAATGTCTCAGATTAGGGTTTAAAAATAACTTTCTAGGCTCCAAAATCTAGTTTTCGAAGCTTAAAACATCCCAACTTTGAAGTTGAGAACTAATATTCTTCGAAATAGATAGTAAAAACCTAAAAAGGTATGTGTTTATCACATCAAAATATAGATTCATTCTAGCACAAACAATTTTACGGATAAAATCTATTTGGATATTCTACATTCAGAAAAACTAAGTAGTAATTCTTTATTTAACAAAGCATTCTCTTGATTCACAATCAATAATTCTTTCTATTGTGTCCATTCATCTACTTACTTCTTCTCTAAAATGCTCTCCTGCTTTGCCAACAACCGAATATAGTCTTCAGGAGGCATTTTTGCCTTCTTTGCGGCTAGAGCATATGCTTTTTCGTTTAATGAAAATGCAGAAGGAAGGTTCAGCTTCCAAACACCGTCTTCCTTCATAAAGGTTAGCTTGGTAAGTAATGAAACAGGCTCTCCGGTTGTTTGATTAACGGCATAACCTTTTATCTTTACAGGAACAGTTTTTTCACTACTTATAACCCTACCAACATCCATAATCACGAAATTCCGTATCTGACTGGCTGTCAAAATTGGGAAGTTCATCTGCTTGATCATTTCACAAACAAAAGTTTCGTCAACATCTGCTCCTTGTGCAATTGAGTTTAATGTTAAAATCAACAGTAAATCTGTTAAGGGGTGCTCAGAATCTTTTGTGAAAAGTCGCAGCTTACCTGGACTAGGATCCCGTGAAATCCGAATTATTTCACTAAAATAGACACTGGTTCTCTTATCCGTATATTTCAAAAGTTCATGAGCATCTGATTTTTGCATTACGGCCTTCTTAAATGCCACAAACTCCACTTTTATCAGCCTACCTTCATTTGAACAAGACAACATAAATAGTATCAACAAAGTAAGTGCAATTCCTTTCTTGAATTCATTCATAAAATCATGGATTCTATTTTGTTGTAAATTTCCCATACCAAGGCAACACATAACCTCACCTACAATTCCGCCAGTGGTCAACCAATACCAAGTGCTAAAAACTACATTGCCACTTCCTTGTAAAAGATAGCCAATGAAACCTAACTACTTCACAACATCATACTTCGCCCCTAAACCTAGAGCTAAGTGCAGTGCTACATTATGCAACCTAGCAAATCCATCCACAACAGGAACTTCTGCATATCCATAAGTAATTTTCACTTCAGTGTTCACAAAAAGATATTTTGCGAACTTAAACCTCTTACCATAAGATGTATGCACACAAGGTCCGGTAAGGTAATAGCCTATATTTAAAATACCACGGGAAAAAGACAGCTCCTTTCCCCGAACTTCGTTTTCCGGATGCGCAAGGGCTCCCCCAGCTCCCACTCTCCAGATAAAACCATTCTGCCGCTTCATAGCATGAGTAATAAAAAGAAAATTATAACCATGCGAAATCGAAAAATAGCCAACCTCTTCTGGTACATTCGATACATAGAGCTTATGATGAATTGTTTCAAATTCCCAAGCCCTGTCCCCATACCAATAACCAACACGCCAAAGCCAATATGGAGGCAAGGCTAATGAATGCGAAGCATAATCAGCAAAAAAGAAAATGTCTGGCTGACCTTTTTGTTGTATGGTTAAATTCGAAGAAAAGCTCTCACTCATTCCGTAATTAAATTCTAAAGAAAAACCTTTCTGAGCAGATATCTCACTTAAGCAGAAGAACAGCAAAATCAAAACAAAAGCTTTTTTCATGATAGATCTCTTAAATTATCCACCTAAACCACAGTACTGAAAATACAGCTCCTCACCCACCTTTTTTTCTTTTAAAGCTACGAATATTCTATTAAGAAGACCTTCCCTGTTTCACTTTTTTTTGCCAAACACGAATTAAGCACCCATTGCTCTTTATTACCATCGGTAATATTCTGTTTCCCAGCAGCATGATAAACTATAGGCAAGCTTTCTGAGTAAACAGCCATCAATACTCTTGTGCCATTAAATAACTTCGCGTATTTTTACACTACTTAGCTTTATTGATGAAGTCATGTGTTTCTATGGTTTAAATTCCATAGTCTAAATCTATAATCTATGGATTGCAACCAAATAGTCACAAAAAAGTCAAGTAGAAGAAGAATCTTCCATTTTTTCATCACTTATGTTGTAGGTTAAACAAAAGTATCACATAGACTATTATAAAAATCAATGGCATATCAATTGCTTGATAGACTTTTGCGGACTTTCGTTCGTTATTGATCTTGAAAAACAACCAAAACATGCAAAAAGCGTATGAATAAACTAGAAGAGCAAATTAATATCTTCGAATAAGGAAGCAATCTTCATTTTTTAATAGAGTTCTTTTTAATCAAGCAAATTGTTACTGGGAGAAAAAACAATATCATGCAAATCAAAACACTCTTTATACTTTATCTTCTCATTTTCTTTAACATCAATGAAAGGCTTAATGCTCAGAAAACAACAGACGAACCACTTTTGTTAGGTGATTCGGTTCTTCTTAGTTTCGTAAAAACACCTAGCATAATTAATTCCTCATGGTCAGAGACGCACCCATTAATGAATGCAACAGAACAAGTACTAATTTTCAACCGAACAAGAAAAAAATCGAAAAAGACAGTTTACGAAGTGCTTCTTAGCAAAAAAACGCTTGGCAAATGGACAAGACCTGAAGATATTTCCAATGCTTTTAAGTCTGAAAAAAATGTACAAGTATCAGATATCAGCCCCGATGGCCAAACCCTGATTATCAGTTCTGGAAAAAAAAGGGAACGGAACCTACTAATAACAAGGCTAGAAAATGACAAGTGGAGCAAGCCCGTGGAATTCAATGAAAACATAAACAGCGAATGGGATGAAAAGTCAGCCAGTCTGTCCTACGATGAAAGAATACTGATATTTTCGAGCAACCGCCCCGGAGGATTGGGTGGTTATGATTTATATGCTTCATACAAGCAAGATGATGGCACTTGGTCCGAAGCCAAAAACCTTGGCAAAAACGTAAACTCTTACCGCGACGAAGTTAGCCCAAGCCTGCACACAAATGGGAAAACGCTCTATTTCAGTTCTAATAAAAAAGATGGAATAGGGAGATTGGATGTCTATTACTCAACCTTGAAAGATTCCGTATGGTCCGAAAGTAAAAATCTAGGCCCCAAAGTTAACACAAAAAAAGACGATGCTTTTTTCAGAATGGGAATAGGTCAGAAATCTGCATGGTGGGCTTCTGAACACAGCAATGGTAAATACGACATAAAATTTCTTGAAATTACGCAAACCAGCACCCTCCCCAAACAAGTGGTATACAGAGGAATGGTTTACATGGAAGACTATAAACCTACGGACAACGTTGAAATTACAATAAGCGATGCAGAAAGCAAAGAGCTTGTTGGGGAATACCGCCCCAATCCAATTACTGGAGAATATATCTACATTCTCGATCCCGAAAAAACGTACAATATCTTATTGACAGCTACAGGCTACTTAGGCTATACGCACGATTTCTATGTTCCTTCCGATTCTTCCTATCAGATCATACATCGGTCTATAGAATTAAATCCAATAAAATTCTATACTCCACCTGTAATGATCGCAGAAGGAGAAAAATATAACAAAGTTAAAGATATTCTCTTTGGTGTAAACGACACCGAAACCTTGAAATACAACAAAAACCTAAATAAACTTGCGCAACACCTGGTTAGCAACCCTAATTGTGTAATTGAAATAGGTGGGCACACCGACGATACGGGTAATGCCACCTACAATAGGGAGTTAGCGATGAAAAGAGCACAAAACGTTGCAGACTATCTTCTAGGCCAAGGGGTAAACAAAGAATCGTTCATTATCCGCAACTATGGCCCCAATGCCCCAATTGCAGGAAACGGGAAAGAGGAATCGCAACGATTTAACCGCCGTGTTGAATTCCGAATCATGAAACAAGGCAAAGTGAAGTTAATGATTCAAAAAATTAGTGTTCCGGCTAAATACAGTCTTGGTGTAGATTAAAAAATGCATGTTCAACCACCCTGTATTTCTGGTTAAGCTACGATATCTGCTTTATCAGCAACTTAAAGAAATCTGAGGCAGAAATGATCCTTACAACCTGATTGTTACCATTGGGTTAATAAATTACAAGTATTTAGATATACTAAACAATTCCTTCTTGGAAATCGATGCGCTTTTTTAGCTTTGCATCAAAATTATCAAGAGAATAGTTTTTAGATAGGGTGAAGAAGAAATGAACAAACGGAGTAATATTCTTGTCGTTGAGAAAGACACATCTTTTAGTCAACGGGTTTGCGGCATTCTTGCGAAAGAATTCCACGTTCATTTTGCACCTACAGGTTTTCAGGCATTCAATGCCACCAAAGTACTTCAAATAGAGATCGTTCTTTTGGGCGATCAGCTTCCAGAACCAACTGTTAATCAACTTACAGAACGTATTAGTTCTGCCCAAGCACCATTACTTGTTATCGGACTGAGTTATAATGTTTTGGAAAAGACATCCCTTATTCCACATATAGAGTACTTTGGCACACTACATGAGAAGCAGTGCGATTCTGAAATTTTAAATACAGCCATTAAGGCCATTGCCTATAAAAAACTTAAGCTCGAAAATAGAGAACTTTCATCGGAACTAAAGAAAATCAAAGAGGAATGTCAGGCGGAGATTTATAGGCACACAGAAGAACTTATAAAAAAGGGACATCAAATGCATGAAAGCCTCCTCTATGCAGAAGGAATTCAGCAGGCTTTATTTCCTCTTAAAAGTTTCTTAGAAGAACATTTCCGAGAACACTTTGTTCTTTATAAACCGCGCAATATCGTCTCTGGCGATTTCTATTGGGCTTACGAAATCCCTGAAGAGTCCAAACTTGTAGTAACTGTTGGTGATTGTACCGGGCACGGGGTTCCAGGGGCTTTTCTAAGTATTTTGGCGATGCGGAGTATCGATTCCATAATACGCGCAGACAAAATTTATAGTGCTGCCAAAATACTAAGCTCACTGCACAGTGCCTTTCGGGATATTTTGAAACAGCAACAAACGGGAAACGTAGACGGTTTAGATATAGCTGTTATAATTTGGGACAAAGAACAAAGCACTGTCACATTCTCTGGAGCAAAAATGTCGGTATATGTTCAGACCAACGGCCAACTGAAACGAATTTCGGGCAACAATTACGAGATCGGAGGTCTACGCCTGAGTGTTCGGCGCAAGTTCAAGGAACATACTTTTTCCGTAACTGAAAACACACAGCTTTACTTCTTATCCGATGGCTACACCGACCAGTTTGGGGGCAAAAACAATCAGAAATTCATGAGTAAAAGGTTTTTCCAAAGCTTGGATGAAATAAAAGACCTCCCCATGAATCAACAAAAGGAGAAGCTTTTGCAAACAATATTGGACTGGATGGAAACAGGAAAAGAAAAACAGCTTGACGATATAACTATCTTAGGAATAAAACTATAAGGCATATCAAAAAAAATAACTATCCATTCGTTCCACTGCGGATGGCCAAATCCTCACGTACGAAAAGTACGCTCTGGTTTAGCCGCCTTGTACGCCTTTGGCTAATTATTTTTTTTAACATGCCTAAGAGGACACCTTAAAATATAACACTCCCGCGAAAACCCACCTCACAGCACTGCCTTCATTTTTCATTTAAGCAGCTGAATATCATCAAATTCCAGCAAGAATTCAGCAATATCCACATCTTTATCCAGCTCCAATTTTCTCTTCAGGCGATGCTTTCTTGTGTAAAGCGTATCTTGTGTTATCTCAAGAAACTCTGCAATCTCTGCATTGGAAAAATGGTTCCTCATAAACGCACAGAGCCTAAGGTCTTCATTCGACAATTTAGGATATGTTTCTTTTAGCTTTCTAAAGAAGTCCTTGTTTTTATGTTCAACAATTAGATTTCCTATCAACTCGCGAATACGCTTCAACTCACTTTTAGACGTTTTGGCTCCACCTTGAATGAGCATATCCAACTGGCTTTTCAACGAGAAAAACAGCTGCTCGCTCTCGTACTCCTCATTTCTGTCTTCCAACTGCTGCTCTAATTTCAGAATCTGAACATTATTAGTCTCCAACTCTCTCAGAATTTCTTTCTTCTCCTCACTAGTATTTCGCAAAATCACCATCAATTTATCATGTTCGTGTTTTGCGGCCTCTAGCTGACTTTTTACAGATTCCTTTTCTTTGAACTTGGCCTCGATTTCTTTCTTTAGTTTTTCCTGCTCTATGCGATAACGCTCAATTGTACTTTCAGCAAGTTTCTGCTTTGCCCTATAGTGCCTCAATATCTGGAAAAAGATCACCAGTAGAAGAATACCAATCAGTAATATGCCCAGCATAATATACTTCTGATTACGCTTAGACTGCGATAATTGCTCAATCTCGCTCTCTTTTAATTGCGTCTGATATTTAATCATCAGCTCAGAAACGCGCTGTTTCCTTCTGGTTCTGTGAATTGAATCTTTTAAGTGCCTATGTGTCCGATGATGCTGATATACCGAGGCTGCGTCGTTTTTACGAAAGTTCAGATCGATCATGTTCTCGTAAATACCAATCTGCAACTCTAAATCATTCTTTTGTAGGGCAATAATTAAAGCTTTGTTAAAAAAGCTCTCTGCTCCTTGAATATCTTCACTCTGGAGAAAAATAGCCCCCATCGTGTTCAGAACATTTCCCAAAACAACCCTTGAGCTTCCCTCAGAAGAACTTATCGTCTGTACTTCACTTAAATATATCAGTGCCTTTTCAAAATTTTGTAGTTTAAAATGAGATCGTCCGATGTTGAACAACACCAGATCCATTGGAAGATTGCCAGGCCTTCTCTTCACCTGCTCATAAGCCATCTCGTAGTGCTCCAGCGCCCGGTAATGTTTCTCCATGTTGAAATAGCAATCGCCCATGGAATTGTAAAGCGCAGCTAAGTCTGATGTAGCCTTGAAGTTCTGAAAAATTCTTAACGCCCTGTTGTTAAAATTCAAAGCCAATGAATATTCACCCTGAGCCTGAGCAACCTGGCCAATAAGAACAAAAAACTGAGCCTGCTCAAGACTTAAATTATTTTCCTTTGCAATATCCAGCCCTTTGTAGTAAGTCAGCAAAGCCTCTTCGTAGTTATAGTGCAACATATAAGCTTTCCCCAAAGAGCTAAAACTTTGGCAAATACCTCTAGTATAACCTATATCAACAGAAATATTAAGAGCTACTTTTGCATATTTCAGAACACTGTCGGGGTAATCCGGAAAAAATGCGTTCGCCTTTTTATTATGCTCAATTACACGAGTGGTGTCCCTTGGGGCTTGGCCAGAATTTGCTGCAAGTGCAAACTTACCTTCGCTGGCGTAAACCGAAAGAACAGATATTATAAGCAGCAAGAGTAAGTGTATCCCACTTATAAATAAAGGAAATAGCCGTATCAAAACAATTCAAAATTGGTTAATTGGACAAAACCAGAGCCGTATCATAAGAAACAGTTCTGTTTTCGCAAACAAATGTAAAATATTTCAGATAATTTAAATAGGTTTGCGTGGCCTTTTAAGCAAAGAAAACATTTGTTAAAAGAGCTTAAGCCAGCACATAGATAATTATGATTATGCATTTTTAATTGCCATATTTGGCGCTGTTGGTATAAAAAATAATCTGCCACTATTGTAGTTTTTTGAATAAGAACACATTACACCAAGAAACAAGCAATAAAAGAGGGCTATCGAAAGACTAAAAACAATTACACATGAAGAACGCTTTATCCAACCCTAATTTGAAATTCGCAATCGCGCTTCTCATCTATCTGGGTTTTGTGGTTTGGATCGGAAACTATTGGCTTCTAATAGGAATTCCAGTAATAGTTGATCTCTATATTACAAAAAAAGTACACTGGGCTTTTTGGAAAAAGAAAGATGTAGAAAAGCAACCGCGCCTTATTGAATGGGTAGATGCTATTATTTTTGCCGTTGTTGCCGCTACAATAATTCGGATGTTCTTTATAGAAGCATATGTTATCCCTACTTCTTCGATGGAAAAATCACTGATGGTAGGAGACTATTTATTTGTAAGCAAGGCCAGCTATGGCCCCAAAATGCCGAACACCCCGCTCAGTTTCCCATTTGTACACCACACAATGCCGCTGACCAAAGACACAAAGTCGTACCTAGAGTGGGTACAATGGCCCTACAAACGTCTTGCTGGCCTGGGTAAAGTTGAGCGTGGAGATGCCGTGGTGTTCAACTATCCTGCTGGCGACACGCTTTCTACGGTCTTTCAGTCCGAGGTTAACTATTATCAATTAGTAGACCAATTTGGGCACGCACAAATACATGCAGATAAACAACGCTTTGGCAAAATTATTACCCGCCCTGTTGACAAAAGAGAAAACTTCATTAAAAGGTGTGTAGGAATACCTGGCGATGAAATTATAATAACACACAATGCACTGACTGTTAACGGCAAACCACTCGAAAATGTAACAGACGACCAGATTTCTTACTGGATTGTTACAGACGGAAATTTCATTTCTCCTAAAAAGCTTGACAAAATTGGTGTTCCTAAAGACGACAGGCAATTCGACCGTGGGACATCAACATATACACTTCCTCTTACCCGCAAGCAGGTAGAAGAAATGAAGAAACTTCCTTTGGTCAAGAATGTTATTCCCGTAGAAGCAAAAAAACCTAGCCCTTACAATGAAGTCTTCCCTAAAGGTAGGAAATGGACACGTGACAATTATGGCCCGCTACGCATTCCCCAAAAGGGCGATGTCTTAGAAGTTACTCTTGAAACCTTGCCTGTTTATGAAAGAATTATAACTGCATACGAAGGCAACAAATTGAAGATTGAAGGAGATAAAATTTTCATCAATGGGAAAGAAACCAGTAAGTACACCGTGAAAATGGATTATTATTTCATGATGGGAGATAACCGACACCACTCTGCCGACTCTCGCTTCTGGGGATTTGTTCCAGAGGATCATATTGTTGGTAAAGCGTTGTTTATCTGGTTTTCGACTGACAAAGACAAATCTGGATTTAGCAAAATCCGCTGGAACCGCATTTTCAAATGGGTAGGATAGTGAGGATAAATACTTCTGCTACGCACGTACATAACTGAATTTTCAAAAGAATATAGAGCCAGACCATTCTGGAAAAATAGAATTTTGTGTAAAACCTATTTGCTTATTTTTGCAGAGCAAATAGGTTTTTTTAATACAATGGAATTATGAGTAAATACTCGAATAAGGAAGATAAAGAAGTAAGAATTGAAGCGATAAGTGGCCTGTCTGGCAAAATTGCCCATGCTATTCTTAAAATATTTGGATGGAAAATTCATTGTGTAGTACCACAAGAAAAGAAATTCGTTGTTATTCAGGCACCACATACAAGTAATTGGGATTTCATATGGGGTAAATTATGGAATTTCACTATCGATTTCAGACCCCAAGTACTCATAAAAAAAGAGCTATTCTTTTGGCCTCTAGGAGGTATTTTAAGAGCATTTGGAGGTGTTCCTGTAGACCGAGAGAATCGAAAAGTCAGAAAGACTGATTTGTTGGTTGAAGAATTTTCCCAAAGAGATGAATTTATACTAGCCATCACGCCTGAAGGAACCAGAAGCATATCTCCAAATTGGAAAACTGGATTCTACCATATCGCCGTACGTGCTCAAGTACCCATTCTTCTGGGTATCATTGATTATGAAAAGAAAGAACTTGGGACTACGTACGTGTTTTATCCTACTGGCGATTTCCAAAAAGACTTTCGGAAAATTCGGGAGTATTATAAAGATAAAGGGGCAAAACATCCAGAGAAATTCACTGTAGGAAACGATATTATATAATTCATTAGAAACCCTGCTGAGTCAAGATCATGGAAAATCTAAGAGTTTCATACATACAATCTGATATTGATTGGGAGAATAAAGAACGTAATCTTGAAAAATATGCTCTGGAGATAGGGAAACTTACTGGAACTACAGACCTGATCCTGCTTCCTGAAATGTTCCCAACAGGTTTTTCAATGACACCAGAAAAGCTTTTTGAATTACCCCAAGGAAATGTAATAGAGTGGATGCACAAACAATCGCAACTAACCAATGCTGTGGTTGCCGGAAGCCTTATTGTAAAGGATGGCGAAGAATTCTTCAATCGATTTTACTTTGCATTTCCCGATGGTAAAAGCAGTTTTTACGACAAACGCCATCTGTTCCGAATGGCCAATGAGCACAAACATTATTCAGCTGGAGAAAAACATGTTGTTATTGAAATAAACGGATGGAGAATCCGTCCTCTGGTGTGTTACGACCTGCGTTTTCCTGTATGGTCGAGAAACCGTTCCGACTACGATGTTCTTGTATTTGTAGCAAACTGGCCTGCTAAACGGAAAATGCATTGGGAGACTCTCCTACGTGCAAGAGCCATTGAAAACCAAGCTTTCTGCATTGGAGTAAACCGCATAGGTAGAGATGATAACGAAATAGATTATTCTGGAGATTCATTGATATTCGATCCGTTCGGTGATGTGTTATCTTCTGAAACTCATCTTGTAAGCAAAACCGAATTAATTGAATTAGAATGGTCTTCCATAGACCGTCTGCGGAAAGGCTTTCCTGCCGCTTTAGATGCCGATAGCTTTCGTTTGATATAATGAACTAACTTTTTTCATAAACTATGACACATTCCTCAAGTACATGATAATGCGTTTGAGGAATGTTAAATGCAAGCACTCCTAGGAACTATCTGTTTCAAAAGAAGGAAATCGACAGCCCAAAATAAGACACAAATATCAGATCTTCGTCTCCGAAATTAGTTTAACACCTCTTCTTCATTTACCAATAACATTGCTTCTGTAAAAGAATTGACTTCGATAGTTGTATAGGAAATTCCTGATTCAGTCTGTGTTTTCCTAAACTGAGCTTGACTGTTAGGCTCGTGAACTATCCGTATCACTCTAACTACACCTTTCCTAAAAGCATACATTTGAGCCTCTGCAATATGCTGGGCAAGCTCTTCCCTTACGGGTTTAAAATTCGAAATATCATTAATAATTATCATTTCTGGATTTAGCGTCTCGAAAGCACGAATTGCACGAAACTTTACATCGATAATTTCATCGCTCTCCATATAACCTGCCAGCTTTATATAACACAGGTTCTTTGCCTTATTTAACCTTATCTCAATCATCCCTGTCATCTCCGTGTTTTTGGCTTATACAATAATTCAGAGTACAAAATTACCATTTTATATTCTATTTGTCAAAATAAAAAAATTAAAAAGACAAAAGAATGCTCAATGTAACATATGGCAATAAAAAAATAACTGATTCTATTGTAATATAAAATCACAAAAAACAAAAAAGATTATTGATTTATTATACAGCTAGCTATACAACTTTCAAAACTACACAATCGACAGAAGCAGGTTTAAACACAGACAACTCAGAAACCAAGGCCACAATACTGCAAGAAATATTCTCTTTATGCTTACAATCAGCATAAAAAAAAGCCTTCCGTCTCATGATAAAAAATGAGAAGAAAGACTTTTCAAAAAATAACGTTGTATGTTTTATTATAATATTCGAATGGTCTAAAACATCAATCTAAATAATGAAACACCAATCCAGATCGTAACTTCGGTTCAAACCACGTTGTCTTAGGGGGCATTATATTGCCATTGTCTGCAATATCCATTAATTGCTTCATCGAAACCGGATAAAGAGCAAATGCTGCCACCATTTCACCACTGTCCACACGTCTTTTCAGCTCAGTCAGTCCTCTTATTCCACCAACAAAATCAATTCTTTTGGATCGTCTCAAATCCTTTATATCGAGAAGTGGTAATAGAACCTGTTCTGTCAAAATTGTAACATCAAGAGCCCTCACGGGATCATTGTCATCCCACACACCCGTTTTGGCCTTCAGCTTATACCAATTACTCCCCAAATACATTGAGAAAAATCGGATATCTTCTGGTTTGTATTCCTCTTCACCAAGCTTTGATATCTCAAAACTATCAGCAAGCTTGGCCAAGAAGATATCTTCCGACATCCCATTTAAGTCCTTCACAACTCTGTTGTAATCGATGATTCTAAGATGACTTTCCGGAAAACAAACCGACATAAAGAAATTATACTCTTCTTTGCCCGTGTGACTTGGATTTTGCTCTTTTCTCTCCTTGCCAACCAAAGCTGCTGCCGCAGTCCGATGGTGCCCATCTGCAACATAAACCTCTGGTATCTCGCTGGTGAATATTTGCTGGATTCGTTCATTAGTAGCCTTGTCGTCTATCAACCAGAAATGATGCCCAACCTGATCTTCAGTTTCAAAATCATAAATTGGATCCATAGCTACTATATGGTCTATAATAGATTGAAGTCCTGCGTGATCTTTGAAAGCAAAAAAAACAGGTTCTGCATTTGCATTTGTAAAACGTACATGATTCATGCGGTCTTCTTCTTTGTCTGGGCGAGTTAGTTCGTGCTTTTTTATTACTCCGTTCATATAATCCTCTACAGCAGAACAGCCAACAATGCCATATTGGGTGCGCCCCCACATGGTCTGCCCATAAATGTAAAATCTTGCCGTTGTATCCTGAACAAACATGCCTTTCTCTACAAACTGTTCCAGATTTGCTTTGGCTTTACTATAGACGGTTTCGGAATAAAGTTCTGTACCTTCAGGTAAATCTACCTCAGGTTTAACAACATGGAGAAACGAATGTGGTTTTCCTTTCACTTCCACACGAGCCTCTGCACTATTTAGAACATCGTATGGACGTGAAGCAATTTGATCTACAAATTCTTCTTTCGGACGAAAGCCTTTGAATGGTCGCAAAATTGACATACTATATTGTTTTGGGTTTAAATTAAAGTTGAAAATTCATCTACAAGAGGCTTAAAGAAATTGCTCGCTAAGCCCAAATGCCTTTCAAACATCGAAGTACAACATACGTGGAAATTTCATTCCTCCGAAGCTTTATTAATAAAGGCTGAGTTTTAGGCGTATCCAAAAAATAACTATCCACTCGTTCCACTGCGGAACTGCATCCGCCTTAATCTTTCTTTCGTTGTTTTTTGTAAATTACTTTATAGACTTTCACTTTAGAATTCGTTATACACTTATATTAATCAAACACTTAACTTTGATTAAAACACATAAAAAAATAGGTACGCAATGTTCTATGTGGATTAAAATTATGACTACTTACGAAAATAAAAGACATTTGATTACTACAAAAATAAAACCCAACTTGTAAATGAATAGGCGATTTTTTACGTACAAATAAAATACTATTCATAACCCCCTCTCATCTCTGCCTTGCGAGAACAAAAAGAGCAAAAACACAATCATTTAATCATGGTTAAAGCATGAGTGTAGCTTTCCAAAGGTTCTAATTCAATCGGTTTTCAAAGTCTATTGGAACTAAAACCGATCAAACCTAATAGGGTTTATGTAAGAGATTACTTAGAAAGAAGAGAAATACTCAGAGGTAGATATTTTTGATAATGAAGAGCTTGCGGATCTTGATTCGTGCCGAAAAATGTTTCAACAATATGAACTAAAAAAGCTGCACTGAATAATTTTTCGTGCAGCTTTTTATCCCTTCAAAAGGATTGAAAATTAGTTCACCTTAAACGTTGTGTCTCCGTCCTTAAAAAAGGCGACGATCTGCTTTGCGGCCGCCAAACCAGCATTGATATTCGCTTCTGCTGTCTGAGCGCCTAATTTCTTAGGAGTAAAGAAATATTTTCCTTCAGCTTTTTCTGCATATTCGGCAGCATTATTCGGAGCTACATCAGAGCAATACTTAATTCCGCGCATAGAAACGGCCTTCAACATGCAATCTTCTGCGATAACTTCTTTGCGGGCAGTATTTATGATCGTTGCATTTGGTTTCAACAAATTCAACAAACCACTATTGATTGTGCCCTTTGTCTCTTCTGTTGCTGGAATATGAAGCGAAATATAATCCGATTCGCGGTATAAGTTCACTAAATCCCCAACTGGCGTTACTTCCGCTTCTTTCATGCTTTCTTCAGACACAAAAGGATCGTAAGCGATCACTTTCATACCATAGCTCCTTGCCAGATCAGCAACTAGTCGTCCTACGTTTCCAAAAGCCTGGATTCCTAGCGTTTTTCCTTTAAGTTCTGTTCCCGGCTTTCCATTGTAGAAATTACGAGCTGCCATCACCATCATGCCTAATGCCAACTCGGCTACGGCATTTGAGTTTTGCCCTGGGGTATTTTCAACAACTATATCTTTTGCTGTTGCAGCTGTCAAATCAACATTATCGTAACCTGCACCCGCGCGAACTACAATCTTAAGTTTTTCAGCAGCAGCCATTACCTCTTCGGTAACTTTATCAGAGCGGATTATTAACGCATCTGCATCTTTAACCGCATCTAGCAGCTGCTGTTTGTCTGTATATTTTTCAAGAAGAGCAAAATCATGATTTGCACCTTCTACCACCTCGCGAATACCGTCGATAGCTTCTGCAGCAAACGGTTTTTCGGTAGCAACTAATATTTTCATGTGTTTGAATTTTCTTTCTATAATATCTTGATCCCAATTAGAAAAGTTTTCTGCCCAATCAAAGAAACATTTTTTGGGCTGCAAAGCAAACTCCCCTACTGGGGATAACATTACTTACTTTTCTCGAACTCTTGCATTATTGCAATTAAAGCCTCTACGGACTCTTTAGGCAATGCATTGTATGTTGAAGCCCTGAAACCACCAACAGAACGGTGTCCTTTAATACCTGTCATTCCTTTAGAAGTAGCAAACTCAAGGAATTCTTTTTCAAGATCTTTATAATCGTCGTTCATAATGAAACAAATGTTCATCAAAGAACGATCTTCTTCAGCAACAGTTCCTTTGAAAAGCTTATTGCGGTCGATCTCTTTGTATAGCAGTTCTGCTTTTTCCTTATTCTTTTTGTAAATACCTTCTACTCCTCCCTGACCTTTCAGCCAACGAAGTGTCTGCATTGCAGCATAAATAGGAACTACTGGAGGGGTATTGAACATAGAACCTTTGCTGATGTGAGTTTTGTAGTTGAGCATTGTAGGTATCTTGTGATCCACACCACCCAGAACATCCTCGCGTACAATGGCAAAAGCCACACCCGATGGAGCCAAGTTTTTCTGAGCACCACCATAAACGATAGCATATTTTGAAATATCGATCGGGCGGCTCAAGATATCCGAGGACATATCTGCAACAAGAGGTACTTTTAAGTCTAAATCTTCGTGATACTCAGTACCAAATATTGTGTTGTTCGAGGTAATGTGTACATAGTCAACATCATCTGGCACCTCCCACCCTTTCGGGATTGAATAAAAATCTTCACCTTTTACTTCGATAACATCGCCAAAAAGTTTTGCTTCTTTAAGCGCCTTCTCTGCCCAAGATCCAGTATTAATATACATGGCTTTCTTACGCATTAGGTTAAACGGTACCATAGAAAATTGAGTGCTCGCGCCACCTCCAATAAAAACCACATGATATCCTTCAGGAATATTAAGCAGCTCTTTGAATAATGCCTGAGCTTCGTCCATTACAGCCTGAAACTCTTTGCTGCGATGGGAAATCTCCATGATGGACAGTCCCATTCCATCGAAATTCTGAATAGCTTTTGCAGTTTCTTCGATCGTCTGTTGCGGCAAAATAGAGGGGCCGGCATAAAAATTATGCTTCTTCATTCTTTTACGGATTATATGGTTTAGTTACTAATTTAGCTTTGTTCTGGATTGAACTTAAACACTACCAGTCAGCACATTATAATAAAGAGAACGGCAGTTCCATGAATGAACCCTGCCTCTGTTCCTCTCACAGTTAAGCTCTTTTAATCCTTAAGATGCACGGACGTGAATCTTTCATTTTAAAACTAGGCATGCCACCTAGCTGTTTAATAAAACATGGTAGCATCTTGTAATTGCGGGATCCCGTTTCACAAATGTGCGAATAAAAACGATAAATGAAGCAAAAATGAAATATGATTTAGCTCAGTTCTGTGAACAAATAAACACTTGATAATAATTTGTTTTTCGGGCTATACAGAGCGTTTTTAGAAAAAAAAATTAGCAAATCGCCCAATACCTAAAATAAAAATCTTCCCAGGTTGTATCAAATGGACATTTTTTGAAACACAAAAGAAACTTTATTACATGATAAGCAAGGGGTTGCGGTATAAAAAAGGTGTTACGTCTGTTGTAGAACATAACACCTTCAAAAAAAATATGTACTTACGATTTATAAGTGTAACAAATTAGGCTTGATGAGCAGGCCTTAACAAATCAGCAACTGTCTTCACAGGATTGAAAGTACTCAACGGTACTTCCACAAAGAATGTATTCCAATCCGACATGGCTCCATTCCAAAGTCCAGGTAACTCCATCGCCTTCAATTCCTTACCATTTTTCGACTTCGAAGAAATAAAACCTGCGCTTGGATCAACATATTTCTTGAGATCAAATTTCGCACCCTGATAGTCCTTAACTGCACAAATCAGATCTACGGGATTGAAATGTGTTGCTTTAGCTACGATTGTGGCTTTTTCATCATTGCTACTATCAATTTGCGACGACTCAACTATCTGCAACGAAACAGAACCGTCTAGGTTTTTCACCCAAAATGGCCCCCCTCCAGGTTCGCCTTCGTTCTTAACCATACCACAAACACGGATTGGCCTATTTAGCTTTGCCTTAACAAAGGCCAACTTCTGGTCGAAAGAATCGAAACCAGCATCAACCTTAACATACAGCTCTACTTCTAAAAATTCCATCACCTCCTCAACAAAAGCCTCATCTGCATCCTTGTCCAACTGGTGCAGGTAATTAAAGATTTTCTCCTGATAAGAACATAGTACCCCGGCCAATGCTTTCTTGTATTGTATGGTATCTTTCTTTAAGCTATCGGGCACAACGTTATCTATGTTTTTTATAAAAACGATGTCTGCATCCAAGTCGTTAAGGTTTTCTATTAAAGCACCATGTCCACCCGGACGGAAAAGAATTTCATCTCCTCCATTTCGAAATGGTTGGTTCTTTAAATCTACAGCAATGGTGTCTGTCGATGACTTTTGCTCGGAATATGAAATTTCGTACTTAACACCGAATTCGCTCTCGTATTGCTTAAGAACATTACCAGTAAGTTCAACAAACCCTTCTTGATGTTCACCTGAAACTGTAAAATGGATATTTACAACTGAGTCTGTTTGTGCATACTTAGCACCTTCTACCAAATGTTCCTCCAAAGGAGTACGAGCCTTTGAACCATAACTATGGAAACTTAACAGTCCCTTAGGCTTCTGTCCATAATTTAATCCTTCCTTGGTAAGTAACAATTTCAAAATCTGAACGAATTCCTTATCTTCAATAGCCTCTGGGAGATCTTTCCCGTACTTCTCGAGGTAAAGTTCGTTCAGTTGAGGATAGAAAGCAAACCTCTCTATTTCATTCATGAAATTCTGTACAGAATTGAATCCATCGTCGGCAATGTATGCTTTATACCCCTCTTGGGATCCATCGTATTCATCGATAAAAGCAAAAAGAGATTTGAACATTCTGCTTGCAGCACCAGAAGCTGGTACAAATTTTACTACTTTCTTAGATTCGGCATCTTTTTCGTAAATAGCAATGTAATTAGACAATTGATATTCGGACAGTTTTAGAATACCGTCAGTTAGTGTAGCAGGAGCAACAATATCCATGAAAGGAAAACCCTTCTGAAAATTGAGAATCTGCTGTTCTACCTGATCGATTGAAATTCCTTTAGCTTGAATTTGCGTTAAATCTTTGTCGGTGAACATAGCAATTTTATATTTGTGGTAAACAATGGGGATTGCGTTCGCTTGTTCAAATTAAACGGAAAAAAAACTTTCCTCAAAGCATATCTAAGAGTTTTTCTTCCGAATATCGACATAAGGTATTTTTGTCTAGAGGCCAAACCCAGTAAGTAGTCAGCCACATTTGAGTTGACCTATTTGGCGGCTAAGTTGCTGATTTATTGAAAAGAGTAGATCAAGATAAATAGGTCTGAGACCTTAGCAAAATTAGAACGATGAAAAACGGACCACACCAGCAGAAAATCCACTCCCTCATTCAAGCGGCCCTTCTTACATTGCTCGAATCTGGTTCGGACAT
Organism: Bacteroidales bacterium; assembly: GCA_965230435.1. GTDB lineage: Bacteria > Bacteroidota > Bacteroidia > Bacteroidales > JBDKHP01 > JBDKHP01. The sequence goes on from CBDDLB010000006.1 coordinate 1,345,237, forward strand.
TACACTTTGTATAGACGTCAACCGAAACATTATCTTCAAACGTCCAGAATATCAGTTAATTGCTGATTATGACAAAAAAAACATCTCTTTCAAAAGCAAAGAAATAGAGCAACTTATTAACTCAAGCGAGTTTATTCAAAATGGCTCTGCCCGAACCCTTGCCGACTGGTCAATTACTCCCCTGCACAAAGAAAACCTACACCTAGGTTTCATTTTTCAACGTAATGATTACAAAAAAAACAGTTGGAAAAATCTCTTGAAACTAAGTGAAAGTGTTCACTCAGCTAACTCGTTACGCGAGGTAGCTCAGCACTATGCCCAAAGTTTAAGTAGACTTGTTGGCTCCAAGAACATCTGTATCGTTCTTTTTGATCCGTCTAGTAAAGAGTATTCTTTAGCTTATCACGAAGATGAAAAGCTTGAGGCAAAAGAACTGCTAAACGAGATCTCTAGTAAATCTTTTGCCAATTATGTACACATCAGCAGAAAATCCCTTTTAATACAAAAGCACGACATAATTACAACTGCACAGGAAATAGGAATTGAGCCTACAGAAACTGTAGAATCTTGGCTTGGAGTGCCCGTTGAAATTCATAATAAAGTAATCGGAACTGTTATCGTCCGGTCGTACGACGAAAATATTAGATTTACTCAACACCATAAACTACTTATAGAAAAAGGGAACGTTTATCTTGCGGAAGGAATCACAATATTTCGCGCCCTAGAAGAAACTCAAAGAACCAAAGAACTCCTTGAAGTTTCGAACTCGATGAGCAAAACATGTGCTTTTGAATACACTCCACATAACAATTGCTTCTTGTCGATCAACAAAGCACTGGATTGCTTACGCATTGCCCAAAAGAATGACCGCCTCGATTTTCAGTCCTTCTTTAAAGAGGTAGATGAAGGTGACAGACAAAAATTAGAAGAAGCATTCTTATCGCTGAATGAAGAAGGGAACTCGCAAATTGAACATGAGATAAGACTAAAGGACAACAAAATAGTATTGAAGCTGTTTGCTTTCACCCCCCCAAAAAACCTAGCACACCGCACATCTATTTTGGGGGTGATACAAGATATTACACAACTGAAACAGAACGAGAAAATCCTCAAGATGGCCTACGAAAGAGTTCAGAAGGCCGACCAATTGAAAGCAGAATTCATGGCTGCTCTTTCCTATGAAGTGCGTACACCAATAAATGCCATTATTGGTTTTTCCAATCTTCTTGGTAAACCTAAGCTTAGTGAAGATGAACGCAACGAATATTTCAAAGTAGTACAGCAAAACGGGAACAGCCTCATACAAACCATTGATAATCTTGTAGACATAAGTAGATTAGAGTCTGGAAAAGTTCAGATTCATAAGAACCCAATGAACCTGAACCGCCTCTTGGATCAGATCCTTAACTATGCCCGCAAAAAAATTCAAGACCTCAAAAAACCTCACCTTGAACTTGTGCTACACAAAAGCCACAGCGAACTTTTAATGATGACTGACGAAGCTAGGCTTAGCCAGATACTCAGAACCCTAGTATTAAATGCAATAACCTATACCAAAGAGGGATACATTCAGTTTGGCTATCACATTATTGATAGGGACGAACCTTTAGTTGAGTTTTTTGTAAAAGATACGGGGTCAGGTATTCCTCAGAGTAAAAGACAGTTAATTTTTCAGCCGTATGGAAGAATGGAAGGCAACCGTTTGATCAGCCCAGGAGAAACCTCCCTTGGTTTGTCCATAGCCAAGGATTTAGTCCGGTTAATGGGAGGTGAGATGACTGTTGAATCTGAAGAAAACCAAGGTACTACCTTCTATTTCTATCTTCCTTTGGAACCTGTTGAAATTGCCCCTTCCGAAAAGAAAAACAAAATAGCTGTTATCAACAAAATTCATGAAAAGAAACCTATAAGGTTCCTTGTTGCAGAAGATAATATCAACAATTACAAACTGATTGAGGAATGTTTTGCCAATAGCGATTTGGACACGCAATTTGAATTTGCGGGTAATGGTCTTGAAGCAATAGAAAAATTGAGATTACAACAATTCGATATCGTGCTGATGGATCTGAAAATGCCTTTGATGAATGGTATGCAGGCTGGAGAATACATTCGGACTAAATTTCCTAATCCTCTCAATAAAATTCCTATAATCGCCCTTACTGCCGACACTTTGAAAGAAACACGAAGAGCGTGTCTTGCTTTGGGATTCAATGGTTTTATTTCGAAACCTTTTCTACCAGAAGAGCTTGTACGCAAGGTAAAAGAGGTATTGCCCTAACAATCTTCCAAACAAAAAAGGTAGCTATTGAATAGCTCAACAACTACCTCCTTAATCTATACTTAGAAAAACTTAAACGTAACCCAATTTCAAGTCTTTTTCCGATACGACATAATCTTTCGGATCGAGCCCCCAATCAATACCCAATTTAGGATCATCGAAGCGAACACCGAATTCATGTCCAGGTACCCAAAAATTATCTACTTTATATTGAACCAAAGCAGTTTCACTAAGAACAATATAACCGTGCAAAAAGCCATGAGGTACGAAAATCTGTTTTTTATTTTCCGATGTAAGGTGGACAGCTACATGTTTCAAGAATGTAGGCGAATCTTTACGATAATCTACAGCGACATCTAGGATTTCGCCTTTTACCGCTCTTACCAGCTTAGCTTGCATATAAGGAGCTGTCTGCATGTGCAAGCCACGAAGAACACCTCGCGTTGAAAACACCTCATTATCCTGAACAAAAGTCACCGCTCCAATCTTTTCTTCAAATTCCCGCTGATTGAAGCTTTCCATAAAATGACCACGAGAGTCGTTGTGAACTTTAGGTTCTATTGTCCAAAGGTCTTTAATTTCTGTTTCTACAAAATTCATTGTTCTGTTTATTCTATGATCGTAGATCTATTTTAATTGAAATAAGGTCTCGAACCTTTTCACTTCAGATTTACTCCTTGCAAGTAACCAGCTACTTAGCACTAGAATAAATCTAAATTAATTATTCTGACTACTTACATCTATTTATATTATCAAATACGACCACCTAATCATTTATTAGTTTTAAAAGATATTGTCCGTACTGATTTTTCTTGAGAGGTTCGGCCAGCTCTTTTAATCTGTCTGCATTTATGTATCCCATTCTAAAAGCAATTTCTTCTGGCGAAGCAACTTTCAAGCCCTGACGCGTTTCTACAGTTTGAATAAATGTAGAAGCATCCAATAAACTTTCATGTGTTCCTGTATCCAACCAAGCAAAACCACGTCCCATTAACTCCACCTTCAGGTTCTTGCTATTTAGGAATTCTTGGTTTACACTAGTAATTTCAAGCTCTCCTCGTGCAGAAGGTTTTACATTTTTAGCAATCTCTACAACATCATTTGGATAATAGTAAAGGCCAGTTACCGCAAAATTGCTTTTTGGCTGAGCTGGCTTCTCCTCAATACTGGTCACATTTCCTTCTTTGTCGAATTCAGCAACCCCATAACGCTCAGGATCATTTACATAATATCCAAAAACAGTAGCTGTAGATTTGTCTTCTACATTTTTTACTGCATTACGCAACAATTCCGGCAAACCATGACCATAAAAGATATTATCTCCCAAAACTAGGCAAACATCGTCTGAACCTATGAATTCCTCTCCAATTATAAAAGCCTGTGCCAAACCGTCTGGCGATGGCTGTTCTGCATAACTGAATTTCACTCCCCAATCCTCTCCAGTTCCTAACAGTTCTTTGAAAAAAGGCAGATCGCGAGGAGTTGAGATAATCAGGATGTCTCGAATATCTGACAACATTAGAACCGACAATGGGTAATAAATCATCGGTTTATCATAAATTGGCATTAACTGCTTTGATAGTGATTTTGTGACTGGATAAAGCCGTGTACCGCTGCCGCCAGCCAGAATAATTCCTTTCATGCGAGGGGGATATTTATGGATTATGAGTTAAATTGGCTTACGCCCGAGAATTAGCTTGTAGCTAATCCAAGATAAATAATTGTCCAACTTTTTATACCTTGACCAAAAGGGAAATCAGCTCAAATTCTTACTCTTGATGACTCTGATCTGATTCCGTTTTGTTGCTCAAACGTCAGCGGTTTGAGTATTGCTTCTCATAGTAAGCCTGATAATTACCGCTTGTGACATCAGCTATCCATTGGTCGTTGTTTAGGTACCAATCTACTGTTTTTTCAAGTCCTTCCTCGAATTGAAGAGATGGTGACCATCCCAATTCATCTTGAAGCTTGGACGAATCTATGGCATACCGCAAATCGTGTCCTGCTCTATCCTTTACATAGGTTATTAATTTTGCAGAACTACCTTCCTGACGTCCAAGTTTCTTATCCATCAGCTTGCACAAAAGGTGAATAAGGTCAATATTCTTCCATTCGTTATTGCCTCCGATATTGTACGTTTCACCTAATTTTCCATTGTGCAGAATTACATCTATTGCTGAAGCGTGATCTTCTACAAAAAGCCAATCGCGCACGTTTATACCTTGGCCGTAAACCGGAAGCGGCTTCTCATTACGGATATTATTGATGAAAAGAGGTATCAATTTCTCAGGAAACTGATACGATCCGTAGTTGTTTGAACAGTTAGAAAGTACTACTGGTAATTTGAATGTGTGAAAATACGCCCGCACCAAGTGGTCTGAACTGGCTTTGGAAGCAGAATAAGGACTACGTGGATCATAACGGGTTTCTTCTGTAAAGAGTCCTTCTTCGCCCAAACTACCATATACTTCATCCGTTGAAATATGATAGAAACGTTTTCCTTCCAGATCTTCGCCCCAGATAGAACGTGCAGCATTCAAAAGGTTCAGCGTACCAACTATATTCGTAAAAATAAATTCAGATGGGTTAGAGATCGAGCGATCTACATGCGACTCTGCAGCCAAATGAACCACTACATCAGGCTTTTCTTCCTTGAAAAAGCCAAAAACAGCCTTCTCATCCCGAATGTCTACCTTGGCAAACTGATAGTTCTCAGCGCCCTCAACATCTGCAAGGTTGGCTAGATTTCCAGCATAGGTAAGTGCATCGAGGTTGATGATGTGATATTGAGGATAATTACGGACGAAACGTCTAACAACGTGCGAACCAATAAAACCCGCACCTCCTGTAATTACAATCTTCTTCATGTGTTTAAGTTTGTTTTTCGATGGTTGAATGCATTTCATAGATCGAAGTCCTATGCTTCTCTATGTTAAAAATGGATATTTATAAATCAAATTAAGTTCATTGAACTATTTATACTAGTAGTAGGCATGATTTCACGAAATCAAACTTCGTTATAATATAACTAAAATTCAATGATTTAGAATTCTGTTATATTAGTAGTGAATTTGGTCATTGGGCTCCAACCGTTAATTTACATCTGATAAACAGATCTACAAAGTTTAAAAACTGAAAACTACTTTCTCAATAACGCATTAGAATTTGTTGCGTACTGTTTCTTCAATAAAACAGAAGGTTTAATAGCGTCGTTTAATATTACAATACTTTCTTATGTTTTCCGCCACCTAAATCTATCAAACCAACCTATTTGCGGACTATCATCGTAATAATTATTACCATAAGCTTTTCTTTCCACATCGTTTAAAACGACAGACATTCGCTTAATTCCCTTTTGCTCAACTTCTTCTAAAATATGGCTCAACTCCTGTTTCTTTGTGTAATTTTGTCGTACAATATACAAATTCGAATCGGTGTATTTCATCAGCAGATATGCATCGGTAACTAAACCAACGGGTGCTGTGTCCATTATAATATATTCGTAACGCGATTTCAACAGAGAAACAAACGAATTTGTCTGTTCAGAATCGATCAATTCCACAGGGTTTGGAGGTGTAGGCCCCGAGGTAATGATATCCAAAGTTGGCAACTTGGTTTTCTGAACAATGGCCTCAAGTTTTTCTCTACCAATTAGAAAGTTACTCACACCCAGCTCATTTGTCAGGTTGAAATCGTTATAAATACGTGGACGGCGCAAATCGAAACCAACTAGAACTGTCTTTCCATAAGCTGCATAAGTAAGTGCAAGATTTGTAGCAGTAAAGGTTTTTCCTTCACCTGCCAAAGATGAAGTAACCAAAATTGTGAGTTTGTCATCTCCATGTCCGTAAAACTGCAAATTTGTGCGCAAAGCACGAAAAGATTCTGCGGTTGCAGATTTCGGATAATCGAAAACTACAGTCTGTTTCAACATCGTACTCCGTGAAATAGCTGCAATAACAGGTACATTTGAGATTTTAGCAATATCGTTTTTCGACTGAACAGAATCATCAAGATAGTCCAGTAACAAAAGTAATGCGCCTGGAACCATAAATGCAAAAATACAAGCCAAAAGGTATACTATCTTTTTCTTTGGCCGAATTGGTTTCTTCCCCCATTGCAACGCTTCGTCTATAACTTCATTATCGGAGGTGTTTGAAGCCCTTGCAATCTGCGCTTCTGCCCGCTTTTGCAAAAGAAACGTATACAACTGATTATTTAGGGAAAACAACCTTTCTAACTCAAGAAGTTCAGCTTGTTGACGAGGCAGTTCCATAAGTACATTATCTATTTCGGCAAAACGGCGGTTCAATGACTGTAAGCGTTTTTTCTCGCGATAAAGCGCTGTTGATACCGCCTGCTCCAAAGTCTTTTTTGCATTTGATATTTTCTGCTTTAGCTCCAAGGCAAAAGGATTCTCTGCTCCTGTGTTTGCAAAACCTTGTTGTTGATTTTGTAACCGCGTATATTCCACCACCAGTTGGCTAATAAGCTGATCGTTTTGACCGAGAGCAACAGGAAGGGTGAGAGTTTCTTCGTCTGGCCGCTCCATTTCTTTCGATAAATATGTCAGGTAATCGAGCTTTAAGCGGTTTTCGATTCTTTCCTTTTCCAACTCTTGCATTTGATCTAAACCTGCCTGAGCCTGAAAAGGTAAATCCCAAAGGCGTTGTTTCTTCCTGAAAGCCTGTACTTTCTCCTCATAAACAGATAAGCTGTCGCGAATTTGTTGTAACTGCGAATCGATGTATCTGATTGTGTTCACTGCAATTCTGTTTTTCTTCTTCAGTCCGCGCTCCAAATAAACCTGAGTTAGCATATTCAGTACATCTTTGGCCTTCTTCAGGTTATATGTTTCAATGCTTAAGCGCACCACTGAGGCTTTTTTGTTTACTACAGTCAAACTCAGGCTTGCTTGGGCTTTGCGTACAATATCTTTCAATGTAGAAAATCGGAAGAAAAAACTTCCAGACAGTAAATGTTTATCTGTCCATTTTTTCTTCTCTATACGGCGGATTCTAAATCTCATGTAAGGTGTTTCTATCCATTCGCCTAACGATGCTTCTTTTTCGAAATCCAAATCCAGATGTTTGTCTAGAAAGGTCTGCTTTTGGTAATCGAAAGTCCAAGCTTTGTTTGTAGAAAAGCTCACCAACACCCTATCCTTCTTTAAGAAATTCAAATTGAAATCTATGCCAACAAGCTGCGCATGAGCACTATCTATTTCTATTAAAAATGGACTTCCGGTGTACAATTCTACTGACCTACCTAGTGGAGGTGAATAGTAATAACCTACATGCAAACCTAATCTTTGAATAGTTTCGCGCATAACGGCATGCGACTGCAAAACCACCATTTCGTTCTGCATGTTCTTGATGCCAGAGAACAATCCAAACCCTTGCAATAGTTCATTATGACCTGTGCGGAAATAGGACTGGGATTCGTCTTTGATGAAGAGGGTTGTGTATGCGCGGTAAACAGGCTTCGTGAAACTGGTATAAAGAAAAGCAAGTGTGAGAGTCAGCAACAGGGCTACCACAAACACAGCGCGCTTACTCCAAAACAATGAGAACAGATATCTCGGGCTGAGGGTGTCGTTCGACTGTGTTACCGCATGATTACTCACACATAAAGTTTTTGGTTAGCGACGAAGAAACTGTAATAAGACAACTAAGGTAGTAATACCCGAGAAAACTACAGCATAAGGAAAGGTACTGAACCCCCATCGTTTTTGTTTCAATGGCTCTACGATAACTACATCGTTGGGCTGTAGAAGGTAATGTTCGGATGTTAGCAAAGCTGTTTCGGTAAGGTTTAGTTTGTGCACCTGCGTGGAATCGCCTTGTTGCCGAAGTAGCAGTACGTTTTTACGATTTCCGAATTCGGTAATGTCGCCTGCAAGACCTATTGCCTCGAAAATAGATAGGCGTTTTTTGTAAATGGTGTATTTGCCAGAACGATGTACTTCGCCTAAAATGGTGACGCTGTTGTTAACCAGATGAACTGTTATATGAGCCTCTTTGAGATATGGTTTTAGCTTTAGCTTTATAAAGTACTGAGCCTCTTCCAATGTTTTTCCTTCGAGTTTCACTTTGCCAATGAACGGGTATTCTATTTCCCCATTGCCATCTACGGAATAACTGATGAGGTTAACCTGCTGAAGGTTTCCAAAGTGTTGAAAAGCCTGCCCTCCATTGAGTACCATGTCTGTTTTGGGGTCGAAACTTGTTACACGGATGAAAAGTTCGTCGAATTTCTTGATCTGCCAAGAGTGCCCTTGTGGAATTGTATAGGTTTCTTTGTCGATTGTCTGTAAATATCGTAGCTGTTTTTGTGGGACGCACGAAACTAAAACTGTTATAATGACCAGCAAACAACAAATCCGTAGATAAAGATATTGGCTAATGTAATTGGTCATTAGTTCCTGATTATTATATTTCACTATATTAGAGCAGATTGCGGTTGCTGTTCCGATTCGGATTGATCACTTTTTTACTTTAGAGCAGCAATGTCTATTACTAAATAATGAGCACAATAGTGCTGATTAATCCAAGATGTCGTATCTCCTTTTTCCTTGTAAAAAAGGAACAAAGTTTCATAAAAGACCATACCTACGGCATTTTGCGCATGATCTGTATATTCCCCTGTGGTTTCCACCACAGGCTACCAATATGTCATCCCTACGGGATTTTGACGATATACAAAGTTAAGTCGTGTCTCTATATCAAACAATGGCCGTTGGAAGATGTGAAAACGTTTTGGCTTAGCCGCGATTGCAGCGGAAAGCCCACAGCAACGGACACGTGTGATGCACAGTGTTGCGGGGCTGCTGAAGGAAAGCTCCCGCAATGCTGATGCAGAACCGTGTACGGGGCGAGGACTTGTAGCGGAAAGCGCGACTGGGCTTTTTGTAGCACTAACCTTCAGCTCCAAAAAAAATTAAACATTATTCAACTCTTCTAGTAAAGCTTTGCGCTTTGGGTATTTCTGCTTAAATTCTGTAATGAGTATATTGACGGTGTCCTTTCCTCCGTGCTTTATTATCCTTCTTAAATATTGGCAAAGCTTCTGATAATTTTTGCGGTTCGAGCCTTGCTGATCCATGAAATTTCTTACGCCAGCGGTGTACATATCGAATATTTCGTCGGGAAATTTACCAACCAAGTATTTTGCATAAGCATCGACGGCTTCGAGGCTAGGGCTTTTCTGTAGCAGTTCGAGCAGTCGTGCCCACCAGCCTTCTTTGATGTATATGTCCGCGATCATGTTGGCGGTTCCCCATTGCCCACTTTTTCTGATATCGGTGATTAGTTCCTCTACAAAATCGTCCCACTGATCTGCTTCGACAGTGTTTTTTAAGAGCTTGTAATAGTCCTCCTCTGAACGGCGGCTGTCGATGAACAAATTACGGGCATACTTGATTATGTCGTCCGTACTGTTTTCTGCTTTGGCGACTTTTAGCAACCAGTTTGTCCAATCGTTGACATAGCCAGGGCGTTGCTTCTCGTCTGTTATGATTCCTTGGTTAGCAATTATTTTTACGCGCCTGTAGTCTTTCTCGTCCATTGCCTGCAGTAAGGCTACCTCCCTGATTTTAGGGTTGTGCAGGTTTGCATTGATGAATGCTTGTGCCCCTTTTTCGCCTTCGATCTTCTCGACAATTCTTAGCTTACACACTAATATTTCGCTAAGCTCGTAGTCGGAAAAGTTGCCCTTATCGAGAATCGCTATTAGCGTTTTTGCCTCGGCATCGGTTTTCATTACCTGCTCTGCTCCCGAAAGCAAAGTCGTATTCCAGTCCCAATCAGAGAATTTACCCGACTTGAACGTGGTAAGATAATAATTGAAAAGTACCATGCGGTCTTTTTCCTTGAGCCCCTCCTCTGCAATGTTGAAAAACAGTTGAAAGGCACTTTCTATAGCACTGCCTATTTCTCCATAACTATCGTCTGCATCGTTTAGAATGCCATGCATTTCTTCCAGCACAGCCGCGCCTATATAAAAAGCTGAATTGAAGTTTCCTTGAATGGCCTGTGTTTCTGCGTTTGCAAGCATTCCCTCTACTGCATTGCCAATGTGCGTTGTGCCCGAAGGTTCTATATAGCCATACCGACCGGCATTGGCCTTTATTATTGCCTTTATCTGCTTTTTGTAAAGGTCTTTGGATTCTTTTTCTGTTTTGTATGCAAATGCTGCCGAAAGGATCCTTCGGAAACTTGAGTCTGCTTTTGCCTGCTTGAGTACAAAATTTTTCAACTCTTCGTGCGATATTTCTTCTAGAAGTTCTTCCAGCTTTTCTTGTGCGGTTTTTCTTTTTGTTGCTTTTCTTGGCTTACTTTTTTCTATTCCCAGTTCATCCTTTTGTAAATGAAAAATTACAGCAACGGCATGTTTGCAGTATGGCCCCATATCGTACGGACAGGTGCAGCGGTTCTCTACTATTGTACCGTTTTCGATTTTTAGCCTTACTGTGTAGTTTTCTGTTCCTTCTACAATGGCTTCATATTCACCTCCTGCAATCTCCTCTACTTCGCTTACATGACCTTTCTTGAAATAATCTAGTCCACGTTTTAATATGGTGCTGTCGATATGCTGCTCGAACTCACTAACTTTTACTTCCATGATATATGATTTCAAAACCTGAAATCTACAGAAACTGTAGAATCCTTAAATCAATCCAAAGGTAAACACATGGGGCTATTTATTGGGAAAAATATAAAAAGAAAACATTGTGCTTAGGGAATTATAAATTATGAGTTATTAATTGGCTGACGCCTGAAAACCAGTACATAGCCAAACTAACATAGTCAATTATTAATTTTATTATCCATTTTCCCACTCATCACGAAGTTCGAAAAGGTTTTTGTTCATCCATTTATGCACCTGATTCCTTAGAATATCGTGATCTTCGTGCTGGAATGAATTTCCAAACCGTACTTTGACGCGTATGCGTTTGCGTCCGAAATTTGCGATGAAGTGAGGGACAAATGTATCAGCCCCTATCCATGCCATATCTTGGTTCTCGTATTCGATAGCCACGGGAAAAATTGGTATTTCGCCCATAGCTGCCACATGAAACATTCCCTTTTTAAGATCTAGCGCCTCGGGGCCACGGTGTGTTGTACCTTCTGGAAATACAATCACGGACTCATCCCTATCTAAACGTTCTAAAATCTGTTCCCTTGTTTTCTTTCTACTATCAGGACATGCCCTATCTACCCAAACCGTATGAACGCTATTAGCACCCCAGCCAAGAACCGGCCAACGCTCAACTTCTGCTTTGGCTACAAAAACTAGAGGTACTTCGGATGGTAGAATAAGGATATCGGCATAGGAACGATGATTGGGCATTATCAATCCTGGCCTGCTAGGAATATCTCCTTGAATCTCGACATCGATCCCCATAACCTGTACAAGAAACTGCTTCCACAACTTGAAGAAACGATAAATGGTTGTAAACCGAGCCCCAAATAAGCGAACTAAGAAAACAGCTGAAGCCAGCAAACCTGTTATAAGGGGAAATGCTATTAGACGGACTATAGCTCTTGCTGAATAAACAATGCTCTGCATAAATTTGATTTTATATTTTCTATACTTCCAAAGTTATGTAACATAATAGCGCTTGTTTGCCTGTTAGTCCACCCACACATGAATGACATCTACAAATTAGCTATTGCACATTGGAAAATTAGAACTGCCGCAAAACAACGTAAATATTAACATTAAAATAACTCGATTTATTTGGCGACATGCAAAAATATAAAATCAATCTATCTGTCTAAATTATTTTTTAATTGCTGGTCGAAGTATCCAAGCAAATTAAATGATATCCATGCATTTAGATATTTAAACTTTATTAACAATTTAACATTAACCGAATCGAAATGAATCAGTACAAACTTTGAGCTCATTCAGTTTCCGACCATTCTTTCCTCATCTCCAAAAGGTTTTTGTTCATCCATTCATGAACTTGTGCGCGTAGTTTTTCTCCATCGGCATTCCAAATCGGATCGCCAAAACGTACTTTCACTTTCATTTTGCGCTTGCCGAACTGTTCTAAAAAATGAGGGATAAAGGTGTCCTTTCCAACCCAAGCAGCTTCAACATCCTGATATTCAATAGCAGTTGGAACCACCTTAAAACCACCATCTGCAACCACATAGAACATACCTGGCTTCAATGGCAAAGCCTCCGGACCAGTATGTGTTGTTCCTTCCGGAAAAACAATAACGGATTCATTGGCCTGCAAGCGTTCTTTTATCTGATTGCGGGTTTCCCGTCTGCTGTCCGCACTATTTCGGTTTACCCAAACTGTATGCATGGCATTTGCTCCCCACCCTATCACGGGCCATTTTGCCACTTCTGCTTTTGCCACATATACAAGGGGAATCTTGGAAGGCAACAACATTACATCTACATAGGAACGGTGGTTGGGCATAATGATCGCTGGCTGATCGGGTATATTTCCCTGTATCTCTATCTCAAGCCCCATGAACCAGTTAGTGACTTTTTTCCAAAACTCAAATATTCCAAAAATTGCAGGCAAACCAGCTCCTAGAAAACGGACAAGTAGCACAGCAATAGTCGCAGCTACAGCCCAAATAAAAAAAAGAAATGTGCGGGATGTTCCCCTTATTGAATGAATAAATTCTTTTATAGACTTTGCCAAGACATCACCCTGCACTATCTTGAGTGTTATTGCCAACGACTTAACTTTCATAGGATTATTATTTGATATAATCTGACTAAAGTAAGAATGATGTATTAGTCTAATCTGAAGTAATTATGAATTATGAATTATGAATTATGAATTATGAATTATGAATTATGAATTATGAATTATGAATTATGAATTATGAATTATTTATACGGAAAGGCTTTTATATAAAAGAAATGCCGCCTGATGTAAAACACCAAACGGCAAATCCCCCTAATTCTAAACTAAATCTCAATCGTATAAAACCTATTCCTCCAATCCAAATGCATAATATGAAACAACCCCGTTCGGATAAACTCCTTTAATCATAACGCCTCCACCAGCTGATTCAATAGCTTTCTGAACATCTTCCATGGAGTTAATGAGCTGATTCCCCATTTTTACAATAATATATCCTTCTTGTACCCCAGCGCGTTTAAGTTTACCATCGGAAATCGATTTAACCTGCATGCCTGCGCGGATACCTAGTCTAGCACGATCACGATCCGAAACCTTCACCAATTCGGCTCCCAATACAGACAATGCGTCATTCTTTATCAGCTTTGTGTTTCCATATGAATTTTGTAGTACTACTTTAAATACTTTCTCTTTCCCATTGCGATTTACAGTCACTGTTATCTCATCTCCAGGACGATGGCGACCTACTTGTTCAACAAGTTCGCTGCCTTTTTTTACCTTGTTGCCATTGATTTTCGTAACGACATCGTATTTATCAATACCTGCCTGTTCTGCCGCTCCTCCTTCTAAAAGACCATATACAAGAACCCCCGTTTGCATTTCAATGTCTAGCTTCTTTGCCACCTCGGAATCCATCGTAACACTATTAATGCCCAACAGAGCTCGCTGCACCTGTCCAAACTCCATAATGTCTTCTACAACTTTTTTCGCAATGGCTGTTGGTACTGCAAACGAATAGCCTGTAAACGAACCGTCTTTTGATGCAATGGCAGTATTGATCCCTACCAGCTCACCAGCCGTATTAACCAAAGCCCCACCACTATTGCCCGGGTTTACAGCTGCATCTGTTTGAATAAAAGACTCAATGGCCAAATTTTTATCGATAATGTTGATATCCCTGCCTTTAGCACTTACAATACCTGCTGTAACTGTAGATGTTAAATTGAACGGGTTTCCTACAGCCAGTACCCACTCTCCTACTTTTATTTTGTCCGAATCGCCCCATGGGATAATTGGTAGGTTCTCACCTTCGATCTTCAGCAGTGCGATATCTGTTGTTGGGTCTGTCCCGATCAGTTTTGCTTTGAAACTGCGGCTATCGTCCAAAGTAACTTCTATTTCGCGCGAACCTTCTATTACGTGATTGTTGGTTACGATGTAGCCATCTTTCGAAATAATCACCCCCGAACCTGTTCCCATTACGGCTCTTTCCTGTTGTCTCCCGTACGGATTGCCAAAATAGAACTCGAAAGCCGACATTGGCCTGCGCTGTTGAACGGACATTGTTTTTACGTGCACCACACCTGCCAGACTTTTCTCGGCTGCTCCTGTGAAATCGAGTGCCGACGCTAAATTTCCTCCATAACGTGTAAAACTAGCTGGGGTATCTACTACATTTTTCTGAATTACAACCTGCTTCGGCTCCTCAAAAAAACTATTCACATAAAGAGCTGAAGCCGCTCCTGCAAAAGCCACGAAGAAGATCAATGCTATTTTTTTTGCGTTCATGGTGTTTGTATTTTTAATTTAACTTTGCCTGTATTAATTATCACGGGAATTCAAATTATTCTAACGGAGCAGTCTTGTGAAGACCTTCGAAAATAAACTCCTTAGTTTTGTCTTCCCTAATGCTTATCGGGTTTAACCTCGCATTACGTGTAATGCTTTACCCGGTAATCACCGAATCGAAAATTATGCAATTGGTTTCTGTCGGTCATTTTTTCAGTTTGGACTGACAAATTTTCAATGCTTTCCCGTTTGTGTATGCACAAATTAAAGCCTTTGTTTTTGAAACTAATTGACGCTTAAACCTTTTTAACAGCGATTAAGATGCATTTACAATTCTCAAAATATCAAGGTGCTGGAAATGACTTTGTTCTGATTGACAACCGTTCTGGAGTGTTAAAAAATCCTACACAGGACACCGTCGCTTTTCTTTGCGACCGCCGTTTCGGTATTGGCGCCGATGGTCTTATGCTACTTGAGAAAGCAGATGGTTATGACTTCAGAATGGTATATTATAACTCCGACGGCCTAGAAAGTACAATGTGTGGCAACGGCGGACGTTGCATTACTGCTTTTGCAAAACAGATTGGCGCTATTGATAAGTATGCAAAGTTTTTCGCTATAGACGGCGAACACGAAGCCGAAGTGATGGAAAATGGTGAAGTAGACCTGAAAATGATCGACATACAAGGTGTGGAACACATCGGCGACGATCGTTTTATGGATACCGGTTCGCCGCATTACGTGCGCTTTGTTGACGATATCCACCGCTTGGATGTTTTTGCAGAAGGCCAGAAGATACGTTATAACGAACGTTTTAAGGCTGAAGGTACTAACGTAAACTTCGTAAGCATCCAATCCGACCATATTGAAGTGGCCACTTACGAACGTGGTGTGGAAGACGAAACGTTAGCGTGTGGTACTGGTGTTGTGGCTTCTTCTATTGCTACTGCCATTAGAACTGATCTTAAGCAGAACCAGTTTTCTATTAAAACAAAGGGTGGACAGTTGCGTGTTCGGTTTGATATTGTGGATGGACAGGGATTTCGGGATGTTTGGTTGCGGGGGGCTGCTACTTTTGTTTTTGCGGGGGTGGTTGAGTTGTAGTACTAAGGAAATTATAAATTATTAATTATGAGTTATGAATTATCTTACGCCTGAAAACCAACACATAACCAAATCCATATAGGTAATTATTAATTTCATAATGCTTAACTTGATACATACAATTTGATTCTATTATGAAAGATACCGATCTAGATATGCGCAAAAAACAACATGAGATATTTATGCGCAAACCTGCCTCAGAACGAATTCAGGAAGCTTTCAAGATGACAGAATTTGCAAGAATGGTAGTACAAAATAGAATCAAAAGGCTAACCCCTGATATATCATCATCAGAGTTAAAAGCAGAACTGTTCAAAACTGTCTACCGAAACGATTTTTCTTCCTCAACTTTAGAAATAATAACGAGACATTTTTTAAGTCCAGATCTTATAGAATAAACTAATTCTCATTTTGACATCGTTTTGATTCTCTACTTATTTCAGTCAAAGGTGCTGATAATGAATTATAATCTAAAACTAGAATTAACTACTAGGTGCTGCTCCGTACATCTTGATCGGCGAAAATCAGTTGCGTGTGCGGTTTGATGTTGTGGATGGACAGAGTTTTCGGAATGTTTGGTTGCGGAGGGCTGCTACTTTTGTTTTTGAGGGTGGGGTTGAGTTGTAGTTTTAGATTCGGGAGGGTTTAGGTTACGCTCTCGAAGTTTTCCGATCAAGAAAGGCTGGGCATCGTTTTTAATGCTCAGCCTTCTCTGCAAAAACCTGATATAGAATCTTGGTCATAGGCAACGCTAGACCATATTATAACTACACAGTCCCACAACAAGAATAAGTCTACTTACTCATTCAAAGTGTTTAGATTCAACAACCATTGTATAATCAGCTGTAGTTTTTGATGTTGGAAGATATATCCAGTAATCATCGTTAAAATAATCAAGCTTTGATAAGTCAGAGCCAGACCAAACATCAAACTTAGCAAATACATTAACTACTGGTATTCTATGCTGCTTAGTTCCACCTGCTGAATGTGCATTAAAAACCTGCTTCTTTTCATTAGGCGATACGAAAAAAGTATCTGTTTGATTCGTATCATTAATACTGTATATTAATACTATCTCATTATTCTTGTTATTTTGAATGTAAAAAGTATCGTCAAACACTTCGTCACAACCAAATAAAAACAACATGACTACAAATAAAAACAATCTATTCATTTTAACGATTTATAAATGGCAAAATTGGATACACAATAGGATGCAATTCCCACCACTTGATATTATTTTGATCTCCATAAGTCCCTGGACGATAATTCTGATGAGGCCATACTCCAAACTTCTTATGGGCTCTAATATCCGCATCTTGTTCAGGCCTTTCTGAACCAGCAGCACTAGGAATACCGTACTTAAACAAATAAGCATGACCTGCTATTCTACTTTGATATGTATGACCAAATTCATGATAAAATAAGTTTAAATCGTGTGCTGTATCATCTGGATTTAAAGCCATTCCTTCACCCAAGACATACCTTCCCAAAGATATTCCTCTTCCCATAGAAAGCCCATCATCATCAAGCCGCAAAGTTGTTCGATCTTCATAATAACCAACAGCTTCTACGTCACCAGTTATTATCTTGTACGCTGAAAAAACATAGCCAATTGACGATTGTATAACCTCTGTATTAAATACTTTACTCCGAAATTCCTGCATGTATTCCCAAAGACTTGCATCTGGTTGCCAATAAAACCATTTGCTTACATTATTCCTAACTATGCCCCAATCTAACTTAGCGGCTTGAGTAGTTATTGACCAATTCGCTGTAGGATCAAAGTTTTGCCAAGCATTGTCCATAGTTTCCCTACTTGTAAAATCTAATCCCCCTTCAAGGAACGCAGTTTTCATAAAGTCAAAAATAAATGCTACAGTAGTAAAAATAAATTCTCCAGTCGGATCCTTGTATTTAAATGGATTATTATAACAATATGCATATCTATTGTAATTCAACCAGTAATCTCCTGTCTGAATATGAGGATCAGGACTAATAAACCTACCTACTTGAGGATCATAAACCCGCCCGTTCATATTTATAAGCGCAAAACCATCCAGATGCTCGTGCATTGTGTAGCCTCGGTCTACAATGAAACTTGTACAGGTATCCTTCTGCTGCCAGTTTTCTGGATTGCGGCGGTTGCCCCATGCATCGTACGAGTAGCGTTCTACTACATTGCCGTTGCGATCGGTAAGGGCTGTCAAAGAACCTAGATAATCGGTGTAAGCATAATAGAGCTTGCTGCTTCCATTTTCTTCTATGTAGATGGCAGCTAGGCCGTCACCTCCACTAATATAGTGAACTTTCTTTGTTTTTCCGCTGCGATGATCTTCTTCGTAATCGCCAAGGTAATAGCGCTTGAAGCTTCCGCTACCTGTTTTGAATTCTCCTAAGCGTCGCTGATGGTCTACACCATAAGTTAAGGCAAGGCTTTTATCGCCTTCTGTTAACGTGTGTACTTTGTTGAAATTTGTGTACGTAAGAACCTGATCGTCATCTGAGATAAGACTTGGGTTTCCTTTTATTCCCGTTAACGCATTGGTTTTCGTAGAGTGATCATAAACCATCTCGTATCCGATGTCGGACTTTGATGTTATGTTTCCTCGCTTGTCGTATTCTAAATCGTAATAAAGTCGAGTACCCAGTATATGATCCCAATCATATACTTCACCACCTACAAGTTGGTTGTGAGAATCATAATCAAAAGACTCATACTGGCCATAAACAGCACACCTGCGCCGAGATAAATTCCCATTATCAGCAAAATCATACTGTTGCTCGATAATACCTTCTGCAACAATTGTAAAAGGACGATGTTTCTCATCATAAGCAAACTTTGTAACCTTATTACCCTTTCGAGTCTGTGTTAACTGACCAAAAACATTTACACCCTCTGCTTTCCATACGCTTGCTCCTCCACGCTCTTTTACTTCGGTAAGATGTCCATAGAGGTTATACTCGTTTGTTGTATAAAAACCTGATGGGTAAGTCCGTTTTTTCTCTCTACCGAAAGCATCGTATTCCGTACGGAAAGTAAAATCCTTACCGTTAACCTTTTCTGTATAAGAGGTAACAAGCCCCATTTTCAAATTGCGGCCTTCATCATAACGATAATGTATCTCATGATCTTCGCTTACTGTTGACACTAAGAAACCTTGGTCGGTGTAATTGTATTTTGTTTTTTTACCGTCAACAGTTACATGCTCAAGCTTTCCTAATCCGTCGTATCCGTATATTGTTTTTATGACCTCTTTAGTTCCATCCAGCTTGCTTTTCGTATGTTTTTGCCAAACCATTTCCCCAAAACCGTTATATTCGTTTTCAATGGTTCCAGCATCGGGATCTATCAGTTTTGTTCGGTTACCTTGAATATCGTAAAAAGTCTCTACAGCCTTACCTTCCTCAGGAGTAGCTGTTTTTACCCTTCCCGATGGCCAATAAGTGTAAGAAACGGAACGTCCATCTACTGTGCTGGTCAATAACTGACCTGCCGCATTAAATGTTTCCTTTTTCTCTCCCCTAGGTGTGGTAACTGTTTTTGTTAAATCTCCTTTTTTAGGATAAGTTGTCGTTGTGGTTCCATAAAGATCAGAACTTTCTGTTATCAAACGCCCATAGTCATCATATCCGTAAACAAGTGCAGAAGAGCGTTCCCCACCTTCAAAATATGGTTTGAACGTTTGAGAAAGCTGCCCTTGAGCATTATACTCCCTCTCCTTTCGGATCTTCTTTGTTGTATAAAAGCCATACGATTCACTTCTCAGTTCGCGACCCAAAGCGTCGTACCATACCCAAACTGGAGATGCGCCAGCCATTGCTGTATACTTACAATACTTAGCATGCGTGAGATCGCTGTTTACTGCCCACTGCAATAAACTAACAGCATACTTTCCGTCTGGATATATTGTTTTTTTAGGACGTCCCATCCCATCATACTCATATTTTGTTGTTAGCCCTAAGTAGTCGGTTTCGGAAAGCATCAACCCTTTTTCTTCATCATAAGTATAAGTTGTTATAAACTCCTTAACGCCATCCTCTTCCTGCTTAACGATTTTCTCCTGCTCGACAAATTTGCCAGATTCGGTATACACATACTCGACAGTTCGTGTTTCTCCGCTTGCTGTTGTTTTAACATACTTTGGATTTCCAAACACATCGTGCCCTTGGTATTCAATTGTTTTTGTATTCGTACGATTAGGATCTATGATTTCTTCTATGAGGTTCCCCTTTTTATCATATTCCATTTTTGTACGCCTGTACTCGTTGCCGTTTTCATCAAACTTGATTATTCTCCTATAAGACGGTTTATTGTTGCACCATGCCCCAGCCTTTGTGTAAATAATTATTTGTTCTTCGTAATTTTTGAGCTGAGTGTTGCCATTGAAGAAATACGTCTTGAGATTTTTCAGATTACCATATTCATCAAAAACATATTTTTTCTGTACCGAAGTGTTTTGCAGGCCGTTCGTTTCCGTCAAAGAGTTCAGTGTTGTCTTATACCTGTGATTACTTTCTTTTATCTTGTCTAAACTAATATCCTGAACTGCCTGAGAAATCAAAGTATCGTTCGTGTGTTTTACCTCTGTGGAATAGGGTAAAAAAGTATAATAATCAGTATCCAGTTTCTGTGTTATTGTTGTTATGGTGCCTGTCGTCTTATTAGTCACAACCTTTTCCCTAAAACCTAAGAAACCCTTTCCCTGTGTATGTATCTTTGCTCCTTTGTATTCATATTTCACAGTATTGATACCGCCTATTCCATTTGATGAAGAGAACGAACTAACCACATACAAAGGAGCTACAATATTCTTTACATATTCAAACTCACCTACCCTACCGTCTTCTCCGACATCAGCATAAGCTTCATCCTTCGTATATATAGTACTCCCTTCTGTAAGAGGACTATAATTAATAGCCTGCTTAACACCCAAAGCGTTTGTTACTCCTGTTAGCAAACCTTCATTGCGGTTGATTTCCTTTCTGAAGTAATAGTCAATATATCGAATTATTGTATTATGGTAACGCGCGTGTACCTTTGGGCTACTAACACCTGAAGAATTTAGGATCATGAAATATGAGCAGTGGGCTAAAAACCCGTCACGATTTTTGGCAATGACCGGACTGGATCATGAAGTATTTGAACAGTTCCTTCCCTATTTTGAAGAGTGTCACCGATACTACTTCAACCGTTTTGATCTTGACGGGAAACCGGTCAACCGTCAGCGGCTGTATACCATCTACAAAAACAGCCCCCTTCCTACTTTCGAAGAGCGCCTGGTGTTCGTGCTTTCCTATATGAAACTCAATCCGATACAGGAACAGCATGCCGATATGTTCTCAATGACCCAGCAACAGTGTAACCGGTTCTTACATGCCCTTCTGCGCGTTTTCGAACTTGGCCTTGGGGACTGCGGTTCAATGCCCGAACGCACAAAAGAAGGCCTTCTGCGCAGGCTTGAAGAGCTCCCGGAAGAATTCCTTACCGAAAAAAAAGTCATCCATGACGGCACAGAACGGGAAATCCCGCCCCTGCCGATTATCAGCAGCAACAGGATTATTACAGCGGCAAGAAAAAAAAGCATACGGTAAAAAATGCCGTGATCACCAATATGCTGTGCCTTATCCTTTTTGTGGGCGCGACCGTCCAGGGCACTGTACATGACAAAAAAATAGCCGACCTGCAATACACACTCCCGGAAGGGTTTGAACTATGGCAGGATACAGGTTATCAGGGATATGCACCCGAAGGTGTAAAAATCGTCCAGCCCACAAAAAAGCCCAGAGGGAAAGAACTTACACCGGAGCAGAAAGCAGAGAACAGGGAGATCTCATCTATCAGGGTGCGGGTCGAGCATGCAATCGGAAGTGTTAAAAGAATGAAAATTGTGCGTAATGAATGCAGGCTGCGCAAAGGTAATGTGATAGATAAAGTATTCCTGATCTGTGCCGGAATACATAACTTAAGGCTGACTGTCAAGCCTTTTCAGTACTAATTTAAATTGACATAATGTCTAATATAGATAAGCGTCTTTTTCATGTTCAGTTCCCGATAATAAACCTCCTTTTAGACTCAAAATATCAGCCTGCCCATCTCCATTAAAGTCACCTGTAGCGAACTTTTTTAGAGTACCAGAAGAGCCAGCATTATCCGTAAAAGTTGATAGACTATTCTCGATAAGCCCAGATTCATACCAACCAACATCTATCCATGAAAGAGGAAGCTGATGATTACCTGTATTGTAATATTTAACACGAATAATATCCGATTTACCATCTGCATTAAAATCTACTACATGACAACCATTGTTACCCATCCAACCTGACAAAGGAGTTTCTTTCATTTCAAAACTCCAATTGCCTACATTTTCAGCTATTTTCCATTTGTCGGTTGAGTTTTTTCTTATTAGAATGTCAATCAAACCATCTGCATTAAAATCTCCAAATCGGATTGAGTTTCCGCTTTTAAAAATCAATGAACGTTTTACATGTTCGAATTCAGCCTTTAAAACATCTTCATACTCTTTAGTAGCTCCCTTGTTCCTATAGAATTCAACCCCCAAATCAGTAACAACCCCGTAATCAACAAGACCATCATTATTGAAATCACCACTAATGATATGCTTTGGTTCTGATTCAAAATTCAAAATAAAACTGGTACTGACATCTTTCTCCTCTAGAAACCTTCTGTAGCCTCCCCATATAATTCTTCCTGGATGATTCTCAATACCCTCATCCTGTTCAACATACAGGATATCATCGTAACCATCGTTATTGAAATCAGCGACAGTGTATGGAGTTGTTCCTTTCAACTCTCCCTCCGAGTTATTATATGTCCATACATGTCCATCAGCAGAATCGATATCATCATCGATAGGATCAGTTTTGAAGTGATCTTTTGATATAAAGTAAAAATGTATTTGTTTGGTTTTTTCAGAAATGGAATAAGATGGGATTATCAGTCCAGGTCTTTTCGCTCCATGAAAATGATGTAATGATAATACTCCAGGATAACGAACATAATTTCTAAGAAAATCTTCTTTCAATTTTTTACTCAAATATTTTCCTTTATAAGAAAAGGTAACATTACCACCACTACTACTTGCCTCATATAACTTGATGGCTTTCGTTTCGTTGTCTTCTGAACCTATAGAAATTAAGTCTGATAGTCCATCTTGAGTAATATCAGCAGCAAACCATGTGGCATCATCATCAGTTTCTCCAACAAACGTAGGATTAACCGCAGTCACTCCTTTATTTATTGCACCATAATTAAACGTAACAGGATTAAAGTGTTCTCCATTAGAACCACTCTTCGTTACATTAACTAAACGACTTTTTTCTCTTTCATCCTTATCATAGCTCAAGCTATATGTGCTTATTATATCATCTCCGTATTTAACACTAATAGCTTTAAGCCTCTTCTTCTGTAAACTTTTCCGCCCTGAGATATAGCCAACAATTTCATCTGATCTATTTTCGTAATCAAAAGAAACTTCGTGAGTATGTTCAAAATTGTTGCGAACGTTACCTCCATACTTAATCGAACTTATTCGGTGGTTAATAATGTTACCAGAGTTTATTCCTGTCACAATCTTTCCATCCACAACCTGATTCTCTGCCGGTTCATCTTCTGATGAATATGTAAACTCTACATAATTTCCATTACTGTCTACAACTTTTACAAGTCTCCATCCTAATGAATGAGTCGGTATACCTGATCCTGTAACAAAGCCACTCCAAATAGTGTGATTTGCACTTTCATCTCCTTTCTTCCCATAGAACAACGTTCTACCATCTTTAGTAAACACTTTGAAATGCTCGGGACCTGCCTTTCCTATATTATAACCTCGAATAACACTATATGTCTCAACTTCGCATTTATATTCGACGCTATCAGTCCAATCTTTGTATTCAAACAATCTATTTCCATCAAAAGCAAAACTACCAGAAGAAGTCCAATCAAAACCTCCTGCCTGACCATCGTGATAAATGTTTTTGGGCACACGTGAAATCATTGAAAGTCCACCAATATTCCAGCCCCATCCTGCAATACCGTTTCCGCTCTGGCTATTGTAAACCAAAGAAATATTCGGCTGCATGCCTTTTACCCCTGCTGGGCATTCAATAGGAACTGTATATGTAGCTGCGCCTGTTGGACTAACATTGAAATTAACAGGTATTGAACCAACAACCCCGCCTTCTTCTGCAGAAGTTGTTATTGTACCATCTGTTTTTGCGTATATGTTATCCGTAGGAGGAAATAACAAAAAGGGATTAATCATCGCAGAAAACGATACGTCTTTGCTTGCTTTAATAGAAAAACCATCCTGCAAGTGTATATAATCCCTTGCTATATACACATTCTCACCAGACGTTGTAATTGGCTTATTGAGCACATGCTCTTTTGCATATTGCTGTGAAGTAGCTGTTTTAGCAAAGCCAAATACACATAATATTGATAAATAAAAAAGAATCTGTTTTTTCATTTTTTTGAAATCTTATAGAGACTGAAATCATACATAGTAATTCCCCGCCCTCTCGTAAAGAAAAGGATATTCAATCACCATATAAAACAGAATAAGCTTCTGGATAAATCTCTATTGTAAGTAATTCAATGAGTTATTTAGGCGTTATAAAATTAATAGTTGACTATTTAGAATTGACTGAGTGCTGGTTTTCAGGCGTAAGCCAATTCATAACTAATAATTTATAATTCCCTTAATCTACACATTTACTGTTTAAGGATTTTGAAATTCAGTTTCTTATCCTTGTCGTACAGATTTAGGTAATATACCCCAGGCTTATATCCATCTAAAGGTATGGCATGGCGCCCGTTATTCTGGAAATCACCTTGCATTAGTAGCTGCCCTGTACTGCTGTAGAGATAGTATTGATAGTTTTTCTCATTATCTGCTTCCTCTACATTGATACTAAGATTGCCTTTCGTAGGGTTTGGATAAACGGTTATTTTCCGTTCTCCCCACGACTCTTCAATAGGGCTAGATTTCTTTTTGTTTTCTGCTGTTGGCTTAGCAATAGGAACTGGAATTAGCCTACGGCGCAAACGATTCCCTGCCTCATCGTAATCATAACTAATCTCATAAGTACCTTGAGCCTGAAGTGAGCAAAAAGCAATGCTCAGTAAAGCTCCTAATATTAAAATCTTCCTCATTCTTCTTTGTTGTATTTTTGAATACACTTCGACACATCTAATTGTCAACAATATAGAAATTAAAAAGACAGAAAGCTTGAAGTAAATTATCGCATCAAGACTAGGGAGAGTAAAAAGGGAAATACCATCTCAGGCAAATTTGCACAAAAAAAGCCCAAGCCAAAAACTTATGACCTGAGCTTCCACCATCTATTCCCAGATAGCTATTCTTTGTCACCCGTATAGGTGGATGTCATATCGCCATTGTTCTGGACAAAGCCGAGTAATTTTTGTCCGATCACCTCATATTCTGCGCTAGGATCAAGTACGAACAGTTCGCCTTTCGACGAGACTATTATTGTACCGTCGCGATTATAGGCAGCTCCATTTATTTCTTTTACATCAACGACTGTACTTTTTAAGAAAGCAAAATCGTTTTCTGTATCATATTCCCAGATGGTTTTGTTTCTTCGGTCAAGAACTAAGAGCACTTTTCCGTCAGGAGACATTAACAGGTCACCGCCACCGCCAACTTCATCAAATTTCTTGGTATAAAGTCGTTTTGCTGTTTCTACATCGATCACTTTTAGATTATTACCTCCCATTACCCAAATCTGATTGTTGTGACAGACAACTTTTTCACCCGTATTTCCTTTTATAAACAAAGTATCGGTACCAGTTTCTAAATTCCATGCATATACACCCGATGGCCTATCTCCTATTTTGCCCGAACTATAGAACATTGTATTACCGATAAGTCCCATATGAATATTTACTTTCTGACCATATTCCGCAAGCACTTTATGTTCACCGTCCGACAGGTCAAGCTCGAACATTTTACCTTCCTCATTGCTCGATATGTAGATTTTTCCATCGCGGATGTGCTTTCCATAAAAATCGGCATCGATATTATTGACAGAAGCCAAGTCTCCCGTACCTGTCACAAAGCGCTCATTATCGGTAGTTTTTACTTTCAGTGCAATCAGCTTTTCGCCAGAAGGAGAGTAAAAATTCACATAATCTTTCCCTTGGTGTGTAGTTGCAAAATGGTTCTGCCCTACGATGCATGCCCCCGTTACCTTTTTCTCTAATTCAAACAGACGGAGATAACTCATAAGCTCAGGCTGACCATTCTCGTCGTAAAGAAGAACATCGACAAAATAAGCCCCATCGCCATCATTTTCTTTATTACCACGCGAGAAAGAAAGAAAAGAATTTGGCTTTCCTGCATCGTTCAAAAAAAGCAGGTCGCCACCAGAAATAGTCGGCAGCCCTTTGTATTCCAATTTTACAAATTCTGCATCTCCCGTTTCCCAATTGTCAACTCGGAAAAATTTATTTCCTCCAGCGGCAAACAATTCCCCGTTCGTATTAAAACCTACCTGCGATAGAGAAACTTTGGGTTTAGGAAGGTTTGTTATTTCTTTTGTTGCAATATCTACAATCGCAATATTAGTTCCTCCATTTTCCAATGCAACTAGTTTACTCCCATCATTGGTTGCTGCAATGTGCGCTTTAAAACCTAAATGTACAAAGCGTTCTGCCCGAAGAATAACCTTACTCGCATCGATAGATTCAAGAGAGTCAACCTTTTCGTGATCTAAAGAAAGTTCGTAGATAAAAATACTATCTTCCCCTGAATTGTTCACAAAATACATTTTTTGCTGATCGACCATTGTTCTTAGGTCGTCAAATGTCAAACCCTCATTCAGAAGTAGTTCATCGATTTTCTCTTGAACAATTTCACTATCCATGAAATCGTCTTTCGTTACATCCAATCCTTCGCAAGACCAAAGAAGTATCACAAAAAATAATAAAGATGAAAGAAGTTTTGTAAAGTTCATACCATTTGTTTTAGGAGGTGAATAAAATATAGTACAGGTCAATTGCGATATTGGTTATCCTGACAATTTACGAAAAGCAACAGATAAGGTAGCGGAAACAGGGCACTACAAACATACAACGAGATAGCAAGTCTAAAACAACCCAGCAAACATCATAAAATACAATTACTATAATCATTTTATATCAAAACACTTACACCTCTTCAAAAACAACAACAATCCGTTCAATTATTCATTAACGATAAATCAAAAATGTTGACAAAACACACAAGGCTCTCAAACCAGAAGATACCATAGTACGTAAGGGGGTAGAAGTTCGAAACACAACGAAACAATCTTACTTACTCCCCTCATTCCAAAACTCATACAAGAGTTTTATGTTAGGATCGAGCACGCATTTATCAAATTCATCTTCTATTTCAAAAGAAAACTGTTCATTTTTTTTATTAATTGCCACTTTCTTCAGTTGTTCTTTTCCATTTCTAAACTTCAGCATTATTTCTAATGGAAAACTGAATTTTTTGTCTTGCAACTGTTCAATCGTTATTGTGAGATTACCTTGAGAAACGCGGTGAGATACATCTAACAAAGGATGTCCAGGCGTTCTAAGCCATTGGTCGAAAAAAAACTTTAAATCTACATTGCTGCTTTTTTCTATCTCTGATCGAAAGTCAGCAGTTGATGCATTTTGAAATTTGTGGTTGTTATAAAAGTTTCTGATTCCTTCCCAAAATACTTCTTCGCCCACCTTTTCCCGCAACATATGTAAAAACCAGCCGCCTTTCTCGTATGAATTATTGTTCAATAAGCTTCTGTAATCCGAATTGAGGCTATCGATAACCGGAGTATATCGCCTTTTTGCAAATTTCAACACTTGCTTTCTTTCCCACTTCAGTCTTCTATAAAAACGTTCTTTTCCATATACATCCCTCACATATAAATCAGTAAGATAAGTTGCGAACCCTTCACTTAGCCACAAATGATCCCAATGCTTTTCTGTCACTGAATTGCCAAACCACTGATGTACAATCTCATGAGCAAACAGTGCTTCGTGATTCCGTTTCCCATTAACCGAACGCTCGTAATAAAAAATACAGCCTGCGTTCTCCATTCCTCCGAAAATAGTTTTAGACTGAACATTAGCTAACTTAGCATATGGATAAGGTGCTATTTTCTTCTCGAAATATTCTAATGGTCCCAGCGTAACGGAATAATCATCAAAACCAATTTCTTTGTTTTGCGGATACACCCAATTACTTATAGGGACATTATTATAAACTGCAAAATCCTGCTTTGCAAACCGCGCTACACCAATCACCATCACTTTCGTGGGCAAAGGCACTGTAGAGCTATAGTGCCATAGCGTATGATCGGGATAATTCACAGTTTCGATATTAACCCCATTGGAAATCACTTGATAATGTGACGGAGCATGAACTACGAATTCCACCGTTGCCTTATCCGAAGGATGATCGACACATGGCAGCCAATTGTGCGCCCTATTCGGCCAATTGTCACCAAAGAAAGTACGGTCACCGAACATGTTCTTCGAAATTATCAGACCATCATCAGGGATACCTCTATATTCCACTAAAAAAGAAAAACGCTCATCTTGTTCAAAAGCTGAGAAAATCCACAAACTATCATCCTGATGTTCGAAACTGAGTTCTTCTCCGTTTCTTGTAACGGCAGCAACTGCCATCCCCTTCCCATTTTCTGAAACGCTCTTGAGATCAATTACCAACCCGTCGCCTCCAGTCATACAAACAGTGGTAATCTGTGCCTGTCCTACAATGGTATCGTGATGATCAGACAAGTCGAGTTGAAAACGATAATGCAGGACATCAATTTTGCAGAGTTCTTTGCTTTTTTGAGGAGTAATGAATGAAAAGGAAAAAAAAATAATTATGACCGCAAAATAAACAAAGTACAACATTCGGTTCTTCAAGTCTACCATAATATGATGCATTAAACTTGTTTAACTGCAAGTTACGCATTTTTCGCATTACAGAATATTGTATGTACCAATGCAATAGTAAAAAAAATTACTTCTTGGCGTATAGGTTCAATAAAGCTGAGGTGTTCACCTTAAAAAACGAGGAATTAAACAATTACAGAACATCAGTCCATTAGACTCCTCATCCAAAGTGATTTTCCGCCCCATATTCTTTTCATCTTGCTATCGAAAAAGCTTTCAATATAAAGTATACGTATCCGCCATGTACGAACATACTGTCCGCGCGGAGCCAACAATGCATATTCCCACCATTTTGTGTCTTGTCGCCACCATTCTACAGAATGGATCATATTCTGCTTGCCCCAACGCATTATCATGTCGCCATCCCTACCATAAAGTGCCTTGCGGACTTTATACGGAGCACAAGCCAAAGGAAACGAATAGCCAAGCGTCACTCTGGCTTTTATAATAATAGGATCGGCCAACCAACGCGCATAATGCTCGGCAGCACGTTTATCGATGGCAAAATAGAGACCACTACCTGCAAAATTACCATCTCCAACTAGCCAAAGTCCTTTCTGTGTGATCTGTACCCCTGCATTTCCTGAAGTTCCATGATACAAGGTAAGCGTTGGAAAGATGGTTTCATAAACCGTCATTACAAAACTCTCAAGCAGAGCAAGAACAATCACAATTCCATGTTTAAGCAAACGCCAAGGAAATTCCACTATCCAAAGAAATAAATAACGGCTCCCGTATTCATAACGTATCTGACCACGACGGGGAAAAAAAATCTCAGCTACCCGATCGTACAAAGTAGCAACGTTATAAATCACAACATTATACATAAATGCATTGAAAAAGCGCAGGGGAACTGACAAAAAATAAAAAATGGTAGTTAACGGCAACAAAAGCGGAACATTCAACATCTTCCACCACTTACGAGCCTTTTTACTTGGTCGCATGAAAGCATAACGCCACGGGCGCATAAGGAAATACTGCAACTGGTTAAGGAAATACATCTGAACAGTTTTTCAATCAGTTTAGCACGAATAAGAACGGACACCCTCAAACCCCAAAGGCCTACTTCCGTTTCATGCCTCAAATGTAATCTCCCAATCAAAAAACTGAAACAGTCGTTTCGGAAAAAACAGATCCATCTGGATTATTTTCACCATCTTATTTTTTGATGGTAATTGACGATTATTCTAAATTCAAAAAACACAAAAAACATTTTTTTATCATCTGCACAACAATTTTACAATTGTTAGATATTCTATTTTTTTAATTTTGCTCGAATTTTAATAAAAAATAACTCTTAGACTCCACAAAATAAAAGCCTCCTCTATTTCTGTTCAAATCCTGAATGCCAAAAATCTATTCCTCTATCCGATACTCTCATAACTATCAACGTTCGGGGGAATATATCAACTCAAGTTATAAGCTGTTACATATGCATATCAATCCCATTGTCAACAAAAACATACTACACCCTAGAATTACAGAACAAAATCAAAACATCAATTCAAACACTCAAATGGAAAGTATTCATGATTTTATCTCAAGTTACTTGATTACAAAACAAATTTGTTCGTATATTTGATTATATAGTAATGTTTTTTTGTTCAAAATAACCAATATATGCTTTTGTCTTCATAACCTAAAATTCTATTCCCTACATAATAAAAGCGCCTTATGAGTGATATACAGATACATATTCTGTTTACCCTAGTAAGTCTACCGCTTACTTATATTGGACTTCGTGTAATTTTTAAACGTTCAATTGTTTTTAAATTCAGCTACCTTACATTTCTAATGGTACAATTCGTTGGAGTGATGAATTTCGCTGCTGGGCAATATGGAATAATGGCCGACATTTGGGCCATTCCAATAATGGTAGCAGTAATAACAGGTACCTTCTCCATTATCAACCGTAAACTTCGAAAACCGTTAACGAAAGTCATTTTACAAGTAGAAGAGCTTTCAAGGGGCAACCTTTTTCTACAGCTAAAAGAAAGAAAGGGGAAAGATGAACTCGTGAAGTTGAACAATGCACTGCTACAGCTTCAACAAAAACAAAAAGAAACAATATCGCACATAAAAAACAACTCAAGCGAACTAAGGTCGGCCAATTTAGAAGCCAGTTCGGCATCTAACACGCTGGCTAACGGGGCTAACGAACAGGCAGCCTCAACTGAAGAAGTAACCTCGTCGATAGAAGAACTACTTGCCGGAATTAAACAAAATGCAGAAAGTTCGCAGGAAGCAAATGAAATTGCGCAAGGGGCAGAGGCAGGCATGGAAAAAATTATGGTGGCAGTAAACCATAGCGTAACCCTTACGCAAGAGATTTCAGAAAAAATAAAGACAATCAGTAAAATTTCGGAAAAAACAGATATTCTAGCTGTCAATGCTGAAATTGAAGCTGCCAAGGCAGGAGTTGCAGGAAAAGGTTTTTCTGTTGTTGCCAAACAGGTCCGCTCACTGGCTGAAACAACCAACAAGGCTTCCACAGAAATTATTGAACTTTCAAAGAAGAACCTTTCATCAATGGAGAGTACCGAACATATTATTACCGTTATTGCTCCAGAGGTTATAAAAACATCAGAAATTGTAAAAAGTATTTCAAGTGCCAGCTCCGAACAGAAAACCAGTATAGAACAGATAAGTCTTGCGATACATCAATTAAATGATATAGCACAACAAAACACCCTTTCTGCTGAACAGATATCTTCCCAAGCTGAAGGATTAAACATTCTTGCTGAGAAATTGGAAAAAAGCATATCGTTCTTCAAGTTAAATATCGAAGAACTTGATGATTCAACGGAATATATTATCAACCAGATTGAAAAATTACAGAACAAATTAGCAGAACAGCAAGAACTCAGGAAACAAATTATTGAAGAGCAAGAGCCTATAGAACAATTCATCTAAGAAAAGGATTTTTCTAGCTCAATTTTAAACAATTGTCGCAATTCTATTAATACTTCTGTGCCAGCTCTTCTGCAACTTTATACACCACAGGACAGGTTGAACGGTTTTTCAATGTCAATCCAAGTAACTGCACAAAACGTCTTCTGTCGGTGTGCGGATATTCGCGACAAGCTTTCGGGCGGTCTTCATATACAAAGCAATAATTATCTGGAGCAAGAAATGGGCACGGCATGGACTTGAACACATAATCACCATCTTCATCTATCCGCAAATATTCTTCGATAATTGCAGAAGGCTTCTTCTTGAAATGTTTCGCCAAGCGCTCAATATCCCTATCGGTAATTCTTGGCCCCAAAGATTTGCAACAATTTGCACAACTCAAACAATCTATTTCATCGAATGCCTGATCATTCAATTTCTGTACAACAAGATCCAAATCTTTCGGTTTCTTCTTTTTTATTCTCTGAAATGCCTGTTTCACCTTTGTCTCTGTGCGTTTTGCTAATTCCGGCAACTTATCCAGCTCTATTTCTTCCATTTCAATCTACACAAGTATTTAAAAAAGCCGCTACTCATATCATGAACAGCGGCGCGAAATTGAAAAATGTTTTTATATCCTGAAAATCTTCCTTACAAATTGCATTCTATGTCTGTTTCTTTCAAACACAGGAACCAGTAGGGCATTCAGTTTTAGGACAACCCCACAGTTGATCAAGGCCAATACACTGGCATCGGTTCACAAATGCGTGTTAGGGTATACTCTTCCCCACCTGTTTTAATTTTCCATGTTTTGCGCAAACTAAAATAATATACCTTACCTGATTCCAACGTATGACCGATCAAACTGAGATTCTCTTCAAAAGTCTTGAATTTGAATATTTCATCCACACTTAGTTCTGTTTTTCCGACAGGAGCGATTTTACTATTTTCTATGTCACCGCTATCTTCAACCTCAGGTTCAACATCTACCATCAGGCTTCCATCACTCCCACGAAACACATGTTGAGAAGTGTGCCCTGTTATTTCGCCTCCTTTATTATGAAAATCCTTGAAAGTATGGATAGCACTGTATTTTACATCTTCAAGGCCATTAACAACAATATTATGTGGCGGAGAGTACCATACTTGCTGAATACCTTCTTCCAGCAAAGCCCTCATTCCCATACCTGGACGCAACCCTGCAAACTCATAAGTACCAAGAACGGGAACTTCCACAGAAATCAAACGGCAAGAAGCCTCGGCATCGAACATCAAACGCAGGCTCCGAAAATTAATGCCTTCTCCCATCTTAAAACTTTTCTTCACTTCCGTTACCACACCTTCTCCTGCAAACGGATTATCGGTTATGTTCGTAATGGGTGCTTCTACATTGTTCAGTTTTACAGTTACTCCAGAAGCATTGGCCTTATAGCTATTATCATCGTAAGTAACGCTCACTCCGCTTAAAACTGTTTTAACAGCGGTATACGTTCCTTTTTCTATATCAACAGGAAGCAATTCTTTTACTGTACCTTGAAATTCCCTTAGATTGACTTTGAAAGGGCCAGAAGTTATTGGAACATACTCCCCTGATTCTTTTTTCAAGTAAATACCTTGAAACTCAAGTTCGAACTCTGTCAGTTTTTGAGGGTCAATAATATCATTATCAGATTCTGTTTTTTTCTCTGTGGTTTCCTGAGGAACTCTCGCATCTGAAACACTCACCTTAAATTGCAGGCTTTCTTCTTGAATCCCTCTATCAGAACCTGCTTTTTCCTCACACGCCGATGCAACAAGCAATATGGCGACCAACATACCTAAGTTCAAAAATACCTTCTTCATCAGTTTAGAGTTTGTTTTTTTAGAAATGAATTTTGGAGATTTTCTTCATGATTCATCCCAATAACTATTTATCTAGGGAGTTTACCTTTAAAACGAAAAAAGATTTATTATCAGATTATTTATTGAATAAAATTCAGTCTATAAGGCACTACAAAACAACAACAGAGTTCAATCTATCAATGAGATTGGAGCATTGTCTTACAGCTCAAACACAAAATAAGACGATCAAGTGGATGGATTCACTACAACAAAAAAGCCGCCAAGATCATAAAATCCTGACGGCCTTTCTTATAAAAGTATTTTGAAGTTTAGTCTTTCGTGGTACTAATTCCAATCAAGGAACCATATAAGGTATTGAACTGAATCATATAATTATCTTTCTTCAGCAAACTAACCGGTAAATGATTTATATAACCGTATTGAGCAATTTTCACGTTCTGGGTAAACAACGGTTCTCTGTTTTTCTGTAAAGTGACCTGAGCCAAGCCCGGCACACGATAAGCTATCCCTAATTCTTTTAGGGGTTTCTTACGTGTACGTTTTTGCTTTTCTAGAAAATAGTGGATAGACGCCTGAGAATTGTCTTTGCGTACAGCCAACAAAATAGGAACGCCACGGCTATCTTCAGCAGGTAGGATTCCATATTGCGACGATAGTTTAAATAGAACCTTCCGTTCGAAAGAACGCATCGAACTTGGAGTGTATTCGTACTCAAACTGATACACCTCTTGCCACGATTTTCCAATGAACATAGCCATATATTCCTCTTCCAACCGATCCATTTCTGCTAGCATCAATTTCAAGGCTTTTCCATCTGGCAGTGCGTTTCCGTCGCCCTCACCTATCAACAGTGCGTTTTTATCATCGCGCAGTGTAAATAACAGCTTTGCTATCTCAGCGGCCTTTTGTTCTTTACTTTTCTGCACCAACTGGCGACGGACAATTGGCACACGGACAACCATCGTATCTTGCTGAACCTGTTTGTATACTGTGTCTACTTTTTCTACCAATGTCTGTGTAGTTGATAACTGAGAATAGGATAATGTTCTGTTCTTCTGCTCTTTTTTAGCCTGATTCTCAGTTGTTCCCCTCATTGTAATCTCTTCAGCAGAAGTTGTTGCGTTTACAGAGCGAATAAATCCTTCATCGGACAAACTGATATAATTCGCAAGGTTGTTGCCCCATGAATTGATAACGTAAAACTGGCTTGTATCCATCACTGCTGTAGTATACAAATCTATTTTACTGATTTCCCACGCCACCTTGTTGTCTTTGTTCACATCGGCCTCTCCTAAATATTTGGCCGCATACTGCTGAAAAGGCCCGGCCTTAACAACTTTCTTGACCGCCGTAACCTTTATCTTGATTTTGTTCATTGGCAAATTATAAATGATGCCCGGTTCTACCAATGGGCCAGCCTCATTTATATTCCGCACATTTACGTATGACTTCTGAGCAAACAAGGCCATTGTGAACAAAATAAAAATGGCCGTTAGTTTTATTTTTCTCATTTCTTATTGGTTAGATTTTCTGAAACAATCTTGGCTGCCTTTTCTTTAAAGCAACTTTGATTGCACTGGAATATTAATTACACATTGCAACAATTAAATTCTCAGAGCTAATTATTTTGTTCCTACTTCGCTTTGATTTTCAATAAGTAGAAAGTTTTTATTGACTAAGCTTTCACTATTTCGATTATCCTGAACGCCTTGACTAATTCTTAAGTTTCTTTGCCAGTCTATATCAATTATCTTCGAACTGCAAAAAAGCATCTCCTAGATGTTCAATAATATCTCCTGCAATAAGAGCAGATTGCCCCCTTTTTGCAGCTGCAATGTCTCCCGCTAAACCATGAATGTAAACCCCAAGTAATGCTGCTTCTTTAGGAGGGTAAGCTTGTGCTAATAGAGAAAGAATTATGCCAAAAAGCGTGTCCCCACTACCTGCTGTTGCCATTCCTGGGTTTCCTGTTGTATTGAAATAACACTGTCCCGTAGGCAGGGCCACTGTGGTGTGCGCTCCTTTAAGCACAATAATGATTTCCCTTTCCTGTGCCAAGCGACAAAGCACTTCGAGACGATGGTAGGCTCCGTTTGTTTTTCCAAACAGACGCTCAAATTCCTTAGGGTGAGGAGTTAAAATAGAGTTCTTCGGAAGCTTTGCCATCAGATCTAGATCCTCTGCAATAATATTAAGGCCATCAGCATCAATTACAATTGGTTTCCTCCAAACTTCCAATAACTGAGCGACTGTCGTCCTTGTTGCATTCTTTTTTCCAATCCCAGGCCCTATACCTACCGCAGAATAATCTGCTAACTCAGGCAATTGCGAGATATGATATTCATGCTGGTCGATACTTGCTATAGCCTCTGGAAC
This sequence comes from Bacteroidales bacterium, assembly GCA_965230435.1. Classification (GTDB taxonomy): domain Bacteria; phylum Bacteroidota; class Bacteroidia; order Bacteroidales; family JBDKHP01; genus JBDKHP01. Next base: position 1,381,111 of record CBDDLB010000006.1, read on the forward strand.
AGAGGTTTGCATAATATGATAGGCCAAATGTGGAAAATGCGCAGTAAGTAAACCAAGCCCAGAGCGCAAAGCTGCACGGCTCGCCAATATTGCAGCCCCTATTTTTCCATAACTACCAGCAATACTAATTGCATGACCAAATGTACCTTTGTGAGAAAACTTCTTTCTCTGCCTGAATATTTTTCTAATCAGATTTGATTCTATTGTCTCATAACGCGTATTCAGATTCTCTATAAACTGACGATGAATCCCTATTGGAATCACAACTGCTTTACCCACATATTTATCGTTCTCAGGAAAGAAAAAAGACAAAAACGGGAACTCGAACGTAAGCGTAAAGTCTGCTTTCACAATTGGCTTATCTCCTTCTACGTGCCTAAATGGCAAATAATTATCTTCCCCAAACAAACCAGAAGGAATATCTATCGAAATCACTTTGGCACCCGAACCATTGATATGTTCCACTGTTTTTGCAGCCAATCCTACCAAAGGACGAGAAAGTCCGGAACCAAATAGGGCGTCTATTACAATTTCATCGTCAGATATTTCTGGAAAATCTTCTTCAGATTTAATACGACAAACCTGTATCGTTGCTATACCTTCCAACCGCTGGTAATTTGTTGTAAAATCGTCTGAAAAAGAAGATCCTATTTCCAAAACAGTAACATCGACCTGATAATTACCATCAGCCAAAATACGTGCTATAGCCAAACCATCGCCGCCGTTGTTTCCCGGCCCTGAAAAAATTCTGATCTTTTTTTCTTTGTAATTGCGCCCGAAAATCCAATCGCAGCATCTCCACGCTGCTCTTTCCATCAAATTGATTGAGTCTATAGGCTCGTACTTAATCGTGTAATCGTCTGCTTCGCGGACTTTATTTGCTTCAAGTATTTTCATGTGCAAGTTGTCTTTATCATAAATGTTCATAAAGAGCCCAGCTTCCTGAACAGTTCCTTATCGCCTACCGGCTCCATTTCTGCATTCTTAATTTACAGAAAAATAAGCACTAAGTGCTATTTACTCATAAGTGTCTTTTTAATTTTACATCCCAAATTTTAAAAAACATGTTTCCGAATAAATAACATACTGAACTACCACCACATCATGGTGCCATATTTTTAGGATAGAAAACAGTTAAAGATGCATAAAACATACATAACGAGTATAGCATGTAAGGTCACAGACCTATTTAGATTAACTTTCTGCAAGTAAGTAAAGTGTAAAAAACAATTTCGGGCAAGGCACACAAGACATTCAATACCAGAGCGTACTAGAGTACGTGAGGATTTGAACGACCGCAATGCAACGAAAACCGAAGTTATTTTTTCAGCTTTAATAAGCTGCGACTTACATTAGGAATTAATCTATTTTAATTTTGACTGAGTGCTTATAAGCATAATTTGAACACAAAAGTAAGAGGCTTATCGTGTTAACAGAAAATATTGTTGACAAAAATACAACCGCGATATTTTTTCATCCTTCAATAAGGATTTTTGCTGAAGCTCTACAGGCATTCCTTTTCAAGATAGTATACTGGTAACAAAACATATACAACAATTGAAGTTATCCTAAAAATACTAAAAGAGAAATCTGCAAGAAGCTTTTTCCTTATTGCAAAAACACATAGGCCAAAAAAAGAAAGTAAACGTCTTAAGGCAAAAAAAATTGCAGGAAATATAAGTATTTATACCTTAGCGGCTTGTTAATCGACAGGCAGAATACAATTTTGACTTTTATAATAAAATGAGAGAGAACCGTTCCTTTTTAAACCTCCCGAAGGGGGTTTACGTATTGGCTTTCACAGAGATGTGGGAGCGCTTTGCATTTTATAGTATGCGCGCCTTACTGGTGCTATTTTTAGTTGATACCCAACAAGGCGGCATGGGCTGGGATCGTGGCGACGCCCTAACCCTCTACGGTTGGTACAACTTCATCATGTATCTGATGTCTATTCCTGGAGGTATGCTCGCAGACAAATACATTGGACAGAAAAATGCAGTACGACTGGGCGGTATACTCATCATTATTGGTGCTACCCTGCTTTCTTTGGCCATTGACTGGGCTTTCTTTGCAGGTCTTGGCTTCATGATTCTTGGTGTAGGATCTCTAAAACCGAACATCTCCACCATGGTAGGAGGTCTATTTGGCGAAGGCGATGAAAAACGGGACACAGCGTTCTCGATCTTCTATATGGGTATTAACCTAGGCGCTATGATTGCTGGTGTTGCGGCTGGTTATGTTGCGGCAATATACGGATGGAACTATGGTTTTGGCCTTTCAGCATTAGGAATGATAATCGGACAACTTGTGTTTTTCTTTGGGCAAGGCGCACTTAAAGACGTTGGAAACTCTGTTAAACAAACAGCGAAAGAAACTGTTAGTGAAACAAAAGTACCTTTCACAAAACCTGAGAAAGACAGACTTATTCTTCTATTCATCTCCTTTGTTATCGTAATGGTATTCTGGGGAGCCTTCGAACAAGCAGGAGGACTTCTAAACCTTTATGCAAATGAATTTACAGACCGTTCTTCGTTCATAGGAGAAATACCTGCTGCGGTTTTCCAAAGCCTTAATGCAGCTTTTATCATGATTTTTGCAATTCCTGTTGCGGCTTTCTGGGCAATTATGGCACGTCGTTTACCAAATTTATCTGCTGTATTTAAGATGGGTGTTGGTACTGCAATCCTTGGTCTTGGCTACTTATTTATGGTAGGAGCAGCAATGGAAAAAGGCAGTTCAGATGCTGGGCTTTCGAGCATGGGGTGGCTATTCGGTATTTATTTACTTGCGACAATTGGAGAGCTTTGCCTTTCTCCTGTTGCACTTTCTTACATTACCAAAGTAGCACCTAAACGTATCGCAGCTTCTGTGATGGGCATTTACTTTGCTGTAACAGGTCTTGGAAACCTTCTGGCAGCCGAAATTGGAAAATTAACAGAAGCGTTTGACGAATACACAATTTTCTTTGGTCTTGTAGTGTTCTGTGTTGCTTTCGGGGGCATTCTGATGCTATTCTCGAAACCAATTTCGAAACTCGCTCACGGTATCAAGAATTAAAATTATCTTAAATAATTATTTATCTGCAACTTCTTTCCTTTTGATATTGAGGAATTTGCAAAACAATAGTAACACACAGATAATTTTTGACCACATACTTATTTCAGAATAATATAAAGCGTTGCTACTTTTAGCAGCGCTTTTTTGTTTATAAAGGTTGTGGCCTTTGCAAAAAAGAATTTGGTAAAGCTGAAAAAACGACTTCAGTTTCCGTTACATAAGCCGTTCAAATCCTTAGGCATTATAAGCTCCTATTTTGAACGCTTTAAGCATCAACTGAAATTATTGCCTTTAGCTATGTTATAAAAACCTAACTGAAGGCAACTGAAAACCTAAAAAACAACTAACCAATACATTATGAACAAGAAAATTGGATTTACCGTCATTGTAGTTCTATTAGTAGCAATGACATCTTTTGCACAAAAGGTTTACACAAACAATAGCTATAAAGCAGGAGAGAACCTTACTTATACGGCTTCTTATTTTATGTCGGGGCTTTGGACAGATATTGCAGAGGTTTCTATGTCTGTTTCTCCCATGAAAACAAAGAAAAGCAACTTATATAGAATTAAATGCTCGGCCAAAACCTTCCAAAAATGGGATTCATTTTTTAAAATCAGGGACTTGTATGAATCTTATGTAAATCCGAAAACAACACAACCGCTACTTTTTAAGCGTCAGATAGATGAAGGTGGTTACAAGAAAAAAGTGAAGGTACTTTTCAAACGGAAAAGTAAAACAGCTATTTCTACGATCAACAGACCACTGGGCACACCTGCGAAAAAGCATAATGCAAAAATTCATGCCGATACGTATGATTTTGTTTCTGTATTGTATGCTTTGCGAACTGCCGACCTTAATAAGTTAGGTGTAGGACAAGGGCGTACATTCCGTGTAATTGCAGATTCTAAACACAAAATCAAGGAAGAACAAGTAACTGTAACCTACCAAGGAACTGAAATGGTAGAAACTCCTTATGGCCTTAAAAAATGCTATAAACTAGCTATATCGCTAAAAAACAACAAGGTACTAAAAGGAGGAAAAGCTAAAAACAAAATCTGGCTGACGGCGGACAAAAACCGTATTCCTGTAAAAATTGTTGCAAGTATTCCTGTTGGCTCTGTTCAGGTACGTCTTAAATCTTGGGAAGGTCTGAAAAATTAAGACCTCAATATATCTCTTTTAAATACAATTAGTTAATATAATATCAGAAGATTCGACCTTCTTCTACTAGTGCTAGTAAATGCACCTGTTTGAGTTTTAGTTATCATTTCGTAAAACATGATTTTATGAGATCATAGCTACTTAATAGTCAAATGAAGGCGAATGCTTTGATCGTAAAACTTAAAACTTATGAAAAGCAACGGTTTAATCATCACTTTAGGTTCTATTGGTTTTATTGCAGGTATTCTTGGACTGATCCTTTCATTTTTACCGCTGGGCTATATTCCTGTAATTCCTGCTATTATTGGCCTTTTGTTAGGTGGCGCTGGATGGTACTTAACATTGAAAGCCGAAAGCAAATCGAAACTTGTGAAAATCACGACTATTATTTCAGCAATAGCCGTGGTAGTAGCTGTAGGAACAGAAATGACATCGAGCAACGAGGTGGCTGAAGATAAACAATTCGAGAAGAAAATTGAAGCCTCTAAAGAAGAAGCTAAGAAAGACCTAGAGGAAGCTTTAGAAGAAATCGAAGGCGAGCTTGAAGAGCTTGAGGAATTAGATGATTCTACAGAACTCGACAACCTGTAGGCTTGATATCTAAATACGAAAAGAGCTTTTCTCAAATGGGAAAAGCTCTTTCAAACTATTATTCATAGCGTAAAACTACATCGCCACTGGATTCATCTTTAGGAATATTCGGATAAACGTAATACATACCCGGTTGTAATTCCAGTCCAATAACAGAGGCATCGTTTGGTTTCCAATATTTGCGAATAATATTATTCCCTTTTCTTATCCAAAAACCAGCATTATTGCCCCTTACCCTCACTATTCTTACTACTTTGTCTATTTTTACACCCCTACTCTTCGATTTAATTTTGTTGTCCCCAGTACAAACCTGTCTACCAGACATAGTCTGAGCCGAGGCTGCATTCGCTAAAATCAAAAAGCTACATGCAATCCCCAAAATGACAAAGATTTTCTTCATGATTCATTGTTTTAAGTTCATAGAACTATTATTCGGATTTGTCCTGCATAAGTGAGTTAAGGTAGCTAACCTATTTATTATAGACTTACTTCCTTCAAGCAACCAGCGACTTAAGCTAGAAATAGATCTAACTTAATTTTATCTGAGTACTTTAAAAAACGTGTTAATCCAAGATACATTTAGAATTTAACCCATAGCATACTTTTCGTACGTAAGGACTAAAATTCAGGATGCAATACTGGATTAGGCCATTTCTTATCCTCACTCAGCACAGTACCTCCAAGTGCCGTAGATTACAACACTAACTTATTTGATAACCCATTTATTAAAACTCTCCTGCCCATTCACGGTAAAAACGGGCAAGAAATTCTTCCATAAAGCGGTGCCGCTTCAATGCCATTTGCGCACCTGTTTCAGTATTCATGCGATCTTTTAGCAAAAGAAGTTTTTCATAGAAATGATTAATTGTTGGTACAGGTTCGTTTCTATATTCTTCTTTTGTTAATCCAGTTCTAGGTTCAATTTCCGGATCGTACAGAGGTCTGTTTTTATAGCCCCCATAGTTAAATGTACGGGCTATTCCAATAGCCCCAATAGCATCTAAACGATCTGCATCTTGTACAATATCAAGTTCTTTCGACCGAAAACTCTGCTCTGTATTGCCTCCTTTAAAAGAAATATTTTCGATCATCTGCACCACATGTGCAATTTTTTCTTCTTCTACATCACAATTTTCAAGAAATGTAGCAGCCCTACGCGGCCCTATCTCCTCATCTCCATCATTAAACTTTGGGTCTGCAATATCATGTAACAGAGCTCCCAATTCCACAGTTAGCATATCTGCTTCTTCCTGCTCTGCAATATGTCTGGCTGTTTTCCAAACACGTTCAGCATGCGCCCAATCATGCCCTGTTTCTGCCTCTGCGAGCATTTCTCTCACAAAAAGCTTAGTCTTTTCGATTAAATCTTGTTCGATCATCAAATTTTCTTTCAGGTAAGTTTTTAATAAAGGTACAAGTTCTTTGATATCATTCTTTTAGGTTTAAAATTACCTCTCAAGCCCAATTGAAGTTAGCTTGAAAGGTACAACCTACTATCTATAGAGATTATCGTTCAAGCACCTTGGAATATTGAAACAATTCAATACGCTTAGAACCAAAAATGTACCTCTAAATACCATATATTTCTGAAATTACCCATCATCAAAATCCGCCCGAAGTAAATAAATAATCCATCACCTACAAAATTGTTGTATAATAAGTACTTTTGAAAACTTAAACTGGAAAACAGATCAACGTGATTCGACATTACATTTTTTCGCTGGCCATTTTAATTCAAATTTCGTCGATGGCTCAAAAAAATAAGCAATTTGAAATACGATTCCTGCAAGAAAGAGAAATAATATCTATAGAAAACCAGATTGTAACATTGAAACGGAAACCTTTTCAAATTCAGGTAGAATTTCATAATCACACTCGCGTCTACCTTAATGCGCGTATAGACTCAGAATATTTTAACTTATCGCACACAGAAATTCCCAGTTTCGTAAAAGAGTTTGGATATTGTACACTCGCTGATCCTTCTCATAACCGCGAAAAAACAATTTTCGTTAACACTGTAAACTCATACGGCTTTCATGAACTATCAATAAAGCCTACATTGCAGCATGCAGGCTTCGATGAAATCCACATCTCTGAGAAACGCAAAATAGGAACACGAACAATCAATAGTCTATACGCCGACCAGAAAATTGAGATTGCCCAATATGACTACGATCTTTTTCTGACTTTTGTGTCGGTACGGATGAAAGATGGGAAAAAAACTGCAAATCAGCGCAATCAATATCAGATTGTTTGGGAAACTAAAGCATCAAAGCCTATCGAACCAAGCACTTTTGAAGCCAAATAGCATTACCGAATGCAAATATATTTTCTATCATAAAATGATAAGATAACTAAGTTCAGGAAGTTCCATTAAAACCCTTAAGTCATCATTATAAGCAAGTTATAACAATGAAAATTTCACATCAACCCACCAGCTTATTCAAAAAACATAAACAATTATGATGCATAAACTGTTTTTAATCTTATGTCTCTTTTGTCAGTTTATCTCTGCTGCACAAGAGGAGAAGCAATTCGAAATTAGTTTTCTGCAAAATGAAACTGTTGTTCCTGTGGAGAATAGGACGTTAAAAATGAACAGGACTTCTTTCGTAATTCAAGTTGAGTTCTTTACAGGCAACAGTTTATATCTGGGAGTACTTACAATTCCTGAATATTTCAACATTCAACCCAATCAGGAATTCGATTTTGCCAAAAACATTAAGTATAAAGTATATGCTGAATACCCCAACAATAGAGAAGCTCAGATTTTCATCGACATGACCAAGCCTTATGGTTTTCATCTACTTTCTTTAAAGTCTGAAGAAAGCAACATCGGTTTTGATGAGATTATATATTCCGATGACAAACGGATTGGCTTCAGATCTGTCGATAGCCTTTTTGTAATGCAAGATTTCGACAATCGTAAGAGCGTTCAATTTGCAAACTTCAACCACGACTTATACTTAACTTTTGTATCCTATGATTATAAAGAAGAACAAGGTATAGAGAAACAACGCGCTCAGTACCGTATCGTATGGAAAGAAAAAACAGAAGAATAAATAAGTAGCTCATAGACACACACTTGACATTACTCATGGAAACAATAGGGCAACGAACCTTCCAAAAATTCCTCTGATCGTTGATAACGGACTTTTGGAAAGTTATATCCACACTTTAATAATTAACAAAGTAAAACACAATGAAGAAAATTCTATTCTTACTCACTATTCTATTCCCTTTTAGCATCAGTGCCCAAAAAGTAGGCGAACTTGATTTGGCAGCACTGGAAAGTTATATAGAGAAATCGCGTCAGGCTTGGCGCATACCTGGCATGGCCGTAGCAGTTGTAAAAGATGGAAAAGTTGCCTTTGCCAAAGGTTTTGGTGTAAGGAGCACAGAAAGCAAGAAGCCTGTTACCGCTCAAAGCCTTTTTGCAATTGCCTCAAACTCCAAAGCCTTTACTGTTGCAGCCCTATCTCAACTGGTGGCTCAAGGAAAAATATCATGGAACGATCCTTTGCGAAAGTACCTACCTTGGTTTGAACTTTATGATCCTTACGTGAGCAATCACATCACCATACGCGATGCACTTTGCCACAACTCTGGCCTGAAAACCTTCAGCGGCGACTTACTATGGTACGAAACCACCTACACAACCGAAGAAGTTCTGCGCCGTGCGAAATACCTGAAACCGACGTTTGATTTTCGAGCAGGCTATGGCTACTCAAATATCCTTTACACAGCAGCTGGCGAAATAATTCCTGCTGTCACTGGAAAAAGCTGGAACGAATACATTGAAGAAAATCTCTTCGCCCCACTTAAGATGAAGACCTCCAACACATCTGTTAAAGCATTCAAGAAAAAAGATGATGTGGCACTTCCTCATGCAGTGCAGCCAAACGGAGATGCAAAAGTAATTCCTTTCCTGCCTTGGGACAATGCCCCTGCTGCTGCTGCCATCAACTCTAATGTTGAGGAACTAAGCAACTGGATTATAATGCAATTGAATGGCGGAAAATTCGATGGCAAACAACTACTGGACAGAACACAGATTGAATATGTGCGCAAAGTACACAATCCCAAGGCTGTACCTGGCAGCCTACGCAACAAAGCCAACTTTAGAGGTTATGGACTTGGATGGGATATGTACGACTATTACGGTAAAAAGGTTATCAATCATGGAGGCGGATCAGACGGCATGATCTCCAAACTCGTGATGATTCCTGAAGAAAATTTAGGTTTCGTAATTCTTACCAACAGTATAAACTGGGTTCCTTCTGCCCTTACCTATTGGATACTGGACCAGTACCTAGGAAAACCATCGCAAGATTACGCGCAAAAGTATTTAGAATACAAAAAGCGTGACGAAGAAGAGAAAATAAAGAAATACGAGAAAGCTGAAGCGGAACGTAACAAAGACAGCAAACCTAGTCATGCACTTGAAGATTTTGTAGGCATTTATGGAGGAGACCTATACGGAGATGCTAAAGTTAGCCTAGAAAATGGCAAACTTGTAGTTGACTTAATACCTGCCCCGGACTTAATTGGCGATCTTTCTCATTGGGAATACAACACTTTCGAAATAGAACTTCGTCACACTCCTCTTTTACCAAAAGGAAAAGTCAACTTTGTTATTGGAGTTGATGGCAAAGTTGAAGAAATGCGAATTCGCATACCAAATCCAGATTTCTGGTTCTATGAGCTAGAGTTTAAGCGAAAAAAATAAAACACCCAATTGAAGGAAGGGGGAATATCCCCTTTTCTTAAAGCTCAATTAATCAATCATTTAAAACTTAACCGCTCACATTGAAGCTTCCAATCAACATTATAGAAGATTTTAACCTCAATTTTTGTTTAACGTAACGTTAATACCCCTTTCGTCCCACCTTGGCCACAAAAGCATCCGCTTCTCTTTAATGTCTATATTTATTTTAGGATCTCCATTTCCTTTTTAAACACCTGCCCTCCTATATGATTCTTTCATAAAAAAATACTTTTCATACTTTTTTATCCTTATTTATTTACCCCACTTAATGTAATCATATTCTGAAAAAGTGCAAATACAAAAATTGAGTCATAATCAAAAAGTAAACATGCAAAACATTAATCAATAGCACCTGTATTACAACGCATTACATTCAATTGTTTTTTTAACATCTTGATTAAAATTAAACAATATAACACTATCACCTTTACCAGCGGAAAAACAACTTAGTGGTTCTGAAAAAACAGAAAGAATTTACTGATAATTCTAGAATAATCAAGATGAAAATGAAAGAAGCCAAAAAATAAATTTTCAATAACAAAAAGCAAATTGGCTGATTTCGTTTCACCTATTTAAATAACACAAATCACATGAAAACTATTACTTTTTTAAAGTATGCATTTCTAATTGCAATCGCTCTTCCAATAGCCTTTGCAACGTCTTGTTCTGAAGATGAAAACACAATAGTAGAAACAATTGATACTGTTGTTGTAACAGAAACTGAAATTGTAGAAGTACTTGAGAAATACAACACTCCAAAGTACATTTTTTACTTCATCGGTGATGGTATGTCTTCTCCACAAATCAACTTGGCAGAAGTAGCTCTAAAAAGCGAAAACTTCAAGCGCTCAAGCAAAAAAGCTGAGTTCCTAGGAAGCTTGAACCTTCGTAAATTCCCAGTTACAGGTATGCAAACAACTCATGCAGAAGACCGCTATATCACTGGTTCTGCTGCTTCTGCTACTGCAATGGCAACTGGTTACAAAACAAAAATCGGTTATGTTGGTGTTGATGGAGAAGGTAAAAACCTGAAAACAATGGCCGAAATGGCAAAAGAAAAAGGTATGAAAGTAGGTATCGTATCAAGTGTAAGTATCGACCACGCTACTCCTGCTTGCTTCTACGCTCATACTGACTCTAGAAACAAATATGACGAAATTGATGAGGATCTAGTTAAAAGTGGTTTTGACTACTTCGCTGGTGGTGGTGTACGTTACAATAAATACAATGGAACCATTGATGAGTTTAAAGAAGCTGCTACAGCAAACGGCTATACATATGTAAACACAAAAGCTGCTTTCGATGCATTAAATGCTGAATCTGGAAAAACTATTGCAACTCTAAAAAGATTTGCAACAAACACTTCAGATGGTTGTGCACTTCCATATGTAATGGATTTAGATGAAATCAAGAGTGAAGACGACAAAATTACACTTACTGACTTCACAAGAAAAGGCATTGAAGTTCTAGACAACGACAAAGGTTTCTTCATGATGGTAGAAGGTGGTAAAATCGACTGGGCTTGCCACGCTAACGATGCAGTTGCTGCTACTCACAACACTGTTGAATTCGATTTAGCTATCGCTGAAGCAATTGAATTCTACGAAGAGCATCCTGAAGAAACATTGATCGTAGTAACAGGCGACCATGAATGCGGTGGATTAACACTAGGTTATGCTGCTACTGGATACAACACGACTTTCGATCTATTAGATCAGCAAAAAGTATCTTACAACTCTTTTGCAACAACTGTTAGCGCATGGGAAAAAACCAAAACTTTCGAATCTGCTCTTGAGGATGTAAAAACAAACTTTGGACTAGGCAACGAAGGTTTGGAACTTTCTGAATATGAAACAGGTCTATTGAAAACAGCTTTCGATAAAAGCATTGGCGTTGATGAGAACTATGACGATGATAACCTAACGGATGAAGAAAAGCGTATCTATGGTGGTTACGATCCATTCACTGTTACAGTTATCCACACGCTAAACAACAAAGCTGGTATTGACTTCACAAGCTACAAACACACTGCTACACCAGTTCCGGTATTTGCAATGGGACAAGGTCAGTACGAATTCAACGGGTACTACGACAACACAGATATAGCAAAACGTATTATCAAGATTGCTAAACTAGCAGAATAAAGAATTCTGTTTGCGCCTTACGCCTAAGCCTATTTTGGCTTAGGCTTTTTTGTATGCGATAACTTCGAATACTTATCTCAGGTACATCTAAGCCGCTAACTCGTCGAGTACCAAGTATGTTACATAGGCCACTGTCAGTGAGAGCGTCTGCCAGAAAATAAGGTCGGCAATGTCCAACTCTTGTTTTTCAATGGAATCGTTACGCCAGTCTCCTTTGTGCGCCCAGAATTCAACTTCGGACGAATCGCCCGAAATTACCCAATCGCCTGTGATTACGGCAGCCCTGAATTCCCTAACAGGCTTAGAAAGCAAAAATTTCGAACACTTTTTGAGTATTGTTCCCACTTCCGATTCTTGCTTCAAGGCCGACCAGAAAGATTCCTTCAGAAAAACAAAACATGCATAATTATTTGCAATCACCTGACAAACTCCAGCTTCAGCAACATCAGCCGTATGTTGCAAAGTTTTCAGTGTGTTTGCCTTATTCTTTAGTCCAACCGGGTCAGAAGAGAGCTCGGTAAGTAAATTGGGGGCTATGCTACGAACTTCGGTGGTTAAATCTGTCAGAATCGAATCAACAGAGTCAGCTTTTATCCGAAGCTCAGAAATCAACTTTTCTCGCCAAACCAATAATTGGGAATTTAATTGCTCCATGCGAAGTTTCTTTTTTTTATAAACTTATGGAATTCTTTGGAAAAAGAAAAGGGAAGCTTTTACTCAAAAGTATTTTCTTCCTGCTTTTTAACTTATGTATTATGAAATAAATTTCATCTGATCTATTTATACAAAAAAGTCATTTGGAGTATTTTTGATACCATTACAAAAACAACAAACCATAGAAGGAAATTATTCAACACAATCGCCTCTTGCAAGCATTTTACATCAAGCTTTATGCCTAAGTAAAATGTAAAAAAACTTCGGTTAAGGCGTTCAATACTGGAGCGAACTAGAATACGTGAGTATTTGGACGGTCGCAGTACAACGAAAACCGAAGTTTTTTTCAGCTTTACTTAGCCATTAATTTTCAATCAAAAAAAAACATCTATAACTATAGCACCAGATTGATCTCCTTAGCAATCTTCTTATACCTCAGCCAAGGGTCAGTATAAGTTTCTCCATAGCTTTTCAGCTTAGAAGCCATATCCGAAATAATCTCTTTGTACTTTGGTTCCTTGTAATAGTTCGTCAGCTCATCTGGATCTAACTCTAGATCGATCAGCCAAGGCTCACTGTTCACTGAATAAACAAGTTTATAACGGTCGGTAACAGCAGCTACCCATTTCTCCGAGGCTTTTGAGCCAGTACCACGTAAAAAAGCTATACCATCTACATCTGCCTTTTTCGAGTTTTTCAAAAATACTGAAGAAACATCTTTTCCCTGAGCAGGAACTTTAGATTTTAACCCTAACAAAGAAAGTATCGTTGGTTTAAAATCGACATTTGAAAGAGCCTCATTAACTATGACTCCTTCTTTCAGGGCATTCGGATAATAAATAATAAATGGAACCTTAGCAGAAGCTTCATATGGCACACCTTTATTATCTCGTCCATGTTCGCCCAACAAATCGCCATGATCGGAAAGGAACACAATGATTGTATTGTCCATTAGCTTTTCCTGACGCAGATGCTTGATCAAGCGCCCAATATTGTCGTCAATACACTTCACCATTCCGTAATAAGTAGCAAGTCCCTTTTTACCTATGATTTTTGACTGTGGCTTTCCCCATGTTGGCCTGTTATCGACTGGGGTCTTTGATGTAGACGGCTTTTTGAATTTCAGATGAGAATACATTGCATCGTAAGGAGCTCTCACTTTGTTTGGCCCGTGCGGATCTGGATAACTGATCATGTAACAAAACGATTGTTCTTTATTCTCAGAAATAAAACCAATAGCTTTGTCTGTCAAGAAATCGGTTGTGAACGTTCTCTCATCAGCACCACCCAGACTGTAGTTTGGGCGCCCTTTTTTATTTTTCGCGGCCACAAAAGGCCCGTTCTTATTTTCATCCAGTTTTTTCCAATGCCCCCTATTGAACATGTATTTATTGTTCACAAAGCCAAACTTACGTTCAGGTTCCCAACCTGGTTTATCATCTCCATCCAAATGCCATTTTCCTGCATAACCAGCCACATAGCCTGCATCCACCATTGGCGTTGCAAAAGATTCAACCTCGTCAGCAAGCGGAATATCGTTCTGAGCAGCTGGGCTATTATGTGGATAAAGTCCTGATATCAAAGCCGCTCTAGAAGGCGTGCATACAGGGGTGTTGGCATAAAAACTTGTGCAGAGAACACCTTTTGAACTCAAAAAGTCGATGTTCGGCGTTTCCACCACAGCATCTTTTCCCCACATATATGCCTGCTTGTCATCCATCAATTCTCTGTAGCATCCTAGAGTTCTAAAATTTTGTTCATCTGTATGAATAATCAACAGATTTGGCCTTTTCTGAGCATTAGCTGTAATTTGAAAAAAACCAACAACCAGAAATAATCCAATGTAAATAATGTTTCTTCTAACCTTCATTTCTTCTCTATTAAATATCAGTAAGCACTTGAAGCAATTTATTCAGATAAGCATTGTGCAAATATTCAACGCAGTGGCAAAACCGGAAAGGTATTGCCTATACTTAACACCTCCACTTATCCACAACTTTCAACGGAATTAGACACACACCGAATGTAAAACTTGCTCCTGTTGTACAAAAAAGTCCTATCTCGAAAAAGATAGGACCTCATTTCAAAAAGTAAAGCGTTACTCAATGATAAGCCTATGTTTTTTTTCAGAATTAATACTCAGCATATAAACGCCTTTTCCCAGTCCTTCAATATTTACTTTTGACGATGTTTTTATAGAACGTACTTTCATGCCTTGTAAATTGAAGATTTCGACATCAGATTCTTTTTCCAAACCTTGAATGGTAACTGAAGAACTAACTGCTGGGTTAGGGTACACTAAATACTTCGATAATGAAGTATTTTCGCTGCCTAAAACACTTTTCTCTGTCTTAATTACCTGCTCAATTTCTCCTTCAATCTTTGCATTTTTCAAGTAAGGATCTGTATAAGTTGTCCCATAGTTTCTCAACTTCGCTGCCATATTGGAGATTACCGTTTTATATTCCGGATCATCATAGTAGTTAGTCAGCTCATCTGGGTCTAACTCTAGATCGATTAACCAAGGCTCACTATTAACCGAGTAAACCAGTTTATACTGATCCGAAACTGCAGCAACCCATTTCTCCGAACCTTTAGAACCAGTTCCCCTCAGAAAAGCAATATCATCTACGTCGCTATCTGTTGAATTTTTCAAAAACAAAGAAGAAACATCCTTGCCTTGTGATGGGACTCTTCCCGTTAGCCCTAAAAGTGAAAGTATTGTAGGTTTGAAATCAACATTGGAGATGGCTTCATCAACAACTGCCCCTTCTTTAAGCGCATTTGGATAATAAATAATAAAAGGCACTTTAGCAGATGCTTCGTAAGGAACACCTTTATTGTCTCGCCCGTGCTCCCCCAACAAATCGCCATGGTCGGAAAGGAATACTATGATCGTATTATCAATTAGTTTTTTCTCACGCAAATGCTTAAGCAAACGCCCGATATTATCATCAATACATTTAACCATTCCATAATAAGTAGCCATGCCGCCACTGCCGATCGTCTTCGACTGTCTCAATCCCCATTTAGGAAGACCAGCAGTGTTTACTTTAGCTGTCGCAGGCGTTTCGAAAGTTAAATGAGAATACATTTTATTGTAAGGAGCTCTAACGCAATTTGGCCCATGTGGGTCAGGGTAGCTAATCATGTAACAAAAAGGATTATCCTTATTTTCGGAAATGAACTTCATTGCTCGATCCGTAAGAAAATCAGTAGTAAAGGTCTTTTCATCGGCACCATCTAAACTATAATCAATTTTTCCTTTGTTATTCTTTCCTGCAACAAAAGGCCCGTCTTCATTTTCGTCAAGTTTCTTCCAATGCCCCCTGTTGAACATGTAAGTATTGTTCAGGAATCCAAAGTTTCGCGCTGGTGCCCACCCTGGTTTACTGTGGCCATCTAAGTGCCACTTACCTCCATAGCCAGTAACATAACCAGCCTCGGCCATCGGTGCGGCAAAAGACTCTACATCATCTCCAAGCTTAACATCGTTCTTCTCTGCCGGGCTGTTTTGTGGATAAAGTCCAGAAACTAAAGATGCACGTGATGGTGTACACACAGGGGTATTGGCATAGAAACTAGTACACAGGACACCTTTAGAACTCAGAAAATCGATATTTGGTGTTTCTACAACAGCATCTTTTCCCCATACATAAGCTTGTTCATCTTCCATTAGCTCCCTGTAGCACCCTAAGGTTCTGAAATTGTGTTCATCTGTATGAAGAATCAATACATTGGGACGATCTTGTGCATTAGCTGCTTTTTGAAAAATCCCTGTAATAAGAAATAATCCTATACAAAAAAGTACATTATACTTAAAATTTAAGGGTTGGATAGTGTTTTCTTTAATTTTCATTTCTTCTTGTAAAAATTAGTAGATAGAAGTGTATTTAAGGCTTTTATGAACTCCACATGGGTACAAATTGCAAATAAGTCATCTACAATTAAATCCACTTATCCTGGAGCGTCTGCTAAGATAAAATATTCTTTGAATAATAAAACAATGAGGAAACCCTCATTAAAAGTATATCCTACACTTATCTACATTTCACTAAAACATAAAAAAACATCTTCCTTCCACTCCATCATTTCAAAAGCAACAGAACTTAAAGTCTCTTTTATTCGTCAACAAATTCCATAAAAAACTCTTGTTCCTTCAAAGTAGGAAATCCTAAAGCTACCCACTCATAAAACAATTTATCTTTGGCTATCGCAGGCCTTGTCTTCTTAGGCAATATTTTAAAAAAACCGCTAAACTCTTTACTTTCTTCATCTCGAAGACAAATATATACATCCTGAATAGTTTCTATTGGAACAATTCTACTTAGAACAGTATTAACATCTGAAATTGGTACATACCGATCGATGTACAACACTGCATGGCACGAGTTTGCCTTATTAAATTCTGTCAGATGCTCTTCAACGTAGTTGTTCTTGACCTGATATGAATAATAACCATTACTACAAATATCTCTTAATTTACAAACAGAAACTGGGTCATGATAAAGCATCTGAAAATGAGGCTCACCTACCTTCTCATTAGGAAATACAACACTCTTTCTGTATGCACTTAACTCCATATCAATAAAGACGCGCATATCATCAGCCTCTAACTTATCTACAAATTTACCTTTCTTTTTTGCTAAAGCCAGCTCAATATTGAAATCTGTTCCAAAATCTCGCTCTCCAGCAAATGCATACATTCTTTCATCCTGTTCATTCAACACTACACCAATATATTTTTGTTCTTTACAACTAATATGCAATGTATCATCAAACAATTCATAAGAACACAAATCATCATTACGATCTACCTGAATCTTTTTATCTTTTTGGTTTACTTTAAAGATAACTCTCTCATCATCAACACCTGCATCGTAAACACCTTCAGAATAAAAGTTATACAACCAATAATATCCAATAGGATATTGGAAATTTACATTTGATACTCGGAATGTCTTTCCTTCTAGAGTCTGAGAAAAGAGCATCAACGACGGCATAAAAACTATTACACAAATTAATATTACTCTGGTCTGCATATTCTGGCTATTTATTTTAACAAGTCTTACTATAATACTGCCAACTTAATAAAAACTGTATCACAACAACAAAACTATTCATTAAATTCATTAATACAAAAAAATCCCATTTCCAAAGGAAACAGGATTTTATATAGAAAGGCAAGCCGAAACCCGCCAATAAATTAAGATCAATACTAGTTTTGCTCAACGTTAGCCTGTGCAGCAGCAACACGTGCAATCGGCACACGGAAAGGAGAACAAGAAACATAGTCCATACCAACTGAGTTGCAGAATTTAACCGATGATGGCTCACCACCGTGCTCACCGCAGATACCCAATTTGATGTCAGAACGAGTAGCTTTACCTTTTTCACAACCCATGCGAACCAATTGTCCGATACCGTCTTGGTCAAGAACTTGGAATGGATCGTTTTTAAGGATACCTTTCTCGATGTAGATAGGTAAGAATTTACCAGCATCGTCACGTGAGTAACCGAAGCCCATCTGAGTAAGGTCGTTAGTACCGAACGAGAAGAACTCAGCAACTTCTGCAATTTCGTCAGCAGTTACAGCAGCACGTGGGATCTCGATCATAGTACCTACCATGTAGTCTACTTTAACACCTTTTTCAGCGAATACTTTCTCAGCAGTAGCGCGGATAAGCTCTTCTTGCATCTTAAGCTCTTTCACAGTACCGATCAAAGGAACCATGATCTCTGGCTTAGGATCTTTACCAGCAGCTTTCAAGTCGCAAGCAGCTTCGATGATAGCGCGAGCCTGCATTTCTGTAATCTCTGGGTAAGTGTTTCCTAGACGGCAACCACGGTGACCCAACATTGGGTTGAATTCGTGAAGAGACTCAACTTTAGCAGCAACTTTCTCTACGTCAACACCTAGTTTCTCAGCCATTTCTTTTTGAGAAGCTTCGTCGTTAGGAGTAAACTCGTGCAATGGTGGATCTAACAAACGAACCGTAACACCGAATCCGTCCATAGCCTCAAGAATTCCGTGGAAGTCTTCACGCTGGATAGGAAGCAATTTGTCCAAAGCAACACGGCGTCCAGCTTCGTCATCAGCAAGAATCATCTCGCGGATAGCCCAGATACGGTCACCTTCGAAGAACATGTGCTCTGTACGGCAAAGACCGATACCTTTAGCACCGAACTCACGAGCAGTCTGTGCATCAGCAGGAGTATCAGCGTTTGTACGAACGTACATACGAGTCAACTTCTCTGCAAGATCCATGATTTTACCGAAGTCACCATCCAATGAAGGAGATACTGTGTCAACTTTACCATCGTAAACCTCACCAGTAGTACCGTTCAATGAGATGAAATCACCTTCTTTATATGTAGTTCCGTTGATTTTCAATGAATCCAAAGTAACAACGATACCAGCAGCAGAAGATACACAGCATTTACCCATACCACGAGCAACTACAGCAGCGTGAGAAGTCATACCACCGCGCTCAGTAAGGATACCTTCAGCAGCGTACATACCTTTCAAATCCTCTGGAGAAGTCTCACGACGAACAAGGATAACTTTCTGTCCTTCAGCAGCCAATTCCTCAGCACGCTCAGCAGAGAATACACAAGTACCTGTAGCAGCACCTGGAGACGCAGGAAGACCTTTAGAAAGTACGTTAGCTTTAGCGATAGCAGCTGTATCGAAAACTGGGTGAAGAAGCTCATCCAATTTGTTAGCGTCGATACGTCCTAAAGCAGTTTTCTCGTCGATCATGCCTTCTGCCAACATATCTACAGCCATTTTTACCATAGCAGCACCAGTACGCTTACCGCTACGAGTCTGCAACATCCAAAGTTTACCGTCCTGAACAGTGAACTCCATATCTTGCATATCTGTGTAGTGGTCTTCTAGTTTTTGTTGAATTTCATCCAACTCTTTGTAAACCACTGGCATTGCTTCTTCCAATGATGGGAATGTAGCAGCACGGTCAGCTTCAGAAGTACCGTTACGCTCTGCCCAACGCTGAGATCCGATCAATGTGATCTCCTGTGGAGTACGTACACCAGCAACAACATCTTCTCCCTGTGCGTTAATCAAATACTCACCGTTGAATTGGTCTTCACCAGTCGATGAGTCACGAGAAAAACATACACCTGTAGCTGAGTTTTCGCCCATGTTACCATAAACCATCGCCTGAACGTTAACAGCAGTACCCCATTCGCCAGGAATTTGCTCTTTCTGACGATATAGGATCGCACGTGGCGTGTTCCATGAATCGAATACAGCTGTCACTGCACCCCAAAGCTGCTCCCATGGAGAAGTTGGGAAGTCTTTACCAGCTCCTTTTTTAACTACTGCTTTAAATTCCTCTACAATAGCTTTCAAATCTTCTACAGAAATTTCAGCATCTGTAGCGTAACCTTTTTCTTCTTTAACGCGGTCTAGAACTACTTCAAAAGGATCGTGTCCACCTTCTTCAGCTTCAACACCCATTACCACGTCACCGTACATTTGAATAAAACGACGGTAAGAATCATATGCGAATTGCTCGTTTCCTGATTTTTCAGCGATAACCTTTACAGTATCATCGTTCATACCTAGGTTCAGAACAGTGTTCATCATACCTGGCATAGAAACACGCGCACCTGAACGTACAGAAAGCAACAACGGGAAAGAACCGTCTGCGCTGTCGAATTTTGCGTTCATTGCTTTCTCAGTCTCAGCAACAGCTGCTTCTACCTGAGATTTGATCTGTGCAACAACTGCGTCTTTACCTTGTTGGTTGTAGGCCGTACAAACTTCTGTAGTAATAGTAAAACCTGCAGGTACAGGAACACCGATAAGGTTCATTTCGGCAAGGTTGGCACCTTTTCCACCTAATAGGTTTTTCATGTCTGCTTTACCTTCAGCTTTTCCATCGCCAAAGGTGTAAACATACTTTTCAGCCATTGTGTGTGTTCTTTAAAAGATTAATATAATAAACAACTTTTATACAAAGCTTAACTAAATGGTAATTAGCCACTAAGGAGTGATTCAAAATACGTGGGGAGGTTTCTATCACTCGTTTTCGGGAGACAAATTTAAAGAAATATCCGTAACCGCAACGGTTTTTGGAACATATTTGAACGAAAACCGAACAAGTATTGCAGAAAACTGAGAAAAATCATATTTCCATGCTGGATATCCCCTACTTGCTAATAACACCGAACAAAAAAGCGCCATGTCACGGCGCATTTAAAATTAATAAATCACAATGTTTCAATCAATTAACTAGCATTACCTTTCTTATTCTTTGTGTAGAAAATCGAATAGCTTCACCAAAAGTATTTAACACAAAACCGGTTCATCATTCTCTCAAAACCACTACATAAATGACTTTTCATCATATCGAAACTTCCAATAGCTGTATTTCTTCTGACATAAGTCTTTTTACAGTTTTCGATTACGAAAAAAAAATCAAAACATTGTCAAAATTACTGTGTAAATTTTCAAATTAAAGCCCCTATCAACAAAACAAGTTTTGAGTCTATAGATTTCATTTTATCCACTCAAAATTTAGACTAGATTGCTATTATTGATTCTATTTTCAATGCCCCAAAGAGCTTCCTTTCATTTGTATAGCTTCACGAGCTGAATTAAAGACAATATCTGAATTTTCTTTATACTGAATCGCCCCCTTTATAGCTATATTGTTACTGTTTATTCTACGGGAGTTCCATCTCCGTCATCAATCACACCAATGTTTTACAGCACTTTACATACTACAATATTATTCACCCCATAAAGTTTTATACTTTACATTTTACCTATTAGCATGGAATATTCTCCGTTATTTTTAATCATCAAAAACACTCAGGAATGATTAATTAACCTTGAATATTCCAGCCAATCATTAAAAAACCTAACTACAAACTGATGAAGCTTCGCATAATTTCGGTCTTTTTTCTTTTCACAATTTCTTTTTCCATTAGCGACCTAATGGGACAAAGGCTAAATGTTAGCACCTCTACCAAAACAGAATTTGTTTTACGCGGCTCTATACATGAAGGCGAAAAAACAGCCTCTCTTTTTTCCGCAAAAAATGAATGGGAAAGTTTTCAGGTGTTTCTCCGTTCCAATGTGCCAATAAAAAACATTGATTTCGAGATATCTAACCTTTCAACTTCAAAAGGAGAAATCATTGACAATAAAAACATTAAAATATATCGGGAGTATTATATGTATCTCGATAGTCCAACCCACCTCAATCCGCATGAATTCAAAAAAGCGTGGTATCCAGACCCTTTAATTCCTGCAAAACATCCATTAACCAACGCTCCGTTAAATGGCAAACTGAAGGCATTCCCGTTTACCTTACCTGCAAATCAGACCCATGCGGTTCTCGTAGATATCTACACTCCCAAAACAACCTCGGCTGGCACATATACAGGAAGCGTTTCTATAAAAACAGAAGGCGAAGTAATAGAAGAAGTTCCTATTTCGCTTCAAGTATGGAACTTTACACTGCCAGATGTATTTACACTGAAAAACGACTTTGGCCCTTCTACCCTTGGCTCTGTTCCAGATTTTGCTGAGCAACAAAAGAATCCACAGTTTTGGAACGATGTAAAACATCAGTGCAAAGAATTAGCTTCGAGACATAAACTGATTGTAAATCCTGACTACGGTGCTATATTCGCCGAAAAACAGAACGACGGAAGCTATTCCGTTTCCCAAGAGATGATCGACAGCCTCAACCGCCTCATCGACCTATACGATATCAACAGATTGAGAGTACCCACCAAATATTCATGGCCTGGCGGAATTATCGACAAATTCAAAGACCCAATTCAAAATCAAGCCGAGTTGAAAGCTTTTTTCAAAGCATGGGACGATGTGCTTCCTCAAATAAAAGATCCAGATTTTTTACTGTACACCTATCTGTTCGACGAACCGAACAATGCAGATGCATATAATTTGGTCAGGAAATGGGGCAAAGAAATTCGGAAGTTCAACTCTAATGTTGAAATGCTGGTTGTTGAACAAACAGTTACTCAAGATGAAAATTGGGGCAATTTATATGGTGCTGTAGATATCTGGTGTCCTCATTTTGGCGCATACAACCAAGAGTCTGCAAATTCAAGAGTGGCAGAAGGAGAGCAAATTTGGGCATACACTTTTCATAACGGAAACTTCCGAGGAAACCGCGGTCCAAGCTGGACAATAGATATTGGAACACTGCTCGACTGCCGCGTGTTTTCATGGATGACATGGAAATATCGTGTTTCCGGAGTATTGTACTGGTCATCTACAAGAGCGGTTTTAACGCCCGATTCATGGAACAATCCACGGACTTACCGTCAACGTAGCCGACCAAAAAATGTATACAATGGCGAGGCTGCACTTTATTATCCTGCCGATACTGTTGGTTATACTGGAATTGTTCCAAGTCTCCGCCTGAAAGCCATGCGCGATGCATTCGAAGACCATGAGTATATGAGCATTATAGAAAAGGCTGGTTTTGAAGAATTCGCCCAATCTGTCATAGCCAACCTTGTAGGTTCATGGACGGAATGGGATAAAGATCCTGAAAAATATGAAAACGCAAGGAAAAAACTCGGTGACTTCATAGAGGAAAAGAATCTTACTGAAACAAAACAGCCAGAAGAATTGGAATATGACGGCTTCACTGTCATAAAATCTTACCCCAACCCAATGTTGCACAATATCACTTTCGAACTTTTCTTAAACGAAAAAGCTGAAGTTGAATTTGAAGTTTTTGACATATTGGGCAGATGTGTTTTTAAGGATTATAGAAAAGATTTACAGAAAGGCGCTAACCTTCTTGAATATTCTAATTCGAAATTACAATTGCCTGTAGGGAGTTATCTTTGCAAGTTTAAAGCCGGTGAACAGAAGGGAATGGTGCGTATTATAAAGCAATAAAAGGATGTAGGTGTTACATTAAAAAGTCCGCCTAAAATTCTGTAGACGGACTTTATTCACTACTTAATATTTCTCACAAATCTCACTCGGATAGCAAGAGTTGGGATGTTTGTATAACCGTAAACCACACTTCTAGATGGATCAACCGTCAATACAACTCCACATCCTTTTTCGCGATTAGGACTTGCCTGATCATTTACCCAGAATTGCATTGTTGACTTAGGAGATCTCAAAAACTCATTAAATGGATCGCCTGACCAATAATCATTATACGCCTTCAAATCTAAGCTTTGTGCAATTGCATTTCCATCGTTTCCTAAGTAATCAACTAATTCTCTGATATCTTCTTTTGTTGGAATATGAAAACCCGGTTTACTAAAAACCCATTTATCATAAGTTTCTTGAGATGTACTTAGCAAAATACGCTCCCACTCATAATACTGTTCTCCAGAATAATACGGACTTTCATACACACCCAATTCCGCATTTGCATCTTGGTCTACACAGTCATTTTTCCAATCTTCAATAATCCATTCTTGATTACCAATAATACGTGTCTTATATGTTACTGCCGGCTGACCAAAATGCGTTGGATAAGTATCTGTTACGGTAGAAGGAGGAGTCGGAGGGCCGAATTTTTTTGGAGTAGATTTCACCCCAGGATAAAGATCAGCAAAAGCAACTTCTTTCACAAAAACTTTTTGCGTCTCTTCTTTCTTTTCAACCTTAGAAAAACCATCCTCCTCTTTCTGACATGATGCCAATGTAAGTACTGACAAAGCAGCTAGGCCTAAGCCTTTTAAAAAATTTTTCATACCTTTAAAGCGTTTTTAATTTTTATTATCCCTACTATGCAGATTCATTCCACTGAAGCATAGTGGGGTTCTGTTTTTATACTATTCATTCTGTGGTATCACCACAAATATTTAGAACTTCCCGAAAATGGGAACGGAACACACCCCTAATCAATTATCCAAAGTGTAAAATCCCCCTCCTTCTCTGTATTTCAAAAGAAAAGACTGTAAGACATCAGTTCTTCTGTGGAAGTGAAATATAAAACACAATATTGTTAATTAGTGACACGACAAAGTTAAATAAAATAAAACCAAGTAAAAAAGTATTATCACCATTTTCTTTCAAAAGAATTCTTTCAATAACAAAATCAACGCACTATACCCAATTAAAAAATATTAAAATCTCCATAACAAACCTTATCTTTCTAGATATAAACACAATAAAGAACAAAGTCAACAATACAGAAAAAAACACACCTCTGAACTGTTTATTTATAAATATATATTATTCAAACAGATACAAAAAAATCCCCCCTTCAATCCACAAAAAAGCACAGACCGTAAAAAAGGATTAGCCTTAGAATTCTTCCAAATAAAACCATCAATAATATAATGCGTAACTTGTGGCAATGACAATAAACTCACAGCCAACGCCACCCCCCAACTACTTGCCAGTTCAGAAAAAGGAAATACAAAAAACACCTCGAACACCTCTGACTTCTCACGATTGACCAATCCATCCCAAAAATATTCTTCGAAATAAGCTAATACCATAATTACCAAAAACATAAAAAATATATTTACTCCAGCCCGCCTTATATTCCATTGAGTTTTTTTCTCAACAACAAGCTTTTTTTTCTCAACATAGAAGAAAATAAGAGCCAGATATGGCACTCCATGCGCAACCACATTTGTCACAGAAAAAACAATATCCGAATTGAAATAAACAATCCCCAGATACCAATTCCCAGCAGTAGAAAGCATCCATATTATTTTTGCCCATGGAATTCCAGCCCCAACCTGCCGATACAAACGAACCTCCTGCACCACATAAAACAACATCACCATCCAGAACAGAGCATTCGTCGACATCCAAAAGGCACTTTCCACCCCAGAAGGTAAATAAGTGAACAAACTGCCAAAATTGAAGAAATCGCCCTGTTGAAACCAATAGAATTTTCGGGGAGCAGCAAAATGCCAATAAAAAACGGGGTAAAGCATAGAAAGGTAGATCACAAACTTATCAGTAAAAAAACGTCTTGCTTTCAATCTTACCTTTGAAGAATAAATCATCATGAAACCGTACTGCTGTTTCACAAAATGATACAGCGCAAAATACGCCATCATACGCCAGAAATAAGACGGCCAGAACATATTCACAGCCATCAGCACCGCGAAAGCTGCCAGCGGCGCACTCACAAGCAACTTTCCATGCGCTGCCCGCTCCTGTTTATCGAAATAAGTACGATAGACCGTACTCCAAACATGACTGACATCAAGAGCAAGGATAAATACAATCCAACCTAACAAGGAAAGCTCCGTCCGAAGAAGCTCTTTTGGCAGCATAAAAGCCGCAATCCAAGTTAACCAAACAGGAATAAACAGAATTAAAATATCGGCCTTTGCTGAAAAAAGCCATTGGCGGGTTTGTGTTTGCATTTTAAAGTAGTTTACTGATGAGCAAGCACTCTAAAAATACAACATTATGAATTATGAATTATGAATTATGAATTATGAATTATGAATTATGAAACAATAAAAAAGGTAGGATTCAAAATGATTTTTTTCACGGATAATCACCCTATCTATTTTCACAAAACACCAATCGCAAAAATGAGGAGTAAAACACAACAAGCTACTGGTACTCGAAAGCATAAAAAAAAACGCCAGAAGAAATATTCCTCCAGCGTTTGCACGGGCAGTACGACTCGAACGCACGACACCTGGTTTTGGAGACCAGTGCTCTACCAACTGAGCTATGCCCGTTTCTCTAAAGCGGATGCAAATGTAAAAAAAACCATCACTTATCCCAAACAAAAAAAATAGTTTTCTCGCAAGCTTCCAATCACAAAAGAGCTTACCTCCTTAAAATCAAGAATATTCAAAAGTGAAAATTTCTACTCTCTTCATAGCGCCACATAGAACACAAAACGTGCTATCTCATTCAAAACGAAGTACAATTCACCAACGTCAGATTTCAACAGCCACAGCATAAAAAAATCACAATTATACCCACTGGAAAAAGGAGGGATTACACATCAAATCCACCTGAAAAGCAGCTACTGAATAAAACAAAAAAACGCTGAAAGAAAGACTCTTCCAGCGTTTGCACGGGCAGTACGACTCGAACGCACGACACCTGGTTTTGGAGACCAGTGCTCTACCAACTGAGCTATGCCCGTTTCTCTAAAGCGATGGCAAAAGTAAGGTAAGAATTTCAAACTACCAAGCCTGAAACCCTTATTTTTTCTACTTTTTTTCTTCCGGATCGAAAATGCTGAAATGCACTTTTCCGTATTTCCTTAGAGATGAGAAAAATCGATGATCTGAAAAATCATTCTCAGAACTATGCTCCAACACAAACAATCCATCATCTGTCAGCAGGTTGTTGTTGAATACCTGATCTGGGATATCATTCAGGTTAGGCAGATCGTAAGGCGGATCTGCAAAAATCAGATCGTAACGCTTTCCAACCTGCTCGGCAAAACGGAAAACATCCTTCGTGAAAACCTTCACCTGATCGGCAATCCCGAACTTTGATGACATCGATTTAATAAAAGCCGTATTCTTGCTTTGCAATTCCACCGTAGTTACATTCTGACATCCACGCGAAGCAAACTCATAAGAAATGCTACCAGTACCTGCATAAAGATCCAAAATTTGCAGATCCTCGAAAGAGGAATAATAATTCATTAGAATATTGAACAGGCTCTCCTTGGCCATGTCTGTTGTTGGACGCGATTTAAAGCTCTTAGGCGCCTCAAAACGTTTCCCTTTTAACTTTCCACTAATAATCCTCATGTACCTTCTATAAAAGAGAAAGACGCAACCTCGAAAAGTTACGCCATTCTCTGGAATTTATATTTTCTAGTGAAGTTGAAAAAGCATTTCACTTCAAAAAAACATCAATCTCTAAAAATTAATAATATTCAAGAACTGATGCTTTGGAACTGGCAAAGTATATGTTTTGTTCAGGTCTGTATTAAATTTCAAATGTTCAAAATGTTCATCAAATAACTTCCAGACCTTACTTTCCTCATCGATATTTCCAGCCAAATGAATCGGCAATGTATCTAAATCCAGCTTAAGCTGTGTAAGCACATACGATACATAATACAAACGATCTGCATCTGCACCAGCCTCAAATGTATTGTGCAAAATCAGTTTTTGCTGCTTGGCCACGATAATATCGATCAGTTCATCAACAAAATGAATAAGCACCATTGGCTGTGCTTCTTTTTGTGTTGTTTTCCGCACAAAAGTCTCCAACAGGGCAATTGACTGATGGCAGAAATTAACATCCTTATAGCGGTTGATCATTACTGTTGCCAAAGAAGCGGGGAACGAAAAAACCTGTACCATTTTCAACGGCTTCAGCTCTGTGTATTCCAAATTTTCGTCCGTGCCCAAAACATGGTTAAACGAATATAGCTCCTTAAGTCGCTCTTTTCTGAAATGGCTCTCTGGAACCAGAGTCGATTTAGCTGAGGTATAAATGAAGTTTACCTTCGAAAAATTTTTGCTTAAAAACTCTTGCGAGTCCAAAAAAGAAATTAAACGCTGTGGCAAGTCGCTTACATGCAAAGTGCCTCCAAACTCCTGATATCCCAATGCCACACAGCGGTTGTTCAAAAGACTGCTTACACTATATGCATAACCGTCTCTGCCGAACTGTATAGTGATTTCGTAGTTGTTGGTATGACTGATATCAAACGAATCGTCGAAATGGGCAAACTTTTTCATCTGTTAAATTCTATTTTCTACGGCCAGATGTAATTCCCACATAAACTCGGTTCCCCTTACTTCGAAACGGGACAAATCGGATTTATATGGTCATTTCATATCCTGTCTTAGATTTAAACGCAACAATGCGTTTAAATCTAAGATCGTTAACCTATTTATTTTTCTCAAATTATGCTATGTCAAATAAAGCTGATCAGAATATTTTAGCGTGTAGTTCCAATTAAAAAAAGCTATCATACTAATAAAGCTGCGGTAACTAAACCTAAAAAAGATGCTTATAATTAACACACTTGCACAATTTAAGCAATTTGTCGAACACAAATTACACTTTTTAACGCAAAAAAAAGAGAGAAAGTACCTCCTCTTGACTGTACGGGCCAGTAATACCTCTGCAATAAAGGCTGGTTATAAATATGTTGCAGATTATTCATAAATACTTTCCACGCAACATTTTATATAAATAAAGGCAAGCTCTGAACTAAAACAAAGCTTGCCTTTACTGGGTACTAAAATTACGCCAAATTTTGTAAAATCACTACAAAGACTCCCAGTTTCCGCTTGTACTAGCTTCTTCCAACGAGCCAATTTTCAGTCCCGGATATTTATCCAAACGACGTCTGTCCGCATTTAAGTTAATACGCAACTGATCATCCATTCCTTTAAGTATCACATCATTGTGAACTTTCACTTCCAATACAGGAACTACAACTTTAGATCCAGTCTCAAGTTGTTTCGCAGCCAATTCGAAAATTGCAGCATCAGTAAACGGAACATACTTAATTGAATCTGGTGAGAACTTTTTGAAAAGAGAGTCAATCATAGAAACCCTAAATGTATCACGCTTCGCATATCCAGAATCGATAGCTTGCTTCTCGGTAAGGTGTTCTGGTACATAACCAGTCTTTTTTACCATTGGGAAAGAATCTGTTTTCATCACAATCACAAGGCTATCCCAGTCACCAGCATACTTTCCTTTAACTGATTTATATGCCATCTCAGCATCTCGGATAAGGATCAGTTTCTCAATAATCTTCTTGTAACGTTTCTCTTTCTCCTTGTTAAACTCAATAGGTCTCTGAACACCAACAATAATTAAATAGGATAGGAACACAATGACGGCCAAAAGAACTAACTGGATTACTCGTCTCATTTTAATTTGTTTAGTTAAGTTTGCCTGCAAATTTAAAAAAATATTCATTCGTCATATTAGTAGAAGCCCCTTATCTAATATTGTCATGTCTTCCTGTCCCTATCAGTAGGAATGGAAAGGCATTAAACCTTTTGATTACCAAAATATAAGTAGCGAGGGCACATCGTTAATAGTATTTGTAAAACATGCTTTCTGACTTCTTTAAACGGGAATTTGCCGCTCAGTTCAAACACGAGCTCACCCCTACTCAATCCACTGCTCTACAGAAGCTTACCGACTTCATATTGGGGCACGACGAAAATCTCGTCTTTTTATTGTCAGGCTACGCTGGTACAGGAAAAACCTATCTTATGGCCAGTCTTATAAAGATGTTGAAGAAGCTAAAACAAAAAAGTGTTCTATTGGCTCCTACAGGCCGGGCAGCAAAAGTATTCAGTGTATATTCAGGGCACACAGCGTTTACCATCCACAAAAAAATATACCGCCAGCAAAGCTCAACAGATGGTTTCGGGCGCTTTGTTCTGGACAGAAATCTTCATCGCGATACCATTTTCATTGTAGACGAGGCCTCGATGATAGCTAATCACAGCCCCGAAGGAAGTATATTTGGCAGCGGCCGCCTGCTCGATGATCTCGTTGAATTTGTATATGCATCGCCGCATCACTGCAAATTGATTATTGTTGGTGACACCGCCCAGCTCCCTCCTGTTGGTCTGGACATTAGTCCAGCACTGAACAAGGAAGAGCTGAAAACTTATTTTCTGAATCCACTTTCAAGTGAACTTACGGATGTTATCCGTCAGGACATTAACAGCGGTATTTTAGCAAATGCTACACACTTACGCCAACTGATTCCCAATGATGGGTCATCCGTAAGTTTTCCCGAACTTCAAACGGCAGCCTTCGATGATGTTTTCAGAATACAGGGAAGCGAACTAATAGAAGCGCTTGAGGACTGCTACGGCATGTATGGTCAGGAAGAAACAGTTGTCCTTACACGGTCGAACCAAAGAGCAAACCGATTTAACCAAGGCATCCGCAATTCGATCTTGTATCGCGAAGAAGAAATTTCATCGGGCGATATGCTTATGATCGTAAAGAACAACTACCACTGGATCGACCCAGAAAGCGGTGTTGAATTCATAGCCAATGGCGACATAGCGCAGATACAGCGCATCAACCACATAGAAGAACAATATGGCTTCCGCTTTGCTGATATCACACTTTCTTTTGGCGACTACAATGACCTGGAGCTAGATGCTAAAATTGTCCTCGACACATTGCACAGCGAATCTGCTGCTTTAACCAGCCAACAAAGTAATAATCTCTTCTCGCATGTGTCCGAAAGCTACAACATTCCCCAAAAAAGAAAACGATACAAAGCCGTACGCGAAGATCCTTACTTCAATGCACTACAGGTGAAATTTGCATATGCTATCACAGGACATAAGGCCCAAGGTGGCCAATGGGATGCAGTCTTTATTGATCAAGGGTATTTCACAGAAGACATGCTGAACAAAGACTTTCTCAGGTGGCTTTACACTGCTATCACAAGAGCAAAAAAACGTGTATATTTTGTAAACTTCCACGAAAGTTTCTTTTGTGATTAATGCATGAAATTTATAAACTTTGAACTTAAGGTCGTGCCCCCATTTGTATTACACATAGAAATGAGCAATCAACAAAAATCTATAACTGGGCACCAACTTGCATGATTTTCATTGTTCCGCTACACATAGCTTAAGGAATCATGCGAAACCAAAAAAGCAACTTATTCGCATCAATAAAAAGCCAACAATCATGACCCGTTCTGTTTTTATTCCTCTAATCCTCTTTTTCTCCTCCTTTTGCAATGCTCAAGAAAAAAAACTCAGCTACGACCTGGTATTGGGCAAACCTCAAGATGTTCCTCAAAATATTATCGGCCAGAAAATTCTTGGTCACAATGCCAACGGATATATCGTACTCAATCATACTCTGGAAGGGGCTGAAGGAAAAGCCAAAGGCGGCGAATATATTGCTCAATACAACTTCCAGATGGATCTGATCGAGCAGAAGCGAATAGAACTAAAACGCAATAATGAAGAGCTGGAAATAAGCACAATACTTCCTATAGAGGATAAGCTTGCTGCCGTTATCAGCTATTTTGATAAAAACAAAAAAAAAGAAAGCCTTAACATCCAACACATTGATAAGAACACCCTCGAACCTACAGGGCAAATTAAAACACTTTGCGAGCTACCCGCGCTACGGCCCTATATATTGGACACTGAATTTGGGGCACAACAAAACATAGATAATTTCGAAGGCCGTTTCTCTCTCGTTTATTCCAACGATAGCTCCAAGCTATTGGTTTATCACAGCGAATATACAAAACGTAAAGCTCCCCAGGGACTCTTTTTGTGGATTTTCGACAGAGACCTGAACCTGTTATGGAAGCGGCATATAAATGAACCCTTCAAAGCAAACCTTTTCGATGTAAAAGACCTTGCTGTTACCAACAATGGTGAAGCATACCTTCTGGCTAAAATTTACCATAAGAAAAAAAGGGAACGTAGAAAAGGGAAGCCAAACTTTCGTTACCTGCTATTTGGTTATTCGGCTCAGGAACAGAACGACACCGAACATGTACTTGAAAGCAACAATAGACAGATCGGATCGCTTCGCCTCAGTATAGACAAGCATTCCAATATCATTTGTGCAGGTTTTTTCTTAATAAAAAAACAAGCAGAAGGAACCGTTTTCTTCAAAATAAATGGAAAAACACGCGAGTTTGAACATCGTACATTCCAGCTATTCGGGCACATGTTAAGAAACCGAAAACAGGAAAAACTTGAACTTCCCAAGGTCAAACACTTACACCATACTACTGGTGGCGAACTTATAATTATTGGGGAAGAATACAGCATAGAAGACCTGTCGCTCCCAGGAAAACAAGTACCACTGCCTCGGCCCTATTTTACTTACGAAGATATTGTTGTGCTAAAGTTGGACACAACAGGCAAAACAGTTTGGGCGAAGCTGATCCCAAAACAACAGATTGCCCCACAATACAACAACCTACTGCTGTCCTATGCAATTGCTAAACACAACGACAGATTAATGCTTGTGTTCAATGTAGATGTGAAATATAAGAATGAGCAGAATTTCAGAAGGTATACCTATAGCGGTGAAGAAGATGCTATGGTACTGATGTACGAAATCAGCACTGAAGGTAAGTTCACCGAACATATTCTTTTCAACGAAAGAAACACCCATACTGCATTAATACCCGCCAGTTTCGAAATTACGGAAAACAACACCATCATGTTTTTAGGTGCGAGTATAGGCTACCAAATGCTTGGTAAACTTGAACTAAAATCTACCGAGGTACTAAGGTAAGGCAGTGAACCGATTTGTATTGATTTACGTTTTTGTCCCGAT
The DNA here is from genome assembly GCA_965230435.1 of Bacteroidales bacterium. Classification (GTDB taxonomy): domain Bacteria; phylum Bacteroidota; class Bacteroidia; order Bacteroidales; family JBDKHP01; genus JBDKHP01. The sequence continues at coordinate 1,413,734 of CBDDLB010000006.1, forward strand.
CGGTAACTTGAGTAGGTGGCTAATATAAACGACACTTTCATATTTACCATAACACTGATTATTAGCACAATGCTACTCCCAATAACTGAATACCTAGAATAAACTCGGCATCTTTTTTGCTTCCGTCCCCTAATCTCATTGCACATTCTTGGAAATATTTGGCTTTCAGAATTAAGACATATAAACATGCCCTTAACTGATTCTGTTGGCAAAGTATTTTTTCGGGAACTTATTGGATTTGTACATCTTTACAGCCATTATAATTCAGATATGGAAAAAGAAACAGTTAATCCCTATAAGCACCTTAATTCAGGCAAGAAAACACAAGTTGCATTGATGTTCAACAATATTGCAAAGCGATATGATTTTCTTAACCACCTCCTTTCTCTTGGCATCGACAAACTTTGGCGCAAAAAAGCTATCAACCTCCTGAAGCAGCACCGCCCCAAACAGATACTTGACATTGCCACAGGAACAGGAGATTTTGCAATTGAAGCCCTTAACCTAAAACCAGAAAAAATAGTTGGCGTAGACATTTCTGCTGGTATGTTAAAGGTTGGAAAAGAAAAAATCAAGAAGAAAAACCTGGAAGATATTATCGTTCTGAAAGAAGGAGATTCGGAAAATTTGGGCTTTCAGGACAATTCTTTTGATGCAACTATCGTTGCTTTTGGTGTAAGGAACTTTGAAAACCTTGATGCTGGTCTTGCAGAAATCAACCGCGTAGTGCGCCCTGGTGGCCATGCTTTGATTTTAGAATTCTCAAAACCAAAGGTTTTCCCAATAAAACAATTATACGATTTTTATTTTAAACGGTTATTACCCTTTGTAGGGAACAAAATATCAAGCGACTCGTCTGCTTATAGCTATTTGCCCGAATCGGTATATGCTTTCCCCGACCGCGAAGCTTTCGTTGAACGGCTGGAGAAAGCGGGTTTTGTAAACAACACCTTTTTCCCGCTTACATTTGGCGTTGCAACAATCTATGTTGCCGAAGTAAAAGCATAAGAGAATTATTAATTACGAATTGGCTAACGCCTGAGAACCGGTCTTTAGTCAATTTTTAATTTTTAATGCTCAGGAAGAAGAAACACCAACAAAATCTCTTTCGCAACATTGGTTCTTTGTAGGCTCTCCCGACAAAGAACCAAATACAATCCACACAAAAACCCAATACTGAAAGTCGGCAGCAAAAGAAGGATTTTGGAACAAAATTGAACAAATGTTCCATTCTCCTAGCAACTGACATTTTAGGGAATTATAAAGTATTAATTATGTGTTACAAATTGGCTAACACCCAAAAACCAACAACCAGCCAAAACACGATGAACAATTAATCTTTTCTCCTTCCCGTTTTCATCAAGAGCCAAGTCGCTATTGTATTCGATGATGCTGAACAGGAACAAAGGCAGCACATCCATTTTGACACGAAATTTTTATTGGCCATGTATTTAAAAAACAAAACTGTGCTAAAACATTTTTTAAGAAAAACTGTCTTAATTGCACTCCTCGGACTACCCATGCTACTTGTTGCACAACAAGGCCGTAGCCGTGTTTGGAATTTACCAAATTACGACAAAAAGCCTGTGCATTTTGGATTTACATTAGGGATAAGCTCCCTTTCTTTTTCAATGCGTCATGCCAAGGATTTTTTGGCTCCCAACTCAAATGGACAAAACGTTAACAAAGAAGTATACTCAGTAGAATCTTCGGGTTACCCTGGTTTTCAGCTTGGAGGTTTAGCAAACTTCAGACTGAACAACTATTTCGATTTCAGAACACTTTTTGTGCTTTCTTTTGCCCAGCGCGATTTACAATATATCATCCGTACTACAGAGGGAAAAGAAGAGTATGAAACTCTGAATATTCAAATTGAATCAATCACAACCCAACTACCACTGCTCCTTAAACTGAAATCGGAACGCATCAATAACTACCGGCCATTCTTTATAGCTGGTGTAAACCCAACACTGGATCTTGCTGCGGGGAGTAACGAAGACGAACCTTTTGTACATCTGAATAATTTCGATATACTGTACGAAGCAGGTGTAGGCGTCGATTTCTACCTGTATTACTTCAAATTTGCTACAGAACTTAAATATTCATTTGGCATGAACAACATGCTAAAAAAGGACGGATCTATTTATTCTGAAGGAATTGGCGAATTGTATACGCATATGTTCACGCTTTCTTTTAATTTTGAATAATTTTTCAGAAACGTGCAAGCCGCCATCTGTATTTTGAAATGCAACCTGAACGGCTTGTGGTTAATACTTTTGGTAAGCCCTAAGGTTTAAGGAACAAAGCGCTCTTCTTAGTAGCTAAAATTCAAATTGTTGATTTTCAGCTACTGGTATAGTTAGCTTGGTTTTGAAAAACCATAACAACTTAAGGGCTTTGCTATTTTTAACGACAGAACAAATGCGAAAAGAACTCTCAATAGCAGCAAGCCCCGAAGAAGCGGCGCATGAAGACATTTACAGAAAGATATTTGCTGAAGAGCTAGGTATTGCTGAACATGAGATACGACAGATCAACATGCTGAAACGGTCGATCGATGCGCGAAGCAGGAACGTAAAAATCAATCTGCGGGCAGAAATCATCTACAACGAAGACCCTCAGCCAATAGAAGCCCCCCGATTCGATTTTGAACGTGTAGATAATAAGCCAGAAGTATTGATTGTAGGAGCTGGGCCGGCAGGACTTTTTGCTGCCCTTCGGCTTATTGAACTAGGTTTCAAGCCTGTGGTTTTCGAACGAGGAAAAGACGTTAAGACCCGCCGCAAAGACATAGCAGCCATCAACCGCCAGCATGTTGTAGACCCCAACTCGAATTACTCATTTGGTGAAGGTGGTGCAGGAACATATTCCGATGGTAAATTGTACACCCGCTCGAAAAAACGTGGTAATGTAAAGCACATTCTTGAACTGCTGCGTTATCATGGTGCATCGGATGATATTCTTATTGATGCGCACCCCCATATTGGAACGAACAAGCTTCCGAGAATCATAGCTGCCATACGTGAAACTATTCTTGAAGCAGGAGGTGAAATTCACTTCAATAGCCGTGTAGACGACTTCCTGATAGAAGAAAACAAGATTAAGGGTATTGCCCTTGCTGATGGTACTAAATTCCAGGGCAAAGCTGTGATTTTGGCAACTGGACACTCTGCTAGGGATATCTTTGAACTGCTGCAACGCAAAAACATCAAAATTGAGTCGAAACCTTTTGCTATGGGAGTGCGCGTTGAGCATCCTCAACAATTGATCGACAGTATTCAGTATAACTGCAAAGTACGCAACGAATACTTGCCTGCAGCTGCTTATAGTCTTGTGCAGCAAGTACGCGCCCGTGGTGTTTATTCGTTCTGCATGTGTCCAGGTGGTTTTATCGTTCCTTCGGCCACTGCTCCGGGGGAGGTTGTGGTAAATGGAATGTCGCCTTCTAGCCGAAATTCTAAATATGCCAATTCTGGTATGGTGGTGGAAATCCGCATGGAAGACCTGAAAGCCTATTCAGAACATGGAGTATTAGCAGGACTTCGTTTTCAGCAGGAACTGGAAAAAATGGCCTGGCAAAATGGAGGAGAAACCCAAACTGCTCCTGCTCAACGCCTTGTCGATTTTGTTTCTGGCAAAACATCTGATTCGTTACCAGAAAGTTCTTATCAGCCTGGCATGACCTCTTCGCCTTTGCACGAATGGCTACCTGAACACATTGGCCCTCGCTTGCAGGAAGGTTTTAAAGTGTTCGGAAAAAAACTACGTGGCTACTTAACAAACGATGCTGTAATTTTAGGTGTGGAGTCAAGAACTAGTTCGCCAATAAAAGTACCTCGTGATTTTGAGACGTTCCAACATGTTGAAATCAGTGGCCTTTATCCTTGTGGCGAAGGTGCTGGATATGCTGGAGGTATTGTATCGTCGGCTATGGATGGTGAAAAATGTGCTGAGGCTTTTGCTAATTCTTTTGCTGAAGGTTGATGACCTTTCGTAAATCATTCAAAAATAAGCACTAAATTACACAATGACTTTCTTTGTATTTCGCCAAGTTTATGTGTTACAAATGAGGCTACAGAGTTTGTTTTGCTCTACAAAACTATTATGATGAAATCAACAAAGAATTTTTCGATTTCTTTGTTTGTTAAAAAACATCTCACTCCCTTCCAAGGATTGACCTTGGAAGGGATGGTTGTTAGAAAAGAGAATAAAATTAGAAAGCAATAACGCTGTAAGCTTTGCTCCTAATCCCCACAAGTAAAAAAAATCACTTGACTGTGGACTAAATGCTTCGTTCTTATAACATATCGGCCAGATCGTTCAATGTGTAAAAGTCCATATTGTTCTCGTTCACATACCGACAGATAAAATCGAGCGTTTGCATCTTAACCTGTCCCCTCTTCGTTACCTGATCGACCGGATTATGTGCATAAAGAATAAGGACAGCGTTCTTCTCCTTTGCGTAATCCAACAGCCGAGTCAGGTATTCCCTACTAAAGTACTTATTGCTGTCGTCTATGCCGAACCCGTACACGAGGGGCTGACTAGAGAAATAACACTTTTGATACATCGGATTTTTGTTGCTCCAAATTGAAGCCCGTATAAGATCGAAATGGTTAAGAAGTGCTTTATCTGTCTTCCCGTTTCTCTCTCCGTGAGGGTATGCAAAGGATCTGACATTGAAACTATGCTTACCCATCAAATCAAGCATCGGGGTGATTTCTGTATTTATGTAATTCTCAGTACCATTCTTTTTGCAATAATCAACCGCATCGAGATGTAGAAGTCCGTGACCAGAAATCGCATGTCCTTTGTTTTTGAGTTCTATGAGCATGTCGATCTCTTTTTCTTTAAGTTTATTGATAAAAGTGACGCAAAAAGTGGCCTTCCAATTGTGCTGTTCCAGTTTAGAGTTTGCCCTGTTCCATTCAGAAACATAAGCGTCGTCGAATGTAATAGCTACACCTCCCTTCTTTACCGGTGCGATTTCGAAAGGCTCTTCTTCGCAGGAAATGAGCATAGATAGACAAATACTCAAGACAATAAGTTTCTTCCAATCCATTTTTTTTACTTTTTGTTTTCCTCTTCGCTGTAATCAAGGACACAGATCACGGTCAGGTCTATCTCATCAGAAACCATAACTACGCCTGTGTCCATCCCGATTTTATAATCGAAACGCTTTATCTGGAAAGTGCCCTGTAAGGTGTTCCCATCTTCTAGAAATGGAATTTCCACCTCTTTTGTTACACCGTGCAAGGTTAAATTTCCTTTTACCACATAACCTTTGGAAGTTAGTTCAACTTTTGTTGATTGAAAACATATTGTAGGATACTTAGCAACATTGAGAAAACCTTCTTTGCACAAGTGTTCATCGCGTTTTTTGATCTTCGTGGATACGGTAGACGCATCGATACACACATTGAACATCGCCTTTTCTTTGTTTCTGCTATCGTAAGAAACCTCACCTTTCATGCCTTTAAAATGCCCTTTCACATTTGCCACTTTCATGTTCTTTACCTTGAACTTTACTTCAGATTTTTTTGTGTTGATTGTCTGTGCATTTGCCCATAGGAACACGATGCTGAGAGCGAATGTTAATAGTAGTTTTACTTGTTTCATTTATTAGATTTTTTTTGATTCGGAACGGCATAGAGACAATTCAAATCATATAAATTGTAGTATTTTAAGACCTACTTGATAATGCCGCACAAATGTGTTTTGCTAGAACAGCAAAGTAAGGTTTCTTTTAGCTCCCACACAATATGGATTAAGGTCGCAGGCCTATTTATTCTAGACTTACTTACTTCAAGTAGTCACCCACTTGGGCTATAAATAGATTTAACTTAACATTTATCTGGGCACTTATATGTGGCCGATTATTTTCTTTCCACATAGTTTTCGCGTAACTTGTAAAATGAAAAACTATTCAAATGGCAAGCAATATGTTCCAAGAAAAATATAGCCAGTCCCATTTCGTGCTGAGCCTTCTTATCAGTTTCTTGTTTTGGTCGTGCAATTCTGTCTCTCCTCACAAAAGCCTAAAAAGTGTTGCAATTCCAAATCATTTTACTTTTGCTACCGTTCAGGATTTCAACACGCAATACCCCGACCTTAAATTGGATACGTCTTATATTCTGTATGTTTATCATGACCTGAAAGATAGCCTGTTCGTCACAGGCGGAATAGTACCTCAAAACCTTTCGCAGGGAAAAAATCCAAAAGACTTCGTTGATGAGGTTGCGAGGACAAGCGAAAAGGGAATGCGATATACCGACATTCAGGTATATGAAATAACATCGTTTTGGCAGGCAGACAAAATAGCCTATGAAGAAATGTTCATGCACTCAAAGGGTTACTACAACCTTACTCTTGTGTACTCTTTTCAGAAACGCCTTTACTATTTAAGCTATTATTCGAACTCGTTAAGCGAAGAAGCCTATATTGAAGAGGCGTGGGATATCGTTAAATCCGCGAAATTTCACTGACAGAAAAGTAATATCTACAGCAACCTATCTCACTCCTCCCAAATTTGAACAAGCTCAATAAAATAAAAACAAGTCTTTTTTTCTTTTTTTGTGATTTTATTTTCAAAAAAACATATAATTCCCATTGCAATTGCGAATACTTCCCCAAGCAATTATCCCATAGAAAGCATTATAAAACAGATTAATAGAATTTAAACAAAGCGACTCATTTCGTCAATTGTTCTTCGGAGAAGTTTAAGAGCTTTATTTTGATCTTATGATCATAAAATAATCGTACAAATATATCAATATCAAAGTATATTTCTTCTAATAGACTATGAATTTATGGATTGAACAAAAGTTAAGGTTTGTGGTATTTATCATATTTGTTAGTTTTGCAGCGGATTTTAGGAGAGCTTCTGGGGTATCTGCGTCCAAAATACACTGACCCACAAAAGCTTAAAAGAAAAACAAGCAAGGGAAACATGAAAAATGAGAATCAAACCTCTTATAAAGAACAGAGGAAAAAAGCAAAGGAATTCGATAGTCGTGAAGAATACCTGAATCACGAATTATCAATTATGAATTTTCGTCGCTGGAAGATCAATCTTCCTTTCAGGGATTTTCACATTGAGATAGAAGACTTAGTTCCGGCGTTGGCCGCTACAATCGGTAAGGTTGTAATGGTAACGGCAATGGTTGCCGCATTTGCTGTGCAATTTAATCTCTCTCCAGAATTTATTGCCGAGAACGTACGTTTCGAACTTCTTATTGCTGGAGGTATTTTCGTTTTGCTGTTTTCTGCGATTTTAAATCCGAATGCAAACCTTGCTGGTACACACGGCCCGATGATCCCTCTGATACCAATTATTGCGGCAGCGGGAGGTCACCCGCTGGCTCTGGGTATTTTGATTGGTGTATTTGGTATTGCACTAAGTATTACTAAAGGAGGATCTAAACTTATGACACTAACCGGTGTTGGTGTACGGGGCGGACTACTTATATATCTTGGAGCAGTGGGTCTGATAGGCCAAATCTCAAAACTCAACTTATGGGCTACCGGAACTAAAATCAGTGCGTTGTCGTTTGCCGTAATTGGCATCACAGTTCTTGTTTATGCGTACTTGGCGCGTGTAAATAAACGTTGGCTGGCTATTCCGTTATGTTCTGCAATTGCAGGTATTGTTGCTTTTGTTATGGGTGCTGATTTTGCATTTACAACAGCTCCTGGTCTTCCACACATGAGCCCATTTTATTGGTGGGGTGAAAATACTGGATGGCAAATGGGATGGCCTGGATTGGAACACTTTATTGCTGTAATTCCGTTTGCAATTCTTGCGGTGGCAATGTGGTCTCCAGATTATCTTGGTCACCGTGTATTCCAAGAACTTAACTACCCTAAAAATGCAAAAGGCGTTTTAATGGATGTAGATGATACTATGACTGTTGCTTCTATCCGTCAGTCGATTGGTGCTGTACTTGGTGGTGGTAATATTGCATCTTCGTGGGGTACTTACATGATTCCTGCTGCTATTGCAAAGCGCCCTATTCCTGGTGGTGCTGTACTAACAGCTATTCTTTGTATCCTTGCTTCTGTTCTTGGTTATCCAATGGACTTAGCAATGTGGGAACCTGTATTGCGTGTGGCATTGATCGTAGGTGTATTTTTACCTCTACTTGAAGCTGGTATGCAAATGGTACAGAAACAAAAAGATTCTCTGAGCGCTGGTACTACAATCTTCGCTTCTGCTTTTGTTAACCCTGTTTTTGGTTGGGCACTTACGATGCTTCTTGACAACCTTGGACTTATTGGCGACCGCGAACGTGCAGCTGAACTTTCTTGGAAAGAAAAATTGATTATCCCAGGAGCAATGTTTATTATTTGCGTTGTTTCGTTGGCTTTAGTTGGACAACTCCCTGGAATTCCTGGAATTTTCTAAAAGACTTACATATATTCACAATAAAAAGGCAATCCAGAAAGGACTGTCTTTTTATTTTGGTAGTTATAGTTCGAAAATACCCCCCCAGGCTTGGTTACTAAATTCACATTCCAGACCTCTTTTATGAGAGCGATGTGAGACCTGTATATCACTATCGAGACTTCTCTAAAAAAGAATATTTAGGTCTACTCTTCTAAGACCACCTAAGCTTATATACTTTTTATAGCATTGTTAATTAGTTTCCCGACCTCTTCGTTAAAATTCGTTTCATTAATTTCAGCTACCCTTTCCAATGTTTTAAAAAAACCTTCTCTATTCTTATACATATTGCCGCTTGCCAACAGCTCCTTAACTGCCGAAAAACCATGCTTCTTCTCTATCTTCAAAATGATAAGAGCATTTATAAACTGTGTAACGTACAGTTTCTTTTTAGGCTTCCTGTTAAATTCATTTTTGTCGAAATATAGTTTCAACCAATCTGTTTTTTCATCGAAACTCATATTCGATTTAAATATTTCCTTAACCTCATTCCAACTGTAACCCCAACTACCTGTATAAGCATATGCACTGCCACAAACCATTAACCTGTTCTGTTTCTTAAAAGGTATACTTAATGAACAACGGCCATGAAAAATATCGTGAGGGTCGGCTTTTTGAATATTTGACAAACGGCTAGTATAAAAAGCAAACATTTTCGATGAAGTATTAAAATCGGCCATACTCCAGCTTAATCCATTATAATCGATATGATATTGAATTCCTGACAACTGAAGTAGTTGCAATAAATTATCGCAATCATTACAAAAAAATACCGTTTGTGGTTTGGGTTTGTTACCCAACATCTTATCAAACTCGTTGATGTATTTAATGTACTGGTCACAAAGTTTTCTATTGTTGGTGTTGTAATAGAAAGTGAGATAATTATCCGTTACTTTCTTCCAATGCCTTGTATTCCATAAAAGCGGTGACGAAAATAGAAAGCCCCTGTCAGTTTTTGTTGCTACAATTTCAAACAAAGCTATCAATTGAGAAATGCTTCCTTTTACTTCGGTATAAGAAACTTGAATGAGGTATTTTTCTTTATTAATCCGTGCAACATTATTCACACATGGCTTCAAAGCCAGACCTGATTTCCTATTATTATCTATATCCTGAATTCTGCCTATAAGAATGGCCGTCTCAGATTTTTCGGATGGCAATACCCACTGGTTCTTCTCATTTCCTTTATGTACTTCGCTAAAAAAACCAGTAAGACTAGAAATCAACCGCGAGCTTTCAAGGCTGTCTTTTGGTAATCTGACATCAGCTCCTATCGTTAGATCCTTTTCTTGAGCTTTTAAAAAAAGAGTTGTAAAAATAATTCCGATTGTAATTAGTAGTTGTTTTTTCATTTCAATGATTAACAATAGATTTTAAAAAATACGTAGCCAAAGAATGAGTTTGCTGAGAAACATATTCTTCGACCACGAATGGAGCAAGTCTGAAAGAACTGATACATCTTTCAACTTTAGTAAAGCTGGAAAAACAACTTCGTTTTTTGTTGCACTGCGGTCGCCCAAATCCTCATTTACTCAAGTGTACTCTAATGTACTCTGATTTTGAACGCTTTGTGCGCCTTAATCGAAATTATATTTTATACTTTACTTAGCTTTTATTTTTGAAATTCAATACCTATATTTGGGTGTCCAAACAAAATAAGACACACAGCACCACAGTTGTCTATAGTCATGCTAAGGTAATATTCAAGGTGTCTGTTTTTCTTGTCAAATTAAACAATAATTTATCATTACTGGACAAAAAATTATTTATGCTTAGATCTAAAAAGGATTCCGTGAAGTAAATAACCCTTGGTGTTCTACCTTTGGTTATCCCTTTCGTAAAACTCTGACATTTCCTTGTCGGAGGTATTTTCATGCTTATATTTCTATTAAAAAAGTTGAACGTTAGTCAATAACAATTTCTTTATTGTCTTTATTTTCATCGTTGATTATTAGCTATTTATACACTAATAGAACAATGAACGTTGACTAATCACATAAAATATTTGAATATCATGAGTAACGAAATAAAATCAATTCACGAATTCGATTTAAACATAATCTGCGACTATTATTCAAACCTAGAGCGTCAAGGCCCTGGTAGTCCTGAGATTACACTTAAAGCATTGAGTTTCATCGAAAACCTTTCTGACGAATCTTCAATTGTTGACATTGGCTGCGGAACAGGTGGTCAAACGATGGTGCTGGCACAGCATGCTCCGGGAAAAATTAGAGGTTTCGACCTGTTTCCAAAATTTATAAATCTGTTTAACGCAAATGCCGCTAAATTCAATTTGCAAGACAGAGTGAAAGGCATTGTAGGTTCTATGGATGACCTGCCTTTTCAGAATGAAGAATTAGACCTGATCTGGTCGGAAGGTGCTATTTATAACATTGGTTTCGAACGTGGACTTAACGAATGGCGAAAATACCTGAAAACTGGTGGTTATATTGCAGTTTCAGAAGCATCTTGGTTTACAGACGAACGGCCAAACGAGATTAATACGTTTTGGATGGATGCTTATCCTGGAATTAACACTATCCCGAACCAAGTTGCACAAATGCAAAATGCGGGTTATGTCCCTATAGCTTCTTTTATTCTTCCAGAGAATTGCTGGACAAAGCATTTTTATGAGCCTCAAGTCTCAGTTCAAGAAGATTTTCTGAGAAATAATATTGGTAATAATGCTGCTGAAGGCTTTATTGCGAACCAACGCCATGAAACTGAGTTGTATTATAAATACAAGGCGTTTTATGGCTACGTGTTCTTTATAGGTAAGAAAATTTAGATTTTTTGGATATTGGATTGTTCTGCTTTGCAGAGCAATCCTCACTCTCATCACTTAAACATAGCCAACTTCATGGCTAACAATATGCTTTTAGCTATGTTTATAAAAACGCCCCACTTCGGGTGTTTTCGCATGTTCAGAAAGGCGACAATGGCAGAGTTGCAAAGTGGGGTATCCTCTACTCGCACAGGTTGGAGATTTTAAGAGATCAGTGGCCTGCGTTTTATAAATTCAAGTGTTCGGTAATTTCAATTATTCCCTTTACAAGTATTTTCGTTATGGGCAATTTGAAACAGAACGCAAGATTTATAATCGGAATAAGCTGAAAAAGATTTTAAACAGAAGTAGGCTCTAATTATTAATTCAATTAATTATGGGAAAAACTGGACAATCAGGACAAGGAAATGCTGGTGGCTGGCCTTCTACAACAGGTGGAAAATCTGGTGGAGGAAGAAGTAATAACTCATCAGGAGGCGGAAAGTCTTCTGGCGGTGGAAAATCAGGAGGAGGCTCAAAAGGCGGTGGTAAAAAGTAATTTGACTTTTTGTACAATACGGATAGGTAAGAATTATCTGTCCGTACTCTACCCAACTGTTTTTAAATTATTGCAGATTCTCGTGACGGCCTTTGGTTGTTTTATTATACTAAAGTGATTTTGGTTTTCCGTTATTCTGCACATCTGAAATAATGGCATAGCGGTGAAAGGGTTGTAGCACATGGTGTAAACCATGAGAAAACATTTCTGAAAATAAACCGAATCGTATAGCGATGGCATTTATAATCAGTGTCATCGCTACACTATTCGGGACAGGTGAGGCTTTTTCTTTAAAGGGATTCACATTCCTGCCTACAAACCTGTCATTGCTACGCAGTTTGCGCAAAGTTCTGAAAAACCGAAAACCACTTTCACAATAGTATATCTGCAATAGGCTTACTGCTTCCGTAGCCCGAATAACTCAGACGTTCCACCACAATTCCTTTCCCAACCATATAATGACTACTACCTATAGTTTGTTATTATTACAGCATTAATCTGCTGTGTTATAATAATTAATCAAACTGAATATTGAGGTGAAAACCATCGTAAATAATGCTATCAAAGCACTACTGGCATAAATATCGGAAGTCAAAAAGACTTGACCGGTGTTTGACAATACTTCCCTGTTTTCAGCAAAAAAAGCTCCTCCAAAATATTCGGCAGAAATTGATAAATACATTAATATCGGTAAAACCCAATAAGCTTTATTACTCCAATAAACATTGCTTGCTTGTACAGAACTTTTATTTAATCGATTTGAAAAAATCAAGTAAAATGTAAATACACATAAATACCAGCCTAAGAAATTTACTATTGGTATTCCAAAATATTCGCCTCCATTTTTCCAAATCCACATCTTTGTAATGGTTGCATTAATTGGATCCATTGGTAAATCCCAAAATACCATAATAAAAGATGCAACAATAGGAATTGTGAAGAGTTCTTTTTTTGTTATACTGCCATCCTTTTTCTTAAATAAAGAAGTAGTAATTACCCATGATAAATAACCAGTTGAAAAATATGCAGGCATAATAACAATAGGAACCAACCATAATTTTGGACCTAACACATCTGTGTAATGATAATTTCCGAATGGAAAACCGGTAAGGACACTAATGGTTTCATAAGACCAGCTCACTACCGTGATCATTGAAAAAAAGTAGAGCATGTTTTTAAGTCCGTAGCGATGAATGCCATGAGTAAATGAAAACGCAGTAATTAATACTACACTAGCCGGCCCCAACCAAGCTATACCTGTTGCTCCTTTAATAAAATAAATAAACGCGTTCAAAAACACTAATACACTTCCTAGAGTGATTAATTTGTTATTAATCTTGTCTTTTTGCATAATAATTTAAATCTGTTTACAATGCAAAAATAGAGAATTGCAAAAGCGAAAAAATTGAATTAATTCAAGAAAATATTTTCCTCCTCAGTTTACTATACCATTCCGAAGAAACACCAATATAGCTAGCAATGTCTTTTGATGGGAATTCCTGAATAAGTATTGGGTAGTGATTAATTAGCCATTTAATTAGGTCTTGTTTATTAAGTGAGAGTTGCTTGGCTCTAATAAGTTCTGTAAAAAATAAAAATTCTTCAATATATGAGTTATAAAATTTCAAGAATAAAGGATAATTATTTAAAGATTCTTTTATAAATTTGTAGTTGATTTTCAGAACGATAGATTTCTTTGTAGCCTGTAAGAAATAATCAGATTTTTCTTGATTAAAAAAGGAATCTATGCATGTTATAAAAGGTAAAAAATTCTTGCTCTGTAAAGTAACATTAACCTCCATTCCCGCGTTAGTAATTACTTTCCTTGCTATACTTCCTTCAATAATGAAATAAACTTCATTATTTGTTGACCCAATTTGAGTTAAAGCCTCATTCTTCTTTAAATGGACGATAGAGTTTTGTTTTTCAAAATCAATAAAAAATGAACTATCAAGACCTTTTGGTAAAAATTCTTTCAAATAATCGGTCATTTTAAACGCTATTAATTTCAATTTGAACTTCATTCTTATATATACCGCCATACAACTGAATCACTCGACGAATTAATTTTTGGCTCTTTCGTAAACTGAGTGGGTTTGGCTTTTTTCCAAAATTAAAAAGCATGTTTATTGATTTTCGAGAAGTCCAGATCACCCGCGAGTAAAAATGCGACAGTTTTGAAATTTATAAAGGTTTTATATCCCCTTGCTTTAGCTTTGGCAGCCTGAATTATAGAATTTAACCCTTCCAGAACACCGTTGCTGATCCTGGTCCGGAACCACCTTACCACACCGTCCCAGTGTTCCTTTATTGTCCGTGCAGCCTTCTTTATGGGTTCAATTCGCGAATGTGTTGCCCAGTAGTACCATTTACGTAACAGTATTTCGAACTCCTGAGCATTTTGGGCGTCATATATTTCCTGAAAACTGTCCCTGATGTGCATTGCCCTTACTGATTTAAGGTTGAGTTTGGAGAGGGAAATCCGCTCAAGTTTTTGTTCCTGTTTTTCAGTCAGGTTCTCTTTGTTCTTCAGGAGGATGTATTTTGTTTTTTTAAGTATCTCATGCAGTTTCACTTCCTGCTGCCGGACAGTGTCCACTGCCTTGTTGAGGATTTTGATAATGTGGAACTTGTCGAATGTTATATTTGCATCTGGAAGATGGTCTCCCACGCCTTTAATAAAGGCAGGCGACATGTCACAGCTCACTTCTTTTATCTGTCTGGCGGTAGCATTATGCCGGGACAGTTCCTGTGCAAAATCGGCAACGGTGTCCGAACCTTTTCCCTTTGCAACATGAATGAGTTTATTGTTGGCAAGATCTACGAAAAGGCTTATGTAGTCATGGTGTTTGCGCTGGGAGGTCTCGTCTATCCCGACTTCTTCAACATCTGAAAAATCTCCCCCCTCAAGCGCCTGGTCAACATAGCAATGAAGTATGCCCCATAGCTTGTCATCGGATACCCCCGTTAGTTTTTCCACAGAGCGTACGGGCATATTTCGACATAGCCCTACCAATAAGGCTTCGAACAATAAGGTAAAACCGGGGGCAACACCTTCCCAGGGCATTTTTACCTGCCGTACTTTCCCATTGGGCAATTTGATTCGTGGTACACGGGCTGTCAGATAACATTCGTGTTCAAAAAAGTTAAGATGTCTCCATGTTTTCTCAACGGTATCATGAACTGGGAACTTGTCCGGTGAATCTGCTCTGCCTGCTTCTGGAAAGTGTGTGCCACGTTTGAAATTAATCTGGATATCTAAACGCTTGGCTGATTCATCGAAGTTCAGACTTTCTACATAAAACGGTGATTCTATATGTAAGGCCGCGGCGAAAAGTTCTTTGTACATTTTTATTTGATTTCTTGATTTTACACCTCTAAGTTCGGCTTTTTATTAATTTTGGGAAAAGCCAAACCCACTCAGTTTACGAAAGAGCCTAATTTTTCTTATTATATCATTATCGTATCATGGTATCCATTGCAATATCTAATTGTTAAAACATTAACTACCGACTTACCTACTACAACTAATTATTAAAGAAGTCTTGAAATTAGATTTTTTGATCTTAATGCACTTATTTCCTAACGCAAGTCCATCTCAGATAATCAACAACGTTTGTTCTCACAAAACTCAAGTTTTGCTAAAGTCCTCACAACTACACCTAAGTATTTAATTAACAGAAGATTATCATTTTAAGATTATCATTGCTATAATTTCACTTTCATCCCTATTCACGGTTTCAAGCGAACTAATCAATAAATCTTTTACCACTCTCGTAGTTTGTAATATTTTCTTTGTTTATCTAAGTAAGCCAATAGAATGTTTTGAAGGCATAGCCTTTAGTTACGTCTAGCATCCATGCTATGTTCAGGTTGCGCTGTTTAGAGCAGGAGACTTAACATTTACTATAAACAACAGGAGGCGAAATCGAAACCTTTATTTGTTGTTTCCTCCTGTTTTTCCGAAAGCTGGCTTTAGATCGTACGATATGCCATCCTCAATGATTTGAAGAACTTCAGGAGATTGGTTGTACACTTGAATCGTGATTTCATAATCACCCTTAAACCATTCTGATAAATGCAAAGCATATGTTCGTTTATGGCCTTCTCCGAGATGTTGTTTAATTCTATTTTTAAGGCCTGTCGTTGAAGACCCCACATACATAGTCGATGATGGTTTATTAAGCTTTGCACAGGCTCGTTGTTTTGTTTTTTTATACTTTTCAAATTCATTAAAGGTTTGGGTGGTGTTTCCATTAATTTCTTTGATTATATAAATGGCTGACTGAATACCTGTCAATTGAGATAGATCACGAAGTATAAATGTCTGTTGTGGTTTTGCTTCTTTTGCGGCATTACAAGCCGCTATTAGTTGATCAATATATTCGTTCATAAATATTTGTTTTCACATTATATGGTGCTAATTCCCCACAACGTTTGTACTTACAAATAGGGAAACTTCATCAAAACCTCTGATTCTCAAAATATATTATTTTCAATGCGTCCACCCTAGAATTTCTACATCTAGCCCGCTTGACCTCTATTTATGCTTTGCATTTATCAGGTCGGTATTAAAATTGAAAACACTCTGTGCCAACTATGTCATTCTTCTGTAAAATCTCCCTAGTACTGTCATATGAATAAAAGTGAAAACAATTCCCATCAATACAACCCAATTCAAATTGAGCGCTGAAGCAGAAATAAATAAAACGAACACTCCAATTATAACATTAATTACATAAACTGGTATGCACCATTTCTTCATGTTCCATAAACCTACAACATGCACTATATTGAGAATGGCCTGAATTACTGAAACAAAAATTATCTCTCCACTTAAACTGACTAATCCTGAATATCTTATCAGATTGATAAAAGTAGAAATAATCCCTAAAGCTATTACTGTACAAAAAACAGTGATAATTGTTGGACGTACCCCTATCTCTTTGTCAACCTCCCCTCCTTCAACTTCACTCTCATTATCAACATCTTCATCACTTTCTTCTTTCAATATCCTATCTTCTATTCTAGACAATTGGCTCTTTCCATTTATTAGCAAATCGACAACTTCATTATTATCTGGAATTTTATCTATTATATCTCTGGAAAACCTTTTAAATTGAGCAGAAAACGAAATAATTGATTGATCTTTTGAAAGCATTCCATATTGCATAGCTGTCTGATTCTTTTCCCATTGCTCTTCTAATTTGAAATATTCTGGCTTAAAAAAATCATTCTGTGATTTTATAAACTCATATAGAACCCTAAAGAAGTCATCCATTTTCTCCTCATCTATCAACTTTTGCAGATGCTCAATCAATTTCTGATTTTTCATATTTCTATAGTTTAGGTAAGCCCTACAACTTCTGTTCTGGCGCGTTTAACAACGCTTACCTATGTATAAGTAGTGACCAGATACTAATTCTACAAAATAGACTAATTAACAGCAATATATACTCAAAAATATCCTTCTGACTTACTTCTGAAATCCCCCATTATTCCTGTTCATTTAAAATTTCTTCTTTTCTGAATACAATCATCCGTCTAATTAATTCTCTTGGTAAAGGTTTATTGAATGGAAATCTGACAGTCCCCTTTCCCAACTCAAAACCTTTTAGCTCTTCCTTAAAATGATGAATCGTAGATTCAAAAGGATAAAAACTCACATATTTTGCGTAGGCAACTATCATCAATTGCTGTTCTGGTTTTGTTCCCGGAATCAGGGTGAAAGATGGCACTTTGTAATCTTCAATTTCAACAACTTCTGGGACAGCTTCCTTGATGATACTTCGCAATTCCAGTAAAATCACCTGTGCTTCTTTCGACTGGCTGACAATATAATCATCTACAGTTTTAAAGTTTGGCATTGATCCTTTTTCTTCCATTTCATTCAGTTTTTTTGAAATTACCGTTGTTTGTTCTTATGTTTTTTTAGTTTTATTACTAATTTCTTAATGCCCCCTCGCTTACAACCAATTGTTATGTTCATAATGTCTAATTGTAACCTTATGTCATTGATTGGGAACAGACGAACCATATTTTACCTATCGTTTCTGGAGGGCACATAACAGCCTTATATTTGTTGTAATTCCTTTGTTTATCAACGCAAGTCAATGTAATGTTTGAAGGCGTAGTCAAAGTCTACGCCTAGCGTCTATGCTGTGGAACAGGCTGCGATACAAAGAGCAGAAAACAATAGCGTTCACTACAATCAGCGAGAGAAATCAAAGATTGAACTCTTGAATAAATCTTCTTTGGAGTAATACAATTCGGTTAATTCCTCTCAAACAAATTCATTTTATTCAATGATGAGTTTCTTCTGATTATTATCCCAATGCCATTGATGTATTTCTAATTCTGAATAATCTGGCACTCTACTTTTCTGGTTCTCAATTTTGTTAAATCTACTCTTGTCAAAGTCCTTGTTAATCGAGACAATATCGTACTTTGTCTTGTCTAATTTAGAGTAATTTATCAGGTCGAGGTATCGTTGAACTATATCTTCATCAATCATCACTTTTCCAGAGCCCGCCCAATGCCTATCTAATCCATTCTTTTTAATCCCTGAAATCCAATATTCATCACCTGTCTCAATGTCAAAATGATTAGCACCAATCCCAGGAGTTTTTAACTTCTTTAAGGCAGAATCATTAAAATAGATTGTCTGACCAGATTTTGATAATTCAACCTCTACAATCCAAGCAGGTCCACTATCTGAAAATCCCGTTTTTAATTCTATGTATTTAATTACAGTTTCCATTTTGAAAGATGATCTATCATAATGCGCCACAACAATTGTACTTACAAAGCTTAAGTTTCCGCTAATAATTCCTTATAAGAACACATAGTTGCATTAATAAAGCAAAGTCATACTTCTAGGTGATCATTGCTGTAGGTTCGCTTATTGTTCCAATTCAGGAGCAAAAGCGAACTTGCAGAGCAGTCAATAGACTTTTTACTACCTTCGTATTTGTTGCGATTTTTTATCAACGTAAGCCAATGTAATGTTAAAATCTTCGCCTAGCATCTATGCTATTGTACTAATCACAGTCAAGTAGCAACAATGAATTTCACACTGCACCCAAAACAATGTTATGTCTATTTTCCTTTTAATCGCTTTATTTCTTCATCGAAATCAGATATGTATTTTTTATCTTGTATTACCCGATACTTTTCATACTCAGCTTCCGCTTTAAGTTTAGCTTGTAGAGCAGAAACCTTTCCCTTATCCTGCAATATTGGATAGTTCGACAACTCAAGGAAGTTATGTAGGAAATGTATCCAATCATTCATATTCATAAGTATCTGGCGTTGTGCTCGGTTTTCGGCCAAATCAAGATACGCAGAAACTATTTGGTTTAATTCGTGGATATGCTTTCGCTTAAATAGTTCTTAGCAATTGAAACATCTGATTTAAGTATTTTTCCATCAGGCGCGTGTTTCCACGATGTTAAGCACGTGGTGCTATTTATTAGGAAAAGCATCGTGCTAATATTCAGTGTTGTGACAAACCTAAAAATGTCGTTTATATTAGCACACCTACTTAATCCCATGTAAAGCTTTGTTGCATCTGCCGATGAATAAATAATTTCAGCTGCTGTTTTTCCTGTAATCGCCCAATGCAGTTTGTTTTGTACCGTTGCGAAGAAGTCTCTTGTCTGAGGTGCTTCTTTATCGTAATCTGCTGACAAGGCATAAATATCAGTTATCTTTTGATAAAAACGCCGTTCACTAGCACGTATCTCACGGATGCGCTCAATTAAGGCGTTATAAAATTAATAATTGACTATTTAGAATTGGTCGAGCGCTGGTTTTCAGGCGTAAGCCAATTCATAATTCATAACTAATAATTTATAATTCCCTAACTCGTCAAAATAATCTCTGCCAAACAATTGATTTCCTTGCTTTAGCCGTTCATCATCCAAAGCAAAGCCTTTTATCATGTATTCTCGTAGAACTTCGGTTGCCCATTGTCTAAACCGAGTTGCCTTTTTTGAATTTACGCGGTAGCCGACCGATATTATGCAATCTAAATTATAGAATTTAGTTTTGTAATTTTTGCCGTCTTTGGCAGTATGTTCCAAAATGGAACTAACTGTATTTTCGTACAGCTCTTCACTGTCGAAAATGTTTTTTAAATGCTTAGTGATAGCAGGTCTTTGAACATCAAACAATTCTGCAATCGCCTTTTGTGTCATCCAGACTGTTTCATCTTTGAGTACAACCTGAATTTTGGTTTTCCCTTCTGTTGTGGAATAAAATAGGAAATCAGATTGGTCTCCGCTCAGTTCGGTATTCATTAATTACGTTTTATTCGATTAAATCAAAGTTTGAGTAATCATCAAATATATAATCGTTTTGAATTTCTCGTTGCATTTGGTAACGCTTCGTCGATGGGTTTTAGTTGTTTGAGTTTTTTTTCATAAAAGGCGTAGCCAAAGTCTACGCCTAACGTCTAGGCTATGGTACAGATTGCGCTACGAAAAGCAAAAAACTTAACATTCACTACAAGCAGCGGGAAGGCTAAAAACAGGAGATTTATTGTTCATCACTTTCAAATCACACTGTCATTTTCCAGCCATCGATTCGATTATATTCAATACTTTACCAAAAAGTATAATTTATTAGCGAATGTTATTGATTAATATTTGATTTACTTTTTATAAAATCAGCAATTTCTTTATATTTTTTTAATCCAGCTAAAGTTGAATAAACCTTATCTCCATCATCATCATATTTGCCATCATGAATTTCAATCGTTCCGATTTTTCTATCTTGCTCATAGAAAGCTATTTTAACATCAACTTCTTTAATCGAATAGTATGGTATAAATTCAACTTCTGGTTTAAAGAAAAATGGTGCAGTTCTAATATGTATACCTTTATTGTCTAAAATATAAAATACTTTACCATAGCTTAATAAAATAAAGAATACAACTACAACACCAAAGTATATACAGATATTTCCCAGAATATTTTCGTATTCAGGGTCAAGCGGATTAATTAATATAATTCCTGAAACAATCGAAAGAATAGATAAAGGTAGTCCACTATTCCTAAGGACATAAGCTATCTTATCTGGTTTGAGGATATAAAAGTCTTTCTTGTTTTCTAAAGAGTCTGTAGACAAATCAAAATACTCACTAACAATGATATTATCCTTAGCAAAGAACTTTCCTACCAACCTAAAGACTCCAATTAATATCATTATAGCGCAAAGGATAGGAAGAAAAACCTTCGCCATCTTCTCCGAACATCTGTTGTATTCTTCAAATTTTACGATTTGTCCAAGTTTTGGGGAATATGCATCACAAATGCTAAAGGTTTTATATTTTTTTCCTTTCCAAGGATACGTAGTATTTGAACTTTCCTTTTTTGTGAATAAAAACACATAATCACCTGGTGCAAGTTTTAGGGTTTTTTCATGAATATTATCATTATGAGAACAACCTGAAAATTCATAAAAGTTATCATAACCAACAATCCATAATCCAACATAATCTTGATTTTCATCATGGACTCCTTCCTTAGGATATTCTCTTAATATCCCTTCTATTATATTTGTATTTTTCTCATTCAATACATCAGGTTCCTGAATAATAAAAAGCATAACTATTCCTAACCCAATAAGAAAAAGTCCTTCGCCGAAATCACTTAATCTCCTCATCATTTATTTGCAGTGCATCTCTTTAAATAACATTTGTACTTACAAACTCAAGTTGTGCTAATGATTCTTCATGTGCTCATCTAGTTGTATTAATAACAGCAAGTTATACTTCTAGGTGATCATTGCTGTAGGTTCGCTTATGTTCCTATTCGGGAGCAAAAGCGAACTTACAGAGTAATCAATAGACCTTTTACTACCCTCGTTTTTGTTGTGATTTCTTTTTATCAACATAAGCCAATGTAATTTAAAAGGCGTAGGCTTTGGCTACACCTAGTACCCATGCTATAGCACAGATTGTACTGCGAAGAGCAAGAGACTTAGTGTTCACTACAAACAGCGAGGGTGAGAGTAATTAGATCATGTCTCAGCTATCAGTTATTTGTCTTTTAGGATTTGTATTATTAACCCTATAAAACCAATTACAAGCGTACCTATAAATACATATGAAAATACTGTCGTTCGCATTTTTTCAAAAGCAATGTAGCTTTCACAGCTTGATAAAACAAATAACAACACAAGTAAAGATAACAGATTAACGTTTTTAATTTTCATATATTAGACATTGATTTGATTGAACTTATCATTTAGAGTATTTGAAATCCAATATTTCTGATGCAATCTTTCTATTGAATATTTTTTGAAGAACTGCAATACTGTGATCGTTATCATCTTCAAAGAAGTTCCACTTATAAGTAGTGCGATCATATATACAAATTAAGACACCTCCTGTCTCTGACATATCATTATCGGATGAGCTTCGCTTTTTACAAACAGTAGAATAACTCAATACATATGCATCTTTTGAGTACACCTGCACATGCTTTAATAGCTTATGAAGCACTAAATTACAATTATTCCCCTTCGGCTTTCTCTGGAAACCTTTGCTTAAATTGTTTACAAATAGTTTTTTGACGTCTTCAATGGTATAATTTGCCCCTGCCTCCTTTTGCAAAACTTCAAACATAGCGTCAGGGAAGTATTTCAGTGCTTTCTCAAATTTTCCGCTGAAAAATACTTCTCCATATGCATGGACATTTTTCACTAATTTTTTTTCTTGCGTTGTTTGTGGTCGAAATAAATTACTTTTATGGTTTTGAGTATTTTTATTCCCAAAGTTGCTCATTAATTGATTTATTTCTCTTTCAGTATAATAACTTTTTAAACTTTCAAGCGTTTTAGCAGAATCGCTGGTGTTAATCCTAAAGTATTTCCAAATATGCCCCCCATTCTTAGAAGTAAATATAACTTGATTCTCATATATTTCAGTATCTAACTTACTTTTAGATTCGTACCTATAATTAATCAAATATGTAATATTATTATTGTTATAAATTGAATCAAGAATATTTTCAAATATGAATCGAGCTTGAATACCCTTGGCTTTATTTGCCATCATATATTTTCTGTGACCTTCAGTTACAAATGTTATTATTTCATCTCGCGATTTTAATTGAGCATATTGTTTTTCCCAATCCATCCACTCCAGTGGATGAAAATAGAGTGTTAAGTCCTTATAATTCCCCGATATCCTCAAATCAAAACTTCTTTTTACTGAATGAAATAAATTAGTACGGATCTGCTCAGTTGTAAGCTTTTCTGGTTCTTCAACAGAAATGT
Source organism: Bacteroidales bacterium (assembly GCA_965230435.1). Taxonomy (GTDB): domain Bacteria; phylum Bacteroidota; class Bacteroidia; order Bacteroidales; family JBDKHP01; genus JBDKHP01. The sequence goes on from CBDDLB010000006.1 coordinate 1,436,783, forward strand.
AGTTACTACTATTCCTTTGCTGAGTACTTGACTTACAGCTAAAAATAAAGAGTACACTAAAGATCAGTAAATAAATACAATACTTCATACTTGTGATTTTTCATACTTTTCGAGTCTGAATTGACTGCGTATGTGTTTAATATTCGTTGTGCTAATTCCCCCACAACGTTTGTACTTATGAAACTCAAGTTTCACCAATAATTTTTCATAAGAACACCTAATTTTATCAATAATAGAAAGTTATACTTTTAGGTGGTCTTTACTGTAAGTTTGCTTTTCGTTCCAATTCAAGAGCACAAGCAAACTTACTGAGTAATCAATAAGCCTTTTTACTCCCCTCGTATTTGTTGAAATTTCTCTGTTTATCAACGTAAACCAATGGAATGTTAAAAAGGTGTAGCCAAAGTCTACGCCTAGCGCCTATACTCCGATATAGATCGCGCTACGAATTACAGGAGACTTAACGTTCACTACAAGTAGCAAGAGGTAAAAACCCGAAACTCAACTGTAATACTTTTCATTTACAAGTCTTTATTTTTTCTGCCTTCTTCGTGAACAACTATTTTAAAAGTCCCCCTAATACAAGTGTTACGATTCCAGCAATTAAAGCATATATCATTGCGAAACCTTCCTTACCTTTTCCTGGATTGAATCTCGTCAAAAACATACGTGCCAACGTAATTCCTAATGTAAATACAAGAGCAATGTTGATAAAAAACAAAATGGCCCAATGCAAATCAACAAAGTTATTCCAAGCAAAAACTGGAAGCACAAATCCACTTATCCATGGAATAACTGTTAGTTTAACATCTCTTGTGTACATTGGGCGACTAGCAGTAGCCCCATTGGTTATAAGGAAGTGTATCCCAAAAACAGAGATGAAAAGAACACCACTAAAAATTGATAATATCATATACATTTCCGAATAAATTAGATTGACATGAAGATTACAGAAGTAATTATTAGAAAAACGACAAGAACAGAAAAACAGCCTGAGGATTGTTGACTTCTACCTGATAATTTCTGTTCTGTAAATTGCATTAAAATATTTGCATGATTAGGGTTAGAGTTATGATTCTCCATCAACTCCTGAAAAGATTCGTTCCATTCTTCTATAGTTAGGTCGCTATTTATTATTGGAGATTCTGTGGTAGCCTTTACATGATTATTTTGTATGGTTCGTATTTGAAATTTGACTGCTCCATTAACATTAATGAGTTCAAAATTTAAGTCTCCGAGTTTATTATTAAACACAAGAAAAGTCATTTTATACACTATCCTCTCTGAGTCATTTATTACTAATCTTCCGTCGCTCCCTTGTCTCGCCTCTTCCATAAAAGCAACAAAGTTCGGGTAGTTTTTACTTAACATATTTTTTGTTTTATATATGGTGTAGGTTACAATTTTTACGTTAACCCATTGCATTTTGCATCATCATCTGGATTTTATACTCATTAAGTAAGTTCGGGTTCATCTCTTCGCTAACTACATTCTCGCCCCCTAACATATCAGTATATGATATCCGAACATACACTCCACTTGGAGTATACCCTAAAATTACAAAGTAATCATGTGAAGACCCAAAGCAGTGTATTTGATATTCTTCTTGGGTATGCTTAATGATTTTGTGATTTGGATAGGCTTCTTTTAAAGAAAGGATTACCTCTCCTGCCCTTTGGTCTATTGGTCCAAACCGTTGAATTAATTCTTTTCGTTGTCCTTTTGCTGTAGAAAAGAAATAAATGACTCCAATTACGAGTCCGACAATTATTAAATAAGTCACAATCTTCATTTTAATTTATTCAGAAAATCAGTATGACATTGCTCTGTCTGATTCCCTGTAACGCTTGCACTTACGAGACTCAAGTTTCGCTAACAATTCCTTATAAGCCCCCCTAGTTGTATCAACAATAACAACTATACTTCTATGTGGCCATTGATGCAGTTCGCTTTTTATTCTAATTCAAGAGTGAAAGCGAACTTACAGAGTAGTCAACAAACCTTCTACTCCCTCGCATTTACCCATCTATTCATCTATAGATTTTACCACAATGGCCATAAGTACACTAAAAGCTTTATCAGTTGCTTTTATTTTTTTTACGCCTTTATTTATGTCATTGTAAATCAACACAATGCAATAAGATGTAGACTTTGGCTACGTTAGCGTCCATGCTATAGTACAGATCCCGATAGTATTCATGAAAAGCTACGGGGAAAGGGAAGGACTTTCAATTAAGCACATTCCACACATTACGTATATTTTTTGTTACACCCCTACTATTCCTTATATCCGTCCTCTAAATTCTCTGTTTTTAATTTTATATGTTTTAAAAGCATCATCTTCTATTGAAATCTTCACAGAAGCATTTTGATTCTGCACCGCATACCATCCAACTGAAGATTGTAAAGTAATCTGTTTTTTTACCCCTGAAACTAATGGTCGGCTGCCCGTACATAAATATTCATAATCTTCTGCCAATTGCTCCCCTGATGAATTGTTAATAAATACAGCCCTTACCTTGATAAATTCATTTATATCTCCTTTAGAAATGTTCTTAAACATTAGTGTAATTGCTGGCAACCAAAGATTGTCCTTGTTATGATAGGGGTCAAAACCTGTTTTTATAGTCACAACTTGAACTTTGTCATTCAGAATCAGTCCTTGTGAAGCTTTTTTTAATTTTTCTAATCTTTCCTTTTCTACCCGAACCTCCTTAGCTTTCTCATTTTCATACTTTGAAAGGTTTTCTTTTAACATTTCATTTTCTGTAAGCAACTCAGTTTTAATTGAATCCAAAATTGCATTTTCAGTTTCAAGTTCTTTAATTTTCTTTTTATCTGCTGAATTTGTGCATGAAACTGCAAATAACAAAATCGCAACATACATTACAGGCATTACTTTCATAGTTTACTTTTTAAACAATTTAGTCCAAAAACTTAAATTAGTTTTCTGTGTTACTATTTTACCTTCAAAGTCTATTTCTTCTCCTTGTCAGTTTGTTTTCTTATAGGAACTGTTATGAAATAACCTGAAGGCTTTAGTGAAATTAGCTATTGATTATCAGGCTATTTAAAATATTCAAGCGTCAGTTTATACCACAACAATTCCATAGCTCCATCTGAGTATTCAAAAAAATACTTTTATAACGGACTTGATGACTGCGTAGGGATACTTAAAAATTTATTATGAAAATGCCACGAAATTTTATATAGACTTAAAACAAAAACCAAATAAATCGTGGCAGAGGGCAAAATTAAAGAAAAAACAGCAAAAGGAAGCCAAAAAATTGCACTTTACATTGTAAAAGAAGATTCGGAAAATTTGATCAGGACATGTTTTTTTTGCACGTAAAATAATTACAGATGTAATGGAGGATAATCCGGAACTTCTTCCTGAGCCTATGCGTAGATATTTCTTAAACAAATAAGTGCTAACACTTGTAACTTACGAAACTCAAGTTTCACTAATAATTCATAAGAACACCTAGTTGCATTAATAGTAGCAAGTTAAATTTCTAGGTGATCATTGTTATAGTTTCGCCTCTCGTTCTAATTCAGGAGCGAAGGCGAACTTACAAAGCAGCCAATAAGCTTTTTACTACCCTCCTATTTGTTGTAATTTCTTTGTTTATCAACATAAACCAATGGAATATTAAAAGGAGTAGCCAAAGTCTACGCTTAGCGTCTATGCTATGGTACAGATTGCGCAAAAGACTTAACATTCACTACAAGCAGCTGGAGACTTTCCTATATTCCATATATTAATTGTCTTTGAATGAATGCACTCTTTCCCCCTTCAAGAATTTCACAACATTCAATTCTAGTATTACTTCTATCAATTGAACCTGAATTTATAACATGAGATTTAATGCTGGTACTTTTCAATGGTATTATTAGTTCAGCATCTCCTAAAACAGCAATATTGGGGTTATGTGTTACAATAATAACCTGCCTAGTTTCCTTAATTTTCCTCAAATTCATTACTATGGTTTTGAAGATAAACTCACTATCTAAGTTATCTTCTGGTTGGTCAATAATCAGAGGCTTTTTACTTTTGGAAAGCATAAGTATACCAAGTAGAACTGATTGTTGTTGTCCTAGTGACAATTGAGATATAAATTTTGAATTTCTTTTAATATTACCATTGACGTCCTTAAAAATCTTGGTAACTAGTATACTTGGCAAATCTTCATACTCTATAGCCTCAAAATCCTCAAATGCGCTATTTTCTAGCATCCGAGTAATCATTGTATTTACTTCACCATCTGATAAGATTCTTACACCTTCCGAATCAACTAAGGCTTTTAACCTAGCCCGCTTTCTTTTCTTACATATATCAACTAATTCCAATGGAGTTAATTGCTGCGTTACTAAATTGGCTTTTGGAACTTGTGATGTCCTCCAATCCATTAAGCTCTTTAATTGCTTCTCAAATGCATCAGAATATTTACCCTCTTCATACTTTACATTAATTAAAAGACCATCAAGTGTGTTTTTTAGATTCTGATTAACAGTTTCTGCAAATCCATATCTTAAGTTGTAAATCTTTCTCTTTACTTCAATTCTTTTGGCAATTAGCTCTTTTCTTTCTTCCTCTAAACTTTTTAAGTTCTTTTGACTTGTTTCAAGTTTTTTCACTCGGGCTTTTAAGTCAATAATATCTTTCGAAATCTGATTGATTTTACCTAAATCAAAAGGAATCCCTTGAACTTCGAGTTCTTTTTTCTTGGTATCGATTTTTTCTTGGTAAGTTTTTTCTTTATCAGTCCAGCTTTTTAATTCAGCCTTTAATTCTTCAATTTTACTATTTAAAGCATCATTAAGTTCGTCTGATTTTTCCGATACAATTGATGAAAATTGTGTAACAATCTCTTTTACTTTTTTAAAATAATCTTTGCCAACAACTATCTCGTCATCAGTTAAACTTTCAAAGTTTTGAAATATTGAGTTGTCTTTGAATATTTCACGATACGTTTTAATTAGATTATTCAAATCATCAACAAGCTCTTTTCTAATTTGTCGCTCTTTAATGAGAGCATTTTGAAATTTTACTAGTTCACCAGCTTTTTCCTTCTCCAAATTAGTGAGCTTCTTTTGTTGATTTAGTAATGCTTTTTTAGTCTCATCTAAGCTCAATAATTCAAGTCTAAGTTTTCTTGATTCACTTTGGTTATCTAATAATTGATTTACTATTTCATTATCCTCAAGCTTAAGGGTATTTAATTCAAGAAAGGAGTCTAAGAATTTCAATAATACAGAAGGATTATCATCACTGTGCTGTATTGTTTCTGCTGTCTCACCTTGACCATAGCTTTCAATATCAACTTTAGTTATACCATCAATAGGGTCTGATGTATTTTCAGTCTCTCGGGATTTTTCACGTTTAAAATTTATTAATTGACCTGCCTCATCTTCATATGTTAGCATTATATTTTGAGGCCAAACCTCAGAATCAACAACCTTGGCATTTGATTTATTTCCTGTAGTTTCTCTTAATGCTTCGAGCATTGTAGATTTTCCAGCTCCTCTACTACCTATAATACATGTTAAATTGGGGCTTAGGTCTATTTTTATATTGTCCAAGAGACCTCCTTCTAATGAAATAGATTTGATTAAAGGTCTTTGTTCAGGAATAAAATCCTCAAGTCTTATTCTTGATTCATGACTTAAAATCGCCACTTTAAATGAATGGAAATTATTTTCATCTACTTTTATTCTTGTTAGTTTTATATGACTATCGTCGAAATTACCTAAAACTTCGTATCTTATAGAAAAACAGCAAGATATGAACCTGATAGATTTTCCAAACCGGTTTCCAGATGAAGAATCCTGTAAGCAGTTCCTTAAATCATTGCGGGAAGAACAGGGGCTAAAATGTAGCAGATGTGGCCATGAAGAACATTACTGGAAGGGGGACAAACAGTGCTGGGAATGCAAAAAGTGCCACCGCCGTACCAGCCTGACCAGCGGAACGGTCATGCATGCGACCAAACTGCCCCTTCGCCACTGGTTTCTCTGTATCCACCTGTTGAGTTCTACGGCCAAAAGTTTTTCGTCGTGTGAGATCCAGGGCCAGCTGGGGCATAAATACTATGAACCGGTATGGGCAATGTGCCATAAACTGAAGGCTGCGATGGGAAAACGTGACGACCGCTACCTGCTTGGCGGGGAACTGGAAATAGACGAAGGGATGTTCACCTCCTTCTGCGCCGGCAAACAGGAAGGTGGGGACGAAGATGGAGAGCAGGTGAAGCGCGGGCGGGGGAGCCTTTCCAAGACCACGGTCGTTGTGATGGCCGAAAGTAAAAAGGTTGAAGGGGAGGTCGGAAAAGGGAGGCCGGACAGAAAAGTCGGCCATGTAAAAATGGTTGCCGTACCTGACGCCACAAGCGTGACCCTGAACGAGACCGTGGGGCAAAGGGCGGAAAACAGCTCACAGGCAATAACCGACGGGCATAAAGGATATATCAACATTGAACAGGAGATCGAAAAAGTGACGCAGCAGACAGCTGCCGGGGCGGAGGCCTGCAAAGTCCTCCCCTGGGTACATATCTGTATTTCCAACGCCAAGCGCTGGTTCCTGGCCATACACCATGCAGTTTCCAAAAAATATATACAGAATTACCTGAACGAATTTGTCTATAATTTCAACCGGAGATATATGAGGGAAGTACTCTTCGAAAGGCTCTTAATTGCCGGTGTCGCTGCTAAAAACACATTCAAACCTGATTTTAGGTAATTTCAACGATAGTCATATAGTTTTAAGTCACCATCAGCATTAGTACCAAGCTTATCCAATGTGTGAGAATCAGAAGACATAAGTTTTGGCAAGTTATAACTCTCATCTAACTCTAAAGTCTCCCTTCTTAAACTTATAAGTCTTTTTCGATTATCATCAGAATCTCCTGAAGTATAAAAGCTATTGCTATTTTTCGAACTTATTTCAAGACCATGTAGGTTTTTATGTTTAAATATTTCTTCGATTTGAGGGCCAAATCTTCCAATCATTTTTTCGAAACCAGAATCCAACTCAATATGAGCTAATACACAAATTCCACCAAGCTGTTCCGCATAATTCAAACACTGAACAATGCCTTCCTGACAAGTTTTTTTACAGTCATTAACTGTAAGCTTTCCATAAAAGTCTCTAAGATTCTTAAATGAATCAAAGTAAACCAATAAATGTCCTTGTGTTGTACTGACCTCAATTCCTGGTATTACAAGAATATCTTTATCCTGAGAATAAGTAATTGCTGTATTCGAATTTTGAATCTCATTATGGTCTGTTATACTAATAATTTTTAGCCCTTTTGATAATGCAGTATCGACAATAGCTTCTGGAGTCATTGTATGGTCTGTAACATCATAAGAGCCAAAGTCTCCATATGAATGTATGTGTAAATCTGCTCTTAAAAAATTTGCTCCGTTTGTCATATTTATTTTTGTTGTGGGTCTGTTTTTAGCTTGCGGCTAACGATCTAATATTTACGAAACTCAAGTTTCGCCAATAATTTCTCATATACACCTAATTGTATCAACAATGACATTATGCATCTAAGTGATCATAACTACAGCTTCGCTTCCCGCCCCAATGCAGAAGCAAACGTACAAAGTATCCAATAAATCTTTTCATTCCCTAGCATTTATTGGTATTTTTCACTTATCAACTTCACTTTTACCATCACGATCAAAAAACACCAACCAATTAAAAAGCAAAACCCTCCTAAATCTAGCCGCGACTGTAGCAAAAAGCCCACAGCCACGGGTGCGAGTGATGCACAGCATAGCGGGGCTGACGGCAGGAAGACACCGCAATGCTGATGCAGAACCGCACACGGGGCGAGGACTTGTAGCGTAAGGCGCGAGGGGAGTCTCAAGAAAAGAAGAATGTACTGCTCCAAATAAAAAAAACAAGGGAGAACAAAAAATGCTCTCCCCAGCTTCAAAGTCCGTTATTCGGTAATGCCAACAAGATCCAGCATAAACGCATACTCAAGAGCAGTCTCTTTGTAGCGTTTGAAGCGGCCGCTGGCACCTCCATGACCCGCTTCCATGTTGGTGTGCATCAGGAGTAGGTTGTTGCCGACTTTCAGATCGCGCAATTTGGCAATCCATTTGGCAGGCTCCCAATACTGCACCTGAGAATCGAACAGGCCAGTTGTTATCAGCATATTCGTGTATGGCTTTTTGGCAACGTTATCGTACGGCGAATAGCTCTTCATGTAGTCGTAATACTCCTTGTTCTCGGGATTTCCCCACTCGTCGTATTCGTTGGTTGTAAGCGGGATTGTAGGGTCGGACATCGTAGTAAGTACATCCACAAACGGCACGGCCGAAACAACACCTTTGAAAAGCTCCGGTTCATAATTAACAACAGCACCCATCAGCAGACCGCCAGCGCTACCGCCCATTGCAAATATCTTTTCGTTGCTGGTGTATTTTTCGGTAATCAGATGCTTTGCACAGTCGATAAAATCGAAGAACGTGTTTTTCTTGTTAAGCATTTTGCCGTCGTCGTACCACTCGCGCCCTAGGAACTGTCCGCCACGGATGTGGGCAATGGCATAAGAGAAACCACGGTCCAGCAAGCTCAGGCGGACAGAGCTGAAATACGGATCCATAGTAGCGCCGTAGCTTCCGTAAGCGTAAAGCAACATTGGCGCCTGTCCGTTCTGCTCGAAACCTTTTTTGTATACAATAGAAATAGGCACCTCTTTACCGTCGCGGGCTTTCGCGTAAAGGCGTTTTGTTTCGTATTCCTCTGGGTTGTGACCTCCAACTACCTCTTGGCGCTTCTTAAGCTCTTTTTCGCGCGTTGCCATGTTGTAGTCGTAGGTAGTCCCTGGGGTTGTCATCGAAGAATAGTAGAAACGTAGTTTTTCGGTATCGAACTCAACATTGGTTGTTGTGCTGGCATAGTAAGCCTCTTCGCCAAAATCGAGGTAATGCTCCTTTTTGCTCACCTGATCCATAATGCGGATCTGCGAGTTACCTTTCTTGCGCTCTTCCAGCACCAAGTACTTTTTGAAAACGTCTACATTTTCCAGCAGCACATCGCTACGGTGCGCAATCACTTCTTTCCAGTTCGATTTTTCGGTTGCTTTTTCGCTGGTTTCCATCAGGCGGAAATTCTTGGCCTCCCAGTTGGTTACGATGTAGAATTTGTCCTCGAAATGGTCTATCTGATACTCGTGTACTTTCTCGCGCGGTGTAAACTGCTTGAACTCGCCCTTCGGATCATCCGCCTTCAGGATATGATAGTCCGACGACAGGGTACTGCTGTTCAGAATAATAACATACTCCTGCGATTTCGATTTATAAACACCAATGTAGTACGACGGATCTTTTTCGTGATACACAAGTACGTCCTCTTTTTCGCCTATAGTGTGACGGAAAATTTTTTCCGACAGAAGCGTCGTTTTGTTTTTCGTGGTGTAGAAAAACGTTTTGTTGTCGTTTGCCCATGCCCCGTCGCCCTGTGCATTTTCCAATTGGTCGTCGAGGAACTCACCTGTTTCCAGATTAAGGAAACGGACAGTGTAAATCCTACGGCTTACGGTATCTTCGCTAAAAGCAAGCAGTTTGTTATCTGAGCTAACAGCAAGTCCTGTTGCATTGTAATAATCATGCCCTTCTGCCATTTTGTTCACATCCAAAAGAATAAGCTCGTCCGACTCTAGGCTCTCTTTCTTGCGGCAATAAATCGGGTATTCTTTCCCCTCTTCGTAGCGGGTGTAATACCAATATCCGTTCTTGAAATAAGGAACAGATTCGTCCTGCTGCTTAATACGCCCAACGATCTCTTCGTAAAGGGAATCCTGTAGGGCTTCGGTATGTTTTAGTTTCGATTTTGTGTAATCATTCTCAGCATTCAGAAAATCCAGCACCTTCTGCGTCTGCTCGTCTGGTGTTTTTGCATTTTTCTGATCGTCTGTCAGGCGCATCCAGTAATAATCGTCCGTGCGTGTGTCGCCATGTGCTTTCATCACGTGTGCCTTTTTCTCGGCCACTGGCGTTTTTTCTTTTTCCATACTCTTGTCTTTAGAGTTTGTACATCCAAGGCCGAAGGTAAGCATCGCGGCCAAGGCAAAAAAATTATAACGTTTCATGTATCTGAATTTAGTGACGGGCACTTGCCCATAATTTAGTAGTTTCACGCTTTAATATCCGAAGACAAAACCCAACTCCCGATTCCTTATTTTTTTTTGGAGCACAGCACCATTGCTTTTCAATAGCGGTAGTCGCGCCTTCCGCTACAAGTCCTCGGCCTCCGTGCCGTTCCACATCGGCGTGGCGGTCTATTCCGCCGAGGCTCCATAGCCGCCGCACCGTGTGTCACTAGCCCGCATGCCTGTGGGCTTTCCGCTACTGTCGCGGCTATTTTTAAAACTGTTTTGCTTTCTAATACTTTCCTGTTTCGGGCAACTGGTCGCTCATAATCCAACAGCTATAGGCTGACTGTATGTGTTTTACATTTCCCCCTAAATCATCTGAAGGGGACTTACCAGCATACGGAATACTTAGATAGTCATGTTTTCCGAACTGTGTTTCAGATACCCACAACGAACTGATTGATAATATCAAGATCCCTTAGGAGATTGAGGTGGATACAAACACACACCAACCGCCTATATTCGAAATGTCAAACGGCTTATCGTCACATCTACAAACTATCTACTTCGTATTTCTTCCCAAACAACCTGCAATCTTTATAAAAATGGCAGCTCAGGTTCTTTCCGAAATAAATTTTTCATATTTTATCCTTCGGCCTAAAATAATGCATTTCATCAAACAGGAAAAGGTTGCTTCTCCCCTATTCTGCCATTAAGCCGATATCAAATTATTTTTCAGACATTTTATTAGTCATTATCAAAGCCTTATCTAGCAAGGGTAATCTAGTATGTGTTAAAAAAACATTGAGAATTAACCTTTTGTAAAGAAAAAAATCGTACGTTTATTGTAGGTAAATAATTGGAATCTAGTTTGTAATTTTTTTAAGTTGTGACGATGCTCAATGATGAACCTAATATTCGTTTTTCTCAACTCATTGCACAATGCCGCAGACATTATGAAGATAACGAGTTTGATGAAATATTCGAACTCCTGAGCAAGTATGAGATTCCTAAACAAAGCAATATTGTACTTGCTAAAGCACTGTGGTTGAGGCTAAAAATAGACATGGCTCAGAGCGAAGGGAAAGAAACTGAAGAAATCAGAAAAAAATATGACCAGATGCGAATTAGCTTGGATGACGCATTCACCTCTTTACAAGACGTTTATATAAACTCCACAATGGGATACATTGAAAGTCCCTCTGGCTTTGAGTTGGTTCCCAAAGATAACAGCAACAAAAATCAGATTGTGGTAAGGCGAAAAAAGAATATTCTTAGCTTTACTAAAGAAAAAATTATATCACTCAACAATTTTATTGGATATATTGAAAAAACAGGAATTACCAGATTGGAATCTTCTGGAGAATTACAAAGTATTAATGGAATGAATCTTACATGGGAAGGAAAAGCTGGTTCAATTGTTCAAATAAATCCAAATCATGATAAAAGTGATCTATATTTGATTTTTTGGCCAACCAACGACACCATGTTTCAATTAGATCCATTTGTTGCCTTTTTTAATTATAAACACAGACAAAAATTAGAAAAAATCACCCGTGGGGATACTGTAGTTATCAGAGGACAGTTGGAAATAAACAAAAGTTCCCCTAAGATATCTCTAATAAAAGCCAACATCCTGAAACACAAACCTCAGGGGAATATTTTCAAAAAGAGATAATTAGCAAATATTCCAACATCGTCATTAGCCATAAATTAAAACCAACTGACTGAATAGATCAATTTGTCGTTTTATTTCGCAAGGGGGCGAAGTGCTTAGTTAGGTGTCGTAAAATAAACGACGCTTTTGAAGCTGCCACTGCTTTGATATTGAGCTTATGCTTTTCATAATAAATAGTGCCACATACTTACTTCATGCTTTTTTACTCAGAATAAGGGGCTCTATCGGTTTTATTATGCTATTTTCGTGTTCCATGATCTCATACAGGGGGAACTAACTGAACAACTTTACATAAAACACTGATTTACAAGGCGGGATTTATATTTGAACATACTACAAACATAATAAATATGTTCATTTTACATCTCAGTTCAAACATGAATTGTCATTTTACAGACTAAAACATTAATTTTTATGCAACATTTTATAGATCCTTAAGGTTTAAAGTTAAAAAGACTATTTACTTTAGAAGTCGCCCCTGACATTGAACCGTGTCGCATTTCTGATAGTTTATAAAGTATTTATTATATTTGGACATAGAAGGGAAAAACTTGGTAGGATGGATTTCACAAAATCAGATTTATGGTTCTCGGAACTTTTAGTAAAATGCAAAAGACTACTTAAGCAAGACAAAATTGACACAATCTTCACCATACTTACACGCCTAAAGCTCCCAAAATATGGGAAAGTAATGAACGCCAAAGGCCAATGGATGAAGCTAAACCAGGACTTTGCCTCGGGCAAGTTGTCCTCTGAAAATTTTGCCTTACAACTTATCCAGTTTCGGGAACTGATGTCCGAACTTCTGAAAGAAATCGAAACCGCTTACCTAAAAGATGTTTCATCGGTAGAGAAAAGCAATCCCCAGAACACCAAATCAGAAACAGAAAACCTTCGCTCCAATTTCAAACCTGAGACAATAACTCTCGAAAAATTCATCGACATCTGGCTTGGGAAAGACATCTCCCCTAACGACCGCAAAAAACAACTACAACTGATGGATCGCTCCGTTTTCACATGGTGTGGCAATGCCGGTTCCATCTCAATGCTCAACAAATACAACCCCAACAGCGACCTTTACCTCATCTTTTGGCCTCTTAATGACAATTTCTTCATGCTCGACCCAATCATCGCTTTTTTCTCCTTCGAAAACAAAAAAGTGCTTACTGAAATTGAACGTGGCGACAAGGTTACTATTCGGGGACTTTTGGAACTTAGCGACGAGGCTCCCCGGGTCGCTTTACGTAACTGCCATTTACTGAAGGTGCAGAAGAAAAAGAAGTTTAGATAATTGTTACAGCCAATTTTTTAACGATTTATGATTTAGAGGGGCAACCTAATATCGTCCCTTTAGATTTTTTGAATTCTAATTTACAGCCAACATTCAGGTTTTAGATATCGTTAAACCTAAGTGTTCGATTACCCTAGAAAGAACCTCTATCAATTTCGTTCCAGTTGTAAACAAATGAAGCCAACAAATCTAATTCTTTAGACTTGTTGGCTTTGTTCATACTACATTATCATTTTTTAACTACCTTTTTCTCTTCCATTCTATCTCCACACTTAACCACAACTATGTAATTACCTGCATTCAAACTTGACACATTGATTCTTGTAGTGGAATTATTTATCTCATCTCTGAGAACCAACTGTCCGCTTGAATTATAGATTCTATAACTAGAAGTGATATTTTTATCTAAACTAGATAATTTGACATTAACAAAATCATCAGTTGGGACAGGATATAGAGTAAACAGTTCCCTATCAAAATCTGACTGTCTTGATCTTACCCTTTCAGAAGCTGTTGCCTGAAGAGTGCTTACTAATTCTTTCTCAGAAATAGCTCCTCGTACTGCTTCTGTTGCAACTTCCTTGTATACCTTACAACCATTTGGCTGCGTATAAGTAACTTCAAGCTTGTACGGACTTTCTAGCGGAAATGGTATTGTTGGGTCTGCTCTTGTATCTATGCCAATGTCATTATACCGGTCACTCACCCACCAAAGTTCTCTAGCATTAAGCAAAGCAGGACTACCATTTTTTAACAGCACCGCTTCAGTGTTGCTTGTTGTTACACCAACCTTATTTATTCCATTGTATAATTCATAAGAATCATAATTAGTAGTACCCAAACTAAAACTATCTGTAATAGTGATATCATCAGAGTACTCATTTGATTCAAACATACCTGCTGCAGTTGTTGATTTTACTTTAACAGTATAATTACCAGCAGTTAACACAGTTGTAGTTACCGTTATTTCATTGCTATTAGGGTCTAAACTAGTTATGGTTCCCCAACTACCTAAATCCCAAACGAAAGCATGATTGGCATCAATCGGGTCGGTATAAATTTTAAAAGTATTTGTCATGTTAATATCATAACATGTCAATGCTGTACCATTTAGCTTTTTAAAAGAAATAGAAGTCGGAGTCGTCGGACTAACACCAATTGTTTTTGATATATAATCACCTGTACATTCTCCAGCACCAATCGCTCTTACTTGTATTGGAGATATACTTTTGCCATTGCCTAATACAGTAAGCTCTATTGTTTCGGAATTTGTAGGAGTATAAGAGTATCCTTCTGGAATAATCCATTCATAGCTTTCTGCTCCTGGGCTAGAAGCTGTATATGTGTATGACTGACCTGCTTCAACTATATCATTACCTGAAATACTCTCAACAGATGGTTTTAAATTGGCGGCGTAGGTTACTTCATTCTTGCACTCGCTATATAAAGCCCTTACCTTAATTACTCCATTCTCCGCACTAACTTCAGGCGTGATATTATTTGAAAACTGTGCAGTACCATCACCAGACCACCCTTGTGGTAATTCCCAAACAACTTCCTCACCCATTGTATTAATTTCTAGAGTCTTTTGCTGACCACTGATAAAACAAGGATCCGAATCTTTTGGGGCAATAGATGTTTCTTTGAAAATACCTTTATGTAATATGTATGTTCCCCTTACAGCTCCAAAACAGCTGCCACCAATTGGATTAGCATATACAGTTACTTTAAATTTACTTGTATTCCTAAATGGCCTACCAAAACCTTTTTTGTAATAATTAATATCTACATCCAAGCTTTTGGCAGTTGAATTAATTGCCAAAGTATCATTGTTTACAACCCATGTATAGGTAACGTCGGTATCATGGTTATCTATATTAAAGGTCACTACATTGTTATCTTCCCAACAAGAAGGCCCAGAGATTTTCGGTTCCGCCGGTTTACCGAAAATGCTTCTTGTAAGCAAGTTGTGGCTTCTGTCATTACAACTACCTAATACTACTGAAATCTCATTGTAATCCCCAAAATCAGGAGCTACAAGTGTAACTGCACTATAATCGCTTGACCAATATAATACGTTGCTTTCATCAGGTAGAACTAAGCTTCCTAAATCCCAATCATAAGAATCATGAGATGGAGTATAAGCCATGGTTACCAATGGAGGTACAGAAAAAACAACAGTATCTCCAGGAGCTACACACGATGGCCCATTAACCTGAAAAGAATTATCGTAATCGTGGTTGGCCAGGTCAAAATGCTTGCTTATACTCAAGCCCATTCCAAATCCACAATCATGACCATCGCCCTCACTATATCGAACATGTATTCGTCCTTTTGCCCACCTCGAAAACAATGAATCTTTTGTCGTTCCTGTCTTCGATCTGATTGTTACTTGGCTCGCAGCTTCATCAATCTTCACGATCTCTATACCGCCTGCTGTAGATATTGAATAAGAACCAACTTTCGGATGCGTAAGTCCAATCTCATCTCCAGCCTTTTCAGCTAGCCTATAGAGGTTAATGTCGTAGGTATGTTCGTTGTATAGATTGTTCCCATTAATATTTATACATGTTGAATCTCCTGTTATTTGCGCATTCAAATTTAAAGCACCTATGCACAAAGAACATAATAGTGTAAGTAATAATTTATTCATAATGATTTTGAATTTGAATAATTTCACACAACATCCGATTTTTATGGATGCTATGCCGTTAATATTTTTTGAGCGTAAGTTTATAGCAGATTAATATCGCTATAACATTCAGTAACAACCTCACCCCAGAATAAACTCATCTAAAATTACTTTCCGCCGCGAGGTATTTTTTTATCTACACTTCTCCGAAATACATTTAATAAATCGGGAGTTTCTTTGTTGCCTGCCTAAAGCCTTGCTTTGTGCAAGCTCGTTAGTTTTATAAATTGTTTCCTTTAAAGTGGTTTAGAATTGAATTCAGGGTATTAGTCAGGAATTCAATTTTTCACCTATCATTTTTTATTTAGTAAAGTGTGAGAAATAATTTCAGTTAAGGTGCACAAAGTGTTCAATACCTGGGCACATTAGAGTAATGTGAGGATTTGAAAGGCTTCAGTGCAACAAATACTGTCTTTATTATTTCAGCTTTAAGCATATCAAAAAAATAACTATCCATTCGTTCCACTGCGACGGCCAAATCCTCACGTACGAAAAGTACGCTCCGGTTTAGCCGCCTTGTGCGCCTTTGGCTAATTATTTTTTTTAACACGCCTTACTTACATCATAAACTTTAGTGAAATTGAGAATAAGTTATACAAAGAGCTTTTCATGTATAAAGATTCGAACTTGAAGTGTCTGTCATACAACTACCCCCACACCCTACTTCTATAAGGCGGGGAGTCAAAAGGCTTCGCCTTTTATTAGAAAACCTATGGTTTTCAAGATGTAATATTTTTGATGCGATCACACTATTTTAATACAGCTAAAGTCCCTAAATGTAAATAACTAAATATGATTAATTAAATTTTCACATTAAAAAAATAAAATATTTTAAAATCAATACAGCCAAAATAGCTACGACCCTACTCACAAACACATACTCTACAACATTTACAGGGCAAATACTACAAACAGTTTAAAAAATCAAAACATACACAATGATTCTACATATTTAAAATATTAAATCTATAAATGATTTTCATTAGCTATATTACACTAACTGACTACATCAATCTACAAAGCAAAACTAGAAGGAATAATCATATGAATCACACTCCAAAAACTGAATAGTTCGGAAGAGTTCACCAACGGTACACAATGAGTAGTGAACGGTAGAAATTACTTCACAAACGGTTTTGTGAAATCACCTGAAGTTAGGATAGGATCGTTTTGGAAAAACAATCCATGAATTATTCAACACAATAAACAAATTCAACACAATAATATTCGGATTCTTATAGCAAGAACAACCATTCTTTTGTTTTAGGAAACACTATTTTTTTGTAAACATATCTTATTCTTCAAATGAAAGTTAACCATATAGAAACCTACACATCAAATCCTTCAGAAAAAACCTTCCAACATTTGCCCCATTATTAAACCACAGATAAAAACAATGCAGAAAATGAAAAAACATTCGCTATTACTTTTATTATTAGTGACTTTCATCACAATCTCCTGTCAAAAAGAAGAACTACCAGAACCTGAAAAGAAGCAAGAGTCGAGTACTACAAAAAAAGCTTCAATATCAAAACTAGATATTGCAAAACGCTGGGCACCAATCCACCACATGGATGTGGATGCAACAGGAAGAAAATCATTGAAAGGAAAATCGGACTATATAACAGCAATAGATTTCGACGGAGACTGGAACGCAACCAACAACTGGGACAACATTGCAAAATCGCAATATAAAGCCTCTGCTCACTGCTACTATTCTGTAGTAGAAACTTCTACACACTGGTTCATCACCTATGCATTCTTCCATCCTCGCGACTGGGAAAACGACTTCCCTTTCAGCTTCTTGGCCGAACACGAAAACGACCTAGAGGGCGCATTAATGATCGTTGAGAAAAACAACACAACCTACGGCGAACTAAAAGGCTGCGTCACTGTTGCACACTCAGATTTTTTCTCTTTCACCCCTAGCAGCAGTAACTATCGCGACAATGACGAAGATATAGACGGAGAACTAACAATGCAATCATTCGCAGGAGCACTTCACCCCGTAACCGCACAAGAATGCCGAGGCCACGGACTAAAAGCCCATCCAAAATATAAAATCAATGGAGACGGGGTTATTTACTATCCTTCGATGAACGATGTAGCAGAAGTACCATCGGATGTATACGACAATCACGTTGGATATAAACTAGTAGATATCTTCGAACCAAACGGCCTGTGGGATCAGCGCTACAACACACAATTATTCAAGAACGAGCAGGGTGCTTTCAAACTAAGTCATGGACGCGGTGGTGCCAATGCTCCTTGGAACTGGAACGACCATAACGACAACGTTGAAAGAGGAGAATTTGCAACAGATCCAGCCAAATTGGTAAACAGCTATTTCTCTAACCTTGGAAACTTTTCCTTCACTTACACCAACAACCCTTATCGCTTCTAAATGAAGTAAAAAAAGAAGCCTTGCAACTAATTATTACAAGGCTTCTTTCAAGATATCTATAATCAACCGACCTCACGCGCCAGCCAATTTATAATTCATAATTCGATTAAAACGACTTAATCGTCTTCTCAATTATCTCCAAAGCATCCTTAATCTGCTCTTCAGTAATAGTAAGCGGTGGAGCAAAGCGGATAATATGTCCATGAGTAGGCTTAGCAATAAGTCCGTTTTCTTTCATTGCCACACAAACATCCCAAGCCTCTTTTCCATCTTTCGGCTTAATGATCACAGCATTCAACAAACCTTTCCCACGTACTTTCTCAATCATCGGATGATCAATCGCCTCTAAACCAGCACGGAAAATTTCACCCAAACGCTCAGAATTCTCCGCCAGTTTTTCTTCTTTAACCACCTCAAGAGCAGCAACCGCAACTTTAGCAGCAATAGGATTTCCACCATAAGTAGAACCATGCTCACCTGGCTTAATTGTCAACATAATATCATCATCAGCCAAAACAGCTGACACAGGATAAGCACCTCCAGAAAGCGCCTTACCTAAAATCAGCACATCAGGACGAACACCTTCATGGTCGCAGGCCAAGATTTTTCCTGTACGCGCAATTCCAGTCTGCACCTCATCCGCAATGAAAAGCACATTGTGTTTCTTACAAATTTCCGAAGCAGCCTTCAAATAACCATCGTCCGGCACATAAACACCAGCCTCGCCCTGAATCGGCTCAACAAGGAAACCTGCAACATTCGGATCGCTCAATTCTTTTTCTAAAGTCTCCAGATCGTTATAAGGAACAACTTTGAAACCCGGAGTATATGGTCCAAATCCCTTATAAGAATCAGGATCGGTAGACATCGAGATAATCGTAATCGTACGCCCGTGAAAATTCCCCTCACAAACCACAATCTTCGCCTCATTTTCAGGAATACCCTTTTTCGCGTAACCCCAACGGCGGGCAAGCTTCAATGCAGTTTCGTCGGCCTCAGCCCCCGTATTCATCGGAAGCACCTTATCGTAACCAAAAAATTTCGTCACATATTCCTCGAACTCACCAAGAGCACTGCTATAAAAAGCACGCGAAGTAAGCGTAAGCTGCTTGGCCTGTTCAGTAAGAGCATTTATAATTTTCGGATGGCAGTGTCCCTGATTTACTGCAGAATAAGCTGAAAGGAAGTCGAAATAACGTTTGCCTTCTACATCCCATACAAAAACACCTTCGCCACGATCTAGCACAACAGGAAGCGGGTGGTAATTATGCGCTCCAAATTTATCTTCTCGTGCAATGTAGTCTTGGGTAGTCATTTTAACTTGATTAGACATTCAGTTGATGTTTTAAAGAGTTTACAATCTAGAAGAAATACGCATGTCATGCGCTTCCCACAAACTTATCATAAACTTTCTGAGCTGCGAAACATTATTTCTGCAATTTTTCACTTCAGATCCAATTAAAAACAACCCCCCACTCTCTTTTTTAATTAGGAGCAGTACTGTATCAATTTCCCAAAACATCGTCGCGCCTTCCACTACAAGTCCTCGGCCTCCGTGCCGTTCCACATCGGCGTGGCGGTCTATTCCGCTAAGGCTTCATAGCCGCCGCACCGTGTGTCACTGGCACGCATGCCTGTGGGCTTTTCGCTACAGTCGCGGCTATTTTTAGAACTTCTTTGCTTTTTAATACTGCCCTCCCTTTATCGTCTAATTTACGATTTTTGTAACGATCCACTCATAATCTGTACAGACGCGCTACTAGCGCGTCTCTACCGAATAACCAATGAACCACCCAAATCAAAAAACCTACCGTCTACGACGAGGCTTACCCTTCCCCTGTCCAGCTTTCTTCTGCTGTTCCTTCTTCTTCTCACTTTTCTTTTTCCGCTCATGAAAAGCACCTTGGAACGTAGGATCTTCCTTCTTGCGCTGCATATCAATCTCCATTGCCATATTCCTTTCCTCGCCGGGAATAAAATCACCAACAGGAACATCATTTGGTTTTGGCTCAATAGGAAGCTCCATTTTTATAACCTCTTCAATCTTCTTGATGTAGTAATTATCCATAGGCGTCACGAAAGTAATCGCAACACCAGTTTCCTTCACACGACCAGTCCGCCCAATACGGTGAACATAATCCTCATAAATAATAGGAACATCAAAGTTGATCACATGCGAAACCTTGCTAACATCAATGCCACGCGCAGAAACATCGGTAGAAACCAAAACACGAACTTCTCCCCGCTTAAAAGCATTAATCGCATTTATTCTAGAAGTCTGACCTTTGTTCGAATGGATTACCCGAACCTCTCCCTCAGTTTTACGATCTATATAATTAAAAACGGATTCCGCATTTTCTTTCGTCCTACAAAAAACAATCACACGGCTCAACTCTTCAGACTCAAAAAGCCGCTCTAGGAAGTTCAGCTTTGTACGAATGTTTGGAGTCTCATAAAGCAACTGCTCTACCTGTGAAGCTGGCGTTGCCGATGGCGTCACCTCTACCCTTTCCGGAAAAGCAAGAAACTCATCCGACATCAGCTCCACTTTACCAGAAAAAGTAGCTGAAAAAAGCAAATTCTGCCGCTTTACCTGAATCACTTCCAAAAGCCTACGTATCTGAGGAATAAATCCCATATCAAGCATTCGGTCGGCCTCATCAAAAACCAATGTCTTAATCGACTTCAAAGGAAGATCTCCAGTCCGGTAAACATCCCACAAACGCCCCGGTGTTGCAATGATAATATCTGCACCCTCTGCCTCTTCTATTTCAGCAAGTTGCTTGGTAATACCGATTCCACCGAAAAGTGCAATGGAACGCAAATTGGAATATAATGTTACTGAATCGCAAGTATCTTTCACCTGCAAAGCCAATTCTCTGGTAGGCACCAGCACCAAGGCACGTGGATTGTACCCTTCAGCTTTTCTCAGTTTTGTAAGGATCGGTAAAAGATAAGCCAATGTTTTCCCTGTTCCCGTCTGTGCAATACCAATTACATCTGCACCAGAATTAATTCTTGGTATTGCCCTGTCCTGTATTTCTGTTGGAGTTTCAATTGCCCCTTCCCTCAGGGCTTTGAGCAGCGATTTGCTCAGTTTCAAATCTTCGAAGCTTGCCATTTACAAAATTTTGGGCAAAGATACATTTTTCAGGAAGAAGTATTTACCGAACCATTGATTTTAAGACGACAAATAGGAATGCAATTCAACCTTCTATCTCTTATAAGCGCCTAAAAAACAAAAACATTAGCACACTTATAATGGAAGCCAAAAGAGAATATACAAACACAAGCGGAAATAGAATATTTGATCATTTAAAATGGGCTAAATACTAATTTTCAAGCATCATCCAATTCTTAATTTTCATAACCAACCATTCCCTAAAGCCTCAATCCAACAATCGTAATATCGTCGCGCTGCTCCGAATTTCCTTGAAAACTTTCCAGTTCACTCTCTAAATAATCTAACTGCTCGGCCATAGACAGTGTTGTAGAATTTTTCAATAATGTAAACAAACGCGAGGAGCCAAAACGTTTTCGATCTTCATTATTTTGATCTATAAAACCATCTGAACTTAAGTACAACAACGAATTATTAGGTAAAATCAATTCTTTTTGCGTGAATACTTTCTCTAAATCTTCCCTAAAACCACCAATGGAAATTCTATCGCCTTTTACTGTCTTCACCTCTCCTGTTTCTGCTTCTATATACAACAATGGGCGCTTTGCTCCAGAATAAGTCACTTTTCTGTGCTTATCATCTAATTCTTCTATCACACAAAGAGCTATATCCATGCCATCACGGTTTTCCGTATGCTTCTGGTTAAGAGCCTCTACAAGCCTGGAATTTAACTCAGTAAGAATATCAGAAGGTAATTTAACATCATCTTCCCTAACAATTTCATTTAACAAGCGGTTACCGATCAAACTCATAAAAGCTCCCGGAACACCATGTCCCGTACAGTCCACGGCTGCTACATAAAGTCTTTTTGAAGCTGAATTCTTTTTGTGAAACCAAAAGAAATCGCCCGATACTATGTCTTTCGGCCTAAATAGAATAAAATAATCGGAAACAAGAGACGAACTGAAATTAGCAGGGAGGATGGTATGCTGTATATTTCGGGCATAATTAATACTCGCAACAATATTGTTGTTTTGCCGTGTGATTTCATTACTTCGTATTGCAAGTTCCTTATTCATTCTCTTGCGTTCCCTACTCTTGTTAATGTAAAGAAGCAGCAAACCAATAAGGAGCATTAAGCCAATACCAACAGAGACCAAAATAATGTTCTTGTTCTCAATTTCTGCAAGCTGTAGGTCTAATCGCGTACGCGCTAAGTCTATTTCCTGTTCTGCCTTAGATATTGCCTGCTCTTTTTCCACAAGAACCAGACTATCCTGAGCAGTCTGCGCATTAAGCCTATCTATTTCTAACTGATACCTTGCCGTTTTCAATAATTCATCCCGTATAAAAATGGCGTTCTCCATCAGTTGCAAACTATCATCTCTCGATTTCTGACGCAGTGCAGCCAATTCCATATTCTGCAATTCTCTCTTACGAATATCTTTACGGACGAGAAAAGCTTCGCGATCTACATAAAATTTTTCAATTTCTTCTGCCGTTGGCAACTTACCCGCTAAAAAATTATCCAACTGTTTAAATGTCTGACTCTGTTCCTCTACATCACTAAGAATTTCGCCCCGCTGCTTTTTAGCGGCCAGCACAATCTCCTGCGCTTCTTTACTGGCATAACCAACCAAACTATCTATAATGTGTTTTATGGAATCGTAACGCTGATAAGCCAACAAACGGGTGGTGGCGTCGAGCCTGCTTATCTTACCTTCTACCTCGCTTTCATATTCTTCTCGTTTCAAACGCGATTTATCCACTTTAGCCAAAGCAGCCTCTGTTTCTGCAGAATACACCAAATCGTAATCCAGAACACCCTGCCCATTTGGATTGTACCGATAAGATGCTACAACATCTTCTTTCTCTGCCTCTGTCTTTAGTGTTACAAAAATATTGGCCCTAAGTTTTCGTCTATCAAAATCATCTGGGAAAACAGTGGAGAGTTTTATGGTTTTGGTACTTAAACCATCTTTTGAAAATTTAATAGTGTAGTCTTTATGAAGAGGTAACCGAAGTAAATATTTTCCTTTTTTCTTTGTTTGAACAACAAATACTTGCTTGGCTCCTTCAAATACCCCTACTTTGGCTCCTATCAAAGGCTTTTTTTCGAATAAAATCACACCTTTAAGTACAAACTTATCTTGTGTCTGTGCATTAACATTTTGAGATACAAAAATTAACACAAAAAAAGATAATAACTGTCGTAAGAAAGTTTTTCTGAAAAGCTTCACATGCATTGTCCCCGGAAATTTCTATGCGATCTACAAAACAAGTGCCATAAGCCAGAGCTTTTATCACCTGACCATGTAACCTATTATAAAGCTACGATGCATTTAGATTTAAATATACACTAAAAACGGTCTCCAGTCCAGTTTCGTAAATATTAATATACAGCAAGAGTACAACATTTGATGCTGTTGTGTTTTCAAGAACAAAAATTCAGTGAATTTTCAACTTAAAGAAAAGACAAATTTGAAACAAAGCGATTATCCTATGAATTGCATACAGCATATGATTTGTAACACCCCTATTCTTCAGAATTTTCCTTCTTAGGAAAAACCTGAATTTTCGAACTGCTTTCAATCGCCTTCACTGCAATATCTTTCACGTTGCCTTCGGCTTTATTGGCCTTGTCGGTAAGTTCTTTAATCTGTTGTTGCATTTCTGTAATCTTCTCTTTCAAAGAAACAATTGTCTGTTCTTTTAGGTTCAGTTCGCCTTCTGTCTGTTTCTCTATCAGTTTGCTTTCGAAATCGAATTTGGCAGTCAGTTTTTCGGTAACGGCAGCTTCTGCATCAGCAATGGCCTTAGCCAATTTGTCTGGAAATTCTGCACTGTTCTTGCGCAGTTCTTGCAATTCTGCTTCTGCGCTTTCGAGGTCGGCTTCGCGTTTTGCTACTTCTTGTTCAAATGCCGATTTTCTCTCCTTCAGCTCTTGTTCCTCAGCAGTTTTCTCTGCCTCATAAGCATCCTGTTCTTTCTTGCGGTTGATTTTCAGATTGTATTCGTACTCCTCCTCTTCGCGCTTTCTTGCTTTCTCCAGATCGGCTTTTAGTTCTTTTGCTTCACTCTCTACCTTTTCTTTTTCGGCCTTCCAAGCTATTCTTTTTTCGCTCATTTCGTTGGCAAAAGCTTCTTTTTCGGTCTTCATTTTCAAAGAAAAAGCTTCTGTTTCCGATGCCATCTGTTGTTCAAAAGCTTCTTTCTTCTCTTTTTGAGCCAAGAGCATTGCCGCCAAAGAATCGGTATTCGCAGACAAACCGTAAAGGTCTTGCAGGTTCTGCTTTTCAACATCAATAGCTTCGCGTATTTCTTCTAGCTTTTTAAATTCGGCAACTAAATCACTGCCAAGGCTATCTAACGAATTTCCAAGTTCAATTTTCAGGTTTGCAATGCCTTTCACAATGCCATCGAGGCTTGTATCGGCCACTTTTTCTATAACTTCTTCCTTTTGCTTTTCTTCCTGAACCTGTTTTGGAATATCTGCTTTTACCTCCTGCTGTTGTTTCAGCAATGTTTCGTAAGCTTCTAATATTTCAGCTTTTGTGCTTTTTGAATTCACGTTTTTCGACATTGGTAATATTAATATGTGGTTGAATGTTTCTACTTCTCAAGCTCCAACAACAATCTCTCTAAGTTAAACGTCCTTTGCTCTTCCGTAGCAAAACAAAGGTAATATAAAAGTAAGCTGCTCTGGCAACACTAAGTGTATATACTACGCAAAACATAATGATAACAGGAAATTCAGCATAATTTCACATTGAAGACTTTACATTCCACTTATATAATCGTGTCTTTGTAGAAACATCCTTACGGCGATCTGCCTACAAAAGCGATAGCTTTGAATATGCAGAACAATATAGTACTTGTACGGCCTAACTGATATCTTTCAAACCTTGGTTTGTTAGACAGTGAGGCTTTACTTGTTTTAAGATAAACATTGAAGCTCTGTTTCAGACAGGGCTTTTTCTTTTTTAGCAAAAAATAATTTTGGTTAAGGCGTAGATGTTCAATACCGAAGCGTACTTAGGCAATTATTCCACTTTCCGAATAAATCACAATCTAATTTTAAACCAACACATATAACTTCAATCAAGTTTTAATTCGAAAAAATCAACCTCTGTTTCCTTATCATTTCCTACGACCTAAAGAAAAAGTTTTTCCTATGTGTGTAGCAAAAAAATAAAGTACAACAAACTTAGTTTTTTGATAACAAAAAAAGCCACCAGTTACAATTTTAACAAAACTTCACATATAAAACTTGACATTCTGTCATATTAATAGTGTATTTGCATAAACAACAACATAGAGAAAGAAGCAAAAAATGGCTTTTCCAAAATGAAGTTTAACAATTTAGCACTAATACAACCAAATTAAAACCTTTCAAATACGTATTCGTTAGGCGGGGTTGTTGTGCATACTTTCAATATATATGAAGCCCCGTATTATGTGCGGGGCTTTTTTGTTGCAATTTGTCCCCTCTAAATAATTCAAATGTCAAAGCTTTCATTTTTTTAAGCCAGATTTTACTTTTTCATATGACTTCGGTTTTTGGAAATAAACTGAAGGGTTCTAATACAAACGACAAAGGCAATAAAGCCTTATCACCCAAACACAACGATGTTATGGAGTCTAAACAGACAAATGGCCAAAACGAAATTGAAATCGAAATAGCAGGAGAACAACACTTCCACTATGCGCAATGCATAGTGGATATGATGTTTGAAGCAGCTCAAAAAAGAGGTACAGGAATTTCCCGCCGCTCCCCATTATATATCAAACAGAAAATGCATGAAGGAAAGGCTGTCATAGCAACAGATAAAGAAAATGTTGTTGGCTTTTGCTACATAAACGACTGGGAAAACGGGAAATACGTAGCAAATTCTGGACTTATCGTAAATGAAAACTACAGAGGGCTTGGCATTGCGAAGGCCATCAAACGCAGGGCATTCACACTTTCGCGCAAAAAATTCCCCCATGCCACCCTTGTCGGCATTACGACCAGCGATGCGGTAATGAAAATAAACACCGAACTTGGCTACCGTGCAGCAACATTTGCCGATCTTCCTAATACAGACCAATTTTGGAAAGGGTGTGGCAGTTGTGTAAACAACGATATTCTGCAACGTACCGGCCGCAAACATTGCCTCTGCACAGCTATGATCTACAACCCCAAAAGCAAAATTGCAGAACTGGTACAGCAAAAGCTACAGCCTAAGACTGCGAAACACTTCTGGGTATAAAGTAATAAACAGCAAGCGCACACGCCCTTGCACTTTCAATTCGAAAATACAAAACCATTTTGGCTTATAAAATTTTGCAAATAGAAAAAAAAGGACTTTCTTTGTGCCAACAAAAGAAAGAAAAATCAATGGCTCATACACGTACATACCGCCGTCGCAGGAAACTATTCAAACAGCAATAGGCGGGAAACGTTTGCCAAAAAAATAAATCAAAACCCGCCACAGAGCGGGTTTTTTTGTAACCTTATGTATAGCATGATCTCAATGAAACAAAATATCCGACGCCGACGCTTTTATCAATAGATATTGGCGGACTCGTTATATAGATACATCACAACATACAACATTACGAAAGCCCGCCTTAATGCTAAAAGGCGGGCTTTTTTATGATCAAAACACAAGGAAAGCTGCAAATATAGAATAGATGAAAGCAGAAAAGAAAGTTGATATTAAGGTGGTTGTTGCCAACGAAACCCATTTCAAATACGCACAAGGGGTATGCGACATGATAGATCGTGCGGCACAGCACAAAGGTTCGGGCCTAGCACGGAGAAAGCCAGAATACGTCCTTGAAAAGATGGAGCAAGGAAAAGCTGTTATCGCCCTTGATAAAGAAAAGGTGATCGGCTTCTGCTACATCGAGACATGGAGTCATGGACGGTATGTTGCAAACTCTGGATTGATTGTCGATCCTGATTACCGAGGCTATGGTCTTGCACGCGGCATTAAGGCTGAAGCTTTTCATCTATCGCGCAGGAAATTTCCCGATGCGAAAATTTTTGGCCTTACAACCAGCCTTGCCGTGTTGAAAATCAACTCAGACCTTGGCTATCGTCCAGTCACATTCTCGGAACTTACCGAAGATGATGAATTCTGGAAGGGTTGTGAAAGCTGTCAAAATTTCGATATCCTCCAAAGGACAAAGCGTGTGCATTGCCTTTGCAATGGTATGCTTTACGATCCTGACTGGGAGAAAAAAGAGTAAGCATAGACTGTACGCATAAAATTGGCGTTGCAATAAGTGGCATTTTTAGGGTTATACCGCAGAACTGCTTCTGTTGGTCATGCCCTGATTAATCGTGAACTTATTTTTATAAAATTCTAGGCCGAATGCAAACTATCGGCCTGAACTCTTTTAAACATGAAGAACATTCAACTTTTTAATTGGGCAATTTTAGCGACATTACTATTCTCTTTCTCGTCATGTTTTGTCTCCAACACAGTATCTAAACATGGAGTTGACGACATTAAAGATTATGACTACATCAAACAAAGGGAATTTGAACCGTATGAGATTAAAAGCTTAAAAGAATCAAAAACAGTCTTTTTCCTCAGAAACGTAGACGAAGAGCAACGAGCTGATTTCGAAAAAGCAATATATTCGTCTTGGGATTTCACTCCTATCGAAGTTGCTGATTACGATAGCATGAAGCATTATAAAGACGAAGGTTATTCTTTCTTCTTTATTGAAGGCAGACACACCAGTGTACACACACCAGATGTACCATACGATCACGTACACATATACCTAACGCTTTATCTTCCTATTTGGCAAAGAATCCAAGAAGGAAAATATAAGGACAGAAGCATCCATTTCACCCGTACCGATCTTTTTACCGACGGGCAACTGCTTCTCGAATTAATGAAAATAGGCGATGGAAAAAAAGCGGTCGAGAAAATATACAACACCGATGGCATTAAAAACTGGACGCCTGCCCACGTTGCTCTTTATCTGAAAGAAGCACAACGCCAACTGAAAAATAACAAACGCGATTGGTTGTTTAAAAGCCGAATAAACGAACTTGCAATAGCAAGATTGTATAAAGGCACATTGCTGATTCCAGAATACACTTTAGAGAAATTCGACCGTTGGACCGGAGAAGAATTGGAGAAGCATGAAATAAACGAGCTGCTGAAAAATTATCCTTACAAATATAAAATCGTAAAGAAAGATAGTCTTTGGCAAGAACTACAAAAAGACGAAGAGGTGTTTGTATTCGACTATGTAAAAAGCAGTACAGACAAACTCGTGAGGGTGTTTAGTTCTAAACAGGGACTGATTTATCAGGATTACGATGCTGTTGAATATAATATTGAACCTAAGGATTTTAAACGGATGACGAGGTAAACCTGACGAAATGCCTTTGGAGCTTTAAAAATTGAGAAACTGAGTTTTCTCAATTTTTAAAGCTCAATTTCACCTCTATCTCAGCTTCTAAAGCCTAGAAGCGAGGTGCATTCAACATTTGACTTAATTGGTAATTGACTAAAATACAACATATGAAAAAGGTTTTACTAGCATTCAGCGGAGGACTTGACACTTCGTTCTGTGCAATCTGGCTAAAAAAAGAAAAAGGGCTTGAAATTCACGCTGCATTGGCCGATACAGGAGGTTTTACTAAAGAACAAGCTGAAGCTACTGCAAAACGCGCCGAAGAATTAGGTGTGGTATCCTACAAAACCC
The DNA here is from genome assembly GCA_965230435.1 of Bacteroidales bacterium. Classification (GTDB taxonomy): domain Bacteria; phylum Bacteroidota; class Bacteroidia; order Bacteroidales; family JBDKHP01; genus JBDKHP01. The sequence continues at coordinate 1,465,797 of CBDDLB010000006.1, forward strand.
TCGACGTAACAAAAGATTACTACGAAAAAGGGATTAAATACATGGTGTACGGCAACGTGCTAAAAAACAATACCTACCCTCTTTCTGTTAGCTCTGAGCGAATTTTCCAAGCCATCGCGCTAATTGAATACGCAAAGGAAATCGGCGTTGATGCTATTGCACACGGCTCAACTGGTGCTGGTAACGACCAGATCCGCTTCGACCTTACCTTTCAGGTGTTGGCTCCTGAAATCGAAATCCTAACACCGATCCGCGACCTGCAACTTTCTCGTCAAGCAGAAATCGATTACCTTAAAGAAAATGGTGTCGTTGCCGACTGGACAAAAATGGAGTACAGCATCAACCAAGGCATCTGGGGAACAAGCATCGGCGGTAAAGAAACACTTACTACCAACGAAACTTTGCCAGAACATGCATACCCAAAGCAACTTCAAAAAGAAGGATCGGAAGATGTTGAGCTTTATTTTGAAAAAGGCGAATTGAAAGGACTGAACGGAAAGAAATCGGAAGACTCTTTCGCTCTTATCCAAGAACTGGAAGCCCTAGCATCTGAATATGCCGTTGGTCGCGACATGCATATTGGCGACACCATTATCGGCATTAAAGGACGTGTGGCGTTCGAAGCTGCTGCACCAATGGTAATCATCAAAGCACACCACGCCCTGGAAAAGCACACACTAACAAAGTGGCAACAGCATTGGAAAGAAAACCTGTCGAGCTGGTACGGCATGATGCTTCACGAATCCATGTACCTCGAACCTGTAATGCGCGACATCGAGAAATTCCTTGAAAGCACTCAGGAAACCGTAACAGGTAAAGTTATCGTTCGTCTTCAGCCTTACCACTTCTTTGTTGTAGGTATCGAATCGGATCACGACCTTATGGTAACCGACTTTGGCGACTACGGCGAAGTAAACAAAGCTTGGGATGGTGATGACGTAAAGGGCTTTACTAAGATCATTAGCAACCAGCTTAAGATTCACCGTCTAGTAAACGGCGATAAGTAATTTCGTTATAAACTTCTCTAATCAGATACAGTAATCTAAAGAAAAGCAACGCTTTTCAATTCCCCTCCTTTTTCCAAGGAGGGGATTAGGGGTGGTTCTATAATACTTGATTTTTCAGAAACACCACCCCCGCCCCCTCCTCAAAGAAGAGGGGAGTCTGATTACCAAACATTTTATGAAAACAAAGATTCATAATAAATAACTTAAGATAATTAGAGAAGCCTAACACAGAAAAACCCAACAAAACTAAAGCACAAAAAAATGGTAAGAGTTGGAATAATAGGTGCAGCTGGCTATACTGCTGGAGAAGCCTTAAGAATATTAATAAATCATCCTGAGGTAGAAATCACATTTGCTCAAAGTTCGAGCAATCCAGGGAAACCAGTCTGGGCTGTTCATAAAGACCTGATTGGAGAAACAGATCTAGTTTTCACTGAGCCAAACTATACTAACACAGATGTTATCTTCATCTGCTCAGGTCATGGATTGGCAAAGAAATTCCTTGATGAGAATGAAGTGCCTGAACATGTGAAAATCATTGATCTCAGCACGGATTTCCGTCACAAACGTCCTGACAATCCATTTATTTATGGTCTGCCAGAGGTGAACAAAGAGGCTATTAAAAAATGTAGCAAACTAGCGAATCCTGGCTGCTTTGCCACTGGAATTCAGCTAGGTTTAGCGCCATTGGCCAATGCTGGCAAAATCGCTGACGATGTTCACATCAATGCCATCACAGGTTCTACTGGAGCAGGACAAAAGCCGACTCCAACTTCGCATTTTAGCTGGAAGGCCAATAACATTTCAGTTTACAAAGCCTTTGAGCACCAGCATTTGCAAGAGATTGGTGAAACAATGGAGCAGTTACAGGACGGCTTTTCTCAAACACTAAACTTTGTGCCTGTCCGTGGAACATTTACACGTGGTATTTTAGCCATGATCCACACCAAAAGCGACCTAACAGCAGAGGAAGCAACAAAACTTTACGAAGAGTTTTATGCCGATGATCCGTTCACACATGTTACGGATATGAACCTCGATGTGAAAATGGTAACCAACACAAACAAATGCCTAATCCACATCGAAAAGCACAGCGAATATTTGTTCATCACAACCGTATCCGATAACTTGTTGAAAGGTGCATCAGGTCAGGCAGTTCAGAATATGAACTTGATGTTTGGCCTTGATGAGACGGCTGGACTACGTTTGAAACCTATCGGATTCTAAGAAATAAACCGAACTGACACACATCTCTTTTCAGAACTATTCAGTAACCAAGTCCCCCTTTAGGGGGATATAGGGGGTGTTTCTGAACGAGCGTTACATATTATAACAATATCAGCTTTTAAATTCAATTATTGTTTATGAAAGTAATAGACATATACTCAGTACTAGACATAGAACCAGTAAGAGCAGAAGGCTTCTACATATGGGATAAAGAAGGTAATCAATATTTAGATTTCTACGGAGGTCACGCCGTTATTTCAATTGGCCACCGTCATCCGCACTGGGCGCAATCATTGAAAAATCAAATTGATGTGCTTCCTTTTTATTCCAACGCTGTTGTTAAGCCAATTGAGCAACGGTTTGCAGAAAAACTAGGTAAGCTTTCTGGCTACGACGATTACACTGTTTTCATGTGTAACTCGGGGGCTGAAGCCAATGAAAATGCACTGAAAGCAGCCTCATTCGTAAATGGCCGTAGCAAAGTTGTTACATTCGACAAAGCCTTTCACGGCCGCACATCCGCAGCCGTTGCTGTAAGTGGATACAAAGCCAATATTGCCGAACTAAACGCCAAACACGATGTGGTAATGCTTCCAATGAACGACATTGAAGCTATGCAGACCGAACTTGCAAAAGGCGATACGGCAGCCGTTATCATAGAAGGTATTCAGGGCGTTGGCGGTATTGTTGAACCATCGGCAGAATTCCTACAAGCCATCCGCAAAGCATGCGACGAAACTGGAGCGTTCCTAATCCTAGACGAAGTGCAGTCTGGCGTAGGACGTACAGGCAAATTCTTCGCACACCAACATAGCGAAGTTAAAGCCGACCTAATCACAATGGCAAAAGGCATCGGCAATGGTTTCCCAATGGCTGGCGTAGTGATCGGCCCACAGGTGAAACTAAAAACCGGACAGCTAGGCAGTACTTTCGGAGGAAACCACATGGCCTGCGCTGCTGGAAACGCAGTTTTAGATGTTCTAGAAAACGAAAACCTTCTTGCTAATGCCTCAAAAATTGGCGAATACCTAAAAGAAAAACTAGCCAAACTTCCATTAGTGAAAGAAATACGCGGTAGAGGTTTGATGCTCGCCATTGAATTCGAGGTTGAAGCTGCTGCAATCCGCAAGAACCTGTTATTTGAGCAGAAATTGTTTACAGGGCATTCTGGAGCACATACAATTCGCCTACTTCCTGCATTGAATATTTCTGAGAAAGAGGCTGATGATGCTGTTAGTAGAATTGGAGCTGCTATTGAGGCAACGAAATAGTTTTGAGTTTTGAAGTTTTGAGTTTTGGCTTACGCATTATCACTGTTAATTCTCAGTGAGCTAGCATAATCTAAACAAAACTCAAAACTTCAAAACAATTGGGTAGAAAAACAATGCCTTATGGAAAACCGAGAATTTGCAGAGAAGATGAAAATGCGAACCAAAGCTTTTGCTTTACGTGTTATTCGTTTTTATCAAAGTCTACCCAAAAGTGGCGAACATCAAGTATTAGGAAAGCAATTACTTCGATCTGGAACTTCAGTAGCTGCAAATTATCGGGCAAGTTGTCGTGCAAAATCAATAGCCGATTTTATTCATAAACTATCCATTGTTATTGAAGAAGCTGATGAAAGCGCATTTTGGATCGAATTATTTATTGAATCAAATTTAATCGCTGAAGCAAAACTAAAACCTTTACTTCAAGAAGCTGACGAATTAACTGCTGTCCTAGTGAAAGCCAAGAAAAACGCAAAAAAAAATAAAAAATGAACATGAGTTTTAGAGTTTCACATCCTAACCAAAACTCAAAACTCAAAACTCAAAACTCAAAATGACAAACCTAACCATAGTAAAAGTAGGCGGCAAAGTAGTAGAAAACCCTACAGATTTAGATGCACTCCTGAATTCCTTTGCAAAAATTGAAGGGGCGAAAATACTGGTACACGGCGGTGGAGCATTGGCAGGCAAAATGCTAGAGCGCATGGGCATTGAACCAAAAATGCACGAAGGAAGACGCATTACCGATGAAGCCACCTTAGAAGTTGTAACCATGGTTTATGGCGGATTAGTAAACAAAAACATTGTTGCCCAACTTCAAGCCAAAGGCGTAAACGCAATCGGCCTAACAGGAGCGGACATGAATACCATGCTTGCCCACAAACGCCCTGTTAAAGATGTTGATTATGGATTTGCTGGCGATGTTGATGCTGTAAACGGAGAAGGTCTAAAGGCATTACTAGAAGCTGGTGCAGTTCCAGTATTAGCACCGATTACCCACGACAAAAAAGGGCAACTCCTAAATACAAATGCCGATACAATCGCAGGGCAGGCTGCCGTTGGTATGGCAAAACTCTATGATGTCCGCTTAGTTTATGGCTTTGAGAAGAAAGGTGTTCTCCGCAGTATAGAAGACGATGATTCTGTAATACCAGTGATAAAGGAAGCCGAAGTTGCAGAACTTGCCTCATCAGGTGTTGTTGCCGATGGCATGTTGCCAAAGCTTAAGAACTGTTTCGATGCTTTGCATGGAGGCGTGAAACAAGTGCAAATTCGTAAAGCTACCGATATTGGTGAAGATGGGTTGTTTACTGAATTAATACTTTGATTCTGGTTATGGGAAACGAACATATTTTTGAGGAGCTAAATAGAGAACTTATTCTCTACTATTGTATTTTGTCTATTTTCCTGATCGGTGCCATAATGTCTTTAGTTCATTTCATTATTAAAAAAGAAAAAAAAAGTCTTGGTGGTTTTCTTTGGTGCGGTTTTATGGGAGGGGTATGCTTATTCAACGTAATTATAGAACAAGAAGAAGTTGAAATGCTCAGAAAAAACCATAAAGAATCCATCGCTAAAACAATCAAGCTATACTCTAATAAAGAAGGAGGGGATGTTGAATATACCTTCCCTGCACAAGGAAAAATGCACACTGGAAGATCATCAAAACGCTTTTCTAAAAAGTCATCACACATTAAAGTTCCTTCTGGATATTACAAAGTTATTTACGATAGCGCATACCCACCTAACTCAGCTCTCGACTATGAAACTAAACTTACAAAAGAGGATTTTCTAAGAATGAAAAGAAAAGAGAATGTCAATCAAAAAACTATAGATTAGCTCTAGCTAACTAACAATTACCAAACACCTAAAAACACCTTTGAATCAACTGAATTTAAGAAAGATTCAGTATATGTAAAAAATGCATATACTGGCAATGATGGAAAAAATTAGAAAAGTAAAAACAAATAACAACTGACCAATATTAAATCTTCTAATAACCAAAAGATGAACAAATACACAGCAGAAGCAATAGAAAACCTTAAGAAACTAATCGCAACACCATCATTTAGTAGCGAAGAAGACAAAACAGCTGAAATTCTAATCGAATACATAGAGTCGAAAGGCATAAAAGTAAACCGCATCAAGAACAATTTTTGGATCAAAAACGATAGCTGGTCAGACAATAAAATCACAATCCTACTCAATTCCCACCACGACACAGTGAAACCGAACAAAGGCTACACCCGCGATCCTTTTTCTCCAGATGTCGAAGACGGGACTCTTTACGGCCTAGGTAGCAACGATGCTGGCGGAAGTCTAGTGTCAATGCTTGCTACATTCCTTCGGTTAAACGACAAAGGAGAACTTCCTTTCAACCTCATCTGGGCAGCATCCGCAGAAGAAGAGACTACTGGAAAAGACGGCATAGAGCTTCTGCTAACAGACCTACCAAAAATAGATTTCGGAATAGTGGGCGAACCTTCAAAAATGGAAATGGCCATAGCAGAAAAAGGACTGATGGTACTGGATTGCACTGCGCACGGCAAATCGGGTCATGCTGCGCGTAACGAAGGCATCAACGCCATCTACAAAGCAATGAAAGACATTGAATGGTTCATGACATACGAATTTCCGAAAGTATCCGAAGTGCTTGGCAAAGTAAAAATGAGCGTAACGCAGATCAATGCAGGCGTACAGCACAATGTTGTACCGAAAGACTGTTCTTTTGTAGTCGATGTACGCTCCAACGAACTCTATAGCAACAAGGAACTCCACCAACTAATTCAAGAACATGTTGAATGCGAAGTAAAAGCCCGGTCATACCGCATCAACTCAACTGGTATAGCGCTAGATCATCCGTTGATAAAACGCGGACTTGAGCTTGGCCGTCCATACTACGGTTCTCCAACCACATCGGACAAGGCGCTTATGCCCTTCCCTACCCTAAAAATGGGACCTGGCGATTCAGCTCGTTCTCACACTGCTGATGAATATATTCATTTGCATGAAATTGAAGAGGGTGTTGAACTTTATATTCAGTTTTTGACTGGGTTAGATTTGAATTGATAAGAAGAACCATATCGGAAAGTTACACCTTAGCCGTAACGATTACCAGCCGCTAAGCATAAACTTTGGCTACGCCTTAACCAATACGAATTGACAATAATATCGTTTACTGAAAAAAGCGTAGCCAAAGCCTACGCCCAGCAGCAAAATTAGATCAGAAAAGCAATGTGCAAATTTTGCACATTAGTAGTTCTGATAACCAGCAAAGGTATTCTCAAAACTTCAGGTTCTGTCAGTCACCAACAAGCCTTGGACAAAGCACACGAAGAATACAATAAATACAAAAGAAAAGTAAAAAACGAATTATCTCAGGTTGAACATGATTTTTTGAAACAAATCGACGATTCGTACAGCAAAACGAAAAAAATCAAAAAATAGACACATGCAAGAAATCTGGAAAATAGCACTAACCATCCTAGGCAGCGGAAGCATTTTTATCCTCATTGCCAAATATGTCCTCGACAAATCGGTACAGACTGTCTTGAAGCTGGAAACAGACAAAATAACAATGCTTCGCCGTAACGACCTAGAACACAAGAAAGCACAGGTAAAAGAACTCTACGGGCCGCTTTATGGGCTTTTGAAAACCAATCAGAAAATATACGACCTCTGGATGGAAGGAAAACTCAACAGCATCAACCTAAAAGTAAAGCAGATGTTTAAAGAGAACAACGACAAAGCCAAAGAAGTTATCATCAAGAACGCTCATCTGATTGATGAAAACCCAATGCCTGAGATGTTCATTCGCTATGTAACAAGTTCGCAAGTTTGGTCGATGTACTGTTCCGATACCGAAGATGGTGTCCTACCCAGTGAAATTGCGGATCATCCAGATATAAAATGGTCTCAGGAATTTATGGATTATATCTGCCGAAAGTATGAAACGATGTCGCGTGAATTGGAAGAGCTATATGTTAAACATGGAATAACATCTAGATAAAATGCATGTAGCACACTTTTACAAAACATCAATATCACAGAGATAGACATAGAACAAACTTGAAATAAAACACATAAAATCAACATACAAAATGAAACTCTGGCACAAAGAAGGATTTTCAACAGACAAAAAAATAGAACAGTTCACCATCGGGAAAGATGCTGAACTCGACCTACATCTGGCAAAGTGGGATGTACTGGGCACATTGACACATGCCGAGATGCTTACCAAAATTGGATTGATCCCAGAAGACGAATGGCCACAATTACAAAGTGAATTGCAGGCCATTTTTTCTGAAGTCGAGAAAGGGAATTTCGAGATTGAGGAAGGTATAGAAGATGTACATTCACAGGTAGAATTGATGCTAACGCGCAAGCTTGGCGATATCGGCAAAAAAGTCCACAGCGGACGTTCACGAAACGATCAGGTTTTGGTTGACCTAAAACTTTTTTTCCGCGACGAGATACAGCAAGTGGTAGAAGCGACTGATAAGTTCTTCAGCACGTTGCAAAATCTTAGTGAGAAACACAAGGACATACTAATTCCTGGATATACGCACTTGCAAGTAGCCATGCCATCGTCATTTGGTCTATGGTTTGGGGCTTATGCTGAAAGCTTAATTGACGATGTACAATTGATGCTGGCAGCCTACAAAATCAATAACCAGAACCCGCTTGGTTCGGCGGCTGGCTATGGCAACTCCTTCCCTCTCGACCGTGAAATGACTACTGAACTACTTGGATTCGAAACTCCGAGCTACAATGTAGTTTATGCCCAAATGGGACGGGGCAAAGTAGAGAAAACGATTGCTTTTGCACTATCTTCGCTAGGTGCGACTTTGGCAAAAATGGCGATGGACACAACGCTTTACATGTCGCAGAACTTCGACTTCCTGACCTTCCCGAAGGAATTCACAACCGGAAGCAGCATTATGCCGCACAAGAAAAACCCAGACGTGTTCGAACTGATCCGCGCCAAAGGCAACCGCTTGCAAGCCCTGCCGAACGAAGTAGCAATGATCACAACGAATCTGCCATCGGGCTATTTCCGCGATCTACAATTGATAAAAGAAGCGATATTCCCAGCTTTCGAAGATGTAAAAGCAATGCTAGATCTAGCCATCACAATGTTCGAAAACGTGATCGTACGCGAAGGCATAGTGGAAGAAGAGCGCTACAAATATATTTTCAGTGTGGAAGAGGTGAACAAACTGGTACTGAGCGGCGTTCCGTTCCGCGATGCTTACAAACAGCTTGGTGAGGCGATTGAACGTGGAGAGTTCGATCCAGAGAAAACAGCTAACCATACGCATTTGGGCAGTATCGGTAATCTGGCTACAGAAAAAATTAAAGCCAAAATGCAGCTGGTGCTTACTGATTTTGGCTTTGAAAAGACAGCAGATAAAATGAGAAAACTGCTGTCATGATTTGATTTGCGTCTATGATTGTGCGTTGTATATCGTTAAGCTGTTAAGGGATAATAACAACAACTCTTTTTGTCTTTTTCATGGCTTGAATGTTTTTGTGTTTAATTAATGTGTTGCTAATAATATTACAATTGGAATACCAAAACACACAACACACTAAAACAATGATAGTTACAACCACAATATGAAAATTCAGGCTATAAAAAGTTGTTCTTTGACGTTCAAGAAGTGTTCGCTTGCGAACAGCGCATAATTAAAGCTTCTCTAATTGAAGATAGTAACCGAAAAAGAAGTAAAGCATCATAGTTGTTCTTTGCATTGTCGCTCGTAGAGACGCGATTCATCGCGTCTTTTAACAATAATAGAATAAAAGAAAAAATTCGACGATGAGACGCGATGAATCGCGTCTCTACAAACAGCAATGAAAAAGAAAGCAATACAGTTTTAAAATAGCCGTGACTGTAGCGAAAAGCCCACAGGCACGCGCGCCAGTGAAACACGGTGTGGCAGCTATGGAGCGACAGCGGAATAGACTGCCACGCCGATGTTGAACGGCGCGGGGGACGAGGACTTGTAGCGAAAGGCGCGCCAGAAGTACAAAACAGAGATAACGTTTTGCTCCTAAAAATAAAAAAAGGAGAAACGGCAATTGTACCTAATAAGGTTTGATTGAACGTGAACTGAAGCGACGATGACAAATACAAAATTCAATCTGTTAGTTAGCAGTAAAAAACTGAGGACAAACGGATTAGAAAAGTGACATTAGCTAAGGCCAAAAACAAACAGGTCTATTTAAAGATTTATTCATAATTTCGCGTAATTTTTAACGTAGGTAATCAGATATGGGAGTCAGTAAAAAAGTAAAATTGGTGCTCGAGAACGGTATGGAGTTTTCGGGCATTTCTTTTGGTTATGAGGGATCTGTAGCGGGTGAAGTGGTCTTCAACACTGCTATGACCGGCTATCCGGAAAGCTTAACGGACCCTTCGTACAAAGGCCAGATTTTGGTGGCCACGTATCCTTTGGTAGGCAACTATGGCGTACCTGGAAAAGAAACTGAGCAAAATATGCTTAAGTTTTACGAGTCGGATCGTATTGCCGTTCAGGCCTTTGTGGTATCTGACTATTCTGAGGAATATAGCCACTGGAATGCAGATGAAAGCCTTGGTGATTGGCTTAAATCGCAGAAAATCCCTGGTATATCGGGCATCGACACAAGGGAATTGACACAGATTTTGCGCGAGAGCGGTACAATGTTGGGCAAAATCGAGTTCGAAGAGGAAAGCATTGAATGGTACGACCCGAACAAAGACAACCTTGTTGCTCAGGTTTCGATCGACCAGAAAGAGGTATATGGCAACGGCAAGCATAAAATTATGCTGGTTGACTGTGGTGTGAAAAACAACATCATCCGCTGTCTGTTGAAACGTGATACGACTGTAATCCGCGTTCCGTGGGATTATGACTTCTCGAACGAGGAATACGACGGGCTTTTCATCTCGAACGGACCTGGCGATCCGCAAATGTGCCAAGTAACGGTTGATAATCTGAAAAAGGCACTGAATCAGGAGAAACCAATTTTCGGAATCTGTCTGGGTAGCCAGCTTATGGCCATCGCAGCTGGTGCTTCTACTTATAAACTTAAATATGGACACCGTAGCCACAACCAGCCTGCTATTTTGGTTGGTACGGACAAGTGCTACATCACATCGCAAAACCACGGCTACGCAGTGGACAACGAAACCCTGAAAGAGGGCTGGGAACCTTTGTTCATCAACGTAAACGACAATACTGCGGAAGGTATCAAACATAACTCTAAACCGTTCTTCTCTACTCAGTTCCACCCTGAGGCGTCGGGCGGCCCTGTTGATACTGAGTTTTTGTTTGATGATTTTATTGGGAATATTGAAAAAGCGAAGGCTTAAGGGAATTATTAGTTATGAATTATTAATTGGCTGGCGCTTGATAATTTTCATTCGGCCAACTTTAAAATAATTCCCGAACACTGTTCCATATTTAATGATATAACAGGGCTGAAAGCCCATAACAACACAACATAGGGCAACGCCCTATGATATTAATAACCATAAACGGAAGCTCTGAAAGAGCGCAACAAAGACATGGCACAGTCTCTTTCAAAAATTTATATCCATATGATTTTCAGAACAAATAAAGAAGAGAAACTTATTGTTCCTGAAATTGAAAGTGATTTGTATGCATTTATGGGCGGTGTCTTTAAAAACCTAGAATGTCCTGCTGTGATTATTGGAGGTCATTACGATCATGTTCATTGCCTTGTTCGCCTTTCTCCCAAGGTTTTATTGATAAAGCTAATAGAAGACGTGAAAAAAGCATCTTCTAAGTGGATGAAAGAAAAAGGAATTTCAAATTTCTTTTGGCAACGGGGTTATGGTGCGTTTTCTGTAAATCCCTCAGAGATTGATGTGGTTATGAAATACATAAAAGGACAACATAAACATCATCAAACAAAAACATTTAAGGATGAATATCTAGCCTTTCTGAAGAAATATGATGTTGATTTTGATGAACGCTTTTTATGGGAATAATTGTTTCGCGCTTACAGCGCTAAAATCCATTCTGGATTTTTCATAGGGCGTTGCCCTATGTTGTGTTGTTACGGGCCTTCAGCCCTTTGCTGAGTTTAGAAAAAGAAAAAAACAATGATAAAAAAAGTATTAATCTTAGGCTCAGGAGCCTTAAAGATTGGCGAAGCAGGCGAATTCGATTATTCAGGATCGCAGGCGCTGAAAGCTTTGCGCGAAGAGGGCGTGAAGACGGTTTTGATAAACCCGAACATTGCCACAGTACAAACATCGGAAGGAGTAGCGGATGAAATTTATTTCTTGCCTGTGACGCCTTACTTTGTCGAGAAAGTTATCAAGAAAGAGAATCCAGACGGAGTACTACTTTCTTTCGGGGGACAGACTGCACTGAACTGCGGTGTGGAGATGTACAAAGCTGGAACGTTCGAGAAATACGGCGTTGAGGTTTTGGGAACTCCGGTTCAGGCGATTATGGACACAGAAGACCGTGACGTATTCGTAGAAAAGCTGGATCAGATCGACGTTAAGACTGCCCGCAGTATCGCTACAGAATCGATTGACGGAGCTAAAGAAGCTGCTAAAAAATTAGGTTATCCAGTTATTGCACGTGCAGCTTATGCTCTTGGTGGCATGGGTAGTGGCTTTGCAAACAACGAAGAAGAGCTTGATAAGCTTGTAAAAACAGCTTTCGCATACAGCCCTCAGGTTCTTATTGAAGAATCGTTGAAAGGCTGGAAAGAAATTGAGTACGAAGTAGTCCGCGACCGTTTCGACAACTGTATCACGGTTTGTAACATGGAGAACTTCGACCCGCTTGGTATCCACACTGGCGAGAGTATCGTAATCGCTCCATCGCAAACACTCACAAACAGCGAGTATCACAAGCTACGTGAGCTTTCTATCCGTATCGTTCGCCACATTGGTATCGTGGGTGAGTGTAACGTACAATACTGCTTCGATCCACATTCGGAAGATTACCGCGTAATTGAGGTAAATGCACGTCTATCGCGTTCTTCGGCACTTGCATCGAAAGCTACTGGTTATCCGTTGGCATTTGTTGCTGCGAAACTTGGTCTGGGATATGGCCTTCACCAACTGAAAAACTCGATTACACAGACAACATCGGCATTCTTCGAGCCTGCGCTTGACTATGTGGTTTGTAAGATCCCACGTTGGGATTTGAACAAATTCCAAGGTGTAAGCAAGCAGATCGGTTCTTCGATGAAATCGGTGGGCGAAGTTATGGCCATCGGTACTACTTTCGAAGAAGCCATGCAGAAAGGTCTGCGTATGATCGGACAAGGAGCGCACGGTTTCGTTGGTAACCGCGACATTCAGTTCGAGGATATCGACAAAGAACTTTCGAACCCGACCGATGCGCGTGTTTTCGCTATCGAAAAAGCATTCGAAGCTGGCTATTCTGTAGACAAAATTCACGACCTAACGCGTATAGACCGTTGGTTCCTACAGAAGCTAAAATCAGTTTTCGACCTAAGCAAAACGCTGGAAACATATAACAAACTGGAAGATGTGCCATTGGAGCATATCAAAAAAGCAAAAGTTCAAGGCTTTTCCGACTTCCAGCTTGCCCGCCTTATCCTAAAAGAAGGTAACGACGAAATGGAGGCCTCTGGATGGGCTGTGCGCCAGTTCCGTAAATCGAAAGGCATTACACCTGTAGTAAAACAGATCGATACGCTGGCGGCCGAATATCCAGCCTTCACAAACTATCTGTACATTACTTACGGCGGCACAAAACACGATATCGATTACGAAGCAGATAATAAATCAGTAGTTGTTCTTGGTTCGGGTGCGTACCGTATCGGTAGCTCGGTTGAGTTCGACTGGTGTGGTGTAAATGCCGTAAACGCGATCAACAAAGCAGGCCTACGCTCTGTAATGATCAACTACAATCCAGAAACGGTTTCTACCGACTACGACGTTACCGACCGTCTTTACTTCGACGAACTGAGCTTCGAGCGCGTAATGGACGTTATCGATCTTGAACAGCCGAAGGGAACAGTACTTTCAACAGGTGGTCAGATTCCGAACAACTTGGCAATGCGTCTTGACGAAGCTGAGGTGCCAATTCTTGGAACAACAGCCAAATCTATCGACCGTGCAGAAAACCGTCACAAGTTCTCGATGATGTTGGACGAGCTTGGCATCGACCAGCCAGTATGGCAGGAGCTTACAAGCATGGACGAAATCTATAAATTCGCCGACCGTATTGGCTTCCCGCTACTGATCCGTCCTTCGTACGTACTTTCTGGGGCTGCCATGAACGTAGTTTCGAACAAAAGCGAGCTTGAGGACTTCTTGAAACTAGCTGCAAAAGTTTCTAAAAAGCACCCTGTAGTAGTAACACAGTTCATCGAGCAGGCCAAAGAAATCGAGATCGACGCCGTAGCCGACAAAGGAGAGCTGGTTGCTTACGCAATGAGCGAGCACGTTGAATTTGCAGGTGTTCACTCTGGCGATGCAACAATGGTTTTCCCACCACAGAAAATCTATTTCGAGACAGTTCGCCGCATCAAGCGTGCTGCACGCAAAATCGCAAAAGAGCTGAACATCTCTGGGCCATTCAACATGCAGTTCCTTGCAAAAGACAACGACATCAAGGTAATCGAGTGTAACCTACGTGCTTCGCGTAGTTTCCCATTCGTGTCTAAGGTTCTTAAGTCGAACATGATCGAGCTTGCTACAAACGTAATGCTTGGTGTTCCGTACGAAAAGCCTGAAAAGTCAATTTTCGAGATAGATCACATCGGTGTTAAAGCCTCTCAGTTCTCATTCTCGCGTCTTTCTAAGGCCGATCCTGTTTTGGGCGTAGACATGTCATCCACAGGCGAAGTTGGTTGTATCGGAAGCAGCTACTACGATGCTATCCTAAAAGCTATGCTTTCTGTTGGCTACAAAATACCACAGGGCAACGTGATGATTTCGAGCGGTGGGCCACGCGACAAAATCGAACTATTGCACAGCGCACGCCTAATGGTAGATATGGGCTTAAACCTTTTCGCAACAAAAGGAACACACGATTTCCTTAGCGCAAACGGAATCCCATCGACCATGCTACACTGGCCAGACGAAAATGCATCGCCAAACGTATTGGATTATCTAAAAAACAAGCAGTTCGACCTTGTAATCAACATTCCAAAGAACCTGTCACAAGGCGAATTGGCTAACGATTACACCATCCGTCGTTCGGCTATCGACTACAATATTCCTTTGGTTACTAATGCTCGTTTGGCTTCTGCGTTTGTTTACGCCTTCACTAAGATCAAGCAAGACGATATCAGCATTAAGAGCTGGGCTGAGTATTAGGAATTATAAATTATGAGTTATAAATTATAAATTGGGCTTACGCCTGAGGATATTTTGAAAAGGGGTCAGGAAACTGACTCCTTTTTTTATTTGGAGCACGACGTTCAAGCTACTACAGGCAGCGTCGCGCTTTCCGCTGCAAGTCCTCGCCACGGAAGCTGTTCCACATCGGCGCGGCGGTCTATTCCGCTAGACGCTCCATAGCCTCCGCACCGTGTTCCACTAGCTCCCGTGGCTGTGGGCTTTCCGCTACAATCGCGGCTATTTTTAGAACTGTACCTCTTTCCAAAACAACCCATTTTTTAAACCGAAAAAAATTGAAGGGGTGGCTATTTTCTAGATCGAATAGCCACCCCTTCAATAAACAAATTAGCAAAACAAGCGTCAGCCCATTAATAACTAATAATTACGAATTAATAATTCCCTTAAAATCCACCCATTCCAGGGAAACCACCCATAGACTGAGCCGCAACCTTCTGCATCTCCAATGTATGCACCTCCTCAGCTTTTTCAATCGCACGGTTCACAGCAATGATCATCAGGTCCTCAATAGCTTCCTTATCGTCAGCAATTTCGGCACTAATCTTCACTTCTGTGATTTTTTTGTTTGCAGTAGCAGTCACTTTCACCAATCCACCTTCGGCTTCAGCGTCTACATAAACAGAATCCATGCGTTTCTTTGCTTCTTCCATCTGCGCTTGGGCTTCCTGCATTTTGCCCATAAAATTGTCTAGCATTGTGTTTGTTATTTTTTGTTGATATTCGGTAGAGACGCAATTCATTGCGTCTGTACAGGTTTGGTCATTAAATAATCAGCCAATTATTCAGATTCCAACTTCTCTAATCTAGATCGTAGTTCAAGAAGTTCCTTACATAAAGATTTCACTTCCTCATTTTCCTTTTTAAGGTTTTCAATTTCCTTCTGCTGCTCAATCGTATATAAAGTTAACTCCTCAATCTTTTTAAGAAGATTCATATCCATTTCTGCAAGCATTACCCCTTTTTGCTCAAACTCTTTTGCCGACGGTATTTCAGGGAGATGACTATGTTCTCCAATGAACTTTTCAACCTCTTCAATACTTCTCAGCTTGTAATCATTCTTAAATACATAATCCGGAGCAGGAGCATCTAGGTCTACCACTACTTCATCAGCGCGGATCTTTCCATTTACTGTTAGCTTCATATCGGGGTTCGAAGTTCCTATACCAACATTTCCAGATGATCTTAGTACAATGTTATCTCTCCAAACCCATGCAGTACGTTGGCTATTCAAATATCTAGTTTGCAAGTACATTCTTCCACAGGCATTGCCATTGTTTGTGTTGTCTGGAGTAACTAAAACCCTTCCTTGCTGCCAAGAATTACTTCCGTCCGTATTCGCTGGCACCACAAAACCTAATGACGCCCCTTTATCCATCGTGCGCCCATTGCTTTTGCCTTCGATTACTAAATTAGCATCAATGCCACCAGTCGAAGACTTAGATGTAATTGGAGATGAAACATGCAAAGAACTTCGAGGGTTGATCTCACCAACACCAACATTTCCAGATGACCTTAGCACAAGATTGTCTCTCCAAACCCATGCGTTACCTTGACTATTTATATATCTAGTTTGCAAATACATTCTTCCACAGGCATTACCATTGTTAGTGTTGTCAGGAGTAACTAAAACCCTTCCTTGCTGCCATGAATTACTTCCGTCTGTATTCGCTGGCACAACAAAACCCAATGAAGCCCCCTCATCCGTAGTCCGACTATTGCTTTTTCCATGAATTATCACATTTGCATCAATGCTACGAGTAGAAGATTTAGATGTAACTGGAGAAAAAGCATGTACAGTACCTCTAAGCTCAACAATTCCTGAAGATTCAGTTTTGTTTTCTTGAGCATTCAATCCCAAAGCCGCTCCTACCACTACTAGTAATAGTATTGTCTTTTTCATGTTGTTTTCCTTTAGTATTGTATGTTAAGTAGGTGTGTTAAAAAATATCACTCCTAAACCTTTCGATGTTAAAATAGACTTAAGAGTGACCATTATAAAAAATAGCACCATGTGCTTATCTGGGTAATTGTTTCAAACGAACATCTCACTTCGTAAGCTCCTGAGCCTCACTAACAGAAATCCGCTTACCATCCTTAAATGCAACAACAAAAGCATCCTTAAAACCTTTGCTTTTTGCCATAGCCTTAAACGGCGCCAAATCCTCAAGCTTAACTGCATTACCAATTGTATAGCGCATCTTCCCGCCATCAGTATAGAAACCAACATTCGTCAACCCATTAAAGATCGGATGCCCAGCCTCAAATTTCTGATCCGAATACAAGAACTGAACCCTGAACAATATTCCTTTCGATTTCTTCAGCTTATCGTCCATTCCTCCAACTACGCTAGGCTTAGCCGAAACAACTTTCTTTTGCTGTTGCTTTTTGCGCCATTTTGTACGCTCGGCCAGAAGCTTCATTTTCTCTTCCTTCGTTATGCTCTCACCATAAATCAGCACAGTCTCGTTAAACCAAGCATTGTATCCGATTTTGAACGGCAAAAATAAATCTTCCTTGCGCGCATTCAAAGCCTCTTTCAAACGTGGTTGATAATTCTTTTCGAAATCATTAATTGTGCGGGTATAATCGCCATACAAAGTAATTCTGTAGTTACCATTATCCAACAAAAAGTAAGGAATACCTGTATCATCTTGCAAGATCTTTTTACTCTGATCAAGAAGCAGTTTTCGAATAGTACTGAATTTAGAATCGTGCAAAATATAAGAAGCAGATTTCGTGTAGAAAACCTTAGGGCCAAAACTGTTCACGAAATAAAGGAACTCGGAACGCTTTTTTACATTCTCGTCAGCTAAGTTGAAAGAGAAGTAATACATATCCTGCGCATAATCCCGCTTGGGATGCTTAAATCGGATTTTCAGCCCTCCAACTTTCGCAGGAACTGTTTTGCCGGTTTCCATTACTATGGGTTTCCCGAACTCATCCAGAATAAACTCTTCGATATTAAGAATCTTGTGCTGAGTGCGAGCCAGATAATACAAAAGGATATGAATCGTTCCATCCAATTTTTGCTGGTTCAAGTCTTTCTGCATTTGCGTAGTAACGAAATAGCCTTTCTTATTGATGTAACGCAGCGAATGACGTACCCCTTCCAGATATGCCTTCAAAAGATCATCATTTACATCCTTCAAACTCGGTAGACTACCCATTTTTTCCAGACCGATAAGAATATAATTCTTGCAATACGGGAAAAAAGCGTTTGCATACAGAAAATCAGGCCCCGAAAACGGATAAATCATCGTAAGCGTGTCAGCAGGAGTCGAGATTTTATTTTCCCTAACCCACGATTTTATCGGCAGAAGATTACTTTTATGAATTTGTTCCCAAGCTTTTTCTACAACTTCTTTATGTTTCTTGTAGAAATCCTTCTCCACCATTTTTTCGAAATATGGTTCCTCTGTTATTCCTGCCACATAATTGGCTGTTGCGGTCGCCTTCTCGTTTACAACAAAAATTGGCTTCTTTTTTTCTAGAGGCTTTTTAATCTCTTGCAATGAGACAATCTCTGCCTTTGTAGTATCAACTACCTCTTCTACTTCAGTTTTGCCACTTAGTTTATCTTTAATCTGTTGGCAAGAAGCCAATAGCAAGGCTAATACGAAAAACGAAAATAAAATCCGTTGGGTCATTGTCAATATTTTTTTGTGTTGATGTTACATAAAATGCAATTTTGCAGCGCCTTATCAGGAACGTACCTTTAGTTGGTTTTCATAAATTCCAAACCTAGGGATTTATCAAAACTAAAATACGTTATTTGCGTCTTGATATGCGATCAATAAATGCAAAGGTTCGGACACAAATATGATTCGAATAGCTGAGAAGGCTAAAACTTAATATTCAAAGTAAGCAAATATACACCTAATCTTAGGTACAATGAAGATCAGAAAAGAGTATTCATTAAAAAAACACAACACTTTTGGGATTGATGTAACAGCCAAAGAGTTTATTATTTTCGAAAGCGAAGAAGACGTAACAAACTGGTTAAAAGATAGTAATCCAGCATTAGATAATATTCTGATACTAGGTGGAGGAAGCAATTTTCTATTCACAAAAGATCTTGACAGAACAATACTCTTTCCGGCCATAAAAGGAATAGAAGTAACAAAAGAGACAGACGAACATGTTTATATCCAAGTAGGAGCAGGCGAAATTTGGGACGATCTTGTTGACTATTGCGTACAAAAAAACTGGGGTGGCATCGAAAACCTTTCGCTGATACCGGGAACTGTAGGAGCAGCGCCCGTCCAGAACATTGGCGCATACGGCATAGAAGTAAAAGATGTGTTTCACGAACTAGAAGCCGTTGAATTATCCACAGCACAGAAAAGTACTTTCTCAAAATCGGACTGTGGCCTTAGTTATCGCAACAGCTTCTTCAAACTTCAAGGGCATCGCCGCTTCATTGTCACAAAAGTTACCCTCCGTCTCAACAAGCAGCCTCAAGCCAATCTTAGCTACAGGTCCTTGAATCAATTCTTCGAAGGAAAAGAAACTCCAACTATTCAAGAAGTACGCCAAGCAATTATTGATATTAGAAATTCGAAGCTACCCGAACCAACAATTGTTGGTAATGCAGGAAGTTTCTTCAAAAACCCAATAGTAGACCAACGCACACTAAACAGCCTTCTGAAAAAACATCCCGATATCGTTCACTACCCTCTATCTACTGGTGAGGTAAAGCTTGCTGCCGGTTGGCTAATCGAAAAAGTTGGATTGAAAGGCTTTCGCATTGGAGACGCCGGCGTCTATGACAAACAGGCCTTAGTGCTGGTAAACTATGGTAACGCCCAAGGACATGAAATTCTAGATGTTGCATGGAGGATCAGAAGCACTGTATTAAAAGAATTTGGTGTTTTTTTAGAGCCTGAAGTAAACATTATACATTAATAAAGACCCTGCTTTTGCAAGTTACGCTTTTGTGATTTGCAGAAGCAATTCCATATCATCTAAACATCAAAAATAAACCGAGAATTCATTTATATTTCCAATAGTGTAGCTAAAACTGATTGAGCCAGCAAGAAAAGAAACCATAGGTACATTGAACGTAAAAGAAGTCCCGATCGCACTAACAGGAGGTCTTTGCCATAAATCCTCAACCATCATATCTCCCCTTCCCCAGTTCACAAAAAATCCCTGCTCAAGTGCTAACCACTCCCGGTTTATCCATGTTATGTGGGCTCCAGCGTAAGCATAATAGAAAGTTTTGCCTGAAATCTCCCCTACATTTATCCCCTTAAACAAATTCGGACCAAGATGATATTGAAACGAGGCCAGATTACTTGATGTATATGCTGCGTGTGTCCAGGTTGACAACTGTAACCATGAATTTAGACAGAAATGTGCTTCTGCTCCAAATTCGAGAGTTCTGAAATGATGATCTATACCTCTCACATCGAAAGCTTGTCGGAACTCGACATATGCATTATAGCCGCTTTTCCTATGCCTTTTCTGATTGACCGTCCCTATCGATTCCGCCAATGTAAGCTCAAAAAAATCACCTTCATAATCATCGACAATGTCAATATCCTCTTTTTCTTTTAAAATACTTCGATCCGTTCTGTGGTGATAATAGTTGATGCCCAAATCGGGAGAAAAGCAATACTTATAATCCTGCTGATTTGGATTTCCCAACCAAACCTTAACTTCCCTATTTTGGAACCCAACCCAGTCTGATGTAGCTCCATTATCACGACGGCAATAATATTCCTTCCCAAATTCCAACCAAAAAGTCATTTCTGAGTTTTTTGGTAAGAGCTGCCGTGGGATTTTCAACCCAAATTCCAAATTGTTCCCATTGCTGGTGAAACCAGCATGTGCATAAAACTCAATATTTTTTCCCAACAGGTTTTTGTCTTCGACCCCAACTCCAATTCTATAATTCTCCTTATTTCCAGCAATAGCAAGAATTGGTACAATCGTGAATTTATCCTTAGCTATAACATTGAGTATCTTTTTCTGATTCGGAAGTGTATCAATGCGGTATTCTACCTGAACAAAATTGCCAGTGTTCCACAAACGTGACATTGCAGTATCAATACGAGCCTTGCAGACCTCACCTTTTTCAGGAAAATCCAAAATACGTTGAACAATCTTATCTTTTGTTCTCCAGTTCTTGTCTATCAGAATAGAATCATACGAAATAAAAACAGGTGATACCAAAGAGGAGGTATCTATAGCACTTTGTCCAACAGAGAACAAAGGAAGCCCACATAGAAACCAAAATATGAAAATATACCTCTTCATTAATTAAGTTATAAAACACTGAATAACAGTAATGTTTAAACAGTAAAAATCAAATCTTCAATCTATTTAAATACGTCCTATTTAATTCATTTAAATATAAAAAAAATGAGGAAATACAAAATGTTAAAAAAAAACAAATGCACAGCGATGTAGCTTTGTATGAATAAATATAATTACAACACAAACAAAAAGAAAAGCATAAGCTGTACTACAATTATCTTAAACCCTCACCCCTAGCACTAAAACATCATCCACTTGAGTCGATTCACCTTTCCATGCTTCCAACTGCTCGCTAATTTCTTTCTTCTGTTCAGACATTTTTTTATTCGAAACACTCAACAGAAGTTTCTTAAAGTTTTTAGAAAGATATTTCACCTCTAAACCATCACCTAGCTGATCTGAATATCCATCCGAAAAAAGATACAGAGCATCTCCCTTTTCTAATTGTAAGTTTTTCGAACTAAAAGAAACTTCTTTATGATAAATGGCAATAGGTTGCTTATCTGCTTTAATTTCGACAAGAGCCCCAGAATCAGTCTTCACACACCTATAAGAATCTCTTTCTAATGCTGAAACCAAACGTTGATCATCTCCATCATGTGGAACAACGTACAAGGAATTAAATGCCCCTGCATATTGTAAACTAAACGTTTCGCAGTTTATTATGCACAACGACATATCCATCCCGTTTTTCTGATCGTTTCCCTTACTTTCTTGTTTCAAGGCATGTTTCACTTTTATACGAAGCTGATCCAAAATATGTCCTGCTGTTTTACATGTTTGTTCAGACGCTATTTCATCTAGAAAGTTCATCCCCAGAATACTCATAAATGCACCTGGGACTCCATGCCCCGTGCAGTCCACTACAGCGAGATAGATGCATCCGCCAACTTGTTTATACCAATAGAAATCTCCACTAACAACATCACGTGGTAAATAAAAAACGAAAGAATCGGGAAATAGTTTCTGAAACTTATCGACAGAAGGTAACATAGACTGTTGAATCTTACTCGCGTATTCAATGCTACTTGTTATATTTTTGTGCAATTTCTCTATCGTTCCATTACGGTGTTGTAATTGATTCAGGACAGTATTCAATTCTTCGTTCGCATTATACAATTCATTATTAGCATCATATAACTCTTGAGTTACTGATGAAATAAGGTTGGTCATTGCCTGTAAAATCTGTATTTGCCTGTTCGATGTTTTAGTCCCCACTAAGCTATGTGCTTTATAGACTGTTGATGGATCCAAATAGTTGTCCCGCTCAGACAGAACAACCAATGTCATCGTATCGTTCAACAAATAATTGCATTTACCACTATGAAAAAACTCTCCGTAAGTAAAAAAACCGGCCATAGGCCCCAATTCTTTTAAAGGATTTAGTTCCAGCTCAGCGGCATCACCAAAAAAATTCAATCGTGCAAAACAGGAGAACATCCAGATTGTCTCAATAGGTTTTTGCGAAATTTTCTCTATCACTTCCCCTCCTTTTTGCAAGATACTATCCATGTGGCCAAAACTGAACCTAAACCTGTCTCCTACTTCGACATTCGCAGGAAGCTCAATAGATCCATCGTCGTGAATCTGTAAAACTACCCTTGCTATTTCAAGAGAATCCTCATTGAAAATAAGTGGAAAAACGCTACTTGTTTCCGCTAAATTGTTGGCAACAGTGTCTCCTAAATAATGCAGTAGAACATCTGTAGCTGGTCTATTGTTGATCTGTTTAATAAAATGGCCATCTGCCTCTGTTACTGTTAAGTGTTTTCCTATCGGTTGCCAGTTCAAATGATAATCTGTTGAGATACTCAATGTATTACTCTGCAAACTGACATAGACTATTCCTAAACGACAGATTTTATGCTTACAAACTACAAAATCAATTTGTCCAGCAATTAATCCCGCTACACCTCCGAACACAATCAGGTCTGGACATTGTTTACTGAACTCTTTCAATATTACATCGTTCTTGTATCCAAACCGAGTTGAAAGAAGTAGAATCCCTTTTGTATTCTCTGATACATGCTCCGATATAATGCAGTTCACAAGCTCAGTTTCTTCTAGAATATCATCCGGCTCCATAAATCCTACAGATAGCGTTGTATCTTGAAAGAAGTTGAAGGATATTATAGTTCTATTAGAAGTAACTTCCGCATTCATTATTCCCCCTGAAGTTGAAGCGCCTACTATAGAAATTTTGTTCGATAAAGAAGACAGAAAATCTAAAACTTCTTCCAATTGATTAAGATCCTCAACGCCACAGTATACTTTCACCAAAACCGCAGATGCAGAATTTAAAAGGTTCTTGAAACGATCTTCCTTTACATAATCGAGCAAGTGTTCCTTGTTATAATAGTAGGTATTCAGAGTTTTCATAAGGCTAAAAAGTTATTCAAAAAGAAGAACAGAAATTCAGGTTACTCACAGACAAAAATAATGCAAGCTATTCACTAAGCAAAAATATTGAACCTTCGTAAAAAAAGATAAAAAAAGGTTTGCCGAAACAAGTCCGACAAACCTTTTATCATTCAATATGTTGGGTATTCCTAGCGCAGACCCTTTGTAGGGTTTATATGCTCAGGAATATCACTTCTTACTTTCTTTTTGCTTGCTGCTGTTTCGCCATTTCTTCCAAACGCGTTTGGAATTTTGATTTTTTCTTAGGCTTTTTCTTATTCTCTTCCAAACGGGCCAAAATCTTCTCTTCATTTGTAAAACGGCGGATTAGCATTGTCTGCCCAAAAGTTATAATGTTCGAAAGGAAATAGTAGTAGCTAAGGCCAGCAGAGTAGCTGTTGAACATTACCATGAACATAATCGGCATCATGTACATCATAGTCTGCATACCAGGCATCTGGTTGCTGCTGCTCATTTGCTGATTGCTGAACTTCATTGTCAGAACAGAACTCAATGTCATCAATAAAGTGAAACCACTTACGTGTGCACCATAAAACGGTATGTTCAAACCAAACGGCAAATTGAACAACACATCGTAAGTTGAAAGATCGGATGCCCACAAAAAGCTTTGTTGCCTAAGTTCTATGGAAGCAGGGAAAAAGCGGAACATTGCAATCAAAATCGGGAACTGCAACAACATCGGCAAGCACCCCCCCATCGGACTCACACCAGCCTTTCGGTAAAGTGCCATCGTCGCCTGTTGGCGCTCCATCGCCTTCTCCTGAGGGATTTTTTCATTGATCTTATCGATTTCCGGCTTCAACGCACGCATTTCAGCCATCGACACATAAGATTTATACGTAAACGGGAACAAGACCAATTTAATAATGATCGTCATTAATAAAATAATGATTCCCATACTAAATTCTAAACTGCTCAAAAAGCTAAACAGAGGAATGATAGCATAACGATTAATAATACCGATTCCCCAACCAAAATATGGAATCATACGCTCCAGTTCAAGATCTTCTTTCTCCTTTACCTGTATGTCTTTCAGAACAGAAAACTTATTTGGCCCAAAATAGAAATGAAACGGAATAGATCCTTGGTCATCTACAGAAACCGACAGTTCTGAAGAGAAATCCAAAACATGCTTGGAATCGTTCTCTGGACTACGTTTATATGCCACAACAGCCTCATCGATATAGTTATCGGCAATTAGAACAGAAGAGAAAAACTGTTGCTTGTATGAAATCCACTTCACACGTGTATTCAGAACCTCCCGTGCATCGTCTTTTGCATTGCCAAGGTCGTCAACATCATCTCCAAAAAACTTATAGTAAATGCTAGAATTATCTTTCTCCCACTTATCGCCACGTTCCAGAGCATTTCCCTTCACATTCCAACGAAGTTCCAGTGGGCTACGCCTCGCGTCTACTATGCTCTCCATACCTACAAAGCTGATGCGGAAACCAAGCAGGTAACTATCTGGCAATAAGGTATATTCATAATCAATATACTTCCCGCTTTCTATTGTAAGCCTAAACACCAAACGTTGTGCCTTCTGGCTTGCATCGAATGTTTTACCTGACTCTATAAGCTTAAAATAAAGGTCGTTGGTAGAAATTGCACGGTTGTTTGCGAAGAAATTTAAACCCAATTCATTTTTCATCTCATTGAACAAAACAAGCTGAGATGAATCGTGCCTACTATAATCTTTAAGCTCTACCTTCAGTGGTTTTGCACCTTGAGAAGAAAGCTGAATTTTCAGCAATTGGTTCTCAAGGGTAATAATTTCATTTTCGCCTTGAGCCACATTTGCAAATACTCCAAATTTATTCTGGTTCGCAACAGTCTGCAATGAATCGCTAAGCTGTTCAGCTGGTTGATTTTCTTTGATTGCCTGCTGAGGCTTCTGAACTTTATTTTTTAGTTGCTCTTCTTGCCTTACTCTCTCCAGGGAATCCCTTCTTCTTTGTTGTTGGGCTCGCTCTTCTTCGCTAGGCGTCATCCAAAAATACCACCCAACGAAAATTGCAACAATTAGCGAATAGCCAATAATCGAATTTCTATCCATTTCAATGTCTTTCCTTAAGGTCTACAGACCTATTAGTTATAAGTTATTTCGCCACAAAAAACAATTTGAATACAATTGCACTCAAATTGTTTTCTGCGGATACCTTGCTTTTTTAAGCATCCTTTGCGGCTAGGGCAGCCTTAACGAAGTGTACGAACAAAGGATGTGGATTTAATACCGTACTCTTATATTCTGGATGAAACTGAACACCTACAAACCAAGGATGATCTGCAATTTCAATAACTTCAACAAGTTCTGTTTCTGGGTTTACACCCGTTGCTTTCATTCCTGCAGCCTCAAAAGCTTCTAGAAACTTATTGTTGAACTCGTAACGATGACGGTGACGTTCCGTTATTTCTTTTTTTCCGTATATTTCAATTGCCTTCGAATCACTCTTAAGTTCACAAGGATAAGCTCCCAAACGCATCGTCCCCCCTAAATCTGTAATGCTCTTCTGCTCCTCCATAAGATCAATCACAGGGTATGGTGTGCTTGTGTGCATTTCTGTACTATCAGCACCTTCAAAATTCATCACATTTCGGGCAAACTCAATAACAGCCACTTGCATCCCAAGACAAATCCCTAAATACGGCATCTTGTTTTCACGGGCATAGCGCGCTGCAATTACTTTTCCTTCGAACCCTCTATGTCCAAAACCAGGGGCAA
This sequence comes from Bacteroidales bacterium, assembly GCA_965230435.1. Taxonomy (GTDB): domain Bacteria; phylum Bacteroidota; class Bacteroidia; order Bacteroidales; family JBDKHP01; genus JBDKHP01. Next base: position 1,492,071 of record CBDDLB010000006.1, read on the forward strand.
CTAATACACCAGCTTTACCTTTAAGCTTTTCCGCTACATTATCCTCCTTTACAGATTCGGAATGAATCCATTCTACATTTACCTTTGCATCATTCCGCGAACCTGCATGTATAACTGACTCAGCAATAGACTTATAAGCATCTGGCAATTCAACATATTTCCCAACGATTGCGATGTCTATTGTTTTAGACGCAGATTTCATACGCGAAAGAAAAGCTCTCCATTCATCTAAGGCAGGAGCCTCACCAACAGGCATATTAAGCGCTTTCAAAACTGAAACGTCGAGTTTTTCCTCGCGCATCAGCACAGGTACATCATAGATAGTACTTGCATCACGCGATTCTATTACAGCATCGATATCGACATTGCAGAACTGAGCAACCTTGCGGCGTACGTCATCAGGTAATGGCTTTTCCGTACGAAGCACTAATACTTCTGGCTGAATACCGTTCTCAAGAAGCAATTTCACAGAATGCTGAGTTGGTTTTGTCTTAAGCTCCTTAGCAGCAGCAAGGTACGGAACCAATGTTAAATGTATCACAATGCTGTTACCTACACCAAGGTCCCACTTTAACTGACGCACGGCCTCAATGTATGGCAACGATTCAATGTCGCCTACTGTTCCACCGATTTCAGTAATTACGAAATCGTATTTGTATTTATTTCCAAGGATTTTTATGCGGTGCTTTATCTCATCTGTAATATGAGGAATAATCTGTACTGTTTTTCCTAGATAATCTCCCCTACGCTCCTTATCAATTACAGATTGGTAAATTCTACCAGTAGTAACGTTATTGGCTTGCGATGTAGGTACATTCAAAAAACGTTCGTAGTGCCCCAGATCCAAATCTGTTTCTGCACCATCGTCTGTAACAAAACACTCCCCATGTTCATATGGGTTCAAAGTTCCTGGATCTACATTAATATATGGATCTAGTTTTTGAATTGTCACAGAATAGCCCCTGGATTGCAGCAACTTAGCTAAAGAAGCCGAAATAATTCCCTTTCCCAGCGAAGAAGTAACTCCGCCTGTTACAAATATGTATTTCGTTTTACTCAAAACGGTATATTTAATTGGTGTTCAGTAACTAAAACAATATTCTACGCTATAAAAATCAAGCGCAAAGCTAATTATTTTATCCTGAAAAAAGAAGTGAAGTTCCATATGCACCAAGGCAAGTTCACAACAAAACTATTGTAGTTCCGTTGGAGGCAGAACCCAATAGATACCATTTTAAGAAAAAGCCCGAATTGATGCAAACAAGAAAAGAAGCAGACCGTGTCACTTCAGATAACACTATATTTCAAAGCATTACATCGCTCAGAACAAACAAAAGTATCTGGTCTAAATGCTTGAATTTCTACCTTCCAGACTAATAAATGTTTACTTAACGAACAAAGGCCGGTTCAAATACTTTTTTAGAAAGTTTAACGGCATCTAGAAATGCCATACGGTTCAAGTTTAACTGAATACCCTGACGTTCCACATAAGAAATAAGACTACCGGTACGGAGATTGCCCACCAGTTCTTTTTCCGATGTAGGACAACCTCCCAAACCATTAATAACCGTATCGAAACGTCTGCACCCACTTCTAAAAGCTGCGTCAACTTTTTCTATATAGAGGTGTGGATGGGTATGTAAATGAAGTCCTATTTCCATTTCTGGGAATGTAGAAGCAATATTCTTGAAAAGAAGTTCTATTGTGGGAGGGCTGGCTTCCCCTGTTGTGTCGGCCAGATGTAAGATTTTGATTCCTAAGTCCTCGAACTTTGCCACCCATTCGGCAACAATCTCTACAGACCAGAAATCACCATATGGATTTCCAAAAGCAGTACCAATATAAAGTACCATTTCTTTACCTGCTTTTTCTATTATCTCCTTCACTCTTTGTGCCCTTACAAAAAGCTCATCCATAGTAGCATTCGTATTCAGACGGGCATATGATTCTGAAACAGAAAAAGGAAATCCAACATATCTTATGGGTGCATGGCTACATGCTTCCTCAGCTCCCCGTTCATTGGCAACGATAGCCAACAATTTGGTTTCGGTATAAGATAAATCCAAACCTTCGAGAACTTCTGCTGTATCTCTCAACTGTGGTATCACCTTAGGAGAAACAAAACTCCCGAAATCTATCGTATCAAAACCAATCTTGAGCAATGCATTAATGAATTCAATTTTTCTGTGAGTAGGGATAAAGGCCTTGAATCCCTGCATTGCATCACGTGGAGCCTCAATTATTTTCATGTGTATAAATTTGCTATCATTTTGCCACACGCCACTACCAAGCAAACAAAACCGTCCTCCCGAGCGAAAACCAGACGATCTACCACTGATGGCTGTTTCATGTGTACTTAAATTATTTTCAAAGAATAAGATGAAGCTTCCCAGTAAATCTCTGCTGTCCTCATGCCCGAAAATGCATAATCAGATCCACATAGCTACATCACCTAAGAATCTGGTCAATTATCTGTTCAGAAACTTGTTGTTTGAATTGAAACAAACTAAAAATCAACAAGATTATTTTGTCCATCCCACTATCTTAACTGCCTCTGCTTGTTGCTTACTTCTTCTGTTGGTAAATCTATGAGTATAGTCCGTAGGCAAATATGGGCTTAAAAAATCATAGGCAACCCAAGCACATTAACACGTGTGCATTTTATGATTCTACGGATTCTATATCCATTGGTTAAAGATAAATAAAAAAAAATGAAAAAACTTTCATCCAATGTACTTGAGAAATACAATTCTAAAACAAAACCAACACGTCATCTTTATTCTCCCGAACAACTAGACAAACCGTGCCTAATTGATAAGCATTCCCAAAATACTAATTAAAAATCAATTACAATAATAATTTTTAAACAAATAAGTTATATCGAGAAAGAATTTTTGCTTTCGAAATGAAGGTGTAACTTTGGGGTAGATGTAACAAAGAGTCTGATGGACTTACATCCGATTCAAATTCTATGTGGATGTTGAAAGAGAACAGCAAGATTTTTTTACTATTTTTTCTATTTGTCCCGCTTGGCCTTTTCTCTCAAGAATTGAATGAGGCCAAAGCAAAAGTTGCTTATATACAGCAATTTACAGAGTACTTAACATGGCCGGACGAAGCCAGTATGAACACGTTCCGGATTGCAATATTCAACGACGCAGGAGATATTGTCAAGGAACTGGAAGAACTTCAGCTTAATATCGATATAAAATCGAAACCAATAGAGCTTGTCACGTATGATGCTCCCAACGACATTGCCGAACCACAAATTATATTTGTTAACAAGGAACGTATAAGCGAACTAAACCAGATTCTTGAGCACGTGAACAACCGCCCCATATTGGTAATCTCAGATATGGCATTCAATTTATCGAATTCCATGATCAATTTTATTGAACGGGACGAAAAGCTTGGTTTTGAAGTTGATGCAGAACGAATTTCTTCATGTAAAATACTTATCGACCCTAAACTGTTATTTCTCAGTGGAGAAAAGGTAGATCTGCGCAAACTTTATCTAGAATCCGAAAAATCGCTTGCAGAAGAAAGAGAACGGGTGGAGAAACAAAAGCAAATGCTTGAAAAACAAGCTAAAGAGATGCTGTTTCAAAAACAACAGATTGGTCTACAGAAAATTTCCATAGCAGAACAAACTGAGCGTCTTAGAAAACAGAAGGACTCGCTGAGCAAACAAGAAGACCAGATAGACGAACAACGCTACGAATTAGGGAAACTAATATGGGCGATTAAGCAAAAAGAGAAGATATTAGCAGAAAAAACTGACTTGCTGGAGCAACAAGAAAAAAACATTGACAAACAAAGAAAAAAAGTAGCCGAATACAACAAAGTACTTGATAAACAGAAAGAAGAAATAATACAACATCAAGTACAAATAGAAAAGCAATTAAGCGTTCTTAGTCAGAAAGAAGCTGAAATAAAACAACAGCGGGTTATACTTTATCTTGGAGGTGCTGGTTTTTTACTTTTTATCATCCTGATGAGCGTTATCTGGATCAGTTACAGGGAAAAAAAGAGAGCCAATGCAATGCTCGAAGAAAAAAACACGGCTATTAAGCACCAAAACCAAGAAATTGCACGGCAAAGAGACGAAACCGAAAGACAGAGAAGTCTGCTGGCCAGTCAACATGAGCAAATAACTTCCAGCATACGTTATGCTACCACAATACAATTGGCAATGCTCCCTCGCCCGTATGAGTTCGAAGAATTTGACCACTTCATCATGTATAAGGCTAAAGATATGGTATCGGGTGATTTTTATTGGATGCGGACTTTTGAAGACAACAACATCACTTACCACATGATTGCTGTTGTTGACTGCACAGGCCATGGAGTCCCTGGTGCCTTTATGTCGATGATTGCAAACCGTCTTCTTAATGAAATCGTTACCATTAAACAAATTATTGAGCCCGCATTGGTTCTGGATTACCTAGACCGCTATGTACAAGGCTCCCTTAGGCAAGAGATCACAGAGAATCGTGATGGTATGGATGTTTCCCTAGTTAGAATCTCGGAGAAGAAAAACGGTTTCAGAAACCTAATTTTTGCTGGAGCAAAACGCCCACTGATTTATTTCGATGCCACACAGAATGCTATTCTTAGACAAAAAGGTTCGAGAAGAGGAATCGGAGGCCCCAAAGGCAACAGTAAACTCGAACCTTTTGATACAATAAAAATGGTACTACGTTCAGGCGATTCAGTATACCTAACCTCTGATGGCTATATTGACCAAAACAATGTTCTGCGAAAACGTTTCGGAAGCCAACGTCTGAACGACCTATTACTCAAGATTTCTAAAGACGATATGTCGACCCAGCACAAGAAACTGGAAGAAGCCATGCAGAACTATCAGGGCGAAGCAGACCAACGCGACGATATTACAATTGTAGGCCTACGGATGTAGTCCTCTACGTTTAAATTCGCTGCAAACAACTGCAGTTGCTGTTGCAACATTTAGCGATTCGGATGCTTTGTTTGCATTGAAGTCTGGTATCTTCAGTTTGTTTTTTATATATTTTTCGACACTAGGGCTTATGCCATTGCCTTCATTCCCCAGCACCACAATTCCATTTCTGGAAAGCTGAGTGGCATAAATATCGCCACCTTCCATAAAAGTTCCGAAAACAGGTATTGTCTTCTCAGAAGCCACCTGAAAAAATTCACCTTCGTCCACATAAAACACTTTAACTGCCGCAATAGCTCCCATTGTAGCCTGAACAACCTTACTACTATAAAGATCGACTGTTCCCTTGCCACAAACCACAGCGCTTATACCAAACCAATCTGCAATGCGTATTATTGTACCTAGATTACCAGGGTCTTGAATTTGATCGAGATAAAGTACAAGCCCTTCCTGATAGTAACTGGCATCCCATTTTCTTTCGAACCATTCGAAAACCCCAATTACCGAAGCTGGAGTAACCAACTGACTGACCTGTTTAAGCTCATCTAAATCTACAGAAACAATTTCGGCAACCTTCTCCTGCGCATATTCAGATTCACTTTGCCATTCTTCTGTTGCAATAAGCAAACGACAAGACAGACCGGCCTTTAACAGTTCTTTTACCAATCGATCTCCTTCTGCCACAAAGAGTCCATGTTTTTCCCTTGACTTTTTTTTTGCTAAAGAGGTGATCAGTTTTGTTTTATTTTTACTTAACATTCGTCTTACTTTTAGAGGGCAAAAATAGAAAATGATTTCGTGAGCCTAGAAGGCAAACTCTTCATTTTCTTTAATTTTATCCCCTTATTGAGAACCCTATAACGAAGCAATATCCTGAAAATGAAAAAAATATTTATTTTTTTATTTATCCCATATATATTCCTGGCCAGTTGTTCGCCTGCGAAACTTGTTCCTAAAAACCAAAAGTGGTATCATGCCGCAAGTATAAAAGTAGACGGGGAACTGGAAGGCAATACAGAAGCAAACCTTACCATGCTTATCCGTCAAAAACCCAACAAGAAAAGTTTGTTCTGGAGAAGCCTAAGGCTAGACTGGTACAATTTTCTTGGCGGAGACAAACACAAAATACGTGGCAACTGGGTAAGTCGGAATTATTATCGGGTAAAGAATTGGATGGCAGAGACAATGGGAACCCCTCCTATTATCTACAAACCAGAACACAATCTTCAGTCTGTTAAGAATATGAAAGACTACCTAAAAAGCAAAGGATACTATTTTGCAGAAGTGAAAGACTCTGTTGTTACAGATAGTATTTGGCTCTTCAACGATCCTAAAGTAAAAGTGTTTTATAACATCAAGCCAGGTAAACCTTATATTATCAACGATATAAAATACGAATTTGTAGATCGGCATATACTTGAGCAAGTAAAAAACGATACCATAAACCGAAAATTTAACCGTGGCGAATTATTTGATGCCTCACATCTACAAAGCGAACGTGTCCGCATTACTGACACATTGAAAAACCGAGGCTATTATAAATTTGCCAAAGAATACATCTACTATTCTGTAGACAAGGTAGCTGAAAATAGAGTTAAGAAATCTAGAAACGACAGTTCTGTATACGACCTTGTAGATGTAACAATGAAACTAAAACCTTATATAGAAAGGGTAAAAGGCCGCAATATTGTTTATAACTACCACCCTATCTTCAAAGTGGAAGACATCTACATCTCCCCAAATTACGACGCCAAAAAAGCCCTGCACAAAGGAGACGGTTATTTCAACAAATTGGATACTATAGAACACAATGGACTTGTGTACTTAAATGATGGAGATCCCAATATTCATTATTCTACCCTCGAAAGAGGCTTGAGTTATGAAGAGGGAGATGTTTACAATGCATCTAAAATACAGCAAACCAATCAATACCTTAACTCTTTGAGTGCAATCAAACTGGCAAGTACTTATTTTTCAGAAATCGAACAGGAATTTCCAGAAGATACAATTAATGAAATGCGGATTCGGTACCTGAATCCTCATATAAATATTTCGCATGCCACAAGACAATCTTACTCTATAGATATAGAGGGAAGTTATGCAGACAGGTACTACTATGGTATAAATGGGAGCCTCAACTATCAACACAAGAACCTCTTCAAAGGCTCTGAAAACTTCAAGGTCTCGTTTCTCACTTCATGGGCGAACAACCAAATTATACAGGACAAAAAAGAGAAACAAGAGCAAAACATCGACTTCAACACGGTGAAATATGGTGTAGACAGTAGACTTGCAGTTCCAAAATTTTTCGTCCCATTCGGCTTCAGTAAATTCAGTAAGAAATATAAACCTCAAACAGTTTTTCAAGCCGGTTTCTCGTTTGAGAACCGACCAGACTTTAACAATCAAAACATGCATATCAATTTTGGATATAAATGGAGTACCAGCAATACAATTAGTCACTATTTCAGTCCAATAAGCTTATATGCAACCCAAATCATATCCATCAGTGAGACCTACAGGAATCTACTCAAAGAAAAAAACCTCTTGGCCAACTTTTCCGATAAAATAATTCCTGCGGTCAGTTATACCTTTATATACAGCGGAAAACCAGAAGATCAGTTTGACAATTATTCCTATTTCCATACAAAAATAGAATCTGCAGGAAACCTACTTGTTAGCTATAGTCAAGCAACAGATGCGCCCAAGCAAACTAATGAATACTTCAGCATAGGAAATGGTACAAGTCCAAGTTCTGGAGAAAGTAAAAACGAAGAAATGTACCACTTCTTAAATTTACCAATAGCGCAATATGTTCTAGCAGAAATTGACTGGAGATATTACATTGTATTTGACCCAGAACGAAAACTTGTTTATCGAATATTTACAGGGGCAGGCGTTCCATACGGTAACTTCCCAGCCCTCCCTTCCCGCAAACAATATCTTTCTGGTGGCATGAGCAGCTTAAGAGGATGGTCCCCAGGTCATGTGGGGCCAGGTACTGCATCTTATAAAAGAATGAATGATGCCTATGCCTCTCTAAATAGATCGGGTTTTGTAGAACAAACAAACCTATATCAACAACGTGGGGAATTGAAACTCGAGTTTAACATCGAATATAGAATGCAAGTTACAGAAATGGTGGAAACAGCTTTCTTCTTTGATATTGGAAACACCTGGGCACTCACAAAGTATAACTCAACACAAGAACTTGCAGACGAATTAAATGCATATATCAATAACGGTACTCTAACTGGAGAAATAATAAACCCACAATTCGACAGTTCTACATTTTATAGGCAACTGGCTTATAACACAGGTATAGGTTTCCGTTTCGACCTATCCTTCTTTATTCTCCGACTCGATTTTGGAGCAAAAATAAACGACCCTGGCGACCCAGATGCTGGTATTTTCAGATCATGGGGGCTTTTCGATTCAACTAATTGGCGTTTAAATTTCGGTATTGGACACCCTTTCTGACATATTTCATTTTCTATTTGTCGATGTTTTGTAATTTTGGCTCACGAAAACAAGCTCACACATTGCCGGAAGCTGCGTATAACGCATCTAAATAGCTATGGTAGAGCATACTCTAAGCTTAACATTAATAAATAAATAAGCTACACTATGTCAACAAAAATTTTTGATGCTGTAAAACCAGGCGTTGTTGCCGGTGAGGATTTGCAGAAAGTTTTGGCTATTGCTAAAGAAAACCAATTTGCTATCCCAGCAGTAAACGTTGTAGGAACAGACTCAGTAAACGCTGTTATGGAAGCTGCAAAAGAGGTTAACTCTCCTGTTTTCGTACAGTTCTCTAACGGTGGTGCTGCATTCTACGCAGGAAAAGGCATCTCAAACGATGGACAAAAAGCGGCAGTTGCTGGAGCTGTTTCCGGTGCATTGCACGTTCATAATATGGCAGAGCTTTACGGTGTTCCTGTAATCCTTCACACAGATCACGCAGCTAAGAAATTACTGCCTTGGATCGACGGACTTTTGGATGCTGGTGAAAAGCACTTCGAGAAAACTGGAAAGCCTCTTTTCAGCTCGCACATGCTAGACCTTTCTGAAGAGTCTTTGGAAGAAAACATTGAAACTTGTGCTAAATATCTTGAGCGCATGTCTAAAATCGGCATGACAATCGAGATTGAGCTAGGTGTTACTGGTGGTGAAGAAGATGGCGTTGACAACACAGATGTTGACAGCTCTAAACTTTACACTCAGCCAGAAGAAGTTGCTTACGCATACGAAAAGCTTAGCGCAGTTAGCCCTAACTTTACTATCGCTGCTTCTTTCGGTAACGTACATGGTGTGTACAAGCCAGGAAACGTAGTTCTTACTCCGAAGATCCTTGATAACTCTCAGAAATACATCCAAGAGAAATACAACACTGTTGAAAAACCAGTGAACTTTGTATTCCACGGTGGATCGGGTTCTACTCAAGAAGAGATCCGCGAAGCTATCTCTTACGGTGTTATTAAAATGAACATCGACACTGATACTCAGTGGGCATTCTGGGAAGGAATCAAAAACTTCTACAAAGATAAAGAAGGATACCTACAAGGACAGATCGGTAACCCAGAAGGTGACGACAAGCCAAACAAGAAGTTCTACGATCCACGTAACTGGTTACGTAAAGCAGAAACTTCTATGATCGAGCGCTTGAAAGTTGCTTATGAAGATTTGAATGCGTTAGATCGCAACTAATATAAAAGCCCCTGTTTAAGGGGCTTTTTTTTGCTTAAAATATTTAATGTGCTTTTTTCTGACTCGTTGTTAATTTCCAAAATTCTCAGTCATTATTCTTTGAAAGATTTCGAATTCATCTTCTTCATCAAATTCATCGCCGTCAACATCAAAATTCAGAGTTATATTTCCCAACATTGATGCTTGCCGTGAATAATAAAACTGCTCTATAAGCTCTAGTACTCTTGATTTCGCCCCTCTTCTCTTAAATGCTGCTAAATCTTCTTCGACTGTACCCAAAATTACTTTCAGGTCATCTGTAAGCTGGTTAATTTGCCTTTTTGCAGAATTTTCAGCACTGTACATGAACTCCTCAATTGGTGCGTAACGAGGATTATCGCGCAACATTTCCTGCTCCTCTTTTAGTTCTGCAACCTGCTTCTTCAGTGCTTCAATATACGTTTTCAACTGATCGGCAGACAAATCGTTCAAATGTGCAGCCGTACGGTGTACCCACTCCATTTCAAGCTTCAGAAGCGTAGACAAGTCTTTCTCATCATAAGCCTTTGTTACCTGCTTCATCACTTCTTCTTTTTCAGCCCTTAGTGCATCATCACTTTCTGTATCTGGATGTAGAACTTTTGCCAAAGTAATGTAAACGCTTCGGATGCTTCGGAGTTCCTGTGCTTCTTTAGCTTTTTCTGCCGTCTCTTTTTCCATTTGGCGCTTGCTTTTTGGCCTTTCCTTCTCCTGTTCAGTCTCCTGCTCAAAATGTCCGTTTACTTTTTCTTCCATTTCCTGCTTGAGCTTTTCGGTAAACTTAAAAGCCTCCTCTTCCGAAGCTGTGGTTGGGTCGAAATCGCCAAAATCGAAATCCATGTCTACACCAAACATATCACGCATCATCCCCGAGAACATGTCCTTACTTTGCTCGAACTGATCTTTTATACAGTCCTTGTACGAACGTGGCGACCATTTATCGTAAAGCATTTCTTGCTGTTCGTTCGGCTCAACAAAACGGAAAGCACTATCAAAAGTACCTACGATAATCTCACCAATATCATCCAGTTGCCTATTAGTAAACTTGAACTTCTCTGCTACCTCATCTACTGCGAAAGCAATGTCCATTTTTCCATTTGCAATTTCGATGTTCAAAGGATCTACTTCGCCATGATACATTGTTAGCAAACTCTCGAACTTCTGCTTGTCCTCAGCGATTTTCTTTTCAAGGTTTTCTATTTGCTTAGTCAACCTATTAAACTGCTTTTGCTCTTTTGAGAGTGTTTCTTTTTTGCGGGCAACAATCTTTAGCCCAGTGCTGCCTTGAGAAGCAGTATTCTTTTTTGCTGTCTTTTTCTTCGCCATTTGTATGATGTTTATGCAAATAGATCTTGAATATCGGCGTGAGAAAGTTTTTTCAAGAAACTCTCTTCTGTTACAATGATATCCTCTGCTACAGCACGCTTTTGTTCTTGATAATTCAATATTTTTTCTTCGATGGTATCCCTACAGATCATTCGGTAAGCAAACACTTTTTTATCCTGTCCAATTCGGTAGGATCTGTCTATTGCTTGGTTTTCCACCGCTGGATTCCACCAAGGATCGACCAAATAAACGTAATCTGCCGCTGTTAGATTCAGTCCCGTGCCACCAGCTTTCAAACTAATTAGAAATACACGGCAACTTTCATCGTTCTGAAAATGGTTCACACTCTGCTCCCGCTCTTTCTGAGAAGATTGCCCATCTAAGTATTCGAAACTTATCTGCTTATCTTCTAACCTATCCCTGATCAGATTTAGCATTTTTACAAACTGGGAGAAAATCAGTACTTTGTGCTTGCCTGTTTTGTCTGTAATATGGCGTACAAGTTCATCTATCTTAATGCTCTCATTGCCATAAGATTCTTCTTCATTGAGCAATTCTGGCGAGTCGCATATCTGGCGGAGTTTTGTTAAACCTTCCAGAACATACATCTTGCTTTTGCCCAAACCATCGTCCTCAATCTTTCCGAGTAGAAAATCGCGGTATTTGTTGCGGAAAGCATCGTACACCTTTCTCTGCTCAGTTCCCATTTCGCAGAAAATCACATCTTCTGTCTTAGGAGGTAATTCCTTGGCAACCTGTTCTTTTGTACGCCTTAGCACAAAAGGTTTTATAATGCGCTGCAACTCTGCCGCCCTTTCTGGATCGCGGTCACGATCTATCGGCATAGAATAGTTATCCTTAAAGTGCTTTGGATTACCTAGTAGACCCGGATTCAGGAAATTCATTTGAGCATACAGATCGAACGTATTGTTCTCTATAGGTGTACCTGTCATAGCGATACGGTTCGCAGCTTTCAAAGTACAGGCTGCCTTGTATCGTTGCGATTCTGCATTTTTAATCGCCTGAGATTCATCTAAAATAACATAATCGAAACGGTATTTCGAAAGGAATTCAACGTCGTTGATCATCATGCCATAAGTCGTGATAACAATGTCGTAGTCTTTGAAATGTGAACTATCTTTCTGGCGATTGGCTCCATAGTGCATAAGAATTTTAAGGTCGGTAGTAAATTTCTCTATTTCATGCTGCCAATTAAACAATAGCGTAGTTGGGATCACTACCAAACTTGCTTTCTTACTTTGCGAAGCTCGCGCCTGTAAGAAAGAAAGTATCTGGACTGTCTTACCAAGTCCCATATCATCAGCAAGAATTCCTCCCCATTTAAATTCATTGAGAAAAGTGAGCCAGTTAAGCCCTTCTTTCTGGTAATCGCGTAGGGTAGCTTTTATACCTACAGGAACCTCAACTTTCTTAATATCCTCGAAACTGCTTAGTCTATTCCGCTTTTCGACCAATTCTTTTACAATCTCCTCGTTATCTATCCCGTCAAAAAGTTCATCTACCAATGTGAACTTCAGCTTCGAAATTTTAAGGCTGTCTTTCGAGAGCTGACCAGCACGGAAATAGCGTTCCATTTTCTCGATCCATTCCTTTGGAAGAAGTCCCAATGTACCATCGCCCAACTTAACAAAGTTTTCTCCTTTGCGGATTGCCTTTTGTACATCGCGCAACGAAACCTGATTATCGCCAAAAGCAATCTGGAGATCCACTTCGAACCAATCCTGTCCCGAAGCCAGCTCCATCGAGATATCCGCTTTATGAGGTGAATACTTGAATTTGGAGAGTTTATTCAGGCCAAACACTTCAATCTCACTTTGCTGCAACTTCTCGAATGCATCGAAAAACCATCCTTTTTCCAACATCTCCCCGTAGGCTAGATGGAAAAAATCGTTATTAAGCTGTTTCTCGAAGCGAGGGTGTAAACTGCGCAACTTATCTTCTAAACTTTTCTCTAGCTCAACATCGCGCTCTATTAGCTTAATTTCGTTTTTCTCTAACGAAAACAAACTGTTCTGATCAAGAACATTCTGTTCCAGACCGTTTTCATACTCCACAAAAGGTTTAAAAACAATGAACTTATCTACTTCTGATAGGTAGAGTTTCTTTTGCTTCACGGCACAATTATGTTTTTTTACTTCATAAGACTTCAGCCCCTTGAAATCTACTTTCATTTTCTTAGCCAAAGGCAAAACAATACGCTCAAGAAAATCAGAAGTATGCTCCTTCGACATTTCGTAACGCGGATGTTCCTGAAAACTTAAAAGAGAAAGCAAATCATTCGGCGAAGCATATTCGTATGCTATATTCCCAATGAAAACAAGCCCTAGGTAATCTAAAGTCAACTTGCGGCTATCAATTTTATACTTCTGCCCTGCCACCTCCAACTTCAAACTTAGGCTAACAATATCCTCTTCTTCATTAACACAAAGAACCGCCCGTACTTTTTCTTCTGAAAACTCAATCTCTTCTAGCTCCGAGCGCTTCAGGTTATAACCTTCGCCTGTATTTTTAAACAGAAACTGGTTGGTTCTAATCTTACTGATCAGTGCGGATAAAGTCTCATAGAGTTCCGTAATCCGCTGATTAGTTTGCTTTCCATGTACGTTGTTCAATTTACTGATAAGGGTTACCTCATCAATAATTTCACTTGGTATATTGCTCAGGTCAAACTTATAGTTGATTTCTCTTAGATTAACCATTGTCCCTTTAGCAGAGAGCCTTCCCCGTACTGGACTTACATGAATAGAATCTTCCCGATACCCCTGATTTCCTATTACAAAACCATATACCTCTTCTCTTTCCAACAATTCGGATTTTAGTTTTTGGTCATCGGAAAGTCCAATACCTAAAACATCCTGCATTTTTTTTGAAAAGTCAGTCAAAGTATCCGAGCCTACAGGTAAAAGATACTCGGCTTCTTCTGTTCTATCGAACACAATTTTCGACCTTAGAAACTTAGGAGTGAAAATACGTTTCGCTTTTTCAATGCTTACGCCATAATCATTTGCAATTCTGGCATAATCGTCTTCTATGTCGCTCCCAAGATATGTGTGAAAAACATTGAAATCCAAAATATTAGAAAGTACCAGAAGCTGATGCTGGCAAAGGTAATCGACATGAGTCTTGCAAGTACATCTTGTATTGAGTTCTCCTTCGTGCAGTTCGAGAAATACGGTGTACATCTTTGGAGTCCAATAATCATCTTTGACTACGGTTGTTTCCAAAACATTTCCATTCTTGCTTTCTGATGAAACACGAAGGCTATGAAAAGAATTTCTTACGTTTCCAGATTTTGCACTAATCTGCCCAGTTGTCAACTCTTTACATTTTCCCAAACTAAACCATGCTGTCGACATTCTTTTCTTCTGCACCTGAGTATTGGGGGCTGCTCCATTTACTTTACTTTTTTTCTTCGCAGGTATTGACTCGAAGTAATCGATATATAATAATCCAGCAATAACATGTTTACAGATGCCCCCTCCATCATACAGACAATTGCAATCCGTTTTCAGCTCCTCATCGTTAGTGGCATTCTTAATATAGACATCGTACCTATTGGGATAAGTACCTGTTACTTTAAATAAAAAGGTATCCTCTCTCTCGTCCCTATCTTCTTTACTCAATAAACTAGCTTGAAAAAGCTCCTTCCCTTTTCTCTTTGGCCCAGCGAACGAATTCTGGTTTATATATTCCTGTATCTTGTTCTGTCCCATCTAAAATAAATCTTGCGAAGCCCACAAAGTAAACTATGTTACAATCGTTTTCCAAGGGAAATCAGAAGAAATCAGGCCAGACATTGAAATCTTAATTTGTTAACAACTGTTAAAATAAATAATATCTCTTGCGATATAAATTTAATTTCCCTTATATTTGTATCGCAAACGATAAAAAAACAGAAACTATGAAAGCGATTTATAACACAACAGTAACAGCAGAAGGTGGAAGAAACGGACAAGTAAAAAGCCAAGATGGTATTATTGACCTTCCAGTTAGAATGCCTAAAGAACTGGGAGGCCAAGGAGGTGAATTTACAAATCCAGAACAACTTTTTGCAGCAGGATATGCGGCTTGTTTCGATAGCGCACTGAACCTAGTTGCACGCCAAGCGAAAATAAGAGTGAAAGACACAAAAGTTCACGCTACCGTAGGCATTGGCCAAACTGAAAATGGCGGTTTCGGCCTAGAGGCATCATTGGATGTTGAAATTCCAGGAATTGAAAAAGAAGTTGCTCTTGAACTCTTAGCTAAAGCACACCAAGTATGCCCTTACTCAAATGCGACGCGTAACAATATCGAAGTTAAAGTAAATTTAGTCGAAACTCCTGTAAGTTCAGTCCAATAGTCAAAAAACATAGACACTTAACTGATTTACAAAGCCCATTCCTGATAGGAATGGGTTTTAGCGTATTATTAAAATAGGCTTAACTGCCCATCATTGAAAGCACCTTCCAGATCAAGAAGTTTCTTTTTGGCCTGCAAGCCACCTGCATAACCAATAAGTTCTCTTTTGCTCCCGATAACCCTATGGCACGGCACAATAATCGAAATGGCATTAGCTCCATTTGCAGCCGCCACTGCCCTTATAGCCTTCGTATCTCCCATACGTTCGGACAATCCAAGATACGTACTTGTTTCGCCATAAGGAATCTCTAGCAGAGCATTCCATACTTTTTGTTGAAAATCTGTACCTACCATTAACAATGGAAGATCAAAAGCCTTTCTCTTACAGACAAGATACCCATTGAGCTGATTCTCTAAAACAGAAAAAAGTGGATGCGGTTCGAAAGAATATTCTGCCGCCAGCAAGGACTTTATTCGCGTGTCAATCTGTTCACGCTTCTTTCGATATCGCCAGTCGCACAGACATACTTGATCGTTGTAGCAACCAACTAATAATTCACCTACTGATGTTTTTAGGAACCTAGTGTAAATTTTCATCATCACGAGTTAAGCACGTGGTGTTATTTATTACGAAAAGCATCGTACTAATATACAACACAATGAAAAACATAGAAGTATATTTATATTAACCCGCCTAGGGTAGTGGATCTTTAATTTCAAAGACCCTCTCTGAACATAAGTAAAGCTGAAAGAATAACTTCGGTTTTCGTTGCACTGCGGTCGTCCAAATCCTAACGTACTCTAGTACGCTCAGGTATTGAACACCTTAAACATTTTACGATCAGAAAAATTCAACTTAAATATAACCAACTACTTACTTATATTTCAAAACCGATCACCAACACATCGTCTATTTGTCTGCGATCGCCACGCCAATCATTAAACTTTTTATCGATAAGTGTACCTTGAAAGTGCATTTCATCGGATAACATATCTAAAAGACTATATTTAAACCGTTTAGTCTTCAGCTTATCACCATGTTTGCCTCCGAACTGATCTACATATCCATCGGAAAAAAGGTAACAACGGTCGCCAGCATTAAGCTTTATCTCATGATTTGTAAAACGGACTTCTTTTCTTTGGAAAGAGATTGGCATTCTGTCTCCTTTATATTCAATCAATTCCCCTTTCTGGATCAGATAGAGCGGGTTGTGTGCTCCAGCAAACTGCATCGAGCTCTTCGACTCATCAACTACACAAAGAGCAACATCCATAGCTTCTCGGGCAGCATGGTTTTCCAGAAAGTTTTGGCGCAAAGCATCCTTTACCTTCTTTCGCAACCGATCCAGAATGTCTGATGCTATTATTTTATCATCCGAAATAGAAAGGTCTGAACATATTTCATTGAGGAAAGTTATCCCTAGCAGACTAAGAAAAGCTCCTGGAACACCATGTCCTGTGCAATCAACAGCAGCAATCAAGTATTTGTCCTTTATTTTTTTCACCCAATAGAAGTCGCCACTTACAATGTCACGAGGCCGATAGTATATGAAATATGAAGAAAAGACGTCCTCTAATTCCTCATCCCGTGGCAAAACGGCTTCTTGTATCCGCCCTGCATAATTTATACTATCGCGGATCTGACCATAACTCTTATTCAACCTATCAAAAGTTTCGGTTAGGCGCTCGTTCTGATGTTCAATCTCTTCTTGTTGTGACTGTATTTCCGATGTCCGATCAGCAACTTTCTTTTCTAATTCCTGACGATGATTCTGCAACTGTTCCTCGTTCTTTTGAAGCTGATTGATGTGTTCTTCCTGAGCAGTTCGTTTTTCCTGTTCCTTCAGACGCGACCGATATCCAAGCCCAAAAGCAAATGCCAACATCTCGAACAATACTGCTGCCTTACCAAAGTAATGAGCCTCAGGAATCTTAAGAAGATACATTACATAAGCTATGGAAAAGAACACTCCAAAGCCTATTATTCCGCTAATAATGAAAATATAAATCTTAAATTTAAGCTCTCTTAACCTTAGAACGAAAATTAAGCTGAAAATCATTTCAACAGGAATAAGCCCTACAATCACTTGTTGAAAAATTACATCATACCCCATGAAGTAGGTATAAAAAAAGAGCAACAGCACCAAGGTAGACTTTACTGAAATGAATGACTTTACCCAGATACGCCAAGGAACCGGCAAAGTGATCCTCACCCTGAAACCTTTTTGCATCAGGAGCCAGAAAAAAACTACATTCAGCCCAAAGAAAGATAAAGTGAAAATTGGGTTCAGGTAAGGGGATTCTCTTAAAACCAAAATCAGAGAATACCTGAGATTGAAAATATCATAAAGAGAGAATGTGATCAGATAAAACGAGAAATAGATGTAAACACGGTCTTTGGAAGAGAAGAAAAGCAGGATATAATACAGAATCATCACCCAGACCATTCCTTCCACGAACAGATTAATCTGATCTGAGGTGTCTTTTCGGTTTACTTTTAGGGCTGGCTGAAGAACTTGGATATTAAAACTTGGGGCTTGCCTACTTGGGTTATGAATACGGAAAAGTAAAGTGTAAGATGTTTTTTCTTTAAAATGAAAACTGAAGGTATCCCAATCGATTGCTCCCTCTAGCTGAGACTCCGGAACATAATACCCGAACTTAACCTGATGTTGTAATTCTCCGCCTTCTAAAACATAAGCTTCTAAGTTATTTAAATATCTTCCTGAGAAAGCATTCCAGTGAACCCACCTGTGTTCATCGTTCTCCGACTGGCAAACCACATTCAGCTTTGCCCAATAAGCATTGCTCTCTTGTTCAATTTTATTTTCCCACGGATTGAAAAAAAGCGAATCCCCAGCAACAAGCACATCGTGATAACTCCACTGCCCCGAAGGGTCTTGTATTACCCTGATAAAAGAGGTGAGATCTGCAAACTCCTTCCCTGCCTCATCAATACGCAAAGTATCCTGAGCTTTAGAAAAAGCCACGCAGAATAGTCCTATTATCAAAAATGCTAAACGATTCATTTCTTCAACAACGCTTTCGATTAAAGCCGTGGACTTATATAATGAATGAACATTTGAAGTTCATTGAAATGCGAATCAAACAAGCCACTAACTTATTTAAGCATGTGATATTATTTTTTATATCATCGACACTGTTCTTTTTGCAATATTAAAACAGATACACAAATGTCGATTATATTAAACATCTATGAGTTTGATCCTATTTTATTTCTAAACTCACCTTTAAAAGTGAGCCAGCTACAGTAATTCAAATGTAAACTGATTCAGAACACCCACATACTTAATATACGATTTGGGTTTAAATCTACCAAACCCTCCCTGAAATTCATTAAAACAATCTAAATCCGAGCATTTGATGTGAGCACAAGTCAATTTTCAAACAATAATACCAAACGCAGAAAGAAAAAGTATATTGCCACCTAAAGTCTACCTTACCACATGGGCAAAAAGTTAAGTCCAATGCACATCTACAGCCCACAAAGAAAAGCTTATCATTTCCTACAATACTGAAACCAACATCATACTTTTATGCTACAGGTGTCTATACCTGAGCTGTTTTTTTATTCAACCAAACCACCTCTTCTTCTTTTAAATGCGGTGCCAAACGTTCAAATACCAGATTATGATAATTGTTCAACCACTTCTTCTCTACCTCTGTCAACAGATCCAATTCAATAAGCTTAGTGTCAATAGGACAAAGTGTTAGAGTTTCAAATTTTAAAAATTCACCAAATTCACCATCTCCTGCCGAAACTGATAGCACCAAGTTCTCTGTTCGGATTCCATGCCGACCTACTTTATACAAACCTGGTTCGTTAGAAGTTACCATTCCCTTTTGAAAACCTACATAAGAGGTGTTGTTTCCTCTGGGGCTGATACTCTGGGGGCCTTCATGAACATTCAAAAAGTACCCAACTCCATGACCGGTACCATGTCCATAGTCCAACCCTGCTTTCCAAAGGTGCATCCGTGCGAATGAGTCTAACTGGTGCCCTTTGGTACCTACAGGAAAAACTGCTTGATCTAGCTCTATATGTCCCTTGAGTACATATGTGAAATCAACTTTTTCCTCTGATGTAGGTTCACCTAATGTAATTGTGCGAGTAATATCTGTTGTTCCCCCTAGGTATTGCCCTCCAGAATCCACTAAGTAAACAGAATCGGTCTGTATCTGCACATTGGACTGTTCTGTAGCGGAGTAATGAGGTAACGCAGCGTGATCGCGATAAGCTGAAATTGTGGAGAAACTTTCTCCTAAAAAGCCTTCTTGGCCTGCTCTAAATCCGCTTAACTTTTCTGCGGCAGAAATCTCTGTAATTAACTCATTACCTATTGTCTCTTCTAGCCATTTCAGAAACCGTACCATAGCCACTCCATCTTTCACCATGGTTTGACGGATGTGTGCAACTTCTACTTCATTCTTGCAGGCTTTCAGCAAAGTAGGTATAGTGATACCCTCCACAACAGTTGCGCTTGAACTCAATTTCGACCGCAAACTGAAATTTACCCTGTCTGGATCCAGTAAAATTGATTTTTCATCTGAAATAGCAGAAAATATCTGGCCAACAGCATGGTAAGGAGCAATCGAAATATTATCTTTTCTAAACGCAGTCTGTAATTCGTGCGCAAGCTTTTGGTTGTCTATGAAAATTGTGGCTTTGTGATGCGCGATCAGAGCATAACAGATTACCAAAGGATTGAATTCGATATCTTTTCCTCTGATGTTGAATGCCCAAGCAATATCATCCAGCGATGTAAGCAGATGATAATCAACGCCTTTTTTACGCATAATTGAACGAATATCGTCAAGTTTTTCTGCGCGGGTAAGCCCAGTATAACGCGTCTCATGCTCCATCACCTTTCCAGTTGGCAGCGAAGGACGACCAACCCAGACACGGGATATAATATCCACATCGGTTTTCAGACGAATATCTTCTAAATCAAATGCATTCTTAATATTCCTCACTAGAGTGGTAGATACCAACCTACCATCTACTCCAACAACAGCAGAAGGCTGCAGAGTTGCAACCAACCAATCAATGTATTCAGGAGTATGAGGTACTTTTAGCTTCATTAAACGAATATCAGACTCTTCCAGCTCTTCTTCTGCCTGAACAAAATAACGTGAATCTGTCCACAGACCAGCAAATTCAGCAGTAACAACTAAGGTTCCTGCCGACCCCGTGAAGCCTGTAGCCCATCTTCTGGCCTGCCAGTGGTCTGCAATGTACTCACTCTGGTGTGGGTCTGTACTTGGAATTATATAGGCATCCAGTTTCAACTGGTGCATGTATTGTCTTATTGCGGCTATCTTTTCGGTGATTGTCATAGCTTTCCCTAATTTACAGCATAGGATAATAACCAACTACAAACTGATATACAACACCTTGTGAAGTTCAAGCCCTACAGGTTTTTTATCAGCTGTCATTTGTAGTCAGGAGCACAAACTTAGCATAAAAAATTCTTGGATATGCGAAAGATAATAGATTTTCTGTCTGCTGAGTCTGAAACGTCTGCAAGATTTCCTTTTCTATTTCCTTTCGCAGCATAAAACTAGGGACAAGGGAATAATATCATAACCTCTTCCCTGCCGACAGATCGTACCAGTCTACTTTCCGCGACAAAATCATCACTACAGCCAGTACAATAAACAGTCCGATGCTTCCAAGTAGAAGAGCATAGTCCTGCAACTGTAATGTCACAAAGATAAATCCATATAAGATTATCAGTATGGAAGAGGTTATTGCCGTAAGCTTAAATGAACCTAATACCGACCGCACATAAATCGCGATTAGTGCCAGTGTTGCAAATGCAGAAATCAAATATGCCTTGTTGAACCCTACATGTTCAGAAATAGAAAGCAATAAGGTGAAGAAAAGTATAAGTGCAAACCCAACAAGTAGATATTGTATTGGGTGAATCCGTTTGGCATTGAATATTTCAACAAAGAAAAACAGTACGAAAGTAAGTGCAATAAACATTATTGCGTATTTAGCAGATCGGGTACTTTTCTGATATTGATCGGCAGGTACGTAAAGTTCGACGTCGAATTCCGATCCTGATATTGATTGACTTCTATCGGTCCACTGCTGAGGGTAATTTCTATTTAGGTGCAGTACTTTCCAATTTGCAACAAACCCTTTTTCGTCTATTGTATAATTGTCGGGAAGAAAACGCCCTTTGAAACTTGGGTTTTTCCAGCTAGATGTCAGTTTCACTTTGTTCATCTTGCCTACAGGAGTAAAACGCAAAGTCTGGCTGCCTTTAAGGCTAATGTCGAATGAAAAGCTCAGTTTATTTTGTTCGAAGGAAACGGGAGTTGTTACTCCAGAGCGAATTACATCTGAATTTTCTACTCCAGGGTCGAAAGTGAGGATACTGTCGCCCCATTGCATTCTCAGTTGATTTTCAATGCCACGCAAATCGGACAAACCGAAAGATAGTTTTGCCTGCTCCCATCGGATGTTCGCCCTATCGATAGGCCATTGCGAAAAATCAGGACTTCGGAATGAGCCTTTAATTTTTAGTTTTGTACGATACACCACAACATCGAAAATACCACGGTGGCGCATTTCTGGAGCCAAATCTCCTTCGATATAAAGCTCTTCTGGTAAGAAATGGGCGTAGTGCTTGATCGTGATGACTTCCTTGTCTTTCTTCTGATATTCGACGTAGGGTATTGAAATAACAGGCCCGGCAAGCACCTGTTCGTCTGACCAAAGTTTACTGACCTCACGTATGGCGTTTTGACTTGTATACTGACGTTCGTCGATAAGACTACGTACCATAGCTGTTGGTATGAGCAGGATCAGAGCCAAAAAAGCAATAATAATCAAACGTACTGAAACTGATGTACGCCACGACCATGTGGGCTTTGTATCGGATGTGTTGTTGTTCATAAGGCCAGAGTTGTTTGGGATTTACTTAAGCATAGTAATTTGAAGCAATCGGCTTATTTTGTATCATAAATTTAAACTGAATATGAGCTGTTAAGGTCTCAGACCTATGTATTTAAGACTTACTCGTTGCAGGCAACCAGCTAATCAGCGCCAGAATAAATCTAAATTAATTATGACAAACTACTCAGTACCCAGAAGAATGTTAAATTTACAACAATTGGGATCGAAAAAAAACAGCTTTGAAAATTTGATTTCCGAACTTCTTGTAATCATTCTAAGTGTTCTCCTTCTAACAAAAAAATCGCTACGTTCAATGTTTTTCCAATAACACAGGCTGGATCAGAAAGCACTACCGTTTTAAAAATAGCCGTGACTGTAACGGAAAGCCCGGAGGCACATGCGCCAGAGACACACATGTTGGCGGCTATGGAACGAGAGTGGAATAGACCGCCAACATGATGTGGAACGGCGCAGGGGCCGAGGACTTGTAGAGGAAGGCGCGATGGATGTTTTAGATAAGATGACAGTTGTGTTCCTTATTGAAAATAAAATTGAATTCATTTCTGATAAAAAGATTAGACCTGTCCCCAGAATTGTCAGCAACAGCCTTGGTAACGCCCGTGAAAGGCCTTTAAGCGCGCCTCCAAAACAGGGAATCGGCTCTCGTGTACCTGAGAAACACAAGCACGGAGCCCCTCGGAACGGGAACTGCCTGTTATGGAAAGAGAAATGGCTGAAATACCATAATAGAGGAGCTTTTCTAGCAACTCTTCTCCTGTCATGCCCGGATACGAAAAGGTAAAATAAAACCCGTCTGCAATAGGTATATCCTCGTCTTTGTCGTAAACAATATTGAAACCGTATTGAGTAAACAATTCCTTCATAACCTTTGCCCTATGTCCGTAGGTTTTTAAATCTTCGACAAAATTATAATCTCCATCGTTGACTGCCTTAAGCATAGCGGCTACTCCAAATTGGGCAGAATGGGAAACGCCAGAGGAAAGGGAATATAGCGCACCGTAGATTAAGGAATGTCCAAATTCTGAATTGGGGAAATATCGCCTAAGGTCGGGGTAATTACGTTTGAAAAGATGTGGAGAAACCACAATCATACCCAAACGTTGCCCTGCATAGCTAAATGATTTTGAACTGGATATGAGAAGCGTGTAATTATTGGTATACTTTGCCACTGTTGCTTGAAAAGGGGCTTCTCCAGGTTTGGATATGTCTTTCCTGAAATCCATACCGAAGTAAGCAAGGTCTTCTATCACAACCGCATCGTATTTTGTTGCCAACTCCCCTATTATTTGTAGTTCTTTTTCGGTGAAACATATCCAAGAAGGGTTGTTGGGATTAGAATACATAATGCTGGAAACTTTTCCTGTACTAAGGTATTGTTCGAGTTTATCTCTCAGATTATCTCCACGATAATCATAAACATCGAAGCTCATGAAATCGTGCCCCATCATTTTCACCTGTTGTTTCTGTACTGGGAAACCTGGATCTATGAACAATGTTCCCTCTTTGTTTCTATCGGTTCTGTTCACCACACTGAAAGTGGCATAAGACCCCTGCATGGACCCGACCGATGGTACACAGTTGGCTTCTTCAACATCGATATCGAGGAACTGCTTTACAAATCTTTTTATTTCGCGTTTCAGATCTGGAATTCCATCAATCATTGGATATCGGGCAGCCACTCCCCGCTCCAATGCTTCGATTTCTGCTTCTGTCGCAATATTAGGAGGATTTAACCCTGGTATTCCCATCTCCATGCGTATGTATTCCTCACCAGTGTCTTTCTCAATTTCATTTACAAGCTTAACTAACTCCCGTATCGTAACAGCTCCAACATGATCTGCTTTGCAAGCTTCTATGTTCTTATTAACAACATTGTAATCTATTGGAGTTTGAATGGCTGTCATCTTCATATTCGTAAAGTTTAAACTCATTTGGAATAGATAGTTTGTAAATAGACACTAGGCGTTTCAATTGCATCAACATGGTTCTGCTTGCCCTTGTTACAACAGAAAGTTTGATATTGATCAACATATCAAAGCCTTATCTGGCCATAAGCCCTTCTCAAAAAACTGAAACTATGGCTAACTTATTTAAATGCTGAAAGATCCGCGCATTTCGGACAATCCTCGGTATGCTTTACAAGAAAAGAAAAAAAAGGATTTGATGCAAGATATTGCCTCATGCAAATAAGAACATTATCAAACATGAACTGCGAAGTAACGCTAGTACAAATCACATTCTGCTTCTTAATCCAAAACTTGAATTGATGCGTAAGGATTAAAAAGCAGAATACAACTCTGAAATGGTATTTCTGCTTATGAAATATGTGTTGACAAATACCTTAGAAATAAGGCGTTGCCTATTTTCCTATCTCATACACAGAATATAACCGATGAATTATTTCATAGCAACAGTCTCTATCTCAATAAGAACCCCCAATGGCAATTCTTTTACAGCAAAAGCAGCTCTTGCTGGAGGATTTTCTGGATAGTATGTTGAGTAAACCTCGTTCATAGCCTTGAAATTATCCATATCGCTTAGCAAACAGGTTGACTTTACAACATCGGCATAAGTATAGCCTGCTGCCTTAAGGATTTCTCCAATATTTTTCATTACCTGCTCGGTTTCCGCCTTAATACCTCCTTTAACGATATCGCCTGTTGCTGGATCGATAGGTACCTGCCCCGAGATATACAACACACCATTCTTTTCTACAGCCTGACTGTATGCCCCAATGGCAGCAGGGGCTTTGTCTGTACTTATTATCTTTTTCATCTCTTTTATTATTACACTTTTTCCTGCTCAATAGCCAACAATAATAACTTAATGAATCAACACCGTGCTATTTCTCAGGTGACAGTAATTTCAGTCTAACGTATTTTATGTTTGATTCATCGCATTCTATTTCTTTCCAAAATTAAATAAGCTCTCACAACTTTTGCAAAACTCATTACTCTATTATTCTTCAATAAACAGCTACTCCTTTGTGAATCATAGCAATTATTCCCACTTAAAATCAAAACCTACAGAAGTTGTTATCGTTTATAATCTTGGTAAAGGCATGTTTATTCGCTGCCTGGAACTTTCGCCAATTCAGCGCGGATAATGATCAAGGCTAATACTCAAAAGTTAAGCTCATTTAAGTTTTGATTCCTGAAATAGTTCTTAAATTCATCAGCCAGAAGATTTGGCTGTAAGCCTATGTGCAATGGTATTAATTGCATACCCTAAAAGCTCAATAAAACCACAGCATCACTAACAATAGACCTATGAGATTCAATATTTTATTTCTCATAATCATTTATTTCGTTTTTCCTAAGCTTATTGCTGGTCAGCAACTTAACTACAAACGTTATTCTATTGAAGAAGGATTGCCCCAGTCTGAAGTGTGCGATATTGTTGAAGATAGCCGTGGTACCATCTGGACTGCTACGAACAGCGGTGGCCTTTGTCGGTTCAATGGATCTAAATTTAAGGTTTTCACTAAGGAAGATGGACTTTCCGATAATTCACCGCTTAAACTTATTATCTCCCGCGAAGATAACCTGTGGGTATTTGGCACAAACGGCATCAATCAATTTGATGGAATCAAGTTCGTTCAATACCCAATAAATGATTCGTACCTCCACAGCAAAATAACTCATGTATTTGAAGATTCCCAAAACAATAATGTGTTCTGGATAAAAGCCTCGAACATTAAAAAGGGGCAACTATTACGTTTCGATGGTAACAAAACTGAAGTAGTAAACTGGAAAACAAAAGACAAACTCAAAGATGCGTACTTATTCTATATTGCGCAGAACCCTAACGGAAGTATTCTCCTTTCTACCAACAAAGGTTGTTTCGATTTTAATTTCGAAACGAAAGAATTGCAGATAAGCCACTTATATAAAAAATTACAAATCGATATTCGTTGGAATATTCGTTTTTTACTAAAAGATAATAGAGGTCGGGAATGGTATGCAATTCGAGATGAAGATAAAAAACAGCGACTGCTTCGCTACTACTCTGGGAAAAGTGAAATATTGAAGTCCACTATTAATCCACAACATGGAGGGATACAAACTGCTACTTCTGATAAAGATGGAAATCTATGGGTCGGACTTATGGGATATATAATCCGGTTCGATGGAGAATCTGCCAGATACTACAGTTCCAACATTGGAATACACGGCGAGGCTGTCTGCAAACTTATCATCGATCGAGAAGAAAACATTTGGATAGGTACACGTGGCGGAGGGCTTATTCGCTATACTGATGACAGTTTTCTTACCTTCACAAAAGAAGACGGCCTTCCTTCTGAATTTGTACGAGCGTTTCACCAAGATAAAGATGGAGATATATGGTTTGGCTTAACCGCAGGGAGTTTAGGTCTGTTTGATGGCTACGACCTATATACCTTCGACTTTCCTGGGGCATGTAATGTAGAAATGGTAACTTCCATCTTCGACGATCCCGATGAACGTGTAACTTTTGCAACCAATAAAGGCTTTTATCATTTAATAGATGGTGAAGGACTAGTTAACGTAAACCACCTCTACGATCTGCCTTTTGGAGTTACGATAAACGATGTTGTAGTAGAAAAAGATACGATCTGGGCAATTACGTACAACAGCCTTATGAAATATCACAATGGCAAAACGGAACATTATAGTATACAGGGCATCTCATTCCTTTATGGCCTGGATATTCATACCGATGGAAGCATCTGGCTACATTCCCACCGAGCACCTTACGTATTCGATAGAGACTCCAATTTCACTCAAAAAGAGACTTTTGGTGAACTATCTCACCCCACAGTCCTTCAGAGTACCAAAGATAAACATGGATGGGTAAACATAGCCAGTTTTGGGGAAGGGCTCATTCGTGAAAAGGACGATAAGGTTGAAATTTTCAATAAAAAGAACAGCTCTCTCAATACAAACATCATCTATTCAATTATTAGTGATAAAGATGGTAACCTTTGGCTCGGAACCCAAAAAGGAATAAGTCAAGTAGTTTTAAACGAAAAAGGTGAAGTAACTAAAATCAGAAATCTCGACCGCCATGATGGTTTCAGAGGCCTAGAAACCAATGGAAGGGCGACAATGCTCGACAACCAAGGCAATCTCTGGTTTGGCACAATCCATGGAGCAATCCGCTTTTCTCCCAATAAGAAAAGAAAAAATGAAACACCCCCAATTACACATATCACTGCACTGGAACTTTTCTATAAAGACATAAAGTGGACTTCGGATGAAGCCAAACAATATCACCAAGGCATTACTCCTTGGAACAACTTACCTACAAACCTAATATTACCTCATCATAAAAATCACCTCACTTTTCACTTCGAAGGGATAAACCTAGCTGTACCTGAAAAAGTAAGCTACAAATGGAGATTAAAAGGGCTGGAAAAAGATTGGTCGCCAATTTCTAACGAATCGAAAGTAACCTATTCCAACCTGCCCGATGGAGATTACACATTTCAACTAATGTCTGCAAATAATGAAAACATATGGACTCCTACCCCTACCGAATACAGTTTCATTATAAAACCTCCGTTTTGGAGAACAATCTGGTTCTACATTCTCGTTATTTTGGCTTCTACAGCCAGTATTATCAGTCTAGTAAAAATTCGCGAGCGTACTCTCATTCACGAACGAAACCTGCTAGAAACAAAAGTGTCCAATAGAACTGCAGAAATCCTACAACAGAAAGAAGAAATTGAAGCCCAACGGGACGAAATCGCATCTCAACGTGATGAAATAGAAGCCCTGCTCGACGAAATTACAGCACAACGCGACTTTGTTACGCAACAGCGAGACGAAGTAGCAAAAGTAAACAAGAGCCTCACAGACAGCATTAAATATGCAAAACGGATACAGCAAGCCGTACTGCCCCCACAGGAAACTTTACAGCAAATTCTGCCTGAAAGTTTCATCTATTTCAAACCCCGCGATATAGTTTCTGGAGATTTTTATTGGGTGAAAAAAATTGCAAACTACCTAATTGTAGCAGCGGCAGACTGCACAGGCCACGGAGTTCCTGGCGCCTTCATGAGCATGCTTGGCATGAGCATGATGAACGAACTTGTCCGCCAACACGATATCAACACTCCAAACGTTCTGCTCGAAGAACTGCGCAAATACACCAAGCAGTCTCTCAGGCAAACAGGACGTGTAATGGAACCTCACGATGGAATGGATATCGCTGTAATAGCTATCGACCTGGCCAAAGGCAATCTTCAATATGCAGGCGCTCACAATCCATTGTATATTACCCGAAGATCCGATGTTGTTATAGAAAACAGACATGCCAAAATTGGCGCTAGAAATGGCAAAGCACAATTGTTCGAATTCAAAGCCACACCAAACCCAATTGGGATACATGCCAAAGAACAGGCTTTCGAAAACCACCACATCAAACTAGAAAAAGGAGATGCTATTTACCTGTTCTCCGACGGATATGTAGATCAATTTGGAGGTAGACGGGGATATAAATTCATGACAAAGCGCTTCAAAGAACTGCTTGTCAACAACTATCACCTCGACATGTGCAAACAAGCAGATTTATTAAGTGCAACCATGAACGAATGGCAGAACGAGGAATACGATCAAGTGGACGATATGCTAATTATAGGTATCCGTTATTAAGTAGCCTGTCATTATTAATCTAGATTTATTATGGTACTGGTTACATACAAGAAGTAAATCTAAAATAAATAGGTCCGAGACCTTAGCTCTGAAACGAACCGATTTTATACAGCATCTTATCTGATAGTACTGTTGTAAAAGTGGTTTTCGCGTTTTTTGAAATTTGCGCAGAATACCATAGTCTTGATAGGGTTACAAATAGGGAATGCAATGAAAAAAACACCAATACAAAATTGCATAGCGATAATTCCTAAATATCATCTCTACGCGATTCTGTTTGCCTCCCAGCGTATCCCCCTTGTTTAGACCGTTGACTACTCTTTTTAACCAAAATCACTTCTGCATAAATGGCCTATACATATCATTACTTATTCTCCAACAATCCAATCTTTAGCTTTCTCCAAATCACGGAAAGGTTCTATTTTTTCTTTTGCAAAAGTATTCAAAAGCCTCAGCATAAGCAGGCGACTGTCCGAGAAGTCAGCAACTACAGCTTTCTTTCTGCTGAACATTCTTGTTTGCGCCGCTGCTTTTTTCAGAACCTCAAAGATTTCAAGATCAAAGAACGATCCACGCATGTCTACAATCTCCAAAAGGTCATACTTTCCATACTGAACAATCCACTCAGAAGTACTCCATATAGCATCCCTAAATTCAACCGGGTCCAAGAAACCTTTCCAATCTGTGTAGATTATTTCTTTGTTATTGTGCATTATTGGGCGAATTCTTCCTCTTGCCTTTTTTATATTTATCATGATCATTATGGTTTAAATAGTGGTTATGACTACAACACATATCAATAAAACCTTAATAAAAAACATGTAAAAAAGATAAACTAAATTTCACTCTTTAGAATTCAAGTAAACAAGTAAATTCGATAAGAACCTTAATCACAAACACCCATCTATTGTCTACAAAGACTAAAGAAACAAAAACAGACTTTCAAAAAAATATCCACATAGACCAAATTATTAAAATAGTCGAAAAATAGAAAAACGGGACTACATAGTAGATATGTTGCACCTAATTATTTTCAATTTAAGATGCTACAACTTAACTTTGTATGCAAATACTAACCACAAGCAAAAAGCCATGAGACTCAACATCTTTTCAATTTACAAACGCGTAGGTAAAGAAATAATTCAGCTTTGTAATTCTTCTCAGAAGGACAACAAACGCTTGAACAACTTAATCGAAGAATTTGAAACATTCGCCTCTATCCCTGAGGCTCGAAAAGCTGAAAAAGACTGGATTGAAACAGTCGAAAAGGTTTATAAAGAAGAAAAGAACAGATAATACTTTTCGTGAAACGTTTTGCTCAAGCCCTTGAAATAAAAAACATGAGGGCCTGGGCATTTTGAAAAATTGGCTTACTCCTCTTTCAAATACTCCCAACACACAGGACGCAAATCATTTATACTACCATAATCTTTCTCTAAATTGAATCTTTTTGCGTAATACGGTCTCTTGATAATTAGTGTTTCATGTAAACACCACCTGCCTGAGCAACCAGAATTGGAAGTCTGCACAATACGAAGTATCGCTTTGTCAGGAAATTTTTCTGCCATTGAAGACATTGCATCGCGGTTAGGTGATTGTATGTTCAAGCCTGGATCATATGCGTATACAGCAACAATCCTCTTCAAATATCCTGCTATTTTTTCAGTCAATGTTGTTCCAAAAACAGATGTGCCAATGGCTCCATCTAAACAATAATAGCTAACCCTGTCGCTCAATCCCTCCTCTTCTGCAACCTGTGTAAACAAATGAGTAAAGAAATTATGAGCAACATATGCTCCACTAGAATGAGCTATCACTGTAATTTCTGGCACAAATTCGTTTTGTTTCAAGTTTCTGAACAAAGTCAGAATATGATTTGCAAGCTTTTTAGTTCTAATCTCTAATGACTCAAAAGCAACATCTCTTGGCCCCTTTACTGCAAATAAATAGCCTACGTTCATTTCTTGTAATCTTGCCTTATGAAGTTCTTCAGCCCAACTATTGGACCACGACTGCCTCACTGTCCAGCCCGCAAAACAAATTGCAATATTTTTACCTGTAGTTTTTTTCGAGAAATTCACCCCATGCCCTATACTCTCCCACTCCTGAGCCTGAACGATTATTCCCGAAAACAATAACCATAAAATCAGAATCACCCTTCTCAAAACACTTTCTTTAAATCTTACACCAAAATTAATCTTCTCAACCTAGCAATCTGAAAGACTTTTCATCCAGAGCTTCTCAACTTCTACAACGAAAAAAACAACACCAAAGTTCGCACCACACAACAAAACTTCATCAACTTTTCTTGCACTTATTTTATAATATATGCACTTCATATTTAATCAATTACAAACCATTATCGTTTTACTTTGTTATATTTCCTTTCCTACGATTGATTCTAAAACAACTGCAGGAAGAGATTGGAAACAAAAATCTCAGATACTTTCGAGTACTTCTGTTATCGCGCATTTGTTAAATCGAACAACACACTGAAAAACCAAATGATTTAAATGGCGCTAAAATCTCAGACTTATTTATTCTAGAGTTATTTTTCACAAGTAACCAGCCACTTAGCTTCAGGACAAATCTGAATTAATTATGGCAGACTTCTTAAAGGAACATTAGTTGACACAATAAACCAAGTTTTTTCTCCCTCACCTACACTTCACAAATCAGATTAATTCACGATCTCACACCTTGTTTGTACTTCATTCTGCATTAAAGGCATACATATCTGAAAAGGTATAATTTATTTTTCTGATCACAAATTAATATGAAAAGAGGTTTTCAGTTTCCTGACCTTTCCTATCAGAAACTAAAAACCTCTCCTAACAAATAAGCTATTTCCAGCAATTTTCTATCGTAATAAAACTACAGTTTTTCCAACAGAAAATATTTCAACCGCCTACTTAATATAAATTTTCTGTGCAAAACTTCCCTTCTTCTCATTTACTTTCAATAAATATACACCTTCCTTTGGAACTTGGATCGTTACTTCAGGTCTAGAAGTTTTGAGGTTTTTCAATAGCCTTCCTGACAAATCGTATAATCCCAATTGATAATCGTTATAAACCTTATCTTTTCGAACTACTTTAATATTCCCTTCTTCTCCATAAATCCGCCATCCTTGCTTCAGATTTTCAACACCTGTTGTAAGGTTATACTTTGCAATCACTAGAGAATAACGCTTCTGTTCTTCTCCTTCTATCGTGAAATTGTATTGCGGAATTTTCCTCATATCATCGTAAGTATTGGCCACTTTATCTCGGAGATAAATAAAATACTCTTTTTCGTCGAACCTTTCCAATTCGGTTACTGTAAGCGATAATGGAGAAGGTGTTCCCATAGAAAAGCCAATAGGAAACTCTAGTACTCCTTGCTGATCATTTAGTGATTCAAGAGGCTGGTAATTAATTGCCAAACGTCTGTCATCGGTTACTGTTTCTGCCAGATCACCATGAATCCAGTAAATATTAGGAACATACTGATTAAAAGACATCATTTTAGTTGCATCAAAAGAATCATTTCCCGCAAGTGCATCCTCATCAAATCCCAATGCTATCTGGTCTTTGTAATCTCCGTTGATAACTTTTACATTCACATAGAGGAACTTCATCTCTTCGTCTGGGGTATTCCTCACCAAGTTATATCTCGAACGCTTAATTTCATTAGTAACTCCAAATTCACCAGCATCAATAGACTTAACGAAAAACCCTTGTCCAGGCTTTATTATGTTCGTTGCCCCGTTAACTCCTATCAGGCCATTATAAACCCCCATAGTTCCATTATACTCTGATGCTGAATTGTTACTTACCCAGATATTCCCTTCAAGTTCATTCCTTATCCAACCCTCACTATCCCAATCGACATAAGCAGGATATGGGTTTCCAACCAAACTGAACCCTAATTTGCCATCCACTTTTTTCAATGTATAACTGAATGTATTTGAGTTAAATGTTTTCTCGTGCTGAATAACAGCAGAATCTAACGAAACTGAATTTCCAGAAGGGAACTTAACCTGATAACCTCGTATTCGTTCATATTGTCCTGGTAGGAAGTTCATATATTCCCATAATGTTTCTTCCGCTTCGTTATATCGCCTAGGAAATCCATCCTTAAGGTAATTTGCTTCCTTATCAACTGTCATTAAACTGATTAACTCGTCTTCATCTCTGAGAATTACTTGTTCAACAACAGTTTTCTCGTCGTCAGTTGTTATATTGGCTCCATAATCAATCCAACATGCGTATTTCTCTTTCGTAGCTTTTAGGTAAACACTATCTGTTACAGTTAAGCTTACTCCTTTATTCAATTTCATCTCACCTCCCGGTTCAATTGTAATAGATCTGCATTCCGCATCAACATCTAAAATTGGAGGCTGGGCAACCTCAGGAATCACAATATCAGTCTCCTTTGTTGGTACTCTCAAGTTGTCCCAGTTATCAGGATTCGACCAAACAGAAGATTGCTCACCAGTCCATAATCCTGGCACAAAAATCTGTGCACCTGTAATAATAAAATCGTCTATCTGAAAACCATCATCCTCTACAGTTCCTGCTCCAAAAACAAAACGAAACTGAACAGACTCTGCTTCAACAAACTCAGAAATATCGTACTCAGGATACTCAGTTGAAGTTGACTTTGAAAACCATCCCATTTCCCCACCTAGTCCATCTATATTATCATGATTGTACCAATCTTTAATCGCCTTTGCATCCCCGCTACCTTGTAGAGTTTCACCAAGTACTTTCCAAGCACCTCCATTGGTTCTATACTCTAGCTTCATTCCTGCACGTTCCCGTCCAGTAATCGGATCGGATCCACTTATTCCTTTGTACGCAAACTTCAGGAAATATTCACCTTTTCCTTTTTTCATAACAAATGGAGGGGATTCAAGAGCATAACGGGTATTCATTCCATGTCCTCCATTAAGGGTTGTTACCCAACTGGCTTCTCCATTCAAGGTAGTTCCCAGATCTTCTTTAACGGCCTGTCCCCATTCCCACTTATTATCACCAGAACCTGTAATTACGTAACTCTTCCATCCAAAACTATGTTCATTGAAATTTGCCTGATATGGTATACCTGGTTTTTCTAAAACGTTTATATAAGCAACACGACGTTTTATGTAAGAATCATTTCCATTAATCGTCAACGAAACATTATACGCTCCTGGAGCTTCATACATGTGAGTTGGATTTTGCTGTACAGATGTGTTCCCATCTCCAAAATCCCACAACCAAGACGTAACGGCAATGGAAGCGTCTTCAAAAGTAATGTTCTCGTTAGCAAAAACAGTCTGACGGTCTGACCTGAAATCGGCCGTAGGCTCAATATATTGTAGTTCGAAATCATCTACCATAAACCCATCTAAGTAACTAGATACTCCGTAGGAATTATCAACATAAATCACAAAACGAAATGCAACATCGGAATTGCCAGCAAGGAAAGATACATCATACGTGGTATGCTCATTGTTTGCAGACAAAAGCCATCCTTCCATATCCGCAACAACAGTATTTGAAATCCCCGCAGAAGGATCGCTGTTGTACCAATTTTGTCCTTTTTCATCGTTATAGCTTCCCAAACGCACCCAGCTTTCTCCTTTATCTAAAGAATAGTGAACCTGAACTGCATATGGCCCATCAAAAAACATGTTTTCCATACTCTTGAAAAAACTCAATGTATAGCTACCAGCTCTTGAGAAATCAAAATTAGGAGTTAATAAAGCGGATTCGTTTTTATCTTGAGGAACGTTAGAGTTCAGCATTGTTTTCCAACCTGTCACTGGCGAGTTAAGTGTTTCTAATTTTCCTGACGGATTACCTCGCTGCCACAATTGAGCACTTCCCTTCAAAAGTTCCGCTCCAAAATCAGCAGTATTCGCTTCAAAATTACCCCCATCACTAACAAGGTATGGAACAGATCTGTTTGGCAGTACCTGAATATACTTTTCCTTCGTCGTAATGCCCAAACCATCATTTATCCTAAGTGTGATTGAGAATTCACCTGCCACTTCGAACGTATGCAGAGGGTTTTGAGTAGAAGCACTTTTACCATCTCCAAAATCCCAACTCCACCTTCCGCCAGCTCCAGTTGATAAATCTGTGAACTGAACAGATTGTCCTTGATAAAGCAATGCTTTATCTGCTGAAAAATCTGCAGTTGGAACTATTGTATTTGCATCAACCTTATAAGGAAGTGTCATTAAATTCGGAATAAATGCCTTATCTTCTCCTACCACGTAAACATCATAACTTGTTCCTGTTGCCAATCCAGTAAGAGTTCTTGTAAACTGCAACACCGTTTCACTCACTTCTATAGTACCAGAAGCTAATGCTGGTTGCCAATCGGAATTCATCCCCTGTTTTACCTGTTCAGATGTTACGGTAGGAGATGTACCATCTGCAACCACAATAAAATAGGCTTTTCCCGGCTCACTCATTACAACATTAACATCAAAACCGGATATCGCTTCATTGGTCACAGTAGGAGTGCTGCTCATAAATACAGGAGGGGTATCATCCGTAATTCCACCAACCAGATTAACTTCGTAATCCTCAGTCTCACCTATACTATATTCCTCACAAGGGTCAGAAACATTTGAGTCAACATTTCCATTCCGAGTTCTAATCCTTAATCTAGACTTTCCGTTTTTAATGTTCTCTGGTAAAACATATCCAGAAAGCACCTTTGGATCAGAATTTTCCTGTCTTCCTTCTGTTTGAAAAAGAATTTCCTCAGTTGAAAATCTTCCGTCCCTATTCATATCCAACCAAATGGTTACATGCTGGTTGATATCATTCGTGGAGATCGTAAAATCATATGAACTTCGAGCCGCAAGAGAAATATTCACTGCAGGGCTGGAAGAAGAACTATAGTAGGTAAAATTGTTTATTTCCGCTATGTTAGACGAACAATCAGAAGGTTGATCAACAATAATATTACCACCCGTTTCTTGTATTTTAACTCTTTCTATTTTCAAATTGCTACCCGTCTCACAGTTACTATATGTGTATTTTGGAGTACAATACACGAGAGGAATATCAACTCCATCTGTAACATTACTATAGCTAGAAGAACTGTTACTTGGGCGCAATCTATAATAATACGTTTTATTGGCTTCAATCGTATTGTCTGTAAAAGATGTCACATCTTTCTCAACTCCCCCACCAGCAATTGCAACAAAACCAGAAGTCTTATCCTGTACCGAACGCTCTATAATATAGCCCGTCTCATTAGTTGCATTATCTGTCCATGTTAATTGAACCGTATTGTCAACAAGAACAGCAGTTAAACCTGATGGTGCAGGAACCGAAAGCGAAACTGCAGAAAGTCCATAATTGGAATGGGACAGGCGCTCCTGTAAACCTTGAGCCATTCTTGTGTATTGGTTAGTTGTAAAACGCTCCTTACAACTATTGGGATAAACAGACATAAAATTATCTACAGGTGGATTGTATTTATTGGCGAAATTATCTACGGCATTGCCAATATATGTACAACCATTGAAATCGGTAGATG
Organism: Bacteroidales bacterium; assembly: GCA_965230435.1. Classification (GTDB taxonomy): domain Bacteria; phylum Bacteroidota; class Bacteroidia; order Bacteroidales; family JBDKHP01; genus JBDKHP01. Next base: position 1,528,513 of record CBDDLB010000006.1, read on the forward strand.
GGTATTTGTTAGAATAACTGAATGGGTCGGCAGGAGTATCGCAAATAAGATCTCCCGCTGTTGAACAATTAGATCCATCCGCTGTTTCATCTGTTTTAACACCATCGTTCTGACCAAATGTATTTAACAGACCAAAGTAGTGTCCAAATTCCTGCAAAAGAGAATATCCATCTGCAACTGTTGAGCTTTTAATAAAAATTCTATTGTGGGAGGCTTCATCTTCTGGGAAACGGGACACTCCCCATATATATTCACTGCCTCCAATATAATTTATCATGTCAACAAAGTACACGTTAAGAGCTATCGTACTTTCTCCTTTTGCCACCAAATTTGCTTCATGAGCAGTCTGGTATTCAAATAATACATCATCATTGATGTAATTAGGCATTTCTCCAATTAGAAAAAACTGGATGCCAGATTCATAAAAATAATGATTCAAAGTACCCAAGCCCTTATTAAGATCAGCCATTGACAATCCTCCTGAACTATTCGATTTCCTAACAATATGTACCTGTATAGGAACAAACGTTATTGATGAAACATCAACTGTGCGTTTCATAATAACGTCCCGAATTAAACTTACTTCTTCCGCTGTTGGAGCAGAAGTACCATCACGAAAGGTTGTCTGCGCAAACCCGATATTCGCAAATACTATGAGAATAAAAACACTGATCAGTTTTTTCATCTTGTTTCATTTTCAATCCGTTGTCTTCTACGACATCCGTGTTCGTTATGTTGAATTTGTTCTTTCTTATTTCTAAGTATAATAAATGCCTGTTTGAAAGACGTTCAAAACTTTACAATTGTTGCAAGCAGGTCACTTTTTCCTACTCTTTACCTAGTATTTTTTATTCCTCTAAGTGGACAAATCAAGCGTCCAAGTTAATCCCTCAGCAAATTATTGAATATGTCGCAACACGCACCTTTCAATCCCCTTATTTGATATAACGTCAGATTACGTATGATAATATGCCTAGAATTTAATTTGGAATTGCTTGTAACAATTCACTTCTATGCAAGTCTAAATAATTCATGTTTGCAAATCAGCAACAAAACGGAACGAACCAAAGCTTAAACACGTTTCATCAAATAAAGAATTTGAAAAACTTATATAGATAGTATATCAGTAAAAAATAAATATCTAAAAAATATCAATTACCATTGAGTGTTTTATTTTATGTTTAATTTCGCAGCCGCAATCTGAAAAGATTTTCAAGAAACTAACGTTTCTCAAACATAAAGTAAAAGAGACTCGTTCACTTCAATAAGAATGATAGACTAATATTTTTATGACAATTTCCTTGATTATAACGACATACAATCGTCTAGATGCTTTAGAATTAGTATTGCTCAGCGTTCTCGCTCAGCGAGTAATGCCAGATGAAGTTATTATTGCGGATGATGGATCAGCTAAGGAAACCCAGGAATTAATACAGAAATATCAGTCTATTTTTACTGTACCACTAATTCACTCTTGGCAAGAGGATAAAGGTTTTCGTGCCGCGCGTAGTAGAAACTTAGCAATCTCGAAAAGCAGTTCTGCATATATTATTGTACTAGACGGCGACATGGTTCTTCATCCAATGTTCATTAATGATCACAAAATCTATGCTCAACGTGGTTTTTTTGTAAATGGTAGCCGGGCTCTCTTGTCTGAAAAATCGACACAAAAACATCTTCAAGAAAGAAAACACGTGATAAGGTGGTGGAACTTTGGCGTAATGGCAAAGGAAAATGCTATTCGAATGCCTTGGCTACATAAAATCATCAAAGGTCAGTTAACAGGCCCTGAAGGTGTCAGGAGTGCAAATATGGGGTTCTGGAAAAGCGATTTAATAGAGGTTGGAGGTTTTGATGAAGCTTTTGTTGGTTGGGGGCGTGAAGACTCAGAATTGGCTGTCAGGTTAATGAATGCCAAAGTGAATCGCAAGAATCTTAAATTTGCAGCTATTGGCTTTCACCTTTATCACAGAGAAGAGCCTCGTGACCACTTTTCTGAAAATGACGCCCTACTAAAAGAGAGCATACAAAAAAAGATAATAATAGCCCGAAAAAGCCTTCTTAAAACAAACTGATTAGCCTTTTTAAGGCCGTCAAAACACGTCAAAGAAAATGTCTTATCAAGTTATCACACAAAAGTTACATTCTTTCAGTCTACTTTTATTAGCATTTATAATACCAATACCCGTAAATGAGAAGTGGCTACCAGCTGGAGTTGTATTTGTTCTATTAACATGGCTACTAGAAGGAGACTTCAAACGTAAATTTAGAAATGTTAGACACAATAAAGGAGTTTGGCTTCTTCCTGCATATTGGGGAGTATTTGCCATCTCTCTTCTTTGGTCTGAAAATCTAAAAATGGGATGGAGAGAGCTGGAATCCTTGTTATCATTCTTGATTTTCCCAATAGTACTAAATAGTAGACCTTATATTCCTAAAAAAGAGAAAAATTTCATTTACCTTTCTTTTATTTTGGGCACACTTACATTATTAGTATTTTCTGTATTTATTGTAATAAACGACCCATTATTTCAAGTAAAAAGTTTAGATAACTACATATCTCATTTCAGTTTATACATTTACACTTCTTTAGGTAGAGGAGGTATACATCCATCCTACCTCAGCTTATATCTTACCATATCTATATTATTTTTTCTTGATATCTATTCTAAAAATAAACAGAATAACATATTGAGCATGAAAATTATTTCAATACTCTTTTTAATTATACTTATCCAATGCATTGGATCTAGAGCTGCCTTACTTACTCTGGTTTTTATCGCATTATCTTATATGCTTCTTGCTCAAGGGAAAACTAAATATTTTATTATTACATCCCTTAGTATTCTGCTTTTAGGCATGTTTTTTTGGGCAGGTAGCAGGACGACTTATAAACTACGTCAATCTAGAAATAAGTACGAAGATTTACTAAAAAAAGATACAAGGATAAACATTTGGATAAATGGATTAGAAGTTATAAAGGAATCTCCCTTATATGGAGTAGGTATTGGAGACAGAACCGATCGTCTTTTCCAAAAATATAAAAAAAACAGTTTTGATAATGGATTAAGCAATAAATTAATAGCCCACAATCAATTTATTGAAAATTCAATCGCAATGGGAATTGTTGGACTAATTGCTTTAATAATTATCTTATTAATACCTTTAAAATATTCTTGGCACAACAACCAAATATATGAGGCGCTTTTTTCAATAACAATTATATCAAATCTTTTCTTTGAATCAATGCTAAGTAAATTAGTTTGTATTGTTTTGTACTCTTTCTTCATATCACTTATACTCAATAGTAATAAGAAAAATGACATGGATTTTAAGAATTTAGTTAACAACTTTAAATCATAATAATACTAAAACCGTTTAGAAATGAAACTGAATATAACTTTAGTGTTGTTCTTGATGTTATTATTATTGAGCTGCGAAAGGTCTAAAGATACGCATATAATTGACTATATGCACCTTGAAAGTTGCTCATATGAAGAAGCAGTATCCCACCTTCCTGGTTATGAAAAACTCATTTTACACCTATTAGAGCAGGATTATGAATTTTGGAGTTTTAAGAAATACATAAACTCTAATAAGTCAGCATTACCTGAAAAAATTATTGTATTACGACATGACGTTCACGAAAGAGATCTTATTCCAGCATATTACATGCGTAAAATTGAAAAGGAACTACTTGGAGAAGATTGTAGTACTTTTTTTGTCATGCTTAATGATCCTACAGAGAAGAAGGACGGAATCAAACAAGAAAGATACTCCAAATTTATTTCTTTCCTTATTGAGGAAGGAGCTGATGTACAACCTCACATCTCTCCTAACGATATGCTTTCTATCTATTATCCCGAAGATGAAGATTGGTCATATAAAGCGAAAAAAGAATCGTTGCAGGATATATTTGATAAAAACTATAATATCGTATCGGATTCATATGGTAAAGAATTGATAATTATTGGAAAAGATGTATTTAACTTAAATGAAAAACTCGCTAAACTTCCAAGCCTTTTAATTGAATACAACAAAAAATGGGAGGCTAAAACCAATAGCAAAGTTCTAGGATATGCTGCACACGGCTCTAGTATTCCTATTAATTTAGTACTAAATAATGCTGTAATTCTTGATTTAAAGATGCTTTTGAAGCAAGGGATATATATCTATGATGCCTATAATACAGAAGGCTTCATGAATTGGTCTTATTTAACAGACAGCTATAAAGCAGGTTGGATGAAAAAACCCGAATTAATAACCCAACCGAGATGCAGAATGCTCTGTCATCCCAATCAGTGGTATCAATAGTTACATTAATCTGAAACAAAACTGGATATGAGAATAAGTTTTCGTACAAGAAAGTAGTTGTTTCGTAAATTCCATCAGACCGATAAAAAAAATACAAACAGATGAAAAATAGCTATTACATCTTTACTTTGCTTTTAGTTATAAATGTTGCATTTATCCCTCTCACAGAACCGTGCGTACGGGTCTCGTACACGGCTCCTGTCAAACCTTATTTGCTCAATGTAGCAATGCAAGAAGATAGACTTGCAGTGTTTTCCATAATATACAACACAAAAGAATGGGCTCTTAATTCCCCTCAAAACTGCAACGTTTCTAGCACTGGGCAATCTATCACAGGAAAATGAAGGTACTGAACTCTCGCACGGATTGTCTTGACAGTAACCGTTGGTTCTGTATTAAGAAATACCTGTGGTTTTTGCATACCACATTATCTTTGCTTTCACCCTTTGAGTGTAATGTAAGAATTGACAGCTTTGGTTTAACTTCACCCCTTCGCATCTGCGTTTGCCTTTTGAGCACACACAGTCCGTGTAACTAACTATAAACACAATACACGGTCATCCAAGTTTTTCCCTCCACAAGATTACCCCTGCTTCTAAGGCATGGATTTTTTAACTACTACGGGATCATCTGCCACCTCCACTACCCTAACTCTTCCTTGCCTCACGGCTTGTACATGCTTTACCTTTCTATAAGAAGATAGGTAAGCATACGGCCGTATGCTTACGGAAGTAATATAATGGAGAATGTAGTTGCCAACGATGGTAATGGTAATAAGACTTATCTTAGCCCCCTAAATGCTTGGAGTGAAATTATAAAATTTCAAACAAGTAAATTAGCATCATGAAACGTAAGAGATGGGAAGCATCAAAGAAGTTGGAAATACTTCAAGAGGCAGAAAACGGAGACGTTGTAGAGGTATGCCGCAAACACAATGTTAGCACGGCGTAAGCATACGGGGCGCTACATCATTACCAGTTCAATGATTTTGTCGCGTCTAGGGTCTGAAATTATTCGGCAGTAGTTTATCGAGCTCTGATGCTTTTGTATCCAGGATATTGTTGAGCACATAGGTTAGCCACCGTAACGGCTCTACTTGGTTCACCTTGCATGCAGCGAAAAAAGTATAGAACATTGCCGCATTTTGAGCAGCTTGGCGGGAACCAGCAAAGAGGTAGTTTTTTCGTCCGAGAGCCACAGGCCTAATTGAGTTTTCGACAAGGTTGTTGTCGATTTCAAATTTCCCATCCTGCACGTACGCTTTGAGCCTGCCCCACAGTTTGAGGGTGTATTGTATAGCTGTCCCGATTCTACTTCTGGGCAGTACCCTGGGGCAGTTTTCATTGAGCCACTTCTCTATTTCCTCCAATATCGGCACGGCCATTCGCTGGCGCATTGCGTGGCGAGCTTGATATCCTACTTGGTTTTCTCTAGCAATACGTCCCAGTTCATAGAGCTCCCTGAATTTGCCCAGCATATATTCGGCTCTTTGCCTGTCGTTGTCACGGGCGTCAAAAAACTTCCTGCGCGCATGTGCCATACATGCGAGCAGGCTGATGCCCTCCACCTTTTCGAAATGTTCGTAAGCGGAGTAACCATCGGTCTGTAAGTGTCCCTGAAAATTTTCCAGTACCCTGTTTGGGGCGTCCATGTCGCGCCCTGGGTGAAAATCGAACAGGGGCAACTTATCGGGTGGGGGGTAATAGACCCAAAAGTAGCCCCGGTGTGCTTTCCCTTTTTTTCCCGTTCCCAGTACCTTTACCGTTGTTTCGTCGCCCATGATATAATCCGAAGCCAGTACCTGTTTCTTGAGGCGGTCATAGAGCGGCTCAAGTAGTGCCGCGACTTTCATAAACCAATCGGAAAGGGTGGAATTGGCCAGTTCCACCCCTTGGCGCTTAAAGATCTTTATTTGCCTGTCGAAAGGGAGGTGGTCAACGTATTTTGACACCAGTAGAAACGCAAGCAGGCCCGCACCCGCGTTACTCTGGGGAAGGGGCAGTGATGGCAGGGGCGCTATCAGGATGCCTTCCTGTTTCGGCAGTACATATTTCTCGCGCTCGATACGGCGTACGTACATCTGTCCCGGTTCGTATTCCAAAACCTCGGTAACTTCCACGCCCATAAGTTTCGCGCCTTGGGGTATACCATCAGGTTTTAAGGTTTCTGTACGACGGGGAATGTGTTCCGGTATAGCTTCGCGCGCATGCCCTTTTTGTTTCTTCTTCTTGCGGGTGTAGCTTATGGTTTCCGTTGGGCTTTGTTCTTCGGCCTGTGGTTGGGGGGGGCGGTCAAACAGGCTCAACTGTCCTGTCTGTTCGTCGGTGAAACGTTCGGTCTTTGGCGCGAAAAGCTTTTGGGTAAGGTAGGCTACCGTCTCTTTGAGTTGGGAGATCTCGGTGACCATGGAGTCATAATGCTCCTTTGGCACGGTCACTTCCTGTTGTCGCCCTCCCTGCTTTTCCATACCATAAAGATAACAAAAATGGGGCATGCGAACAAGCTACAGTTCAATAAACATAAGGGGTCTGTGTGTTTCTCTACTTTTCGAAACGGAGCCGTTTTTTACGTTGTTGCACACTGAACCCCTCCACTAGTAACACCAGTTTGGGCCATGGGAGCATTATCCTGTCCAAACCTTTTTCCACGGGCGGCAATTCGAACGTGCCTTTCTCCAGCCGCTTGTAATAAAGCACCAGGCCACCATTTTCCCAGTGCAGTAATTTCATGGAATTCCGCCTGCGGTTGATAAAGATAAAAACGTGGCCCGAGACTGGGTCTTCCCCAAGCTGGTTGCGTACGATCCCGCAAAGGGAATCGAAACCTTTGCGCATGTCGGTGGCTCCCGTATACAACAGGAAACGATCGGAAGAATTCAGGCTGAACATCAGTACAAGTGGATTAGTGTCCGCAGACGTTCGGACGGGAGGTTGTGCTGCACAGATAAACGGACTCCGTTCGGGTAGGTAATTTGGATATCCTGACCAAAACTGTCATTGTCCTGTTCTGGTAGAAGTTCAACAAAACTATCGGTCTCGTTTTCCTTAAACCGGTAATATTCCTGTTGCCAGTAGTAGAAAACGGCAGGAGAGATATCATGTTCGGAGCACCAGCTGCTTTTACTTTGTCCACTATTAAGGCAAGCCTCTACTTTTGAGAGCATTTCTTGGCGGTGCTGTGATCGTTTCGTCTTTTGTCCCATATGGTTGTTATTTTGATATGGACAAAACTATCTTATGCTACTGAGAGTGACAATGTGTACACGGCCGTATGCTTACGGAGATGTAGCGTTTATGGCCGCACAAGTGTTTTACCTATTTATTGGCCAGAGGGTATGGGTATACGCCTTGTTCGTAATGTAGAGTAGACAAAACACTCTAGGAATATGGGGGCTAAAACAAGTGTGATAACATGCTAAAATTGGTTTTAACTCCAATCAAATAAAAGTTTAGAGGTGTTTACTTAGGCACAATCCACTATATCAATAAATTTTACGGGAGGTCTATTTGTCATGCGCTCAATGAGTTTATGGAATATAGAGCCTTTGAAAATAGACCTGTTGATCCTGAAAGAATATTCAGCTAAATATTTATCGGTGTGTTTTGGTGCGATCCAGGAAAAATTCGTCCTTATCCAGCTTTTGATCTGATGTACCACATTGTGCAGCTGCATAAAATTCGCCCCTTTCCTACTGGGTATCTGTTCAATATTATAATCCTTGGCGATCGGCCGGTAGCCTTTCCACTCATCAGTGACCACCTTGGCCTGCCTGCTGATATGTTTCTCAAAAATCCCCCGAAGCGATCCGGAAGAAAAATCTTCGATCTTCTGAGAGTAAACCCTTTTGATCTGCTGTCTGTCATCAAGTTCCATGGCACAGACCACTTTTTTCTTTTTGGTATCATAACTGCGCCCCTGTTTGCCGTTCTCTTTGCCCCCGAAAACAAACTCGTCCACATGGACTGTCCCTTCAACAGGAAGGCCCCCCCGGCTCTCCATTGCCAGCCTGACTTTATGGCTGAACGCCCAGGCCGTTTTTCCTGATATGCCGTAACGTTCCGAAAGCTGCGAGGATGACATCCCTTTGGTTGTGGCACTGAGCTCAAAACAGATCAGGAAAGCTTTACGGATCCTGAATTTCAACCTGTGGAAAAGGGTGCCCGCCGTCGTGCTTTCCCTGTGTTTGCAAAGGGTACAGGTGCGTTCATGTTTTTTCCCGTTACTGTAGTGTGTGTGACCGCACTTTTTACACTTATAGCCGTTAGCCCACTTAATTTCAGACAGATAAAGGTAACAGCTATTATCGTCAGGGAAACGTTCTATGAACTTTATGAGCTCTTCTCCGTGAAATTCTTGCATAATTATTTTTATTTCATGCAAATATAATTGTTTTGAAGTAAACACCTCTATAAGTTATTATTAGAAAGATTTATTTCAGTAACCCTGTTTCCACTAACAGTTATTCCATACCAACTACTGTTCACATCTCTAGGCGATCCTGTAAAATCCCAGCTCGTATTGTCTTTCCATTCGCGCCCTTCGGTAGAATAATAAATAGACCTAAGCACCTCGTAATCAGACCACTCGACCTAATCCTCTCCAATCTTTGAAAACAAAGATATTAGAATAGCTAACAAGCTATGTGTGTATGTATGTATATATATCATCTCTTATTCTTTCAATAATTACATAATAGAACAGAAAATAGGCATAATTTCTGACTTTATACTGCAAAATTCATCCAAAAACTACAAACACTTAGATATTAGTCTCAATTTCCATTAACCTTCCGGCCGACAATAACCTTTACCTGCTTTTCAAGTTCCTTTTTATTATCTTCAAATTTGTCATTAGAACTATATAAACAGCTAGTTATAAATCCCCTAACATTTCCAATCTCATTTTTCAGATCTATTTTATCAATTATTTCTTGATAGTTTTCTTCATATGCCTTGAAGTCTCTTGACAATATTACCATTGATGACCGAAGTCTGATATGTTCTGATAGTACATACCTTGAATCTAACAATCCTTTTCCTACTCTAGCAATACCACCAAAACCAAATTTAATTTTCTTGGGAACAATTTTATTGGATAAATATTCAACAATCCCACCACTCAATAGCTCAAACATAAAATCTAGATTCATTCCTAAATGAAGATCATTTAAACCAACATGAACCTCGTCAATTCCTGAAATTTCCAAGATTTCATCAATCCGAACTAAGGCTTCTGGGGTTTCCAATAACAAATTTGCAACTGCTCTACCATTTACATATGCTATAAATTTTTCAACATCAGAAGCTGATTTAAACATCGGTAGCATTACGATATCTGCACCTAATTTTATAACTTCATCTATTTCCTCTTTTGAATTGTCATGAATCGGATTTATTCTAACCAAAAGCTTAGAATTATTCAACACCTTTCTAATAGAGGCAACATCTTCCATAGAATGTTCAGAAATTACAGTATTCAATCCTCCTTGCCTCTCCAACTTCCCTATCTTCTCAAGATCAACCATAATTCTGTCTACGCCAGAATCTTGAGCTAGCATTGCTAAATCAACATCGTTTGTAATCAAAATCAACTCCATACCAAGCCTAATATATTGATGTCAACCAATTATAATAATTCTCATTTCTACCCCTTACAATATCAAAGTATGCATCTTCAATACTCTTGGTAATCATCCCTTTCTTACCATCACCTACCTCTAATTTATCTACACTTAATATAGGAATTACTTCAACTGCAGTTCCGCACAAAAATATTTCATCTGCAATATACAGTTCACTTCTATCAACATCCCTTTCAATCACTTCGTAATTAAATTCTTCTCTTGCAATTTTTATAATTGTATCTCGCGTAATGCTTTCAAGTATCGAAGCTGTTAATGGTGGGGTAATAATACAACCATCTCGTACGATGAAGATGCATGAACCTGGCCCCTCAGAAACCTTACCTTGATTATTCAAAAAAATTGTAGAATCATATCCATTTCTAAGAGCCTCCATCTGAGCCATTCTACTATTTATATAATTAGCTCCGACTTTAATTTTAGGTGATAATGAGTTATCATTAACACGTTCCCATGAACTAATACAAGCACTTATACCTGTAACTGCTTTATCTAATTGCCTCCCTTTTGCAATTGGTGCAATAAACATATCGGTTGGCCCTTCTGAACTCCAACTTCCGAAACCATCTAAAAAGACAGTTTGACGGACTGCGATATCTTCATAATACTCATTGGCTTTTATAATATCAAATAGTCCTTTTTGTATTTCCTCAAATGAATAAGGCAACTCCAACCGCAACATCTTAACGGAATTTAATAATCGATTAAAATGTTCCTGTAATCTAAAGCCAAAGAGTTGCTTTTTTTCATCATTCCAATAACACCTAATCCCCTCGAACACATTTGCCCCAAATTGACTTGTAGGTGATAACACATTAATCTTCGCTTGGCTAACAGGCATTATATTCCCTTTAAACCAAATAAGCCTTTCTTCACTCATTTTTATCAATTAAAAAATAAATGTTTTAAATATATCCTCTGTCGTCTCTTTTCGTTTTATCAAAGTATTGTCTTTATTTACTTCGATAATAGGTACATTAGGCAATATGAAAGGTGGCTTGAAAACAACAGAATAAGAACCCACATTATCAAAAACGATATAATCATCTCTATTCAACTTTCCTGAATATCCTTTGTACAAATAATCTGATTCAATACATGTAAAACCAGAGATATCTATCAATTCAAAGTCCTTACTCTCATTATCATTTGCACCATAAACCGTCATGGGCATATTAACTTTTGAAGATAATAAACCTATATTAAACTTACTACCAGTAGACATCGCAATATTTCTACCACGGACTTCTTTAATTTCGATTATTTTAGCCACAAACTTCATCGAATTAGCAACTAAAGCACTACCTGGCTCAAGAAATAAAATAGGTTTAGATTCATCACTTAATGATCTATATTTCTTTTCAAATCTTGTCGCTATAACTTCTGCATACTCTCTAAATTCAGGAACAGAACATGAAAATTGATCTTTTAGGTCCTGATGCATTTTACCAAAAAAACCCCCACCAATATCAATATATTTTGGATGTTCATCAAATACTATATCTACCAAATTTAGTATTTCCTCTGCTCTGTACACATAAGATTCTAAGTCTCTATTTGGAAAATGACAATGTATTCCTTCAACCTTTATGTTGCTAGCTTGTTTCAATTTGCTAATCCAAGTATCGAACAATGGTGAATTAACATCAATCCCAAACCTAGAAAAATTGTCATCTCTAATATCAAAATTTGTTCTAATTCCAACAGCGAAATCCCTACTTCTACTTTCTTCTGCTATCTCAAGTACAAATTCTATCTCTCTAATGGAATCTAAATTTACAATACTACCATTAAAAAGAAATTTCTTCAATGTATTCTTTGTTTTATAGGGCCCATTTACAATTATTTTGTCATAGTCAACACCAACTTTCAATGCTAAGTCATATTCCATCTCAGAGACAACCTCAGCATATCCGCCTTTATCGTTAAGTATTTGACATAACCTTGGAATATAATTTGTTTTATAGGAATATCCAATATGTGTATTTTGATATATCCTTCTAAATTCAAACAAAAATTGATCGTAATTAGAACTAAAAACATTAGAATCTAACAAATAAAAAGACTCTCCATATTCAATAGAAAGTTTATCTAGTAAATTAAAATCCATAAATCCTCCATATATTATTTCTGCCTAGCTTTGTCTTTCATTGCATTATCCTCATTTTCATAACTACCTTCCATTCTTATAACCTTTATTATGGTTTTAAATAGAATAACAAAATCAAGCAGTATCCCATATTTTCTATATCCTTCAATATACTTTAAGTCAAATTTAATTTTATCATCCCAAGAAATCTCATTTCTTCCATTAACTTGAGCCAACCCTGTTACTCCAGGCTTCATTTTGAACCTCTTCTTCAATTCCTCGTCAAAATCCTCGTAACGGCCCAACTCATATGTCACTGGTGGCCTTGGTCCAACAAAAGACATATCTCCTTTAATTATGTTTATAAACTGAGGAATCTCATCTAAACTAGTCTTCCTTAAGAAGTTACCAACCTTCGTAACTCTAGGGTCATCTTTAAAGTTAAATAACCCTGTTCCTATTTTTTCAGCATTTTCTACCATCGATCTGAATTTATAAATCTTAAATTCACAACCATTTAATCCAAGACGACCTTGCTTAAAAAAGACTTTTCCTTTTGATTCTAGTTTTATCGCACAGGAGATAACAATAAAAATAGGAAGTGACAGTAATAATCCCAAAAATCCAAATATTATATCAAATAACCTTTTTAAAATATCATTTACTAACAGCATAAATCCCCCATTTAAAATAATTCAGACAACCTTTTTGCTAATTCTTTATAGTCATAGTTCTTCAGCGCAAAACTTTTCCCGTTTTCTCCTAACTTCCTCCTATCTTCTTCGGATAGTCTATATACTTCTAATATGGCATCCGAAATCAAATCAGATCTTTCTGCTTCAACCGTTACTCCAGCGTGTGCATTTTTAATCGAATCACCTTGACCAGAGAAACTATGTACTATAGGCTTCCCCGCTAACATATATTCCGGAATCTTATTCGCCGCTATTCCATATTTATAAAGCTCTTCATTATTCCAACCAATAAAACAAACATCAAATAAAGATAATGCTGATTGCATTTCTTTTTTAGGAATAGAATCTATAAAAAGAACATTCGTCAATCCTTTTGACTTCTTAATTAATCTTTGTTTCTCTTTACCATCCCCTATTAATACAAACATAATATCTTCACTGTCCTTCAGTTCTCTAGCTGAATCAATGAAGTAATCTAACGAATTTGCCACTCCGAGAGTGCCAGCATATCCAACAATAAACTTCTTTCGATTTATTTTGTTACTTGCGTCTTTATTTAAAGGAACTGTATTATTGAACTCTTCCATACAAATACCATTAGGAATCCATTTAAATTTATTGGAATCCATACCTCTCTCTTTCATATGATCTACGGCATACGGAAGATTAGATAGTACAATATCGGATTCTTTATAAGCTTTATCCTCTACCCATTGCATTAATCTAATTAATGGATTGTTATCTGTAAATTTACCTATCTTCTTCAGGGTCAAAGGCCATATATCTCTAACTTCAAATATGAGTTTAGCTCCATATAATTTAGATAACTTCTTTGCAGGTAAAAAAACAAATGGAGATGGTGAAGAGGCTATAATTACAGAAGGTTTATCACTTATTTCACCTCCAACCTTTAACATTCTATACGCAAACAAAAACCAATTTAACACACGCCTTTTATCATGTGCATGCTTATATTTTGGCACTTTCAACCAAACAAAATTAAAACCTTCAATTTCTTCAATTTTATATAAGGTCTTAAACTTTGGCGGTTTTCTTAATAAGTGGTTATAAGAAGACGCAAACACATAAACCTTACACCCTAGCTTCGCAAGCTCTCTTGCCAAGTAGTAATGTCTCCCTCCCCCACCCATGCCTGTTGATGCGGTCAAGGCATATTGATCGATAATCCAAATCGTTTTATTTATAAACATCCTTTATAACAAATATTTTATTATTTTAGTAAACGGTGCATAAACCATCTAAAATCTAAGGTTCATGGAACAGTTTTGTGAAATCAGTCAAACGCAGCTAAAATTCTTAGCCTAAAATTTCCGAAATTACGAAAGCCAAAGCCCTGTCTTTTTATCACTTTGATCTTGTTGTTCATGCCTTCCACTATACTTGTGGTCAGGCGTGTCCTAAAGTAATTTATCAGGTGGTCTTTCCAGTTTTCGAACGTGCTGATGAATTTGTCCATATATTTGTTCTTTAAGCTTTTCGCCCTGTCGCTCCACTGTGAGAGCAAGGTTTCGGCTTCCTTTTTTTCTATATCTTTTTCAAATATCTCCCGCAGGCCTTCCTTTAGCCCATGCAGATCTTTTAGTTCGGGCGCCGCATCAAATGCGGCCTCGACGGTTTCGCGCTCACTTTCCGGGAGTTCCCCGAAGTTTTTCAGCAGCAGCCACTTGATATGCTTAAGCTCCTCCCGGTCTTTTTGTTTTCGCCTCAGCTCCTTGCGCTGGTTATCCAGGGCTCTGTTCATGTGCATAAAAAAATGGAAGCGGTCCACTACGACTTCCGCATTGGGGAACACTTCCCTGGCGCCATTGATGAACCCCTCCCACATATCACTGCAGAAGACCTCTATCCCTTCACACCAGGCTTTTCCCTGTTTGCGGAAATATTTGATCAGACGTGCCTTGTCCCTGTAGGGCAGCACTTCGGTCACCCTTAGGTTTTCAAGGTCGACGATAACGGCGGCGAAGTCACGGTGCCCTTTTTTGAGCGAAAACTCATCTATGCCCAAGGCCTTAACCTTGGATATGTCCTCTTTGGTTGCCAGTGAATTGGATGCCCTGTCATTAAAAATACGGTTCACCGTTTTCCAGCAGATATCCTCCTCTACTCCGGCCTGTTTTGCTGAACTGTGCCTGACCCGTAGAAATAGGTAATCCATATACCTATCTGTATAATGGCTGTGTTTTGGTGCAAAACTAAAGCCCTCCGTGAAAAAGCGGTTGCAATCCGGACAGTGGAACTGGCGGCTTTCCAAATGAAGGTAAACCGCTTTCCCGCTTATGGAAAGGTCACGCAGGAGCTTCCTGTATTTTTGGTTTACCCGGGTACACTTCCCTAAACAGCAAGGGCACAGCGATTCGTTGAAGGCACTACAGCAATATATGTTTATCCGTTGGTTTTCAGTATAAACATAAGTCACGATCAACTCATTTAAATTCAAGATTTGCTGGAAGACTATTTCTGTATTCATTTTTCTAAATTAGTACAGAAATTAGGTCTTTCACAAAACTGTTCCATGAACCAAATCTAATTTCGACTTTTGAAATGTTGTTATAACAAAGTTTTTCTGATACTTTTCTCTAACATGAAATCTAATAAACTAGAAACAGGCACAAACATACCTCCCTGCTCCGACAAATAAGACATCTTATCTGCAAATTCCTTATTTACTACTCCATTCTTACAAAAACCGTTAGCAAAATGAGTATACAAATACCCCTCTCTTCTACTAATTTGTCTACGTTACATTTCGATATGGCTTTATTAAATATATCAACATTAGCTCCATCAGTCGAAGAAAACCAAAAGTTAGAATATTTTCTTTTTTCGACTCAATATACGGCATATAAGGATCACTTTTAAGTGTATTCAAAGTTTTGAAAGTATGATTTCTGATGTATTTTATGTGGCACTTATGAATATACCCAAAAAAAAGATGGTGGATCTCGCTCATCTCCATAATACTTTTTATTATTAAAGAAATCATATAAAATATTGAATGGGAATTGAAATCTTTTAGCACCCCAATAGATATTATCAAAATTCGCTGAATGATTAACATGAGTAGATGGATAATTACCTATCTTGTCTCTAAATTCCTCTATCCCTTTCTTTATCTCATTTCTCAAGTAACTACCACTCCCAACATTATGAAGTGCTATTTCGAATCCTTTCTTTTTTAAATCCAAAATAAATCCTAGATATTTCTTCATCTTGAAGTGTTTCACCAGTGAAAGAATTCGAATCTTTTATTGGCAAAGGCCATACTGACTTTGTAGTAAACACCCCTAATTCCGTTAACAAATCGTAAATAGGCTTAACATTTTCTACTGTCGCATTGTCAGTATCATTAAAAATGCAAATTTCTTTCCTTCAGGAAAATCATATTCTGTCATTATTCTGTGATTTTTGCTATTATCATTTTACTAGCACTTCCGTTGCCATATAAATTCACGCCAAAATTGATCTCTTCGGGAATATCCTTCACTCCTTGAATAATACTTTCCTTATCAATAGGAAGTAATTTGTTAAATCCTCCCTCTACCAATTCAACCCATTCTGTTTGATCTCTTAATGTTAGACAATATTTTCCAAAGAAAAACGCTTCCTTTTGCAAACCACCACTATCCGTCATAACAAATTCACAATTCTTTAACAACCATACCATTTCCAAATATCCAACAGGTTCAAGCAACTTAACATTATTCATCTGGATATCTAATTTCCCTAATAGCTTTTTCGTTCTTGGATGTATCGGTAATACTATTTGCTTCTCTTTACTTATTTGTTCGAAACTTTCAAATATGGTTCTTAGCTTTACCACATCATCGGTATTTTCTTGACGGTGAATTGTTGATAATATAAATTGCTCAGCAATATCCGAATTAGGCTTTTTAGCTTTATTTGAATAAAACAATGCAGCATCCTGCATTACATCACCAACATTTTCAATCTCACAATCAAAATTATCAAACCCTTCATTCATTAAGTTTTTAATAGCCACCTCAGTTGGGCATAACAAAACATTAGAAATTCTGTCAGTAAGGATACGATTAATTTCCTCTGGCATTTTCATATTAAATGAACGCAACCCTGCTTCTACATGAATTACTTTTATTTGAATCTTCTGAGCAGCTAATGCTCCTGCGATTGTAGAATTTGTATCGCCATATACTAAAACATAATCAGGCAGTTCATCCTGTAGAATTTTTTCAATTTCTTCTAACATTTTCCCAGTCATAGCTCCATGACTCAAACTGTTTATATTAAGGTTATAATGAGGTAAAGGAATATGCAATTCATTGAAGAAAACATCACTCATATTTTCATCAAAATGCTGTCCTGTGTGTATAATAATTTCATCTATTCGTTCTCCACTCGATTGATTATGTTCATTTATTGCCCTTGAAACAGCTGCTGCTTTAATAAATTGAGGTCTTGCACCAATTATTGTAACTAATTTCATACCTTTAACCTATTTATATATTATTGAATACTGTTTAGCATCGTTTTCCCAATAAAGCTCTTCTCTTGCTAAATCAATACCTTCCTTATACTTATCAACATCTTGTTTATTCAAACCTCTTATTACTTCGATTTCTTCAGATAAATCATCAGAATCAGTATTTAAATCAAATCCTGCATTGTAGGTTCTTACAATATTTGTCATTTCTATAGCATTTGAATTAACTATCACGGGCAAACCATTCGTTATATACTCAAAAAGTTTATTAGGAAGACAATAACGATGGTTCAATATACCATTAACCTCAATAAAATGTAACCCAATATCGGCAGAACTTGTATACAAAGGCAACTCTTTTTGAAAATTTACAGGTTCATGATAATGAATGTTATCATACTCACTAGCAAATCTCTTTATCTCACTAAGATAACCATCTCCATTTCCCATAAACACAATATGTTTATCACTAATTTCTCTAAATATTCTTATTATTTTTTCACATCCGCGTACCTTTGATATTAACCCTTGATATAAGAAAACCAATTCATTTTCCGAAATAGAAAATTTTTTTCTAAATAAATCTTGCGAAAGAGGAGCCTCATCTTTTCTATTCGGTATATTCCTTATTACAAAAATAGAATCGCTATTTATACTTTTATATTCATTAGCATACCATTTCTTAATAGAATCTGATACTACTATCATTTTATCAACATACCTAATGAAAATTCTCTCACTTATTTTTGCTGCTCTTTTTTTTAATCCCTTCGCTCCGTCAACTTCAGTTTCTAGTTCATGAGCATCATATATTAAAACTACATTCTTTTTTATAATTTTCAATAAAACTCCTATTGGCAGGACATGAAGTGAATGTACATTTATAAACCTTACATTTTTGTTTATTAAATATTTAAAAATACTCAAATAAAAACCAAGAAAACGAATAGTTTCAAAAACAATATTTTTACTTCTTAGAATAACATCATTTTTAATCGTTTTTACAACAACCTCTCCCTCCTTACGTTCATGTCCATTCCCTTTACAAATCACTAATAATTCTCTGACCAATCCAGTATTTAGAATACTATTTGTTTCTTTAACAAGTCTGCTCGCACTGCCATTGTATTCGGCAATCATTATATGTACATTTTGAATCATAGCGTACTATATTCCTTTAATAATACCTTTTCTTGATTTTCCCAATTATATTCTTTTTTAAGACTATTACAATTACTTCTTAATTTATTTCTATCCATATTCGAAATTTCAATGATCGCTTTTTCTAAATCATAAGGTGTGTTAGTTTTACATATAGTTCCAATACCACTTTTATACACTAAACTTCTCATTTCAAATAAATTTGAGACGACAACAGGCACTTCTGCCATAATATATTCAAACAGTTTGTTTGGTAAACAATAATCATAACTCAAACACACATTTTCAATAATAGATAATCCATAATCTGCACCAGCAGTGTAATTTAATAATTCAATTGGAGGTACAGCTGAATGATAATAGATATTAACATTATCTTTACAATATGACTTTATTTCATTTTCCAATATACCGTACCCCATAAATATCACAGCGTACCTTTTATCTTCAATTTTAGAAAATGTTTCCAAAATTACTTCTATTCCCCTCCCCCTACTTAAGCCTCCCTGATATAAAAAGACAATTTGATCTTCTGGAATATCTAAATTTGACCTCAATTTATTAGACGTATAAAATTCGGTTAAGTATGGACAATTAAATACTAAACTTGGCTCTGTAATTCTATACAATCTTACATAATCTTTAGCTATACTGTGACTTACTGTAATAACTTTATCTGCAAATCTTATCAACAGTTTTTCTAGCATTTTAATAAAATACTTATTAATGCCTTTTGCTCCATTTCTTTCCGTCTCATGTTCATGGGCATCATAAACTATTTTTGTTTTACGATTAAAAAACAATTTATTCACAACCCCAATCGGAAGTGCTTCAATGTCGTTACAATGAAAAATATCATATGATTTATATTTACTTATAACTCTAATAAAAAATTCAATATATTTCAATTGTTGAATTATCTTATTCTTGCTCCAATTACGACTTTTCAATTTAAGTCGATGAACAGCCACTTCATTTTTCTCTTCATATTCATTCAAATTTCCTTCATGAAGAGCTACAACGTTGATGAAATAACCAGCTCTCACTAAACTAATAGCTTCCTTTAAAACTCTACTATCGTTTACAAAATTATTTAATACTATTACTGCAACCGATTTCATATCCCCTTTCTACTAAAATTAATCAAGATCTGCTTAAAGAACAACAAAACAAACAAGAGTAACGGAATAAAATACAAAACTACATCAAATAAAATCCCCTGAAACCCTGTACCTGAAAACATTTTAAAATAATTAATTAGAAAAACATATACACTTAAACCTACTATTGATTTTTTATTCGATAATCGACTAATAAATAAAATATCCACTAACCTTACCATAAAACCAAAAAATAACATTGAAAACAAAGCCCCTATCACACCAAAATTTAAATACCAATCTGCCCAAAAGACAGTTGGTGCAGATCCCACTTGACCTTTTTGAGCTAATACAGGCTCAGCAAGCTTCTTTATCTCTACAGTTGCTCTTACATGTTCTATTGGAAAAATTCCACCTGGATTTGGGAAAGATGCCCCCCATAAATAACCATTTATTTCTTGATACCTCTGCCACCAGATAAAGTCTGTAATCTGTCCTAATATTGTTCTTCTGAATATGGTATAAAAGATATCACTAATTCTTTCTATTTCCATACCCATAAAAAACACGTACATAAAAACTAAACATATAAAAACAACCAATCCGACTTTAAGTATTTTTTCATAGTCAATTTTTCCTTTCTTATGAAAAAAAAGAAGTAGATTTAATATAAAAAAATTGATTAATGGACCTTTTTGAAAATCAGAAATACATATAAAAGCATTATATAATAAAAGAACTAAGAATAATACCCGCCACCTTATTAGGTGCTTTAAAAAATAAACAACAATATAAAGCATTAGCGGTAATGTCCTAAAGAAAAGGTTAAAGCGATATATTTTGCCTTGAAAATTATTAGTAGCATCACTTCTTAACTTAGCTAAGTTATTAGTTTCCAGTATGTGTTCAACAGGAAATCCTCCGATTTTGTCTCTGTAAATCAAAGACACAATAATAGAAACTAATATTAAAAAAATTACTGCGATAAAATTATAATTTGTATTGAACTTGTTTATTTCTAATTTACTTTTTGTATAATTTACCATATACCTCTTAGGTTGATAACCAAGGTATACATTAGCAAAAAGCATCCCCAATGGGATTAATATAAGCCCTGACAGTGAATAATACCAAGTATTTAAGAGAAGATCAGCTCTATCATATATTCCACAATTATATTCATACTGTGAAAATCCAATATTGATGTATACAGCTCCAAAATAACAATACAATAGGTAAAACATCATAAAAAAGACAGAAGTCGTAGGAACTTTAATCCTACCCTCAACTGTTCTTATCATAAAATACGAAATGTACAAAAACAGTAATGAAACAATCAACACTATAATACTAAAAAATCCATGAACCATTACTAACAAAATATTTATCAATATTCTTGATATCAAATAAACAAGTATCCTTCAATAAAACAGAACCAGAAAATGAATATGTACAATTTTCTATCGCTATAACTTCATTCTTTATTTTATCGACATCGATCGCCTCTATGTATTTACCCCATAACTGATAATCGAAATCTGGATAAATAACTGGATTCAATTTTCTAAAAAACTTATTTAAAGTTTCATTTTTTAATTTTGCCCAATGGACATTTGGTATATAACGATAATGCGGTTTCGAATATATTGTATCCCCTCCCATGAATCTGGAAAAATTATCCTGTCTAACACATTTTTCTATTGTTTTATGTAAGCCCTCTATTTCCTTATCTGTAAAAACCTGATTAGGAAACATTTCATGAAATTTAACAATGAACTCTACATTTAAACCTGCATGAGCCATATCTTCATATAATGTATCATTTGTAATATCCTTCTTAGGGATGTTTTCACTCATTGCATCAATAGAATTCCAACCAGAATACCATTCTGAAGGCCAATAGTGCCACCTCAGCTCACCATTTCTAGAGAATTCAAACTCACTTTTGAATTTTAAAGCCAAATCAAAGGCTCTGTCTTTATACTTAACATTTTTTGTAAAATCGTAAATTTCAAGCAATAGTAAAGCAAAAATATTCTGCTGATTAAATGGCACATAAACACCATCAGCCCAAAAATCAACACCTTTCTGAAACCTATAATGCCTCTTTTCTTTATCATAATAAGGCTCATAGTAATCACATAAACTATCCACTCTCTGAATCAAGATAGATTGATTTTCAATAGAAAGATAATCAATACTAAGCATGATTGCTCTATATATCATACCATCTTGAACCATGAAAGAAATAGGCTCTTTTTTACTTCTAGAATATTTCTTTGCTGAGTAGGAATATAAAAAATTATGTTTATCGTCTAAATAAAAAAAATCATTATTAAGTGCCAATAACGAATTTATAACGTTTACAATACTTTTCTTTATATCATCCTTGCCAGTTAGCTTATACAATCCAACCATAGCCTCAAGTCTGTATGATTGATTCCATGCAAAACGGCCTAAAAAATTATTTGAATATGCGAACGGGTTTAAGTATTGGTTATTATAATAATCATAGTACGCATTAAATAATAACTTAATATTACTCTTGATATCTTTTACAAAGGATATTGTATAACTGTAATCATATCTACAACTATATAACAACTCATCATAATTCTGAGCAAACAAATCCTTAAGATTATATGTCTCCAAATCGCAGATAGCAATATCCATAGAAAATGTTTTGCTCGAAAAATATTGAATAATTAAATATTTTTCTGAACCAAACTGCATTTTACTGATATACCCATCTATATTAAGGCGTATTATTTCACCATCACATAGATCTCGTATCACTAAAAAGTGTCGATTATCATAGAACCTCTCTTGCTGGAAAATCAGATATTTATTATTTATCACCAAATTCTTATACAAACAGCCATCCTCAGTCTCATTCAATATATCTCCATTATACACTACCTTAGATTTGCTAGTAGAATATTCGGATACAGCATATGCGTATTGACCTTTATTATTTACAACAGGACCAAAATTTATTGAATTATCATCTGTCAACCTTGTTTCACTGCTTTTATCAAGATCATACAAAAATATATCTGGGGCTTTACCAACTTCAACTTCTGATGTTATCTTCCATTTCCGATTTAAAGAAGTAGCTGACTTATATAATATCCTTTCCTTAGTTTTTTCGAGGACAACCTTACCTATAGGATTTCCAAAACATAAGGAATTACATAACAACACATTAACAAACAGAACATATAGTAGCTTCAGTCTCATTCAATTGTTCTCATTTAAAATATGGGTGGTGTTCTACAAAGTATGCTGTTTTTAGACAAATCCATAATTGATATAGAAAAACGCTAAGGCTTTTAGGTGATTTAGGTTCTTCGAAAAGCAACAGGTTTTTCTAACAGCCCTCCTGACCCTGTGCTTAATCCTACAGTTGTTAGCTTCTATGCCTACGGTGGTCTTTTTACCTATAATATGGTTGTCTAAAGCAAATGAATTTATGAAACTTTTTCAATTATCCGAGTATATACTACTATAAGTAATGTGCAGTTTTTCCAATACTTTACTCTAATTGCTTCACCGTTTCATAATCCTATTCCCCCATGTCCATACTATAACCTCCCTACTTTCTCTATAACAGGTATATATCAGCCACCACTTATTGGCCATTTCCCCAACATAAGTCCAGAGATCATCGACTTCGAGACTTTCATAATGAGATACTTTCTACTTCATTTGTGACCTGAACGGAGAGGCCATCCCGCCCCCTTTCAAGACTTATCCCTTCTATTCAGAATATCTTGAATATCAACATTACGAGCCAACATCAAGTGTTTTTTTCCGTCCAAGCCGTTACGGCAGCCTGTATAATCAAGATCATATCCTTCCACGAACTGGTGGTAACAACTTTTACACTGATAATTCTGTTTACCGTTCGGTTTCTTGCTATTTTTCTTTATCATAATCCTCAGACAGCACGTACAGACAACCAATATCTTCTTTTTCACACAGCGAAGATATTATTAAAAATCTTTATTACCTTTCTAATAGAGCAGCATACTTTGTAGAACACCACCAAAATACGGCTATAACTGAATTCAATTTAACCAATTAGCTTCAACTATTTTCTTTGAATGTTCGTAAGAAAAAATCATAAACAAGTTTAAAATCAATAACATCACGTTTGACAAAATTTGAATTATGAAATAGTAAAGTATTCCTCGAAGTCAATTTACTTCCAAATATTTCATTTATGATATCAATAGACTGCAAGGTGGTAACTTCACTATATATATGATTAACATCCATAAAAATCAATGGCCTTTCTTTTAACTTTAGTTGTTTTCGAGTTATTATATTAAAAACACTAAACATATTCTCAGTTCCACACCTAAAACCCTCTTTATCTGCGTAACCGCACGTACTATCAATTTCCATTCCCGCATCTTCCCACACCTGCCAAGTTGTTGGTACTTCAAAACGTAGATAATGCTGTCTTCCTTCAAGCACTTCTTCTCCAATAACTTGTTCCAGTGCTCTTTTTTCCTTTATAAATTGCTCCAAATCAGTATATGTATTATAACTTGGATGCAATCCAATTATATGGTTCCTTTTTTTAATTATTTCAATAATAGATCTAGCGTCATCTAATTTATATCTATTATCGTAAATATGTGAAGTTCCTCCACTCATAAAATAAAACCTGCTCCTTTCATTAACACTCTCACTTTTTGCCATTAACCAGTCAAAAGTATCGTAAGGATCTTTTCTTATTTTCATCAATAAAGTCAAATAGCTATATATATTAGTCGCAGCCTTCCCTAATGACTTCCTTTTAATAAAATCCCCTCCTATAACGTTAACAAATTGTTTAAAACTCTGCCAATATTTAATATCATCAACATCGTGAGTTAAATAAACTCCTTCTATTCTTTCCTTTCTTCTATCCTTAAAATTTAAACTTATAAGCAATTTCCAAAGAAGCTCAACATATTCATTAACCAATGGTCTATGTAAAAAATTATGTTTACACGCTAAACTTTCAAAAGCAGAAAAGCGATTGTGTTTATCTTTTCTTTTAATCACATATTCTTCCCACCTAGTTAACATAAAAAAACTTGACGCGAAAATGTCCACTCCGCAAACTATTTTATCGTTTTGCACCTCTATCTCAGGTGTACCATATAATACAGGTAAATCCTCCTCTATGAATTCTCCCCTTAAATATTTTAGACTTATGGGAATGTTTTCCTCATCAAGGTATGATAAATTATCCTCAAAACAAGAAAAAAAACCATCCTTAACGATAATTTGACTGGTATTATCTAAATAAATATAGTAATCATGTTTCTTTTCATCAATCGAAATTTGATATTCTACCCCCAAGAACTCTTTAAAAATAATTCCAACAACATACTTTCTTTCCTTCACATTATTATTCGGAATAATTACATGTATCATCTTTTAATCCCTCTAAAAAAGTCCCTTATTTTTATAAGGGTAGAATTTGTTTTCGATATATGAAAATATGGCTTTTGAAAAGCACCGAACAAACGAAATGAATTCTCTACCGACTCTATCATACTTCCTTCAAAATCAAAAATATTTACTTTATCTTTCACCAATTCTATTGCTTTATAGACTAAAAGTGATGCAGCGCCACTATTTCTGAAATCAGGATCAATAGTACTAATTAAATCATACGCACTTTCACTATCCCAAACAATAAAAAGTGCGCCATGAATATTTCCCTCTTCATCAATAGCGTAAAGTGTTCGCCCTTGACCTCTTTTGTATGAATTCTCATAAAGGTTTTTAAAAATCTGAAATTCATACGATATAACAGCTCCTTGCTTAGCAAGTGTATACTGGTGATTTTCATAGAAATCAGTTGTACTTAAATCATATTTAATTTCAACAATACCTTCTGCTTTCTTAATGTTCTTCTTCTTGGACCGATCAAAATTATTTAAAACTTCATCGCTATTTCGTATCCCTTCAATAACATATGTATAACGTGTTGTTTGTTTATAACCGTCCCAAAAAAAAGGTAACCAATTAGTTATTTTATAATGAAAAGATTGTTTGAAACTTGAAAATTCAGGTAATTGCCTGATTATTTCATTCATTATCTTTTTTTCATATCCGATCTTCTTACATTGTTTTAAATTTTTTGGATACCTTATATATGGGCCTAAAGCTTGTGTTAATTTAGGCATTTCTAAAAAGCTCATCCCCTTTCTCACAGTTCTATAGTAGGGGAAAGAAGCCATTATTTCATTATTTTTCTTAACTAAAATTACATCCCAGTTATTCTCTCCACAAACTGAATCTAGCCACCAATCTTGAGAAAATACATGTATTCCCTTTTCTTCTTTACAAAATTCCCTGTAAGCTGTAATGCTATTCATATAATAGATTTTCAATATTATACCAAATTGGAATATTAAGAATATTATTAGAGCAATAATCAGAATTTTTATATACTCTCGTCGTAATAACACAATCTTCCTTAGCATATAACTGCTCAAGTGTTTTACTCCAATTAAAATTTCCACATTCAATTCCTAACAACAACAGTTTTTCCTTAAATTTAGATTCTCTATCTATAATAGAATATCTATTCCATGAAATTTTACATCCACTGAATGTTCGATCATCATTGAAGAAAGCTTTGATTGAATCGTGCAAAGGTATATGCACAAATCTTTGACGTTGATTTAATACTAAATCAATTTTTTGTCTGCCCAATTTTTGAGGTATTATTACTTTTTCAGAATTAGGACTCTTTGAAATCAACCTACGAACTATCTTAAAAAAGAAATCATTTCTACATACTAAACTTACTAACTTTTGACTAAATCCCCTTCTAATTAGCGTACTTACAAAAGTAATTTTTCCAACATTTTCATTATATCGATTTAAACTCGTATTTTCCAACAAAAACTTAAGAGTCTCGATATCTTTATCTGAATTCGCTTCAATGTCTAATTCTTTATACGACCGGTTTAATAGCTCCCTAAAAAACAAATCAGTAGTATCAGTATACTTCAAACTTCCTCCAAAAAGACAAGTAAAAGGTTTATCAAAAGAAAAACTATGAATTGAAAAATCTCCTAAACTTCCAACCAAAACATCATTTATATATGAATTTTCCGTTTGAGAAACATCATCAACTACACAAATGCTATGATCTCTACAATACTCAATTATTTCAATATAATCACTATTTGGTATTCCTTGATAATGTGTAAGTAATAAAATATCAATTTCATCTCCTATCTGCTTGACTTCTTCTAAAGAAATCGAAAAGTCCGATAATTTTATATCTGTTAATAAAGCTTTGCATCCAGATTGTAATATTGCATCGATAACTACAGAACAGTTAAATGACTGAATACCAACAACTGGAACCTTATTATAATACTGCTTAAAATTAGTTAACAAAAAATACAATGCGCTCCTTCCATAGTTAAAAAATAACTCCTCAGAGTCATCAGTTAGACATGAATTCAAAAAAACATTTTCATCTATAAACTTTGGCCTTGATCGAACTACTAACATTGTGGTCTTTTAAAATAATTAGTACAACCTCTTTCTTTTACTTGAGGAATACCAAAATTAGGATTAAATAACATTAGTCTTCTTAATCCAAACAATAACAACAACGCTATTACTTTAATCGAATTATTTGTATTAAATGTAACATCCTTTTTTAAATCTAATTTTATTGGCATTTCAAATATAATATCTCCTTCATCTATACCTTTTGTCATTTTGTGCAAAGTTACACTTGTAAATTTCTCTTTATTCTTAAGTAACCAATACATTGGCTGACAACCTCTATAATCAGGCAAATGAGCATTATGAATATTTAAGGGTTTTTGAATAAGTTTCAAAGTATCTTCTCTAACAATTTCATCGAATAAAATAAAAACTCCATAATCCAATTCTATTTCACTAAGTAAATCTCTCGTATAGTTACTATTTATACTATCTATTTTATAAAGATTAATATCATATTCATGCAGTCCTCTATTATTTCCTCTTGACCAATAATTTGTCACTCGATTAATTATAGAATTAAATATACTACCTGTCAATACACTTCTAAATATTTTTGTAAAAACATTGTGTTTTACTCCCTTTGCTCTTGGTTTAGCTTTCTTTTCAAAAACATATAAATCAATATAAGATATCTCAGAATTTGAATAGTAAGAATAGAACTCTACAATTTGTTCTCGAACAAAAGAATTGTCAATAATAAACAAACCAACTTTCATACATCAGAATTTTGTAATGCAATCACAAATGAGACAACATACATTATAGCATAAATAATCGAATAAAAAAACAGAGAATAATATACATTATCTAATAGATAATACCCCAAATAAATTGCACTAGAATTAAGAACAACAAGACATATTTGCCATAATATATCAATTTCTAACCTTTGAGAAACCTGAATCACAATACTAGATAAAGCAGAAAAAACAAATTGAAAAAAGAACATTAGTGACAAAATCTGGATATACCTACCAGACTCAATCCAATCTTCTCCAAATACAAATTGAAAAATTATTGGTGCAAAAATAGCTATCAATGAAAATGGTATTACTCCTATAAAGAATAAACGTTTAACATTAGATATTAAAAGTTCACGACAAGTCCCTGCTTTATAACTCTCACTAATATTCTGGCGAAAAACATCCCCAACACTCTTTGAAATTAACGATGAAGGCGTCATAATAATTCGTTGAGAAATAGCAAAAAAACCAACGATTTCAGCTCCATAAAAATTAGAAAAAAGTAAAATGGGAAGTTGACTAGATAATACATTCAAAAAATTACCAAACACAAAATACTTAGGAAATTTCTTATATTTATTTGCTTGTTTTTTTAGATCCACAAATTTGATGTTTTTAATATTTTCATTCATAAATGAAAGAAAGCTACTAAAATATATTATTGTTCTTATAATTGTCCCTAAGATATTACTTGATATAAGGCCAACTATTCCTAATCCAGAATAGCCCATTATCAAATTACTGGAAGCTTGCATACCTGATTGCAGAATTTTTCCTTTTGATATCAACCTATATTTTCTTCCTCTATTGTGCCAATACATTAATGTATTGCTAATTCCAGTCAAAAAAAACGAAAATGGTATAAACAATAGCCAATTCTGAATCCCCTCATTTCCTAAAAAAAATGAAATAGAACTTCCAAATGCAAGAAAAACAATAAAAGAAACTATACTAAAAAAAACAAGTAATACAGAAGAAAGTAAAACAAGAACGAAGGCATCCTCATCTTTTTCAGGTAAAAATATTGCTAACTCATATTTACCTGTCGAAACTGATGCCAAAATCGTACTTATACTTAAAAACAAGGCCAAAGTTCCGAACTCGGAGGGCTCATATATCCTAGTTAATAAAGGGGAAATACCAACAGGAATCAGTTGTGCCAACAAACTACCTGTAAAAAGTGCTACGAAGCCTTTAGCTAAATCAGATTTTCTATATTTAATTATAAACGATTTAATCATAAAAAGACTTTATTTCTTTACATATAGATCAAAAACATCAACTAAAGTAGTGAGATACTTGCTGCTATAAATTAAGATACAACCAATAATTGTACTGCACTTTCATCACATTTTGAAATTGGTATAACTAACTAATACCCGCTTCAATACAACTCTACTCAAAATTACCACTAAATAAAAATAAATTGCTAGCACTTCAAACTCTTCTATACCAAATATTCTTGTTATATTGAATTAATAACTCTAGGAGCAGGCCAAACTCATATCGTTTCTCTCAATAGTTTTGTAACATTTTCTTGTAAATTCTAACCTTCTAAAGAAACGATAGAGTAAAGTATTAAATTGATAATTTAAGAAAAAACAACGATTAATAAGATGAGCATATGAAGCACTCATTAGCCCCTCCAAACATCAATATAAAATTTAAACCTATTACTTTCTAATTCTATTAAACACTAATTAATAGCTACCTATTGCTGCTTTAAATCCATACTTACTTACCAAGTAATATATATTATCATCAGAGGACGACCACTTTTGTTCCATTGAACTTGTAATAACTACTTCTACAGAATCACCTATTTGATATGGACCTTCTTTAGGGAATGAAAAATTCATATAACCTTCATAGCCAAGCATACTATACAAGGAATTCCTGAATAGTTTTTACGAAAAAAAATACCTTCTGCATCATTTCTTGCTAATTCCATCCAATTAGCCCCCCCGTTAAAACCGTCATCCTCCTCTCCATATTGCCAAAAAGGATAATTAAACCGTCCACTAAAGCGGAAACGAACATTATTATCAGATATTTCAAATGTTCTCGTTTTAAGAAATTTCACCCCATTTCTTTTGCCTGGAACATTCGATATCACATTTGCACCACTATAAGCTTGCTCAGCTTCTAATAGAAACTTCAACTGCTTACGGCCCCTTACTCAAAGCATTAGCTTGTCTCTCCTCTGTAATTAGAAGTCTATTTAAAGAATCTTTATACTTGTATAATTCACCAACAAGTCTATGATAAGATTCTTGATCAACTTTATTTTTACCTTCACGCTCATTCTCACATCCAATTATCAACAACGTAAGAGCAACAAACTTCAATATATATTTCATTGACTAAAAATTTAACCTGATGTAGTTTCCTCCAAATATAATCTTTCTTTAGATTTGAGTATTTCTATAATAGTTTACAGTAGTTAAAAACCACAGTCCTATTCATCGCACTATGTGATTAATATCTATCTTATTAGCACTTTAAATCCACTCTTACTTACCATATAGAATATTGGATAAGACGAGTTTGTCTGGGACCATGAGCTTGTCATAACTACTTCTACAGAATCTCCTATTTTATATGGACCTTCCTTCGAAAAAGAAAAATTCATATAACCTTCATAGTTGAACAAACTAGACATGCGACAAGAGATAGCAGAATAGTTTTTATGAAAAAAGATACCCTCTGCATCATTCTTTGCTAGTTCAATTGGATTAGACTTTCCACTAAAACTATCATCAAAATCAGTTTGCCATGCAGGATAATCAAACTTTCCATAAAAACTAAAATTGGCACTATTACCAGATATTTCAAATACCATCCCTTCAAGAAAATTCACCCCTCTTTCTTTACCTGGAATATTAGAATATACATTTGCCCCACTACGAACCTGCCTAAGCTCTAATATATCTTCCAACTGTTGATTAACACTACTCAAAGTATCTACCTGCCTCTCCATTGTAATATTTAGTCTGCTCAAAATATCTAAAATATCACAAAAATTAAAGTTCTACGAACGGATGATAATCTCCTCTAACTCCTACAGCTTTTGTATTACGAATAGCATACACTGTAGAAATACTTGGTCTTGCTTCTTGCAAACCAAAACCGTTACCTTTAAGTATTTCTTGATAGCTCAGAGTGTGTAAATCTGTAAAACCTCCTGAAAACTCAATCTCCTCACCTTCGACTGTTATTGAACGAAAGGTTCTCATCCCCTTTTCTTTGGCCTCAGTAGGAATTTTATCCTCGTCAAGGCTCATGAACCATCGCACACGCGCTCGTTCTAATTGTAAAAAACCAGCAGCAATTTTTGCCTCTCTAACATGAACTATATTCTCTTTAACATCACCAAAAATCCATGTCAACATATCAAAAAAATGAACTCCAATATTTGTAGCTATTCCTCCAGATTTCTCCATTTCTGCCTTCCAGCTCGCAAAATACCAATGTCCACGTGAGGTGATGTATGTTAAATCTATATCGTATATTTTGTCTTTAGATCCTTTTTTAATTTTCTCTTTAAGAGCAATAATGCTCGGGTGAAGTCTTAGCTGAAGGATATTATTAACCTTTCTTCCTGTTTCTTTTTCAAATTCTTCAAGGGCATCAATATTCCAAGGGTTTAAAACCAGAGGCTTCTCACAAATAGCATCAGCTCCACTACGCAACGCAAAACGTATATGAGCATCATGTAGATAATTTGGAGTACATATACTCATATAATCTATCTTCTGGCCATTTCGCTTCTTTTTATCAACATATCTATCAAAACGCTCAAACTCTGTAAAAAAATCTGCGCCTGGGAAATAACTGTCTATAATACCAACACTATCAAACTTGTCCAACGCTGCCATTAAGTTATTTTCTGTTTCCTTAATAGCTTTCATATGACGCACAGCTATATAACCTGCTGCTCCAATTAATCCAAAATTTTTCATTTCTACAGTTTTGAAACCTTTTCGTTCTCTAATTTATATTTCTCACCACTCTCAGGGCACATAGCGAAACCATCATCATTAAATTCTAGGCGATGCCCATATTCACTCATCCATCCTATTTGCCTTGCAGGGTTTCCAACCACTAGAGCATAAGCCGGAATATGTTTCGTTACTACAGCTCCAGCTCCAATAAAGGCAAATTCTCCAATATCATGACCGCAAACAATAGTAGCGTTAGCTCCAATACTTGCGCCTTTTTTTACAACTGTTTTAGCATAATTACCTCTTCTATTAACTGCACTTCTTGGATTTATTATGTTAGTAAAAACCATTG
The DNA here is from genome assembly GCA_965230435.1 of Bacteroidales bacterium. Taxonomy (GTDB): domain Bacteria; phylum Bacteroidota; class Bacteroidia; order Bacteroidales; family JBDKHP01; genus JBDKHP01. The sequence continues at coordinate 1,560,571 of CBDDLB010000006.1, forward strand.
ATGGTCCAAGAAAAACATCATCCTCACAAACAACCCCTGTATAGATTGATACATTATTCTGTACCTTAACATTCTGGCCTAAAACCACATCTGGTGATATTACAACGTTCTGCCCTATATTGCATTTTTCACCAATCTTACAGTTAGACATTATATGAGAAAAGTGCCAAATCTTAGTACCCTCACCAATACTACATTCGTCATCTATGACAGCTGTTTCATGAGCAAAAAAAATATTATCCATTATCAGCTAAATAAGTTTTAAGGTTTGTAGTTATGAACTTTAACTGTTCCTCGTCAAGTTCTGTATGCATAGGAAGTGATATTACTGACTCTGCTAACTTTTCACTCACTGGAAAATCCCCTTTTTTATATCCAAAAGAAGCATAAGCTTCTTGCATATGCATAGGTACAGGATAGTATACCATGGACGGAATACCTTGTTCTTTTAGAAACTCCTGTAATTTTCCTCTATCTACATCAACTAAACGCAACGTATATTGATGAAAAGTGTGCGAAGACTTATTGTCCCTTTGAGGAATAATTACTTTTTCACAGTCTTGCAAAGCTAAGTCATAATAAGCAGCAGCCTTTTGTCTTGCCTTTATGTAATCATGCAACCTCGCCAATTTAACCCTAAGAATAGCCGCTTGTAATGTATCTAGTCGCGAATTGACTCCAACTTCTTCGTGATAATATTTTTTTTGAGACCCATGATTCACAATACTTCGAATCTTTTTTGCTAATCTATCATCATTAGTAAATAACGCCCCTCCATCACCAAAAGCTCCAAGATTCTTTGACGGAAAAAAAGAAGTACATCCAATATCACCAATTGTACCTGTTTGCTTTACTGAGCTATCGCTAAAAGTATATTCAGTTCCTATTGCCTGAGCAGTGTCTTCAACAATAGGAATTTGAAAACGTTGAGCAAGCGTCATTAACTCTTCCATATTAGCAGATTGACCATACAAGTGCACTGGTATTATGGCTTTGGTTTTATCAGTCACTGCCTTTTCTACTTGCTCGATATTTAACATGAATGTATCCACATCCACATCCACAAAAACAGGTTTCAACTTTAAAAGGGCTATAACTTCTGCTGTTGCAATAAACGTAAATGTTGAAGTTATCACTTCATCTCCTGGTTGAAGTTCTAGTGCCATCAATGCAATCTGTAATGCATCTGTTCCATTGGCACAACCAATCACATGCTTTGCCCCTGTAAACCTTGCTAGCTCACCTTCAAGCTCTTTTACATCATTCCCCTTTATAAAAGCTGCATTATCAATAACAGCTTGGATAGCAGAATCAACTTCCCCTTTTATATTTTGATATTGACCTTTGAGGTCAACCATATGAATTTTCCTCATTACAAACTCCAATAATTTAGTTCATTGATCTGCTTTCTATAGATTCCTTTTATATCTACAAAAATAGCATTATCCGCAGTAATACTTTTGAAATATTCCTCTCCCAATTTAGTAAATTCATCATGAGATACAGCTACAATTACTGAATCATAATTGCCATCTACCTCTTTTGATAATGTAAACGAATATTCTTCATTTACTTCTTGTGGATCTGCATATGGATCAACAATATCAACATCAAGCATATAAGACCTTAGTTCTCGTATTACATCAACCACTTTAGAATTACGTATATCACTTACGTTTTCCTTAAATGTAACACCCATGACCAACACTTTTGATCCTCGAACAGGTTTTCCTACCGCTAATAACCTCTTTACAACCTGTTTTGCAATGTAACCACCCATTGAATCATTAATGAAGCGACCTGCCGTCATAATTTGAGGATGATACCCAACTTCTTTTGCTTTATGAACAAGATAATACGGATCGACACCTATACAATGTCCTCCAACCAATCCAGGAAAAAACTTCAAAAAATTCCATTTTGTACCAGCAGCCTCTAAAACCTCTTTTGTATTTATATCAAGCTTATTGAACAAAATAGACAATTCATTCATGAAAGCTATATTGATATCACGCTGAGTATTCTCAATGATTTTTGAAGCTTCAGCTACCTTTATTGAACTTGCCCTATGAACACCTGCTTTAATAACCAACTCATAAACTTTAGCTATGTTTTCAGCTGATTCGGCATCGCAACCTGAGCTTACCTTTTTAATAGTTGTCAAAGTATTAACTTTATCGCCAGGATTAATTCTCTCAGGAGAAAAACCAACTTTGAAGTCTTGAATAAATTTCAATCCTGACTCTTTTTCTAGTACTGGAACGCAATCTTCCTCCGTTGCTCCTGGATACACAGTCGATTCATAAACAACATAATCGCCTTTTTTCAATACCATACCAACAGTTTTGGACGCAACCAATAGTGGTTTTAAATCAGGATGGTTATGTTCATCAATTGGAGTTGGAACAGCAACAATATAGAAATTTGCATTACGTAGATCATCAACTTTTGTTGTGAATTCGATATCCGTTCCTTCGAAATCTTCGCTTTGGAGTTCCTTGCTTGGATCAATTCCTCTTTTCATTAACTCCACACGTTCCTCCTTAATGTCAAAACCAATCACCCTTACCTTTTTTGCAAACTCTAATGCAATTGGTAATCCTACATAACCTAATCCTATTACAGCAATTGCTGCATCTTTATCTTTTATTTGTTGATACATATTTACTTGAAATTATAATTTTAAATAGAAAGGTTATAAACCCTATCGCAAAACGCTTATTGTGAATTATGTAATGACGAATGAAAACCAAAATCATTCTATTCTGCAAGAAATACTCTCACAAAGCACTTTATCCTTTATGGTTTCACACCAAGTATTAAGCAACAAGAAGAATTCACCTTGCTATTTTGATGAGATTTTTCTCTATATCTATCATGTAAATTAACAAAACGCAAACGAATTTCATATAAAAACTTGAACATAAGATTTACTGCTAAGTTCTCTATCTTCTATTTCAAACCTAAAGACTACTATATGAAAAAGTTCAAGCTCATTCTTCTCCCGCTGACTAGGAAATATGAATAAGCAAAGACAATTAAGTGTCAAACAAAAAATGCAAGTAAAAGATAAACGATCAAAAATATGACACCATGATTAACTTCAAAAATACACAATCTCAAAGAAATTCACTTGATTCAAGTTTTCAGCTTGCAGCGAATTGAAGAATTACTCAAAATAAAAAATGATATAACTTCTTCGATCACTCCCTGAAGATGAAGGTTTCAAAATTTGAGTTATCTAAATATCAAGATTATGTATCATTCCTCAAGGTACTTGGATACAGCTTCGCCTCCTCACTCACAAGCGAGCCTCATTATCATATCTTTATCAACAGGTTAGCACATTACCTCACTTAGATAGCTTACAAAGCTATGCCCAGAGCTTGTACTTTCAATCTACAATTCAAATTACCTGAGAAAGAGGCATTTCTACAATACTATATCTTATCTAAGAGAGCCTTATCAATTTCAGCCTTAAGTATCATACCCAACTCTTCAATCCACAGCACAACACGGCCTTTACCGACTTTTTTGATTTCTCCCTTTCTGCCACCTAGCACACCAGAACGTACCTGTACCTCTTCTCCTTCGACAAATTCAATAGAAGAATGTCTTGTTTTACCCAAAAACTCCTGTAATCCCTCAATTTCTTCATCTCGTACAACAGCTGGTTTGTTTCGATAGTAAACAAAATTCACTATTCCAGTTGTCCTTCGGACTTTTTCGTACTCATCTAACGATATATTTACGAACAAATATGAGGGTAACAAAGGGGCTTCTACAATTTTCTTTCGGTCACTCCACTGCCGGAGTGTCTTTACAAGAGGCAGATAAGTTAATATGCCACAGCGCATTAATTCATCATTAGCTTTCTTTTCCCACCTCGGTCGGGTATATAAAGCATACCATTGCTTTTGTTTCTTTATTATCTTTTTCTCCGTCATAAGCTGAGCAAAATTAGAAAACCATACTACCGTACAAAAGTTTTCATACTCAATTTTTAATTATTTGCACAAATAAAAAACTAGACCATTTCAAAGTCAATGTCCAATTGTTTTATATTCAAATGGGTATCCTAAAACATGCTCTTACTTCTATAAGAATCACACCTGATAAAAATCCCGATACCAATCAACAAACTGCTTCACTCCAATCTTAATTTCAGTATTAGGCTTATAGCCTAAATCCCTGACCAGATCAGAAACATCGGCATAAGTAGATGGGACATCACCATCTTGTAACGGAAGGAACTCTTTGTGAGCCTCCATTCCAAGTTCATGTTCAATAGCTGACACAAAATCTAACAAACGAACAGGGCTGTTATTCCCTATATTATATATTTTGTAGGCAGAAGGAGCTGATGAAGGGTCTGGAGCTTGTCCCGCCCAGTTCAAATTTGGCTTAGCTGGATTCAATATAACTCGGACTAAACCTTCTACTATATCATCTATATAAGTAAAATCCCGAAGCATTTCACCTTTATTGAATATCTTAATGGATTCTCCTTTTAGAATTGCTTCCGTAAAGAGAAACAAAGCCATATCTGGCCGTCCCCAAGATCCATAAACAGTAAAGAAACGTAGTCCTGTTGTTCTTAAACCATAAAGATGAGAATAAGTATGTGCCATGAGTTCGTTGCTTTTTTTCGAAGCGGCATACAAACTCATGGGATGATTCACACTATCTTTTGTAGAAAAAGGCATTTGTGCGTTCAGGCCATATACACTTGAAGAACTTGCATATGATAAATCGCTAATGCCAGTATGCCTACAAGCTTCAAGAATATTCAAAAAACCAACGACGTTGCTTTGAATGTATATGTCTGGATTAGATATACTATAACGCACACCAGCCTGTGCTGCAAGATTGCACACTTTATCGAAATGCTCATCCTTAAACAGTTTATCAACTCCTTCTTTATCCTGTAAATCGAGTTGAATAAACCTGTATGTTGAATATTTTGAACTTTCAACTATTTTTCCGTATTCAATGTCGGACTTATCTATTCCAGTTTCAGCTAAACGGCCATATTTAACACGCAAATCATAATAATCGGTTATGTTGTCCAAGCCAACTACAACATGCCCATCTATGAGCAAACGTTTAGCCAAATGGAAGCCTATAAAGCCAGCTGTCCCAGTTATTAAAATCTTCATTCAGTATAATTTCTCTTTCTACAGAACATGCTTAAAAAAGTTTAAGCTATCTTCAAACTATCACAAATTTGTCTCTACAATTTACCCCTCCAGCTTAACATCTGATGAGACGAATACACCCACCAATGTTACATTTTTTTCTATCTCTAACCAAACAATTATATCCTCAAATTACTTGCACATTACAATACCTGTCATTTTCTAGACTACAGCCTTCTATATTATTGAGCAAGGTTCAATAATAAGTTATTGTAAAACCTCAACACTCAGATAAGATCTGAGCAATTTTTTCAGCAGCCGTCCCATCCCCAAAAGGATTTTCGGCCTTTGCCATTTTCTGATATGCATCAGTATTTATGAGCAAATACCTAAGTTCTTCGAAAATGGTTGCAGACGAAGTGCCAACAAGCTTTACTGTTCCCGCGTCCACCGCCTCTGGGCGCTCTGTTGTGTCACGCATAACCAAAACAGGCTTTCCTAAACTTGGAGCCTCTTCTTGAATACCACCACTATCTGTTAGAACTAGATATGACCGATTCATTAAATAAATGAAAGGTAGATAGCTCAATGGCGGCAATAAATGTATATTCTCAACCTTACCCAGAATTCTATTTACAGGCTCTTGTACATTAGGATTAAGGTGTACAGGATAAACAATTTTAATATCGGGATGTTGTTCTGCAACCTGTGTTAAGGCCTGACATATATTTAAGAATCCATCTCCAAAATTCTCGCGACGATGACCTGTTACAAGAATGAACCTCTGCTTTTCATTATTAATCCAAGGCAAATGGGAAATAAGCGTCGATTCTATTTCTGCCTGTAATTCATTATCAGACTTTACCTTCTTCAAAACAGAATGTAAAGCATCAATGACAGTATTGCCAGTTACAAAGACTTTATTTTGTTCAACATTCTCCTTGAAAAGATTTTGTTTAGCCTTTTCTGTCGGTGCAAAATGCAAAGTAGAAATACGACCTGTCAACTGACGGTTTATTTCTTCTGGCCAAGGAGAGTATATATTATTTGTACGCAAACCTGCTTCTACATGTCCTACGGGTATTTGTTGATAATATGCAGCAAGAGCGGCCATGCTTGATGTAGCAGTGTCGCCATGAACAAGGACATAATCAGGCCGGAACTCTTTCAGCACATCGCGCATCCCCAACAAAACATTTGAAGAAACATCGTATAGATCCTGCCCTTTTTTCATTATGTTAAGATCATAATCAGGCCTAATATCAAATATCTCAAGTACCTGATCTAGCATCTCGCGGTGTTGTCCTGTAACACACACCTTGGTTTCGAAATATGATAATTTTGATTTGAGAGCAGCAACAACAGGAGCCATTTTTATAGCTTCAGGACGCGTACCAAAGACTATTAAAACCTTCATTCATTCACATTTTGTTATATGAGAGTATTCACAATTCACTTCCTGACTCCACAAAAATCCAATACAATTTTGCTTTTTTCTATCTCAATAGAAAAAAAATCTCTGTGAGCTACAAGAAACACGATTATATCTGCACCTTGGGCTATCTCATTGATAACAACCAAATTGAACTCATCGTGTGCATCAACATTTGGCTCTGCAACGAATACTGCACTTCCGTATTTGGATTGAATAGTTCTTGCCACAGATAAAGCTGGCGACTCACGCAAGTCATCTATATTTGGTTTGAAAGCCAGACCCATTAAAGCAATATTGGGTTCCTTTCCCGAAGCTTTCTTAAAAACCTCAACTGTATGGATGATTTTTTCGATTACCCAATCTGATTTGTAGTTGTTGATCTCACGGGCAGTTCTTATTAAACGGGCCTCTTCTTTAAACTCATTAACAATAAACCACGGATCTACTGCTATACAATGCCCTCCTACCCCTGTTCCTGGCTGGAGGATGTTTACACGAGGATGCTTGTTTGCCAACTGTATCAACTCCCAAACATTAATGCCTGCCTTATCGCAGATCATTGAAAGCTCGTTAGCAAAAGCAATTTGTACATCCCTGCTAGAATTTTCTGTCAACTTGACCATCTCCGCTGTACGGGCATTCGTAGGGTGCAACTCCCCTTTAACAAATCTTCTATAGAATGTCTGGGCTAACTTTGTGCTTTCCTCGCTTATTCCCCCTATAACCCGATCATTATGCTCCAGCTCATATATTACGTTTCCTGGCAACACACGTTCAGGACAATAAGCAATGTGTAGTTTATCTTTAAGTTCTGGCCTTTCTGAAAAAATAACCTCAGCCATTTTCTCCGTTGTACCAACAGGACTTGTAGATTCAATAATAAAAAGATTACCTTCTTTTAATTTTGGCAGAACAGCTCTAGTCGCATGTTCAACGTAAGTAATGTCAGGAATATGATCCCCGACAAAAGGGGTTGGTACAGCTATCAGGAAAACATCAGCTTCGGCAGGAGTATTTGCGGCTTTCAGGAACCCTTTTTCAACGACTCCCTTTACCAGCCCATCAAGTTCAGGTTCAACGATGTGAATTCCCCCTTTATTGACAGTCTCGACAACTTCTGGTTTGACATCCACACCTAAAACATCTATCTTATTTTTTGCAATAACAGCAGCTGTTGGAAGACCGATGTATCCCAGTCCCATCATCACAACGCTCTTAAAGTTTGCCTGCATGTTTCTCTTTTTTGAATTACAAAGCTAAGAAGCTTTAGCTGCTTTGCAAGCAAATTGTTCGATTGCATAGTAGTTTCGCATTCGGATTTATTCAAAAAGAAAAAGCCCGGACGCTTCCGGGCCATTCCGCTTACTTACCAATAAACTATGAAACGAAGAAAAAAACTAACAGACAGAACTGTCTTATATTTTTGATGTTTTGGTATTTGCAAAGCCTAAAACAAAACCTATCCTTTTCATTCTTTGCAGAAAGCCAAAAACATGACTATTTATCTCTTTGATGTTTTCTGAACCTAACAACAAACCAATTTGTTGTGATAGTTGACTTAGGTTCAGTGGTTTTTCTTTTAATTTTTCGACAACAAAAACTAGAATAGGCGAAAGGTTCACAAAACACACTTCTCCATCCTCTAGCCTTCTGAATATCAACACAAAATAGTTTCCTTGATGTGCTGGCGTCTCTTTTGCCGGAATTTGATGTACTGGATATGATAATGGCTGAACAACAAATTCCTGAGTAACCACAATCTCACCTGTATTCAAGTCACCCTCTAGATTGTATTCAAATGGTGAAATATCAGCCATAGTGTGCACATCTATCTCTAGCCACTCAAAAATCAATAGATCGTTTAAGTAAGCCATCTTCAAACGTATCGACCAACCAGACTGTATTACATACTCAACGAACTCGTATGGTAACTTCCAAACTTGAGGTGTTTGAGCTTTATGCTCTATCATGAATGCATCGAGTAATTTCCTCCAATCTTCCGCCTCGATAATACTATGTGCAATTGGGAAAGCATTCTCAATAGTGTCGTAGAATACTGACTGTACCAGCTGTCGGTACTGCGTAATGCGCCCCTCCGTAATTCCATCAAATTGCCGTGATTCTCCTGTTCGACAAAGGTGAGCAGCATTAATTTGGTTTCGTATGGTCTCTATCGTTAGATTCATTATGCTACAGCTATAGGAGTCCAATGCGGCTCTACAATTTCTCTAATTGTGTCCATTTCGGCCTGAATATCTTTTGGTTCGGGGAAATTGAAGTCCCGTTCTAGTAGAATAGGAACTGGTCGTATTTTTTCAACAACATAATTCAACAAGTCGTATACAGGCTCTATAATATCCTCGCCATGAGTATCGATTATTAGATCGTCTTCAACTTTTTTATGTCCTGCAATATGCATGTAGGCAACCTTACTCAAAGGCATTTTATCAATAAACTGCTTTGAATCGTAACCATGATTGAAACCGTTTACATAAACATTGTTTACATCGAGTAACAACTGGCAACCACTTTCTTCAATCACTGCATTTAGAAACTGCTCCTCTGACATCTCTGCCGCAATCGGAGTATAATAAGAAACATTTTCTATAGCTATCTGCCTCTCCAAATAATCTTGTACCTGACGAATACGGTTTGAAACATGCTTTACTGCATCTTCGCGAAACGGAATTGGCAGAAGGTCGTAGAAATGAGCATTTTCACAAGAATTAAAGCTTAGATGTTCGGAATATATAAGGACGTTGTGATCATCTAGGAACGATTTTATTTTCTTAAGAAAATCCCAATTTAAAGAGTCTGGTGAACCCAAAGAAAGCGACAAACCATGGCATACAACTGGATATTGTTCGGTTGCCCTTCTTAGCATCTTACCATAAGCCCCACCCATGCCGATCCAATTCTCTGGGGCAAGCTCAAGAAAATCAGGAGAAAGTATATTCCGCTCAAGTGTTTCACCTGCAATATCGCGCCTAAAACCTAATCCTATTTCTCCGTCTATCGTCATATGGTTATTGGAAAAGCATTGTGGCCTCTATCAAGTACCACAATGCGACTTTACATTAAATCAACCTCAAATTATCATCAATAAGCACTTATCACTACTTGTCATTGAAAAATAGCCTCAATATAGATGTGGCTGTTGCAAAAGATAACTCACTCTCAAAATAATCCTTTCGCAAACCTTTTGGCACGTCAACGACTTACCAATGGTTATCAGCAACTACCGCCACCGCATTGCCCCTCTTTTGCTTTCTTATCTTTTTTGTCTTTCTTCTTTTTTGAGTCTTTACCGCACTTGCCTTCTTTAGCCTTCTTCTTATCTACCTTTTTCTTCGACTTATCTTTCTTCTTATCCTTTGTCTCCCCACAAGTTCCTTCTCCACATTTCATTTCAAGATACTTATCTGTATCAACTTCGGAAAACGCCAAAGGATTATTCATCTGAAGCACATCTGCGCGCAATTCGCTTCCACTTCCAAGTTCATTATAATCTAAAAGGTTCTCAGTTGTTGCGTTTGCAGGAACAGTAAAACTCATACCGGCTAATAGCGATCCAGCTACTATGGCTGCCTTCGAATTGATTTTCTGCATGATCTTGTCGATTTTAGGTTTTATGTGAGACAAATGTCTCTTGTTTAGTAACTGCTCCATTAGTCGAACAAGATACGACACCCTTACTAGAATTAAAAGATTTTTTAATCTTTTTTTCCTAATTCTTTTTCAACAGCCTTTTGCATCTCTTCTTTCTTTGCATCACAAAGAGAAGAGCCTGCCCCCGAAAAATCTTCCGTTTTAAGCGCTGAAGTAATAGCTGTTATCAGTTTACTTTGCTTATAATAGTTCTTACAGTCTTGACAGGCCATAAGATGCAAGCTCAATAACATTCTGTTTTTGAACCCAATATTGGAATACTCACTTTTGTTAATAAGAAAAGCAGCTTCTTCACAAGAGATCATTATTTTATTCATTAAACCTTTAAGCATCTCATCTGTTTTTCATGTTAATACTTCATCTTGATGGTCACACCTTGCTTTTTATGAGACTCTCAGGAGTGACAGAAATTTATCGACCTATTTATCTCAAAATCAACCAGATTACTTCATCCATGTTTTCTCCAAACATTCCCGCAAACGCAATCTTGCCCTGTGAAGTATTACCCAGTAATTAGACGAACTTATACCCAACTCCTTACATATAGTTTCAGCTTCAAGATCATCGATATTCTTCATAGAAAAACAATTTGCCCATTTAGCAGGTAAGTGCGCTAAACATTTTTTAAAAACACCTATAAACTCTTCGTTTTCCATGAGTGTTTCAAGATTTTCACTCCAAGATTTTGGAGCCCGGCTTTCTATCCAGTGTCCTTTCCTTTCCCCATCTTTTTCAAATGGACCAGAATCCTGAAAATCGACCGATTGTTCCTTACCTCTAGACTTTTTACGATAGTGATCTACAATTTTTCTTTTCAAAATTGCAATCAGCCATGTTTTTTCAGTACTTTCTCCTCTGAAATTCTTATATGTCTTCAGAGCCGACAGAAAAGTTTCCTGTACCAAATCTTCAGCTATCTCCGAAGAAAACACTCTACTTATGGCATAGTTGTAGAGCATGTCACTATAATTCCCGACCCAAGTTTCGGGTTGCAATTTGAAACTCTCCATTATTGAAATATTTTGAGGTTCTTCTTCATTCATAGTAATTTAATTTAGCCGTAGATGAAACTATGCCAACGCTATAAACGTCTCAGAAAAAAGTAGAAAGCAGCAAATAGTTTATAAACAAACCTGCGCAGCATTATAAAATCAAGAACATTAAATACCTAGAAACAAGATGGGTAGATATAACTACAAATAAAATACACGACAAATTGTTTCGACATAGATTCAAACGAATGAAAATAATTGTATACAATACTAACGAAACTTTAATTAATCATGCACTCAAATGCAAGTTTTGATAATGGAATCAATAATCAATGTACTTTGTAAGGGAACGATCGGATAATATATAAAACTAATACAATATGTTTTTCCCACATAACTGAACTGACAGATTCTGGAACTTTTCACTAACGAAAAGGTACAATAGTTGTGACTGGATTTGAGCCTAAAATTGGCAAAATCACAAACATTCAAAGGAAAACGAAGAAATGAATCTCCCATAATTAATCAAAACCCTAGACAAGGCAACAAGTAATTGATAAACAGCGAAATACGCTTACCTACTTGCCTTTTCCAAACACACACATGTATGAAAAAAACTATTTTGCTTCTGATACTGACCATCTGTGTCAACCAGATCAACGTAAAGGCTCAAGAATACGGTACTGGCCTTGAATTCAACGACAATGAATATGAAAAACAGCCCATAAAAGCAAAGCTTACACGGAGTTTGTATGGCCCTACACTACCCGACAAATCATCTCTGAAAAAATGGGCTCCGACTCCCAAGACGCAAGGCAAGTACAGTACATGTGTATCCTGGGCTACAGCTTATGCTGGGTATACTATCATTGACAACCAGAAGAAGAATCACACAAACCAGCAACAGAAAGATAACAATACTTACTCTCCCCCTTTTATCTACCGCCTTATATCCCGCGACAATAGTTGCAGGACGGGAACCTACATAAGTAAAGCATTAGAGATTATGAAATCGAAAGGAGTACCAACTTATAAAGATTATAATGTAATTTGTGCCGATGCAAGTGTTCCCCAACATTTATACAGTAAAGCAACAAGGCATAAAATAAAAGACTTTGCACGCATTTTCTCCACTACACATAATAATGATTACAAAATAATGGTCACGCAAAAGGCCTTGTCCGAAGGAAAACCTGTTGTAATAGGTATGTCCACTCCCCGATCGTTTTATCAGGCCAAAGGAGTCTGGCAACCTACAGAAAATCCTAGAGGTAGGTTTGGGGGGCATGCAATGTGTGTAATTGGTTACGATGATAACAAGTACGGAGGTGCTTTTGAAATTATGAATTCGTGGGGCACACATTGGGGCAATGGAGGCTTCATCTGGGTGAAGTACCGCGACTATGCCAACTTCACCAAATATGCCTACGAGATGTTCGAATTCCCAAAACGCAAACCAGAATCATATGATTTATCGGGATCTTTCAAGCTTGTACTTTCTAACGGACAAGAAATGAAAGTAAGAAAAAACCAAGGGAAATACGAAGTAAGGCAAGCTTACCGCTCTGGAACACAATTCCGTTTGATGATATCAAACAATGAACCTGCGTACGTTTACGCCTTTGGAACAGATGCGACGAAAAGTACATTTCAGATTTTTCCTCATGGGAAATATGTAAGTCCAGCACTGACCTACAAACAGAATAATGTTGCGATCCCCGATGAAGATCATTTCATTGAAATGGACAACACGATTGGAACAGACTATATGTTTGTACTTTATTCAAAGAAACCATTGAACCTGAATTCCATACGAAATAAATTCGAAAAATATTCTGGCAGTCCTACACAACGTTTGAGTTATGCTCTTGGTAATAATATGGTTACGCCTTCGAATATAGAAAGTCTAGAAGGCCAAATGCGTTTCCGGGCTAAAAGTAAAGGCAAATCTGTAGTTGCCCTCACTGTTGCAATTCAACACATTCCTTAATATAAGTACGTAGTGTACACCTCTTAACTTTCCAGAAGTTTTTTTACTAATAAAAGGACTTTTGGAAAGTTTCTTCTTTCACATGGTTGGAATGTATAATTTTCAAGTCAATTTCATATAGACTCTTTTCTTTCTGTAAGTTACAGAAAGAAAAACCGATCTTAATTAGAAGTGTCTACATGAAGCTTATAAGTACCTGCAATAAAAAAAGCCTGGCACCATGCCAGGCACACAATATATAGTTGTGTTCAGGGTCGATTTTGTTCTGCATAAGTACTTTTTACCTTCTTCTGGAGAAGAAGCAAGGCTAATATACCAACTACAACAGTCTTTGCAAAAAAGAATTGATAATGAAGACACAAGCTCTACGATTGCAAAAATTCCAGAGGACAAAGGCACACTATAAAGTTTGTTTCAGATCACCATTGAATCGCTCAAACTAAATCCTGAAAAATGCTCCTCTCAGAAACACAATCAAGTAAAGCAACAAAATCTCCATATAAAATAGAAACCAAAACGCTTCCACATCTTGGTAAACATAAAGAACAGATAGTCCTTTCGGATGGTTCATAAACATGCACGATCTTTAGGGTTTCAGAAATCTGTTTCAAAATGTTGGGCAAATATATATCTTTTTTTTAGCCCGCAAAGCAATAAAATACAAAAACAAACGTATAGCTTACTTCCAAAGACGGTGTTGATAGAATAATTTTCCAGTAACGGTAATGCTTTCAGAAGAATTAGCTCTTATAAAAAAAGAAAACCCAGATCGTAAAACCTCTACAACGATCTGGGCAACTTTTCAGAGATATTTATCGAACCCTTTACCTCTCTGTTCTTAACCTTAAAAACTGCTAAATCACATAAAATCAGAATTTATTGCAACGTCCCATTCCTTTGCCTCCTCTTCCACGACAGCCTCTTCCTCTTCTCATTTTTCCCTTGCGCATTTTTCCTGCTCTTGAATCGAATATCACACGTTGTTCATCTGTCAACACTTTCCGAACTTCTTGTTTATGTGCAGCACGTTTCTTGTGCATCTGATTCTGCACTTTTCCTATCTGATCAATTGTACTATTAATCGCGCCAAGGTCAGTCTTTTCTGCCGTTTCAAGAGTGCGCAATTTTGCTTTCAGTTCGCCCATTTGGTTACGCAACAGAAGAGCCTCCTGTTGATGATCAAGGCGCAATTGTTTAATTTTTTCCTGCTGGGCATCTGTCATATCTGGAAGCATTGTACATGCCATTTGTCCACGCATGCCTTTTCCCTGTCCTCTTTGAGCAAACACACTACCAGACATAAGAATGGCCACTACAACTACTAAGATTTGAAATTGATTCTTCATCGTTTTGGAATTTAGTTAATGATTCGTTTATTATTTCGGTATTGCTTTCTTCCTCTTTCTTTTTGCCCTCTCTTTTTTATAGGCCTACCTCTGAATTCGGAACGCCTTATCAGCTGATCAAAAATTTTAACCAACTTCTTTCTCTGCTCCAGCTTGCATTCTGCATTCATCTTAAGGTACAGATTCATCGTTTCAATCTTCATCTGCTGATGCAAGGAGCCAATTTCACTGGCTATTTCCTCTGCTTTAACAGTGTCTACTGGGTTTTGAGCCAAAGCATCCAGAAATTTTTTTCTTTCCAGATGCATTTCGTAGATCAGTCTCTTTGCTTTCTGGTTGAAATCACAGTGAAATTCCTGAAAATTGGCTGTCTGCTCTTCCGACAGATCAAGTCTTTTTGCGAACATTCTGCTCACTCTGCCTCTATTTTCAGACCTTTGATGACGGAATTGATACTTCCGCTTATGTTTCCACCTATCATTTCTTTCGAATTTCTCATTGTAATAGGCAATAGATCCCACCGTCGTAACATTCGTCACCACCAAAAAAGCTATTATCCAATACAAAATCTTATTCGATTTTATTCCACCCATTCCTCTTCACTTATTAAATGATATTCGATTGGCTCTTGTCCAAAATCATCGAAATATGAAATTTCGCTGCCTTGTTCGTATAACTGCTCAACATTAGTTTCGTAATGAAAAGTGCCAAGCTGCAAGCCCACAAACACTCCCACTAACATAGCTGCCAGCAATGCAACATTGTTTAGGAAAAACTTCGGACGCGCAATTCTCTCTTCTTGTTTTACACGTTCCAGAACCCTTGTAGCCAAAAAAGGATTTGGCCTAAGTTCTTTTTCTCTCTCTATCACCAGAAGACCGGCCTGTATTTCCTCTAGCAGCCTTTGGCAGTACGGACACCCCTCGAGATGCCGTAAAAACATCTCCTTATCTGGAAAATCCTCACCTTCTGCTATATCATACAGTCTATTTTCAATATCCTTGCAGGTCATCTGAAATCATTTTTAAAATTTATCGTATTCGCTAGATCCACTCTACAGCCTTTTCATAAATGCTTATAAATATGCACCAGCCTCTTTTGTAAGTTTGTCTTTGCCCTATGCAGCAATGATTCAACAGATGATATAGACACCTTCATTACCTCAGCAATTTCCGCATAAGACAAATCTTCATATTTACTTAGGATAAAAGCTGTTCTTTGCTTCTCTGGTAATTTTTCCATTGCCTGATGCAAAGCCTTTGCTCTATCCTGATTCTCAACACATTTATCCGTTCTTTCAAAATCATCTTCAACTTGCAGATCACCGCTTTCTCCTCCAAAAAAATTTTCGATGCTCTGCATCCATGATCTATTTTTTCTGCTCCTGATCACATTCAATGATTTGTTAACAGCAATGCGATATAGCCATGTAGACAATTTTGCATCCCCCCGAAATTCGTTTAATGAATTGTACATCTGCACAAAAACATCCTGAGTGAGATCATTAGCATCGTCCTCATCGTGCAGAAAACCCATGCTTGTCCTAAAAACCATGTCCTTATATGAATCGACCAGCTTAGCAAAAGCCTGTTCATCTCCTTGCTGCGCCTGCTCGACTAAAAATGCATCTTCTTTCATCAATGTCATTGCACTTTGCACAAGCTGTGTTTTTTCGTTTCATAAATAAGACATTTGAAGAAAAAGAAACTTGCGGTATAAAATCAAAAAAAACAACTTTAAATTCCAACTAGCTGATTAATAATAAGATAATTTTTTATTAAAAACTTTCTTCTATCCTAAACCTTAAAAAATACATACTTTTGCTCATGAAAAACCTTTGGAGTTTTTGAACAATAATGGAGTTAAAAATCGTTCAGAACTTAAAACATTGAATAATGTACTTTACAACAAGATGCATTAAACACACCCTACTATTGGGCGCTATACTAGCGAACTTTGCACTCTTTGGGCAAACTTGGAATTATTCGGATTACATTACAGCCCAGACCAATAACCAAGGGGAAATGATTGTAGCAAAAACACCTCTAGAGTATGTAAAAGGCATCACTGATGGCCAACATACTATAAGTGTAAACATTCCTGAGAACTATTATAGCAACTGCCTTAATTTGAGCGGAAATCAGTTGCGAGAAAAATTGCACTCTATAATTAGTACTGATGCTGTTAAACTTTCCTACACACCAGATGTCTGGACAGTCTGCAAATCAGCAGATCAAAGTCCTACAGATGCGAATAGCGTTTGGCTTATTTATAGCGAAGAAAACCGAGACAAAAGTCTACAAAGTAAAGGCAACAATGGCTCCAACGACTGGAACAGAGAACACGTTTGGGCAAAATCGCATGGAGATTTTGGAACTACCCCAGGCCCAGGAACAGACGCTCATCACCTGCGGGCTGCTGATAGCGAAGAAAATAGCAGAAGAAGTTATCTGAATTTCAGCAATGTTAATGGAGCTAGAACACTCAATGGCTCGTTTTACGAACCTCCACTAAGTTCCAAAGGCGACGTTGCCCGAATGATTCTATACATGGCCGTACGATGGGAAGGACAAGAAAACTTTCCAGACTTGGAACCTATCAAAGGTCCCGGTAGCGGAAACAAGGCTCCAGATCACGGAGATTTAACAGCCCTGTTACAATGGCACGAAGAAGACCCTGTTGATCCATATGAAATTCGAAGAAACAACATCGTTTATCAACATCAGAAAAACAGAAACCCTTTTGTTGACCATCCGGAATTAGTTCACTTAATATTCGGCAGCGACCAAAATTTAAGCTGGGACGGGGGGGCTGTTGTCAATTCAGATCTACCTTCAATAAAAATAGATGCTAAAATAGAGGACTTTGGCGTTGTTCAGTTTGGCAATACCTCCTCTGTGCAAAGCTATACCATATCGGCAGAAAAGTTGGAGGCTGACCTAAAAATCGAAGCCCCAGTACATTTTGAGATCGCAACCAGCAAAAATGGAACCTATTTTAAGAGTCTCATTTTAACTCCAATCAATGGCTTGTTAGAACCACGGACTATCTATGTGCGTTTCAAACCAGAAAGTACTGTAAATGCAGTCATCACTGAAAACCTCAGGCACACAACAGGCAATATCAGCAGATTGATAACGGTGGCTGGAAAAGAAGGTGATCCAGATAAAGAACCAAGTATACTTTATAAAGAAGATTTTGAAACAGATTGTGCCCCTGAATGGGAGAAAATCAGCTTCTCTTCAAACAAAAACTGGGGATGTACAACTCACGAAGAAAGATATGGCAAAGATGGCTCTATCGCAATGGCCATAAACAATTTTAAAGCTGATGAGCCAAGCAACGATTGGCTTATCTCTCCCAAACTAGACATCGCTCTATTCAAAACTGTATCACTGAACTACTGGATAAATACAGTTTACTCAGGAAGCAAACTTGAATTGAAATACTCCTTCAACTACACTGGCAATGGAAAACCTGAAGAAGCAGAATGGTTCAGCCTGAAAAACATGCTTGAGAGCGATAACGGTATAGATACAAAAATTGATATCACCGACATAAAAGGTAATAATTGTCATTTTGCCTTTGTACACACTACTGACGGAGCTGACGCAAGCCATATTGTTAATTTAGACAACTTCTTCATAGAAACAACCCCAGCAGAAGAGAAAGCAAATCAAAAAATATTCTTTGCTCCACTTGATAACATAAACATTGATGATACAAAACAGATCGAACTACATGCTTATTCCAGCTCTGGGCTCTCAATAGAATATGAAATTATTACTGGTCCAGCTACAATTTTGGGCAGTACAGTACAATTTACCGAAGAATCGGGAACCGTAACTATACAGGCGAGCCAAAAAGGGAACCAAAACTTTGAAGCTGCTGAAGCAGTTCAACAAAGCTTTGAAGCAACCAAAACTTTATCTATCGATGACCAAAAGGCTCAACCATACAGTGTGTATCCTAACCCAAGTAAAGACCTATTGTTTATCAACGGACAAAAAGGCACGGAAGTAACCATTCAAATCATAGACCTTTCTGGCAAGGAAATCCTAGTCCAAAAAGTATTCCCGGACAAAGCGATAGATGTTTCTCAAATAAAAAGAGGATTCTATATCTTAAAAATCTATAACGGAACCAAGGCTATCAACTGCCCTATATCTCTTCAATAGAAGAATCAATGCCAAGGAAAAAAGCTTTCCTTGGCATTATTTACATATCTATACCGAACCAAATGTAAAATACACCGTTAAAAGAAGAAGCAGATATTCAATATCTTATTCAAAACTCCAATTAAGATTTGTTTTTCCTGTTTCCACTGAAAAATCTGTCCGCCAAAGCAGACAGATTGCATGCGTTCCAAGTTTTTTCGAAGACAAAAAAGAACTCTTGGCGCAATTTTATCCGAAAAATCACTTTTATTTCTCAGTCAAACTACAACCCTTTGAATCAAGCAATTGATAACATTTTAATAACAATAAATAAAGCTAACAAAACTAAACAAAAACTAAGAAATTGTACATTTGTAAGATTTTACCTATTTTGCGCCCTTGAGTAAGCTAAATAAGCAACCAGGTTTCAAAATTCTAAATTATGATTATCTTTTATCATGCATTGTTACTTCTTGTAGCATACATGCTGGGTTCTGTCCCTACGGCTGTATGGGTAGGACGCATCTTTTATGACATAGACATAAGAGAGCACGGAAGCGGCAATGCTGGAGCAACCAACACATTTAGAGTGCTTGGCATAAAAGCGGGCATCCCGGTATTGCTAATCGATCTTCTAAAAGGTTTTTTTGCAGTAAGGATGGTCGGCCTTATGAACTACTACCTACCTAATTCAAATGGCTGGATCGATTTCGAGCTAGCCCTAGGTATTGCAGCTGTTCTAGGGCATGTTTTCCCACTCTGGGCTGGCTTCAAAGGAGGCAAAGGTGTTGCTACCTTACTGGGCGTAGGGCTTTCCATTCACCCAAGTGCAGCTTTAGTTGCTGTGGGTGTTTTCGTAACGGTACTTTTTCTTTCCCGTTTCGTTTCCCTTAGCTCGATAATAGCAGGAACAACGTTCCCCATTGCAATTATCGTAATTTATAAGGTAACCACTGCCTCACTTGTTATTTTCTCGATGCTGATAGCAATCTTATTGCTCCTGACGCATCAGAAGAATATCGAACGATTGCTAAAGCGCGAGGAATCACGTGCAAATATCTTCAGACGCCGTAAAAAGCAATAACCTTACAGACGTCCCTGCAAAAGAGACTACGTAACCAAAGTATTTAAAAACTGTTTCTTTAAATAGGAACAGTTTTTTTTACAATCCCCTCCCGCAAACAGTCTCGTAAAAAGGCATGCAACCACAAGTCCAACTTTTGCAATTTGAAAAAAAACTTTATCTTGCAATCTTGCTAACTGAATAATACAAATACAACAACTGACTTTCAATCAGTAAGATATAACAATAAATTTCGAAAGTTATGGTAATTGAAAAAGACAAAGTAGCCGTAATACACTATACGCTTCGCGAAGGAGGCCGTGAAGGACAAATCGTAGAAACAGTAGAAGAGACACAGCCAATGGCTCTTTTATTTGGTCACAACCGCCTAATCCCTGGGTTCGAGAACAATCTTCTTGGCCTTAAAGGTGGTGATGAGTTTGCTTTCCCTGTTGAAAAAGGAATGGCTTATGGCGAGGTAGACGCAAATGCTTTTGTAAAACTGCCCAAAGCTACATTTGCAGTAAATGGAGACGTGGATGAAAAAATGTTGGCACTGGGCAATAAAATCCCAATGCGCGACAACTACGGCAACCGCCACGATGGCTACGTTCATGAAGTAACTGATGATACTGTAACAATGGACTTCAACCATCCGCTTGCAGGAAAAGAAATTTTCTTCCAAGGACAAATCGTTGAGGTTCGTGATGCATTACCAGAAGAAATCAATCCACCTCAAGGCTGTGGCTGCGACTCAGGAGGCTGCGGAGATGAAGCTTGTGGACCGGAAGGTGAAAAAGGGGGCTGTAACAGCGGAAGCTGTGGATGCTAATTTAGTCCTTATAAGGAAGGAAAAAATAAGCCCACTCAAAAGACTTATTTCACTTTTTAAATACAAAGGCTACCTTTTCTAGGTAGCCTTCTTTGTTTTTTGAGGTATATGTAACACAAAAGTCCATTTTTCCTTCTAAGGAACGTTGGAACTCCCGTGTCTTGACTTATCAAAATAAAAGTTTAAGGAATATGCATGAATTTATGAGCCTGCAGTGAAACCCTCCATCTCTGGTTCTGCTTCACATACTCAACAATACTAGGGATTAACTCTTCATACTTACTCCATTCTGGCTGCAAAAACAAATGACAATTATCCGAAGCTTTCTTTGCTGTTTCCTCCGCCCAATCGAACTTATCGGGCTCAAGAACAATAACCTTCAGTTCATGTGCTTTATCATAAATTTCTTCTCTTGGTGGAGTCTGCTTCTTAGGCGACAAGCATATCCAGTCCCACTCCCCTGTTAATGGATATGCGCCAGAAGTTTCAATAAAAGTCTCTATCCCAACAGCTTTTAATTGAGCCGTAAGGTAAGACATATTATAAGTTGTGGGTTCACCGCCAGTTACTACAACAGCATTTGTCCCCGATGCTTTTGCTCTTTCTATTACTTCATCTACCTCTGTTAAGCTATGCAGGTCTTTTTTCCATGAGAACTTCGTATCACACCACCTACATCCAACATCGCAACCTCCTACACGCAAAAAATATGCAGCAAGACCAGTGTTATATCCCTCGCCTTGTACGGTATAAAATTCTTCAATAACAGGCAACAGCTCGCCCGCATCAAACCTCATTTCGTCTATCGCCACCACTACACAAGTTATATTTTGTTCAAAAAAGTTTTTCGTTGAAAAGCCTGCAAAGGTAGTATTTTATACGGGCTTCCCGAAACTTAACTTACCCAGAGAAAGTAAATTCAATATACTGCAATCCTAAAACAAAAGCATTACCTTAGAAAGAAAAGACGTGTGCAGATAAACCTATTTCTACTTTCATGTTCTGAAAATAGCTCATATCAGGGAAGCAGATTCGCAAAAGGCTACCTATGAGAACGCACAGATGTAAAGAGTTTAGAAGTTAACATTAAAGACTCAAAACTATAGCATGCACCTTATGATGTAACATATCGCTGAATTTCCCTTTACTGGTTGACAAATTTAATATTCAGCAGAAGGGTTATAGCCTCTAATTCTCAATAAACCGCTCTCCTCTGCAACACGCAAAAAAATTAGGAACAACATAAATGGGAAAAGACACTTAACATCAAATGAATACTTGAACAAACCCTATCAACTAACTATCACAGAAACAACATCATTTACCACTTGATATGTTGCTCAGCACAAGCATAACAAATATGTTCCAAGAACTTAATTTAAACGTTAATAATTTCTTTTACATTTTTGCATTATAGAACAGCAAAAATAAACATGCTTATGCTTGTTTACCAATTCACGATTGCTGTTTATCAAGAAAAGTATTCTACTAGATTTTGAACAGTAGTAGATTTAAAGTGTCGCATGATATCAGCACACCTACTTAAAACAAAAAAAATGAAAACAGGATTGTTCTTTGGGTCTTTTAACCCAATACACATAGGTCACATGGCCATTAGCAATTATATTCTTAGCTTTTCAGACGTAGAACAGCTTTGGTTCATTATTTCCCCACAAAACCCATTCAAGGCCAAGAAAAGCCTTTTGGCAGACTATCACCGTTTAGAACTGGTAAGGCTTGCAATTGGCGACAATCCTAAGATGCAAGCCTCAAACATTGAATTTAGCATGCCACAACCATCTTACACTGTTGATACACTGGCACGTTTGTCTGAGAAGTTCCCTCAACACGATTTTTCTCTAATTATGGGGGGAGATAACCTAAAAGCATTTCATAAATGGAAAAACTTCGAGGAAATTCTGAAATACCACAAGCTGCTTGTTTATCCTCGACCAGAATATGACCTTTCCGATGTATCTGAAGCTATTTTATCTCGAACTGAAATTGTTCAGGCCCCTTTTATGGAGATATCATCTAGTTTTATACGAAACAGCATTTCTCAAGGAAAGGATATAAGATACTTTATGCCTAAAGATGTATCGGCATATGTCGACGAAATGAATTTCTACAAATGAGGTCGTGGACTTAATCATTCAACTCCACATAATACTAAAAATCAAAGATATTACACAACCAAAAAACCTACTAGATTATGACTGACTACTTAACCGCCACGCAAGAATCATTTTCTTGACTACTATTTGACAATTGCACACTCTTAAAGATGTAACCCTAAGGACAAACATATTTTATCACATCAAGACCATATGAGAACTTTTTTGTCTACCCTGCTACTATTTATCATAAGTTGCTCGCATTCTTCTGACGAAGTTCAGGTTGTCAACACATTAAAAAATGCATCTGAACTGGCAACAACTGAGTTTGTTATCACAAAGATAATATCTTCAACTAAAAGCAACAAAGTACTTGGTATCCGCATTACGGCCGATGCTACTTTCATGGCCAATTCCGAGGCATCCGTCAAGACAGGCATCGACTTGAAGGAATTTGGAGCAAAGGATATCAAAATAAAAGGAAAACGAATAGAAATACAGCTTCCCGAAGTGAAAATTCTCCATTTCTCTTATCCTCCGAATAAGATTGAAGTGATAAAAAAATTCTCACGCCGAAACTATTTCAATTCCTTCACAATAGAAGAAAGGGATGCACTCTACCGAGAAGCTGAGGCTACAATCCGCCAGAACCTACATGCTTATGGGATTACTGAAACAACAGAAAACAATACACGAAAACTTTTTACACACCTGCTAAAAAAACTCGGCTTTAAAGACATTGAAATATCCTTTCGCAAATCTTCCAGTTAGGAATTCCCTATCAGAAGGTTGCTCATCATATTAAGTAGTTGGTTAAAATTTATTGGCTTCGTGATATAACCATCGCACCCAGCCTCGTAACTACGTTGCTCCTCGTCTGCCATTGCATAGGCAGTCTGCGCTATTATCGGTACATTTCTGCGCTCTGCCTTTATCATTCTTGCCGCCTGATAACCATCTACTTCCGGCATCTTGATATCCATTAGCACGATATCTATCTCGTCCATATGTTTTTTAAACAGCTCAATAGCCTCCAGACCATCTTTTGCAAAATATACCTTTATACCTGTTGGCTTAAGAAGTTCTTCTAAAAAGAACATGTTCGATTCTTCGTCTTCGGCGATCAGCACCGTACGTTCGTTCCAATTGTCGAGTTTAAATTCTTTAGACTCCTTTGGCGGTAATTTGCGTACACCTGTTTCTGTTGCATAAGGTAAAGTGAAAAAGAATGTCGATCCCTCGCTCAATTCTGCTTCAACCCACATTTCTCCTCCCAACAGTTCAGTTAATTTTTTCGATATCCCAAGGCCTAGACCTGTTCCTCCCTGATTCTTGAAATACGTATCTTCAATCTGGCTGAAACGGTCGAAAATCATCTTCAGCTTATCTTCTGGTATACCAACGCCTGTGTCTTTTACATAAAACTCTACATGATTCATGTTTGGAACCCTATAACCGAATTCAACAAAGCCATCATCTGTAAATTTGAAAGCATTGGTCAATAGGTTTATCAAAATCTGCTTCACCCGATAAGGATCCGTAAGCAACGTGAACTTCTGATTGGAGAATGCCCTTTTCAGTACAAGTTCAAAATTTTTATTCACTTTGGGGTTCTCATAGAACGAGGCAAAAAGCTCGGACAGCAACGCATTTATATCCGTATTTGTCTTACTTATCTTGAGCTGCCCAGCTTCAATTTTCGAAATATCAATGATATCGTTAATGAGATTCAGCAGACTCTTCCCACTACTTACAATAAAATTCAGGAATTTTTCACGCTCAACGTTACCGACATTTGGCTTGAGCAATAGCTCCGAAAAACCAATAATGGAATTCATCGGAGTACGGATCTCATGCGACATGTTTGCAAGAAAAGCAGATTTCAGCTTATCGGACTCTTCGGCTCGCTTCCGTGCTTCTATGAGGCTGTTTTCATATTCTTTACGATGAGAAATATCCCGAACTGTGTAGCTTAGACTTTCTGTTTTATCCGTTCCTATCTGCGAAATTGTCAGCTCTATTGGGAATTGTTTTCCATCCTGCCTTAAAGCAACAAATTCAAACGGCTTGCCAATAAAACGCCATTGTCCTGTTTCCTTAAAGCGCTGATAACTGCTTGTAAAACCACGTTTATAATTTTCCGGCAAAAGCACGTCAACACTTTTGTTAATAATCCACTCGGGTTTATAGCCAAAAATCCTCTGTGCAGCGTGGTTCCAATAAGAAATTTTAGCATCCGGATCTGTAAGTATAATTGCATCGAAGGCCGATTCGGAAATATTCTTAAACATTTCCTTGCTCTGGTTCAATTTCTCAAGAGCTTCATCCCGTTCCCTCTCCCGCTGATTGATCTTACGCATCATCTGCGAAAAACTATCAAATAGCTGTCCTATCTCGTCGCTATATTTAGCTTTCAGTTCAACACTATAATTATTGGTTTCGGCTACATCGCGTGTAATCGAGACCAATTTCAACAAAGGATCTGAAACATTTCGCTGTAAAATAGTGGCCAGTAAATAAGCCAGTATAATTACAAAGAAAAACAAAAGCCCCATTGTAGTGAGGTATTCTTTCTTTTGTTTCTTAAGATCAGATATGTCTGCACGGAGATACACCATTCCCAGACGCTTGTTATCCTTAACAACTGGCTTATACACATGTAAAAAGTCCTCTCCTACATAAGAAAGTGCCGTTCGTGGGATTTTTTTGTGCTCAATAAGATCCTTCCTTGTGTTATAGGTAATAAAAACACTATCGTCTTTTGTTATTATTTGCCCTGCTATAATATTATGAAAACTCTTAAGCGGCTCTATTGCCTGAATCGCATTGTACTCCTCATCAAGTTCCAGCGCATAGTCAGCAAAATTACTGAGCATCTCTGCTACAGCATCAGTATTATGAATCAAATTAGCCTCAAGGCTAGACACTTCCCTCAAAGTCAAGAAACTAAAGACCACAGCTACCACAATGGATACAGTAAGAACAACCACTGCAATTACTTTATTCTTGATTGATATCCTGTGTAATAAATCTTTCATACTGATCTGTTTGGAGTACTAGTTTAGCGTTTGAAAATACGCGATGTTTTTTTAAATTGGTAATCAAGATCAAGAGCAGCTTCTTTGCACACCTCTCTATCCACATCAAATGTCAATTTACCATTCAATATGAAAAAGCGGATATGGAAAGCAAATGTTTTGGCTCCTCCACTAATAACTAAAATAGATTTTTCCCTTATTGTATCGATAGTAGAGAAATGTTCAGGAATATTTTCAGGAACGAACAACAAATTACAATCAAAATTGGCCTCAATATCCTCATAAAAAACAACTTGAACAGGCCTTCGTTTAAACTTCTTCCCCTTATAAAATTTGGCAATAGCCTCGAAGTATTCGCCAGATTGAACAACAGCAATTACGAATGTACTATCAGCATCAGACATTGGCCATATACCGGTATCAGCCAAAGCCGCTAACTTCTCAATTTTTTGCTGCATAAAAGGCATGTCCTGCCCCTTTGCCTTTAAGTAAAACCCAGACAACAAAAGAACAAACAGCAGGAAGGTGTAATTGACTTGACGCTGTAACATGTATACCACTAACTTAATGCGCGAAATTGTCCTTAGAATTAGCCAGACAAGAACAAAAACACGGATTCCCCCCACTAATCAACCCAACTGATAAGCAATAGTTTAACGAGCCTACCGTCTTTTAATACAGGAATATGATGCTGTAAATAATTCTCGTCTGCCGATTTCAGAAATTTTCTGCGACTAGGGGTACCTTTATTCAATTCCCCCCAGAGCGCGTTATATTCGTCAAAAGTATCAAAATTAATGAAATCGCTTAGATGCGCTTCGTTAAAATTAAGCCCCTGATAGATTTCTTTGGATTTTTTATCCGCAAACATTAGGTTCCCATCGCTATTAAATTCTGAAAGTGCTGCTATTTCGGCAAACGCATTTCGGTAGTTTTCATTGAAGAAGCTTTGTTGTTCGAGTTCGCGTTTCATCTCAATCTCCGCATCCTTAATTCGTTTTATCTGACTGGTAAGGTTTTCAAGTTTGATTTTATTGGCAGAGTTTTCAAAGAAAGAACGCTTCATCGGTGTAATCTCAATACCCACAGAAATAACCTGAACAAGTGTATCATCCTCAAATATTGGATAATACACCTCTGAAAGCCAGACCTCCTTCTCTGTAAGAAGCAACAATGTTTCTACCTCTACAGGTTCGGACTGAACATCCATCCAGAACAAGTCATTGTCGAAGCCTTCCGGCAAGCTAACAATATGGTTGAATGCAATACCGGCCAGCTCTTTTGCATCCTTTTTCACAAACCACCTCAAACGCTCATTGTAGTCCAAAAGCTTTCCATCTGCACTATAGCGCGCCAGAGTTATGATATTATCCAGAGCTTTGAAGTACACAGCCTGCTGAATGGCCTTTGCTGTAAGTTCCCGAATATTCTGAACCCCCTCTCTATAAAGCTCCCTATATTTTTTTCCTACTTCAAGTGTACGTTCGAGCCGCTTCTGGCTACGCAACATTTCATTCTTAGATTCTGTGATATCGAACGCAACATACCAGATTTTCACCAGCTCCCCTTTTGAATCTTTTACTGGCGTGAAGTATTCAGAAAGCCAAATGTTCTCCTTCTCGGAAAATATTTTCGATTCTCTGGTATGAATATTTCCTTGCGAAACTACTGATATAATCTGTTCGTATTCTTTGAAACCAAAGTGCAAAATATCCCGCACATGGCTACCAATGGTCTCGGTTTTAAGAATGTTATACGTATTCTCAAAAGCTGTATTTATACTTCGAATAACGCCCTCGAAATTGAATTCAGAAAGACATACAATAGGATCGACTACCTGAATCACACTACTCAACTGATTTTGGGTATGGTGTACTTGTTCCCTATACAATGTCAGCGTTTTTACACTTTCCTCCAGTTCTCGTTCGTGTTCTTTCAGGCTTGCATTCTGCTGCTCGAAAAGTATCTGCTGTTCTTTTAGGTCTGTAATATCTACAGCTATATTCACAATTTTCTCTACCACCCCTTTCTTCTCAAAAACTTGAGTGAAAGATTCTGCAAACCAAAAGAACTTCTCTTTCAGCTTGTACCTAGATATCCTGTGCTTGGTTTGCCCATTGCGCAAATCCTCCCAGAAACTTTCGTAAACCTCTTCGTTGAATTTTTCTTCTTGTAAAGTATACTTGTGCGGACGCCCAACCAGTTCCTCCTTAGAAATATCGACGTATTCAACCATTGCTGGGTTCAGATCCCGAATAATCCCCTCTGTATCGTACTCAATTATAAAAACAGAATCTTTTACCGCATCTAGATAACTGGTCAGCTTTGAGAAACTTACTGCGTCCTCCTGCTGTTGCTCCTCTAGTTCGTCCAAACGCTTACGCAATTTTGTTTCATCATTGGCCATTTTTGCGGAAAGAGACCTAGATTCCTCCAAAAGTTTGTTTGTGTTCTCCTTCACCTTTATTGACGCAATTTCAGCGGCAATAGCACTGGCCGTCATCTCAACCAGCTTAATTTCGTAGGATTCCAGCTCGTTAAACGAAGCCAACTCGATAACGCCCAACACGGAGCTACCATGCATAAGCGGAGTAATGATAAGAAATGACGGCGTTGCCTCTCCTGTTCCAGAAGTAATCTTCAGGTAATTTTCTGGTATTTCCTTCAGATAAATTGTTTTTTCTTCCTTTATGCAAGCATGAATGAGGCCATCCTTAGGTTCTATTGTCTTCTCGACCAAACGTTCACGGTTATATGCATAGGCGGCACTCAATTCAAAAAACTCTTCTTCCCCTTCATCATTAAATACATAGAAAGCTCCCTGATTCATGCTCAGGTATTTTACTAAGAAAGACAAAACAGCATTTGTCAAGTCTGCTACTTTTTCTGGTACTTGTCTCACTACTTGGTTGAGTTCTGCGATGCCATCGTTTGTCCAACTTCGTATCTGCTCTTTCTCCTTTCGGCTATCTTCTTCTACCTTTGTTGTTTTAAGGTTTCGCTGCATTTCGAGAAGAGCATTTCCTAACTTGTCTTTTCCACTAACCGGAGAGTAAGGCAATTCTAGATTTCCTTTTCCTATTTCAATTGCAAATTTTGCATTATAGGCCAAGCTCCGGGCCAATTTTACCAAAGCAGAATGCAGTTCTTTAAGTTCAGTACCCGAAGTCCGGAATTTTGTTTCTGGTTCAAGATCACCCTGAGCCAACGAATCAACTAAATTAGCAAGTGGTTTGAGCGGACGTAGTAAATACGTTACAACAAAGGCCACAACAAGTGTAGATGCTAAAAACATCAGTAGGTTTAGGGTAAACCAGAGCATGCGCATATCATTCGTCTGCCTTACGATATCGCTCTCCAATACCTTAATACGAACAAACCATTTGTTAGAGGTACCTTGTATGGATACAGGGTGTACCGTGGTAATAAGATCACCTTTTTTCTCGAAAGTATAGCTTTCCGTTGCCAGAAGCTTAGTGATTTCGGTAGGTGACTCCATAAGATCTTTAAGTGCTATATTTATGGTTTCCAAACTATTCGAGGCTGCTATGATATTTCCAGTGGAACTAATCAGTTCCACTTCTGCCGCTCCATCCAGAATTTCGAGTTCCTGTGTTTTTGTTACAATTTCGGAGATATCGATATTGAAACGCACCACACCATAGAAAATCCCTCGATAATTGATAACTGAAGCAAACGGTACTTCTAGTTTTTTCTGATTTTTTTCGGCAACGAGGTTCGGACTACCAACAAAGCTTTTTTTGCTCTGCTTTGGAGCTAGATAATAGGGCTGGAGATAGGCTTTCGTATCAGGCTCAACAATGATGCTGCTGTTTGCCCCTCGGCGTATCATAGGGATGAAATTTCCTGTGGCATCGTGATAAAGTTGATTGACAAAATCCTGATCGCGCATGTCGAAAGCGTTAGGCTCCCAAACAACACCTATAGAGTTATAGCTTGAATGATCGTAAAGAAGGTTCGTCATGAGACTTATGACCTGATCGCGGGATAAACTTACAGGGCTTTGTGGTGATTTAACAGCCGATAAGGTGTTTGCAAAAGAACGGGTTGCATTCAGATAATTCTCAGTAAGACTCTTTACTTCAAAAACAAAACGTTCTGCCTCATTAAAAATTCTCTTATGGGCAGACTCCACCAGCATTTGCTCATTTCGTTCTGTAGTAAAAAAGATGAACATATTAAAGATCACAAAGACACTACCGACTATGAAAACCGTAATTCTGAATTTAATACTCTTATAATCAATCAAATTGTTCATCTGCTAATTGTATTATACCATTTGGATCTTAGATGAAGAAAGGAATACAAACTCCTACTTAAGGGGCTTATTTTAAGTTTATTACAAACACAAAAGCAAAGCCAATCCTCCACACGGGAATACGTTCCAGAATTGGACGTTTTTCTCACCTTACCTACCCTCTCCTTTTTCACGCATTTGTTTTATCATTTCCTGATACTTCAGTACTTCCATATGCATAAGTTCCTCGTTCGATTTCGATTTGTTCAAACGAGAGGCAATGAGAGTTTTTTCTTCTTCGATCTTGGCTATTTCTTTATAGAGAGAATCTATTTTCTTTTCTTTCTCATTTAATTTATCCCCTAAATCTTTTTCCCGCTTCACCATTTCCTCAGAACGGCGCTGTGTTTTCTCTGCCAATAGTTCCGATTCATAACTTGTTTTTATACGGGCAAAACCAGATCCAATGTTAACCGACAACATCTCAAGAAGATCAAGTTCATGCGGCTCAAATAACTTGAACGACGCTAACTCCAAGACACCATACAAACGGTCGTCCACTGCCAATGGCATCAGGTATATACATTTTGGCTTTGCCTCTCCTAGCCCACTGTGAATACTAAAATAATTCTCAGGTACTTCGGTGACATAGACAGCCTTTCTTTCCAAAGCACACGATCCTACTAAACCATCTCCCAATTGAAAGCGCTGACTAACAGCTCTAAATTTTCCAAGACTGTAAGCTGCAAAAAGAATCAAAATCTCTTCAGCTTCATCGAAAAGAAAAAGCGCCCCTTGATTTACCTCTAGAAAATCGACAAGCGTTTTGACTAGTTTTTGACTAAGATCATTTATATGCACCTGATGCATTCTGAAAATGGACTCAATCACTGCCTGGCCTTTAATCTGCCAAGAACTTATCTTCTCTTCTCTTTTGCGTCTTTCACTCTCACTGATTACTTCTTCCAAATGATTCTGCAACCGCAACATAGTATTCACACCGTATTCCGAGAGCTTATTCAATGAATCGTCTAAAGGCTTACCTTCAATTATTCTCTCTAAGGATTCAAAGTTGAACTTTCTGTCCCTAATAATCTGTTCCGTTATATCGGACATCACCTTTAGTTCTTTATTAAGAAGCTTACTTCGCTGTCCATTAGATGGTTCAATCTTAAGTATACGCTCTAGCATTCGTACCGTAAAGTGATAGGTAAGTTTTAGTTCATAAGAAAACAAAAAGGCCAAGGTCAAGTTTAACAGAACAATGGCTACAAAAACAATATAGAAGGTTCTTTGACGGTCGGTCTGCCTTTTCTGAATTATGAATTCGTACTCCTGCATTAGTGTTGAAAACTCTTGCTGAATCTCTTTAAACAGCAGTTCTATAGTTTGCCAAGCACCTGATTTTTGACTTGGAGACAGTTCTTCTTCCAAATGCGTCAAACGGGTTAGGCCTTCAATAGAACTTTCTACCAAAGCGTCGAGACTTTTCTGTTCATTAGAATTTAGCAGCTTTCTAATTTCGTTGTCTTTACTTTGTGTGGAAGAATATGCAATATTGTTCAGGTACCAAGTTAACTCTTCCCGGAACTCTTTATTGTTAGATACATAGTAGAGTTTCTGATAGTGCAAAAAGCGGATATAATCGGCTGCGGTTTTGGGCGACGCCACAAGTTTCTGCCCAAATTTATACAATTCCCTACTTCGGCTTATGTTTTCCCGTACTAATCCGGAATTGACATTCCCACGCTGCTTGAGTAACTCAATTATGTGAAAAACCTGAGAGCCGTAATTATCGAACTTAGAGTAAATGTTGTTTACCCTAAATAATAGCTTGTTGCGGGTAATAACAGGGTGTTTGCTCACCGAAGTAATATTCGAAGCAATACTATCTTCTAAATCCTGAAGATCTTTCACCAATTGGTTTTCTCCATATTTATAGAACTTGAAATCGTTATCCGCAATATTGGGCAACTGAGCTACCATTGCGTTGAAATCCGAAAAAGAACTACGCAGGGCTATCACCCTTCTATATTGTGAAATATCCTTATAGTTTGCCTGAGAAAGCATAAAATATAATACGCCTATAGTGCTAATACTAAAAGTAGCAACAGCAATGACGATAAAGAATTTCGTACGGACACTAAATCTATTCAAAAAGCTCATACGCAATATCTTGCGCTTTTATGTAAAGCGCTAAAAGTATCGTTTAAAATTTCAGGATCATAGCCCAATTTTCTACGCCAACCAAAGGCGAATTACATTAAATAATGTACACTTATTTAGAAAGCTGGCCTAGCTATCAGCTTGATAAGACATGGTTGTATTTCATTACCACATCGTACTGCTCGTCAATATTACAGATCAAGAAGTAACGATTATTAACGCACCTTCTTAAGAAATACGCCCCCATGTTCGGGAATTGAGCATTTCTATCCTAAAACAAATATAGCAAAACTTCCGTTGCATACATTCTCTTTTTCTTGACAGCTAGAAAACCCTAAGTTGTAAACTATTTGTGAACCTATAGTATTGGGAAATTGTTAATCAAAAACAAAGCCACAGCCTAGGTAAGCACGTGGTGCCATTTATCAGGAAAAGTATTGTGCTAATATTCAGTATTGTGACAACACCTAAAAATATTGTTTACAATAGCACACCTACTTAACTCTAGCTCTAGCTCAATTGGCAAATGAGTGGGAGTTACCAAAAACCTGAAGGAGTTTTTTTTGAGACTGATTTTTTTGAGGAAAGAAAGAGCACGGGGCTGCACAGAAGGTTGACTCAAAGAGCTTTTATTTAGAGTCTGCTGCATGCTGTGTACCAATACTAAAAGCAGATTCTATAGGTAATATTACAATATAAGCTCGTTAAAGCCAGAGAATGTCTTGTGACAGACAATCTGTTCTTCTCTTTTACAGCCCCGAGATACCAAGGCAAAATTATAACGCCTTAGTTGACAACAGCATTATCAATTGTTTTTATTGGAACTGTTCGAGGTTCGGCAAACCCTTCTTCAAAAGTCATAAGTACAAATTCCAAGTGCGCATCTTTTTCCTTAACATATAGAATCTGTTCGTAGCCCGCCCAGAAACCTCCACAAGCCAGAATGGCCGAGTCGGGTATACCTTTGTTCTTAAATTCAGTTTGTGAGATATTTTCCATGGCGGCATCAATACGATCCATAACTTCGATTTCTTCACCGTTCATCACAAAAGACACTTCCGATACTGGCTGATTGTATTCTCCGTTTGAAATATCAATGTCCCAAGCATATTCGGGAGTGCTTGTTGTTGAAACACAACGGATAAAGACGAACGATTGTAAAATAAGCAGAAGTAATATTCTTTTCATAATGAATTAAGTATTGGTTTGTAAGTTGTGGTGACTGGAATGCTAAAATTTGGGGTTTAGATAGCATTATAGGTTGAATTGGTACAAGACATCCAACACACCACGTAATTTTAATACATAAAACGAACTAAGTCAAGATTTGATTCAAAAAAAGTTAGCCTAGACTGATAAAAGATATCAACCTAGGCAAGCAACTTTTGTTAATAATTTCTTTCAATAGGCGAAAACTAAGCTTCCATATTTAACGCTTCCTACAACTTTTCTCTCAGTCTCGGAACCTCCTACATAACCTTTAAGTTCAACATAATTCGTTTCCTCGTGCCTACTAAGTTTGGTATCTTCTGGCACAATAAGCTTACCATATTTGGCATTAGCATCTATATAATAAGGAGTCGTTCTGTTGATTGGGAAAACAACTTTTCCATATTTAACATCAATCACAGCTTCTTTAAACTTATTTGAAACTAACTTAACGTCCAAATCGGAGTATTTAATATCTACGATCAATTTATTTTTTAGTTCTCCTATTGTGTAATTGGAATAAGCTCCTGAAATCTTAATATTATTAACAGAGCCTATCTTATAACGTCGATCGTATCTCGATACTGCTACAATCGAGCTACTTTGGTGAACATCAACTTTTGAGTATCGGCTATTAAGAATCAAAGCCCGGCTTTTGTTTATCTGAAGGCCAGAGTATTTAATATCTAAACTCAACCATTCGCTTGTGCCTATTGTACCGTCTGAATAGGCAAGATAAATAGAAGCACGCTTCATTTCTTTCTTATTTATCAGCCGATCAACCTTTAGTTTTCCATATGCGAGTTTAAGATCGTGAAATCCTATCAGTTCATTTGCATAAATGGCACCGAAACGATTGGTGATATCTGTTTCTATTTTTAAGGGCATTTTAACCTTATAGTTGATCTTGAACTTTGTTCTGTTATCGCGTTGATTGATGAGTGTCTCCGCCTTTAATTGATCCCCCTGCTGAGCAAGAGAGATTTTGATGGAGTTGAAGACCTCCTGGGCCTCATTTTCATCATCTGCCTCCACCGTAATGGTGACATCAATTTTCACAACATCGGTCTCTGTTGTAATTAGGTCGACATCGCCAAATTTATTCACTAGAACCAATCGGTTAAGTTCGGTTGCAGAAAACGATTTGCTGATTGTTTTTTTGAACTCGTCATCAGCCTTGGCAAGAACTGGCACAAGCATCCAGATCAACACTAACCATATATGGCTTTTTAAATGTAAATGCCCCTTCATAGCTCTGTTCGATTTTTGGTGTTCATCAATAAAGTCATGAACCTATTTCATTTAAGTTCATAGAACTTCTTTTCTCGAATCGTTCGGTACTGTTTTCAATAAAGTGATTACCCAAAGTGCTGTTAATTAGAACAACACCGTATTCCATACACTACTATTTTGCGTTTCTATGTGCTTAATCTAAATAAGGTCAAAGACCTATTGGTATTGATTCAATATATTTCGTCCAATCAGTAACTTAGCAGTAGAATAAATCCACTAAAAGTATGACCGACTCATTACGTAATGTATGGTTATATGTTTACCTCATTTTACTGAGTATCCTAACAATTCTTATTTATTTGCTGAAGAACCTGATTGAGAAAATCTTCCTTGACACGGAAACAGTTAATCATTGCTTCTATTAGCTGTTCGTCGTTGCCACTTCTTCCGAACTCTTTTCTCAAACGCTCATAGTTTTGATCAATTTCCCTTAGATCGTCCATAATACGCTGTTCTTGAACAAAATCTTTCCCACAGTTTCCGTTCTTCAGTTTTTGTATTTTTTCATCAATACTGGCCTTGTAAAATTTCTCCACCTCTAAATACTCAGAAGGAAAAACAGTCTGGCTAACCTCCGTTATTTCCCACCTACTCCCTAAAAAAACTGAGAACATCACCACCACAACAACAGCAATCCTAGCAAACCAAACAAGCCATCTGGTATCGTTCTGCTGCTCCGCTAACCGATCTTCGAACCGCTTAAAACTCCCTATAGGCAATTCGTCATCGAAACCCTCTCTGTTTTCGTTAATAAAATCATCTAAGTTGGCCATTTCGTTTGGTTAATTAAGTCTAACAATTTCCGTTTGGCACGTGTAAACTGCGATCGTGATGTAGAGGCCGAAATATTCAAAATCTGCCCTACCTCCTCGTGATCGTACCCTTCGAATAGTACTAAAGACAGAATTACCCGATACCCATCGGGCAGCCCGGCCATGCTTTGTTTAATGAGCTTCACTTGCTCACCTGCATCAACATCGGGCAAGGTTTCATCTTCTACATATTCAACTCTTCCCTCTTCAAGTTCGTCGAAGGCTAGTTTCTTAACCTTTAAGTGATCCAATGCCGAATTCACAACAACTTTTTTCACCCAAGCCCCAAAGCTAACCTCACCTTTATAGGTTTTTATTTTGCTGAATACTTTTAAGAAAGCATCCTGCAACACATCCTCGGCTTCTGCTGTATTTCCTATAATACGCAAAACGACGTTGTACATTGCCTTGGCATAAAGCCTGTAGATGTCAAACTGTGCCCGCCGATCGCCCCGGGCACTGGCATCTATCAACCGTTGATGTATGTTAGGGTACGTCTTGCTCAACTTGTTTGTTCTATATTAATGACGACAGTTTTTCTTCAGTGCTGCATCTAAAAAAACAATTTGTTCGCATAGCTGCACAACAAATTCTTTTAAACTAATAGCACGAAATACATGAAGCCAACAATGCACCATTATTATTAGGAGCCTAACAACTATTGGGTTAAACTATAAATGCAGGTTTACTAACTGTCCAAAAATAAAACAGAACTGTCCCCATAACTCAAAAATCGGAAATCGTTCTTCAGGGCATAATCATACACAGTCTTCCATTTCTCACCCAGTATAGCTCCGATAAGAAGCAAAAGCGTGCTTTTGGGTTGATGAAAGTTTGTGATCAACGCTTTTATGAAACGGAATTTGTAGCCCGGCACAATCATAATTTGCGTGCGTGCCTGTAAAATATCCACTTGCTGATGTTTCATATACTCAATTAATGCATCTAAAGCCTGCTCTGCGGTAGGCAGATCTCGATCTTCGTATGGCATCCACTGAGGCACAAACAAATCGTTTTGCGGCAAGTTCGGAACATCAAGAACTTTTATCCCAAGCCAATAAATACTTTCGAGACTTCTGGCTGAAGTAGTGCCCACTGGTATAATATTCCCTACCTTTTCCCTGATCTCATACAAAGCCTTAAGCCCAAAGCTGAAATGCTCCGTATGCATATCGTGTCCTCCGATTTCATCGCTTTTGACAGGCTTGAAGGTTCCTGCGCCAACGTGAAGTGTAATCTCCAGAAGCGAAATCCCGCTCCGCCCCAAACTCTCCATAACTTCTGGCGTGAAATGCAAACCGGCGGTTGGTGCAGCAACAGAGCCTTCCCACTTAGAATATATCGTCTGATAACGCTTGCTATCTATTTCTTCAGAATCTCGGTTCAAATATGGTGGAATAGGAATATTTCCTACTTTCTCCAAAATTTGCCCAAAACTTACATCTGGCTTATCCCAACAAAACTCAATAAGAAAGCCTCCTTCATCAGCTGTCTTTACCTTGCGTGCACGCAAATCGAAATTCAAGTCTGGAACCTGCATGCACAAATCACCCTCTTTCCATTTCTTCGCGTTCCCCACTATACATTTCCAGACACACTTTTCTTTCGATTGAAAAACCAGACTATAATCGGTAGGAGTAACTGGTTCTAAACAAAACACTTCTATGCGCGCCCCTGTTGCTTTCTTAAACTGAAGACGGGCATGAATAACTTTTGTGTTATTGAAAACCAATAACTGATCCTTGGGTAATATCTCGGATAATTCTCTGAATACCTTATGTGTTACCTTTCCTTCCTTAGCAATCAATATTTTTGAAGAATCGCGGTCTGCAAGAGGATATTTTGCAATTCTTTCATCAGGTAAATTGTAATCGAAATCGGCAATCTGTATTTTTTGAACTTCGTTCATTCCTAAAATTTTGCTGCAAAGTTGATAAAGAATTGTGAAAAACAAATCGATAATTGAAATTTGTGTTTCCAAAGCATTACTTTATTATGAAAAGCAACTTACTTCACTGGAAAAAACATCAAAATCTTTTTTAATGGAACAGTAGTCTTTTTTAACTTCACGGGTATCAGACGTAATACTAATGAGTAATAAAATCAAGAAAACCATTACCTTTGCAACGTATTCTGCAAATAATTCAACGAAGAAGGACAGATGAGGTTCGAGAAATATAATTTTAGTGACGAAGTACAACGTAGTTTAAAAACACTTGGCTTTGTAAAGCCTACCGATATTCAATACAAAACCATCCCCCATGTACTCAAAGGTGAGGATGTACTTGCCATTGCCCAAACAGGTACAGGCAAGACAGCCGCTTTTGCCATTCCGATAATTGAGAAACTGAACAGCCAGAAAAGTTCAAAACGCACAGAAGGTATCAGGTGTGTAGTGATGGTTCCCACCCGCGAACTTGCCCTTCAGATTACCCATGTATTCCACACACTAGCAAAACACACGCGGGTGAAAGCAACCACTGTCTTCGGTGGTATGGAGCAGGATCCACAGATTGAAGATCTAAAACGTGGAACCGACATTCTAGTGGCAACACCTGGCCGGCTTTTTGATTTGCAGCACCAAGGCTACATCGACTTAAAACAAATTGAAACGCTTGTTCTCGATGAGGCCGATCACATGCTGGCAATGGGATTCATAAAGGACATACGCGATCTTATACGCTTCTTGCCAAAATACCGTCAGACCCTGTTTTTCTCGGCCACGATTGACGAGGAAATAAAAACGTTGGCTTATTCGCTAACGCGCAAACCTATCAGAATTCAGATTTCGCCTAAAGACCCTGTTTCGAAGAATGTAGACCACTCCGTTTCTTTTATTGAAATGGATGATAAGCGATTCTTCTTGGAGCGCCTGATTAATGATCACCCAGAAAGCAAAATCCTCGTTTTTGTTCGTACAAAAGTACGAGCTGAGCGGGTTGCCAAAGCCATGGAACGCGTTGGTGTAGAATCGAGAACCATACATGGCGATAAAGAGCAAAAACAAAGGTTGAAGGTTATGGATGCCTTCAAGAATTCGGAATTCAAAATCCTTATTGCAACTGATGTCAGTGCCCGTGGTATCGACATTCCAAATGTTGATTACGTTGTTAACTACGACCTGCCAGACCAGCCAGAGAACTACGTACACCGTGTTGGACGTACCGGACGTGGAAAAAATCGGGGACAGGCTTTTTCGTTCTGTAGTAAAGAAGAACGCGAATTGCTTGAAGAGATTGAAGGATACATCACTAAAGAAATTAAGCAAGTGGCAATCTCAAAATCTGATGTTGAGGAAACTCGTTTTCTTACCAATCAAAATTTTGGTGACTGGAAAACTCTTATCGACGATGCCGAAGAGGAAGAGAAAGAATGGAAGAAGAATAAGAAGATTCGTAAGAAGAAGTGATTTAAGCATGTGGTGCTATTTATTCGGAAAACCACCGTACTAATATTCAGTATTGTGACAATACCTAAAAATGTCGTTTATATTAGCACACCTACTTATAAAATATTTCCTCCAAAAATTGAAAGGGTGGCTATTCACACTGTTGAATAGCCGCCCTTTCAATAATCTTGCATTTCCCGTTCCTTTACTTCTTTTTTAACTCTTCAATTTCTTTTTTCAGCAGCTCAACGTCTTTTAGAACGCTTTTTAGAACGCCATTTTCTTGTTCTAGAGATTTAATTTTCTTCTCTTGCTCAATGGTGTATAGGGTTAGCTCTTCTATTTTTTGTAAAAATTTCTGATTTATCTTACTCTGAAGCACACCGTTTTTCTCCATATCTGCAGCTGCGGCTATTTCTGGAAGGTGTTTGTTTTTGTTGACAAAGGTTTCTAATTCGGTAAGCGAACGAAGTTTGTAATTTGGTTCGAACACAAAATCTGCTCCTGCTTGTGCTGTTACCCTAATTTCTTGTGCTGAAATTGTTCCTGCTACTGTTAGTAGAGACTCTGCTTTTGTTGTTCCTATACCTACATTTCCTGCAGAACGGACAATCGAAATCGCATTTACATCTTTAGCAACATCTACATCATCTGTATTGTGAACACCTATGTGAAAAATATTCTTATCACCATCATAATGCATATAAGCCCCCAGAAGCTTAGCTTGATATTCAGAAAAGCGTATGCGTCCACTTTCAACTTTGTTCGTAGCTGTCTGCCCCAAGAAAAGCTGACCATCTACCAAAGACAGTTTTTGAAAAGGATTGCTAGTTCCTATACCAACATTTCCATCTGCCCGCTTTATAGAAATCGCGTTTATATCTTTACTAACATCAGCATCACTAGCTTCATGTACTCCGAGATGAAAAACATTTAAATCACCGTCATAATGCATATAAGCCCCCTGAAACTTTGTCTGAGATTCAGAAAAACGAATTCGCCCACTTTCAATTTTATTCGTTGCTGTCTGTCCCAAGAAAAGCTGACCATCTACCAAAGACAGTTTTTGAAAAGGATTGCTAGTGTCAAGTCAATTTTAAATTGACGTATTAATTTATATCTTAGCATAAAAAATATGATAAGATATAAAGTCACATTAACAGAACCGGAGCGTGCAGAGTTGATGGAAATTATCACCAAAGGGAAGCATAGTACTCAAAAATATCGCAATGCTTATATTCTTTTAAATAAGGATGAGGGTGATTTTTCTGATGGAAAAACAACAAATGAAGAGATATGCAGGGTATTAAAGGTAGGCATGCGTACTATAGACCGGGTTAAAAAGCGTTTTGTGGAAGAAGGGTTTGAAGCCTGCTTAAACCGAAAAGTAAGTTCACGTGTTTATGACAAGAAAGTTGACGGGGATGTTGAGGCACACATTGTATCAATAGCCTGCAGTGAGGCACCCGAAGGTTTTGCTAAATGGTCGCTGCGTTTAATCGCAGACCAGATGGCCGAACTTAACTATGTCAACAGTATCTCGCATGAATCCGTCCGCCAGGTTTTAAAAAAACGAACTGAAGCCCTGGAAAGTAGTGGGATGGGTAATCCCTCCAGAACAGAACTCTGATTTTGTGGCAAATATGGAGAACGTATTAGACGTTTATAAACGAGAGTACAATGAAAAATATCCAGTTGTCTGCATGGATGAATCCCCCAGGCAGCTGATTGCAGAAACAAAAGTCCCAATAAGGAATTCGGATGGAAGCACAAGGATCGATTATGAATATCTTAGGAAAGGAATCTGTAATATATTCATTGCCAATGAACCGTTAGCAGGAACTCGGATGGTGAAAATAACAGGGAAAAAAACGAAGGTAGACTGGGCTGAGTTTGTGAAAGACATTTCGGACAGGTATCCATATGCAGAGAAAATAACTCTGGTAATGGAACAAGAATCAGAATTGCAAGCATTTGCTAAAGTATATTTTACTGTTTAATTGATAAAATAAAACCATAAAAAACAGGCAATAAAAATTTAGAAATTAAAACACACTAAAACTGAACCGAATAAAAGAACATTACCTCAAAATAGCTTTTATTGAACTGACAGCCCACAGCAAGAAAACTCTTCTAAAAGAATTCTATATCCACGAGGAATCGCCTACTTCCTAACTTTATTGGCAGCTTTATTAAGAAGAACATTCCAAGAAGCGTCACCTCTCTCGTTCTTGGAGTTTTTGGGGAGGGGGCATTTGTGAAAAACATATCTCCTATAGCTCATGATTACGTTCCAGACAAATGTGCTATGGAATAAAGAACAGTAAACTATCAACCAATGGAGAAATTTACAATAGACAAAATTGAAACAAGAGATAAGTTCTTTTAATACTTTGCGTAAAGAAATTTAAACATCTCCAAAAACCAACTAAATCACTCATATACAGCCACATCAAGCACACCACTTAAGAATACATAGAATATAAAAAATATAAAAGTGCAAATCCCACGAGCAATACATGACAAATAGGCCATATTTTTGTTGGTGGCATTCTATAAATTTGCACTCTGTCATAGAACAAGTTAAGCACGTGGTACTATTTATTAAGGCAAATATAATTCTGGTTTTCAGCACTATGTCCGTTCTGAAAACATCAATTATATTGAACTGGCCTAATTAACCTAGAACAGTCACTTACTTTAAAGTCTGATTTACTAAATTATATGTAAATACTCGGGCAATCTTATGTGCTCATAATTCTAGTAAGAGCATAAAGATTCTGCGATATGATTAGAACCGATTATTCATAAATAACCTGACGAATACGTTCATAATCGAGAAGGCAGTATCTGAGTAAATGACAATTAAGGTGCTACTTGAATTAATATTATTCGCTAACAGGTCGATGACCTAAAATAAGTATTGCTTTATCGAAAAGCTTTCTAAAAAATCAATGGAAATTATGGTAAACAATTTATCAACTTCCAACATCCGCATTTTCGTCTTCGGTACGCTTCGGGCTGGCGGACGCTTAGACTATTACATGGAAGGTACTAGTCCTATGGGTTTATATTACACACGTGGGCAATTAATGCAATCTGAAATTGGCAGTGCCTATATAGATTTCAAACAGCTGGACAGTGCTACTATCGGGGAAGTCTACCACGTGAATTTTGCCTGCCTCCAACGTATCAATCACTTAGAGAGCACATCGGGGGAATTTCCTAAAGGCTACGATCTGGACATGATTCCTGTATGGCAATACAACGAAGAAGAACCATTTGATTTCAACGAAGACAAAAAAATCATGGCTTTCTTCTATAGCCGCCGGAACGAACCAAGGCCGATTAAAAGTGGTGACTGGATCAACAGAATCAATCCAATTGAGGAGATAGGTAGGTACCTTCAACATGAAACAACAAACGCTATTTATCCCGAAGACCTGATCGGCCATATGATACAGTATATGAAAGATCACTGATCCTGAATGATATTTTTATGGCTTTTTGCCGTCTCGCAAAATAAAGCCAGACGGCAAATTCCTATGTTTATAACAATCAAGTGGTGGCTTATTCCAGATTTGCCTCTATACTGAATCCTAATGTGTTCCCCTCAGATTAGATATCACAACATTACATTCTGATTGACTACCACAATCTTTTCAACTCTACCTGCAATTCATCCGCCTGCCATCATCAACACTTGATCAAGAAGAACCTCTGTTTGGACACCTCTCAAACATGACTTTTATCATATTTGATTCTTATCGTTGTATTTTAACTTTAAGCT
Source organism: Bacteroidales bacterium (assembly GCA_965230435.1). Lineage (GTDB taxonomy): Bacteria > Bacteroidota > Bacteroidia > Bacteroidales > JBDKHP01 > JBDKHP01. The sequence continues at coordinate 1,603,261 of CBDDLB010000006.1, forward strand.
AACGGAAAGGCCAACCACAGTTGTTTTCCGTGTACTCTGAACAATTGAACACTTACTAAAAAACTAAATCATGGTAGAACGATACGTTTACCTATGCCTAACGCCTGAGGCCCTTATTAGTTCTATGCTCAAGCCCGAGGAGTTTGGTAATTACCTAGCTGTAGGTACAAAAAAAAGAACCCGTGGGCAAGCAATTTTCTTTGAAGTAGATCCTGAAAAAGCTCCAACAGAACTCGTTCCCCAAGACTATATCAACGAACGCTGTATACCGAAAGGTGACGGTAGCCCAAAAAATTCTGTTTATCTAGGTGTTTACAGGATGTTGGAACGTGTGCCACTCGAAGCGTTAAAAAACTTATACCTTGCCACTGACGATGGCCGTGTTATTGAACTTACACAAAGCAATTACACCCCAGACTCCAAACAGGAACTACATCTTTATCAGGAGTTAACTCCTGTAAAACCACGTATTGCCAGCACTCTGGCTCCTGAAAAATTCATGAAATACATGACCGATCCTAAAGAATATGTCAGCCTGCCAAAGCTCGTTTTCGCAGAACTACGACTTGGCCAACTTGCATCGGATCCTGCTCATGCAGCCACTGATGACCTGCCCTACCCTAATATGGATCACCTCCGCGACTGTCTCGTTAACCTAAAAGAAGATCCTACAAAAACGAAAAAGACCATCATCCGCTTCTTCGACAAAGATCTGATGTACCGCACCATAAAGAATGGATTTTTTGTGGGGCAAGGCGATACTTTACTCTACTACCCTTTCCCTAACTTGGAAGAACTAGAAAGCAAATATTATGCTTGGTGGCGTTCTGCACGTTCACTTGGCTTCTAAATTAAAATATCAGTAAGTAATTTCCTTCTGTGGTGCACTTTAAGTTTTGAATCATCATTTGTTTTGCAATTTGATGTATTAGTTTTTTTGTGCTCAACTGGAAATTCATCACCCCTAAATAGAATTAAGGTCTCGAACCTATTTAGTTTAGATTTACTCTTTGCAAGTAGCCAACTACTTAGCAGCATAATAAATCTAGACTAATTATGACAGACTACTTACACATTTACTTCTAACTTTTTTATGATGGAAAACATTAATGAATTATTTTGGTTTGTTCCCGTTGCCTCTGTTATTGCTTTGGGCTTCGCTTATTTTTTCTTCAAACAGATTATGAAGGAAAGTGAAGGAACAGACCGAATGGAAACAGTGGCTGGCCATGTCCGAAAAGGAGCAATGGCCTATTTATCGCAACAGTATAAAGTTGTTGGTATTTTCTTCTTTGTAATGGTTGTGCTTTTTTCAATATTAGCTTATGGGTATAAGCTACAGAACCCTTGGGTTCCTTTTGCTTTCCTAACAGGTGGGTTCTTTTCTGGTCTTGCCGGTTTTTTTGGAATGAAGACAGCAACCTTTGCCTCTGCACGCACAGCAAATGCTGCCCGCAACTCTCTTAACAAAGGTCTTCAGGTAGCTTTCCGTAGTGGAGCTGTAATGGGGCTTGTTGTGGTTGGTCTTGGTCTTCTTGATATTTCGGCTTGGTTCGTTGTTCTTAACTACTTCGTAGACGGCGTTAGCGAAACAGAAAAAATGATGATCATCACCACTACAATGCTTACATTTGGAATGGGTGCCTCTGCCCAGGCTCTATTTGCCCGTGTTGGCGGTGGTATTTACACTAAAGCTGCTGATGTTGGCGGCGACCTTGTTGGTAAAGTAGAAGCTGGCATACCGGAGGACGACCCACGTAACCCAGCTACTATCGCAGACAACGTTGGTGATAACGTTGGTGATGTTGCAGGTATGGGTGCCGACCTCTATGAGTCGTACTGCGGCTCTATATTGGCTACAGCAGCTCTTGGTGCAGCAGCCTTTATTAGTGACGAAGTTCGCCAAATGAAAGCAATTCTTGCCCCAATGCTAATTGCTTCTGTTGGTATCATTCTTTCCATCATTGGAATCTATCTTGTGAAAACAAAAGAAGGAGCTTCGCAAAAACAGCTTCTTAGTGCTTTAGGGCGAGGAGTAAACATCAGTTCCGTACTAATTATTATTTTCTCTTGGCTTGTTCTTTGGATACTTAAACTTGATAACCTTTGGGGAATCTGGGGAGCTATAGTAACAGGGCTTATCACAGGTATTGTCATTGGGCGTGCAACGGAATACTACACTTCCGAAGAGTACCGTCCCACACAAAAAATCGCAGAAAGTTCTAACACAGGCCCTGCAACTGTTATTATTTCTGGCCTTGGGGTTGGTATGATCTCTACCGCAATTCCAGTTACAGCTGTTGTAGTCGGAATTATATTCTCTTTCCTGTTTGCTTCAGGTTTCGATCCTTCAAATATTGGCCTTGGCTTGTATGGAATCGGTATCGCTGCCGTAGGTATGCTGTCTACACTTGGAATCACGTTGGCAACTGATGCTTATGGCCCAATTGCTGACAATGCAGGTGGCAACGCGGAAATGTGTGAGCTTGGCCCTGAAGTCCGTAAAAGAACTGATGCTCTTGATTCACTTGGAAATACTACTGCGGCTACAGGCAAAGGTTTTGCTATCGGTTCAGCAGCACTTACAGCTCTTGCGCTTCTAGCTTCATACATCGAGGAATTAAAAATTGGCATTGTCCGCCTAATGGAAAGTGCTCCTACATACACCTTCCCTAATGGGAAATCTATTAGCGAAGCTACTGAAGTTGCTCACATGGGACTTATGGATTTCATGAACAACTTTCAGGTTAACCTTATGAATCCAAATGTACTTGTTGGAGTTTTCATTGGAAGTATGATGGCCTTTGTTTTCTGTGGTTTAACAATGAACGCTGTAGGCCGTGCTGCCGGAAAAATGGTCGACGAAGTTCGTCGCCAATTCAAAGAGCTTCCCGGTATTCTTTCTGGAAAAGATGAACCTGACTACGCACGCTGTGTGTCGATCTCTACGAAAGGTGCTCAGATAGAGATGATTGTACCATCGTTACTTGCTGTTTTTGTCCCTATTGTTGTAGGTTTGATATTTGGTGTTGCGGGTACTATGGGACTGCTTGTTGGTGGACTAGGTGCGGGCTTTGTACTTGCTGTTTTTATGGCCAACTCTGGTGGTGCTTGGGACAATGCTAAAAAATATGTAGAATCTGGTCAACTTGGAGGCAAAGGTTCTGAAGCTCACAAAGCAACTGTAATTGGAGATACTGTTGGTGATCCGTTCAAAGATACTTCTGGCCCTAGCTTGAACATCCTTATCAAATTGATGAGTATGGTAGCTATCGTTATGTCTGGTGTTACTGTTGCTGTTAGTCTATTCTAATACCGCGTCGCGTAAAAACACATAAACACTGTCTCCTAAGAAATGTAGCTCGCATTTACATTCAACAGCTGCATTAGGAGACAGTTCTTGTGTTTGCGTTTAACTTTTTATTTTGCTTTGAAGAGCTTCTACAAGAACACAAACATCTGCAAACCGTTCAATAAACTAAACAAAAATCATAACCAAGATTTAGCATTCCCCCCTGTAAGTTATTGTATCCAATATTATACTTTCAGTTAAAAATTTTCCCAGAACAATATGTCAATCAGAAAAGCAGCCCATAAAGAAAAAGCAACTGTATCGGGCATCCTAGAACAAGCCTTTGAGAAAGATCCTCATGTAAACTGGCTATTGGAGAAAAGTAATAATCCACAAAAGTTAAGAATACTAACAGACTATCTCTTCGATGAGACAATTAGAAAAGGTGAAATTTATATAAATGAAGACAATAGCGCCGTTATTCTATTCAATTCTAACAAGAAAGAAAAAATTTCTGTTCATTATGCTCACCGCAATGCATCTTTTCTTTTCAAAATTGGAATTAGAGCTGTTGCCCGTATTCTAAAAATGGAAAACAGGGTAAACAAAATCTACCCTAAAGACTCCCCATACTCACACTTACTAATGATAGCTGTATCCTCCGAAGCAAGAGGTAAAGGACTGGCCAGTACCATGATGAATCCATTTCTGACAAAAATGAATGAGCAAAACATTCCGGTATATTTAGAAACTGCGAACAAAACCAATGTGGAAATCTATAAACACAAAGGGTTCGAAGTAGAAACATCTGTAAAAGATGGTCTGCATGAACTGTTTGTTATGGTAAAAAATTGATTATAATTTCCCACGTCGGCGCAGCTGCCATCTGAACTTACGTGTCTCAATATATTCCAGAGCTTTTCGCAATGAGTCCTGCCACAGAGTCAGGAACATTGCTCCGGAAAACAACCAGATTATAGTTAAGTTAAACCAATAAGTCTCAAATTTTAAATTTCCAATCTGTTTATATGGAGCATAAAAATGTGCACGTCCGATTTTCGATTCAGGCTTACGATAAATTGGGTTGACATTTTGAACCAAACGCCCTTCATCTTCTATTATCTTTTTCATTTCCATTCTCTTAAGCAAAGAAGCTTCTAGCGCCTTATTATGATTCCTCTGTCGCAATTGGAAAAGCCCATCTTTGCTTAACTTCTCAATCAGGTTATGATAAATTCTCTCTTTTTCCTTGGCAGCCTCAAGCTTAACCTTTGAATAATGAGTTTTATACTGATCTAAACGTTCTTTTAATTCAACAGAAATTATCGTATCGAACCGCCCAACAGTTATTGCTCCAAGCTTGTTATAGATCCCCATTTCCTGATGTTCACTATCGAGCTGTTCAATCTCATTACGTATAATCTGCAATCGATACTTATTAGCTTCCGGTTTTTTCAACACCAACGAGGTCTCACATTCATCTATCAACGATTTAATGCGCGGGATCAAGTAAACCGTTTTAAAAGATGCATCGTTAGAACTAAGATCAATATCAAAGAAGTTCCTATGAAAAGCATTATTCTTGAAAGAATATACGGCCAGAGCCTCGTACGACCAGCGTGAAGCCATCAAGTCTCCAATAAATGGCACGACGACTTTCGATCCTATGCGCCGGTGCAAATCTTCGAAAGGAACCATTACACCACTTAGTAATAGCTGAGGAACAAGAATAAAAGGAATAAGGATATAGATAGCTACCACAGAATTCAAACCAGAGGAAATATTCAATCCTACCATATTTGCCCACACAGCTGTTGAAAACAACAAAAGCCAATAGGCCATATTCATGCCCTGCACTCCCAGTATCCAGTTCCCAATCAGAACAAAAGATAGTGTCTGGAACGCAGAAAGAATAAGCAACAGAGCTATTTTCGACGAAATGTAACTCAATCGGCTCAGGTTCAAAAACGACTCCCGTTGCAAAATCCTGCGGTCTTTTATAATTTCTTCAGCACTTACTGTCAGTCCCAAAAACAAAGCAACAATTACCCCCATGAACAAGAAACCCGGAAAGTTCTTATTTTCAGCAAAAATATATGCCATTGGGTTGTCTTCCGTACCATAGATATACTTGGTCGAATAAGCCAAAATGAAAGCCAACAGTGGAGCCTGTAGCAAATTTATCAGCAAATATTGTGTATTTGTAAGTTTCGAACGCAGATTTCTCCTGAAAAAAATATCAAACTGCTTAAACAGATTTGGTACTTTAAAAAAATTGAACGGCAACCTTTCTTTGCGCTTAGGTTTTTCCTTCTTTTCTTCTAGGTTCTCTTTGTAATGTCCGTACCATTCTTCCGAACTCACTTTTCTACGGCGAGTAAATTGCCCTAGCTCATTAACCACCTTGGCTTCAACAATCTGTAAAACCTGTTCTGGATTTACATTTCCACACGACAAACACTCAGCCTCATCTGGATTCACATGATGGCTCAGTTTCTTGAAGTAACTAATTGCTTCTATAGGGTTTCCATTATAAATCATCCGGCCTCCCCTATCCAAAATCAGCAATTTGTCAAAGAGCTTATATACATCAGACGAAGGTTGGTGAATATTCACAACCACAAGCCTGCTTTTAATTGTCTGCTCCTTCAGCAGAAGCATTACAGTCTCGGAATCCATAGATGAAAGGCCAGATGTTGGCTCATCCACGAACAACACACTTGGCTCCCGGATCAGTTCCAAAGCAATATTCAGACGTTTCCGCTGCCCTCCGCTAATAAACTTATTCAATGGGTTCCCCACTGTAAGATCTTTGATTTCATCCAAATCTAAATCTTCCAGCATTTTGTCTACAGTATCTGCAATACGCCGATCGGTAAAATTGCTGAAACACAGCTTCGCATTGTAATAAAGATTCTGATAAACAGTAAGTTCCTCAATCAACAAATCGTCCTGAGGTACATAACCAATGATGCCATCCATTTCTTTTTTGTCGCGATGGATATCATGTCCGTTTATATAAATCTGGCCTTCACGGGGAATCAAGGTTCCATTCAACAAATTGAACAGTGTAGACTTACCTACTCCACTTCCTCCCATGATCCCTATCAATTGGCCACTTTCAAGAAAAAGGTCAAAAGGCTGTATTCCATTCTTACTATTTTTAAAGAAAAACGAAGCCTCTTTAACATGAAAATTAATCCGCGTTTGTGTAGTAGCATGTAGAAACTTGCCTGCAAGATCACTATAGTAAATCGGACTTATTTTATGTCCTTTGATAATGCTCCCATTCTCTAAAGTATAAGCCTGCCTTGGGATAACCACCTGACTATTGAGGTACAATGTATCTTCACCCCAATAACGAAAAATATAAGTATTTGTACTTTCTATATGAAGAATAACAATCTCACCATCAAGACCTTCTTCTTTTATATGTTTAAATTCGTTCTGTTTGTGCGGTCGGTTTTTAACAAACCAATCTCCCATTTCCTCTACCTCGTCGTGCCCAGAGTAATTATGCCTGTTCACCACCAACACCTTCCGCCTGTCCTTCAGCCGTGAGAAATCTGCAATTACAAATCCCATAAGGTTTTCGAATTCGGCATCCGATATATTAAACGTTTCTGCTACTGTATGAATGAAATCCAATTCACGCTCCGTGATAATATCGTCCTCGTTAATAAATTCAATCAGACGTACAAAAACAATCAGCTTTTCTTTCTGTTCTAAAGTTTCGTTAATTTGCTGACAGATCATCAGTACTTTAACAGAATTTAGGGTTGCCTCTTTTTCTTGCTTTTCTCCAGTTTTCTTCTTTACCCTCGCCTGATGCCGCTCAAGAAATTTCTCAAATAGCGCTAGATACTTCTCTGTCAGATCCTGCGAAAGGTGGCTCGTGAGATACGATGTAACAATTTCGCGGGCAAGAGGAGAAACTCCATCTTCGTTTACATTTGCAGCAATAGCAAACAAACGCATAAGGGCTTTCATTATCGTCTCATTCATCCGATAATCAATTAGTTAATTAGGCTTACAATTCTAAGCTATCCACAACAAAAGGCAAAAATCAAATATAATGAAATTGATAACAGTAACATAAGTTTTATCCCTGCACAAAGCCGCCTCTATAAAAGAACTCCTTTTTTCATCTTCGTTTCAGATAATTGACTCATATTCCCGTCTGGGAATTCTACAATTTAAAATTTCGATTCGTTTTTTGCTCAAAGAGTATTTATTTCGTGTTTGAATTTTGAAAACAACTCAGAAGCAAAAACTAAAACGTTGTTTGAAGTTGTCTTTTCATCTTATCAAAATAAACTTTCACTTTAATCTACAATTTGAAAACATGCGCTTAAAAGGAATTATATTCGATTTCAACGGAACAATGCTTTGGGATGCTGACTTTCACGAACAAGCATGGAATGCTTTGGCCAAAGAAGTCCGTGGCACAGAAATGACGCAAGAAGAACTGAAGAAACATATGCATGGCAGAACGAACAAAGCCATTACGGAATATGTTATCGGGCGCACGGCCTCTACTGAGGAAGTTGCTGAAATTGGAGGGAGAAAAGAAGCTCTCTATCGAAAAATCTGCCTAGAGAATCCCAATCGATTTAAGTTGGCCCCTGGCCTTACAGAACTTCTGGACTATCTAAAAAAGAACAACATTCCAAGATCAATAGCAACCTCATCTGAATGGGAAAACGTAGATTTTTTCATTCAAAACCTGGATCTTCACAACTGGTTTGCACCAGAGCAAATCATTTACGACAACGGTACTTTCCGTAGCAAACCCTATCCAGATATTTTTGAAAAAGCAGCCGTATCCATGAACCTTCATCCTACAGATTGTGTTGCGATTGAGGATTCTCATTCTGGACTGATCGCATCTGAAAAAGCAGGTATTGGTTTAGTATTGGCAATTTCTCCAAATGGGAAACCGATGGATCTATCTCAACTATCTCCGACCATACAATTGATTCATAATTTTTCAGATATCAACTGGTCTGAACTTTTTAGTTGCTAAGCCTTTCCCCCTTTATCACTGATCAATTAACTTGCTTCATTTATGGTGTAAAAAAAGCTGGACTTCAAAGTCCAGCTTTCTTTGGTAAAGCTTATTTCAAAAAGGAAACGCCATCTCAACCTGAATTACATACTGTTTTTCATAGAGAAACCACTGTTCATTCCCCTAGAGACTATTCAGTACCTGTTCTTTAATCTTTTCTAGTTCTTCTTTCATCTGAACAACTAGGCGTTGTATCTGATTGTGATTTGCTTTCGAACCTAAAGTATTGATTTCCCTTCCAATTTCCTGAGCAATGAAACCTAGTTTTTTTCCCGTAGGTTCTGTTTCCTTTAGTGTTTCTAGGAAGTATTTACAGTGGTTTGCCAAGCGGACTTTTTCCTCGTTTATATCATATTTGTCCAAGTAATAGATAATCTCCTGTTCAAGACGGTCTTTATCAATATTGATATCGTTTCCTAAATTTTCTAGGCTAGATTCAAGTTTTGTTCGGATGTTCTCGTTCCTTTCCGATTCATAACCTTCCACAGCAATTGCTTTTTCTTGAATAGACTCTATGCGCATCTGCATATCTTCCTCAAGCGCCTTGCCTTCTTGCGCACGGAAATTATTTAGCTGCTCAAGGGCTTCGTCTGCAGCAGCCTGCACCAAATTCCACTCTTTTTCCGAGATTTCAGGCCTTTCAGTATCGAAAACATCAGGTAAACGCATTACCATTTGTAAGATATCTTTTCCCTCGGAGTCTGCCCCTAGTTTATCATTGATCCCTTTTAACTGCTGATAGTATTTCTCAACAGCAGACGTATTTATGCTGACGTTTTTCTCTCCTTCGCCATCAAACCAGATAAATGCTTCTACTTTGCCACGTGTCAGGTTCTGTGAAATCCTATTTCTGAGATGCAACTCCTTCTCCTTATAGTGCTGAGGCAGTCTAAGGATAATGTCCATCTGTTTGCTATTGAGTGATTTTATCTCAATGTTGATGCGCTTGTCTTCAAGTTCGCGGGTGGCTTTCCCAAAGCCGGTCATAGATTTCAGCATTCTGGATTTGCTTTATTGTTTTGCTAAACCTGTGGTCTGTTATGTTAAGTTCTACAGTGAGTCAAACAGCACAGTCTAATTTTAGATAAGCGAAAGTATAATTTCTTTTATAAAAAGGGGCACTGTCCTGAGAAACACTTTTGGAAAACTATTTACAAAGCTGGTTTTTTAAACTATATTTAATCGACTCATACATAGACTGAAGAATACAACAATTAGTAACAAGATCTATAATTGAGAAGCTGAACCTTTGAGTTTAAATTTTAGTTGCTAAAAAATGGTGACGATTATTGTTTAAATATAAAAAAGTACTGTTCTTAAAAGTGTAGTGAGCGATGAGGTGTTTATTTTTTTTGCAGCTGTTGTTTTTTTATAAATTCGTAAGCGGGCAGATGAGTCCTGAAAAAAAAGCACCAGTTGGAAAACTGTCGCAACTAAAGCTGGAGGAGCTGTTGCAAACCAAAGTTAATCTATCTTCTACGTGGGAAAAAGATGTGTTCACCGCCCCTTCCTCAGTAACGGTAATCGATAAAGAAATGATCCGTGAGCACCACTTTCAGACGATCGGTGAAGCTTTGGCCATTGTTGCAGGTTTTGATGTTTATTCAACCATTATCGATCGGGGAGTAGTAACTTCGCGCGGAATTCTTCAAGGCTTTTATGCCAATAAGGTACTCCTGATGATCAATAATATACCTACCTGGCAATCAATATATGGTAATGGAATAATTGACCGCATCGATATTAATGATGTCCAAAGGATAGAAGTTCTGAAAGGGGCAGCATCGGTATTATACGGAAGTAATGCTTATACAGGGGCAGTTAATATTGTTTTCCACGAAAAAAAAGGGAATAGAGCTGGTTTTTCTGGCTTCGCTAGATTTGGAGGAGGTGATTATGGAATGACAGGGACTAATGTTCAGGTGAACAAAGGTAAGTTTCGCTTGTTTCTTTCAGCTAACACTGGTAAAAAGACATTCTCCCCATATAAAACAACATCTGCAAAGGGATATTTTTATGGGCAAGACTCTGTTTATCTCTATACACCAAAAGAAGAACATACCAGTTTCAATGTTGTTGCACGCTACGAATCGCATCGATTGATGTGCAGCCACTTTCATTACAACCATAGTTATTTAGGCATACATCCTTCATTTATTGGTGGTGGTGGGCAGATGGTGATGAACAATGGCTTGCTGGTTAACTATAGCTTCGATAAGAATTTCAAGAGGAAGACGCTGATAAAGTTTTATGTTTCCTACGACCGCTCCGGACGTGAATTCTCCCTTTCGCAAGATAAGTCTATCATAACTCAGCTTGCAGCTGGGCGCTATGATATGGATTTGAAGGTGAATTACAAATTCGATCAATACCTCACTTTCGAAGCTGGAGGTAAGTATGAAATTAGGGAAAACTTTGGATATAGAACGTATAATGGTATTGTAGATACTTTGCTGACAGACAATATGAATGAGAATAAAGGAGTACAAGAATGGTCTACCTTTGCTCAGGTTCTGTTCAACCTTAAGCCGTTTCAGCTTTTGTTAGGTACACGTTATACTGAGAATAGTCTCTTTGGAGAGAATTTATCCTCTCGCGCCGTTGGAATATTACAGTTCAATTCGAAGAATAGCCTAAAATTGATTTATAATCAATCTTTTAGGGCCCCAACATTGTTAGAATTGTACTTTAATCACCCAACAGTTGTAGGAAACAAAAATTTGCAGCCTGAGCTAGTAGAAACAATCGAAGCTGCTTATTTGACGCGTTTAGGAGAATGGTATGTTAACCTATTAGGGTATTATTCGGGTTATTCAGATCTTATTGCAAGGCAAGAGGAAGAGGACAATTCGCCTGGTAAATATACAAATATGAAAAATTTCAGTGCCAATGGAGTAGAGCTTGAAATTAAGTATCGGCATCCTAGGATTATTAATTTCTTTTTGAATTACAATACCAATTTATCAATCGATGATAATGGCGATAAGGCAAATTTCAGATTTGTTCCAGATCATACCATTTCATTAGGTGTCAGCAAAGCAATAGAAAATTGGAAAATCGGAAGTGATGGAAGGTGGTATTCAGGAACGGAAGGGCATTTAACAGCTATTCCCACCCAGTACCTGCTAAATCTACACACGAGTTTCTCGCATTATCTATCGGGAATAAAGCTCAATCACAGACTGAGTGCCAGAAACCTTACAAACAGCAAACTGTGGGTGCCTGAATATATTCGTAAAAAGTCTAATATCAACAGAATTAGGAATTTGCCTTATGGCAGAACTTTTGTGTATTCGTTATTAATCTCTATTTGAGTTATGCTAGTACTTTGGGCTAATAAAACCATGCGTTTCTTGTTGCTTGCAAGTTTGTTTTTTTTCATGGGAAAAACCGTGATTTTTGCTCAGGCCTTGGAGTACAAAGTAAAAGCAACCATCCTTGGCAAATTCATAAAGCACACCGATTGGCCTACTACTTCAGGCCTTAACAATCCTGGATCTCCATTCATAATTTGTGTTGTCGGAAAAAATCCTTTTGGGTCGATGCTCGATCATGTATATAGTTTTAATACAATCAAGAAACACGAGGTCAAAATATGTTATATTGAAAAAGATCAACCATTAAAAGTTTGCCATGCCATTTTCCTTGCTTCTAATGCCCGTAACCGTTTAGAAGAGGTTCTAGAATTCTCAGAAAAGTATTCTATACTCACTTTTTCTGATACCCCAGGATGGGGAGAGAAGGGAATTTGTGTTAATTTGTTTATCACAGTTAAAGAAACCGTTCACTTCAAAATTAATGAGAGTAGCCTAGAGAAGAACAATGTAGAAGTAGATCGTTTGCTTGTAGAATACGGGAGAAGAATAAAATGAGATTTAGCTCTGTGGACACTCTAAATTAAGCACGTGGTGCTATTTATCATAGAAATCATCGTACTAATATTCAGCATGATGACACTCTTAAAATGTCGTTCATATTAGTACATCTACTTAAGATTATAATTTTCAGTTGTATTATTCTAAGCTTAATGCTCCATGCCTTAGATTTTATAACATGCAAAGAGGCAGCCTCAGTTTTAGTTTACAAAGCAAGGCACCTACTTTCGGTCGTTCTATGAATTTATTTGATTTTTTTTAGAAGGGTATGAAGATCGGGTTGTAAAGAAAAAGCTTGCCCGATCCTATTGAAGAGGCTTAAATTAAGGTGTAAGTTTATGTTTAAAAAGGCCACGATAAAAGAAAAATTAATTGCAATCATCATTCTTATTGCATTGCTTTCTACATTTTTCGGCAAGGTAATCGACCTTAGCCTAAAGCTCTGGGAACACTACCAGAGTACCGTTGAGAAAGGGATAATGGATGCCCATCTTATTGGGGAGTACAGTATAATGCCTTTGGAGTTCGAGGACAGAGAAAGGGCAAATGAAGTTATTAAGAAATTAGCCGCTTTACCTTATATAAAAATGGGGGCTTTGTTCGATAAGCAAGGAAAGCTCTTTTCCACTTATAGAAGTGACAATTTCGATAAAAACGTAAATCTAAAGATAAGGCAAACAGGACATGAGCTGACCTGGGAATATCTCCATGTTCATCTGGATATCGTTTATGAAGGCGAAAAATACGGCACAGTTTATTTACTGCTTGAGACCAAAACGGGGAAAATAGTTTTGCGAAATTTATTCTTCTCGTTATTGGTTTTTTTATCAATGACTGTAGTTTCGGTGGTACTTGCCATTCGTATGGAGAAGTTCATTTCATTGCCGATCCTAACTCTTGCTGACTTTACGAACGTAATAGCAGAAACAAAGGATTACTCGAAACGGATAGAAAAGAAGACCGAAGATGAAATCGGACTTTTGTATGACAGATACAACAATTTGCTGGACAGGTTGCAGCAGTGGGAAACGGAGCGCAATTTTGCAGTAGAAGAGCTAGCTGCAAGTGAACGAAAATTCAGAGCTATTATCGATAATGCAGGCTCATTGATCTATCTGAAAGACAATACCGGACAGCACTTATTGGTCAATAACTATTATCTGCAATTGTTTGACACTACTACTGATGACGTTATCGGAAAAACCGATGCTGAATTATATGCTGCTGATACGGCAAGAAAATTCAACGAGAATGATGCCGTAGTCTGGGAAAATAAAAAAGTAATAAAAGTTGAAGAAGAAATATTTCACGCAGGTGAACTCCGGACTTTCCTGTCTGTTAAATTCCCTATACTTGATGCTTCTGGAGAGATGCACGCCATAGCAGGTATTTCAACAGATGTCTCGGAAACTAGGAAAATAAGAGAGAAATTGAACCGATGGGGCAATGCCTTTAAAAATGCAGAATGGGGAATCGCGATTAGCTCCGAGACAGGGAATATTTTTGAAATGACAAACCCAGCTTATGAGAAAATGCACGGTTTTGATCTTGGAGAACTTGAGGGTGAAGGGATAACAAGTGTTTTTCCAGATTCACATTTGCATGAGATGGAACTGGCCTTGAGTTTAGTTGAACAATTCGGGCATTATTCTTTAGAAACATTTCATAAGCGTAAAGATGGCTCTATATTTCCGGTACTTCTCGATTTAACTTATGTTAGGGCTCAATATGGTTCTGCGGCATATCATATCGCCAATGTGCAAGACATCACAGACAGAAAGATTGTAGAACTTGAACTTGAAAAACACAGGAATAATCTTGAGGAACTGGTACGTGAACGAACAGCTGAATTGAATGAAACCAACGAAGAATTGGTGAAAGCCAAGGAAGCAGCAGAAATGGCAAGCAAGGCCAAAAGTGAATTTCTCGCTAATATGAGCCACGAACTTAGAACCCCATTAAATGCTATTCTAGGATACGCACAAGTGATGCGGTATGAAAATCTAAACGAGAAGCAGGTCAAAGCAATAGATACGATAGCTCATAGTGGTGAACACCTTCTAATGATGATAAACGATGTGCTCGACCTATCTAAAATAGAGGCCAGAAAGATGGATCTTGTCTCTCAGGATTTTAATTTTATTAACTTTATAGAAAATATTGTTGATATTATCAGTGTAAAGGCCGGAGCAAAAAAAATAGGCTTCATCAAACGTTTCGACCCCGATCTGCCCAATGGATTGCACGGAGATGACAAGCGCTTAAGGCAAGTGCTTCTGAACCTACTGAACAATGCAGTTAAGTTCACTCATAGAGGGCATGTAATCTTCGAAGTGAAACAAGTTGCTATTGGCCGTTTCCGCTTCTTCATCGAGGATACAGGCGTTGGGATACCAAACGATAAACTTGAAGAGATTTTTGAGTCGTTCCATCAGATTGGAGACTTAAAAGACAGAGCCGAGGGAACAGGACTTGGACTTGCCATTTCCCGAGCTTTGGTTCGGATGATGGCCGGAGAATTAATAGTAGAAAGCGAACTTGGCAAAGGAAGCCGTTTTTATTTTGAGATAGACCTGCCTTATGCAGACGTTGTTGTACGGGATGTTCAAGGCTCAAAGTATAGAGATATCAAAGGCTACGAAGGAGCAAAAAGAAATATTCTGATTGTGGATGATAATTTCAACAACCGTTCTGTTCTCAACGATATTCTTTTGCCAATTGGCTTCAATGTAGATTTAGCACTGAATGGTCTAGAAGCAGTAGAAATGGCTTCGAAGAAAAAGTATCATATGATTTTAATGGATATTGTTATGCCTAAGATGGATGGTTTCGAGGCAACTCATCGTATAAGGGAACATAGTAATGGACAAGAGCCAATAATCATTGCCATTTCTGCAAGCGTTGAGGAATCTATGATTCAAAAATCCAAAGACATAGGCTGCAACCAGTTTCTTTCGAAACCCTTTGATATTGATCGCTTGTTAACCCTAATAGAAACAATGCTAGATATCAAATGGAACTTTAAAGAAGTAAAGAAAGCAAAGAAAGAAGAACAGGATAAAGTAATTTTCCCTGAAGATCCTGTTCTGGAAGAACTGAAATCTGCAGCAATGATGGGAAAAATTACTCAAATAAAAAGGGTTCTTAATGAACTGAAACAATCTGAAAATTACTTAACTTTCACTGCCCTACTTGAAGGGTGGCTAGGCGGCTATGATTTTGAAAGTATTGTTGACTTTATTAAACGAAAAGGCGAATAGCTTGGGTAACATTAGAGTATGAATATCGATGAATTTAAAAACAGTACGATACTGATTGTTGATGATCAGCCCAAGAATCTCGATGTGCTAATCTCTTCTTTAGAGCGGTATGGTTTCGATTTTCTTATCGCTCAAAGTGGAGAAATAGCGATCAAACGCGCTAGTCAAACAAAGCCGGATATGGTTTTGCTTGATATACTTATGCCGGGTATGGATGGCTTCGAGGTTTGTGGAAAGCTCAAACGAATAGACGGTTTTGCAGACGTACCCATCATCTTCATGTCTGCACTCACAGAAACTGTAGATAAACTCAAAGGGTTTGAGCTTGGTGCGGTCGACTATATCACAAAACCTTTCCAACTAGAGGAAATAATTGCCCGAATCAAAACTCACCTTACAATATCAAGCCTTCAGAAGAAACTCAACGAAGCAAATCAGTCCTTAGAGGAAAAAGTGCTCCAGAGAACAAAAGAACTACAACAGGAAGTTGAGTTAAGAACTGCTTTAGAAAATAAATACCGCCAATTGGTAGAAACTCTCCAGGAAGGCATATGGGCACTGGATATCAACGGCAACACTATGTATGTGAATCCCAGGTTAGCGAGTATGTTGGGCTATAGTGTTGAATACCTTATGGAATGTTCGCTGGTAGACTTTGTGGCCGAAGATTTAAAAGACGAAGTTTTAGAACTACTGCGGGAACCAGTAGATAGAGTTGGTTCGTTCGATTTCAGGCTCGTACATGCAAATGGGAAAGAAATCCATGTTTCCATGGCCAGTTCCGTGATGAAAAACGAGGAGAATAGACCTATCGGTTCATTGATTGCCGTTGTTGATATATCCCGAAGGAAAAAGGCCGAACTGGATCTTATTATGAAAGAAAAGGTACTCGAGGCTCAGAACGCAGTTTTGTTAGATCGGCACGACAAAATTACTAAGATCAACGAAGAGTTGGTTTTTGCAAAAGACAAAGCAGAGGAGAGCGACCGCCTTAAAACAGCTTTTTTGGCCAACCTATCACATGAAATTCGCACCCCAATGAACGCTATCGTTGGGTTTGCCGAACTGCTGAAAATGTCCAACAGCGTGGAACCATCCAAACAATTATATATAGATATGATTGTTGCAGGAACACTTCAGCTGAAAGACATCATAAACGACATCATAGACATTTCAAAGCTTCAATCTAAACAATATCCTATTCAACTTGAACAAGTAAACCTAACAGGCCTACTTGATGAAGTTAGGAAGCTGGCATCTGAAGAGTTGCGGTCCACAAAGAAAAACAATATTGCACTATTGATAAGAGAACCTTTCCTTGAAGAAACCGCCTATGTAAACTCAGATCCAGCAAGAATGATGGATGTTTTCAAGAAGCTAGTAAAAAACGCAGTCAAATTTACGGAAAAGGGGCAAGTCGAAATTGGGTATTCTATTTTGAATGATTATGTCCATTTCTTTGTAAAAGACACGGGAATTGGGGTGGCAATAGAATCGCAAAAGCTTATTTTTGAACAATTTAGACAAGTAGAAGAGTCATTTACCCGCAAATTTGGAGGAACAGGACTAGGCTTAGCTATTTCGAAAGGCTTTGTAGAATTATTAGGAGGTGAAATCTGGCTGGAATCCGAATTAGGGCGCGGGTCAACATTCTGGTTCTCTATTCCATATACACCAATGTACCAGTCCGAGAAAAGAACCACAGGAAACGGAGAAAGAAAAAAAATAGATTGGAAACATAAAACCATTTTGATAGCCGAAGATGAAGAAATAAATGTAGTATACTTGCGCGAAATTTTAAACAGTATGGATGTTAAGCTTCTCATAGCCAGAGATGGACAAGAAGCTGTGGAATTGTTTTCCAAACATCCAGAAACAGACCTTGTTCTTCTAGATATAAAAATGCCGGTATTGAATGGTTTTGAGGCATTGAAGGAAATAAAAAAGAACAGTGATGTACCAGTTGTTGCACAGACTGCATATGCTTTGTCCGAGGATGAAACCCTCTCTTTACAGGAAGGGTTTGATGCCTATATATCAAAACCCGTAAAACCAGAGAAGTTAATCGAAATAATCGGTCAACTGTTATAAAATTTAGACAATTATTACACTTCAATACAAAACGCCTCACTTGATTTTCAGTCCGAACAAAATCTTTGACGTGTATAACATTCAGTATACTCACTCATTATTCAACAGAACCAGCTAGGGTAAGCAAACGGTTAAGCTTAAACAAAAAAACAACCACCTGAAATCTTACGAAAATTCAGATGGTTGCTTTTTTTAAACCTTGTTATAAAAGATATTCCTAACTGTCTATATCTAAAGGTGATATTAAAGAATGATAAGATTTTATTTCTGATCCGTTTCTTTCATCATCATTTCAAGTTCTGGTGCAATATCAGCAACACATCGGAAACCAATACCACCATACCAATGTAATGGGTATGCATTAATTCTATTTGTGTTACGTAGGCCATCTTCGTCATAATTCCAGCCCCCGCCCCTTAGCGCTACTAAACTACCGGTCTGTGGCCCCGTTGGATTGCTTTCTTCGCTTTTTGAATAATATTTCTTCTCGAACCAATCATTGCACCATTCATAAACATTTCCGCTCATATCGTAAATGCCTAGTTCGTTGGGCTTTTTCAATGCAACTTGATGAGTAACAGGCTTAGTATTCGATGCATACCATGCCACTTCCTCTGCTATATTGCTACCACTGAATAAAAAGTTTTTACTTTTCTGCCCTCCCCTTGCAGCGTATTCCCACTCTGCTTCTGTAGGAAGGCGTTTACCAGCCCAGGTTGCATATTGCATAGCATCAAACCAACTAATATGAATTACAGGATGGTTATAGTCCTCTTTTGGGCGCTTTTTCCCTTCAACATCATGGCGCCAATTTATTCCCGGTAGGCGTTCCCAATCTCCATTTATAAGAACGCTGCTAGAACCTTCTTTTTCTGAATCTGTTTTGTAACCCGTAGCTTTTACAAATTCAAGAAAATCAGCCACCGTTACCTCTGTTGCATCAATGTAAAAATCACGGAGTGTAACGTTATGGGCAGGTTTCTCATCTTTCTGACAAGTATCACAACCCATTCTAAAAGTGCCTCCTTCCACGAAAACCATACCTGCAGAATCTATTTTCTGATGTGCCAGTTTAGCAAACTTTCCTTGTGGATAGTGGTGTAAAAAAAGCAAATAAGAGGAAACTTTATTCGAAATTTCGGCCATACGGTATGTTGCTTCCTCTTTTAGAGGACTTTCTGGATATTCTGCTATGAATTTCTTGATTTCGTTGACCGACTGGCTTTTAAGTGCTTGTTCAAACTTAGTTTGCTCAGATGCACAAGAAGATACAAGGATGACCAGAAGGAGTAAAAGCGATAGTCTATTTTTTAACGTCATTGGAAGTAGTTTGGTATTTATTTTAGCAATGATCATTAACTGTGTAATGTCGCAATTAATATGCCGAATGTACTAATGTTTGGTGAATGTTCAAATTGATTCTTTCCATAAGTTAACGCTTGTTCACACACTTTATTTTGCTTACGTCTTTTAGCGCAATAGGATACTCAATTTGCTTTTAATAAGTAAAATATAAAATAATATCCCTATCCCTTGTAGAATAATGGTTTTAACACAGATTAACACATAATGGGAATTGCTGTTGCTCTGCTTCAACAAAAGCCATACATCACATTCTTGGAAGCTTACCGCCTTGTTATGTAGCACCTCTGTTTAACATTATATCCAGTATATATTTATATGTGGTTATGACAGATAAGAAAAGCATCCCCCCAAGGAGAATAATAATAATTACAGATCGTCTTGGTTTGGCGACGTGTAAATCGTCAAGTGTTAGCCAATTTAGAACTCATAATTAATAATTGCTTTAAGTATTCAGCCATAATTAAATTGGCAAATGGCCTTGTCGGCCAGATTTCATATCTTATTTTAACAGATCAGGCCTAAGGCGTTTCGTTCTTTCTATTGATTGTTCCATCTCCCATTCGTCTATTTTCTTAAAATTACCAGATGTTAATACCTCTGGAACAGCCCATCCATTGTACTCTGCTGGGCGGGTGTATACAGGTGGTGCCAATAGATTATCCTGAAATGAATCGCTAAGTGCAGAACATTCATCTGAAAGCACACCTGGCAGAAGCCTAACAACACTGTCTGTAATAACCGCCGCAGCCAGCTCCCCCCCTGTAAGTACGTAATCGCCAATAGAAACTTCTTCGCTTATGTAATGTTCCCTTACACGGTGGTCAACCCCCTTATAGTGCCCGCATAGAATAAGTATATTCTCATACGTCGACATTCTGTTGGCCATAGGTTGATCCAATCGCCTGCCATCGGGCGATGTATAAAGAATCGCATCGTATTCACGCTCAGCTTTCAATGTTTCTATAGCACGTGCCACTGGTTCGATCATTAAGACCATACCAGCCGCAGGGCCATATGCATAATCATCTACCCTGCGATGTTTGTCGAGGGAATAGTCTCTAATATTATGGACATAAATTTCAGCCAAACCTTTATCTTTGGCTCGTTGTACAATGGAATGGTTAAGTGGACTAACCAGAAGTTCGGGTACTACCGACAGTATATCAATCCTCATTTCTTAATTCGTTTAAGCAGCAAAAATACGAATTTGTTGGTAACAAGACTTAATACTCTATAAAAATGAATTTCTTTGTGTTTTATCTAGAAGAAGGAATACGCCACATTCTAGATCTGAATGGCTATGACCATATTTTATTTGTTGGAGCGCTATGCGCATTATATTCTTTACGGGACTGGAAACCACTTTTAGTACTGATAACTGCATTTACCCTAGGACACAGTCTGACGCTGGCTCTTGCTACACTTAACGTTGTTTACGTTCAAAGCTACTGGGTAGAGTTATTGATTCCTGTAACAATTGTAATCACCGCCGTATCCAATTTGTTTTATGAGTTTAGCAACTCTATTTCTAATCGTTCGAGTTATATTCTTCGCTATACAATAGCTTTAATTTTTGGCCTTATCCATGGGCTTGGTTTTTCAAATTTCTTACGTTCTATGCTAAGTGCTGAAGACAACCTCTTTTTTCCTCTATTAGCTTTTAATTTAGGGCTGGAAATGGGGCAGTTGGTAGTTGTATCACTCCTGCTACTTATTGCTTTTTTATTGAATAACAGAAGTAGTAACTTATTTAAATATTGGCGATTAGGCTTATCTTTTTCTGCTTCATTTGTTGCATTGAAATTAATTCTTGAACGATTATAAAACGAAGCGCTTCTTTTTATTGGCTACTGAGAAAAATATCATATGTTGATTTCTGTCTATGATTCTTTTTATTGAATCATAGGCTTTTATTTTTGTTTTTCTGAATAATAAAAGTACATCCCACCTCGTTACGCTGTCTTATCCTGGAAATAATGTTTCATTACCCCCCTGCTAATATACTGCTACAGTATTTTTAACATAAAAGTAAATATATACTTTTGTTCAGCTTGATAATAGAAAGTGTTCTCTTGTAAGCTACAGCAGAAGTATGGAAACAAACTTAATTACCCCGATGAGTTTTTATTAAACTTTCTGTTTTAGTGTAGTTTTCAAAAGTAATTTCTGAATGATTAAGTGATTTAACCAATTATTTCAGTCGGAAACATTTTTCTCGAAAGAAAATTATAAAAAGAGCTAAATGTTTTCATAACTATCTAAAACCATTTGTTACGATGAGACGAATTATTTTTTCTTTATGGATCTGTCTATCTTTTAGCGTGGCCACTTTTGCACAAAAAGGAGGAGTATCGGAACAGGATTACAATGCATTGGTTGCTTTCTACCATGCTACAGGTGGAGAGGAATGGAAAAACAATACAAACTGGTTAAGCAATCAAGATATTGCAACATGGCACGGTGTTACCGTCAAGGATTCACGCGTAGTTTCAATATGCTTGATAAATAATGGATTACGCAATAATTTCCCATCCAAGGCTTTATCTAAACTGGATAACTTAGAAGATCTTAACTTAACTAGCAATGAACTCACTGGATCTGTGGACAAGGCATTAGCTAAATTAAACAAATTACGGTTGCTTTATCTAGGCTCCAACAAACTATCCGGCCTGGATAATATGACCAAACTACTTGCGCAGGATTGCTATATCGATCTGACAGGTAACGAACTTCAGTTTGGAGATTTGGAACGCTACAAAGGAAACAGAAACGTAAATGTAGGCTTCCAGAAAAAAATAAGTTCAGTAAAAATAGGAAAACTTGAAGAAGGCCAAAAACTGAAACTGAAAGTAGAGGTTGTCGGCAAAGCTAATCTTTATCAATGGTATAAAGACAATACAAAGATAGAGGGCGCTACAAAGGCCACTTACATAATTGATAGTTATTCCGAAAAAGATGCAGGAAGATATACTTGCTATATCAAGAATTCTGATGTTTCCGGTGTAACGTTAACTAGTCAAGAACTTTTTCTAGGAGTTGAACTGCCTGTTTACACAAGTTTAGCATTTGGGCAAGACAGATAAAAACCAATACTACCTATATTTATATCTCATGTGAATCAAGGTACAAATTCCCCAACCTTGATTCACATAAGGTTGCAGACCAACTTAATTTAGACTAAGTTAGAAACATATCTGACTTAATTTCATATGGGTACTTACACAATATAAAGCAAGATATAAAACCCTTGTTCCAGAAAAAGGCTTATTCTACTCGGACGCCAACCATTCTTTCGCAATGCCTTTCTCAACAAAAACCTGAACATTTTGCCTTTTTGCCGATTTAAGCAGCATTTTCATTAAACTAACTTTTGCTCCATCTATTCCAAGCACTGCCGTTTTATCGACTATTCGATTGGTTTTGCCAATTGTTCGCTTCAGGACATCAAAGGTTTCCATGTCTACATACGACCCAGTGAAATCGACATATTCCAATATGCTTTCCTCTCCCAACCCCAATACATATTCGCTCACTTCCTGAATAGCATCGCGAAAAGCTTCATCTTTCATATTCCGATAATCGATACAAAGTATCTTTTTTCCTTTATATTCTTCCCACTCTACCAACATACTTTCTCTGTTCTTTGTGGTTTTCACTTATAATAATGCAAACTTATTTGAAGTAGATATTCAGTCAAAATTAAAGTAGATTAATTCCTAATGTAAGTTGCAGGTTACTTGCAGAAAGTTAATCTAAAATAAATAGGTTCGTGACCTTATTGCAATTTATAACTTTTAACATGTAATTTCAATTTCGACCCATGCAATTAAATTGCATCAAATACTTCACAAATAAAATGCCCTGCCTAAGTATGCTTCCATATTATCAGTTAATTTCTTTTGATTTTATAAATTTATTACCTATCATTGCAAAGTGCTATCAAAATAAAAGCACGAACAAAAGCGAAATTGTTATCCCTTTCTTAAAACTGAAAGACCATGTTTATTTTGGATCTTTTACTGGGTTTATTTCTCCTCGGCCTATTACTTGGGACTGAGCCTTATCGCTTTTGTATAAAGATATAGATCAAACAAAACATATTAACAAAAGGATAAGGCAGGTTTATAACCTGCTTTTTTTGTATCTAAAAGTACGGTCTGCTTAACTGGAAAGAGAAATTAATATTTACAAACAAGACATTTTTATACAAACAAAACCTAACGAGCAAACATTATGGAAAAGGATCGGGTTTATATTTTCGACACGACTCTGAGGGACGGAGAACAAGTTCCAGGTTGTCAGTTAAATACTATTGAGAAGATAGAAGTGGCTAAAGCCCTAGAAGAACTTGGTGTGGATGTTATCGAAGCAGGCTTTCCTATTTCTAGTCCTGGCGATTTCAATTCGGTAGTCGAGATATCGAAAGCTGTGAGCAATCCAACAATATGTGCGCTTACACGTGCCGTACAGAAGGATATCGATGTTGCAGCTGACGCCCTGAAATATGCGAAACACGGCCGAATTCATACTGGTATTGGAACATCATCGTACCATATTAAACATAAACTCAATTCTACTCCTGAAGCAATTATCGAAAGAGCGAAAGAAGCTGTTGCCTATGCAAAAAAATACGTAGAAGATGTTGAATTTTATGCAGAAGACGCTGGCCGATCGGACAATGAATACCTTGCCAAGGTTGTAGAAGCTGTAATTTCAGCGGGAGCTACTGTTGTAAACATCCCAGACACAACTGGCTACTGTACACCATGGCAATATGGAGAAAAGATCAAATACCTGATGGAGAATGTATCTAACGTTGACAAGGCAATCATTTCCACTCATTGCCACAACGATTTGGGTATGGCTACAGCCAACAGTATCTCAGGTGTACGTAACGGTGCACGTCAGGTAGAAGTTACCATTAATGGTATTGGTGAACGTGCCGGAAATACCTCGCTTGAAGAAATAGCAATGATCATTAAAAGCCACGATCTTGGACTTACTACTGGCATCAACACAAAGAGCATTAACCGCACAAGCCGCCTTGTAAGCTCTCTAATGCGCATGCCCGTACAACCGAACAAAGCTATCGTTGGGCGCAACGCATTTGCCCATTCTTCAGGTATCCATCAAGATGGAGTACTTAAGAACAGAGAAAATTATGAAATTATCGACCCTAAAGATGTTGGTATCGACGAATCGGCCATTATCCTAACAGCCCGCTCTGGTCGCCATGCATTGAAACACCACTTGGAAAGACTTGGTTTCGAGCTGGAAAAAGAGAAACTGGACGAAGTTTATCAAAAATTCCTCGAATTGGCCGACAAGAAGAAGGAATTGAAAGACGACGACCTATTGGCATTAATGGAAGTTGAACGACACCAACAAGACCGCATCAAACTGAAGTACTTGAATGTACACAGTGGCAAGGAAGTAATGCCTACGGCTACTGTGCAGTTGGAAATAGACGGCAATGTACACACAACAACCAGTACAGGCAACGGACCAATTGACGCATCATTCACGGCTGTTAAAAAAATCATCAAACGTGAAGTTCGTTTGGACGAGTTCTTAATTCAGGCCATTACACGCGGAAGCGACGACCTTGGAAAAGTTCATGTCCAGATTAGCCACGACAATCAGGTCTATCAGGGCTTCTCAGCCGATACAGATATCATCACGGCTTCTGTAGAGGCATTTATTGATGCGATTTCCAAGATTTATGGTGTTCTAAAAAACGTTGAAGAATCTGAAATAAAAGAAGGCGTTAAACACATTTAGCGGTTGCCTGCTCTAAGGCAAAGTTGTCATACGATAAGCTTTGCCTTAGCTATTCTTTGAACTTATACAATAATGTACAATAGACTTACTGGTTGCAATATTTTTATCTAGAAAAAGATCATCTCAAGTATAGTAAATATGGCAACATACCAATAAGCTACTAAGAAACAACAATATATTACTTTCAAATTCATGCAAAAGAAAATAACTGTACTACCAGGCGATGGTATTGGGCCTGAGGTAACTGCAGAAGCAGTAAAAGCAT
This sequence comes from Bacteroidales bacterium, assembly GCA_965230435.1. GTDB lineage: Bacteria > Bacteroidota > Bacteroidia > Bacteroidales > JBDKHP01 > JBDKHP01. The sequence continues at coordinate 1,628,258 of CBDDLB010000006.1, forward strand.
TAAAAGCCGTTGCTCAAAAATACAACTACGAATTCACTTTTGAAGAAGCACTTATTGGTGCTACTGCCATTGACCAAACAGGCGACCCTCTTCCTAAAGAAACTGTTGAAAAATGCTGGAACTCAGATGCTATCCTATTAGGTGCAGTAGGCGATCCTAAATACGATAACGATCCAAAGGCAAAAGTTCGCCCAGAACAAGGACTTCTACGCATCCGTAAAACATTCGGACTATTTGCAAACATCCGCCCTATCACAACATACGAAAAACTAAATAAATTCTCACCACTACGCGAAGAACGCGTTAAAGGAGTAGACTTTGTTGTGTTCCGGGAGCTTACCGGTGGTGCTTATTTCGGAAAAAAAGGTCGTCAGCCTGAAACAGAAGGAGCTTTCGACACAATTGAATATACAAAACCAGAAATAGAGCGCATTACTCACCTTGCTTTTAAATCGGCAATGAACCGTCGTAAAAAAGTAACCCTTGTAGACAAAGCCAATGTACTGGAAAGCTCACGTCTGTGGCGCGAAACTGTTGATGAAATTGCAACTCAATATCCTGAGGTTACATACGAAAAAATGTTCGTAGACAACGCTGCCATGCAAATCATTCAGTGGCCAGCCCAGTTCGACGTTATGCTAACCGAAAATATGTTTGGCGATATTGTAACAGATGAAGCCTCAGTTATCACTGGCTCAATAGGTATGTTACCATCTGCATCTGTTGGGGAATCTACAGCTATGTTTGAACCAATTCACGGATCATATCCCCAAGCTGCAGGGAAAAATATTGCAAACCCATTTGGAACAATTCTTTCCGCTGCAATGTTACTTGAGCATTTTGGAGCACACCACGCAGCAAAAGACATTCGCGATGCAATTAATAAAGCACTAGAAGAAGGTGAAGTAAGTGTTGACATCGACAAAGAAAAAGCTCTTTCTACTTCTGAACTTGGCGATATCGTTGTTAAATATGTTCTTGAAAAAGAAACAGCTAAATAAAGGCCAATAACTTTACGGAAAAATAACATAGAAGAAACTAAAGGCGCAGTATCTGCGCCTTTTCCTACACTTCCCCCTCTCTCCAAAAAATTCATCCATCCTACATTTTTTCTCAGTTCAAAGTGCTACTTTTCTACAACTTATCCCCAACAAGAACTAATCTGGATATCCTCTCGTTTGTATTGCATTGATTGTTTCTTAACTTTGAATTTTACAATAACCTAACCTTACATATGTTTCTTAAGTCAATCACGAAAGAACAAATCAATTTACTACCAGTTAAAACTTACGAAGGCCCAATACATCTTATTGACAATCCAGAAGATGTAGCAAAAGCTACCGATTACCTTAAGCATCAGAAAGTACTTGGTTTTGACACAGAAACCAAACCCGCATTCAAAAAAGGACAAAAGCATGATGTTGCACTTTTGCAGCTAGTTGCTGAAAATGATGCATTCCTATTCCGCCTCAATAAAGTAGGCATCCCTAAGGAACTCCAAGCCATACTTGCAAGAAAAGAGATTATTAAAGTGGGGGCTGCCATAAAAGACGATCTTAAAGCCTTAAACAGACACGAATGTATGCCCCCTGCTGGTTTTGTCGACCTTCAGAACCTTGTTCGAACCTATGGAATCGAAAGTGTTTCTTTACAAAAAATGACTGCCATTGTTCTTAATTTCAAAATCTCCAAACGTCAACAAGTATCGAATTGGGAGGCCAGTCAATTAACCAATGCACAGCTCCGTTATGCGGCAACAGACGGCTGGGTTGGGCTGAAAATATTTACAACCCTACGCAACCGCCTTGGCGACCGTTTTCATTATGTGCTACACTCAGCAAACTCAACGCAATAGCTGTTGTTTTGCTGCACTTACGTTTTCGACAGGTAATTTACAAACCCTATCCTTACAAACATATATTTTCGTTTTCCCTTCTACTTCTCTTTCCTTAAGAATTGGCAGGTCTGAAGCGGAATTTGCAACTGCGAAGATCAAGTCCGGGCGGTATTCCCGCATAAGCTCCAAAGCAAAGGCTCCCGCCTCTTTTCCAACCACTGCAACTTCGTAAGGTGCTTTAATTAAATATGCCTGTAGAATTGCCCATTGGGAATAGTACTCGGCGGCCTGAGGAATATGCTCTTTGATGTTCAGCAGCATTTGCTCAGCTTTCCCAAGAAGCTCATCGTCGTATGTCAACGATCCGAGTACATATAAATTCAATGCCATTGTTGAATTGGAAGCAGGCAATACTCCATCATTAAGTTCCATTTTTCGTGCAACCAAAGCAGAATCTAAATCGGATGTAAAGAAAAACATCCCTGATTTCTGATCGAAGAAATGAGCAAAAACATAGTCCTTAAGTCCAATAGAATGCGCCACCCATTTCTCATCGCCAGTAACCTGATTCAGCGAAAGGAAAGCATCCATAAGAAACGCATAATCATCCAAAAATGCATTTATGCTAGCCTTGCCGTTCTTGTAATTTCGATAAAGTTGATAGTTATCCTTCATCAACTTCTTCTCAATAAATTCTGCATTCTTAAGCGCCAGCTTCAAAAAAACTTCGTTACCTAACGCCTTATAAGCATCAACCAGACCTTTTATCATTAATGCATTCCACGAGACCAAAATCTTATCATCCAAACCAGGACGAATCCGCTGTTCTCTAATTGGTAGAACACGCTGTTTAAAATTACCCAATAGATTGAAAAACTCCTGTTCCGTCATGTTGTTATTCTGGGCAAAATCAACTTCATCTTCCATAACGAACAGCACATTATTTCCATGTTCCCAGTTCCCATCTTGTTCGATACTATAAAAACGGATCAGTTCTTTTTCTTCTTTGCTCAATAACGCTTCGAACTCTGCTTGTGTAAAGATATAATACTTCCCTTCCACCCCTTCGCTATCCGCATCCAACGAAGAATAAAAACCACCTTCATCCGACATAAGTTCTCGTTCTACAAAAGCCACAGTTTCTTCAATAACCTTGCGGTACAATGTTTTGTTTGTCAAACGGTATGCATCGCTATAAAGGCTGATCAGTTGGCCATTGTCATACAGCATCTTCTCAAAATGAGGAACCTTCCAATATTCATCTACACTATACCTTGCAAAACCACCACCTATGTGGTCATAAATACCACCATGTGCCATGCGGTCAAGAGTAAGTTGAACATGCTCCAATACAGCATTATCTTTGGTATAGAAATAATGACGGAGCAAATACTGCAACGAATTTGGCAATGGGAACTTTGGTGCACTTCCATAACCGCCCCATTCTTTATCAAACTTACGCTTCCATGGCTCCAACAGCTCCTTAAACAGATCTTCAGTAAATGGGGATTTATCAGCCTTTTCTGCTATAACTTCTGATAAAGCTACTCCACGTTGAATCTCCGCAGCTGCTTTCTCAATCCGCCCCCTATCCTCTTGATATACTTGATTCAGGCCATGAAGTACCTGTAACCAATTCTGTTTTGGGAAATAAGTCCCTCCATGAACTGTTCGGCCGTCTGGCAAAGCAAACGCATTCAACGGCCAACCTCCCCTGCCTGTTAATAACTGCACTGCATTCATATATACCTGATCAATATCTGGCCTTTCCTCACGATCGACCTTGATACACACATAATGCTTGTTCATTATTTCAGCAACTTCAGGATCTTCAAACGATTCATGCTCCATTACATGGCACCAATGACAAGCAGCATAACCAATACTTATCAGTAAAAGTTTATCCTCCTCCTTTGCTTTCTTCAATGCCTCTTCTCCCCAAGGATACCAATTAACAGGGTTATGTGCATGTTGCAGCAAATAAGGGCTCGATTCGCTGATTAGTTTATTTGTGAATTTATGTTCTTTCATATTTTTAGAATTTGTATCGGAGATCATTACCTTTGTATGAACATGAGCCTTTTGATCCTGTTCATCTGGCAAGCCCCCAGTTCCATTCTTGTCTTTCTTCTGTGTAGCACAACCAATTAACACAGTCCACAGTATCAGAAAGAAATATCTTTTCATGAATATCGATCAAGTAGGTTAATTATGTATAACAATTGCTCCAAGTTCCAAGAAAACAGTTCCCTCTGTGGACAACAGTACGCATCTGCAATTGAACTATTTATAGCATTAGGTTTATCAAAAATCAACTTCTAATTTCTAACGAAATTAAATTAATTTATTCTAAATAAAAATAACAGACCTTTTATTCCTTGACAAATAGTGTTAATTTCGGATTGATCCACCACGTATAGTAGCGAACAGTTCAAAGCTTAATACACCTAATGTAAACCTTAAAAAATCAAGATCATGAAAGCTCTAAAATTTATCTTTTACACCACTGTATTCATCGTTTCAGCAGTTCTTGTTGTTGCTTTTTTTCTACCCTCGTCTTATCAGGTAGAACGCTCTATCGAAGTCAAAGCCACACCTCAACAATGCTACGATAATGTAGCAGACCTAAACCACTACAAAAACTGGAACCCTTGGTCGAGAATGGAGCCTACATCAGAACAGATTGTTTACCAGCCCAGCAAAGGACTTAATGCAAAATGGAGCTGGAAAGGAAAAAAAATCGGAGAAGGAAGCCTCACAATCAAGAAAGTAGAGATTGGAAAAAATATAGAAACCCATCTTCAATTTATAAAACCATTCAAAAGTGAATCCACAGGCAATTGGCAATTTGAAAAAAGCCAGTCCAACACAAAAATAACATGGGGCAACACCGGTAAGTTAGACTATCCTATTGGAAGAATTATGGGACTTGGCCTAAAAAACATGCTCGGAACCGATTTTGAAAATGGACTCGCCAACCTAAAGGAATACATAGAGAAAAACCAACCCAAAGTTCAACCAACTTCTGATAGTTTATCCACGGCTCAGGACAGTATTCTGGAGTCAGCTAACAACAAATAAAAATAATCGAAAAGGGACGAAAGCCAAGCTACTACCATAAAATTGCACTGCTTTACTTAACTTTGCCTTATTCTATATTCACAAAGCTAGCAACTTGACTCCTCATCAATCTGTTTATCAATGCAGTGAGGATTTCAACTTGCATTTGAATTAGAACTTCAATTTATAAAAAACTCGATAATAAGATGGCAAAGAAACATATTCTTTCTGAAAAAGACATCGAACAGCTCATAAAACCAATGGGTTCTTGCATTGCATCTACACGTATTACATGCGACGGAGCAAAAATCGGTTTTATGTACCGCGACGAACCTGAGTTTGAAATCGACTGTGGATGGCGTTTTCTAGCAGGTGATGAAACCGAAGAATACTTAGAAGACGATGAAAACTCAAAAATATACGATGTAAACACAATAGCCAATCATGACAAAGCAATTATTGACTACCTAAAAATGCCTGTTGGTACAGAATTGGAACGTGATGGCGAAAAATTCGTACCTGTTGAAGATTAGCTAACACCTTATAAAGCTGTCATCTAAAGGCGGCTTTTTTCTCCTTCCCTCAAATAAAATAAGACCTTATCCTCTCTTTTTTCGCTCTTTTTCTTATTCGTCTTTACTTTTGTATAACTTTGGTTTACCAACAAACCGTAAAGGCATGGAATTTAAGTTATCATCGAAATTTAAACCAACTGGCGATCAGCCCGAAGCAATACGCCAATTAGTTGAAGGAGTAAACAGAGGCGATAAATACCAGATACTATTGGGAGTAACAGGTTCGGGAAAAACATTTACAACAGCAAATGTTATCGAAAAACTACAGCGCCCAACCCTAATTCTAAGCCACAATAAAACACTTGCAGCCCAGTTATATGCAGAGTTCAAAGAATTTTTTCCCGAAAATCGGGTTGAATATTTTGTATCATACTACGACTATTATCAACCAGAAGCCTATATGCCTGTAACGGGCACTTACATAGAAAAAGATCTTTCAATAAACGATGAAATCGAAAAACTACGGCTAAGTGCAACTTCCGCTTTACTTTCTGGCCGTAGGGACATTATCGTTATTTCTTCTGTTTCCTGTCTATACGGTATCGGTAACCCCGACGATTTTCATGAAAACATCATACGAATAGAGCGAGGTCAGAAAATTGCCCGCAACAAACTTCTACGAGATCTTGTCAGTAGTTTGTATTCACGAAACGATCTGGATTTCAGCAGAGGAAATTTCCGGGTAAAGGGAGATACTGTTGACCTATATCTTGCATATGATGAAACTGCACTTCGTATAATATTCTGGGACGATGAAATAGAAGAATTATACTCTTTCGATCCTGCAAATAGCGAAATAATTGAGGAACTTCAAGATGCGGTCATCTTTCCAGCAAACATTTTTGTAACCACACAAGAGCGAACCAAACAAGCTGTGGTTGAAATTCAGGACGACATGGTAAACCAAGTTGAATTTTTCAAGCAAAATGGACAAAAACAAGAAGCAAAACGCCTAGAAGACCGTGTTATTTATGACCTTGAGATGATTAAAGAGCTCGGCTATTGTTCTGGCATCGAAAACTACTCAAGATATTTCGATGGCCGCAAACCAGGATCACGCCCCTTCTGTTTGCTCGATTATTTTCCAGATGACTTTGTCCATATTGTTGACGAAAGCCACGTAACAATCCCTCAAATACGTGCCATGTACGGAGGAGACAACTCCCGTAAGCGTGTTCTTGTAGAACACGGTTTTCGGCTACCATCTGCCATAGACAACCGCCCCCTGAAATTCGAAGAGTACGAAAGCCTTATCGATCAAACTATTTACCTATCAGCAACACCAGCCGATTATGAACTTCATAAATGCGAAGGGGTAGTTGTAGAACAAGTTGTAAGGCCGACTGGGCTTCTCGACCCAAAAATCGAAGTGAGACCTACGCTAAACCAGATCGACGATCTGCAAACCGAAATTCAAGGACGAATAGCAAAAAATGAAAGAATACTGGTAACTACCCTCACCAAACGAATGGCAGAAGAACTCACTGATTATCTAAACAAACTATCAGTAAAAACTGCTTATATACACTCAGATGTAGATACTCTGGATCGAGTAGAAATAATGGAAAAACTACGTGAAGGTATCTTTGACGTTCTAGTTGGAGTTAACCTATTAAGAGAAGGGCTCGACCTTCCTGAAGTTTCGCTTGTTGCCATTTTAGATGCAGACAAGGAGGGCTTCCTGAGATCTGAACGATCTCTCACCCAAACAGCCGGACGTGCTGCACGAAATGTAAATGGCATGGTAATCATGTATGCCGATAACATAACAAAATCCATGCAAAGAACCATAGAAGGTACAAACCACAGAAGAGCCAAACAAATCGACTACAACGAGAAAAACAACATAACACCTAGTCCTGTTAAGAAATCTGCGTCCTCTATTATCGAACAAGTAAGAGGAGGTAGCGGAAATACTAATAAAAAAACACAATATTCTATTCCAGATGAAGCAACCTTTGCTGCAGAACCAGTAGTCCAGTATATGTCGGGCGAGCAATTAAAGAAAGCCATTGAAAAGACAAAAAAAGAAATGCAAAAAGCCTCCAAGGAGCTTGATTTCATTGAGGCTGCGAGACTTAGGGATGAGATGTATGGATTGCAAAAAATTCTTAATGAGAAAGAAAAATCATAAAAAATGTTAGATTGGCATATCCTTTGATTTTGTTACACAACAAAATTTGCAGATAATGCGTTAGAAAATTATATTTGCGATCACATCGGAGGACATTCCTTTAAACGGAAATAAAATTAATCATGTTTCACAACAGTTATAAATTTAATAAGAAAACCTTAGAGTTTGAAAAAATTGACTACCGGTCAACAAAGCGTATCTATCAAATTTTCTTGGGTTTTGGAGGGGCAGTAACAGTTGTATTTGCAACTGTAGTAGGGATATTATTCTGGGTATTCGATTTCAAAAGTGCTTCGATGCTCAAACGTGAAAATGACGTCCTTAAAACACAATACGAACAACTTTCAGAAAGGCTAGATAATATCAACCTTCTAGTATCTGACTTAGAGCAACGGGACGATAATCTGTATCGTTTCCTACTAAACACCAAGCCTGTTCCTAAAACAATTCGTGCAGCTGGCTTTGGAGGTTCTGCTAGATACAAAAATCTTGAAGGGCACAAGTATTCAGATTTACTTATTGAAACTACACTTAAGCTAGATAAACTTTCGAAAAAGGCCTTAGTACAATCTAAGTCCTATGAAGATGTATTGAAGATTGCTAAAGAAAAAGCAGCAATGCTTCAGCACATTCCTGCACTTCAACCAGTTTCTTTAAAAAAATCTCACCTTTCGTCACTCTTCGGTGTACGTATTCACCCTGTTTACAAGCGCCGAAAAATGCACACTGGTCTAGATTTCAGTGCTCCAATCGGAACACCAATCTATGCTCCTGGCAATGGAAAAATAATTTCAACAAAATACACTAGCGGATATGGTAGGGAAGTTCTTATTAGCCATGGATATGGTTATGTAACCCGCTATGCCCACATGCATAAAATTAATGTAAAACGCGGACAGAAAATAAAACGTGGTGAGATTATTGGCACAGTAGGTAATACTGGACTTTCAACTGGTCCGCACTTGCACTATGAAATTATTAAAGACGGAAAGAAAATTAATCCTATTGCATTTTTCTTCCCAGATGTAACACCAGAGGAATTTAATAATAGCAAAACAGAATCTACTACATCAAGCAGATAAGGAAAACCAAGTGTGACAAAATATATGAACGTTAGCTCAACTAGAGCTGACGTTTTTTTATTTTTTTAGCACTTATGTAGCATAATTACCTGGATAAACTCCCAGTTTCTTTTAGTAAATTTGAACAAAGAAAGACAAAAATCAACGCTCTAATTTCAAATAGTGGAGAAGATAAAACCGAACAGGAACAGAACTCAAAAACTACGTTTACTTCATTTATATTATAAACGCACAGGGTTCTACCCATTTTTATTGAATACAGGATTAAAAGTTGCAATTGGACTTGGAGCAGTGGTTCTTCTGCTAATTATTTTGGAAAAACATGTAATCAGCCTCGACGATTTAATGTCGTTGATGCTGGACAGATTTCCCAACTGGGCTATACTTACTGTTTTTTTTATAGCAGAAAGTTTTTTAGGCCTACTTCCGCCTGATCTATTCATCATCTGGAGCGGAAAATTTGAACAGCCATGGCAAATGCTCACAGTAACTGGAACTGTATCAATGGCGGGAGGAATAATGGCATTTCAGCTTGGAAGATGGCTTCTTCATTGGGACAGTTTAAGGAGCTACATTGAAAACAAGTTTGCCAAATATCTAGTGATGCTAAACAAATGGGGAGGTCTGCTTGTAATTCTTGCCGCTCTATTTCCACTTCCTTACGGGGCAGTTTGCACATTAGCTGGAATTGTTAATTTTCCACCAAAATTATTTCTACTTTTTAATGTTACCCGCTATCTGCGATTTTATTTATACGCCTTGGTATTGTTCAATGTTGTATAAAAAACATTACCCAGTGTAACTAGAGTGCGAAAACACTACATAGAAAAAGAGAGGCTGGCTCCATGGAGAAGTCTTTCTAAGTTCTATTTAGAAACGTCAAAGATATAATCAGAGTTACAGACAATTTCCACGGCATTACTCAATGCCTGATAGTGTTATACATATAATGCTTATGTTGAGAACATGTCTTCTCGCCGTCCTTCTAAAAGATGGATCAAATGTTAATATTTTTGAATTTATCATATTGATTCGTACACTTTTTTAAGAGTAAATAGAGGCATTTCGAACGAGCTTGACACGTATAACTACTCAATGCCCTTCTTTTATAAACCATATAAAGCAAACTGAATCTCAGAAATCAATTCATCGGCCTTAATTGGCTTGTTGACAACAGCACTACACCCTACCTGTTTAAGCTGCTCAATGTCGTGATCGAGTGTATAGGCTGTCTGGACAATAATCGGTAACTTGTTTTTATAAGCCCGGATCTCTGTTGTTGCTTGCCTCCCATCCATTACAGGCATCTGTAAATCCATCAGGACGAGACTTATCTCTGGATTGTTTCTTACCATATCTACTGCTTCAGCTCCATTTTCTGCCCTCAGTAATTTCACATTGGTCTTTTTTAGTATTTTCTCTATCAGTTTGTAATTTATTGCATTGTCCTCTGCAACAAGTATAGTAGAAGTAGACCAATCCTGATCTACGTTTCCAATTCTATGATTTTCGGGCAATATCAATACATTTTCTTTGTAATCAAGACCTTCTATAGAGAGAGTAAACTCAAATCTTGATCCTACATTTGGAACGGATGTAAAAGTTAAATCTCCTCCTAAACGACCAATCATATATTTTGCAATAGAAAGCCCTAGGCCGGTTCCTCCTAGAAGTCCCTTGCTTGGATGATCGATACGAACAAAACGGTCAAAAATCACTTTATGGTTTTCTGGAAGAATACCAACACCTGTGTCCTCAACAAAGAAACAAATGTTTTTGTTGTCTTCTTTCAATTCAAAACCAAAATTGATATGCCCCTCGTCTGTAAACTTAATTGCATTGCTTAGCAGATTTGCCAGAACCTGCATCAATCGAAGATAATCTGTTTTGAATTTAATATCAGCTGCCCCCTCTTTTTGTACTTTAAGCAATACATGTTTTCCTATCGCCCCATTCAGTTCTCTTTCTGCATTTCTTTTTGCTTGATTCAAAAGTGTTTCTAAATCTACCCATTCCCAGTTAATGTCAAGTTGGTTGGCCTCGATCTTTGCAATATCGATAATGTCCTCGATCAATTTCAGAAGCACTTTACTGTTGGCATTGATTTCTGATATAAACTCCTTTCTCTCTTCCTCTCTTAGATCGTCTTCATTCAACAGATCTGCAAAACCTGTAATTGCGTTCATCGGGGTACGGATTTCATGCGACATGTTCGACAAAAAAGCCGTTTTCAAACGATCTGCCTGCTCTGCTCTTAATTTCGCCCTTTTCAGTTTTTTCTCGTAATTGCGCCTTTCAGTAATATCGTTCAATATTCCAAAAACACCTTTAATCTGCCCTTCAGAATCGAGAAAACAAACAAACTGTCCTCTTATCCAGACCAATTTGTCATCTACTTTACTGTATAAAATCATGTCCAGACTTTTTTTGTCCAAAAGCTCACGCAACAGCTTACGTATCAGAGCAGTTCTTTGTGGAAATAAAGAGGCTATTGACTCATACAAGCGGGCATTTTTACGTACACTCCAAAAGTGATCAATCATCATATTGACCCTCACCAAGCGTAAATGATTAACTTGTTTGGCGATAAACGAACGTTTGTCTGTGATTTTACTCCAATCGAACGGTTTGTCGAATTGAAAGATGCAGAACCCCTCGGAAGCGTGGTCGAAAAAGGATTGCATCTGGTTCTGGCTTTCTGCAAGTTTATTCTCTGCCGCTACACGTTCAGATATATTTCTGAATATTAGATACGTTGCAAAATAGCGCTCTCCATGAAATACAGGAGTGGCAAAAATGGACACATCTACCAGAGTTCCGTCGTTTTTCATTCGCTGGGTAGCCAAAATTGAAACCGATCGTCCCTCGACCGTTTCTTTGTAAATCTGCTCTTCCTCTTCTAAAAAGCGGTATGGAGTTAGCGATGAAGAGGGTTTGCCTACAACATCACCTTCCTTATATCCGAACAAATTCTGAAATTCTTTATTTACCCTCTTGATAACTAGAGATTTTCCTGTTACCACTATGCCTTCAGGAGCATTATGAAAAAGACGGGCAAAATATATTTTCTCTTTTTGGTTTTCATTAAATGCATTATTCATTTCCACGATCACTTCATTTGCTACCCTTGCCAATTCTTTGAACTCATCGTAACGGATAGTCTGAAGATCTATAGACGTATTGTTTTCTTGATGCTGCATCAGAAAACCATGCAATTGAGCAATGTTTGTTTCTACGCGCAGTCCCAACGCATTCGAGAAGTAAAAAACAAGCCCTAGTAAAAACATAAAAAATAACAGACCGAGCATCATACGGAAAAAGAACAGCCAATAGGCATTGCTTTTCTTCCGATCCATGATTGATTCTATATCGTGAATATAGGACACCCCACCTACAATCCAGTTCCAGTTCAGATGACTTTCGACATAAACAATAGCCTTACCTTTTGTAAGTGCACTGTTTTCTGGAGAAAGCAGAATAAATCCAGATCCTTCATTCTGAAGTAACATGCGTTGTTGTTGAAAGAAGCTTATGTCTTCGCGAGCTATTGATTTTTTCTCGCTAGAAATGGATAGTACTTCATTTTCAGAAACTAGGGCTTTACCATCAAGAGTATTGACAAACATATAGCCCATCTCTTTAAAACGCAAAGAAGCTACTTTAGCCAAAACTTCGCTCTGTTTTCGAATCATCATGTTCTCAATGGAGACTGTTCGGCCAATTATCCATCCTGTTTCTTCGAAAATTTTGCAGTAAGACAGATATTTTTGAGGTAAGCTGTCGCCCAATGCCATCTTTCCCCAATAGCTCGCGAGCCCCCCTTCTCCCGTTTCCCGAATGCTGTTACGAATCAAAGTAAATGGTTCTGTGCCCAAATTATCCTTTAATGTTGCAAGATTCTGCTGATTTGCACCTTTGCAAAACTCCCCTGCAACCCAACTTCCATCTCTTTTATAAACAAAGAAGGATGAAAGTTTATCTGATGCTTTTTCATGATGAAGTGATTGAATCAAAAGCCTTTCTATTTCCTGAGTCTTCAAGTATGCCTTGTTTGCATGATAAAGGTTAGAAAACAATGTATGCAGAAGGTTTACTTTTTCTTGATTCTGCTGTTCAACTTTCATGCTCAATTCTGAATCTGCCTGCTCAATCTCAGATAGTACCTGTTCTACATGATCCTTTAAAGAAGCCTTTCTTAAATCAATTAAATCGTTTCGTATTGCTTGTTTTTCGTACTTGTACTCGATATATTCTCCGCCGATGCTAAGCAAAGCCACAGGAAAAATAGCCAAAAATAGAACCTTCATAAAAGAACGCTTCAGCGCTTTACGAAAACTCATTGGACGGTTAAAATGCAAAAGGTCAGATAACATCTTAAGCTCTTAAATTGAACTGATATTTAGAACGAAAAAACCAAAAACAACAATTTCGGCCAACTCCAGAACCAGATTTTTACGAATACCTTAGTTTGATGTTACAATATATCCAGAAAAAGGTATTGTTTACAACCAAATCCGACTCTACAAGAAACTATGAAGCAATCATTTAAAAAGCACAGTGCCGCGTAATGACCACTTGACGCATTCTTAGCCCGTAATCAATATATGCAATTCGCTCAATCTACGACAAATATACGAAGCAGTTCTTTTGATTGGAGAATAGTTAATGAAATTCAGAAAAAACAGACAATATTAATGATTATAAAGCTGAAGCCCTAAATTAACGAGTATGCACAATGCTGTAACCTTCTTTTTTTCAGAGGTAAAGCATAAAAAATGATAGTGGGTACACCCTAATGTCAATATTTTGAATTTAAAAAATTTGATATTCCTACCTTTGACAACAATTTATGAGAAGTCTAGCAGACTCTATCAAAACTAATCTAACAGTGAACCATAGAGCCATTACAATCTAATTTGTGACAACATAAAAAGCAATAAGCAGTTGAACTAAAATAGTTTAAGAAGTAAGTTCGAAATAAACAGGTCAGCGACCTAACGCCAATTTACTATGTGGGATAGTTATCTAAAAAAATTCAAAGCACACCTAAAGCTCGAACGAGCATTATCAGAAAATTCTATTTCTGCCTACCTAAAGGACTTAGAAAAACTAAAGGTTTATTTTACAGATATCTATTCAAAGCCCAAAGATGCAATACAACTCAACACTCAAGATTTAAAAGGTTTTGTGGCCTACCTTGCAGAACTGGGACTGCAACCAAGTTCTCAATCGAGAGTAATTTCCGGAATAAAAACTTTTTACCGCTACCTAAGGGCAGAACACCTGATTAAAGAGAACCCTGCAAGTCTTCTTGAAGCCCCACGGCTTTCCCGTAAATTGCCAGATGTACTTTCTGTTGAGGAAGTTGACGCTCTTATTTCGGCTATAGATCTGAGTAAAGCAGAAGGCCAACGAAACAAAGCAATCATTGAAACACTATACAGTTGCGGCCTTCGGGTAACAGAGTTAACGGAAATAAAGATCAGCAATCTTCATTTTGACGACGGTTTTCTAAAAGTAGAAGGTAAGGGAAAAAAAGAACGCTTAGTACCTATTAGTCCCAAGGCAATTCGGGAAATCAATTTCTATATGGAGCACTACCGCGACTATTTAGATATTAAAGACGGTCACGAAGATTATGTTTTCCTAAACAGAAGAGGACAGAAACTAAGCAGGGTGATGATTTTCAACATTGTAAAAACAGCAAAAATCCTTGCTGGCTCGAAAAAAAACATTAGTCCACACACTTTCAGGCACTCTTTTGCAACACATTTAGTTGAAGGAGGAGCGGATTTAAGAGCTGTTCAGGATATGCTGGGACATGAATCTATTATCACAACTGAAATCTATACTCATCTCGACCGTAATTTTCTTAGACAGAATATTCTAGACTTTCATCCTCGAGCAAAGTAAATTGCAGTACAAAATAGTGTCTTAAAGTGTTGCAACAGAAAATCATAACACATTTATTTACAAACGAATTTCCAATTATTTCTTCTTAATCGTAAACAGAAACTTTTTGTCCTGCTGCCCACCTTGACTATCATAAGAACGCTCTTCGAAATACGCGTTCCCATCTCTATCCACTAAAATGAGTGTTGTGGCACGGGTTCCATAACCATTCATTCTAACGAAAAGCGATGACAGTCCTCTCTCCCACTCTTGAGGAATTTTTGTGTCAGGCAAAAGAGAATCAGGATAAAGCTGAGCGTCCCGCATATCGGTGAATATTTGCTCTACATTTAGCGTAGGTTGTTGAACCCAGCCTTTAGCTTTCTGCTTTAGCTTTTTTACTTTTGGCCAATCTTCGTTCCACTTGCCATTGCTTACACCATAAATCCCAGGAGTGACTTTTAATTGATAGAAGTCTGGCCTGTTCGATAAAAAGAACAGTTCATCAACAGAACCATAAATTAGATTGAAACCGTTGTAATTGTAAATACTCTGTTTAATCTCACTTTCAAATTGAAAGGTATCCTGATCAGGAAGTAAAAAATCAGTAACGATATGCCCACGCGAAGGCGCTAGTTTGTTTTCTTCCAAGCCATTTCTGAAGTTTGTTAATGAGGCGAAAGCACCATCCCTTCGAATTGCAGTCCACGTACCACCTGCTTGTAAATCTTGTCCGGCCAAAATAGTTGAATCTGGCTGCCACCATTCTGCTGGTTTAGTTTGCCTATGATAAAATTCATCGCGATTTCCCGCAAAAATGAAAGGATATTTTGGATGCACTTTAAATGCAATAAGAGCTGTACACATTGCCTTTTATAATTTAAAGAATCCACAATGTACAAAAAGCGTAATAACTTCTTAAACAAATAAGTATCAGTCTAACTCCAGTTATAATTTTTAACTTGAAATTTTGCTGATGATTATAAAAACTATACCAAACACAGCAAACTGCACTTTTAAAGCATTTTACCCATGGGGATAAATCAACAAATCATGACACCTACAGCTAACGAATTGAAAGACAAATAAACTTTTTTCTTACAATTTGTTGGTCTTTTCAAAAAGTATTACAATCTTTGATTCGTCAAACAGAAAAAGAAATGAACCCAATTACATCAATTCATATTATTATTCGCCTCGTCGTGGTCATTCTGATACGGAATGAGGTGGGAATGGTGTAGTTGATACTAAAGATATAAAAGATAGCGAAAGCACCATTCCTAAACGGGATGGTGCTTTTTGTTTTTATAACAGTTGATTCAGGCCATAATTAGAATTAGGATACCTACTATGAAAAAACCCTTAAGAAGTAATACCACAACACAAGGCCGCTTAATGGCCGGAGCAAGAAGTCTTTGGAGAGCCAATGGCGTAAAAGAGGAACAGTTCGGCAAGCCGCTTATAGCAATTGCTAATTCCTTCACTCAGTTTGTCCCAGGACATGCACACCTGCACAATATTGGTCAGGAAGTAAAAAAGGCTATTGAAGCTAAAGGCTGTTTTGCTGCTGAGTTTAACACTATTGCGATTGATGATGGTATTGCAATGGGACATGATGGTATGCTCTACTCTCTGCCATCGCGCGATCTGATTGCAGATAGCGTTGAGTATATGGTAAATGCGCATAAAGCAGATGCATTGGTGTGCATCTCGAACTGCGACAAAATAACGCCCGGTATGTTAATGGCTGCCATGCGCCTTAATATTCCAACTATCTTTGTATCTGGTGGCCCGATGGAAGCTGGGAAAGCGCTAGGAAAAAGTCTAGACCTTGTTGATGCAATGGTGATGGCTGCCGACGAAAATGTAAGCGACGAAGATGTTGAAACTGTTGAACGCTCAGCCTGCCCAACATGTGGATCGTGTTCGGGTATGTTTACGGCTAATTCTATGAACTGTCTTAATGAAGCTCTTGGATTAGCTCTTCCTGGCAACGGTACTGTTGTAGCAACACACTCCAAACGTACAGGTCTTTTTGAGCAAGCTGCCAACCGTATTGTTGACATGGCGTATGAGTATTACCGCGATGGAAATGAAAATGTACTGCCACTTAACATTGCCACAAAAGCAACTTTCTTGAACGCGATGTCGCTTGATATTGCAATGGGCGGATCGACAAACACAGTACTTCACTTGTTGGCAATCGCTCAGGAAGCTGGTGTAGATTTCGGCATGAAAGATATAGACGAGCTTAGCCGCCGAGTTCCATGCCTAAGCAAAGTAGCACCTAACTCTAGCTACCATATCGAAGACGTAAACCGAGCAGGGGGAATTTTAGGTATTCTTAAAGAACTTGACAAAGCGAATTTGCTAGATACTTCTGTTCCTAGGGTAGACTATCCTACATTAGCCGACGCCCTTGCTGATTTTGATGTTACAAAAGAACTCGCTTCACATAAAGCAGTAGAGCTTTACAAAGCTGCACCGGGTGGATTCAAAAATTTAAAGTTAGGTTCGCAAAGTTCTGAGTACAAAGAACTAGACCTAGATCGTGAAAACGGATGTATTCGCGATATCAAAAATGCTTACTATCCAGATGGAGGGATTGCTGTTCTTTTCGGGAATATAGCAGAGAACGGTTGTATTGTTAAAACAGCTGGTGTTGATGAATCTATCTTTAAATTTACAGGAAAAGCTGTTGTTTTCGAGTCGCAGGACGATGCAGTTGAAGGTATAATTGGAGGTAAAGTTCAAGAAGGCGACGTTGTAGTTATCCGCTACGAAGGCCCTAAAGGTGGCCCTGGGATGCAAGAAATGCTTTATCCCACTTCTTATCTGAAATCGAAAGGACTTGGAAAAGCTTGTGCACTGATTACAGATGGCCGTTTCTCGGGTGGAACATCGGGACTGTCTATTGGTCACGTATCGCCAGAAGCCGCAGCTGGAGGTGCAATTGCACTTGTCCAAAATGGCGACCCTATTGAAATTGATATTCCAAACCGAAGTATCGATGTGAAACTTTCAGAAGAAGAGCTAGCTCAAAGAAAAACAGAGGAGCAAGCTGCTGAAAAAGCATTTAAGCCAAAGACGCGCGAAAGACAGGTGAGTAAAGCATTGAAACTTTATGCTCAGAATGTTTCTTCGGCCGACTTAGGTGCGATCCGTGTGATTGACTGATAAGCTCGCATTCTTATATCTTTAAAAGCAAAGTCATCAACTCATATATTTTTTGTTATATCAGACATTTTAGTCAACTGCAATCCTAAAAAATCGTAAGATAAGGATTAGCCATAAATAATATAAGTAGGTGTGCTAAAATAAACGACATTCCTAAGGTTGTCACTGCATTGATAGACAGCAGGGTGTCAATCCTAATAAATAGCACCACGTGCTTAACAAAGTCGATTTAACGTCATTAGCTTAATGGCGGTTTATTTTTTACGTAAAAACTGAAACACATAATCATAATGGAGGCAAAACAGAAGAAAAAAGTAACAGGTTCGGAAGCTGTTATCCTTTCTTTGCTAGAAGAAGGCGTAGATTTGATATGGGGATATCCAGGAGGGGCGATTATGCCTATCTATGATGCCCTTTACGATTATCAAGATAAAATTAAGCACATATTAGTGCGTCACGAACAAGGGGCAACGCATGCAGCTGATGCATATGCACGTATTGCAGGGAAACCTGGGGTTTGTTTTGCAACTTCAGGCCCAGGTGCTACAAACTTAATCACTGGTATTGCCAACGCTCAGGTTGATTCGGTACCAATGGTTTGTATTACTGGACAAGTAGTTTCATCGGTTCTTGGTTACGATGCTTTTCAAGAGACTGATGTTGTTGGTGTATCGATGCCCGTGACTAAATGGAACTATCAGGTAACAAAAGCCGAAGAGATTCCGATGGCCATTGCCCGTGCTTTTTACATTGCCAGCACAGGACGCCCTGGGCCAGTTGTAGTAGACATTACTAAAGATGCACAGTTTCAGGAATTTGAGTTTTCTTACGAAAAATGTACAGGTCTACGCAGCTATAAGCCATACCCTATTCTTCGCGAAGACAAGGTATTGGAAGCTGCCCGCTTGATTAATCAAGCTAAGAAACCTTTGCTTTTGGTAGGCCACGGTGTGCTTATTTCGAATGCAACAAAAGAATTGCAGGAGTTTTCTGAAAAAACAGGTATTCCTGTAGCCTCTACACTTCTTGGCCTTTCTGCCTTTCCTAACAAACACGAAAACTATGTAGGATACCTTGGCATGCACGGTAATGTGGGAACGAATGTATTGACAAACGAAGCCGATGTGATTATTGCCGTTGGTATGCGCTTCGACGATCGTGTTACAGGCGATACATCGCGTTACGCCACTCAGGCACGCATTATACATATAGAAGTAGACAAATCTGAGATTGATAAAAACATTAAAACTGATGTTGCTATCAATGCCGATGCTAAACATGCGCTTCTATCTCTAAATGAAGCTGTAAACAAAAACGACTTCTCAGACTGGAAAGCTGAGTTCCATAAATACAACGAAGAAGAGGCAATAAAGGTGGATAAGCCTCTAATTACTCGTACTAACGGCAGCATGCTAACAATGGACGAAATCATTGTTAGAATCTCGGAGAAAACGAAAGGCGAAGCAATTATCTGTACCGATGTTGGTCAGCACCAGATGATAGCTGCTAAGCGTTATCAGTTTGCGAAACCTAATAGTATTGTAAGCTCTGGCGGTCTTGGAACAATGGGCTTTGGTGTTCCTGCTGGTATGGGAGCAAAAATGGCAGCGCCTGACCGCACTGTTATTGTAGTTGTTGGTGACGGTGGTTTCCAAATGACAATACAGGAGCTGGGTACAATTTTCCAGTCTGAAATTGCTGTAAAAATCCTTGTCCTTAACAACGAATTCCTTGGTATGGTGCGTCAGTGGCAAGAGCTTTTCTTCGACAAACGCTACTCGTTTACTGAGATGACAAATCCAAACTTTGTTGATGTTGCGAAAGGGTTTGGAGTTGCTGCTGAAAAAGTTGTTGAACGCAATGAACTTGACGCTGCCCTAGACCGTTGGTTGAGTCATGACGGAGCTATGGTATTGGAATGCCTTGTTGGAAAAGAGGACAATGTTTTCCCGATGGTTCCTTCTGGTGCTTCTGTTTCTGAAGTCCGCATGGAATAGCAGAGCTAGAGAATTAAGCACTAAGTGCTATTTAATGTTGCTTACGCGATAGTATAATCGTTTGATAATATGCGCATAAGCGAAATAAAATATGAAATCATTTTCGTCCAAGCACTTATTAATTATGAGTTATTAATTGGCTGACGCTTGAGAACTTATTCTCAGCCAGTTTTAGATGAATAATTGTTGAGTTTATTTTCACACTTTACCAAGTCAAGAAAATGGAAAAAGAATATACGTTAACCATATATACCGAGAATTATACGGGATTATTGAACCGTATCACAATTATCTTTACACGTAGAAAACTTAATATACTCAGTATTGCAGCTTCTGTTTCTGAGGTTCCTGAGATCTACCGCTATACTGTAACTGTGAAAACCACAGCAGACCAGGTAGAAAAGGTAATGAACCAAATTGAAAAAACAGTTGGTGTAATAAAAGCATTTGCGAACCTCCCAGAAGACATCGTTTACCAAGAAATCGCTCTATACAAAGTACCGACATCAATTTTTGCGAACAGCGATAATGTTGAGCGAATGGTACGCCAACATAATGCCCGTATCCTGAATATTGAAAAGGACTATATTGTGATCGAAAAAACAGGGCATCAGGACGAAACTAAAGCGTTGTACAACGCTCTTGAGCCTTTTGGAATTCTTGGTTTTGTTCGCTCTGGCCGTGTAGCACTGATGAAAGATATGCGTGAGATTCATGATTATATTAAAGAGATTGAGGAAGCGCACCATTAGTGAATTAAGTAGGTTGACAATAATTGAATGACTGAATAAAAGAATAATTGAATAACCTTTTATCTATAAATCAGTTAATCATTACTTTTAACAAAGTAAAATTAATTATGCCCCTACTTATCAAGTATTAAATTAACTGGCGTTTACGCTATTTTGTGTTAGCCTATTGATTGATACTTCGATTTAACGATAGTTGGTGCGCTGTATAAACGGTAAACCTCCAAGGTTTCAAAAACCTTGGAGGTTTGATAATCAACAAAACTCCGCAAAAAATCATAATTGAACACCCAAAAACTCACCCAACTATTGCTCTTATACGAATAGAATATTTACCAAGGAACAGGAAGCAACAACAGAAAGAAAAATAAAGCACATGAAGGTAACGATGCAAAACATAACAGGTGCCGAAGCCATTTTTCAGGCTTTGATGGCCGAAGGGGTCGATACAATTTTCGGCTACCCAGGCGGTGCCAACCTGCCGATCTACGATTCGTTCTATAACTATCGCGACAAAGTAAAGCACGTTCTTGTCCGCCACGAACAGGGTGCTGTACATGCGGCTCAAGGATACGCGAGGGTTTCACAGAAGGTGGGTGTCAGCCTCGTTACTTCTGGCCCTGGAGCTACCAACCTAATCACTGGGATTGCGGATGCAATGCTCGACAATACTCCATTGGTATGCATTACAGGTCAGGTTCCTGGTCCTTTTCTGGGTTACGATGCTTTTCAGGAAACTGATGTTGTTGGTATTTCTATGCCTGTTACAAAGTGGAATTATCAGATTACCAAAGCTGATGAAATAGCTGAGAATATTGCAAAGGCATTTTATATTGCCAAATCTGGCCGCCCAGGGCCTGTACTTCTGGACATTACTAAGGATGCACAAAACGAGATTATTCGTCAGTTCAATTATGAGCCATGTAAGAAAATCCGGAGCTATCACCCCTACCCTAAGCCTAACCTTGAAGCTGTAGAAGAAGCTGTTCATTTGCTTGATACGGCTAAAAAACCGTTGATGATCATTGGACAAGGTGTATTGCTTTCTGGTGCTCAGCAGGAAGTTCTTGAACTGGCAGAAAAAGCACAGCTACCTGTTGCTTGCACTATGCAAGGTCTTTCGGCCTTTCCGTCTGAACACCCTCTTTTCCAAGGTATGGTTGGTTTGCATGGTAATGTTGCGCCGAACAAAATGACGAACGAATGCGATGTGCTTTTGGCTGTGGGAATGCGATTCGATGACCGTGTGACGGGTACGTTGGATAAATACGCGAAACAAGCTAAAGTAATCCACATTGAAATAGATCCTGCTGAGATTGACAAAAATGTAAAGGCTGCTGTAGCCATAAATTCGGACGCTAAGGTTGCTCTTCGGGTAATTAACAAGAAGATTCAGGCAAATATGCATGCTAAATGGCTTGAGTCTGCGAAGGAATATCTAGCGATTGAAAAAGAGAAGGTTTTTAGTAATGATCTTCATCGGAAGAATGGCCAGTTGACGATGAGTGAGACTGTTGCTGCTCTTTCTAAAGTTACCAACGGCAAGGCTGTAACGGTAACCGATGTTGGTCAGCACCAAATGGCTGCTGCACGCTATTATTCGTATGCCGATACGGATAGCTGGGTTTCGTCTGGCGGACTTGGTACTATGGGCTTTGCGCTTCCTGCTGCTATTGGAGCTGCTCTGTATAGTAAAGACAGGCCTGTTGTGGCACTTGTTGGTGATGGAGGTTTCCAAATGACGATGGAAGAACTTGGCGTAATGATGCAGTATGATATTCCTGTAAAAGTTGTTGTACTTAATAACAACTATCTTGGAATGATCCGTCAGTTGCATGATGTTTACTTTGATAGCCGTGACTTTTTTGGGGAATTGAAAAACCCTGATTTCTGTAAGATTGCTGATGCTTTTAATGTTCCTGCTAAGCGTGTTAGTGAACGTTCGGAACTTGCTGGTGCTCTTCAGGAAATGATCGACCATAAAGGACCTTATTTCTTGGAAGTGATGGTGGAAAAGATCAATCACGTTTTCCCGATGATACCTAGCGGGGCTGCTGTTAGTGATATGTTGTTGGAGGAACCTAAGAGAACGGAAACGGCTTAATTCTAATTATGAATTATTAATTGGCTGACGCGTGATGATGAGTGCTTGGCCGAAGAGTCATAATTTTTTTCTTCACTGGCTTCAAAAAAAGTAGACATTATGAAAAGGAAATACACTTTATTAATATATACGGAAAACCACATTGGACTTCTGAACCGAATTTCGATTATTTTCACAAGACGGAAAGTTAATATTGAGAGTTTGACGACTTCGCCATCGCGACACGACAACCTTCACACTTTTGTGATTGTGGTGAACACGACACGCGAAAAGGCTGAACACCTTCGTAAAAATATTGAAAAACTTGTGGAAGTAGCTAAGGCTTTCTTGTACGAGGAGAATGATATTCTTGCTCAGGAAGTGGCTTTGTACAAGGTTTCTACTAATAATATCTTACACAACAATACTATTGAGGAACTGATCCGCAATAGTAATGCGAGGATTCTGGATATTGAGAAGGATTATATTGTGATTGAAAAAACTGGTAATCAGCTTGAAACCCAAGAGTTTCTTGATAAGCTTGCGCCTTTTGATGTGCATGAGTTTATCCGCTCTGGCCGTGTGATTATTACTAAACCTATGAAGCGCCTTACTGACCATTTGAAGGATATGGAGGACGAGGGGGCTTGTCAGAAGGAGTTTGTGGATTAATTTTTTTAGACCCGACGGGTTTTGAAAACCCGTCGGGTCTTTGGCTGCCTTGGTGTGAGATGCCGTTTTAAAATTAGCCGCGATTGTAGCGGAAAGCCCGCAGCTACGGGGGCTAGTGGAACACGGTGTGGCGGCTATGCAGCGTGAGCGGAATAGACCGCCACGCCGATGTGGAACAGCCGCCGTGGCGAGGACTTGGAGTGGAAAGCGCGACTGGGCTGTGGTAAGAGGAGGCGTTCTGCTCCTAAAAAAATATAACTTGATTTAACGAAACTGAAGCCTTATCCTGACTAAGGGGATTGGGCTTTTTTTGACAAATTTTACAACATCAGACTACGAAAATAGATACTATGCAGAAGGAAGTTTTGAAAAAGGAAGAGGGAAAGAGCGATGTGAAACCGTCTTTGCAGAAAGTGCTGGAAGCGAACAGGAAATTGCGATCGATTATTAATGTGACGCCGCTGTCGCAAAGTATGGTGATGTCGGAGCGTTATCAGGCGAATATTATGCTGAAGCGGGAGGATTTGCAGGTGGTGCGGTCGTACAAAATCAGGGGTGCATACAACAAGATATCGAGCTTGAGCCAGAGTGAGCGTGATGCTGGTGTTGTTGCGGCGAGTGCCGGGAATCATGCTCAGGGGGTTGCTTTTTCGTGCAACAAATTGCAGATTAAAGGGAAGATTTTTATGCCTGCCACAACGCCTTTGCAGAAGGTGAACCAAGTGAAGATGTTCGGTAAGGATATGGTGGAGATTGTGCTGGTGGGCGATACTTATGATGATGCTCATGCGGCTGCGAAGATCAGTTGTGAGCAGGATAATGCTTCGTTTATTCATCCGTTTGATGATGCGAAAGTTATTGAGGGACAGGCTACTGTTGGGTTTGAGATTTTGGATACGTGTGAGCAGGATATTGATTATCTGTTTTTACCGATCGGCGGTGGTGGACTGGCTGCTGGGGTGGCTTCGTATTTTAAGCAGATTTCGCCAAAAACGAAGATTATCGGTGTGGAACCTGAGGGTGCTCCTGCTATGAAGGATTCTTTTGCAGCGGGGAAAGTTGTGACCTTGCCCGAGATTAATAAATTTGTGGATGGAGCGGCTGTTCAGCGCGTTGGCGACCTTCCGTTTGAGATTTGCAAGGATGTGGTGGATGACATTGTGCTTGTGCCTGAGGGGAAAATCTGCTCTACGATCTTGAAGCTTTATAATGAAGAGGCGATTGTGGTTGAGCCTGCTGGGGCGTTGTCGATCAGCGTTTTGGATTTCTTTAAGGAGGAGATTAAGGGTAAGAATGTGGTTTGCATTGTGAGCGGATCGAATAACGACATTACGCGGACGGAAGAGATTAAGGAACGGTCGATGTTGTATGAGCAGCTGAAGCATTATTTCTTGGTGCGTTTTCCTCAGCGTGCCGGGGCTTTGCGCGAATTCCTGATTGATGTGCTGGGGCCTACTGATGATATCACGCATTTTGAATATAGAAAGAAAAATAGTCGGGAACGTGGGCCTGCGCTTATCGGAATCGTACTGAAACAGAAGGAGGATTTTGATGGTTTGATTTCCCGAATGGACAAGAAGGGATTTCAGTATCAGTACCTTAATAATAAGTCTGACCTTTTGCAGTACATTGTATAATCTTAGGAATTATTTATTGGTTTGGGAGATGCAGTATTATATAGGTGCATATCATTTAATCAGGTTGAGAGAAGTTGAATTTGGTAGGATTAAAGGGACTAAAATATATACTTGCAGCTCGTGTATCAATGACCGCTATTTTGATTCGTGGTCTCTTTCGTGGACTGTTGATGGAAAAAGTGATTTGACGGAACAGAAAGAGGTTTTTGGATTAACTGATGAATTGATAACCAATATTCAGAAATGGGCAGATTATAAGTTTGACCAAAAGAAGGTTGGATGGCTTAATACATTTACTGATTTTGAGACCTTATTGGAATACAAAAATCAATTTTTCCCAAATGACAGAGACTGCTTGATACTGAGTGTAAATTTTCCTGATTCAGAGTGTGAAAAATTATTGGCCGAATTCGAACAGGAAGCTAAGCAAGATGGTTCTATTGGCTTATGGGACAACTTGAATGAAAGAACTCCAGAAAGAACTGATGAATCTGAACAGTTTATTGGGTATGATTTAATTGGTTTAGAATCGGGGGATAATTTTCACACATTTCATTGTCATGACGTTGCGGAAGATTTGAACGGAAAGTTTAAAGCCGAGATTAATGAGTATGGCCTTTTGAATTCTGATGACAAATGGATAGAAATGGTTGAATACATGAATGATGTCAACAACGGATTCAAACCTGTGCCATGGTATTTTGTGAAGGTGAAATTAGTTGATGAAAACAAAGCAGCTAAAAACATAATGTCTTAGGCTTGCTAATGTTAAAATTGAACGCGAATACATTATTGGATGTCGAAACCCCAAATTGCAGCATTTGAAGCATCCAAAACTCTATATCTGAACTGTTATGAATTATGAATTGGTTTGCGCGAGAGTTGGCAAGCCAATTTTTGATACGATTTTATTGATAGGCTTGCCTTTTGATTCTGAAAATAGCAAGCCTATCAAGTTTCGTGAAGTGTAATTCATAACTCATAATTTATAATTCATAATTCTAAAACCCGTGGATACAGCGATACTTTTGATACACTGTCCTGACCAGACAGGAATTATCTCGAACGTGAGTGAGTTTCTTTATTTTCATAATGGGAATGTTATTGATATTGACCAGCATGTTGATAAGGAACAGAATCATTTTTTTATGCGTGTGGAGTGGGAGCTTGAGGGATTTAATATTCCGAAAGAAAACATTCTGAACGTTTTCCTGAATACTATCGGTAATAAGTTTCAGATGACGTGCCGTTTGCGCTTTTCGGCTCAGAAGCCGCGTATGGCGCTTTTTGTGTCGAAACAGCAACATGCCTTTCATGATATTTTGGCGCGTTGGTATTCTGGCGAATGGAATGTTGAAATTCCGCTGATTATCAGTAATCATCCTGATGCGCGGCCTATTGCTGAGAAATTTGGGATTGACTATTATGAAATGTCGATCACGAAAGATAATAAGAAGGCGCAGGAAGAGAAGGAGCTTAAGCTTTTGAGTGAGCATCAGATTGATTTTGTTGTACTGGCGCGTTACATGCAGGTGCTTAGTGATAATTTTATTGATCATTATCCTAACAAGGTTATCAATATTCACCACTCGTTTTTGCCTGCCTTCCCTGGTGCCAAACCTTATCACTCGGCGTATAAACGTGGTGTAAAACTGGTTGGTGCTACGGCGCATTATGTTACCGAGGATCTTGACGAAGGCCCTATTATTTCGCAGGATGTGGAGCACATTACGCACCGCGATAGTATTGAAGACCTTGTTCGCAAAGGGCGTGATATTGAGAAAAGGGTGCTTTCGCGGGCTATCTGGCTTCAGTTGCAGCATAAGATTTTGCCTTTTAATAATCGGACTATTATCTTTGATTAGGCATATCAAAAAAAATAACTATCCATTCGTTCCACTGCGACGGCCAAATCCTCACGTACGAAAAGTACGCTCCGGTTTAGCCGCCTTGTGCGCCTTTGGCTAATTATTTTTTTTAACACGCCTTAATTGGTCATTGGTTTATTGGTCACTAGTCATTGGCTTTTTTCTGCTTTTAGGCTATATTAGTAGGGTGGCTTCTGTTATTCCTTTTCAGGAGTTGCTTTCTGCTACTTGAGTCCTAATCATTTTAAATTGTTGATGCATGAAAAAGTTTGTCCTCGTTCTGCTGCAATTTATTTTCGTGAATTCGGTACTGCTGCTCACTTTTCTTTACTATGATTCGTTGCCCCGCTTTGTCACTGCTATTTTTTTCTATTTCGTTTTCCCTGTTCTGTTTTGGATTCCAGTGAAACATATTCTTAGCAAAGTGGATTCCTTTTTCTTTGAAGACGAAGATATTATGCCCGGTATAGTTACGGCTATAACAATCTGGATTGCATCGATAATTGGCACTGTGACTTCTGTTCAGGATTATTTTCTTCTGTGGCAACGAGGCGAGATTAAAGTGAAAAACATAGAAGATGTTCCGCTTTCGAGCAGAGCTGCATATATCGAGATTGAAAACGTAATTTTGCAAGTTGATCTAGTTGGAGTAAACGACTACTCTGGCAGAACAAAATCTGGGGATTACTATACAAATACCACTTATCACTACAGAAGTTTACCTGTGGCTACTTACCCTCCCGGCCCTAGAACTTTCTTTATTGGTTTTCACCGAACGAATGACCGAGAAGGAATTGAAGAAGAAATAAGAAGATATACGAAAGACATAAAACGTACAATAAAAGGCTTAATTGTACGTGATCCGTACACCATTGCCCAGTACGACCATGCTATTCTGGAAAGCCAAGAGAGAAACAAATTCGAAACTGCTGACAATTATTTCATTATTGAACCCCGCAAAAGTTTTGATCTGATTTTGAAGAAATATGAAGGCTATGCCATTTGGTTTTTCTCTATTGTTAATATTCTGTGGTTTGTTTTGCCTTCGGTTTGGATCGTTCGGATGTAGAGGACTCCGCAAACATAAAAAAGAGCAGAATATATTACTCTGCTCTTATAGATTAAGATCTTGAAATGTTATTAAAAGCGGCTCTATAAAATGGTAAAAACCATTCCTTTGTTACATTCTGCATTGATTGTCTATAAGAAAGCATACTCAAGGTCAAAGCCTCAAATGTACCCCTACCTAGCTTATTTTTCGATCTCACTTAAGAAGTGGAAATCCAATTAATAGCATCCTCCATATTATTGAAAGGTTTCACTACCCCCTCTCCTGTCTGCTTCGTAAAGTCGTCTATTCCTAATTTGTCAACGTTTTCGTCCAATGTTACAAACGCAAACCGCTGCAAGCCTTTATCCATAAGCTGAGGCATTACAGATGCTGCATAATTTGAACTAATTGAATCGACTGTAGATTGAGAACGCGTATCTGAAATAATCGCTTTGAAATCCCTGTTCATACAAATCTCTACAGTTTCATCTATAACATGCTTAAAATCTTCGAATTTCGCATATTCATTGCTCCATTCTTGCAATACATAATGTTTCTCGTCGTCGTACTGGATCGTTACGAAATTGTTGTGCAATAATGTTTCCATAAGACTATCTGTTTGTGAATAATGATTTATCAACCTATCTAACACATCAGAATCTACAACATTAAAAGTTTTAACATTGATAAATGAAAAGAAAAACTTATAATTTGCTGTTTAAATTTACGAAATAACATTATTAAGATCAATACTAAATTGATAAGAGAGAAGGTTTTAGCAAAAATGAGAGTATTTAGGATAAACATCGTTTCTGGATAAAAATCACTTACTTTCTTCTTACTATTTCTTTCTCTAGTTCATCAACCCTTTTCAATAACGATTTTAAAACTTCATTTTCCTTCTTTAGATTCTTTATTTCTTTTCCTTGTTCAATAGTGTAAAGGGTTAGTTCTTCTATTTTTTGAAGAAGCTTAGAATCCATCTTGGGCAGATCAAGTCCTTGTTTTTGTAATTCCTCCTCTGATGGTATATCAGGCAAATGTTTATTGGCTAATATGAATTCTTCAACTTCTTCTAAACTTGTTAGTTTGTAATCTTCGTCGAACACAAAATCTGACCAAGGTGGAGTTATTGCACTAAAAGTCTGTGCACTGACTGTACCATTCTGATAAAATATAATCTTATTTGCATCACGTCCCATTGGCCTGAATTCCAAATAATCATTATTCCCAAATTGCGCGATATCCCAAAAATTGGCATCACTTCCCTTAAGCCTTAAAAAAGTCCAATCTGAAGAATTTGTATTTTCAATATAAATATTCGCCCTACTATCCCTTATATGCAGATCTGCATCAGCCACAGGAACAGTTTTTAGCCCTAAACTTCCGTTCTGTTTCAGAATCATCCTATTTACATTACGCCCCATTGGTCTGAATTCCAGATAATCATTATTCCCAAATTGCGCGATATCCCAAAGATTGGCATCACTTCCCTTAAGCCTTAAAAAAGCCCAATTGGAAGGATTTGTATTTTCAATATAAATATTCGCCCTACTATCCCTTATATGCAGATCTGCATCAGCCACAGGAATAGTTTTTAACCCTAAACTTCCGTCCTGTTTCAAAATCAACCTATTAGAACTACTGCCCTTTGGTCTAAATTCTAGATAATCATTATTTCCATACTGTGCAATATCCCAAAAATTAGCATCGCTTCCCTTAAGTCTAAGAAAAGCCCAATTAGAAGTGCCGGTATTCTCAATAAAAAGATTAGCTCTGCTATCTTTTATGTGTACATCAGCGTCTGGATTTGGTGAATTAGTCTTTATTCCTATGTTATTGTTAGGCATTTCTTTCACCTCTATCTTCGGAGCATAGAACTGCCCAAATGATAGATTTGCTATAAACAGCACAGTTGTGATTAGTAAAAGTCTCTCCATTGTATTGATTTTTGAGTTACGTTTATTGTGAGTTTTGTGATTAGTCCTTGTGTATATGTTTCTCTCTCAGAAAAGGAGCGTAAATAATTAATGCTGAATTTCCTTATACGGAAATCGACTGAAAAAGCAAGAAAGCCCCAAACGGTAAAGCTCTTCAGTATTGTTTTCTTATCCATAAAAGGTTGAGATCATTATAGGTTGAAATAGATTTTGATCTAATTTATAGGTACTTCAACAATGGGATAAGTAACTGGGTTTAATTTCTTAATAAATTGAATAGGTTCGTTTTAGTCTATATTAACCCTGCTAAGAATTGAAGCTCGAAAATATAAAATCTATTGCCTATAACTATGCACTTCCCCTAGAAAATAGAAACAAAAAGCCCACCCCAGAAAAACCAAGGTGGGCAAAACAAAAAAATCAAAATATCATTCTACCAAAAGCCCCACGCATTGGAAATACCTTTTTTGCCTCCGTAGAATATTATGTTCAGGTCAGGCAAGGCAGCTTTTAGTTTATCAATACGTTTTTGAGTTACAAAAGTGTTGTAGCACTTCAGTACTTTTAGTGTTTTTAATCCATGCAAAGGAGTAAGATTCTTAATAGCTGAATTGAAAGCCTCAAGCTCTTCAATAGCGCCCAAAGATGCCAATGCATCCAACTTCTTAACCTGCGTTCCATTTACTTTCACAACTGAAAGACGTCGCAAACCTCCAAGAGGAGTAATATCTGTGACTCCTGTGTTACTTACATCGATATACTTCAAATTTCCTAAACCTGCAATATGAGCTAGACTAGTTACAGGACTCTGTGTCAGTGTAAGCTTTTCGAGTGTTTTAAGCCCTTTAAGCGGACTAAGATTATTCACTTGAGTATCGTTGATTCGAAGTTCTTTGATGTTACGCATTTCTTTCAACGGACTTAGGTCTGCAAGCTGTACGTTCGACTCAATCTCTACTTTTTCGAGGTTTATAAGTTTGTGCAACTGCTCTGGTGTAGGCTGTTCGTCGAGCTTCACGTATTTGGCAAACACTTCTCTCCACAGTGGATTAAGTCCTTTGTACCAAGTCTTCAGGTGAGGTGTTTTATAGATGATATTCACATCTTTACGAGCCTTCACGAATGCATCTTTATCCGTAACACCATTTCCATCGGCATAAACTGTTTTAATGGAAGGCAATGCTACAAGTGCCGACAAGTCTTTCACCTGCGTATTTTCTACATTTAGCCAAGCTAAATTAAGCAGGCCAGAAAGAGGTTTCAGATCAGCAACTTTAGTTTTCTTGATATCCAATGTTTTCAGTTTATTCAGTTCCTTCAGAGCAGCGATGTTGGCAATTGGTGTATTTGCTGCACGAAGTTCCTGTAAGTCGGCAAGATCCTGCAATGGTGTAATATCGGCAATTTGAGTTCCTTCAATGTTCAATTTCTCAAGGCGTGTCAACATTTTCACAGCCGAAATATCCGTTAGTCCTTTTACCTCTGTCAAATCCAGCTCTTTGATTGCGGTGATGGCATGCAAGTGCTCCACAGTAGGGTTTGCAGGAATCATTGCCGTTTTCTGAACATATGCTTTGATCATTTCAGGCAGCCCTTTCCACCAGTCCAGCATAGCATCGGAGTTGTGAACCACTATGGTACTTGGGTTTTCATCAACAAATTTTCGGATAGAAGCCTTGTCGATTTTTGTTTTATCGCAATATATGTGCTTCAATTTTTTACCCGAGAGTGGCCTGATGCTGGTTACCCCTGTGTTGTTCATGTAAACATTCTTCAGTTCTGGCATATAGGCCAAAGGCTGAATATCGCGTATTTTACTTTTACTGATATCAATCACCTCAATTTTACGCAACGAACCAATTGGGCTAAGGCTTGCCACAGGACTCTCCACAACCTTAAGGTACTTCAGTTCCTGCATTCCGGCTAGTGGTGAGATATCGGTCGTCTGCATCCTGTTCAGCACTAGATCTTCAATGTTTATAAGATCGGTTAAAGGAGCAAGATCCTTGATAGGAGTACCCGAAATATCCAACATTTTAAGTCCTACAAAGTTCACAACATCAGTTAACGAATCCAACTTAGTGTCTGCCAAGTTCAACTCCCTAAGGTGAATAGCATATCGTAGCGGCGTAATAGAAGATATAGATGTTTTTGATAGATTAACCTGCTCAAGTGTAAGTATATTACGCAACGGCATAAGGTCTGCAACAGCCGTTCCCGAAACATCAATCTTCTTAAGCTTGAGCAACTTTGCAGCTGGCTCGAGATCTTTTATAGAAGTATCGTTTGCCAGCACAAGTTCTTCTGTTGCAGCAATGGACTTAAGCTGAGTATCAGAAATTGAATCGACAATATTCATATTTTTGGTCAGTAACACCTGCCAAGCTGTAGGCATTGCGTTCCACCAGTTACGCAGCTCTTCTTTCTGGTTGATTTTTGTGGTGTAAACACTAGCAATCTTCAACTCGTCCTTGGCACGGTCGATATTGATTTCTATGTAACGTAGTTTTGTGTTCTTTACCTGCTCATTGTCTTTTACAGAAAGCCCTTCCAAAGTACGGTTCACGGTAACTTTCACATATGGTTCTCCTTTGTCGTTTTCGAGAAGTTCTGTGCGAGTTACTTCGTGAGTGAACTTTACATTTTTGTAGAAAAAGTCAATATCGCGCAGATAAGCCTGTATATCTTTAAAAATAGGCACTTTACGCTCTTCGTCAAGATCATCTTCTACTTGAACCTTATCGCTCTTAAACAGCTTTACATAGCTTTCATTAACAATGATTTCCTTTTCAGGAATCGGGTTTTCCGGATCGCCCATAGAATTGAGCATCGAGAAATACATGCGTGTTATCTGCGTCGCATACCCTTTATATTTTCTAGCGTCGGAAGACCCCTGCCCTTGTGCCAAAAACGCTGTCAGCAAAAAGGACAATAGAATAAAAGGCTTAAAGATTTTCATAGCGGATTAGTTTGATAAATTGTTCTTTTTCTTTTTCAGGAATCTCTACAAGGTTAGAAATCAACCAACCAGTATTCAGACCATCGCGAATAAACTCCGAAATCTGGAAGTAATAGTCTTCAACCTGAAAAAAGTGGTACTTAACTTGGTTTACGCTCTTAAATTTCAATCTATTCGATTTCACGTCGTAGCTGAACATTGTCAGGTAATCTGGGCGAAAGTCTTTTGGAGTGTAACCCACGATATTGTGCGGTTTCTGAAAAACCTTGTTCAGTGGCATAAAATCTATTTCGTGGCTCATTGGGTGGATGATCTCGCCTCCTTTTATCTGCGGACGGGCAAAGAACGAAACGTATGGCTTGAAATATATGCCGGAGATTACCCAATGCCAGCCTTTTCCTTTTTGCTCGAACTTAAGGAAAATGGTCAGATCCTGAGAAACACCTTCGTACTCAAAAGTGCTTTTGATCTCCGCAAACCAGTTTCCATTGTGTGTATTAAGGTAGTGAGGCTTATTTCCGTTTACATGCTCCAGGAATTTCTCCTTCGATTCTGTGGTAATGGTAATATTAGTATTGTCGAACAAGTTTGAAAGATAATTACTGCGAAGAGACTGATCGCGGAACCCTTTCATTTCTTCATAAAGACGCTTACCGCTTCTGTCCTCCTCGCCATTGAATCTTCTAATAAACTGGTTCAACTGCTTGGTCTGCGCACGTAACTGAGCCTCAGTGAACGGATCGTCGACAAACTTCACACCCTGCTGTGCAAAGCCTTGTGCTGCTGCTAGAAGGATTATTGCTAAAAAAAATCTTCTCATCTGTGTAAGTTTACTATCTATCAAATTGTCTAAAAATATTGTTGCTCTCACAACTGTCAATAAGTTACAATTATCAACACGGCTGGGAATCTAAATAGATTCATGTAGCCACATTATATAACAACGGCAAAAACATATCTTAGTACAAGATGATTCTAAAAAAGTTCGGATGCAAACTATAGTTGGATAAAGGAAAAGGTAATCTGAAAAAACCGATTCAGGCCACCTTGTAAAACAAAATGGCCTGATCAAAGTTTTTTCCTTAATTGGATATTATCCTTTTTTGGTTTCTTTCACACGGATATCTCCCAATAGTACATCCCAGAAACCAACAGTGATCCCCTGTATCTGTGTTTCTTTACGCTCTACATATACAGTGATGTCCTTTTTTGTTGTGTCGACGTATTTCATTCCCTCTTTCGTAACACCCTCGAAACGCTGATAGATTGTGATAACCCCAACGTAACGTCCGTCTGGCATTCGCTCAAGATCACTAACATACTGAATGTTGAACCATTCGATGTTAACTTTCTGGTAATTCAATAGCATCAGACGCTCTAGGTATTTTCTAATAGGATAATACTTCACCTTCTTTTTGTATAATGAAGAAACCCCCATCTGACTGCCTTCCATAAATAACTCCAACGCACGGTTTATTGCACGGTCTGCTTCTGACCATGGTGTTTCCTTGTCACCAATTATGCTGATGTATTTACTTAAGTCGTGTACTTTTTCCAAAGCCAAAGAATCGACAGCCATTTTACGCTTAGGACTAAGCTTGTCTTGGGCCACAGCACCAATGCTCATACCCAATGCGAGAAATAAAACAATGAACTTATTCATAAATCTTAAATTGTTTTAAGGTCAGATGAAGCTTTACGGCCGATTTATCCGCCCCAACTTATCTGAGATTAAGTTTGTTTAAAAGCAACCTGCTTTCCATAATATAGACAAGCAAGCTGCCTAAAAAGTTTGAATGCTGTTCTGCTTGCCTTTTCGATACAGGCATTTATGTTCTCTTTGTGAAGACGAAAGAACAACCTAACCCTACGTTTCTTCTTGAATTTCTCCCCTCACGTACGAGAAGTACGCTTTGGCTTAAATTCCAAAATGCGCCTTGGATCAACCTATTCTTCTATCTCACTTTGAATCTAAACCGGTCAAATTCTTCAAATTATTTTCTAAGAACCAGACGGGTGATTTTACCATCTGTATTTCTAACTACTTCTTCAATTTTAGATTCGTGACGTTTTTGCATTTTCACATACTCGAGGTATTTCTGAATTGTAGTTGGCTTATCGTAATCTTTCACACCACCTTCTTCGGCAATGATAATAAGCACAGGAGTATCTGGAGATTCGAAACGCGATATCATTCCATTGATAACGTCGTTAGCTGTGTCGTAATCAGCAGCCTTCGAAATTGCTCCAAAACCATCTACAATTGCTTCTGGGCTGGTTCCCATTGCACGGCTTTTTGTAGCTTCAGCTTCCTCTGTTTTTTTCTTAGCAATACGGTTTTCTACCTGTGTAATCAGGTTAAGTACCTCTGGATTGTTGTGCCCTTCGGCTTTAACTTTTGCCAATTCGGCTTCCAAATCAGAAACACTCATGTTTTCGTCTGTCAATAAACGGCGCAACTGATTTTTAGCTAAAGAAATCTCAGCATCGGTTTTACCATTGCTTACATTAGTTTCTACTGGTTTTGTTACTTTCTGCTTTGGTTTACAACCTTGTGAAAGGAAAAATGCAATAAACAAAATTGGAAGTGCTACCGAAATGTTCCTAACGATTGATTTCATGTTTCTATAAATTTATTTGTTAAATAGTCGCATCATAAATTTTAAGGACATAGCCTCTCTTAATACCAAAATCCCGATCTGAACATAAGACATTTAGGTTCAGAAAAAGTCAACTTGTTATAAAGCCACTCACTTACAAGCACAAAATAAGAGTTTATTTGCGTCATAAAAAAACTAGAAATTCGGTGGCTAAGTATAATTGAACAAACGTTATACATGTTTCCTGATCCTACCCGCAACAACCGTGCTTCGGGATCTGGCCAGTTCCTAGAACTGCCGTTGGGTTGTCTTTTGGGGAATACAAAAAATGCCTTTGGCAAATATAAAGAACAAACGTAAAGTAGAGTTTAAAAGTACAGACAAAAGAAATTGCATTGCTAAAAATGGTTAAAACATCATATTCTCTTTTTCGTAAGAGATTGCCTTCTAGCGGACTTAACGTTATCTAAAGATAGTCAGCCACACATCTACAGATATGTTTTTAGCTATGCTAGTAAAAGGCTGAGATATTTAATTATGAATCGCTACTTGTTTTAATATTAGAGCCACGTCCCAATGCTTTACCACTATAGATTTTCCTCCTCCTATCTTGAATAATTTTT
Organism: Bacteroidales bacterium; assembly: GCA_965230435.1. Classification (GTDB taxonomy): domain Bacteria; phylum Bacteroidota; class Bacteroidia; order Bacteroidales; family JBDKHP01; genus JBDKHP01. Next base: position 1,664,194 of record CBDDLB010000006.1, read on the forward strand.
TCCGTTTTTTACATTGCATCAACTACAAAAATAAACAGCTATATATCAACACAATAAAACCTCATACTTTCACCAAAACAGATCCAGATTCAATGTCCGACAAAAAAAAGATATTTTTTTGGTAGGGTAATATCAAAATCTGTCGTATTGGGTGTAAAATGTTCAAAATTCACATTTAGCAGCGTAGACAAAACGAAGATATTCCCGGGATCATTATCTATTCGAATTTAACGCAGTGAAATTTGTAAAAAGTACAAATTCAAAACTTAGAAAAATGAAAAGAGTATTTGCTGTTTTAATAGGATTTCTGGCATTTGCTATTGTAGCATGCCAGAAAGATGACGTCCCAAGGACTCAAGATGGAGAAATAAACAAAGAAATAGTTAAAAAAGCCATGGAGCTTAGGAATTTCAAAAGTAATAGCCCTCTCAACCGTATGTTTCAGGCTCGGATGACGAAGCTTACTTCTGCTGATTTTGCTAGGGAATTCAGAAAAAAAAGCGTATCCAATTCGGACACTTCGCACAACGATACTATTCACATTCATCTACCAGATAGCTTACCTATTGATACTATTCATATTTTTCCACCAGATAGCTTGCCTATTGATACTATTCATATTTTCCCACCGGATAGTTTGCCTATCGATACTATTCATATTTTCCCACAAGATAGCCTACCTAACGACTCAACTTGGGGGAACGGCAACTTCACCTGTGCTCAATATACAAGAGAAGAAAAAGATGGCTACATCATCGAAACTTGGGATTATGGAACAGGCTGCGAAGAATACGGCGTAACCACAAAAGGAAAATACACTACTAAGTGGAAAGAAAATGCCGATTCTTACTTCTGGGAAACAATCTATGAAAACTACGAACAGACCTACACTTACTTCGATTACGGTGGTTATGGCGAAGACACCACAGGTATTGAAAAAAAGACAGAAACATACCGCGTAAACGGTTATTATAACACCCTGTTCAAAAAAGATGATATCAAAATTGATTCATTGGATTACACAGGTGTATATACATCGGAAGAAAACGTAACATTCGAACTGAACGGAACAAGCTATAGCAGCGTTGGAAAATCGAAAACCGAATACAAAAACAACAAATCCACAATGCTTGAAGGTGAATACACATACAAAGAGCAGAATGGGACTGAAGAATATCGATGGAACGTGGTGGCGCCTGTTGTCTGGGATTACGAATGTAAAAATAGCTGGGTTGCTGTGAGCGGTATTGAACACTACACATGGAGAGATGCAGAGGGACAAGGTGAAATGACATTGGACTATGGCGACGGTGCATGTGATAATCTTGTAAAAGTTACCGAAAACGGTGAAACTGAAACTGTAGATATGTCAAAAATGATCCCCATCTACGGAGTTGAAATGGTAAATGACATGATGGACGACATGAAAAAATAGAAAAATAATTTTCGCTTGAAGAGGACAGTCGGGGGAAAAAGCTGTTTCAACTCTTTCAAGTATAAAAAGCGAGTGCTCTTTGAAAGGAGCCTCGTTTTTTTTGCATTAATACATAAGACTTTCTCTTTGTAAGTAACCGGCAACTTAGCCTTGAATAGATCAAAATTTATTATAACAGACTACTTAAATATACTAGAATTTTTATTCTCTCAGGCTTTAACATTCTCAACCCGAACAAAACTTCAATTGCGCATAAGCGGATTTTTCTTTGGAATATGGCCAAATCGGTAACACTACATTGATAAGCTTCCATCCAGGGAATAATTCCTTTTATACAACATCTTACTCTACCCGACTGTTTTTAAATTATTGCATATTCTCGTGACGGCTAGTTCAATAGCCATTTTAACAGGTTCAGTTATTTTACGTTTGAAGAACTCCCTCATTAAGTTCAACCCTCTTCTGAACACGCTATACTGAGGATAACCGTGCTTTTTTCTTTTGACAGGGTTCTTTTTCCCGTCCTGAATACCTGTTGCCCAGCACAAAGTATAGGCTATCGACACTACGGCAAAAAGCTTTCGGTATTTTTTCAGGTCCTGCAGGCAGGAGTCTTCCATATTAAAACCTCTTGCCTTCAAGGCCTGAAAGAATACTTCTATCGGCCATCGGCGTTTATAGGACCCCGTCAGTTCACCGCAAGGTACTGTCCCGATCAAAAACAACAGTTCGCCGTCCTTACCATAAGTCAGGGACAGGTTAACAATTACGTTATCAACAATCACATTTTCGGCATAAAAAGTTTTCCTGTCCCCCAGTAGTTCCTCTGCACTGGCAACCGTTCCCTCTGCCAGTGTTATCTTATGGTTTTTCGGCACTCTTACACAGAAGTTTATCCCTTTCTTTCTTAACCATGAAAGCCATTTGTTGCCAACGAATTCACGGTCCATCACCAGCATGCTGATCCTATCGGGCCCGACAATCCCAATGATGGATTTCAACAGCCCTATTCGGTCGTCAGCATTACTGTTCCCGCTATTATTGTCAAGCATTTCAAAATAAATGGGCACTGCCATTTTTCCGATACTCACAACCGCGCACAGGATATTTACCCGTGTCCTGCCGAAGTCCCATTCCGTCCTGTCTATACTGATCAGTAGGCGGTCATGGTGCACAAAGCCCATCAGAAAGACACCTAACATTAGATAATCAAAATTGACCTTCTCGAAAAAATCCTGTATCCGCCTTTCTATCGATTCTACCTTGGCACCGCTTTCTATTTTGTCCGCTATCTGTGAAAAAACTACAGAGCGGCTCTTGATAATCCCTGCTGTCAGTTCACATATAAACTCCTGCCTCTTTTTGTGCTTTACTATCCCTAGGTTACGAATTAATTCATATATATTTGTTTGTGGACATTGCTCCATGCTGAAAAGTTGTTTTTTTGGTGTAGGAACCACAAAATTCAACTTTTCTTTTTACCTCTCGAAATCAGAATTCATAAACAGTCGGGTAGAGTAACAACATCTATGTTTACCAATGAAAATATCCTTATCCACAAAGCTAAAAATGGCCCTGTTGATAGTTTGGTAAATTTCTGTAAATAGTGAACCATCTATAGAAATTCTATATACCCCCTCCCACAATAGCAGCATCGCGAGATCAATTGAGTCTAACACGATCCGTTTCTTTTATTAACCTCTCTTTTATCATACGAAATCCTGTCCCCAAATTGTTTGTACAGGATAGCCCCATAGCTGGTAGGACAAATACATTAAACCATTACCCTGATATGTCATCTCAGGTTAAGATTGTAGGCAAATTCGTTCAGGTAATACTGTTAAAGTATCGAATACAGTAGATATGTAAATCCAATTCTATTCTTATGCTATTGTTGTGAAAACCATTTGAAATATCGTAATTTGTGATAGTATTTCAAAATACTCTACATATTATCAAATTTCGATTCGTTTCCCCGTAATTGAAATCACCTCCCTTCTCAAATAAACAGGTTTGTCTATCAAGAGTTATCGATCATGAAAAAAACATGCTTATTCATCATCATATTATTAATAAACACATTAGGGCATGCCCAACAAGTTATAGTTGGAAATATCACTGATAGCTCAACCCACAAACCATTAAGTGGGGTCACAATCAAAATAGAAAACAAATATGTATCAGCCCAGAGTGACGCCAATGGAAATTATTCGATAGAAGTGCCCAAAGGAATCGAAAAACTGATTTTCGAGAAAAAAGGATATCTTGCAAAAGAAGCCTCTATAGGTACAAACATTTTAAACGTAAAATTGATACATACACTTGAGGAGTTTTTCGACCTTACCATTGAAGAACTATTAAACATACGGGTAATAACATCGAGCAAAAAACAGGAATCGCTCAACGAAACCCCTGCCTATGCCATTGTCCTAACAGCTAATGAGATAGATGCACTAAATTTCAACACACTAGAGGAGGTAGTTAACTATATAACTGGACTTTCAACTGTCACAATCAACTGCAATACATATACAACTACAACATCCAGAGGAAATTCCATACCAGAATATGATGTAAATAATTTATTGCTTTTCGACGGTATCCCCTTGTACAATATGTATCATGGCAGCTTCGACTACAGTAGTATACCCCTGAGTTCCATAAAACAAATAGAAGTAGTAAAAGGCAGCAACTCTGTTCTGTACGGAACCAATGCCATGATTACCGTTATCAACATTATCCCTAAAAATAACGATGGCAAAAAAAACAAATTCTCAGGAAGAATAAAATACGGTTCGTACAACACAACTGCTGCACAAGCTGCAACTACAGGAAAGAAAGATGATCTGGAATACGGAATATTCTCCGATTTTAACCTGAGTGAAGGAGAAGAAATGAAAGTGTTTGATCGGAATACAGGAAATAAATTCAATTTTCAAAGAGGGAAAAAAGCTGGTGTTGTAGCAGGATATGTTAAATACAAAAACTTCAAGTTCAACATCCAGACGATGAACCGAAGGTATAAAAACCTATATAACAGCATTCAAGACACTTGCCTTTACCACAAAGGCAACAAAACATTTTTAATCCCATACATGAGCAACACGGACATTTTCCAAAATATGTTCACATTATCGTACAATAGAAATCTGGGGGAAAAATTCAGAATACACTTAAGAGGTAGCTATCAAAACTATTTTCAATACAGAACCTTTAACATCCGCAACAGAACCTTCAACTCATATGGTTATTTCAACGAAGTAGAATTGACATGGACACCGAATAATATGCTTAGTGCAATGTTTGGTATTCAATATAACCGTTATAATGCAAAACGTTATTCTACAATAATCCGAAACGGTGTAAAAACAAAAATCGACGAAATAAATAAAGACCACATTCCTACTGATGATTATGCGATTTATGTCAATGGAGATTGTATATTAACAAAAAAGCTGAAGGTATTCTATGGAGCAAGGTATTATACAGAACGGTTTGGCGACCTCATAAACAACAACTTCTCTCCCCGTTTTGCGCTTACCTATCAGCTTACCGATAATTTAAACCTCAAAGCTATATATGGACATTCTTTTAGAGCCCCAGTTTATTTTGAGAAAAGTATTGATGCAGATATTGTCAGCTGCGATAATCTAGCGCCAGAAACATCCATCTCATACGATTGGGTACTCTCTGGGCAGTTTTCTAAATTTCAGTTCAATGTTGACATATTCTATAATACCATACAGGACAAAATCCTAAGAATAGAACTTACTGATGCCGAACAGGAGAAATACAAACGAGAAAGCGGAGAACCAAGATGGCGCATTATAAAAAATGCAGCCGAAGCAATTTTTTATGGTGCCGAGCTTAGCGGAAAATTCTATCTGACAGAAAGATTCGGTGGATTCTTCGGTTATGCTTATGCACACGCAGAAAATCCAAATAATGATCCATCTTCCATAGCTGACGACATGTGGTATTACAAACACCTTTTCAATACAGGGCTAAGCTTCAAACCTCTTAGCTATATCGAACTGACAACTTCCACAAGAATAATAAGCAAATGGGGGCCGGCTCCCAAAAGTACCCTTATAAATTGTGGTATAAACATTTACCCCAAACCAAGCCATCCGTTTTGTATTGAATTTAAAGCGGATAATATACTAAATGAAGGCGTGTATATGCCAGAGCTTGGAGTAAGGGACTTAGAAAAGGTTCCCTATACTCCGCTTACTCAAAATAGGCGTTTTTACGTAGGGCTTAGTTTTCGGTTTTAGAACATTTAAAAAAGCGAAATAAGATCTGCCCCATGAACCCGTTCTTTAGGTTTCTTTTATTTGTTTCCTATAGATTTCAATTAACCAAAACATAACCTATAACTACTAAAATTCGCTATCATTAAATTTTCATGGATTATTTTTATCCTTTTAAAATTCAATTTTTATAGTGATGTCAATTATTGTAAATTGGAAACTCATTCAAAATATTATAGAAATATCATTTTTCGATTCGTTCTCTCAGCCGACAACTACTTTGACTTTACGAATAATCTGTTTGCAAACTAATTTTTTTGATTATGAAAAAAACACTTTTATTCGCTACATCAATACTACTGTGCAGTATAAGCTACGCACAACAAGCCATAGTCGGCAATATCTCCGATGATTCAAACAACAGTCCATTAGAAGGGGTTATTATCAAAGTTAAAGACACCAAAGTAGTGGCTCGGAGTAATGCGAATGGTAATTATTCGATAGATGTTCCTACAGGAAAAAAGACCCTGATTTTCAAGAAAGAAGGATACTCAGTCAAGGAAATCAAAATAGCATCGAACATCATAAACGTGAAGATGACTGGTACGCTTGAGGAACTTTTCAACCTTACGATTGATGAATTATTGAACCTACGCATTACGACGTCGAGCAAAAAAGAAGAACCACTTCAGGAAACACCAGCTTACGCTATCGTTTTAACATCCGATGAAATTAACACACTAAACTTCAATTCACTTAAAGAGGTAATAGATTACATTGTTGGCCTATCTACCGTGTCTATCAATGGTAATGTTTTTACATCAACCACATCCAGAGGAAATTCTGTTGCGTCCCTAGAAGTCAATAACTTGCTTCTTTTTGATGGTATTCCGCTGTATAATATGTTTCACGGTGGGTACGACTATTCTTTTATCCCCTTGAGTTCCATAAAACAAATAGAAATTGTGAAAGGAAGTAATTCCGTGCTTTATGGAACAAATGCAATGACAACAGTGATAAACATCATCCCCAAAGAAAATACCGATAACGAACATAAATTTTCAGGAAGGATAAAATATGGAAGCTTCAACACCTCTCACGGGCAAGCTGCTATAACAGGAAAAAAAGACGATCTTAAATTTGGAATCTTCACCGATTTCACCGCAAGCGAAGGCGAAAAAATGAAATATTTCCAACTGGCCAATGGAAATCAATCCGATTTTCGGAGAACAGAAGAAACCGGGGCACTTGCGGGTTATGTTCAATACAGAGATTTCAAATTCAACATACAAACCGTGAATAGGAAATACAGGCATTTCATTAATAATTTTGATACTCTTTCCGTCTCTAAAGGCGAAGACATATTTTCGCTTGCCCAACCTCAAAGAACAAATATTTTTCAGAACATGTTCAGTCTCAGGTACGACAAACAAATCAATAATTCGTTTGGGGTAAAGCTTAGAAGTAGTTTCCAGAACTACTACCAGTTAAGAACATTCAGTGTTAATAAAAGAAAATACTTTTCCGAAGGTTTTTTTAACGAAGTAGACATTATATGGACACCTAACGATAAATTAGGGATTATTTTTGGCACACACTACAACCATTATAACGCACACCGCTACACAAGAAGCACTAAAAATAATATCCGCCAGAACGTTGAAGATGTAAATCCAAGCAGAACACCTACAAACGATCTAGCTTTTTACGTAAACGGAGATTTCCAGATTTTTGATAAGCTAAAGCTATTTTATGGCGCAAGATACTATATACTAAAGTACGACGGTAGCGAACAAAATAACTTCTCGCCACGGTTTGCCATAAGCTATCATTTCAACAAAAATTACAACATTAAAGCGATTTATGGCCACTCGTTTAGAGTTCCTACTTACCTTGAAAAAAGCATAAAGGCAGTTATAATCGGAAATCCAGATTTATCGCCAGAAACTTCGGTTTCGTACGATCTAATTTTCTCGGGAAGCTCAAATCGCATTCAATTTAATATTGACCTGTATTACAACACCATTAAAGAAAAAATTATTCGGGAACCAGTCACGGAAGAAGAAAAAGCAATCTATGGTGCACAAGCAAAGTCTATCTACCGCAATACAAGCGAAACCGATTATTACGGAGCAGAACTCAGTGGAAAGTTCGTAATTTCGGATATCCTAAGCGGCTTCTTTGGATATGCCTATGCCCACGCAGAAAATCCCAACGACAACCCCAATACCAACAGCGACGACCCTTGGTACTTTGAACACCTCTTCAATGGCGGCATCAGTTTTCGGCCAATTCCCTATCTTGAGGCCAACCTTTCTGCAAAACTAATTAGCGACTGGGGGCTGGCGCCGTCCAACTCTGTTATAAATGTGGGCGTAAACATTTACCCCAAAAAGAATTATCCTTTTTGTATTGAACTAAAGGCTGATAATATCTTTGATGAGACTGTAGGAATGCCTGACTTATCTAACCGCAGGATAGAAGTTCCATATACACCTAAAACTATGAGTAGAAGCTTTCATGCTGGACTTTGCTACAAATTTTGAAACATATGTTCACAATTGCAGTTTTTCGACAAAAAATAAAATCTTCTATTATTTTGTACGGTTTACTTAAGAACCCCTCTTCATTATTTTGAAAGCCATTTGAAATATCGTAATTTGTAAAAGCATCTCAAAATGCTCTACAATTATCATATTTTGATTCACTTCTCCCTCTATATACTACCCTCACTATGAATAATTTGTCTGTTAATCAGAAATTATTTAGATCATGAAGAAAACATATCTATTCATCGCATTAATGTTAATATGGAGATTAAGTTATGCACAACAAGCCGTAATCGGTAATATTTCAGATGATTCAAACAACAGTCCATTAGAAGGGGTAATTGTCAAAGTTAAAGCCACCGATATATCAACCCTAAGCGATGCGAATGGTAATTATTCGATAGAAATACCAACAGCGAAAAAGATTCTAATTTTCCAAAAAGAAGGATACTTAGTCAAAGAAATTGAAATAGTATCGAACATTACAAATGTGAAAATGACAGGTACGCTTGAAGAACTTTTCAACCTTACAATTGATGAATTATTGAACTTATGTATCACAACATCGAGCAAAAAGGAAGAGTCACTCAAAGAAACTCCAGCATATGTCATCGTTTTAACATCGAGTGAAATAGACGCCCTGAACTTCACCTCGCTCGAAGAGGTAGTTAATTACATCACAGGATTATCAACCCTGACTGCAAACGGTAACACCTACACCACCACTGCAAGCAGGGGAAATTCCAGCCCACTTTACGATGTCAACAATCTGTTGCTTTTCGATGGTATTCCTCTTTATAATATGTACCACGGTAGTTACGATTACAATTTCATCCCACTAAGCTCAATAAAACAAATAGAAGTTGTAAAAGGTAGCAACTCTGTACTTTATGGTACTAATGCGATGATAAACGTGATCAACATCATCCCTAAGGAAAACGCAGAAGGTGAAAATTCCTTTTCAGGCCGCATAAAATACGGATCGTACAATACCATTTCGGGGCAGGGCACTCTGGTTGGGCAAAAAGAAAATATCAGGTTTGGGATTTTCTCCGACATTAACATGAGCGAAGGCGAAGAGCTGACGTATTTTCACCGGACAGACGGGAGTGAATTCGACTTCCAGCGGGTAAAAAAAGCAGGTTCAATAGCTGGATATGCAGAATACCGGGGCTTCAAATTGAACATTCTTTCTGTGAACAGGCAGTACAAAAGTCTGTTCAATACGGCATTAGACACACTTCTTTTTAACTCAGGAGAAAATGTGTTCTCCATCCCTTATGCCAACAATGTGGACGAATTCCAGAACATGTTCAGCCTGTCATACAGCAACGACATCACAGACCAGTTTGGAGTACGGATCAGGGGAAGCTATCAGAATTATTTACAACTAAGATCCTACCGGCAAAACATCAGAAAATTTACAACCGAAGGCTTTTTCAACGAAGCGGAACTGATGTGGACGCCTAACGAAAGGTTAAGCACCATTATTGGGGTTCACTTCAACCACTACGATGCCAGCCGTTACACCGAAAACATAAAAAACGGGGTAAAGACAAGAAAAACGGACGTTAACCCAAATGAACTAAAAACCAACGACTTTGCCTTTTATATAAATGGAGACTACAAATTACTTGAAAAACTGAAGGTATTCTATGGTACTCGGTACTACATGATGGATTATGATGGTAACACCAACGATAATATATCGCCGCGCTTGGCTTTGGGCTACGAAATTAACGATAACCTTAGCTGCAAAGCGATATACGGATATTCATTTAGGGCACCAACATATTTTGAAAAAAGTGTCGATGCTTTAGCTGTTGGCCGACCAGACCTGAAGCCAGAAATATCCATCTCATATGATCTTGTATTTTCTGGTTCCTTCAAGAAATTTCAGTTCAATATCGATTTATTCTACAATCAGATAATGGAAAAAATTGTAGAGTTAACACCAACTCCTGAAGATCTGGAAAAATATGGCTCAAATAGATTGTTCATACTATCTAATGCTGACGAACTAGATCTGTATGGTGCTGAAATAAGCGGTAAGTTTTATTTATCGGACAAGCTGAAAAGTTTCTTCGGCTATGCATATGCACAGGCCGAAAACCCTAACAACAACCCCGATAATATTGGAGACGATCCTTGGTATTACGAGCACCTGTTTAATTGCGGCCTAAGTTACCGTCCTATAAAATTCGTCGAGTTTAACGCCTCTTCGAGAATAATAAGCGAATGGGCTACTGCTCCTGAAAATGCCGTTTTCAATCTGGGGATAAATATTTATCCTAAAAAGAATTATCCTTTTTGCTTAGAGTTAAAAGCTGAAAATATTTTTGAAGAAGAAGTGTATATGCCAGAAAGTACTGTCCGCGATGTAACTACTGTTCCGTATACTCCGCAGACTCAGAACAGGAGGTTTTATGCTGGACTTAGCTATAGGTTCTAAGAATTTGAACGTCCAATAATCAATAATCGGGCGGTTTTTATTTCGATTTACTTTTTCATTTCAACTTTGAAAAACATTATAAATGTCGTAAATTGTAAAACCCGCTCAAAATACTTTCTAAATATCATTTTTCGTATTATTTCTTTATTCCGTACCTACTTCAACATTATGAATAATTTGTTTATCATTTAATTTTCTTGAATCATGAAAAAAACATACTTATTCACCAGTATAATGCTACTGAGCATTCTAAGCTACGCCCAACAGGCCGTGATAGGAAATATCACCGACAGCTTTAACAACAAGCCCCTCGAAGGTGTTATTATTAAAGTTAAAGACACCTACGTTTCCACCCAAAGCGATGCCAATGGCAATTACTCAATAGAAATACCAGAAGGTAGCAAGACTTTAACCTTCGAAAAAGAAGGGTATTCAGTGAACGAAATTACAATAGCATCCAACATTGTAAATGTAAAGATGACAAGCACTGTGGACGACCTTTTCGACCTCACTCTTGAAGAGTTAATGAATCTACAGGTAGTAACATCCAGCAAAAAAGAAGAAACTGCGTTAGAAACACCTGCTTATGTTGTTGTTTTAACGGAGAAAGAAATAGCCACCTTGAATTTCAATTCCTTAAAGGAAATTATCGATTATGTAGTAGGCATGCAAACTGTTACAGCCAAAGGAAATATATTTACAAATACCGCCGTAAGGGGCAATGCTTCGAGTAATTTTGAAACAAACAACCTACTACTATTCAATGGAATTCCAATATACGAACACATGCTCGAAGATTTTGAATATGGCCTTATTCCACTTAGTAGCATAAAGCAAATTGAAATTGTAAAAGGAAGTAACTCTGTATTATATGGCACAAACGCTATGAATGCAGTAATAAACATCATACCTAAAGAAAGTGAGGAGAACGGAACTGTTTTTTCTGGAAAAATTAGGTATGGTTCGTTTAATACTATTGTTGGACAAAATGCCGTGGCAGGGGCTAGAAATGATTTGAAGTTCGGAGTCTTCACCGATTTCAGTGCTACCAAAGGTGAAGAACTAACCTATCTTTCTGAAAAAGACGGAAGTACTTTTGCACTTAAAAACAGGCTGAAAAAAGGAGCTGTAGGCGCGTATCTGAAATACAAAGGTTTGAAGCTTGATGTGCTATCATTCAATAAACGTTTAAATCATGTGAATAATAATAATCTTGATTCATTGACATTTCAGACAGGCAACAATGTCAGAACCAAGGCTTACCTGTTTGACAGTGAAATAAGTCACAACCTCATAAGTCTTTCATACACAAAAGATATCAGCGACAATCTGAATTTACACCTGAGAAGTTGTTATCAAGAAAATTACTTTAACAGAGCGTATCAAGGCCAGCAACTCAATACAAATTCAAGCGGCAGTTTTAATGAAGCCGAGCTTACATGGACTCAAAGTGATAAGTTTGATATTAAGTTAGGATTTCATTATGACTTTTACATAGCCAGTGGAGCACTTGAGAGAATACAAAATAATACCTTTCAAGAAATTGCCTTTGTAGATGAGGATGAAATACCGACTCAAAACTTTGCAGTCTACCTTAACGGTTCTTACGAATTTATAGAGAGACTGAAGCTACATTATGGTGGCAGATATTATATGTCGGAATACGATGGTAATATAACTGATAACCTATCTCCGCGACTGGCACTGACCTATAGTTTCACAGACGACTATATTTTGAAAGCGATATACGGCAAGTCGTTCAGGGTTCCAGGTTATGTAGAAAAAAGTAGTGCGCTCCCACATGTTTATGGTAACCCAAAACTTAATCCCCAGACGTCTACTACTTATGATTTAGTATTTTCCGGAAAACTAAATAATCTGATATTCGATATTGATGTGTTTTATTTCGCACTGGAGAATAATATCGGAAGAGGAACTCCAACACAAGACGAACTGGATCTATATGGTGAGAATCTGACCCTGATACACCGAAATGTCGGAGAAGCAGAGTTTTATGGTGCCGAACTGAACGGAAAATTCTTTTTCTCGGATAATTTCTCTGGATTTTTTGGTTATGCTTATGCTATAGGCAATAATCCCGATGATGATCCCGATACCATCATCGACGATATTTGGAACTTCGAACATTTATTCAATATAGGAATCGGTTATAGGCCATTCGATTTTATGCAAATAACGGCATCCAACAAAGTGATAAGCGAATGGGGGCCTGCACCTGAGAATGTGGTCTTAAATCTTGGGCTTAATATATATCCACTGAAAGATCAATCGCTATCTGTTGAATTAAAAACAGACAATGTCTTCAATGAAAATGTTTACATGCCCGATATTGTTAACCGAAAAGTAGATACTGCTCCTTACAACCCAAAAACTGAAGAGCGGTCATACTATATTGGCCTCAGTTACAGATTTTAGAGTTCCTTGTGCAAACTTTTATCCTAGAAATAGGATTATCGTATTTTATTAGCTCAGATGAGTACAACACGAACCTTTAAGGTTGATAATCTAAACATTATCAACCTAAAATTATTCAGACAATGAATACGTACAGCCATAAACTTCTAGGTTAAGAATATCGTAAACGTAGAAACATCTCAAGACTTCTATAATCATCATATTTTAATCAATTATTCCCATCACCCAAGTTCTTACACAATGCGATAGTGCTATATATGTGATGTTCATTGAGTTTTCTTTGGTTTGCAATCGCATTCCCAAAAATTTAAAATATGAGATTTACAAAAAGCTCTTTAAAATCCGATAGCATTATGAATAATTTGTTTTATCAACCATAATTTCTTTATTCATGAAAAAAACATACTTATTCGCCACATTAATGCTGCTGAGCATTCTAAGCTATGCACAACAAGCTGTAATCGGTAACATCACCGACAGCGCAAAGAACGCTCCACTGGAGGGAGTTCTCATTAAAGTCAAAGACACCTCAGTGTCCACCAAGAGTGATGCGAATGGCAATTATTCAATTGAGATTCCCGAAGGAAACAAAACCTTAACTTTCGAAAAGAAAGGATATTCGGTGAAAGAAATTGAAATAGCATCGAACATTGTAAACGTAAAGATGACAACCACTGTGGACGATCTTTTCGACCTCACTCTTGAAGAGTTAATGAATTTGCAGGTAGTAACATCTAGCAAAAAAGAAGAATCTCTAAGTGAAACCCCGGCCTATGCTATAATATTAACATCAAGTGAAATTGATGCACTGAATTTCAACACACTAAAAGATGTGATTGATTACATTGTTGGCCTATCTACCGTAACACCTTACGGAAATACTTACACATCAACAACATCACGCGGAAATGCTACTGCATTGTACGAAGTTAATAACCTGTTGCTTTTCGATGGCATCCCCCTGTACAATATGTACAATGGAAGTTATGACTACACCTTCATTCCGCTAAGCTCCGTAAAACAAATTGAGGTTGTAAAAGGTAGTAATTCTGTGCTCTACGGAACAAATGCCATGAGTACGGTAATCAATATTATTCCAAAAGAGAGCGAAGATGGAGACAATAACATTTCGGCAAGGATCAGATATGGCAGCTACAACACAACCCATGCCCAAGCTGGAGTTACAGGTACGAAAGAAGACCTTAAATTTGGCATCTTCGCAGATCAGACAATGGGCGATGGCGAAAAAATGAAGTATTTCTGGTCGAGAGCCAAAAGTCAGTTCGATTTTCAGAGAGAAGAAAAAATTGGTTCGGTGGCTGGATATGTTGAGTACAAAGATTTCAAGTTTAATGTACAAACAACGAACTGGAAAACCAAAGGTATATTTTTCAACAACATGGATACCCTTACTGTGATAAGAAACGGAGATGAATACCGAGTACCACAACCAAACAAAATAGATGCTTACCAAAACATGTTCAACCTGACCTATAGCAAAGCTATAAGTGATGAGTTCAGCATAAAACTAAAGGGCAGTTACCAATATTATTACCAATATAGGGAATATGACGTAGTTAACAGCAAATACTTCTCCGATGGCTATTTCAATGAAGCAGAAGTGAACTGGTCGCCAAACGAGAAACTTGGTATCATTCTCGGTACACACTACAATTATTACAACGGACACAATTACACAAACAGCATTGTGAACAACATACATCAGCGAAGGTATGTCATTAACACCGAAAAAACACCGACAAGTGATTTGGCATTTTACTTAAACGGTGACTATCAACCAATTGATAAAGTAAAAATATTTTATGGAGCAAGGTATTACATATCGAGATTTGACGATGTGGAGAACAACAACTTCTCCCCCCGCTTGGCACTGAGCTACCAGTTTAACGAACACTACAACATAAAAGCTATCTATGGACACTCGTACAGGGTGCCTACTTATCTGGAAAAAAGTATTGATGATGTCCTACTGGGAAATCCGAACCTATCGCCAGAAGTTTCTATTTCTTACGACCTAGTTTTTTCTGGTACATTGAACAAGCTGCAATTTAACGTCGATCTATATTATAACACCATAGATAACAAAATCATCAGGGTTCCAACCACAGAAGAAGAAAAAGCTGAACACGGCGCTTGGATTACATTCAGAAATGCAAAAGAGACGAATTACTATGGGGCAGAACTCAGTGGAAAATTCATGCTGACAGATATGTTCAACGGCTTTTTTGGTTATGCCTATGCTCAAGCTGAAAACCCTAACGACGACCCTAATACAATCAGCGACGATATGTGGTATTTTGAACACCTTTTCAATGCCGGTGTCAGCTTCCGCCCTATCTCCTTTATTGGTATCAATGCTTCTACAAAACTTATCAGTGACTGGGGGCCTGCACCGTCTTCTGCCACTATTAATTTAGGGGTAAATATTTATCCTAAAAAAAATTATCCGTTCTCAATTGAGTTAAAAGCAGATAACATTTTAGGTGAAACGGTTGGAATGCCCGACATATCTAACCGAAATGTAGAATTTGCCCCATATACGCCCAAAACCATGAATAGGCACTTCTATTTTGGTCTGAATTACACGTTTTGAGCAGCCCCTTAGTACTATGAATATACTTAGTGGAAACCCATAGCGCCCCACTTGGTGTACATATTTCTACAAATCTGATTGTTAACTATATAAAGCAGACGACTCTAAATTAGGATGGTGTTATACATGTGATGTTTTCATTTTAGAATGGCCGCCCCCACCATCTTTTAGGAGGTAGGTTGAAAGCCATTTCGCCAGAAAAGTATTAAATGTATAACACTATTTTCTAAGCGTTCGAAATCACCGCGATTATTTCAACTCTTCAATTTTTTTCAAAAGTTCAATATTCATCCGTTTTAGTTCTTCAATCTCTAGCTGCTGAGCTTTATTTTGTTTGTTCTGTTCGATTAAATAAAGAGTAAGCTCTTCAACCTTCTGAAGCAATTTATTATCCATTTCAGCAACATTCAAATTTTTCTCCTTAAATTCCTCAGCCGATGGAATTTCAGGTAGGTGCTTATTCTCTTTTACAAACTTCTCTACCTCTTCCAGTGTTCGAAGTTCATAATCATCTTCAAAAACCCAATCGGCAGCATCTGTAAAAGAAACCTTAACTTCTTTTGCCCATATCGAACCATTAACCGATAGTTTATTGAGAGGGTTTGATGTATCAATTCCTACATTTCCGCCCATCAACAATATATTCCCATCACCTTCTTTATTGATATGAAAATTATTCTTAGACGACAGTCCCATCCATGTCTTTCGTTCTCCACTTCTTTTAAATTGAAAATATTGCCACGAATCATCTGTATTATTGAAAGTTAGAACAGCATCGTCATTAGTTTCCATTGAAAGAGAACCTGCTAGCGAAATCCCGCTGGAATTAATTTTACCATTTACATCTAAAGCATAACCAGAAGACGGGCTTTTGCCAACACCTACATTTCCGCCCATCAACAATATATTCCCACCACCTTCTTTATTGATATGAAAATTATTCTTAGACGACAGTCCCATCCATGTCTTTCGTTCTCCACTTCTTTTAAATTGAAAATATTGCCATGAATTGTCGGTATTTTCGAAAGTTAAAACAGCATCGACATTAGTCTTAACAGTTAGTGGCTCTGTAAAGTTTTGAGCCTTTACCACAGTAGATAAAGTAATAGCAACTAAAAGGAATAGGTTTTTCATAGTAGATTTAGTTTTCATTTCTGTAATTATTTAATCATAAATTGTATTTAATATGCCATGAGTTTCTTTAGAAGAAAATACCACCAGACAATATAACACCGTGATTTACAAGAAGGAATGCATCTAGAATAATTTACAAGTACTTTTCTATAAAAAGTTTCAGACTTTATATTGCAGATGCGAAATTAGGCTACCCACGTAAAGTTGGACATTTAAGATAATCAAATCCTTATCCTCCTTTTTCGAGGCCTTGGCATTTCGCCGATATTTTGGATTATGTATTCAAACAGAGGTTCAAATTTCAGTTTATCTCCAAACAAGCGTTCTGCAGGAGTTTGTCCGTCGGCACCTCTGGTGTCAAAATTATGAACCACGGTCATTACCTCCAGTCGGTTTTTATCAAAACCTTTCTGGTTGTGGTTAATCTGTGACAAATACCCATTGCGCCCTTCTACTTGAGAAGATGCCCTCTGAAACATCGAACATAAGCACTTTGCTTTATCCTGTAATTGGCTGTACTTTTCAGCTTCGGGCATTTCTTGTGTGCTTATATTCTGTCGGCAGAGTTCCAAATGCTGTTTTATCTGTAACCTTGCCGGTTTATGCCTGGTCTTGGCCAATGCCTGTTCCCAATACGTTTGGGGCAGGAGCTTATCAATAAACCATTTTTTATGTTCCTGACCCTCAATGTTTTCTTTTACATACTCTTCTACCAGGTTGTGCCAAATGTTTATACATGCACAAACATCCTCTGTTTGGTTTTGTGTTTTGCCAAGTAAGTTGTAGGTGTCATTGATGTGGCACTGCTTGACAATCTGTTCAATTTTCTCAAGTTCATCCCCTATTCTTGCTTGGGCTGTGAGTGAACCCTGTGGTATATTACCTTGCAGATAGGGATGAAGGATGTTACTCATATTACCCATGCACTCTACATATTGGTCTATATAAAACTGTATCTGTGCATACCCCGATCCTACTGTTTCACAGGGAATATTTTCCGTAGACTGCTCAAAAGCACCACGGGCGCAACGTAATTTAGCACTTAAAGAAAGGCTCAACAGTTTGTTAATGTTGTACTTAAAATGGAAACAATCTGCAACACTCGGTACTTTGTAATGTTCTGTTGCCAAATTGATCAGTGCTCTGGCACGGTCGCTTACAAAGTATAGGATGTTAGCCCTGGGAAGTAAGCTGAAAAGTTTTTTTTATATGCCGGTCCCAACTGGCAGCATCGCGTTTCCCGCTCTCTGACTCACAAAATAAATATCCACTGGTAAGATCCTGGCACACAAGATACATATTATCAAACCACGTCTCATCCACCCCCAGGACCAGCTTTATTTCTTCACACCTCTGGCGAATATCCTCTTCGGCCGCTTCTTTATATTTTAAAATCAGGGCTTCTACCTGTTTAATTATTTTTAGCACGGTGGTATTGGAAACACCTACGTAACGGTCCAGGTTCAACAGTTCGAAAAACTCGTTCAACCGGCCTGCTCCATTACCGGCTTTGATGGCGAACATATAAATTGTTCCCACCACCAGGCGTATAATGAAATCCATCCCCTCTTCCGTTTCCCAAAAATCAGTCCCGCTCTCCTGTATACGGCGATTTATTTTCTGTTTGTGATAGTGTGCCGTACTCTTAGGAATTCCGGTTTCTGCTGATATTGCACGGGCAGGCTTGTTTTTGAGATTAAATATTGATCTTATTTTCTTTCCGAGTGTCATTTAATTATAATTTGGAGTGCCCCAAGATATCTATTTTGTCCAAATTTACGTGGGTAGCCCGAAATTAGGGTAGTGATAACCATGTAATGCTATCTAATCATGAATTTTACTTTTGTGATCATGAACAAAGATCATCTTTTGTGTCCGCGTTGCCAAAGTAAAAATATAAAACTGAACGGGCATATTCACAATGGAAAGCAGAATCACTACTGTCTTGAATGCGGCCGTCAATTTGTTGAAAATCCGGAACAAAAGCTTGTATCAGAAGAGGATAAGAGCTTTGTAAAGTCACTGTTACTGGAACGCATTTCCCTGCGGGGTATCTGTAGGTGTGTGCACATCAGCCTTAAATGGCTGTTGAAATTTATCAGAGAAGTATACAAAGAAGTTCCTGACAACCTGAATGTTATTATTGATATGGAATCTGTTGAAAATTATTCGGACGCAAAGCTGGATGAGAAAATATATAATCTCCTGGAAAACAACGAAAAATCGGGTATGGAACATGAGCTCATACCAGAAGGACAGTGTGATCAAATTGAAGACCTACAGGAATATACCTGTCCCGGGCTTGATCTGGAACAGGAAGAGGCAGGCCTGCCCAACGACAGCTTCTCGCACCATATCCTTGACGATAAAAATTCCATCCTCTTCTTCATGCCCCCATGTGAGGCCGATGAAGCATGGAGCTTCGTTGATAATAAAGGCAATAAGCAGTGGATCTGGTTGGCCATGAATGTAATTGACAGACAGATAATCGGGTTTCATATCGGGGACAGAAGTCAAAAGTCGGCCCGG
This sequence comes from Bacteroidales bacterium, assembly GCA_965230435.1. GTDB lineage: Bacteria > Bacteroidota > Bacteroidia > Bacteroidales > JBDKHP01 > JBDKHP01. The sequence goes on from CBDDLB010000006.1 coordinate 1,683,596, forward strand.
AAACTATGGGACAGTATCCCTGAATATTTTAAAGAGAACTTCATGTTCTTCACCGATTCTTATAAAGCGTATCGGAATGTGATACCACAGGAAAAGCATACCCCTATTAACAAGTCATTTAAGTCAAGGTTTACCAACCACATCGAACGCTTTAACAACACCCTCAGGCAACGTTGTAGCAGGTTGGTCAGACAGACGCTCTCATTTTCTAAAAAACTGGAAAACCATATTGGGGCGATTAAATATTTTATCGCAGACTATAATAAACAAATAGCATTACATGGTTAACACGATCGAAATTAGAGTAATTATTAGAATACATATCAAGATTTGACGATGTGGAGAACAACAACTTCTCCCCCCGCTTGGCACTGAGCTACCAGTTTAACGAACACTACAACATAAAAGCTATCTATGGACATTCGTACAGGGTGCCTACTTATCTGGAAAAAAGTATTGATGATGTCCTACTGGGAAATTCGAACCTATCGCCAGAAGTTTCTATTTCTTACGACCTAGTTTTTTCTGGTACATTGAACAAGCTGCAATTTAACGTCGATCTATATTATAACACCATAGATAACAAAATCATCAGGGTTCCAACCACAGAAGAAGAAAAAGCTGAACACGGCGCTTGGATTACATTCAGAAATGCAAAAGAGACGAATTACTATAGGGCAGAACTCAGTGGAAAATTCATGCTGACAGATATGTTCAACGGCTTTTTTGGTTATGCCTATGCTCAAGCTGAAAACCCTAACGACGACCCTAATACAATCAGCGACGATATGTGGTATTTCGAACACCTTTTCAATGCCGGTGTCAGCTTCCGCCCTATCTCCTATATTGGTATCAATGCTTCTACAAAACTTATCAGTGACTGGGGGCCTGCACCGTCTTCTGCCACTATTAATTTAGGGGTAAATATTTATCCTAAAAAAAATATCCGTTCTCAATTGAGTTAAAAGCAGATAACATTTTAGGTGAAACGGTTGGAATGCCCGACATATCTAACCGAAATGTAGAATTTGCCCCATATACGCCCAAAACCATGAATAGGCACTTCTATTTTGGTCTGAATTACACGTTTTGAGCAGCCCCTTAGTACTATGAATATACTTAGTGGAAACCCATAGCGCCCCACTTGGTGCACATATTTCTACAAAGCTGATTGTTAACCACATAAAACAGACGATTCTAAATTAGGATAGTGTTATACATGTGATGTTTTTATTGTAGAATGGCCGCCCACCACCCTCTTAAAAGATGGTGCAAATGCGAAAGCTGTTGATTTTTAATACATTGATTACAAACAAATTCAAAAACTAAGTCCAGTTCTGGGGTAAATAGGGCGCATTTTGAACAGGCATTACATGTATAGTACTACCAAAATTAGTGTGTGATCTAGGCCTTCGACCTTTTTTTTATTCCGTTGAATTTTAAACTACTCAAAATAAACAATATAAACCATGTACCTTGATCAATATAACACTATATGACTATCGTTGAAATTACCTAAAATCAGGTTTAAATGTGTTTTTAGCAGCGATACCGGCAATTAAGAGCCTTTCGAAGAGTACTTCCCTCATATATCTCCGGTTGAAATTATAGACAAATTCGTTCAGGTAATTCTGTATATATTTTTTGGAAACTGCATGGTGTATGGCCAGGAACCAGCGCTTGGCGTTGGAAATACAGATATGTACCCAGGGGAGGACTTTGCAGGCCTCCGCCCCGGAAGCAGTCTGCTGCGTCACTTTTTCGATCTCCTGTCCAATGTTGATATATCCTTTATGCCCGTCGGTTATTGCCTGTGAGCTGTTTTCCGCCCTTTGCCCCACGGTCTCGTTCAGGGTCCCGCTTGTGGCGTCAGGTACGGCTACCATTTTTACATGGCCGACTTTTCTGTCCGGCCTCCCTTTTCCGACCTCCCCTTCAACCTTTTTACTTTCGGCCATCACAACGACCGTGGTCTTGGAAAGGCTCCCACGCCCGCGCTTCCCCTGCTCTCCATCTTCGCCCCCACCTTCCTGTTTGCCGGCGCAGAAGGAGGTGAACATCCCTTCGTCTATTTCCAGTTCCCCGCCAAGCAGGTAGCGGTCGTCACGTTTTCCCATCGCAGCCTTCAGTTTATGGCACATTGCCCATACCGGTTCATAGTATTTATGCCCCAGCTGGCCCTGGATCTCACACGACGAAAAACTTTTGGCCGTAGAACTCAACAGGTGGATACAGAGAAACCAGTAGCGAAGCGGCAGTTTGGTCGCATGCATGACCGTTCCGCTGGTCAGGCCGGTACGGCGGTGGCACTTTTTGCATTCCCAGCACTGTTTGTCCCCCTTCCAGTAATGTTCTTCATGGCCACATCTGCTACATTTTAGCCCCTGTTCTTCCCGCAATGATTTAAGGAACTGCTTACAGGATTCTTCATCCGGGAACCGGTTTGGAAAATCTATCAGGTTCATATCTTACTGTTTTTCTATAAGATACGAAGTTTTAGGTAATTTCGACGATAGTCATATAACACTAACATTCAACATCGAGGAAAAATTAAATCACCTTTACCAACTTATAGTCATAATTACATTTTTGCGTAAATATTTTCTTTATTTGGTAATGTTCTAAATCCGTTGTTTTTTCAATCCCGTACCCACCAACAAATTTTTCTGTCGCTAAAAACCTTACATCCTCAATTTTAATGAGATTGAAGGTACAAGAAGGTAATCAGTTAATTATAAAATTCAGAAGTAAAAATCCCCATGAGTAACTTAGTAAAAAAACGAACCTGTTGAGTCAATCAACATGGACAAGCTGCTCTAAAAAGTCGTGATATAAACAAGAACTCTCTTCATTTAGTTTTATTCTAAAACATTTAATATCAGCAAACTCAACACACTCCACGTTCAACTGCTTGGCTAAGCAATACATCCATTATTGATAGTGAAGCTTACCTCTAGGAATCCCTTGCTTATAAATTTCAACATTTCGCAGATAGCGGTCTAAATTTTGCTGATCATTATGAATAAATACACTCAATTAATCGTTTATAAAACATAATAAAGAATATAAATAGTTAAACTAAAAAGTATGCGCTATGATTCCATGTCCAGTTTCCAACAGAAGAGTAGACAGCTACACAAGCCGCTTGAATGCAGGAATAGCTATGGGGTTCTTCCTTGTTTTTGCTATCTCACAAGAACCAATATTCCTCGTAATCCTGCTCTTCGATTTTCTAATAATAGCTTATGTGAGATCGAACTACAGCCCATTATACATTGTATCAAAGGGACTTCTACTGGTCATAAAATCAAAAAAGAAATTGATTAATGAGGCGCCTATCATTTGCTCAGCGAAAGTTAGTTTTCTTTTGTCACTATTGTCCTTGACATGTTTTTTAAGTGGAGCCACAGCAACAAGTACAACTCTTACGGTTTTACTAATGATTGTCGCATACTCGCACTCCATTCCTAATTATTGTTTAGGCTATACTATTTATCACTATCTGGTTCTGCCTTATTCCAGACTACTTTCAACAAAACGGAAACCGACTACCAAAATTAATATGCCAACACGTGAGCTAGTTGAATTACTTGATTAGCCTATAACATTGTAGAGTTAGTTCTAGGTATTTCGTCTTCGAAATCCTTCTGCTAAAACCTTTGCATTTCATTGATTATCAATTTTTACTCGTTGATTAGCGCAAATAAACAAACTAAACTATCTGTTCAACAAACACTTAACAAAAGGAATAAGGTCTCAGACCTATTTATTTCAAACTTACTCTTTGTATTCAACCGGCAGGGCAATCGCTTTTAACATTTAATCAGCGATTCCCTGTAGTTATCGTTCAGGACGACGGTAAACTATTTTGGGATTTTGATCCCTGAACAGTCTTATCTTTTTCCAAAATTGCCAATGCCATTTTGTTTATAATAAGTAAAGTGCAAAAATATAATTTTGATTAAAACACTCAATGCCAGAGCGTACTGGAGTACATGAGGATTTGTACGACCGTAGTGCAACGAAAACCGAAGTTATTTTTCAGCTTTACTAAGTACCCAGATAAAATTAAACTAGAAATAAATCTAGCTTAATTTTATCTGGGTACTTAGTAAATCTAAAAAAAACAGGGCCGTGACCTTACTGGATTTTAGTTTAGAATTATCTTTTTGTACCACTTCCTCCCCGAACTGTACCTCCTGGCACAAGGTACTTACACTGCAAATGAAATTCGCATTTTCTCCAAACTTCATTGAACTAACCAGCAACATCAATAGCAACAGATTTGAACAAGCACCAGACTTTACTCCCTATCTGAATGCTCATGCGCTTTTGTGAATCGGTAGTTATTTCCACAACCAACTTAAAGCCAACATCAACAATACAAAGCAGTGTTGCTCCATGTTCAATAGCATCAGTTACCGTACCCCTAATTTGATTTTGGATAGACACATTGTCCAGCTTTTCTTCCGATAGTGCAATGTCATCGGCATTGATGAACACCTTAATCAGCTGCCCTTCTTGATATAAATCTTTGCTTTTCTCGCATTTTATGAGCACTTCCCTATCGTCTTTTTTCCAACTAAGGATTGTCAATCCATTTTCTGGCGTTGCATGCATCACGGTTGTTTCAACAGAATTCACCAATGCGCTTGTTCCAAAAATTTCGGATATAGTTTTATTTTTCAGCAAGTCGTAATATTCTCCATGACCAATGCACTGCCCGTTTTTTATTATGCACAACGTACTTGTAAGCTTCAACAGGTCTGGGATATCGTGACTTACTACAAGTGTAGGCACTTTTACTTTCTGCTGAATGCGCAGGATAAATGGAAGTATCTGTTTTCTGAGGTTGGTATCTACGGCCGAAAAAGGTTCGTCCAACAGCAAAATATCGGGCGATGACAACAGGGAACGCCCCAATGCCGTGCGCTGCCTCTCACCTCCTGATATTTGCGAAGGCTTACTTTTAAGGATGTGACCGAGATTAAGCAATTCCACTACCTCATCGAAATTCACTTTGTTGTGCCCGTTCTTCTTTATTCCGTACATCAGGTTTTTCTCGACGCTCATATGTGGAAACAGCCTTCCTTCCTGAAAAACATAACCAATATTACGTTTTTCCACTGGTATGTGAATGTGTTTTTGCGAATCGAAAACTGTGTGCTGTCCGATTGAGATACTGCCTTCTTTCGGATGAGCCAAACCAGCTATCGCATGAAGCAATGAGGTTTTTCCTGAACCGCTGGGACCAAAAATTCCAGTAATTCCGCTGGAGAAACTTTCGCAAATGGATACATCGAAATTCTTGCGCGGAAGTGAAATATCAACGTTTATCATGCTTCATCTTTTTTACGAACCACTCCGATAGGGTCATTGCGATTAACGAAATAACAATCGAAACCATTACCAGTCTAAGCGTGGCGTCTTCTTTCCCCGGCACTTGCATGTAGGCATAAATTGCCAAAGGAAGCGTCTGGGTTTCGCCTTCAATATTTCCAGCAAATGTTATCGTTGCTCCAAACTCACCAAGCGAACGGGCAAAAGCAAGTATGGTTCCCGATACTATACCCGGAAGTGCCAGTGGTACAGTAATCCGAAAAAAGGTTTTTATTCTGCCTGCTCCCAAAATGCGCGAAGCTTCCTCTAAACCTGTATCCACCATTTCCATTGCTGTGCGCACAGAACGGACAATCAAAGGAAACGAAACAAAAACAGAGGCAATAACGGCAGCCTGAAAAGAAAAAGCAAGCTTTACCCCAAATACTGTAAAAAGCCATTTCCCTATCCAGCTTTTTGAACCTAACAACAAAAGCAGCAAGTATCCGGTTGTTACAGGAGGCATTACTAATGGCAGGTGAATAATACTTTCTACCAGCGATTTGCCATAGAAATTATGCCGCGCCATTTTATATCCCAGCCACAAAGCTATCGGCAATGAGATGAGCGAACAATATACTGCGACTTTAATTGACTGTTTTATTGCTTGTATTTCTGCTGCGTTGAAGTCTAATAATCCTGTCATTGATCTTACAAGTTTTCTGAAGCAAGCTTTCAAAAAGTTTTTTACTAAGGGAATTATTAATTATGAGTTATTAATTGACTGACGCCTGAGAACCAGCATATAGCCAAACATAACATGGTCAGTTATTAATTTTATTATCCCTAAATCAAAGCATTATTAAGGTGAACGCATCAAAACGAAAACCGAAGGTTTTCTTGAAAGACAAAGTCTTTCAGTTCCCCGCCTTTTTAAGGAGGGGTTAGGGGTGGTTTTTTATTTCCAAATCATAAGGTATTAATAATGATACAAATATATTTTTGTCTTATACAACCATCCCCACCCCTCCTTTTTTAAGGCGGGGAGTCAAAAGGCTACGCCTTTTATTTGAAAACCAAAGGTTTTCAATATGTAATATTTTTGATACGTTTACCCTAAAACATTATGCTCCTATTTCTCAAAACCATATTTCAGCCATATAGCTTTGGTTTCACCCCCTTTCAGATAAGCAAAAAAGTCTCTGGCAGCTTTATTGTCACTGCACACTCCACCAACATACACAACTGGTTCATGGGACTTCTCGGGGAATGCACCTAAAATCTTCACCTTCTCGGATTTCTGCGCATCGGTGCGATAAACAATGCCCAATGGAGCTTCTTCCATTTCAACAACCATTAGAGCAGAGCGGACATCTTTTGCGGGAAGTATCCTGCCCTCTAATTGCTTGTACCATCCAAAATAGCCTAAAGCTTTTTTTGCATATCTGCCAGCCGGAACATGCGCCAGATCGCCTACCGACAAACGACCGGTTCCTAGCATTGCTTGTAAATTCAAAGAGCTATCAACTGTCAATTCCTTCAAAGTGCTGTTCAATGGTGCAATTAGCACAAGTTTATTTTTAGCAATATCCGATTTATATCCTTTCTGCATGTACCCTAAACTATCCACATAATCTGCCCACTTCTTGTTTGCAGACAAATATACATCCGCACCCCCCCCCTGCTCTATCTGCCGCGCAAGTGTTCCGCTTGATGCTACATTCGTTTTTACTTCTATCGGGTAATTTACTTCGAAAGAGTCGACAATCTCAGAAAGCACATCTGTAAGACTGGCAGCTGCAAATATCATTATCGTTCTCCTATCATCTGCCTTATCTTTTTTACTTCCAGCTGTTCCACAAGAGAATAGTAGTCCTGAAGCAATAATAAATACTATGGCACATACTATATTAACGAATCTCATTTCTATGAATTAAGTAAATAGTTTGAATTTAGACATGTCTTCCTGTTTGACAAAACTATCTTATATAAAGGATGCCATAATTCACAACTCTTTGTTTTTCTGTTATATGAAACACTTACTAGTATGTTGTTTCTTGCAATTATGTAAGTTTTGGAAGGTTGTTTTACATTTTTGTATGTTTTCTTCGTACAAAATAAATTAGGGTAAATTGTTTTTTATGCAGTTTAAGATTAATCAGCAGTTGGGAATTATGAATTGCGAAGCACTCATGAAAAAAAACACTGAACAATTTAACGAAGCGATCTCATGAAAACCAATGAAAATTAACTCTACTGAGCAATTAGCTTACGTCAGAAAATCAATACAAATCCGTTTCAAACTATTGAAAAAATCCATGAAAGATTTAAAACTAAAAACCATGTACATGCCCTGCTTATCTGTAGTAATAAGCTTTGCTACATGCGCTGATGACGACTCCGATAATACAGACAATCCAAACACAAATGCCAGTCTTAATTCAACTTTTCAAAAGTTCTTTTTATCAACAACAACCTTTGGGAAGTTTGTTTCTCAAACCACATCCCTCATCAAATCTATTTTCACAACAAAAAGTTCAATCCCAAGAAAAAAAGCACCTGGACCAAAAACAAAACCAACGACATTGGGTTGCGCAAACTGATTTTAAATGCAGCAAGCAAACCAAACATGCAAGCAGCAATAAGGTACCAAGCAAGATAATTCTGAAGAGGAATTTCCACTGCTTCCCATTGCCACATTCCTGTTTTTATAGCTATAGGTTCCATAATATAATCGTACAAAAGCATTAGCGCTGCTGCAAGTGAAATTTGTGCAGGAACAGGCATACGGAGCCTTCCAACAATATCCCAAGAAGCATAACTCAACATCAGCCAGTTCACCCCGATTAACAGTGGTGTTTCAAACAATTTCAGTCCCAATGCGCTACCATAACTATATTCTCCGAAAATAACACCAGTATTTACGCCAACTACTTCAATTCCAAAACCAATCACTGCCAACGTTACCGATACTAAAACAAACTTAAGGGTGAACTTATCGTGGAACCACATCAACAAAAGAAAACTACCAAGCAAATTGAAGGATATCAGGCTTATGAAATATTCCCGAAATTGTGGATCAGAGAATCCGTATATTCCAACGGAATAAATGATAACCAATAGCACAGCACATAGTTTTGGCCGTGTTCTTATATAATTTAAATGTGTCGTTACTGACATTGATATTGATTTTTGGGTAAGATAAATACAAAGAACAACATTAAGATTGAATTGAACACAGAGCTAAGTAAAACTGAAAAAATAACTTCGACTTTCGTTGCCCTGCACTCGTCCAAATCCTTATGTACTCCAGTACGCTCCTGTATTGAACGCCTTGTCCGCCTTAACCGAATTTTTTTTTACACTTCGACTAAACTAAGAAGTTTCACACACAGACCTATCAATATGAAAAAAAAGGAATAATATCCAAAAGAACAGATTGCTCTATAAAATTAAATGCATACCTTTGCGGCTCGAAAACCGAGACAATGTTTATGCTGGTGCTCGTCAGCCTCTAAACTAATAGAAAACAAGTATAAAGAATTTCGAGATGGATTTGATGAAAGTTGTGGAGCAAGAATTTGCTTCAAAAAATGAGCTTCCTCAGTTCGGAGCTGGTGACACTGTTACAGTTCACTACAAAATTAAAGAGGGTAGCAAAGAGCGTATCCAGTTGTTCCGTGGTGTTGTTTTGCAACGTCGTGGCTCTGGCAACACAGAGACATTCACTATTCGCAAAATGTCTGGTAACATTGGTGTTGAGCGTATCATCCCAGTTGCGTCTCCAAACATTGAAAAAATCGAAGTGAACAAATACGGTAAAGTGCGCCGTGCCCGTATCTTCTACTTCAGAAAACTTACTGGTAAAAAAGCACGTATCAAAGAAAGAAGAATCTAATTTCTTTTTTTGGAACGATATTCAAGAGGCTGCCTTCTATGGTGGCCTTTTTTTATTGAAGCCGTAGACCTATTTCATTTCAGAAATTCTATCTGAACACATTACATTCGGATAAAGTTAGCCTAAATATGGCAAGGTCCCGGACTTATTTATTTTAGCTCACTCTCTGCAAGTAACCTGTTACTTTGCACCTTAATAAATCTAAACTAACTATGACAAACTACTTACTCAATCGGCTTAAGTCTATGCAAACTCACCATCATCGTCATTATCGGCACCCAAATCTAAATCTGTTCCTTTTTCAGGATTCACGAGCTTAGGTTCTTGCTCTTTATCCAACAACAACTGACTTAAACCTTTTACGTTAGGTTTGCTCCTTTTTTGCCCAGACTCCAAATCCTCAACCTCCTTGAGCAATTGATGTATCTGCCGCTTAATCTCTACAACACGCGATTCAACCACTTCCTCTTCCTCAAGCACAAAGAAGCCTACCACATCCTGTAACGATTGTGCCTGAGCCTGCAATTCCTCCGAATTAGAAGCTAGCTCCTCTGCTGTTGTCGAGCTCTGATGGGAAATAGAATTCAGTCCATTAATGGCATCACTTACAGCAGAAGCCCCTGCGGACTGTTCTTTACTTGCAGTTGTAATTTGAGCAACAAGATTAGCTGTTCTGTTTACTTCATCGGCCATTATCTGTAACTCGTCACCAAATTCTTTTGTGCTGTTAATGCTCTGTTCCATCAGATCCTCAATAACAGTAACAGCACCTGCGCTCACCTCTGCTAATTTACGGATTTCGGTTGCTACAACAGCAAACCCTTTTCCATTAACACCGGCCTTGGCTGCTTCTATTGCCGAATTCGTTGCAAGAAGATCCGTTTTTGCAGCTATTTGGTTAATCACCTTAAGCTTTTCGTCAACAAGCAACATTGCATCTACGTTTGTCTCCATACTTTGCTGGCCATCTTGCATTGCTTTGGCCGCCCTATTGGCAATTTCTTTGGTAGAAGCTGAATTTTCTGCATTTTGTTTTATTGAAACCAACATCTCCTCCATGCTCGCAGCTATCTCTTCTGTAGATACTGATTGTTGACTGGCACTATTGGCAATAGTCTGGGATACTGACGAAATCGAGATACTTGCATTGGTAAGGTCGGCCGCATTCATGTCGATTGCTTGTATTATTTTGCGCAAGTTCTCCACCATACGCTTGTAAGCCTCAAAAACCCTAGTAATTTCATCTCTCCCCTCAATTTCAACGTCCACCGCAAGATTTCCCTCCGAAAGTGAATCTGAATACCAGACCAATTTCATAAGAGGTGCAGTAATACTCAGTGCCAATATGTAACTGCTTAGTATCAGAACAATGAATACACTCCCTCCCATAAAGAGAATAAAAAATAAAACATCATCTACCAGTCCTTTTATCTGCTTATGATCCTTATCCGATGCTTCCAAAAGCAATTCGGTAGACCGATCAAGAGCCTCACGCATCTTTGCAAACTCCGAATCGTAACTGCCCTCATAAAGCTGCTTTGCCTCTTCGGTATATCCAGAAAGAGATAAATTTTCCACCGAATCTGTAAATGTATGTAAAAGCATATAAGAATTCCTGAAAATACTATCTTCCTCTTGAAAAAAATCTTTTTCCCCAACATCATAGAGTTCTGCATACTTCAAATACCTCTCCTCAACCTGCTTAAGATTACTCTGCAAATCTTCTTTATATATCTTATTCTTAACTGTGTCTTTGCTATTAATGAAATGATAAAGTGCCAAACGGGATTGATAAGCATCGCGGTCTGCCTCTAATAGAAAATCTATTGATTGTACATTTTTTTCAAACAAAAAAGAAATACGATTCTCCACCGAAAGAAACTGATATACAAAATAGGCAGCTGAAATAATGAAGAGCAAAAGAATAAACGACAATACCATCCGCAATCTAAATCGGATTGAAATCTGACGAACAGAATGTAAAAGTTTCATTTTTGTTGAGGTTTTATGTTTCAATATCTTAAAGGTACACAAATCAGCGTTACAAATGTTCACGAAAATATGTGCAAAAAAATATTTTAAACCTCAAATCACAAATAATCTAGATTTAGAATTAATTGAGGGTTGGGATAACCTATTAACCCTAACATAGCTAAGTAAAAATGCTCTTTCTCCTTGCTCTGGAAAGCTTACAGCAAGACAGAATCTATTTTTGAAAAGTCCTGTATATAAAAAATGGTCTTTCGCAGCCGCCTTTTTATGACCCGAAAGATGAATATGCTAGAATAACACTTGCATGAAAATTGAACATGCTCAAAATTTATAGAAATTCATCATCGGAGTCCACATTAACGAACTCCATATTCAAATCTGTTCCTTGTTCTGAATTTATAAGTTTCGGCCCCTGTTCCTTGTTCAATAATAGGTTGGGATCTTTTATTTTCGATTTTTCATTTTCTTGTCCAGACTCCAGCTCCTCTACTTCCTTCAGCAAGTGTTGTATTTGTCGTTTAATCTCCACAACACGCGATTGTGCCGCTTCTTCCTCTAATGCAAAGAAGCCTACAACATCTTGCAATGAGTGCGCCTGAGCTTGCAGTTCGTCTGAATTCGAAGCAAGTTCCTCGGCAGTAGTAGAATTCTGATGGGAGATGGAATTCAGTCCATTAATTGCCTTACTTACCAAAGAGGCTCCGTCACTTTGCTCTCCACTTGTAAGAGTAATCTGAGTAACTAGATTGGCTGTTTGGGTTACTTCTTCTGCCATCATCTGTAGCTCATCACCAAATCTTCTTGTACTGGTAATGTTTTTTTCCATTAAGTCTTCAATAACTGTAACAGCACCTGCACTCATCTCAGCCAATTTACGGATCTCTCCTGCAACTACGGCAAACCCCTTTCCATTGACACCGGCCTTGGCTGCTTCTATTGCTGAATTTGTAGCAAGAAGATCTGTTTTTGTAGCTATTTGGTTGATGATTTTAATCTTTTCACCAACAACCAACATTGCTTCAACGTTCGTCTCCATATTCTGCTGACCATCCCCCATTGCTTTGGCCGCCCTATCTGCTATTTCCTTCGTTGTAGCAGAGTTTTCTGCATTTTGCTTTATCGAAACCAGCATCTCCTCCATACTCGCCGCTATCTCCTCTGTAGAAACAGATTGTTCGTTGGCATTATTGGCTATAGTTTGGGCTACTGAAGAAATGGACATACTCGCACTGGTAAGATCCGTCGCATTCATATTAATCGCCTGGATAATTTTACGCAGGTTTTCTATCATTCGTTTGTAAGCCTCAAAAACCCTTGTGATTTCATCTCTCCCTTCGATCTTGACTTCTACTGCCAGATTACCTTCTGAAAGTTTATCCGAGTACCGAACCAATTTCATAAGAGGCACAATAATGCTCTGTGCCAATGAATAACTGCTCGTCCCTAAAACAATCAATATGCCGCTCCCCATCAGAAGAATGAAAAACAAAACATTGTCTACCAGTCCTTTAATTTGTTCATGATCGTTATCCGATGCCACCAAAAGTAATTCTGTAGACCGATCAAGAGTCTCTCGCATCCTTGCGAACTCCAAATCGTACTTGCCTTCATAAAGTTGTTTTGCCTCATCTGAATAACCAGAAAGAAATAGATTTCTCACCGAATCCGTAAATGTGTGTAAAAACACATAGGAACTTCTGAAAATACTATCTTCCTTTTGAAAACCTTCTATTTCTTCAACATCATAAAGTCTCGCATACTTCAGGTATCTATCTTCAATTTGCTTAAGATTACTCAACAGCTCTTCTTCATACACTTTACTTTTAGCCGTATCTTTACAGTTAATAAAATGATGAAGAGCCAAACGGGATTGATAGGCATCACGATCAGCTTCCAGTAAAAAATCTATTGATTTTACATTTTTTTCAAATAAAAAAGATGTACGACTCTCTACTGTGCGAAACTGATACACAAAATAGACCGCTAAAATAATGAAGAGCACAAGAATAAACGATAAAACCATTCGTAACCTAAAACGAATTGAAATTTGACGAATAAAATGCAAAAGGCTCATTGTTATGTTAGTTTTGAGTTTGGGTATCTTAAAGATACGTAAAACAACATTACAAAACTCATACAAACATGAAATAAAATAGAAGTAAAAAATTATTTTAAGCCATCAAACCAATGAAAAAGGCTTATGAAGGTAAATCAAAATCTTTTAGCACCTATAAAAACCCTATATTCCGCTATTTTAAAGAATTCTTCGAATAGCCAAACTACAGGTTTTCCTGCTTTTTGGGTGTTATGTAATATTTTGTCGTTGGCAACATAAACACCAAGATGAGCACCAAAGGGATCTGCTGTTTTATTAAAGAAAAGTATATCCAGAGGTTGGAAATCTGTATGGATCTGCTTGGAGTAGACTGTATCATCCCACAATTCACTTGATCGGAAATTTGGAACGTACAGGCCATTGTAGCGCAACAATTCATATGCAAACACTTGACAATTTGCTCCTGTTTGTAGTAAATCGCGAGTCCTTTCGCTTGGGATTATTCGGGGATTGTAAGTAATGTTTAGAAACCAGCTTGGAACTTCGATATGTTCATTTTTTATGAAATACTCCATCTTAAGAGTCATTTTTTATGATACCGAAAAATTATTTGCTTTCTGAAATTGCCAAAGGTAAAACTTCCTTGCCTTTCTCTGGTTCTGCCCGGGAAAGAATAAATTCCAATACTGGAAGCATTTTCTGAAGTGCTCCAACATTGATCAAAAATGCCCAAACATTTTCAAACTTTTTCCAGCCACCTGTATACATCAAGTGTTTCAGCTTTCTTTCAAAAGAAGCATGGGCAAAGGAGGCTTTGAAAATGTTGTTCCAACTATAAAACTCTTTATAAGCCCACCGATATCCTTCCTCCAGCTCTTGAGCGGTTAGGTTTGTAGTTTGGTAAACGACATGGCGCGTATCGAACAAATCCCAATCGTTGGTAAAGATGCGTCCTTCTTCTTGCATCGAAGCATAAAGTCGTGTTCCTGGGTAAGGTGTTAGGATATGATAAGTAGCTGTAGTAATGTAGTTTTTGACTCCCCAATCTACTGTTCTTCGGAAAACGTCCTTATCGTCACTATCGAGTCCGAAAACGAAACTGCCATTGATACCAATTCCTAAATCGTGCAGACGCCGCACGGCACGCTCGTAATCCAGTTTCAGATTCTGGTTTTTATTACTCTGTCGCAGGTTCTCTGGAGAAAATGTTTCGAAACCTACAAAAATGCTCCTCAGGCCAGCTTCTGCCGCACGTTCGATAAGATCCCCTTCTAGAATTGACTTCACCGTTGCAGCTCCCTGAAACACTCTGTTCATTGGCTTCATCTCCCGAAACAGTTCTCTTGCTAGGTTCGGATTTCCTAAAAGGTGATCGTCGAGAAAATATAAATGCCTGCCCGATAACCTGTCAATTTCTGCAATAACCTCATCTACCCTTTGTGTGTAGAACGATTTACCTCCCTGAAAAAAAGCGTCTTTGTAACAAAAATTGCAATGGTGAGGACATCCACGTGACATGACTATCGAATTCGGAACGAGATACTTCTCCCGCTTAATCAAATCACGGCGTATTGATGGCTGACCAACGATAGTCCTCCTTGTTGTAGATACGTACCTTTTCTTCGGACGTCGTGCTCTAAAGTCTGCAAGAAACTCAGGAAAAGTCTGCTCGGCAGGGCCAAGAAAAATCGCATCGGCATATTTTTCGGCTTCTTCTGGCAGGGCTGTCACATGCAGTCCTCCTAGTGCTACAAAAACTCCTCTTTGTCGATAATGTTCAGCTATGGCATATGCCCGTTTTGCATTCGTAATATAAACCTGAATCAGAACTAAATCTGGCGCATCATCGAGCTTCAGTTTTTCAACGTGCTGGTCTTGCAGTTCCACCTCATCGTCTGGGTCTAAATAAGCGGCAAGTGTTGCCAAACCTAAAGGAGGAAAAAGTGAATATTTTATCGGCCGCCACAAAGGGCTTTTTGCCTCTGTCAGCGATGGTAAAATCAGTTTTACTCTCATGTTTTCTTGCATTTATGGGTCATACCGCCCCTTTCCTACTACTTCAGTTTCTTGTTTGGCCAGATCATGTTCCGCACTCTTGTTTTGCCGAAAAGGTTCATCGCAAACGAGATTATGATGACTAGCAGATCTATAGCCAAATGCCCGACCTTGGCGTATTTTCTGTCCCAGAACCACGATGTCTTTTTATTCTGCCCACCGTAAATCTGGGCAAAGCCTGTAATGCCCGGTTTTACATTCCACCGTGCAGAATGAAACTCATCATCCCAGCCCAACCTCATGATATCATTCATAGTCAGCGCCCTTGGCCCCACAATGCTCATGTCGCCTTTTAGTACATTGATAAACTGCGGTACTTCGTCGAGACCAGTCCGTCGTAAAACCCTACCTGTTTTCGTTGGCACTTCGTTTACCATGGTCTGAAATTTCAAGATTGTAAATGGCCTCTTCTTCTTCCCGATTCGTTGTTGCTTGAATAGCACTGCGTGTTTTTCCCTGAACAATAACAGGATGGAGAAAAAAACGATCGGTATTGAAAAAACCAACAATGCTATTAGCGAAAAAGTGATATCAAAAGCTCGTTTCATGTATAATGGATTATTTTTAAAGTGGTCATTGGCTAATTAGTCATTGGTCATTAGTTTTTAGGCATGTTAAAAAAAATAATTAGCCAAAGGCGCACAAGGCGGCTAAACCGGAGCGTACTTTTCGTACGTGAGGATTTGGCCGTCCGCAGTGGAACGAATGGATAGTTATTTTTTTTGATATGCCTTAAGTTTTCAGAATGCTCCACAGTGCTACAATTGTATATATCAGAGCATTTTTAAGGTTTTGCTTTTTCCAGAAAGCCATTGATAGTGCAAGACGTAGCAATAGCATTTTGTATCGCATTGTTTTCATTTGTTGCTTTTTTCTTGTTTTAGCATGTAGAAAATCTAGACATTGTAAGTCACCTTTAACTTTTACAAATAGCTGGTCTATCATACGATTTCGAACTTGAATTTACCAGAATAAAACTTCAGTAATTTTATTCCCCTCCTTTTTTAAGGAGGGGAGCTGAAAAGCGTTGCTTTTCGTTGAAACCTTCGGTTTCATTATATCGGTAAATTCATCACATAAACCGTATCACTCCTTCCGAGATTCGAAACCTTGGAAGGAGTTGTGTTTTTCTGAACTATTTCAAAACAGGATAGCATTAAAAAGCACTGCAATCGTAAAATAGCCGCGACTGTAGCGGAAAGCCCGGAAGCACGCGCGCCTGTGACACACGGTGTGGCGGCTATGAAGCCTTAGCGGAATAGACCGCCACGCCGATGTGGAACGGTGCACGGGCTGAGGACTTGTAGTGGAAGGCGCGAGGGATGCTCGTAAATGTGCTTAAAGTCGCGCTCCTAATCCACTTTAGGCATATCAAAAAAAATATTCATCCGTTCCACAGCGGATGGCCAAATCCTCATGTACGACAAGTACGCTACGGTTTGACCGCCTTGTGCGCCTTTGACTAATTTTTTTTAACACGCCTTACTACTCTTGATCGGTTCGTTTATTTTGCGATATCAGATTATCATGATTTTTAATACTTTTGTAAGCTCTCTGTGCCTCATATGACCATGACAGCCAAGATTTGCTATCGTATTCGTGGAAAAATTCGTCTTTTCTTGAATACAGAAGTTCTCCGAAATTAGAGTGATAATAAGTTTTCCCTCTTTGCTCGATTTCTTCTTTGTGCTTTTCGAGATAAGGATAGGTTTTCGGTGAAAGTGACAGAAGAAATCCCGCATCGACAAATTCATTTTTTGCATAATGAATATTATAACGTGCAATGAGAATGTCCCAGTTTATCCAACTGACGACCAACAGTACAACAAAAGCACTCCAGCCATTGAATTTTATCAGGTAGCCAATTGTTTTTCGGGCATAGAGTTTATACACCAAACTGATGAGACCAATTGAAACAATCGCGAGAAAAAACACAACTCCTAAACGTTTGTATGCCAGACCATATTCGTGTATATAGTGATAGTTGCGCACGCCTACGGACAGCACCATGAAGAGATTCTGAGCGATCCACAAATAAGCCAAGTATTTTATCGTTCTGCTTTTTTTGAAATAGTTCAGGTTACGGCGGAAGAAAAAGAGCACAATACCAGCTGCTAACAGAACACTGAAAATGAGCAAGTAAGTTCCTGAATGAACGTATTGGGACAATTCTGAGGCAGTCCTCTCGGAATATCCCAGCCATAGCTGCTGTAGGTCTATCAGATTGACAATTCCTGTCACAACATTTACCATCGAAAAGGTGATAAGTGCTGTGAAATATTCGTTTTCTAAAGCTCTGCTTAAACCTGCTCTCAGAAATGCTCGGCGGTGGCGAACCATATCTCCATCGGGTTCTTCGCGTGTGTACCCTCCATAGGTAACTCCATCGAAAAAGAAGACTCCTGTTATCCAAAATCCCCAAGTGTAAAACAGTACAGCAACAATATCCAACTGCCCAAAGAAGTTGGTGAACCAAGTGTTTATTGACTCGATGAATGAGTCTGAGAACAACAAGAAAGCAGGATTGGCTTTTCGGTATAAAAAGAAAAAGAGAAAAAGGATCAGGCATGGTATAATGCTGATTTTTGCAAACTTGAATATTCGCTTTGAATTTTTAAACATCCTGATGTTAGTCTCTCTCCATGCGGCACGCAGGTGTTTTATGAATACGAATAAGTTGAGCAATACTTGCCGCAAAGCAAACAAAACCGACTTGTAGCCTTCTTGCCATACAAACCCTGTAAAAACAAAAAGTGACAACCAATACATAATCCGCCCTAACACAGAAGCATGCCAAACTACGGCCAAACTGCTTAAGAGTAAAAGACCGAGTGAGATCTGTACTGTTTTGGTTTTAAACGGCTCTGGTCTGATAATACACAGCCCTGACGTAAGAGACAGAGTGAATAATAAATAGTTTGCTCCCGCACCTTCTTTCCAAAAAATGGCATAGAACAGAAAACTGGCAAAAAGGTGAATGATTATCTGTGTTTTTGGTTTCATAATATATTTGGTTTTGGTGTTATTAGTTGTTTCTACAATCCCACATTTCGAATCCGACATAAATGCAATGTTGCTCAATATGGCTGTTTTAAAAAGAACTTTGAATTTCAAAGTAAAGGAGCAAAAAAAATTTACTGACGGTTTAGCAGGTCTTCCAAAGCTGATATGTGATTTTTGAAGGCCTGCTTTCCGTTTTCAGTAACCCGATATGATGTTTTGGGTTTTCGTCCCACGAACTCCTTTTTGTATTCGACATAATCGTATTTTTCCAGAGCAGTTAAATGACTTGCCAAATTTCCGTCTGTTACATCGAGAAAGGCTTTTAGGCTGTTGAAATCGACCCAATCGCGAACGACAAGTACCGACATAATTCCCAACCGTATACGGCTCTCGAAATGTTTATTTAACTGATGGATTATATCTTTCATTTATTGGTGTTCTAATTTGGTCATTAGCCATTCGCTGATTTTCTGTCTAATGGAGTGTTTCTCTCCCTGAATCGCCTAAGCTTCTTTTCGATCGTATTTTAGGTACATAATTGTACCATAAACCATATGCAACAAGCCAAAGCCAACAACCCAGAGCTGAATGGACCATTCTGGAAATACAAGACATATTGCTCCAAGTACAAGCTCCAGATATCCCAGATAGGATACATCGCGAAACGTGAAATATCCTGCATTGATAAGTCCCAGCCCATACAGGAAAAACATTGTTGGAACTATTAGATCAAAATAATTTTTTGTTAATAAGGCCAGAATCACAATGGCAGCAACCAACATCGGCACAAAAATACTCAACAGAATTCTGATGGCATTTGTATCGAATATCAGCTTGTTAATCCCCTTTGCCTTGCGCAGGGTAAAGAAAACTGCCGACCCAACGGACAGCGAAAGTACTAAAAAGGCAACAATTGCAACGTTTAGTACAACTTTTCGAAAGTCGGGATATTCGAAACCTATGTTCTTCAATAAGCCGCTGTCTATGGCATGTATTTCCAGATACCAATAGACGAATATGCCTCCTATTGTTGCCACAAGACCTGCCATAACTCCGGAAAGACCACTTAATGATAGGAATTTACTGGCTCTCTCCATCATGGTGCGGATGGCCGTGATATCGTTTAGTTGTTGTTCGTGCTGTTGATCCATAAAAGTACTTTGAATTGCAAAGTAAGTGATTTTTATTTGATTATGCAAATCGGTTGCGATACATTGACAATGCATTTGAAGAATCAACTCGTAATCTTAAGTTATCACGGCAATCTAACTTTTCGAAGGGTAAATTAGACCTTTAACAGCTCATGCTCGAAGTCAGCAATATTCTTCTCCTCGCTATCGAAATGGATTCCCAATAGGTGAACTGCTTTTTGCTGAGCAGTGTATTTCTCGTAGTAGCGTTTAGATTTTATCTGATGCAAAGCTGCTTCCGATGGCATATCGACCTTAAATTCAATAATAAAAATTGAATCTGTACCAATCATCGTCATATCAATACGGCCTTTGTTGGTTGTGTCTTCTGCAACTACAGAAAACCCAAGACTTGATAGGAACGCAAAGATAACTGATGCGTAATAGCCTTCATAATTGCCAATCGTGTTGTTTACATAGTTTGTGTAGGGGATAGAAGCGAACATGCTTTTCAGGCAATCGATAAAAGACGTAATGCCAGCCTCTCGTATAGTGTTCTTTATATCAAACACCAATTGCGTCTCCATGTCCTCCAAATTACTCAAGTAACAAAAGAACAGATGGTTCAACGATTTTTGTACTTCTAAATTAGGTACTTTCATCTGGTACATCAAATCAATTGGATCCCCAACCTCCTTGTCAAATGTAAGGTATCCTGTCTGCCACAAAAGCGCTTTCATATTAATATGTTCCACATCAAAAGCATTCAAGCTTTCTTCCGACACAAGTGCAGTTTCTAATTCAGGTAAATATTCAGGCTTTTCTTTTAATTTCTCAATCAAAAAAGCAGGATTGCCTGTTTGCCACCAATAGTTCCTGAATTTATTCCCTTTTGCAAAAAACAGCAAGATATCAAAGGGATTATATACTGGCTCACCAAGATAATTGTAGCCGTTGTACCAGCGTTTTACCTCTTCAAGATCAACACCATCTATATAGTCAGAAAATACTTTTTTGAGATCGTTGTGTGTATAGCCTGTTATTGTTGCATAACGTTCATCTATCGTAATGTCCTCGATATTATTGAGACCGCTAAAAAGGTTAAGCTTCGAGAATTTACTTACACCCGTAATGAACACAAAGCGCAAATACGCATCATTAACCTTCAATGCAGAATAGAAATCCCTTAAAATATTACGAGCTTCAAGCGAAATGCTTTTGTCCTGTTTGTGGATGTTGTCGAGAATCGGTTTGTCATATTCATCAATAAGCACCACAATTTTTCTTCCTGTTTTGCGCCACAGCCTGAAGATCAGTTTTTCAAGCATTGCACCCACTTCTTCCGATTCGATTTCCTCAAAAGGAATGTCTAACAATTCTGCGTTAAACAGAAGTACGTCGCGCAACCTGTTGTTGATAGAACGGGTTTCCGAAAAACGTCCCATTCCCAGATCTATCTTTATTACAGGGTAAGTTTCATTCCAATCCCATTTGTCATGGATGTACAATCCCTCAAAAAGTTCTTTATTTCCTTTAAAAATCTCGGAAAGTGTATCAAGAAACAGCGATTTACCAAAACGGCGTGGACGGGAAAGGAAATAATATCGACCTTCCTCTATCAAGTTCAACGCGATCTCAGTTTTATCTACATAAACGTAATTTTCGTTCAGATCGCGAATAACTCTGAAAGTCTGTATCCCTATTGGTAGTTTTTTACGCCGTTCCATATATCTCGTTTTCTTAAACAAAGATAGATAAAAGAGCATTGATAATACAACATCACTCCTTCTTGACTCCTAAAGTCACGCTCTCCAATTCAAAGTCTACAAACAGGTAAATCCTAAAAACTTTCTCCTACATTTTTGTAGATGAACACTTTTGAAAAAAGCCTTAAAACACAATTTAAAAACAAACTAACCACTAAAAACCAAACACTTATAATCATTCCTAAATCACCATTCCTCTTTTTGGCACACCTCCTGTAAACATGCTGTCAAACGAATTTCTGTTCAACCTCAAAACTGAAAACAAAATGAGAAAAATTGCAATCTATGGAAAAGGTGGTATTGGCAAATCAACCACAACACAGAATACTGTAGCAGGACTAGCAGAGATGGGAAAAAATGTAACTGTAGTTGGTTGCGACCCAAAAGCAGATTCTACACGCCTTTTGCTAGGTGGGCTTGCTCAGAAAACAGTTCTGGACACACTTCGCGAAGAAGGGGAAGATGTTGAACTTGATGACATCATCAAAAATGGCTACAAAGGTGCTCGTTGTGTTGAATCTGGTGGTCCAGAACCTGGTGTTGGTTGTGCTGGCCGTGGTATCATTACTTCTATCAACCTGCTAGAACAGCTTGGCGCATGGGACGAGCAGTACAAAACCGACTACACTTTCTACGATGTATTGGGCGACGTTGTATGTGGTGGTTTTGCAATGCCAATCCGCGATGGAAAGGCTGAAGAAATCTACATCGTGGTATCGGGTGAGATGATGGCGATGTACGCAGCTAACAACATCTGCAAAGGTATCCAGAAATATGCGCAGAACGGTTCCGTACGTCTTGGTGGCCTTATCTGCAACTCGCGTAAAGTAGACAACGAATCGGCTATGATTCAAGAGCTAGCAAATAAGCTAGGTACTCAAATGATCCACTTTGTACCTCGTGACAACATGGTTCAGCATGCTGAGATCAACCGTAAGACTGTAATTGACCACGCTCCGGAACACCAGCAAGCTGACGAATACAGACAATTGGCCGCAGCTATCGATGCAAACGACAAATTTGTAATTCCAACGCCACTAGAAATCGAAGAACTAGAGCAATTACTAATGGACTTCGGAATCATGAATTAATTGTTGGCCAATAGTTCATTGGTCAGTGGTCATTAGTTGTTTTTCGATAAATGTTTTTTGACTCAATTACAGGCACAAACCAATGACTAATGACCAATAAACCATGATTACATAGTAAACGAAAACAAAACCCTTATCCTAATTAACTCAATTAAATACCACACCCCACTCTGCCCGAACACCACCACATGTTCGAAGGCAGAAGCAGGGTGGGGAAAAACAAAAAGCCATGCAAGATCCAAATATGTTAATGATACGTGCAATTGTACGCCCAGAGAAATCTTCTAAAGTAATGAAAGCATTATTCGATGCAGGATATGTTGCTGTAACTAAAGTAAGTGTTGTGGGACGTGGAAAACAGCGCGGTATTAAAATCGGGGATGTTACTTACGATGAGCTTCCTAAAGATATGCTAATAACTGTAATCAAAGCTTCTGACAAGGATTTCGCAGTAAGCACCATTACAGAGGCAGCAAGAAGTGGAAAAGAAGGAGCTTTTGGTGATGGAAAAATCTTTGTTGCTCCTGTTGTAGAAGCATACACTATCAGTTCTGGTAAACAAGAACTTTAATCGTTTTCCCCTTTTCATTACAACCCATATGACATAAACGAAACAGTGCAACCAGTCTCAAAATCTCGGTTCAGACTGTTTCCAAGAAACGAAGATATATGAAGTCAGTTTTTGCCATCATAAACATCGATAAGATGAACGTAACCAAGAAAGCTCTTGCACAAGCAGGCATTTCTTCCATGACAGCCACCGGTAACGTCTTTGGACGTGGCGAAGGCCTTTGGGAAGAAAAAGTGCTGAAAGCTGCGCAAGAAGACGTGCCCGAAGCCATCGAGCATCTTGGTAAAGAACCACGTATGCGTCCACAGCGCATTCTCACTGTTACTGTACCTGACAGCAAAGTTAAGCTTACTATAGATACCATTATCGAAGCAAACCAAACAGGTGCGCACGGCGACGGAAAAATCTATGTGTTACCAGAGGAAGATGCTATACGCATTCGGACTGGGGCGCATGGTGAAGAGGTACTCGACTAGGGAATTATAAATTATTAGTTATGAATTATTAATTGGCTGACGCATTCGGATTTTTGTCATGACTAATTAATAATCATCGGCTTGCCTTTTATAATTCTGTTAGGCTTAACATGCCTCATTAGCCCTTGGAATGTAAAACCAAAACAGTTTTACACAAATTTAAATTGAAGAAACATCATGGCAGACTTATTTGATAAAAACAAATTACCGGATCCGAGTGAATTCAAGGACGAAATTCTGAAGAAGTACCCTAGAAAAGTCGCAAAAAAGCGTGCCAAAGGGTTCATCATGAACGATCCGAAAGATGTTCCTGAGATACAGGCGAATGTCCGCACCATTCCAGGAATCATCACACAAAGAGGATGTACTTACGCAGGCTGTAAGGGTGTAATCTTAGGCCCTACCCGCGACGTAGTCAATATAACACACGGTCCAATCGGTTGCGGCTTCTATAGCTGGCTAACCAGACGTAACCAAACCCAACCGCCTACAGAGGAGTCAGAAAACTACATGCCGTACTCTTTCTCCACCGATATGCAGGATGAAAACATTGTTTTCGGTGGCGAGACAAAACTAAAGCAGGCAATTCAGGAAGCATACGATATGTTCCAGCCTAAGGCAATCGCAATATTCTCTACCTGTCCTGTAGGTCTTATTGGTGATGACGTACACGCTGTTAGCCGCGAGATGAAAGAAAAACTGGGCATCAATGTATTTGGTTTCTCTTGCGAGGGATATCGCGGTGTTAGCCAGTCAGCAGGTCACCACATTGCCAACAACAAAGTATTCTCCGAAGTTGTAGGTCTAGACGAAGATCACCCACGCGTAGGCAAGTTCCAAATCAACATGATGGGTGAGTATAATATTGGAGGTGATGCTTTTGTCCTAGAAGAATACTTCGAGAAGATGGGTGTAAGTCTTCTGGCTACTTTCTCAGGAAATTCAACCATAGAAAGCTACGAATATGCACACTTGGCCGACTTGAACCTTGTGATGTGTCACCGTTCCATCAACTACATTGCCGAGATGATGGAAGAGAAGTATGGTATGCCTTGGTTCAAGGTGAACTTTATAGGTGCAAATTCTACTGCAAAAGCATTGCGCAAATTAGCTGCATATTTTGGCGACAAGGAAATGATTGCCAAAACAGAAGCTCTTATCGAAGAAGAAATGGCCAAAGTACAGGCTGTTATTGATGAAGTAAGACCAAAGCTTGAAGGGAAAACGGCAATGCTATTCGTTGGTGGATCACGTGCTCACCACTACCAAGATTTGTTCAACGAGCTTGGAATGAAAACTCTTGCTGCTGGATATGAGTTCGGTCACCGCGATGACTACGAAGGTCGACGCGTAATACCGAACATCAAAATAGACGCAGACTCACGTAACATCGAAGACCTTAAAGTTGAGAAGTACGAGAAGAAATTCCGTGAAGAGCTTCAGGACAAAAAAGCCAAAATGGATAAAGACGGCTTCGAGTTCTCGGACTACGAAGGTATGATGCCTGAGATGAAAGAACGGGCAATGGTTATTGACGATGTTTCGCACTGGGAAACAGAAAAGCTTCTTGAAGAATATAAGCCAGACATTTTCTGCGCAGGTATCAAAGAAAAATATGTGGTGCAGAAAAACGGTGTTCCAATGAAACAGCTCCACAGTTACGACTACGGCGGCCCTTATGCAGGTTTCGAGGGAGCGATCAATTTCTATCGTGAGATTGAACGCATGCTATGTACCGATATCTGGCAACACGTTGATGCTCCATGGAAATTTGAGCCCGAAATGGTTGGTAGCGTGGTTACTGACTATTAATGGAATTATAAGTTATGAATTGACTCATTGATAGAAGAAAGAAGCTGAAGGTTTTTTCAAGAAAAGCAACGCTTTTCAATTCCCCTCCTTTTTCCAAGGAGGGGACTAGGGGTGGTTCGATAATACTATCATTTATGCAAACACCACCCCCGCCCCCTCCTCAGTGAGGAGGGGAGCCAAATTACCTGACGTTTCCTGAAAATCATCACAACGCGCTCCATGTCCAAAGTCCATATATGTTGGTTGCCTCCGCTTCGGCGGAGGGCTTCTTGGCTTCTTGAGCGTGTTGTTTCAAAAAAGAAAACTATGCTTTTAAGACACACACATAAAGCTTCGGAAACAATAGAGCGCAAGGCGCTCACCATTAATCCAGCAAAAACATGTCAGCCGATTGGTGCAATGTATGCCGCACTAGGTGTTCACGGTTGTTTGCCACATAGTCACGGCTCACAAGGGTGCTGTTCGTATCACCGTAGTACGCTTACGCGCCATTACAAAGAGCCAGTTATGGCTGCTACAAGTTCGTTTACAGAAGGATCTTCTGTATTTGGTGGACAAGCCAACTTACTTCAGGCGTTGGCAAACATCTTTGAGATTTACGAGCCGGAAATAGTAGCCGTACACTCTACATGTCTCTCAGAAACCATTGGTGACGACTTAGCACAGATTACAGCTAAAGCCAGAACAGATGGCAAAGTACCAGAAGGAAAACATGTTGTGCAAGCTCCTACCCCATCGTATGTAGGTTCACATGTCACTGGTTTTGCAAATATGGTAAAGGGCTTTGTTGATTACTTCGCTTTCAAAACCGATGAGAAAAAGCGTCAAGTAAACATTTTCCCAGGTTGGGTTGAACCAGCCGACATGCGCGAACTTAAGCGTATGATTGGCCTGATGAAAATCAAGTCAGTAATGCTGCCAGACACATCCGATGTGCTTGATGCCCCAATGACAGGCAAACACGAGATGTATCCTAAAGGAGGAACAACCATTAAAGAAATGGCCTCAATGGGCGAAAGCATGTATTCACTTGCTTTGGGCGAATGGGCTTCGCGCGATGCAGCTGTTCATTTGGAGAACAAATGTAAAGTACCGTTCGCAACCTTAGATCTGCCAATTGGACTGAAAGCTACCGACCGCTTCATTACAGAGCTATCTAAACGTGGCGTGGAATCAGTTCCACAATCCATCACGGATGAACGTGGCCGCTTGGTCGATTCTATTATCGATATGCAACAGTACTTCTTCGGGAAACGTGTTGCACTTTGGGGCGATCCAGATCATTTAATTCCATTGACAGAGTTCCTTGTTGACCTTGGAATGAAGCCTGTCTACATTGTTTCAGGAACACCAGGAAAGGCTTTCAATAAGAGAATGGAAAAAATATTGGGAGAGAAAGTACCTGAAGCAAAATTCCAGAATGGCCCACAAGCAGACATGTATTTGATGCATTCTTGGATCAAAGACGAAGGTGTGGATCTATTAATTGGAAATACCTATGGAAAATACATTGCCCGCGACGAGAATATTCCTTTCGTACGCTACGGCTTCCCAATCATCGACCGCTTTGGTCATAGCCACTTTCCAACTGTTGGATACATGGGCGGTATGCGTTTGCTAGAAAAAATCTTAGGTGCATTGATGGATCAGAGAGATGCAACTGCTACTGAAGCTAAGTTTGAACTTGTTCTTTAATCATGGTCACAGGTTGGGGGAGCGTTTCTGTGACAATATTCACGACCCTATTTAAATTCAATAACAACTCGATCACCCTTGAGGCATATGCCTTGGGGGTGTGACTGACGAGCGGTTTTGAATTATGAATTATTAGTTATGAACTGCGAAGCACATCATGAAGACATTTAAAAATAAACTCAACTGAATAATTGGCTTGCGCGTGATATCAAATGTAGCACAGACTTTTAGTCTGTAGCTTACAAACTAAGTTTCCTAATACACACAAGAGTATCTATTCGCAAGAAAATCAATCAATGGCCGATGACTAATGGCTAAACACAAGCTGAAGCTACAGGCTAAAAGCCTGTGCTACATGTAGCTGACTCTCATAATAATGCTAAACAAAAGACCAGACCAATGCGAAAAGAATTCATAAAAGAACGCCTCAATCAAGTCGGTACTATTTCTAAGACCGAAGAAGTAGAGATTGCCTGTGGCAAGCAGAGTGTAGCTGGTTCGGTTACTCAAAGGGCTTGTGTTTTCTGTGGATCGCGCGTAGTATTATATCCCATTACCGATGCACTGCACCTTATACATGGCCCAATTGGCTGTGCAGCCTATACTTGGGATATACGGGGCGCATTATCCTCAGGGCCAGAAATACACCGACTAAGTTTTTCTACCGACCTACACGAGAAAGATGTTGTTTTTGGAGGCGAACCCAAACTATACAAGGCACTCTGCGAACTTATCGATAAATATAAACCCAAAGCTGCTTTTGTGTACTCCACCTGTATTGTAGGCGTGATCGGTGACGATGTAGAAGCCATATGCCGACAGGTTTCAAAAGAAAAAGGTATAGACGTGCTCCCAGTAATGGCAGAGGGGTTTAACGGCACAAAAAAGGATGGCTACAAAATAGCCTGTCAGGCAATCAACAAGCTTGTAGGCACTGGAACTGCAAAAGATATCCCTGCCGAAAGTATCAACATACTCGGCGATTTCAACCTAGCTGGTGAGCTTTGGATGCTAACGGATTACTACAAAAAAATGGGCGTTAATATCGTCTCCACAATCACTGGCGATGGACGTGTTGACGAAATACGGAATGCACATAAAGCCAAACTGAATGTAGTACAGTGCTCTGGTTCAATGATTCATCTAGCAAAGATGATGAAGGAAGAATATGGCATTCCTTTCATTAAGGTATCCTATTTTGGCATTGAAGACATGTCGGATGCATTGTATGAAGTGGCTTCATTCTTCAAAAATGACGGGATGATGGAGAAGGCCAAAGCGCTCGTCCGCGAAGAATTGAAAGAACTATTGCCAGCACTACAACCTTACCGCGCCGATCTTGAAGGAAAGAAAGCTGCAATCTATGTCGGGGGAGCATTCAAAGCAATATCGCTAGTAAAAGCTCTTCGCTTGCTAGGAATGAAGACGGTTGTTGTAGGGTCTCAGACAGGAAATGCCGAAGACTATAAAATCATAACCGAGCTGTGCGACGAAGGAACCATTATAGTAGATGACTCGAACCCAAACGAACTATCGGAATTTGTGAAACAGACCGAAGCCGACATTTTTATCGGCGGTGTGAAAGAACGCCCAATTGCCTACAAACTAGGTTTGGGATTCTGCGACCATAACCACGAACGCAAAGAGGCTCTGGCTGGCTACGAAGGCATGCTCAATTTCGCTAAAGAAGTTCATGCGTCGGCCATGAGTCCAGTCTGGCAGTTTATGAGAGACTAATAATTGAATAATGGATTAATGGATTAATAGAATAACTGAATAAGCTAAACGCTATGAAATTCAATTATTCTAGCAATTAATCACAATCAACACCATTCAATTATTCCTTTATTCAATGAATCAATTATTGACTATGAAGAATAGAGAACAACATACAGATAGTTTCGTTTCCACCCGCAATGCCTGCAAACTTTGTGCTCCGCTGGGGGCAAGTGTGGCCTACAAGGGGATTGAAGGTTGTGTGCCACTGATTCATGGTTCGCAGGGCTGTGCTACTTATGTCCGCCGTTATCTGATCAGTCACTTTAAGGAGCCAGTGGACATTGCATCTTCGGGTTTTAACGAGGAATCGACAATTTTTGGAGGAGGGCCAACACTGAAAGTTGCCCTGAAGAATGTAGACACACAATATTCGCCTCAGATGATCGGTATATCTACCACTTGCCTGAGCGAAACCATTGGCGACGATGTAAGCGCCATCTTAAAAGAATACAAACAAGAACAAAGCTGCAATGCTATGCTTTCTCATGCTTCTACGCCTAGCTATTGTGGCACTCATGTAGATGGATTTCACCAAGCAGTACTAGCAGTATTGCAGCAGATGGTGAAACCTTCCGATACCTACAACGACGCTGTGGTTTTAATGCCGGGCTTTCTTTCGCCTGCCGATTACCTGCACCTGAAAGAGATTTTTGCGGCAATGAAACAGGAACTTATCCTACTGCCCGACTTATCGGTATCGCTCGACAATCCAACTTGGGACAGCTACACACGCATACCCGAAGGTGGCACTCCGATGAAAGATATTCAGAAGGTCAGTGGCTCGAAAGGGTTCATTCAGTTTGGGACGATCTTAAATGCAGGTCAGGTTGCGGGCAAGGTTAAGAATACACAGAAAAGCTCAACTCCTGCACAGATGCTGGTCAACGAATATGGAATGCCCGGATATGAAATCCGCATACCGATTGGAATTCATGCTACAGATGCCTTCTTCAAAAGCATTAAAAAACTAACGGGAAAAACCACTCCTGCCCAGTTTGAAATGGAACGTGGACGACTGATTGATGCTTATGCCGATGGTCACAAATATGTGTTTGGCAAAAAGGCTGTGCTTTATGGCGAGGAGGATTTTGTTGTTGCAATGACATCGTTCTTGATGGAAATTGGCATTCAGCCCATCATCATAGCATCGGGGGGAAAGAGTGGCAGACTACAAATGGAAATTGACAACGTTGTTCCTGAGAACGCCCCGCAAAAGCCTGTTAGAATTGAAGAAGCTGCCGACTTTGAAAGTATCGCTGAGTGGTCGCGGGAGATGAAGCCTGATATCATTATCGGACATAGCAAGGGATATTACATTGCCCGTGAGCTTGATATTCCTATTGTCCGTGTTGGTTTCCCAATTCATGATCGATTGGGCGGACAGCGGTTGTTGCATGTTGGTTATCGTGGTACTCATCGGTTGTTTGAGCAGATTGCCAATGCTTTGATTGAGTATAAGCAAGCTAAGAGTGCTGTTGGGTATAAGTATATGTGATGTTTTTGGTGGTTAACCACAGAGTTGCACTGAATATTTCGCAGAAATGTAGCACAGGCTTTTAGCCTGTAGCTTAAAAACACAAAAGTAATTCTACAGAGGTAGGGTTAATTGAATTAAGGACTTTTTGGTCATCGGTTATGTTTAGCAGCCAGCGGTAAGATTGGTCTTGCTGCTGGCCTTTTCAATGATTGAATAACTGAATGATAGAATAATTGAATAGGCTTTACATCGGAACAGATTTAAAAGAAACCTTTGGTTTCTAAGAAAAGCGAAGCTTTTCAGTTCCCCGCCTTTTTCCAAGGAGGGGCTAGGGGTGGTTCAATAATACTGGCTTTTTGAAAAACACCACCCCCGCCCCCTCCTCGAAGAAGAGGGGAGCCAGATTACTGATGTTTTCAGAAAAGCATTTTGCCCTACTCAGCAAACCTTACAACAGGTAAAAACACAACTGTAACGGGTACAAATGCAACTGTAACGAGTACAAACGGAAATGTAACAGGTACAAATGCAACTGTAACGGGTACAAACGGAAATGTAACAGGTACAAATGCAACTGCAACGGGTACAAATGGAAATGTAACAGGTACAAATGCAATTGTAACGGGTACAAACGGAAATGTAATAGGGAAAAACGCAAATGCAACGGGTACAAATGCAATTGCAATGATCTATACACTGTACAGACGCGCTATTAGCGCGTCTCTACCAATCGATGATCTAATTCACGGAATCAATTATTCAATCATTGAAAAAAATGTAATAGGACAAAGATACAGCATTAAGCTAGCCGTGGTGGAGCGGAAAGCCCACAGGAACGGCAGCTAGTGAAGCACGGTGCGGTGGCTATGGAGCGAGAGCGGAATAGACCTCCGTGCCGATGCTGAACAGCTGACGGGACGAGGACTTGGAGCGGAGACACGCACGGCATTCTAAAAAGCACCGAAGTTCCGCTCCAAAAAAAAGTGTAATCATAAAAAACGATAAATATGGCAAATTCAGATAAACACCCCTGTTTTAATGTTGAGGCGAAAGGTAAATATGGCCGTGTCCATCTTCCGATTGCGCCGAAATGCAACATCCAGTGTAATTATTGCAACCGCGATTTTGATTGTGTGAACGAAACGCGGCCAGGTGTAACGAGTTCGGTATTGAAGCCGCATCAGGCTGTAGCTTATCTGAAGGAGCTGAAGGGGAAGTACCCGAATTTGTCGGTGGCGGGGATTGCGGGGCCCGGTGATCCGTTTGCGAATGCTGAGGAGACGATGGAAACGTTGAGGCAGCTGAAGGTGGAACTGCCTGATATGATTGCGTGTCTGTCGTCGAACGGTCTGAACGTGCTGCCTTATGTGGAAGAACTTGCGGAACTGGGTGTTGGTCATGTTACGATTACGGTAAATGCTGTTGATCCTGACATAACGAAGGAGGTGTACGGATGGGTTCGTGATGGGAAGTGGATTCACCGTAGGCGTGAGGCTGCTGAGGTGCTGTTGGAAAAGCAGATTGCAACGATCAAGGCTCTGAAAGCGCATGGTGTGACGGTGAAAATCAACACGATTGTGATGCCGGGGATCAATGCCCATCATATTCCAGAAATTGCTGAGAAAATGGCGGAGCTGGGCGCTGATACAATGAACCTGATTCCGCTTTATCCTGTTGAAGGGACGCCGTTTGCGGATATGGAAGAGCCTCCGAAAGAGTTGATCAAGGAACTGCGAAAATACATTGGCCACTACATAAAACCAATGGAGCATTGTGCGCGATGCCGTGCCGATGCTGCTGGACTGTTGGGCAAGGATATTAAAGAAAGTACTCAAATGATTCGTGAATTTGCCATGAAACCAAATGTTAGTAAGAAAGAACGTAAGTATGTAGCTGTTGCCTCTCACGAAGGCCTGTTGGTAAACCAACATTTGGGCGAGGCTAAACAGTTGTACATCTTCTCGGAAACGCCGTCGGGATACCGAATGGTGGAACAGCGCAAAACGCCTCCTAAGGGCGGTGGTGACAAACGCTGGGAGGATCTGGCCGAAACATTGTCTGACTGTCGGGCTATTCTTGTTGGGGGTGCGGGTTCGTCGCCTTATAACTACATCAGCAAATCGGGTGTTGAGGTGATTGAAATGACTGGCCTTATTGACGAGGGGCTGGATTCTGTATACAAAGGTAAAGTGCTACGAACTATGAAGAAGCGGGATGCTTTTAAGTGTGGTAGTGAGTGTACTGGTACTGGTGGGGGGTGTGGTTAAAAGTTTTGAGTTTGGGAGTTTTGTGTTTTGCCCCCTATATCCCCCTAAAAGGGGGACTTGGTTAGCTAATAGTTCTGAATAGGCTTGTTATGAACGTTTTTAGAGATAGATTGTATTCAAGTGTCCCTCTAGATATATGGATGAATTTTAAAGGTCTTCGTGAGATCGCTTCGCTAAATTCATAATTCATAACTAATAATTTATAATTCCAAAATAAGCTATGAAAAAACCAGAAAATTTGATTTTAGTGTGCAATTCGTACCGCGTAGCTGGCGAAGCACAAGGATTTTGCAACAAAAGTGGTGCAACGGATTTTGTTCAGTACATCTCGGAAGAGTGTGCCGACCGTGGAATTGATGCTACTGTGACTACAACTGCTTGTTTGAACGTCTGCTCGCAAGGGCCAATCATGGTGGTTCAGCCTGCTAACTTGTGGTATGGTGGTGTTACTGAAGAGCGTGTGGACGAGATTTTGGATGCTCTTGAGGAGGGGAATGCTGTTGAAGAGTATTTGATTGCTAATTAGTTGCTTGGCACTATTGCCCCCTATATCCCCCAAAAGGGGGACTCGGTTACCAAATAGTTCGTTAAAAAGCTCATTATGAATATTTTTCAGAAACTTATAGTATTTAAGTCCCCCTTCAGGGGGATATAGGGGGCGAAGGAATAAAAAACAATTTACTTCAGTCGTTATTTTTTGATTAGTCGAACCCTTGCGAAAGTGTCAATGTGCCCCTTTTTTAGGAACACGAAGGGGCTTTAGCGAAAGGCCTATGTGTTCCCGCAAGGGTATATTTTCGAGAGTTTGTTCATTGATTTGGTAGAGACACAATACATTGCGTCTGTACGGGTTCTGAATAGATTGATGCCTGAGACTTGTGTCTGATTTTTTTTGAGAATCGATTATTGAATTTATGTTCCCTAAAAGAAGAACGAATATGGAAGGAATGAGGAACAAATACATTGTAGACACCACATTGCGGGATGGAGAACAGGCTCCAGGCGTGGTGTTCAGAAAAGAAGAGAAATTGGAGATTGCCCAGTTGCTGGACGATATGGGCATTGAGGAGCTGGAAGTGGGAACTCCAGCTATGGGAGACGAAGAGTGCAGAGATATCGAGACGATTTGCACGCAAGGTTTCGATTTCAAAAGCATTGCTTGGTGCAGAGGGCTGAAAAAGGATATCGACAAAGCTAGGGAATGCGGTACTGATTATGTCAGTATCTCGTTCCCCAGCTCGGATATTCACATAGACGCTATGGGCAAAAGCCGTGTGTGGGTGCTGGAAAATATGAAACGATTGGTTTACTATGCTTCTTCTTTCTTTGACAAGGTGATTATCGGTGCGCAGGATGCCTCGCGCGCCGATGCTCCCTTTTTACAAGAATTTATTGCTGAAGCCATATTTGCAGGAGCTGAACGTGTCCGCATTGCCGACACCGTTGGTATTATGACGCCTTTGAAGACCCAACAGCTTTTCACCAACCTTAGCTCAAGTTTCAGTGGTTTCGATTTCGAATTCCATGCCCACAACGATCTTGGTATGGCTACGGCCAATGCACTTACCGCCCTGCAATGTGGTGCATCTGGTGTAAGCTGCACTGTTAACGGCCTTGGGGAACGTGCTGGAAATGCTGCCCTAGAGGAACTGATAATGGCCATGAAGCTTGATGTTGAATGCAATGCCTACAACTCGGAACTGATCAATTTGCTTTGTCAGAAAGTTGCCATTTATGCAAAAAGGGAGATACCGTGGTCGAAGCCCGTTGTTGGATCGCTGGTTTACAAACACGAATCTGGCATACATACGCACTTGCTTACACGCGACAAAAGAGCGTATCAGGCTTATGACGAACAGCTTGCTGGATGTAGCAATCATGAGCTTGTTGTTGGGAAACACTCTGGTAGATCGAGCATTGAGGCTTTTTTTGCCCGAAAGAATATCTATTTGAATAGTGTGCAGTTGGCCGCTATGCTCAGCGCCGTTAAAGAGTTTGCTTATAATAGTAAGGGGCTTTTGGATGAGCAGCGGTTGATGGAGATTTTTCGGTCGATTACCTCATAAATGGAATTATGAGTTATGAATTATAAATTATTAATTGGCTAACGTGTGATCAGTAAGTAGGTGTGCTAATATAAACGACACTTTTAGGTATGTCACTATACTGAATATTAGCACAATGCTTTTCCTAATAAATAGCACCACGTGCTTATTTGGACTATTCACTCCCTATACCACAGAACTGTTAAGTTCTTTTTTAATGAACTAAAAGGCTGAAAGCCTAAGACAACACAACATAGGGCGCTGCCCTATGTATTTACCATATGCTGGCAGAAGCTCTGAAAGAGCGAAACAAATTTCGCAGAAAATGTGGCGCTCCTTCAGAGCTTGCCCCAGATAGTATTGTCACCTAGGGCGTTGCCCTAGGCTGTGTTGTTTAAGGCCTTCAGCCCTATTTTTTCTGAATTTTATTTGTAAAAAAGAGTTTAACAGTTGTCCCTTTAAAGGGATATAGGAGACAAAAAGTCAAAAAACAACCCCATAAAACAAACAAAATGACAGCAGAAACCCAACTACTAAACGAAGGACTAGCCTATTTAAGAAAAGTATCCAAGATAAAACCCAGTGAAAGTCCATTAGCCAACGACACCATTTATAATATCGTTTGCCTTGGGCTGGAAACCTCCTTAACAGCATTGCTGTTCAAATACAAAGAAGCGATCGACCACGGAAGCGTGTCGTCGCTGATCCGTTCGTTGGGAAAATTTGAGGACATACCCGAAAATTGGATTTCTGAGGCTCGATTTCTAAATAAATTCAACACCTATTGCAGTTTGGACATTGTAGAAAGCAAAATACCGACCGACGAAGAAACTGCAAGGATGATTGCCTTTGGCAACGAAATCATAAAACACATCGAAACAAAAAACACCCTTGTTTTGAATTAGTATAAATAAGAAACAAATACACATATCAGTCAACAAACCCCTTCTTATCGGAGGGGTTTTCTTTTTATTTATATATTTTTGAAAACAACCCCTAATGAACGGTCAGGCTTCGCAAAGATTTTCTAATTAAAAATTAGACACCCCCGTCTAAGCAAAAGGCTATGGCATATGGAAATGATAAAATGTCCGAAAACACACGATGACTGTTACGGGTTCAGAGAAATCAATCTTCTCTACGAAATCAGTACGTGGCTAATCCGCAGCAACAACATAGCAGAAGAACTGCCACACATCCTAAAGCGGGTGTGCCTCTACTTAGGCGCTGAAAGTGCGTTCCTTACGGTGCTGGAGCGCAACGAAAAAAAGCTCATTATCGAAGCCGCTTATGGCCTTAGCCCTGTTCAGCAATCGCGCGGAAAGTACAAAATTGGCGAAGGCATTATCGGCAAAGTAGTAGAAACGGAGCGTGCAATTGTGATTCCTGAGATATCAAAATCCGATCTTTTCATTAACAAAACCAAGCAACAGAAAAGGAAAGATGGCAAAGAACTAACCTTTGTCTGCGTTCCTCTATTTATAAAGAACAAA
The DNA here is from genome assembly GCA_965230435.1 of Bacteroidales bacterium. Lineage (GTDB taxonomy): Bacteria > Bacteroidota > Bacteroidia > Bacteroidales > JBDKHP01 > JBDKHP01. The sequence goes on from CBDDLB010000006.1 coordinate 1,719,521, forward strand.
ATAGCAGGAACATTAAGCACCACACGTGTTAAAAACGACAAAATAGCAGCAGAAGAATCCATGCGTTTTCTTTCCGTTATCGGCAACCTGATCACGCAGGCCGTACGCACACGCCGCGATAAACTGGAAGAAATCGAACTGCTAAAATCCGAAAACAAACGCCTGAACGACGAGCTGCACCGAAACGAACAAACGCAACGCCCCATAAACATCATCGGGAACTCCGGTAAAATGCAGGATTTATACCAGCTAATCGGCATGGTCGCAGGCACTAACTCCACCGTACTCATCCGTGGAGAAAGCGGCTGCGGAAAAGAACTCGTTGCCGATGCCATACACCAACAGAGCAACCGAAAAGACAAGCCCCTCATAAAAGTGAACTGCTCTGCCCTACCCGAGAGCCTTATCGAAAGCGAACTCTTCGGTCACGAGAAAGGTGCATTTACAGGAGCCGACCAACAGCGCAAAGGACGTTTCGAGCTAGCGCAGGGCGGGACTATTTTCCTCGACGAAATCGGCGACCTTCCGCTCACAATGCAGGTAAAGCTACTACGCACCATACAACAGCGCGAACTAGAACGCGTAGGCGGCACACAGACCATCCGCGTCGATGTGCGGATTATCTGCGCCACCAACCGTAACCTCGAAGAAATGATACAAAAAGACGAATTCCGCGAAGACTTCTTCTACCGTATCAATGTTTTCCCACTTTTCCTGCCAGCCCTTCGCGAAAGGCGCAACGACATACCTATGCTCGTAGATCATTTCATCGAAAAATACAACCGCATCAACGGCACACACATTAAGCGCATCACTACATCGGCCATAAAAATGCTGATGGTGTACTCATGGCCGGGCAACATCCGCGAACTCGAAAATGTGATCGAACGTGCCGGCATCCTCAGCACCGATGGCGTAATCCACAGTCACCAGTTGCCGCCAACGCTACAGACCGCCGAGTCGAGCAACACACAGTCCAAAGGCGGACTTCCCCTATTGGTCGAAAGCTTAGAACGTCAACTCATTACAGAAGCCCTTGTTTCCACTGAAGGCAACATTAGCAAAGCTGCTACGGAACTAAAAGTCACCGAACGGCAATTGGGCACTCGCATTCAGAAGTATGGAATTGAAGTTTGGAGGTTCAAGGTCTGATACCTATTGGTTGATTGGTCATTAGTCGCTGGTTGATTAGACATTTTTCGTTTAACAGTCGGTTATTTTCACTCTCCTTCGGCAGCCAATGCCAACATTCAACGACTAATGATCAATTAACCAACTCTACATTGCACAAAACCTGTACAACCACACAGTTTTTTAGTATAAAATACTTTTATCTGTTACTTTGGCACTGTTTTTCAACTACACAGCCGCTAGTCAAATCAAGGCTTTGCGCATAAAAGTGTATTTGGAATTTAACACAAAAGTGAAATAGGTTTCGGTCATAGAACAATAATTAGAAAATAAAATCATTAAATATCTCGACCAATGTACAGACGCGAGCATCGCGCCTCACCCTATCGACCAACGACCGTATTCACAAAACAAAAACAGTAACCATGAGTACATTTGCGATTTATAAAACAAAAAACACAATCCTGAACAAAGTCACGCCAGCAAATTTCTTAGCTGGTTCTGGCATTCTAATACTACCGCTTGCCTTGGCATCTTTCTCTGTATCTAATAAAAATGGAGTCCCTGACTACTACTTTTTTCTGATACTAGGTATTTGGCTAATATCCACCATTTTTGTCCTCTTACTCTACCGCATCCAGAACACCAAAAGCAAACAATCAGGCGATCTAAAGATCACAACCCAAGGAATCACCAAATCAGTATGCGGCCTCGTTAAATCCCTCAACTACGACACTATATCAGAAATCAACATCAAAGCACACCTGAAAACAGCGCTCTTCCCCTCCAACTCCGACGCCAGCCTAACCTACCAAGTAACCATCCTCACCAAAGACGCACAGAAACTCAGGTTTTTCGCATCCAGCCAATCCACCAGCTCACCAGAGATAAACCTCATCAAATGCCTTCACAACGTACCCAGAATCACAGGTCAACCACTAAAAATAACTACTTAATTTTTTATGGGAGCACAGCTGTAGTGCCCCCACAAACGATAGTCGCGCTTTCCGCTACAAGTCCTCGCCCAGCAGGCCGTTCAACATCAGCACGGCGGTCTATTCCGCTGAAGCTCCATAGCAGCCGCACTGTGTTTCACTGGCCTGCTGGGCTGTGGGCTTTTCGCTACAATCGCGGCTCGGCCAAAACTTTATCTCTTTTATTTGCTTTGCTTAAAAATTGAAAGGGTGGCTATTGGATAATTCCAATAGCCACCCTTTCAATAATCGCAACAAATCAAACATCTCCCCAGATAACAATACAACACACTGATAATAAATGAAAATATTTTATTCAGTAAAGTGCTTTAAAAATTATTCGATTCAAAACATAAATTAACTGATTTAATAAAAATAGTTAATCACCAATAAACTATATTTACACAGCAAACAACCAAAAAACACTATTTAATCATCAGCATCTAAATCTCCCTAAAATCACCACGCACAACCTCCAACAAGACAATACAAACATCTCCGTAACACAATAAAACAAAAAATGAAAACAAAAATTTACTTATCACTCCTTTTAATCGCTCTATTGGGGTGCGAAAAGGAATCTGTCACTCCCAAAAACCATCTGAAAGCAACTATCGATGGAAAACAAATCACAATCTTTGACGACCTTGAACTAAATGACAACGATCCTTCTAATACTTTTAGTTTTTCCTTCGGTCAAATCATAACGACCGAAGTCAATAGCACAGAAGCTCAAGACGAGCTATACATTTCCGCATGCTTAAATAGGCATTTCCTACGTATAACCTTTCCTAAGCCAACCTCTAAAACAAGTTATACCATATATAGAGGATCAAACAGATCTGCCCATCCGAAAGCCCATTATTCTTTAGTATACGATAAACCAACAAACCTAGAAACATTCCACACCTCTAATATGCTCAACTGCCAAAACGTAGAAAAAGTTCCTGTTGGCGAAATCACCATCAAAAAAATAGATATGAAAAACAGAATTATTGAAGGGCAGTTTAACTTTTCTGCTTATAGTTACGCTTGGGTATCGGACAAATACACTCCAACAAACAAAACGGTAAAAGTTACAAACGGGGAATTTTACTACCAGTGGGATGAAGAGTTGGACATAAAATAAACCTATGAATATTGACTGAATGCCCAAACTAATAAAATGATTGACCAAAAGTCTCTTTTCGAGACCTTTGGCCTTTCTTTCCAATAAGCAAGCGTTCCTGTACTGTACATGTACGATACATTCGTATCTAAACACACTTTAACAGCTGACGGAACTAACTCTTGATCTTCCTTATCCGCAATTGTAAATGCAACCCAATCACCCTTCGGCAATAAAGATTTCCATCCAGTATTATTCCGAATCTGGACGTAAAAGATCTTTCGTTCGTTAACTGTACCAATTAGTTCCATCAAATGAACGCCCTAAAAAAATCTTCACAAACTACAAACCATGATATTGAGTCCTTTCGCTGCTATTACTTACGCACAATGTCAGCGAACATTTATCTACCTACCTCAATCAACTCCAATGCTTTTATTATCTCTGCATTCACATCAAATTCGTATTTCTTAAAATCCTCCCAAGTCATTTCGTAATCTGGTTTTAGAACTTTTGCCAATGGCGAATTTTCTTCGAATAAGATTTGTTTAGAGTTTGAAATACTTCCACGTATGCCAGTCTCAGGCAACGTTAAGTGCGTTGACTCCATATATGCATTACCAGCCTGTCTTGGCGTTACACCAACAATGGTGGTCCTGCCCAACTTTTTTAGAAAATAGGTAAAATGATAAGCTGCGCTAAAAGTATAAGGTGAGGTGAGTACAATTATTTGAACATCCTGCAGTGATTGGGTTTTCTTTACATACTCAGCTCCAAATCCGTAATAACCTTTTTCTATTTTTTTAATTTTCTGCTGAAGGTTCATCCCGTTACCATAATTCCCAAATGACTCAACTAAATATTCCCCTATTTCTGCATCATTCCCATTGGCTTTGTTATACTGCTCAACACTGTTCATTCCAAACTTTTGTAAATACAAAGGTGAAAGTTTTCGTATCCAATCGGCCTCGAAGTTGAAATTCAAATAATGCTTACCATATAAAATGCTCAAAAGAGGTTCAACCAAAGGAGTCATTCCCCCACTATTATACCTAAGATCAATGAGCAAATACTTGGCATTATTCTTTTTTATGCGTTCGGCCAAAAGGTAAAACTGCTCATACAGTGAGGGTATGTTTTTAATATCCTGCAATGTATCTCCTGTTGGTTTGTTTTTCGAATAAACATAAGCCCAATTAATCTTCCCTTGCACCCATTTAGGGGCACGTTGATATGTTTCTTCCACAATTTCACGAGCCAATGTACTGTTCCACCTGAAGTAACCTACGTCTTTATTTTTCCCCAGCATTTTGTAAAACATCAGACTGTTGGGATCGTCAAACTCCAACTGAGACTTTTCAGGAAGAAACTCAGCCTTTTTTTGACGAGGGATTTCCAAGGTAAGTTCTAAACCATCTGGTTTCCGAAATGTAAGCTGTAGCTTAGTAGTTCCAAAAAACTTTTCTGCACGTGAGGTACTACAAATACAACGACTTAAAGTATTATAGCTGCCATAAATATTTTCAGTTGGTTCAAAAGTTTTTGCCCGTTTTAGCAATTCATCTACTGGGATGTTGTTTACTTTAGTTAAAAAACTTCCAATATGTTCGGCATATTGCTCACTGGTATTGTGAACAAACAATCCATTGGCTGCTATTTTAAACATTATGGGAAGTTGTAATATCGATTTCTGTTTTGTTCTAGGAAAATACATCGTGGTATGCCCGTCACTTAGATTCGATAAAAATTGATTCATGAGCAAAACAAACTCCTCGTTCGTCATAGAATCGGAAATTGCTTTCGCGGTCTGCTGTCTTGCCCTATCAAAAGCAATAGCTCCACCAAACCCATAATAAGGCTCTGGATGGGTTTCTATCAGCTTTTCGACAAGATATTCAAAATCGTTTAAGTATTTATTTGGCTTTTCTGTCTTCTGACTAAAGGTTAATGTGGTTACTGTACTTAGAATAAGTATTAGAAAAAATCTCATTTGTTTGGTGATTTTTGATATTTGAAATATTACATGATGTGCTTGAAAACTTCAGAAACCCTTATTTGCAATAGACCTTGTTGGCATTTCTATTTTTATTATTCGTCGTTATTGATATTACCCCGCTGTTTGCTCGTTTGCCATAAATACCAGAATTTATCAATTTGTCATCTGTAGTAAAAAATAGAGAATCAACATCTGAAAGAGTGTAATAATCGAGCAAAAAATTATATTTTACAGGAATCCCATCAATAATCACAATAGGCTCATTGGACGGTAAAGGTTCATGAATAGTTACTTTCAGTTCAGAATCGTAATTTGTAGTGTCTTTAACCCATGAAAGCTCATTTATTTTAATACTATCTACTTTCAATGCTAAATCACTTCGATGTGTTGGAATGGAATCCAGATGTTTGTTTCTTTTCAATATTGACCAGTATTTCTTTTTATCCTTTAAATTTCGTGATGTAACAATCTGCTTTTTGTTTAGTAAAATCCATTTTTTGTTTACAAAATCAAAGTCTGTATTCACTGAATATGAGTTTAGTACAATCGTATCTTCGTTTATACTATATTTACCAGAAGTCTGTCGATGTGCGCGTTCGGACATGACATGGTAATTGAAGGTCAGGTCTTTTTTGAATTCAACGATTATAAATCTATAAAACAGACGCTGTGTAAAAACTCCCGAGATACTTTTGCCCGATTTTACAGCCTTTATTCCAAGCTCATCAGGAATTATTAATCCTTTAAGATTTTTCGCATAACATATCATGCCTGTTTGAGTTCCTGAATATGTACCTCCAAAATATGTCATATCCAGATAATTCATCGGCGTAATTACCAGTCCATTTGCAAGAGTATCAATTTTACGACTAAGCTCGAAGAAATACTCTTTACCTTTTTTTATCTTCTGACCTTCTACTATAATTGACCTTTCGGAGTAGATCGTGTAGTTATTTTCTTTGTTTTTTATAAAAATCAAATAAAAATCGATGAATGAATTATCAATCTTATATACTTTAAACAGTCCTTTATCAACTGGATATCCGCGCTGAGAATAAACAGATTGACCTATGGAAAAAATAATCAAAATGAGAATAGGCAGTTTCATCACATCACTAGTTAATTTATTTTTTATCATTATTTGTATTTGAGAATACTCTCTAAACTAAACGCGGACGCTGCCCTCACTTAACTAGTGAGTATACAGTTACAATTCCTATATTGTATCAAATAAAGTTATTACTATTGAAAATCACACATATACCCCACAAATCCCTATTGAAAGTGCAATTAATTGCCTTTGGCGGAGACGAATTTAAAAAAAAGCAAACATATGCAAAGAACATCAAAGCTGTGTTTTGCTAATTACCTGGAATCCTTTGTCCAGAAGAGGTTCATTTAGCTGCTGGATAATTTATGGATTCGGAGAATTTCCGAAACTTATCGAAGTTAAATTTACCCGTATGAAGAAGCAATGTTATAGGAAAGAATAACATTCTGGCCTAGCCGCCACATCGATGTTGAACAGCCTGCGGGGCGAGGGCTTGTTGCGGAAGGCGCGACTACCGTAATTGATGAAGCTTTGCTCCAAAACAATCAACAAGACAGTGTGTGGATTTTCCGTTTGATTATCGAGATTTTTTATTTTTACTGAAAGGCTTGCTATTCTGTACAGCGAATAGCAAGCCTTTCAGTTGTGCAATCGAAAATAACAACACTAACCAATGCGACATATGGCTACTTTTGAACTTCCATATTTTGGAAACATTAGAATGGATTCTGTGGACGAATGCTATTTTGAGGAAGTAAAGTTTGGGGAAAGAACAATTTATATTGACGTTAATTTCATGAAGTCGGAAACAGACGCATTGACTCTTGAATCTGTAAAGGATTTCATTCTGAAAATTAGTCAACTTAATGAATTGAACGCGGAACATTATAAATCGGATTTTGCTAATGGAGGGGAAACAGTCAACTTCATTCTTTTTTACATTGAAGAGCTGCCAGAAGAGCAACTTATGGAATTGATTGATACCAGTAAAAGTATAGATAATCAGAAACTAGAACTGCTGAACAAACTGGAACTGAGAAGAGTTGGCTTATACCCAGATCTTGAGCCTAGAACAGAACTTTTTGGTGTGTTCGATTATTCCATAAAAATTGATGGTGAATATTGCGACCAGTTGCTTGTGGTGAAAACAGATGAGAATGGCGAAATTGATCATATTGCTTGGGAAAGTTAATTTTAGTACAGCTACGGAAAGAAAACGAAATATGAAGACAATTCTGTTGGTCGGTTTAGTGGCCATGCTAGCCGCGTGTACTCCCAAGAAAAGCGAAAAGCGTTTCGATGCAAAGTCTGAGGATAATGTACAGCCTACCGATAGGCTTGATAAATGGCTGAAGTATTACGGCCTAACGCAAGAGGCTTTTGTGGATTCTTCGCCGATGACTGAGGAAAAACTGTATTCGGTTGATTATGACTATTTATCGGATACGAATGATTTGTATCGGGATTTCTTTATTTTTTCGCCTGATTCTGCGCATTTCATTGATCTGGATAGCTATTCGTTGGCGCTTGAAAGGGATTCTCTCGGGCAACTGGTGTCTGATGGTAGCGAAGTTGATACCGAAACTGCTCTGATTGATATAAAAGGGAAAAGAAGGATTAGGGTATTATTTTGTGGAACAGCTTGTTGGCCGGAAGAAATTCAATGGATAAATGATGACTTTGTCTACATACTCGGATTCTCTGAAGGCATTGATGGGGAGGCTGTTGTCAATTATCCTACGATTTGGATGTATGAGATAAGCAATAGCTTTTTTCAAGAGATCAGGGCAGAGAAAACTATTGATACAAGCAAAAGGGACTATGTGAAAGATGTTCGGTTGAAAAAAGTGATGTTTGATTATTAGAAACCTAACAATCTAAACAAAAATGAAACACAGGCCACCAATCGCTAGTGATCTCTTGTCTTTACTGGAATTCTGTACCTCTTGCGAGCTTCTCTCCTACCACAATACATAGTGCTTTCAGGAATTACGATGCCCCTTCAAACTTTTTCAGCATATGTATTCATGGCTTTTTAGCCTAAGATAACTGTTTATTCGTTATTTTTAAGCAAAGCGGCTTTATGAGCGGCAGTTTCTAATTTAGGCAATGACAGCATAAAAACTACAGGCTGAAAGCCTATCGCTTTACCCTGAAACTTTGATGATATTTCAACTGTTTTTTGCCGAATTAGAAAGCAATACAGTCCTAAAATAGCCGTGACTGCAGCGGAAAGCCCGGAAGCACGCGCGCCAGTGACACACGGTGTGGCGGCTATGCAGCCTCGGCGGAATAGACCGCCACGCCGATGTGGAACGGCGCGGGGACTGAGGACTTGTAGCGGAAGGCGCGACTGGGTAATAAGAAAAAGTTGCAGTCTCGCTCCTAATCACAAAAAAATCCGACCACATTTTAATGAATAAGGCAATGGAAATCACGAAGGATTTAATTGACAAAAACTTAGGGAAGATAAGGGCAAGTAAGCCTATTTATGTAGGGAAAAGCAAAATTGTATACAAGGTTTCGGATGACCATTGTTTGGTTGAGCTAATCCCGACGTTAACTAGTTTTACGTATAAGCGGCATCAGCTTGTTGAAGGGACGGATAAACTAAGGCTGGATTTCTACGACATGGCCATCGAGGTTTTATCTGCTAATGGTATTCTTTCGGCATACAAATTCCGTGTTTCTGAAAAAATGTATGTTTCTGAACTGTGTTCCAATCCACCTTTTGAAGTTATTGTGAAAAATAGGGCAATTGGTTCGACCTTGATAAAGTACCCTGGCCTGTTTCCGATGAATAAAAAATTCGACAGCCCGATTGTGAAATTTGACTACAGAATAGATCCTGAAGATACGCCCATTGCGGAGGATTACATACGGGAATACGGACTGGATGTTGAACTGATGAAGAGCATAGCGTTGAAGACGAACAGTGTACTCTCCGACTGGCTAAAACCTTTGGAGTTATACGATTTTTGTATTGTTTTAGGAATTGATAACGATGGACGATATAAGATAATTTCTGAAATTTCGCCTGATGGCATGAGGTTAAGATCTACTGGTAATGAGTCTTTTGACAAAGATCTTTTCCGCAGAGGAGAGAAGCCTGAGGTAATAGTTAAAGTATGGTCTGATCTTATTGCCAATTTGCAAAACAAACGATAATGCGCCTACTGATAACAGGCAGTAACCGTGGCTTGGGCTGGGGAATTGCTGAATATTTTCATGCAAAAGGGGTTGAGATTGTTTCGCTGAACCGGACATTGCGCAATGTGGACTGGCTGAACGAAGTGCAATGCGATCTGGAAGACATGAAACAGGTTGAGATTGCTTTGGGAAAGGTTGAAAACATTGAGGAGGTTGATATTTGTGTTTTTAATGCTGCGGTCAGAAAATTTGGGCTGATTCATGAAATGGATGTCAAAGATTGGTGTGCTTCTGTGAATATAAATCTGACGTCAGTATTTTATCTTCTACAAAGGCTAATCCCATCACTAAGACGGAACGAAGGTTATGCTTTCTTTATCGGAAGTCAGGCGGCGACGAATACTTTTGAGGAAGGTGCTGCTTATAGTTCTACAAAGGCTGCTTTGAAAGCACTGGTTGAAACGATGATTAAAGAAAATAGGAATTATGGGGTGAGGGCAACGCTGCTTAATCTTGGAGCAATCAAAAACAGGAAAAAGCCGAATGATGACTGGAAAATGAAACCTGAGGAATTGGCTAATTTAATGTACCGGCTTGCACTGTCGGATCGGAATCTGCTTATTGGCGAACTAGAGGTTAGTCCTGCGCAACCTCCTGAATTTCCGTTATATGGAATAGATAGGCTTCAATCGATATGAAAAACGAAACACTGACCAGTTGGCTTCTTAAGGCTCGGGCATTGAACTTCAGTCTGAGCGCCATAAAAGTTGAGGAAAATAAGCTTGAAGAGTTGGAATCCTTAATTGCGAGCGGTCTTCCTACTTATGATTTTGTTTTTTTTGAACTGACTGATTTTTATCGTAATGCTGAATCTGTCGAAAAGGTATTTGCTGGGTTTGATCATAAAATTGTGGTCCGCTTTGTCTCGAAAAGGAATCTGTACATGAGGTATACGTTCATTGAAAAGGATTATAATTTTCTGAAATCGTGGACAGCGCAAAATATTGAACCTGAACTGTACGAAGAATACAGAGTCGTAATTAATATTTATGATCCTGCAATGTATTGTGGTGTGATTATCTCGACTAATGAACGGATGGTGATTGAAATGGTACAGGATGAAAACTTGGAAAAATTGTGCCATGGTTACACAACTCCTTGGCATGCGCGGTTTTCTTTTGACAAGGGGTATTCGTTTCGGACAATGGTTTATGAAGAAACTGTGCCTTCTGATATTAGGGAGATTTTATGGGGGATAACTAAAAGCATTTCAGGTTTTGATCGTGATTCTGGTAGTTTCCCTTGCTTTTCGCCGCGGGTTGGTTTTTATGAATTTGTTATTTCTCGGAAGGATGGTAGCTTGAAATTTATTGAGTATAAGCGGAGTAATTTGCACCTTACATAAATATGACTATCGTATTGAATACTTGAATTCATAAAACACAGGCCGCCGATCACTTAACGTGATCTTTGACCTGCGCTAGGAAAGGTTGCCCACTTTGGGGCGCATCCGTAAGTACTGGAAAGCCGATAATGGCGCCCCAAAGTGGCAGGGCTGCTAAGTTCCTTTTTGCAAATAAAATTCCGAGAAAAGTGGGCTGAAAGCCCTGAACAACACAACCTAGGGCAACGCCCTAGGTAACAGCACCATCAAGGGAAAGCTCTGAAGGAGCGACACATTTTCTGAGAGATTTGTTCCGCTCCTTCAGAGCTTCGGCCAACATACGGCAAATACGTAGGGCGTTGCCCTACGTTGTGTTGTATCGGGCTTTCAGCCCTTTAGATCATGAAAAAAAGAGCAGAAAAATTTTGCAAAAAAGAACTTAACAGCCGTGCCCAAAGTGGGCAGCCTTTTCTAGCATTGCTAAAAACATATCGTCAGATATGTGGCTGGCTATGTTTAAGCAAAATCTATGATAGCCATACCTTTTGCCCCAAAAAAATCATTTAATAACTATTAGGCGAACAAGGTCATAGAGTTATTTCACACAACATTTAAGCTGACAAATCAACATCTTAAATCTCTGTTGAATTACAAATCTCACGGTCATTTCCTAAAGAATTCACAAACAAATTTTCTCAAGCTCTTGTCAGTTTAAAAAACAACTCTACATTTGTAGAGCTAAAACAACGAAGATAGAGTAATGACATTGACAAATGCAGAAAAGCAGGTAATGAAATATCTCTGGAAGCTTGAGAAAGCATTCTTCAAAGATCTGATCAATCAGTTTCCAGACCCAAAACCAGCAACAACCACCGTAAATACTTTGCTTAAGCGAATGATTGATAAAGGTTTTGTAGATTATAAAATGTACGGGAACAGTCGGGAGTATTATCCTTTAATTAAGAAATCGGACTATTTCTCGGATCATATCAATGACCTGATCAAAGATTTCTTTAATAACTCAGCCTCGCAATTCGCTTCGTTTTTCACCAAAGAAACAGAATTGAGCGATGAAGAGCTGAAGCAGTTGCGGGATATTGTGGATAATAAACTTAATTCGAAGAATAATGATTGAGTATATTGCAAAATCGAGTTTATTGTTGTTTGTTTTCTACCTTTTGTTCTTATTGCTTCAGAAAGAAAACAATCTGAAATTCAATAGGTTTTATCTGATTACATCGGTATTGTTTTCTCTTTTGCTTCCTTTGTTTCATTTCGATTTTGGGAGCAGTCAGGTAATTGAGTTTCCTAGTGAATTTCGTGTTGCTGAAAACATAAACACAGCAACGGCAGTAGCCAATGAACCAAAGGTAATTGAACAATCTTCAGGCTTTGATTACGGGTATTTTATAAGCTTGGTATACATCGCTATTGTGATTTGTCTTGCTTTCAGATTTGCACTCAACTTAATCAGGCTTTTCAGCAAAATCAGGAAATCTGACAAGAAAATTCATGGATACAATTTGGTTCTGCTGGATAAAAAAGTCAATATTCACAGTTTCATAAACTCCATTTTTGTAAATGCTAGCGACTTCGAACAAAACAGGATCGACAATCATCTAATAGAACATGAACTAACACACCTGAAACAGCATCACACTATTGATGTGATATTCATTGAACTAGTTCTGATTTTCAATTGGTTCAACCCATTGGTTTATCTTTTCAGATCAGCAATTAAGACAAACCACGAATATTTGGCCGATGCTGGGGTAAACATCACTCACGATCAACTGAAAACTTATTCAGAAAAGATCATCAACTACACATTTGGGAAAAATAAAATAAATCTAGCTAGTGAATTTAGTTATTCACTAATCAAGAAAAGATTACTCATGCTAGGCAAGCATAAAAGCAACACTATTAAACTTCCAAAGCTTTTATTGGTTTCCGCATTTACTGTTTCTGCATTGGTCATTCTTCCATCTTTTTCTTTCAATACCATCAACAAACCGCTCACTCAGCAAGAGGCTGTAAAGAAAATTGATAAAATGTATAAAAATGCAAAATACCATGTAGGGGCACTTGGTGTTATAAAAGCATACGCAGAACATTCTTCCTATAATTTCGACACCTATGTGTTACTTGCAGAATTAGCGAGCAAACCAACTTCTGGCACTTCGCTTATAGTGAAAGTTGCTGATATCACATGGAATACAGATTGTGAATGCGATTTACTCAATGAAATAGCTCCGTTGTTTTTTACCGTTGAAGGCATGAAACGCGAGGAATACCTAAGCCTAGCCGAGCAAGCTAGTCGCGCAAAAACAGAGTCTGAACTGAAAAAAGTGAAACGGAAGATTGAACAGTATAAGAAACAGGTAGCTACTCACGAAAGAATATGACACTCGTATTGAATACCTAAATTCAGCAAACACAGGCCGCCGATCACTTTTAGTGATCTCTGACCTGCGCTAGGAAAGACTGCCCACTTCGGGGCTCATTCGTAAGCACTGGAAAGCTGATGCCAGCAACGCCCCGAAGTGGACAGCCTTTTTCTAGCATAGCTAAAAACATATCGCTAGGTATATGGCTGGCTATGTTTAGGTAATGAACACGATAGCCATACAAAAGAAGCCTGCTGATGACAAAGAAACGGTGAAAGAAGAGAAAATTACGCTCCAGTATTGAACGTAAAATGCAAAAGTTACATACTAAAAGCCTGTGCTACATGTAGCGTAGGCTTTTAGCCTGCGACTTAACACTATAATTCTGATAAGCACGTGGTGCTATTTATTAGGATGAGCATTGTGCTAATATTCATGATAATGACAAATCTAAAAGTGTCGCTTATATTAACACACCTACTTAACACATCATTCCTGCAAAAATATTATCAATCCATTAAATTATTATCTGAATCAACTGAGTTTTTATTCGACGCCGCAATAATTACTCTTGTGACTCTATACCTCCAATTATAGCTAATGATGAAAATAAGAATCGCCTTATTACTAACCCTTCTTTCCTATTCTATATCATACAGTCAAAATGGCTCTGTAGAAGGATGGGTTTGGGAGAAAAAAAATACTCCGGTCAAATTTGCAACTATATATCTTTTCGATACAGAAAACCATTTAGTGACAGGCACTTTTGTAGATAGTACCGGATATTTTAAACTGAATAAAATAAAATCCGGAGCCTATTATTTAAAAGCCAGTTCTGTTTTACACGAACCAGATAGCGTACGCATACAGATAACAGAGGATAAAAGGCACTATAAACTGTTGCCAATTGTGCTTTCCGAAAGGATCAATCGGTTGGATGAAGTGGTGATTTCCACGAGCGGCACACAAGAAATCAGCAATTTACGTAACAATACCTTTCGGTTTAGCGAAGAGGTAAAAGCATTATCGTCAACCTCAGTCGAGCTTTTGCAAAAAATACCAACCGTTACTGTTGATCCAATTTCTGAAGCTGTTAGTGTCGAAGGTCAAGGAGATGTATTGATTTTGATTGATGGTGTACGCCAGAACGATAACAAAGTTTTGAAAAGCATACCATCGCACTTAATTGAAAAAATAGAAGTTTCTACTGTTCCCACATTTACAAAGGGGTCTGACTCTTTTAGTTCGGCCATTAATGTCGTTCTTAAGAAAAAATTACGTGGATTTTTAGGCAATTTCAAACTGGATCTTCCTACTGAAATAATTTTTAACGATTCTTATGTCTCAGCTAGATACGACCATGAGAAATTTGCAATTTCCGGAAAATATAGACTTTACATAAGGAATTTTCCATATAGAGAACACGCCCTTCGAAGTTCACCTTTTTCGGAAGATGTATACGAAAGAAACAAAGTCTATACAGATAGGATGGAACTTGGACATGATTGGAATTTTGGACTGAATTACAGCCCTGCCAAGAATCATACCCTAAGATTTAATACAGCGCTCAACACAACGGACAACACAAGAAAGTTCACGACATCATCTAAAGACAGGACCGACAACGATTATTATTCCGATATAGTCAAAACAGAAAGAATTGGGGAGATCGAAGGAGAATTTTATTCAGTGAATTACAATATTACTTCTCCAAAATTGAAAAACACATTCGAATTATCTTCCGATTTCTACAAATTTAGCTTTGCTGGAAACAGAAAACAATTTGACGATTTGCAAAGTACAGAACTTGTTTCCACCGAGAATTTATTAGAAGAACGTTGGTATTCGCGCACTCTCTCCAATATGAAAATAGCGTTCGATAGCATACAGACTTTAAATGTTGGCGCAGAATTATACATCCAAGAAATGAATACCCTCTCGCAAGGTGATATTGCAGGAGAAATTTTCTACAAAGAAAACAGAATAAATGCTTTTGCAGAATATGAGATTTTACTGGGGAAATTCCTAGTATCAGCAGGTATGAAGGCTGAAAAATACAGTGTTGATATAGAAGGAGCAGAAACTCAGGATAAATGGGTAATGAGTCCGAAACTCTATGTGGTTTTTAGGCAGAACAGCATAAAATCAAGTTTTAGCTTTTACCAACGTTTATACAGGCCTCGGGTGTGGGACATTAATCCTGTCCGTCGTTTTTCGGACAATCGCACAGCTACGGAAGGTAATCCTTATCTAGAACCTGAAATTTATAACCGTCTGGAACTAAGGAATCAGTATTCTTCCCAAAAGTTTACCGCCATAAACAAGATTTACTATACCAGAAGCGAAAATGCAATTCAACACCGACGTTTCCATGACGATGGAATTCTGGTAAGCAAACCGTTTAATGCCAGTTGGAACGAGAGAATAGGAACGTATTCAAGCTTACGTTATAGCCCATGGAAGAAATTGAACCTAGAAATAAGCTCAGACCTTTATCATTCACAATTCGAGCAGCCACTGAATAGCCTCGAACGTACAAAAAGCGCTTGGAGCTACAATCTGGGAAGTTCCATTGAATGGCAGCCTTTAAATAAGCTAAGTTTTCGGGCAAGCATAGAATACTCGGCCAAAAGATTTATGCCTTATAGCTATACCACCTCCCCTATCAATACTTATTACGCCATAAGTTATACGCCAATAAAAAAGCTGACTATAAATGCACTTATCTGTAACCCATGGCTAGATTTAGAAAGCAAGTCTGTGTATGTGGACGACGAAAATCACATCGAAACAAAAAGTGTACTGGAATATAAAATGTTAATGTTGCGGGTTTCTTATAATTTCAGCCTAGGAACAGTAAAAGACAGTAATTTACAATTTAAGAATTTTGAAAAGGATTTCTAAAGGAAGAATCTCAAAGTTTTTTTTAGTTTTCGAACAGTGAATAGTCACGGAGTTCATTTTGGTACAGGTGGACTTCTTCAGCATCACCACCGTGTTCTGCGGTGGTGACTACTTCAAAAACCAGTTGGTATCCACTGCTCAAACACTGGTCTGGCAATTAAAAATCAGTTACCTTTACATAGGTAACTTATTATTTTCCAAACCATAACCATATAAAACACAAATCATGAACAACCTAACAGAAAAAAGATGCACTCCATGTCGAGGAGGTGTTCTTCCGCTCTCGGAGAAAGAAGTGGCAGGATACCTTAATGACTTACCGAACTGGCAGGCCATTGAAAATCATCACATACAAAAAACATTCTCATTCCCCGATTTCAAATTGGCTCTTGCCTTTGTCAACAAGGTAGGAGAATTGGCAGAACAAGAGAGCCATCACCCCAATATCTGTTTTACTTGGGGAAAAGTAGAGATCTCGATATGGACTCATAAAATTAATGGATTGCACGAGAATGATTTTATACTAGCGTCTAAAATTAACACTCTGCTATAGCATTACTACTTAATCACTGACAATCAGCTGATTTCCTAACGAATCGAGTCGATTTCACACGCTCAAAAAGTACAACAAAGCTAGAGGTATACACTTCAAAATCACAATACATTACGAACGAAAATCATCCCATAAACGCTCACTTTATATGTCTTCTTTTCCTCATCAATATCAAGAAGTTTAGCATCTATTAGCTCAGTAAACAAATCGCTCTTCCAGCCAGAATACGGTTTTTCCGGATAACCTGCATCTTCCTGCTTTTGGAGAAATTTCATTGCGTCGGAAGATCTTCGTACTAAATACAGAGGCTCCCTCGTTCTGCTAATGCCAACAAAAGGATACCAGGTCAAACCATTCAGACTCATAATATACTGTGGATAGTTCAACGGTTTCACAAAATGCCAAGCAATGTGCAGCAGAATTAAAGAAGCAAATCCAATTGTAAGCTTAAATATTACAATACTTTTCGTACTCTACCCGACTGTTTTTAAATTATTGCATATTCTCGTGACGGCTAGTTCAATAGCCATTTTAACAGGTTCAGTTATTTTACGTTTGAAGAACTCCCTCATTAAGTTCAACCCTCTTCTGAACACGCTATACTGAGGATAACCGTGCTTTTTTCTTTTGACAGGGTTCTTTTTCCCGTCCTGAATACCTGTTGCCCAGCACAAAGTATAGGCTATCGACACTACGGCAAAAAGCTTTCGGTATTTTTTCAGGTCCTGCAGGCAGGAGTCTTCCATATTAAAACCTCTTGCCTTCAAGGCCTGAAAGAATACTTCTATCGGCCATCGGCGTTTATAGGACCCCGTCAGTTCACCGCAAGGTACTGTCCCGATCAAAAACAACAGTTCGCCGTCCTTACCATAAGTCAGGGACAGGTTAACAATTACGTTATCAACAATCACATTTTCGGCATAAAAAGTTTTCCTGTCCCCCAGTAGTTCCTCTGCACTGGCAACCGTTCCCTCTGCCAGTGTTATCTTATGGTTTTTCGGCACTCTTACACAGAAGTTTATCCCTTTCTTTCTTAACCATGAAAGCCATTTGTTGCCAACGAATTCACGGTCCATCACCAGCATGCTGATCCTATCGGGCCCGACAATCCCAATGATGGATTTCAACAGCCCTATTCGGTCGTCAGCATTACTGTTCCCGCTATTATTGTCAAGCATTTCAAAATAAATGGGCACTGCCATTTTTCCGATACTCACAACCGCGCACAGGATATTTACCCGTGTCCTGCCGAAGTCCCATTCCGTCCTGTCTATACTGATCAGTAGGCGGTCATGGTGCACAAAGCCCATCAGAAAGACACCTAACATTAGATAATCAAAATTGACCTTCTCGAAAAAATCCTGTATCCGCCTTTCTATCGATTCTACCTTGGCACCGCTTTCTATTTTGTCCGCTATCTGTGAAAAAACTACAGAGCGGCTCTTGATAATCCCTGCTGTCAGTTCACATATAAACTCCTGCCTCTTTTTGTGCTTTACTATCCCTAGGTTACGAATTAATTCATATATATTTGTTTGTGGACATTGCTCCATGCTGAAAAGTTGTTTTTTTGGTGTAGGAACCACAAAATTCAACTTTTCTTTTTACCTCTCGAAATCAGAATTCATAAACAGTCGGGTAGAGTATACTTTTCGTAGTCGTAAGAATTATAAAAATCGCGAAAACAAATACCCACACAAAAATCTGAGAAAAGGGATACTTCTCCAAATACAAAAAAAAGTGTGATTTTCGCCTCATTTTGCGATACACATAATCGTAAAGCTCATCTTCATCATCAAGAGTATTGATTTTCCTCTTCCACCACAAACGGGAAATAAACGTTAACAGGACATAAATACCACTCAATAGTACAGTAAATAAAATGGGAAGTAGCATATCGGACTTTGGGGTGTATCCTCGCAATTCTGGGAACGATTCTATTACTGCATAACTAAATCCCCCATCAAGACACCGCCCCCACCAATACAGGACATTCTAAGCAACAATTCAGGAAACCATTTTGACATATGAACCATTTTTAAAGAGATATTTCTGAGAAACACAAATTCATTATCTGTACAGACGCAATGCATTGCATCTCTAATGATTAATAACACAATCTATACAGAAAAACAGCCCTCTTCAGTTTAACAAAACAAGCTCTCAAATATAAAATAACTTCATATTTTTGTTTTCAGTATGCAAGAAGCCTTATTACATATCAACATAGCCCAATCATTATTCACGGCAATTATTATTCTAACCAAACGCCCCCTTCAAACGATAGATAAATTACTATCCGGCTGGCTGCTTTTGGTTTTAGCACTATTCACGCTCAATCTGGTACGGATAAATTTCCCAGAATATATTGGCGACAAGCAGATCTTTGGCGGACTGATTACTCTACTCTTCCCTTCATTTTTATACCTATACATCAAATACCTCACACTAGGCAATATCAGCTTTCAGAAAAAAGACCTGCTCCATTTTGTCCTTTTCGGCTCTCTGTCCATCGCCACATTGGTTCTTTATATAAAACACCCCTCGTCATTGGTTTTGGTAGGGAGTTTCAAATCCGTCCGTATATTCCCAATTGTTTTCGGTACCCTGTTTTACCTCACCTTCATACTTTACGGATATCATACAATCAAGCTTGCAAACCACTTCCAGAAAAAACGCGACGAAATCTTCTCATTTCACAATTCCAAGGTCAGCATCGAGTGGATCAGAAATCTTGTAATCATCTTCTATTTCTATTTCGGCATTATTATCATAACGGGAACACTCTCCCGTTTCGGAATCATACCAATTGAACCAAGTCTTTTTACAGCGCTTGGTTATACCATTTTTTTATATGTAATCACCTTCAACGGATATAAGCAAAAACAGATACTTAAAGTTCCTGAACCAGTACAGGAAAAAGAAAAAACAACTTCACCTTACAAAAAATCTGGTTTAAAAGAATCTGATGCAAAAAAATACGAAGACACTCTGATAGCCCTCATGAAAAACCAAAAACCTTGGCTAAAACCAGAAGTTTCTATAAATGACATCGCTACCCAGACCAACATTCCGCAGCACTACATTACACAGATACTCAACGAGCGCCTGAAGAAGAATTTCTACACCCTCATCAACGAATACCGCACCAACGAAGTCATACGGCTTTTTCAGGTAGAAAAATGTAAGAACTGGAGTCTAACATCCATTGCGTTCGAAGCTGGCTTCAATTCCAAATCCTCTTTCAATGCTTTTTTTAAAAAATACACTGGCGAAACCCCTTCCAGCTATCGGGCAAAAGTCACCTCTCAGGCAAATTCCTGAGTGAATCACTGGCACAAAGTATATAATCACCAACTAACTGACCAATAACTCATCATCCGCCAAAAACTACACAATGAACAAATTCCCCTTGGTTCTTTTACTCCTATGTCTTCTTATTCACTCCATATGTCACGGACAATCAATTAAACACGCAATTATAAAAAATGACAGTCTTAAGCTCTCGAAGGCCATTCAAAAAAACAGTGATGTTCTAGAAAAGACAATCAGAATGAAACATCCATTTTACAGGATGCGAAAAACGGAAACTGGTTCTTACCGCTTTCCATTTTATGGAATTACGATAATTAAAGATGGTATTGATTTTTATTACGATACTATTTATGCATATGCCATAAGACAAACGAAATACACAGATGTTACAGAAGGTTACGCCCCCAAACAGTATCGTACTATAGCGGGGTGGGTAAAACATATGCCCCAAAGGATCGACACATCTCCCCTAAACCTAGCTATTCTATTAGGAAGAACAGAACGCGTTGCTCAACTTATTGCAGCAGGCGCCAACATAAACGATGAAACGCATATACCACCACTGCTACTAGCCCTGAGAATGCCTAATTTATTTTCATGCTCAAAAAAACAGCTCAACAAACAAATTGAGCAAAATATAAATATTGCTAAACTACTTCTGGAATCAGGGGCAAACCCCAATGTTACAGGAAAGCATCAGGATAACACACCTTTGCATCATGCTCTGAAATTTGGTGATTCTACTTTGATACAGACCCTTTTTAATAAAACAGCCACGGTCTCTTTTGCAGAAAAGGCACACTCCCAAAACACTCCTCTCATACGACACGTATTTAACCAGAAAGAACGATGCAAAGCTTCCATTGTAAAGCTCCTACTTGAAAACGGAGCAGACCCTAACGTGGGTGATGCCCTCATAAAAGCAATCTTTTTGTTGCAAGAGAACACATTAAATACAAAGCTTTTACTGGACTTCGGTGCAGATCCATTTAAATTATCTACCAAATTAGGTATACCCACCTCTCCATTTACTGTTGCCAAGCGACTGGATAGGCCTGCTCTATGGACATTATATAAAAAAGTACCAGAGATAAAGGACAGCCTAAACTTTACCAACTACCTTCAACATCATAGGAAACCCAAATTATATACACATCTAATTAGAAATAATTATCAACCTGCAAATAAAGATAGTTTTATACTACATGCGATCAAATCTGATGTAACTGAGATAATTCCATTCGCTCTAAAAAAAGGATACGCTTTGACAAGTATAACTGAAAAAGCAATCTATCACAAAGCAGATGATATTTTTGAACACTGTTTTTTAAATTACAACGTCAAAAAAATCTACGGCGATAGTTTGGGAAGTCAATGGTTTGCAATTGCAGAAAACCGAAATAATTATTACGCAAAAAGCAAACTTGATGAATACAAACCAAAAAAAACTGAACCTATTCGCCCTTTGCCAGATCCGTCCCAAAAGTCAGCTGCCAAAGGCAAGACGGCTTCACACCATCGTAAAGTAGATAATCAATGGTACCATGATGCAAACTTTGCTTTAACAGGACTAAATTTTTACCACGATAAAGCTTTTTCGGCTGAACTCAGTATAGGATTTCTAGAAGATAAAGGTTCAGGACCACAAACACCATTCAATATCCCTACAATAAGTGGCCTGTCTTTAGGGACGGAACTAGGACGCTCAAATTATGATACTTTCATAATTGCCCCCAAGGCTGCAGTTTGTTATTACACAGCTTTAATCGGAATGAGATTAAACGCAGCATACTACACCGATTTCTGTGCAGGTGTAGGAACACTTAAGCCAGAAGCGCATTTGTCTTTTGTGATATTTACTGTTGGCTTTGGATATCAAATTGTTCTTGGAAACTCAGACTTAATAACAAGCGGCTTCTCTCTATCGTTTAACTTGAACATTCCAACAAATTAAACTTAAGGAGAAAAACGAACACAGCATACCCGACTAAGGAAAACACTATGAATTAGAGATCTGGGATTATAATGGCCAAAATAATTTAACATCGTACACAAATAACTATGGCACAATCAAATATTCCTATATCGATGATCTATTGATAAAAGAAGAGTTTCACAAAAAAGAGGAGTTATCTTGGATAAAGTTGTATTTCATTTATTTCCAGAATAGAAATCGCAAATATCATACACTCTATTCAATTCCTAAAACACTGACCACTGCTCACAGATAGAAATCTCCGAACTGCCGAACAAAAGTCACCGACTTCGGAGTGTAATCATAAGTTCTATTTTACTGAAATTTGCACTAACACAAATCATTACTCATGTATGCCTACTATATACTAAAGTGATTTTTGTTTTCGGTTTTTCTGTACATCTGAAATAACCGCATAGCGATGGCATTTATAATCAGTATCATCGCTACGCGATTCGGGACAGGTGAGCCTTTTCCTTTACTGAGATTCACAAACCTGTCACTGCTGCGCAGTTTGCGCAAGGTTCTGAAAAACCGAAAACCACTTTCACAATAGTATAAACACCAAAAACTCTTTTTGCTAAGAATTCACGCCCCACTATATGTAATACCCCGTATTAATCTAGAGCATTAATTCACTAACATTGTTTAATACAGCAAAATATTCTCAAAAAGGAACAGACTCCATCCCTCAAGACCATTTTGTATTGTTCAGACACATTTATATTCAATAGAAATACGCGTCTAACAAAAAAATACAATTTCCTATTAAACAGCTACTTGACTGTCCTTCCA
This sequence comes from Bacteroidales bacterium, assembly GCA_965230435.1. Taxonomy (GTDB): domain Bacteria; phylum Bacteroidota; class Bacteroidia; order Bacteroidales; family JBDKHP01; genus JBDKHP01. Next base: position 1,742,244 of record CBDDLB010000006.1, read on the forward strand.
AAACGAGACGCACGTCCAAAACACCCTTCCCAACTTACCAAGTCGCACAAAATCCTTCTTCTCTGTTTCTTTGCTTCATGAAATTTCAAACGCAGAATTAGGATTGAAAAATCAAGCTCTAAAACATGAAGCACCTAAAATTCATATTTCTATTATCCACCATTTTTCAGCTCAAAAATATAAGTGCACAAGAGCCAAACTCTGTTGCAAAAAAAGATTCACTACAAAATCCGATGTTCTATTTAATGATGCCCAAAATTGTAGACATTAATGGGCGGCTAACACCGAAATACAATGTTGCGTTCAGCGATCCTAATGCTACGAAATACAATTACAAAAATGAATTCATAGGATCGATAAACCTAGCACTTCCTATTATCCCCAATAAAAACGGATGGATCGTAAGCGGACTGTTCGACTACTATAACTTCAGTTATCAAAGCAAAAGATCCGATACTCTGCAAACCAAGAACTATTCAACCTTCAGGTATGGAGCAAGAGTCGTCAAACGCTTCAGATACTGGAATAAAATGTGGATACTTAGCAACTCCTTCAGCACGCTTGGCTCCAGTGCTGGCGATTTTAAGAACATAAGCTATGTACCAAGTTTAATGACCTCCTTCACGTTTAGGGGCAACAGCAAACTAATGGTCGGACTTGCCGTTATCTTCGATCGTAATGTACTGATACCAGCTATCCCTATCCTGAATTATTCCACTTGGTTATCAAAGCAAAAAGGACTGCTCCTTGGCGTGAAACTTCCAATGGTGGACATTCACGTGGCAAAGATATTCAACAACCGCACCTTGCTAAAAGGAGGCATTAACCTCTTAAACCAAGGTCATTACATTAAAGCTTCGGATGTTCCATTTCTTGCAAAAAAAGACAACTACATGTTCAGGCGTCTACAGTTTGCCCTCAATACCAAATACGAAAAAGCTTTCTATAAAATGCTATGGTTCAGTTGCGAACTTGGCTATGCGGTAAATTTCAATACTGCGGTTTTCGATCACGATGAAGATGTATTGTCCGATAGATCACTAAAACCGAGCAATTTATACTTCAACATTGGAATGTTTGTAAGACCAACAAAACTCAGAAGAAGAAAATAGAAAAACAACGAAATACCATGATCAAGAAGTTTTTAATACTAACGTTTATTGTCTCGGCCTTCTTTTCAGTCAGTGCGCAGATAAACGGCATCCACAGGAAACTGTTGAAAACGGCACTTCAGAACAACCACACCATCAAGCAGTCGGCTTTTGAACTTGAGAGGCAAGAGAAGAAAGTTGTTGAAGTCAGGTCATCTGCCTTGCCTTCAATAAACGGTGAAATGAACACGAATAAATATATCGATATGCCTACTGTTGTTATTCCAGGAGCATTGTTTGGAATGCCACAGGATATTGAAGGCAGCCTTGGAAAACCATATAATTTAGATGCTGGCGTTAGTGCTTCGCAGTTACTTTTCAGTATGCCATTTATTTATGGTCTGAAAACCGCCAAAAACTCGGTAGAACTATACAAGCAGCTGAAAATTAAATCGGAAGAAGATGTAATTTATCAGGTTAGCCATTTGTACTATACTTATTTGGCAACGATCAAAAGTCTGGAAATTCTAGAGCAGAATCTAGAAATGATAAACGGGAACAAGAAAATCACACAAAGTCTGGTAGAAAACAACATGGCACTACCAAGCGATGTTAAACGGCTAGAAGTTACCGAAGCCGAAATAAGCAACCAGATCAATACGGTAAAAACAGCACTGCAAGAACAAGAGCTAAGGATTGCACTGCTGGTAGGTGCAGAAAGCTACACAATTCCCGAAAGCAACGATAGCCTACAAATAAATGCCAACGACAGCTTAACCGACTACAGCTATACATCGCGTACAGAACTTGGCCTACTCGAAAAACAATTGCAACTGGAAGAGCTAAACGTAAAAAGTGCCAAAGCAGCATATTACCCATCGCTAGCTTTGTTCGGAAGCTATATGTTCAATGCCCAGCGCGACGAGTTTAATTATTTCAGCTCGGATGAAAAATGGAACAAAATATCATTGATCGGCCTGAAACTAAGTGTTCCCATTTTTTCTGGACTACAAAGGAGTTCGAAAGTGAAACAAGCCAAAATAAATCACGACATCACTCAAAATCAACTGGCTCAGGCTCAGATAAATTACAAACACGAGCAGATCATTGCACACAAACAATACGAAACGCATCAGAAAAACAGTGCTACGCTTTATGAAAACACGCTCCGCACAAAGGATCTGTACAAAGTCACATTGCTAAAATATCAGGAAGGGCTATTGCCTCTTACCGAATTACTGATTGCGAATTCAGACCTAAGTTCTTCTAAACTGAACTACACCAAAAGTCTTCTCGACTTGTATGTTGCAGAACTGAATATTTACAAAGCCACAGGGCAACTTAAGAGACTCGTTAACAATTAAATAATTCCATCAAATCCTGATAACCGAAAAATTAGAACAAATGAATAAAATCATAAGAGTAATCGCATATGTAGTTATTGCTTTAGTTTTTGTCTCTGCCACAATCTTTACGTTGATGGCCAACAAAGCACAAAATGAAAAAGAAGCTGAACTAGCGAATATACAAGCAAAAGCACTGCCTGTAAAAGTAGATACAGTTGCATTTGTTAGTAATGCTGCAAAAATTGAGGCTTCGGGCACAATTAAAAACGAAACCGACCTAATGCTAATGGCAAAAGCTCAAGGACAAATTGTTAAGGTTGTAAGAGAAAAAGGAGATTGGGTGAAAAAAGGAGATCCAATTGTTGTCCTAGAACGCGATGTTTTACTTGCCCAGCAAGAACTTGCTAAGGCCAACCACGAATCTGCAAAGCGCGATTACGAACGCATGAAAAGGCTTGCAGAACACGAAGCGGTAACGAAAAAACAGCTGGAAGACATGGCCGTGAAGCTATCAAAGACCTCTGCCGACTATAAGGCCATTTCAAAAAACTTAGAGAATACAATTGTTAAATCCCCTGTTAGCGGTTTCATCACCGATAGTTATGTAAAAAAGGGAGCTATCGTTAGTGGTGGCATAAGAATCTGCAACATCATTTCTCCTAAGAACCTTCTAATAAATGTTCTGCTAAGCGGGGAAGAAGTAGCCCTAATATCGAATGGCGACGCAGTTTCTGTTCTGGTTAAGGCTTTCCCGAACGATACTTTTAATGGAACTGTATCCAACATTGCCCTAAAAGCAGCAACCAACAACAAGTTCAGTGTAGAAATACAATTAGAAGCCAATGAAAAGCTGAAAGCTGGCATGTATGCAAATGCTACCATCAGCAAAGGATTGAGCGGCATTATTAAAGCTCCAAGACTTGCCATTGCAGGAACACTGAAAGAAGCTTCTGTATTTGTTGTCAGGAACAATAAAGTGTACGAAAAATCTGTCAAAATAGGTGAATCTTACGGCGATTCAGTATCCATTGCTTCTGGCTTACAGACAAACGAAATCATTGTTACATCAGGGGTTATAAACCTGTATAATAAAGCGGATGTAAGAATCATAAACTAACCAATTCTAAACCCTTCTATAATGGAAAATATATTAATAGCACTTATAGCCTTGCTTACAGTATTTTCTGTAAATGCACAAACCAATAATGATGAAATTATTGGAATCTGGACTTCTGAAAAAGGAGACACAGAACTCAAATTTTTTAAAAAAGACAAGAAATATCATGCGATAATAATATCGCTAAAAGAAACTAAGAAAAATATTGAAGTCGGAGATAAGGTTGTACTTAACCTGAAATACAAACCTATTCTAAAAAAATATAAAGATGGTGAATTTCACTGGGGTAAAAATGAACTGGATCTGGAAATTAAAATGATCAATAAGAACAAATTAAAAATGAAAATGAGCAAAATGTTCTTCTCGCGGGAAGTGATCTGGAAAAGAGTGAAGAAACAGAATAAAGCATAAGAAAATTGCGACTCTACCTGAACGCTTTGAGTTGTGAAGTTTTGAGTGTTGGTTGGCTTTCGACAGCTCTCTGATAATCAACATTGATAATACATAAGCTTAACTCAAACAGCAGTTTCTAATTTGGATCGATAATGTATAGAAACAACAGGCTAAAGTCTTGTATTATAGAATTTTGAACTTGAATTTACTGGAACAAAACTTCAGTAACTTCATTCCCCTCCTCTCAGAGGAGGGGGTAGGGGTGGTGTTTATACGGGACTACTGATAATATTTATAACAATACAACCACCCCTGCCCCTCCTTTTTTAAGGAGGGAGCTGAAAAGCCGTACTTTTCTTTGAAACCTTCGGTTTCATTATTCTGGTGAACTCTCAAGGCTTCAAACTATCAAAAGTCAGCATGAGTTAAACATTTTCATTTTTCCATAAGACACATCCTAGCAGAACACGCACAAGTAAACCAATTACAAACAATACATTAAATAAAAAATGAATATATCTGAGGTATCAATAAAAAGATCGACAATACCGATTGTTATTCTAATAATATCCTTGCTTTGTGGACTATTTCTGGGTTCAAAGCTAAAATATGAATTAATACCAGATATCAGCACACCAGTTATTGTTGTGTCAACGGTATATCCTGGGGCTGGCTCGGAAGACATCGAGAAATCGGTAACCATCCCTATCGAAGACGTACTCGCAAGGCTAGAGGGTGTAGACGAAATTATTTCGGCATCAATGGAGGGCGTTAGCATAGTACGGCTAATGATGGATATGGATGTAGACCCAGATATAGCTATTCAAGATGCTCAGGCCAAAATAGACCGATTAATAAAGGATTTACCCGAAGATGTCCGCTCTCCTTCCTTATCGAGAGTAGATTTGAGCGAATTGCCGATTATTACTCTTGGAGCAACATCAAACGAAACTGGAGCTGATTTCTTCAGCCTCATTGACGATGAAATTCAGCCTTCTTTATCTCAAATATCAGGCGTTGCCAATGTTAACACAATTGGAGGATTGGAGAAAGAGATTAAAGTAAATGTAGATAAAGATAAATTAGCATCATACAACATACCGTTACCTCAAGTTGTTCAGATGGTGGGCGCTGCAAACATGGAACTGCCTGCGGGAAAAATAGAAACACGCAGCAGCACCCTGAAAATAAGGCTTGCAGGAAAATACAAATCAATAGATCAGCTACGCAATACCACCATTGGTTACACGAATACAGGAGAACCGATCGTGTTATCCGAAATAGCAGATGTATACAATGGCATTAAGGATGTAAAAACAATAGCAAAAATTAATGGAGAAGTTGCTATTGGTATAGAAATCTCGAAGCAAAAAGAAGCCAATGCTGTAGAGGTAAGTAAGTTGGTCAACGATAAACTAATTCAACTTTCAAGAAAATACGAAAACATCAACCTAAAATTCAGTATAGCAAACGACAACTCAGTCTTCACCCTAGAAGCTGCAAAGTCGGTTGGTGTAGATTTGGTGTTGGCCATTGTTCTAGTTTCGCTAATTATGTTGCTGTTTCTAAGAAGTTTCCGCAACTCGCTGTTTGTACTAATTACCATACCCACCTCACTAATTTCCACACTTACAGCAATGTACCTGTTCGATTTCTCTCTCGATCTTATCAGCCTAGCATCGCTATCGCTCGTTGTAGGTACGGTAGTGGATGATGCGATTGTAATTATAGAGAACATACACCGCCACATGGAAATGGGAAAAGATAAACTGAAAGCAACCAGCGACAGTATGAAAGAAATAGGGCTTACATTGGTTTCCACAACCGCAGTTTTGGCAGCCGTTTTTATACCTATTGCTTTGGTAACAGGCATCACAGGGCAGATATTAAGAGAATATGCTGTTACCATTGTTGCAGCTATGGTCTTCAGTTTATTGTTCACATTTACTTTAGTGCCTTTGCTAACCTCGCGCTATGCAAAGATAGAACACGCCCAAGGTGGAATAATCAACAAATGGCTCGACAAGTTCGAAGCTTTGTTGGACAAAATGGCCGCACAGATTACCCAAATGCTAAAATGGTCTTTAAACCATAAATTGCTTACTATCTCTATTGTTCTGATTTTCTTTTTCCTTAGTATTTATCTTATTCCTGCTGGTTTTATCGGGGCATCGTTTATGGATGCTGGCGACAGAGGAAATTCAATTGTCCGTCTGGAATTAAACAAAGACACTCCTCTGAAAAAGAACATGCAGCTAACGGCACAGGCCGAGCAGGTGATTCTAAGTAGACCAGAAGTAAGCAAACTATATACAACCATTGGAAAACGTACCGGGGGGAATGTTTCGGCCGAAAGTTCCACACCATATTACACCGAATTTAATGTTGTCTTTGTACCGGTTACAGAGCGTGAACTTAGTTCGAACATTCTTTCCCGTATTATCCGTTCCGAAATTGAAGAGCAAGTGCCTGGAGTAAAAGTTACTGCTGCAAACGTAAACATGCTCGGTAACGAGGATATTCCCATACAGGTCTTTCTGAAAGGAAACAACGTAGATAGTGTTTATAAAGCATCGGGACAAGTGGTAGAAATACTATCGTCGATTAAAGGTACTACCGAAGTTGAAAACTCCCTGAATATGGGCACACCAGAACTTCAAGTGATGTTCGACAGGGACAAACTTGCGCATTACGGACTAACCGTAGCTGGTGTATCGCGCGATATTCGCCTTGCATTCGATGGTAACACTTCCAATAAATTCCGTGTTGGGGAGAAAGAATATGATATAAACATCAAATACGATGGTTTCAACAGAAAAAATATTTCTGACCTAAAATCGCTCACCTTCTCTACCCAACTGGGTGAAGTATCTCTTAATCAGTTTGCCGATGTAAAAATGGGTAACGGCCCGAGCGTACTCGAAAGATACAACAGAACCTCTTCTGCCAATGTAAAATGCCAACTTGTCGGTACGTCACAAGGAGCGGTACAACAGGCTTTTGAAGTAATGGTCGAAGGTAAATTGCCGCAAGGTGTTACATTTAACTACTCAACCAGAACAAAAATGATGGCCAAATCATTTGCTTCACTTGGAGTTGCTTTCGCCGCAGCCATCGTTTTCATGTACCTTATTATGGTGCTGCTATACAACAACTGGCTTCACCCGTTTGTGGTTCTGTTTACAATACCGTTGGCAATTATCGGAGCTTTATTTGCCTTGGCTTTGGCTGGTGCAAACCTGAGTCTGTTTACAATCCTCGGTATCATCATGCTTTCTGGACTGGTCGCCAAAAATGCCATTCTAGTAATCGACTTTGCCAACGAACTACTGAGTGAAGGGAAAACACTTATCGACGCTGTATGCGAAGCTGTATTGCTCAGGTTCAGGGCAATCCTTATGACCAACATTTCCATGATCATCGGTCTGATCCCCCTAGCAATATCATCTGGCGCAGGAGCTGAATGGAAAAACGGAATCGGCTGGGTGTTAATCGGTGGCCTGACTGTATCTATGTTCCTTTCGATGATTATTGTGCCTATGATTTATTATGTGCTTGAGAAGTTGAAGGTAAAATATGGGAAGCATACGGGGCTGGAATTGAAAGTGGTGCATGGTTAGTTTTTGGTTATTAACAGCTAGTTGCTTAATGGCTGTTTTTTAACGATTTAAAATTTATTGAAATAAAGACACAGTAACCTTACTTCACTTTTTGTCGAAAACAAAAGCGTGAATTCGGATTTAAGTCGTATTACTACAAAAACATTAGAGCCGCATACCTATAATATAATCAGGGTATATTTCTAGGGGGCGGTTCTTCCCTTCGTGTTAAGCAAGTAGTGTCATCCCTCCAAAAAAAAAGCACACCACACTATTTATCAACACAATGTCAGCTCAAAGAATAACAACCATATTAGCTTATGGATTTATATCTAATAACAGGAAAGTAATGCCATTCCAGATATGATTTTTTAAAAACTTTCAGTTTCTTTTAAAATTTTTCATTTGCAAAAAGAACCTAACAGTACTGCACTTTCAGAATCACATCTCAACCATATCGTTTTCAACCTTCAACCTGTTCTTTAATGATAATCTTTATATGTTTGTCATCCTTATAAAGATGAAATAAATTATCAATTTTATCCAATATCTAGCCGTATAATGACAAAAAATAAAAATACACCTTTAATGGTTCGCATTTTTATAGTAACATTGCCAAAGCAAATGTAGTTTTTGACTGCACCCAACAGTATTGCCCAATAGTTCTTATCGCAACAAACTTTCAAGAAATAAAACAAAAACATGAAACAATTAATCCTAAGCCTTTTTCTAAGCATAATTATTTCACCTTCAATAGCACAAGTTTATGACACTGGCAATAAAGTAGGCATAGGCATTTCCTCTAAATTAGGTCGAAAATTAACCGTAAATGGAGGCATTGACATTATTGGAGAAGGATCAAATGACGTTGGCATACTATTATACAGACCCCAAGAGTCCAACTCACAACATACTAGATGGTTTCTAAGAGCAGATATGTCGGATAACAATTCATATCCTTATTTGACAAACAGAACACCAAACGGCAAAGTCGTAATAAAAACAGGGACAGCCAATGGAGGAGCTGAAAATACCCATTTCACAATTGAAGGCGGTGACGAATATGTTAAATCATATTTCAACAATGTTTTCCTCGGGATAAATAAACAAAACTCACGTTACCCTCTACATGTCTATGAAAAATCAGGGCTTGGGACAACCCTGTGTTTAGATGCTGATACAGATGCAAATCCCAACATAATGTTTCAAACAAATGGTGTAAGCCAAGCAAATATTCGGGTAAATGATGCAGACAGTGAACAATTGCAATTTCAGGTAGGCTCTTCACTAAACATAGCCATGTCTATAAATCCCAATGGAAATATTCTAATTGGAAAAACAGATCAACAAAATCCCACATATAAACTAGATGTAAACGGTTCGATTAGAGCAGATAAAATAAACGTAAATACAGATGGTGCTGACTTTGTTTTCTATCCCAATTACAAATTGAGACCTTTAAAAGAAGTGGAAGCATTTATCAAAGAGAACCAAAGGTTACCAGAGATTCCGTCTGCTGCTGAAATGAGCACTCAGGGGGCTGACTTAGGGGAACTAAATACAAAATTATTACAGAAAATTGAAGAATTAACCCTTTATACTATTGAACAGGAGAAGACGCTTAAGTCTCAAGAAAGCAAATTTAAACAACAAAACTCTAAAATTGAGAAACAACAAGAAGAAATTGAGGAGTTAAAAACATTGGTTAAAGAATTGCTGAAAAATAAAAACTAAGTTGGACATTTTATAAACGAATAGACAACTGACATGATTGCCTCTGTCAGTTCTACCCTCCCTGTACAACATATAGGTCAAACATTACAACAATACTCTTTAAAATCAAGCTAGTATGAAAAAAGCTTTTCACTTAACATTACTTGTCATCCTACTGAACTATTCCGCATTGGCTCAATGGTCAAATAATGGAAATAACTTAACAACAACAGACAAAGTAGGAATTGGAACATCATCACCTAATTATCCTTTTGAATTAAAAATCAATCAAAATGCAAGAACCAGAGCTGCAATAATTAACCAATCAACTGGTGCCAGTCAAGAAGCAAGCCTAATGATCTCATCGTCAGGAATAGGTCTTGATCTTTTAACATACGGCTCTGGTGTAACTAAGAGCTTATCTGGTTTTCCAAGAGCTAAAAGTGCTTTTTTACGGACTCACACAGGTAATCCAGCAGACAGATTGGTTATAGCTACAGGAAGTGCAGCACCAATACATTTCTCCATTAAAGATCAACCCAAATTAACAATCGGAAGCAATGGGTTCTTAGGGCTTGGCACAACAAAACCTACGTATGCATTCGAATTAAATATCAACCAGAATGCAAGAACCAGAGCTGCAATAATTAACCAATCAACTGGTGCCAGTCAAGAATCAAGTTTAATGATCCTATCGTCTGGAGTAGGTCTTGATCTTTTGACATATGGCTCTGGTGTAACTGGAAGCTTATCTGGATTTCCAAGAGCCAAAGGAGCTTTTTTACGGACTCATACAGGTAGTCCTGCAGACAGATTTGTTATAGCTACAGGAAGCGCAGCACCAATACACTTTGCAACACAGGATAATGTAAAGATGACAATTCATACTAATGGAAGCGTAGGAATTGGCACCACCAATTCTAGTACAAAATACAAGTTAATGGTGAACGGTGCCATTCGTTCTAAAGAAGTAAAAGTTGAAGCAAACTGGAGTGACTTTGTATTCTATGATGATTATGACCTTCGGACACTGGAAGAAGTAGAAAACTATATATCAAAAAACCGACATCTACCTGACATTCCTAGTGAAACAGAAGTAGCTGAAAATGGAATCAACATCGGTGAGATGAATGCTAAACTATTACAAAAAATCGAAGAACTAACCTTATATACCATCGAACAGGAAAAGCAATTAAAATCTCAAGAAAGCAAGTTTGAAAAGCAACAAGAAGAAATTGAGGAGTTAAAAGCACTGGTAAAACAACTGCTAAAAAATAAGAACTAAGCTCAATACTATTAGCCGAATAGACAACTGACGGGGCTGTAATCCCGTCAGTCATCCTAAAACACAAGATGTATTGGAAGCAATTCAATCACCTTCTTCAATCTACTCCAAAGCAACCCCATCAGAAATCATAGCAGCGGTTTTCATAAGCTGAATCATTTCCGACCGATAACCTTCCACATCACTTCCCTTAGCACTTCTAGCCAGTTGTATCGCCGATTTCCATGTAGCATCAGGATTCTGCTTTTCCTTTCTTATCAACATTCCAAACTGAGCCACAGCAGCCGAATACCTATAGTTTTCACTAGTTTCGCTCAAATCCATTGCCTTATTGCTAACAACCTGCTCAAGCAACTTGCTCTTTTTTCCGTCAGGTTTCTTGTATCTCAGCTTAAGCGTAACCAATTCATTGCTTTTGCCTTTTTTCGACAACCTGCTGTTCTGATACTTCAATCGCTGTTCCGTTTCACCACCTCTGTTTGGAACAATTTCGTACAGCGCTGTCACAGTATGACCAGCTCCCAGTTCACCTGCATCCTTCTTATCATCTTCAAAATCCTCATCGTTCAACAATCGGTTTTGGTAACCAATTAATCGATATTCAGCAACGTGGGCAGGATTAAATTCCAACTGAAACTTCACATCCTTAGCAATCGTAAAAAGCGTGCCGCCAAACTCGTTAACCAACACCTTTTTCGCCTCACGGATATTATCAATGTAAGCATAATTACCATTCCCTTTGTCGGCAATAATCTCCATTTTATCATCCTTATAATTACCCATACCAAACCCCAGTACCGAGATGAAAACTCCTTTTTCCCTCTTTTTCTCAATCAAACGCTCCATTTCGCTGTTGCTCGACTGACCAACATTAAAATCGCCGTCCGTGGCCAAAATAATCCTGTTATTTCCGCCCTTAATAAAATTCTCTTCAGCTACTTTGTAAGCCAGCTTAATACCAGCACCACCAGCCGTCGATCCACCAGCATTTAACTTTTCCAGTGCATCAACAATCGCCTTTTTATTCTCGCACGATGTAGACGGCAGAACCAAGCCCGAACTACCAGCATACACAACAATAGCCACCCTGTCCTCTGGTCGCAATTTACGGATCAGTAACTTAAGCGACGATTTCAACAATGGCAATTTATTCTCAGAAGACATAGAACCAGACACATCCAATAAGAACACAATATTCGATGCCGGCAATTCACTCATTTCAATCTCTTTACCCTTTAGCCCTACATGCAACAAATAATTTTCTTTATTCCATGGACAGATCGAATATTCAGCATTGATACTAAATGGATTATCACCCCTCGGCTGAGGGTAATCGTAATTGAAATAGTTAATCATTTCCTCAACACGGACAGCATCAGCAGGCGGTAAACTACCACCGTTAATATATCTGCGCAGATTGCCATACGAAGCCACATCCACATCAATCGAAAATGTAGAAAGAGGGTTTAATGTTACTTTTTTAAATCCGCTTTCATCAATTTTAGCATAACTCTCATTACTCGTGTCATCCCTACCGATGCATTTTTCTTTCTTCAGCTTACGGCGCATACCTGGATCTGCATAACTTGTTCTAGCACTAACAGGAGCAGTACTAACACCACTAACAGAACTACTTGTAACTATCTGTTTCTTTTCAGTCGCATAACCTATAACAACCACTTCGTCCAAATTACTAGGTACAGCCTGCATTACAACATTAAGCTTAGCCACGCCTTTTTTCACTACCAGTTCCTGTATTTGGAAACCAATAAATGAAAATACCAAAACATCATTAACATTGGCATTAATACTGTATTTCCCATCAAAATCAGTTATCGCACCCGTTGTTGTACCTTTTACGGCAACATTAACACCAGGCATGGCGCCTCCTGCGTCGTCTCTAACAACACCAGTAATTTTAATCGCACTCACTTCGCTCATCAACACACAGCTAACTAAAAGCAGCAAAAATCTCATTGTTTTCATGACTCTAAATCTTTAATTAATAATTTTACAATTGTTTATTTGCTTACAGCATGCAGACGGTGTAGATATTCCATAAAGTTTTTTTGTTTTTTTTTCATTCGACCATGCAGGCAACAAACAAAACACTGATTATCAGAATGTAATTCATGACAAATTCATCAGAAAAAAAACTGATAAAGCAGTACAAACGCAACAATTCAACAAAAGCAATCGGCGATTTATATGCGCCGTACATGCCATTTGTATATGGAGTTTGTTTGAAATATTTATCGAATAAAGAAGACGCACAGGATGCAGTGATGAATATTTTCGAAAAACTACTAGTGGAATTAAAAAAACAGGAGATTCCCAAAGATTTCCGCGTTTGGCTTTATGTAGTATGCAAAAATTTCTGCTTAATGAAGCTCAGGAGCGATGGCTCGCAGAACAGATCTTTCAAAAAAATAAGCGAAGATTTAATGGAAAATGGCTTCGACCTGCATCCTATAGATATAGACCATCAACCAGACCTGTCAGCAGCCCTCATGGACTGTATCGACAAACTGAAAGAGGGGCAGAAAAAAGCGATCGAACTGTTTTATTTCAAGAAGACCTGTTACAGGGAAATTGCCCAATCACTGGATATTGAAGAGAAAAAGGTGAAAAGCGAAATCCAGAATGGGAAACGCAATCTTAAAATTTGCATTGAGGAGAAAAAGTTTCAAAGTGATGACAAAGTACAGCAGACTTCTAAGCCAGATAATAGATTACCTTAAGGATAAACTCCCGAACTCCGAGCGGCACACCTTGGAGCAGGACATCAATGCCGATCCTTTCCTGAGCGATGCCATAGACGGTTTCTCAAGACTACCTGCCGATGAGCTAGAGAACGACCTATTGGCATTAACACGACGGCTCGAAAACAGAACCAAACCCCAGAGCAACAAAAGATTATACTTCTACCTAAGTGCAGCAGCCAGTATTGTCATACTAATAGGCATCGGTGTTTTATATTTCAACTTTTCGGACAACAACAAACAGATCGCACAGCAACACAAAACACAGCACATCCAAAACGAGAAAAGATCTCAACCAGACACAAACCAGATCAAGATCGTACAAGAAAAATCACAAAAGATCAAACAGGACAGTGCTACTCCATCGGCAGCAGCACCAAAATCAGCAACACCCCTAGTCAAAAGAAATTCCAATAAAAAAACAGCCATCGGCCAAAAGAAGAAAACAAGTAAACCTGTTAATAAAAAAACTAGTGTCCCAAAAACAAATCCCATACAACTGACCGCAAAGCACAATACTTTATTAGCAGACCAGATCCATAAAATTAAAGGAAAGGTAAAAAGCGAATCTGATAGCCAACCGCTCCCCGGAGTAAACATAATAATAAAAGGATCAACTGCTGGCACTGTTTCAGATTTCGATGGGGAATACGAATTGGATGTCAAATCAGGTGATACAGTAGTGTACTCATTTATAGGTTATGAGTCTCAGGAAGAAATCGTATCCGAAACCACAGAAATAGCAGATGTAACACTTAGCAATCAGAACATTGCTTTAGAAGAAGTTGTTGTTGTAGGTTTTGGGACACAAAAAAGTCAGATTCTTACGAGTGCAAGTACCGTAGAAGCAGATAATCTATCTAAAACCAAAACAAATCCTTTAGTCGGCCGTGCCAGAAAAGAAATTAACGGTGATCGAATTAAAAAAAATAAACTTTCCAAGAAAAAAGACCAAGAAAACTACAGCCCCAAAGGAGGTTTCCGAAAATTCAGTAAGTACATAAAAAAGAACAAACGCATCGATCATAACAATGCACTAGAAATTCAAGCTGAATTAACGATAGCCAGCACCGGACAGGTAAATCTGGTTAACATTATCTCCTCATGCTCAAATGAAGTTCAGGAAGAAGTTATCAGGCTGCTGAAAGAAGGCCCTACATGGAAACGAAATTCAAAAGAAGATAACACTGGCAATAATAAAGTAACAGTTATCATTAAGCTATAGAAGCATCCCTAGGCGAACCTTTTTTGACGCAGAGAAGTCTAAACCATGATTAATACAGATTTTTTGATTACCTTGATTTTAAAATCAAAACATCAATTGAATCATGTACAAAAATAGAAAAATCAAGAAATCAGGTCAATCCAACCAATCAAGGTTAAGACAATTATGAAACACGAAGATTTAACTCATAAAATTATTGGTGCAGCCATGGAGGTTCATTGGCATTTGGGAAATGGGTTTCAGGAAGTGGTATACCAAAGGGCATTATCTATTGAGCTGAACATACAGAACATTGCCCATGAAAGAGAAAAAGAAATGCCGTTACACTATAAAGGTTACGATATTGGCACTCGTCGCGTAGATTTTTTTGTGGAAGAAAAAATAATGGTAGAGATAAAAGCTGTGATCAACCTAGAAGATGTACATCTGGCACAAGCCATGAATTATGTAGAAGCATACAATATGGAAATAGGATTGCTGATTAATTTTGGATCTAAAAGCCTACAATTTAAGCGTGTACATAATAATAAATAAGCACATACTCACATCCAAACCATGATAAATATAGACTATTTGATTGCCATGCTTTTTAAACTAAGAAATCTGGAAAATCAAACAAATTATATGTGAAGCCCAAAAAATCAAGAAATCAAGAAAATCCTAAAAATCATGGTTAAGACAAAGCGGCATAGATCTCTAAATTTTGTCCACTTCTTTCCTTGCAACTCCACAAATCTCAGCCTCACAAAGATTAGACAAACCTCCTCTTTTCAATCCTCTACAACAAAGCATTAAATAGAAATTATGACATCTAAATACACTTAACACCCAAACAGATCCGAATCTCCCAAATTTTCCGTAACTTTAACGTTAATAGAACAATAGACAAACCGATCTATTTTCAACATGTCTAAACACAGACATAGAACCGACCTTTGATACACTTACCAAGGCTATGAATTGTCGCTGTAAATTACAACGACATTTTCGGTGCTGCCGTTAACCGACGAACAGCGCCAAGCAAATCCCACAATCAGTTCTAAGAACTTAAAAATTGGTACAATGGAACAAAAAATAATTATCACGGGGGCAAGTGGAGGTTTTGGATTCCTAACCTGTCAATCGTTAATCAAGAATGGACATAAGGTAGTTGGCACCATGCGCTCTACCAAAGGAAAGAATGAACAAATTGCAAGCGAACTAACAGCTATTGGAGTTAAGCTTGTAGAGTTGGACGTAACCGAAACCGAAAGTGTGCAAAATGGAGTTAAAAGAGCCATTGAACTTTTGGGCGGTTTGGATGTTGTCATCAACAATGCAGGAGTTGGTGTTCTGGGGATGCAAGAGCATTTCACTCCAGAAGATATGCAACGCGTTTTTGATGTAAACGTTTTTGGTGTACAACGAGTAATGAGAGCTGTTCTTCCGCACTTAAGAAAACAAGGAAGAGGCACAGTTCTGTATGTTTCGAGCCTTTTGGGAAGAATAACCTTACCATTCTATGGGCCTTACAACGCCTCGAAATGGGCTTTGGAAGGACTTGCAGAAAATTACCGCGCGGAACTTTCCGGCTTTGGAATCGAATCGGGCATAATTGAACCGGGAGGCTTCCCAACAACATTTATGGATAACCTGATAAAACCTAGCGATAAAAGTCAGGTGGAAAGCTATGGCGAATTTATGAACGTACCACAAGTCATGCTAGGCGGTTTTGGGGAAGCTCTGGAGAACAACAAGGAGCAGCGCCCACAGAAAGTAGCCGATGCCATTGCCAGAATAGTGGATCTTCCTTTCGGCGAAAAACCATTTAGAACAATAGTCGACTACATGGGAATGGGAGATCATATTGAGCAGTACAACAATAATTTACATCAAGTAACTCAAGGGATCTATTCCGCATTTGGAAATGCCGATATGTTACATGTAAAACAACAACATGAGTTTCACTGATAGAGAATCAATTGTTGAAGTGGTCAACAAACTATTCGTATATACAGACGCTCAGGAATGGAGTAAGCTAAAAACGGAAGTGTTTGCGAATCTTGTAGACTTCGATATGAGTTCGCTTGGTGGCGAAACAACAACAGGCAAAAGCTCAGACGAAATCTGTAGTGATTGGAAATCTGGCTTCAATGGCTTAGATGCAGTAAATCACCTTGCTGGGAATCATTTGGTAACCATCAATGCCAACGAAGCTGATGTTTTCGTATATGCCACCGCTACTCATTTCAAAGAATCTGCTACAAAAGGAAAAAAGAGAGAGTTTGTGGGTTCGTACAACTTACATCTTACAAAAAACAAAGAAAGCTGGAAGATTGATAAGTTCAAATACAACCTGCAATATGCTTCTGGAAACCTTACTATGGAGTGATTGAACTTAACCAACACATTTTATACACCGCCGTATGTACAACTTGTAATATACGGCGTTTTCTTGAACCACGATTTTCAACACCAACAATACATTGAAATCAACACCTCTAAATCTCGCAGTTGAGTAAATTCAAGCTTACTCTCTCTAAAAACTAAGCTCGAACCGTTATCTAAATTTCAACCTAAACAAATAAAAGCTTACCACTATGCCTTAGTATCCTCAGTATTTTGTAACTTCGTTACAGTTTAAACACCCGTCTTATTACTGAATACGACACTCTAGCAAGAGCATTACGTTCAGTACATCTACTTAAATTATTGAAGTCTTGAGCGCATACAAACTTAATTGTAGCTCAATAAATACCGCTAACATCCGCTACTTACACAAAGCATTGAACTTCAGAACCTTTCTAAACGAAAGAAACGCAGCATTGGTAAAGTGTAAAAAATAATTTTGGTTAAGATGCACAAAGTACTCAATACCAGAACGTACTAGAGTATATGAGGATTTGGATGACCGCAGTGCAGCAAAAACTGAAGTTATCTTTTCAGCTTTACATAGAAATCAAACACAAAAAACTAGCGATCAAAAAAATAATTACGTATCAGTTAAATTATTCTGAACATAGATGCTAATATTCCAACTAGCTTTGGAAACGAAATAAATCCACAACCTTAATTTCTTTTAACTGTATTCTTTAACTCCCAAAATCTGTAATTTATGAAAACAGAAAAAAATCACATGGAATTTGTTGGTTTAACCCACAATTACTACATCGACTACATCTTAGGAGGTTATTTTTCATCCTTGAAAAAGGACAACAAAGAACTTAATCCCAAAGAGTTCGAAAAATGGATCAAGCTCATTTTCTGCAGTCCTGTTCCACCATTTAACCCAATGTTTTTAAAGCCTTTAGCAGAGAATAAAGAATTGTTTGCCAATGTAGATTTACTAGAGAGTCAAGCTCAGAAAAACAATTATTATAAAGTGACTGAATTCTCAATTGAGAATAGAAACACACCGATCAAAGAAGTAGAAAACATTAATGATGTATATACAAAAAAGGAAATAGAACTATTCAGTGAATTGGTAGAGTACGTTAATTCAACGAAAAAACCTTCGGCGAAAGAAATCAAAAAGTTAGAGCAAAGTTCTTATGAAATTTCCTCCAAAGAAAATTTTGCTTTGGTCTCAGGTGTCTTTTCAATTGCTACTCACTCCAATCATTATTGGAATAAAGAAGTATTCGAAAAAGTTTGGTATTTAGACACATTCGGAGACAGCCAAGACATTTTTGCCAAAGGTAAAGGTGGAGGAAGTGTAGTTGGAGCTGATATAGCAGGAGCCATTGTTGGCGGAATAATTGGAGCAGCTTTCGGTGGAGCTGGCGGAGGGTTAGGTGGCCTCATTGGTGGAGCTGTTGTTGGATCTGGTGTTCAGGCCTATAACAATTCAAAAGAAAAGAAAAAAGAAGCGTAATGCCTATTGGATGTGACGTGTTCTAAAACTAAGGTCTTCCTGCAAAAAGGCTTTTGGCTTACACCCTAAAATTAAGATAGGTCGGAGTGGCTGTTTATTCAAGCATATCTTTCATCTGATAAACACCACCCCGACCCATTTAATAAAAGTTCTACTCCCATGAATTCATCTCCGCAACCGGACAACCTCAGTTCACTTCATGGTTATCAAACTCCCCGTACACAGTGTAGATAAAATCAGTCTAAGTAAAACTGAAATTATACTGGGGCATACACTTACTTTATCATTAATTTCTGTTTTTCTGTATTCTGACCAGTAGTAATATTTACAGAATATACCCCTGTTGGCAATTGAGTAGAAACATCAAATGTATTATTGCCACCTTGAGCACACATCTTCTTGTTAAAAACAAGCTGCCCTTGGTTGTTGTATATCTTCACATCTACATCAGACTCTTCGCCAGAGTATAATTGAATTTTAAATTCCCCTGCTGTTGGATTTGGAAACACAGTCAATGGTTTGTAGCCGATACGTTCTGCACTTTCATGACATCCTGCGGAAGCTGCTTGGGCTGCATCTGTAAAACAACGGCCTCCACATTCATAAGGATGCGAAGGTGGACAATTATTGCTTGGGTTATCGCAAATATTAGGACAAGAACCGCCACAATCCACTCCTGTTTCGTCTCCGTTCTGTATACCATCGGAACAAGTAGGAGTTGTAGTTGAACCACCACCTAAACCATTGGCAGGCATTGCATTTCCTAAATGATTAATTACTTTAGTGTTTTTCACACCGCTGTTTTTGCACCCACCTAAGTTATGAAGTGCCACAACTTTATTGTCCGAATAAGCAATAACAGGAGAACCAGAACTACCTCCTTCTGTGTCGGCATAATATGCAACATTATTAGTTGAGAAACCATCAACATTCGAATAATCATTTGCCTGATCATCGTAAACAGACAACTGTTTCCCTTTTCCTCCAGGATGTTGTGGTATGTAAATTCTTTCGCCCATAGATGGCAGTGTAGATCTGAAACTTAAGTAACCATATTTATTCGAAAGATTACCAGCAAGCTTTACCAAAGAATAATCGTATCTGCTGCTTGTTTTAACAAGTTGACCAGAATAAGCTTCAATGTTACCTCTGCAAGCGAACCATCCACTACAATTTTGCCTACATCTTCCCTCCCCCATAAACTCATACTCAGTATTATTTGCCGACGATTGATTCTCAATACAATGATTGTTAGTCATAATATGCCCTTCACTTCCTAGCAACCAACCTGTACAAGCATAAGTTCCATCGATTAAAAGACGACAAACAGTTTTTGCTTTTTCATACATTACTGTTCCTTCGTGGCACTTCGCCCACTCTTTATCATCTCTTCCGCAGATCGATTTTTTGTCTGTCGAAAAAGCTTCCATGATCTCTTCTTTTGTGTAACCGTAAGCCACTTTATCGATATTGAAACCATAACCATTAGAAGGTTCTTCACTGATCAATTCAACCACAATGCGATCGCTCCAAATACTAGCTGTCCAGAAATCACTAATCATCTCTGCTCCATCTGCAATAATTTTACCTTTATCAGCATAAAAAACTTCCTCTTGAGTATCTGGACTATATACTCTTACATAATCTCCAACACCTAGATTGAAGTCTTTGAAGTGAATTTTCACGTACCCTGCATTTTCCGAATAGAATTCCTTTTGGAAAACCACACCTGCTTTTTCTGTTCCATAAGGATGCTCTGTTGAAATATCAACACTTACTTCATTTCCAATTTTAAATTTACCCGATTGTGCCTCAACTACAGATACACCCAATAGACATATAATAGTTGACAAAAGAAAAAATTTGAAGTTTTTCATCTCAATTTTTAATTTTAAGTTAATAAGTAAGAATTATTGTAGGTTAAGTCATATTTACTCATGCAAATTATGCATTAAAAATCGATTTAATTTTATATTTACAACAATTAGAACATATTTTTCAAAAAAAATAAGATATCAACAATAAAAACAAAGCCTCCCCATACGCCATTCAACTGAAATGACCATATACATTTTTTACACCTTGTAAATCTAATAAAATAAGCGTAATTATTACTATTTAAAATACATTTTTTATCGAAAAAAAATTTTACTTCTCAACGACACAAACAAAAGCACAGTCATTTATTCCTAAAATAAAGAAGAATAAGTATTTGCTCAAAGAAGTAATTTAAACTCTTTATTCAGCTTCATTTTCTAAAATCAATGCTCCACGTTCTGATTATGTTACAATTTCCTCATTAAATCTTGTTTTACCACGCATGATATCGCATTCGCAAAAAAAACGACATGTTTTCATACTATTGCGATTATTAAAGAGACTCTCTGTTATGTCTTTTTAATCAATGAGGTAAGTAGCCTGCCAGAATAAATCTAGATCTATTCTGGTGCTAAATAGCTGGATATATGCAAGAAGTATGTCTAAAACAAATAGATTCTATACCTCAGTTATCTAATCGTTCGTGTTTCCTAGGAATAATAACAAATGAAATGCAGAGGTATTCAATCAAATATATTATGAATTGACAATGACAGAACTGCTAAGGGAAGAGGGGAAATGTACAACAGACAATTACAGAAATCCATACAATTCGATTTCTTATACTCTTCGGAAGAGTTTAAACTAGGTTAAAGAATAGCTAGTGCTACACATGAATACATGTCGAGTGGCATTACATGTGTAGCACCATCTATTTTTCCACTACTTATTCACAAAACTATGTGGTGTATGTGTGAATGTTTTCTTAATCCTAAAGAAAGCCATGAACATAGCGACTATCGCCTGGGGCAAAGAGTATAATGCCTTGAAAGTATCTTTATTGTACAGTTTAGATGGCACAGCCAGCATCAGCGATACGAAAAACAAGAACAAGACAGACAACCAAAGTGTTATAGGAAGACTTGTCTCAATAAACAAGAATAGAAAAGGCATGACCCCACTTAAACCGATCATAATCGAACGGGGCAACAACATCTGTTGAATAACTTTATCGAAAAAATCAAAATTACCTGCAAGTAAACATCTAAACCCTTCTACAAAGTTCTCCCTCAACATAGATAACTGAGCATAAATCCACCTCGATTTCTGTTTGGATAGAACCTGAGCGTTCTGAACTTTTTCATCATAAACCAGAGCAGACGGCAAATAATTTATTGTCTGACCATCGCGCAGCAATTTAAACTCAAGCTCCTTATCCTCGCCTACAGAAGTAATATCCCTCATTGCCTCTTTATACAGACCATAATCGAATGCCATTCCGGAGCCGATCAGAGCAGAAGACAAGCCTAAAGCACGATGCCCCTGTCTAAAGATAGAGTTATTTATCTCCTCACTGATACCATCCAGAATAGCGAATGAGGAGTTCGAGTTTTTCGCAACCCTATGCCCCTGCACAATTGACGCTCCTTGATCAAACGCTGTATTGATCTGCGATAGGAAATCGTTGCACATGATATTATCGGCATCAAGAACAACTGCAACATCATACGCATCTCCGAGAGTCTTCATTGTGTAATTTAACGCTTTTGCCTTTGTACTTTCTTCAAAAACAACTTCAACTAACTTAATAGGTAATTTCTTTAAGTTGGAAATTGTTGCAGGAAGCAGGCTATCTGCAATAATAATTACATCAAAAGAATCGGTTGGATAATTTTGTGACAAAGCTTTTTGGGCTGTATCGCAAATTATCAGATCTTCTTTGTAAGCAGGAACAAACACTGCAAATTTTCTTTTCTTACTATTAGCAAATGTCTTATTCTTCCTAACAAAATGACTAGCTACAGCAAACATCAGAAGATAAAGCACATTGCAAGTAAAATACACAAAAAGTAAAGTTTCTACCATGATGATTTTAAATAAGTAACTCGTTATTGAATCTAGTGAAGTATGAAAAAAATTCAATTATAATATCCAAGTTATTAATCGGACAGTATTATACATGTAATATTTTATTGTGAAATTGTCTCCCATTGCCTCCTAAAAGATGACCCAAATGCGAATGTTTCCAAATTAACATTGCATTAATTCGTATGCTTTCAGGGTCAATAGCCCCCTTTAGGAGAAACAGGAGGCGTTTCAAATGAGCATTACATCTATAGTCCCCCCCCTTAACTTAATCCTATTTAAGTATAGAGGTAGCGCAATGTAATAAATTCCGAAACTCCTTTGTTTCTAAAAACACAGCCCCTTTTTTGATTACGCAATTCATTCCTGAAAAAGAGGGAACTACAGTTATTAGAACAATTGAACACATAATGCTATTTATCAGCAAAAACATTGTACCTTTTTTTCAATTTGTACCAAAGCTAACATTACAGTTCGATAGGCACATCTATCATCAAATAATAGCAGCAATTCGTACACGGCTCTATTGCTTCATAGGGCAGACACATCAAAATGAAAACCGAAGGTTTTCCTGAAAGACGAAGTCTTTCAGTTCCCCGCCTTGTTAAGGAGGGGTTAGGGGTGGTTTATCACTTTAAATAATAAGATAATAATAACTAGATAATTATGTTTTTCGCTATACAACCACCCCCACCCCCTCCTTTTTTAAGGCGGGGAGCCAAAAGGTTTCGCCTTTTATTGGAAAACCTTTGGTTTTCAGCATGTAATATTCTTGATGCGTCTGCCCGAATTGCTTCATTTATAAAGCAAAAAATCTGCTTTAACAACAATCAGGCACCTGCTACATCAGTATATTTTCCTGCAATTAGAGCAGAAAAATCCCCATGTAATATCTGCTTCTTAAGCAAGCAAAAGATTAAGAAGTAGATACGTAAACGTAAAAAGAAGTTTGATTACCGTTGCACTGTGTGGTTCAAATATGCGTGCATGTAGTACACTTTTAAACGTCATTGTGCCTTACCCAAGTTATCTTTTCAGGAGATACCTTTTCATCAGACGAAGAAAAAGGGACTTTAAAGGGCAACGACAAGGCGATTTGCAGAAAACAACACCATTCTCAAGGAGAATTCTGTACGTACAGCCACTTTGATTTTAAAAAAATCATTGACCTAAGCTGATCAACGATTACAAAAATACACCATTTTTTACAATAAGAAAAGCAATTGACTTTTTTTCTTGTTCTATAATTGATAGACTGTTATCGTCACAACGATAAGGAATTAATATTACATCCTAATAATTTGCACTCATGCTAAATACAAATAGTTCAATACCCCCCCCACTCAATTGCTCTCTCTGAATACTCTTTTCTACCTGAAAACTACTCAAAAGTGAGTAGCTACTTTAAAATAATTTCACTATATAGAAAGCAGAAACGCGCAGAGAAAACTAGTATTTATCTCAATGCTAAAAGACTAACTCCAACTAGACCTAAACAACAACAGAAAGTTTCCCTTCTCAACAATCGCTTCTCACTTTTGTTTTTTGTTGACAAAAATTGATTATTTCATCATCCACTCCCACATGCTCTAAAATTTCTTCCTTCGAGACGACCTCATTCCCCCTAACAACATTGATCACAAAACCTGCTTCCCAAGTATCAAAACATCCGTAACCAATCTGAAATACATCTGAATACATATTTTTAACTCTCATTCCATACGCCTCATGAGGAGGCAATGTCGAAGAATCATAAATGACATCCAAACCATCTTCATCTTGAATTTTCTTCTTTAATCGGGCAATCCATTCCCGGGATTTCTGCATCTTATATTCATAAGACACAGCAAATAGTTCCAGTTCCTTTTCCTTCAATTCTTTCAAATTCACCCAGTCAGATGAAACCAATATTTTTTCTATCTGGCGCGCTACACAAACAACTTCTTCAACCCTGTATTCAATTTCGTATTGTTCATTTCCAAAGAAGATAATTTCCATTTCATCAACAAAAACACGTAATCTTGAAAACGGAATATATCTCGAAAAATCTAAATAACTAGGTTCACCCTCCTGGTAATCAATAAGAAATCCTTGTAGGGATTCTATCACCTTCTCACAATACACTATCTCGATTTTTTTCTTGTGCTGCTTGTTATCGAACCGAAAAAAGTGGAATGTTCTGTCATTAAGTTCCCCTCGCCGCAAAGAATAAGAATATTCGATATTCTTGTGTTTAATAAAAGAGAGCTGACTTTCCAGTTCAATTCTCAAATCGTCAATCGGCATTGTTGTTTTCATCGAATCTAATCTTTTTTTCTTCAAAATATGGTTTTCATAAAAATAGGCTAAATGCTAGAATTCAAGTTTTCATATTCCTAATTTTAAACCTGCCACTGCCTCGTAGTTTGCTCAAGTTTCAGAAGAACCGCACAACCTCCTTACAACTGCACAGTACTTCAAAACCAAAGCATACAATACGCGAAGCTTTGAACATCTGCATTAGAACGAAGACTTATGTTTTATCTGCTTTACTTAAAGAACTTAGTTGTCCATCTTCACTTGTCGCTTTTCCCCGAAGCCCACTACCACAATTTCGTATACGCAAAAAAATCTCAATCGAAACATAATCTGGTAACTTTTCATCCTTTAATAATGAAAAGGCTGTACATCAGGAGGCCCAGCTCAATCGTCACCTTTGGGGCAATGTAACAAAAAACAGAACTATGCCGATCATAATAAATAAAACACATGCTTATCTCCTATCCTAAATTTCACCTAGGAAAACTATAGTTTTATGCTCAAAATTCGCGCCGAGCATTTGCCAAAGATCACTCATATGTCCCTAAATTATTTATTTTTAATTTATTCTCACCTATTCAAAAAATAAGATTATACAACTTACTAAGTTTAGCGATAAGTTCTTGAGGGATTATAACAACAACAGTGTTATACTTGCAATACTTTTATTGTGAAATGCCACCCTCCTAAAAGATACCCCAAATGTGAATGTTTCAGAATAGTTCGTATTGATTCGTACACTTTTTTAGGGACAAATCGACAGCCATGTCCCCTCCGTTGGAAAATTGGAGGCATTTCAAAAGAGTATTACATGTATAGTACTACTCTTTTCCTGATTATGTATAATGCTCTGCTCGTCTTCAGAGACAAATTCTCAGTCCGCATGTCATTGGCACACGGGCTTTCGAATAATCTACAGTTGTGGCTATTTTAAAACTTCAGCTTAAATAAATTGCTCAAAATAATATCTTAGACGACTTTTTAGATATTTTAACAATTACCTAAACACCTGACAAACAATCCATTAGCACATTAACTTTTTCTCAGTCCTAGTCTAAAACTTGTAGTATACAGATAAATAGAGCATTTTTGCACAGCATCAAACTTTTACAGCATTGATTCTGCTGGTCTGAATTATTAAGAAGAAAATCAATTAAGAGAAAATAGATTCTATCCAATAATCAACCTCCCCAATCTTAATTGGCAGCTTTGCAGGCACAGTACAATGTCTTTTCTCATTAAGCAATCGCATTATTAATGAAGTGTTTCTGCTCCGTGGTTACGAAGTTCTGGAGATATACCTGCTTGTGATTTATTTCAAGTCTAAATATCAGAGTAAAAAGTGTGATTATCCCCATATCCTCTTTTATCTCCCAAATGCTGACCACTAAAAGCAAAAACAGCAATTACCAATAACAAATATACTTATAAGTAGCCAGTCATAATCAAGTGGATTTATTCTAATGCTAAGTTACAGACTGGATGAACATGGTAAAACAATAAAAAATAGGTCTGCGACCTTAAATGAAGAAGAAATGAAAATACATTTTTTAACAACATTGCTAGCACTTATAATAAGCAACTCAATTTTTGCCCAAACTTGGCAAACAGATTTCAAGAAGACAAAGACTATAGCCCAGAAAGAAAATAAAACAATCATTTTGGTTTTTCAGGGTTCGGACTGGTGTGCTCCATGTATAAAGCTTCACCGTCAAATATGGGACTCTGAAGAATTTAAAGCTTATGCAAAAGAACATTTCATTCTACATAAAGCAGACTTTCCACGAAAAAAGAAAAACAAGCTTTCTACAGGCTTAGAAACAGCTAACAAAAAACTAGCAGAACATTACAACCCAAAAGGCTTTTTTCCACATGTTGTTGTAATGGACAAAAATGGGAAAGTACTTGGAGAAACGGGTTACAAAAAAATATCTCCATCTGAATACATTAAACTGTTGACCGCCTTTACAAATTAGCGCGAAGTGTTATTTATCGAAAAAAATGACAATAATTTAATCAAAAGTAACTCTATACAAATAGGTCAGTGACCTTACTAATTCAATATGAAGTCGATCACTATTCTAATGTTCCTCTGGTTTTCTGTAATATCAGCTCTTGCCCAGCAGCCTTACAAACGTGTTTTGAAACTGATGGGAAGCCGTTTCGAAGTTACCGTCATAGCAAAAGACTCTTCTGAAGCAGCTTCATACATCGATATGGCCATAGCTGAAATTACACGAATCGAAAAACTGATATCGTCTTGGGATCCAAACTCGCAGACTTCGGCCATAAACAAAAATGCGGGGTTAAAGCCCGTAAAAATTAACCAAGAGCTATTTAAACTCATTGAACGCTCAATAGGGATATCACGCCTTACAGATGGCGCTTTCGACATTAGCTATGCCTCGATGGACAAAATCTGGAAGTTTGACGGCAGTATGAAAGATATGCCTGCGACAGATAAAATTAAGGCTTCGGTTGCTAACGTTGGCTTTGGGAAAATTAAGCTGAACAAAGCAAAATCAACAGTTTTCCTTAAGCAAAAAGGGATGAAAATCGGCTTTGGCGCTATTGGAAAAGGTTATGCTGCCGACATGGCAAAAGCACTTTTGATACGCAAGGGCGTGAAAGCAGGAATCATTAACGCTTCTGGCGATATGAATACATGGGGAAAACAGCCCAACGGAAAACCTTGGAAAGTTGCAATTACCAATCCTATGGACAAAAACAAAGCTTTTGCATTGCTACCAATAGAAGACGGAGCTGTTGTTACCTCTGGCAATTATGAAAAGTATGTACGCTTTGGAAACAAGCGTTATGCACACATCATCGATCCTCGAACAGGATATCCTGCAAACGGTATAATCAGTGCTACTGTATTTGCACCCAAAGCTGAACTGGCCGATGCACTGGCAACATCCGTTTTTGTTATGGGAATTGATGTTGGCATTAATCGAATTAATCAGCTACCCAAAACAGAATGCATCATTGTCGATGACAATGGGAAAGTACACACTTCTAGAGGAATACAAATTGAGACATTGAAGAATTGATAGACAGCAGAAAAGCTCTTCAAATAAATAAGCAGATGAAAAATGTAACCGACACTTTTAAGGATTTCATCACATTGATAAACAGAGGTATGTAAGTCCTAACAAATAGCACCACGTGCTTAGTTTTAAAAATTTAAAGATAAAAAGATGAAAAAAACGATAATAGCTGCCTGTACAGGTATTCTCCTGCTCAGTTCCTGCACTGTTGTAAAAGAATATGATAAAGTGAACCTAAACGATCCTGACATGGCGCTAAGTTCGAGGAAAATTAACGGATTTCAAGCTAATTTTCAATCGTACCGTGAAGCTGCATCAGGAGCTAATGGAGGAAAAACAGGTGGTGGTTGCGGCTGTAACTAACAGTATAATAATCTATTTCAATAAAAACACTGCTGCTTATTATAATAAATATCAAAGAATGAAGAAAGTATTTGCAATTATATTATGCGTTTCGGTGATACAAGTTTTTGCTCAAGAAAAACCGAAAAAAAACGACGACACATATAAAAAACGAGTATTGGAAAGCACAGAAGTTGACTTTTTTCTCAACTACTATACACAAGATGGCGACAATGCGGCTGTTACAGGTGGTAAAGGAACAGAAGAACTTTCTGATATTGCTCCTAAGTTTGTAGTAGCCATTCCTATAAATGCTGATGATATTTTAACTATTGATGCTGGAATCTCAGCCTATACCTCAGCATCTTCTGGTAACATTGATCCTTTCGACAACGATGAAGAAGCCGATCCGTTTGTTGCAGGTACTGGAGCTTCTACCAGCGATGTTTGGGTCAATGCTGTTGTAAGCTATAGTCACAGTTCCGACGACAGAAATAGTATTTGGTCGGGCAAAGTATCGTTTTCTAACGAATACGACTACACTTCTGTAGGAGTTGGCGGAAGCTATACCAAGCTATTCAACGAGAAAAACACAGAAGTAAGTGCTAATGCCAATGTATTTATTGATACTTGGAAGCTTTTGTACCCTATGGAATTGCGCCCATTTGGCGACAATGGCGAAGGATTATCACATAACTTTTTCTCTGGTTATAACATTACTGGAAATCCCAACTATGCTCCTCGTTTTTCTAAACTTGATGGTCAAGGACGCTATTCTTATTCGCTCGGTTTAGGTTTCTCGCAAATACTTTCCAAGCGTTTACAAGGTTCACTGTCTGCTGATTTAATTCTTCAAAACGGGCAGCTATCTACTCCATTCCAAAGGGTTTATTTCAGCGATGTTGCCAACTCTTATATCGAAAACTTTCAACTGGCTGACGATATTGAGCGACTTCCTGATACACGCATTAAAGTGGCCGTTGGTGGCCGACTAAATTATTACCTGAACGAAAGGTTTGTTGTGCGCACATACTACCGCTATTACACCGACGACTGGGGAGTGGATTCGCACACTGCGAGTATAGAAATTCCAGTAAAGATTACGGATAAGTTCACTCTTTATCCTTCGTACCGTTTCTATAACCAAGGTGCGGCCGACTATTTTGCTCCTTACGAAAAACACCTTTCAACAGAAGACTATTATACATCAGATTATGACCTTTCTGAATTCACAGCCCACAAATATGGCTTGGGAATCAGCTACACCGATATTTTCACAACATTTCATATCTATAAATTTGGCCTTAAAAGCATCGACCTGAAATTTGATCAGTACGAACGCGATTCTGGCCTCGATGCTACTATTGTGGCTTTGGGATTTAAATTTATTATGGATTGATCAGGATCCCTATTAGTAAACCATTACTAATAGGGGTGCCTTGCTTTATAAGTCCTCACTGATACGGAAATTATTCTACGCAAAGTGGATAACCAACTACCTCTAAGAAATAATAGAATCGTCCTCATCTCCTCCTGTTTTCTGGTTTCTCAAACTTATAATCTCCACACCCTTTACTTCTTTCTACTCAGTGATTGTTCATGTTGCAGGTAGTTTTTCTTCTGGATAATCATCAACTAACTCAAGAATATTCATTCTAACAATGTTGAAGTTCGAAATATATACAATACGATTGGTACTCAAAATGGAATTTTCAACTACAGACTTTCAGTCTGTATTACATTCGGAACAGCAATAAGCACCTTTCTCTTCATCTACAGATCATTATTTACAATTTCACCTTGGCATTTCTATTGCACATACTTGCTACAGATATTAAAAACACAGCATTATCTACATAATTGTAGAAAAGCACAAACACTAAGTATTACAGGCGTTAGCGAAAGTTTGAATAAGCTAAAGGTATCTGGGACAAGAGCGATTCAATACAACATTACAAAATTGTAAGGCAAAATATCGCGTTCCTACATATATGTACTTTTTCTGACCAGTAAACATTACGACTATGAAAATCGGCTATCCCGCAGCAGGAATTTATGGAGATCACAGATTTTGTTTATCAAGAAGTTTTACAGAAAGTGGACTTATGGGTGTTTTCGATACCCAAACCGGGTCTGTTGATGTTATTTCTAGATCAAGTTTGAAAAGCAGCTTAATGGATACACTGCAAAGCCTCCAAATTGAAGTAATCATTACACCCGAACTACAAATTATGGCTTTGAAAGTCTTCCGAGAAAACGGACTCAACGTCTACAAGGCTTCCAGTAACATGCTCTCAAAGAATATTGAACTGCTGAAAAACCGATCGCTGATTACATACTCGACTAATGAATTATTTACAGAAAAAAAAGGGTGCAGTAGCTCAGTGTGTTCATCGTGTAGCAGTACAATATGTAGGTAATGTCTTGTATTCAACCATTTCTAGCAAAAAAAGAAATGTCTTTTTCATACATAACCAAAATTAACAGACATGCCGATTCAACAAGCAATGAATTTTATACACGACGCAGGTTCCAACAAGGACCTGCGTTCGAGTTTATACAAACTGGGGAAAAAAGAAATTTTCCCCTATCTCGAAAAAAAAGGGTATAAGTTTACTATGGACGAGTTTGAGGAATCCACAAACCTACTCCATGTTAAGTGCCAAACAGAAGAAGAAGCTAATCTGCTTTTTGAAGTTATTTGGTGGTTTAAAATGATACTCCAACAGCCCCAACCTGAAACCGGGTTAAAATCCAACCATTGATTCTTACCTATAATTGAGCAATTGTAAAAAATAAACACTTTCATTTCCCAAAAAACAAAACCATGCAAGAATTAAAATCGCTAGGCAAGGCCCGCAGTATTGTAGAGCAAGCTACACAACTTAAAGTTACTTACGCTTATGACGATCTTGTTTTTATCGAACATAATCCGTTTCTCTTACGTTTCGATGTGGAGAAATCAGATCAGATGTTCCTCCATTTTAATGTAGATTGTGAAGACACAGAAGTAGAAAAGCTAGAAAAAGCTCTTACCAACGTTGCAAAAAAAGAAGGCATGGCACTAACCAAGGCCGAACCTTATGAACTTTTCGCTCCGAAGAATAAATATGAAATCGAAGTACGATTTCAAGCCTAACTCTGTAATAAATGTTGTAAAATGAGAGTGCTATGTGTCCTTGTTATTTAGGATTTACAAGTCCTTGATTGACTCTGGCCCTCATTTTACAATGATAGAAAAACAAAGGAGCCAACTGTTTACCAACATAGAAAGCTCCTTAGTTAAGTTAAAAAATAACTTCGGTTTTCGCTGCACTACGGTCTTCTAAAACCTCATGCACTCTAGTATTGAACACCTTGTGCACCTTAACCGAAATTATTTTTTACTCTCTATTCAAGAAAAGTTTTTACTTCTTAACCAGTTTCTTTATCATAACATCACCTTCCTGGTTCTTTATTGATAAGAAATAAATGCCTTTAGCCAAGTGAGAGACAGATACTGGTGTTTTTGAAGATACTAATTGCGTCCTCTCAACCACAAAACCATTGACATCATAAATTGTTACACTTGCTTGGCCTGTAATACCTGAGATATTGATGAATGATGTAGCAGGATTAGGATATACAGAAATCGTTACAGATTCAGTATTTACACCCAAAGTTTTCTCTTCATCATCGCCGTCCTTCTCGTCTCCATCTTTCTCATCGCCGTCTTTCTCGTCTCCGTCATTGTCAACATCTTCACTGTCAGATTTTGTGGACTGAAATACTCCAGTAAAAAGACCTCTACCATAACTAGCAACTGCAAAATGATTGTCTGCTTCGCGAACACGGATCATAGTCGTACGCACTTGTGCAAGATTATCGTTTTGTGGTGTATAAGCTGGCGATTCAGCACTGAAGTTAGTAGTATTCCAAATACCTACTTCGGTAGCCAATAGCACCTCCTCTGGATTCAGAGGGTTGAATACGCCCCACCAGATCGGCATGTCAGGCAAATCACCGTCTTTTTCTTGCCAAGACGCGCCACCATCGTTGCTAAACCATACAGAATTGACTCCGTAATTCGAGAAAATCACTAATATTTCTTTTTCATTCCTACCTAATTCAACACAGTTTATGTACCCCTTAGGGAAGTCTGCCCCTGTAATCTCTTTCACTTTTGGAGCATCGGTGTCGGCATTGTTTATTCTAAAAAGCTTGCCTACTGTTGTGCCCACAAATAGTGTTGAAGAAGTTGTTGTGTATGGAGAAACTTTATACGCAGAACCTCTCTCCCTAAAAGAATTTCCTAATTTTACAGATAAGTTGGAATTGGAAGGTGTTCCCGTAATATTCTTAATCCTCTGAATCTCTGTATTATCTAAGGTAGAGAATAGTATTTTTCTATTCGAATCGTAATCGGCTGGATTAATAAACATTCCACCACCACTATTAGGCAATTTCTTAAAACGTATTCCCCCATCTGTAGACAAATGATAGGTATTTCCAATATGAGAAACAATCTGATAATTAGGATCTTTCTGATCAATAAAGCAATATGCGCCATCACCTCCATAGGCATGACGGCTACCTACGATTCCGCTGCCAGAAAGTGTACTGCTACCGTTGTCCTGAGCACCTACTACAAAGTAAGACTTTCCCTTCTGGGGGTGGATTGCACACGAAAAAAGCTGCGTTGTTATGTAATCCAATTCCCTTTCTTGGAAACTTGGTTTCGAACTGTTGATATTGGTACTATACACAACTCCTCCATCGTTGCAGATCACTGCTTCGGAAGAAGAACCATTTCGGAAAATGATATTGTGGTAATCTGGATGAGAAGGATATCTGGAAATTCCGCTCCAAGTCTTCCCACCATCTGTAGACCGTCCTAACTTAACACCTCCTGCATACACTGTATTAGTATTGTTAGGATCTACTTTTGCAATTAGGTCATACCAAGCCTGCCCCTTTACAAACTCCGATGCATCACCCGTATTAACCCACGTGCTGCCTTTGTCAGTAGATTTTAATGTAGCTCCTAAACTGAATTTCTTTTCGACAAGAGCATATAGAACCCGTGCATCCGAAGGTGCAGTTGCAAGCTCCACACGGTCGCCTTCACTCAATAAGGTTCTCTCCGTCCAATCTTTTCCGTTATCTGAATACCATAGCTTACCGCCACCTTTTCCTTGCGTATTATTAATTGTTCCAACATAGATTCGGTTATCCGCACCCAGTTCAATATCACTGATAGCATAGTTATTGCCATCTATTTTAGAGAGTATTTGAGAGAATGCTTTTCCTCCATTTTCAGATTTAAACAGTCCTTCTGTTGTTTTACCCGGTAACTTGTTGGTTTCGTCGCCTTGGGCTGCTACGTACAATGTTGAAGTTCCATTCTCAACCCGCACAACCAGATCGTTGATGTTGGTGAAGAATGAGCTATTCTGCAAATGAGACCAATTAGCTCCCCCGTCTGTTGTTTTCCATATTCCATCGCCAGGTAATGAACCTACACCATAACCTTCGCCCGTGCCTACATACATCACAGAAGTGTTTTGAGGATCTATTGCAATGGCTGTCACTCCAATGCTCGACCAGAATCCATCGACCAACTGCCAAGAGCTAGATTCACTTGTGATGTCGCTGTTGAACCACAGTCCACCAGAAACGCCTCCTGCCCATACTTTTTTATGAGTTGGGTCATTAGGATCGAAAACTAAGGCTCTGGTTCTTCCTCCAATATCGTTTGGTCCTTTGGCCTGAATACTCAGCGCACCTTTTTTCTTAGGGACAATTAATTTTGCTTGCGTTTTTGCTGCCACCAATCGTTCAATGGGCGGATATCCCAAGGCAGGATCTTTTGTGGCTTCAAAGAAATGAGCATTGCTATATGCTACACGTTCTGCTTTAGATGGCTTTTTAATTGGTTTATCTGATGAACATTGATATGTTCCTAAACTAAGCATCACAAGGCAAAAAATATATGCCTGCTTAAACACCTGTCTTTTTACAATCATTTCAGTTTTAGTTTTAAACAAAAAAAAAGGTTAAGTAAAGCTGAAAAAATAACTTCGTTTTTCGTTGCACTGCGGTCATTCAAATCCTCACGTCCCCTAGTACACTCCGATATTGAACACTTTGTGTGCCTTAACCATGGTTATTTCTTACTCTTTACTTAAGTGTTATAAATTAAATTTGTATAGCATTTAGATTTTGTACTCTATCGTAAACTCAGTAAAAAGCGAATATGTACGACTCTGTTCGCCCTATTTAAAAAGTTACGCTCTAAGAACTCTTGAACCTTTTTTTTATTGTTGAAATTAGAAATATCTGAAATAGAAAAGAGGCAAGAAACATTCACATATAATCACATCTGAATGAATCATGTTTTGCAAAATATTTTATGCTACAACCAGAGTACTTCCCTTATACTTAGGAGCAAGCACTAGAATGGAATGGATACAATACCGTAGTCTGGTGATCTCTACAATCTCTTCAACATTTACGCAGCTCTAAAACATATCTCAGCACACATATTTAAAAGTCAAACAAATACAACAATTTGAAAGAAAGCCACACAATTGAAGCTACTATCAATCAATTTTAATTTGGTGAAATAGAATTAAAGATCATGAAGCATGAAAGCACAATAAAGATTTGCTGATCTTCTTTTCTTATTTAACTTCGCAATCTAAACTTTAGGGGTGCTCTTGTTGGGGCTGAGATTTACCCTTGGAACCTGAAACCGATAATCCGGGCGAAGGGAAAAGTGAACACTTGTATAGTCCACTTCCATTTGATTAGGTCTGAGTTCCCCCTAAATGTTTTAATGCCAGCTTGGGTTATAATGCGATTTATGTGATGAATTTACCGATATAATGAAACCGAAGGCTTCAACGAAAAGCAAAGCTTTTCAGCTCCCCTCCTTAAAAAAGGAGGGGCAGGGGTGGTTGTATTTTATAATCTATCAATAGTATTGTATGAACACCACCCCTACCCCCTCCTCAGAGAGGAGGGGAATAAAATTACTGAAGTTTTATTCCCGTAAGTTCAAGCTCAAAATTGCATAAACCTTTGGCAACAACTACAAACCATGATCACACAAAGGGATCGGTAAAAAGAGGAACAATGGCTAAACAAGAAATTATCCCATCGGAGAAATCAAAAATCACACGCGACTTGTTCGAAGGCTCGCGCAAAGTATATGTTCAAGGGGAATTATTCCCAGATATTAAAGTGGCTATGCGGGAAATCAGCCTCACGCAACCTAAAAATGCAAAAGCTGATGTGCCTGTTGAGAACCCTCCGTTAACAGTTTATGATACATCTGGCCCTTATACCGATCCTTCGGTTGAACTTGATATCCGGAAGGGAATTCCTAGAATCCGTGAGAAATGGATCTTGGAACGTGGTAATGTTGAAGAACTTGAAAGTATCAGTTCTGACTATGGAAAGGAGCGCCTGAATAATAAAGAACTTGATTATCTTCGTTTTGAGCATCGCAGGAAACCGTTGCAGGCAAAAGATGGAGAGAATGTAACGCAATTACATTATGCCCGAAAAGGAATTATTACTCCTGAGATGGAGTACATTGCCATCCGTGAAAACCAGCGTCTAAACGAGCAGAAACAGATAGCAAAACACCACGTTGGCGAAAATTTTGGGTCTAAATTTCCAACTGAAATTACTCCTGAATTTGTGCGTAAAGAAGTTGCAGAAGGCCGTGCAATCATCCCTTCCAACATTAACCACCCTGAGGCAGAACCGATGATTATTGGCCGTAACTTCTTGGTGAAAATCAATGCAAATATTGGCAATTCAGCTGTAGGATCGTCTATTGAAGAAGAGGTTGAAAAAATGGTTTGGGCTACGCGCTGGGGTGCTGACAATGTGATGGATCTTTCTACAGGGAAGAACATTCACGAAACACGCGAGTGGATTGTCCGCAACTCTCCTGTGCCGATCGGTACTGTGCCGATTTATCAGGCTTTGGAAAAAGTGAACGGTAAGGCTGAAGACCTGACTTGGGAGATTTACCGCGATACGCTGATTGAACAAGCTGAGCAGGGGGTGGATTATTTCACGATCCATGCCGGCGTTTTGCTGAGGTATATCCCCATGACGGCGAAGCGCCTCACTGGCATTGTATCGCGCGGTGGTTCGATTTTGGCCAAATGGTGTCTGATGCATCACAAGGAAAACTTCCTGTACACACATTTTGAGGAAATCTGCGAAATTATGAAGCGCTACGATGTGGCTTTCTCGTTAGGCGATGGTCTTCGTCCGGGTTCTATTGCTGATGCGAATGACGAAGCTCAGTTTGCGGAACTGGAAACGCTTGGTGAACTTACGAAAATCGCGTGGGAGCACGATGTTCAGGTAATGGTTGAAGGCCCAGGACACGTGCCTATGCAGCTCATTAAAGAAAATATGGATAAACAGCTTAGCACTTGTGGCGAAGCTCCTTTCTACACACTTGGCCCTTTGACTACAGATGTTGCTCCGGGTTACGACCACATTACTTCTGGTATTGGGGCAGCCATGATCGGTTGGTTTGGTACGGCAATGCTTTGCTATGTAACGCCAAAAGAACACCTTGGCCTGCCAAACCGCGACGATGTGAAAACAGGTGTGATTACTTATAAACTGGCTGCTCATGCTGCGGATCTTGCAAAAGGTCATCCAGCGGCGCAATATCGTGATAATGTATTGAGCAAGGCTCGGTTTGAATTTCGTTGGGAGGATCAGTTCAATTTATCGCTTGATCCTGATACAGCGCGGTCGTTCCACGATGAAACTATTCCGTCTGAGTCGGGTAAGGTTGCTCACTTTTGCTCTATGTGTGGCCCTCATTTCTGCTCTATGAAAATTACTCAGGATGTGCGGGATTATGCTTCTGAAAAAGAGTTGGAAGAAGGTGAGGCTTTAACTGAAGGTATGGCTGAGAAGGCTAAAGAGTTTGCCACTACTGGTGGTAATGTTTATGTGCCTGCTGACGAATAATAGGATTTATTCACAAAAATTACTTGAGTAATAAAACCGAAGGTTTCAACGAAAAGCTAAGCTTTTCAGCTCCCCTCCTTAAAAAAGGAGGGGCAGGGGTGGTTGTTTTTTATAAATTCATCAACAGTCTTATATAAACACCACCCCTACCCCCTCCTCAGAGAAGAGGGGAACAAAATTACTAAAGTTTTATTCTGGTAAATTCAAGTTCAAACCCGTATTGTCGGTTTCTCTGTAAAAGAACCAATGACTAATGACCAAAAAGAATCCATTCCACACCAATGACATCATTTAAAAACCACATAGAAAAGCTTGATTGGAAAAAAGTTGAAGAATCTATTTACAGCAAAACCAATGCTGATGTAGAGAATGCAATTGCCAAAGTTCATCAACAAACTCCGCGTGATTTGGAAGACTTTAAGGCTCTTATATCTCCTGCGGCAGCACCGTATCTTGAACAGATGGCTCAACTTAGCAAGCAGCTCACACAGCAGCGTTTTGGCAAAACTCTTCAAATGTATATTCCTTTGTATTTAAGCAATGTCTGCCAGAATATATGTACTTATTGTGGTTTTAGCATGAATGTGAATATTCCCCGCAAAGTGCTTACCGATGCCGAAATCCTTGAAGAAGTAAAGGTGATAAAATCTTATGGCTACGACCATGTGCTGTTGGTTACGGGCGAAGCGAATAAGGAAGTTGGTGTGGAATACCTGAAACATGCTGTGGAACTGATTAAGCCTTACTTCTCTCATATCTCTATTGAAGTGCAACCCCTTGAACGAAAGGATTATGAAGCTTTGATTGATGCTGGCATAAATACAGTGCTTGCATATCAGGAAACTTACCACGATAAAAATTATAAGTTGCACCACCTAAAAGGTAAGAAATCAAACTATGATTATCGGCTAGCAACTCAGGACAGGCTGGGCAGAGCTGGTATTCATAAAATGGGTATCGGCGTTTTGATTGGTCTTGAAGATTGGCGAACAGATAGTTTCTTCTGTGCCACGCATCTGGATTATCTTGAGCGGACATATTGGAAAACAAAGTATACCATTTCGTTCCCGCGTCTACGTCCTAACGCTGGAAACAATGTTCCTCTGAAATCTGTGATGAGCGACCGTGAACTGCTACAGCTTATCTGTGCTTACCGCATTCTTAATTCGGAAGTGGAACTGTCGCTTTCTACGCGTGAGGCTCCTAAATTTCGCGACCATATTATTCCTCTTGGCATAACGTCGATAAGTGCTGATTCTAAGACCGAACCCGGTGGATACAGTAACCCTCAAACTAATCTTGAGCAGTTTGAGATTAATGATAAACGGCCTACTTCCGATTTTGTGGACGTGATTCGGGCACGGGGATATGAGCCTGTTTTTAAGGATTGGGATGGTGTTTTGCAGGGATAGGTTATTATCTTTCTAGATTCGGTATTCACCAGTGGCTTCCACCACTGGCTACTAATGAATTGTCCCAATGAGACTTAGATTGCAGACGAAAACAACTCCTCAGTCCTGAAAAGATTAATTTTATGAGTTTTAATCTTAAGTAAAGGTTCTGAAAACGTTGCTAATTGAAGAAAAGCATTGTGCTAAAAAAAGCAACGTTATCTTCTAACTTTCTAATTATCTCTTCAAAATCTTAGTACAATGAAAACCTCTATCATTATCAATAACAAGAAAATAAATGCCATCTGGATAAGGTTTCAAATCAATAATATTGTTAGCCGTATAAGCGGATTTTATGTTTTTTGAATAAACCACCCTGCCATTGTTATTTATCAGCCTTATTCTAACGAACGAATTTGTTTTTTCCTTTAACCTCACTTCTACAAAATCGCTTGTTGGATTTGGAAAACACATTATATCAGCTTGCTGCGCTGGGTTATGTATTGTCATTGGATTTGGATTATACTCTGCATATCCAATATCTGGTTTTGCTCCATAAAAAGGTAAGCCTACGTTCGTTCCTGCATCAATTAAATCACTTCCTTCAGCTAGTTTCATGAAGGTGATTTCCGGTAGAGAACCGTCACTTTTTCTTGGTCTTGATAATTGTGATGCAT
This sequence comes from Bacteroidales bacterium, assembly GCA_965230435.1. Classification (GTDB taxonomy): domain Bacteria; phylum Bacteroidota; class Bacteroidia; order Bacteroidales; family JBDKHP01; genus JBDKHP01. The sequence goes on from CBDDLB010000006.1 coordinate 1,781,280, forward strand.
CGAGCGAAAGAAAATCATCGTCCGTTACAGTAACGCTATCGGTTGGCTGCCACCACATTAGACTTCCGATAACTGTATCGTCGGCATAGTCCCAGTTATTATGACTTTCGATATATATGTCGCCAACGACCAGAAAATAAGGTCTTCCACCTGCATCTGTCTCTGTTGGTTTGTAGATAATATTGTTTTTATATACACTCGGATTTTGACCCGAATATGCGTCATTAGTTGCCATAAATATTCCAATGCCATTCGCATAACTTACGTTATTGAAAACCCTTGAATTGTTTGGGTAATAAGGCTCATAACCCAAATCGTAGTAACCCACGCCTGCATTGTTGGCAGCAATGCAATTCTTTACAGTCCTCCTAACACCCTCTACTGGAGTTCCCAGCACTACCTTTCCATTTTTATCTATATAAGCACCATCGCCCCTATTCGCTCCGAATTTGAAACCGTTGGCATCCAATGCACCAGGCATACTGTGGCCAAAAGACCAACAATGATCGAAGATGGTTACTCCCGGGCCACTAATATCAAAACCATCGTCACCACAGTTCCACGCTCTGCAACCGTAGAAGTATAAATAACCTGCCGATTCGTTGTCGAGCTTCCAGCCGTCCGAACCGTTTCCGGGCACTTCGCTCAGGGAATCGACACAATTAAACACATCGCAATTGATATATTTTGTTGTATCGAAGGGCATGTGTGCAGCTTCTGGATGGCCTGCGATTCCCCAGTAACTCATTCCACGTCCTCCAATATTGCTAACGGATAGGTTTTCAAAAATCAGATTACTGCATTCCGACGCTCCTATACCGCTTGCTAATTCACGGCTACGTGGCTGTAGAACATTTTTGATTGTCAGTCCCTTTATGTGCAGAAAACTACTGCCTGTTAAGGATATTGCTCCGTTAAATCTTCGGCCAATTGTATCTAAACGGATGCAATCTAGTACTGGCTTTTCTCCTGGATAATTGAAGAAACATATTCGTTTTTCTGCTGTTCCATTATGCCCACGTATTGGTTGTTGACTTGGAGAATGTAGCACAACAGAGTTTGTTGCTGGAACTACACTTGTGGGATACCAAGTTCCGCCCCTGAAATAAACCGTATCTCCGGGCTGTGCCGTACTGAAGGCTTTTTGCCATGTTTCCCAAGGTTCATCGTAAGTGCCCGGATTGTTGTCATCACCGTTTACTGCTACATAATAATCAGCTTCTTTATGCTGGGCTTTTGCTCCCAGTAACAAGAAAAATGCTAGTAATACAAGTAGATTCTTCATAGTGATAGGGTTTCCGTTTAAATTTCAACCTACATTACTTAATGACATATAATTGCAATTTACAACGTTTTTCTCTATAAAGAAATCTTATTTCTATTTTAAAGATTGATTATATCTTTATTAATCAATTATCTAAATATTAAATAACCTTAACTGATCCCGTCTATTATGCCCATTCTACATAACAAAAACAACTTAATGGAAATCGAAAATTAAATAGTAAAGTGCGCCAACTTTCGCCGACGCTGTAAATAAATTATGCACTGTATACTTTTGAATAAGGAGAATCACTTCTGAATCTTAAACTTAATACTATTTGATCTGCCTCTATCAGACTGAATTCTTGCAATATAATTACCATCTGGAAGATCAGATAGGTCGAACTGCTTCTTGCCTGCTGTTAGCGGTATTATCTTCTCAATTTGTCCGTTGTAATTATAAATTTGGAGCAAACCGCTTAAGCCATCGTATTCTAGATTGATTTCTCCATTTGATGGATTAGGATATAGTTTTTTGATCAACAACTTATTTTTCTTTCGTCTTCTAAAATGTAATAGCAATGTCCCTGCGGCTATAAGCGTAATTATCCCTACTGTCCCTCCGTAAAGCCTATATTCTTTTTCGCGTTTGATCTCTTCTTCTTTCTGTTTAAGATAAGTGACAACTTCATAAGGAAGATCAAAACCCAATGAATCAGCGACATTATGGCTATTATCAAGATCGAATGATAATCGAACATTTCTAATTGTATCTGAAGATGAGAAGTTCTCTGAACGATAGATCAGATCGTAAAAAGCTTGAACCTGCATGCTAATTTGAGTGTATATCTCTCCTAAAGATTTTGAGGATTTAACGTGATAGAACTTTCCCTTTGTTGAGTCTGCTATTACCCGCAATGTATCGGCATTTACATTTCCCAAGCCTACCATGTATATTGGTATTTCATGGGCATTTGCTTTTTCAATTACATCACTCCATTTCGAAATTGATGAATTATCATGACCATCGGTGAGAGCTACCAAAACATTGACTCCCTCATGATCAACCATCTCCTCTATACCTGCAATAATAGCATCATAAAGAGCTGTGGCCGAATCAGCTTTCATTTCATCTACAATCGAATTAATTTCTGTTACATTCTGTGTTAATGGCAATCTTTTATCTACTCTAGTAGAAAACCCGATAACACTAATGTAGTCTTTTTGAAAATTGAAGCTCTTGATAAATTCTTTAATTGCAGACTTTGCACTTTCGATTGGAGGAACATAACCTTTGGGATAAATAATATCCCAATTAGCAGTATAAGAAAACAATGGCTTTCCCTTACTATCGTAAAACTGAGATTCGTCCCATTCCATAGAGCCCGAATGATCAATTACGACTCCTAGATTAATGGGTCTATTCTTTGAAACTTGCTCCAATGAAACAACTTCACATTCATAATCGTTTTCTGTTGCCTTCATTCTTTCTTTCGTCAGATCCCAGATTGGCTTCCCATCTTTTGTCTCTGCCTTAAACACCACAGATACATTTGGAAAAGAATCAGGATATAGATTAAGAATAGTTAGGCTTGCAGAATCAACAGTTGAAATTGCCCCTTTTATGTTGTTCTCTTGTCCCTGAACCGTTACGAAATTTAATAATGTGAGCAGTAAAAAAATAGATCTAATATATTTCATATGTTTTGTGTTTGGGAATTCCCTGTTTTCCCTTTTATAATTAAAAAGTCTTACAAACCCCTTATCTCCATTTCAAATCCAACCTCTCCCCGTTTATCAGCAGAACTCCATCTTCAGCCCAGTCGTTACACCAATGGCGTTTGACAACTTTGTTGTTAACGTTTTCTTCCCAATATTTACACGATCGCTTCAGTTTTCCACTAGGGCAGTATGTATTTTTCTCATTTGATCATCTTCAGATACGAATGATATGCAATCCTATAATTTCACAACAATTTCAAACCATAATACTTTAACAGCCCCTCCTGATAACCATCTTCACTCAATTGCATTTGCCCAGCAACTTCCCCCTCTTCAGTTATTTTCAGAGTATCTCCTAAAATTATCACACGTTCATTCATTGTTGCTTGCTGATCAATTTTATTGGTTAGTCAACAAGTATCTTGTACGAATAATTAATTTCTTCTTCACTACCAGAAGGCACTTTCAATTTCCATATAACATGATTAGTTTCATTAGTCCTGAAATTATTTTCTGGATATTTTGTTACCATCCAATCCTTATCAGAATCTGATAAAACACCTATAATCTCTCTTGTTATTTCCAAATCAACAGGCTGCCTCTTAAAATTATTGACAGTTATTTTAGCCTGAATTGTTAACTCAAAATCACCAGAAACTTCTTCCCGCTTGAATTCTTTATCACTATCAACCACCACAATATCAGGCGCTATAGATATTTTAAATTCACAAGAATCATCAATGTTCGTATAGTTGACTTTCCCTTGGCTAATAAAATTAATCTTATTATTTATAACACCCTGAATATGTGCCACTCCACCTATCAACGGAAAATTCGAGTTATTCTTAAATTTAATTGAATGCCAAACGATATTAGAAGGGTTACTCAATGCATTTTTAAAATTCCTGTGCCGAACTTTTGTTTTACTTGTAGCAATAGTTACCCTGTAAATATCCGAGTAATCAATTTTGGCCTTTAAAATATCCAGTTTTACCCTTTCATTTTTTGCCAGTGAAAAATTTTTCTTAGGATAAGAAAAAAATTCCTCTCCCACCACAGGCTTATGTTCTAGATTTAGTGAATTCCCTCCCTGCTCCTTTTTACTTGCCTTTGCAGTACCATAACCTACGACAACAACCTCATTAAAATTATTTCTTGCATAATTCCGTTTCTGATTATCGATTGAATATTGAACATTTGCAATGCTATTTGTGTAAACCAAAGGTGAATTAACCATTGAATAGGGAAAATATGGAGAGCCAATTGCAAAATTAATATCAACATTTTCCAAATCTTCTAACTCGTTTAATACTGTAACGTTTAGTTTTAGACTAGCATCACGCTTATTATTCATTCTTATTAAATAGGTAGGAATCCAAGTTAATCCAGATTGCACATAAGTTAAAATGACATTTTCCTTTTTTGATTCTTTTGCAAATACCAGTTTTATATAGTTCGAATGTATCCTTGTTTCAATAATTTCATTTGTTTTCGATCTAAATTGAACTGTACCTATTAAAATCCCATGTGCAGATGGATTAAGATTATTAAAAGGTATATCATTGATTATAGCAACTTTACCATTCACATTAAGAGTTGCTGATTTTTCAATTAGAGCTATTCCGTTTTTAAAAACTGTAACTTGATCTACTTTGAAATTTTCCTGAGCAACTACAAAAAAATTAATGGAAAGAAATACAGAAATAAAAAAAAACACTTTCATAAAATAATTTTGTTATTAGAAATAAGATCACAAATCAATTCCGTATCAGAAAATTCATATAAAAATTAGTTGTCTACTGTTTTTTTTGAGCTTTTAAAGAAAAAAAATAACGGTGTATAAAATCATCTGTTTATTTCAGCACAATCCCTAGCAAAACTTTTTATCAGTCTGGTAAACTCCTTTACCTCCATTTTAAATCCAACCTCTCCCCGTTTATCAGCAGAACTCCATCTTCAGCCCAGTCGTTACACCTATGGCGTTTGACAGCTTTGTTGTTAACGTTTTCTTCCCAATATTTACACGATCGCTTCAGCTTTCCACTAGGGTAGTATGTATTTTTCTCATGCCGATTTCTGATTGTTGTAACATTTCCATTCGTATCGTACCAAATCAATTCTCCATTTGTGTAAGATGTTTTAATCGCTCCGTTTGGATAACATGATTTCCATCCTATCATTTCAGGTTCAAGAAAGCCTTTGTCTGAATATATTTCGACAAAGTTCAGAACTGAGTCCTTGTAGTAGTTCCAGACACCAACTCTATGGCCGTATTTGTTAGTCCTATTAATTGTGTCGCCATTTTCGATTTGAAACGTTACGGGAAAAGTTTTGTACTTCCGATCGGTCAATGGAATTTCATGCGAACCTATCATTGTTGTAAAATCGACTCCCAATAAACCGACTATTACGAGTGTTAATTCGTAACAACAGATACAATCACATATTCTAACCACGCCACTTTTCCTTCCTCTTTTGTCAATATCTAAATTTAGAACACCACATTCGTAATTTATTATCGGATCGATCTCTACACAACAGTCATAATTAAAGCCCAAATGCAGGTACAATGTATCCCCTTTGAAGTCTTTTGAAATTATCCGTGTTAGTAGATTCTCCACATTAGGCATTCCAGTGCAGTTCTTTGGTATATAATCAATTAACCTAACTTCTCGTTCATTTTTTTGCGAATAAGAACATAAAAAGGAAAACAAGAAAATTAACAATCCAAATATTTTGCTCATTTTATCATTTTCAAATTCGAATAATATGCAATCCTATATTTTTACAACAATTTCAAACCAAAATACTTTAACAGCCCCTCCTGATAACCATCTTCACTCAATTGCATTTGCTTAGCAACTTCCCCATTTTTCGTTATTTTCAAAGTATTCCCAGAGATTGTTATCCGAACATTCGCAGTTGGCTTACTGATCAATCTTTTTTGAGTGAAATAAGACTCTGGCTGGTTTGATGATAATGAACATATTAAAACTTCAACCACCTCACTTTTGAGCTGTAAAAAACTAAATACATTTTTATTTTATTTACCCTAATATTCAATCTTTTCTCGTAACCTTTTGATAGATAGTTGTTATTAGGCTTCTTAGATATTAACATTTCATATATTCTTATCCATGATTTTATCATATCTACTATCCATACACACGCTCAAGTCTGTTGTGACAAATTTCCCGTTGTAGAACAAGCTGAAAATCGTGGCAGGAGTTGGTGCTGCTTGTGCCTGTTCTAAGGTTTCTAACTTTATTATCTTCAATGGCAATTTTCTTTTTTCTGCTGTTTCTTTCAATGATGCTGTAACGTGATACTCCGAAAACGGACAGCGATTTGAATAATAAGCTACTAGCCCATTTTTATCATTACATTCTCCACTTTTTACCGAATTTTTAAACTTCGGATCATCCGCTTCTGAATTTATCTTCTTTACAAGCAAACTAAATCCTGAAGCAAGTGTTTCGCACGTTTCGAACCCTTGCCGCACAAGCCATTTCGTATCGCTCATAAAATGGAACTTTTTAGTTCCCGCCACCGTAACCAGACCATTTTTCCCTTGAGATTTTGCATCTTCGAGGGCAAGTCTCAGCAATTCCTTTCCGTAACCTTGCTTTTTATACTTTCCAGAAACCCAGAAACAATTCATCAATAGATAATTCGGTGCATCAAGTGGGATCCAACCATTTTCTGATGGACCATACTCGATGAACACTTTTGCCCTGGCATCGATTCTACGAAAAACATACCCATTATCAAATTCTTTTCTTAGCCAGTCTTTCTTTAATTCATAACCATTTTTGCATTTCTTATCTGAAATTGCACAACAGATGTGTTCTTCCTCAATATTAGCCTTATTGAGTGTTATGATTTTTTCCATTTCATAATCTCATTTAAGTGGAATAAATTCTCTAAAATGGTTCAATAGAACTAGTACACAGGTATGCTCAACTTTCTTTTATTCTAATTTCAAACTCACAATGGCCTCCGCCGTTCAATATCGACTGTTTTAGCTCCACTTCAACTGTTTTTTCAAAAGCAGCTTCAAAAAAATGTTTATTAAACTCAGCAGAGCATTGGCAATACGTACTACTTTTGAACAATTCCTTCGACTTTTTTACCTGTCCACAGAAACATCGGTTATATCTCCCGATAATGGTATTTTCACCAACCAACTTATATTCAAGCTCTCCTTCCTTGACTTCATGATTGCTGATTTTTTTAAGAAAATCCTCAACCGAAGATGATTCCTGCATTATCCGTTTTGCTGTTTTTCTCTGACCTTGCCCACAGCATTTCCCCCCGCAGGTTTTCATTACTTCAACCGCTCTCTCCGTCCCGAGTTCACTTTCTAGTTTTTCTATCGCGTAGTTCCACCACGCAGCTTTTCTTTCTGGCTTGTACTTATTGTACTCATCTGAGTTTTCCATTATTTTCAGATAGGAACATTCAGTAGTTTTGCTTTCTATTATTTTTGCAAATCTGCCAATCCTGCCAGTCGTTGGTATTTTTGATCTGTCTTCTGTTAGTCCCATAGCGTTTAATTGTTGTTGCAACTTCTAAAATTTCTACCTGCCTACTCAAAGATAGCAACTCTATTGTTGATAGGCGCCTTTGCCGCTATGGATTATTTCATAATCCTGATACATAGCCCTACAGGCTATTCTAATGGACTTTGTACCTTTGGTGCCATAAATATAGCATCCATTCTTAATGATGAGCCGTACTAACGCCAACGGTGCGATGCCATTTAGTCGCGTCCGTAGGGCGTTAAAGGTTCGGTAAAACAAACTCTTTGCTTCTCAAATGGGCAAATACATGATTTTTTTAAACATCAACAGTGCTAGGTAGTTGCGAACTATTAATTCTCGTAAGTAGTATTTGTGAAAAGCTTGGAATGTTTTAAGAGTTCAATTAAACATACTCATATTCAATTATTTAATGAATTTAGTATAAAAAAACAAAAAGGAGAAGTAACATTTAAAGGAATTATTAATCGCCAATGGGTAGGGTAAATCAATTTCAGATCGGTATATGAGTAAAGAGAGAAAGTGTTGCAATCTTTTTCATTATTTTAGGAAATGTGTACAAGACACAGAAATAGCGTTTGATTACAAGAACCTAAACACCATAATTTCTGTTTCACATTAAAAATCAGCAGTTTTGACAGAACGTGAATTTAAACAGTTTTTTGATCGGAATTTCGACAGTCTGCGCAGCTATCTCTTTTATCGGTCGGGAGATGAAGAGTTGTCTACCGATCTGGCACAAGAGGCCTTCATTAAAGTCTGGGAAAAACAGATAGCAGATGAAGGAAAGAGAACCGTAGGACTTATCTACAAGATCGCAAGTGACCTGTTTGTCAGCAGATATCGACGACAGACAACAGAAGCCAATTACTTGAATTCGTTGGAATTTGGCTTCGAAGGTACAACACCCGAAGAGGAAATGCAATACACCGAACTAAAGGCCAAATACGAAACCACTCTAGCGCAGATGCACGAAAAGCAACGCGTAGTTTTTCTAATGAGCCGTATGGAAGGGTTAAAGTACTCCGAAATCGCAGAGAAATTAGGGATAAGCGTAAAGGCCGTTGAAAAAAGGATGAAAGGGGCACTGAGCACATTCCGCGAGGTATTAAAAGCGCTTTCATATCTGGTTTTCTTTTCGATTTTTTCGGAATTGAGCAAGTTTTTGGAGTTATAAACTGACTGACGCATTCGTGTCTTTTTCATTAACAGAAAACGGTACTGATTTAGTTATCAGCATATAACCATTACCCAATCAACTAAAGACCAATTAGCCAACTGTACCAAAATAGATATTGTTTTTAACTTTTATATATCAGTTAGAAAATGGAAGGGAATTTACATAACGACTACGATTTACAACAAGAGAAGGAGCTTTTTGTAAAACTCAAAGTACCTTGGGAGCGCACAAAGGATGATGTGTGGGGCGAACTTTCGAAGAAAATGCAGCAGCCTGCAAAAGTCGCTCCCACTCCTAGAATACAGTGGTGGAAAATGGCTGCCGCAGCCATTCTTGTTATCTGCTTTGGATCTGTGATTTTTATGCGTACCTACACAACGTCGCAGCATGCTTTTGCAGGACAACATGCCAGTTTACAACTACCCGATGGATCTTCCGTAAAACTAAATGCAGGAAGTGAAGTGAGTTTCAAACCATATTGGTGGTGGCAATCGAGGAAAGTAGACCTTAATGGCGAGGCATTTTTCGAAGTGCAAAAGGGAGAAAAATTTCAAGTGGTATCGGTAAATGGAACTACGGAAGTTCTGGGGACAAGTTTCAACATCTTCTCTCGCGGACAACGCTACGAAGTTACCTGCTTAACAGGGAAAGTGAAAGTACAGGCTATGGCAACAGAAAATGCTTTGATACTTCACCCAAAAGAAAAAGCCGTACTTGATAAAAGCGGACAGTTTTCTCACGAAAAAGATGTGAATGTTGAAAATGTCAAAGCATGGATAGCACACCGTTTGGTGTTTACATCGGCTCCATTGAAAGATGTTTTCGAAGAGATAGAGAGACAGTACAAAGTCAAAATTACGGTTCCTAAAGGGTTGTTATCTTATACTTACACAGGAAGTTTCAAGAAAGGAAATTCTCCAGAAGAAGCTCTGCAAATGGTATGTAAACCGTTTAGGCTTGATGTCAGAAAACAAAGCCCAAAACGCTTCCGCATTATAAAACAGCAATAGTTTTTGAACTTTTTATAAAATGATTTGACCTGACAATTGATAGTAAACATCTCTTCTGTATAGAAATGAATAGGTTTCAAAATTTGCGCGAAGACAAAGTTTGTTTATGTAGATGTTTATAAAAACATTTGTCTCCGAAAATAAATACCAGCCATCGATCTACGGTGGCTGGTTTCACCGTAAACAAGGAATTTGAAAACACTACTTTTTATACTGTTTATTTTGGGTATGGCAATCTGCTCGATGGCTCAAAACATCTCTATTAAAGCTAAGAAAAAGGCTTTAAACAAGATTCTTATTGAAATAAGAGACGAACATAAGCTCAACTTATCTTTCAACGATGCTGAACTTTCTAAATATTCCATCACTGTTAATCAAAAATTCACCTCACCAGAGTCAGCTTTCGATTTTGTTCTGGCCGGCTTACCTCTTACCTACGAAAAACACGGAGATGTGTATCTTTTTTTTACAAAAAAACAACCAGAGCCCGAACCTCATATCCTTACCCTAAAAATAACGGATAAAAAAAACGGAGAAAGCCTTCCTTTTACACACTTAGAAATAAACGGAAAAGGAAACATAACCGATGCATTCGGCAACTACACATTAAGTTCATTAAACGATAGCATTTTTCGCGTTCGGGTATCGCATCTTGGTTATCAGCTTCTTGACACAACTGTACACGAGGGCAAAAAACACAAATTCGGCCTTACTCCAATGATGATCGAACTTGTTGAAGTGTTCGTAAAACGTAATCCTGTTATTTTCTCTCAACAAACAGGAAAAGAAGCCGGTCTATTAAGAATCAATCACAGAATAGCCAGAATGTTACCTGGCAATGGGGACAATTCTGTTTTCAACCTACTTCGGCTTCAGCCTGGGGTTTTGGCTGCTGGTGAGCAAGCAAACGGCATGTCTATCTGGGGAAGCTACGAAGGTCAAAGCCAGGTGAACTTTGACGGGATCACACTTTTTGCACTGAAAAATTTCAACGACAACATTAGCGCCGTGAACCCCTTTATGGCTAAAGATATCCGCGTACACAAAGGCGGTTTCGATGCCACACTTGGCGAACGGGTTGGTGGCATTGTGGATATTTCTGGTACGGAAGGTAGTCGGGATCATACCAGTATCGATGTCTGCCTGAATAGTATGACACTAAATACAAAAGCGTCCGTACCAATTGGCAATACAGCTTCTATCGTAGGAGCCTTCCGACAAACCTATTATGACTTTTACGATATCGATGACCTTAAAATAACTCCTGAGAATACTAACAATGCCAAGAACTCCCGTTTCCTTGTTAGCCCAGATTATACGTTTCGGGATGGAAACTTAAAGTTTTCGGGAAATTTGGCTAACAACGACACATACTATATCAGTGGTTTTATGGGACGTGATGAATATTCTTCCGGCCTAAACAGAACAGTTGAAAAAAGACCTTTCTTCCGTCTATATAAGGAAGAAAATCAACAATATGGTGTAGGGACTTCTTACAATAAGTTGTGGGAAGGCAAAGGAAGCAGTGAGCTGAACATGGCATATTCAAAGTTGGAAACAACCCAATCCGATACTACTAGTCAAACCAAACAAAAGCCTAAATTTGGAGAAAATACATGGACATTTAATGACATAGCGGAACTAAAAGTCAAACTTTCGAACGCAATTCAGCTTTCAGAACGTCACAACCTGAAGTTTGGAGCAGGATATATCTGCAATACTACAACATTACAAGAAGACACTTTCGGACTTGCTGTTATCCGAGAGAACAGAACTGGCGAACAGGTGATGCTTTATGCTCAGGATAAATTTTCGCTGACTCAAACAATAGATTTCACTTACGGATTTCGCTCAGACTATTCTCTGGAGTTAGAGCAGAATTTCTTCCAGCCTAGAGTTAGTTTAGCCGTGAAACCAATTGAAGAATTACAGTTCAATGCCTCGTGGGGAATTTATAACCAGTTTGTTTCGTTAAGTACGTTTACCGACACCAACAACAATCCCCGTTACTTATGGACTGTAAATGATGGAGACCAAACGCCTGTCCTAAAATCGCAGCATTATGTGTTTGGAGGAACCTATCACAACCAGGGTTTTAGTTTCAGTGCAGAAGCTTTTTATAAAAAAACGAACAATATCACACGTATCAGACCAAAAAAAGACAAATCAAAAGAGAAAAGGCCAAAGGATTTAAACGAGCGAGAAAAAAGGAACGAAAAGAGAGAAGAAAATAAAAGGAGGGATGAAAGAGGCAGAATTATTCATATAGGAGAAAACAAAACTATCGGTATAGATTTTTTCGTAAAACAAGAATACAAAGGGCACTCAATCTGGGCGTCATATTCCCTAGCCCAATCTCTAGAAAGGTTTCCTTCTTTGGGAAAAGGAGAGTATAGACGGGCTCTTCAAGATCAACGCCACGAAATTAAAGTTGCGGGTGTTGCAAACCTAAAGCCGTTCCATATTTCTATCAATTATGTCTATGGCTCTGGTATACTACACCGCTCTCCCTCCAAGGAAAACATCCCGCAAACATCAGGATCTGACAATAGAAAAGAAATACCATACAGCCGACTAGATGTGGCTGGGCTTTACAGTTTTTCGGTTAAAAAGGTGCATATCGAAACTGGCTTATCTGTTTTAAACGTACTTGATCAGGAGAACATAAAGCAGACTACTTTTTTCCAACGTCCAGAGGATGAAAGTCCTTTTAGTATTGAATCTCAAGCTATGCCACTTACTCCTACTATTTTCTTGAATGTGCGTTTTTAATATTCAAAACTCAAAACCAGCCCCTATTTCTTCCTAACAAGTTCCAGAGCGTTAATAAAAATCCAATCGTCATTTCCTTTGGTTTCGATGCACTTATAAGAAATTGTCACCTCTCCTTTAGTACCTCTTCGGATTGTGAATTCAGCATTGGTCTTTGCAACATTCTCCAAAGCTGTATTTTTCCCTCTTGTATTACCGAAAATGTATGAGATGTTGTCGCCATTGGCCTTTATGACTTTTATCTCTGTTTTTGTAACCAAATCGTGAGAATCGTGATGATACGAAGTATAAGCATAAGTCCCCGCAGGTAGCCCTTTAAACACTAGTTTAAGCTCTGCTCCTGTTTTCTTGCCTTTATCTTTAAGGCCAATCCAGTCGTCTAGCAAATCTTTATACAACGCACCAGTATACTTCCCTTGGTCCTTCGATCTGTTTTCTTTGGCTTGAACATTTTTTATCGTCAATTTTACTTTCGTTCCAAAAGCATCGAACTGTTGTGTTTGAAATTGACTGTTATTCTTGAAATTGTATGATGCATAGCCAACTTCAGTCTTACTTTTTTTGGTGTTGAAATCGATTAATAAATCGTCGCTCTGTTGGTATACCCGCACTGCACTTGGCTTTTCGGTCGTTAAAACTTTACCTTTGCTCTTAACCGTTAGGCTCACGCCATAAATACCTGCCTTCTTATAAGTAACTACAGGGTTTTGCTCTGTGCTTTTGGCAGGAGTACCACCTTCGAATGTCCACTCCCAGCTATCGGCTTTCAAAGTAGATTGATCTTTGAACTGTACCGTACCACCACTTGCCACAACCGATTTGTCGAGCGAAAAGTCAGTTGCTCCGCTAAAATCGCCTTTCAACCCTTGAATGGTGTCTCTTGCAACAACTTTGTTTTTAAACCAAGCTTCGGCATACAGTACATTATTTGTGAGGCTGATATTGTCCCACTGAAAACGGGTATCACCACGAGGGCCTGCATTTTTGATCTGCGTACCGAATGATTTTGTTTTCTCCAGATCGTTGTACAGCACAACCGAATCGCAGTTGCTGTATACCCAAACGTCTTTTCTTCCCGATTTCATCCATCTGTCTTTCCACGTCTCCGAGACGATGTAAACCATTGGATAATCTTCTGGCTTACGGTAATTGCTCTGATACATATAATACGCATCCTTTGGCGTTCTGTGGTCGTGCAGCATAATGCCTTTTTGGTTCATGAAAGGAACTGGGTTCATGCCCCTGTCAACCCGTGGCGACGCAAAATCGAAAGCTAACCAAACGAAATGCCCTGGGAATTTATCCTTTCTCGCCTCTCCCATCGACAGTTTATACTCCAACAACTGACAGATGTATTCCTGCGACCATGTTTCAGTTTTCGTTGCGGGAACTCCTTTCGCCGTAATCGGCTGGATCTCATCGCTATGATTCGACAGATGCGAACTTCCGCCATATTCCCCAACAAGTCTGTTAGGTTTATAGTCTTTGATAGCCGCACCATACCAGCCATCCCAGTTCTGGGGAGCATATGTGTCTACAATGTTATGGTTCGATTTGTATTTGAAATTGCAGCCTGTTGTTGGGCGGTTCGGGTCGGTGTTTTTCGCCAGCGCAACCAATTCTTTGTACACCTTGTTCGAACCTGCTTCATTTGCACCTGATCGGTCAGATTCGTTACCTACACCCCAGACAATAACGGATGGATTGTTGTAATACTGCTCTATCATTTCCCTCATCTGACTTTTCACATTGTCGAGGAAAGCAGGATCTTCGGACATTGTTCCCGAAAGTGGAATTTCCAGCCAAAGCATCAGCCCCAAGCTATCACAGGCTTTAGCAAATTCTCTGTCGCAAGGATAGTGTGCATGACGGACTGCGTTGAAGCCTGCGTTTTTAATAATTTTTGCATCGTTCCAGTGTTCTTTGTTCGGCATGGCATAACCGTAGCCTTGCATATCCTGATGACGGTTCACGCCGCGCAATAAGGTGTTCTTGCCATTGATCATAAAGCCTTGATTGTTGGCCAAGGTGTAATACCTAAACCCACAAACACTTTCGTATTGATCCACCACTACATCGTTGTAACTGATCTTCGACACCACTTTGTACACATTCGGTGCATCTGAACTCCAAAGTTTGATGTCGCCTAATGCTGCTTCCGATTGTTCGTATTTAACCGTCTTTTCTGGTTTGATATCTCTGAAACTTTGTACTGTAGAAACCAATTTGCCATCAGGAGCATAGATTTCCGATGTTAGCTTTACCTTTTGGGCTTTTTTGCCGTAATTTTTCACATAAGTATCAATGCCTAAAACACTTGGTGCTTGTCCGCCCGTAACAGGTGTATTAAATACTTTCTCAATTTTAATTGGATCGGTAATGTGAACCCATACATCGCGATAAATACCTCCATAAACAGCATAATCAAAACTAAAAGGGAAACCTTTCTTTTCGTCGAACATATAAGGAGCAACGGCGGGATTGTTCGTATTGTCAACCCTGACAGCCAATGTGTTTTTCTTGCCCAGCTTTACGAACTTTGTGATATCGAACGTGAATGCTGTGTAGCCTCCTTTGTGTGTGCCTACCTTTTTTCCGTCTACAAACACGTCTGCTACGAGAGATGCGGCCTCAAACTCTACAAAAATGCGTTTGCCTGCGTCTTTTTTATCAAAATCGAGCGTTGTACGGTACCATGCTGGCCCTTTGTACATCTTGCGGGTATCTGTGCTTAAATCAAAACGGCTATCGAATACATCTTTATGGATGCCATCGCTCCCGCCATTAAAATCGTGCGGAATTGTTATGTCCAGCCATTTGCTGTCGTCGAACTTTGGCTTGTGTGCATTCTTTACATCTGCCCGTTTGAACTTCCATCCGCTTTTATTGATGGAATACGTTTTTCTTGGGTTGTCACCATCTGCTTTTTCTGCTGCATTGCCTAACTGAATGCTTGCAAGAAAACACAGCCCCAAAACCATTAAGTTAAATACCCGCTTTGATACTTTCATTTTAATTGATATTTAATCTGAGAGCATCGCATTTGGAATGTATTTGAGAAGCTACAGGCTAAAAGCCTGTGCTATATTTAGCATAGACTTTTAGTCTGCAACTTAATCCTATAAGGCATTATAAAATAAACAATTGGCTATCTGGAATTTGCTAAATACTGGTTTTCAGGCGTAAGCCAATTCATAATTCATAACTAATAATTCCCTAATCACAACTCCCCAAATGTTATGCACCCATATTTATAATTGTGAAATAAATACGGCTAACCGCTTACATAACAAATGTATCTACTGGGCTTACTTTATGGAAGATAAAAACCGTTAATGATCGGTTAAACGTTGTTATTAACATGTTAAAATAAACAGATTAACACCTGATAATAAAACACTTAGACAGTCATCACAGATTAGTAGGCTCTACAGATTCTAAACTAAAAAAGCGACTTTCAGAAAGCAGGAACTGCTACAGATTGATGTTTTTAACGGGCTGGATGAAGTGTAAAAAACGGTTACTTTTGCAGTACACGAAAAATGGTAATGTTTTACATGCGATATTAATTTAAACTGAAGAATATCTTCTGGCGCACCACACCTCCAAGGTAGAATGTTCGGTTTGTTTCAACAGTTGTCCTAGTTTTGGAAGAAGAATAAGGTTGGATAATGATGTTATTTCTGATTCTACTAAGGTTGATTTCTGCCGATAAGGTTTTGTATATAAAAACCTTATTTGATCATTTCAACCTTAGTAGCAATTGCATTCAACAAAAAACAAAACCTTATTTCCTTATTTTCAAACAATGTATTTTACATGATTCCGAACGCCATGTTTCAAGGTTTTGAAAATCTTGGAGGTGTAAGAAACCTATACAGTATCACATTACCATAGAAACTGAAGCATCAATATGGTTTCAAAAGAAAGCAAAGAAAAGCTGATTCAAAATATACTAAACAGTAAAAATTTTTCACGGTCGGGTACTTCGAAAAAGTTGCTGAAATACATGTTTGACTCTCACCTATCCGATGTGGAATTGAAAGAGATCAATATCGCCATTGACGTATTTGGAAGGGGTGATGACTTTATTTCGAGCGATGATACGGTTGTGAGGGTGAATATTTATAACCTGAAGAAAAGAATCGAGGAGTATTTTTTTACTGAAGGTATAGATGAAGAAGTTAGGGTTGAAATACCCAAAGGGAAATATTCATTGTCCTTTAAACAGACTGAAACTGAGAAAAAAGTAGAAGCGCCCCAAAAAACATCCCCTAGAAAATTGGTCGTAGCTTTTGGGGTACTATTGCTGATAATCAACTTGGGATTTTGGTTGTTTACCAGCTCTGGAAAGCCCAAAGAGGTCAACTCTATTTGGGAAGAATATTGGAATTCTCCCAACGACGTATCTATTGTTATGGGAAATCCGTTTTTCTTCCACCTTTACGACAGCGAATCGGAAACGTACCTTACAGCCCGCGACTTCAAGATCAATTCCTGGTCTGATCTTCAAAAGACGCCTTACGCTACCGAAAAAGAAAAATATAAACTCGAACCATTGAATTTTCCTTATTACTCGAACAATAATATTGAACCGTTGTCTTATTTGTTCAACGCATTATCGGGTATCGATAAAAAGCTTGATATCAAGAGTGCAGAAGAGGTTACATTTGACGAAATAAAGAATAAAAACGTAATCTTTCTTTCCAATAAAAAAGCGATTGGGAGATTCGCGAAATTTCTTGAACCTACGTCTTTTCAAATTACAACGAAGAACAACTCCAATGTACTTCAGTTTGTAAATAATACCGACACCACCTTTTATTCTGCACATAGGCGAGAAAATGATTACTATGACGATTATGGTATTTTGGTTAAAGTGCCCTCTCCTAACCGCACTTCGCTAATGATGTTTATCGATTCGCATTCGCTGGCCAATAAGGCGCTTATGGAATTTGTTGGAAAAGAAGATGCTGTGGATGTTATCTTAAAAGATTTCCCTGCGTTGAACAATGAATTTCCTAAGTATTTTGAGATGTTGGTGAAAGTTTCTGGTTTTCGGAATGAGGATTTGTCGATGGAGGTTTTGTATTTTGGGGGTTTGGAATAGCTGTTGAATTGTTTTGCTTTTGTGACTGTCTGTTCGTGACCTGTACTGTACAGACGCAATGCATTGCGTCTCTACCCGTATAAAATGAAAGGTTCCGAAAGCGGAACGGCCTAACATTGGCTCATTGTTTTATCGCTTCAAGTAACTGCAAATAGGAATGATGAGATAGCGATAGATATTGATTATTCCCAACACGGTTATTGTCAAAGGCATTACTACAATGAACAGCAACGTATTAAACTCAACATAGCTTATCCCTAGCAAGTTAGCTGCATTGATACAAAAGTCTGTCAAGTACCAATAGATATCACTTAAGAAGTCGTTCATCTGCTTTGTTTTCTTCTTGTTGCTCCCCACAAAAGAATAAGTACTACTATCGGATACAGGACAACGTATAGCAGCAAGTTCATATCACGATATGTCAAGCCCAAAGGGTTGTTTCTAAGCCAAACAATATTCTCGCTATAGAGCCAGCGCTGGGTATTAACCAAAAGTGCTTTATCATTTTTTACTCTCTGTATGAAGTGAGGACAGGGATGGTTATGACAATATCTGGAACATTTTTCTGACGAATATTTTGTGTCCGATGTGCCAAAGTATTCATTTACTGTTGTTATGATAAGGATGCATGAAAGTGTTAGGATGATAAGTTGGATTATGTGAGTTGGATAGTTTTTCATGATATTTGCTCACAAAGTGACAGATTGGATAGTAATTAAGCACGTGGTGCTATTTATTATGAAATGCGCCATGCAAATATTCAGTACAGTGACAGACCTAAAAGTGTCGCTTATATTAGCACACCTATGTACTTTGTCAAACCACGAAACAGTTCAAGTGGCCTATTTTAAATTTACTATATCGCCTGCGATTACTTATGCAAAATGTTGTAGTCAGTTATCTATTCCAAAATGTTCATATCACGTATTTCATAATCCATTAAATTCTCCATAAAGTATAGCCAGATTCTTTTTTGAACGTAAAGTCTATTT
This sequence comes from Bacteroidales bacterium, assembly GCA_965230435.1. Classification (GTDB taxonomy): domain Bacteria; phylum Bacteroidota; class Bacteroidia; order Bacteroidales; family JBDKHP01; genus JBDKHP01. Next base: position 1,799,870 of record CBDDLB010000006.1, read on the forward strand.
TGACTCCATCCGTGTCCGCCATTAGGTACTACCAGATAATCAAAGTATTTTCCTTGTTTCATTAACTCGTCAACAAGTCGGGCTGAATTTGCTGGGTGAACATTCATGTCGGACTCCCCGTGAATAATGAATAATTTACCCTTTAAATTCTTGGCAAGTGAAACATTCGAATATAGGGTATCTGATTCTGCTTTGTTGATTGGAGTATTAAAAATATCACTCCACCACGAGTGGAATATAGCTGGTTCATGTTGTCCTGCCCTAGCAACACTAACTTTATAAAAGTCAGGATATTTTAAAATTGCCGAGGCAGCCATAAATCCACCACTTGAACCACCCCAGATTCCAATTTTGTTTTTGTCAATGTATGAATGCTTACTTATCAGTTGTTCAAGCATATATTTATTGTCCGCCAGAGGATAATCTCTCAGGTTAGTCCTATAGTATTCGCTGAACTCTTTAGAACGCTTATAAGAACTGCCTCGCGTGTCGCACATTACAACAATGAAACCGTATTGAGCTAAATGAACATTATTTAGTCTTTCGAAAAAAATCACAGGAACAAAGTTGTCCTGTGGCCCAGGGTAAACAAACGTTATTATTGGATACTTTTTATTTGGGTCAAAGTCAAAAGGCTTCCACATCACACCCCATAAATCTGTTGTGGAATCAGCTGCTTTAACATTAAAGATTTCAGGATTTTGCCAACCACTATCAAACAATAAACTCGAATCAGCTCTTTCTAAAACCGTTAGAAACTTGCCTTTAATATCCCTAAGCTGAGACTTATGTGGCAAGTCAACCCGTGAATACACATCTATAAATAATTCGAAATCAGGCGAAAAATTGACTTGATGATTTCCGTTTTCTGGTGTTAACAAGTTTATCTTTTTTGTTTTTAGATCCAAAGAATAAAAGTATCGGAAATATGGATTTGTTTTTTCTTGCTTACCAAATGCAGAAAAGAATAATTTGTTTGAAGATGAATCTATTCCAGCGACTCTTTCAACGGTAAAAGCTCCCTTGGTTAACTGGTCTATTGTTTTTTCTTTTGTGTCGTAAAGATATAGGTGTGCCCATCCATCTCTCCTTGATAGCCAGAGATATTTATTTTTTCTTACTTCTCTAAATTCTTGTTGGAAATAAATGTTTGCATTAGGCCTTTCTTCAATGATAACTTCATATTTCCCATTTCTATGAAGCAAAAGTATATCACATTTATTCTGTTCCCGATTTATTCTTTGAATGAAGCATCCTTCATGATAACTACTCCACCCGATGAACCAATAGTTTTCATTTTTCCATTTTTTTAAGTTCGTTTTCGTAAAACTCTTTTTCTTAGTGTCATATATCCATATTTCGTCTTTTGGAAATGAATCACCAGGATTTCTTTGTTTGTAAGTTGTTAAGGATGGTCTGGGAGATGCAATTGAGTTAATTATCCAACTATCGGGAATCTTTCTTGCATCAGACCGAAAAGCAAGAAAGAAACTATTGTTTGGAGACCATGAAATATTGGCCTGTTTGGTTAATGTATCGCAGTCCAGATTTTCGTTTGTATAATTATAGTCAATGTTAGCTTTAAAACTATAATATGTTTCTCCATCAGAGGATAATTGTTTGGTTTCATTGGATTTGTTATTCTTTAAAAACAAATTGTGAGATTTTGCAAATACTGAAAATTTTTCATCAATAATTGATTTTCCATTGTCAGTAGTTTTTTCTGTAATGTTACCAGAATAAGTATCATACAAATAATCCTTACCGCTATATTCAAATTTGTATGTCGACCTGTTCTGCTCTACAAAATCTAAATCAAGTTTAACTTTCTTGTTATTAGTGCAATTAAACAAGGTTAGAGCGTATTTTCCTCCTTCTCGTTTGGTTACATAAATGAAAGACTTGTTGTTTAACCAGTAGGGGGTTACAACCTTTGAATCATACTTCTTAATCAATTTTGAGTATGTGTTTTCTTTTGCCTGTACAAAATTAGGTTTTATGCCCTGTCCTCTTAAAATGAGGGAATAAATCAAAAAAGCTAATAATAAGGTGTATCGTATCATCTAGTTTTTAAAAATTGGCTACAATGATTGTGTTTAAGTAACTCCAATTACACAGGTACAATCTAATATATCTAAGTCGAGATCTTGTTGATTGCTTATAATCAACTATATATTGATTGGCAATGAGTAATCATCAAGGTGCTTATACCTGTACAATCTGAAAAGTTCGTTTTGGGAATTAATTAAAGCGAATATAGCCAAAGAAAACGAAAAGTGGTTCTTGAGTTGATTGTTTAAGGCATATTAAAAAAAATAACTATCCATTCGTTCCACTGCGGACGACCAAATCCTCACGTACAAAAAGTACGCTCCGGTTTAGCCGCCTTGTGCGCCTTTGGCTAATTATTTTTTTTAACATGCCTAAAGTACTCTTGTTGAGTTTTATTGCTTTTGAAGATTCGATGGGTGGAGTGTTCGGTTTGTCTCAAAAGCTGTCCCAGTTTAGGCAGAAAAATAATGTAATAAGATTGGATGATGATGTTATTCCAGATTCTACTAAGGTTCAAATTCTTCGGGTAAGGTTCTGTTTTTGAAAACCTTATTTGAACATTTCAACCTTAGTAGCCATTTTATTCTACAAGAAACAAAATCTTATTACCTTATTTTTAAACAATACCTTTTAATGATTCCGAACACCCTACCTGATGGGTTTTGAAAACCCATCGGGTCTAGATTATCCGCATGAAGGAGCGATGCCAATGGAAAGAACAACGTTTTAGATTAGTTTGTTGGTGGTTGTTTTCAGCTCTTCTAACGTGTGTTTATGATTCCGTAGCAATCTGTTTTAGGAACAATGAGTTATTCTTTAACCGCTCTTTTAAACTGGAGCACCAACATCTAACAATTACCCAATAAGTCTCTTAATCAGTTAAATTGCTCCATCTCCCTAGCAAACTTGCATTGTAGATGCATACCTTATTCTTCAACAATTTTATTGATTTTAGGTTGTACAATCCATATACCTACTGGGTAAAACCAAATCATAAAAAATTCCCCAACAAAGTCCGAGAAATTAACCTCTCTCTGAAGTTCTACTGTTTTTAATGTTTTAGCTACGAAATACAAAATATAGATCATACAAAACATTGAGAATAAATGAAACGGAATTATTACAACGAAAATTACAGGGTTAGGCTTTCCTGCCATAAATGTCATAATAAGGGCTAAAAAGAAAAATATATAGATTAAAGGTGTGAAGAAGAATATCTTGAACTTTGCTACTTTCATTTTAACACCCTCTGGCATCTTGTATTGAAGCCCAACAGCAACTGACCACAACCAACCATAGAGGACTCCCATGAATAAGACCATCATTATCGGGAAAAGTTTCATATAGTTAAACATAAATAGTGAGGCAGAGCTATTTCCACTTGCCAAATTTGTGAACATTGTCCCCATCATAAAGAATTGAAAAAGCATTGGAATTCCCATTATCAATAGGAATAATTGCCAATGCTTCATTTTCAAGAATTTTTCTGTCATCTTTAATTTTTTAGTTTCAACTCATTACCTACAACAATACAGTACACGCGCAATAAAAGATTAAAAAACATAAATCTACGATACTGTTATAACGCATAAATATAGATATTTATGTTGAATTTTGGCATTCTATTCTGATTCCTTATGCACTTTGTTGTATGCTTGCGTTCATTTAGCTCATTCAACTATTCAGTAACTAGTTATATATCTATGATTTAGATATCAATCTACAATGGAACTTATACTGAAATCAATCTTTTTTAATAAACTTGTGCCTATAAAGTAAATTTCCTTGTTGATCCCGTAATGCGATCAAATAAATTCCTTCATTTAGTCCTTTTACATTTAGATCGACTGTGTTCAATCCCTGGTCAACGATTATTTGTTGTCTGTGTACAGTATTGCCTATCATATTACTTATGACAACTTGATAATTACTCGAATTTCTGCCTTCGAACGATAAATGAAGATTTTCCTTAACCGGCGATGGATAGATGTTAAAGCCTATTTCATTGGCTATCTTGCTCTTATTCGTTGGGGTTGTTGCTGTAACTTCTACGTTAAACATATCATCAGGTATCGGAGCTTTCTCAATTTCAGGGCCTTCCAGTTGCAAGCTCAAGGAATTGGTTAATGCCTTGTTGTTTTGGTAAAACATCTTTATTGGGTGAGTTCCTGCTTTTAGATTTAACGTTGCTGAAATTTCATCTCCCTTGAAATTGTAATCGTCGGTTAACAGGTGGATATCATGGATTTTCAGATGCACGTTACTTCCCGATTGCAGATAAAAAGTATAAGCGCCGTCGGCGGGAACGGTAATGTAACCACTAAACATCAATCCCATTTGGTTATCGCGCTTTGCAACGCTGAAATCGATATTTTTGACGTAACCAGAACTTACAGCAGTCAAGTAATCGAAATCGGGCACATACGGGAAAACTCCTTCGTAGTATTTGTAAGCCAACCCTCTTCGTGTAGCAGCTATATCAACAGCAGGAATAAGCTCATTGTCGTACGGACGTTTTGCAGAAGCATCGGCCTTTCGAACCTGTAAAACTTTGTCCTTCATTTGCTGTTGTAGGTCTGCGAAAGAGGGATCACCTGCCAAGTTGTTGGCTTCTGCATGATCTACGGAGATGTCATATATCTCAAAATCGTCTTCGTGAGTTTTAATGTTGTACCTTAAGCCTTTATACTTCCCAAACTTAATCACCTGCATCTGTTTACGCCTTCTGCCAGCATGGTCGCCAAAAGCTCCGTAACCCGGTGTTTTAGAACCATGACTATACTCAACGTAAGAATAACCTTTGTCTACCTGACCATCGTTCTGGGTTAAAGATGGCATTAATGAAACCCCGTCTGTTTTAGCAGGAATTGGGGCATCGGCTACATCGGCAAAAGTGGGCAGCCAATCCCAAAAACCTGAATTGAACGACACTTCCGAACCCGCAGGAATTTTACCCGGATATCTTACAATCGTAGGAACTTTAAGGCCTCCTTCCAACACATCCCGTTTCATACCTGTCATATCTGCAAAAGATTGGAAAGCGGTTGGTCTGATTTTTATGTTATGCGGGCCGTTATCCGAAGAAAAAACGATTATTGTATTATCATCTATATTTAAATCCCTAAGAGTCTGAATGATGTCCTCTACCCCATTGTCAACCCTCCTGATCATTGATGCATGTGCTTTCTCGAATCTGTTCCAGTCTTTATCTGCATAATCCGAATGTACATAAGAGTCTCTGACTCCCGACGCAGTATTGACCCACGGCGTTTCCACTAGGGTTCCATCCGGATTTTCGTAACCAGTCCATTGTACCCCTCCATTTATGCCATAGCCTTCTGGATATGCCTGAGTAGCTTTTTGCAATCTAAAATGAGGGACATCGTAAGCCAAATACATAAAGAATGGCTGCTCTGGCCTATTGGACTGATGATCTGCAATGTATTGCTTTGCTTTTGCCGTAAAAACATCTGTTGTGTAGGTAAGGTCGGTGCCAACCTTTATTTCCCGATAACCATCGAAAAAGAAGGCCTTTTTTTCTGTTGTGCCATTTAGCGGATAGTGCTCATGACCTTGCGCATGATACAAATACCCAAAAAACTGATCGAACCCACGCAATAACGGATGCGCAGGATTTCCTGAGTCTTTGCCACCTGCAACTCCGTTTTTCCCAATGTGCATGGTTCTGTATCCTGCACTTTGCAGCACATTGGCAATTGTTAAATCATCGGCCAAAGGCTTATCGAACTGATTGTTTCTAACATTCGCATGTCCTTGATGCAAACCCTGCAAGAATGAAGCTCTGGAAGGTGCACACACTGGTGCCGGACAGTAATGGTTCGTCATCATACACCCTTCGTTGGCCATTTTATCCAACATAGGGGTTGCCATTTTTTTATCTCCAGTAAGCTGATTTTGCCAGAAATTTCCTAAATCTCCATATCCCAAATCGTCCAGTAATATGAAAATAATGTTGGGGCCATCGTTCGAAACAGGATTATCCGAATAGTCTTTGTTGCCCGTTGGCACAGCATCCCAGCCGTAATCAGCCCTTTCATTCAATGCTATTTCAGTTCCCTTTTCCGTGGACGACAAAAAGACATCTGTACCCAACACCAAAGTCTCTCCATCTAAAGTAATTAGCGGTAAAATATTGGTTTCAACTTCTGTTTTCGACATTCCATACAATTCAATACTTCCGGTTAGGGATGGATGTATATCTATGCTTGTGTTGATTAAAGAACTTGCCTTTTTTAATGTTAATTTTGCATTGTTGCTTATTTTAACAACAATATTCTCAAGAAAACCGCAAGAAAGCTGACCTCCGCTTAACATCACATTTCCTTTTCCAGTATAAGAGCCAATACCTGCCTCCGTTGCGCCAATAACCGCACCTGCTTTTATGGTGAGTGTATGTCCGCCAAGCCATAAATTTGCGCCAAAGCCACGTCCGCCAACATTGCCAGATTCCACCAACAGATCAGATTGCAGGGCTTTGTTTTTGTCGATTGAACCATCTGCTGGTATTTCGTGCGAAGTGCGTTCCCGCCAATTGTTTTCCTTATATAGAGATATGCCGTCTCCCGCACCAGTCCATTCCAGAACTTGGGCATGCAGATCTGCTTTAAGAAACAATAAGGATAGTAAGAGTGAAAAAAGAGTAAAAGGTCTAGAGTTCATAGTGTTTATCAATAAATTATTTGAAAATTGTTATGATTTAGGGTTCATAACATGTTTGCTACAAGAAGAGTTATCGAATGCAGAAGAAAACACTTTGTATTCCAATGTCATCTAACAACAATAACTCCCACAACTGTATAAAGGAAGGAAAAGTAACTAGAATCCGCAAAGAATTGAATAATTTACAGGAAGGTATTGAGAAGCAAATTGAAGGGTATTTTTCCAATTTCTTTAATTAGGAGCAAAACAGCAGCTCTATTCTAGAACTTTCGTCGCGCCTTCCGCTACAAGTCCTCGCCCCGTCCGCGGTTCTGCATCAGCATTGCGGTGTCTTCCTACCGTCAGCCCCGCAATCCTGTGCATCACACGCGCCCGTGGCTGTGGGCTTTCCGCTACAGTCGCGGCTATTTTTACGACGGTATTGCTTTCTAAAACTTTGCTCCTTTTTCGGTAGTGCTACTGCGATGCTTCTCTGGCTAAGTTGGTTCGAGTTATGGTATAGTGTTTTATTTCCGAATTTGGCTCAGAGGTATTGAACTTTCTCACTTTGCTTGTTTTTGAACGGGAGTGTAAAATTGAACATTATTGCTCTAAACGTTAAATCATTTTTTATGACTACCGTATTGAACACCTAAATTCATAAAACACAGGCCGCCGATCACTTAAAGTGATCTCTGACCTGCGCTAGGAAAGGTTGCCCACTTTGGGGCGCAGTTACCGACGTTTTCCTAAGCTTACGAATACGCTCAAACGTGGTAGGCTTTTTAGCCCTCACAAAATATAATGACTAATGAAACTCCATTCATAACATTTGTTAAAGTCATTTTACTCGATTATAAATGTTTTCATTATAGGTTCGAAAATTTCATCTAAATTTTGGGAGAAGGTGTCTTTATGGTCAGAAAAGATGATTGAATAAGCTTTTCCACTTTCAACTTTGCAGAACAGTTTTGATTGAACATTAGTCGTTGAATCGCTTAACAAATACTCCATTGTGTAGAATCTGCCAGACTGTCCAGTCTTTAACAGTTCCACTTCATACGACACCTCTGATGTTCCTTGTTCATAAAGCCTGTTCGCTACTATTTTCGAACTGTATACATCAAAATTTATATTGAACACTTGAACATTGAAGTTCTCCCGAAAGCGATCTAATGAATCTCTAACTGGACTCATTGCGAAAAGGGATGTTCCTCGATAATTTGTTGCGGTTTCCCAATCTTCAGGAATTGTTATCATGTAGTGTTCACCAAAATTGGCCGTTGTGTCCAGTTCAATAGTCAATTCGTTGTTGTATTTTGGCTCATCATACTTTTCGTCTCTGCGTGTAATTAACCCCACAGCTATTATTGCGATAAGGCCAAAAATCACTGTTCCCCGAATAATATTCGTCAGCCTGTTATCGAATTTTGATCTTAGATCATAAAATAGAAGTAGAAAGAATATCAACGAAACAACGTTGATACCTATACTATTAACTGAAATTTCGAAATTCAGGCCGTTCTTAGTCATAAAATAGAATTCTGGAAAATAGAAATTAAACGAACGGATGAAGTAATAAATGATCGTTACAATATATGCCCAACTCTGTCCCTTCATTGCATAGAAGATTATGGCTAGAACTGGAAGTTCAACTACTATCAGAAGAAGCCATAACTCACTGTATCCCAACGACAAATCAATAACAAACGCAATTAGAGAGTTCAGAAAGACTAAAAAGAGTAATTTGTTTTCTTTGATCATAAAATTTTGATTATTGGCATTAACGAATGTAGATTATCAGATGACCTATGGAGTAAAGGTAACAAACCCACAGAAACAGAATTAATTAATACGTTTTCAATGAAACCTTCAATTTGTTGTTTTTATAATCTCCCGTTTGTGCCGTTGACAACGGCACAATTTTAAATTTATGGTTTTGAGCGAGAAGTAAATAATTTCTCAACACATAGTATTCTTCGTAATCTTAGTCTTCAATATATGTTTTTCGAATTTCTATCCCATTGATGCAATCTTCAATAAAATCTTTCTTCGATATTGGACCTACAGCCCCAGATTTTTGCGATTCATCAAAATATACGAAACGCCAAAGGATTTCTGTACCAAAATCAAAAAACACTTTTACCTTGGAGTTATCAAAATCCCGCAAAGTCCAGTTATGAAAAAAGCGACTCCGCCCAAAAATAGAAAATCGATACGCGAGAGGTTTTTGCATTATTGGATCTCTACTAAATCCCATATTAAAATGCCGATCTATACCATTTAGTTTTCCATCAACAACCCAGATTAAATTGTCATAGAAGTCTTCTCTTGATTCTCGTTCTTCTGGTTTAATTGCAGAGTGTTGAAATTCCAAAGTTAGTCCGTGAGCCGTTTGGATGTCAGCAATATGTTTTTCTCCAGTTCTATGGTCTAAATGCGAAATTTCTTGCCACTCTTTAGGAAACTGGTCTTTCCAATCTCGATGCCATTGAGTTTCTGATTCCCACCATGGATCACATGGAGGATTCCCTTTATGTGCCCAGTGCCAAACCTTAATTTTTCCACATTTTGCAATCATTTCAGATTGGCAATGAGGACAAATTCCTTTTAGTTTGGGTTTTGCTTCAACCTTTGAATCATTTACAATTGCGTATTTCATAATTCGATATTTTGTTTATTGAACATAACAATTGCACTTACAAAACTGCTTTTACGCTAATACAACACTAATTAAGAACCGAATAAAGCCACAATCTCTGCTGATAATTAAACAAATACAGAATAAGCCTATCAGATGTAATTATCATCACAATTACGCTAGAACAACTTATAAAACTCTTCTAAAGCGAATATAAACAAAGAATAAGAAAAACTAGTTTTGTTAACTGAGTAGATACCTTTGTAGGATATACATTTGTTCTGATTTAAAAGACCCGATGGGTTTTGAAAACCCATCGGGTCTTTTATCCGCATGAAGGAGCGATGCCAGTGAAAAAGACAACGTTTTGGCATAGCCGCGACTGGAACGGAAGCCCACAGCTCCCGCAGGCTAGTGAAACACGGTGCGGCGGCTATGCAGCCTCGGCGAAATAGACCGCCGCGCCGATGTTGAACAGCCTGCGGGGCGAGGACTTGTAGTGGAAGGCGCGCAGGGCGTCCGTGATAGAGACTGCGCTGCGCTCCTTATAAAAATGGGTATTGGAATTATAAATTATGAATTATGAATTATGAATTGGCTGACGCTTGACAATTAGCATCTAACCAATTTACAAATAACTAATTACCATTATGCTTCCACATATTTTTCTCCTTGCGGCAGCCAATTAATAATTACGAATTAATAATTCATAATTCCCTCATGAGTTTCATCACTCAACATTAGCAGTAACCAACAGAGGTTTAGTAGCACCTAGTTTCTCCAAACTAGAAGATGGGCTAGCGCTACCAACATAAATATCGTACTTTCCTTTAGGCAGCACGCGTTTTCCTTCTTTGTTCACCTGCTCAAGAATTTCTTTGTTGATGGTGAATTTCACGATCTGAGTTCCTCCAGCAGCAACCTCAATGTTCTTAATGGCTTTTAACGCATGCAACGGAGCTGGGAAATCCACATCAGTTTTGCTTACATACAACTGTACGGCCTCTTTTTGTGCCATTTTACCACTGTTTGTCACCTGAATTTCAATATCAACCGAGCCTGTTTCGTTCAATGTTACGTGCTTATCGCCTGTTAGCTGGTATTTTACGTTGTTGTACGACAGTCCATAACCGAACGGATACAATGGCTCACCTTTAAAGTAGCGGTAAGTCCATCCACCGTCGGAGATGTTGTAGTCTTCGAAATCGCCCAACTGCTCAGTGGAGTTATAAACCGTGATCGGCAGCTTGCCCGAAGGAGAATAATCGCCAAACAGCACATCGGCAACAGCATTTCCACCTTGCTCACCCGGATACCAAGCCCAAACAATTGCATCTGCAAGCTCGTGTACCTCTGGCATTGCAATAGCGCTTCCCGAACATACAACAACGATCAATGGTTTACCTTCGCTAGCCTTGCGAAGATCTTTTAAGTATTTAAGCTGATTGGCTGGCAATTCGATTGTTGCACGGTCGCCACCAGTACGAGAGAATGGTGTATCTCCGTTTTCACCCTCGTAAAGCCCTGATAATCCGATAACGGCAATGGCAACATCAGCACTTTTTGCGTTCCAAACCTGACCTGTTTTTGTTTTCTCCACATCTTGCTGTAGCAGAATGGTCTGGTTATACTGTAGTATTGTTGTTGGCGAAATGGCATTGGCAATACCTTCAAGAACCGTTACATAGTTTTTCGCAACAGCGTAGTAGTTCCCCATCAGCGCATTTACATCTGCGGCATTGTTGCCCGATACGTATAGCTGAGTCAGGTCTTTCTTTAGCGGCAGAACGTTGTTTTTATTTTTAAGCAATACGATAGACTCGCGGGCTGCTTTTCTGGAAAGTTCTTTGTGCTTGTCGCTGTTCACAACCGACAATGGAATCTTTGCGTACGGATTTTTTTCATCTGGATCGAACATGCCTAAACGAAAGCGGATTTTCAGTTGCTTGGCCAATACTGCATCCAGTTCCTTCTCGGTGATCAGCTTCTGGTCGATCGCCTTTTTAAGATGGCGGTAAACACTACCACAGTTTACGTTCACATCCGACTTAATGGCCATAGCTGCCGATTGTGCAACATCTGTAGTTACTTTGTGATTTTTGTGTAGATCGTTCAACGCTCCGCAGTCCGAAACCACGTAACCTTTGAATCCCCATTGCTTGCGCAACAGATCTAGAAGCAACGTTGGGCTACCGCAGCAAGCCTCCTCGTTGGTACGGTTGTATGCACACATGAAACCTGCAACGTCTGCGTCTAGCAGGGTTTTGAAAGCTGGCAGGTAGGTTTCGTTCAGGTCTTTTGGATTGGAAAGGGCATTGAAAGTGTGTCGCTTAGCCTCTGGACCGTTGTGTACAGCGTAGTGCTTTGCACAGGCTGCAATTTTCATATAGTTCTTATCGTCGCCTTGCAAACCTGAAACGAAAGCTGCACCCAATTTTCCTGAAAGAAACGGATCTTCGCCATATGTCTCGTGACCACGCCCCCAACGCGGATCGCGGAAAATATTAACGTTGGGTGACCAATAGGTTAAGCCCAAGTATTGTTTGCGGATGCCTTTGTTCACTGCTGCGTGATACAAAGCTCTACCTTCATCGGAAATTGTTGTTGCAACTTCTTTTACCAGATCGGCATTAAAAGTGGCAGCCATACCAATTGCCTGTGGGAAAACTGTAGCAGGTGCAGAACGCGCAACACCGTGCAGGCCTTCGTTCCACCAGTTGTATTTTGGTATCCCGAGGCGCTCAACTGCTTTTGAGCTGTGTTCCATTAAAGATATTTTTTCCTCTAGGGTAAGCTCTTTTATCATGGAAGCAACACGCTCATCTATACTCAAAGCTGTGTTTTGGTATTCGTGTTCAATCTTTACCTCAGCTTTGGTCTGTTTCTGTTCCTTTTTCTGTTCGGCAGAAGAACAGGAAGCCAGAAAAAATGTAGCTACAAAAAGTATGGCTATAAAATTTCTCATTTTTTAGGATTTATTTTGTTTGTTCAAGTGTTTCTTCTTGTGTCGAAAAACAAAGTTTTTCAATTCCCCTCCTTTTTCCAAGGAGGGGTTAGGGGTGGTTTAAATAATATCGGATTTTTCAGAAAACACCACCCCCGCCCCCTCCTCAAAGAGGCGGGGAGCCAGATTACCGTATGTTTTCTGAAAAACAGTCGAGATTAATAGAGCGTATAATATATGAAATGAACTTTTTATGATTATGAATTAAGCCGCAGGCTAAAAGCCTACGCTACATGTAGCACAGCCTTTCAGGCTGTAGCTTTACTTATCACACCTTAGTCACCCCATAACGCGTCAGCCAATTAATAACTAATAATTAATAACTAATAATTCACTCCCCCCCCCACTGAGTATTAGGAGCATCACCAAGTTCAAACTGCATTACAGCCCCTCCAGTAAGCTCTTTATGAGTGATAAGCGTTTTATTGAAATCTGCACCATTCACCTTAAGCGACTGAATATAAAGGCTGCTATCCGATTTTTCATTCGTTTCGATAACCGTTTTCTTTCCATTATTTAAGTGTAAAGTAACCTTATCGAAAAGTGGCGAAGTGATTGTATATTCGTCTTTACCAGGGCAGAACGAGTAGAAACCAAGCGCTCCCATGATGTACCACGACGACATCTGTCCACAGTCTTCATTATTGATCAATCCATCAGGTTTGTCAGAGTAGAACTGCTCCATCACCTTGCGGACAAAAGCCTGTGTTTTCCAAGGCTGACCAGCATAATTGTACAAATATGGCATGTGGTGCGAAGGCTCATCGCCATGACCATAACGCCCAATAAAACCGGACACATCGCAATGCGCTTCGCCTTTCATTGGGACAGTATCATTAATAATTTCATCCATCCAATTACAGAAAGCTTCCTTACCACCTTTTAGTTCAATGATATGCTCAATTTCGTGAGGAACAAAAGTCGTGTAACCCCAGATATTTCCTGTGATGTAATGAGGGCGCAAACTCTCCCAATCATGCGTATCCAACTTCATGAAGTTACCCAGACTGTCTTTCGGAACAATATACCCCTGTTCCTTGTCGAACAAGTTGCGGTAGCTTCTCGCCCTGTTCAGATAATAAGCCGTATCCGCTTTGCCTAGCGATTTTCCCAACTGATAAATACACCAGTCCTGATAAGCATACTCAACCGTCTGGGCACACGATTCCCAGATGTAAGCAGGTACATAATTAATTTTCTTAATCCACGGCACCAGCAGTTCACCCTTTACAAAAGCACTGATTTTCTCGTCCATCATGCTGGTTTCCTGAATCGCTTTGTAGGCATCTTCCTTGTTAATTCCCGGAACGCCTTTCATCACAGCATCAACAATCACCGAAACAGGTGTATAGCTTGGCATACAGCCATTGTCATGACCGCAAAGCTCCCAAATCGGCAAACCCACTCCTGCCACAGTCTGGCGCGAAATCAAAGAATTAACAATCTCGGCAGTATACTCAGGTTCCAAAATTGTTAGCAATGGATGCTGTGCTCGGAAAGTATCCCATGTCGAATAAGTGCTGTACTGATTTTCTTTTCCCTGATATTCTTTCTCTTCAACAATATATTTTCCGTCTACATCGCTGATTAGGTTAGGCTGCAAAATCGCATGATAAAGCCCCGAGTAAAAAGTCCGCAAATCAGCAATTTCACCGCCATCTATTTCAATTTTAGACAAATGCTTCTCCCAAACAGCTTGCGATTTCTTCAGTCTTTCATCGAAAGAAACTCCTTTTGCTTCAGCCTCAAAATTCTTTTTAGCACCCGCGTAACTCACAAACGACAAAGCCACCCTTGCCTCAACCTGCTCTCCCTTAGAGCCATCAAAAATTACATACGCAGCTACTTTCTTATCAGCAGCTTTCCTACCATCTACCTTTTCACCTGCAACACTTACACCCGATTGCTTAAAAGGCTTGCTAAACTGAGCATAGAAATAAACATGACGGTCACCCCCAGAACCTTTACAATGCTTAAAACCTCTTACTTCAGTATCCGAAAGAATCTCTACCTCAGTATCTAAAAGCTTATCTTGAATTAAATGTGTAGGATCTAAAACAACCTGATGACTACCAGCTTCATTATACGTATATCGATGAAAACCAACACGTTTAGAAGAAGTAATTTCAGCATCCACATTATAATCATCCAAATGAACGCTGTAAAAACCTGGGCTGGCTTTTTCCTTTGCATGCGTCCAGCGCGAACTGTATCCCTCATCTGGATTTTCGTCTTTTCCTGGAACCAATTTCAAATCACCCGTCGTCGGGATAATAAGAATATCGGCCATACCAGTTAGCCCAGTACCGCTCAAGTGCGTATGGGCAAAGCCTTGCAAAACAGTATCTGTATGATGATACCCCGAACACCAAGCCCAACCTTGGTGATAATTCGATGTTCCTACCTGCACCATCGCAAAAGGCAATGTAGCCCCCGGATAGGTATGTCCGTGCGCTGCCGTCCCAACAAAAGGATCAACATAATCCAAAACACTCTTGCGCGTTTCCTGTTGTTTTTCCTGCGAACAGGACAAAAACATCAGTGCAAGAAAAATGTAGAGTACTTGATTTCTGCTTGTCATATTACTTTAAATGAGTAGTTTGTTCTACTTTATGAAATTTGAAATCTTTTTGTCATTGGTCATTAGTCAATGGTCATTGGTTTTCTGTATTTCGGCAGATCTAATGACTGATGACCAATTAACCAATGACCATGCGAAAGCCTATGAAATTGAAACTATTACAGTTTAAACACTAACTGTGTAAAGTAGCATTAGATTTTTTAGGAGCGGAACGCTATTCTCTATCTGAAACATCCAGCGCGCCTTTCGCTACAAGTCCTCAGCCACAGCGCCGTTCAACATCGTCGTGGCGGTCTATTCCGCCGAAGCTCCATAGCCGTCACGCCGTGTTTCACAAACGCTTTGGCTTCTGGGCTTTTCGCTACAGTCGCGGCTATTCTACAAAGGTACTGCTTTCTAATAGTCCAAAACACTATAAGAGTAATGTTTTATAATATATGATATTATGAAACTATTTAAGTATATAACATTTTAACAAACTGTTTATGATTATGAACTAAGCCGTAGGCTAAAAGCCTACGCTACATGTAGCACAGCCTTTTAGGCTGTAGCTTTTTAATTGCTCCCGAAATGTTATACACCCAAACTATTATCCCTACAAGCATAGATAGTATTACATATGTAATGCTTTTATTGTGAAATGGCCTCCACCGCCCTCCTAAAAGAGGGCCAATAAACAGAAAATTCAATAAATGCATTGTGTTTCTTTGGGATAAAACATGTAAATCAGACCTTTAGGCTGTTGTTTTAAGACCATATTTTATGGCAATACGATTTAGTTGAAGGATTTACTGGAATAATGAAGCCGAAGGTTTCAACGAAAAGCAAATCTTTTCAGCTCCCCTCCTTTTTTAAGTAGGGGAATAAGGTTACTGAAATTTTATGCCAATAAACTCAAAATCGTATGATACATTGTGTAGAGAAAAAATCGTGAACAGACAATTCTCAAAACACCACAAAAACTAACGCACAACAGCAGATTTAATCTTCTTCATAAACTCAGGCTTTGTACTAGAAAAACGAACCTTGGTAGACCAGCCTCCTCCAGCTTGTCCCACTTTAATAAGCACATGGTTCCAGCCTTTTTCCAACGGCACACCCTCGTATTTGTACTGATCTTCTACAAGCCCTCCTTTATGAGGCCATTCTTTCACCACTTTTCCGTTTACACTTAGAGCAAGTGCATCGTCCATTCCGAAGTGCATGTCTAGGCGTGGCATGTTCGGTTCTATCAACAAATCGGTTAACGAACGTGGGCTGTACATCCAAAAGCTTAAGTAAACCACGGCATCGCGCTTAATCCTTGGTCGCATTTTCATAAAATCCCAGATTCCTTTCTCTTGTGCCGAAGCCACATCCCAGTACATATTTTCGGTTTTAGTCCCGATTTTCACTTCTGTGAATTCTTTTTCTGAAATTGGATCGTTACGGAAAACATTTTCTATTCCTCCGATTTTATTTCGGATAGCACCTAAATACAAAGCATTTTCCAGCACATAATCTTTATTCAAGGCTGGTGGCAGATCTTTGGTTTTTCCTTTAAACTCACCTCCTAAATTGTCAATGATACCGCGAATATTACCTTTTAGCTGGCTTCCCAGAACAAAGTAATCTACCGTTGAAACAATCACTTCACCCTTACCAATTTTCTGACGGGCAATCACATTACCAGCCGGTTTTGCCTCTCTTTCACTACGGTAAACCTTGGCTGTTTTTACATCTTCGCCTTGGTAATTCCATTTGTGCCAGTCCGTATTACAAGCTTCAAGGATCAGTTCTGCTTTTTTCATCCATTCGCCACCGATTGCAACCGTTGAAACTGTCTTCTTGGTCAGTTCCGAGAAATAGAAAGACTCACTGCTTTCATCATTTACAATTGAGTGTTCTTTTTTTATGATATAGCTTGTTGCATTTCTCTTGTGGAAAGAGATTGCACCTGTAGACAATGCCTCAACCAACTCTTTCGACTTTTCTGTCGCTCCCCATAACAAGATAGTGCTTCCTTTTTCAGCAGCCTTTTTTAGCTTTTTCAACAGCTTTTTTGTTGTTTTTGGAGGATGATTTCCTTCAATAAAAATTAGTTGTTCTCCTGTAGTTGAAAGTTCACCGAACAATACTGCCAAGTCCTCAAAAGATGCTTTTAACTTGCTGTTTTCCTTCGATGTCAACCACACAATGTTGTTTTTAGCAGCAGCCTTTCCAACTTTCACTTTACCGCTGGTTTCCTTGCCCCAAATGTTTTCTTTGCTTTTGTAATCGTCAGCAAAAGCGGCTTTCACGGCCTCTAACAGTGGCCAGCTTTCGTACAATGGCAAATTGGCATCGTAACCTGGGTTGAATGTCGTTGTGTAAGGCCCCAAACGCTCAGGTTGATATCCAGGAACACCTTCAACGTATTTTTGGAAAAAGATACCATCGCTATCCGTTGGTGCTTTGGTAATGTCTTTCAATCCTAGACCTAATGGCCTTAATCCGTACCAAGCCAAGTTGAAAATTGAAACATAAGAAGCGTTTAGATTGCGCTGCATAGAAATGTTATCGAACGCCTCTCCTGCCAAGCCTTCCATACGGCCAAGCTGCGATTCGTAAGCTCGTGCACCATTTACTTTCGCCACTTGCGACGGTGTTCCATAGTAAGCCATTCCTGTTTCTCCAATTCCCCAAGGTTTGCCCTGCGTCGACCAATCTTTCATCGCGTTCTTACCACCATAATGACCAATAACCGTAGGAAGATCGGTTTTCGCCTGAGTTTCTCCATCGCCAGAAATCCAAGTGCGTGTTGGGTCATATTTGCGCGTAATGGCTACCCACTTGTTAATCTCTTCAACATTTCTATCAATCAGCTTTTGCGGTGCGTGGAAAACGTGTTTTGTCACAGGAAGAGTCTCATTACAAACGCTCCATCCCATTACCGATGCGTAGTTACGGTCTCTTAGCACCATATTCTTTACATGCTCGCGGCAAGCTTCCCAATACTGTTCCGAATCGATCTTTGGCCCACCATCGCTCGACCAGATAGCTGTTTCGTCCAAAATACAGATGCCCATTTCATCAGCCATTTCCAAGTAAAAGCGGGGATAAACCTGCGCGTGCAGACGTACACCATTGGCATTTGAATCTTTCAGCATCTGGAACCAAGCATATGCATAGCGGCGTGTCATTTGCGGAACACCCATAAAATGCCAAGAGTCTCCCCTTACTTCGAATGCCTTTCCGTTAAGCTGAAATTCAGTTCCTTTGATGTTGAACTGGCGCCAGCCAAAACGAGTATAATCCAAATCAATCTGCGTTTTCTTTTTGTTCAATGAAACTGTTAGGCCATACAGATTTGGACTATCTGGAGTCCAAGTTTTCAGTTTTCCGCCAACTTTTGTTGAGATAGTAAATATTTTTGAACTGTTGGCGGGTACAGATTGCTTTTTCAGTTCGAATGAAAGTTCTTTTTTCTTTCCAAGTTCCCATTTTACTTCCGGCGTTTCAATTACTGACTTCCCAGCTTTGTTGATCCACTCGTAAACATCGGCAACAAGGTTAACTTTTTTAGCTTTCTTCGATGTATTTGTTACGGTAACTTCCAGCTCCAATTCGTCTTTCTCCACCCAAGGCTTCACGTAAGTATCCGAAACATAAACAGCTGGTTTCTTTTGCAAATAAACATCTTGCCAGATACCAGCAATGTAAATTCCCCAGAACGAACCCGCTACATAGTTACGGCGTCCGTATTTTCCCGGATCATTGAGAAGTTTTCCATGGGCAACCCAAACCAATACTTCCAGTTCCTGTCCAGCCTTAGCATGCTCTGTAATATCGAAGTTGAACGGAAGAAAAGCATCGAAATGATCACCAACCACATTTCCATTCACAAAAACTTTTGCATAACCAGCTACGGCTTCGAAATGAAGAATTATGCGGTTACCATCCCAATCCGATGGTACTTTGATAGTTTTGCGCAACCAACCAGCTTTTTCCTTTTCCCATGCTTTCGGGTAGCTTAGAAAAGCTTTAAAATCACCACCTGTTCCGTTCGTAAATCCATTTACGTTCCAAGGAGATGGAATTTTAATTGGTGTTTTCTCCCAAGCCAAAACGGAGGGTTTTTCTGGCGATTTAATTTCTTCAAATGTGCTTCCTTTTTTTATGGTTACCGGCTGAAATTGCCATTTCCCGTTCAAACAGATTTCATCCCTAAAAAGCTTTTCTACTTTCTTCACTAACCCTTCCTGTGGTGCAAATTTATACTGAAAGGTTTTGTTCGTCTGCGCATTACCAATTACGCTACAAATCAGAAATGCTATGAATAATATTTTTTTTTGCATGGTTTTATTTTTGATCTACTTTTTGGTCATTGGTTGATTTTCTGGTTGATCAATTTGGCTTACCTGATATTCGAAAGATGCAATAACATGATAGTGTTGCATATGCAATGTTCGTTCAAAATGCCCCTATTTCCCCCTAAAAAGGGACTTGGTTACCTAATAGTCCTGAAAAGCATACAAATCAGCACAATACCATTCTGAAACATTCACATTTGGGTTCTCTTTTAAGAAAACCATTAGGTTCTAATTCTAGACGAATTTCTCATTATCAACGCAAGCGCCAACGGCGCGTAGTCATTAAGCCCAGTGCGTGAGCGCTGGCTGAGAATAGTAAACCATCGAAAAACAAGCGCCAAAGGTGCGCAGTCTATATGCAAATCATCTGAATAAAATTTGACCTCGCACCGTTGGCGCTTTCCCATATACGGCAACAATTATCATAGGGCTTGCACCCATGCTATTTGACACCGCACCCTTGGTGCAATTGTTTTGTAAAGATTAGTAGAAAACAAAAAATCAATAATTGACTATGTTAGAGATAGAAGAATTGACTTTGCATAAAAGGCCATGCCTACAGCATTTTGCGTATAATCTGTATATTCCCCTATGGTTTCCTCCACAGGCTACCAATTTGTCATCCCTACGGGATTTAGAGAACCTGCAAAATTAAATCACATCTCTACAGTTTGGCTATATACTAGTTTTCAGACACTAACCAATTAATAACTACTAATTCATAATTTCAAAACTCTCTCAACGACCAGCCCCATCAATCTTCCGAGCCGAAGGCGGAGCATCAGCAATACCAGCCCCCCACTTCTTATTGGCAATAGGCCCCATTTCAAGCTCAAGAACACCGCCCATATGAACATCATCGTGTTCAAACCAAGGTTTATCCAAAGCTTTTCCGTTCAACTTTGCAGATTGAATGTATTTGTTAACATCAGAAACATTGTTTGCTTTGATTACGAAAGTCTTTCCGTCTCCTAAATCAATAGTAGACTTTTCGAAAACAGGGCTTCCGATGTTATATGAGGCAGAACCTGGCGTAACAGGATAAAAGCCCATCTGCGAAAAAGCGACAAATGCAGACATGCCTCCCCCATCTTCGTCGCCAGGAACGCCCATCAGGTCGTTTCGGAACCACTCCTTAAGCAATTTGCGAATTCGTTTTTGCGTTTTCCATGGCTGACCAGCATAATTATATAAATATGGAATATGTAGAGAAGGTTCGTTGGCCATCGAAAACTGACCTACATTACCTGTATGATCTGGTAGTTGTTTGTAGAAATCGAACTTGCTTCTACCCAGCGATTCATTGAAAGTAGCCTCTAAGTTATTAATAAAAGCCTCACGACCGCCCATTAAAGTTATGAGATCCTGAACATTATGAGGGACATCCCAACGATATACCCAACCATTATTCTCGCCATAATATTTGCGCGCACCTTGTCCTCCCGAGAATTTGTAATCGAAAGGTGTAATGAACTCTTCCTTATCGTCTTTCGGGTGAAAGAAGCCTGTCTCTGTATTAAAAATCCTGCGATAATTGTACGAACGCTTCAAGAAATAATCTGCATCATCTTTTTTATCCAGAAGACGTGCTATTTCCGACAAACACCACTCGTCGTAAACCGTTCCTAAAGTCACCGCAACAGGCTGACGGTTTTCGAAACCGTGAACTACTTCTGAAAATTCCTTCTGTCCCTCTCTCAAAGCAGGGAAATAGCCATGTTCTTTATAAAACGCATCCAAATCGCCAGCAGGCTTGCCCGACCAAGGCGCCAGTGTTTTTTGAGTAATCGCATTCTTGCAGGCATCATAAGCTTTCGTAAGATCGAAATCGGTAAGGCCTTTTGTATAAGCATCCAAAACCGTAGCTACGCCGTGGTTCGAATTCATTCTGCGGCTATCGCCTGTAATCTCAGGGAAAGTTGGCATCCAGAAATTATCCATCTGCTCTGCCATCAGAATAAACGACTTTATGATGTCCGTTTCCAGCTTCTTCTCTGTTAGCACACGTAGCGGGTGAGTTGCACGGTAAGTATCCCAGATCCAATCGTCTGTATAGAACGGAGTTCCTTTATCATCATGGATCTTGCCGTCAAAAGCACTGAAATAACGGCCACCTTCCGAGATACAAACAGGACGCTCATAGGTTCTATAAATCGACGTGTAGAAAACAGCCTTATCAGCCTCACTACCGCCTTCAACCTTAGTTTTTGCAAGTGCACTGTTCCAGATTTCTTTCCCTCTAGAAACTACCTTTTTCAGATCGTAATCTTTTATCTCGCGTTGAAGATTGATTTTGGCCTGTCCCACACTAATAAAAGAAATACCATAACGAACCTTTACCTGCTTTACTCCGTCGCCAAATTTCAATGCGACACACTTGTTTCTTCCCTCTGCTGTAGACTTCTGACTGATTTTTCCATCCTCTAGAATTCCAGATTCAACAATCTTCTCTCCCGTTTCTAAATAAAGAAACACCTTAGTACTGTTCTGCTTTCTGATATCGTTCGATATTACCTGATAGCCTGTCACCACACCATCTTTTATTTCAATCTCTCCTTTCTTATTATTGATTAAGAGATAAGGCGCGTCATCTTTTTTAAAATCTAACTGATAGATACCCGATTGTTGCGAAACACCGAAAGCAACGTCGATTTCCGAATCATCCAACAGAACATCGTATGAATAAGGAGTAATTTTCTCCTGATCATAACTATAGCGAACCACTGTTTTCCCATCTTTTGGAAGCTCCTGAATAGGGCTGATATTGAAGGCAGAACTACCGCGGTGACTTGTAGTTACAACCGATAATCCGTAAAGGCGGTCTGTAGTATAATCGCTTCTGGCAGGAATCACACGCAGCATACTGTTAGGTAGGTGTATGGTTGGGAAAGTAGGCACTAGCAAATGACTTATGTTACCAATGTAAGGGTTCACATAGTCAACAAGCGACTCTTGCTTAGCCTGTTTTTTATTCTTTTCCGTGCTTTTTCCTCCATGTGCTTTTCCGCACGAAGAGGTGGAGAGAGCCACTGTCAAAAACAGCAGTGCAGTGCTTAAATAAGCATAGTTGGTTAGTACTTTTCTGAAATTCATAAAATAGTTTTTTCGATGTAAACCAATTTAATTGATCGCACCTATAACAATCTTAGGGTTTGTTTAAGTCTGAGTCAGCAATCTTATAAAACAATGTAAAGTACGGTTTTGTAGCTTAATAAGAACATTAATGGAGGGATTAACGCTAGAGAAAAACCGATTAAAGAAAGGATTTAGCGTATTCTACGCTAGAATTTGCGCATGAATGTACGTGTCGCAAAATGACAACATCAACACTGAAGTAAATTTTTTTTCAGAACAAGAGGTATGATTTATTTGTACATACTTCTGCACAAATAGTCCTTGACTCACCTATTTATTTGGCTGTGTTCTGAAGTGAGAGCAGCAATCTTGCGTATTACTAAACCAATAATTGAATAATAGATTAAATGAATAATTGAATGGGGGGGGCATGCGTAAACCTATTCTATTATTCGAGAATCGTTCCAGAAAGCAATGCAGCTCTCATTTAACGACTCTACCGTTTATTTCTTGACAAGAGGCCCAATCAACGCCTTATAATCTTCGGGATATTTTTCATTATAAAGCGCCTCATACTCCAAAGTGAAACGCCTGAAAGCATCTAAGGCCAAACTATGCTTTCCCATTTGTACCAAACCTTTGCATTTGAATTTAATGGCCTCTTCGTTTACAGGATCGAAAACAAACAGCGCATCAGTAGCTTCCACCAAAGCTTGAGCCTGAATACTATCTTCTTGCATAAAAAGCAATAAAGTATTTATAATATCATCGCTGATTGTAGCTTTGAAGCGATCGAGCCACTCGAAATCGAAGTTCTTAAGCAGAGCACCTTTTTTCACAATCGCCACAATCGCTTTCAATCTCTCAGCAGACGAAACGCCTCCACGGCCAGCAATTATATTTTTCAGGTCGATCAAATCGCAATAAAACAGCGCCTCGTCTATTTGGAACTTCCACAACTTTTTCTCCTGAATCAGTTCAATCCCATCAACCTGATTTAAGGCATTTCTAAGTTTTGCAATATTCACCGCCCGATTGTTTTTTGCACTCTGCGGACTCTTGTCGAACCATAGAACCTGATCCAGCTCTTTCGAACCGATCCCCTTTCGTTCTATCGAATTGAAAAGTATCAGGAAAAACAATTCACGCTGCAAAGGAGAAAACTGGGGGGCAATCTCAAGAGCTTCCTGATTAAACAAACTGTACCTCCCGAATAAATAAAGACTGTTCGGCTTTTGCTTATCTTCTACAACCTGTTCTTTTGGTTTCAGTTTCTGTTCCTTAGGTTCTTCTTTTGCTGCCTCCTCAATTTTAGCCTCCTGAGAATTTTGTAGATCAGGCCGGGGCGCAGCACCAATACTCCGCACTTTTCCCTTGCGTTTATACCAAACAACAAAACCAACCCCCATAGCTATCACAGCCAAAACAACAAACAGAAGCTTCCAAAACGCAGAATCTTCTTTTTTACTTTCCTGAGGTTGACCAAAATTCGGAGGGAAATTAAGCGAATATACCTTGCAATAGGTTTTCTTTTCAACCTTCCTATCATAGTTTACAACAACTGTTAACAGCTTTTTGCTTTCAGGAAGGAAGAATAAATCCGCATACGAACTCAGGTCATGAAATTTATACGGAATCCCCGTAGGCATAATCTTATATTCTGGCCGTTCCAACGAACCCGAAATAATCCGAAGTTCTGTATCATACTCATATTTCGAGTAAATCAGGCCATAATACGTTTTACTTTCCTCATCAATAAACAGCGAATTTGCAAAACAAAAATCTTCCCGAATCTCCCCAAAACTATACACCTTTTTGAAAGTACTATTTGCTACAGAATAAGCATACAGATCGTAACAATAGCTAGGATTCAATGCCTGTTCGCCAGATTCGCTCCCAAATCCACCTATCAGATATATTGTATTGCCCAACTTTTCATAACCAGTAGCAGCCAGATACCTCGGAGTCCAAAAATCGCCAGTGTAGTTAACCTTGCTCCACGATAAATCCCCTAATTTCAAACGGTTTACTTCATTCCTGTACTTATACTTACCATAACCGCCAAAACACAGCATCGTAGAATCCAGCAATATAGTTTTACTATGGTGCAGATAAACCGTATGCGGATAACCTTCGGGATTAAATGCCCCGCTCCATTTACCCTTCGAAAAATCGAAATAAAAAGCCTGTTTTTTATCAATAGAATAGCTGATCAACCTCTTGCTAAAAACATCGTAAACCGCCGCATGGTTATCCACCATAAGCTTAAAATCTGGCTGATCCACACGAACACCTGTCTCTATCCCTCTTCGAAGATCAATCCAGCTTACCGTGTCATCACCAACAAAATACACCTGATTCTTCTTTGTATCACATGCCACCTGTGCAAATCCATCGATCGTAGCCTCATACAACTTTTCCCACTGCGAATGTACACGGTTCAGCCAAATAGGGTGCTTCACCCGACCCTCCCAACCACTAATTCGATCATTGGCCAATGTCCCTTCCCTTTCGTCAAGAGGCCAATGATGGATCAGGTTGCCATCATTAGAAATCTTTATGTCCTTTACCGCCATCGAAAGCACATCGGTTATCGAAAACACACCCTTAGACACTGTACCAAAATTCAATTTATATCCCCCCGTCTGCACTGGTAAATCACTCTGACACAAAACACTGTCATTCAACACAAAACAAACCGATTGTTTTTCCGTGTTCAGTATAATCCTCACCCGATTGTATTCATCGTACAGCCCTTTCGCAGGTAAAAAATGCTTTAAATTTGTCCGTTTATTTCCTGCAATAATAGACAGAGATGCGGGATTAAGACCTTCCTCACCCTTCTCATAAAGAAGATCTAGGTTATGACCTCCACTAATCAGACTACGGAAAACATAACCAAACCTATTTTTCCTTGCCTGTGGCAATACCCTCAGATCGAAAGCAATCTCAAATTCCCCATCCAACTCAAAACTCTCTTTTGGCGTAAGGTCTAGCCCCGTCCGTTTATCCTTCGTTTTCTCATATGCCGAAAAAGCCAGACCATAAGTCTGACCAGAAACCTCTGCGAAGCTTATCAACAATAAAAAAGCTAATAAATATGCCGTACAACAAAACCGAGCTAAGTTCATTCAATTGATTCTAGCGCTATTACAACAGGAGGTAGTATCAACAGATAAAACATAAAGAATCCTCATCCGCCAATTTTCCGACCTCATTATCTTTCCCGACAAAGTTAATCTACCCATCAAACTTTAGAAAGAGTTTTTCAACAGATTATTCCTACCAAAACCGCCATTTATCTCCCCCGATCCCAGAAAAAAGAAATTACCAATGCAAACAGTCAATTCATTTTTATTAGGAGCAAAACAACACCTCTATCCCGAACATCCAGCGCGCCATCCGCTACAAGTCCTCGCCCAGCAGGCTGTTCAACATCGGCGCGGCGGTCTATTCCGCCGAGGCTCCATAGCCTCCGCACCGTGTTTCACTAGCCCGCTGGTCTGTGGGCTTCCGCTTCTGTCGCGGCTAGGCCAGAGCGTTGTCTTTTCCACTAGCATCACTCCTTCATTCACATAATTAGACCTATGGGGTTTCATTCAATTTTACTGCCCCTCTAGACACTTTTCTCTACCTGAAAGGCTTACAAAAAACAACTAGTTCTCTCGATAATTCTTATAGTTATTTTAAGGCAATTCCATCATACAAACCGCATCCCTCATTCAATTCACCACATCACATTAAATAAACAATATTCAACCAATACTAAATAGAGTAAATGAATCAAAAAATTAAATTTGCCACACAAAAATTGAATAGCTACTTTTGTGCGTATTTTCAACAGAAAAGATTTGAGAATAAAAATTCACACTATAAACTTGAATGCTAATATTGTTAATATAAAACAAAGATTAAAAAAACAAACATAAAAAATGAAAAAAAAATTATTTACCTGTCTAATGCTTATCAGCTCATTATTGACATTAAATGCACAAAATCTATTATATCCTTATGGTGGTTTTATGGGAAATAACAATGCCAAACACCCCAAAATAATTGAAAATGGATGGGACGAAAGAATAAGTCATGACTACGTTAGTATATATGTTGCAGGAAATGGAGACGCAAACCCAGAAGAGAAGATTAGAATAAATAATAACGGAAATGTTGGAATCGGCACCCCAAATCCCTCTTATAGACTTGAAGTAATTGGGAGTTTTAAAGCTCATGAAGTTAATTCAGGAGGTAACGTACTGTTTCCTTATGGTGGTTTTATCGGAAATAACAATGCCAAACACCCCAAAATAATTGAAAATGGATGGGACGGAAGAATAAGTCATGACTACGTTAGTATATATGTTGCAGGAAATGGAGACGCAAACCCAGAAGAGAAGATTAGAATAAATAATAACGGAAATGTTGGAATCGGCACCCCAAATCCCTCTTATAGACTTGAAGTAATTGGGAGTTTTAAAGCTCATGAAGTTAATTCAGGAGGTAACGTACTGTTTCCATATGGGAAATTTATTGGCATTAACAACAACGACTTCCCTTACAAAAAAATAATCGAAAGTGGCTGGGACGGCACTGATTACGTTAGTATTTATGTTGCAGGGAAGGGGGAAAATAATGCAAATGAAAAGATTAGAATAAACTATAATGGTAACGTTGGCATAGGAACCTCTTGCCCAGAAACTAAATTAGATGTAATAGGAACAATCAGAGCAAACGAAGTGAAAGTGAGCATAAAAAAAGGCTGTGATTTTGTTTTTGAAAACAACTATAAACTTATGGACTTAGAAGAACTGGAGCAGTTCGTAAAAACCAAACAACATTTACCAGAAATTGCACCTGCAAAAGAAATGGTTGAAAACGGAGTAAACATGAAAGAATTCCAAATGAAGCTGCTGCAAAAAATTGAGGAGCTAACCCTTTACACAATCGAACAAGAAAACAAGATTAAAGAGTTAGAAAAACAAAATCAAACTATCGAAGAGCTCAAACGAATGGTAATATTGCAGAATGAGAAAATTGAAAAATTAAAATCTTCTAGTAAATAACCTGACCAAATGAGGAATAGAACATAATTGCGTGATAACTACTACAAGATGATTAGTTTGCCAGTATGTCTCCCACAGACTAGAGTCACATACTCCACAGCAACCACGCTATGTTTCACTAGCCCGTCGATAAACTTCCGCTTCTGTCACGGCTAGACCAAAGCGTTATCTTTTTCATTGACATCGCTCCTTCATGCGGATAATTTAGACCCGATGGGTTTTGAAAAGCCATAGGGTCTCTGATAATCAATCTTATATCAAAGAAAAATTCTTTTAGACAAAGGCGTTGGAGCAACTAACAAAACGAGCCTTTCTTATTCTTTGTGTATATTCGCCTTTGTAGATAACAGAAGAGCCTCATTGGCTGTATTTGCTTAATATATTATGATAATTACAATTTCTACATCAAGTTCCAAAACTAAAAAAAAGGGGTTAAGATTTATCATAAAAAAGGGATAATATGGAAACGATCAAATTCGCAGAACAAAAAATATCATTAGCACAAACACTTCTTAGCATTGAGAGATGTAGATAAATTTCATCAAATTCAGGCATACGTTGAAGAATTGCTTAGAGAATGGCAAGACCCGAACGAGGATTTTGATGCAAAAAAGTTAACCTTCTCGGAATGGAACGAACAGTTTGATAATGGATATAATTTAACCGATTTTATTCCAGAATATGGAATGACAGTATTGGATTACCGTTTGAAAATATACAATTCGGAACGAGAAGCAGGAATGTCGAAAGATGAGTTTATCAACAAACTGAATAGCTTGAAATGAACAATAATAGAATATCCATTTAATCTACATTTTAAATTGACAAGTGAACAATAAAACAATCCAAATACTACTTACGGCACTTATCCTCATCTATGGCATTCAAATATCTATTGCCCAAGATGAAAACAAAGCAAAATGCCATATAAAATCACCCATAACCCCAGAAGGACGTTTCGCAATGCGAAAAACCGAATCTCGCGTCACAGCACGCAAAAAAATAATTCACTTTAGACTTCTTTATGACGGACGTTTAAAAGATGAAATTGATTCCTTAATTTCAGCCCAGAATGAACAAATCACTTTTACTGATGAAACCACCCAACTAACTGTAGATAGTATCCTAATCAACCTGAGCAATGGTCTTTCTTGGAATTTGAATAATGCTCCACCTCAAAAGCCCCGAGGATTCGAGCTTAAGCTATTTTCTAAAAAAGCAAGGGCTAAACCTCCTGTAACCAATTACATAAAATATCTTGAATTTTGCAGCAACTGGGATAATCCAGATAGACGATGTAAAATAACCGAAAAATACACTGCCTACACAACTGTTAAAACTAACGGAAAGGAAGCCTTTCAGGCCATATACGATATAAAAACAAACACAAGACCTATGACATATAAGTGCAGGCAAGTAATCCCTTTATACTAAAGGGAAAGTGTTTGGGGGTAGAATATTATACAATCTATTTAGTTGTACAGGCGTACAAGTAACATTGCTCAGCTAGACGATTTGCAAAGAATTTATGGACAATCCCTAATTAAGGTCACAGACCTATTTTTCTAGACTTCCTTCCTTCAAGTAACCAAACACTTTGGCTGGCAATAAATCTATACTAGAGTGATTTTGGTTTTCGGTTTTTCTGCACATCTGAAATAACCGCATAGCGGTGAAAGGGTTGTAGCCCATGGTGTAACCATGGGAAAACATTTCTGAAAATGAACCGAATCGCATAGCGATGGCATTTATAATCAGTATCATCGCTACGCGATTCTGGACAGGTGAGGCTTTTTCTTTACAGGGATTCACATCCCTGCCTACAAACCTGTCACTGCTACGCAGTTTGCACAAAATTCTAAAAAACCGAAAACCACTTTCACAATAGTATAACTTAATTTTATCTGGGTATTTAAAAGCTATTCGTTGAAAAATAACCAGCCATGTAGCATGATCAAGTTTTCAGCCTATAATTAATATGCGACCAAAAACAAATTGAACTTTTGCCTACAACCAATCTCTACTACACAGCTTGTTATCTTTTCACTCTAATTAGACAGGGTAATACATCAATAATCCTCTCTAAACATTAATCTGAATTTCTATTTGAACCCAAGAAAATCAGAAGTTTCTATTCTTTATAAAACTTCTTCACCATCTCTTGTTCCGAAGTGTAGATTCTCATGAAATACAAGCCGTTCTTTAATCCTGAGACATCTATCTTACCAACTGATTTGTCAACTTGCAAATCCATAACCTTAGCTCCTGCTAAGTTGAATACTGCTATCCTACTGGTTTTCTTTGCCAAAGAAGCAGGCAGAAATATATAATCTTTTGCTGGGTTTGGATACAGCACTTCAATACCAGTTACAGTATATGTAGACAAACTCTTGTGCACCAACGAAATTACATTGCTATATTTTGAGACTCCTTCTTTGTTGAATGCAGCCACACGATACGAATAGGTTACAGATTCAGCAATATCATTGTCTGAATATACAGTTGTATTCTCAGCAGATTCACCAATTTTTTCAAAATCAGAGTTGTCTTCTACCTTTCTTTCAATTATAAAACCTGTTTCGTTATTGCTATTGTCAGTCCAAAGAAGCTCTATTTTGTTCCCACCCAACAATTGACCAACTAACGCTCCTGGAGCTTGTAGAAACTCATCCATTTCAGTGCTGGTCATTGTAATAATGTTACTATAAGCAGAAGTACCCTCAGCATTAAATGCTGCAACACGGTATGAGTACGTTACCAACTTTTCGATAGAATTGTCTGTGTATGTTGCAATATCAGCTCCGGTCTCTCCAATTTTTTCAAATTTTGAACTGCCCTCTGTTTTTCTTTCGATGATAAAACCAGCTTCGTTGGTGCTTTTATCCTTCCATGACAATTCCACCTTGTTATCTCCCGACAGTTGCCCCACTAACGCTTCTGGGGCTTCCAGAACCTCTGGCTTCACAGTATTGGTCAATGTAATGATGTTGCTGTAAGCTGAATTACCCTCAGCATTAAATGCTGCAACACGGTATGAGTACGTTACCGACTTTTCGATAGAATTGTCTGTGTATGTTGCAATATCAGCTCCGGTCTCTCCAATTTTTTCAAATTTTGAACTGCCCTCTGTTTTTCTTTCGATGATAAAACCAGCTTCGTTGGTGCTTTTATCCTTCCATGACAATTCCACCTTGTTATCTCCCGACAGTTGACCTACTAACGCTTCTGGGGCTTCCATAACCTCTGGTGCCACAATATTGGTCAATGTAATGATGTTGCTGTAAGCTGAATTACCCTCAGCATTAAATGCTGCAACACGGTATGAATACGTCACTGATTTTTCAATAGTATTGTCTGTGTATGTAGTAACACCAGGAAGAGTCTCTCCAATTATCTCGAACTTTGAACTACCTTCTACTTTTCTTTCGATAGTAAAACCAAGGTCGTTGGTGCTGTTTTTTTTCCACGTAAGCTCTACCTTTTTTTCATCAATCATAGTACCTGCAAGTTCAGTTGGTATTGCAGGAGTCCCACCGTTCACAGGGACAATCTGAAAATCAGCATCGTTTACGTTAAAGAAAATATTATCGGCAGCCTCGACCATAATACGGGCTTTTGAAGTTTCAATATTAGGCAAATCCACATTCTCCGCCCCATCGTTGTCTGTATTCTCAAGTAAGATGTAATCGAAACTTTCACCTCCATTGTCCGAAAGAAGAATATTTACTTTCGCACAGCTTACAGGGGCTTTATCTGTATTCGCTACGTCCCACTCAACCTTATAAATAGACGATCCGTTGTATGGCGAATTAGAAACCTTGGAAGTAACTACAAATGGTCCCGCGTTTGCTGTTGAAGAAAAGGTAATCAGACCATTTGTCATCCCTCCTACGTTATCTCTCAACGTAACAGCAAAGCTCAGATCGCGAGTTTTAAATGGCAATACTTCAAAACGGGAAGTATCTCCGCTCAAAGTTAAATCCAGACTTGGAAAGTATCTTTTGTTATTGGTTGTGGGCGGAAAGCTCCTGAATAACGGACCATTTCCTTCAAAAACTCTTTCGAAAAAAGCTTCCTTTGCCATAATCAACATTTCAATAAGTTCTGGCATATACCCTTGCGCCGTTAAATACTCCCTATATTCTTCTATCGTGGTGACACCTTCGGGCATTTCCTCTTGATCTTTATAACCTGGCGAATTTTCACCTGTACTTTTTGTTGTTTGATCCATTTGTTCCCAACAGTAAGTAAGTCGATTTCCATCGGCGTCCTGACCAGATGCCTCCAGCACAAATGGAGTATTAATGGGAATCGTAAAACCACTCTCGGGAACACTTACTGTTGGAGGAGTGTTGTTTATTGGAACCATTGTAGCGCAAGTTCCAATATCATCAATTAGATAACGGAGTATACTTCCGATGGAAGCTGCATGAAAATACTGATCCACATACGGTTGCGCTTGATTCCCCCCACAAATTCCAGCATATGTCATTAAAGTTGTTCCTGCCCCAATTTCATAGCTAATTCTCTGATCAAAACCACCTGCACACGCAGCAGAAAAGGTATGTCGTGATC
This sequence comes from Bacteroidales bacterium, assembly GCA_965230435.1. Classification (GTDB taxonomy): domain Bacteria; phylum Bacteroidota; class Bacteroidia; order Bacteroidales; family JBDKHP01; genus JBDKHP01. Next base: position 1,831,848 of record CBDDLB010000006.1, read on the forward strand.
CGAACTGGTGTCCCATTTCATGAGCTACCAATGTTAAAAAATTGTCACCTATAGGCATCCTGCTGTTGCTACAGGCATTTCCTTTTCTAGTTACACATACTCGCGCTCCAGCAGCTATTCCTCCGCCACCAGAACCAGCGAATATGTGTCCAATATCGTAATTATCTACACCGATATAATCATTTATGAGCTCTGTATTTTCAGAATATGGCATACCTACAGACACATCTAGAGGAGAATCTGTATAGTCAAAAATTATTTTGTCGTTATCGCCAATCAACTCAAGAGTAATCCCCATATCCACTTCAAAAATTCCTGTAAGCCTGTTTACAAGAGTTACAATTGCTTCCATTGCTCCTTTTTTCCCTCCATGAAAAGCAGTGTAATCTTGTCGTGCAACAATGGCTATTCGGTACTTTCTTAAGTGTGTACCAACAGTTCTTTTTCTAAAAGAATTATGCTTATAAGTTCCTTTTTTATTTTCTGCCACTATGCGTTCAGGTTCAACAAGATCATCCGCAAGCGAAGGTTCTTCAATCGGATTTTCTTTGCGGTAATCTGAAGCATAATAGCTCAAATACTCTTTGCCTCCTCTGGTTACTGGATCTAAATACATCATTCCCTCTTCTGAAAAAACAATTGCATTCACCCCTTTACTGTTCACATCTATCCGAACACGGTCACCTTTTTCGTTTACACCACTATATGTTTTAATGTCGGGAAACTTCTCCTGTAGTTTCTTTGCCATTATGTTGGTTGGCCGAACATTAAAAATCATTTCGCCACCTTTGGGGTGAGGAACAGGAAAATTAATCCCTCCATTCTTTTTTACTGTTTTCAATAACGAAACAAGAGCATCTGCATTCAGTTCGCATCTGTTAGCTTTAACATTACTCCACCGTTCGACATCGGTACTAGACGACGAACTTCTTTCTTTCCACAACGAAGTACTTTGAGCAAAAATCAATTGCGGAACAAGCAACAAAACCAATAAGTTAATCTTCATAAGTGAGTAATTTTTATTTACCATTTTTTACACGAGATGAGGTTGAAGAAACAAGCTAGGTTGAAGACATATTTTATTTTCAGCCCAAAGCACATTTTTCGTACGTATGGATTAAAACTGGTATGTAACTCTTAAACAATTTGTTTCCTCACCTTCATAAACTGTTGTTATTCTTCAGAATTAAGTATTGTATCACTCCTTTTTCTTCAAAAATTTCTGACGTATGAGAAAATAGAAAGATTGCCTTCATTTACTTCAATCGTGTAACTTTGTGCTCCTTGCTTTTATAAAGCTAGGGCACTCAACATATCCCTGAATAATTATGTTGCGACACAAAAAAGTGTCATATATATTACTTCACTAACATATTCCATTGCCTCATTGCTTCAAATTGAAGCAATAACCCACAAGCTAAAATGATAATTCTGAACTAAAGAAATTTTCACTCAACGTTGGCTTCTGAAATTCAGGTCAAAAATATGATTCAGAGGGAAATAAGTCTGTATTTTCCCATGCTCTATTTTGGCAAATGCATACTTAATTCTGGCAATAAATTATTTGGAGAACAAAAAAGGGGAGCCGGACGCTGAAATCCAGATAGATTTTATTAAATTGAATAACAATTATATTCATATCAAAATCAATCAGTTAGTTTTTAAATTGCCATGAATCGGCATACCACATTTCAGCAACAGGATATTATTGACATAACTAAAGATGGAAATTCTAGGTTCTTTAGAAGTCATTTTTTTAATTTTCGGTGTAGACAAAGTCAAAACCGACTTCGAAAAACGATAGTGCTATCATACCACAATCACCTTTGTATATTGGATGTGTGTTCCTCCTTCAGAAGATATTCTTCTGCCTCAATAACACTACATGTATAATACCAACCAAACAACTTTTACCCATCAACTTGTTAGCAGTTTTTGAAGAAATAGCACAGCATTATTTACATTTGTGCTCTCTTTTCGAATAGGTTTCCGATCTATTATATAAAAGGTCACTCTAGAATGTTGTTCTTGACCGCAACCGTCAAACAACTGATTATCAAAACAAGTACTTGATTTATATAAGACGGCTTTGCGGTGAGGAATCTTGATGCTTGCAATTGTTCTATTGTTCAATACCGGAGTGTACTAGAATACGTGAGGATTTGGACGACCGCAGAACTACAAAAACCGAAGTTATCTTCAGTTTTTTAAAAAACAACTTAGTAACAGAAGAAGCATTTAGACCGAAAAAGAAACCCTAAATAAGTTAAAGTTGAAATAATAAATTCGTTTTTCCAGATCATATTACACCTAGCGCCAAAGGTGCTCTAGCAATAGCGCAGGGCAACGCCTTGTGTAAATCGATCATAACCAGTAAGGCATGTTAAAAAAAATAATCAGCCAAAGGCGCACAAGGCGGCTAAACCGGAGCGTACTTTTCGTACGTGAGGATTTGGCCGTCCGCAGTGGAACGAATGGATAGTTATTTTTTTTGATATGCCTAATGCCCTGAAGGGGCATAAACTTTTATACATTAATTGTCTAAAAATATGGTTATTGCTTCTACCCTTTCAGGGTAATTTTGACACAGAATTTTCCCATAGGCCGTTGCCCTATGCTATTGCTTAAAGCCCGTTGGGCTAATAGCTTCATGTTAAGAAACCGAATTTATTATTTGCTCTTTACTAAAAATGAAAAACAACTGTATTCACAATACTAATTTGAAATCATAAATGTCCGAAAAAAAAGGAATTATAAGCGCTGGAAATTGGATTGTAGACCATGTGAAGATAATAGATAGGTTTCCCCTAGAGAACATGTTGGTGAATATCTCCAATGTATATAAATCTGTTGGCGGCGGTCCAAACAATGTTTTAACAGATTTGGCATGTCTAAATGTTGGAATCCCTTTATATGCAGCCGGTATTATTGGAGCAGACGAAGATGGTAACTACATTATGGAGCAACTGAAGCGATACAATATCAACCAGAAACATATTCAAGTAAGCAACACCCACCCAACATCATTCACCGATGCAATGACAGTTGAGTCTACCGGAAACAGAACTTTTTTTCACAACAGGGGAGCTAATGCCTTTTTAAGTGTCGGACATCTTAACAAAATTGATGTTGGTGCCAAGATATTTCATTTGGCCTATCTGCTTTTACTTGATAGTTTAGACGAGGCCGATGAAGAACACGGGGTGAAAGCTGCAATTCTCCTTAAAGAACTCAAGCAGAAAGGATACAAAACCTCAATAGATGTTGTTTCGGAGGAGTCTGAAAAAATGAGAAGAATTGTTACTCCATGTCTTCCTTATGTCGATTATCTGATAATAAATGAAATAGAGGCTGGATTTATGTCGGGAATGGATGTCCGTGAAAATGACATTCTAAATATGCAGCCTGTCAAAAAAACAGCAAAGCAACTTATAAACAAAGGTGTACAGGAATTAGTTATCATACATTGTCCCGAAGGAGCCTATTTGGTTGATAAAGCGGGTAAGGAACTTTGGGTGCCCTCTTGGAAAATCAGCAACGATGAAATAAAAGGAGCAACAGGAGCCGGCGATGCCTTTTGTGCTGGATGTTTATACGGCATTCATGAAGAGTGGCCTTACGGGAAAACATTACAGTTTGCACATGCAATGGCTCGTTTCAACTTACTTGATCCTACTTCGGTAGGCGGTGCCGTTCCGCTTGATGTTATGGAAGGTTTTATGACATCTGCTGTTGCCAATGAAATACAATTAGCCATTTAAACCATCAGCCCAAATGTAGCACAGGCTTTTAGTCTGTAGCTTTCGAAATACCCTCAAAAAGTCAGAGAAAGCAAAATAAATAATTGATTATCTAAAATACGAAAAATGGTGTTCTCAACCATAAACCAATTATTCTGAAGCAGTAGTATTTTAAAGGTATTCATTCATAATTCACAATCCCTATTCAACGATCATGAGCTTAGTAAGCATGAAGCAGCTTTTGGATAAAGCGCAAAAAGAAAAATATGCAATAGGAGCATTTAATGCTATCAACACCTATTTCTTAGAAGCCATTTTGTCTGCTGCAAAGGCAAAAAACAAGCCTGTAATATTGAACATTGCAGAAGTCCATTATCCCTTCATAGACGTTGAGATGATGACTGACCTGTGTAAATACATGAGCAGGAAGAAGAATGTCGATGTTGCATTAAATCTAGATCATGGCCTGTCTTACAAATCCTGCATGAACGCCATTAAACTTGGATTCACATCGGTTATGTTCGATGGATCGGCGTTGCCTTACGAAGAAAACATAAGGACGACAAAAGAAATAGTAAAAGCCTGCAAAGCTGTGAATGTTTCAGTAGAAGGAGAACTTGGAGCTATTGGTGGAGCAGAAGGTGGAGCATTGTCGGGGACTGCAAACCCAGATCTATTTACCAATGTCGACCAAGCCAAGGAATTTGTAACTAAAACGGGAATAGATGCTTTAGCGGTTTCTATTGGAAATGTACATGGGAAATACAAAGGAGAACCCAATCTTGATTTCGAAAGGCTAGAGCAGATAAATAACGCGGTCGGTATTCCTTTAGTATTACATGGCGGCAGTGGTATCTCCGATGAAGATTTCAGGAGAGCTATAAGTCTGGGCATTTGCAAAATCAACTATTTTACAGGCATGTCCGAATCTGCAATTAATTCTTTAGAAAACAACTTGCGCGATAGAGGCAAGAACTACAACCAATTGCCTGAATGGTTTATTGATATGCAGACAGAAGTTCAGCACTCTGTAGAAAAGCAGATTGAATTGTTTGCTAATATTCAATACGTGCAGTATTGAAAAATAAGTTAAGATTTTACGAAATTACATCTCAGCTATATAACGGAGAAAGAGTAAGCCTCAACTATTCGTGGAGTAGTTTCACATTAACACAAACAACTTCCAAATCATAAACTTCATTAATTCTATTGAGTGTATAACATTTAGAGACTGGTTATGCTTATGAATTAAGCCGCAGGCTAAAAGCCTACGCTACATGTAGCACAGCCTTTTAGGCTGTAGCTTGATTAATTGTACCCGAAATGTTATACGCTCAAATCTATTTATAGACTTTCGTTTGGCCATGAATAAACCAATGACCACCCCTCCAATAGCTTTGTCCAAAACCTTTTTCAACCAACAGATTGATTAATTGTAATTTTCAGTGTACTTTGTAGTCAACAGAATCTTATTCAGTACTCAGCCAAAATTGAAGTAGATTAATTCCTAATGTAAGTCGCTGGTTACTTGCAGAAAATTAATCTAAAACAAATAGGTCAGTGACCTCCATGAAAATAGTACTAGCTCTACTTTGCGATTTTTATGCCCAAAAAGGGAGAGGAAGTTTTCTGTATAAAAACAGGCGGTCGGCATATGCACCAACAACGCTCATTACATTAGCTTCGCTTGTGCCCCCCGAATTGAAGGCCGAAGTAGAAATCTACGACGAGTTTATTGAAGATTTCGATCCACATTTGATCGATGCAGATCTTGTGGCCTTAAGCTTTACTACGCCAAATGCCAATTATGCTTACGAAGTATCAAAAACCTTACGCCAGAGGGGAATTACAGTTGTGTTTGGCGGTTACCATACCAGCTTAATGCCCGATGAAGCTCAACAACATGCCGATGCCTGTATCTTGGGCTATGCTGAGACAACATGGCCTCAGCTATTGCGTGATTTCCAAAACAAACAGCTGAAAACTACTTACAAATCTGATTGTACCGAGCATTTCAAGCACCTGAACGTTACTCGTTACGATTTGCTGAAAAAGCACAAATACTATTTCCCGTTCAGTATAGAATTCACCCGAAGCTGCATTAACAGTTGTAGCTTTTGCGTTATCCACAACTTGCATAATGGACAGATGTATTTCCGTGACATCTCTAAGGCTGTTGAAGATATTAAGCGCCAGAAAGTAAAAAGTGTAACCATATTGGACAGCAGTCCAGCAGAACATCCAGAGTACTTTCGCGAGATGTGCAAAGCCTTAAAAGATCTGAAAGTTGAATGGTATTCCAATATTTCGTTCAGGTCGTTACAAGACGAAAGCCTTATTGATCTAATGGCAGAAAGTGGCTGTCGGGGTGTTTTATTAGGTTTTGAATCGCTCAATCAGGAGAGTCTCAACGAGCAGCACAAAAGCTTTAACAGAGTGGAAAAGTATAAGGCTATTGTAGAGAAATTCCACAAACGCAAGATATTTATTCTGGGAACATTTGTTTTTGGTTTCGATGCAGATGATCCTTCTGTTTTTGATAAAACCATCAAGTTTGTTAGAGAGAGCAAAATTGATGTACCCAATTTCAGCACACTAATTCCTTTTCCGGGAACTGAATTGTTCCAAACGTTGGAAAGTCAAGGACGTATTATTACAAAAGACTGGTCGAAATATGATGGCAAACATGCTGTTTTTCAGCCTATGAACATGAGTCCCAACGAGCTATTGGCTGGAGTGAAAAAAGCTTACAAAGAAACTTTCTCTTTGGGCTCTATAATTAACCGTACCTTATTAACCCCGACTTGCTCTTTTAGAAATTTCTCGGGAAATATTGCATTGGGAATTTTCAATAATAGGGCTTTGAAATGAAGCTAAATCCATAGGAATAAGGTCACTAACCTATTTGTCTGATTTTACTCCAGCAATTTCTAATTTGGAAATAAATGGATGACAAGTTAACAGAATTACAATATAAAGCCGCAGGCTAAAAGCCTACGCTACATGTAACACAGGCTTTCAGCCTGTAGTTTTTATGCATTATCGATCCAAATTAGAAACTGCTGATTTTACTCTTTTCAATAAATCAACAATTTAACAGCCAAATGAATCAACTTAATTATGACTGACTACTTATTATTGATAGACGATTTGCCTTTGCACATCACAACATTTCTATTGAGCCGCAAACTTTCCAAAAGTTCTTTTGATTATCGATAAAAACTTTTGGAGAGTTATACCATGTGGTATACATGGAGTTAAATTGCATATTAATAGGGTAGGATGTTCGGAATCATTAAGAATGTCAAATTTGAAAATAAGTATAATAAGGTTTTGTTTTTTGTAGAATAAGATGACTACTAAGGTTAAAATGTTCAAATAAGGTTTTCAGAAACAGAACCTTATCTGAAGGAATTGAACCTTAGTAGAATTCAGAATAACATTATCATCCAACCTTATTACCTTATTTTTCTTCCAAAACTGAGACAAGTTTTGAGACAAACCGAACTTTCTATCCATAGGGCTTACTTTATGCTGATTATCAAGCAAATGACAATCCTAAAAAGTCGCATATATTACAACACCAACTATGAGGAATGCCACACAAAAACTGTTAAGTTTTATTCTGAAATACAGAGTTTTCTCAGCGCTTAGTGTTGTTCTAATAACCCTGTTTTGCGGAGCCAAGCTGTCTCAACTTAAAATTTACAATGAACTTGACCTATGGTTCAATTCAGAAGATCTTGTTTTTCAAGAATATGTAGATTATAAAAATCATTTTGGTGAAGACCGAACCTTGATTGTTGCTTATCAATCAGACGCTCTATTTTCAGAAGAAGAGCTGGCAATGAGCAGGGCATTAAGCGACAGCCTCAAAAATATTGAGGGAATACAATCTGTTGTGAGCCTTACCAACTTTCGTATTCCTAGAATAACGCCTCTTGGTACGTATCTGACCCGACTAATCCCTAAAAAGCCAAACGATTACGAACTACTAAAGCAGCAACTAACCCAGCAGTCTATATTTATCGACAACTTAATATCTAAGCATGGAGATGCTACCGTATTTCAATTGATACCAGAAGATTCTGTTGATTTTCACAAGACTTATTATCGAACCAAAAGCATTTTAAATCAGTACTTTCAGGATAAGGATTTTATTGTGGTTGGGGGAATGGCAATTACGGTAAAAGCCGAAGAAGTTTCGTCGGTTGAACCACCTGCATTTTTATTGACCGCTGTGGTGATCATCATTATACTATTAACCATTGTTTTCAAGCGTTTTGTATTTGCCATTATTCCCATATTAATAGCCATTTTGTCAATCGTTTGGACATTGGCTCTTTTAGGCAGCTTCTCTGGTTCAATTAACATGATAACAGGCATTATCCCTCTTATTCTATTAGCTACCAGCATTGCCTTTACCATTCATTTCACTACCCGCTTTTTAAAATTCAGGAGCAGTGGTCTCGCCCCAAAACAGAGCATAGAGAAAAGCATGCAAGAGATTATATTGCCAGGTACCATTGCTTCATTTACCACATCTGCTGCTTTTGCCGCTTTTGCCTTCAGTGATATTTTACCCGTTCAACATTTCGGCATTTTTACGGCTGTCGGAATTCTTATTGCATTGGTGCTTTCTATTGTGTTGCTGCCCATCTTCTTTTCGTACATGAAGCACGCTAAACCGCAATCAATCGCTACTCCTCTTTCCAGCTCATTCAGCAACCATATAGCTGCATTTGTAGAGCGCCACAGAAAAGTGATTGTGCTATTAAGTGCTGTGATTTTAATCTTTTCAGCATGGGGAATCACCAAAGTTCAATCCCAGTCCGATCAAATCAAATATTTCAAGAAAAGCAGTGAACTCCGCATTTCGAATGGTAAAGCAGGTACTTGGTTCGGTGGCATTTATCCGTTCGAGCTTATTTTTAATCTAGAAGATGTACCCAAAGATTCGATGCCACTTGTTTTAAAGCAATTGAGCGATATCGAGACAAAGCTTTTAGCAGTCGAACAAGTAAAAGTCTGCCATTCGGTAGATGGCTTTTTGAATGCGATAGTCAACTTAAACAACGGAATAATTTCGAAGCAACTTATCATTCAGAGTTTGCTTTCTTCCAAAAAGAACAAAGCACTAAGTAAAGGGATGAATCATTTTGTTAGCAACGACTTCAGCCGATACAGAATTACGGTCAGAACACCATGGATTGATAATGAATCGGCCAATAAAGTCGTCCGTAGAATAAAAGAAACCGTTGACTCCAACATGAGGGGTAAAGCCATTCCCTATTACATCTCAGGAACTGCACCTATGTACCTGTATCTTAACACAAAAGTGATGAAAGCTCAACGCTTCAGCATAACGTTTTCTTTTGCAATTATATTTATCGTGTTGATTTTCAGCTTTAAGAAACCGTTGCTTTTCATGGCAGGGATATTACCTAACCTATTTCCTGTTCTAAATACATTAGGATTAATGGGCTTCTTAAATATTCCTATAGATGTGGGAACCGTTTTGATTGCTTCTGTTTCTTTAGGCATTGCTGTAGATGATACCATTTATTTTTTAAACGCCTATAAATGCAATGCTCAAACGATGAATCCCCTTCAGGCTATCGAGAATAGCTACAGTCAGGTATGGAAATCGTTGTTCTTAACCACATCGGTTTTAATAACAGGTTTTATTATAATGGTTTTTTCTGGCTATTCCCCTGTTATTTACCTCGGTGTCTTCGTATCTTTAAATCTGTTCTTAGCGCTTTTATACGATACTGTTGCGCTACCTGCTATTTTACTTGTGTTTGCGAATAGAAAAAAATAAATCGAATTAATTGATGGTTAATTGGTCATTAGTCAGTGGTCACTGGTTTATTCGGTAGTGTATGCGTGGAATGCTTTTGTTGTGAAATGGCCTCCCACCGCCCTCCTAAAGGAGAGCCCAAATGTGAATGTTTCTGAGTTGTACAGTACTGATTCAGATACTTTTCAGGACTATTCGGTAACCAAGTCCCCCCCTTTAGGGGGAAATAGGGGGCATTTCGAACAAACAACTAATGACCAATCAACCAAAAACAACACCAATAATCCCCACATGAAAATCACCCTCATAAAGGCAAACATGCACAAACACAAATCCAAAGACGCCATGCAGCCTCTTTTTGCTGCTGCTATAGCTGCGCAGACTCCCGAGCATGTTGAAGTATGCCTTTATGACGACCGTCTTGAGGATATTCCCTTTGATGAACCTACCGATTTGGCCGCTATTTCTATTGAAACGTTTTGTGCAAAGAGAGGCTATGAAATTGCTGCCGAATATAAAAAAAGGGGGATAAAAACCATTGCTGGCGGATTTCACCCAAGCTTAGAACCAGAAGAATGCTTACAGCATACAGATTCTGTATTTATTGGAGACGTTGAAGGTGGCTGGTTACAGGTAATAGAAGATCTTGAGAACGGCCAGTTAAAGGAACGTTATTCATCCGATCAACTTATAAAAGGGGAAGATATAGATTTTGACCGCACCATTTTTGGCAATAAAAACTATGGCCCTATTGAAATGGTTCAGTGGAGCAGAGGATGCCCACATGATTGCGATTTCTGTTCCATCAAAGCTTTTTATAGTGGTACACCTGTCTGTCGACCTATCGACCATGTGATGAAAGAGATTGCGAGCCTAAAAAAGAAAACCATCTTTTTTGTGGACGATAACCTTTACTTCAACAAAGAGAGGTTCAAGCAATTTATGAAGGCATTGATTCCCATGAAAGTTCAATGGACATGCCAGATCTCCATAAACATTACAAAGGATAAAGAACTGTTGGCCTTAATGGCACAAAGTGGCTGCTTGGCTGTTTTAGTAGGATTGGAATCGTTCAATCCCAACAACCTGAAACAGATGAATAAGCAGTGGAATCAATCTGGAATTGATTATAAAGAAGCAATCGGAGTTTTAAACGCTCATGGCATATTGGTGTACGGTACTTTCGTTTTCGGGTACGACTACGATACCGCAGACAGTTTCAAATATGCAGTGGATTTCGCCATAGAGAACAAATTGTTCCTAGCCAATTTTAATCCCTTGTATCCAATGCCAGGAACGTCGTTATATGCCCGTCTTCAGCAAGAAAAACGCTTACTGTTCAATAGGTGGTGGACTGATGAGAACTTCTATTACGGCAAAACCATGTTCTATCCCAAAAGTCTTAGTCCCGATGAGTTGGAAGAACTGTGTTTCAAAGCCAAAAAGGAGTTTAACTCGTGGCGCTCGATTTTTAGCCGAAGCGTAAGTCCCCTATTTCATCATAAGAGTTTTAACAAAACCATGTTGTATTTCTATATCAATACAGTGAACCGAAAAAGCATGTTGCGCAAGCAGGGTGTTGCACTTGGCAAATAGATTTCAATAATAGAATCATTGAATAACTGAATAAGGGATAATAAAATTAATAATTGACGATGTTAGTTTGGCTATGTGCTGGTTTTCAAGCGTCAGCCAATTAATAACTCATAATTAATAATTTATAATTCCCTAATAGAATGGTTTTACGCGCGTACCCTATTCTGTTGGCACGGCTGTTAAGTTCTTTTTGGCAAATAAATTTCCGAGAAAAGTGGGCTGAAGGCCCTAAACAACACAACCTAGGGCAACGCCCTAGGTAACAGCACCATCAAGGGAAAGCTCTGAAAGAGCGACACATTTTCCGGGAAATTTGTTCCGCTCCTTCAGAGCTTCTGCCAGCATACGGCTAATACATAGGGCGTTGCCCTACGTTGTGTTGTTTCAGGCTTTCAGCCCTTTAGATTATGAAAAAAAGAGCGGAAAAATTTTTCAAAATTGAACTTAACAGTTGTGCATCCTGTTGAGGATAATAAAATGAATAGTAGTGTTATTCAGGTAATGCTTTTGTTCTGAAATGGCCTCCCACCGCCCTCCTAAAAGAGGGCCCAAATGTGAATATTTCTGAATAGTATCGTATTGATTATTATACTTTTCAGGACTATTAGGTAACCAAGTCCCCCTTTAGGGGGAAATAGGGGGCATTTTGAACAAACATTACATGCATAACACTACCAAATCAATAATTGATCATGTTAGTTTGGCTATATGTTGGTTCTTAAGCGTCAGCCAATTCATAATTTATAACTCATAATTATTAATTCCCCTATTCAATCATTGGCATGAAAATCATAATGATAAGACCCAATATCGGAATGCTACAGAAGCAAAAAGGCAAAAGTGTTCCTTTTGACGATAAGGGACGCATGGAACCTTTGCAGCTTGGGGTATTGGCAGGATTAACACCAGAAGAGATAGACGTGAAGCTATTTGATGACCGTCTGGAACAAATAAATTATGACGAACCTGCCGATTTTGTAGCCATCAGTGTAGAAATATTTACAGCGAGGAGAGCTTATGAAATTGCAGATGAATATCGTACAAGAAAAATACCCGTAATTCTTGGCGGCATTCATGTAAGTTATATGCCCGACGAAGCCGCTGAGCATGCAGATTGCGTTATAATTGGAGATGCGGAAGGTGTATGGGATCAAGTGATTGAAGATTTCAAGAAGAAAGAATTAAAGAAAAGATATTCAGCAAAGGTGGGGCCGCCTCACCCAGAGAAACTCATTCGTCGATCTATTTATGAAGGAAAGAAGTATTTTCCAGCCAGTCTGATGCAATTCGGCAGAGGATGTCCTTATGAATGCAGCTTTTGTTCTACAGGCAACTATTTTAAAGGGCAGATGCATACGCGCTGTGTGGACGAGGTTATTGCCGAAATCAAACATCAGCCTCGGAAATTTATCTTTTTTGTGGATGATAACATTATTGGTGAGCCCGAAAAAGCCAAAATTCTGTTTAAAGCACTGATTCCTTTAAAAATTAAATGGATTGGCCAAGCATCGATAGACATGACCGAAGATCCAGAGTTGATGCCATTGATGCAAAAAAGTGGTTGTGTTGGATTGATTGTAGGATTCGAATCATTTACCCCAGAAGGACTTGCCGAGTATAATAAGCATCAAAATCAGGTGATCAATTATGAAAAACAGATCGCTATCATCCGAAAACACAAAATTCATATTTGGGCTGCATTTTTATTGGGGCACGACGAAGAAACCCATGAAACACTAAAAGCCACTCTGGAGTTTGCAGTGAAGCAAAAGTTCAGTTTTGGAGCATTTAACATATTAATGCCATACCCGAAAACACCTGTTTATGAACAATTAAAGAAAGAAAACCGCTTGTTATTTAACGGCAAATGGTGGCTGAGCGAAGACTATCATTTTAACCATGCAGCCTATCAGCCAAAACACATGAGTCCAGAGGAACTGACTGAATGGTGCCTGAAAATGAGAAAAAAATACAACAGCGTCTGGATGGTTTTCAAACGCCTATTTACAAAGCATAACCTGCTAAACTTACGCACGATCTCATTATTATGGAACTTGGTATGGCTGTTCAGAACAGAGACCTTTAAGAAACAAGGTATGACATTGGGGTTTAAAAAAGGGTAGCGTTGTACGTGTAATGTTTTTGCACCGCCATTTGTAGAGACGCGATTCATCGCGTCTTTTAACGATAAAGGATAACAACAAAAGAGGAAATTCGGAAAATTCGATGATGAGACGCGATGAATCGCGTCTCTACAGCAACCCCAAAAAACCATCACAACAACCTACTCATCAAAATAAAACCAATGACCAATGACCCAGCAAACCCAAACAATGAAAGCAACCATCATACACCCAGCAGTAGGAAAAATTCCAGGAAAGAAATACATAAGAGCATGGCAGATGGAGCCTTTGCCAGCTGCTACCATCGCTGCATTAATGCCAGACGATGTAGAAGTGAGCTTTTTCGACGACCGAATGGAGGACATTAATTATGATCACCCTGCCGATATAGTTTGCATCAGTATTGAGACATATACAGCCAAACGATCCTATCAAATTGCATCGGAATACAGACGAAGAGGTGTTACTATTTTGATGGGGGGATTTCATGCTACACTATGCACAGACGAAGTAGCAGAATATGCAAATTGCGTAGTGGTTGGCGATGCTGAAAACGTTTGGCATAAAGTGCTGGATGATTTCAAAAAAGGAACACTACAGAAGATTTATCGGGGCGAAGTATGTGATTTCTCTTCAGGTATAATTCCAGACAGAAGCATATTTAAAGGCAAGAATTATATAAACATTACTTTGTTGGAAGCAGGTAGAGGTTGTCGGTTCAGTTGCGAGTTTTGCGCCATTCATAACTTCTTTCAGGGTCAACATCATTATCGGAATGTAGATACCATTGTCGAAGAAATCAAACAGTTAAAAAACAAAGCCCGCCTGTTCTTTTTTGTAGACGATAACATTGTTGCCGAACACCAAAAGGCCAAGGAACTTTTTAAAGCATTAATTCCCTTAAAAATCAAATGGGTAGGACAGGCCGACATCACCATCTCGAAAGATCCAGAGTTAATTCAAGCAATGGTTGAAAGTGGTTGTCAAGGTGTATTGATTGGTTTTGAGACCTTAAACACAAAAAATCTGGAGCAAATGCGAAAAGGCTTGCTTCCATCGGTAACTGAAATTGAAAAGGGCATTCAACTGATTCATAAAGCAGGAATCAGGATCTATGCCACCTTCTTATTTGGTTATGACAACGACACTCCCGAGGATTTCGAAAGAGTGCTGAAATTTTGCGTAAAAAATAAGTTCTTCATTGTTGGTTTCAACAACCTTACGCCATTCCCTGGAACAGAACTTTATACCCGCCTCGAAAAAGAAAATCGCTTACTATACAAAAAATGGTGGTTGGATGAAGCCTACACATACGGTCAAATCCCATTCAAGTCGGAAGTTGACAATCAACTGATTGAAAAAGAATGCCGACGGATAAGAAGGCAGTTTTACAGTCCGCTATCCATTTTATATAGAATGAGCAACAGGGTAAATGTCAACTCATTATTGATGCTTTCATTCTTTACCTTCTCAAACTTTTTGCTAAGAAACGATACCATGCAACGCAAAAAATTCCCTTTAGGAGATAAGAGCTATAATAAGCAGTTGTTGAAGAAAAGTGAAATTGATGAAAAAAGCACGTTACATAGCTAAGGTTTACACATCGGAAAACAAGGAATTCAATGGTGAGTTCTTCAACGAACCAGAAAATACAGGTACCCCGTTGCAAATTGTACTTGATCGGTCACCTGACTTTTGGAAAGCCCTGAAGGTTGAAGGAGAAGAGTCTTTTATAGTAACTATTTACGATAACCTTGAGGAACAAACAGCTGCCGCTCTCATTTGCAGTTTAAAAAATGTTTGGATAAATGGTCGTTACATTAAATTAGGCTACACAGGGAGCTTGAAGGTAAAAAACGCTTATAGACGTGGGGTTGTAACTGTCAGGTTATTCAAGGCTTTTCAGGAATACTCAGAACAACATGAAATAAATTGCTATCTGTTTTCGGTCTTTACTGACAATTTAAATGCCTTGGCTTTTTTTAACCGCAAGAGCAAATTAACCCCCATAATGAAACCCATTCATCAGTCGTCAACATTTATGTTCAAGCGTTGCTTAATCAAAGAGCAAAAGAAAAATGTAAATGGACTAACGGTGCAACGGGCATCAAAATCAGATGTAGGCGACATAAAGGCATTTATGAAAAAAGAAGGAGCAATTAGAGCCTTTGTACCCGACTATAGTTCAGAAGATTTAGCAGAAGAAAAAGGACTACTCCAAGGGTTTAAAATTGATGATTTATATCTGGCCAAAAACAATAACGGCATATGCGGAATGATGGGAACGTGGGATCAATGTGCACACAGGCGCTGGAAAGTATCGTCTTACAGCAGGACACTAGCTTTTTTCAGACCGTTGATTAATCCTTTACTGAACTTGTTCAAAATGCCAATGCTTCCCAAAACAGGCGAAGCACTTCCTTATCGTATTTTTTCTTTAGTACTTGTGGAAAATGATAATAAGGCTGTTTTTGCTCAGCTATTCAATACAATTATGAATCAATCAGAAGACCTACTGTTTTCCATTAGTCTACTGAACAACAGCCCTTTTTACGATTTTTTCAAAAAGCACAGAATACAATTTAACAACACACTATACATTGGCCACTGGCCACATCATGAAGCTGAATTATCGGCACTTAATTTCAATAATCCTTATATTGAACAAGGGGCAATGTGATGGGTTTGGGTCATTGGATAATTGGTCACTAGTCAATGGTCATCAGTCATTAGCTTTTTCATAACCAATCAACTAATAGGGCAGACGCATCAAAATGAAAACCGAAGGTTTTCCCGAAAGACGAAGTCTTTCAGTTCCCCGCCTTGTTAAGGAGGGGTTAGGGGTGGTTTATTATTCTAAATCACAAGATGCTAATAATGAATCAATTATATTTTTAATTATACAACCACCCCCGCCCCCTCCTTTTTTAAGGCGGGGAGTCAAAAGGCTTCGCCTTTTATTGGAAAACCTTTGGTTTTCATTTTGATGCGTCTGCCCTAATCAACCAATAAAAACATGAAACTAGATAGAAAAAGAGTAAATGTAAAAGACTTAAGTACAGAAGCGAAAGACCATATGTTTCGCCTGATGGAAAAGCACTATAAAAATACTCTGCGAACAACTTTCGAGGAGGATCTAGCAGAAAAAGACTGGGTGTTACTTCTGTTCGAACCAAACAGCGATATTCCAGTAGGATTTTCGACACAAAAGTTGTTTGAAGTCAATTTTGACGGGCAGGACTATTTAATCCTATTTTCAGGAGACACCATAATCAATGAAAAACATTGGGGCAGTCTAGCTTTAAGTCTGGCTTTTGGAGAATTAATGCTTTCGATTTTAAAACAAAATCCCGATGTTCCCCTGTACTGGATGTTGATTTCAAAAGGAGTACGCACATATAAGTTTTTGCCTGCTTTCTTCATTAATTATTATCCATCGTACGGAAAAGAAACACCCGAACACATAACCAAATTAATGCATTATCTGGGAAAACATCGTTATCCAGATGCTTATAACTCAGAAACAGGCATTGTAAAAGCGCAGGCGAACGGGCAGTTTTTAGATCAGAAATACGAGCCCAAAGAAGCAGTAAAAGATCCTGAAGAAATATTCTTCTACGAAAAGAACCCCAATCATGCCAAAGGCGACGAACTGTTGTGCCTTACCCGATTAAGCATGGATAATATCAATTCTTTCATTAAAAGAGTCTTAAATAGATTGTAAATGAATTGGCTGACATTAAATAGGTATCATAAAATAAACGGCACTTTTTCAGCTGTTACTGCTTTGATATTGAGCAGGATGCTTTTCATAATAAATAGCACCACCTGCTTAATAGCAAACACCCTCTTTTTATTAGTGAATAAAAAAAGGGAAAATGATTTTCTGAAAGGTACCTCCAAGCCAAGATTTTTCCAGAACGAGCTGTTAATGGATATTCTATTTAAAAATGCAGGTACATCGTTTGGCATCAAACATCAGTTTAAGAACATCCGTTCCATAGAAGACTACCGAAAACAAGTTCCAATATCGGAGTACGAGGATTATAAATCCTACATCCATGAAATTAAGAATGGCGCTCCCACGGTATTGACCTATTCAAAAGTCGATTATCTGGCATTAACCAGCGGAACTTCATCAGCATCGAAATTTATTCCGTACAATTCAGAACTAAAGAAAGAGTTTGCCAAGGGCATTGATGTTTGGATTGCCAATATGCTGAAAGGGTATAAATCGTTACTCGGCGGGAAACAATTTTGGATTGTATCACCAGTTACAGAAGTAGATGAAGCAGACAGCGCAGTTCCTATTGGTTTCGAAAAAGATGCCAATTACCTTGGAGTTATTGAACGTTTACTTATTCGGCAAATACTAATCATTCCCGATGAGTTGGCGCAGATGCAAAGCCTTGAAAACTATTATTATTGCATCTGCTTGCTCTTGCTTCAAAATAAAAACACCAGATTAATATCCGTCTGGAATCCGAGCATGCTAGTTTCTATCATGAGCTATATTTCGGATAACTATAAGAACCTAACAGAAAGCATCGATACAGGAAAAGTGTCCTTACCAGAACCAGAATTCGAATCAGATTATCACATCATACAGAAATACATACAGAAAAACACGAAACGCGCAAAAGAACTCAAACAGCAAGCATTTAGCAGCAAGCAGGCATGGCCACATTTACAATTAATCAGTTGCTGGACAGATGCCTTTGCAGAGATATACATCAACGATATTAAAGCCCTATTTCCAAATGTCCCCATTCAGGGCAAAGGTCTGTTGGCAACCGAAGCCATTACCAGTATTCCATTATGCGAATACGATTATCCTATACTGACGTACGACAGCCACTTCTATGAATTTAAAAACATCGATAACAACCAGCTTTTTTTAATCGACGAAGTGCAAAAAGAACAACAATACGAAGTAATTATCACAACAGGCGGAGGTCTGTACCGCTATAATACCCACGACATTGTTGAAATAAAAGGCTTTGTCAACCGAACCCCTTTGCTGAAGTACATCGGAAAGTCGAATGTGGTATCTGACTATACAGGTGAAAAGCTAAACGACATCCATGTCACAGAGGTTATAAACAAAATCATAAGAAAATATTGTAAATGTAACGGAGCCGCTTTTCTGAAACCACATCGGACAGCCACCCATACTTTTTACGGCTGTTACATCGACAAAGAAATATTAAAAAACGGAATAAACGAACAAGCGTTATTATCAGACCTAGAAGAAGGTTTGTCCGCCAATTATCATTACCTGAACAGCCGAAACATGAAACAGCTAGATGCCTGTCGTTTGTTCTTACTTCCAAAAAACAAATTATCAGAATTCTTAAACCTCAAAAAAAATCAAAAAAGCACACAAAAAGATTTAAGGTTAATCGTATAAACGTAGAGACGCGATTCATCGCGTCTACACACTAGGGCAGATGCATCAAAATGAAAACCGAAGGTTTTCCCGAAAGACGAAGTCTTTCAGTTCCCCGCCTTGCTAAGGAGGGGTTAGGGGTGGTTTATTATTTTAAACCATAGAATATTAATAATAATACGACTATATTTTGTACTATACAACCACCCCCGCCCCCTCCTTTTTTAAGGCGGGGAGCCAAAAGGCTTCGCCTTTTATTAGAAAACCTTTGGTTTTCAGGATGTAATATTTTTGATGCTTCCACGCTACCTACATAAGGACCAGTAAAATGAATAACTAATCATCTAGAATTCATATTCGATTTTACCAAAATAGTTTTGCAAAGCAAAACAAACTCTGTGTCCTCTTAGCAACAGAAAAACTCAGCGAAACTCTGAGAAAATACCCTGTGCGGCTCTGTGGTTATTTTTCCAATAATTTCATCACATAGATTGCATAATTAATCACTCCCAAAACCCAAAATCTTGAAAAAAAGAATACTAATACTACTCCCAGAAGGAAAAATTCACAAAATCGCCTTCGGATCGTTTCACAAATCATTCAGAGAAGCTCCCCTAACAGCCACGGCACTAGCAGCTCTGGTTCCAGAGGAATTAGATTACGACATCACCCTTATCGATGAAAGCATTCAGAAAATACCATTAAACGAGCAATTCGATCTCGTAGCCATCAGCATCATCACAGGCACATCAACCCGAGGATACGAACTGGCCGCTCACTTCAAAAAAAGCGGAGCAACCGTAATAATGGGAGGCGTACACGTTACCCTTTTGCCCGATGAAGCCGCCCAGCACGCAGACGCAATTGTAGTTGGATTCGCCGAAAAAACATGGCCACAGCTCTTACGCGATTTCGAAAACAACCAACTTCAGAAACGCTACGTGCAGATGAAGCAGGATTTTTCGCACATTCCCACCCCCAGACGCGACCTGCAAAATAACAACGGATATATGATTCCCAATGTGGTAAGTGCAACAAGAGGCTGTAAAAACCTATGCGACTTCTGCGCCGTACCCGCCGCTGGTTTCGGGTGGCAAACAAGACCACTAAATGAAGTGATAGACGAAATAAAAGCAATTCCAGCCAAGAAAATTGTATTCAACGACGTAAGCATGGGCGAAGACATGGACTATTTCAAAGCCCTTCTAAAAGCCCTCAAACCACTCAAAAAAAACTGGGGAGGCCTAGTTTCAACCAAAGTTTTCGCAGACAAAGAAATTCCAAAACTACTGAAAGACAGCGGCTGCAAATACCTACTAATCGGCTTTGAATCCTTAAACGATTTTTCCCTTAAAAGCATAAAAAAAGGCTTTAACCAACACGATGAATACATCAAAATCATCAAAACCCTAAACGAGATCGATGTAGTGCTTATGGCCTGCTTTATTTTCGGGTTCGAAGAAGACAACACTGGGGTATTTGAAAAAACAGTTGACTTTGTAAACCACTATCGGGTGGATATTCCAAGATACGCCATCTACACCCCATACCCAGGCACTCCGTCCTATCAGCGCCTTAAAAGTCAAGGACGCCTGCTGCACGAAAAATGGGAATATTACGACACCCAGCACGTTGTGTTCAAACCAAAACTTATGACACCTCAAGAACTGGACGACGGTTTCAAATGGGCCTATAAAAAAACATTTGCACTCGGGGCTTCTTTCCGCCGCACAATAAACTCTGGGAGGAACTTTTTTCTGACATTCGCAGGCAACCAAGCCTACCGCATCTATCTGAAACGACTGTTTAGCGAACCCAACCGAATAAACCCATAGAACACCACCATACTGTTTATCAGCACAATGACAGATCCACAAGCACCGTTTAAATCTTAACACCAACTTAGGCGTTATAAAATTAATAGTTGACCATTTAGAATTGGTTGAGTACTGGTTTTCAGGCGCAAGCCAATTCATAATTATTCAGTGAATTTAATTCTCAATGGTCTTCATGATGTGCTTCGCAGTTCATAACTAATAATTTATAATTCCCTTATATCTGTCTAATGAAAAAATCGCTCATCGATAAACTAATCCGCTATTACTTAATCATTGCAGACTTTCTGCTACCAATTCCGTTAACAATTCTCGCTTATTTCCTATGGATCAACCAAACCAACCATCAAGGATTCTCAATAGCAATAATCACACTCGCTCTGTGCTATGGATACATCGTACCAGAAATAGCCACCAGTTATCTACGGTTGTGGGAATTCACATGGCCCTTCAGAATAAGGCACTGCTTCATACATCACGGATTTATTTACTCAGGATATTTATCCTTAATTGTGTGGTTGGTTTGGCCACATAACTTCTCCTATACCCTACAAAGCCTAACATTGCCCAGCATTTTAAGCTTTCTCACCATGACCGCAATCGGAGTACATCACGATTTATTTGGCTTCAGGGTAGGACTCATCATCAACCACACCAGCCAGCTGAAAGCAGGAGAAAGCGCCTTTAAATACATTTCCCCCATCGGCACCATGTGTTATGGACTACTCGGGCTGTTTTATTTCCTAGCCTGTGCATATGCCTATCAGTTATTTGTAATAGAAAAGAAAACTGGCCTAACAATTTATGGCACTTACCTGATATTAGCACTGATTTTTCTATCAACGGTCATAATTCCATACAGCCTGTCACATCGGAACTATTTAAGAAGCGTATTCAGGAACAGAAAAGATTCAAAAGCTCGAAACAGGATCAAAAGAAAATAGAAACAAACTCATTTTTTCTTTTAGGAGCAAAACACTAACTCTATTAAAAACATCCAGCACGCCTTCCGCTACAAGTCCTCGCCCAGCAGGCTGTTCAACATCGGCGCGGCGGTCTATTCCGCTAAGGCTACATAGCCGCCCCACCGTGTTTCACTAGCCCGCTGGTCTGTGGGCTACCGCTCCAGTCGTGGCTAAGCCCGAACGCTATCCTTCCCACCAACATCGCTCATTCATACGGATAAATTTAGACCCGATGTTTTTTGGAAACCCATCGGGTGGGGTGTTCAGAATCATTAAAAGGTATTGTTTGAAAATAAGGTAATAAGGTTTTGTTTTTTGTTAAATAAAATTGCTACTAAGGTTGAAATGATCAAATAAGGGTTTTAGATACAGAACCTTATCGATAGAAATCAAACCTTAGTAGAATCGGGAATAACATGGGTGGATTGAGGATGCACGTTTTGTGGAGTTCCACGATGATAAAGGGAAAATCACTTATTATGCCACCTACACCGCCTACAACGGGCACAGTATATTGCCGCAACTAATAGAAACCACCGATTTTATATCGTTCAATATTATAACCTTAAATGGCACAGCGGTGCAAAACAAAGGAATGGCACTTTTCCCCCGTAAAATTAATGGTAAATATGCAATGCTTTCGAGGCAGGATGGCGAAAAAAACCACATCATGTATTTCGACAATCTGCACTTTTGGCACAATTCCGAAATAATACAGGAACCCAAAGAACCCTGGGAATTTATTCAGA
This sequence comes from Bacteroidales bacterium, assembly GCA_965230435.1. Classification (GTDB taxonomy): domain Bacteria; phylum Bacteroidota; class Bacteroidia; order Bacteroidales; family JBDKHP01; genus JBDKHP01. The sequence continues at coordinate 1,854,048 of CBDDLB010000006.1, forward strand.
TTGGAAACTGTGGTTCGCCCATTGAAATAAACGAAGGTTGGTTAGTTCTCACACACGGCGTAGGGCCAATGAGGCAATACGCATTAGGAGCCATTTTACTTGACAAAAATAATCCGGCAAAAATCATTGCACGTTTAAAAGAACCCCTGCTATCGCCAAACGAAGAAGAGCGTGAAGGGTATGTGCCCAATGTGATATATTCGTGCGGCGGATTGGTACACAACAATAAATTGATAATTCCCTATGCCATGTCGGACATAACATCGGGGATAGCAAATATAAAAGTAAGTGATCTGATTGCTTGTATGGAATTTACCAACAAGTAATCACCAATGAAGTGATTTTCAGTAATAGCAATGGAAAGCACATAAGCACGTGGTGCTATTTATTAGGAAAAGCATTGTGCTAATATTCAGTATAGTGACATACCTAAAAGTGTCGTTTATATTAGCACACCTGCTTATCATTGTGTTTGCTGTAATTTTATTTTGGCTTGCCGCAGGTGTAACACAAGCCAAAACAAAACTACTCAAACACACTTGCGTTGTACTCAAGCTACAAAGAGAGCCTACTTTTTTAGGTGAATTTTGAACTTTGAGGGCATACATGCATTTTTTCGGGTTACTATACTTTGTTTTTTCTAAGGTAGAGTTGTTAACTTTGAGTGAGCGGTTCTGTGCCCTGGGCATAGGCTGTATATCTGCCGAACAAAGGGAGGAGCAAAACACAGAGAACAAGTGCGCCCACAACAAACATTGCATTGAATTACTTCTGAAATTTTTGAATGATTTCGACCCTAAAGGTAGCAGTTCAATCCGAATCATATCGCATAAGACTACGCAACGGAGCAAGAAAACGCATCAGCAAGCGTTCGTTCTCGGTTACAATTTCTGCATTACCCTACATCTGTTGAGTGATTTTGTGTTTAACCTTTTTCACACATAAAAAATAGCTGTTCACACAATTTACATGTCTTTTTTGCACTATGATTCTTCATTTTAGGGTGGACTGTTTATATTAGGAGGTGTATTAATACACTGTAAAAGCACACCTTTCGTGGTGTGCTTTTGCAACTTAGTATTTCATTCGGCATTCCATTAGTCGTTAATAAACAGCAAACAAGCACAGCATAAGGGTGTATATTAAGTTGTACTTATCCACCTAAAAGGTGTATAAGTACAAACGTTACAGGCAATTTTAACATAACTAATTATTTAGAACATGACATTCATAATATCAGGAAAATTAAAGGATAGAACATTTTTACTTTCAGATTGTATTGCGACAGGTGAATATTTTTCATTTACTGAAAAAATAACAGAGCTATCAAGTAAAAGTAATATGTTTTTTGCATTTGCAGGTGTTCGCTTGATTGGAGATAGCATAAACTTATATGACACATGGTTGCAGGCTAATCAAAAAACAAATGATTTTTTAACAGGGAACAGTAGTATCAATGGAAGCATTGAGTTATTAAAGGACATGATAAGAAGACATCCAGAGCAAGAAAATCTGGATATACCCAAAACTAACAGACTATTTTTTCTTGACAATACATGTTTGGTTTATTATGATTTAATCTTCGATAATAATACTTTCAGTAAGTACGAAAAATTTGAAGTTAATGAAGGAAATTACATAGACAGCATGATTGATTTTCACCAAGAAAAGTTTGAACAAGAAGACGATAAAAGCCTCAAACAAAATTGTATTGACTATATTACAAAACAAAAAAATACTCATCGTAAAGAAATTGATTTTGTTGATAGATTTTCTTTCATCCAACTTTTCAACACTGGACAAATAAAAAGAGATTTTCCCTACAAAAAAATTAGCGATTTAGTCTCTCTTTATTATTCAGAAAACGTTTTAAATATTGACAAATAACACATTATCAACCAATAAACATTAGACGAAAATGAAAAAGTTTATATTTTTCTTGCTAACAGCTTTATCGCAATTAGCTGTTTATTCGCAAATAGAGATGAAAGAAACTATTGGACAAGACGAACCTTACTTGTTTAGCAGTACTGTATATGAGGGAATAATTACTCGACACAATTCATGCTCTATTCATTTATTAGATTTTTTGTTTCAACAAAATTTCGATGACAAATTTTTAGTTGACTTAACCATAAAACTCAATTCATACAAGACTGGTTCAACAGAACCAATAAGGGTTAAGAAAATTAGAGTATTATTCAAAGATGTTATCGAACTTAAAGATAAAGACAAGCCTACAATGTTAAGTCTTTCAAACAAAAAATTGGCAGATAATATCATTTTAAGTGACATAACAGATATTGATATTGATATTAAATTAATTCCAATTATAAATCTCGATCAGACTACTTTCAGCATAATATCCCCAATATTGAACACAGTAATTCAAGGTAGTGACCCTGTAATCAATTTGATTGATAATTTTATTGCAAAAAATAAAAAGGAAGATGCAAATGAAGTTTTAACTTTTCATACAAATATTCATGTGCCAATGAACATCATTGAGTTTAGAAAAGTTGAGAAAGATACGACAAGAGCATTAATAAGAAATAATGAAATATTAGGTATTGTTTATTCAGGACAAACAACGGCTGCCTATTCTGAAAGTTTATTGGGAGAAGCAAAAAATTTCATTAATGGAATTACAAAACTTGTCTCAGGAAAAAAAGTAATACCAAAAAATGAGTTGCAATACACAGGAGTAATGAAAATAAAATTTACAAAAGATGAAAATCCATTATTACCACCGAGTATCAACAATGAATTATATAAGATAAACTCTCTGCAAAATAGTGCTGATATAGAAAATGCTTATAAGGAGTTCAAAGTTGAAATGAAGAAAATAGGTTCTGCATCCACGAATGCACTCATTGACGGTGAAATTAATAATCAAATAGATTATAGTATAAAAATGTACTTGCGCTTAGGTGAAATTTACATGGATTATTTAAGCAAGAGTATGCAAGGTGCCTTATCTAAAAATGATGCTTGGGTTAATAAATTCAAAGCATTTGACAACAACATCAACTATCAGGGAGTTTCTAATGGAATACAAGGTGTAGGTATTGATGACATATATGAAAGCTCAAACAAAGTTGCAAAATTATATGTACCGTATTCATTACCTGAGCAATTAACTCTATCTTTCTATGCCTGGCAAATACGATTACATAATGTATTAAGCGATATTGAAGATAAGTCATTATTAAAAAAGAAAAAAAAATGAGCCTGTAACATGCTACTGGTCGTCAGTCGGTTTGGGGCGTTTTTTGTTCGCTACGCTCACAAAAAAACACCCCAAACCGCCCGCCGCCAGTAGCTTTTCGTTGCCCACAATTATGAAAAAAATGCGAACACAAATAATATTGATTGTTTTTTTAACAATCTCTTTTAATGTTTTTTCTCAAGAAATATCATTTTTTAATGCTGATGGATTTTTTTCAATTGGAACACAATCGAACCGAACTGCATCAATAACATTATTTGATATTGACAACGATGGAGATTTGGATGCACTTGTGGCAAATGGTAGACATTGGGCTGAACAAAACTTCCTATTTTATAATGATGGTAAAGGAGGTTTCAAAACAGCATTGCCTATTGGAAAATTTATGGACGCTTCTTATTGTATGAAAAGTGCAGACTTTAACAATGATGGATTTATGGATATTGCAGTTGCAAACGACAATATTGAGAATAAAATCTATTTTGGCTCTTCTAATAATCTGTTTGAGAAAGAAATTTCTTTTGGTTCAATATCGCCTTCACGAAACCTTGAAATTGCAGATATTGACAATGACGGAGACGTTGACTTGATACTATCTAATAGAAAATCCGAAAACGAAATTTACCTAAACAATGGAAAAGGCAACTTTGAAAATAGTATCATTTATGGCAAAAAATATGACCAAACAATCCAAACCAAAATAGTAGATATAAACCAAGACGGATTTTTGGACTTAATTACGGCAGAAAGAAAAACTACAAATAAAATTTATCTAAATGACGGAAAGCAGAATTTTTCAAAAGTAATAGAATTTGGAAATGAAGATGACCAAACACGTTCTGTCGATATTGGGGATTTTGACCAAGATGGATTTTTGGATATTATAACAGGTAATTTAGGTTCAAAAAACAACATTTATTTTGGTGATAAAAGTTTGAATTTTAACCGAGTTTTTGACTTTAAAGCAGAACGTGAAACACAATCGATAAAGGTAGCTGACTTGAATCAAGATGGATATTTAGACATAGTTGAGGGAAATTCAGAACAACGGAATTATGTTTATTTGGGTACAGAAAATGGAGAGTTTACGGAAATTGGATTGCGTGAAGACCTAAAAGACGACACTTATAACATAGAGATAGGAGATTTAAACAAAGATGGATTTCCAGACATTGTCGAATCGAATTCTGGAACTTGGAATTTATTCTATAGAACACAAAAAGAATAACTGTGGGCAACACAGTGTATAAGTAATAGCGGCTTAAGTGATAAAACGAAAATATAAACATAAAATATAAGGTCTGTGGTAAGCTGAAATGTTAGTGAGTAGAAATCCGCTACTACTCATACACGAGACCGTTGGCACAACTAAAAAAGTGAGCTCGCACAAGCAAACTTATTTATAATCAATAATTTTACAAGCTGATATATAAGTATAATAAATGAATGTTTTTGACTGTAAAATAGAAGAATTTAATGAATGGTATGTAAACCAATTACCATTTCATGAAGAAGCCGTTCGTTTCTTTTGTTCTTTAATTAATACATTTCCGATAGTCGAATCTATTAAAGGTAGAATAAAAGATAAAGATGAATGTATCAGTAAGTTTAAACTAAAATATTTGCCTCTAATAGATGTAAAGGACACAGATTATGAAATTAAGGCATTTATAACTGACTTGATTGGAGTTCGAGCTATCTGTTTATATTCAGATGATGTCAACCGAATTAGGAGGAATTTAAAAAAATATTTTCACGAGGTAGATATTACTGATAAATCAGGTCAATTAGAAAAGACAGAAGATAAATTTGGATATAAAAGTCTTCATCTTCAATTAGTATTAAAAAATAGACTCGATGAAGTTCCTGATTATAAGAGATTCAGGAAAATTAAATTTGAACTGCAAATAAGGACAGCCATTCAGGATGCCTGGAGCATTCTTGACCATAAAATCAAATACAAAAAAAGCATCCCGCAGAATTTGAAGCGAAGAGTAAACCGGTTATCAGCGTTATTTGAAATAGCTGATGATGAATTTTTAAATATTCATAAAGAGATAACTCAGGAAGAAATTAAAATTCGCAATAGATTGAAAAAAGGTGGAAAGATTGAAAAATCGAAAGCCATTGATGTTTTTAGATTTTTATTTGTGGTTCTTAAATATTTTCCAGAATATAATTTTATTGAATATAAGGTTGATGAGTTTGTTGATGAAATTGTTTCATCAAAGAAAAATTTTACAGAAGGAGAACTAAGTGATGCAATAGAACAACATCTTCCTTTTGCAGACAAAATTGAGCAAAGGATAAAACAAAGATTGAATCCATATACAAAAATACGATATTGCCTGTATCTGCTGGACAATAAGGTGTTTGTATCTTTATTATCTACACATCAGTTAAGTATAATTAAAGGTATGACTTAATTAATAATATAGAGGCGTTTATTTAAGTACAATCCACTATATCAATAAATTTTACGGGAGGCCTATTTGTCATGCGCTCAATGAGTTTATGGAATATAGAGCCTTTGAAAATAGACCTGTTGATCCTGAAAGAATATTCAGCTAAATATTTATCGGTGTGTTTTGGTGCGATCCTGGAAAAATTCGTCCTTATCCAGCTTTTGATCTGATGTACCACATTGTGCAGCTGCATGAAATTCTTCCCTTCCCTACTGGGTATCTGTTCAATATTATAATCGTTAGCGATCGGCCGGTAGCCCTTCCACTCATCAGTGACCACCTTGGCCAGCCTGCTGATATGTTTCTCAAAAATCTTCGATCTTCTGTTAATACATCCTTTTGATCTGCTGTTTGTCATCAAGTTCCACGGCACAGATCACTTTTTTCTTTTTGGTATCATAACTGCGCCCCTGTTTGCCGTTTTCTTTGCCACCGAAAACAAATTCGTCCACATGGACTGTCCCTTCAACAGGCTGTCCCCCTTGACTCTCCATTGCCAGCTTGACTTTATGGCTGAACGCCCAGGCCGTTTTTCTTGATATGCCGTAACGTTCCGAAAGCTGGGAGGATGACATCCCTTTGGTTGTGGCACTGAGCTCAAAACAGATCAGGAAAGCTTTGCGGATTCCGAATTTCAACCTGTGGAAAAGGGTTCCCGCCGTAGTGCTTTCCCTGTGCTTGCACAGGGTACAGGTGCGTTCATGTTTTTTCCCGTTACTGTAGCGTGTATGACCGCATTTTTTACACTTATAGCCATTGGACCACTTAATTTCAGACAGATAAAGGTAGCAGCTATTGTCGTCAGGGAAACGTTCTATAAACTTTATGAGCTCTTCTCCGTGAAATTCTTGCATAATTATTTTTATTTCATGCAAATATAATTGTTTTGAAGTAAACACCTCTAAAAAAAAAGAATAATAGAACTAATTATAGAGATTATTGTACCACTTAATCTTTCAACAAATTGGGTTTATAAACTTTATAATGCATACTGCGGGCTTAACTTATGAGAATATTCAAGCTATACAGGGTTGGCATTTATACAAAAAAATGGATATGTGCAATTAGCAACAGATATATTACATGAAATAAGGTTTCATTCAGAATTAGATAACAGTAAAAAAGTAAGCCTTCTAATAAATAAAGAATACTTAAAGACTTCAAGAATTAGAAAAAATGGATTAGAAACAGTTCCTAATGAATGGATAAAGAATGTAAAAAAAGTAATTTGGGAGAATATACAGACAAATGAAGAATACATTGAGCCTAATCAAGAAACTTTTCAAAAAAATAGCGAAGGGTGGTTGAAATCTTATGTTAATAATATTGCGATTGATACGGCTAATTTGGAAGAGTTGTGGCTACGACCAAGTGAAGGATACCTTTATAAAATGTTGAGTAAATCTGGAAATGATGAAGACAAAGCAAGGTTAGAAAAGCTAAAAAATAGTGAAGGTTTTTCATACAGAGGAATTGGTAATGAAACAAAACTGAGAAAGCAAAAGAGACTTGAAAAGCTTCAAAAAAGTATTGATAAGGATAAAGTCGTAATTTTCCTTAGAAGACAAAATCGAGTTTATAAAGAACTTCAAAAAAAGTTGAACAACAAATACAAAGGAATAAAACAGTTTGTGAGCGACCATGTTTGGTCAAGTTGTGGATATATAGAACCAGGAGTAAAATCATCGAATAGTTGGCTAAGTGTAATTCAAGCAATGGAAACCATTCGTAGAATGCCCGATTTAGGATTAAAAGGTAACGCTATATCAAAACGAGAAATTGCATTTTGTTTAGACGGATACGACTTTAAACATGCTTTGGCTGCCATGTATTCAAATCCAAATAGAATTGAAAGAAATTATGGAAAACCTGAAACAGAAGGGATAGAAACATTTGAGTTTGCTTATACCGGTCTAACTGATTTAGAATTAGCAAATATTGTAAGGAATAAGAACTGGTTTGAATTACTAACATTTTATCGGACAGGAGAAAACGGAGAACCTGAAAATTTAACAAAAGAACAAGTAGCCAAAGAATACGGAATTAAATATATTGGAGATTTAATGAAAGAACGAATAAATTGAAACCGATAACATTTACTTTGAAACCAGCTACTTGTAGGTTATTTAAAACTAAATACTTTCAATCAAAAACATGACTGTCGGATATGCTGATGGCACTGTAAACCAATCTACTCACATTCTAGCCAATCAGATAATAAAATCAAATGTTCTTTTTTTATTCAAAAAATTAATTGATGTTTGGTAACGGACAAGCCGAACACCGTTTTACAAAGTAGGCAACACAAATACCTCAATTAAGATGATTACAAAACAACAAGTAATGGACGCTCAGAGTGAATGGGGATCAGGAGTTGTTAAAATTGGTTCTCTAAAGAACAACCGAACTGATTGCGAAGCATTTGCAAGCGAATTCCTAGACCAACTTTATGCTTTTGAAATTGGAACGGTTTTATTTAAACCAACAAAATGCGAAATTCAACAATTTAGAGCAACCAAACCAGAAGCTTTATCCTATTTTATTGCAGGAGAAGATCGTGTATGCAAAGAAGATAAGGGGTTTGCTATCCAGCCTTGGACAAAAGTTCGATTTGAGAATACGGGTATAATTTTAGAAGAAAATCGTGCTATTGCCATGGGCAATTACTTCTTCACAGATCTTAATGGAGACGAAGCAAAAGTTGAATACACATTTGGATACAAATTGGTAGATGACAAACTAAAAATTGATCTGCATCATTCTTCATTTCCGTATAAACAGCCAACAGCCTAGTGCATAACAATATATTCCTCAATCAGCACAGACAATTTAAGTTTAAACTGAAAAATACTGGCTACAACGCAACATTAGCCCCATTAAAACGGGGCTAATAGTTCTTATCATTTATTTGTAGAAAGTAAATCTATAATAAACAGGCTTACCAAAACCACAGTTAGTTCCATTTTGAAACATGCTGTCGAAAACGATAAAAAATTACGGCATTTACCCCTACCATACACAGTATTTCGTAACTTGAGCGCTACTGAGAAACCCTCAGCAATACCGTTTATGAAATAGAGCAATACCCAATTAAACAAGCTAATAAGCAGCTGCAAACTATGGCCAAAATTACAAAACATCAATTTTAGGCAAAAAATACAATAAGTGTGTTATAATTTCTTCATCAATTTTCCCTTTCGTAGTCCGAATTTTTCAAGAAAGTAGGTATGCTAAATACAAGCGACACTTTTAGGCCTGAAACCGTACTGAATATTAGCAAGTTACATTTCATCATGAATAGCACCATGTGCTTAATTCTTCTTGTATTTTTTCGCATCATAATTAAAAAACTTAAAAACAAAGAATTATGGACATTACATTAACGCAAGCAGAAAAAGTAATTGCAGTAGCAAAAGAAAAGTCTATCCAAATAGACACAAAAATGAATATTGCAGTTGTAGATTCAGGAGCAAATTTAGTAGCATTTGTACGCATGGATGGAGCTTGGTTAGGCTCATTAGACATATCTATCAAAAAAGCCAAAACAGCGCGTTATTTTGATATGAACTCTGGAGAAATTGGAAAATTATCTCAACCCGGTGGAGCTTTGTACAATATAGAACACTCAAACAATGGACTAATCACTTTCCCAGGTGGTGTGCTTATTAAAAACACAGCAGGAGAAATTATTGGTGCTATTGGCGTAAGCGGAAGTTCTGTTGAAAACGACCACACAGTTGCAGAAGCAGGAGCATCAGCAATTTAAAACTGTTGAGTTTATTTTTTGAATATGACTATCGTATTGAATACCTACGATATAGAAAACACAGGCCGCCGATCACTTTAAGTGATCTCTGACCTGCGCGAGGAAAGGCTGCCCACTTCGGGGCGCATCCGTAAGCACTGAAAAGCTGATGTAGTAGCGTTCTGAAGTGGACAGCCTTTTAGCTACGTTTAGGTAATAAATACGATAGTCATATTAATTTTTCATCCTGATTTAATCAGGAAATCTGTATTGGATAAAAGCATGAATAATTATTCCTTCTTTGATTATGAGGTACGTGAAGCTTTACATTTATCAGAGGTGGAAAAAGAAACCAGTAATAGTGCCCAAGAACATATTCACTCTTTTGTGATCAACAAAGCAAAATCACATTTGCTTAATTCCTCGGCTTCCGTAAGCGAGATTGCCTATAGTCTTGGGGGCGATAACCCATCCTATTTTGGTAAACTCCTTAAAATGAAAGCAGGAACAACTCCTGCGCAGTACAGAAAGCTTACAAATTAGCATCTCTACACTGCAAGATAGCCAGCTCTAATGGTACAGTCCTATTTATTCACATATGCCCCTCCAAGTCCCTTAAACTTGGAGGGACAAATGCTTACAAAAGCAAATCGAATAAATTTACAACTTGTCATTCCCTTTGTTAGAAACAACCTCCAAAACAATAAACTGATTAAGCTGAGGGCCAAACGCACTGAAATTATTGTCCGCAACAACTACCAGCGATTTATTTCCATTTGGTAAATCTGGGCCAAAAGTCATACCCTCAAGGTTATCCACAACTTTTGCTTCAGATCCAGGCACTGAAGACAACTGGTCACGAATATCATTGAAACTAAACAGAAGTTTTTTGGTCGCCGGAACAACCGTTCCATCCAATGGATTCATAGCAGACACATCTGTTGCATTGCTGGCATCCACATCATAAATATACACATCGTTTCCTCCATCATCTGTTCCAGATGCAAATGAGCGCTCCAAAACCAAAAACTTGTCTTGAGCATACTCCAGCACCTCAACAAGACCATTAACCATGAATCCACCTTCGCGCACCACAGGACCAAGGTCGTAAGGAAACTGACGGCCGAATTTCCCCGAAGCACGGTCGATGTAGCTGATACGCACTTTCGAATCTTTATCTTCTCCATAAACAGGCGCAGAACCATCTTGCACCAGCGGCAGCTCCATTCCTACCCAATATCCTTTTCCATCAACACTTAACGATAAACCCTCAAAAACACCGTTATGACGGATACCTTCCTGTTCACTCGCTCTATTTAATTTAAACATAGATGGCAATTCATATTCCTTTACAAACTGCCCCGTTACGCTTGCCTGACGAACAAATGGATTTACTTTGGAATTCGCAAAGCCCTCGCTTGCCCAAATCAGATTGCCCGACACAGGATCAAAACGTATAGCCTCTGGATCTACCTGACTCTCTTCAAATGACTTACCTTGTTCATTTAGAAGCTCTACCATTTTAAAATCTGGGATTTCAGTAAAACCAGCTTCATCAAACTTAAGTGTAGCAGTATAAAAACGGATAGGAGGCTTGGCCGCATCACTAATAATATAGAATACCCCATTGTGGTAGTCAATACCAGATAACCCTCCGACAACTTCGCCATCCAAAGTTTGCCCATCTGGAATTACCAGCTCATCTATAAAGTTCAATTTACTTATCGTAACTGGCAAATCTGGTTTTACATCATCATCATTACAAGCCACATGTAGCAAAACTGCACTCAGCACTAGGAAAAGGTTGGTTAGTTTTTTCATTTTATAATTTCTGTTTAAAATTTACGAGCTGAAAATAGGCTATTTACTATTGATTATCTGTTAAGTGAGCTTTAATTCTATAGAACATTTCAACCAAAAACTTTTCGTTTTTTTTACGCATTTATAACCTGTAAAAGCTGAATACTTTTATGTGAAGCAAATCCTTTTGCGCGAAATTATTCATTGTTGAGCTCACACAAATCCTAAACAAACACAAAAAAACTGATATTAAGCTACGTAGTATTATTTACAACTACACCCAATACTGCTATGAGAAAAGAAACTGTATTTTGTATAACTCAAACCAAGAAACGTTTAAGTCCCCGCTTTTTAGACGCCATACTTTTGTGTCAGCAATAACACTAAAAGCCATAGGAGAAATGAAAACACTAAAAAGCAAACTTAATATTAACGCATTACTATTTCTAACACTGATTCTAGCTAGCAGTTGTTCTGTAAAACGAAAGTATGCCCTTAAACAAATGGCCAACTTTTTTGAAAAAGTAGAACGAAACCCTGTAACGCGTACTCCAAAAGAAGCTGGCCTTGATTATGAAAATGTACCATTCAAATCATTGGATGGTATTAACCTAAGCGGCTGGTACATTCCAAGCAAAAACAGCAATAAACTTGTTGTTTTCAATCACTTTATGCTCGGCAATAAAGCTGGCGCTGTTCCTCACAAAGACTGGGGGAATGTGGCAGTTGATTTTCTCCCGATATACAAACATCTTGTCGATGCAGGTTACAATGTGTTTACATACGATTTAAGAAATCATGGAGAATCAGATGTATACAAAGAAGGAAGTTTGGGACTGACCCACATAGAATATCAAGACGTTGTAGCCTCTGTTAGATATGCCCGGAAGCAACACCCGAACAAGAAAATCTATCTATACAGCCAATGTTACGGAACAGTCTGTACAATGCGCGCCATGAACAAGCACCCAGAAGATTTTAAAAACATTCAAGCATTCATAAATGTTCAGCCTCTTACTCCAGAAGGCTTCGTGACTGGTGTTACCAAAAAGTTCGACATGGAACATGAGGATAACCTTCAAATTTTTGGCAAACAATTAAAAAAGAAAACTGGGTATGATCTGGAACAATTAAAAGTGCCATCCCAAGCTGTAAAAATCCCTACCCTATTGATTCAGGTACACGACGACTGGAGAACTACAACAGAATCCATAGAAGAAATTTATGAAAATCTAGGAACCAACGACAAAAAACTTCTTTGGATCGAAAATGAAGATGAAAGGCTAGAGGGCTACAATTACTTCGCAAAAAAACCGAAAGAAATGATTGAATGGTTCAATAAGCACTAATAAGAAAAGGCGCTATTGGCTGATCTACCTGAGAATACCTTATTAAACAAAAGGGCTTTAACCTAATTAAATTTAGGTTGAAGTCTTACTTTTTTCGTTTATTATTTAGAAACATGCACTAGCCTCTTATAAAACGCATTTCTTGGCATTATATTGAGAAACAGAAAAGCATTTCGATATGGACAACATACTAAAAATAAAAAATGTAAATCAACTGAATCAACTTTTTGGAATATACGATAAACACCCTTTAATTTCAGTGGTTGATTTTTCGAAAATAAAAGATCACATAAAAATCGACGCTAAAGTCTACTCCGAGGTTTATGCTATAATGCTAAAAGAACAATGCTCTGGAACGATAAAATACGGCCGGCAGCTTATCGATTTTCAAGAAGGAACACTTGTATTCATTGCTCCAAATCAGACTGTCGCCATTCAGGAAGAGATTGTGCCATCGAAAGAAAAGGATTGGGGCATTTTCTTTCATCCAGATTTCCTAATCAATACAAGTCTCGCAAGCAGAATAAAAGACTACAGTTTCTTTTCATACGATACCAACGAAGCCCTGCATCTTTCTCAAAAAGAGAAATCGATATTAAATGACCTGGTACAAAAGATCGAAATCGAACTGTCTGGAAACATCGACAAGCACAGTCAGATGCTGATCGCCTCAAACATTGAACTACTTCTTAACTATTGCGTACGCTATTTCGACAGGCAATTCATAACCCGCTCTCCAAAGCATCAGGACTTGCTTTCCCGCTTCGAAGCTATTTTATCGGACTATATTCATTCCGAGAAAATCATCAAACAAGGCCTACCAAGCGTTCAATATATGGCGGACAACCTGAACCTTTCTGCGAATTATCTAAGCGACCTCATGAAACGGGAAACCGGAAAAAGTACCATAGAACATATTCATTATGCCGTTATTGAAGAAGCAAAGCTAAGATTAGCTTCTTCAAAAGAATCAATTAGTGAAATTGCATACGATTTAGGTTTTGAATACCCCCAATACTTCACCCGTCTGTTCAAAAAAATATCAGGAATAGCACCTGTAGAATACCGGAATATAAACTAAAACACCTGCAACAAAAAAGTACCCTAATTAATCATACAGAACAAATTGAAACTACGGACAAATAAGCTATGTGCCCAATAGATCAAATGTAAAAAAAACATCTATTACAACTGATAGTCCCTATAAAACGTTTTTAGTATGTTTGCCCAATACTGGGTGAGTATTTCAAGCTCAATATAAAATCAGCAATGTTAAATTAAGACAACTCAGAAAGTGAAGAAAAAACAAAATAATCAGCTCATTAGCATACTTTTCAATATCGTACTACCGGTCGTTATATTAACCAAATTCAGCAAAGAATCATACCTTGGCCCTATATACGGACTAATCGCGGCACTAGCATTTCCTTTAGTATTTGGTTTATATGAACTGATAATCCAAAAACAAAAAAGCTTCATATCCCTTTTTGCCCTCATTGGGGTTTTACTGTCGGGGGTAATAGGTCTCTTACAGTTCCCTCCACATTGGTTTGCAGTTAAAGAAGCCGCCATACCTTTCATAATCGGACTTGTTGTTCTTATTTCTACCAAAACATCTTGGCAGCTCATCAGAAAATTCATTTACAACCGTGAATTGCTGAACATAGACCAAATTGATTTAAAGCTATCTTCAGGTAATCTACAATCCAGTTTTACAACAACACTGGATCGCGCCAATATTTTTCTAGCATGTTCCTTCTTTTTCTCAGCAGTAATAAATTATTTTCTTGCAAAAATGATTGTCCATAGCATGCCCGGAACAGAGCAATTCAATGACGAAATTGCAAAAATGACCATGCTTAGCTTTCCTATCATAGTACTACCATCCGTTGTAATTATGATTTTTATTTTTCGGTACATATTTTCATCAATTAAAAGCTTAACCCAATTAAATTCGAATGAAATATTTGCAGAACAATTAAGACAAAAAAGCTAAATTTTCAGAACAGCCCACTACCGCTTTCTAAAAATAAATTAACACTTGAGGTCTGTCAAGCCCATGTGGATATCATATTCATTACCTAAACATAGCTAGTAAAAGGCTGCCCACTTTGGGATGCATTCGTAAGCACAGGAAATCTGATGCCAGCAACGCCCGAAGTGGGCAGCCTTTCCTAGCCGATCACTTTAAGTGATCGGCGGCCTATGTTTTCTGAATTTAGATATTCAATACGATAACCATACAAGTTCATGTGCCTTATAAGCCTCAAAAAAGAACACATAGTCCTAGTTGCATGAGTCTTCTTTTAGGGCGAATCAGCATGAACTTGATTAACTATTTAGCCACCTCCACATTGACTAAATACTGATTTTCAGACTTCGTTCTATTAAAATTTCATAATTCCCTTTCCTGTCCCAACCTATTACGTCAAGCGTCCGTCTATTGATTAATTTTGGCTCCTAAATCACACCTTCATTAAAGAATAATACGTAAAAACAATCATAAAACAAAAATCAATGAAAATAGCAATCAGATTCATTATAATCATATTCCTCCTCAACAATTCATTTGTCTGCTATTCTCAAGGCAAACTGGACAAATCAAAGGAGGAATTGAAAAAAGGCTCCAAACGCAGCAAAAGGGACAGCCGTTCATCTGGATATCCTTCCAGTGACTCAGACGATTCCGGCAGCCTCTGTGGCGACTTATTTGGAGGTCTCATAACAAGAGCTTTCCTCTACTCCATGTCTGCTGTCTTTATTGGGCTGTATGAAGACGAAGATCACCTACACAATAGACTCTCGCGATATCCATATTTCAACAGCTCATCAGGCAACTACCAATCAGACCTTGTATATGGAAACGTAATGCGGCTAGATGTCGAAAATAAATTACTGGCCAGCCAAGAAGATATCTATGCAAATCACCTAAAAGTTAAGTTCAGACCCTTTAGGTTCTTTTCCATACAAGGAGACTATCATCAACTTATGGAGCTAAACCGAACTGATGATAGCCGTTCATATCTTTCCCTATATAATTTGGATTTCTGCTACGATCGGGTAAGGGCAGAAAGGTTCAATTTAGGCTGGACAGTGGGAATGAACTATGTAGGCGACGATGTTAACATGGCTGGTTTTGCAGGTGGCCTCAATACAGATATATTTTTATTTAACAAAACAAGCCTTTATAGTTCCATGCGCTGGGGAATAATCAACGATGTGCCTGTAAATGAATTCGAAATTCAATTTAAATATCACATAAAAAACTTCTCGCTCTCACTCGGATACGAAAACCTAAAAATCGGAACTCCTGTTTATGATTTTATCACCTTTGGAGTGGGAATTTATCTTGGTGGTGAAATATAAGTGGCTTGCCATAATTAATATAGACTTACTCTGACGCTAAGTAGCCGGTTACTTACAAGGAGTAAGTCTAAAATCAATAGCTCCGAGAACTTAGAGGTTTTACATATGTAGCAGCAACCTCCCAACAAACAATCTTATTAAAACAAGATGAACCAACTTCATACAAGTTGGATAAGCGCTGCCTTTCAAATTTCAGCTCATTAACTATTAATTTATAATCCCTCCACGTCCTCATCCCATTATCAACAACACGTGTTATAGTTGCCTTTTACTTTTAAACACAATCATTTACACACCACAAGACACAAAAGTAAACTCAAAATTGAAACAAATGAAAACCAGATCGTGTTAACCATGTAATGCTTTTGTTGTGAAATAGCCTCCTACCGCCCTCCTAAAAGAGAATCCAAATGCGAATATCACCGAACTTTATCACATTGATTAACAAATCCTCCAGGGCTATTCGACAACCAAATCCCCCTTTAGAGGGGAAATAGGGGGCATTTCGAACGAGCATTACATATACAACACTACCTATTTACAAATTTACAACACAACCAGAAGTCTATTTTCTAATTAATCACAACCTCCATCACACTCTGTTCCTCCTCTGTTGCTTTCAACGAAACAACCTTTCGGGTAATCACTTCCTTCTTGCTCCCCCAATTTTTGTAAATCACCACATACACTTTAGAATGCGTTGAAAGTCTTGTTGTCGGAGAACTGTAATATTTACACCTAACCTTGTACATTCCTTCCACAAGAGCCTTATTAGTATACATTTCCGGCCCATAGCCATCTCTTACATCGCCAGATATTCTTCCTCCAGATTTACTACTCTTGTTTCCATAGTAACAATCTTCACCAGATGGTTCAATTACATGCAGGTCAATATCTGAATCATCAGTATTCCAATTCATACTAATCATTAAATTGATTTCATCCAAATTGCAGTCAAGATAAGGAAGGTCACTCTCAAAATATGCCCGTAAGCTTTTCTCCCGTTTCAATGCAAATTTCTTTAGCCTAAATTTCTGCTTAGACTTTCTTAGTTTTTGCAGAAAGCCAAAATAGCCTACCCCAACAATATCCTTAAAATCTTCATACTTTTCTTCCCATTTTCCGCTAAAGGCAATCTCATAATACACCATCGCAAGATCATACATCTTCATATCTGCAAGCAACTGGGCTATAAAGCGGTAAGCATGTGGTTTATGCGGGGACTTTTCAATTACTTTTTTAAACAAATAAAAAGCATGCTCACTAAGGCCATATTTCAAAGCAGAAAACGCTAAGTCTTGTATCAGTACAGCATTGTTTGGATTACGTTCTATAATCGTGCTCATCATCTTCAAAGCATCATACTTGCCAAACTTACTCATAAGGCTATCGGCCTCTTCTTCAATGCACTTATTCTTAGGGGTATCCTTTGCTAGCTCTACCAGTGCACTATCTGTAATGTGCTTTTTCAAACGGTTCTTAGCTGTGAATTTCGAAGGATCGATCCGAAAAGCTTTGGCAGGAATCCTTTTAATCATTTTTTTCAATGTGTCCGAAAAAACGAAATGGATAATCTCATTTTTCTCAAGATTCTCTAAGTGCCTAATGAACTTATCTTTCTCAAATCCTTCAGATTTTTTCATCTGCTCTAATAAATCTTCAACAAGCACATTCACAGACGTCTTTCTCACTAATTCTGCACCTTTATCCAGTACAATCTTGAAACGCTCATAATCCTGATCGCTTTCAAGCATCAACATCGAACAGGTCTTAGCAGGCACTTTATAATGAATCGCATATGCTTCTGCTTGTTTCTTTGCCAAAAAATCGAAACTTTCTAAATGTTCAACCGCAATTTGGCCATATACCCTTTTAGCCAAATCGGAAGGAAGAACATTTGCAAAAGACAACCTCACCTTTCTCTTGCCTTTGCCGTTTGTCAAACTTATTTTTACTGGGTCATTTTCCCTTGGTTTCCCTAGTCCTCCTACTACAATCTTTTGGCCTGGAAACAAACACTTTGGCCGACCTTTAATCACAATATCCTTACATCCAGAAAGCTTCACGTCCAAAATTCGCCACGACTCAAAGTTAAAAGCCTTGCTTGCAGCCTCAATTTCATCTTCCCCCGTTACAGAAAACAAATTACCTCCCGACTCACGCGCCAAATGCTCCAACATATTTGTATCCGTACCCGAAATCCCAGTATTATATACATAAACTGTATTCTCTTTAGCAATTGCGGCACTTATAGAATAAAGCTCTTCTTTTCCCCAAGTAACAGAACCATCAGACATTAAGAAAACATTCTTCTGTGCTCCCTTCTTTAACCAATCTGGATTACAACATTCCTGCATGGCAGCTCCAATATCGGTAGCCCCTTCCAAAGAAAGTTGATTGCAATACGCCAACAACGCCTCTACATTTCGAGGTGTATTTTCCACATAACCATCCTTATACCAAGCCGTTTCAATATTAAAGAACATCACATTGAAACGTTGTATGCTTTCTCTGTTATTCAATAATGTCGCTTCTAAAAGCTTCAGCCAAACATTAAATTTATCTGGATTCGAACTAGCCGACACATCCAAAGCAATAATTGCATCTTTGTTTGTGCTTCCCTTCTCTACCTGTGGCAGATCAAGAGTTAAGGAGGCCGCAAAATAATCCTCACCCAACAACAAGCCGTTTCCTGCCTGCGCATATCTTATTTCAATATTCTTCTCTTTCGGATTTTCAAGATGAAGCAATAGTCTTTCATTTTCCTTCCTAATGCCTTCCTTATAAGATATGCTTGCATCAACACCTTTTAATTCGGCAATATCCAAATCCACAACAGTCGTCCCTGAATTCTGAGGGATATTCAAGTTAAACACCTTATCACTTCCAACATTGGTCAGATCCACATCATACCCTATCACCACACGGTGCAATTGTCCACTCTCAATCGGAAAAACCCTACAATTAAAAATATCCGCTCCTCCCCACTCTGCTAGTAATGGATCTACATTTGCATGAACCGTTTCTGTATATGCAAAAGCAGCCGTCTCAACCGGAACCACTTCGGCTTTACGTGGCTGTTTCCAATTATCGGATTTGGTTGTCAATATTTCATTACCGATCATAGCTAAAGAGTCACCTTCGATATAATCCTCTATGTCCATATCATAATAATCCTCAAAAGAATATTCTCTATCCTTCTCCTTATTCAAGTATTCAGTAGAACCAAATGCAAAATAATAAGGGGATGCTCCTGCTGGAAGTCGAATTTTGAACGTTCCTTCACTTTCCGAATAATCTGAATAGAAGAAATAATCAGTCGTTACCCGTGCACGGAAACCATCAACCCTGACTTTCATTTCTGACATGACCAATGCCAAAGTATCCTCCTCTTCGTCTCCGACAGATAAGCGTACTGCATTTTCTGTTTTATTCGACCGTTTCCAAGTTTTAAGAGTTTTGCTCTTCACTTTTTGCCCCAAAGTAACCCCATTCAAACTCCCAGAAACCTTCTGTGTCCCATAACCGATAATCACCACTTCTTCTATTCTTGAATCATCCTGCTCCAACGCAATATCAATAACACTTCTACCATCAATTTGAACTTCCTGCGTTATCATCCCAAGAAACGAAAAAACAAGCACATTGCAACTATCTGGAACAACCACTTCATATCTGCCATCAAAATCAGAAACTGTACCTAGATTATCTACACCCTTAACGACAACATTAACACCTGGTAAAGATGCACCATCTACCTTCTCAGTTATCGTACCTGAAATCGTTCTTCCCTGCCCCACTGCTTGCAAAAAGCAAAAAAGCACACTCAAAAAAGCAAATAATTTCTTCATGGTTTCTGTGATTTAAAAACGTTGTGTATCTTCAATCTAACTCAAGCAATAAATGTTTGTCTATTAAGCTTTCTAAAATAAAAATAATTTCGACTACAAAACTTAAAAGATGCCACACCCATGACTAAATCACTAAACGATTACCTAGCAATCTACCAAAAACAGCTAGAAATAGGTCATATTCAAAAAGCCTACAAAGGGCTAATGAATTACATAATGGAACTAAAAAACCATTTCACAAAAAAGTACTCCGATGAATATATAGTTGGAAACATATCAAGAGGCTATATGGACTACACCTATTTACCGATCACTCCCAAATCGATAAAACAACTAAAGCTGAAGTTTGTAATCGTGTTCAATCACGAAAAAATACAATTCGACATTTGCCTAAGCGGACAGAACAAGCAGATACAAAAGAAGTATTGGGAAATATTCAAGGAAAGCGACTGGAGCGAATACCAGATACCATCATCAATAGACGAAACTTATGCAATTGTTTATAATGCCTTGGTCGAAACTCCGAATTTCAACGACTTACAATCATTAACAGAGCAAATCGAATCCAAATCAATAGAATTCATCGAAAACATCACGAATATCCTTGATCCCGTTCAATAACATACTCCAATCCATTTAAAACACCCTGCCCTTCCGCGCAAGCCCTTCCTGCTAAAAAGTTCAAAAGAATATCCAACATTCATAAGATAATTCGTTTTCAAATCCGTAACTTATCGGCGTGATTTTCCAGCTAAGCACACGGTACTATTTATTAGGAAAAACATTGAACTAATATTCGGCGCCGTAGCAAACCCCAAAATATCGTTTATATTAGCACATCTAATTACTATTTTGGCACAAATATTTAACAACATAAAACAAAAACAATCGGCACCTTTACCATTAAGCCAGAGTATTAATAATAACCTACTTTGGCATCACTATACCAGAAACAGAACAAGCTGATCGTAACCAAACAGCACCAGATATTTATAACTGAATGAAAAAGCATGATACTTTTATTTGCATACCTATTCCTTGCCCTAGCAATCTCATTTCTATGTTCAATTATGGAGTCTGTACTCCTGTCCACCCCTCAATCCTTTCTAATTGTAGAACAGGAAAAAGGCAGCAAGTGGGCGAATTCCTTTGTTAAACTAAAAAACGACATAGACAAGCCTTTATCCGCCATCCTATCGCTAAACACGGTTGCCCACACAGTTGGCGCTGCTGGAGTTGGTGCACAAGCAGTTAAGGTTTTTGGAGAAGCCTATTTCGGATTAGCTTCAGCCATTCTAACCATTCTAATTTTAATCATCACCGAAATAATTCCAAAAACAATTGGTGCAAGATATTGGAGAAAGTTTGCAAGCTTTTCAGCGCTCCTGATAAAAGGAACCGTCTTCATTACATATCCATTGGTCATTATTTCATCCCTTGTCACTAAAGTATTCTCAAAAAGCCAAAATGAGCAAACCACAAGCAGAGAAGAAATTGCAGCCTTAGCAAGCATAGGAACAGATGAAGGGGTTTTCTCTGAAAGAGAAGATAAAATCATACAGAACCTTCTAAAACTCAAAAATGTAAAAGCAAAAGAAATAATGACCCCTAGGGTTGTTGTGGCCGTTGCTGACGAAAACCTGAACCTTGATGAGTTTCTCAAAAGTAAGGATTACTTAAAATTCTCACGCATTCCTGTATATTCGGAAAACGACGAAAACATTACAGGATATGTAATCAGGCAAACTGTATTTGAAAAATTAGCCGAGGACAAACACAACCTAAAGCTAAAAGACGTAAAACGGGAAATAATACTGGCTCCCAATTCCACAGCTATATTTTCAATGTGGGAGAAACTCTTACAGAACAAAGAACACATCGCATTGATTGTTGATGAGTATGGAGGGCTGGACGGTATCGTTACCATGGAAGACATCATTGAAACCTTGCTAGGGCTAGAGATAGTTGACGAAAAAGATACCATCATCGACATGCAGGAGTTCGCACGTGAAAGGTGGAAGACAAGGCAAGCCAAATACAACCTTTTAGACAAATTGAATAACGACGATAGCGAAAATCACGCTCATCAAAAGACATAAAAAGAGAATAAATCATCGAACGTCCTATGAGTAGGTGCACTAATATAAACGACATTTGGAGGTTTGTCTCGACACTGAATATTAGCACGGTGCTTGTCCTAATAAATAGCACCGCGTGTTTAACTTTCCCAAAGTTCTTTAATTGTTCAATAAAACTTTTGGGAAGTTCCCTGCTCAACAAAATTGCTGTGGTTCTTAAGCCAAAATAATCTAAGCACCCAGATAAAATTAAGTTAGATTCATAGCTTATTCAACTAGTCACCCGAAGAAAGTAGGTCCATAACAAACAGGTTCACGGCCTTGTCAATATCACTCAAACACAAAACCAACAAGCAAAGCCTAAACCTTCAAAATAATCAGTCATTCATTGGTTAATGTTTAATCATGCAAAGATTGATCTATAAAACAACGTGAATTAAAGCAAATAAATCTGCGGCCGTTCCATATAAACCTGCCAAAAGCTCTTTGCTTAAAAACGCTACGAAGTTCTAAAAACCAGAACTAAACTCTTTACTCCTCCTGAAACTCTCCAAATACGTTCAGAATTATCCCAACAGAATGCATATGAAACAAAAAAGACGAAATCTGAAGCATTCACGCATCAAATTTCGTCTTCTGTAGCGAGAGCGTGACTTGAACACGCGACCTCATGATTATGAATCATGCGCTCTAACCAGCTGAGCTACCTCGCCATTCGATATATCCAAAAAATTTTGTAGCGAGAGCGTGACTTGAACACGCGACCTCATGATTATGAATCATGCGCTCTAACCAGCTGAGCTACCTCGCCATTGGGATATATCTAAAAATAAGAACTTTGTAGCGAGAGCGTGACTTGAACACGCGACCTCATGATTATGAATCATGCGCTCTAACCAGCTGAGCTACCTCGCCATCTCTGTTTTGCGGGTGCAAAAATAGGAGTTTATTTTCTATTTACCCAAACTCTTCGCTGTATTTTTTAAAAGTTTTTTCGTTCAGCACACTTAACCTTAACCCCAAAGTTCATTAACTTTTTAATAATCAAGTTTATTCTTGTAGCAGAAATATTG
The DNA here is from genome assembly GCA_965230435.1 of Bacteroidales bacterium. Lineage (GTDB taxonomy): Bacteria > Bacteroidota > Bacteroidia > Bacteroidales > JBDKHP01 > JBDKHP01. Next base: position 1,877,004 of record CBDDLB010000006.1, read on the forward strand.
TCGATAATTTTGCAGCGTTGCTGTAAGAAAAGCAAGGCAACATGCGTTCTATTGTTACAGGCATCAACTTGGAGGGATACATTTGGGAGGCAAAACTTCTCATTTTCAGAGCTTAACCTATCTTTCAAAATCAATATTGAAGATAGCAGCAACTTTGACCCATGAGTGATTGGGCTTCCAATGTTTTTCTGTAAAATATCGTATTTGAAGCGACAAAACGATAACAGGTTATAGATTTTGTTCCAAGCTTACGGAAACCCACTTTGGTATAAACTTTGCTAGGGACAAACTCTTTGTACAATTTAAATTTTGAAATCAATATGGACGAAAAGGTAAAGATTGAACTGGAATATCCAGTCAAAATTCCTAAGAGAATTGTCTTCAATCGTTTAAGTACTTCGAATGGATTGAACGAGTGGTTTGCAGATAATGTTTCGTTTGACAGCCAAAATGAAGTGACTTTTTCTTGGAACGGTCAAAGCATGACAGCAAAATTAGTCGATCAGAAGAAAAACCAATTTGTCCGCTTTCAGTGGTTAGAGGATGCAGGATTGGAATATTACTTTGAATTCACCTTGCAAACTCATGAGCTAACGAAGGACACGTCGCTTATTGTTACAGATTTTGTCGATGCGGACGACAGAGATGGGGCCATTGAATTATGGAACAAACAGATTATCGGAATGATGCGTAATTTAGGTCGTATCTAGACCTTATTTTACCCTTAATATTTTAGTTATATGGCGGTTACGAATTTTGATATTTTCGCCACGGAAAATTTCAGGCCAAATTTTAGCGCTTGTTATCGATTTTTAACACCCTTCCTCCAGTATATTAGATTAGTTCCCTCCTTTCATTTCATTTTTTTCATCTAATTTTGGCTACGCAAAAAATCAATTATGTGAAAGTGATGAAACTACTTTGGTTTTTGTTGCCATGCGGTTGTCCAGATTCTCAAGTGCTCAAAAGCGCTTTGGTATTGAACACCTTTTGCACCTCAACCGGAATTATGTTCAGAACTTAACTAAGCACTTTTAAAAGATAAGCTTTTCTCCATGAAGAAACTGCATTTGTTTGTTATCAAGTCATACTTAGGGCCTCTTTTCCTTACTTTTTTCATTGCACTCTTCATTCTGCTTATGCAGTTTTTATGGAAATACATTGAGGACATTGTTGGGAAAGGCCTAGAGGTCATCACCATTGTCGAACTACTGATGTACGCAACTGCTGGGCTTGTGCCGATGGCACTTCCACTAGCGATACTATTGGCTTCGTTGATGACGTTTGGAAATTTTGGAGAGAATTACGAGCTCACAGCCCTAAAAGCAGCAGGAATTTCGTTGCAACAAATCATGAAGCCACTGGTTGTCCTCACTCTGTTCATCAGCATAGGGGCATACTATTTTGCAAACTACATCCTACCCTACTCCAATCTCCAAGTTGGCTCGTTGCTCTACGATATATCAAAAAAACGCCCCGAAATGAACATCAAAACGGGGATTTTCAATAATACAATAGAGAACTACTCTATAAAGGTAATGCGCAAAAACCCAGAAACGAAGATGATGTACGATTTCATGATCTACGATCACTCTCGCGGCCCGGGCAGCAAACGAGTTACATTGGCCGATTCTGGCCGTATTCACGTTACAGCAGACGAAAAATTAATGCGCATTACATTATACAACGGAGAGAACTACTTCGATGTTAAAGAGAAAAAAACCAGACGCAAAGACCGGGAATATCCTATGCAGCGGGACATGTTCAGCGAACAGGTCATTACCATAAAAATGGAAGGTAACTGGAACAGGACAGACCAAAACCTCTTCAAGCATCACTTCCAGATGATGAACTCCAAACAGCTGCTACAGTCTGAAGATTCGCTCAGTAAAGTTTTTGCAAAGCAGAAAAACGATTACTCCGAAGCCCTATTGCGCTCCAACTATCTCATACGCAAACGCCATAGACATTCCCAGCTAATCATAAAAGACTCCGTAGATGCACAGACACTTCAAGGAGCTATAGCTACAGGGGATTCATCGACATACAGGAAGATATACATGATTCACAAAAAAGACAGCTTCCTTATCAATGAAATTCCATACGATAGCCTAAAATCTGTTGCCAATCTGGACACCATGTTCCATAAATTATCGCGCTACGACAAACAGACTGTCCTGGGCGATGCCCAGAAAAATGTCCGTAGGATAATGAAAAACCTCGATTCCACACACAAACAATTCAGAGGGCGCAACGAACGCATCAGAAGGCATTGGGTAGAGCTACACCGCAAATTCACGTTATCATTTGCCTGTATTATTTTCTTCTTCATCGGCGCACCTCTTGGTGCTATTATCCGAAAAGGAGGTCTTGGTGTTCCTGTTGTTATTTCTGTAAACTTCTTCATTTTCTACTACGTAGTTTCACTATTTGGAGAAAAAATGGGACGCGAGGGCATACTTCCTGTTTGGCAGGGCATGTGGATAGCATCAACAATTCTATTGCCTATTGGAGCTTTCTTCACTTACATGTCTACTACCGATGCTTCATTATTTTCTTTGGATTCTTACAAACATGCTATCAGTAAGCTTGTGACTAGGATAAAAAAATCAAAGAAAAAAGGCACAGAAACACCTATCGAGAGCTAACCGAACTATTTTGATATTTATAAACATATAGCGTTAAAGGCACAATTTTCTAACAAATTGTGCCTTTAATTGTATTTTTGCATCAAAATATTCGGAAAAAATACCCGAAAGAAAAAACCATACTCAAATATGTCTGATAACCAAATAAATAATCAGGAAAAAAAAGTCCTGAATACAATAGATGAAGCTCTTGAGGATATAAAAGCAGGTAAAGTAATTATTGTTGTAGACGACGAAGATAGGGAGAACGAAGGCGACTTTATAACAGCGGCAGAGACAATTACACCAGAGATTGTGAATTTCATGGCAACACATGGCCGTGGACTTATATGTGCAGCTATTCCAGAATCGCGCTGCGAAGAGCTCGACCTTGAATTGATGGTTGGAAAAAACACAGCTACCTACGAAACCCCTTTCACTGTTTCTGTAGACCTAATTGGCCATGGCTGTACAACAGGCATTTCTGCATATGACAGAGCTCAGACAATTAAAGCATTAGTAGATCCCAATACCCTTTCGACCGATTTAGGCCGACCAGGACATATTTTTCCTCTGAAATCCAAAGAGAGAGGAGTACTTAGGCGTGCCGGCCATACAGAAGCAACTGTAGACCTTACGCGCTTGGCAGGTCTTCGCCCTGGAGGTGCGCTTGTCGAGATCATGAACGAGGATGGCACAATGGCGCGTATACCTCAGCTTCTTGAGATTGCAGAACGTTTCGATCTTAAAATAATTTCGATCGAAGACCTTATTAAATATAAACTAGAACGGGAAAGTCTGATAGAAGAAGGTGTGCGTGTAAATCTTCCGACAGAGCATGGATCGTTCGATGTAATTCCATTCAGACAAAAATCGAACGGACTGGAACATATTGCTCTGGTAAAAGGAGAATGGGAAGCTGACGAAGAAATCCTTGTAAGGGTACACTCCTCCTGCATGACAGGCGATATATTTGGTTCATTGCGCTGCGATTGTGGCCCTCAATTGGAGAAAGCGCTCGAAATGATCGAAAAAGAAGGGAAAGGCATACTGGTATACATGAACCAAGAAGGTCGTGGAATAGGTCTGTTCAATAAAATAGCGGCCTATAAACTTCAGGATGAAGGACACGATACTGTAGATGCCAATCTTGAATTAGGCTTTGGCGCAGATGACAGAGACTATGGTGTTGGTGCTCAAATCCTAAGAGCCATTGGTGCTAAAAACCTTAGACTCATCACCAATAACCCAATAAAACGCACAGGGCTTGAGGCTTATGGGTTGAAAATCGTAGAAAATGTTTCTATCGAAATTCCGCCCAATCCACATAATGAATATTATATGGAAACGAAGCAACGAAGAATGGGGCACTTCTACCCTACCCTTAATTTTTCGCACTCAAAACCTATTGGGAAAGGCAAAAAGTAAGGCTGCGAAACAACTTTTTTGTAGACATACGACTTGACTTTTCATATCATAACAGTTCAACAGAACAGCGAACTTTCCAAAAGTTTTTTTGACAATTAAAAGAACTTTTGGAAAGCTAAGTTGTACATCTGATAAATATGTGCAACCTATAAATAGGCTGTATCTCTATAGGTTATTTTCTCGGAATTCACATTAATGAGTCACTCACGGAGAGATTTTCAGAAATAATCCCTCTATAAAAAGGATGTGCTTAAATTCGGACACTTAACTAAAATTCAAACTCGTGAAAGATTTCAGAATAGTTTTCATGGGCACTCCTGATTTTGCTGTTGCAAGTCTAGATGCCATTATAAAAGCAGGATTAAACATAGTAGGTGTCGTTACCGCACCAGATAAACCAGCCGGACGGGGACGAAAGTTGAACGAATCGGCTGTAAAATCTTATGCGAAGACACTGGATATTCCAATTCTTCAACCCGAAAAACTAAAAGCCCCAGAATTTCTTAACGAGTTAGAAGCTCTAAAGCCCGACCTAAACGTTGTTGTAGCATTCCGGATGTTACCTGAGGCGGTTTGGGACATGCCTACGCGCGGAACAATAAATCTACACGGCTCGCTACTTCCTCAGTATCGCGGAGCAGCACCCATCAACTGGGCAATTATCAACGGTGAGAAAAAAACAGGTGTTACCACTTTCTTCATCGACAAAGAAATCGATACAGGCGATATTATTGACAAAGCAGAAATTGAAATTGCTGAAGGCGATAATGTGGGCACAATGCACGACAAGCTAATGGTATTGGGTGCCGAACTACTCACAAACACAGTAAAAGAAATTGCAGAAGGTAAAGAGCGACGGACACAGCAAAATGCAGTGATCGACACTGAGACAGGCATTAAACATGCCCCTAAGATTTTTAAAGATGATTGCATAATCAGCTGGGAAAAACAAACCGATGTTGTTTTCAACTTCATCAGAGGGCTTAGTCCCTATCCTGCGGCTTGGACAAAATGGAACAAAAAAGATGGAGAAACACTAAGTCTAAAAATTTTCGCAGCAACAAAGACTCAGAACGAAAATAGCACTAAGCCAGGAACCATAGACTCTGATGGCAAAAGTTTTTTAAATGTGGCAACACAAAACGGCTGGCTTAGCATTAAAGAACTTCAGCTTCAAGGAAAGAAAAGAATGAAAACAGCAGATTTCTTAAGAGGCGTTAAACTAGATCAATACGAGGAACAATTTCTTCTTTAATTTCCCAATTACCAGAAACTGCAATTATGACTGAGTGTAATTGCAGTCTCTATTTTAGCTTCTCCGATAAACTAATTCGGTACTCTCTTCTTCAATTTAAAATTCCATTTACACATCCCAAAAACATCTATCATGAGATTGTATAAAGCCCTTTGTGTCATTAACTCGTTATTGTTTCTGTATCTTTTCTTCATGCTACTTCTAAATCCAGAATCTTTTCTGAAAGACGTTGGTCTGCAGAGCTGTAAATCTGCAATTTTTATCAGTAGAAGAGCTTCCATTTTCATGTTCGGCCTATCCCTACTGTCCTTCCTTGTACGAAGTGTTCAAGCCTCAAAAACAAGACAGGCTATTTGTTCTTCAATAGGTGTTACTCTTCTTGGGCTAGCTTTTATGAGCGGATTTGAAGTGTTACAAAAGACAGTGAATACGTCTATGATTGGCCCAATGGTTATAGAAGCTCTATTGGGCGGATTGTTTTTCGTTGTAGTTATTTCAGATTTTAAGTCAAGTACTTCTAACAAATAAGTAGGCACACTAATATAAACGATAGTCCATAGAATTCTTCTCAAAAACAATTTCAAAATAGAAGGTTCACTTTTTTTCAATAAAACCTATTATTTTTGTTTGACTAACCCAACAAGTCTGGAATTGTTCGTTATGATAGAAAAAGAGATTAAAGTAATTGTTTTTGAATATGAAGACATTGAGGAGCTTAACACAGAAGATCAGATTGTAGTAAAAGCAGCGCAAGAAGCTCTAAATAACGCTTATTCGCCTTACTCAAAATTTAGTGTTGGTGCTGCTGTTCTGCTGGACAACGGAGAAATCGTTCAAGGAAGTAATCAAGAGAATGCTGCCTATCCGTCGGGGCTTTGTGCTGAAAGAGTTGCATTGTTTTATGCCAATTCAAAATATCCTGAGGCGAGCGTGAAGACCCTTGCCATTTCCGCTCTCAAGGCCGGGAAGATAATCGATAATCCTATTCCTCCTTGCGGAGCATGTAGACAGGTAATTTTGGAAACAGAACAAAGATTTGAGCAACCTATAAAAATTATACTTGCAGGGGCTAAAGGTATCCAAGTCGTATCTAATGCCAAAAGTCTATTGCCACTTACTTTTGGTAGTGATTGGCTCGAATAGATAAGCTCTTGACATTATTTACTCAGCTCTTCATTCTTTTATGATATTGATAATCAATCAAACCTGTGTGCTTATCGTAGGTAATTCAAAACCTGTTCTAATAAAGAAACTTTTCAAAAGTTCTATTTACAGATAACTGGAACTTTTGAAAAGTTAAACCATTGTAGCTCTAACTTCCTTATTGCTTCTTCTTTCGAAAAACAAGATCAACATAAACAGGTAGGTGATCGCTGAATCCCCCTTCGTATTTAGCTCCTCTGAAAGATCGGTGAACCTGCTCGCTACCATCCTTCTCAATCATCATAAATTTAGGCCTATGAACTTTTACCAGATTATCTTTTACAAAGATATTACTTGTTGGATTTAGTAATGGGGCACTCACTATTATCTGATCCAAAGCAGACCAGACGCCATTGTGTACATGTGTACCAAGTTTCACATGCGAACTATCCTGAAGCATTAAGTTAAACAATCGCCCCTTCTTAGAAGAAATACTTTTGGCACCCAATATCTCAAGAACACTTTTATCCTTTGGAGTATCATTAAAATCACCCAATAAAATAATATTGTCGGCTGGTGCTGTATCTTCATCGATCCAATTTCTTAAGTAATCTGCAACAAAAATTCTACTTGGCTCCGAATTCACTTGCCCCCCCCAGCGCGACGGCCAATGATTTACAAAGAACCTTAAGGTATCACTACCATTTACCAAACCTTTCACAAACAGAATATCCCGTGTTGTTCTGTCTCCAGGCAAATCGACCCGAAGAGGTTTCGCCTCCACCAATGTAAACTGTTTTAGATCGTAAATTAGGGCTACATCAATTCCCCTTCGGTCTGGAGAATCGAAATGTACTACTTTATACCCTACCTTTCTTAAGGCTGAATAATTAAGTAAATCTTCGACAACCTTTCTATTTTCCACCTCAGCTAAAGCCAAAACGCCCAAATTGTTCCACTCGCTCATGCTTATTAAAGCCTTTGATAATTGTCGTATTTTATGATAATACTTAGGAGAATTCCAGCGCTTTGTGCCCCGAGGTGTAAATTCATCGTCTCGGGTTTCTGGATTATCAATAGTATCCATCAAGTTTTCGCAATTGTAAAAAGCTACCCGGAATTCTTTTTGGGCATGAGCACTGACTGTGGTGAAAAACACAAAAAAAGAAATAAGTCTAACCAGCTTCTTCATATATCAAAGAATATTAAAAAACACACTAACTTTCTGAATTTAAGACCAAACGAACGTTATCACTAAAAGTCGATTATAAAATTATTCATCTCGCCAGTATTTTCTTAGAGCGCAAGAATGAAACAATTTAAACACCTTTTGCTAACGAAATAGAGCTAAAAAAAGTACGTAATCAGACTGAAGACAGTTGCAAATAATATGTGTATGAATAACCTAAAAACACCTTTATTTTCCAACTTGTAGTCTTTGGTGCTTCGCTCGTTTCATTTGAGAAATATATTTATATTTGATGCTGGTTTGGAGGACTTAGCCCTGAATAAGCCCATCGAGTGATTATTGTTCGCACGGCTCTGTTCTTAAAACTGACGAGTCTATAAGCGTTTCGTTCTTTACTCTGCAAACCAAGGAAGAACAGTCTGTATTTCGCCTATGGGTTGGTCAGTTTTGTTAAAAAAAATATAGAAACAAAGATTCGATCGCCTGATTTTTTCGACAAAACACAGACTTCTTTTTTGTGAATTTATTTCAGATAAGGCTTTAGACCTTTTCAAACTGTAAGTGTGCCCAGCAAAATATAAGAGCACTATATTCTTTTTTATATGCCACTACATTTTACTATGTACTTATAGTTTTAGTATTGCCAAAGGGAACACGTGGTGCTATTTCTCAGAAAAAGCATCGTGTTAATATTCAGCACAGAGAAAAAACAAAAGTGTCGTTTATATTAGCACACCAACTTATTTAGCATGTGATGCAAAAAAATTAACAAACCAAAACTTTTATATCAATGAACTATTCAACAAACATTTTCAGAATGTCGGTTCAAAAAATTAGCTTACTCGCCGTAACATTAGTTTTTCTTCTTGCCAGCTGTGGTGGTGAGACAACAAAAAAGAATACAGGGGAAAAAGATCAAACTGCTGAAGTAAAAAACCAGACATCTGATAAAAAGGAAGACAGCAACATAGGAAAAGAAGTAGAAAAAATCATTTATCCGTTACCGACTCCTTACGAGATTTCATCTATGCTAAACCAAGCTGGAGCGGGTTTTATCTTCAATATTTCCAATCCTGTAGAAAACGTAGATAAATACTATACAGAAAAAAGCAAAGCTCTTAACTTAGGTATTTATGGAGCAGACTTGAGCTACGCTAGCACATATAACAAATCTCAGGAAACTCAACTTTTTCTTTCTTGCACAAAACAGCTTACTGATCAGCTTGGTATTAATTCAGCTTTCAACAGTTCTGTTGTAGACCGTGTAGAAGCAAACATTGATAACAAAGATTCTCTTCATTCAATCATTTCTGAGTCTTATTACGATACTTTCGAATACCTTAACAAGAACGGCAAAGGAAGTATCTCAGTAATGATTCTTGCCGGTGGGTGGATCGAAGGAATGTACCTTTCTACTCAGCTTTCTATCATCACCAACAACGATGCTGAAATTATTAAAGGTATTTCTTCTCAAAAACCAACATTAAGTAAGCTGATTACTATCCTGAAAACTTACAAAGAAGATCCTAATATTGCTGAAGTAATAACAGACCTTCGCAAGATCAAAGATGTAATGGATACAGTTCAAGAAGGCACAAACTTAAACACAGAGCAACTTGATAAACTAACTACTATCGTTGAAGAAATCAGAAGTGCAATTGTTGAATAAGTAAAGTGTGAAAAATAATTTCGGTTAAGGCGCACAAGGCATTCAATACCAGATCGTACTAAAGTACGTGAGAATTTGGACGGCCGTAGTGCAACGAAAAACCAAGTTATTTTTTCAGCTCTACCAAAGTGAAATAAAAATCCTTTATAAATCAACCAAAGTGGTTTGTAAAAAGGTATACTTCCATATATTTTTAATCATAAACTACCATTGTTTATTAGGATTTCAATTCAAAACTAAAGTAACCCAAAAGTATAACTTCTACAGCAAGGTTGCTTTTAAAATATTGTTTTCTTAAGCCTTGACCACAAAAACGGGTTCGTTCTCTACAACTCCTAAGATTTGGTCTTATGCTTAAAAATTTTACTCTTTAATAAAAGGCAGCTTAATTGCTGCCTTTTGCATTCCTATAAACTGCTCAATTTTCAATCTAGGCTAACGTTTGTAAGCCGTCAGTCATAATTTTAAGCTGGATTTATCCTGATAAGCGGCTGACTAAATGAAAGGAGTAAACCTAAAATATTAAAACAAAGTAAGTCTGGTTAATGTCCCTACAACTTCAACAGAGCAGACAGAGTGTCACTAAAGCACCAGTCCCAAGAAGCTTTTCCGTGATTGCATATCTGTTAAAATACATTAAACTTTCCCGAAGAAGTACCAAACTAAGAGCTTCGGCAGCTTCCCCAAATCCATAATTCAGCTCAATGATGTATTTTTGTTAGCCATAAAAGTTCACAGAACTATTAACCAAGATCTATTTTACATTGAAAATCAAAAAAGTAACACACATTGAACGGTCATCGCTGCAAGACCAGCTTATCAAACCTCTTCTGATTACTATATTTTTAATCTCATATTGCCTCTCTTTTGGACAAATAGAAAGTCATAATACAGAGTACTTAATGGCAAGAGGTATTTCCCTTACCGAAAATGGCAGATATTTAGAAGCTGCTGAATATTTCGACAAAATATCAGATTCCGACTCAACATATACTGAAGCACAAGGCAGAATGGCTCTTGCATATTATTATGCCCATAAATACCAAAAAGCGATTGAAATTTCAAAACATGGTATAGAAATAGCACAAGGGACAAATATTCTCTTCTACCATGCGCTTGCAAACTCTTATTACTATGGAGAACAATTCTCAGAAGCCGCATTGACCTTTCGAAAAGCGACAACGGAATACCCTTATCAAGCAGATTTCTGGCTTATGCAGGGCATGGCCAATATGCAAATAAACAAAACCTCATCAGCCATTTCCGCTTTTCAGAAACATATAGAACTAAGTTTCGAGCGTCCAGAAGCTCACTTCTTGATGGGGCATTTACTTGCAGATGTTGGCAGAACAACCCCTGCCCTACTGTCTCTACCACTAACCATACTTGCAACGGCAGATACTTCTGTTGCGAAAGATGCCTTTCTGCTAATTGATCAAATTACTAATTTAAAAATCCCTTCACAAAGCCCTGCGGCTGTTAATCATCTGGAAGATAAAGTACTGGGCAACTTGGAATTCGCACTGGAAACAGGAAAACTAGACCCTAAACTTACCAAACGTTACCGCTCTTCTGCCGCTTTCGAAAAATACTATGCACAAATAGCACACAGTTTACCAACTAATAGCAATAGTTTAAATTTCTGGATGCGGAATTACACCCCCTTTTACGCAGGTCTAAAGAACAAGAAGCTCTATCGCGTTTTTCTGAAAATACTTTTGGCAAAAGGAAAAAATGATACCGATGCACTAAAATGGCTCGAAAAACACGAAAAAGATTTCTTGCGTTTCGAGAAGTATTATCGATCTTTTGTGACATATCGCGCGTCGGTTCACTGGGAAGAAAACAGAAACAACTTCAAAGATGTGCAGATGTGGAAAACTGCAAAAGGTAACGTTTTCGCCATTGGTGACCAACAACAGATTTCCGATTCGCTAGTAAAAACAGGACGTTGGAAATTTATCAACGGAGATGGCAAGGTTACCAGTGTAGGACAATTTATAGAAGGGAAAAAAGACGGCAGGTGGAAGCACTACTTCCCCAATGGGACACTGAACCGAATTGTACATTTCAAAAATGGAGTTAAAACCGACACCCTACGAACATTTTATACAGACGGAGGCTTAAAAGAAGTTATTCCATTTACAAACGGAAAAATAGACGGACGTTATCAGCGATTTTTCAAACTGGGCAGTGTAGCTACGCAGCGTAACTATATAGATGGCAAACTTAGCGGCAATATAAAAATCTACTATCCTAATGAACAACTCAAAGCCAAATTGCATTGTCAAGACGGAAAAACGGAAGGGGAATGTCTATACTATCACGAAAACGGGCAACTTCAAAGCCGCAAACACTACAGTGGTAATATGTTAAATGGAAAAATTACTTATTACTATCCAAGTGGGGAACTCAAAATGAAAGGAGAATACCTTCAGAACAAAAAAATTGGCGGCTGGAAATGGTATTATCCAGATAGCACCCTTATGAACAAACAAAGCTTCAACACATCAGGGAAAAAAGAGGGAGAATCTGTCAGTTACCATGTAAACGGCCAAATTGAGGAAAAGCGCTTCTATATAAATGGGCAGCTGAACGGCAGCGTTAAGGGTTTTGCCGAAACAGGAGAGGAACTATATGAATACCAATATGAAAACGGGGTTCTGCAATCATATGTCAATCTGAATTTAGCAGGAGATACGGTTGCCCATTCATACGCAAAGAATGGGGTTCTGGAGGTGAGTACACACTATCCAGATGGAACATTGGAAGCCAAAGGATCTTTTAGAAACGGAGAGAAGCATGGCATGTGGAACTATTTTTACTCCAATGGAAAGCTCAGCCAAGTACGGCATTACGAAAACGGAGAAAGTGTGGGGGAAGTAAAAAGTTACTATCCCGATGGAAAACCCAAGTCTGTTCTTTTCTATCAGAACAACATGGCACAAGGCAAGTACATCAGCTATTTTCGAAACGATTCTATTTCAGAACAAGGATTCTACGAAAACAATGAGAAAGCGGGTACTTGGACGAGTTTTTATCCGAACGGAAAAAAGAAAAGTCAAGAACGGTATAGCGCAGGAGTACTTACCGGTTATCAATACTACTTTTATGCCGATGGCCTTTTAAGCAACCGTCAACTGTACAGCGATGGTATAATGGTTGCTATAGACTTCTACGATATAAAAGAAATGAAGCCAGAACTAAGGCGATATGAACTATCAGATAGCATGTACACCTCGTTTTATCCTTCGGGTCAGAAACGCATGCAATCTCCACATAAGCAAGGCCAACTAGAAGGAGCCTATCAGGTGTTCTATCCCAACGGGAAACTTATGGAACGCGGCACAATGCTACATGGGGAATTGCACGGTAAAATGACACGCTTCTTCCCTGATGGTAATATTGAAGCTGAAAGAAGTTTCGGTTATGGCAGCCACTCTGGCACTTGGAAGTTCTACAATAGAAAAGGACTACGGACAAAAGAGGTTTCTTTTGAAAATGGACGAGAAACCTACGTACTATTCAACAAACAAGACCAAGAAATTGAACGCTATGAAATGGCAGATGGTCTTCTCGATGGATTTCATTATATCTACAATCCATATGGAAAACTGATCTGTAGAAAAAGATATCGAGAAGGAATGCTTGTTTCTTATGCATATCCTTACAAAAAGACTGGGTTTTCAGAAGAACTGCCAATAAATTACGATAGCAACGAACTGAAGGTTTATTACAAGAACGGAAAAGTCGCTATTCTCGAAAAGTTCGACGATGGCTATCTAAAAGGAACGGGAACTCTCTTTTTTCCAAGTGGAAAAATTGCCAAAGAAACCCAATACAAATATGGAGTAAAACATGGCACTGAGAAAACGTACTACCCAGATGGCACCCTGAAATTGGAATGCCAATTCTTTTATGGGAAAATGAACGGACACTATATTTTCTATAATAGGCAAGGTAAGCCGAAACGGGAAGATTATTATCTATGGGGCGATTTACATGGAGAGCAGAGGCTCTTCAGAAACGGAAAATTGAAAGAAACACTCCATTATACTTATGGAGAATTTATTCCTAAGTAGTATGTTAAGTTTATAGTGTCGTATAATCTGCCGCAGATTTTGTGTTTTTGGAAAACTAAAAAAAGCAAGCATAGCCTTAGTTACGTGAGTCCTTTTTAGTAAAAAAACAAAATGTGCAAGGTTTGGTACGACAATATGGACTTGATAGACTACCAAGTAAAGCTAAAAAAATAACTTTGGTTTCCGTAGCACTGAGAAAGCCCAAAGCCTCACGTACTCTACATACGCGCTGGTATTGACCAGCCTTGTAGGCCTTAATCGAAATTATTTTTTACACTTTACTATGCGGAACTCTCATAGAATTTTCAGCTAATCTTCACACAAAGAATATTAAACTGAATATCAAACAATTACAAACTCATTACATAGTAGGTAAAGAAATAATAATCCAGCATTGAATTCGATCTCTCAAAAAGATTTGACCATGAACAAACAAAAAATAGGAATATTAGGAGCAGGATGGCTGGGACTTCCTCTTGGAAAATCGCTATTGGAAAAAGGGCATTCTATAAATGCCTCTACCACAACAGAAAGTAATTTGGACAAAATTCGAGAAGCTGGCATAGCGCCTTTTCTGCTTTGCTTTGCCCCAGATATAAATGGAGATCAATCTTTTTTTCAAGACATTGATATACTCATTCTTAATATACCTCCACGTCGACGTGAGGATATTATTGAATACCATGCAGAACAAATACGTGCAATAGTTAAGGAAATAGAAAATACTAAAATCCGTAAAGTGATTTTTGTTAGCTCCAGTTCTGTGTATCCAGAACTTAACCGCACTGTCACAGAAAAAGATGCTGGCTATCCATCTAAGCGCTCGGGAGAAGCGCTGATAAAAGCTGAAAGCATCTTACTTAAAAATACATGCTTCGAAACCACAATTGTACGCTTTGCTGGACTTGTTGGTCCAGAGCGTCCTCCTGGCCGTTTCTTTGCTGGAAAGAAAGACCTTCCGAACGGCAAAGCTCCCATAAACATGATTCATCAGGCCGACTGCATTAGCATTATCGAACATATTATTGAGCTGGAAGCCTGGGGTGAGACCTTTAACGGTGTTGCAGATAAACATCCCCAGAAGCAAGTTTTTTATCAGGAAGCTGCGCGAAAAGGTAGTTTTGAAACACCTAGTTTCATTGATGAATTAAAGGACTACAAACGTGTAAGTAATTCACACCTAAAAGCGGTTCTAGGATATGATTTTCAGTATCCAGACCCTATGGATATGCTTTGAAATGAAGAGATAATGACAATTCCTTAACCAGATAAAGAAGGTTTGGTAGTGCTCTACATACATGGCGTTACTATTTGTTGCATTTCGATCACATCCCGATTTGCCTCCCTATTAATAGTGCTTTTTTAGCAATTTATAGGCTACAGGCCAAAAGTCTGTTGTTCATGTTTCTTTATATGCGATTTCTGTGCTACTTTTGTTTCCCGTTCTTAGGCATAGTCTAAAACAACAACTATTTTAGTAAATCGAAGAGTCATTTGGTATCATTTCTAGATTTTGGGAAATATTATTCATTCTCTCCGTGAATCAATTAGGGAATAAAGCGTCTTTTTCTCCAAATATCAAGTAACATTCCTTATTGTCTCCCCGACTAATATTAAAAACTTAGGTATACTCAACATACAATACGATCAGAAAAACATAATCAGTACTGCTCCTTCTTGGCTAACTGATCCAATCTTAATCTTGAGGAAATTATCCTTTGAAAAACGCAAAAGAAATAATACAAAAACTTTTTATTCAAAACTAAATCTCTAATGAAAACACAACTCATTCTTTTTACTGTTATGACTTTGTTTTTGTACCAATGCACAAAAGACGATAAGGTAATACCAGAAGAAAACAAAAAACCTGAGACAATTGATAAACTGACAATAGAAAGTGTAAACATAGGAAACGAACAAACACTGGAGACAGTTCTCTTTACTGACGCCACAACTGGTTTTGCTGGAGGAGGAGATGTGCTTGGAGATATGTCTGCCGTAATTCTTAAAACTACTGACGCTGGAAAAAATTGGATAAAGAAACACACTGGTATAGGATATTATATCCTAAAAATTTCATCTCTACCGAATAACCCCAATGCATTGTTTGCAACTACTAACAAAGATTTCTTTCTGAAAAGTGTAGATGGGGGCGATAATTGGATCAAAATTGAAGTTAAAGATGAAGCCAAGGAACATCTATCTTTTCTAACAGATATCGAATTCATAGACGACAAGCTTGGTTTTGTTCTGGGATCTGTACGTACAGGTGAAGGAACTGTATTCAGAACCGAAGATGCCGGAGAAACATGGACAGCTGCTTTAGCTCCTGAATTTGAAACCGTAACTCCACTTACAAACATTTCAATTGCACAAAATGGAGAGAAGAAAACAGTATTAATTGCTGGCGGTTTGCCAGATCAAGGGATTATATTGAGAAGTGAAGATTCAGGAAAGGATTGGAAACTGATTGATGTTTCCGATGAAGTACAACTCACAGGCATTGCAACTAATTCAAACACTACTTTTGCTGTTGGAAATAACTTACAGACTGCATCTAGTGAAACGGGTGAACTATATCGTTCTACCAACTTTGGACAGACATGGGAGCAAATGGCTACAGGATTCGACAATAAACTAACGCAAATAGCATTTAAAGGCAATACGATCGTTGTGGTTGGCAGCAACAGGCACAATAATCTCTACGATCCGGAATTTATCATGATCTCAAAGGACGAAGGAGAAAGCTGGCAAAGAATAAAACACGAGCATGTCGTTGCTGGCTGGAATGACGTCTGCTTTATATCCGACAACAAAGCAATTGCCGTTGGCCATAAAGGTAGAGCAGTAATTACAACTTTTGAAAATGAGTAAGAGCCCTCTGTTGAAATTAACCTTTTGAATATAGACCTATTTACATTCAATTAAAATACTCTCTTCATTAAGGTTCCAGTTCAGACTTTCCATTTGAAGAATGTCCGAACTGGAACTAAAAAACCTTATTTCTGAACAATAAACTTAGACAAGCGTATTTCTTTGCCTCTTTTAGCTACGAAAAAATATACTCCGGCTTTTAGCATAGAAACATCGATAATCCCTGATGCTTTTGCAACTTCACTAACCAATGTATTACCATTAGAGCCTATAATCTTGATCCGATAGCCAACGTTGGGTAAAGTATAAGAAAGATTGCCATGACTTACTGGGTTCGGAAATAGCTTAACATCGCTAGTTGTTTTCAGTACAGCACTTCCCAAAGACTTATCAACCCTGATCATAGCAGTTGCTATTGATTTTCCATTCTTTTCCTCACCCTGTCCATCATCCACCGTAAGAGTTGCCACGTAAACTCCTTCTTTTCTGAATGTGTGCTGCACTTTTTCACCAATCAGCACAGGAGAGTCATCTCCAAAATCCCAGCTACAAGTAAATGTATGATTATCTGCATCGCTACTTCCTGATGCATCAAATTTAACACGTAGTGGAGCTGTCCCCTCTGTTATATCGGTCGTAAACACTGCTACAGGAGCTGTATTTTTCTCCACAGTGATCGTCGTTTTAGTAAATGATGTTCCTCCATTTGCAGCTCCTTGTCCATCATCCACGATAAGCACGACAGAATAAGAACCTTCTTTATCGAAAGTATGCTTTACTTTTTCTCCAGTTGCAGACTCCGATCCATCACCAAAGTCCCAAGTATAAGTGAGGGAATGTCCATCTGCATCGGTACTTCCTGAAGCGTCGAAGTTCACAGTAAGCGGCCCATAACCTTTGGTAAGGTCTGTAACTATTTTAGCCACAGGCACTTTATTTTCTGGCTTAACAGTTATCTGCAATGTTGCTATCGCTTTACTTTTCTTTTCACCCTCATGTCCATCGTCGGCAATAAGGGTAACAATATAAGTTCCTACAGCCTGAAAAACATGTTCCACCTTTTCTCCTATTTTCTTTTCGGAATCGTCCCCAAAATCCCATGTATAGGTAAGAGCGTCACCATCAGCATCTGTACTTTCGGAAGCATCGAATTTTATAGTTAAAGGAGAATATCCTTCCGTAACATCTGCCTTAATTTTTGCTTCTGGCTTTCTGTTTTCAACCAAAGCTTCGTCAACTTTAATCTGTATTTGAGCTGTTGATATACTTCCATTTTCATCTCCCCGTCCATCATCAACAGTAAGTGTTACTGTGTAAATGCCCTTGGTTGCGTATGTATGAGCTACCTTTTCTGTTGTTTCCTCAGAAGATCCATCGCCAAAGTCCCAAGTATAACTAAGTTCATCTCCATCTTCGTCAGTACTCTCTGAAGCATCAAAGTTTATAGCCAATGGAGCAACTCCCGTTGTTACATCGGTTATTATTCTGGCATCTGGACTTGTATTTTTAACATCCTTCACCTTAATTAATAACGTTTTGTAAGATCTGCTTCCGTTTTGCTCACCTTGGCCATCATCTACAATCAATGTTACCTGATATGAACCAGCAGACTCAAATACGTGCTGAACTTGTTCTTCTGTAGCGGTATCAGAACCATCTCCAAAGTTCCAAGTATAATTAAGCTTATCACCATCTACGTCTGTACTTTCCGAAGCATTGAAATTTACGGTAAGAGGTAAAATACCTTCCACCACATCGGCCTTAATGTTTGCAACAGGGCTTGCATTCGTTGTTGGGGTTTTAGTAACGATTTCAAGGTAAGGTACTGCATAAGATGTTTCCCTATAACGAAACTCCTGCCATTCGTTACTTTGTTCATACAGCAAAACAGAAATCTTTTTATCATCTTCTACCTTTACTTTTTCCGTGATATTGAACACTGCATGGCTATCGGTATACTCTGCTTTTGCCAACTCATTTGCACTTCGGGGCTGATTATTCCAAGTAACAGATGTTTCTCCCCAACTGTCATCCGCAATATACTTCACTGCACATGGATTTTTGCCGTACTTATTAACAATGTGCAGTTTTGCAGAAACAACCTCGCCTTTTACTTCTGAAAAATCAACCCGAAAAATTCCATGTTTGTCTGCGTCTGTAATTCTCGAATTATAAACTGTTCCAAAATTTTCATCTGGCTTTTCTGCATCTAATAAAGCATCTGCTTCTACGGATACAGAGGTAGAGCTTGTTGTTGGATCACTAACAGTGATGATAATATTTTTAGTGTACGATGAACTAACCTCATCTCTAGCGTACATTGTAACATTATAAGTTCCAGGTGAAAAAACATGTGAAACTGCATTGCCTGAGACCTTAGTTGAAAAGCCATCGCCAAAGTCGAAATGGTATGTTAATTCATCTCCATTTTGATCCGAAGATCCAGAGGCATCGAAATTCACTAATAGAGGTGCACTACCTTCTACTACGTCTGCCTTTAAATCTGATATCGGAGGATAATTGCCTTTAATAACAAGGCTTTTGGTAGAAGTATGAGAGCCTCCTTTTCCATCATACACCGTGAGGCTAACCTTGTATGTTCCTGGATAAGTAAACGTGTATGAAGCATCCAGTTCTGTACTAAATCCTTTGTAAAGTAGTCGGTTCGACCCGTCTTCGTAGAACCATGCGTCCTCAATTTTCCATATATAACTTAGTGTATCACCATCTGGATCGCTAGCAGAAGATTTAAAATCAATAGTAGTAGGAACTTTAAAAATCTCGGAATGAGAAAAGGAGACTTTAGGGTTATTATTCCCAAGTTTAGAAAAGCCTTCGCGAATATAGTTGTTGACGGTTCTTGCCTGGTATGCTTTGGGCCAAGCTCCAAGAGAACGTTTGCGCACAGCTGAAGCAAAGGCTTCGAACGTTGCCGTTTTTCCCAAAGTACCGTGGTACGAGGCAACCGAACGGGAAGGATCAAGCCAATTTGTTTTTTTTGAATCTACTTCCTGTTCCCAGTTGTGAACGATATTATTGACATAGCTCGTTATCGCCCCATGATCATTTGGGAATGCAACATTCGTAGCAGATGATAACCTGTTGGCAACAATATTGTTTTCGACTACAAAACGCTCATAACTAGTCCAAATACCCCATACAGCTGACGAACTCAAGTTCCCAGTTACACCGTCTGGATCCATATCCCTGCCTTCCAGTATTACATTGTTTTTTGCAATAGCGATGGTGTCGAATTCAGATTCGTGTCCATGATAACCTAAGTTTAAAGCTACAGCATTCTGTACAAAGAGGTTTTCTTCTGCGATCCCACATCCACGCAATTGCACTCCGTTTGCAGCTCCACGCAAAATGATACTATTCCTGACTACCGTATTTGAACAATCATACTGTATGTAGATGTTGTGATTGTACATGTTAGCAGCAGCGTTAGTTACGTCTTCGTTCCATCCGTTATGATCGAAAACACAATCTTCTATAAAAAGTCCGTGCACACCAGAAGCATATAGGCCGGAAGGGCGACGTTTGTTATCCTTTGCACTGTTGTTGTAATAAGTGTCTACAATTATACTTCTTCGTACATGAATGTTTTTGTACTCACCGTTGTAGGCATCAAAAACCAGCTCATAAAACTCTAGTTTGCAGTCTTCTATCAGGATATTTTCTCCACCACCAACCATTCGGATTGATGTTCCTGACTGGTTCGCATCAAATTCAGGAGATTTTGGATCTTGTTTGTAGTTGTAGAAGTGCAGTCCCTGTAGAACCAAATTTGATTTTGTGCGCCCGTTATGATTTATAAAATGTTCTGTATTGCGTATTAATGGGCGTTCGCCTGAGTTACCATAGTAACTGATAACAATGGGTTCTTCTGCATTTAAGCCACTTTTAAAATCATCAAGGAACTCATCTGTCCATGTTTCACCTCTTTTCAGCAAAATCCAATCTGGGTATCCATCGCGCACTGCTGCTGCTGCTGCTTTGATTGTTTTGTACGCTTTCACTGATACCGGGTTTCTATACTCTGCTGTAGAATACGCTTCTAGATATTGAGCCGTAGCATCGTCGCCATTCGTTGCATCTACGTAAAAAATTCTTGTGTTTGCAGAAGGTCTAAGGATTGTCCAGCCATTGACTGTTAGATCCCCGATACCTGCATACAGATTATTTGCATGTAGGCAGATCAACAAAACCAAAGCTGAAATTGAGACATTGAAGAAACCTTTGTTAAAAAGCTTCGTACGATTTAGGTAGATTGAGTTGGTCATTGTTAATTTATTTAGATAGACTTAGGGAATTATAAATTATTAATTCGTAATTATTAATGGGCTGACGCTTGAAAACCAGCATATAGCCTACTGACTGGTTGATTATTTAGTTTATGTTCCCTTACACCAAATCAATGTATTATTCCTCTGGTACAGGAGAGGGATTGGTGTGTTGTTTTACGAATGTTTAAACGTACCAAGAACTTTTATTATTTCGTATGGTTGCAAGCTGATTGTGATGTACTTTATTGATTGGTTGTGGTTTGAACACAATACCTTTTGAGGGTATTTGAATGGGATTATCTTTTTATGCATTACCTTTTCGATCTGACTTACAGTGAAATAGAGTAAAAAACCTTTTCATATCTTAGAATGTACCTTTCCTCCTATGTGCCTTCTTTTCTTACTGAAAATCAATCCTCAATGAGCTAATTGTAGCATGTTTTAAGTATACCGGAAATATTGTAGAAATAACCCCTGAGTTGCACAGTGTACTTTGCAGATTCATGCAAGTTTTTTGGCTGTTGAAGAGTGCGCTGAGTTCGTTTGCTTCGCAAAGTTATTACGGTAAAATCAAACACGGATTCGTATTATTGGCCTGTTGGGTTCTGTACAGAAAGTTAGTTTTTTCTGCTCATATATATGGTATTTTGTGAGGATACTTTTGGGATGATTCTGGAACAATAGTTCTACGGCGCATCATAACAAAAGTGGAATTGACAAGCTGTGAAAGCGCAACCAAATCGCTGATTATCTATACTCTCTATGTAGGCAGAGGAATTGAGTGTGTATAAAAGGTCATGCCTATGGCATTCTGCTTATGATCTGTATATTGTCCTGTGGTTTCCACCACAGGCTACCAATTTGCCATCCCTACGGGATTTAGATAGTTTAAGTTTTGTATTGAGCAGCATCATGTTGAGTGGTGTGTGCAAAATTTGCACACACCAGTTTGGCTTAGAGGTGGCAAAAAGTTAGGCAAGCTGGTTTTAGTTCATACAGATGTTGCCGTCTTTGGCGTATAGGGCTACTTTGGCTTTGCCGTCTGCGGTGTTATATATTATTAGGTTTTGTTCTTCCTTCATTGTGGTCGTAAAACTGAAAAGATAATCCTCTTAAACGTTTAACGGGAGGATTTTATATTTAATGAGCAACATCCCTATGGCTATTAACTTTTTACTCATTATATGTTAGATTTTTTAATCTACCTTTCATTATGTGATGCTGTGCTGTTCTTAGATGCTACACAACAGCTCGAATATGCGTAGTGCGGGATTTCAAGGCACTTCACTATCAAACCGCTACTTTGTTTATTAAATGCTATAAAGTTTAAATTTACTGAATTGCCCCGCATTACGTATATTTATTGTTACAGCCATGTTGTTTTATCAATTTCAACCAATTCATCAAAGTTGTCAAAACAATATCTATCATTCACCATTAAACCATACTTTCCAATTTTCAATTCTTTCGCAAATAAATCAGATTCAATAAGTAGCAATTCGTCAGTAAATTCAGTATTAGCTTCTTCTCCGTTAATTTCAATTGATGAAAAAAGTAATGTTCCATTTTCTGTAATCAATTCAATCTCCTGTGGGTAAAATCCAACAGCTCTCTGCCATGGAATTTTCATCCAAAAAATTTTTGCGTATTTAATTATTTGCCCCTTTGTTTTTAGTTCATTAAACTCAATTTTATTTTTCGATTCCTCTATAAATTCAAAATTGTTTGTTTCTCCTACGTCAATTTTTAATCCATGATTTTGGTCTATGAATCTATTGCCAATTGAGAAACATACCTCTCCAACAATTAAATCAATTCCGTTAAATAAACTTTTACCAAATCTATTGGGTTGCTCTGAATAATCAGAATCGGAATGGTCAAGAAACACGAATAGCTTATCAACCCGTTTCCCAATCAGTTTTTTCAAATTATCAAACTGCTTGCTATATAATTCAATATCTTCTTGTTTCCAATCTGTCATATTCGCTTTCGGTTTTCTTCAATTGGCTGTAACGATTGTACTTATGCAACAGCTGTTACGCAAGTACAACTCTAATAAGAGCCAAATCATATTGAGGCTACTGCTAGAAATCAATAAAGTACTAAGCAAGTCTGTCCGATGTAATTATCATTACAATTACGCAAGCACAACCAATAAGGCTCTTTTGTGAATCACAGAAACGAATATACACAAAGAGTAAGAAATATTTGTCTTGCTTACTACTCCAACTTCATTTTCAAGAAGATAATTTACTCAAATGTAAGATTGATCTTAAAAGACCAGATGGCTTTCAAAAATCAACGGAACTAAATTTATCCGCATGAAGGAGCGATGTTGATGGGAAGGATAGCGTTTTAAAATAGCCGTGACTGAAGTGGAAAGCCCACAGCCACACAGGCTAGTGAAACACGGTGAGGCGGCTATGAAGCGGCTAGCGGAATAGACCGCCACGCCGATGTTGAACAGCCTGTGGGGCGAGGACTTGTAGCGGAAGGCGCGCTGCGCGTCCTAAAGAGAGCTTGAAGTTTTGCTCCAAAAGTGAAATGTGTTATTCTTAATGTGATTTGTGTTATCGGTATACTTCTGTTTTTCTGATCTTTGTAAATAAAATCATTTGCCATGTCGGACAACATTGTCAGAGTAAAATCGATCGCCCAGTTGCATGAATTGCTTGATTATGAAAAGCCAAAGCATCCATTAATCAGTGTTATTGATGTCTCTAAGCTGAAAATAACGGAGAAGCATGTGAATGTGAAGATGTCGAGCAATTTATACTACATCGCCCTGAAGAACAAGGACTGTGGGATGCAATATGGTAGAAGTCATTACGATTTCGAAGAAGGGCTTTTGGCATTTTGTGCTCCTAACCAGCTAATCTGGGCAAAATCGACTGCTGAATTTGATGAAGAGGAAGGCTGGATGTTGTTCTTTCACCCCGATCTGATACGCTCGTTTCCTCTGGGCGAAAACATTGACAAGTACTCTTTCTTTTCTTATGAAATACATGAAGCCCTGCACTTATCGGATAGCGAAAAAGCTACGCTAAAAGGGTGTTTGGACATGATTAAAGAAGAGTATGATCAACGGATTGATAAGCATAGTCAAAAAGTGATTGTGTCGTCGCTAGAGCTGTTGCTGAATTTGTGCGATCGGTTTTACGAACGGCAATTTAATACTAGAAGTACTGAAAATAAAGATATTGTTACGCGGGTTGAACAGCTTTTGAAGGACTATTATGGTTCTGGTTTGTTGACTCAAAAAGGGATTCCTACGCTTCAGTATCTGGCAGATAAAGTAAGCCTTTCTCAAAATTACCTCAGTGATTTGCTGAAAAAAGAGACCGGTAGAAGTGCTAAGGAGCATATTAATGATTTTTTGGTTGATAAGGCTAAAAATTTACTGCTGGGGTCGGAAGAATCTATATCTGAGATAGCCTATGAGTTGGGGTTTAATTATCCTCATTATTTCAGTCGTTTGTTTAAGAGCAAAACGGGGATTACACCCCAACAGTACAGGGAACTGAACTAAGGGGTTGGATTATGAGTTATGAATTATGAATGGGGAGCTTCTGAAACAGAGATTTAGTCGGTTTTAGGACAGCGGTTATAAAATACATTTTTAAAAATAAATTTTCTGGAAAGGGGGCTTTGGCTTCCCTTTTTTCTTTTCATGACACAAAGAAATGCAGAAAAAGGGATTTGTGTTTTTACTCAAGTGATTTGTGCTAAATGTTCTGCCGATTACTGCTGATATTTGCGATGTAATCAAATGGTAACGAACTGTATAAACATTATAGGAGATGAAAAACGTAGCATTAATCACAGGAGCATCGTCGGGTATTGGGAAGGAGTTTTCGAAAATTCACGCTGAAAAAGGAGGCGATCTGATTATTATTGCCCGAAGCAAAGATAAACTGGAGAAGTTAGAGGCTGAACTTGAAGAAAAGTACAATGTGCAGGTGCTGACTATAGCCAAAGATCTTAGTCGGCCTGAAGCTCCAAAAGAAATTTACGCCGAAGTGAAAGGAGCTGGGATTGAGGTAGATTTCCTTATCAACAATGCTGGGTTTGGCGGACGCGGTAAGTTTCATGAAAGAGAATGGGAGAAGGATTTGGCGATGATCAACCTAAACATTGTTGCGCTTTCTGCTCTTACGCGTTTCTTTTTGCCAGATATGGTTAAACGAAATAGCGGGAAAATCCTTAATGTATCGTCAACTGCCAGCTTAATGCCCGGACCTCTTCAGGCGGTTTATTATGCTACAAAAGCTTACGTTACTTTCTTTGGTAATGCGTTGGCGGAAGAGCTTCACGATACCAACATTACAGTTACCACACTGATGCCCGGAGCTACAGAAACTGAGTTTGCGCGTACAGGGGGTTTGGAAAAGACAGAACTGTTCAAGAAAACTGCTTCTCCACAAAGTGTAGCGCTTGATGGCTATAATGGCATGTTGAAAGGAAAATTGGATGTGATATCTGGATTAACAACAATGCAAAAAATGATGGTTTCGTCGGCTCCTTTGATGCCTAAAAAGATGTTACTGAAACAAATTCGTGAGATGCAGGAAGAAAAAGAATAATAAGACGCAAAATAAGTGCCACACTTCAATAAGCTACGTCTTGCAAGGCATATCAAATAGCCTAACATACAACTAGCTACTCATGTATTTCTTTAGACAAAAGTAACTTTGGAGATTAAATTCACAGAGGCAATTTTTTCTCACAGCAAACTGAAATTGTTTCAATTTTTATGCAATAAATACAAACAACCCGCTTGCTTATTCTTATGATTCTATGCTTTTTCGATAGAATTACTTTACAACGAAAAGATAAAAACAAATAGAAAATGAAGAAAATATTTTTAGCAATAGCACTTATTATTGGTGTTTTATATGCAAACGCAAAAGAACCAAAAGTAATATTAATTACAGGAACAGCTTCTGGTATTGGAAAAGCAACAGCTGAATTCTTAGTGAGCAAAGGCCATATTGTTTATGGTGGAGATATTCAACACGAAAAGAATCTATACCTAGATAGTATAGGTGGGCATTCCTTACGTATGGATGTCACCAAGGATGAAGAAGTGAAAGCTGCAGTAGAAAAAGTTATCAAAGAACAAGGGCGAATCGACGTATTGATGAACAACGCTGGTTATGGACAATACGGACCAGTAGAAGAAGTGACAATGGAAGATGCCTTTGCACAGTTTGAAGTCAATCTGTTTGGTGTTGCGCGCGTTACCAAGGCTGTTTTGCCACATATGCGCAAACAGAAATCAGGTACAATTATAAATATATCATCAATGGGTGGTAAAATATACACACCATTGGGAGCTTGGTATCATGCAACCAAACATGCAATTGAAGGGTGGAGCGACTGTCTTCGTCTTGAAGTTAAGGAATTTGGAATTAATGTGGTAATTGTTGAACCTGGAATGATAAATACAGGTTTTTATAATGTTTTTGCAAAAAAACTTGCGCCTTACACGAAAGAAACAGCATACTCGCACATTATGGATCCGATGCTGAAAGCCGATCCTCCGAAAATGTCAGAACCAATCGTAATTGCAAAACTGATCAACAAGATTGTTAATAAAAGAAGACCGAAAACAAGATATGTAAAAGGAAAAATGGCGAAAATGGCCATTGGCTACAGGAACTTATTCGGTGACAGAGCCTACGATAAAATGATTCTACGATCTTTTAAGTAAAAACACGATCTCCCCTTCTGAATGAAAATTAGGAAGGGGGGATTAAGCATTTCACTTATTTAGTAATCAACAAGTTTCTACATCAGTGATTTGTGTTTTTAGTTAAGTGATTTGTGCTCACCGCTCTCCCTTTTACTTGCGAAATTTGTATAACAATCAACAACAATTTAAACCGTAGGGTGTTACCTGCACAAAAGCATCGCGCTATGACAGCACAAGAAGCATTCAACCATCTAGATCCTGAAAAATGGGCAAAAACACCAGCACATGAGAGACTTCATCTTTTGGAAGAAGTAAGAAGCAACCTGAAAAAGCATGCCGAAGAATTGGCCAAAGCAGATACAAAGATGAAAAACGAACTTATGGGGGAAGATGTTTTTCATAATCCTGAGTCCATGATCTCGACATCTGTACCTGTTGCGAATACACTTTCTGCTTGTATTCATCTCTACGAGACGATCATTAAAGGGAAAATGCCAGAGCCGGATAAAATCGAAAAGGTTAAAGATGGGCTGTACGACGTCAATGTAATTCCATTGGATGCTAAGGACAAAATTATTAACGGTTCGCAAAAAGCCTATATAAGAGTAAAAGGCGAACCCGAACAAATAAACCCTATGGACAAACCAGCCGGAGTAATTGGTGTTTCCGGAGCTGGTAACTATAGCTCTTCGCTGGAAATGGTGAAAGCGATGTTTTTAGAGAACTGTACGGTTATCCATAAACCACACAAGCTGAACGAAGAGACGGACAAGGTGTGGGAAAAGGTTTTCCAACCACTGATCGACGCAAAGGCAATCGCATTTTGTTCGGCTGATCAGGGTAGAACCATGACAACACTTGAGGGACTGTCTAAAATTTACTTTACAGGCGGTAGCTCTACTGCAAAAGCAATTATGAATGCTACGGATACTCCTTTAATCTCGGAATGTGGAGGTAATAATCCGCTAATTGTAGTACCTGGGGACAGAGCGTGGACAAAAAAGGAGCTTGAACATCAGGCCATTCAAATTATTACAGCAGCTAAATTGAATGGAGGGGCTGTTTGTGGCCGCCCTCAGACTATTGTTACTTCGAAACATTGGGCACAACGGGCTGATTTCTTAGATGCGCTGAAAAAAGCAATTGTTAACGAAACACCTGCTGCTGGCACCTACTATCCTGGTTCCGATGATGTAAAAAAGAACTTTCTGGAAAATCATCCCAATGCACAAATACTATCTCCTGAGCACGGTAAATATAAACATGGCGAGTTTGTGCTGATTGAAGGTGTTGAAGAAGATAGCTATGCAGTTAAAAATGAAGCTTTTTGTCAAATTATGGATGAAGTTCCATTGGATGTTGAGGCTAAAGCTGAAGAGTTTCTTGTAAAAGCTACTGAATTCTGCAATACAAAGCTACTTGGTACGCTTGGCTGCATGATCATCATGGACGAAGACACTAAGAAAGCTCACGGAGAAGCCCTAAAACAAGCAGTTACAGATCTAAACTACGGGGGAATCGCAGTCAACACAATCCCTCCTTTGATTTTCTTAAACCCTTACCTGACTTGGGGCGGAAATGAAGAAGGACAAGAATTCGTATCGGGGATCGGCAACTTTGGCAATGTGTATTGCTACGAAAACATTGAGAAATCGATCCTTTACGACGAGTTCATGTCGATGGGGCACATGATGAGAACCAACCAAAAAGCTTTCGACCATTTGGCTATTCATATGACCGATTTTGCACTTGAACCAAGCTGGAGGAATTTAACACAACTTATGGGCGGCGCTGTTGTTGATAGCTTTAGGAAAAAAGATTTTTAAACTGAAATTTCATTAGTCATTGGTTAATTGGTCATCGGTCATTGGATCTGCCTAAATATGGAAACCCAATGACCATTGACTACGGCAAAAGAATTTCTACACAAAACAACAAGCTGGTTTTCACCATAATATAAATTTTACAAAGTAGGACTTAAAAGACATATAACCATGAATAAAACTATCTTAATAACAGGAGCTAGCAGTGGTATTGGAAAAATGACTGCTAAATATTTTCAGGAAAAAGGATGGAATGTAGTCGCAACAATGCGTACTCCTGAAAAAGAAGAAGAACTTACCAAGCTAGACAATGTACTGGTTACGAAACTAGATGTTCTAGATACCGAAGCAATTCCTGAAGCTGTTGAAAAAGGCATTGAAAAATTTGGAAAGATCGACGTACTACTCAACAACGCTGGTTATGGTTCATACGGTATCTTAGAGGCTACTCCGATCGAAAAAATTAAACGCCAGTTTGATGTAAACGTACTTGGTACTCTAGCCGTAACCAAAGCTGTACTGCCATACATGCGTAAGCAACAAGCTGGAACCATCATTAACATTGCTTCGATGGGCGGAAAAGTATCATTCCCATTAGGAACGCTTTATCACGGTTCTAAGTTTGCTGTTGAGGGCATGTCGGAAGCTTTGTCTTTTGAATTGGAAACCATAGGTATCACTGTAAAACTTGTAGAACCAGGAATTATAAATACGGATTTTGCAGGAAGATCGTTCGACATGAACTTGGATGAATCGCTGACAGAATATGCTTCTGTAACCAACGCTGTACTTGGTGCTTTTGGCTCGATGGGCGGCAATGGTTCTGAAGCTATCGCCGTAGCAGAGACAGTATACGAAGCTGCCACTGATGGTTCTAATCAACTAAGGTACGTAATTGGCCCTGATGCTGAACAGATTATTGCAGCCCGTAAACAAATGGACGACCCAGAATATTTGGCAATGATTAAAGGGCAATTCGGCTTGTAGCACCTACTAATCTAATTCACCTGCTAACAATGTTGAATTAACCCACAATTGGTGACTTTAGCTAAAGCTGGTGTGCTAGGCTAAAGTTCACCTTTCTCTTAACTTTTTTCATGCTTCGAAAGCAGATTGGCCATTGGTTTATTGGTCATTTGGGGTTCGGCTTTCCGCATATCCAATGACTATTGACCAGTGACTGATAACTGAAAATGATGCTATAAATCGCACCTTACCTCTTGTTAAACTAAAGTCGTAAAGTAGAATTAGTTAAAGTATTTATTTTTTCACTCGTGTGCTCTACGCATACATTAAATATTTAAACTCATACTAAAGTGAATTTGGACATCAATCATCATCAGTTGTTTTGTTTTGGATAAATAGACCGTTACTGAATCCGAAAACCTCTTTCACATTAGTATTAAGAAGTTTACAACTCCATCAAAATTATGCTGAAAAGGATTATAGTTGCAACACTAGTTGGTGTTGCCTTGGGTATCGGTTGTTGGCTCGGAGGTGTATTTCTTGGGTTGATTGAAAACCCACCTACCATACACATTGCTAACATTATTGCTCACCGTGCAATGATGGGATTCGTTATTGGAATCTCAGCACTAAGAATGAATTGGGCACTTCACGGAATTGTTCTGGGTTCTATTATCGGAGCTTTATTCACACTGTTTGATGCATATGTAGGCATGCCTCCACTAGTACTCTGGGGACTGTTACTTCCGGGCAATGCCGCATATGGTCTGATCATAGAATTTATAACAACTAAGGTTGCTAAAGCTCCTCAACAATAAATATTCTATCACTTCATAATTCTGAAAGAAAGTTTAGTTAATCTGTGAGACTCTATATGCTATAAATAATAAGGGACAATAAGGCTGAAGACAATTAGGAATGCTATTGGTTTTTGGTTTTACTTATAACACATCCTTTTTCAAAGGCTTTATTCCCTTATTTTTCAGAAGGTCTCGGACCTATTTGTTTGAATTTAACCTTTTCAATAAATCAACAACTTAGCAGCCAAATAAATCAAACTTAATTACGACTAACTACTGAAATGATTTAACTTAGGAATACATAACTTCTACACAGAAACCTGTTCAAATGGTTAATCAGCTGTGGAATAATTAATAGAGATAAAAAATAACTGTCTGCTTTATTGCTCTTCGAACCTGCAAGTTCTCACATACTATTACACTCTCTGGTTCGAAAGTCTTGCACTCTTTACAGGCAGTTGTAGTTGATAATTTTTGTAACTAACAATCCCATAATGAGTAAAACAATTCTAATAACAGGATCGAGTACTGGCATCGGACGCGCAACAGTACTTAAATTCCAGAAAGAAGGCTGGAACGTAATTGCAACCATGCGTACTCCAGAAAAAGAAACAGAACTGAACCAGTTGGACAATGTACTAGTAACCAAATTGGATGTTCTTGATTTGACATCGATTGATAGTGCTATAGGTGAAGGAATTGAGAAATTCGGAAAGATTGATGTAGTGTTGAATAACGCTGGCTATGCCTTGGCAGGAACATTCGAGTCTGCAAAAAGAGAAAGCGTAATCAGGCAATTTGGGGTAAATGTCTTTGGATTGTTCGATGTAACGAAAGCTGTTCTTCCACACTTCAGAAAAAATAAAGACGGTATGTTCATCAATATCTCTTCTATAGGTGGAAAAATGACATTTCCTGTAATGCCGCTATATCACTCTACGAAGTTTGCTGTTGAAGGCTTTAGCGAATCGCTTCATTACGAAATGGCTCCTATTGGTGTGAAAGTAAAAATAGTTGAGCCTGGTGGTGTTGCTACTGATTTTGGAACCCGTTCCATGGATTATCAGCACGATGAAACACTTGCTGAATACAATGAATTCGTAACTGGTGTTATGGAAGGTTTTCAGAAAATGATGAAACCTGAAATGATGAGCACACCAGACCTGATCGCCGATGTGATTTACAATGCTGCAACAGACGGTACAGACACGCTTCGCTACAGAGCTGGTGTAGATTCCGAACAACTACTGGATGCACGAAAAGCAATGTCTGATGAAGAATTCTTCGGAATGTTGAAGCAAAATTTGAGTTTGAAATAATTTTTACACAAAGCCTTAGGGTATGAAACTCTAAGGCTTTGAAATTTTACAACATATGGAATTTATTGATTACACTACAAACTGGGTTAAGGGAGAGGTTTTTCAGGGAAAGGTGATGTTATTCATTGGTGCACTTGTGCTTATCGCTGGGGTAGCTATTTTAAGAGGCGACAATTCGTTTCTTCGGGGTATGCTTATCCCGATGGGGCTTGTTGCATTTGCATTGATTGGATATGGTGGTTTTCAGGTTGTGGGCCGACCAGCTCATCTTGATAAAGTTTCGAAAATTTATCAGGAATCTCCTCAGAAAGCAGTGGAACAGGAGTACAAAAAAGCAAAAAAAGATGATAAAACTTATAAAAACCTAAGGGTCGTCTGGGCAATTCTTATCATCGTGTCTGCGGTGCTATATTTAGTTGTATCGAAAGATTATCACAAAGGGCTTTCTGTTGGGTTAGTCGGAATGTTTTTAAGCACCCTACTACTGGATTCAACTCTGCATAATAGACTTACTATTTACCTTGAGGGGATTGAGAAGTTTCTGTCGTAAAGCAAAAACATCTGTTACAAGTACTACCGAATAGGACAATTGCATTTTCTTTGTTTGAAAGTTATTGTCCTATTTTGGGCAACTTCCAATGCTTCTTCTCCCCACTCCCTCTTTTATGAATCCCCAACAGCAATTAACACCACTATACCATTGTGAGAAGTACAGTGTGTGATCTTCTTTGGCTAGAAGCGTTCCTAAATTCACATAACAATCTTATTTACAATAAATTAATCCCCACTAACTATTCAACGCAACTTACACTTCAATATTCAAAGTCAATTTTATTAACTCTTTTTTTAACGTTACACTTCGCCAAAAGAAAGCTACATTTCATTATGACTTCAGATATTCATTTACAATTTCAATTTTAATTTTCAGTTACTTAGTCACTAATTCGATGTCTACCATCTACCAAATAAGCGAAGACTAAATGAGTTGCAAAAAAGGCAAAGTGTTTTTTAGCACTTTACCCTCTTTTATTCCATATGTTCATCTTGACCAATGTTCATAGCTTTAAAGAAATCGCACTTCTTCCTTCTCGAAAGGGCGATTCTGGAACCATCTGCCATTACAATCATCCCACAATCATTATTCTCATAGCGCTTTACATGCTTTAAATTTATAATATGAGATCGGTGTGTTCTGAAAAAAGTTTCATAATTCAGTAATTTTTC
This sequence comes from Bacteroidales bacterium, assembly GCA_965230435.1. GTDB lineage: Bacteria > Bacteroidota > Bacteroidia > Bacteroidales > JBDKHP01 > JBDKHP01. The sequence continues at coordinate 1,909,387 of CBDDLB010000006.1, forward strand.
TGCTTCCTTAATACGTTTCGAAAACAATAACCTTTCTTCATTAAGAAGAACAATTTCTGTATAAGATCCTGAGGCTTCTAATCTTATTATATCACTTATTTTTACAAAGTCGATACCAGATAGTGTAGGGATTTTAATTGATTGCGCTTCTCTATTTTTAAGTTCTTCCGACAGTTTATGGAATGATTCAGATAATGATTTAGACTTTAACTTCAGATCTTTCACCTTGGAAACCGCCTGCATAATTTCTGGGATCCGAATCGGTTTTAGCACATAATCAAGCGCATTAGCCTTTATTGCCTTAATGGCATACTGATCATAAGCGGTAACAAAGATTACTTCAAATTTCTTTTCTGGAATACACTCAAGAAATTCAAACCCATTTAATACTGGCATTTGAATATCAAGAAATATAAAATCAGGAGAATGCACTTTAAGCAACTCAATAGCCTGTTTGGGTTTATTGGTTTTTGCAACAACAGTTACACCTTCAATATACGTATCTATTACATTTTCCAGCGCTTCAATAGCATCCCACTCATCATCAATAATAATCGTTTCTAATTTCACCCGTTCAAATTATAGTTCAAGATGCACTTATTTAAGTAAAAGCAAGTATTTTATGCTAAAAAAAAATACTTAATATACGGTTATTGAATCTTTACAGCCTACAAATATTATTCTGAAAAGGTTCTGATGCGAAAATATAAATTTCAGGCAATCAAGGTTACAGAATGAAGAAAAAAAGTAATGGGAATGATATTCCTGTGCTGTGTCAACATTACATAAAAGGCTAGAAATTAAAAAGAAAGAAATAAGAAAAGGGGAAAAGTAATTGGCATTAAACACATTAATTTAAAAATTACTTAATAACGTTAATTATATGGTTACAAAGCAATAAATTATTCATTTTTTGCTCGTATAATTACCTCACGAATCAACAATACATAATGGAACTTTTTGCTTTATTTTAATTATAACCTTTGTTCCTTTGGGTTTTTCGTTTTCATCATATAAATCCAGAAAAACAGCCATCATCATATCCTGATAGATTTCATTAAATAAATCAAGACGTTTACTGGTAATTTCACCACCCAGCGAAATGTGATCCGTTTGTCCCTTCAACCTGAATGACTCCTGTCTCCCGATTCCATTGTCTTCTATTATAATCGCAACTGTTCCATTCTCAATAGTTATTCCCAACTTTAGCGTTTTATTACTTTCTTTGGGTTCCAATCCGTGCCGAATTGCATTTTCCACAAAAGGCTGAAGTATTAGAGGTGGAACTGCAATACTTTCCAAATCAATATTTTTATCTATATTCTTCTCAAATTCGAAACTATTCCTGAAACGAACAAGCTCCATTTCTATATAAATAAATAGTGCCTTTAATTCTTCTTTGAGAGAAATTGTCTCAAACTGCGAATTATTGAGGATTCTCCTCATTAAAGTTCCCAGTTTTGTAAGGTATTCGCTGGAAGTATATGGGTCGTTTTTCAGGATATAATTCTGAACCGAATTCAGAGAATTATAAATAAAATGAGGATTCATCTGAGAACTAAGTGCCTGCTGTCGGTACTTGTTCATCTTGTTTATCAGGTAATTCTGTTTTTTATAATTTCTCATCCTGACAGAGAAATAAATTGTAATCACACAAGCAATTAACCCTGCACCGCCCAAAATGCACAATAATAAAAACCATGTAGTACGCCAAAATGGTTCTAAGATTTTGATAGTAACAGTTGCAGGCAGAATACTATAAACGCCAGAATTATTGATTGCCTTCACTTTGAAAGTATAATTCCCAGGCTCTAGAGAAGTATACTGAATCTTTGTCTGTTCTGTCTGTTTCCAATCGAGATCCAGCCCTTCTAATTTATATTGATATTGCAATGGCCTGGTGCGTTTATAGCTCACCCCTACAAATTCAAAAGTTAAATGATTCTGGCTATACTCCAATTCTAAATATTCGCAATTGCTCGTGTCTCTTCCCATTATCTCGATTGTTGAGATATAAACAGGAGGCGGACATGTATTTATTGGAGATTTGTTTTTGTCGAAATAACACAACCCGTTGTTTGTAGCAACATAAACAAATTCATTATCCATAACAATCCCCCCTACCTCATCATTGTACAGTCCCTCCTCTATTGACCATTTTTGCACATTTAACTGGTTTTGATGCTCAATTATTTTTGCGACCCCACTGTTTGTTCCCGCCCAAATAGTATCATTATCCATTAATAAGGAATTTATTGTATTAGAGGGAAGGCCATGTTTAGCAGTATAGTTTAACAATGTATCTGGAGTTTTGCATAATAAGCCAGCCCCACGGGTTCCAATCCATAAATTGCCATGCAAATATTCTAAACACTGCACGCGGTATGAGTAAAGCTTATTACTATCAGCCATACTTACCAGTTGACCACTTTTTTTATACAAAAAAAGTCCGATTTCAGTCCCAATCCATAGATCACCTTCATCGTTAAAACACAAGTCATAAAAATACCTATTGGGCCACTCTACCGATTTATTGGGCAAAAAAACGCCCTTGACAAGTTTCCAAAATCCATTATAATAAAGATAAAATGTATCTGCGTCGACTTTCAGCACCTCGCCAAAACCATGATTGAATCGCTGTATTATTTCTGAATTATAAATAATCCTAGTCTGATATCCCGCTGAGGATTCTGCTAATGCTAACGAAACAAACAAACTATCACCCTGCCAGCTAACCAGATTATATTCTTTATCATCATGAACTACTAATCTTTTTCTGTCGTAAGAAAACAGACCTCCTTGTTCTCCACTGAACCAAACAATCCCATTTTTTATATCTAGATTAGTTATTTTGGCAGAGCTTAGGCCACCTTCAACGGTCAACGCGTTTAAATCTAATGAGGGATAATAAAAGATACCGCCTTCTAAGGTTGACAACCAATACCCTCCCTCTTTATCCTGAACAATTGATGAAACTGAATAATCTCCCAGCAATTCATAGCGCAAGCTGTTCAATTGTGAATCTCTATACCCTTTCAGTCCACCACCCAAAAAGCCAACCCAAACAATTCCATTATCATCTATGGACAACCATATTATTTTCTTTTCATAACAAATTTTCCTGTAAGTTTTCTTTTTTCGATTAATTATAGAAAGATACTTCCCACCACTGGCATAAATATAGTCCTTATTGGCTGCGGTATAAGTAACCATTGCATTGGCCTTCATTTTCGTATCTATAATATACTCCTCGTTATTATCTACAATTAAAAGATCGCAATTAAGGGTGCCGTCCTGATTCTGTTTTTGGACACTATTGCACATTAAATGATTATTCTCAGCTACTTTTATGTAAGACAGTTTTCCTTCCTTTCTTATAGGTGTTAAATTTTGAATCGTTCCATCGAAATTCACCCTAATACTTCCACTTTCATACAGAGATAGATAAACATTATCCTGTTTATCAACAAGAAAGGTCTTCTTATACGGCACTGCATTCCTATTTTTGTACGCATCAATTAAATTGTTGTGAGGAAAAGTGTGTATTCTACCATTGAAGTAATATGACAAGCGTCCTGTTAACGAAACGAACCATATCCGACCGCGATAGTCTTCATATAATTCCAGTATGGTGTTATCTGCCAAACCTGACGTCAAATCAAAACTCTCGAAACGGTAACCGTCAAATCGGTTTACTCCGTAATTTGTAGCAATCCATATAAAACCCTTCGAATCTTGAAGTATATCAAAAACTTCGGAACTGAGCAGTCCATTATCCTTTGTGTAGTTAACATATCTGTAGCTTTCGGAAATACCGAAAAAAGGGAGTAAACAAAAAACTATTATGAGGGTTGAAGAATATTTTATTTTAGAACAGATTTGTTGATTGGCCATTAGATATGGTGTATTAATTTCATCGTTAGTTTTCTTTGCTTCCAAAAACACTGAAAAACAAAACGGTATTCACCACAATAATAACATTACATGTTTAGTTCAATATTATCCGATCAGCAATTACAATCTTAGGCATATCAAAAAAAATAACTATCCATTCGTTCCACTGCGGTCGGCCAAATCCTCACGTACGAAAAGTACGCTCCAGTTTAGCCGCCTTGTGCGCCTTTGGCTAATTATTTTTTTTAACATGCCTTATCTCTTTTGCAATATTTGCATCTTGTGAATAGTTTTCATACAGAAAACTTCTATATGGTTGTTGGAAGTGTGTCAAAATTAGTATTATGTTCAACGAATAAAAATGTTTTTCAAAAAACTATCTTTTGATATAAAAAATCAACAATCGAACTGAATACTTTATTGACTTAAAGCAAAAAATCTTTCCATCTACAAGACGACACCATAGGCTAACCTATTATCATATCAAGTTATCACAAAGCTACACTTGCAAACTTCCAAATCTTTGTAGAATCCTATAACACGCAGCTTCACATTGAGAAGTACAATAACGCTTATGAAATAATTTAACCCATCCGAAGCTCTATAAAGGTCAGCGATGAACTCTTTTATACCATTCAGTTTTTGCGTGTTGTTCGTATGCTTATCACTTCTATTTTCGCCTTCGGAAAAACCAAATATACCCCTGTCGTTGGGGAGTCGGACAGGGGTAAATAATATACCACTAAAGCTCCTTTAAAATTCAAGTTACAGATCACGGCATCACACTTAGTTTAATTTATTTTCAATAGAATAACATTGTAACAAAAGAAAAATGCAAGTATCCGCCCATTCATCTACATACAAACTCTATCAATTCACATCTAACAACTCTAAAACAAACAGAAAAACCTAAAAGATCAAGCAAGATTGCTCAAACTTCAGGATGAAAAATTCACACAACAGCAGAAAGAAATCAAAGCATTACAGCTTCAACTTAAAAGCTACTAAGAATATCAACTTCAATTACACATCTATCACCTAGATGAAAAATCACAATTTTGACAATATTTTTCAACATACAAACCATTTTTATAAAAAACATTTTCCATGAAAAAAATTTTATTCGTTTTCATTCTCTTTGTCAACACGACAATGACTTATTCTCAAGAATTTGAGTGGATAGAGAACAACACTTACAATGCGCCAGGCGAACGTGTTGTTGCCATTCTTGATGCAGGTACAGTAAATAGTTATGAAGGACTACAGATTATCGGACAAGTTATTGATAATAATGGCAATTGGGGCTACAAACTCCCAACTGTAGCTGATTTCTCATTGTTTGTAAAACTCTATGGAGGTGTGGGCTATCAATTGGCACAATCCAAAAAAACAAACAACATCATTTTAGGACTACGGAAAGTTTCTGAAACTGTATATCATCTTACTGCCAATTGTCCATATCAACATAGAGCTGTTCGCGTAATTTTTAAGAAAATTGAAGGTTCGATAAATGTAACTATGGGCGACCCTGAAGTAATAAATACATCTGGCAACAAAGTTATTGAAAAACCTACATATGGCTTAAATCAAGCAGAAATCCTTTCCTTCAACCAAACAAAATCTGGGGTGCACAACTACTTCTCTGGCAACATTTATATGCAAGAAGCAACTTCCGGTTCCAGCAAAATTCATTTAAGAGGACACTCCAATGATATGGCAACTATATCCTCTGAAGTGTATGATGGCAACGCCGCAACACGAATGGTTTTCGAAGTGGCTGACGACACAAACGATTACATTCAGTTCCGCCACAAATACTGGGATGGAGGAAAAATCACCAACCTAATGGATCTTAAACTCACACAAACAGTTATTCATAAACCCCTTGGTGTTGGCATAGCTCCGTCATGTGGAAAAATGCTCACAGTGAACGGAACTATACTTGCAAAAGAAATCGAAGTATCAACAGAGCTTGACTGCTGGCCTGATTATGTATTTGAAGATGAATACCCTCTCCGCAAACTTTCCGATGTAGAAAGCTTCATCAAAACCAACAAACACTTGCCTGATATGCCTAGTGCTGCAACTGTTGCGAAAGATGGAGTGAAGCTGGCAGAAATGAATAAACAGTTACTACAAAAGGTTGAAGAACTTACCCTATATCTTATTGAAAAAGATAAAGAGGTAAAGCAACTGAACAAAGCCAGAAAAGAAGAGCATAAACAAAGAATGAATCTTGAGAAAAGGTTAGCGAAAATTGAAGCCACTCTGAAATAAAGCAATCTCAAACATAATTTCTAACATTATTTTTCTTTACAAATGAAAAGGTTTTTACTTCTATCAATTTTCCTTGTCACTTCACTATTTTCAGAAGCCCAAAGTTTTGGAGACAAGGTTATTAGTAATAATGCTTACAGATTATCTCCAAGTCATGGAGATTTATGGATGCGGAGATTTATTGACAAAGACGAAAAATGGAAAAGAGCATTAGTGCCAAGCCCCAAAACACTAATTATAAATTACAATGGCGACTTTGTCGATGGCGTACGACTTATGGGGCCCCAACTTAAAATTGACAATAAATTAACTATTGGCAAAGACCTTAATTCTACACGTTTTGCAATGATCACTTGGTGGAATTCGAAAGTTGGGCATACGAACAGTTCTGTTGTAATGAATGGAACACGCTCATCGGATGGCACATGGCATTTGCGTGGCGATGGGGCACGTTCTTCTATTGGCTTCATCACTACAGATATTTTCTCAAACATGCGCTTTGTTACCCATCACGACGACCAATTCAAAGATGGAAAAACATTAACTGACGAGCAAATGATCAAAGAGAACACCAAAATGATTATCAAAACTAATGGAAATGTTGGTATTGGCACTTCTAATCCACAGGCGAGTTTTCACGTACACGGTGCAGGAAAGACTTTAGCTATTGGCGATAAAACCAATCAAACACAGCCTGCTTTAAAGTTTTATGGCGGACATACTTCAAAATATGCTTATATACAAGCTGGAGGAGCAGCCACTCCTAATCTCCGTTTTTCAAAATACGACACCACCGAAGGTACACTTGAAAACTTTCAGGTCATTTCGAAGAATGCTTTTTTTAGTTCCAACGTGGGCATTGGAGTATCCAAACCAGAGGCAAGACTACATATAGCCGCAGGTAACCATGAAGGTATCCTGATCGGTAAGTACCGAGACAAATTAGGTTGGAATGGCACTGGCGAACAACCTGGATATCATATTCGTTTTGCAGGCTATCGCGATGTATCTGGCAAATACTCTGGAGCCCGTATTTCTGCTTTAAGAACCAACTTATGCTGCGAAGGAAAAGCTCAGGGAATGGAATTGGCATTTTATACCACAAATAGTGCAGAATGGGACAGCAATGGCGATGTGAATTTAAAAGAGGCCATGCGAATCAATGCCAATGGTAATGTAGGCATTGGCACTTCCAACGCAAAACAAAAACTCTCTGTGAACGGCATCATTCTAGCCCGGGAAATTATGGTATCTACAGATCCTGCCGATTGGCCAGATTATGTGTTCGAAAAAGAATACCCTCTCCGCAAACTTTCCGATGTGGAAAACTTCATCAAAACCAACAAACACTTGCCTGATATGCCAAGTGCCGCAGCAGTTGCAAAAGATGGTGTAAAGTTGGCCGAAATGAATAAAAGGTTGTTACAAAAGGTTGAAGAACTCACCCTTTATCTTATTGAGCAAGACAAAAAACTAAACACACAGCAACAATTGCTCGAAAAGCAAACTTCCCTTCTTCAGAAACAGCAAGATGAGATTCAAAAACTTAAAAAATAAAGGGAAACTGATCATTTAAGTTAGTGTGACTACACTTTTATGATTATCCCTGTACTGATATTTAACCGAAAACAACTCTTATTAAATAGCTCTACAAACTTAAATAAATGACTATTATTAATATTTAGACAGATGAAACATTTATTATCACTCATTTCAATTACACTCCTTTGGATTTCGTCATCTTTAGCCCAAACATACGAAGTGAAATATGATTACGATGCATCTGGCAACCGTCTAAGGCGCCGCACCATAACCATCACAGTACCTAAAGCAATTGCTGAAAAGAAAAAAAGCATTGAACCTGTAGAGGAAATTTGGGCAGAACGGAAAATAACTGTATACCCGAACCCTACGAAAGGAAACCTGAGCATCAATATAGAGGATCAGGGAGAGAAAACCTACCGCTATTTTCTTTACAGCACTTCAGGTCAGTTGCTGAAACAAGGAAATTTTAAAAACAACGGCCATCATGGAATTCCTCTAAATGGCTACAGGTCGGGGACATATATCCTACAACTTCATGACGGAAAAGACAAACTGGATTTTAGAATTATTAAAGAATAAAAACACAAACAGAATTTTTCCAATGTTTCAGGAAGAATCTGATTCATAGTTCTTCCTCAATTATTCTAGACAACAATGAAAAAACAAATACTTCTTTTATCGATTATATGTGTACTAGGGTTTTCCAATAGCCTATTTTCTCAGCCACACAGAGAAAGCTATACGCTAAAAGATCCTATTCTAAATCAAGGTTCTAGCATAAAGCAATATGATTATGTTGCCCGTGACTATATTCGCTTGACCAATGGTTTCCGGGTTAACGGAAATAATGGGATACGGTTTTCTGCAAAAACAAATCCTCTTCTGCTATTTCCCCCAACAGATGCAACTTACATGACTTCAAGTGGTACCATTACAAATGATCCTACTAAAGGAAATGTTGTCGGGAGTGTACCAGCACAGTTTAATGTAAGTCCAACCGGAGCTGCGACCTATACTATACCTATTGAGTGTCCATCGGGAATAAATGGCATGCAACCCAATATTAGCTTAACCTATAACAGCCAGTCTCAAAATGGCATAGCAGGATGGGGGTGGAATATTGGAGGCTTGTCGATGATTAGCAGGGTACCGAAGAATTACCTACATGACTATGAAAAATCTGGACTAATATGGGATAAAAACAGCCCTTTAGCGCTGAATGGGAATAGGCTTTTTGTTCATAAAGAGTATACTGATAGTATAGAGTACTGGCCTGAAAAAGATATTGCAGCAAGGATTGTTGGCTACAACATTAAATCATTTGGCCCAGAAACAATAGTAGTATATACTAAAGATGGCAAGAAAATGTTCTATGGTAGCAAAAGCTCAGATGCTTCATACATGCCACTAATAGGAATAGCCACCTATGTTCCAGGAACTAATCACGTAATGTCACGCCGTTTTTCTAAGCGGAAAGGATGGAGTCTGGTTAAAGTTGAAGACTCTAATGGTAATTATATGGAGCTAAATTATGGCATGGACATAAATGGTATTAACGTAACCAGCCATAGAATAACTAGCATAAATTATGGAGCCAATAAAAAAGCATCAACCTCACATTTCGCCAAAATTGATTTCATATACGAAAGAAGAACAGACAAAGAAGAAAAGTTCCTAAATGGCAGCGTAATAAAACAAGCATATCGATTAGATGAAGTTGTAGTTAATTGTTACAATAAAGAGTTTTATCGATATAATTTAAACTACAGATTTGATGAAGTATCAAAATTGGTATCTGTGGAGCAAAGCTCTAATGGAGTCAGTTTACCTCCAATTCGCTTTAAGTGGGCAGAACATGATTACACCGTAAATAAAAAACAAAATAAATACAGTTTTCCTGAAAGTCCGAACTATAAGGCACAAAAAGACAAAGGACATGGTTGTATTCTTAAATTTCATGGAGGCGATTTTGACGGTGATGGAATTAGTGATTTTATAGTTGAAGAAAATTTTAGTAAAAAGGGATATATAACTGATCCAAGTGCCTTAAACTGGGCACTATATCTTAATAAAGGAAATAGGTATTGCAGTTTTAAAGCTGAAGGATATTATGATAAAAGATACTGGGCAAATGGATTATTCGTCTTTGACAAGGATGGAGATGGAAAGTCTGAGCTCTATGTAAAAAAACTCCTTAAAGAATGCCATACTAGTTATGTCGGTGGCGGTGAAAATCCAGATGAACCTAAAAAAGACCGACCAATAGAAATACCAGAAACAGGTTCCGGATCTGGAACAGCCATCACAACATGTGTATATTATAGTCAGTTACAATGTTTTGAGCTGATCAATGACAAGTTTATCAGAAATGACAAGAAAGATATCAAGATACGATTAGAAAATTCTGGACATCATGATAAATTAAATATACTGCCTGGCGACTATGATGGAGATGGAGAATTAGATTTGGTCACATTTTATTCCGATGGTACTTTTTATCGCACAACTGGTATATATGCCCCTAAATCCCTCAATAATCTAGGAAAATCTAAAGATTATCAGCTTTTAGATTTTAACGGTGATGGAAAAACTGATTTACTGTTGGAAAAGAAGGGTAACATTGAAATTTATTCCTTTAATGAGAAAGAACGAAAATTTGAAAGAATATATGAAACATCAAGTTACCGTTCAGCAGATGATATAAAAGTTGGTGATTTTAATGGTGATGGCAATAGCGATTTACTCATTAAGAAATATAAATCAAAATGGGAAATCAAACAATCGACAGGTACCAGTTTAGTTGACGGTATTAACGTTCCAACATTACAATATAATTCTTTTACACCATACCAAATTGATTGTTCCGATATTAATCAAGATGGAAAATGTGACATATTGTATTTCAAAGATGCCTCACCAGATTATAATTCCAGCGCATGGTCACCTGATTATCAGCTTAATATTTTAGTGAGCAATGGCACATATTTTACAAAAAAAGCTGTTCTTAATAACCTCACAGTAGAAGGAAAAGAAGTTGATCGATTAACTACCCTAGGGAATTACAATAGAGATGGGGCAAATGATATTGTTCTTCATAACCATTCAGCAAAGATACCGTCACTTTTCGGATTTAAAGATAAGTACGTATTTAATAAAGTTGAATCTGTAACCAATTCTTTGGGGCAAAAAATCAACATAAACTACGGATACTCAGGCATAAATGGCATCGATGGAATAAGAAGATCTGATTATAATGGGGGATATCAAATTGCAGCTGAGAAATGCATTGGCCTTTCTGTAGTTGAATCTGTAACGGGGCACGAAACAAATTTGAGCTATGGCTATGGTCAATCTATTGTTGATAAAAAAGGCAGAGGTTTTCTGGGATATGACCTTTTTGCCATTACCGATCGAATTAAAAATCAAATATCTGTTTCTGAATTTGAATTTGAACCATATCGAAAGCTATTGAGCTTAAAAAAGCAATACACCAAATTGGCCAATGGCACTTCACTTAAAGGGGCTAATTTAAAGAGTTCCGGTATAGGAGGCGGTTCTTTAATAAACGAAGTTGTTTATAATAATATAATAAAAAAGATTTATCCAAGACCCTCCAAATGCTACAGGCAGTATGTTGAAAAAAGCACCACTAAAGATTATCTGACGAAAACAAGTACAACGAAAAGTTTTACTATTGATAATTGGGGGAACGAAACAAAAGTAATTGAAAAATTATACGGAGACCATTCGGAATCGAACCTAGTAATGACAATTACTACAGATGTTCCAGAATATGCCCAAAAAGGTGCTTGGTGCAAAAATAAACCAGTAAAAAAAATTGTTACTTCCGAGTATCATAATGACACCTACACACGAACAACCCAATACGAATACGATTCAAAGGGGAATCTCACAAAAGTAACCCATGATCCAGGCGATGCAAATCAGTTAATGACACAGTACAAGAATATTAATTCATTTGGATTCGCAGAAAGAATTGAAACAACTGCTAATGGCAAAACAAAAGCTAAAATAATTAAATATTCTCCTTCGGGGCGCTTTGTTAAAGAAAAGATCAATGAGTTTACTAAGTTCAAGACAATCTATAATTACAACAAAATCACTGGGCTACTAGATGACAAAACAGACCACAAAGGACTGAAAACAAGTTATAAATATGATAATTTTGGCCGCTTAACACATACGACATTTCCAGATGGTGTTTATGCAACAACTTCATTACAATGGGCCAAAGGAAATGGTCCTGCCAATGCTAAGTACTATAAATACACAGAAACTTCTGGTAGTTCACCCCTATGGATATGGTATGACTCCAAGGGAAGAAAGATACGCGAAGAATCATATGGGCTTGCTCGTAAAAAGATATGGGTAGATACTGAGTATGATGCCAAAGGAAGGATCTATTCGGTTTCTCAACCCTATTTTGCAAATGGCACCAAAAAAGCTGATGTTACATATACATATGATTCATACAACCGGGTTAAGACACAACTAACACCAGCAGGTACCATTACTACAACTTATAATGGACTTGAAACAACTGTAACAACCCCTAATGGCACGTCCAAACTAATGAAAAATGCAGCCGGTTTTACAACTAGCAGTATCGTTAATGGACGTTCAGTATTATTTACCCATTGGGCTTCAGGACAAACAAAAACTTCTACCCCACAAGGAGGTAAAGCCGTAGAAACCCATTTTGACTTACAAGGCAACCGTAAAAAGTTAATTGATCCAGATGCAGGAACAATAGAGAGTTCCTACAATGGATTTGGTGAACTGGTGTGGGAAAAACATAAAAAGACTAATGAGAAAGGTAAGGTTATCACCATCCTGACCAAATATCAGTATGATCTTGCAGGCAGAACTAGTTCTGTTACCTGCAATGATGTTACGACCAACTATAGCTATAATTCAACTACAGGATTCCTAACTTCTGTCATTAAACCAGAGCATGAAGTATACTACAGATATGATGAAAATGGGAAGAAGAACTTAGGCCGAGTGACAACAACCACTGAGAAGATAGGGAGCGATAAGTCTTTCTCATTTAAATACGAATACGATGCATTCGGTCGGGAGTCTAAATACACCTATCCTTCGGGTTATTCTGTCTCCAATATTTACGATAAGTATGGTTACCTGACAGAAGTAAAAGACAAAATTAACCGGAGTATATGGAAAGTAGAAGAAGCCAATGCCAAAGGACAACTTACCGAAACAAAGAAAGGCAATAGCTATGTTTCATTTGGATACGATACAAAAGGTAGGCCCGAAACTATTTTTTGTGATGGCATCATCGACCACCAATATCTGTTTAATGCCAAAGGGAATCTACAACATCGGATAAGCAGAATAGGCAATGACACTCAGAAGGAGATATTTTCCTACAACCCCAATAATAATCAATTAGAAGGATGGGAAATAATGAAGAACAGTGTCAAGACTGCAACATTCGATATGAATTACGACGATCATGGTAACATTACTGGTAAAACTGATATCGGATATTCCATGAATTACAAGGATCCAAATCGTATCCATGCCCTTACTTCAATCAGTGGAAATCCTACTCTGATTGCTGATGATGAGCAGAATATCACCTATACCGATTTTCTGAAAGTAGAGACAATTGCAGAAGGAAATAATTTTCTTAAAATCAGCTATGGGAATGATAACCAACGTAGAAAAGCAGTCTTAAAGAACAAAGGTTCCGTAAGCAAAACACGTTATTATCTGGGCGATTATGAAGAAGACATCAATGCAGATGTAGATGACCGAAAAGTTCATTATATCAGCGGAGGCAATGGCTTAGCCGCTATATATATTGAAACAGCAGGGACTGGTAAACTGTATTATGCTTATACCGATTATCTGGGGTCGTTAACAACATTGACTGATGAGTCAGGTATAGTAGTAGAACGACACGCTTTTGATGCCTGGGGTAATCGGCGTGATGTCAACAACTGGCAAAACAAGCTAAGCGCACCTGTTAGCTCCATTACCGACCGCGGATTCACCATGCATGAACATTTGGATGCCTTCGCGCTGATTAATATGAACGGCCGTGTGTACGATCCAACACTTGCCCGCTTCCTATCTCCTGATCCTCAACTACAAAATCCAAACTATTGGTTGAATTATAACCGGTATGCCTATGGATATAACAACCCACTTATGTATACTGACCCTAGTGGGGAAGTCGTACACATATTAATTGGAGCGGCTGTTGGTGGTTTAATAAATCTTGGAGTTAAAGCTTTCCAAGGTAAAATAAACAGTTTTGGAGATGGTTTTGCTGCTTTTGGAATTGGAGCAGTTGCTGGTGCCGTTGGTGCAGCTACAGGAGGGGCTGCATTTGTTGCTGTGGGAGGGGCTGCCGGAGGAGCTGGAGGCTTTTTTGCTGGTGCAATTTCAGGAGCTGTAGGCAGTGCATTTTCTAGCCCCTTGCAAAGTATCGGTAATTCTTTGTATTTTGGAGATCCGTTTATGACAGGCAAGCAGTATCTAACTGGTATTGCTACCGGAGCACTAATGGGCGGTATAGTAAATGGAGGCATTGGTGCTTTTAAAGGTCGGACTTTCTGGAAAGGCACACTTAAATCACCAAGTGCACAGACACCTGTGGCAACTCCTTGTCCTAAGTTTGATGCACCTGAAATCGAAACTCCAAAGTTAAAATTGCCCAATGAAGGACGACAGGAGTTGATGCGGATGGCGGACGATGTTCTTCCCGAACAACAACCTTTAATACGAGTTAGTACTCCTGACGGCCCTGTTCGATATGTGACTCCAGATGCCGCAAAAGGAGTAACAAATACCCAGTTGGTTAAAAGAGCGGCTAAATTTGCTGATGATTTTGTGCCATTTACAAAAAATGCAGGTGTTACAGGAACGTTGAAACACCAAGTTGCTAATCGATACCTGCATTTATATCAATTACGAAATGGTTCGAGAGGATTAGAGACCAATTTCTATTTTAACAACGGTGTCGGCAAGCGAGGATTTTTAGATGTAGTAAATCATAGTACTAAGACAGTTTGGGACTTCAAATTTGGAAATGCTACATGGGGCCCTGGTCAGTTGTCAAAATACCAAAGCAACTTCCCTGGTTATAACATATCGATAATGAGACCATAAACTATGACTGAAGACATTAAAACAATAAAGAAAAAAGTAAATCAGGATTGGCAAAATGCCTTTCCTGAGCTTGCAAAATATGCTCAAAACAAGTTTTATAAAACAGTAGGTCCAACCATTGTTGGACTTGAATTAATAAAGCTTCCAAGAGTCGAAGAGTATAGACCTCATTTAGTAATATACCCTTTATGGAAAGGAACACTTAAAGAATGTTTAAATGCTCCAGATGTTTTATTAGAGTTTAAGAACAAGAAAGGTCTACAGTTTAATATTCCATATAATAAGCATAGTTTCTATTTTGAAGAAGTTATCAGAGCAATTAAAGAACAATCCCCCATACCTTTTGATGGCGACATTAAATTGAAATCTCTGCTTTCATTGATTGAC
Organism: Bacteroidales bacterium; assembly: GCA_965230435.1. Classification (GTDB taxonomy): domain Bacteria; phylum Bacteroidota; class Bacteroidia; order Bacteroidales; family JBDKHP01; genus JBDKHP01. The sequence goes on from CBDDLB010000006.1 coordinate 1,924,651, forward strand.
ACATACTCAAAAGAGCCTCCACTCGGAGCTGCCCCGAACTCTTACCTACAAGCAAAATTAATGGAGTTTAAATATGGAATCACTTTAGCATCTTCTGATGATAGATTAGTTGAAAAGGTACTCTCAGATATTGAAAGAAGAAAGTGGGATTCAGAACATTTTTCAATGTGGGATATCAAAGTTGATACTTGGTTAAATGCCTTGAAGAATATTGACAAGGATAGCGTCGTTGAAAATGTGAATAAAATCAAATCGGATAAAAAGCTCAAAAAGCTTCTTGTATCTGAGTTGAAATAGAAATTATACGATATAAATATTTTAAGCCCCGCTTTTGCGAGGCTTTTTTAAGCTCAATTCAGGTAAAAGGTTGAACTTTATATCTTCCTGCTACTTTAGCTCCCGCTACACGTAGCATATTTACGACAACACAGTGGCTGAGCGTAGACTTCGGCTGGTGTGATTATAATCCATGAAACTGAATGATTTTATTTCATGCAAGTTTTATTCTTTGCAACAAACATAGAGAAGATCATTCAACATTCAGTAAGTTAAAACAATAAGGCAAACATTGATCTAATCATTTTGGGAATAATTTACGTACGATTTTATTCGCTAAAAATGATGCAATTATAATCACACCAGACTTCGGCTACGCTTTCTAAACATAGGCTTAATAAAAAAGCATTTGTCTAGCCTTGAAGCTTGACACGACATTGTAAACAAGAACAAGCTTACTGTTATCTAATACCAATTAAATTTTTAAATTACACATATAATTTTCCAAGTATAGTTTATTGTGAACGATTGATTTTACGGTATCAGCCGGTAACTTTTCCTTTACAAAATTGGCAATCCAGTTTTTGACATCTTCAAGGTCATCGAATACCCTGTTCTTAAAATATTGTTTCATGTACTGCCAGACCCTTTCGGCCGGGTTTAGTCCGGGGGCATATGGGGGAATGTTCACAAGGGCAATGTTCGGGGGAAGTTCCCTCCCTTTAAGCGAATGGAAAGCAGCATTGTCAATAATCAGCACTTTAAACTCGTCAGGCCTATGCATGGAAAGCTCTTCAAGGAAAACATAGAATATATCGCTGGTGGTACCTTCCACCTCCATTGTGAACATATCCCCATCAACTGGCGAGAACGCCCCATAGAGATAAGTATTCTTAAACCCCTGCCTAAACGGTGCTACCGGTTTGACGCCGAACGCGGTGATACACCTGCCGATATAGGTCATCAGCCCGAACCTGCTCTCGTCCATCATCATCAGGTTGACCGAAGAGAACTTATCTTTATTTAGACCGGTTCTGATCTGATTGAACACCTCCCCGATTTTTTTTAAAGTCCCGGACCTTGGACTCATCTTTTTTGTAATGCGATTTGCGCGGCTTTTTAAGTTTTGTGCCAAAATTACGTATCATATAAGTCCGCACCGTAGTGTATTTTATCTGTTCTCCGAAATTTATATATATATAATCCACCGCTTCCTCATAGCTGTTAAATGGACATTCCGAATCCTTAACCTTTTCATTCAGTGCATTATGGACGTCTTCCGATATCACGCCCTTTTTCTGGCCGCCCTGCCGAGAAATAATGGCCTCTTCTAGGCCATCCCTTTTATAACAGCCAAGCCATTTGTCCAGTGTCGATTTTGAAACATCAAGTTCATTGGCCACATCTATACGCCTGGTGTGTTTACCTTCTTTCAAAAGGATAAACGCACGAAGACGTTCTCTGGTCCGATAATCCTTTTCTTTTTTATAGCGTGATTTCAGATAATCTAAATCCTCTTTTATTGATATCTCTGCATGTCTTCCCATGCTTTGAAGTTAATGAAAATATATGTAAATTAGAAATTTAAATGGTATAACCATTTAATTTTTCATTTCCTTTAAGGGACTGTTACAAAATAACCTGAAAGTTTTTATAAAATCAGCTATTGATTATTAAGCTATTCGAGTTATACAAACGTCTGTTTATGCGATAACAATTCTTTATTAGAAAAAAAGAATGATCATTCATTTTTATTTTATACATTTGCATCAACGACAAAAACAAACACCCATGCCCAGACTACAAAAAAGCAAAAACAAATGCGCAGCACTACTAGATGCAACCCTCTGCCTAATGAACAACGGAGGAATACAAGAAGCATCAATGTCCAAAGTAGCTAAAATGGCAGGGGTGTCACCAGCAACTATTTACCTATATTTCGAAAACAAACAGGACTTAGTAAACCAACTATATATAAACACCAAAGCCACGTTCTGTAAAGAAGCATTTCATAACTACGACCCTACACAACCAGTAAAAAAAAGCTTTGAGCTTATTTGGTACAACATTGTAGATTTCAAGATGAAAGAGGTAGAAAAAGCTTCATTTCTGGCCCAGTGCGACAATACACCACTAATTGACGAAGACAAACACAAGGAAGGACTAAAGCACCTTCAACCTTTGCTCGATCTGTGGGAACGGGGAAAACAAGAAGGCATCATTAAGAATATTTCACCATATTTGCTATATGCCTATACCATCTACCCAATGGCTTTTTTAATCCGTCCCGACAATCAACGATATTGCCAACTGAAAAAAGAACAACTGAAACAAGCTTTTCAAGCTGCTTGGGACAGTATTAAGGTTTAATCTTTCCTTAAAAAAGAATGAACATTCACTAACAAGCATCTAGGCAAAATTAGATTAGATCTATTTCTAAGCTAAATTGCTGGTTACTTACAGAAAGTAAACCCAAATAAATAGGTCCGCGACCTTAATCACATAATAACTTAAGAATATAATGGATTTAATTGATAAACTAAACTGGCGCTATGCGTCGAAGGCCATGAACGGCCAAGCTGTAGCACAAGAGAAAATTGACAAAATCATTGAATCGGCACGCCTAGCCCCAACATCGAGCGGTTTGCAGCCATTTGAAATTTTGGTGATCACAAACCCTGATGTTAAAGCCGAAATACGCAAGATCTCATGGAATCAGTCTATGGTAACGGACTGCTCTCACTTGCTAGTTTTTGCAGCTTGGGATACATATACAGAAGATCGGATCAACGAAATGTTCGACCTTACAAATACCGTACGTGGTTTTAAGAACGAAGGCTGGGAGAATTACCGTCAGCAACTTCTGTCTATCTATCCACAACGCGAAGCCGAAGTTAACTTTAACCACGCAGCAAAACAGGCCTACATTGCTTTCGGTATCGCAATGGTAGCTGCGGCTGAGGAACAAGTTGACAGCACTCCAATTGAAGGTTTCGAACCTGAAGCATTGGACGAAATTTTGGACTTACGCGCCAAAGGTCTTAGAAGTTCGGTTATGCTAGCTGTAGGCTATCGCGATGCAGAAAACGACTGGTTAGTAAACCTACCGAAAGTACGCAAAAGCACCGAAGACTTAATTACTATTGTTGAATAATCGAAATAACTAGAGTCCTATTTAAGAAATAGGACTCCTCTACTCCATCATACAACTAAATTCTAAATCTCTGAATTTTAACTATATCATGGCGGAGCTTGATTTCGTGAAATCATGCCTACTATTATAAAACATCCCAACAAACAGCTCGCAAAAGAGCAGCTATTCGCGAATTTAGGTGTCAGAAAATCATTTGATCTTCTGACGAATTGATATAATTTCACAGGACATTTAAAATAACAATGCCCGTATAGGTGTTCATTCACACCAAACTGCAAAATACGGAGGTGTTATATATAGAATGCCCTACCCAAAGCACAAAATCGACAAACAAACTAAATACTCGAACAATGAATAATTTTGCATTTCACAACCCAACCAAAATACTATTTGGTAAGGGACAAATTGCTCAGCTTGCTAAAGAAATCCCAGCAAATGCTAACATTCTCCTACTTTATGGAGGTGGCAGCATCAAGAAAAACGGTGTTTACGATGCCGTTCGCGAAGCTACCGCAGATTTCAACGTAATAGAAATGGGCGGCATCCCATCAAATCCAGAATACGAGGTACTAATAAAAGCCCTTCCACTAATCCGCGAGCACAACATCAATTTTCTACTTGCAGTAGGTGGAGGTTCTGTAATTGATGGAACAAAATTTATTGCTGCCGCAGCTAAATACGAAGGGGACGAGCCATGGGAACTGATAAAAAATCCGGGTTCAATTAAAGATGCAATGCCGTTTGGTTCTGTATTGACACTTCCTGCAACAGGCTCAGAAATGAACTCAGGTTCTGTAATCACCCGTCGCGAGTTACAAGCAAAACTACCTTTTTCTTCTCCAAAGACATTCCCTCAATTCTCGGTGCTAGACCCTGAAGTTGTGCAGAGTATACCACCAGTACAAATCGCGAATGGTCTAGCAGATGCTTTTACACATGTACTTGAACAATACGCCACTTATCCAATAAATGCGCATATACAAGACCGTTTTGCAGAAAGCATCCTCAAAACACTTATTGACATCGCCCCGGCAATTCAGGCCGATCCTTCCGACTACGAAGCAGCAGCTAACTTCATGTGGGCATGCACAATGGCCTTGAATGGACTAATTAGCAAAGGAGTAACAGAAGATTGGGCAGTACACATGATCGGACACGAGTTAACAGCATTGTTCAACATAGATCATGCACGCACATTGGCAATTATCGCAGGCAACCATTACCGTCATAATTTCGAAGCTAAAAAAGCAAAACTTGCTCAGATGGCAGAACGCCTATGGAACGTAAATTCTGGCACTATAGAAGAAAAAGCACAAGCTGCTATCGACAATATCGACGCTTTCTTCCATTCTTTGGATATTTCGACTAAGCTTTCGGATTACACAAAAGACTACGAAGGAACAGCAGAAAAAATCGCAGAACGCTTTACAGAAAGAGGCTGGAGTGGCCTAGGCGAAAAAGGTAGTGTTACGCCTGAAAATGTTGCTGAGATTGTAAAGATGAGTTATTAAAATTTGGTCATTGGTTATTAGTCATTGGTCATTTGTTTTTTGACCGATGACTATGTTTCATCATATCTTCAGTCCCAGAAAAAGCATTAGAAATTTTATCATGAAAAACAAACCAAAAGATATCTAAGGCAACTTATGAGATTTAGAAATAAATATTCTATAACATAAGCAATTAAGTTCTATTCTTTTCTAAAGCCCGAATATCAAACTGCTTAACACTAGACTCAACTACTTTTGTTATAAAACACATATTCTCCTAACATAAGATATTGTATATGATAATATTAAAAATTCTAGTACTTCTAATATTTTGGGCTGCCATGATCTGTATAATGTTTATTTTAGATTTCTTTGGTTTAATGAATTTTTTCAGCTCGTTAATACTAGTTATATTCTCAATAATTGTAACTATTTTAATTACAAAAGAAGAAAATAAAGCATAGCCCCCAACCATAGGTTAATGATCTGAAAGCGTAAAAAGATTGACATAGACATCAAACATAAATTATAAAATATTTACTAAGAGAGCAGAAAACAAGCAACAAATAGGCTCTAAAGTTTTAAACAAGAGAATATTTGGAACCGAATTAGGGCAAGAATAATTAAGCTACAAAGGGATGATTTGCTAACAACAATCATCCCTTCGACATTAAGATCCAAAAGAATATCGACTCTAACAGAACTATTTACGAATATTATAATCAGAATCAATCAAAAGCTGAGGCTGAGAAAGCTTAGCAATCTTACCCCAAGAAACCAACTTAAAGTTCTGAGGAGCAGCCTTATCACCCTCATAATTAAAGCCATCCTGAGCAATAAAAGCTCCATTCGGAAATTTATCACCCAAGCTCATGTTCAACACATCCAACCCATCAGTCTCTTCCGATCCATCAATTGTTTCACCTGTGCGCACCCCGAAATTGAATAGATATTTGTTGTTTCCATCGCGCTCAAACACTGCATATGTGTTGTTTCCTTGGCTCGATACCAACAGATATCCTTTACCATTAGCTGCATAATAAAGTGAAACGCCTTCAATATCGTAAGCTAAAGCTTTGTTTTTCTCTGGTGAGCTCATCTCAATAAAAACCCTCTGCTCACCTGTATTAGGCTCGGCACCGTATTTCCAAACTCCTACTTCTTCTTCCCCAATGTACAAAAAGCCCATTTCATCATCGGCAACCATGCCCTCAGTTTGGGTTTTCACCTGAATAGTGCGTACCAGTTTAGCATCAATTTTTTGATTCCCATTGTCGCTAAGTTCGTACTGCTCTACACGTCCGTTCTTCCCGTTCAGAATTGCATAAAATTTTCCTGTTTTATGGCTTTTGTACATGCAGAACCCATATACATCGTCTACTTTCGATTTTACAGGAGCTGCATTTGCTGCGCTCAGCTCTCCAGTTTTTGAATTCACTGTAAACAAATCCAGAGTTTGTGTTGTGCGGTTGGTTGTTCCCACAACATCAACTGTATCTTTCCCAATAACGAATCCATAACGCAAATCAACGTTATTTACATTACCCACAGGATAAAAATACATCTGCTTACCATCGAGTGAATACACTCCCAAGCCCTTTTTTTTGTTGGTTCCAATAATAGTGCTTTTGTTTCTATCCGTCGGGTGAATCCATATTGCCGGATCATCTGCCGCATCGTCTACAGTATCAGCATCAACAGGTTGCGTCTGAACATCGGCATATACAATAGAATCTACCTGAGCAAAACTAACCGCAGTATCTTTCACGGTTTTAACCGAATCTACCTTATCTGTTTGCTGCCCACCCTTTGGCGCACAAGAATATAAAAGCCCTGATACTACAACTGCAATTTGAAAAAATCTGTTCATCGAATTTAGTTTGTTGTATTGTGTTAGTCATTAATTCATTGTTATCTAAAGCATCCCTCGCACTTTCTAACATCCGTAATATTCCTTAGAGACCCAAGTTTTTGCATCTCTGCCGATATCATGAATATCATATAGTGCAACACCTATCAGCTATTGACCAATGACTAACGTTATGTAAATCAAAAGCGGAAGTCCGAACCAGCCAGACTTCCGCAACAAGAAAAAATTATTAGAATCCTAGAAGTTAAACTTAACACCCATTTTAGCTTTCAGGCCGTAATATTCTTCTTGCATTATACGATCAGTCTCACCCTGATAATAGCGAAGAGGCTGATTAGTTATATTTTTCACTGCACCATAAATGATGAAATACTTGTTCAGATACACATCAAAATTAAAGTCGAGGTGCTGCGATTTGTCGTAATAGCGATCATAGAAAGTAGATTTACCTAAACCTTCTGACGGATCGATATAATCACTAGAGAAGTTGTATGAGATACGCGCAGACACATATTTGTGATTGTACGAAATTGACGTATTCAATGTATGCTCTGCTGTTCCAGGTAGCTCAAGATCTTCGTCTTTTCTTTTTTCAAGTTTAAGATCGGCAGAAGAACCTGTGTAAGTATAGTTGGCATATACTCCGAAACCCTTTAATACTCCAGGAAGAAAATCCAACTGACGCTGTATCGCTACTTCGAAGCCATATACTTTAGCATCGCCACCGTTGATTGCTTGAGTAACTTCGAAATCGTCTTGAATTGACTTGTATTCCTCTAAACCGCCAAACTGATCTACATCGTTGGTGTAATCAACAATAAAATCCTTTACATCTTTATAAAAAACTCCTCCAGAAACAACACCTATGTTTTTGAAGAAGTGTTCGTACATCAAGTCAAAGTTCATAGAACTAGTGGCTTCAAGGTCGGAATTACCGATAGCAACTTCTTTGTCATCTTCAATAATATTGACATATGGTACAAGATCCTTGTATTTAGGACGCGCCAAGGTATTTGTCCATGCAAATCGTAAATTTGATGAAGGAGTAAACTTGTATGTAGCATGTACGCCAGGAAGTAAATTGGTATACGACTTTGTTTCGCGGCCTGTCTCCGTAAGCTCTTTTCCTTCTTCAATATCTTCATATACAAAACCCTGATATTCGTTAATAGTATGCTCTACACGCATACCTACTAACACGCTCAAATCAGAAGTAATACTTTGCTTCCACATTGCATAACCAGCTGTTACTTGTTCCTTTGCTTCGTAATTCTCGGCAAGCACCTCTAAATCGGCTTTTTTCTCAAAAAGGTTACTACTTTCTAAATCGTAGTCAGCTACATATTCAGGTTTAATAAAAGAACCTGATTTGTAATCTCCGGCCATGTAGTCGTCTTTTGTCTCATCACGAAGGTTTTTCACTGCATCTGCAAGATATGCTTCTTCCCCTGCATCATCTTTAGCTTCGTACTCAAAGAAGTCGTTTTCTCGTTTTTTACTCTTGTCTTTAAAACGGAAACCAAGCTTGATTGTATTTGCATAATCACCACGTTTTAAAGGAATCTCGAAGTTCAACCTTGCACTATGGTCTTTTTCGTCTGTATATTGATTCTCTTCTGAGATTTCTTTGATCGACCAGTCTCCAACTGTCGACGATAACTCATCTGTTCCTTCCCCAAGTACAACTTTTGGTTTATTCAGACTAGATAGGTCGTGCGAGAACATTAATTTCTTATTACGCAAAGAAGCATAACGTTCATTTGGACGATCCTCAGAAGCCATTGCCCAAGAATAGCCCCAGTCCATTTTCATGAAATCAAATTCGTGATCACCACCAAAATTAAGTGTCCGTACACGTTGATCTTCCAAGCGGGCATTTTTGTCGTTAGCCCCAGCTTTTGTCTGACGGCGCACCTGGTACTTCCATTCCGCATCATCACCATCCCATTCGTGTATATAACGCAATCTATAACGGTTTTCCCAATCGTTACGGTGGTTATACATCGCGCTTGCCTTAATTACATGTCCCTCTGCCAGCTTATAATCCAATGCCAGGGAGTAGCTCTGGCGAAGGCGCTGTAGCTCGTATTTACGAACATCCATTTCTTCTACATAAAGTTCACCCTCTTTATGAGTATCGTCAACTTCGTCGTCTTTAACTTTTCTCCAAACTGCCTCAAGGTTATCAGAACCCAAAATATTATTGTGAACCGATCCACTAATCACAACACCCAACTTGTTGTTGAACAAACGCTGAGCTACAACTACCGATCCTTGAGTCCGAGGCTTACCACGTAAGAAATTCCATCCCGTACCGAGAGAACCGCTCACACGAAGGCCATACGGAGCAGAGCGCGTAACTAAGTTTACGGAACCTCCAATGGCATCAGCGTCCATATCTGGCGTAACGGCTTTGTTTACTTCAATGGCCTGAATCATTTCGGCAGGAATAAGATCCAATTGAACAGCACGCGCCTCGCTCTCCGCCGACGGAATGCGCTGACCATCTAAAGTAACAGAGTTAAGCTCAGGAGAAGTACCACGGATATGACCGAAGCGAGCCTCGCCCTGATCATATTCCACATTAATACCAGGGATACGTTTCAATGCATCTCCAACATTGTCGTCTGGGAATTTACCAACCTGATCGGCCGCAATCACGTTTGTGATGTTCACAGCATTTTTCTGCTGCATCAATGCTTTTGTCTGCCCTTGAAGCTGAGCTGTAACGACAACTTCTTCTATTTCAACCCCAGCCTCTAACTTAAAATCGATCGAGGCTTTTTTTCCGGCTACAACTGTTACGTCTAATTCCTGACTTTTATAGCCAATATAACTTACAACAACCGTCTGCTCGCCAACAGGTACATTTCGTATGCTAAAGAAACCATTCAGGTCGGAAATAACACCGATCTCTGTTCCTTTTATAGAAATAGTAGCCGATGGTAATGCCAATTTTTGTGCATCGACAATACGTCCATGAACTGTTCCTGTTTGAGCAAATGATGCTATAGAAACAAGTAGAAATACAATTCCAAGTAGATGTTTTTTCATCTGTTTAATTTTTAAGAAACAGCCTCAGCCCCGACACTAAATTCTATTCAGCGACAAACGGGATCATGCGCGTTTCTTCTGTTCTTATGATTTCATTTGAGAGATGTCACGTACATACAAATCCTGCTTATTTCGTATAAAATAGGTTCAATCACAGAATCATATCATCGTTTCACTTGAATGTTGCCCTTATGGATTGTGTCGCTCGTGAAAAATACTGTCGGACAGTTCCATTGATATAGGGGCTGATTCATTCTGCGGCAAAAATATCTTGGAATTGTATTGGTAAGGTTTACTTATACTTAAGTGTGTATTATGAATTAAAATTTTCCATATCCCTTTGTATTATCAAAAAATTCATCTAATAATCAGCATTTTAGATAGAATTAAAATAGCTATAACAAAGTAATAAAAATTAACTGAACATTAATTTATCCTTAAAACCAGTACTTTTTGCTTTTTGAATGTGAAGTATCATCATATTTTTTCGCCAAATGCTCAATAACAATTGACCAAACTTTATCTGATTTATGGAAGAGATCAACAGGAGAATAAACACAGAGTAATTAATGAAGTTGCTGATTTTTTTATAAAAAAGAGTGAAAATTTGTTTTACAAAACTGCTCAGGTAAGATCAAATTCGCATCAGATCTAAAGAAGAAGCAAAATACTTATTTTAGATTAATCTGTAATTTCACCTCCTTACCATCTTTCACAACAAAAGCAACCTCTTCAAAATCAGGAGGGCCAAATTTTCCATATTTATTATTCGAAAAGCCATATTTTTCGGTAGGTGCCCCGAAAAGGTTTTTATCCATCGTTTTATCATTATCAACATCGTGCCAGACAGCTATTGCATAAGTTCCCGTAGGAATGTCTGAAAATTTGTGCGTAACACCTGTACTATTTGCAGCAGAAAAAGCACCTTTATAATTTTCCCCATATGTTGGAAACGCATCCTTGCTATTATATAAGCCTATCTGAACGCTCCCTTTACTTACTTCAATTCCAGAAATTTCAACTACAATAGTTCCTGTTTGAGCAAACGCAGGCATAGTTAAGATCAAGAACATAATGCTAAGAACTATGTTTTTCATTGGTCGACAAGTTATTGATTTACAGAACAAAGATCACTTACATAAATTAGGTATGCAACCTTATTGGAGAATGTTTAAAACTTGAACTGTTGTCGAACCAAAATACAAAAACATTACAACAATGAAACAACATTATTGCACAAATTATTTGCTCTAAATTAGTATTGTCTCATATTATTCAAAACAAAATTGCTGTAACTGAGACGATGTCATTGCCCCAGCATGTCTTCTAAATTCTTTTCCATCCTTTATTAAAACCAATTGCGGCAAACCTCTTACCCCAAAATCTTCCATAATTTTTTTGTTAGAATCGGCATTTACTTTTGTTACGCACACCGCTTTATTATTTTTGGCAAATTCTTTTAAAACAGAATTCATCATCAGACAAGGGCCACACCAATCTGTCCAGAAATCCACTAAAATCACTTTCTTCCCTTTTAAGATAAAATCTATGTTATTATCATTTAAATCGATGATTTCAGACTTTTTCTTTCGTTTGGATATAAGCTGAGTTAAAATTCTGAATGGGAAAGTAATTCCAGCAATTAAATTCGTAATAATAAATATTAGAAAAGCAATTGCATATTTGGATGTAGATTCAAAACTCTTTTGCTTTCTGAAACTTTCCTCTGCTTTGTTTTGGTAGCTAATTATTCTCTCTCCTAAACTCATTTTAATACATTTCATTAAAATATACTAAAGGATGTAACAGTCAGGATAACGACAGGAATAACCTTGAACGAACCATATACCGCATATGGTTTAAGTCTAAAGGGCACGGTTTAAGAACAGTATTGACTACAGTTATGTCTAAAAAAAGATATTGTTACTATAAAATGCACACTATTTTTCGCCAGTATCCTTCTTACATCAACAGCAACAAAACAATGAAATTAATTTAAAAGAAAAATTGCCTCAGGATAAGTCAACTTAGTACAATTAGAAAACAGCTAGACATAACCAATAAACCTGCACAATTAATATTACAGTTGAGTAAAAGGGCTCTGTCTATTTAATTTTCAAACCCAGCTTCGAAGACTACCGATTCACAACAACCATAAGCTATAAGTATCATAGAATCGAGATGATCTACTAATTTTACAATGCTTTAGTTGCCTTTTTCATAGTAGGTTCAAGTATTTTTACAAAGAAAATTGAGGCAATAGCCCCTCCAACTATAGGAGCAAAAATGTAAACCCAAAAGAAACCACCCGAATTATCTGGAAAAGCAGCATCTCCCCAGCCAAATATCCAAGCAACCAAACGAGGTCCCAAATCACGAGCTGGATTTAAACCTGCTTGCGTTAGAGGGCCAATGAGGCAAATTATGGAACTTACTGTTAAGCCTATGAACAACGGAGCAATAGCATTGTCTGGCCGTCCTACATTACAGCCTTCCGTAAGGGCAAAAATCAGTAGCAATAAAATAAAAGTACCAAAACACTCAGTTACCATTGCTACAGGCAATGAAACTACTGCAGAACCTGAAGGAATCGAATAATATTCACCAAACATTTTAGCAGTTTGTACCGATTCCTGCGTCCCTCTAACAATCCCATGAGCACTCTCATAAGTACTTATTGAAGCTCCAAAAAGCAAATAAAGCATTAGCCCTGCCAGAAAAGCACCAGCAAACTGTCCAACTATGTATGTTGGCAACATACGCACATTCATCCGTTTGCTTATCACCATTGCAATACTGACTGCCGGATTTAAGTGGGCATAAGAAATATGCCGGGTAAGATAAACTGCCAAAGTAACGGCTATTCCCCAAACCAAAGCTATCTGCAATAATCCTTGATGGGCGTTAAACAGAATAGAAACAGCAATAGAGCCACACCCGAACAATACAAGTAGAAAAGTACCCAGTGCTTCTCCTACCAGTTCCTTTTTATGTTTTATGCGAATCATTTCTTTTGTAGTATTTTATTTTGGTTTTGTTGATAAATCATCTATCCCCTAGCGTGTTGGAAAGAAAATGCAATGAATAAAGCACACAGCTTGCCCTTATGTCTTTACAAAACAAATATCCTTACAAAGATGAAAACTCCATAAAATAATCAAGTAAAAAAGTGCGCAAATAAATCAACCTGACAAAAACAATCTTTATATCAATCAGAAGGACTTACAATGCCCGGTTTAAACAAAGCATAAGAATATGAATAGGGTTTATGGTTTTGTATCTTCTCCGCAAAACCCACAGCAAACTGAACCTCAATCCCCACATGTTCATACTTTTCATTAGGAAAGTTTGGTGGTAAACAAGGAACCCAATCCTTGGTGTTGACAAGTCTGTAGGTGTCAACTCCAAGACTTTCATAATAACGACAGAAAGCCTCGTCTCCCACTTTGGGACTCGCTTGAGTATAAACAGAAATTGCATTGTTTGAAAAACCACAACCTAAAGCAAAGGGAACAGAAAGTATTGCCAATGCTCCACCCAAACTATGACCGCATATAATAAGTCTCTCAAATTCAATAGACTTCAGATACACCTCCAAACCTTCGAAGCCTAAAAACACCTCAAGAAATCCTTGACTTACCTTGCCCCCGCCAGAATAAAGAACTTGCTTAATCCGTACATCTTTCATAACATCAGCAATCGTTCTTGAACCTCTGAAAACAAGATAGGCCGTTTTCTCTTTCACTACGGCAAAAGCAAAAGGTTCATATGCTTCAAAAAGCCCCAATGAAAAACGACTCCAAATCAACTTAGCTTCCGAAAAATCGAACTGTCCGAATAAATCCTGAGTATAAACGCACGTATCCCTAGGAACCCACCTGAAATCTGATTGAAACAAACGCTTGGCTTTTTTCCAATCAGATGCCATCTGACTAGCCACATTGATTAGGCAAGAGCAGTTACGTGCCACCTGCAAATAAGAAGGGAAAGGCGTTTGTGGCAAAATAAAAACCTTGAACATAAGCACCTAGAACTAGTTGTTGGAAGCAACAATATAGTTATCATTAGCCTTTAACCCAACTTAAACTAGAGTGCTTTCTGTGGCAAACATGGAATTCAAATTATGAATTGGGAAAGGTTTAAAAACACCGATAATCAATTCTAAATTGGGATTAAATCGTTTTAAAAGCTACACCAAAAAAAAGACTTTGGGGTAAAAAACACGAATAAAAACATACTAATTTACTAATGAAATTGTGTATACAGAGTAGCTCGGAGAGAAGGGGAATATAATTTCTAAAGTTTTATTCCTGTCAATTCAAAATCGTATAAAACTAAGAATGAACAGAACCGTATGTACGAATAAAAATAACCTATTCCAGTGTTGCAGCTTGCTCTTCAAACCCTTTCGTGTAAGAAATACAGCACAGATTAAGAACAAAATACACCTTTAAATAGGTTATTTCTTCTATCACATTTTGATTTCAATTTTCTGACCAAATAGCCCACACAAGACGTAAAATGAAATTCTAAAATCAAGATGCTTCTTTAAGGCATGTTAAAAAAAATAATTAGCCAAAGGCGCACAAGGCGGCTAAACCGGAGCGTACTTTTAGTACGTGAGGATTTGGCCGTCCGCAGTGGAACGAATGGATAGTTATTTTTTTTGATATGCCTAAAAAGGTAATCTCTAAAAACTCTGAACCATGCTTGACTCAACAAAAGTAAGTGTTTCAGAAAAATGATGAGTAAAGCAGGGGCTTCAACTTTTAGAACTTGCCATATATTTTATCGCTTGTAAATAGCAACGTAGTCAATCTGATAATCAGACAATTTAGAAAAATCATCAATCCAACCCTTGAAGCCATCTCCGCCCCAAGCTCCACCAACAGCAGAGTTCAAAATAACATTGAATGTTTTGGTACGAAGTTTCTTTTTTCTATTGCCGGTAACACGGTTTACAATTCTGCCATCGAACAAAATTTTCACCTCGTTCTTCTTGATAGCCACTGCATAAGTGTGCCAATTATTGTCCAGATTATTTTTCCCTGTGACAGTGATGTGCTGAGAAGGTCTCTTGCCTTTTTCTACACCAAAATGCATGTTAGACTCATACTTCTTTTGGGGCCCCCAGCCTTTTTGCTCCATAATGTCGATTTCGTTGATGTTTGGCCATTTGCCAACGCTGTTCAACCAGAATGCAGGCCAGATACCGTTTCTAGTTGCTAGCTTTAACCTTGCCTGAACAACCCATTCTACATTAGGATCTGAAAAATCCAGTTTCTGACGTGCACTAATCGTACCTGTATTGTACTTCTGTCCCTGCATTCCACCTCCAGCATATAAATGAAGAATTCCATCTTCAAGTACAGCATTTTCGGCTTTTGCAAAACCTTTGTGATTGTGAGTTTTCGATCCCCAAGGGTAACCTATTTTCCATTTAGCCATATCTAGGCTATCCCCATCGAATCCATCCGACCAGAAAAGCGTCCAGCCTTTGCGCTCTGGTACTGCTACTGTAGATGCTTTTTTGCTAACTGTTGTTGTTTCGGAAGCTGGCTCAACTTGCTGTTCTTTGGTACATGAGCCAAAAAGGAATAATGCAGATAGCCCAAAAGCCGCCACATTAAATTTCAAGAATTTAAAGTTCATTGTTTCAGGTTTTAGTAGTGTTAGAATACTGAGTAAAGTGTAAAAAACAATTTCCTTTGAGGCACACAAGGCGTTTAATACCGGAGCGTACTAGAGTACGTGAGGATCTGGACGACCGCAGTGCAACGAAAACCGAAGTTATTTTTTCAACTTTACTAAATAATTATGTTGAGGGTACAACATAAAAAGTAAAAACAGACCTCTGCTCAAGACGAATAGGTTACTATACGAACTGCACATTGTCTGATAGTTAGTGTTTCAGATGAAGCAAATGTAGAACATTTTTCTATCGTTACAAATAAATAATAAAAGTATAACAAACGCTTAATTACAATCTAAGTTACTTACTTCGGAAAGTTCAGATAGGTTATGTATTTGCCATTAAAAAAAGAAGGGATAGGTGTCAACAAGAACGAACCGAACCTGCGCACACTATTACTATCAAGAAGAAAACAAGAAAGATTATGTGATAAAAAAACGGATAAAATAACCAAAGAGATATTCAAAGGGTTCGAAAATCTACTTAACTGAATTTACTTCAACGCAGCAAACCAGAACTCAATGCATATTAGCCACAAAAATTATGACTGATAACATATAAAAAAACGCATCAAAAACGACTATTGAAGAAGAACTGAAGCTCAATCAACATAATCTAAATTTGATGCGCCGTTTTCAGTTCTTATCTTTTGAAAATTGCTACATAATCAACTTGATAAACTGACATTTGAGAGAAATCATCAATCCATTTTTTGTAGCCTTTGCCACCCCAATCGCCACCTATAGCAGAGTTTAGGATGATATTGAATGTTTTAGTGCGAAGTTTATCTTTTTTGCTGCCAGTAACACGGTTAACTGTTTGGCGATCGAACATAATTTTAACTTCGTTTTTCTTGATTGCTACAGAATATGTATGCCAGTTGTTATCAAGGTTATTGCCACCATTTTTAGTAATGTGCTGAGAAGGCCTTTTACCGCTCGAAACACCAAAGTGCATTACAGTTTCGAACACATTCTGGCTGCCCCAACCTTTTTGTTCCATAATATCAATTTCGTTGACATTTGGCCAACCACCAGTACTGTTTAGCCAGAATGCAGGCCAGATACCAGCTTTATTACCTAATTTAAGACGAGCTTCAACAATCCACTCCACATTTGGATCGGAAAAGTCAATTTTCTTAAGACAGCTAACAACACCAGTGTTGTACTTATTGCCTTCTTTTCCTCCTCCAGCATATAAATGCAGAATTCCATTGTTAACAACTGCGTTTTCTGCTTTGGCATATCCTTGGTGGTTGTGCGTCTTCGATCCCCAAGGGTAGCCAATTTTCCAGTTGCTTGTGTTCAGACTATTTCCATTAAACTCATCAGACCAAACAAGCTGCCATCCAGAGCCATAGCCAACTACAGCCTTTTTATCAACAGTTGTTTCTTCTGCTTCAGATACAACTGGTTCCACATTTTCTTTCGAGCACGAACCCAATACAAACATTGCCGAAAGTGCTAATGTAGCCAAATTGAACTTCAAAAATTTTCTGTTCATTGTTCTAGGTTTTGTTAGTGAATAATTAAAAATTGAGAATGTAGGGTTTGTTAAAAAATTTAGGGTCTAATTTCTCTATCGTCCTGCTTTTACAAGACGTATTTTGCACAATAAGTCAGTTTTTGAAATGAACCGGACTAACATAAATTCAATCGGTCAGCCCTTCAAATCCCAAGATAAGAACTGAATGGAGCGTGTTTCAATACCCCATTCAATAACTTATCCGAAAATTGATACTCAAAATTATCACCTGAACTTTACTGTTTGATAATTCTTTTTGGTGTTCCTCCGTCTGCCTGAATGTAGTACACTCCCGTCTTTAAATCCTGTACATCGATCTGTTTTGTATTTTGAACCTGCTTGATCATTTGTCCCGTAGAGCTAAAAACACGTACAATTTTTATATGCTTATCTGTGGTGAAATTCACAAAATCTGTTGTTGGATTAGGGTACACATCAATACTTTTTTCTTCTACAAAAGACTCTGCCGAAGAGCTCGATTTTTTAGAAGAAGAAACTCCCATAACTTCCAACTCAAAAAGCTTCACAAGACCAGACTCAGCACCACTTATCATTAAGCGAACTTTGCTTGTTGAAACTTCGGAGAATGTTCTTGAATAAGCTGCATTATTGTTACCGTTCTCACTGAAAACTGTAGACCACGACGAACCGTTCCACACCTGAAACTCGAAGTCGGTAATTGGAGCAGAATAGCCGTTATACCCAGTCCAGAAAGAAACTTCGCTCAACGTTTTTTCTCCTTGCAAATCAACCTCGATCCATTGAGGGAATGACTGATTTCTACCTGAAAGCCATCTGCTAGAGTTTGAAGTTTTATCTCCATCCACAGCATTTGAGCCAACATATCTTGAATTGTAGCTAGAACTAACCCTTACCGGTTTATTTAGCACTACATTTTCTTTCACCGCTAAATCCGGGCTAACAGTCAACTTCAATGTGTTCACACTATAAGCACCTGCATTAAAAACCAACTTCTTTATAGGAGAACTATAAGTTTCATTAAGCGTCTGCTGTTCGTCTCTATTCTGATCGCTCACCCATGCCTGCACTCCGTCAATGTTCATCAACGCTGAGTTTGCTCCATCCACGTCTATTGTAATGTTTTGTGCACTTCCAGAAATATTCGTGATATTCATATATACCTCATTCTCGCCTTGCTTTCTGAAACAAACAACTCTTGTTTTTCCCATCTGGCTAATTGCCTTTCCAATACAATGGGATCTGGCAGGCTGGGTGGAAGTTACTTGCTTAAATCCTGAATACACTTTCGATTTACTTGGAGTTCCTTTTCTGGGAGTTCTCAAAAGAGCAGCATTGTTACCAGAACTATTAGATAAATTGAAAATGAAAAAATGATTTACACCTCCATTGATAGCATCGCTAATGCGCATTGCCATAGAAACATCTCCAATATAATCTGGCTCGTTCTGTCCGAATACCTCATAAAGCCCATCTCCTTTCTGAAGCTTTCCTGTTTGTTCGTTGTTTTGAAACGGAAGGCCGTTGATATAATCATAAATTTCTTGATAATTTGCTTCATCCCAACCATTTTGGTATCCGTGTGTTGTTACAACATCAAGCTGATTGTATGCTTCTGGAAGATTAGCCTTCCATTCATCGAACCATTTTACTGTTCCGGTTACGGCCCAGCTACTTACTCCTGCAATTTCTGGAGTTGGTATGCCTGTTGGATTGTTTGTGGCCAGAATCTGCTTAAGGCGAGGCACTGCCTCTGAAAACAACCTTCCATAATAAACCGCATAACTAACGCCACCAGGTTCGTTCAAAAGATCAAGCTGATGAACTGTAACTCCCCTATCCTGAAAGCCCTTCAACACATCGTAGTAATACTGAGCTATTTTATCGAAAATATTAGGAATGTTTGGGTCGTACTCCCCTTTCTTTGTTCCTCCTTGGCCATCGGATTTTTCCAGTTCGTCCGGTAAGTCCTGAATAGAAATCTGCACCTTTATATTAGGATTATAAACCTTGATGTCATTTACAAAGCTTGCAAAGTTATCGTACGTTTTAGCGTGAGTTTCAGGCGTGCCATTGATATAATTCTTTACAAAGTCCAAGTGTATATCTTGAGCTACCATTCTCGCAGCCAAATCCCTGTCTGCTGCGGACATACTCAACCAATGCCCCATGTAGCTGTCTGAAGTTCCTCCTGCCCCGTAGAAAATTTGCTTATAATCTTCCGCGTGCACAGTAATGGATTGAGCATTCGATTGAACAACCTGCATTGTGATTATTCCCAAAAACAAAAAGCGTAGATAGTGTTTCATCTATTTCTCCGGTTTTAAAATTTAACAATCAAATGAAACTCTCCTGCAAATCCAACTATTCCTCTTTTGCACAGAGTGAACAACTAAACTCACATGTAGTTTCAAATGTTTCTTTACATGTTTGGGTCTCAAACGAAGCCGTCGGGAGAAGCTTCATCCAACAATTTTAGATTGTATAGGTGATGGCAATTGGTAAGAGTGAAGCCTCTGTTTCAAAAATAGGCTTCACTCAATATTTTCAACCCCTCAACAGCATTTTTTGTTGAGAAGTTTGAGAAGATTAATAAAAGATTCGGTTCAATGCATTCAGTGAATTCTGACGCACATTTCCGTTATTTGGCGAAAGCAAACCGATAGCTCCACTATTGTATCCTGAGTACCAGAAAACAGTTGTCCGTCCACCAAAATAGATTTCATTAGCCGCAACAAAACCGCGCGTACGTTTTTGTTTAGCTGTAGTTGGGTTACTTATATAATCGTTACCAACTCCTAGTTCTGTTACAATAAAGTTTCCTTTAATGTATTTGTAGCGGTCGTTGTATGCATTGATAAATTTATCGCGCCATTGTGCTGTTGTTAAACTTGGATCTGGATTGCCACCGCCAACAAACTTCGGATAGCAGTGAACAGCCCACAAGCGGTTAGAAATAGAAGATGTTCCATTATAAAGGTTCTCACTAACTGCCTTTGCATAGGCTCCGCCATCAAGAATAATTTTTTTCCCATGCCAGTTGCTTACCCCTCTCCAAACAGCCGTATAGTATCCAGCAAGATCACTTCCATTAGTTGGCTCATTGTTAAGCTCCCAACCTTCTATCGCACCCAACAATCCTTTCTGGCTGAATTTATTTACTACCTTCTGCCAAATACCTGCGTCTTCTGATGCATTATTGAAGTTGTGTTCATTCCAAAAACAGATAATCACTTTATTCCCATGATTATTTATTGTGCGGATACTCTCAGCCCACTCGCTCAAATCAGCATCGTTGTTGGCCATGTTTTTACTAAAACCAACCCGATAAATTTTAAAGTTCGTTGTTTTTGACTCAAGTGTGTTCAGTGCAGTTGTAAGATCAGATTGATAGGTCCAATAACTCTTCCAGTCAGTTTTTCCACCAGCATTATAACTGTTATTTAAATTACATCCATATTTAGAAAACAGTGACGTTCCGTAACTAGTAGCAGTTGCAGCTTTCTTTGTCACAAGGCTCTCATCGGCAGATTCTGGCATTACAACTTTTTCTTCCTTCTCGCAAGATGTCATTAAAATGATCAAACTACAGGCTAGCAAACAAATCTGTTTCATACCATTTGAATTTAAGGGTTATAAAAAGAGAAATTATAGTGTTTAATAGAAAATCCGGTTCAATGCGTTCAAGTTGTTTTCAAACTGTTTCCCGTTGTATGCGTGTATCAGACCAATATTTGCGCTGTTGTAAGCCGAGTACCAAAATACGGTTGTTGTTCCGCCGAAGTAAGCCTCTGCGGCGGCAACAAAACCGCGTTCCCTCGTCTGATTGTCTCCCACAAAATTGTCTACATAATTATTGTTGCACCCAAGTTCTGTTACAATGAATTTTCCGCTTACGCGTGAAAGGTCGTTGTTCCATTTTTGGATGAATTTGTTTTTCCACCAACCCGAAGTCATTCCTGAGTTACCACCAATGTACTTAGCATAGCAGTGTACTGCGTACAAACTGTTAGGAATGTTTTTGGTTTTATCCACTAGGTCTTGACTAAAATGCTGAGCCCAGTTACTCCCATCAATAAGAATCTTCTTCCCATGCCAATTGCTTACGCCTGAATGTACATTCTTATAATAGTCACCCAAGTTTCCTCCGTTCATAGGCTCGTTGATGATCTCCCAGCCGTAAATATCTGAAAGCAGCCCCTGAGCAGACATTTCGTCCACAACCTTTTGCCACATTGCAGCATCGTCACTGGCATTGGAATAGTCGCCGTTTAATGGCCAATAACAAATGATCATCTTATTTCCATGATCCCTAACTGTCTTAAGATTATCTGTCCATTCTCTCAGGTCTACAGGATCGTTAGCCATTGCTTTGCTGAAACCGACGCGGTAAATCTTGAAGTTTGTAATCTCAGCTTCGAGCTTATTAAGTGCAGTAGTTAAATCAGCATTATACGTCCAGAAACGTTTCCAGTCCGTTTTACTTTTATCTTTTGAGTGGTAACTGTTATTAAGATTGCAACCATACTTCGAGTAAAGCCAAGTTCCTTTATTGGCTACTTGTGTTGCCTTTTTAGAAGAGCTTATTTCCTCAGGTTTTGTTTTAAATTCTTCCTTTTTTTCGCAAGCCGAAAATAAAAGAAGCAAAATTATGGAAAGAATGGTGTTTCTTTTCATTTTTTTCGTGAATTTAAAAGTTCATTTAGGATACTTTACGAAAACCGCTAACAATAACCAATTAACAGCTCATAACAAACACAACAGTCAGCAATATCTATCTGATTTTCACCCTATCGTATTTAAAATAAGAGTGAAAAAAGAACTTATAGTTAAAGTGACTGTTTTGTTTTCATTTGCAAAATCTTAAATAATTTCAAACTCAACAAAAAAAATTACGTAAATAAACACCTGTATTATTTACGATTTTCGTAAAAACACATCAACCTTCTCAAAAACTCATTTTTCACACTTCTAAATGTATATTTACATAGGTAACCCTGTAGATTTATAGTTAAAACTGACAAAAGTAATAGAAAAACTAAGGCTCGAGCGTTAAATAATAAAAAAATAACATTGACACCTAAAGGCAATGCAAAAAAGTCAATTGATGGAAATGTAAAAAAGTTTAAATTACTCTTATATTTCCGTTACATAAAAATGCAATTTCTTATTTCCAATAGCGAAAAAGATGAAAAACCACGTCAAAAACAAAATCAAAAATGCTACACAAACTTATCGCAAGACAACTTTATTTTTTTTCAGTTTTATTTGTTTTGCAAACGTTGAAAATTACAACTGAATAAAACCGAAACCGATGAAGCTCTCTTTTTTCACTTTCTTCTTAATAATAATTGCCATGGCCAGTTCTGCCCAAATAAAACTTGAAAGAACTTTTCAGAGTAGATCAACTTCAATCCCCTTTCCTTATGTTGGTCATTCAATAGGCATGGCTCAACTTGAAGACTTAGGCCATAAGATGTATTATTTTGACTTACTCCACATGGAAATGAAACTGTTCAACGAAGACTCGTCTCATTACAAAACTTATACTCTTCCAAAAAAATTCAAAGAAGACTTCTACTCCAATGGGGACTATACGTTTAAATATATAGACAAAATCGAAGTAATGGGGCTATCTCAATACCTATTCGACTTAGACGAGGGAGTAGAGTTTCTAGTATACATTAAAATGTATGGCGGAAGTTATGAAGCTGGAGTGTATACCTATATAATAGATGACGACGCTTCTCTGATGCTGAAAATAAGAGCACACTACACCCCTCAGACTCCTCATCTAGAGAATGTCACAAATGGAACAAAGTTGTTCGTACATAAAGGCAGTCATATGTCGCAGGTATACTCTTTACCTGGAAAATTACCTAGCCTAAGAACTTCCCCTCCACAGAAAAAGCAAGTAAAACAGGCCTCTAAGGCTAAAGTTTCGCCCGAAAAAGAAGAAAAGAAAGAGGCGAAAGAAAAATTGGTAGAAAAGCCCAAATACGACAAAATACCAGAAACACTTGAGGCTGGCGACCATATTTCCCTAAAAAACATTCTATTCAACAGAAGCAGTCACCGTTTACGATCCTCGTCGTACCAACAATTAGAGGTGTTGTTATCTACACTGAAAACGCATCCTACAATGAAAATACGGCTTGATGGGCATACCGACAACAGAGGAAATTCAGACGCTAACATTGAACTTTCAGAAAAACGAGTAGAACAGGTAAAGGAATATCTAGTTTCGAACGGAATTGAAGGCAGCCGCATTCAAATCGAAGGATACGGAGGCACACGACCAATCGCAAGTAACAAAAAGAAAGAAACACGCAGATTGAACCGTCGTGTAGAGATGGTGGTTTTGGAAATCTGATTCTTTCCGACGACCAATCTCTTGACAAATCGAAATAGATTATATAAATTTGCAGCTTATGACAAAAACTACAATACTCACCCTTTCTGCACACCTGCTGTCGGTGTAAAGGCAGGTACATTTAGTTCTGCTATCGGTGCTTTAATTCGCCGATTGTTTTGTTGTACCTGTCAGATTGCTTCCTTATAAATTCATAAATTACATAACAAGGGAATACTTAGATTAGGAACTGCGCTTAACTGTGTACTGTTTTTCCTTTCTACTATTCCACAATTGACTCAACTGTAAGATTCATGCATTTCTTCAAGAGATATATGAAACGCATTGCAGTACCGTCAATTTCACAAATTCGAATACAATGAATACTCAACATACAGACAGCAACTCTTCTACTAAAATGCACGCCCTTAAAAAACTAGGTTTCAACTCAACAGTAGAAGCACACATGAACGAAGGCAAGTACGCCCCCTTTAGCATAGGGCGCATTGCCCTTGAACACAAAGAAAGGTACGTCGTAAGAACCGCCAATGGGGATTTCAATGCAGAAATTGTAGGTAATCTAAGGTTCTCCGCGCAATCGCGAATGGATTTTCCCGCAGTAGGTGACTGGGTTGCCGTTTCCGAATACGACGAACATAGCGTGTTGATACATGCAATTTATCCTCGCTGGAGTACAATAAAACGTAAATCAATTGGCAAAAGCACAGAACAGCTCGTTGCTTGTAATGTAGACTTTGCTTTCATTGTTCAGGCCGTGAACCGCGATTTCAGCCTCAACCGTATTGAGCGCTACCTTACGATCTGTCAAGATTCGGCAATACAGCCTATTGTTATCATAAGCAAAGTAGATCTAATCGAGGAGGAAGAGCTAAACAATCTTCTAGCTTCTGTTCGCAAGCGTATCCCAAATACTACAGTTCATGCAATCAGTAACAAAAATAGAACTGGAATTGAAGAACTAAAGAGTATGATTATAGAAGGGAAAACCTATTGCGTACTAGGTTCGTCAGGCGTTGGAAAGTCTACACTTATTAATAGCATATCGGAGGAGAAAGTTCAAAAAACAGGCGAAATTAGTGAACAAACAGACCGAGGGAAGCACGTCACGAGCTTTCGGGAGCTTATCGCTTTGAAAAATGGAGGTATAATTATCGACACTCCGGGAATGCGCGAAGTTGGAATAACTGAAATGTCAGATGGAATTGCCCATACTTTCAGCTCAATAAATCAACTCTCTGCTCAATGCCGTTACAAAGACTGCACCCACATTCACGAACAAGGCTGTGCAGTTATAAAAGCTGTGGAAGAGGGTGAAATTGATGCCGAAATGTATAACAATTACCTAAAATTGGTACGCGAACAGTCCCATTTTGAAGCATCGTCTCTTGACAAAAAAAGAAAAGAAAAAGGTTTATCTAAAATCATAAAGAACATGAAGAAAGATAAGAAAAATGGTAAGTGGTAAACCTTAGTTTTACGTATTGGTTATAGTTAAAAACCAGCGTATAGCCAATTTAAAACGAATAATTTTCAAAGTGCCAAAGGAGTACCTAAATGTACCCTGGCACTTTGTATTCGTTTCTAAGAATCGCACTTTAAACATACAACATTGCAAAAACACAACATTCTAATAATCAGAATATTTACCAAAAAGCAGAAATAAAAAGAATATACTACACTAATTTTATCTCATTTTTCTATAACAAACTGTTTGTCAATACGTATCCTGTACCTATTACGAAGGAAGAAGAATACAAGGTTGAATATTTTTTGCAAGATTTAAGGCTACGGGCCTATTTAATGATCAAATAATCTATCAGAATATGAGCTATTTGTATTCTGAAAAGGTTAGATTAAATATGTCCACCTATCCGCTTACATTGCACTTTTTCGACAAACGAAGGAACATGAGGGAATTAATTGCTGCTGCTTTTTCTATTTGGTGTGTTATTTTTTTGGTTTTTGATGTGCATTCTCAGGATAATAATTACGTCACATCTCAATATACGATTACTGACGGATTGCCCCATAACCGTGTAAGTTCGTTGGCTTTCGACAAACAAGGCTTCTTATGGCTTTCCACCTCTAACGGACTTTTCCGTTTCGACAGTTATAAGTTTGAGGAGCAGGCTCAAACGGGAAAAGGAACAAAAATCATCAACAGCCCACTTATTGAATCGCTCCTGATCGATACCAAAGGAAACATCTGGGCTGGTTATTATGTGGGCGGAATCTTAAAATACGACCCCAAAACACAATCTACCGTAGATTATTTGCCAAACGACAACGACTCTAACACCATTTGTGGAGGAAGAATAAAAACCATCTGCGAAGACAAAAACGGAAACATCTGGATCGGCTCGGGATCTGGCGGTGTCTCGAAGCTCGATTTGAAAACCCAAAAGTTCAGTCACTATTTAGGGGCAAGACCTAATAAGGGATGGCAAGGTGGGAGTATTAACGAAATTATCTGTTTATCAGATTCCTCTATTTGGGCTGCTGGTATTGGCGGTTTATTTAAGCATGATAAACATACCGATTCGTTCAAAAAAATAAAACCGCCCAAAAAGTCGACAATAAAAGCCAACGAATTTGCATGTGTAGCCGAAGATACTTTACGGAACTGCCTGTGGATTGGAGCATGGAGCGATTCCTTGGCAAGGCTAGACCTACATACAGAAGAAATAACTTACAGAAGAAGCAAAGCCAACGCTACCCCAAGCATTTTGCTAGACAAACAAGGTACTCTATGGCTCGGGTCGTGGGGCCGGGGGATTTATAGGTATTATATTGATGAGAATAAATTTGAAAAGCACACTTTTGAAGGCGACAAAAAAAAGCAGAACAGTGTAAAAGTAATATTAGATTTGTTAGAACATTCATCGGGCGAAATATGGGTATCCTCGTACAGCTCAGGAATGCTATCTATTACAAAAAGCAAAGCATTTAAAAAGGTTAAACTGCCTAAGGGAAGACGGGAAGTACACCCCCAAAGCTTCAGATATCACAACAACAATCTTTTCATTTCAACAAATATAAATCTACTGCAACAAACAAGTTCTGGTGAATTCAGAACAATTCTGTGCAAAAAAACATTTAAAGTACTCTTGCCAGACTCCAACCAGCTATGGGCAACAGCAAATAGATTTGTTGGAAGACTTCAAGAAGGAGAAGACGGAGAATATACTTTGAACCAGATAAGGCTTTTCGAAGGTAGTAGATTTGTCGATACAAGAAAGGTAAGTGGCGCAGTTTTCAAAGACAGCCTCCTGTACATCTCTTCCATTAATTACCCTATGACAATCTTCAGGGTGAACAAAGACGGAAAATACAAGTTCATTAAAAGGCTTTGCCCCAAAAACGGTGTCGAAGGCCACCTGCCAACAGTAAGAGTAAACTGTATGCTCAAAGATTCAAAAGAAAACATCTGGGTCGGCACTATTGGTGGACTTTTTCAAATCAGGGATACCACGCAAATGATACCAGTGCATAAGTTCATTTCGGGAGGCGAACATTTAAGCAGTGATCTGATATCTGAAATAAAAGAGGACAACAGAGGGCGATTGCTCATCTGCACCAGCAGAGGACTGAACGTCTTAACGCCTATAGGTGACGAGGACTATAAATTAACCAAATACAACACTTCTAATGGTCTGCCAGAAAACAATGTTAGATCTTGTTCCGTGGACGTTAACGGAATGATTTGGCTCAGTACCAATACGAATATTGTGCGCATTAATCCTGAAAATCAGAATGTTTTTGCTTTTGGTAGAAAAGACGGAATAAATGTTTCCAGCTTTACAGGTGCATCTACTATTGCGCCAGATGGAAAAATGATATTCGGAGCAGAAGGATGTTATATTGAATTCGATCCTACGAAAGTACAGGTACAAAGCAAAGCTCCAACTCTGAAGATTTCTGGACTGAGTATTTTAAACAACCCCATAAAAGCAGGAGAAGAATTCCATGATAGAGTAATTCTAAAAAATGCAATCGACTACACAGAAGAACTAGAGATTACACATAAAGAAAAAGAGTTTTCTATTGAGCTAAGCCTCTTGGAATACCAAAAAGAGAAGAAAAACTTCTACGAATATAAGCTTGTTGGCTTTGATGAAGACTGGGTGCAGCTCGGAAGACAACGCACAATTTCTTTCACAAATCTTCCTCCCGGAGAGTATCAACTTCAGGCCAGAGCGATTACAAGCGAGGGCATTTATGTAGAATTATCCAAACCGCTATCCATTATAGTAACACCACCTTGGTGGAAAACAATATGGTTCCGCACAGCCTTCATCCTATTGATAATTGCATCTGCTATTGGATATTACAGATACCGAATGCATGCGATAAAAGAGAAAAACAAGGAACTAGAGCATCAGGTTCAGTTACGGACTCAAGAAATCAGAAAGCAATCGGGAGAAATTGCCGCCCAGCGCGATCATCTTGCAAAAGCAAACTCTATGCTGCAAGAACATCAGGAAGAGATAATTTCGCAACGTGATGTGCTTTCCGAACAGAAAGACAAACTTGAAGATGCAAATTTCTTACTGAAAGAGCGCCAAGAAGAAATATTGACTCAGAATGAGGAAATAAAGCAACAGACCGAAGAAATTGCAAGTCAGCGCGATTATGTCCAAAAACAGAACGCTGAAATCGCCGAGGGGTTGATGAGCTTAGAGCTATTGAGCGATTTCGGTCAGAAACTTACATCCACTTTACGCTTAGAAGACATTTTAGAAATGGTACACGATTACGTATCGTCTATTTTAAAAACAGATGCATTTGGGGTGGGATTATACCGCGATACCAAACAACGGATCGACTACCATGCTTTTTACGAAAACGGTGTTGCACAGCCCTTATTCACAAAAGCTCATGCCCCAGAAACGAGTTTCTCATCATGGGCCATCCAGAATAAAAAAGAAATATTCGAAAACAATATCGAACAGAATTATAAATTATACTTCAAGGAGAAACCTTCTTTAAGTACAAATTTCAATGCGAAATCGCTACTCGTTTTTCCTTTATTTTCAGGAGATAAGGTCATTGGAGTATTATCGATATATAGTCAGGCAGAAAATTCGTATGCGCAAAAAAATTTCTCATTCGTAAAAAACCTATCGGCCTATATTTCAATTGCCGTAACCAATGCCCGTCTATACGGCGAAATGAATCGGAAAAACGAAAACATCCAGAGCAGTATCGCATATGCCCGCAACATTCAAAAGGCAATACTTCCGCTCAAACGGCAAATGGATACTCTCGTGGAAACATTCACACTCTTTTTGCCTAAAGATGTGGTTTCTGGCGATTTCTATTGGCACTCAGACATTTCCTCTGCCGAAACGAACGAAGCACTGTTCGCAGTTGTCGACTGTACAGGCCACGGAGTTCCCGGCGCCTTTATGTCTCTGATAGGCAATCGCATATTAAACCGAATCGTAAACGAAAGGAAGGTTCACGAACCCGCACTTATACTAACCGAACTGCACCGTTTCATCGTTGAAGCATTGAAACAGGACAGCACAGATAACAACGACGGGATGGATGTTGCACTATGCAAAATCACCAAGACTGAAAGTGGGGCAACTATTGCTTACGCAGGAGCAAAACGCAACCTGATAATTATTGAACCTTCTGGCAACACCAACATTGTAAAAGGTACCAGAAAATCTATTGGCGGGACAAAGGCTCAAAGAAACAAAACGAACTTTGCGTCCGAAACTTTCAATGCTCCTAAAGGTACAACTCTCTACTTGAGTTCAGATGGCTACACAGACCAAAACAACATCAGCAACAAAAAATTTGGCTCTACAGCTCTTTTAGACCTTCTGCGTCAAATTTATCAAGAAGACATAGAAAAACAGTCGCAAATTCTAAAAGAAACCCTACAACAACACATGGGCAAATATGAACAGCGAGATGATATTACGATTATGGGTATTAAAATCTGATGTTTCTCAAAAGAAATTATCAATTAACTTACGCCTGAAAACCAACACGTAGTCAACTTAAGGTGAGCAATTATTAATTAGAGTGTAAAACATATTGCTCATATTTTCAACTCTATAAACCTACTTTTTGATCAAACAGTCACAAAGGGCTACATGCACATTCGCAAACAAGGCCGCGCTGTTATAAGTGCAGTAGAAGAAGAAGAAATTGATGCTAGATGTATAACAATCACCTAAAATTTGTGTACGAACAATTCCATTACAAATCATCGTCCCAGAAAAAGAAAAAGAGTTTTCAAAAATTATTAAGAACTCTAAAAAAGAAAAGTGTTAACCTTAATTTTACGGAGAAAAAGTAAAAAAGTGCCAAAGGCATGTGTAATAATCTTTGGTTCTTCAATACCACCTACATAATTATTCTCTCACACATAGATGTCATTAAAAGTCAACCAACTCATCTACAACACAATAATCACTATCCAATACTTAAATAAATACATCACATCAATTTTATCTATTTTTTCTATAACAAACTGTTCACCAACTACGTATCCTGTAGAATATCGAAGAGAGATAAAAATGCTAGTTTACAACTGATTTGTAAAATTGACTATTACACTTTCTAACAAATGAAAGGATATGAGGGGATTAATTGTTTTGATATTTTTAATTTGGAGTACTTTTTTTGTGTTTTTTGATACATATTCTCAAAATGACAATTATGTTACTTCTCAGTATACGATTACTGACGGATTACCTCACAACCGTGTTAGTTCTCTAGCTTTCGATAAACAAGGTTTTCTGTGGCTTGCAACAGCCAATGGACTTTTCCGGTTCGATAGTTACAAGTTCGAAGAATACGCAAAAACAAAAACCAATGCAACAGCTATTAACAGCCCATACCTAGAATCCCTTCTTGTTGACTCAAAAGGGAATATCTGGGCAGGTTATTACGTAGGTGGCCTTATAAAGTACAATACAACAGACCAGTCTATAGTATCTTATTCTCCAAGCGATAACGATTCAAGTTCAATTTGCAACACCCGCATAAAAACCATTTGCGAAGACAAACTCGGCAACATTTGGGTTGGTTCCGGTGGTAGTGGAATTGCAAAACTCGACGAAAAGACTGGCAAATTCAAACATTATCTTAGAAAAAAAACAAAAGATAATGACTGGACCGGCACTAGCGTTAACCAGCTTATCTGCACAAAAGATTCTACTATCTGGGCCGCATGTATTGGGGGGCTGTATAAGTATAATAAATCTAAAGATTCGTTCGAGAGAATAAAATCTCAAAAGAAATCTAATCACAAACAAAATGAGTTTGCGTGTTTAGTAGAAGATACTTTACGGAACTGTCTCTGGCTTGGCACTTGGAGCAGTTCGTTGGGAAAGCTAGATTTACAGACAGATGAATTGACCTTTAGAAAGAACAAAGCCACTTCTACTGCCAGTATTCTAATAGACTCACAGGGCACCATATGGCTAGGCTCATGGGGAAAAGGACTTTATAGATATTATGCCGATTCTAATAAGTTCGAAAGGCACACCTTCGAAGGCGATTCAACCAAAATAAAGAGTATAAAAGTAATACGAAAAATTACAGAACATTCATCGGGAGAGATATGGCTAAGCACACATAGCACAGGTATTCTGACTATTACTAAAAGTAAAGCATTCAAGAAAATAAAACACCCAAAATCGAAACGCACAACATACACTCAGGACTTAAGGTATATTGACAATAAGCTATTCATGGCAACAAATATTGGCCTGCATCAAAGAACAGATTCAGGTACATTCAAAGCGATTTCGAAAAGAAGAGTAATTACCCAGAAAATACTCAAGACAGATTCCAACCAGATTTGGATAACCAACAACCAGTACATAGAAAGACTTCAACAGACAGAAAATGGATACACACTGAAATACTTAAAGCTTTTCAAGAAAGGCAAATATAATGACACAAGAAAAGTAAGTGGTATAATCTTCAAAGACAGCCTTGCATATATTTCTACGATCCACTACCCGATGACAATCTTTAAACTTGGCAAAGGAGGAAACTACTGGTTCAAGAAAAGGCTCAATCCTAAAATCGGAGCTGTAGGTCACCTTCCAACAGCTAGAGTAAATAACATGTTCAAAGATTCGAAAGGGAAAATCTGGATCGGAAGTTTTGGTGGACTTTATCAAGTAAAAGGCGAAGATGAAATGTTGCCTGTAAAACAGTTCATATCCAAAGGTAAACGCCTAAGCGGGGACCTGATTACAGAAATAGAGGAAGACAGCAAAGGACGCTTACTTGTAAGCACCACCAAAGGGCTAAACATCCTAACACCTACAGACAAAGACAATTACAATCTTACTATCTACGACACCTCCAATGGACTTCCTGAAAATTACATTAGGTCGTGTGCCGTGGACGTTAACGGGACTGTTTGGGTTAGCACAAATACAAACATCGTACGCATCGATCTGGAAAAACAAGATGTTTTTGCTTTTGGCAGAAAAGACGGAATAAACGTTCCCATCTTTACACGATCTTCTACTGTTTCCCCAGATGGGAAAATCATATTCGGAGCCCGTGGTTGCTATGTTGAATTCGACCCTAAGAAAGTTGAGACGATCAGAAAAAAGCCTAAGCTTGAACTGTCCAGCCTAAGCATACTGAACAACCCTATAAAAGCAGGAGAAGAGTTCAACGACAGAGTAATTCTGAAAAAAGCTATTAGTTATACTAAAAAGCTAAAAATCACCTATAAGGAAAAAGAATTCTCAATAGAATTAAGCCTTCTGGAATACCAAAAAGAGAAGAAGAATTTTTATGAATATAAGCTGGTTGGCTTCGATAACGACTGGGTGCAATTAGGAAGACAACGTACGGTTTCATTTACAAACCTCCCAGCGGGTAAATACCAACTGCAAGCCAGAGCCATTACTAGCGAAGGTGTTTACGTGAATCTACCCAGCCCGCTTACGATTATTGTAACTCCGCCTTGGTGGAAAACACTTTGGTTCCGTATTACTTTCATCCTATTAATAATCGTAGGCGCTATTGGCTTCTTCAGGTACCGAATACATGCAATAAAAGAAAAAAACAGGGAACTAGAGCATCAGGTTCTTTTGCGCACACAGGAAATCAGACAACAATCTGAAGAGATCGTTGCCCAACGCGATCACCTTGCCATGCAAAAAGAAAAGCTTGAAAAAGCAAACACACTATTGCAAGAGCATCAAGAAGAAATTACAACTCAAAGAGATCGACTCTCTGAACAGAAAAACGAACTGGAACATACCAACAACAAACTAAACGTTCAGAATTCAGAAATAAAACAACAGTCTGAAGAAATCGCTACTCAGCGCGATGAACTCTCTAGGCAAAAAGAGAAATTGGAAAGTACAAACTACTTGCTTAAAGAACGCCAAGAAGAAATATTGGCTCAGAATGAGGAGATAAGACAACAGACAGAGGAAATTTCGGCGCAGCGCGATTATGTACAGAAACAAAACAAAGAAATAGAAGAAGGTTTGATGAACATGGAACTACTAAGCGATTTTGGTCAAAAACTAACTTCCATGCTCAGCCTAGACGACATTATGGAAATGGTATACAGCTATGTTTCGTCTATTGTTAAAACCGACGCTTTTGGAATTGGGCTTTACCGCGACCAGCAAAAACGTATCGACTACCATGCCTTCTATGAAGCTGAAAAAGCACTGGATCCATTTTCTAAGGAATATTGCCCTGAGCGTAATTTTTCGTCTTGGGCCATTGCTAATAAGAAAGAAGTCTTTGAGAACTCTATCAGCAGAAACTTCAAATTATACTTCAAGGAAGAACCTTCGCTCTGCACAAACATAAACGCAAAATCCGTACTTATTTTTCTGCTATATTCAGATGAAAAGGTAATTGGAGTCCTATCTGTTTACAACAATAAAGAGGAAGCCTTTGCTGCAAAAGATTTCTCATTCCTGAAAAACCTTTCAACCTACATTGCAATTGCAGTAGCCAATGCCCGCTTGTACGGCGAGGTAAACAGAAAAAACGATCATATACGAAGCAGTATTTCCTATGCCCAAAACATCCAAAAGACTATACTACCTCTAAAAAAACATATGGATGATTTCGTAAAAACCTTCACCCTCTTCTTACCCAAAGATGTTGTTTCTGGAGATTTCTACTGGCACTCGGACATATCAACCCCAGACAAAAAAGAAGCTCTGTTTGCCGTTATAGATTGTACAGGACATGGTGTTCCTGGAGCGTTCATGTCGTTAATCGGGAATCGCATCCTAAACCGCATTGTCAACGAAAGAAAAGTTTACGACCCGGCGCATATACTCACTGCCTTACACAGCTTTATTGTTGAAGCACTGAAACAGGAAAGTTCCGACAACAACGACGGAATGGATGTTGCCCTTTGTAAAATCACATACCAAAAGCATAATGCAACAGTCCAATATGCAGGCGCAAAACGCAACCTTTATATTCTTGAACCTTCTGGAACAACAAAGACAATCAATGGTACCAGAAAATCAATTGGTGGAGCAAAGGCAAAAAGAAGCAAGGCCGAATTTACCTCTCATACAATCAACGTAGATAAAGAGACAACTCTATACTTAACTTCCGATGGGTATGCAGACCAAAACGGCGTCAATCAAAAACGGTTTGGATCCAATAAACTTGTCGAACTCCTTTCTGAAATACACAAGGACGACATGCAAAAACAAATGCGAATTCTTAAACAAAGGCTGTTCGAACACATGGAGGGCTTTGACCAACGTGACGACATAACCATTATGGGCATTAAAATCTAACAAATTTCTAAAACCCTATTGGATAATATTTCAAGAAGTGTATTTCAATTCAACCAACATAAACTATCTACAAAAAATGACGGTAGAGTTCTAAAACACTTTACTTAGTACTTACTCTCTTTATAAGCCAAGAGATACATAAAAGTTGTACTAAAAAATAAATCGTTCAATCAGTTATCTATAACCATATAAGAAAACATCATACAACAAAGATGCTCAAAAAACAACCTGTAAATCGACGCTTAGAAATGACTCCACCTATCAAAATAACATATTTCCCCTTTAAGCCAACTCACAGCTCGGGTTCTTCTTTAAATGAGGTGTGCGCCTGCGATTCAAACCTTGTTTTTTTACGCCCTTTCCGAAAAAAAATACCATTATCATATGACAACAAACAGAATCCACCTCCATTCCAAAGCAATTAAATTCAACCTATAAAAACATCAAACAAGACAAAAAATATTATATTGCACATTATTTGCAACTCTACGCTGAAACCCCTGTTGGATAAACGATCGATATGAAGAAACTGAACGCTTTATATATTTGTTGTTTTGTTCTTATTGCCCTCAATACCTTTGCCCAGAACAATAATTATGTCACCTCGCGATACACGATCGCAGACGGTCTGCCGCATAACCGTGTCAGCTCATTAAAATTCGACCAACAAGGATTCTTATGGCTTGCTACTTCAAACGGACTTTTTAGGTTCGACAGCTATAAATTTAAAGAATATGCCCAGGTAAAAGCAGACACCTCATTTATAAACAGTCCATATCTAGAATCGTTGCTGGTTGATTCCAAGGGAAACATTTGGTCCGGATATTACATTGGTGGAATCATAAAATACAACCCCAAAGACCAATCTGTAGTATCCTATCTTCCAGACGATAAAGACTCCACCGCCATTTGCGGCAATAGAATTAGGAGCATCTGCGAAGATAAAGAAGGAAATATATGGGTAGGCTCTGGCGCAAACGGAATAGCAAAGCTTGATATAAAAACACAAACGTTCAAACATTACTTACGCAGAAAAACCAAATCTGGAGTATGGGTTGGACAAGACATAGGTGGTATTATCTGCACTCGGGACTCCAACATCTGGGCTGCAGGCATTGGAGGGCTATATAAATACAACAAAAAGAAAGACCTATTCAAGAGAATTGGAGTTACAAAAAAAAGAAAAGGTGAAACTTTTGCCACCATAGCCGAAGACACTGTACGCAACTGCATATGGCTCGGTGGCTGGTTTAAGATGCTTGCCAGAATTGACCTAAAAACAGGCAAAGGAAAATGGAAAAGAACCCCGTTAGGACCAATAGTTGAAATCCATCCCGACTCAAAAGGAGTATTATGGCTTGGAACTTGGGGCAATGGCATTCTCAGGTATGATGTAGATGCCAAGAAGTTCGAATCGCACACCTTTGAAGGAGACTCCACCGCATTTGCCAATGTAAAAACAATACGCAGTATTACAGAAGATACTTCTGGGGAAATATGGGTCAGCACACACTACTCTGGCATTCTTAGCATTTCGCAAAGCAAAGCATTCAAAAAACACGACCTACCTAGCTATGCAAAATCTCAGTTATACACACGCGATCTGGCCTATCTCGACAATAAACTATTCATAGCAACTCAAAAAGGATTACTGATAAAGCCAGACTCAGGCCAGTTCGAACACATAAAACGTAGAAGTTCAAAATACGACAATCTGGAACGAATATTACGAGTAAACGACGATAAGCTATGGGTCACCAATCACGAATTCATAGATTCCCTTTATCTTAAAGACGGGAAGTATAAACTTAAAAAAATATGGTTGTTCAAAAAAGGAGCCTTTACAGACACACGTAAAGTAAGTGGAATGTTGCGTGACGGAGATTTAATCTACATCTCAACTATTCACTACCCAATAACAATATACAAATACAACAAAAAAGGGAACCATAAATTCATAAAAAGGTTCAATCCTCAGAATAAAATAGAAGGTAGCGTATCCACCTCCAAAACAAACGATCTATTTAAAGATTCGAAAGGAAAAATCTGGATCGGCACTGTTGGCGGTCTTTATCAAATAAAGAATAAAGACAAAATGATTCCAGCACATCGGCTCATAAAAAATGGCAAGAAACTAGGCAGCGATCTTATTCTGGAAATAAAAGAAGATAACAAAGGCCGAATCTTAGTCTGCACAGGAAAAGGCTTAAACGTATTAACACCTTCTGACAACGGGATGTATTCCCTTTCTGTTTACGATGACTCAAAGGGATTGCCCGAAAACAACGTAAGGTCGTGCGCTGTCGATCATGATGGAATCGTTTGGATCAGCACCAATACCAACATCGTCCGGATTAATCTTGATAGTGAAGAGGTTTCAGCTTTCGGCAGAAAAGACGGTATAAATGTGGAAGAGTTCACGAGATCTTCTATCGTTAAACCAGATGGGAAAATCATATTCGGAGGCAAAGGCTGTTACCTTGAATTCGATCCTTCGGAGGTGAAAATGTTAAAAAAAACGCCTAGGCTTGAACTGTCCGGTTTCAGCATTCTGAATAATCCTATAAAAGCTGGTGAAGAATTCAACAACAGGGTAATTCTAGAAAAAGCAATCAATTTTACAAAAAAGCTGAAAATAACTTATAAAGAAAAAGAATTCACAATTGAGCTGAGCTTGCTGGAATATCAGAAAAACAAAAACAATTTCTACGAATACAAACTTGTTGGTTTCGATCACGATTGGGTCCAACTGGGCAGGCAACGCTCCATATCTTTCACCAACCTTCCCGCAGGAAAATATGAGCTACAAGCCAGAGCCATCACCAGCGAAGGATATAAAATAAATCTGCCAACACCGTTAAAAATAACCGTCACCCCTCCTTGGTGGAAAACTGCCTGGTTCCGTATTTCTCTGATTATCTTCATCATTACGACCTCGGTTTCTTTCTACCAGTATAGAATGAATGCCATTAAAGCACAAAACAGAAAACTGGAAGAACAAGTACAACAACGTACACAGGAGATCAAACAGCAATCTGAAGAAATTAAAACCCAACGCGACAACCTTGTTGAGCAAAAATCCAAACTTGAAGATGCGAACCAACTTCTGAAAGACCGGCAGGAAGAAATTCTGATGCGAAATGAAGAAATCCAACAACAGGCAGAGGAAATAACAGCCCAACGGGATTATGTTAAGAAGCAAAACCTTGAGATCGAAGAAGGTTTGAAGAACATGGAGCTATTAAGTGAGTTTGGTCAAAAACTCACAGCCACCCTTAGCCTCACTGTAATTTTACGCATGGTACATAATTATGTGGCCTCTATCGTAAAAACCGACGCTTTCGGGGTTGGCCTCTATCGGGACAAAAAGAAGCGGATAGATTATCATGCTTTCTACGAAGACGGGAAAGCCATAGATTTATTTTCAAATGCACACGATCCACAAAAGAGTTTCTCGTCGTGGGCTATTGAAAACAAAAAAGAAATTTTCGAAAACAGTGTATTGAAGAACTTTCGGTTATACTTCAACGAAGTACCGTCGCTTAATACTAGTTTCGAAGCAAAATCAGTTTTAGTATTTCCTTTATTTTCAGAAGAAAAAGTAATCGGGGTTTTCTCTGTTTATAGCCGCGAAGAAGATTCTTATTTGCAAAAAGACTTTGCATTCGTAAAAAGTTTGTCTGCATACATTTCTATTGCAGTGGCCAACGCCCGTTTGTATGGCGAAATGAACCGCAAAAATGAGAACATTCAAAGTAGTATTGCTTATGCCAGAAATATTCAGAAAGCAATACTTCCACTAAAACAACATATGGACACATTTGTCCAAACCTTTACCCTTTACATGCCGAAAGCTGTAGTATCCGGAGATTTCTACTGGCACACAGACATATCTGAGGGAGATAAAAAAGAGGCCTTCTTTGCTGTTATAGACTGTACAGGACATGGTGTTCCCGGGGCTTTCATGTCCCTGATCGGAAACAGGATTCTGAACCGCATTGTTAACGAAAGAGGTGTCCACGAACCAGCGTCAATATTAACAGAACTAGATAAATTCATTATTGATGCTCTCAAACAACGAACAACCGAAAACAACGACGGTATGGACGTTGCCCTCTGCAAAGTCACACAATCTGAGGAAGGGGCAACAGTGGTATATGCTGGAGCTAAACGAAACCTGATCCTTATTGATTCAAAAGGCGAAATAAACATAGCTAAAGGAACACGAAAATCTATCGGTGGAGCTAAATCCAGAAGAAACAATAAACATTTCACTTCCGAGACCATCGAACTAACCAAGGGAACCACTCTCTACTTAACTTCAGATGGCTATGCTGATCAGAACGGAGTTAACGAAAGCAAATTCGGTTCAGCCATGCTCTTGGACTATCTATCTAAAATTTATACAGAAGACATGGAAAAACAAGCCCACTTGCTGGAAAAAACCCTTCTTGAACACATGGGCGGCTTCGAACAACGCGACGACATTACCATCATGGGAGTCAAGATACTATAGTCTCATTTTCTACTTCTACAGCGAATTGAAATTCTGTAGGAAAACACATGAAATTCAATTAGGCTAAACGCATCAAAAACATTATATCCTGAAAATCTAGTGCGCACAAATATTGAACGACTTGTGCCCTTCCGAAGTTATTTTTCACTTTACTAATATAAAAAAGCTTCCCGAAGGAAGCTTTATAAAATCTTTTGTGCTTACTCTTCCAGCTTAGCTTTTATCTCATTGTACTTATCCATCATCTTAAGCTTATAGTACACTTCTTTAAGCGCCTGCATTGTTCCTTTGTCTTTAGGCTCAATTTCGTAAGCTTTTTCGAAATATGGAAGAGACTCTTTCAGTTTAGCATTAGCCTTCTCAATTAGCTCATCGTATTTTTTCTGATTTGCTGCTCCTGTTGGAGGTACTTCCTGAGCTTTTACTAGGAAATCGCGGCCTTGGTTATAGAACAACACACCAATGTTAAATTGTGCAGCGTAGAAATCCGGCTTCATTTCTGCAGTTTTTTCGTAAGCTGCTTTTGCTTCTTCTACTTTACCTTGCTTGTCGAACAAAGTACCTTTTACGTAGTGATAGATGTGTTTCTTAGGATCTTTCTTGATAGCCATATCAAGATAGTTCAATGCCTCATCAGTCTTGTTTGTGCGTAAGTAGTAGTCGATAAGCTCGTCAATTAGAGGCTGGTTGTCTGCTGGGAATTTTTCGATACCGTCCTGAAGAACCTTGGCAACGTTTACAGAATCTTTTGTCTTAACCATAGCTTTAGCCATGTACACATACGTTTTAGCTCCTTCGTAGCCAAGTTCAGCAGCTTTCTTGTAGAATTTAACTGCTACTTCTGATTTCTCAGCATTATTCGCAGCTACAGCAGCATTGAAATAAGCAGAAGTATCGATAATACCAACCAATTCTGAAAGTTCTGTTGTACGAACAAACGCCTTCATCGCTTTATCGAAGTCTTTAGCCTCGAAACCTTTCTGTCCCTGAATAAGGTAAGCACGTTTAAGAGTATTGCCTTGAACATTGTTATCTGCTAAGTGCTTATAAATTTTCTTCTTTTGCTTTCCTGGCTTCTTTGGGTGGTTTTTATCTAGCTCAAGAGCTTTAGTAAAGGCTTCATCTGCTTTCTCAATAGATTCATCTATAGTAGGCAATTTAGCTTTGTCTACTTTGTACATCTGACGAACGTTCTCCGGTTGAGAAAGAAGCTGAATTACATCTAAATAAGTCGTTCCACGTGAGATCCAAGTTTTTACTTTTGCACTCTTCTTCTCATTTGTGATGGCTTT
Organism: Bacteroidales bacterium; assembly: GCA_965230435.1. Classification (GTDB taxonomy): domain Bacteria; phylum Bacteroidota; class Bacteroidia; order Bacteroidales; family JBDKHP01; genus JBDKHP01. Next base: position 1,964,649 of record CBDDLB010000006.1, read on the forward strand.
GTTTGAATTCTGAATAGCGCTCTTCAATGCGCCTGGTTGCTTAAGTGTCTGGCCAAAAGCAGAGCTGATCCCTACTGCCAAAAGCAGTGTCAAAACTAAATTCTTCATTATTAAGTGATTTAGCAAGTTAATTTTTTCGAGCCAAAGGTATATAAAAAATGTACAGTTGATGAAAGCAAAAAAAGGAGAAACTGATGTTTGTAAACAGTAACATTAGAGGCAGGGACTTCACAAGGCAAAACAGCACATCCCTTCAATAATTACAGGTTATTCAGCTCCCCAAAAAAGAAAAGCACCCTACAGAGAGAGTGCTTCATATATTATTAAATCCTAAAAAGGAAAGAGTTAGTCTTGACTTGGCTCTTCTGGCTGACTTTCTTCTGTAGCTGGGGCAATTGCCTCAGTTCCTTCTACAGCTTCAGTTCCTTCTAGGTTTTCATCTTCAAATCCATTTTCTTCATCTTCCTTCGCACCATCTTTCACACGGGCAACAGATGCGATAGAATCTTTTTCCTGAAGGTTGATCAAACGAACACCTTGCGCGGTTCTACCGAGCAAACGCAGTTCATTGGTTGCTAGGCGGATTGTAAGACCAGACTTGTTAATGATCATCAAGTGGTCGTCGTCAGTAACACCTTTTATTGCGATAAGCTTACCTGTCTTATCGTTGATGTTCATCGCTTTCACACCTTTACCACCACGGCTTGTACGGCGGTATTCGTCCTGTTTCGAACGTTTTCCGTATCCGTTCTCAGAAACCACAAGCACGTCGTACTCTTCGGCACGTAAGCAGACCATACCAACAACTTTGTCTCCCTCTTCTACCATCATACCGCGCACACCAGACGCTGTACGTCCCATTGGACGCACCTGCTCTTCGTTGAAACGGACTGCTTTTCCTGAGTTAGCTCCGATAATGATATCGCTGTTGCCATTTGTAAGTTTTGCCTCAAGAAGAATATCCCCTTCTCGGACGTTGATGGCATTGATACCATTCTGACGGGGACGTGAGTATGCTTCAAGTGTTGTTTTCTTGATAACACCATTACGTGTGATCATTACAATGTAATGATTCTTCAAGTAATCGTCGTCCTTAAGTGTTTTTACGTTGATGAACGCTTTCACTTTATCGTCCGGATCGATCTGTAATAGGTTTTGGATCGCGCGCCCTTTCGACGTTTTATTTCCTTCCGGCACTTCGTATACTTTCAGCCAGTAGCATTTTCCCTTCTCTGTGAACAGCAAAATAGTGTTGTGCATGTCGGCTACGAACAAATAGCGCAAGAAATCCTCATCGCGCGCATCGCCACCTTTTGCTCCACGGCCACCGCGCGACTGAGTACGGTATTCTGTAAGCACTGTACGCTTGATGTAGCCCATGTTCGAAATAGTAACAGCTACCTTTTCGTTGGCATAGAAGTCCTCTGGGTTGAACTCTTCCGATGCATAAACAATTTCTGTCTTACGCTCATCTGCATACTTGTTCTGAATCTCAAGAAGTTCCTCTTTAATGATATCCATTCGCATGCTTTCGTTTGCTAGAATATCTTTTAGGTGGGCAATCATCTTCATCAGTTCATCGTATTCCTCTTTCAGTTTGTCTACCTCCATGTTGGTAAGTGCCTGGAGGCGCATGTCGAGGATTGCTTTTGCCTGAATCTCACTAAGACCGAAACGCTCCATCAGACCTTCCCTAGCAATATCAGGTGTTTTCGATGACTTGATGAGTTCAATAACCTCATCGATATTTTGAAGAGCAATAAGTTTACCCTCTAAGATGTGGGCATCTTTCTCTGCTTTTGCCAGTTCGAATTTCGTACGGCGTATCACTACTTCGTGACGGTGTTCTACGAAATGGTGAACAAGCTCTTTAAGGTTAAGAAGTTTTGGTCGGCCATTAACAAGGGCAATGTTATTTACGCTGAACGAAGTCTGAAGGGCGGTCATTTTGAAAAGCTTGTTCAAAACAACACTTGCCATTTCGTCGCGCTTAATGTCGAATACAATACGCATCCCTGTACGGTCAGATTCGTCGTTCGCGTTTGTAATCCCCTCAAGTTTTTTTTCGTTAACAAGGTCTGCAACTTTAGCAATCAGTTCGGCCTTATTCACCATGTAAGGAATCTCTGTCACTACAATTTTTTCCCGACCATTTGGCTCTGTCTCAATCTCAGCTTTTGCACGGATAACAACACGTCCTCTGCCCGTTTCATAAGCATCCTTCACTCCCTCATAGCCATAAATGATACCTCCCGTTGGGAAATCCGGAGCCTTTACGTACTCCAACAGTTCTTCGATTTCGATATCGCGGTTGTCGATGTACGCAACAGTTGCGTTGATAACCTCTCCTAAATTGTGGGGTGGCATGTTGGTTGCCATACCAACAGCAATACCCGAAGCCCCATTCACCAAAAGGTTCGGAACGCGTGTTGGCAATACGGTTGGTTCTTCTAGAGTGTCGTCGAAGTTAAGTTGAAAATCAACAGTATCTTTATCAATATCGCGAAGGGTTTCTTCCGCTATTTTTTTAAGGCGAGCCTCGGTATAACGCATTGCCGCAGGGCTATCGCCATCCACAGAACCAAAGTTTCCCTGTCCATCGACAAGTCGGTAGCGCAACGACCAATCCTGAGCCATACGCACCATTGCAAAATAAACCGATGAGTCACCATGTGGGTGATACTTACCTAATACCTCACCAACAATTCTGGCAGACTTCTTATAAGGCCTATTGGAATAGACACCAAGTTCAGCCATTCCAAATAATACTCTTCTGTGTACTGGCTTTAGGCCATCGCGTACATCAGGAAGAGCACGTGAAACAATTACCGACATCGAATAATCGATGTAGGCCGATTTCATTTCCTCTTCAATGCTAATAGGAATAATCTGTTGATTATCACTCATCTATATTAATTTTCGTTTTTGTTGTTTCCCGTTAAACGAGGCCAAAGTTTTTGAGGCCTAAAAACGCACTAAATTAGCTAAAAATCACGAGATAGAAAGAAGTCAACTTAACTTTTTATTAACAATAAAGCAGGCTGTTAATCATTTGTTGCAGAAATTATTGCAAGACTGATTTTTTCTTGGGAAACATTTTTTATTGCTATGATCTTTCCCATTACTTTTGTGCAAAAACAAGAAACTATGGATGTGCGAATGGAAGTTTCTTGGAAAGACCGCTTAAATGATGAGTTTTCCAAGCCTTATTTTATTGAATTAGTGGAATTTGTAAAACAGGAATATACAGCACAGACTGTTTATCCTCCTGGAAGCGAGATTTTCAGGGCTTTTGATCATTGCCCGTTCAATGATACGAAGCTCGTGATTATTGGTCAGGATCCATATCATGGCCCCCAACAGGCCAATGGGCTTTGTTTTTCGGTGCGTGATGGCATAAAACATCCTCCTTCGCTAAAAAACATCTTCAAAGAGATTCAAGATGATATGGGCACTCCAATCCCCGAATCTGGCGACCTTGAGCGTTGGGCCAAACAAGGAGTGCTTTTGTTGAATGCCACACTAACGGTTCGTGCTTCGTCTGCGGGGTCGCATCAGAACAAAGGCTGGGAACTGTTTACTGATGCTGTGATAAAAACACTGTCGGATGAAAAAGAAAACCTTGTATTTCTACTGTGGGGAGCTTATGCTCAGAAAAAAGGCGTTGTGATTGATAAATCTAAACATCATGTGTTGGAATCTGCTCACCCCTCTCCTTTTTCGGTACATCGGGGGTTCTTTGGGAACAAACATTTCAGCAAGGCTAATGCGTTTTTAGAGAGCAAAGGACTTCAACCTATTGAATGGTAGTGTCTTAAAAATCAACAGTCTGATTAACAACAAGTTGAACAACATTATAGATCGCTGTGTTTGCTAAACAAGATGCCTCTTGAAAAATTAGCTTTAAGCAAAAACGAAAAAGGGTTGTGACAATTTGCCACAACCCTTATTTTATGCCGTCAAATCAGGAATATTCCTGATCTGCATGTGAATTATTCCACTACGGCAAAACAGGCTGGTGATCTTCCTGACCTACAGGTCGCTCACGCTGTATCACTCCATTGTACATAAATTCGAGAGTTAGAATTCGTTCTTCAAATACTTTGATGAACGAAATGTTGAGTGTTGGGTTGAAATACCAAACGTTTTTAGTAGAAGTATTGAAATTCGCTTCTATATCTGTACCATTATTTGTTGTTGCATAGAACGGTATTGTATTGCCGTTTACTTTGATTGTGCACAGATCATCTTTCTTTTGTTGATCGTTGATGATAGGCTCATTTGGATCGTGCAATATTGCAACATAGTAGTAAGGGCAAAGATTATAGTTTGGTAAACTTCTCTCTTCTGCCATACGTTCGATATCGATAGTTCTATTCCAATTTTCACCAAACTCTTGTTTGATGTCAATACGACGATATTCGTCTTTTGCTTCCGGATCACCACCCATTTCCACATCGATAGTTGGCGCCGAACTTCTGCTCTGTCCATCGTCGAGATACATTCTGTGTTCCGCTTTTTTGCAGTTCGGACTTGGGTAGCAATTCAAGGTAACAGGCATCGACTCGTTATGGTCGTCGTAATAAGCACCTACGTAACGTTCTGCTTCTGTAGATGGGATAACAGCACCTTCGCGAACAAAAAGTGGAAGAACATAGCGTGAATGAATTGAATTTGGATCTGTACATCTGCTGTCTATTGCAGCATCGTAGTTAATTGTGTATCCTCCTTTTGCTGAAGAAGTAAGACTTCTTCTATTGTGTTGGAACTGGTACCAGTTGAAACCGTATGGGAAATAGATATCGCGCTGAGCAGTGTAGTTGCCATTACCCAAATCAGTTTGCTTATCCATAATTGGAGCAATCATCATGAATTTGCCAACGAAGAACTGATTGTTCAGGAACTCAATCTTATCGCTGAATAATTGAGGATCCTCATCATCTTGCAAGAATAGAGGCCTTACGATTGGCATACCAGTGATAGTGTTCTCGAACATAGCATCGTAAAACATCTGCATTAACTGATAGCGTAGTTTGATGTAGATTCTACATACAGGCAATACGCTCTCGTACATGAATCGGTCTTCTTTTCCTTCTGCTACATCTTGGAAACGGTATAGCTCTTGGAATTCCTTCTGGTCTTTTTGGATGTAGTGGTTGCGGAACCAAGGCAGGAACGCTCCTAGGGTTGTCCAACGGATAATCAGTTCTGGATCTGCCCATCTGGCATCTGAGTTTTTCGGACGCTCGAAACCTCCTGTATCGGAGCCTGTAATTGGTTGGCCAGAAAGACCAAGTGCCAGAATCTGAGCTACATTGATTTTCAAAAAGTCCCACGTGGAAGCGTTATCACCAGTCCAAAGGCCTCCAAAACGGTGCATGCCGCTGAATCCGCCACGTCCAATGATAAAGTTTCTCTCGTCCTTTCTTTTTTCCAGTTCTTTTGAATCTAGAAGAACCTGACAAATTTGAGCAATTACTTCGTTGTTAAAGTTAAAATCAACAAGGGCTTTTCTTACATCTGTTTCGATGTTTTTCGATATCACTCTATAACAGTCGTAAGCATAGGTAGAAATTTCTTCTTTTAAAATTCCATTTTGTTTCAATAATGCCTGTAGGATATCATTCGACTCTGTTTTCGTTAAAGCCTTGTCGTCCTTAATCACCCATGTAAAAGAAAGTAGGTGTATCTTCCATAGGTTGTTCAATCCATGATAAGTGGCTTTGTGCAGGTTGTATGAGTAAAGGTTACGGATTTTTCCCGCTGGAGATTTTCTATCAGCAATCTCACCTTTTGAGTAACGCGTGTCGAAATTGTCTGTAAGGAACAAGTTGAACGGGAACGATTTGTAGTTACAGCTTAAACCATATTTAGTTACGCCACCCATAGAGAAATTGAACCAGCTTTCACCATTACTTTCAAGATCATGAATGTTCTGGTTGATTGAGATAGCTGGAGTTGTCATATCTTGCCAGACCATAGACAAACCAGCGAGGTAAAGCTCTTTGTACTGCTGTCCCCACCACATTCTGGCATCTCTTTTACCAAAATCTGTATAGTGACCGAAAGTACCTCTGTCACCACCATAATAAACACCACCTAAGTAAACACCATTATAATTGCCCTCTTGTTTATCCCAGTTAGGATCTGGGAAAGCTTTCTCATACCTTACAAAGTAGTTGTTGTCCATTCCACTCTTGAACGTACGGTAAGGATCGTCGTTCTGGAACGTGCCCATTACGTATGGGTTACTAATTACAGGTGTGATGTTCGTACTACACTTGATTTTGTATTTCAGCCCCTCTGTACCTGACATTCCACCTGAAGAAATAGAAAAATCTTTCAATCTCTTGAACGTATCTGGAGCAAATTTAAGATTACCGTGCTCGTCCCTTGCCCTCATCGTAAAGGTGCAGTAGTTGGTCTGAATATCAACGTCTACATGAAGGCCATCGAAAGGAATATCGTTGCCACCATATCCGTTAACAACGTTTTCAAGAGCCTGAGTGCTTTCGTATCCGTAACCACCTTGGTGATACCCGAGTACATACCTAGGCTTCAAGCGGGCTTTACCTGCAAGGGTTGTAGATTTGCTAAGAATCTCTTTACTGCTGGCTCCTGTAAAAATACAGAAATCCATGTCGCCATACATTGTGGTGAACATGTATCTGTGCGAATCAGTAAAGCCCATGTCTAGAAGGGTCTGCGATGGATTGTTTACAAAAATACCGTAAGAGCTGCATATTTCTGCACTTTCGCCATCGTACTCAATAAAGAACGGGTTGCTGTGGTAAAGTGGTTCGCGAGGATCTAGAGGGCCTTGACCGTGCATGCTCTCGTAGCGCATATTGTCGAAGTTGAAATAAGACAGCTGCTTGCTGTTTTTGCAGAGGTTAAATCCGCCTTTTTCTCCAAAACCGATGTATTTTGCTGTAGCAGGCTTCACAACAGACATTACAACAGAGCATTCTGTACATTGATCTTCGCTGATTGGTTCTGTATAAGTCAATTGCTCTTTGAAGTAAACCTGCTTAAGATCAGCTTCCCATATTTTCTTTCCCCTTCTTTCTGTTTCGCTGTTTTTCCCCTCTACTTTTGACTTATTTATGTTTTCTCCGTTATTGACTTTGTTGTTTTGTTTATCTTCATAAGTCATGTCCAGAACAGAGATAGACAAATCCTCGCGGTTAATAACCAACTGTATGCAAACCGTACCATCTTCCGTAGTCGATTTACAAACGTATGTAGTTTCGTCGTCAAGTACTTCTGACAGATCAAACTTAGTATGAGGTTCGAAATCGAGCAGGCCAGGAAATTTATCGTGGTAATAATCAATCTTTTGCCTAGCTTTAGTGTAAGTCTGCTGAGTAACATCGTTGTCCTTAGATACATCATTTTCCTGATCCGTGAGGCTTGCACTGTCTTCTGTATAATAATCAGCATTCTGAGAAGGGTTGAATCGAACACGGAATATATCGGCAGTTATGAAGTCGACAGACATAAACCGCTGAATGTTATTGCTGTCCATTAAACTTATCAATACCTGATCTGCGGTTTTGTCCTTTTTAGGGTTAGCAATATTTTTCAGTGCGCAACTTTCTATTTTCTGGATGCCGGTCCATTCAGATTTGTTGTTGATAAATTCTCCATAGAACTCATCTACTCTTTTGAATTGGAATTTGTCAGACATTTGTTTTGTTTTTAAATTGTGATTAGGGTGATAGTTAAGGTCATCGACCTATTGTATTAATTCACTTTATTCATCCAATCAGCTCAAATACTAAGCATGTGTTTCTATTCAATTTCGCAACTCACTTCCAAAAACGGGTGGGTTACGATAATCTATAATGCACATCAATTTAGGATACCCACTTACTTACAAGCTCATCCATCCTAAGAGTTAGACCTGGACACGACGATCCACTGCGGCCTATTCTCAAGACAAGCTTATCATGTAGAAATACTTCAAATTGCCTGTTAACAGGGCGTAACCGATAAAAAGAAAAATGTGAACAAAGAGAATGCAGCCATTTGGGCTGAAAAGAGAAAAAGTAGGCGCCGCAAAATAAATACAGTCTTCCCGTTGATTAACGGTTTGGATCTATTATTTATCCAGATTTACTTTATCTTATGGCCAGCAGCTTAACAGCTTTATAAAACTAATTAATACAGCCGTAGAAATAACTTCAGTTTTCGTTGTACTGCGGTCGTCCAAATCCTCACATACCGCAGTAAACTCTGGTATTGAACACCTTAATCGAAATTATTTTTACATGTTACTTAATTATCGCTGACCATTTATAGATTTTAAATCAGAATGATTTCTCTAAAAGCGTTTTAAATAATAGAAAAGAAAATGTAGTTGATGGCCCATCTTAAATAGCGTCTTGCAAATACACCATGAATCATAAGAATAATCTATTCACTAAACTCAACTAATAAAAGTGGAAAAAACGTATAAGAAAAAGAGCAGGGATACTTTACCAGCCTCAAAAAATACCATAAGGTTCTCTTCTGAACCTAACATTTCCTACAGAAACTTAGTATGCTGGTATGATTTTATTTTGCGTTGCTAATTTACAAATAAAAAATCTGAAGGCATATCATTGTCCTACTTTTTTTACCTACAGATATCAACTTCTTTCAAACTAGATAAAAATATAACGAAACAAGCTTCTGAGACAAATTTTGTCGCCAATTCCATTCCCAACTTAAAAACTATAAAAACAGTTCATTCACGTATGAAATGGAACAAAGGAAAATGTAAATAATCAAGGACAAATTCTGTAGCATATCTCCAACAGTCAACAGAGGGTGAAACATTTTACTTCTGTACTGCATAAAGAAAATACTCGTCCTTCTGGTAGCGCTTCTCTACGAGAAAAGTAGCAAAATCGCTTCCTGCCTGTTCGTAGAAATTATAAACATAATGAACTCCCAATGTCCTAAGCTCCTCAACTTCGTCTGGGTACTGAGCTGTTGAAGCTATTATAAAATCGCGACCTGCGGATGCAAGCTCCTGTGCAGCATTCATATTGGAGGTGTGATTGCTCATTGCCAACAGCACGATCTTTCCGTTAGGGCAACTAATGTTCTTCCAGAAGTCTATATCTGTAGCATCTGCCCAAATTGCATTTTTACCCTCACCGTTTGCCTGCTGTATCTTGTCATCATCGTAATCCAATCCTACTACATGGCCTTGGCCGTATTCTTCTTCCATGGTTTGGTATGCCGCAGTTCCTATGCGCCCCAATCCGAAAATAATGACTTCTGCATCGCCAAGGTCAATAGGAGCATCATCTAAATGATCTGCCGGCCTTTCAAAACGAGAGAAAAATGCCTCGAAATAGTCGAAAATATTGTGTACAAAACGTTCGATGGGAGCTGTTAACAAAAAAGATACAGACAGGGACAAAGCTAAAACCACAATCCAATCAGCTGTTAGTACTCCCATTTTCTGACCAATAGCAGCTACTATCAGTCCGAATTCGCTATATGTAGATAGGCTTACACCTACTAGGAATGCAGAGCGTCCGCGTATTCTGAAGCGTGTTAAAATAAAGAAGAACAACAACGATTTCAGGAACAAAACCATCCCCAAAAACACAGCTATTCCAAACTGTCCCCAAGTAGGCAGGCTGAGCATTCCTATTTGGAAAAAGAACCCAATAAGGAACATATCTTTATACCCCATTAGTGTTTTGGCAAGTTCTTCCGAACGCTGATGCCCACCCAGCATCACCCCCATAATCAAAGCACCTAAATCGGCTTTTAGCCCTACCAAATCGAAACTGCTCGCTCCTAGAACCAGTGCTGCAAAAAAACCCATCAGGGTGAAAAGCTCACCATGATCCAGTCGGTTCATCAGGTAGAAAACAACCCGCCGCATCAGCCATAGAAAAAATGGGATAGTCAGTGCCCACAAAGTTGGTAGTTTTCCTTTTGATACTGTGAGAAAAATAACAGCAAACACATCCTGTACAATCAGTACCCCAATTGCCAACTTACCATGAAAAGATGTCATCTCGCCCTGATCTTCAAGACTTTTAACAGCAAACACAGTACTCGAAAAGCTTAGGGCAAAACCTACCAAAAGTGCTGTTTCAATAGATACCTCCGCAAAATAAATAAGCCCCAAATAAGAGGTTAACAGCACAAGCATTCCAAACCCTAAAACACTTACCAAAGTGTGTAAAGTAGCTGTTAACCAGACTTCTTTCCTGATAATGTTCTTTAGGTTCAGTTTCAGTCCGATAGTAAATAATAGAAGCATAACTCCCAGTTCTGCCATTGCCTCTAGCGCAATGGAACCTTCACGAAAACCAGCGGCATTCAAGAAAAAGCCAGCGGCTAAAAAACCCAATAGCGGAGGTAATTTTATACTCTGTGCCAAATAACCAAGCAGAAAAGCTACACTTATCCAAACTACATCTATATATATTAAGGCTGTCATGGTGTCGAAAAAAATCTCTTGTTTATAAACTAATTTAAGGTCATTTTGTATTGTTTTACTTCATTCATCCAATCAGCAACTTAGTAAAGCTGAAAAAATAACTTCGTTTTTTGTTGCACTGCGGCCGTTCAAATCCTCGCGTACTCCAGTGCGCTCTGGTATTGAACGTGCGGACTGCTTATTATCGGTTAATCGAGATGCTTTGAGACAGTGAAAAAGAAACGGCTACCCACCTCCAATTCACTTTCTACCCAAATGTCTCCTTTGTGGAGATTTACTATTTTCTTGCAGTTTGCCAGCCCAATACCTGCTCCTGAATATTCATCGGCGCTATGGAGTTTTTCAAAAATCTCAAATATGCGCTGTGTGTGTTCTTCGGAAATGCCAATGCCATTGTCGCTGACCTCGAACAGATAATGGCTGACACGTTCCGTAGCGTATATCTTTATTTGAGGGATAACATCCGATTTCCGGAATTTGATAGCATTCGAAATCAAATTCTGTAATAGCTGCCTGAATTCAGTAACATATACCTGTAGTTCGATATTCTGAGAGGGAAGATCAATCTGAGCTGAATTTTCATCAACAGAGCTTTTCAGGTCGAACAGAACATCTTCCATTAAACCTTTCAAGACAATGGTGTCGAGTTGGGGATTCTTACCAATCATTGCATTATGCAAAAGAGAGTTCAGTAAACCGAACATGCGCAGAGCAGAAGTATAGGTGAGTTCGACTGTTCTTTTCAGGTTTGGGTTTTCCAGAATAATATTGTCCTGCTTCATCAGCTCCAACATCTGAATGATTGAAGATATTGGAGAACGAAGATCATGAGATGCAATAGAAACGAAATTCTGCATTTCTGCATGCTTCTTTCTTAACTCAACCTCAATTTCTTTTTGCTCTGTAATATCCACAAAAGCCCCCATAAAACTTAGCACGTTTCCGTCAGAAGTGTACTCAAACCCCGAATCGCGTGAGATACACCATTTCCAAGCTCCACTTTTGGCTTTGAACCGATATATAATCTCGCTTGTTTCGCCCGGTCTCAACTGCCCAACCTTTTCCATGTGTTCCTTAAGCTTTTCTCGATCATCGACATGGAAAAGCGAAAAGAATTCTTTCTGGGACAACTCGTTCATATCCTGGATTGTATACCCTAGAATATCACTATACTGAGAGTTTACGTAGATGTTCTTGCCCAGATTGAAGTTATAAATATATATGCCGTTTATTGAGTTTTTGTCCAGCCGATCGATAAAAAGCTGCTTCTCGATCAACTGTTTCTTCATTCGGATTTCATTGGTAAGATTTCGGGAAACCAGTGTTGCTCCTGTTATTTTTCCTGCTTCTATAATGGGACAGATGATGGTTGAATAGTTTAATTGACCAACAGGGGATGGATACGAGGTTTCGTAAAGGTGCGATTTGCCCTGCTGTAACGTTGAATTCATGATTTTGCTTACAAGCTGGCGGGATTTTTCGTCCGGCTGCAAGTCAATCAGCAATGTTCCTATAACCTCATCTTTTGATAAGCCCGGAGCTGTGTGATTGATATACTCAACCACACCTTCTGTATTTATTTTAAAAACATGATCGCTTGTGTTTTCTACTATGGAAGCATAAGTGGCTCGGCTTTTTTCCAGCTCTGCCCATATAGCAACACGCTCGCTGATATCAACAACCAGTGCTATTGCCACATTTTTTTCCTGAATTTTAGCATGGCTCAATGAAACTTCGATGGGAAACGTGGTTTGGTTTTTTCTCTGACCATGAAGAGTGCGCCCCTTTCCCATTTTTCTTTTTGCTGGAGATGAGAAAAAAACTGACATGTGCTCGAAATGCTTTCCTCTAAAATCGTAAGGTATCAGGATGTGCAAAGGTCTTCCGATAAGCTCTTCTTTGTGATAACCGAACATTTCCTCAACCGGCTCGTTGATGTACTCAATTATCCCTTTCGAATTTGCAATAAGAATAGCTTCTGATAATGTGTCCAATAGATAAGTAGAGGTATCCATTTCCCAATGTTTGATTGCTGGGCTTAATTTACTGAAATAATTATATCCTTGGGATGTTTCGCTGAAGTATAAATTTTTAGGAATAAAGTCCGATTTTTAACTAGAATCTGTAAATATCGGATGCGATTTGTTAACCATAGAAACGGCAGTTGCCCGCAAATGAGATACAGCTTTAAAATAGTCGCGATTGTAGCGGAAAGCTCACAGCAACGCAGGCTAGAGAAATACGTTATGGCGGCTTATGGAACAAGGGTGGAATAGACCGCCGCAGCGATATTGAACAGCCTGTGAGGCTAGGACTTGTAGCAGAAAGCGGGCTGAGAGTTGTTTTTTGCAATACAGTTGGACTCTCCAAAAAAAACAATATCTGATTTCAGTAATGTTGGACTAGTGGATATAAAAAATGGGACAAATTATTTTTCGCCCCACTTCAATAAAAAAGTTTCGGAAATATCATTTTTTTATGAAATAAGCCAAAGTAAACCAATTGCGGCTATCAGTGAACACCTCTTCACTGGTCAGCTGTGCCCATTCTGCCATACGCATGATGCTCTTGATGTTGTACTTATGTGAATTCTCTGTATGTATCGTTTCTCCTTTTGCTATGTGGATAGGGTCGTCGAGTCCGTTGATGAATATCTTTATGCTGTTGAGTGCCCTCAGGTGCATTTCTATGCGTTTTTTCTTTGGATTGAAAAAAGCCTGATGCTCGAAATCTGAGGTTGAAAAATTGGATCCCACAAGCCTGTTGACAACATTGAGAATGTTTTTGTTGAATTGTGCGGTGATGTTCTCCGCATCGTTGTACGCAGCATTCAAGGTTGCTAGGTTCTTTATCATGTCCATCCCCATTAGCAGACCATCGCCTTGGTTCATGATACTTCCGAGCGATTGCAGAAAGAATCTGGCTTCGTCCTCTGTAAGATTTCCTATCGTGCTGCCAAAGAAGCAGAACAAACGCCTTCCATTGGAAGGAAGTACGTCTAACTGGCGGATGAAATCGGCAACAACTCCATGAATGCTTAATTCTGGGAATTTGACAGTGAGTTTATCGGCAGCCTGTTCTATTGCAGATTCGCTGATGTCGACAGGGTAATATTTCATTGTGGAACGGCTACGGGCAGGAACCTGCTCCAGAAAAAGGCTGATTTTGGAGTGATCGCCGCTGCCCAGCTCTATCAGTTGTAATCCGTCCCAACTAATGTTCATTAGCTTGCCTATATTTTTTAATATGGACTTTTCTGTGCGTGTTGGGTAGTACTCTTTTAATTGGGTTATCTGTTCAAACAGCTCTGAGCCTTTTTCGTCGTAAAAGAATTTTGATGAAATGTATTTTTTTTCGGCAAGTAAGCCTGTCAATATTTCATCTCGCACATTTTTTATGCCAATATCGGGCAAATAATTTTCTAGCCTTATCTCACCACGGATAAGGGTTTCTGCTGTAATGAAATTCATAAAAGATTGGATTATTCGTTCACCACTTGTACACCTTTCCAAAAGGCTACGTAATTTTTTATTTTTTCTGCCATTGCTTTGGGTTCTGGGTAATACCAGGCTCCGTCCTGATTGATTTCCCCATTTACATCGAGGGTGTAATAAGACGCAGTGCCCTTCCATGGACAAACCGTGTGAGTGTCGCTGGGTTTGAAGTACTCTTTATGAATACTATCGGCAGGGAAATAGTGATTGTTTTCTACAACAAGTGTGTCGTTGCTTTCTGCAACGACTTGGCCATTCCAAATTGCTTTCATTGTGTTTTGGTTTGTTTTTTTGGCAAAAAGAACATTAGCACAGGATAGTTTTCTACTGAACACTATCCTGTGCTTGTTCCTATCCTCTGCTAAAACTATTTTTGGGAATTAACTGGTGATAAAAAGATCTGCCAGAACAGGACTGTCTGTTGCTTGTGGCTGCCCTGTTTCGTATGGGTTTTCTGGATCGTTGCTCCATTCGAACCAACCACCGTCAAAAACAGAAACACGTGGCCAGCCCATTAGCCAAGCGTTGTAGAAGGCCTCACTGCCTCGCCATCCTGTACCGCAATAAAATGCTAGGTGCTTGTCTGGAGTTATATCTGCAATTTTCCAGATGGCTTCTACTTCGTGAAATTCGCGTGTAGTGTGGTCTACGTTACGGTAGTTTTCCATGTGATACGCATCAGAACCGCAATTACCGAAAATAGCTCCCGGAATACGACCTTTTTTCTCTATATAGTTGTAGCCGCTTACTTCGCCAAGGTATTCTGGGTAACTACGCACACATACAATATCGGCGTCTTTGGCAGCAATCATAGCTTTAGCTTCTGGTACATCAACAGCTAATTCTGGCTGAGCTGGAATTGTAGCTCCAAAATCTTGTACGGGAACTTTTTGTACATCATCGGCTGCAGTTTCATAGCCTGCATCTTTCCATGACTGAAAACCTCCATTTAAAATTCTTACATCTTTCACCCCAGCATACATCATAATAAAAGCATTGCGGATGGCTCCGATATGTCCTGCTGCACTTCCCGGGAATTCGTCGTCATTATCTGGATCCATGTATTTTCCATAAAGAACTACCGTAGTATCTGCTGTTATGCCATGGGCTTCCAATGCAGCTTTCAGCTCTTGTGGCGAACGACGGTTCCAAGTTTCTGGTGCTTCTAAAGCTAATGTATCTATGTCTATTGCTCCCGGGATATGTCCGCTAAGGTATGCTTCACGGTTGCGGTAATGGGCATGACAAATTACAGTTTTTCCGCCCGAATGCGAAGGTGGTATATTGCCATCAACAATACTCTTTACCCAATCTGGATAAACAAGGCTTTTGTGACGTGCAAGTTGATCCATCGGTAGCTTCTCATCTGCAGCCCACTCTTCTACGAAATTATTATAAATGAAAATGTGTTCATAGCCTGCTTTTGTGAATAGATAAGCTACTTTTTCACTTTCTTCTGCTGTGTAGCCATAAATGACAAGTTTATCTTCTGGTTGAATTTGTTTTGAGCGAACAACTTCAATCCAGTCCATATAGTTTGCCCATTTTGCGGGAAGCGATTTTGCACCTTTAATGTGTCCGCCCCGCTGTTCGCCGTTCAATTGCCAACCATTATAAGCGTCTACTGGTCGAACATCAATAAATTTTGCGGTGTTTTCTTCTAAATGCTTTAATACTTCCTGTGTGGAAAGCTCATTGCGGTTTGTCATGGTTATTTATTTATGTAGAATGGATTAGATACAGCTAGTAAAATTGCTGCATGATTGGTACTCTTAGTCGGAAATGTTATAGAATCCTTAGCAAGTTAGGGCTTTTTTTTGGGGTGGCAAGTTTAAGGTTTTGTGAACTTGTGACTTTATTATTCGTTATTATAGACCCGACGGTTTTCGAAAACCCGTCGGGTCTATGAATAATGGATCAATTTCAATTTGTATGGGCAACAAAAGAGAACCTTTCTTTCCAAATACAACTTATCACATATGGAATCACGCAATTGAACCAACCAACATATTTTGCAACAAAGAGAATTATCGCTACTTTCTAGAACGCTATGCTCACTACATCAACCCAATTGCAGATACTTTTGCTTACTGTCTGATGCCTAATCATTTTCATATTTTATTGCAAATAAAGGGTGATGTTGAGCTTCGGGATTTCTTCTTTCCTGAAGAAAAGGAATCTTTGTCCGATTCTACTTTATCCAGACAGATTTCAATGCAGTTTGGCAAATTCTTCAATGCCTACGTAAAAGCTTACAACAAAAGTTATGAGCGCAAAGGTCCGTTGTTCTGGCAGGAACTTTATCGTAGAAGTGTGGAAACAGAGGAATATTTTCGGAATTTAGTTCATTACATTCACCACAATCCAGTTCATCACGGTTTTGTTGATGATTTTCGAGATTGGGAGCATTCTTCGTATGCTAGTTTTCTTAGTCCCAAAATGAGTAAGCTAAAGCGGCAAGAGGTTTTGAAATGGTATGGTGATATTGATGAGTTTGTGATATTTCACCAGAAGGAAATTGAAGAACGGGTGGCAATTCAATTTGATGATTTATAACGTTTAACGGTAGTCCCGACGGGTTTTAAAAACCCGTCGGGACTAAAAACTATCGGGCAGCAAATTCCTCATCAGCAAACAAAACCAAATAATCACCACCAAAATTAAAATGAGGAGCATGGTTAGTGCCGTTGGTGATAAACATACGGAATTTCTCATCATTGGCAGCAGGTAACAAGCTCATTGCTTCATCGCGGGCTTCGCTGATTTCGTTGATGCCGTTTACACCCAATTGCTTCAACAGATCAACCGACTGTTCGAAGCTTGTGCGTTCGACTTTTGCAGAGCATTCAGCCTCGAAAGTTTGGATCATCCGTTGAGTGTTGGTGTAGCTTCCGCCCTGTTCCATCGGTAAGCTGGCAGGTAAGATAATGTCTGCCATGTGGGCGGTTTCGCTCATGAAATTATCTTGTACAACAACAAAATCCGCTTTAGTAAACCAAGATCGGGCTTCTTCCGCATCTTCGGCTGTTCCTACAGGATCTTCGCCGAATACGAACAGGTTGCGAAGTTTTTCACCTTCAAGAAGAGCCTCAACATCATTAATATTCGTTGGTAGCGCATCCACGTTCCAGCTTTCTTGCAGTTTTCCGGTCAACTGATCAATCGCTTGCTGGCCAACACCATTTGCTTCACAGACGCCCATATCCCAAAGACCTTGACTGTTGTTCTTCTCTTTGAGTGATAACAGGCCGCTTGCAGTTTTTCCCAATTTTCCTGTAATCAGAGCCAAGTTGAACAGTTCACGTGCAGTCTGAGACGATACATGATTTTCAGAAAAAACAAGCACGGCGTTTGACTCTTCGTTAAACAAATTTGCAAAATGCACCACTGTACCACGGCAACATGGAATTGCCTTATGCACCAGCTCTTCGTAATCCTCTTTCAGCAATTCAGTTTTGTATTCCTCAAAACCTTCTACACGGCCATCAATGAAGAACTGATTTTGCAGACCTTTGCGCAGCAAATAATGATTTACGGCGCGCACAAAGTAGTAATAACTTTCGATTTCGGTATAGTGATCCACTTTGTGCTTCATCGAAGATTCCTCTTTCGTCGTTAACAGCTCAATAGGAACACCGTATTGCATACGGGCAGAGTTGATGAAGAAGCTTGCAACGCCATTTTCGTTATTAGGCTCAGAGCCGAACACAAAAATGCGGCTTGCATATTTTAATTCAGAAAAAGGAACATTTGCCGTACTGGTAAAACCATAATCTCCACGCCCCAAATAATGGAAACTGCTGACATTGTTGGTTTTTGCTCCTGCACGAGCCAGCTTTTGGATCATGTATTGTTCCTCGTTAGTAAGACGTGCTCCTGCAAAGAATGCATTTTCGTCTGGTGAGACGGCCTTGATTTTGTTTTTTATTGTAGTATAAGCCTCTTCGAATGAAATCTCAACGAACCCGTCACCTTGCTTTTTCAAAGGTTTTGTAATACGCTTGCTATCGTTTAAATATGTGTAGCCAAAGCGGGGCAATTTACAGATATTACCATCTGCATTTACCATACCCTCAGCTCCATCTACCTTCATCACGTAACCGTTGTGGTGCTGAACTTCAATCTTACAACCAATAGAACAGTAGTTGCAGATGGTTTCGTAGCTTTCCAGCTCAACAGGCCCAGGTTTGAAGGTAACATTCTCAGAGATAGCACCCGTCGGACAAGTTGAGATACACATGCCGCACGATTCGCACTTAGTTTCCGTTAGGGATTTTCCCATTGCAGGAGCAACATAGGTATCGAAACCGCGATTAATCAAGCCTAAAGCATCAGCCCCCACAACATCCTTACAGATGCGGATACAACGAGAACACAAAATACACTTGTTGCTATCGATTTCTACAAATGGGTGCGAAAAATCAACCTTATACTCTTTGAATTCTCCAGCGTAGCGGTTTTGCTCAACTCCGTATTCAGAGGCATATTTCTTTAGATCGCAAGTAAAAAATTCTACACAGCCGCATTCAAGACAACGTTGAGCTTCTTCGCGTACCATCGGTTCGTCGTAGCCCAATTCCACCTCGTTGAAGTTGAAACGCTCAACAGGAGCCAATACTGGCATTTCTTTACGTTTCTGTGTATCGTAATTTGTTGCGTAATCTTTAGATTCCTGTGTTTTGAAATTCGATTTCTTCGAAAGGAACTCTTGAGGTTCAGGTTTCAATTCTTCCCCAGAAAGAAACTGTTGAACACTGCGTGCCGCAATCTTGGCCTGAGCGATAGATTCGATCAAAGTTGCAGGGCCTGTTACTCCATCACCGGCGGCGAAAAGCGAAGGGATACCAGTCTGTAAAGTTGCTTCATCAGCATTGATATTGCCCCAACGGTTTACTTTCAGTTCGCCATTTTTTGCATGAGTGTTGATGCCTTCAAGGAACTCAACCTTCGTTTTCTGACCAATTGCCGCCAGCACATAATCCAGTTTCAGCTCAAACTCAGAACCTTCTATTGGCACAGGACGGCGACGACCAGAAGCATCTGGTTCTCCAAGTTCCATACGCAACAACGTCATCGACTTTAGGCATCCATTTTCATCCTTGTTGATTCTTGCAGGATTCGTAAGGAAAAGATATTCAATGCCCTCTTCTTTCGATTCGTGAATTTCGATTGGGTTGGCAGGCATTTCTTTTTCGGTACGACGATAAATCACGTAAGTTTTTTCAGCACCGCAGCGCATCGAAGTACGACAACAGTCCATAGCTGTGTTTCCTCCACCTACAACAGCAACTGTTTTACCAGAGAAATCGTATTTCTGACCTGTCATTTCCATATTTCTCAGAAAATCTATTCCCGACAGAACACCCTCAGCATCATCGCCGTCAACACCAACTTTTGTTCCTGCCTGCGATCCGATTGTCAGCACAACAGCATCGTAATTGTCCTGAAGGTTTTTGTAGCTTAGGTTGTCGCCAAGTTTTTGATTGAAGAAGATGTTCGCTCCAATCTCGCGGATACAGTTTATTTCCCGATCCAACAGATCGTTTGGCAAACGGTATTCTGGAATACCATAGCGCAACATTCCGCCTGCATGTGAACTGGCTTCGTAAACATCGCACTGATGACCTTTTTGTTGTAGGAAATAAGCCGTGGAAATTCCGCCCGGGCCAGCTCCGATAATCGCAACTTTCTTCCCTGTAGATGACGCAACTTCTGGTATATAATGTTTTTCTGATTGTAAATCGTAATCCGCAGCAAAACGCTTCATGTAGTCGATGCCCACAGGTGCGCCTTCGTCCATTAAATTACGACGGCAGGCAACTTCGCAAGGACGCACGCACACACGTCCGCAGATAGCTGGAAGTGGGTTCACTTCTTTGATCAGTGCAGTGGCTTCTTCGTACATCCCCTTGTCGATAAGCGAGATGTAGCCCTGAACATCAACTCCTGCGGGACAGGTGTCTTTACACGGCGCCTGACAGTCGGCATAGTGATTACTGAGCAGTAAATCCAAAGCTGTCTTTCGCGCCTTGCGTACCTTTTCGTTATCTGTGTTGATCACCATGCCTTCCACTACACGCGTAGAACATGATGTCTGCAAACTACGCGCCCCCTCTACCTCTACAACGCATACAAAACACGAAGAATAGGGTTCAAGGCGCGGATCGTGACATAGCGTCGGAATTTCTACTCCATGACGCTCGGCTGCTTTTAGTATGGTTTCCCCGTCGTAGGCTTTTACTATTTTGCCGTTTAGGGTTATATTTAGTTCTTTCATGACTTTTTGATGGGTTTCTCTTCGGAATAATTACTAGTTATGAACAATGCACATCCTTGAACATTCAGATGTTTTTTGCTGATGCTTCGGGTAAGGTGTTTGAAATTGTTGGGTGATTTGTTTCTGTTAGTATTATTCGCCCCCTATATCCCCCTAAAGGGGGGACTCAAATACTATATGTTTCTGAAAATTCATTACCTCAAACTATTTTCAGAAAGGCTTGTCAAGAAAAAATCACTAACCAAGTCCCCCTTCAGGGGGATATAGGGGGCAAACCAACAACCAATCAACCAAAAATCAACTAAGCCCAATAGCATCAAACTTACACTTAGAATAACAAGCCCCACACTTAATACACAACTCCTGATCAATCAGGTGCACAGCCTTACGCTCACCGCTGATAGCATCCGTAGGACAATTCTTAGCACAAACCGTACAGCCCGTGCAGGCATCAGCAATAATGGTGTAAGTGAGCAGTTGAGTACAACTTTTCGCAGGACACTTCTTGTCGCGGATATGAGCCTCGTATTCATTGCGGAAATACTTGATTGTCGTCAGCACAGGATTCGGAGCAGTCTGACCAAGTCCACAGAGCGAACTATCCTTGATCTGGTGAGAAAGCTCCTCCAATGTTTCAATATCACTCTCAACACCTTCACCTTTAGTAATGCGCGTAAGAATTTCCAACATACGCTTCGTGCCGATACGGCAGAACGTACACTTGCCACACGATTCCTTTTGCGTAAAATCCAAGAAGAAACGCGCCATATCCACCATGCACGTCGTTTCGTCCATCACCACCATGCCACCAGAGCCCATAATCGCACCCGTCGCATTCACTTTATCATAATCCACAGGAGTATCGGCCAGATATTCAGGCACACAGCCACCAGAAGGTCCACCGAGCTGAACAGCCTTAAACTCCTTGCCGCCCTGAATACCACCGCCCAGTTTGAAGATAATATCGCGGATGCTCATTCCCATTGGCACTTCCACCAGACCGCCATGGTTCACCTTTCCAGTCAAAGCAAACACCTTTGTACCTTTGGATTTCTCAGTGCCATATTTGCTGTACGAATCAGCACCATTGAGCAGAATGTAAGGAATGTTCGAGTACGTTTCAACATTGTTGATGTTCGTAGGCTGGCTCCAGAGCCCCTTTTCGGCAGGAAACGGAGGACGTTTTCGTGGCATACCACGCTCACCCTCAATAGAAGCTATAAGAGCAGTTTCCTCGCCACAGACAAATGCCCCAGCACCCTCTTTCACATACAGGTCGAAGTTGAAACCTACAATTCCACAAGCATTCTCTCCAAGATACCCCTTCGCACGAGCCTGATCAAGCGCAAGGTTCAGACGCTTAATCGCCAGCGGATACTCAGCACGGCAATAAATAACACCGCCCGTAGCCTGCATAGCATAAGCCCCAATGATCATCCCTTCGATAACAGCATGCGGGTCGCCCTCCAAAATCGAACGATCCATAAACGCCCCAGGATCACCCTCGTCGGCATTACAGAGCACATACTTTTCGTCGGACTTATTATTGTAAGCAAACTTCCACTTCATTCCTGTTGGGAAACCGCCGCCGCCACGTCCTCGGATGCCCGAATCCAGAACAGTCTGTATCACATCCGTTGGCGGAGTTTTATCCGTTGCTATCTTTTTAATGGCCACATAGCCATCATTAGCCTCATAATTCTCAATCGATTCGGGGTCGATGTGCCCACAGTGGCGCAATGCAATTTTCACCTGCCCCTCCCAGTAAACATCATCATCCGTCGTGAACATGTCCGATTTCACCACATACCCCTTCACCACTTCCCCCAGATGCACATGCTTCTCAACCAATTCCGTCGCACGCATCTCATCCACCTCGCCATACAGGTAGCTGCCATCCTCGTCAATCACCTCAACAAGAGGCTCGCGGTAACACATACCCACGCAAGAGGTCTTCTCAAGTTCAAACTCGTAATTCTCCTTGTCACGCAGCTCTTCCAGCCTAGCGTACACCTTATTGGCACCCGCAGCTATGCCGCAACTGCCAAGCCCTACAATTACTTTTGGCTTTGCCATGGTTTCGATTTTATTCGAATAACTGAATAATAGACTCATAGAATAATTGAATGTCAGTTCGGACAATCATTCTATTATTCATTTATTCCCTTATTCAATTATTGTTTTCTCCTGATGTCCTTTACCACCTTAACAGCCGCCTTGCCATCCAGCTTACCATAAGTTTCCTCTCCGATCATCATCACGGGAGCAAGAGAGCAGCACCCAAGGCAGGCAACCGATTCCAGCGTGAACAGCCCGTCGGGCGTAGTTTCGCCATCCTCTATCTCCAAGGCATCCGCAAGCGCTTCCGTAACCTTCGATGCATTCTGCACGTGGCAGGCCGTTCCATGACACACCTTTACGATGTGCTTGCCCACAGGCTTCAACCTGAACTGAGCATAAAAAGTAGCCACACCATAAAGGTCGCTTTCCTTAAGCCCCGTTTCCGATGCAATTTTCTCGAAAGCAACAGTCGGGATATAATTGTAAATCTCCTGAACCCCCTGCAACAAAGGGATCGTACTACCTTTTTTGTTTCTGAATTTCTCTATCAGCGGATCAATCAGTTTAAGGTCTATCTCCCCATTGGCAGGCAAAGATTGGGGAGATTCGCTGGTCAACACTCGTTTTACTCGCATGTTGTGCTATAGTTTAGTGTCCGTATATCCAAAAGTCAATCTAACGAATAAAGTAAATGAGAATTTCATTTAGAAACATTTTATATTAAGGCACTTAAGGGACATTTCATGACACATGGGGAGTTTTGAGTTTCGGAGTTTTGAGTTTTGTTCACTTTCGCCAGCTCACTGGTCATTAACCCTGATAACTCGCCAGCCAATTAATAATTACGAACTAATAATTAATAATTTGAGGAGCAAAGCTCCTGTGCTTCCCCCAGCAGCGTCGCGCTTTCCGCTACAAGTCCTCGCCACGGGAGCTGTTCCACATCGGCCCGGCAGTCTATTCCGCTCCCGCTACATAGCTGCCAGACCGTGTGTCACTAGCCCCCGTGGCTGTGGGCTTTCCGCTGCAATCGCGGCTAATTTTAGAGCGTTGTCCTTTGCTCCAACATTGCTTTTTTTGGTAGGGTTGATAATGATCTGATAGTTAGACCCGATGGGTTTTGAAAACCTATCGGGTCTGCTATGGGTTGCTATCGTTCATGAAAACATTTACTGGTTGATATAACTTAATGGCACTATATAAGTGTATTTTATCTACTTTAGGAGAACTAAAGCAAGAGACAGCACATACTGCAATCAACTGTTATAGTTTATTTTGACATTATTGCATAACCTAAAAAATATTATGAATACAGAAATAAAAGCTTTACAAGTAAAATATGGAGACTGTTTTATTATTAAAACATTCGATAATAAGGGCGAAGAATTTAACATTTTGATGGATGGTGGTCCCGGTAATTCATTTTTAGCGGTATTGAAAAGAGAATTACAAGACAAACCTAAAATTGACTTGTTGATAATTACTCATATAGATGATGACCATATTAAGGGGTTAAACAATTTTCTAAAGAGTTCTCTGGCTGGAAAGGTTAAAATTGAAAATGTTCTAATTAATGCAAAAAACCTAAAACGGTTTGCTGATGGAAAAGAACTATCTTATGCATCAGTAATTGATTTTGAAAAGAAAATTCTTAAAAAATATCCTGACATAAATATTTACGGTGATTGTGTATGTGACGAACCTGATAGAAATTCAGTTTTATTTCGAAATGAGAGCATTAAAATAAATATTCTTTCCCCAAATAGAGAGTGTCTGACATATTTGTACACTGAAGAGGATA
Organism: Bacteroidales bacterium; assembly: GCA_965230435.1. Taxonomy (GTDB): domain Bacteria; phylum Bacteroidota; class Bacteroidia; order Bacteroidales; family JBDKHP01; genus JBDKHP01. The sequence continues at coordinate 1,988,735 of CBDDLB010000006.1, forward strand.
AGCGTTATAAGGTTAATAAATGGCATGATGTCGAATTAGAACATTTAAAGGAAACAGGACAGTTGAGTGAACCTGTTGAGCAGGATGAAGAAACTATTCCTGACATATATGAATTAGCTCAAGCTGATGATATTGATAAAAATAAGTAGAGGTGTTTACTTAGAAACAATTATATTTGCATGAAATAAAAACAATTATGCAAGAATTTCACGGAGAAGATCTCATAAAGTTCATAGAACGTTTTCCAGACGACAATAGCTGCTATCTTTATCTGTCTGAAATCAAGTGGACTAACGGTTATAAATGTAAAAAGTGCGGTCATACACACTACAGTAGCGGAAAAAAACATGAACGTACCTGTACCCTTTGTAAACACAGGGAAAGTACAACGGCAGGCACTCTTTTCCACAAGTTGAAATTCGGCATCCGCAAAGCTTTCCTGATCTGTTTTGAGCTCAGTGCCACGACCAAAGGGATGTCCTCCTCCCAGCTTTCGGAACGTTACGGCATCTCAAGGAAAACAGCCTGGGCATTCAGCCATAAAGTCAGGCTGGCAATGGAGAGTCAAGGAGATCAGCCGGTTGAAGGGACAGTCCATGTGGACGAGTTTGTTTTCGGTGGCAAAGAGAACGGCAAACAGGGGCGCAGTTATGATACAAAAAAGAAAAAAGCGGTCTGTGCCGTGGAACTTGATGACAAACAGCAGATTAAAAGGGTGTATTCACAGAAGATCGAAGATTTTTCTTCCAAATCTCTGCGGGGGATTTTTGAAAAACATATCAGCAGGCAGGCCCAGGTGGTCACTGATGAGTGGAGGGGCTACAGACCGGTCGCTAAAGATTATAATATTGAGCAGATACCCAGTAGGAAAGGGAAGAATTTCATGCAGCTGCACAATGTGATACATCAGATCAAAAGCTGGATCAGGACGAATTTTTCCTGGATCGCACCAAAACACACCGATAAATATTTAGCTGAATATTCTTTTAGGATCAACAGATCTATTTTCAAGGGCTCTATATTTCATAAGCTCATTGAACGTATGACAAATAGACCTCCTGTGAAATTTATTGACATAGTGGATTGTACTTAAATAAACACCTCTAAAAATAAGTATTTGTCAAATGACAGGTACAATGCTTCATCGTTAGCATTTATACTTGAAACCCCAGACTTCAAAGGTTTATTTCTTGGCGATGCTTGGCCTTCAGTGATAAAAACTTCCCTTGATAGTATTTTTAATGACTTTCCCGTTACTTTTGATTTAATCAAAGTATCACATCATGGAAGTCATTATAACACAACAAAGTATTTAATGGAATTAATAAACAGTGAGCATTATGTTGTTTCAACCGATAGTTCTCGCTTTGGACATCCAGATATTGAGGCGATAGCAAAGATTATTTGCGCCCCTCAAAGACTTGATAAAAAGATAAAACTTTGGTTTAATTACCAATTGGAACACATTAGTAAGGTAACGAATAGTCAAGAGGATATATATAAGTTTAAATGCGAATTTGACAAACAAATCATCGAATGGAAAGAGACCTGTTAAAATATATCTGTGTTAAAGTATCAATTGTGATTGACGGAAATACAAAATTGTTTGGTAGCGGAGCGATGTTTAGGCATAACGGAAAAACTTATGTTATTACTGCAGAGCATTGTATTCATGGAGTAAATACAGAGCGATACGAAAACACAACTACTGAAAATATACAAATTCAACACAGGCTAAATGACCAAGGGGAATTTACCGAAATAGAACCATTCGAAATCGTATTCTTTGACAAAACTTCGGACACAGCATTGTTGGAAGTAAACTACGAAGGTCAAATTCCTTTTGATATTCATTTTGCAACAGAACTATATTCCAACAATCTCTTTCTAAGAGGTTACCCAAGATGGCTTAAAGGAGATGAAGCAGCAACACATCAAGGTATTTTAAAAGAAGAACAAGTATCCAGTTTTATTCTTTTTTCAAGTGATTTTGTTGACACCACAAGATTGAAGGATACGGAAGAATTTACAAAAAACTTATCTGGCAGCGGTGTTTTTATCAAAGAAAAAGGAAAAATAACATTAGTCGGCATTGTTTCTGAGCTTAGGGAAGAAGAAGGGATATTAGGGCAGGTAAAATGCTCAAAACTAAGTAGTATTTTTCAAGAAATAGAGGTTTTTTTTAATAATAATCCTTTGCTTTTGGCATTAAAAAGGCAGAACGATAGACAATTAGAAAAGCAGATTAATTCAACAAAATACATTAGGAACACATTTATTGAGACAAGAGAACTAAAAGATAATCTCAGATATTTCTGTGCACCTTTCGATTTTATTGATAAAACCATTTCGGAGTACCAAAGAATTGACCTAAAACATTTTAATCGCAAACAGGAATTAGCAGGTCGGGAACCAATAGAAAACAATATCAATAGCATTTTAAAAGATGTTTCTACACTTGACTTTCGAACTTTTGGACAATACATAAATGAGCTTACGGAATACACAAAGTCTCAAATAAAGGAGTTTGAAAAAACACCAACTAATGATGCTTCATATGCCAAGCGAAAGTTTGAAAACAAACTAAATGAATTCAAGTATTACAGCAAACGAGTGTTATTAATCCAAGACAATGCGGGACAAGGAAAAACCAATATTGTTTGTGATTTGGTTGATAAAGTAATTAGTAGAAGAAGTATTCCTTGTGTTTTCAGCACAGGTCAAGGTTACGAGTTAAATGCAGAAGAAATAAAGCAGTCATTATCAAGACAAATCTATCCTAATGATAACGTAGATTTTAATGATATACTCAAGGAAATTGCACCTTATTGTGAACTGAACCACTCACCATTTATAATAATAATTGATGGTCTAAACGAAAATTCAAATCCGCTTTTCAATAGAAAATTAGAGGAGTTTATTTCTGCGGTATTGGAGTTTCATAATATTAAGGTTATCCTAACATGTAGAACTGAGTATTTTGCGCACACATTTAAAAATCTTCTTTCAGCATCTTTCAAGGAAGAAATAATAACGATTACTGACCTAAAAGGACAATTCAATGAAAATCAGAATGAAATTCTTTTTAACGCCTATTTAGACCATTTTAAAGTTGAAATTGCTGAAGTTTCAGATGAAGTCTTCAAGCAACTGACAAATAATTTCTTAATGCTAAGAATATTTAGTGAGGCTCATGAAGGTGAACAGTTGCAGAATGTAAAAGATATTTATAAACAAAAACTATTTCAACATTATTTCAAAAATAAAATCGAAAACATTACTGAAAATAATAATGAAATTGAGAGAGAAATTTTTGTTCTATTTGAGAGATTGATTTCTTACATGATTGTCAAACAGGAATTCACAGATATTCCAATAGATAAAGTCTTAACACCAGAAATAAATAAGGGTGTTATAGATAAGTTTGTTTATGAAAATGTTTTAATTCGAAAAGATATTAGTGAGAACCCAGGTTCATTTTTTGGAAAGAGTGAGGTTTTGAATTTCACTTTCGATGAGTTTAGGGACTATCTAATTTTTGAGTTTTTAATAGACAATATTTACAAGAGTCATCCAGAGAAAGTTAAATATTTCATTGAAAATATTTTAACAGAAAAGTCCCCAATTTTTGAAGGTTTCTCAACCTACCTATTTATTGCAATACGCAAAAATAAAAGCGAAGAGCTTTTGGAAATCATCAAAAGTAAAGAATGGTATCCAACGGTTTTCTTACGGTGTGTTTTATACAATATTCCTGATAATGAAATTGAAAATCAGGACTTAGAATTCATTATGAATTTATTTAAAACACAGAAGCATTACAGAAATCAAATAATGGATGAGCTTATTTATAAACGATATAATCCCAAAGAATATCGAAACCTCAATATTTGTTTACTGCTTGATGTTTATTCGAAAACTTCAATGCCTGAATTAGAAGAACAATTGTACAAGTTTTTTGAACCAACTGATTACAGTGGTAATTCTGTTTTAGACGAATTTGCTGATTGGTTAATCGATATAATCAATAAAGAAATAGAAAGTGTTTCGCTGGATTACGAGTATTTATTTGATATTCTTTTCTTTTTAATTCCATTTTCAGAAGGCTGTCCATTTGATAGGCATGGGAAAATAGAGGAGGCATACTTAGGGTATTGGTTAAAAACCAAAAACCTGAATCAGTTAAAACGAATTAAAAACTCTGATAATAAAATTATTGTTAAACTCGTGAATTCTTTTGTTGAATGTGTAAACAATTCCTATGAAAAAGATATACGATTATGAAAAATATAAGTCTATTTTCATGATAGATAGTAGATTAACAAAGGAGTATTTTATGGCGAAATGTTCTACCGAAAATGGCAGTTATGCCTCAGGACTTTTTTCAAGAATGTACGATAGTATTATGTCTGAAATTACATATTTAGATGATGAATATGACCATTACTACAATGTTGAATACATGAATTTTAAAGACTTTTTACATAGGAAATACAATCTGCCCCTTAGTGTTTGTGAAGAATTAGTAAAAACAAAAATTAGTAACCCAACTTTTAAGGTGTGCGAAAAAGATGATTTTGCTTGCGGACATTATCAAATGTTTGAGCTTGCTTTCTCAGAAAGTATGATTGATAGAGTTTTTGATATTTTACAAATGAATGATTATGAAAATTAAAACAGATTTTGTTACAAATAGCTCATCTACTTGTTTTATTTTAATTAGTAAAGAAAAATTTACTTATTCTGATTTCAGTAAGGCTGCGGGCATAAAAGCTAATTCACTATTTAAAGATGTTTTTAGGGCTTTGTATAGCTCAATTATTGATGACCTTGAGCCAATAAGTTCACAGCAAAGATGGCGTAATGGTAACGAAAGTGATGATGAATATGTTCAAAGATTATTTTCTGAAAAAACGTTTCAGAAAGTTAAAGAGGCAAAAGAAAAAGGATATGATATAAAAATGGGCTGGCTTAGTGATGAGGAAAACACTATAGAAACATTTTTTATGACAGACCACTTTATAATAGAAAATGAAGAAATCTATTTCGATGCAACAATTGATGGATACTAATTTGACAACAATTAAAGACTATCAAGAAGAAAACTATAAAGTCTTTTTTAACAAACGTAATGGTTTCTTTGCAAGGGTTGAAAATGATGGATATAGCGAACCTTTTTGGGCCAAAAGTGGTCCAGAATTACTTGATATAGCTATTACGAACTATTGTTCCAAAGACTGTTCTATCTGTTACCGCAACTCTAATCCACAAGGAGTACACATGAGAGTTGAGGATTACAAAAGCATTATTAATCAGGCAAAAGAAGCTAATGCCTTTCAAATAGCTCTTGGAGGTGGTAATCCTAATCAGCATCCTGAATTTATTGATATATTGAAATATACTTATGACAACGGTATAGTTCCGTCATATACAACAAATGGCATAGGGCTAACAGATGAAATTCTTAAAGCGACTAAACAATATTGTGGCGCAGTAGCTTTGAGTGCTCATGAAAATGATGAAGAACTTGCTAAAAAAATAGACCAAATTCAGGAATACAAAATAAAACTAAACGTTCATTTTGTATTAAGTTCTTTGTCCATTTCACGTGCTATACATTGGCTACAAGATAAACCATTTTTCTTAAACTCTATTAACGCGATTATATTTCTGAATTACAAACCAATAAATGCATCAAATAAATTTCTTCTGAAAAATAGTGATAAAGTTGATTTGTTTTTCAGGCTTGTTTCAAAACAAAATGGGAAAATTAAAATAGGATTTGATAGTTGTTCGATTTCTGGTATTGTCGAATATATGAAGACAAACCCAATGTTTATTGAGAGTTGTGAGGCTGCACGCTTTTCAGCCTTCATTTCTGAAGATTTAAAAATGTTTCCTTGCTCCTTTATGGTAAACAAAGAGTGCTATGGAGATTTAAAAAAAGAAACATTGATAAACATCTGGCAGAATAATGAATGCTTTAAGAACTTTAGGGACAGATTGAATTTTGAAAATTGCTCCAATTGTCAGCAAAAGTCTATTTGCAATGGAGGCTGCATTTATTTGCCTGAAATCAATGTATGCGAAATGAAGAAAAAAATATCTAACCAGCCTATATAGTTATTCTCATTAGCAAAAACCAACCAAAAGCCCACGACAAATAAAATGCTAAAATCCCTAAGCCAAATCTCAGACTTAACCCCCTACGAACAAGCAAAGATTCAAGCCCTTGTAAGCACAAAGCAACTTAAAGTCAGCGACTATTGGTTTTTCGCAGGAAAGAAATCCGAAAAAGTAGCCTATATATCCAAAGGCTACCTAAGAAAATACTTCATCGTCGATGGAAACGAAAAACCGACTTCTTTTACTTCGAAGGCTCTTTTACAGGCGACCTACCTTCCATTATTTCAGACGAACCAAAACTCTCAGCACTGCTGAGAGAATTATTTCTTAATACAGAAGAGACATTTAAGGCCAACTACAACAAAACACTACGAACACAACAGATATTCTTTATGAGGTAATTTCAAACTGCCTAAAACGATCAGATAGAAGTATCAACAAACTGGTTGGTTGGACATCCTCTGAATCAGCAGTTCTCCACAACGGCACTTCAGATTATCTAGTTGAACTGTATATCTAATATTCTGTCGCCCAAACTATGCAACAACGCAAATTACTAATGGCATGGGCATTGACCCTAGTTAATATCATCCCCTCAAAATAGAAACTGAAGTAATTGCAATATTTTAACCGAAAATTTAAAAATAGACTCATCCAAAATGAACATAACCATTAAAGCATTAACGCCAGACCTACTAGAAGACTATCTGTTTTTTTTTGACAACGTCGTTTTTACAGAAAACCCAGATTGGTCAGCCTGTTATTGTTTCTCATATCACTTTGTTGGAACAGAAGAGCAATGGGATAGAGAAGCAAACCGATCTTCGGTAATCGAATTCATAAACGAAAAAAAAATGACAGGCTATTTGGCCTATCACAACAACAAACCAGTTGGCTGGTGTAATGTAAATGATCGATCGAACTATCAGCGAATAGTAAAATACTACGATTACATTGACAACCCCGACGACAAAGCCTGTTCAATTGTATGTTTCCTAATACACCCAGCCTACAGAAGGCAAGGCATAGCGCGAAAGATTCTAGAAAGAATCTGTACTGATTACAGTACAAAAGAGTATGATTATATAGAGGCATACCCAAAAAAAGGAAATCAGTCCTGCGAAAAGCATTATCATGGACCTCTTGAGCTGTATGAACAATACAATTTTAAAGTACAAAAGGAATCTGAAGGCCATTATATCGTGAGAAAAAAAATGGAGAACAAAGACTAAGCAACAAACACGAAGACTCTTCTACTCCACAAACAAGAAATGCCACAATGACAATAAACCAAGCAAGTACCATAGAGGCTGTAACAAACTCAATGCTCAAAATTCCGGAAGGAAAAATCATTCTGAGGGACGACAGAATAAACAAACAATGGACAACAGCAATAAAACCATTTTTACTTTCCAAATATTTAGTAACCCAAGCTTTGTACGTTGAACTAACGAACCAAAATCCAAGCGAATTCAAAGGAGCCAAGAGGCCTGTAGAATGTATCTCATGGTTCGATGCCGTTGAGTTTTGCAACCTGCTTTCCCAACGGTTCAGACTAATATCTTGTTACGCTATTGATAAAGAGGTAGAAAAAGTAAAGTTCAACACCGCCGCCAATGGCTTCCGCTTGCCTACGGAAGCAGAATGGGAATACGCCTGTAAAGCTGATTCGAACGCCATAAGATACGGCGACCTCGATTCAATTTCTTGGTACAAAGAAAACTCAAATGGCCAGACACATGAAGTTGGCCAGAAAGAACCGAATAGCTGGGGACTATACGATATGCTAGGAAATGTTTGGGAATGGTGTTCGGATATTTACGACGAAACAGTCTATGGTTCGTATCGTGTTTTTCGTGGCGGTGGCTGGAACGACAACGAGAGAGGCTGTCTGGCAACCAACCGCAGAAGGAGCCATCCTATTGCTTTAAAAATTGACGATCTTGGTTTTCGCGTTGCCAGAAACTTTTCTTGTTTTTCAAAAAGCATAAACGACGAATCAGACTACTAGGATAAGTCCTTGAAAAATAAAACTGCCGGTCTTCACAAATTTTGATACACCTGCTTCATTAAATCACTTTTAATAATATGACATCTATTGTCTTAATTTAAATATTAAATTTCATCAAAAACAATATACACCTAATTATCAATACAATATAAACAAATAAGTACAAATTCATTTTGTTATTCAAATTTTATTTAAAATTTAGTAATCTTAAAGTCCCATTTATACAGTAATAATTCCTTTATTTGCGGAGTTTTTAGTAGTTCCCGTTCTCTCATTGAAGATGTCTGATTATCAACATCAAAGTAAATTATGCACGAGAGCTTTGCGCTACTACCTAGGCTACGCCTTGAGTATTTGAATTATTCGACTACATTTCAATTCCCGCGATTGCTTATTGAAAGAGAAAAAACAACCTAATCCAAGGTTGCATTCCGAATTTCAGTCCTTAGTTCAGAATGTTCAGCTCTGGTTAATATCCGAAATTAAGGATATGGATTAGTTTACCCTCTTCTAACTCTCAAAGTTGAGATAGAAGGAATACGGCTGTATTGTTTTTTATCTCCACTTCATTATTAAATGTAAGTTCTTGAATTAATAGGTCTTAGACCTTACTTATACATTAAAACCTATATTTTTTTTATGAAACATTTACCAATTTTCTCAACTATCGGAGTTTTAATCATTCTCTTGTTTAATTCTTGTACAAAAGAAAACCTATCAGAAACCCAAACTGGAGAAGTATATTTAAGTTTCAACGCTAAAGAAGTAACAACTAAAAAAGCATCATCTTCCGATCATAAAACACCAGATGCTATTGTTATATCAATTACGAACAGCGATGGTAAACTTATCGAGGAAAAAAAAACTATGCCACTTTTTAAATTTGGTGAAAATCTAGTCACTAAATCATTAGCGCTAAATTCTGGGGATTACAAAATCACAGAATACTACATTGTTGACAAAGACAACAACATCATTTATGCCGCTCCAAAAGAAAATTCAACAATGAGCGAATGGGTTGAGAATGCCCTTCCAACAAGTTTCTCTGTCCAAAAAGACTCAGTAACCCAACTCGCTCCTGAAACAATAAGCACAGAAAGCAGTACACCAAAAGCCTTTGGTTACACCACTTTCCGCTTAAATGTTATTGAAGTTGCAACTTTTCAAATCGCGACATTTGCTTACAACGAAAGCACTAAAAGTTTTGAGCTTACTTCCGCAAATGTTTCCGTATTTTCGGGGAATGAACTCCTTACTCAGCAAGACATTGACGCTGAAACTTCTATTATCCCAGTTCCGGAAGTAGATAGTACGTTTACTATTGAAGTTAGGAAAGAAGGTTACAAAACTTTTTTCAAAACACTCTCGGAGGAAGAACTAAAACAATATGCCAGCGCTCCACTACAAGTGAATCTGGAAAAGGCTAAGGGATACATTACATTGGTTACCAGCCAAAAAACGCAAAAAGAAGTTTCCGTATATATTGGCTTGCAGTCTCCAGAAACCAACCTGCTGATCGATTGGGGCGACGGTTCTATCTCTGAAAAGATAGCTGAGAAAGGAGCAAACACCCATGACTACGAACAAGAAGGCGAATATAAAATTAGAATTACAGGTAACGTTTCAAACATTGTAAGCCTTACCTCACAAGGAAACAATATTACGCAAGCTGATCTCTCGTCTGCAACTAACATTCAGGAAATTAATCTTATTGATAATGTACTCCAAACTATCGACCTTTCCGAATTAACCAAACTTAATAAGCTATGGTTAAATAACAATAAAATTCAAACGCTAAACTTGAGCCGAAACGCAGAACTAAAAGATGTAAGGGTTGAGAACAATTCTCTTGAAACAATTACTTTTGCAGATAAATCAAAAATCACAGCGCTAAATATTCGGAAAAATGTTATATCGCACATAAATATAAGTTCTCTCTCTGAACTCCTCCACTTCTCATTTAAGAACACAAACATCAAAACTATCAACCTATCGGGCAACAATGAACTGCGCAGTCTTCATTGTTCTTCTTTAGACAAATTAGCTATTGAAAATAAACCTAACCTTGAGTATATCGAGATTACAGACAACAACTTTACTGAAGAGGAAATAAACAACTTCTTTAATAGTCTGTTCAGCAATGTAGAAGCAAACGACATCAAAAATGGTGAGGTGGATATTAAAGACGAACCTACTTCTGAAACAGCAAAAGAAGCAAAACGCAAACTAAAAGAAGAGTATTCTTGGAATATTGGATAACTAGACCTAGGTATACCAGATATCGTTTACCACACTTCTAACTGAGGTTAAATTTGGAAAACGCATAGATATCTATTTACCAGAGCCCAAAGGCTTCCCTACAATAAGGCGAAATCTTTGGGCTCCCTTTCTAGTGAAGTGGTGATATTCCAACGAAATACAAGATTATAACGCTTTTTTTGTAATTTATAAACGGCACAGCAACCTACCCTCCCCCCCTGCAATTCCAAGCTCAAAAGTGTAAACCTTCAAAGTGTCAATTCAAAAAACAACAGAATTAACAAGAAAAAAAACCAAACAAAAATGCTACGTTGATTAAATTTCATATTAAGATTTCAAAATATTAATATTGACTTTTCCTTAACAATGCCTATACTTGCATGGATTTAAACAAATCAATAAAAACATCAAAACAAACTTGATTAACAACAAATTACATATTATTGAATAAGACACAGCAGTTTCTAATTCGGATTGGTGATGTATGAAAAACCACACTAAAAGCCTGTATTACATGTAGCATAGGGATTCAGCCTGCGGCTTTACATCGTAATATTTAGTAATGTTCTATTCATTTATTTTCAAATTAGAAATTGCGATTAAAGATATAACTTCATTAATCGCACATTAACCAATATACAAGAGCGTAAACTTACACACTAACTATAAGAATAGGTTCTACGACCATCAGACCTGAGTCCGAAAAAGTTTTTGTTCAATTCACAAAAAACCTAATCGGTACCAAAAGTCTTTTTCACTAAAACTTTAAATTACAACAAAATGGGATTTTTTGATAAACTTAAAAGTGCTGCCAACTTCATCACAGGAGGCGGGGCAGTTGTAAACGTAGCTACACAAGACCAAATCTGCGATGGCCGCGAACCTGTTAAGATATTTGTTCAGGTACAGACTAAAGACAACGACATCAAAATACGTAATTGCTATGTAAAAGTAAGAGCAATCGAAACAGTATGGGCGCGCGACATTGATGCATTTATAGAGCGCGATGGAGAATTTGTTCAAATAGAAGAAGAAATCACCAATACAGAAACAACTTTCGAAACAGAACTAATAGCGGAAGGAGCCTGTACATTGGAAGCTAATGAAAATTTCGAGTTCGAGGTTGAATTACAAATTCCAGCAGACATTGCGGGTACATACCGCGGACGAAATGCAGAGCATGTTTGGCAAGTTTACGCAGGCCTTGATGTTCCTGGCAACGACCCAGATTCTAACTGGATTAATATTGAAGTTGCTAAATAACATATCCAAAGCTTTGCCTCAGTCCTCAGGCAAAGCTTTTTAAACAACCCAACCACCATAACACTCCTTATTTTCATTTCTTTTTAGATTATTACCTTATCAATCTACTGACTTAAAACTACTTGTACTACACCCTCCAAAAAACAACAACTATTAATAAATCGAAAAAAATACCGCATAGAGTAAAAGCCAAAGAGATAAATCCAAACTCTCATCTTACTGCTTCAGCAAATTCTCTCCTGATATAAATACATCTTAAAACCACACAACAAGTAACTTATACTACAAATCCCCAACACTTTAAAAAACAAGCAAATTTCTGTTTCTGAAAAAAAGGTTAATCCAACCAACAGAATAAAACTCCTATAACTACCCCACTCTTAGTACCCAACAAAAAGGCATATTCTCAATTAAGAAACAATTTATAGCCCATTACAAATTAAATACATATAAACAAATACAAATATGCTACATTAATTGAATTTAATTTTAAGATTTAAATATCTTAAAATCGACTTATCTAAAAATATTCGTATACTTGCATAGTACCAAACAAGACTCAATCATTAATTAAAGCTGATATTCTATCAGTAATAATTTTTAGCTACATGAATGAGGGCAAATGCCTTTTTAGTCATGATAGGATTGGTATGTAAAAGCGAAACTTAATGGATAATTAATTGAACAAAACATCTCAAAATCATATTTTTTTTCACCAAGTCGATGATTTAATTCGGACTTGAATGCAGAAGTCATAAGTATTGATAATCATTCAAGCAAATCATCAATAATATTAAACTTTTAAACCTATATTTATGAGACAATTACATTTTTTCTCGGCGATTGCAGTGTTAATGTTGCTCTTGTTCACTTCTTGTACGAAGGAAAATTTATCAGAAACACAAACAGGGGAAGTTTACTTAAGTTTTAATGCAAAAAATGAAGTAGGAAAAAAAACATCGTCACCAGACTATGATGCTCCACATGCCATCGTAGTAACAATAAAAGATAGCAAAGGAGGCCTAGTTGAAAGCAAAACTTCGCTACAACTATTCAAATTTGAAGGAGAATTCGTAACCGAAGCACTAACTCTAACCTCTGGAAGTTACACAATTACAGAATATTATGTTATAGACGAAGAAAAGAACATCATTTACACCGCTCCAAAGCAAGACTCGCAAATGAGCGAATGGGTGGACGAAACCTTACCTATCAATTTCACAGTCAATAAAAACGCTACAACTCAACTAGCTCCGGAAGTAATAAGTACTCAGGGCAGAAATCCTGAAGAATTTGGTTATGCAAGTTTCCATCTAAACATTGTTAAGACGGTAAATTTTCAAATTTCCACATTCATTTATAACCTAGATAAAAAAGGTTTTGAGCTTACTACCGCAAACGTTACCGTACTCTCGAACTCAGAAGCTATTACTCAAAAAAACATAGCCGCAGAAACATCTATAATCGCTGTTCCTGGAAACAAGGATCTATATACCATAAAAGTTAGCAAAGAAGGTTATAAAGTTTTCTTAGCTACAATGACAAAAACTGAACTTAGCCTGTACGAAAACAAACCATTAAAAGTACATTTAGAAGAAGTAGAAGGTCCTATTTCCTTTATTACTGACCAAACTGTACAAAAAACGGTTTCTATATACTGTGGGCTATACTCAGCCGACAATCCTCTAACAATCGACTGGGGTGATGGATCTCCTACAGAAGCAGTAACTGGAGACAAAGACAATATACACAACTATGCCAAACAAGGAGTGTACGAAATTAAAATTTCAGGCGATGCATCTAACATTTTAAACATTGCCGCACAAAACAGCAATATCAAAGAGGCCTCTCTTTCTTCTGCAACCAACATAAGCGAAGTGGTGCTAAGTAGCAATATACTGGAAACAATTAACGTCCGTAACTTAACAGAACTAGAGTCTTTGTGGCTAAATGAAAACAAAATCAAAACCTTAGACTTAAGCCTAAACGAAAAACTTATTGTAATATCTGCTACTCATAATCTTCTGACTGAGATTATTTTCCCTGAAAAATCACGAATCACAGGCCTAACTATTGATAATAATATCATCTCTAACATAGACATAAGTACATTAACCAAGCTTAGAAACTTTTCGTTCACAGACACTGGGATCAAAACCCTCAACACATCTACGAATTGGGCCTTGGAAAGCTTGAATTGCTCTGCTCTAAATAGCCTGACAATTCAGAACAACCCTCATTTAAAATACATCTGGCTCTACCAAAACAATTTTACACAAAAGGAAATGAACAACTTCTTCGAGTACCTGTACCTAAATGCAATAGAAAACGACGTTTATGGAGGGCTACTAGAAATCAGTGGGCCATTTGCAACTGGAGACGCTGAGTTTGCAGGAGAAAGTCTAGCAGCAGAATTCGCCTGGAATATCAAAAGACCATCACCATTCTCAACATTCTAAAATATAGTTCTTAGAAGCTGCCATATACTACTAAATATGGCAGTAAAATATAATTTCCTATTAATCAATAAATTAAAGCAAAAATTCTTTCATAATCTTTATTAACTTTTAAAATCAGTTTTATGGGAAGTTTCAGGGATCAAGTAAAAGGCATCTTTATTATCGCCTTATTATTTTTAAGTTTTAATCAGGGAAAAAGTCAATCTTATTGCAAAGTAGAGGTTTCACAACCATCTACCTACATAGACCTTGTGGAGTTGGTCGATTTAAAACACACGTCAGGCGAAGATGGTTATGGAGATTTCACAAACGTTGGTACCACTCTGGGAAAAGATCAATTCTATAATTTATTGTATTCCATAGTAAAACCAGAAGGAACGCCTGCTTCAAGAATCGAAGCATGGATAGACTTTAATCAAGATGGAGATTTTGAAGATGACCAGGAATCTTTATTTTCCTGGGATCCTATTGAGTCGTCTGAAAAAGTTTCGTTTTCCTTTTACGTACCACCTACAGCTCTTTCTGGTGCTACACGTTTACGGATAAAAGTAAATGCAGTATCAGATACTCATGGCCCTTGCAGTCCTTTTTCCGATGGAGAAGTTGAAGACTACAGTGTATATATAAAAGGTGAGGATTCATTTTGCATTCCCCTATCAACTGGCGATGCTCACATCAAAAGGGTACAAGTGGGTGACATAGACCACGTTTCTGGTAATGAAGGGCGCCTTGGAGATTTTCGCTACCTCTCTACATCGATTATGCGTGGTGAGAGATTTACACTTACATTAGAAAAATCAGCCAATTCCAATATACTCTCTAGAATTCGGGTAGACTTTAACCAAGATGGAGACTTCGATGATGTTGGAGAACATTCAGAAAGTGTAGCTACCATAGATATTTGGAATGACAATCCAGAAGAAAAACTTCAACTTACAGTGCCGCCAACAGCACAATTAGGCAAAACAACATTGCAAGTACAATTCGGATATGCAGATTGTGATAATGAACGCATTGGAGAGACAGAGTTGTATACACTCAATATTGTTGACGCTCCGTCTTATGCAATTTTAGGTTACAAAAGAAATTTTTCCTTTGTTAGTAAAACAAGCGGAGAGCTGAAGTTCCAAAATAATCAGGTGGTTATTGATCATAATGCAGATGGTACAGAAGGAGGAAGATGGAAAGTAGTTCCTGGTTTAGCAGATCCTTCGGCCTTTTCTTTTGAATCCGTTGAGTTTCCAGGACATTACTTACGTCACCAAGGCTTTAAGCTGTATTTGCATGAAAAAGAAGCAACTCCAGCTCATTTAATGAATATTTTTAATAAAGATGCTACTTTCTGGGCACATCCTGGCTTTTCATATCCACATGCGAATTATCGTGGAGCAGTTGCGTTTGAATCTTTTAACTACCCAGGCCTCTACATTACCTACTCAGATAATGGTTTATTTATCCGCGAAGTAGAAAATGATGAGGACATCCTTAACCTTACAGATTCGGAACTAAAATCTACTTTTAAACTTATACCTCATACAGAGGATGTAATAACAACATCAAGCTCGGACGTCAGTGCAGCACCAGAATCATTTGATGTAAAGCTAACAAGTGCGAACCCAGTAATCGCACACGAAGCTAAAATCGAAGTAACAATAGGATACGACTCTTGGATAAATGTTGCTCTTACCACTGAAGGCGTAAGACCTGGCGGTACTCCTATAGTAACATTACAACATGAAGATTTTAAATCAGGTACACATGAATTGGCTTTCGATCTATCAACCACTGCACAGAGATTGGTAGGTGGATCGGCATTAACCCCTGGTGTTTACATCCTAAGTGTGAGAACAAATCAACACAAAAAAGGAATTAAGCTTGTAGTTGAGTAACAGACACAGAAATAAACCAATAAGAGTTATGTCTAAACGGCATAGCTCTTTTGGTTTTAGCCAATTCTGTAACAAACCAACACAGACAAGGCTATAACCTTATGGCGCAGTATTTTTCAGCTCTCAAATCCCAAACTGAAAAATATGCTAATAAAAAAGAGCCTGACAAAAGCCAGACTCTCCATTCTCAAAACTCTAATTATACCCAATCTCAAAAAACAAAAAAATCATCATCATTTTGACCCGTATGCCGTAAATTCTTCCGCCCAGTTTCTATAAAAACCCGACGTGTATTTATATTAGTATTGGTTGTTCCCCCATCAAGCCATTGTTCTGCAAGTTCTACAGAAGTAAACATTTCACACTTAAACGAGTTTCTTGCCACCAAATAGTTCATCTGCATCTGAGTAACATAATCATCGGATCTTACTTCGGCAAAACGAACCATTCCTCTATTTACCAGTTCCGACAACAGGCTTTCCTTTTCACGCAGCATCTTCTGCCCTAGTGGTTTCAAACCCCGAGTATCTACCAAAACCGAAAAACCACTTCGCAGGTTTTTCAGCGAATCTAAAAAAGAATCAACATACATCTTGAAAATATTCTGCGACCAGAAACTTTTCAGCACAATATTCAATCGGTTTTTATACTGATCAACATCCAGTGTAAAAAAAGATTTTGTTGGTAGTTGCTCCATTTATTTCAGGTAATTTTGGTTAATGCTTTGTAAAACTCTTCAACTTGTTCTCTTTGTTATTAATTACGCTCTTTGATATCAAATGTTTCTCTCCGTCCATCTGTGTATGAGTATTGTTGTAGCTTATCGCGCTATCGACTATTATAGTCGAAAACCTAGGCATCGCAGATAATCGCTATGAAACATCAAGACTAATCCCGTTCAATATTTCAAAACCTATTTTTAGGAAATTTGTCATCGTACTATCAAAGATAGTTCTATCGCAATCACGTTCTTGGTATTCAGAAGAAGCTTTATGAAAAACCTAAGGTAAGCCATAAATAATTTTCTATTTTTAGCTGCCAATGCAAAAAAAACAGCAAGTGTGTTAACGTAACCGACGCTTTGGGATTATCATAATTCAGCAAAACTGCCGATCGTTAACTACTACACTCTTATTTAAAAATAACAGAACAAAAAAGAGCTCGTGTAAAATTAGAAAACAAGCCAATCCAAATCTCATTTTGCTTTTTAACCCCGAGTGTACTTTCGCACATGGAGATTAAAAGCTGGGTATCGATTGTTTTCATCTTCACCAAGCAATTTCTTCTGAAAAAATAAATACTGATGGGAAAACTTTCATCTCTACAACCACAACCGCTGTGGGAGAATTTTGAAGCTTTATGTAATATACCGCGCCCTTCGAAACACGAAGCCCGCGTTATCGAATATGTAAAAGCCTTTGCAGAAAAGCATAACATTGAATGTAAATCCGATAAGATAGGAAACCTTGTGCTCAGAAAACCAGCTACAGATGGAATGCAAAACCGCAAAGCTGTCATCCTGCAGGCACACCTCGATATGGTTCCTCAGAAAAACTCCGACACGGCACACGATTTCAAAAACGATCCTATCAAAGCCTTTGTCGATGGAGATTGGGTAACAGCAGAAGGTACTACTCTCGGAGCAGATAATGGAATTGGAGTAGCTGCTGCCATGGCTGTTCTACAATCGCAAGACATTGAACATCCAGCAATAGAAGCTCTTCTTACCATAGATGAAGAAACTGGAATGACAGGAGCTTTTGGTCTACAGCCGGACTTTTTAAAAGGTGACATCTTACTAAACCTTGACTCTGAAGACGAAGGCGAACTTTATATTGGCTGTGCAGGAGGTATAGAAAGTACTGCTACTTTTAAATATTCGGAAGAATCCTTAGTAGGTGATTATAAAGCATTCAAAATAGCAGTAAAAGGGCTAAAAGGCGGGCATTCTGGAATGGACATAAAACTTGGCCGTGGCAACTCGAACAAAATAATGAACCGCATTTTCTTACGTCTTGGCGAAGAGTGTGGCATGCGCCTTGCCACTTTACGCGGAGGGAGCCTGCGCAATGCGATCCCAAGGGAGTCGTTCGCTGAGATTGCCGTACCTTCTGATAAAGTTGATGCAACATATGCAATTATCGAAGAGGTAAAAAAATGTGTGGCTACAGAACTTGTAGAAGCAGAGCCAGACTTCACTGTTCAAGTGGATGAAATTGCACTTTCTTCATCTTATGTAGATTTATCGACAGCTGAAAAATTCTACCGTTCTATCTACGCTTGCCCGAACGGAGTTATTCGTATGACAGATTCCATGCCTGGGCTTCCTGAAACTTCGCTGAACTTAGCCGTTATTACGGTTAAACGTGGAGAAATAAAGGTAAAAAGCCTTTTGCGCAGTTCTGTTGAATCTGCCAAAGCTGACTTAGCTACAATGACAGAGAGTGTTTTTGTGTTAGCCGGAGCAACAGTGGAAACAACAGGGGATTATCCAGGTTGGAAACCAAACCCGAACTCAGAAATTCTGGAAACAATGAAAACCGTTTATAAAGATAAATGGGACAAAACGCCAGATGTAAAAGCGATTCATGCAGGATTGGAATGTGGTCTTCTTGGAGCCGTTTATCCTAAATGGGATATGATTTCGTTCGGTCCAACCATCCGTTATCCACACTCACCAGATGAAAAGGTACATATTAACTCAGTTGAAAAATTCTGGGACTATCTAGTTGAAACACTGAAGCATATTCCTGAGAACTAAAACTTTCACTACAAAAACAATCTGACTATCAGAACAAAAGACATCAACCTGCGATTTGGTTGATGTTTTTTTTTGGCTTCTCTTGATTTGATTTATCGGCTTGTTGTATCTTTGCAAAGGAGTGGTGTATATAAGCCATGACTGAAAATTATTCAACGAGAATAAAACATTCAGGTTTTTCAGTGCTTTTTGCACCATAGAACAAAATCAAAAAACACGTGCATCAACCGCTGTTCAACAGAACAGTTAGTTCTATTAAAGCCCCCAGCTCAAAAAAGTCTAACAAAGTAAAACACATATTGCAGTTTGCCAATGTTTCCAGAGAAGCTAGACTACATTTCCTTGGAATATAAACAAAGTCAACAAAAAGGCTTACAATAAAGCTTGTTTATAATTCTGGTGCTTAAATCCTAAGAATTACCGATTGAGCATACTACGCAAAAGCAACAAAATTAGCTCGTATCGTCCAACTGCAATGCTTTTCCCCATCACTCAATACTCATTTTCCTACTAGTGTGCGTGTTTCTAAAAAACTAATTCTATGGGAACTTTATCCTTTTTAGAGCCACAACCATTGTGGAAGAATTTCGAAACATTGTGCCAAATCCCCCATCCTTCGAAATACGAAAAACATTTAGTTGAATACATAAAAACATTTGCCAACAAACTCCAGTTGGAGTGGAAAAACGATAAAACCGGAAACCTAGTTGTAAGAAAATCAGCTTCTCAAGGAATGGAGAACTATAAAAGAGTTGTTCTACAAGCTCATCTAGACATGGTTCCTCAAAAAAAGTCAGATACAATACATGACTTCACAAAAGACCCCATAAAACCATATATAGATGGAGAATGGCTGTCTGCGGAAGGAACAACACTGGGA
This sequence comes from Bacteroidales bacterium, assembly GCA_965230435.1. Lineage (GTDB taxonomy): Bacteria > Bacteroidota > Bacteroidia > Bacteroidales > JBDKHP01 > JBDKHP01. The sequence continues at coordinate 2,008,383 of CBDDLB010000006.1, forward strand.
GCAGACAACGGAATTGGGGTAGCAGCCATTATGACCATCTTACAAACAAAAAAACTCCATCACCCTCCAATAGAAGCTCTTTTTACTGTGGAGGAAGAAACTGGTCTGACCGGGGCAATGGCACTGCAAAACGACTTTGTTTCAGGCGATATTTTTATAAATCTTGATTCTGGATGCGATGGTGAATTGTGTATCAGTTGTTCTGGCGGTATTGATTGTACGGCCACTTTCAACTATCAAGAAGAATGTCTTTCAAATGGTTTTCAGCCGTTTAAAATCACTATCAAAGGTTTAAAAGGAGGGCATTCTGGAGAAGATATAAAATTGGGACGTGGAAATTCCAACAAAATTATGAATCGGATTTTGTGGTGCCTGAACAAGAAATTCGATATGCGACTGGCAAAACTACACGGAGGCAACTTACGGAATACCATTCCTATAAAATCGGTTGCTGAAATTGCTGTGCCACTTGAAAAAAAAGATGCTGCAATTTCAACTATCAAACAAACACAATTAGATATTGAAAACGAACTACTGTCCATAGAACCTGATTTTTCAATTCAAGTAGAAGAAACAGAATTGGCTAAATCGTATGTAGACACGAACACTACCAATAGATTTCTCCGATCTGTATATGCGTGTCCCAATGGGATTATCCGCATGATGGATTCAATGCCAAATTCTCCTGAAACATCAATCAATTTAGCAGTTGTTGTTGCTGAACACGGAGAAATAAAAGTGAACTGTTTACTTAGAAGTTCTGTAGAATCTGCCAAACAGGATCTGGTAAAATCAGTTGAAAGTATATTTCAACTGGCGGGAGCTTCTATCGAAAAATCTAAAGATTATCCAGGATGGAAACCAAACCCAGCCTCCGAAATTTTAGCTATAATGCGGGAAGTCTATTTTCAAAAGTACAAACACTTTCCCAGTATAAAAGCTGTTCATGCAGGTTTGGAATGTGGCCCCCTGAGTAAAATTTATCCCCACTGCGATATGATTTCGTTTGGTCCCACTATCTGCTTCCCTCACTCTCCCAATGAAAAGGTGCACATAGGGTCTGTTGGAAAGTTTTGGGAATATCTCACATCCGTTTTGGAAAATATACCCGAAACAGTTGAAACAAGAGTAAAGAAGGAATCTTTCAACTTTTAGAAAATGGTAATACTAAAAAACAGAAAAAATTCATTATCAATAGTTACGCTAAGTGAAATGGAAAATACTAAACCAAACTGAGAAATAACACCTTACTCCATTTCAGACACTAGCATATTATTTTTGAAACAAGCATCTACTAATGCTGCACATGTTATGCTCACATGTTCTATATTTGAACAAAAAAAGTTCACTGTGACAATAGAGTATTTATTCCAAAACCTTGGTAACATACTTTCCATTACTTTTTTAGTAATTTATTTTATAATTATGGTGCCAATTTTAGCTGGGTTGTGGCGTATATTTGAAAAAGCAGGCAGAATAGGCATACTTGCTTTCGTCCCAATATTGAATGCTTATCTATTACTACGTATATCTCAGTTATCTGCACTGTGGCTTATCCCCTTGCTTGTACCAGGTCTAAATATCGTTATACTATTTATAATCTGCTTTTTTCTGTCCAACAGATTTGGTCGTTCTTGGGGTACAGCTCTGGGATTATTCTTTCTGCCTATTTTTTTCTTTCCCATTCTTGGTTTTGGAAAATCGTGTTACTTCAAACAAACTCCAAATACTTCTCAACTTTAGCAGGCTCCAGAACTTACCACAAATACACATCACTGCATTTTTAGGATCAGCATGCCTACTAATGACTTTAGAACGCAATATACTTTTTACTAAGCAGTTAAAATAAAGTATACTTTTATATTCTTCAAGATTGAGTTTCCAAGGAACAGTCTTGTTTAAGTCGAATACCATAAATTCCAATTGTTTTATAATTGGATATGTTTGGCAAACCTTTACACCTTTCCTTTCTTTCTCCATATCGACTTCAAGATAAATCTAGCTCTGAATTAACAAATTCCAATAAAAATTTACGAACTTCTGACCTGCAATCAATGTATACTCTAAGAAAAGGAAAGATGAACAATAAGGTAACAACACTCGTGCTTCTGGCATTTTTTTATTCAAGTGCCATAGCACAAAATTTTCAGCTAGAAAGAACATTTTACGCACCCGGCGAACAGATAAGAGTACATTTTACAGCTCCCAATGGCCTCGCTGAAGATGCTTGGATAGGCATTCTGCCTGCTACAATACCACATGGCAATGAAGCACGCAATGATAAGCACGACCTTGCATTCCAATATCTAAAAGGTAGAAGTACAGGAACTTTAACGTTTATTGCACCATCAGAGTTTGGAGACTATGACTTTCGCATGCACGACACCGACAACTCTGGACAAGAGATTGCTTCTATAAGTTTTGCCGTAGGGAAACTTCAATTATACACCAATGCGGAAGTTCGTTTAGAAAAGTCTTTTTTTGAGCCTGGAGAAAATATTACAGTTTATTTTTCCGCACCACAAGAGGCAAAAGCAGATGCTTGGCTAGGAATTGTTCCCTCCAGTGTTCCGCATGGTAGTGAACAGATCAACGATAAAAACGATATCAGCTACCAATATCTCAAGAACAGAACGACTGGCAGTTTGACCTTCAAAGCCCCTGGTAGGCCAGGCAATTACGATTTCCGGTTGCACGATTCCGACGACAATGGCAAGGAGATAGCCACAGTTTCTTTTGTAGTAGGTATAGAAAATGGCACCATGGACAACAAGGCTTTTCTTAGCCTTGAAAGTGAAGTATACTCACCAGGACAGGCAATGGTTCTTCACTTCACTGCTCCTGCTGGCTTCAATGAAAATGCATGGATTGGTATTGTACCCTCGGACATCCCCCACGGCAACGAATCAAGAAACGACGAACATGACCTCAGTTATCAATACCTACAAAAACGGACAACTGGCAGTTTAACGTTCCGAGCTCCAGAAACCCCTGGACAATACGATTTCCGCATGCACAACAACGACGATAACGGTCAGGAAGTATTTTCTTTGACATTTATCGTTGAATAACTCCATTCCACAATCACTCGAACATCACATAAACAGAGATGTTTGAGTGATTCTCTTATCCTAACTTATTGCCGATTATACTAAAGTGATTTTGGTTTTCGGTTTTTCTGCACATCTGAAATAACCGCATAGCAGAGAAAGGGTTGTAGCCCATGGCGTAAACCATGGGAAAATGTTTCGGAAAATAAACCGAATCGCATAGCGATGACATTTATAATCAGCATCATCGCTACGCAATCCGGGACAGGTGAGGCTTTTCCTTTACAGGGATTCACATCCCTGCCCACAAACCTGTCACCGCTACGCAGTTTGCGCAAGGTTCTGAAAAACCGAAAACCACTTTCACAATAGTATAATAACTATTCATAATAATTACATTTTACAAGATAGATTAACTTTCAATTATACTCACTTTATTTGAAATAATAACCTAAAAAATGTCATTTAACACCCAATATCCACTCTAGAATTAAATAAGACTACTATTTCTATCCTCTTACTTCCCATCAAGATTAGCCTGTAATTCTGCCATAAGTTCCTTACTTACAAGATCTGTCAGTGTTTTTTCTACCAAGGAATAATGCTTGAAAACCGCTGGTTCATCCCATTCAAATTTACCGTTCAGATTTCGGTCTACACCAAAACGTACAACAACCTCATTGCGCCCTTCTAGAATATGATAATTAAGGAATGTGAAATTATCCTGACCAATAGTATGAAATTGGTCGTCTTTAGTAGTATACAAAAACAGCGTACGAAAATCGGACTCGTCAAGAATCCCATCCTTATCAGTATCTTTCGTTATTACTGATAGCAAGACTACTGGCTCCTTAAGGATTTCGTCATAAAAAATAGCTCTTATACTCACCCTTGAATCAAAAAGTCGTTTTGTCTTGTTACTTTTGGGTCTGTACACCAACATATTATTGTGCGAACTGTTGTAATAATAGCTTTTGCGACTGTAAGAGGAAGCCCTTTTCTCTACTTTTGGAAAGAACCCACTCTCATCAACTGCTTCATGTTCTTTCAGCACAGTTTGCGAAACAGGAATTACGTAAACCTGACGAGCTGTATCTACAAGATCAAACTCACGAAAATGTACGAGGTGCGTTCTCTTGTTCTCTTCTAGATTCTTCTTCGCTGCCTCTTCCGATATTATCTGGGTATGCTGCCTTGGAGAAGACCTGAACAAATCACCGAAAAGTTCAGAAACAAGAGTGAGCAGAGCAACAATTAGAATTGTTCCTCCTATACAAATAACTATAGCCAAAGCGTACTGATTAAAATTCTTTATCTTTTCTATGTTCATTGCAATATCGATTTAATTGAGCATACTATTCATTACAAAAGGCTTCTTGCTAACATTTGACACACTAACAAGCCTGAAATTATGATTTGTATTAACCATCCAAGGGCTTACCTGGCCAACTTCAAAAAAAGAATCTGAATATAAGCATTTCACCCCCCTAAAAAGATTGATGCAAATCTTGCTAAAACGAAACTAAAATATGTAAGGTTTAGTACAACAATATGAACCTATACTAAAGTGATTCTAATTTTCGGTTTTTCTATAACTGGAACTACCGCTTTCACAATAACATAAGAAACGGCTAAGCAGGTGAACTAATAAGTAGGTGTACTAATATAAACAACATTTTCAGGTTTGTCACAACACAGAATATTAGCAAGAAGCCTTTTGTAATAAGTAGCACCACGTGATTAAAAGTAAGTATCTAGATAAAATTCAGTTAAATCTATTTCTAGCCTAAGTGACTGATTACTTAAAGAAAGCAAACCTAAGATAATAAGTCCGTGAACTTAAGGCATAAGTTAGTAGTTTTTATCAAACATAGCATCTGTTGCTTCTGTAATCATACCTGCTCCTCTTCTCTGTCTCCATATGTCACAATCAAGCACAAACACATAGAATCATAAAAATACAATTGTTAAGGTTATGAGATATTAGCATAAGAGAAGAACATCTTGAACTACTTTTTCTTATATTTGATTAGAAGAAGTATTTCTCAGTTCCAGATAATCACATCAGAAAAGAAGAAAGTAGATATCTAGGCCTTTTTTATTTTTAGAATAAACACACGAAACGAAGTCAAATGGCATTAAAATCATAAATCTAGTTATCTTAAATTTACTGTCAAACAAATAACCAGCAACTTAGCATAGAAGTAAATCAATTTCAATTTATCGGGATAGGTAAGTAGATTCCATAAATCAAGATACGTCTTGATATATTATAAGTAGTCCATCATAATTAATTCAGATTTACTCAGGCACTAAGTATCTGATTACCTGCAAAGAGTAAATGTAAACTAAATCGGTACAAGACCTTAACCCGATCGTTTTTAGAAATGAGCCCAAAAGTCAAATAAAGCCGCCCCTTACTTATTTCAATTTCAGACAAAAAATAGAATCAATATATAAATTTAATATTTTTTTTGATTCCCTAAGAAAATTTGATCTTCTAACTAACCAAAACAACAGAATTGCGTTGAAAATATTAAAGTCTGATTTTTAGCAAGAGCAAAGAAACCAATTTCTAAATATTTCTCTTGATTTTACACGATCAAAATTTTCAACACACAAACAGTAAAATTTGAAATTCAAACACATAGCAGCACGAGAAGATCACAGTCTGTTTTTAGTTCAAAAAACAATATGAATATGAGATTATTACTCGCAACAAAAAGGATTTAAATACCTTCACTTAATTTCGATGAATGCTCTAGAATAATAGGTCTTTTAATTATCGTAAGTGAGGATGAAGAGATAAGTTGCCGTCTGAAGAAAACGAAACTTATTAAAACCTGTTTCTAAGTAACTTAGTCATGAAAAATTTAAAATTCAGAACCCAACTAATGATCGGGTTTGGTGTAATAATACTTTTCAGTATTATCTCAAACGCAATAGCAGTACTGGAACTGAAAAAAATTAAAAACAATACAGACTTAATCATAAAACACCCGTTCACAGTCAGTAACGCTGTAAAAGATATAAATATCAACATTACAGCTATTCACAGAACCATGAAGGATCTGGCTCTGGCAGAAACTCAACAAGAATTTGAATCTGCACAAGTTCTTGTCAACCACCACGACAGCCTAATTCATCGAGCTTTTAATATTGTAATACAAAGATATCTAGGTGAGAAGCAGATCGTAATGGATATTTACAAATCTTATAACCAATGGGAGATAATAAGAAATGAAGTGATAAGGCTAAAAAAGCAAGGCAAAAACAGCGAAGCTATAGCCATCACCAGAGGAAAAGGCGATGCACACGTAAAATTCCTGATCCGAAAAACAAACGTGATGATAGAATTTGCCCTGAACAAAGCAAACAGCTTTCATGTTGAAATCAACAATAACAGTGGCAATGCAATCACTAACATTATTATTATGATGATAATACTCTCAGTTGTGAGTGTTTTTACTGCCTATTTCCTATCCAGAAATATTTTACGCCCCATTCACGACTTCATTTCTCAAATAGGGACATTATTCCTGACCAAGCAGATCTCACGCCCTTCGAAACTAATTATGGACGAAAAAGCTCTTCTTGCCTACTCCATTTCGGAACTAAACGCCGCTTACAATAAAATAACCGAACAGAACAAAGAACTGAACAGTTTCAACGAAAAGCTGGAAAAAGAGATAAATGAAAAAACGCAGGAATTACAATCAATAAATGAGGAATACAAGAACCAGAACAACAGACTTGCTGTCGCAAACAGGCGCTTGGAAGAAAGTGAGAAAAAGTTCAGGCACACTTTCGACAATGCCAACATAGGTGTCTGTATCATTGAGCTTAACGGGAGAATTTCAAAAGCCAACCAAGAAATGTCCTCCATTTTCGGCTATATGTCTACTGAACTAGAAAAAATGAGCATAAGCGATATGGCACTCCCCGAATTCAGAGATGCCAACAAAAATTTAATAAGAAAAGCCCTTGATGGGGAAATAGAAAAGTTCAAGCATGAAAAAAAATATTTCCGTAAAGACCAATCGGAAATAACATGTATAGTCTCCAGTTCGCTTGTTCGGGATGCTAAATCGAAACCAATGTTTTTCATCTCTCACATTCAGAACATAACCGAACAAAAAGAGATGGAAAGATCTTTGCAAAAGAATCAGGCCATGCTTAAAACGGCAAACGCAACAAAAGATAAATTCCTATCCATCATTTCCCACGATCTAAAAAGTCCGTTCAGTTCCATGCTTGGTCTTTCAAACCTATTGCTTGAAAATTTTCATAAATATTCAGACTCCAAGAGAGTGCTTTTCTTACAAAATATCAATCAGGCAATGGTAAATACATCAACCTTGCTCGAAGACCTTCTGATGTGGTCCAAATCACAGACCAAGGGTTTCAAGGTCACTCCAAAAGAATTGCTGCTTGAAGAAATGCTAAAAGAAATAATCGATTTACACAAAACTGTTGCCGAGAAAAAAAACATCACAATCGAGCTAAATCATAACAACCTAAGAGCTTTTGCCGATATGAATTCCGTGAAAACAATAATTAGAAACCTAATCTCCAATGCCGTTAAATTTTCCTTCCCAAACAGTAAAGTGCTCGTGAAAGCAGAACCATTCCGGAATAATGATACGGATTATATAAAAGTAAGTGTAAAAGATTTCGGTGTTGGGATTGATAAGCCCACCCTCCATAATTTATTCAGAATAGGAAAAAACATCTCTACAGCAGGAACCGATAACGAAACAGGAACAGGTCTAGGATTAATTTTATGTCAGGAATTCGTAGAAAAGAACAATGGCAAAATTGGAGTAGAAAGCGAACCCAATGCCGGTGCACTTTTCTGGTTTACAATTCCCGCTTCCGAAGCAAAAAGTAAAGACGCAAATCGGCCTCAAACTGAAAATAGAACAAAAAAATCAACCATTCTTATCGTGGACGATGATGAAACAAACCACTTGTTACTGAAAGCCCTACTAGAAAACGAACTACTGCCCGACCTCATCATCCTCCATGCTAAAAATGGTGAAGAGGCAGTCGATACATGTAAAAACAACAAAAACATCCATCTGGTTCTTATGGATATAAAAATGCCAATTATGGACGGGCATAAGGCTACAAAACTAATACGGAATTATCGCCCCGAGCTTCCCATAGTAATACTAACTTCGAGCTATCAAATCAAAAACAAAGAAGAAGCAATACAAGCTGGCTGTAACGATTTCATTATAAAACCCATAAACAAAAGCGTTCTGATGGATATTACGAATAAGTACCTTTTGCCCAACAACTAGCAGCTTTATTGACCAAACCAACAGAAGCCTGGTATTGCAGCAAGGTTATACTAAAACTGCAACAGTTCAATCTGCGAGCGGACAGAATGAAACAGGGGAATTATTCCATTTATATTGTTGTGTCCTTTTTTAGTCAGCGTAAAGTTATCTCCCTGGAAATGTAACAGTCCGTTCCTAACTAAAAAATCAATCTGTTTAGCGAACACATCCCGAAATCGAACTTGAAATCGACGCTCAAAAGCCCTCAAATCAATATAACCGAAATAGAACGCCACAGATATCATTTTCGAAATTTGCTCATCTACAGGCAATTTATAGAAATCCTGAATAGGAAATTCTCCCTGTTCTATCTGCTTATAATAATTAGCTCCCCGCTTACTTGCAGCTCCCTGGTTGTAAACTAAATATTCAAGCCCGAAAGATTGTGCCCCAAGTCCCATTCCTATGTACGGTGTCCCTTCAATAACACGTTTTGTCAAATAATCACTTGTTCCATAATCCCCAACTATTTTACTGAAAGTATTCTTCCCAACATTCGCAACATAACCATGCTTATTCAACATTTCAAAAGCCAGATCATACTGCCTATTAACAGCCTCCAAAGTTACCTGTTTGGCCTCTCCTTCAAGTCTGGTTCCTTTATAGCGGTTACGATACAGGGTTACGTATTCCGGCTGCAAACCGATAGTGAATACAAGCGTTTCCCGAAAATCATCTACACTTTGATTCAAAAAACCATACATCAGATCTATATTCAACCTCGCAAAACCGGCAGTCCTTATATTTTCTACGGCTTTGGAAACAACCTGAACAGTGCCCTCACGGTCAAAACTTTTCAGTAAAGAAGTGTTAATACTCTGCACGCCCATACTAATCCGCCGATACCCCATTTTTCTGATCTGCCTAAGCTTCTCCAATGAAGTAGCAGCAATAGAGGGAGTTGTCTCTATGCTCATACCAATCCCATCTGGCAACGAAAATTGTTTCAACAGCTCACCTGTCACACGTCCCAGTTCTTGTTCGGAAAGTACGGTTGGCGTTCCACCGCCCAAGTCCAGACCGATAACCTTTCCTCCAAAACCCAGATCGCCATACAGCTGTATTTCATCCAGCAAAGACTCTACATACTTCTCTTTCCGAAAACTCTCCTCACCACTCAGGACAACATACTCACAAAACCTGCAACGTTTCTCGCAAAATGGAATATGCACATAAAGCCCCAGTTCTGTTATCCGTTCCAGATCATCTTCGATGTGTTTTCGAATCAAGTTCGTATCCTTCACCCTAAATTCCTTGAACGAACTTGGCCGTAAAGGGTAAGCTGTATTCGCATAATGATGATGTTTTAACCCAGCTCTGAAAATTTCTTCAACAGTCATTTTTCATAAAAATCAATAGCAAACAGCAAAGATAACAATAAAAAAGAAGCGACATAAAACACTATGTCAGAAATCAAAGGCTGTAATTATCACATCCCCAAAGAAATCACAAAAAACTTACGATAAGGCAAATAAATTGGAGTGTCAATGCAACACGACATTTTCAGGCTTTTTACGTCCTTGAAACACAATACTTTTCTTAACAAATAGCAAAACGTGCTTACAATCTAAAGAAGTCAGCAAAAAAGAAAATAAGAGGAGGGAGATTTACAAAAATCCCGTCAAAAACTCAAGTATTTAAAAATTTGACGGGACACATTCTTTTCCTAATGGCCAAAAGAAAGCGTAGTAGAAACGCCACCTTCTTCCACCTGTAGAACAAGTTTAGTTTCGTTCGCTTCAACAATCAATAGTTTCGAAAGAGGAGCGCCTTCCACCTTCATCGTCAATATCTGATCTTCATTCTCCAGATACCACTCACCAATATTATTTTGCCCAACCTGCCCAGGTTGCTGCATCATTCTGGAAAAAGTACCATCATCAAAAATCTCAAGATCAATACGCAACCCTACTATACCGTTCTCAAATTCTTTCTGTTGCTTTTCATCACGCGGAATGTTGTCTGAGTAATTAGTCAGTTTCCACTTTCCAATCAATAAATCTTCCTTCGTAGGTTCAGAGTTACACGAGCTGGCAAGTAGCAATCCAGCAAATAGAATAAACGCAAATTTTAAAACTTTCATTTTGTTGTATATTTTAAGTTCTTGGGTTATAAAAAACTCTTATTATCAACAGCACACAAATTCACTCCAACTAAAAACACATGTAGTTAAGCGTATAGGCACGTCATCCCTTACGGTACAACTAACCATTATATTGTTCTCAAGAGTCGGCTAAAATAAAAAAAACCACACAAACAGATTATGACCACCACACCTACCCAAACCTTATCCGCCCGTGCTTCTCTATCATCTACCCATTCATACAGCGCTCTCTCTTCTTTTTTATTTGGAGCCCAGCTTTAATCTCATTCCCAAACCCAGTCGCGCCTTCCACTACAAGTCCTCACCTCACGAGCCGTTCCACATCGGACCGGCAGTCTATTCCGCCGAGGCTCCATAGCTTCCAGCCCGTGTTTCACAGGCCCGTGCGGCTCCGGGCTTTCCGTTACAGTCACGGCTATATTTAGAACTACATCTCTTTCCACAACACAAATCTGTTATTCATGCATATATATGCAAACTTCAACACTTTTTCCAACCTACAATCGACTTTCTTTCTATCACAACACCAACAGTAAAAATGAAGATTAAATTGAACTTCTAATGCAGAAACAGCACTTATTTCCCTTTTCTTGAGTTTCCATTAACACTCGCATCATATATAATTATTTCATTTGTTCTGTTAATCCATAATGAACAAAAAATATGAAGTCACTAAGGTTATTATTTACAACATTTTTATTCATCACTATTTTTTCGTGTGACAAAGACGACAATAGCAATGAGCAAGATTTTACATTTCCAGAAACAAACACACCAATAGAACTCCCGTTCAAAAACCTTCTTACATTGCCCAACAATGCAGAAGTACGCAATGGTGGTTTTGGATCTGCAATGGTAGCTCATCCTACAAAAAAAGGACACTTCTATTGCCTAACAGACCGTGGCCCAAATGCAAAATACACGGGTTCTGCCGGAAAAGGAAAAAAGTTTCCTGTACCAAACTACACCCCACGCATCGGTCATTTCAAGCTAAATGCAAAAGGCGAAGTGGAACTAGTGGAAGAAATCTTATTAAAAGACCCAACTGGGAATAACATCTCCGGACGACCAAACCCAGAAGGCAAAGGTACAACTGGAGAAGTACCCTACGACAACAACGGAACAGTACTGGAATTCGACAATTATGGAGTCGACGGCGAAGGTATCGTTGCTCTTGCAAACGGAGAATTCTGGATCGGGGACGAATACGGCCCGCACATAATACATTATAGCGCCAATGGAACAGAAATTGAACGAATCAGTCCAGTTGGGGTAGATACAGGCACAAGAAAACTACCTGCAGTCCTAAAAAGAAGAAGACCCAACCGAGGAATGGAAGGCCTTACCATAACGCCAGATGAAAAAATGCTAGTGGGCATCATGCAATCATCATTGTACAACCCTAGCAAAGCTGATGTTGCAAACCCTACCCTCACACGCATCGTGACGTTTGACATTACCACTGCCGAAACTAAACAATACCTCTACCGTCAAGAAAAAGAATGGAATGCCAATTCAGAAATCACAGCCATCGACAACCACACCTTCCTTGTTATAGAACGCGACTCTAAATATGCTGGCGAAGGCGACGCTCAAAAGCATATTTACAGAATCGACATAAAAGGAGCCTCTGATGTTTCTGGTGAATTCAACAACGAGGAGGGCATCACCTACGAAGGTAAAACGTTAGAACAAATGACATGGGACGAAATCAAGGCACAGGGCATTAAAACAGTAAGCAAACAATTGGTTATCGACCTCGTTTCCAAGTTCAACTACCCTCACGACAAGCTCGAAGGCATTTGGCTTATTGATAACTCTAAAATTGGCGTCATCAACGACGATGATTTTGCTGTAAGTGCAGATGGCGATGTCGTCATCCAAAAAGTTTTACCAAGCAACAAAATAGACGCAAGCACATTGTATATCGTTGATGTAGATTTATAGAATCACTTCTTCTACATCATCTCAAAGGTAGCCCTTAAAATGCTAAGGCTACCTTTTTTTAAGCTACAGCAACAGATCATCCCCCAATTATCCGACAAATTTCTCTATTCCGTCGAAAAAAGAAAACCGTACAACTTCATTCATCCTTTTCTATTTCTGCATTTACAGGTTTTTCAACGGTTTCGTTTAACATCTACTTTTCACATTCAAACAGCTTTTTTCCGTATCTTTATGTAGAATCATACCCACAGGAACCAAACAGACAAGACAATGAAACCAACGCGCTTGTTCGACCTTCTTGACCATCTGAAGCAGACAGTAGGAGATAAAAAAGATACATTAGCCGCAAAGGTAGATGGACATTGGCAGATGCATTCAACACAGGACTACATTGAACATGCCAAGTACATAAGCTACGGGCTACTGGCCTTAGGAATTACACGGGGCGACAAAGTAGCAACAGTAACCAACAACAGACCTGAATGGAATTTCGTGGACATGGGAATAGCGCAAATAGGCGCAGTTCACGTACCTATTTATCCAACCATCAGCGACGAGCACTATAAACATATTCTGGAACATTCTGAATCTAAGATACTATTCGTAAAAGGCAGGGAACTATACGACAGACTGAAGCCTATTGCAGAAGAAATCCCAGAACTGGACCATGTATATACATTCGACAAACTGCCAGACACCCCACACTGGAGCGAAATTGAAACTATTGGGCAGGAAAAAGAAAACGACGAACTACAAGAAACATTAACCAAGCTAAAAGGAGAAATTCACAAAGACGACCTGGCAACAATTATTTACACATCAGGTACCACCGGTACTCCAAAGGGAGTTATGCTCTCGCATTGGAATTTCATGTACCAAATGTTCGAAATAGAAAAAATACTGGAGCTGCGTGCCGAGTCCAAAGCGCTCAGTTTTTTACCGCTTTGTCATGTTCTTGAACGAATCGGAAGCTATATTTATCAGTATCTCGGCATCAGTATTTATTATGCCGAAAGCATAGAAACAATATCGGCCGATGTTAAAGAAGTGAAGCCCGACATAATGATTACCGTACCTCGCCTATTGGAGAAAGTGTACGACAAAATACTACAGATAGGTAAAGATCTCAAGGGAATAAAACGTAGTTTGTTTCACTGGGCTGTGGAACTTGGACTAAAATACGAGTTCAGCGGCAAAAGTACCCTCTACCATTGGAACCTTTTCTTAGCAAACAAACTCATATTCAAAAAGTGGAGGGAAGCACTTGGAGGCAACCTGAAATACGTTATTGCAGGAGGAGCAGCTCTACAGCCCCGTTTAGCAAGAGCATTTTGGGCTGCCGGACTACCTGTCTACGAAGGCTACGGCCTCACAGAAACCGCTCCTGTGATTGCCGTTAATTTCCCTGGCCAGAACAACTCATGCTTTGGCACTGTCGGCCCCACATTGGGCGACGGACAGGTGCGTATTGCGGAAGATGGAGAAATTCTATTTAAAGGTCAAAATTTAATGATCGGTTATTACAAAGACGAAAAGCTAACCAAAGAAACTGTAGATGAAGATGGATGGCTGCATACTGGAGACATTGGAGAGTTTGTTGAAGATCGTTTCTTAAAAATTACCGACAGAAAGAAAGAAATGTTCAAAACCTCTGGAGGAAAATACGTTGCACCGCAGGTAATAGAAAATAAAATAAAAGAATCGTTCTTTGTAGAGCAGGCGATGATAGTTGGTGAAAACCGAAAGTTCGTAGGAGCACTGATTTCGCCCAACATGGCATTTCTACACAACTGGTGCAGCCGCCAAAAAATTCACTATCGCGAAAACAACGAACTTATTGATCATCCGGCAGTAGTTGCACGCTATCAGGAAGAGGTCGATAAATACAATGCTTCCTTAGGCAAAGTACAACAAATAAAGCGTTTCAAGCTCGTTGCCGAAGAATGGTCACCGCAAACAGGAGAACTATCGCCAACCCTGAAATTACGGCGGCGCTTTGTAAAAAAGAAATACGCAGAGAGGCTAGAGGCTATTTATGCAGAGGAATAACCTCCTGATGCAAACTTTGCCAAATTGAACTAGTTTGGCAAAGTTCCTGCAAGTATATCTATATGAGAAAACGTCAGATTATACTTGGAGGGGGAACTTTCGAACCGATTCGAAATCACTTGTCATTGGCTGCACCTGCTTTTGGCTCCACAGCAGTGCGCCTGCACCAGCTTATACCAGGCTCGGAACTTATGCTAACGAGGATGGCAGACAGAAACTCGCTTCTCTTATCGAACAGCGATGTGGAAGAACTAATAGATAGACTGCTTCTTCATCCCGACCTTGATGTCATTATCCTCAATATTGCTTTCTGCGATTTCCGGGCAGAACCATTGGATGATATTCCCAATGGTTTCCATTCCGAACGACTTCGAACTGCCGAAGGAAGCTGTCAGGTGAAGTTAAACCCAACAGAAAAAATTATTACAAAAATAAAACATCAACGACCAGATGTTTTTCTAGTTGGTTTCAAGACTACAACAGGAAAAATATCCGAAGAACAGGTTTCCATTGCTTCAAAAATGCTCAAGGAATCAAAATGCGATTTAGTACTTGCCAATGATACCGTTGAACGAAATAACATCATCATCAATCAACACCAACAAATATGTTTCGAGACACACAACCGTGAACTTGCACTATCTGAGCTAGCTACTCTGATACGCATTCGCGACCTTAGCTCGTAAAACTTCGCACAAGTTCCAAACTGTTTAACCTTGGTTAATCATTGACTTTGAAATATCGTTTGAAAACGAACAGACTTATCAAAAAAACGGGACAGCTCAAAAGAACCGTCCCGCCAGTTAAGTATCTTTAATACCTCTGGAGATTATTTCCCTAGAAGTTCTTCTAATTTTTCATGAAGATCCTTACCGCGCAGGTCTTTCGCGATAATCGTTCCTTCTTTGTCAATCAATAAGTTGTGCGGAATCGATTTTACACCATAAAGCTTACCTGCTGCATTATCCCAAAATTTCAAATCAGAAACCTGAGTCCAAGTAAGACCATCAACCTGTACTGCCTGCTTCCAAGCTGCCGAGTCACGATCCAAAGAAACACCTAGAATATCGAATCCTTTCGTATTGAATTTCTTGTATGCAGAAACAACATTTGGATTTTCAGCACGGCAAGGGCGGCACCATGCTGCCCAAAAATCTATCAGAAGATAACCTTTACCTACAAGGGAAGAAAGAGCTACAGGTTGGTCTGTCATATTGTTCATTGTGAAATCAGGAGCTTTTTTGCCGATCTGAACGCTCTCTAATGTTTTAATTTCCTTCTTAAGGTCCTTTAACATCTCATTTTCGGCCAAGCTCGAATCAAAACTGTTCACAAGTTCCTTGTACTTATCTAAATCTAAACGACTACTCAAAATATTAGCCGTAATAAAAACACCAGCAGCAGCTTTATTGTTTGCTTTAACAAGTGCAGCAATTTTATCTACGAATGCCTTCTGGGTACTTTCATATTCTTCCTCAAGTACCTTTTTTGCTTCTTCTTCGGTTGCCTCCTTATATCTTTGTCCAAATTCCTGTCTTGCTTTTTGGAAGCCTACATTCATGGTAGAGAATTCACTCCAAACTTTATTGTTAGGCCCGCCTGTAACAACTGCTTCGTGAGCCTTCTCCAAAGTACCGTTAATTTTGATCTCTTCATTCTCTAGGTATACGTAAACATATTTTGCCTGCATACCTTCACCAAGCTGAATAAGCACAAGTTCTTCTTTTTCAGCTTCGCCTGTAAATGTAAATTGACCATTTTGAATGTCTACAGTATCAATACCTGTTAACTGACGGCCTTCCGGACGTCCCAGAATAGCTTTTCCATTAGCTCCTTCAATGGTTGCAGAAATCTTATATCCATTAAAAGGTGTCGATTTTTCCTGACAGGCAGACAAAATTACTGCCGCCAATGCCAGTATTCCAAATATTATCTTCTTCATCTGTTAAATTTATTTTCTCGTTAAAATCAGTTTACCGTTTCAAAGGGGAGAAGGAAGGTTATGTGTATGCAGTTGGAAGTAAAACTGAATGATTTCTTTATTTCCTTATGGCAAGAACAGAGAACCGATTACAATTCCCCTTTGTTTTGAATCCTTAAGAAAGAACCTCCCCTTTTGCGGGAGGTTCTTTCATTGAAAACAATTTTATTTAAATTACTGCGCAGGCGTTGTTAAAGGAACCTTGCTGGCCGCCATCGATGCAATATCGCGGTCGAACATATACATACGTGCTTTATCATCGCCTAATAACATAATTTTATCTAGGATCGAACGGAAAACACTTTCTTCCTCGATCTGCTCATTTACATACCACTGCAAGAAAGCCTGGGTAGTAAAATCACGCTCATCAAGACATGTTCCCACAAGTTCATTGATTTTCTGAGAGATAAATACCTCGTGTTCTAGGATCTGCTCGAAAACATCTTGAACAGATTCATAAGTCTGCGAAGGAGAATCAATTGCTCCTGCAACAGCATGTCCACCACGGTCGTTTACGTAATGAAACAGGCGAAGCATATGCTGACGCTCTTCGTCCGAGTGATCATAAAGAAAGTTTGCAGTCCCTTCATAACCACTTTTTTCAGCCCAAGAAGCCATTGCTAAATACAATTGCGAAGAATAACCTTCTAGCTGAATCTGTTCGTTAAGTACCTTTTCTACTTTTTCGGATAACATATTGTATTGTTTTGAATTTCGACATCCAAATACACCCCTATAAACCAGCTCATTAACAAGAACTTCAGGTCTAAAGGTCTCCAAAGATACTTTTAATTTTAAGTTCTGCAAATGCCGCCAAACCACCTACTTACCTTAACTCCTGAGAGCCAAAAGCCTACCCATAACGTGTTGTCAAACATTTGTTTGTTCCCCTTCACTTTTCGCAATTATGACAGCCCCACAACTGTCGCTCCATACGTTGGTAGACGTTCGGAACATATCCAGAATACGGTCTACGGCCAGAATCAGCCCAACGCCCTCCAGCGGCAGATCTACTGCCGAAAGTACTACAGTAATCATCACAAGACCTGCCATTGGTATAGCTGCTGCTCCGATAGAAGCCAACAGCGCTGTCACAACCATAAGTATCTGTTGTCCCAGTGTCATATCGAAACCGTAAGCTTGAGCAATAAAAAGAGCCGCAACCAACTCATAAAGAGCTGTCCCATCCATATTCAGAGTTGCCCCCAATGGCAAAGTGAACGAAGAAACCTTATTCGAAACCCCAGAATTGTGAGTTACCTCCTCCATTGTGAGTGAAAGTGTGGCTCCGCTAGAAGATGTGGAAAAAGCAGTAATAAGCGCATTTTTCATGTTCTGCATATGCTGAAAAGGATTTGCCTTTCCAAGAAAGCGCATCAGCAATGGCAGGGTTACAAAAAAATGAACCGATAATGCTATTAACACTGTCCCCATATACCAACCAAGGCTAGTAAACAAGCCTGTCAGGTTTCCTGCGTTTTTAGCAACTGTAGAAGCCATAATACCAAAGATTCCCAACGGAGTAAAAGCTATTACAAACATGGTAACCTTCATCATCACTTCAAACGATGAATTAAAAAAGTTTGTCAAGAAATCTTTAGACTTCTTCTCTACACGGGTTATGAAAAAACCGAACAGGATTGCAAAAAAGATAATCGAAAGCATATCCCCATTCGAAAAAGCCTCAAAAATATTTGTAGGAATAATATTTTGTAAAGTATCACCAAACGATCCCCTTGCCTCTAAAAGTTCGTCTATACTTTCCTTTCGGCTCAAATCTGCGCCAACTCCAGGTCTAATTAAATTCACAAAAAACAAACCTGTTACAATTGCCAACGTACTAGTGAATACATAATAACCGATTGTTTTAGCTCCCAGTCTGCCTAGGTTTTCAGCACTACCAATGTTAGATATTCCTGAAATAATTGAGGTAAGTACAAGTGGAACTATCACCATTTTCAACGCACGCATAAACATGTCACCCATCCAAGAAACATAGGCAACATAATCGCTAAAAAAATAGCCAAATAGACCTCCTAAAAATAAAGTTGAAAAAATTTGATAGTGAAGTGGAAACCTTTTTTGCATAATATCAGTATTAGTATATAAAGACAAACGCAGAAGATACATGTTTTCATTTTTTAAATTACATCTGTCTCATTAAAGTTTAGTTAATTTTAAGTGAATATAGAGTAAGGTTTTAAGGTTAAGAGTTAGGTTTTAGGTTAAGGCTGCCCCAAAAAAGGGCAGCTTTTTTATTTTCAAACAAAAATTATCCATCAGTGCATGAAAGTAAATGTTATCTGAGATGCACTGTTCATAAAAAAATTAATGCTTTTGTCCTAAGCTACGTACCTTTGTAAGAAGGCACAATAGAGAAGCTACATTATGGGCTTCAACCTAAAAGAACAATAACCAAGGAAACAAAAAGAGCATGGTGTGATTTTAGAACTGCCATTATTCTGTTTTTCAAGGCTATGAAACATTCAAGAAATAACGCCCCTGCGAATACATCTGAACTATTAAGGCTTCCATTCATAAATAAGTTCTGTGTAATACAAACGATATTTGGGGCTTATCACAGTACTGATATGCAGCCAAAACAAATTCTAAGAATAGTTCCAAGAACTTAAATAACTTATTCGATGCACATTTTTTATACTCCGGACGTAAAGAAACAAATTTTTAAACTAAACGAAGAGGAATCAAAACATGCAATCCGTGTATTAAGGCTTAAAGTTGGAGATCAGATACAGCTTATCGATGGCAAAGGCGGATTCTATACTACAGAAATTGTTGATGCCCATTCCAAGGCCTGCGAAGTAAAGATTCTTGAGAAAATAGAACAATACGGAAAGCGCAACTATCATATTCATATAGCAATTGCTCCTACAAAAAATATCAGCCGTTTCGAATGGTTCCTTGAAAAAGCTACAGAGATTGGAATTGACGAAATCACCCCCCTACTTGCGGATCACTCTGAACGTAGAACAATAAAACCCGAACGTTTGCAAAAAGTGATAACCTCAGCTGTAAAACAATCAATCAAGGCCTATCACCCTGTCCTGCATCCCTTTCAAACCCTAGATGAATTTTTTGAGCAGGAATTGCCTGAAAATAAATTCATAGCACACTTAGAGGAAGGAAGCCGTACTCTTTTATCAAAAGCCTTAAAACCCAAAGATAGAATAGTGATATTGATTGGCCCGGAAGGAGATTTTTCCCCTTCCGAAATTCAACAAAGCCTAGCAAAAGGTTTTATGCCTGTGTCTCTTGGCGATTCACGGCTACGGACAGAAACTGCAGGAATTGCAGCGGTACATACTACTGCTATTATCAACCAAATTTATAATGATCGCTAGAAACAGCAGCCCTAATATGGCCTGTTGCTTACGATTGAAAAATAACTTCGCTCAAAATACACAACATGCTCAATATCAATTCCTACAAGCCGAACCTGTAAGAATTTAAATAGCCAACGTGCAACAAAAGCGAAGTTATTTTTCATTTTATAGAAATCCGTAATCCAGCCACGAACATATCCAAGAAAGGGTAGTGATAACTATGTAATGCTTTTATTATAAAGTGGCCTCCCATTGCCCTTATAAATGAGAACCAGAATGTGATTTTTTTTGAATTATATCGTATTGATTCGTAAACTTTTCAGGACTATTAAGTAGCTAAGTCCTCCTGATAGGGAGAATAAGCTACATTTCGAACGCACATTACATGCATAGCAATCCAAACCTAATATATTGACCAACAATTATTTGGTCATAAAAAACACGCATTAATTCTCCCGCAAAACATTTTCATCATACTCCAATTCAAAACGTAGTTTATGTTTGGCCTCTTCTTGTGCTAGATTTTGAAATATTTTTTTCAGCTGAGTATCAGCAACCCGCGAGGCAAGGTCGTTATAGAGTTTAAAAGCTGCTTTTTCCCGTTTCATTGCCAGAACAAGTGCATCTTGATAATCCATCTCAGCTGAAGCTTTTACTGAAGCTGTATAATCAGCTATTTTCAAATCTGTTATCTGTCCGCTATCCGCCTCCATTACTCCCTCTTGTTTTATTTTTGCAAGTTTGGCTTTATGCCCCATTTCTTCTTTTGCATACGATATGAAGATTTGCTTCATTTCTTCGTTTGAAGCCCTATTGGCAAGTGCATTGTAAAAATCAACAGCTTGCTGTTCCGAATTCATTGCAAAATCCAATACTTCATCAACACTGGCAAAGTTTTTCATGTCTTCTAGTCTTTTCTATGGTGAAATTGGAAAATCTAATCAAAGGCTTTATAAGTAGTCTTTCAAACCTATAAGGTTGATTAACAATGTAGCATATTTAATAATTCAGTGACACAAGAACCAACACGCACGGTTTGGAAAAACAGTATGAACCTGACAAACCATTTAGTAATGATCAATAAATAAGCCCCATAACACAACACCGACTAAAACCTAAAGGCTTATTAATCAGGATTTCGCAACGCCACATCCTCCTTCATTGCTAACCTGAAAGTCTCTTAATATGCAGCAGAATTAACTTCGATACCAACAAGGTACATTGCTTATTCTTTTTTTGTATCTTGTATTACGTAAGCAGACGGATCAGGATGAATGATGCTGTTTGTACAACCTGCAAGTTAATCGATAACTTGACTTTTACAAAGTGATCTCAGCGCACTTTGTATTATTATTGGCATACGCCGCTTCTGCCTTATACTTAAGGTGATCTTGAAATTCGATAAATAAGGTACTATATTTGATAAGTAGGGCTGAAGCAATTCACATTGGCATCAGAAAACACTTCCTTGCTTTTGCAAGTGCAAATCCAGAAGCCATAACTGCTGTTTCTTTTTACTAAAACCTTAATTTAACTTCAAATTACTAGAGATGGGATTTTTTGACAAGCTTAAAAGCGCTGCAAACTTCATCACAGGAGGAGGCGCTATCGTAAATGTTGCGACAGAAGATCAGATCAGCGATGGTCGCGAACCTGTAAAAATATTCGTTCAGGTGCAAACCAAAGACAGCGATATCGATATCCGCAACTGCTACGTTAAGGTAAGAGCTATTGAAACTGTCTGGGCCCGCGATATTGATGCTTTTGTGGAGCGCGACGGTGAATATGTTCAGATAGAAGAAGAAGTTACTAACACAGAAACTAGTTTCGAAACAGAACTGATTGCTGCCGGGGCAACAACCCTTGAGGCTAACGAAACTTTCGAATTCGAAGTTGAACTTCAGGTTCCTGCTGATGTTCCAGGTACATACCGCGGTCGCAATGCAGAGCATGTCTGGCAAATTTATGCTGGCCTAGATGTTCCTGGCAACGACCCTGACTCTAACTGGGTAACTATTGAAATTGCTAAATAATTATAATTCGGTAGCCTTACCTTGCTTTAGTAGGTAAGGCTTTTCATTTCTTCTACATGCTGAATTTTAGAATAAAGCAATGGTTTTCTAAGCTAAAGCTTCTTCCTGCTACCTATATTGCTTTAGCCTACTTCATTTTCAGCTTTCTCTGGATTCTTTTCTCAGATAAATTGCTTATTCACCTTACGCAAAATCAAACCGAATACACCTTTTTACAGACCCTTAAAGGCTGGATTTTCATTACAGCAAGCACACTGCTGATTTATGCACTCATCCGAAACGAAAACATTAAGAACTCTCTTGTTCTGGAAAACCTGAATGCACAGAAAGCTCAGCTTTCCAATGTGCTTTCTAATTTGCCCAACGTTGTTATTTTTCTGTTCGACAACGATGGAGATGTACAACTTAAAAAGGGCAATAAAAAAACAATATCACTCATCGAAAAAACACTCCTTAGCTCTGAACAGTTCAGGCCAAAGCTCAAAAATGGGCTGAAAACAGTGTTCGCAGGTCACTCTATGGTAAGGGAGATTACATTTGGTGAACAGATTTACGAATGGCGGCTAATCCCCCTTCAACAAGGCTACGATTCCAAAGTTCAATCTGCTTTAGCTATTGTTGTAGACATATCCTCTCAAAAACGAACAGAGCGCAACCTTCAAGAAGCCAAGCATAAGGCAGAAGAAAGCGAAGCCCTGAAAACAGCATTCCTTGCAAACCTTTCACACGAAGTGCGTACTCCGTTGAACAGCATTATGGGTTTTTCTGAACTGATTTCTCAACATGGAGAAAACCAGTCGGACATGACCCATTTCAGTAAAATTATAAGAAAAAGCAGTACCCAGCTTACGGATCTTATCGACAACCTACTTGAAGTATCCAAAATACAATTAGGCAAAATTCAACGTAATTTTTCCATTTTTTCTGTAAACGAATTATTACGCAACCTATCCGAATATTTCGAAATCCATTCAGCCATCATAATCGAATGTCAATACGAAAGGCCCGATGGCGAAGAAGCTATAGTTTCCGATCCAAAAAAAATACATCAGATTTTTCTAAAACTAATAAGTAATGCACTCAAATTCACATTAAAAGGAAAAATTACCCTGGGCTATTTAATTGAAAAAAAGCACATAACTTTTCATGTGGCAGACACCGGCCCCGGAATACCAATGAACAAACGACATGTTATATTCGATCCCTTCCGACAGGCAGACGATTCCGATACCAGAGAGTTCGGGGGGGCCGGCCTTGGCCTAACAATAGCCAAAGGACTGGTCGATGTTCTTGATGGAAAAATCTGGTTTGAAAGCGAGAAAGGATCTGGGACTACTTTCTTCTTCAAAATACCCGTAGAATACCACTATCATGGGCCTGAACCCAAGCTAGAGATAATGACTGTGAACCCAATAGATGGCAAACGTATTTTGATTGTTGAAGACGACTATACGAATTTCGAACTTATGAACGAAATTTTAATACCTCACTCACCAATCATCTTCTATGCTGAAAATGCCTACACCGCAATTAAATTTTGTGAAGAACAGCGCCCCGATATTGTTCTGTTCGACCTTCAGCTGTACGGGAGAAATGGATTGGAACTGATAAGAGAACTCGTACTGGCATATCCAGAAATCATCATCATTGGGCACCGGGTTTTCTTTTCTGAAAAAGATATTGAAGATAGCCTTGAAGCTGGATGTAAAGCTGTATTGAAAAAACCAATCGTTCCAGAAAATGTCCTTAGCACCATCTCTCAATTCTGCTAAAAGTTCTCTTTGTTTTTGAACAAACTGAAACAATTTTAGTTTTATTTCCTTAGCTGTTTGTATATTCGTTGAATACACACGCAAAACATTAAACCATGACAGGTATCTATATAGGATTCGGCCTAACGGCTCTTCTTGCCATAACCCTATTAATCATCACTATACGCTTAGCCATAAAGGCTAAAAAACAGAAGAAGAAAAGAGAAAGTCACAGGCAAATGTTATTGCAGATTATTGACTCAGGCGGTGAGAGTGTCACAGACAATAATGGCAATACACCTCTTATTCTTGCTGTACGCTATGGTTTCTTGGATGTATTCGAAAAGCTACTGAAAAAAAATGCAGAACTTGACGCCTCCGATAATAATGGAAACACAGCCATGCATTTTGCCGCAGCCCTAAATAACATCAAAGTATTAAACAGTCTAAAAGAAAAAGGAGCCAATGTTAACGCTCGTTCACAAAGTGGTACCACACCTATTATGGTTGCAATTAAAGCCCGAACATTTGAAGCAATACAATTCTTTATCGACTCCAAAGCCAACCTCAAATTAGAAAACACAGCTGGACTAAATGCATTTGACTTAGCCAAAGCAGAATGGGAAAACCCAGAAAGGCAGAAAAAAGATTCTAATAAAATGAAGAAGAAACAGGCTGCTTTTTTACAAGAAATGCAACAAGTAAATAGTCAGCCATAACTATGGGAATTTATTAAACTACTAAATTGTTGGTATACGGAATAATGTAAAGCCAGAAAAATAGGATTCACAACCTTACTGCCCCAAAAAAAACAGTATAAATCTGTTTTTTTGTTGGAATACAGCCATCTCTCCTTTTAAGGTAAAGAGTCAAAAACCTTTACTCCTCATTAGAAATCTTTGCATTAAATTTGCTTTGTACTTATGAAGGTGAAAGTAAACTTAAAAATTGAATTGATTGTCTATAAACCTTAAAATAGGCTAACTCGGTGTTATATTCCGAATTTTAATCTTCATGCGTGAAAAATGCGCTCTAGGTAAAAAATCGCAATGTACCTCGGACTAACTTATTTCTCAATTTTACTTACTTAAACCTTATCTTAAGGTAGTATGTTCATATTCAGATTACTTTTAAAAGTAATTCAGAACAGAGCCTTTACAAACAAACCTTTGCACAAAGAACAAAACCTAAAGTTCTCTTGACCTTGATATCAGCTAAATCGCCGTATGTTTTGAGCTTTTGGGAAACGAAAAGAAGTAAGTAAAGTGCAAAACAATTTCTATTAAAACATTCAATACCAGAGTGTAGTAGAATATGTAAAGTTTTGGGCGACCGCAGGAAAACCGAAGTTATTTTTCAGCTTTACTAAACTGAAACACCAGTACTTTTCTAAAACTAATATTGTTTCATCTTTTTGGTAATGAAAAAACTACATTCTAATTCAGGAAAGAATCAATTAATTCCAAAACACTAGATCAAATGCGAAAAAGCAATTATCTTTTTTAATTTCAAGTTTTGATCAAAAGATCAAAAAAATTCATGTGTTTATTAAACGTTCAATAACATTACTGAGCTATTTATTTCCTCACAAGATTATAATCATTCCTCCTCCGGCATAAACAAAATAAATGAAGACCTTATTTATAACCCTTATTCATAAAATTAAAGATGAAAAAATATCAAATAATTTCAAATAGAATTGTAAATATTTATCTTTTACAAAATAAATGGAAACATAATTGATTTTATTTCGTTTTCCAAGCAATACGCTAGTATTAATACTTTGGTTTTTGATCACTGTTGACCTTTTGTCTAATCGACTTTGTTTTAGAATTAAAACACTGACCTTGTAACTTTAGTAACAAATAATTTGCAAACGACATGAAAACCACAATCGCAGGAAATGGATTTTTCGATCTTTCAGTTGATCAAGAGAAAAACCGACTTTTTATCACTTCAAAAGGCTTTTGGACTGACGACATAGTCGACGAATACGCTAAGAACCAAACCATTGCTATTGAAAAATTAAAAAAAGGGTTTACTGTAGTTGCTGACATGCGAACTTTCAAAACCCTTTCTCAAGATCTGGTAAAAAAGCAAGAAAAAACGCATATTGAACTTGTTGAAGCTGGAATGTACAAAGTAGCAGAAATTCTTCCGGGGAGCGTAATCGCAAGCATGCAGCTTAAACAAGTAACAGCAAAGAACGATATTCCAAATAAACAATTCTCAACTATTGAAGAAGGTGAAGCTTGGCTTGATACATTTAAATAAAAACACTTCAAGAGGGAGAAAAGTAATCAATGGCTCTTTCTCCCTCTTGGATAACTCCCAGTTCACTTGCTAAAGTAGCCTGATGAATTAATCATATCTGGTGGGCAAATTCTGTATGCTAAAATTCAGGCTTGTTTCATTTCTGGAATTGTTAAATTCACAACTCCATTAAATACACCACCTAAACAATGCTGCTCCAACAGACCAGTTAGCACCCAAGTCAGCAAACATTACAAGATCCCCTTTTTGTAGACATTTCTTTGAAAATGCATCCTGAGCGATGATTGGGATACTTGATGTTTCCACACATGCTGTTCTATCTAAAGTCTCTCGTACTTTAGAATAATCTATACCGATGGCTTTTGCCCACTCCCTATTCAACCAATCAAATTTCTGAGCAAAAATGAAATGATCCACTTTATCTACTCCGATTTTCAATTTCTCTAATACACGAAGAACAGAGAACGGCAAAAGGTTCTTTACATAAGGCAAATCACGCTCAAAACTATTAGGGGCAATACAGAAAAAAGGCTTTAACTCTGGCTCATCATCATCAGGGCCAGCCTTTGCTTCCATCACTTTTACCTCCGAAGCAATATCTTCAAATTCCCAAGACATCAAATGATACCCAAGCATTCCTGAATTAATTGCAGTTTCCTCCAAAATAAAAGCTCCTGCCCCATCCCCCATCAACATGGCCTTCATGATATCACTTTCAGTATGTGGAAGAAGAGACTCCCCAGAGACCACAATCACCCTCTTATAAAATCCGGAAATGATAAAAGAAGCTCCTGTTACCAAAGCATAAATCCACCCTGAACACCCCATGTCTACATTTATTGATGTTGCATTCTTGGCTCCAATGGCCGTCTGGATATAAGTAGAGTTCGGAGGGCTTAACCGTTGAATATCCCTTGTTATATGCGTTACTACAACTAGATCAATTTCCTCAGGAGAAATTTTTGCGCTTTTCAATGCATTTTTAGCTGCTTTAACAGCCATATCAGTATATGTTTCACCAACAGCAAGTCTCCTTTCTTTCATTCCTGACTTAGTGTTTATGAAATCTGCTTCCTGATCGCTCAATTCAAGATTAGTAAAATCATCATTGGTAACAACTTTGGGAGGAAGATAACTACCAACACCTACTATGCCTACTGGGGATTTGGGTATTATCACTTCTGTATTAGAAAGCGAATATCTCTGATCGGTCATTAGCTATTCTCTTAGAAAATATGGACTATAATTTGACTTATAAGCAGATAGTACTATTATCATAAAAAGCACCTTACTAGTATTCAACATAGTGTGAATGCTAAAAGTGTTCTTTAAAACAACACATCTACTTACCTATATCCAATCATTAATTTTATAATATTCTAACAAGATACCAAAAAAACAAAGAAACAACCAAAGACCTAACGCCCTATTTCGCTGTTTCTATCCGTATTAGCAGTAATTACAATTTATGAGATAAAATTATCAGAAAATAGCAACAGAGTCGCACAAAGAATATTCGTAGAATTTTGATCGGTTTTTCAATTGTGAAGAGTTTGTTTTATTTGCAAAACTATTCTGTAAATCAAATACGTATTCGAATCAATTGCAAGTGACAGCAAATAAAAACCCCGCTTCGCAGCGGGGCTCTTCCGATTCAATAACCAAATTATTCGTAAACGTTCGTGCTGCCTTAACTTGGCTTATCATCTTTAGGCTTACTATTTGTTTTTTTAGCCTTAGTACTCTTCTTTTCTGGTGATGAAGGGGCACTTGGTGCTTTTGGAGCAGGTTTTTCTGCTTCCTCAGCTATTGGTTCCAAGAAATCCATAACTGCTTTCTTAGCCGCAGCAATTGTCTCACGGTTCACCTTTTCTGCCACTTTTCCACGTGCAATGTCGTCAGCGTCGATGTAGTCACCTTTCAACAATAGCTGAACAATCATGTTGTTCACTTTTGTTTCTAGGCTATACCCTTCTGCTACGTACAATGTGCTGCAATCTGCTGCAAATTCAGCTACCAATTCTTCGTAGTTAGGAAGCTCAACCAGCTCTTTGTATGTTTCGCCGAATGCGCTCAACTCTACGTTAAGGTTTGGCGTTACCAATAGTGGGTTGAATTCCTGACTTTCTGGAATAGGCTCGAAACCAGGAGAGCTGCTCAAGTCTACTTTTGCGTTGATGTCGTCGATGCGGCGGAAATCTGCCTGACGCATTACATGCAACTGGTACAAGTAGAAGTTGTAGCGCCATACCTCAGAGCTGTTACGGATGTAATCGTAAACCTCTGCGTATTTCGCCTTGATAAGCTTCTTAACCGAGTTTTTCTTCTGGTTGATCTCTGGGTTCAGGATGCGAACTTCTTGGATAAGGCGTTTCATATCCTGAGCCGCTTTCTGAGGACCAGTAATCTCTTTACCCTTCTTACCAATTTCAGTAGAGAGGATACCACACTGAACTTTCTTACCAGCTCTGTCGCCTTTAGGGCCACCTTTCAACACTTGTGTCAAATGCTTTATGTTGTATTCTTGGCCTTCTTCTGCAATAAACGGTTGTCCACCAGGAGTAGAAGCCAATGAATCGAACAATGAGCTGAAGTAGTTACGTGTGATGATGAACTCAACATCCTCCTGTCCTTCTGCCGAAGCAGTTGCCCAGAAGCGATTGATGATAAGGTCGAAACGTGTGCTTGTAACTTCGTAAGCTACGCCGTCTTTCGTGTACGGTTTGCCCAAGAAGATGTCGCTAACCACTTTTTCAACATCAATTTTGTCCACCATTTTGTATGATGAGCACAGGTAATAAACATTATCAGATGCCAATTCCCAATCAAGAACGTCATCAAGGTAGTTACCGTGCTGTGCAATCAAGTCAACGATGCGCTCGTCGGCAGTGTAACGCTTAAGCGTACGCTGGAAGTGAGGACCATCCTGAGAAGTTGCTTTCTCTTTACGCTCACCGTGCGAATCGATATAGCTCAAGAAGTTCTCTGGGTTGTCGATACGTGTAATACCAGCCTCGCCTTTGGCGTAGTTGTGCGCCGTAAGCATAATGTCGATCTTAAACGGCATAGTAATGTCGCAAAGACCACTTACTGTAGAACGCGAGTTAAGGTCGGTGATGTTACTATCTGCCGAAGTCTCGAACAAGTAACGGTAGTAACGAATAAAGTCAGGGTCGAAGTCAGTAAGACGAGAGAAATCGCCCACCTCGGTACCTACACCGTAAATGCTACCATTTTTATCTTGGAACACGTGGAACATGTCACCAGCAATCATTTTCACCGAGCGGATGCCCTGCAAGTCGTCGCGCAACCACTGAAGGATAAGTGCGGCAAGCATCTCTGATTTACCTACACCTGAGTCACCATCAATTTCGATTACGAATACGCTACCATCTTCTTCCTCTACGGCGAATAATGAACCGTGTTTCGGTACACCGCCCATTT
The DNA here is from genome assembly GCA_965230435.1 of Bacteroidales bacterium. Lineage (GTDB taxonomy): Bacteria > Bacteroidota > Bacteroidia > Bacteroidales > JBDKHP01 > JBDKHP01. The sequence continues at coordinate 2,037,705 of CBDDLB010000006.1, forward strand.
CCTTCACCTTCTCGTTCATCATGCTCAAACGAGGCTTCTTCACATCGCCCAAGTAATCGGCTTCTTTCTTCAATGGCGTAACCACGGTCTTGATCTTACCGTTAGGGCCATCAATATCGAAGTAACCTACTTGTGGGAATGACATCACCTTCTCTGGAGCACCCAAGAACAATAGGATATCTGGAACAAAGTTCTTCGCCTCTTCCAAAGTTACATCTTCGTAGAAATTCAAACGGAAATTGTCCGTCATGTACTTGATGTAGCTTTTCTGGAATACGAACATCTCAGTTACCAAACCGCGCGTAACGATTTTACAACGGTAATCGTCCTCGTCCATGTTTCCTACGAACTCAGCCAAACGACGCTCGAAGAAGCGAGAATCTGGCTTAGAGAACAGGCGCTTCACGTAATCCAATGGATACGTTTTTCCGTCTTCCAAATATGCATCGCGGTTGGTATCTGAATCGCGGTCTACACGGTGGAATGGATACTCACGTTTCTTAGCATCAGTAACGATGTTGGTGTGAACCTGAACTGGTTGCTCCGATCCTACAACACCACATTTAGCCATCAACTCGTTAATCCATGATAAACGGCCTCCATCAAAATCCTTCAACCCATTGTCTACTTCAAAGTTGCGGAAGATGGTCAAACCATGCTGAATCATTTCGTTCAAGCTAGAATTCTGCTTGCGGAACTGAGTTTCAACAATCTTAATTAACGTGTGAGTATATTTATCATATTTCTGCGTTCCTTTAGTAGCATTCATCAAGTTGATGAAGAACAATACTACTTTGCGGGTAACGCGGTGCAAATCGTCTTGGCCAACTTTAATGTCTTTCTTGCGGATGATAAACGAAAGAATGTCCTCCAAATCTTCGTCCAACAAGCTTGTTAAAGTAGCTTCTGTGAACATACGAACTTCACCCTCTTCTGCACTTTCGATTTTATCGCTCATGATGTTCAAACGGCGAACAACAAGTTTTGCAAACGAATCGTCGTTTTTCAACAAATAGAAGTAAAGCAATTTGTCCGAAAGCTCAAGTCCACTTTCAAGAATGCGGTTTGTAATCGCATCAATGATGTAACCAATCGTGCTTTTACCTAAATAAGTTGCTTTAAACTCTTCGCTCTTGCGCAATTTGTTCATGAACTTATCGAAGTAAGCCTGTAGGTTGATATCAGAAGCTTTAATACCTGTAACATCCTCGAAAGTTGCAAGCGTTACTGCTAGAATTTCTTTACGGCTAGGTTCGATAGCATCCTGGTTGAAAGGAAGATCGAAGTGAAGCATTATCTCGTGGATGAACTTACGTAAAATGCTGTTCACACCTTCCAAGCGAGTAATGTCCTTAGCTGCATTATCTTCTATTGCCTCTGCTCTTGCTTCGCCTTCAAGACCTTCTAGCTCAACTTCTGTTGCGTCAAGTGCAAGGATTTTGAATTTTGAAGCATCGAACAACAAGTTCTCCATTTCGATCAAAATCTCGCGCATAGTGAACAACTCTTCTGGGTTGTCGACCACGTTGCGGTTTGGCTCGAAAGTTTTCTTGTTGGTAATATATTTCAAGATTACAGCCTTGCTGTATTTAGATGCCACAGTGTTGAAGTTCAACTTCTTCAACTGAGGAATTGTTTTGTGGATCTGAGCCAACAAGTGCTCGTAAATTTTTGTAAATGCTTGGCTGCGTACAAATTCTTCAACGTTACGGCACTGACCGATATCGCCTTGGAATTCGAACACTACATTCTGAGAACCACCAACACCGTTGATAGACACACCGCTAATCTGTGGCGATGCATGGTACATTGTACGGATGTCGTTGATGTAAACGCCAGGAGCTTTATCTTTTTTAAGGTCGCGCGAAAGTGGGAAGTCTGCCAATACGTTCTGCAAGAATTCTTTCTCTGAAGAAACCAAGAACAATTGAGCAACCAATTCCTTACTTTCAACCTCTTTGTTTTCTTTCTTAGCACGAAGTTTTTGGAACTTGAACCAGTATGACAAGAAAATCTTCAAACCGTCAGCCAATTCCCTGCCAAAAACCTTGTATGATTCATCCGATCCTCTTAGGTAACCACCCAATGAAAAACGAACCATACCCGTTTTGTATGGAAGAACTGCAACACCACGCTGTAGTGCTAACGTTTTACAGAATACCTGAAGGTCTGCATACGAACTAAAGTTCTCCAACTGAATGTTGAACAAGTAAGAACCATCAGATTCTACAACCGAAACGTTCTCGTATTCGCATTCTTTAATAATAGACTCGCCCAATTTCTTGGCTGCCTTCAGACGCTTCAACGACTCGCGGCGGAAGTTTTTGTTTACACGGAAACGGTTCAGCTCCTTCAACAAATGCTTGCTGTAATACTTGTAGAACGGTAGATCTCCATACTTAAAGTCGTCAGCTAAACCAAGTACGTCCAATTTATCCAACGAACGCAACTCTTCCAACAAGAACAAATGGATTGGGCTACCTTCGAAACCAGTGATTTTGTTAAACAATTTCTTCTGGCTCTTTTTATTTTCTTCTGCAGTAGTAACAATCTGCGCCTTGATGAAGTCAACAATAACGTTTTTGATTTTCGAGCGGGAAGCATTCTTCGGCATCTCCACTTCAATAACGTCTTTGATCTTCTTGGCAATCTGTCCGAAAGCGATAATATTGTTCAACATCAACATAGAGTTGTTGTTGCTCATTTCCGGATCGTTTTGCTTGCGCGCAAATGCAAACACTTCGGCTGCCGCAGGTGTACCAACCAGCGAACCTAAACGGTTACCAGTAGCACCCAAGTTTTTAGTCGTAGAAAGTGACGAAACCACACGGATTTTACTCATTGTCTGGATGTTGTTCATCACATAACGAGAAATCGTGCGCCATTTCGGCATATCTGCGTCTTCAATTTTCACAGCATCTTGATAAGCCTCGTCTAAGAACAAAGTAATCTTAGTACTGTTCAAGAAGCTTAAGAAGTTCTTAAGTGGCTCGCTGTTAAAGTCAGAGAAACCTGATGGGTTGTCTGGATCGTTAACAATGATAGAAGTGTTTTCGCAGAACGTATCCCACAATGTTCCTGTTTCGTCGAACAAGGCCAAAGTTGTTCTAACACGCTGCAATTCTGCTACCAAGCGGTCGTAAGCAATACGTCCGTCTTCCTCGTTTTCGATTTCGATATCGAATGGGTTCAGGTCGAAACGCTCGTCTGGGAACAAATCTGTGTATTCCCACGCCAACTGCTGGTTGTAAATAATATATGGCTTCACTTCTTTATTGAACAACAAATCACGGATAATCTGCTGAACACCGTCAGAGACTGAAGTCTTATCAGAAGTTCCTAGGCCTGCCAAGAACTCGCCAATGATTTTTTTCTCTTCGTCCGACTTCTTGATGAAATCTTCATAAATACCAAGGTCGATCAAGAAATTGCGGTAACGGCCTTTATTGTCCGAACCATTGTCCACCTTCGCCAAGTGCTTTTGGTATTTCTCCATAAAAAGGTTAACACCAAAGTTCTTGTGGAAGTGGTTGCGCAATGTACGCTGGTAGTTCGATGGAATAATGTCAAGAATTGTCTGGCAACGCTTCTTAATATCCTCATCAATAGTTTTTCCTCCTAGGTTTTTCTCCAAAAGGAACTCGCCGTATGTACGGATCTGGTTACGGCCACCGCCTTCAATTACAGTTGCGATTTGTAAATCTTCTGCACCTGAATAGAAGTATTTTCTTACGCGGGCTTCAAACTCGTCCAAAAGTTCTTTAGACTGAGCTGCACGGTCTTCTGGCTTTTTAGCATTTTCCAAGAAGAACATAAAGTCGCGCAATTTCTCCAACGCATATTTATCTTTAATAATCTGACGCGAGAAATCGTCAAGCTTATAAAGTGAGATGTTTTTATCAACGTTTCCTTTTTCGCCCAACTGCTCCATTTGCATGTTGTCGAGCTCTTCTTTGTAAACGCCAATTTTCCACTCTATCTGCTCGCGGAAACGCTTAATCTGCTTTTCGCCAACGTTCTCCAAGATCAAACGGATGTTCAACTGACTGTTGGCAGGAGCACCCATTTTCTTGTTGTGAACTTTGTTCAACGTGCTGATGATTCCGTTGTGGAAACCGAATACCAACGACGTGTTTGAGCTACGTGACTCTACAGAATCGTCAATAATAACCAAACGCGAAAGGTTCGAGAACCATTTACGGCTAGCGAACAGGTTTTTGCGGGCATGTGCAACTTTTACAGCAAATACGCTAGTTGCATCTTCTTCCATCTGCTCGAATAGCTTTTCAGCTTCTTCTTCAGAAGAAACACCTTCAACCACCTGAACAGTTTCTTTGGCAAATACTTCTCCTTTAAGAAGGTTCACAACTGTATCGGCACTACCCGACACCACGGTGCGGATCATTCCGTTCAGGCCTTTGAAATTTACAGCCCACTCACTGCGGTGCAAGAAATCAGCTTTTTCGGCAGCAGTTGTGTAATGCGAGCTTTGCGAAATCATTTGCTGAAGCGTGTCCATCAAATAATTCCAGTGAGCTTCATCTACATTATCAGTAACACCGATAATATCGCGATATTTACGCAAATCGGCTACTAGATCGCCCAGTTGAATCTGCGACATGAAACCGATATGGTGTGCCGTTACTGGCGGCGTACCAACCGAAAGGTCATGTGCATCAATAATGTTCTGGGTCTTCTTTTTGTCTTCATCACAAACCGACTCTGTATCAATAAAATTGGTCAGGCGTTTGCGGAATTTGTTACGCTGCGTACTGTATTGGAATGCCTTAGATTCATTGTGCGGCATCAATATCAGCGCAACGTCGATATAACCTGGAATGTCCTCGCGGAACTTCAGTAAGTAAGCATTAATTTCTGCTTGTTGCTTTGCCGGATCGTCCGGTTCTTCGTAGCAAAGGCGCACAAAACTGCGCAAATTGTCGAATATTTCCTTCGGAAGAAAGATCTCGGCCCGTTCTCCTAAAGATGCGTATAGGTCTATATACGCTTGTGCTTCAGAGCGTATAAACGCTTTTGGTTCACCACTTATTTGCATAGATTCATTGATTTGATGTTTTCGACAAGTCGAGATATCGGAAGACAAAGATAGAAAGTTTCCATGTACCACCAAGGCGGAAGTTTCAAATTGTAAGTATTTCCTTATAAATATTTTCGATTTAACAGAAACCGACCGCCCATAAAGTAAAAACGCAACAGGCATTTCAATATAAAAAATTGAAAACTAACTACTTGCAATTCTTCTTTTGACTCATTAAAAATAGAGATTTCTTTTATAAAAATCAGAACTTGATCCTCTCAGTCACAAAATCAAACACCTAACTTATACCAATAAGTATCAATAAATAACATATGTTCATTTAAAAAGAGGGGGCTTCTATCAAGGAACCTTATTCTAGAAGTATAAAAAATAAAACGCAGTATTATTCGACAAAAAACAACACACAAACATTTTTTGCTGTGATAAAACAAAAATAGCAAGTACGTAATATATCTGCGCATCACTTCAATCACAAAATTGAAAAAATCGGTTCCCAGGCTCTTCAATCTTCAATTCTAACTAAGGTCTCAGACCTTTTTATTATGGAACAATTGTAACAACAGTAGAATCCACAGGGGGCTATACCTGCCTCAATCATCTTCCCAATTTTCGCGAATACTGCGAAGAAGAAAGTTATTAATAAAACGCAGTTCCTGTTCGCGCCTTTGTAATGTGAGAAAAGTTTTAACCTGATAATATCCCCAAAAAGCAGCAGCTATACTAATTCCAAACACAGACCAGCCAAGATAATTATATCCATTTGCGAACTCTAACATTGCTTTAGATGAAAATCGTTTATATAGTTTACGTAAGAATTTGACCAAAAAAAAAGTAGCCTCCCAGCGTACTTTCGCAACATTTCACTTGTTTGTCGCAAAGAGGTTACAGAGTTGTTTTTGCTCCGCAGAATTATTATGCATTGTCCTGAACCCATTTATTTTCTCAAACTTCACCTGATCATGAACATCTTACAAGCAGATACTTAGAAGCTAAATAGGAAATACGTTCTCAAGTGGATGGACAATGACAGAACTAATTAAATAAAACAATAATCTCTTCTCCAGCAATAAACCAATTGCCATTTTTGATAACGTGAGATTAATTATGTCCACACACTTAAGTGTCGGATACAGATTAATATTATTTGACAAACATTATGAAAAACGCTTGAACTGTTTAAATATTTGGAGTACAGAAATATTTCTATTCCCGCTGATATATACGCTGCCTTTGTTCTATTTCAGTGTCGAGCTTGTGTATAAGAACAGACTTTTCTTCCAATTGAGCTTGAAGTTTGTCGATGTAAAGCTGTTCGTTTTTTAGCACGACCTTTTGAGCCTTCATCTCCTTTCGCTTCTGCTCTAATTTATTATTTAATAAACGGATGTTGTGCTTAGTTGTCTTGATACGCGATTGTACCCAGACTGAGAAACCTATAATCACAATCAGTTCCCCAATAAGTAAAAAAAGCAGTAATGTATTCATCCTTAATAATATTGGTTTCTTCAATGTGGTTTTGCAGTATTATACTGAAAAAAGAAACCAAGGTTCTGATTACTGAACGCTTTTTACCTTGATCTTTAAAGAATCAAAAGGTTTTGGAAATCCCCACGGATTTTCACTAAATTGTTTATCGAGAAAATATACCAGCGTCTGCTTTGGGAAAAAAACAGGTTCATCTTGCTTAAGTATTGTTCCGATCTGTTGCTCAATCAAAATCCCCTTATTATCGTACCACTCAAAAGCTAAACTTAGAGCTCTTATGTCCTTCTCTCCAGTATTTTTAAGTTCCAATAGAAGTTGTTGAACAGTTGATCGGTCAGTATTATTGGTAACCGTGACTAAATTTTTCCGCTGGCGAACTTCCAGTCCATGCCTACTGTCCCGCGCAGCTATCCATTCTACTGGCTGCAACTTGGATTCTGGATACCCAAATGCTCCACTGTATTTTTGAAACCCCTGCAACCGCATCTCTATTTTAGCGATACGATCCGGTGAAATGTTGAAATAATTCCCTGCCCATTTGCTATCGTCACGGTAATAATAGTTTTCATTTGGCCGAAGCGACATTGTACCTTCTGTCCAGAACCAATAATACGAATCGGCCAGTTGCTCTCCGTTTTTATCCAAAAATATTGCCTGAAAGCCTAATTCTGTCAACTCAAATTTATTGCTACTTACCACACAATGAAAATTCAAATTGAAAGAGCGGCTTCCTGAAATGTTTTCGTGTTGAATTATACCATCCGAGAATTGTATTCCGACACCATCAATATCTGGATGTTCACCAAGTACAATGGGAACAGTATATGCTTCACCCTCAAGTCCGGTAGGCCATCTTTGAATGAATGCTTCGTTGATAAGCATCCAAATAGTTAATAATAAGAAAGGAGCTATAGTAAAACCTAAAGCAATTTTAATGCGCTTTGTTTGCCGTCTTTTTTTCAAAAGAAAACTTGTTGTTGCAAGAATATCTTGAGCTGGTTTGAAGTCGGGTATGAAATCTAAGCATTTCCTAGCATAATTATCTGCTGAGTTCAAACTTGCAGGAATACGTGTAGCTTTGTATTTTTTTAGATAAAAATCGGCAGCAGCAAACAAAAATTCAACGCGCAGATAGTTCAGTTCTAGAGCTTGCTTAATCTCCTCTTCTGCTTCTATCCAACGCTCCACGCCAACAAAGCTTTCTGCCCGCTTCAAGTGATTCTGCGAACGTTCTTCTATCTCCTTCATCTCGAACTCAGTTAGCCCCACAGCTTCAGCTGCACTAAGTAAATCCTTTTGATCTAGCTGCTGCTTTCGTTCTTCCTGAATCTTGTACAGACGCTGGATATAGAGTTCTAGTTGTTTGTCAGCCGTTCTTACCATATTCTATCTTTATTGAAATAGGACAATCGCATAAAAATTATTGAGGAGTGCGTTAGATGAAGACTAATACACCTCTTAAACGAGGTTATTAATTACCGTAATTTAAACCGTTCAGTAAAAAGCAGAATACCCAATTAATTTGCATCAGTTTACCAATGAACATTGCTATTGATAAGGATTCAAGCGCTGCCATTGCTGAGGTTCTATCTAAACGCAACTCACCCAAAAAAGTTGATTTTATTTTAATGCTTTGCCCATTTTAGGAAACGTTTCTTGCTAAACGCTGTTTATTATAGGTATGTTACAGGCGCATTTGCCGTTTTAAGTAGTTTTAAAAATCCAAGCTATGCAAAATTGAGAAATAATTTGCTCCTACATTCCACTTTTTCATTGCCACGAAAAAAGAATTCGCACCACAGAATGTTTTCCCTCTTTGTAATTTCACCACATAAACGCTGTAAATATTATTTTCTTTTGTTACTTGTGATTGATCAATGGTTATCAATTAACAGAGGTCTTTATTTAAGCACAATCCACTATGTCAATAAATTTCACAGGAGGCCTATTTGTCATTCGTTCAATGAGCTTATGAAAAACAGAGCCTTTGAAAATAGACCTGTTGACCCTTAAAGAATATTCAGCTAAATACTTATCAGTATGTTTTGGTGCGATCCAAGAGAAATTCGTTCTGATTGAGCTGTTGATCTGATGTACACATTGAGTAATTACACACAATTCTCATATTACATGTGATTACCAACTAAATACAACAATCCCTAACGATCAAATGGAAGCTTCCTGCTATGTAGGGTGTACGACTGTACTTTTTACATTTAGAATCATCATATCACTTATTATCAATCATATAAAGACTTCAAATATTATCATCAGGGAAACTTTATATGAACTTTATGTGCTCTTCTCCGTGAAATTTTTGCATATTTATTTTTATTTCATGTAAATATAATTGTTTTTAAAGTAAACACCTCTAAATCCAAATTAATTACGACAGACTAAATCTACTTCAGGACTCTAAACAGGAGGAAACTTTTTACTTTATAACAATCTTTCTCCAGTCATTATTTTATTGGTCATTTGGACTCAGCTTTTTGTATATCCAATGACTAATGACTGAAAACGGTGCTATAAATCGCACCTTACCTCTTGTTAAACTAAAATTGTAAAGTAGAACTATTTATGGTTATCTTTTTAGTGTTGCCCCCCTCTCTCGTTTTAAGGAGGGGAGTCAAAAGGCTTCGCCTTTTATTAGAAAATCATTGATTTTCAGGATGTATTGTTTTTGATTCGTTTACCCTATTTTCTGTTTAATCACAATGTCTTTTAATGGCAGCAAAAGGCATTTAGACTGAACACCCAACGCAATATAGGCAGAGCAAAATATACAAGACAGCATTAATTCAAGTACTACATTACTCTATTTGTCAGCGGTTTCAAACTCTCGAAAAATATAGTCTAAAAGAAAAAAAATACCAAATCATGCTCTTAAAAAAAATAATAGACAAAAAAACTTATAAATTTAACTATCAAATATTACAAACTTTAATTCTCTTTTGCTACATTGCGGCACGGGTAAAAAACTACAACTAGATTCATATTTAATAATTCACGGTTTTATATACAAAGGGTATGCGTAAAATATGCATTGTCTGTTCTGCTTTATATTTTTTGTTTTTTTTTAGCATAAATTCTTATTCTCAGAAAGATACATATGTAACGACCCAATACTCCGCGAAGGATGGGCTCCCCCACAACAAAGTATCTTCACTTACATTCGACAAACAAGGCTTTCTATGGATTTCTACTGCAAATGGTCTTTTTAGGTACAATGGCTACGAATTCGACGAATATGCTAAAATAAAAGCAGACACGAACATAATCAATAGCCCATCTTTGAAATCCGTTCTGGCCGACTCCAAAGGCAATATATGGGCGGGTTATAGCGCAAACGGTGTATCTAGATATAACACAATCGACCAGTCCACCTTATCATTTTTTCCCGACTTTAAGGATCTCAAAGCTGTTGTAGCTGGCCCAATCAGCACTGTGTGTGAAGATAAGGAAGGGAACATCTGGATTGGATCCAGCACAAACGGAATTTCAAAATTTAACACAAAAAACAACACTTTTAAGCATTATCTAAGAAACAAAACAAAGCTTGGGGAATGGACAGGAGCCAATATCTCTAAAATCATATGCACAAAAGACTCTACAATTTGGGTTGCAGCGATTAATTGCCTATACAAATATGATAAAGCAAAAGATGAGTTTAAACCAAAAAATATCACTAAAAAAAGAAAGGGGAACAACTTTGCTACAATTGCAGAAGACACATTACGAAACTGTATATGGCTTGGTCGCTGGGGAAACCTTATAGCCAAGGTAAATTTGAAAACAGAGAAAGGTAAATGGATTCGGGCGTATTACGGATCAATTTCTGCAATACATCCTGACCCGAAAGGCTTTTTATGGCTTGGCACATGGGGAAATGGGCTTTATAGATATAATCCCAAGTCAAAAAAAGGCGAGAAACACAACTTTGAAGGAGATTCGGCCAAAATAAACAACGTCAAAGTCATTACCGATATTAAAACAAATAAATCAGGAACGATTTGGTTAAGCACTAATAATTCTGGTATTCTGAGTATTACCAAAAGCAAAACCTTCAAAAAGTTTAAAATTCCCAAACGAAAAGACTCAGAAACGAACGTAAACGACATCAGATACTTCAACAACAAGCTATTCATAGCAACATCTCAAGGAGTACTTTTTAAAAACGATTCAGGTAACCTACAATACATAAAAGGTAAGCGAACGTATATTGAAAAGTTAGTGGCCTTGGATAGCTTACTACTAGCAACAACTCAGGAAAAAATTACTTTTTTAGAAAAAAAAGACGACATCTACAAACTCAAAAAGTTCGATTTATTTAATCGAGGCGCACGAAACGACTACAGAAAAGTAACAAACGTTATTCGTAGAGATTCTTTAATTTACCTATCCTCGATTCAATTCCCAATGACCTACTTTGGTGAACGGGATGGAAGTTTTTGGTTTAGAAACAGATTTGAACCTAGAAGTAAGGTGGACGGGTATATAGCAACTTCTCAGGTAAACTGTATGTTCAAAGATTCGAAAGAGAAAATTTGGGTTGGCAGTTTTAGCGGACTTTATCAAATTGTGGGCAGAGAAAAAATGGTACCTGCACATCGCTTCATTTCCAATGGAAAACACCTAAGTAGTGATTTGGTTACTGAAATAAAAGAAGATTCCAAAGGACGCCTGCTACTCTGCACCGGAAAAGGTCTAAACGTACTAACACCTATCGACAGTAAGCACTACAGCTTATCTGTTTATGATATTTCTAATGGTTTACCAGAGAACAATGTTAGATCCTGCTCTGTAGACGCCAATGGAATTGTTTGGCTTAGCACCAATACCAATATCGTCCGTATAGATTTAGAAAACAAAGACGTTTACGCCCTAGGGAAAAGAGACGGAATAAACGTATCCAGTTTTACAAGATCATCTGCTGTTTCCCCCAATGGCAATATTTTATTTGGAGGCCAAGGGTGTTATATCGAATTCGCCCCATCCGAAATAAAAGTTGTTAAAAGAAAACCAACACTTGAACTATCCAAACTTAGCATACTAAATACCCCCATAAAAGCAGGGGATGAATTTCAGGGCAGGGTAATTCTGGAGAAATCAATCAGCCATACAAATCAATTAGAGATTACGTATAAAGAAAAAGAGTTTTCAATAGAGCTCAGTTTGCTGGAATACCAAAAAGACAAGAAAAACTTCTACGAATACAAACTTGTTGGTTTCGATAAAGATTGGATTCAATTGGGACGACAGCGTACCGTTTCGTTCACAAACCTTCCTGCTGGGAAATACGAACTACAAGCCAGGGCTATCACAAGTGAAGGAATTTATATAGAACTACAGCACCCTCTTTCCATTGCAGTAACACCTCCATGGTGGAAAACAGTTTGGTTCAGGACAACTTTTATTCTTTCGATAATAATTGCTGCTGTTGCATACTACAAGTATAGAATGCGTGCAATAGAAGAAAAAAACAGAGAATTGGAACGACAGGTTGCTATTCGCACTCAGGAAATTAGACAACAATCTGAGGAGATTAAAACCCAACGCGATAGTCTTGTTGAACAAAAGGCACGGTTAGAGGATGCCAACCAGCTTCTGAAAGAACGTCAGGAAGATATTCTTATGCAGAACGAAGAAATTCAACAACAGGCAGAGGAAATAACAGCCCAGCGGGATTATGTAAAGAAGCAAAACCAAGAAATTGAAGAAGGGCTGAAGAATATGGAACTTTTAAGTGAATTTGGCCAAAAACTCACATCTACCCTAAGCCTTTCTACTATCTTACAAATGGTTCACAATTATGTAGCCTCTATCGTAAAAACTGATGCTTTTGGAGTTGGACTTTATCGCGACAAAAAGAAACGGATAGACTATCATGCCTTTTTCGAAGATGGAGAATCGGTAGACCTGTTTTCGAGAACGCACAATCCTCAAAAAAGCTTCTCGTCGTGGGCTATTGAAAACAAAAAAGAAATATTCGAAAATAGTATATCGAAAAATTTTCAATTGTACTTCAACGAAACCCCATCGCTAAATACAAGTTTCGAAGCTAAATCTATTTTAGTATTTCCGCTGTTTTCGGAAGAAAAAGTAATCGGGGTTTTCTCTGTATATAGCCGCGAAGAAGACTCGTACTTACAGAAAGATTTCTCGTTCGTAAAGAGCTTATCTGCATACATTTCCATTGCAGTGGCCAACGCCAGATTATATGGTGAAATGAACCGCAAAAACGAAAACATACAAAGCAGCATTGCTTATGCCAGAAACATTCAAGAAGCTATCCTTCCTCTGAAACAAAGTATGAATTCATTTGTCAAAACGTTTACCTTATTTATGCCCAAAGCTGTAGTTTCGGGAGATTTTTACTGGCATACAGACCTTTCATATGGCGATAAAGAAGAAGGCGTTTTTGCTGTTGTTGATTGCACTGGACATGGAGTTCCAGGGGCTTTCATGTCATTGATTGGAAATAGAATACTGAATCATATTGTTATCGAGAAAGGTGTTCATGATCCTGCCAATGTGCTAACAGAACTGGACAAATTTGTTATTGAAGCCCTAAAACAAAAGACAACAGAAAACAACGACGGTATGGATGTTGCCCTCTGCAAAGTAACAAAAACCGCAAAAGGTATAACAGTAACTTACGCTGGAGCTAAACGAAACCTAATTATTATTGATTCAAAAGGCGAAATCAACATAGCTAAGGGAACTCGAAAATCTATCGGAGGAACTAGATCTAGAAAAAATGGCAAACACTTCACCTCTGAGATTATTGAATTAAGCAAAGACACTACTCTTTACTTAACTTCAGATGGCTATGCAGACCAAAACGGAATTAACGAAAGTAAATTCGGATCGACAATGCTTATAGAATACCTTTCACAAATCCACAAAGAAAGCATGGAAGAACAAGCCCACATGCTAAAAAAAACACTTCTTGAACATATGGGAGATTTCGAACAACGCGACGATATTACTATCATGGGAATTAAAATTTAGAGAAACACCCAACTACTGAACTCGCAACACTCCTTCGTTAACACCTCATTAATAGTAACTTTATATAAAAATACGACCTTAAGGTCGTATTTTTTTTAGCAATCCAGAACTTATAGTTAGTTTTACCACAACCCTAAGGCCAACAACAGCTATTGAATCTGATTGCCTCCCCACACAATTTGTGGAAGAGATACATGAAACTGTAACTCTCCTTCCTGCCATATACTGGGCTGTGCATATTTTGAATCATGCAGCTGTTGGAACCTAAAAAACATTATCTAACATCGCATATACTCTGATTTAATGGTATGTGACGATTCTAATAAATCTCAAAATATGAGAACGCTAACTGTTATTCTCCTTCTTATTTCGAACCTTTTATGTTCTGTACAGAATAGCACTGCTCAGGAAAACGCATTCATAACCACACAATATACTGTTTCCGACGGCCTTCCGCATGACCGTGTTTCAGCTTTGACCTTCGATAAAAAAGGTTTTCTTTGGCTTGCAACAGAAAATGGCCTCTATCGGTTCGACAGTTATAATTTTGAAGAGCAAGCCAAAGCAACTGCCTATACAAAAGATATCAACTGCCCGATTATGGAAACGCTCCATGAGGATTCCAAGGGAAATATCTGGGCTGGCTATTCTGTTGGAGGAATGGTAAAATACGACCCAATCAAGCAATCGTCAACTTTTTACTCCCCTATCGACAAAGACTCCACAACGATCTGCGGAGGAAGCATAAGAAGCATCTGCGAAGATAAAGACGGGAATATCTGGGTAGGTTCAAGCTCCAGCGGAATTGCCAAACTCAACCCTAAAACTGGTGAATTCAAACACTACCTGAGAAAGCAACATAATAACGGATGTTGGACAGGAAGCGAAACAGGTCAGGTTATCTGCACACGGGATTCTAATATTTGGGCAGCCAGTATTCAAGGATTATGGAAATATAACAAACAAGATGATTATTTCGATCGGGTAGACATTACCGCCAGGAAAAGAAGTGGTTTTTTCTGTAGCGTAGCAGAAGATACCCTTAGAAACTGCTTGTGGCTGGGGCAATGGGGCGGTGCAATTGCAAAAGTTGATCTACAAACAGGCAAAGGCAAATGGGTTTCAGCACCGTTTAACAATCACTACTGTATCCGCCCTGGTAAAAAAGGGAAAATATGGATAGGAAGCTGGGGGCGCGGATTATATCAATTTGACCCAGATACTGAAACATTCGAACGACATATTTACGACAGCACCTCGCCCCTAAGTAAAGAAGTTAAGGTTATACGTTATATAGAAGAAGATGCATCTGGCGACATCTGGGTGGGAACTTTTGGCTCTGGCTTATTGAATATCACACCAAAAAAAGCTTTCCAAAAACACCTGCTCCCTCTAAACAACAACTCTATCGCCGACACACACGATCTCACCTATTTCGACAACAAACTGTTTATTACAAGCTCGAAAGGACTATTTTATCAAACTGATTCAGGAACCTTCGAAAAAGTTAAAAGTAAACGCAAACACCTATCGCGTATCTTTCGGATAGATTCATCTCAAGCTTGGGTAACCAATACTGCCCAAATGGAATGCCTTCAGAAAAATGATGACACTTACGAACTGAAACGTCTAAAGCTATTCAAACAAGCCAGAAGTGAAGACACAAGAAAAGTAACAGGAGCTGTTGGTAAAGACAGTATCTTCTATTTGTCGTCCAGCCACTATCCTATGACAAAATATAAACTGGGAGCAGATGGGAATTACTGGCGAGAAGAACGCTTCATTCCCAAAAATGGGGCAGAAGGACATATGCCAACCTCAAAAGTCAGATGTTTATTTAAGGACTCTAAAGAGAAAATTTGGATTGGCAGTGCTGGAGGATTATTCCAAATTGGACATAAAGACAAAATTATCGCTGCAAAACACTACATAACTGATAATAAAAGGCTGAACAGCGATCTGATCATAGATATCAAAGAAGACCAGAAAAAAAGATTGTTGATCAGTACAGCAAGAGGTCTCAATGTCTTAACTCCTGTTGATGAAAAAATGTATAGCCTCACGGTCTACGACATCAGTAATGGCCTACCGGAAAACAACATACGCGCCTGCCAACCCGACAAAAACGGTATAATATGGCTCAGCACAAATACCAATGTAGTTCGTATTGACCTCGATAAAAATGAAGTGAATGCATTTGGCCCCAAAGATGGTGTCAACCTACCTAGGTTCTCTCAAGCTTCGGCAATCACGCCCGAAGGTCATATTATATTTGGAGGCTCTGGCTGCATAATCGAATTCGATCCTACAGAAATCAGTGTCTCGGAAAAAAATCCAAAACTTGAAATTTCGGGTTTCAGTATTCTTAATACCCCAATCGAAGCTGGTGTTAAATTTCACGATAGAGTCATCTTAGATAAAGCAATAAATTATACAGACGAAATTGAAATTACACACCAAGAAAAAGAATTTTCTGTAGTATTGAGCCTTTTGGAATATCAAAAGAACAAGAAAAACTTCTACGAATACAAGCTGAGCGGCTTTGATACAGATTGGGTGCAACTGGGCAAACAGAGGACAATATCATTCACAAATCTTCCTGCTGGTAAATACAAACTATTTGCTAGAGCCATAACCAGCAATGGACACCGTATAAATCTACCTAGGCCCCTAACAATAAATGTAATTCCTCCTTGGTGGCAAACTATATGGTTTCGCATTTCTATAATCCTGTTCATAATGGCTGTTTCTGTTTCTTTCTACTTGTACAGAATTAATTCTATCAAAGCCAAAAATTGGAAGTTGGAACAGTTGGTAGAAGTACGGACTAATGAAATAAAACAACAAGCTGAAGAACTTTCTTCACAGCGAGATCAGGTACAAAAACAAAAACAGGAAATTGAAAAAGGTCTGAAGAATTTGGGGCTTCTGAGTGAATTTGGCCAAAAATTAACATCCACCCTCAGCCTTACCGAGATTTTGCACATGGTGCACAATTATGTTTCCTCCATCGTTCAAACAGATGCTTTCAGTGTTGGTTTTTATCGCGATAGAAGAAAGCGCATCGACTACCACGCTTTTTATGAAAACGGCCAACCGCTAGAGCTTTTTTCAAAAGCATACGCACCAAACAAAAGTTTCTCTTCTTGGGCCATCAAAAACCAAAAAGAAGTATTCGAAAATAGTGTCGCAAAAAATTATAGTAAATATTTCAACGAAACACCGTGCTTAAATACTAGTTTCGACGCTAGATCCATTCTTGTTTTTCCTCTTCTTTCGGGGAAAAAAGTAATTGGTGTTCTTTCCGTATACAGCCGCAAAGAGAATGCATACTTACAGAAAGACTTTTCTTTTGTAAAAAGTTTATCCTCATATATATCTATTGCAGTGGCCAATGCCCGCCTTTATGGAGAAATGAACCGCAAGAACGAAAACATTCAAAGTAGCATTGCTTACGCCAGAAACATTCAGGAAACCATACTTCCTACCAAACAACAAATGGACACATTTGTGAAAACATTTACCATGTTCATGCCCAAAGCTGTTGTTTCTGGTGATTTCTACTGGTACTCGGATATATCTACCGAAAATAAGAAAGAGGCAATTTTCGCAGTTGTAGATTGTACAGGACACGGGGTTCCTGGGGCTTTTATGTCTTTGATTGGCAACCGACTTCTGAACCGCATTATCAACGAAAACAAAATTCACGATCCAGCAAGTATATTGCAAGAACTGGACAGGCTCATAATCGAAACCCTGAACCAGAAAACCTCAGAGAATAACGACGGAATGGATGTTGCGCTATGCAAAATTACTCAGAAAAAACAAGGGGCAACAATATCCTATGCCGGCGCAAAACGCAACCTGATCTCTATATCACCATCAGGAAAAATACATATCACCAAAGGCAGCAGAAAATCTATTGGAGGAATCAAAGCGAAAAAGAATGACAGATGCTTTGTCTCGGAGACTTTCAATGTCAAGTCCGATACAGTACTTTACCTAAGTTCGGACGGTTATGTAGATCAGAATGGTGCTTCCTTGAAAAAATTCGGATCGCTAATGCTATTAGAGTATCTCTCAGAAATCTACAACAAAGATATGGAGCAGCAGGCTCAACTGCTCAAGAAAAAACTACTTGAACACATGGACGGTTTTGAACAGCGCGACGATATTACGATTATGGGCATAAAAATCGATAATACAAAGCATACTCAATCCAGTTTTATCAGTTCTAAAACACTCGATAGGGCAGTTCGTTAAACTTTGTGTAAGTTTGGAAATTCTTTGAACAAGAAGAAATTGCCTAGTAAAGTATAAAGCTAAGTGAGGTTGAAAAATACCCATGTCTTAATTTGGTTTCGAAGAGCCAATATGTGCCCCGAAAAAATCGAACCATGCTTGCTTTCTAAATGTGATTTCTAAAGTTTCCTAAACTTAATCTAAGAAGTAAAATGCAGACCGACGAACAAAAGTTATTATTAGCAATAAACGCAGCCCTAGAAGCAGGAAAAGAAGTAAACAGAATATACCACGAAGGTTTCGAAGTTGAATGGAAAGAAGACAAGTCGCCTGTAACCAAAGCCGATCTTGCTTCTGATGCCATTATTCGGGAATCATTGGCTAGTTCTGGGTTGGAAATCATTAGCGAAGAAGTGGAGCAACTTGGCTACGAAGACCGCAAACACTTAGATCAGTATTGGTGTGTAGACCCTATTGATGGCACCCGTGACTTTGTGAACAAAACAGACAATTTCTGCATCTGCATTGCCCTGATCAAAAACCATAAAGCTCATATTGGAGTCATTTACCTCCCTGTAAACAACGAACTATATTACGGCATCAACGGAAAAGGTGCTTATAAAGCAATTGCCAAAGAACCTGTAGCGCAAATTTCCGATCTTGCGTCTTCATCAATGCCAACAGAACAGCAGCCAGAAGCATTCACTGTTGTTGCTACAAATTACCACATGAACAGCAAAACACAGGCTTATATAGAGCAAAAACAAAAAGAAATTCCCAACATGCAAGTGCTGAAAGTTGGTAGTGCAATAAAGTTTTGCATACTGGCAGATGGGAAAGCTCATCACTACCCTCGGTTCGGAAAAATGAACGATTGGGATATTGCCGCCGGCCATGCTATTCTGGAAGCTGCGGGAGGCACAGTAGAACCAATGTTCGAAACAGAATTCAAATACAACGACGAAAAGCTGTACCGCGAAAATTTCTTTGCTTGGATGCGTAGGTAGTCAATAATTGAATAAGGGAATAAAATGAATAATGGAATGGGCTGACGTATGAACCTATTCTATTATTCAATGATTCAATTATTAGCCCTACAACGCTTCCAGCTTGGCATTGGCATAGCAGTATTCACATCCCGAAAAACATTTCTTGGGCGGCCATCCTCCAATATCAATTGATTGGGTGCAACCGCAAAGTTCACGTTTCTTCGGTTGAAAAAGATCGGCAGGTAATTGTCGGTCGTGACGTTGACGTAAAAGCTCACCATCAATACATTTACTCACAGGCATACCAGGTACGGAACACGAACTGATCTGCACTTGGTATTGATCCTGCAATTTTTGCATCCAAACTTTAGTTTTCTCTCGTTCCTCTTCAGTTGGCGATAAAATCTCACAGCCTAAATCTTTAAAGCGCCTATCTACTTTTTTGTGTGTAGTTTTCTCAAGGAAACTAAAACTTATATGTCGGATATTCACCTGCGCACCAGCTTCAACAATTTCAGAAAAAGTAGAAAGATTCGAGTATACCTCTCCTTTACTGTCTTTAATTCTCACTATTGGGTCGATACGCAGCCTGATCCGTTCGCCTTTACCAACAAGTTCTACTAAGTCGGGAAATAAGTTCGCCGCTTCTTGGAATGTCGGCACATTAGGTTCCAACTTCAAGACTTTTTTGTCTTTCCGTATACCAACTGGCTGTTTCCCCATTCCGGTAACTGTTAGCTGAAGATAGAGTTGGATACCCTCTTCTTTCACCTTTTTCAAATAAGAATATAAAGGATCAGCAAACAAAGCCCGAGGATGCTTTGTCCACAACACCAACGTATGGACATCCATTCCTTTTTCACGCCTTTTCTCCACTTCTTCAATAATTTCCTTTGGATAGAACTTAGGCATATCCGTCATCCGTGAAGCACTAAGAACTATTGGTTTGGTTTTTATATCGAACAATTGCATGATCACAAAGTAAAAACAAACCTAAAATTCTCCCAACCCACATTTCTCAATCAACTTTTTTAAAAAAAACATAAACTTGATTATCAATGAATTAGAATTAAATCAAAAAATTATTCAAAAAAAAGGTAGGGTAGAATTCTTCTCAAACGGTACACAATCAAATAAACGAAAACGTGAGCACAACAGAAGTTCACAAAACAGTATTCAACTAAAAGACGTCATCATGAACAAAGTAAGAATTTTCTTCATTGCCCTAATGGCCACCGGATTATTTTTCGCTTGCGAACAGAAAACAGACCTATTGGACGATGGTAGTATGGAAGATCAAGACCTGATCAGTGCTATCGAATCAGCTAGTAAAAAAACAATCAGCGCAGAAAGCCTTCCAAACTCAGCTATCGATGTTCTTGCTACGGATTATTCAGACAGCTACGTAGATCTTGCTCAAATGGCACCAGAACTTGGTTATGCAGTAAAAATGAGAATAAGTGAAGGAGCTGGCATTGGTGAGGTAACTAAAGTTTATTTCAAAATAAATGGTAAAAAACTAACTGGTAAAGGAGAAAAAGGTAACCCTAAACACGACAAAAAGCCTCGTAAAGAATGTTTCGCCCTTGTCCTACCAGTGTCATTTATTATGCCTGACGGTTCTACTATCAGTGTTGAGGACAAAGAGGGTTTCAAACAGATCAAAGAATGGTTCAAAGCCAATCCTGAAGCTGAAGGAAAACCAGAACTTCAATTCCCTGTAGAAATAGCATTTGCAGACGGAACAACTCAGGAAATTGCTTCTGAAGAAGAAATAAAAGCCGCCCGCGAAACTTGCAAAGAAAAGCGCCAACGTTGTTTTAAATTTGTTTTCCCAGTAACAATGGTTATGCCCGATGGAACAGAGATAGTTGGTAACAATCGCGATGAATTTAAAGCTGCAATTAAAGACTGGCATACTGCAAATCCAGATGCAGAAGAGAAAGGAACATTGAAATTCCCTGTTAACATCACTTTCCCAGATGAAAGCCAAATGACCATTGAAAGTGCTGAAGAAATGAAAGCATTAAAAGAAAAATGTAGAGAAGATGGTAAAGGTAGAAAAGGGCCGAAAGGCAAGAAATGCTTTAAACTTGTTTTCCCTGTTACATTTGTAATGCCGGATGCATCTACAATTACAGCAAACGATAAAGAAGAACTTAAGACATCTTTGGATAGCTGGTATCAAGCCAATCCTGATGCAAAAGAAAAAGCGGTTCCTCAATTTCCTGTAGAGATTATTTACGAAGATGGAAATACCATGGCTATCAATAGTAAGGAGGAGATGCGCGCTGCAAAAGATGCCTGCAAAAGCGACAAAGAACCTAAAGGTAAAAAGTGCTTTGGTTTTGTTTTCCCAGTTACTTTCACCATGCCAGACGAATCGACTATCACAGCAAACGATAGGGAAGAACTTAAAACAGCATTACAAAACTGGCACCAAGCCAACCCTGATGTAAAAGAAAAAGCAGTTCCTCAGTTTCCTGTAGAGATTGTTTACGAAGATGGAAATACTTCAACCATCAACAGTGAAGAAGAGCTACGCGCTGCAAAAGTAGCCTGCAAAGGAGAAAAGCATAAAGGAAAAGGTGGCAAAGGAGAAAAAGGGCACGGAAAACGCGGATAAATAATTAAGGGTTAAATTAGATACAGTCATATATTCAGTATTCAAGTTAAGGAGGTGGGCTTTGCCTATCCTCCTTTTTTAATTTCAGGCACTCTTTAGGTCTTATAAACAGCAAATTAAGAAAGGTCTATAGGCAGAATAAGACTAGCATCTGCTATACTAAAACCCGCTCTGGTATAATCATCAGAATCCACAACACCTGTAGAAATCGTTTGCAAACAAGAAAAAACATTACTCAAATAGTTGAACTAA
Organism: Bacteroidales bacterium; assembly: GCA_965230435.1. Classification (GTDB taxonomy): domain Bacteria; phylum Bacteroidota; class Bacteroidia; order Bacteroidales; family JBDKHP01; genus JBDKHP01. The sequence continues at coordinate 2,059,372 of CBDDLB010000006.1, forward strand.
TACAATTTTAACATTAAATTTACAATGAGACACCCAATGAATGAAGCTATATGACAATGAAACTCTTCCTCTCCACAGGATTTCTTTACGGATTTATCGGTGTAGTAGCTAACTCTTTAAGTTCGCACTCAATAAAACCACAACTGGAAGCCCGTGACAAATTGGAAAGTTTCAATACCGCAGCCGATTTCATGATTTATCATGGCTTGGCTCTTATTCTTGTTAGCATACTTACGAACATATTTCCAAAAGCAGGCTTTCAATGGACAGGCTGGGCTTTTCTGGCAGGGAGCTTATTATTTCAGGGGTCGGTGTTTATAAAAAGCTTCGTTGATATAGGTAAATTAGGCATGTTGACACCTCTCGGAGGAGCTATTCTTATTTTGGGATGGCTAACTGCAATCGTTTGGGCACTCCGAATCTGAACAACAAGCAACTTGCCTCTTGGCACAACGCAAATAGAATTGGGGTCTGTACCAGATTTAGTTCTCATAACAAATAGGACTGCAACCTCAACATAACTGGCCGCACGGTCGAAAAGAGTTCGATACAATGCCTTCTTTCTAAGATGATGCATTGCGATATACAAACAGGATTCCGATCAATAACAGGATAAAAACTTCGGAACCGTTACTTTTTGATTGCGTTGTTTTGATGCCTTTGAATTTTGGCTCCGATCCAATTCAGGGTCCTTCTCGCAACACGCCTGTTACCTTTTTTAGAAGAGCTTCGAAAAAGTTTCATTTCGCAATGAAATCGGAATCGCTGTACCTTCTTCTCACTACCGAACACAATATTGAACCAACATAGGGCAACAACGCCCCCAACTCTGATACAACCTTTGTTTCGAAACAGGAACATCAACAAAGGCCATCAGCTATAGCAAGCATCTCAGTTCTAGGTTGATCTGGAAGTATTCCATTTATTTCTTTAGTACCTGATAAACAACCTTATACAGATAAAAAACAGCAATCTGTTTTTGATAAACCAAAAAGTTATGGTTTACGAATTCGATACAGATAAATTTTGAAAACTATCACAACCCATAAATAACTTTTTAAACTATTCTAAAATGGCAAAACATACAATTGTAAAAATGTCTGGCGATGGTATCGGGCAAACTGTTCTTGAAGAAGCTATCCGCGTATTAGAAGCTGCTGGTTTTGATGCCAACTATGTAGAAGGTGATATCGGATGGGAATTTTGGTGCAAAGAAGGCAACCCCCTACCGCAACGCACAATAGAGTTATTAGAAAAATATAAAATAGGCCTTTTCGGAGCCATCACTTCCAAATCCAAAGAAGAAGCACAAGCAGAACTTGCACCAGAGTTACAAGGAGAAGGCCTTGTGTACAGTAGTCCTATTGTTGGGCTCCGCCAGTATTTCAATCTAGACATTTGCGCCTGCCCTTGCAAAACATACAAAGGCAACCCATTGAATTTCATCCGCAGGGGAGCTGACGGCTCTGTTGAGGAACCAGAAATTGATACTGTTATTTTCCGCCAAAATACAGAAGGACTTTACGGAGGTGTAGAATGGCAAAACCTTCCGGTAGACGTGTATAACATGTTCATGACGCATCCTAAGTTCAGTAAAAACTTTGGCGGTGCCCCTCGCGACGAAATTTCAATATCAACGCGTATTTTTACACAAAAAGCTACAAGAAGGATTCTTATTGCAGCCTTCGATTATGCACGTCAGCACGGGTACAAATCGGTAACTGTTGCCGAAAAACCGAATGTAATCAGGGAAACATCTGGTATGATGTATCAAATGGCCAAGGACATACAACAATCCGATTATCCTGAGGTTGAACTATGGAACACCAATATCGATGCCCAAATGATGTGGTTAACGAAAAACCCTGAAAAATTCGATGTAATTGTAGCAGGTAATATGTTCGGAGATATCATTTCGGACGGCTTTGCAGGTCTTGTTGGAGGACTGGGCTTTGCTTGTTCTGCTCAAATAAGCGAAAGTGGAGTTGCTGTATTTGAACCAACACACGGATCTGCTCCTAAATATGAAAACTACACGCCTTCAGTTGTGAACCCTGTTGCAATGATCGAATCTGCCTGCATGATGCTCGATCATATCGAAGAAAAACAAATCGCCAGTACAGTTAGAAAAGCTGTAGCTCAGGTTATAGAAGAAGGTAAAGTAAGAACTTATGATATGCTTAAACTGAAAGGTGAACCCAATGTGTTGAAAAAAGGAGCAGCCTCAACTTCAGAGTTTACAGATGCAATAATTGCAAAAATGAAGCTGAACGAACCTAGCTTAGGCAACCTCCAGGCTCAGGTTTAATTTCACTCATCAGCAAGCGTGTTAGGATGATACTGTAAACGAACAGATGCAATTTCGAATCAACCCCAATATTAAAATTACTTGTTTACAAAATAAGTGCTTGGATGAACAAAAATCACACTTTATCTTCAGTCATCCATAAACTATTAAATACTTACATTATTACATGAGTAACATTAGATAGCACTTAACAATTAAGGTACATTTAAGTATTACGTCTGTTTTCAGATAAGCCTATGTTGTTTTTCAGTTGTATTCAATCTAAAAAGACAAGCAAAACAAAAGGATTCGGAAATAAGAACAAAAAAAACGATTTGTAGCAGAAATGCAGCAGTTAAAAACACATTCCTAATGAACTTATTGGTAACCTAAATCGTAATAGTAAACAGAGGCTTAGCCTCGTTCATTGTGGTTTAGTTGGCCGGGGAGTGGTTGCCCCGGCTTTTTTTTTATTACACACTACAAAACCTTTACTTTCATCAACAAAAAGGATCTTACAAACCACCCACAACTCGCAACATTCACACTGTCAAACACTTAAAACCAACCTTTAAAACTGAACCTTATGAACAACTATTTATCTCAGGCTGAAGAATTATGGCCAGAACTGGAATGGATAGAAGACACAGAATTACGCGGACAGACAGCCCAGACATGGGCACTAGCTCTTAAAAAAAGTGTACTTACTCCAGAAGACTTATGCAAAATACCATTCACCCTCCTTGCGGGCCCCGATCTTACAGTTAGTTTCATGGATCACAAGCGCGCCGTAGTACATATTGCTCGGGAGAGTGGACTGAAGATGCAAGAATTCTTCAGCACCGAACTTCCTGTAAACATGGATGTTCTCATTGCAGGAGCTATTCTGGCAGATGTAGGCAAACTGTTGGAATATGAAATTCACGGCGGGAAATCCGTTCAGGGAAATTATGGCAAATACCTCCGTCACCCATTCTCTGGCGTTTCGCTGGCCGAGCAGTGCCGTGTGCCCATGGAAGTATGCCACATCATTGCAGCTCATGCTGGCGAAGGCGATGCTATAAAACGGTCTACAGAAGCATACATCGTACATCATGCCGATTTCATGACCTTTTTACCATTCAAAAATAGGCTTATTCCTAAATAAATTTTAGTGAAGGATTCTACCATAATTAATCTAAATCTATTCTGGTGCTAAATCACAAGTTACTTGTAAGAAGCAAGTCTAAAAAAATGGGTTTGCAACTTTAATTAAGTTAAATTTCAATCTACCCCCCTCTCTATCCATATCCCCTAAGAAGCAATACATCTATTTATTTCTTTGAAAAAGGAAGGCATGAACAAATGAAGATGAAAAAATATGTTGCGATTTTGATTCTTGATTATAAATCAGCATGATTTTCTTTTTTAGGGAAAAAAGTATACTTTTACGTTAATCGCTCAATCAATTGCGTATTTCGTTTCAATGAAATGTGCTTTTGAAATGACATCGATCCTGAATTGGTGATAAAGGAAACCAATTCAGGTTTTTTTTACTAAAAAAGTAAAGCCCTACATCGCATTCAAACGTAGAAGTAAAAGACGAACAGGCTTTATCCCACGGCCGTTAAGTTCCTTTTTCTAATTGTTGACAACACAGGCAATAGTTCATGAACTTGATTAATGGACAAGCCCACAAAACAACAGGACTATCTAAGTTTCGCTTTTAATTATGCTCATTTCAGATTTAAAGTCTGGCCAGAAGCACAAATAATTTACGTAAAGAATTTGAAGTAAAAGACTTGGCGATGTGGGTTATAGGTTAGTGTCCTAATTCAGATTAAATACTTGATTTTAATTAGGTTCACAACTTATTTTGGCAAAATAAAAAATACAGAAGATTAAACGTTGGGGTTATGGGAGAAATGTTGATCACAGGACATACAACTGCGGAAAGAATCCGTATTGAACAGGATTTCGATTCCCTGCTAGAAATAAGCGAACGCTGTAAAACAAGCGAACACATACAACTTGTGCGTAAAGCCTTTGAGGTTGCAGACGAAGCTCACAAAGAGCAACGCAGGAAAACCACTGGCGAACCGTACATTCACCATCCGATTGCCGTTGCCAAAATTATTGGAAAACTAGGACTAGGGCCAAAAACTATTGCGGCTGCCCTCCTGCACGATGTAGTGGAAGACAACCCTGCTTATACACTCGATTTCATAAAAGAAACGTTTGGCGGAGAAATAGCTACAATGGTAGATGGGCTTACAAAAATTCCTGAAGCCCGAACCAATGCAGACGAAAGTGTTCAAATTGCAACCTTCCGCCATCTGCTACGAACCATTCCTACGAATATCCGCACTGTTTTTGTAAAAATAGCCGACCGCCTGCATAATATGAACACCATGGAGGGAATGCATCCACGAACCCAACAGGTAAAAGCCTCGGAAGCTCTTCAGGTTTATGTTCCTATTGCAAAACGTCTTGGGCTATACTCCATCAAGAACCAACTGGAAGATCTCAGCTTCAAATACATTAATTCAGAAATTTACAACTCTATAGAAAGCGAAGTGCTGCGAACTGCACCACAACGCGATATGGTATTCGAAGATCTTCAAAAGAAAATAGACCGCATTCTTGCAAAAGAGAACAACATCGATTACGAAATAAAACGGAGACAGAAGTCGAACTATTCAGCTTATAAGCTGATGCAAAACAAAAACTTGCCGTTTTCCGATATCGAAGAGTTCATGTCCCTCCGTATTGTTTTTCAGCCCAATGGACTTCAATCGGAACGGATTCAGGCATGGAGTATTTATTCTCTCATTACCGATGAACTCACCAACAACAATTCCATGCTGAAGGACTACACGCACGAGATTATGCTCAATGGGTACCGTGCGCTGCACTGCACTTTACTGGGGTGTAATCATCAGTGGATACAAGTACAAATCCTCAGTAGGCGTTGGGAGCTAATTTCCGAGTCCGGTTTCATTATAGACAGGCAATACACGGAAAACAACATAAGAGAATCGAAACTGGGGGAATGGATAGAAAGTTTGAACGACAGTTTAGAATCTGCAACAACGAACAAAGAGTTCCTGCAAGCAATTGAAACAGACATGTTCGTCTCCCCAATACAATGCTTCACCCCAAAAGGAAAAATCATCAACCTCCCCACCAATGCCACAGTGTTAGACTTCGCTTTCCACGTACATACCGATTTAGGATTGCATTGCGCAGCTGCCATTGTAAATTTCAAACGAGTAGGACGCGATTATAAACTGAAAAATTCCGATAGGGTTGAAATCGTCACCAAACCAGATCAACTCCCCGAATCTAATTGGATGCAGATCGTTATCACGCCTAAAGCACGAAATTCTTTGAAAAATTTTTATAAAAAAGAAGAACAAAAGCAGATGGAGCGTGGGCGTCTTATTTTCCAAGAGACCATAGACCTCCAAGGTATCGAACTGGAACAAAGTCTGCTTCAAAAGATTTATCACAGCCTTAATACCAACAGCGAAGACGAACTATACCAAAAAATTGGTGCAAAAGTTCTTACTGTGAACGATCTCCAGCGCGAAATTAGGCGCTTCACCAGAAAAAGTTGGCTACCTAGATTTTTTGGTTCCGCAGAAGAAGAAGTGGACTCTAAACCATTAGAGATTAACCCTAAAAAACCTTTCTTCCTGGACGATACCATAGATGAATCGCGATATTCACTTGCCAGTTGCTGCAATCCTATTGGCGGTGATAGATCAATCGCTTTTAAAAGCCCACGTGGCCTCATCATTATACACCGTACGAAATGTGCAGAAGCACAGCGTATCAGCGCAACTCATGGCAAAAAAATAGCCCAAGTCGAATGGGCGCCGAACATGAAACGCACCTTTCTCACAAAAATAAAAATTGATGGCTATGACCGTGACAATCTATTATCCGATGTGCTTGCCCACCTGAAACGCTTTGAACATATCAATCTGCGTGCTGTGGACATGAAAGGTAATGAGGGAGTTTTTACGGGAATATTTTCATTGCAGGTGAAAAATTCGGATTATCTAAAGGCCATTATCAAAGATATCAGTCAGGTAGAAGACATAAAGGAGGTGGTTCGGTTGGAAAAGATCTGATACCTATGAACAAAACACCCCAAGGTCTTTAATCCCTTTGGGGTGCAAAAAGTATAAGAGTTGATGAAGTGTAAAAACAATTTCAGTTAAAGAACACAAGGCATACTATAATACGTGAGGATCTGGACGACCTAAGTGCAACGAAAACCGAAGTTTTTTTAGCTTTACTAACTCTAAAATTATATCTTAATAACATCCGACTCCTTAACCCAGCCTACACGACCATCTGCAAGCTTTATTTCGCTCCATTCGCCAAGATGCTTTGTTATCTTCACTTTTGTACCTTCATGTACTACAAAAAGCTCACTACCCTGATCGTTCGGAGCACTAACAACTGTTAGCGACGAAGTATAAATAATTGCATATTTATGCTTGCTAACATATGTATTGTGCTGTACCCCCAAAAACAAGCTGGCAACAGTGAAAAACAAAGCAAAACACGCTACATAAAATCCCATCTTTCTCAAACGGATAATCTGCGAGAAAAAATAAAGACTAAGCCCTGTGATGGCCCCAATGAAAAAAATCATACTCAGAACTGCCCAAGTAGAAGGCGTTAGAGAGCGGTAAAACGATCGAAACCAGATATTGAGAAAAAATTCAGGTACAGCTTCAACCTTGTCCCCAACATACTGATGTGCAATCTCCAGATTAGCTAAAGTAGCTTCGTCATTAGGCCGAACCAGCAATGCGCGTTCATAGTTTAGCACAGCCTTTGCATATTTTTCTGTGCGGTAGTATGCATTTCCCAAATTGAAATACAGTTCGTGCGACTCCAACCCCTCCTGTACAAGCGTTTCGTACATTTGGGTTGCCTCTTCAAATTTCGACTGACCGTATAGGTCATTCGCCTGCTTCATGCGGTCGTCCGCAAAACCAAGCTTAAAGAATAATGATAGTATGATGATTCCGATGAATTGCTTCATGGCAAATATTTTTAATGCTTAATGTTTTCAAAACTTCCTATTCCAGATTGGAGTTACTAGAGATTCTGATCCAAAGTATTGATAACTTCAGATGCCTCATCGAATGTATTTCCAATTTCTGCATCCCTCACAGGCGCATAGCGAGCATACTCGCAAGTATCGATCAGTTTACCAAGGCGCTCAACCAAACCATTGTCGATGTTACGATTCACCAGTTCTGTTCTTATGTTATCCTTGTTCAGTTCAGCCACATCAATAGAAAGCTTATCGCTAAGATACCCCCAGGTTGCCCGCAATACTTCTTCAAAGAACTGTTCTTTCTCGTTTGCTTCCATGTGGGTACGTGCCTGTTTAAGTCGCTTCTGCGAAACTTTACTTGCTCTTTTGTTCCTCATCAAAGAAATGTTTTTGTTCTCTTTGATCTGTTTTTGCTTAAAGGCTACAAAAATTCCAAATGCAGCTCCTACAATAATGAAGAACAGCCAGTGAAAGATCGAGTTGAAGATAGTATTACCTTTCGCTGCCAGATCAATGTTCTCTGTTTTGATATAACGGATATCGCGCTGAATCACTTTCACCCGATCGGCTCCACTACGTACTGTTGTAGTTGCAACAACAGTTTCATCTCCCTCTCCCTTTTCTACCTCTACAGGCATTGCCGAACTAGATAACGATTTGTATGATTTAGTTTTAAGGTCGAAATAAGGAATCTTGATTTCTGGTATACTGAAAGAACCCCTATGTCGTGGAATAAGCACGTACTCAAACGTTTTACTACCTTGTGCTCCTGATGCACCAACCTTAATATTCTGCTGTTCCTTAGGATCGTAAACATCAAAATCTGGCGGAAAATTAATTTTAGGAGCCTTAATCAATCGCAAGTTCCCACTTCCCGATATGGTAACTTTCAATGTAAGAGCATCGTTTGTCTTCAGTTTGTTCTTATCTAAAGATGTTTTCAACTTAAACGACCCAACGGCTCCAGTAAAACCTACAGGTTCTGGCTTTGGAAGTGGCTTTACATTAACGGTTATTGCCTTACTCTTCACTTTCTTGGTCATCTGGCGAACACCATCGTCCCAAAAGCTGTTCGGACGTGTACGGTAACGCACCGCGACATCCAACTCTACAGGATCAATCTTGATTTTTCCTGTGCGCTGTGGGAAAAGCAAGTTTTTTCGAATAAGCCCCACTTGATAGATAACTCCCCCTACGTTTTCCCTCTGAAGGTCGATATGTTTGGGGGTTTGAATTTCCTGACTCCAAAAACCAGTGAAAGAAGGCAGTTTCATATCCTCGAAGCCAGAAATAGAAGCTCTTGTGTATATTTTTATAGTAGCTACAAGGGGCTCGTCTTTATACACAGAACTTTTGTTCAGCATCACTTTCACAAAAAGATCTTTGTCTCCCACCTGAGCTGCCGACTTCTTCTTTGTATTATTGTTCGTGTTTGGGGCATTCCCTTTCACTACCTCAATTTTTACAGACCTAGTCGGATGGGTTTTTCCATCGACAACAAATTTTGCAGGAGAAATCGTAAACTTCCCTGCTTTCTGAATCTGTACAACGTAAGTATAAGAGCTTTGCTGTGTGCTTTGCATCTTTCCATTTACGTATGTTTGGCTAAATTGTGTACCACGGCTAGGTCCAGAATACAAAAACTCACTCAAATCGGGCTGTTGAAAACCACTGGCTTGTTTATTGATAGTATATACCAACTGAAACGGTTCGTTAACAGCAACTACTTTAGGTGCCGAAACGTTTATTTCAACATCCTGTGCCTGCACCAAAATTGTTCCGTAAAAGAATGCATATAAAAGAAAAACAGTCTTTTTGAGCTTAGTTGTCATAAGCAACTTAAGTTTAGCAATGAAATAGCGGTGGCTATCCCGATTAGTATTCATATTTTCACTCGTGGCAGCTCTAGAAATACTTTCTTGCATAGCGATCGGTATTAAAAAAGTTTGCCTAATTCATTTTTGCAGCCGCTAAGATAATTATATTGCCCTTCTAGAGAACAAACGAGGTGAAAAGCTGCAAATTTGTTTAACGATTTTTAACAGCAGGCTCGGTTAATTTATTTATTAACAGATTTTTAATGCTTGATTTTATGAGAAACAAAATTTTATGGCTGGTCACACTAGTGACATTTATTCCAATTTTTTCTTTTGCACAAAAAGCTAAAGTAGTGAGCAAACAAGAACAGAAAGAAGTGATCTGGAGGCACAACTACTGGCGTAAACTAGCCGACCCTAGCATTCCTAAAATGAAGTGGTCCAAAACTTTAGCTTCAGCAGCTAGAATATGGGCCAACGAACTGGCCAAAGATTGTGAAATGCGCCACAGTACTTCTAAATATGGCGAAAACATTTTCTGGGGTTCAATTAGTTTCAACGCCAAAGCGGTTGTAGATGCATGGGCAGAAGAAAGGCACGATTACAACTACGAAACAAATAAATGCAAAGAAGGAGCACAATGCGGACACTACACTCAGATTGTATGGCGTAAAACAACTGAGGTCGGTTGTGCAAAAGTCCGTTGTGGCACCGGCAATGAAATTTGGGTCTGTATGTACAATCCTGCTGGTAATTATGTAGGAGAAAAACCTTATTAACCAACCAATTAAAGAAATACAAAATAACTTCGATCTTTATTGGACTCTAGATGATCACCAAGGTCTGATTTTAGAATCATGCCTACTTTTTTCACTCTACCAGCAAACAGCTTACACTCCTTGGTCGAAGTTATTTTTTAAACTTTATTAAGCTTTATTGGTTTTATAAAAGAACTTATAATCCATGCATTTGGTAAAATTGCTGCCGCATTTATTACGTGAGCTATCTAACCCTTGATTCGCATTATCATGTATAACACTATCATCAGATTGTTTAGAATACAAAGGCTTTTCTTATTCAAAAGAAAAGCTCTTGTTCATTATTAATCTTAATACAATCTGATTGTCAGACCAATAAATTTACTCCGAAGGAATATTCTTAAGCACCTCAAGTAATAAATCCCAGAACTTCTGTACAGAATCAATTTCCATTCGCTCGTCGGGAGAATGTGCTCCCCGTATAGTTGGGCCAAACGAAACCATATCCAACTTCGGGTATTTCGTTAAGAACAGTCCACACTCCAATCCCGCATGAATTGCCCTCACAATAGGTTCCTTACCAAAAAGACGTTCGTAAGCACTCTTAGTAACACCTAAAATTGCAGAATTAACATTCGGTTTCCAACCAGGATAACCATCCCCGTGTTTTACTTTAGCATCTGCAAGCTCAAAAACACTGCGTACCATAGAAGCAATATCCTGCAATGCCGTAGCTACGGAACTACGCTGGCTAGTGGTAACAATGATTTTATCCGACTCGAATTTAATGGAGGCAAGATTGGTTGATGTTTCTACAAGATCTGAAAGGTTCTTATCCCAGCTCATTTCACCGTGAGGACATGCATAAATAGCATTCAGCAAAGCCTCCTGCTTTTTCTTCGAGAGTACTTTTCTGCGCTTTCCTTCTTTTATTTCACAGACCAAGTTTGGCTCAGTAACCTCATACTCGTTACCTATTTCGCGTGCGAAAACATGAAAATCGGCCTCAAACTGTCCAGCCTGATCTTCTGGCACTGCAACAACAGCATGTGCCTCACGCGCTATCGCATTTCTAAGATTACCTCCTTCGAAAATTCCCAACCTCATCTGACGTCTCGTACTGGCCTTCCAAAGAAAACGGTTCAGTAATTTCACAGCGTTACCAAGCCCCTTGTGAATATCATCGCCCGAATGGCCACCTTTCAGGCCTTTAATATCGAGGCGGAAATAAGTATGTTTATGTAATGCAGGCTTATCTTTATATCTGAACGTTGCTATAGTATCCATACCTCCAGAACAACCAATAAAGAGTTCCCCTTCGTCTTCAGAATCGAGATTGAGAAGAATATCCCCCTGCATAAAGCCTTCTTCTAAACCAAAGGCTCCTGTCATACCCGATTCCTCATCCATAGTGAACAAACACTCAACTGAGCCGTGTTGTAAACTACTATCAGCCAAAACTGCCATTTGGGCTGCTATTCCAATGCCATCATCACCACCAAGTGTTGTTCCTCTGGCTTTCACCCATCCTTTCTCTATGTAAGTCTGTATTGGATCTGTTTCGAAGTTGTGTTCTGTTTCGTTATTTTTCTCGCAAACCATATCCATATGACTTTGCAACACAACTGATTTTCGGCTTTCGAAACCTTCTGTCGCAGGTTTGCTGATCAGCACATTACCTACTTTATCTCTCTTGCCCTCAAGACCATGCTCTTTGGCAAAATTAAGTAGATATTCAATCATCTTTTCCTCTTTTTTCGAAGGACGTGGAATTTGAGTTATCTCGTTGAAATACTTCCAGACTAAGGATGGCTGTAAATCTGTAATCTGCATTGAAATTGAGTATTAGTAGCGACGCTTATATAGTAGCCCCACTTTAGTTTTGAATCTAGGTTTCGACACCAAATGTATTGAGTTTACAGCAGTTTGCAAAGTTGTAGTGTATTTTCCCCATAAGAAAGACGTATGCTGACACTGTTATATGGAAAACATCTCCAAGAATCATATCATACTAATATTCAACACATAGTAAATCGACCACAAATAGTTATGTAAACTTATCTTGCATTGTTGTTTTGCTTCTGTTTCTTTTTTCATAAATTAAGTTCATCAGTAATTCTGTAAAACCTAAGGCATATCAAAAAAAATAATTCACCATTCGTTCCACTACGGACGGACAAATCCTCACGTACGAAAAGTGCGCTCCGGTTTATCCGCCCTGTGCGCCTTTTGCAAATTATTTTTTAAACATGCCTAAAACTCTTCTAGGCTTTGAAAGTCTAAAAGAGTTGATGATCAATACTGTGACAATTCTATAAAATAACGCTTCCTGCTTACTTACTTTTTACAAAATCCAAAAATCGAGACAGTTGTGATCTTTAGACAGGCATTGTCCAGCAATTTCTATCACGGAAATAAAATCAAAACCGTACAATACTATTAGATGTGATAATATAAACAGTACTCTTCACTGTCAATGCATTATATAGTTATACATTAGACTTTACAACAAATAGCTCTACGTGCCTAAGAATTTGTAGTCGATCACACCTGTCACTGTTTGAATTCAGAACCTTAAAATAAATCCAATAAACAGTTAACCCTAAGAACCTATGAGCAATTACCACATCAAGCATTTGGAAGAATATTTTCAGGTTTACCGCAAATCAATTCAAAATCCAGAGTCGTTTTGGGAAGAAATGGCAGAAGAACATTTCATCTGGCAAAAGCGCTGGGATAAAGTGCTGGAATGGGATTTTAAGAAACCTGAAGTAAAATGGTTTCAAGGCGCAAAGCTGAATATTACACAAAATTGTATCGACCGCCACTTACAGAGTAAAGCAAACCATACAGCTATAATATTTGAGCCTAACAATCCTGAAGCTCCAGCTCAGCACATTTCTTACCAACAATTATACGAGGAGGTAAACCGATTTGCTAACGTGCTGAAATCTGAAGGCATAAGAAAAGGCGACCGGGTGTGCATTTATCTTCCTATGATTCCAGAACTGGCTTACGCCACATTGGCCTGTGCACGCATTGGAGCTATTCACTCAGTAGTATTTGCGGGTTTTTCATCTAAAGCATTGGCTACGCGTATTGAAGATGCTAGATGCAAAATGGTCATTACCGCAGATGGAGGATATCGAGGTTCAAAAACTATTGATTTGAAGGGGATCGTTGACAGTGCTCTGGAAGAAACCCCCACGGTAGAAACTGTTCTGGTCGCCAAACGTACAGGGGAAGATATTCAGATGAAGGAAGGTCGTGACAAGTGGCTTGCCCCACTTATTGAAGAGCAACCTACCGAATGTGACCTCGAAATTGTAGACGCCGAAGATCCGTTGTTTATTCTTTATACCTCAGGATCGACTGGTAAGCCCAAAGGTATGCTACATACTACAGGTGGCTATATGGTTTTCACTGCCTACACTTTCAAAAATGTTTTTCAGTACCGCGAAGGCGATGTTTATTGGTGTACAGCCGATGTCGGTTGGATTACTGGGCACAGCTACATCATTTATGGGCCATTGGCCAATGGTGCAACTACGCTGATGTTCGAAGGTATTCCAAGCTATCCAGATTTCGGGCGCTTCTGGCAAATTGTAGAAAAACACAAAGTCAATCAGTTTTATACAGCACCAACGGCCATTCGTTCTTTAGCCAAAGAGAACCTTGATTATGTAAACAAATACGATCTATCCAGCTTGAAAATACTCGGCTCTGTAGGAGAACCGATCAACGAGGAAGCATGGCACTGGTACAACGACAACATTGGCCAGAAACGTACCCCTATTGTAGATACATGGTGGCAGACCGAGACCGGAGGGGTGATGATTTCGCCAATACCGTTTGCGACACCAACCAAACCAACCTATGTAACACTACCTCTGCCAGGTATCCAAGTTGCGCTAATGGATGCCAAGGGGAACGAGATCAGCGGCAATCAAGTAGATGGGCGCCTGTGCATCAAATATCCATGGCCTTCGATGGCACGCACCATTTGGGGCAACCATGAACGTTTCCGCGATACTTACTTTGCCGCCTTCGAAAACAAATACTTCACAGGCGATGGAGCCCTGCGCGATGAAGTTGGCTACTACCGCATCACAGGCCGAGTTGACGATGTGATTATTGTATCTGGTCACAACTTAGGTACAGCACCAATCGAAGATGCCATCAATGAGCATCAGGCTGTTGTTGAATCTGCTATCGTTGGTGTACCCCATAAAATCAAAGGTAATGCCCTGTATGGTTTCGTAATCCTGAAAGAAACAGGAGAAAACCGTATTCAGGATAATGTGCGCAAAGAGATAAACCAGATTATCACAGAACATGTAGGCCCAATAGCCAAACTTGATAAGATCCAGTTTACAATGGGGTTACCGAAAACACGTTCCGGAAAAATTATGCGCCGGATTCTGCGCAAAATTGCCAACAACGAATTGGATAGTCTTGGCGATACTTCCACATTGCTTAATCCTGAAGTGGTAGAGAATATTATAGAGAACCGATTGGAATAATGCTTAAATGGAAAGAAAGCAATACCACTTAAAATAGCTGTAGTTATAGAAATAGACAACAACAAACGCATGTGATGTATGGCATTGTAGGACAAATACATCAAAATGAAAACCGAGGATTTTTTCTAAAGATGAAGTCTTTTAGTTTGCGGCTTTTTTAATAGGAGTTAAGGGGCATAGCCGTCAGGTTAACTGGCAACTAACTATTTAATAGTTAGTTTCTGGCTATGTATTTTGCATTCTTACATAGAGAATTGAATTGAGTGTATAACATATCAGATGTTCCCTTTACATACACTCAATCATTCTCCTACAGCTCCCCTTCAGATTATAAAGTGAGCGAAATAATAAAAGTAAAAAATACTCCATCTATAAATTGAGTCATGTCAGTTCACACTTTTCTAATGTCAGTTCACCTACCTGAAATGTCAGTTCACAAACTTGAGATTGTGTAATGGAGCAAACAGCCCTACATTTGCATCAGACAAAAACGAGAGATCATTTAGATCACAAGATATATAAAGATAGTGTTTCAGAAATCAGGTTAGTAGATAGTGAATACTGATTGTTTAGGGTTAAGCTTACTTCGTCAGGCGTGACAGAAGTAAGCTTTTTTTATTTTTCAAAATCGACCTTCGCACTCATAATATTTGATTCGCAATATCGATCACGCGCTCGTGTAACCATTAAAAGCATGGGCTGGGGCACACAGATTGTCGATAAGAGCATCTGGAACAATCATCAATAAGGCAATATGATTCTCTCCTGCTCCAGAAGAAGCAACCAAAACTTTATCTCCTTTTTTAATCCGCCCTTCTTCTATAGCCTCCAACAGGTTTACTCCTGCACTACAAGTGGCAATATTTGCATACTTATCAAATGTCTGATGGAACTTTTCTTCTGGCATTCCAATGCCTTCGCGCCAAACATTTCCTGCCCATGCTACAGGCTGATGAGTTACAAAGAAATCCAAATCACCAACAGAAAGGTCTGTTTTTTCCAATGCCTTATCCACAACATGCTTCAGATCCCTTTGTGCATTCGTTGCTATTTTTTTCAGTGAATCCCTATTTAGGAATGTTACAAAATGCTGACTATGATCCGAACCCAGTTCAGGCTTTTTCAAAAGTAACGGAGGACGTTCTGTAAACACAACTCCATCGTGACACTCTCCACGACTTGTTGAGAATGAACTAAGATAGCCCGTTCCATCCTCTGTTGCAGTAATAATACCACCAAGAGCCGCATCTCCTGTATCTACACTCCAATATGTTGATTTATCGTTGATAATAGAATCTAAGATACTACTGACCAAAAGTACTTTTTTCTTGATTCCTGACTTTACCAACGCCGTTGCTACCTCCATCATCGTTACGAACGTAGAACAGCATGTATCAACAGTATATGCACCTGCATTTTTCAGTCCGAGTTTGTGCTGAATCAACGATGCATTTGTAGGAAGCGGCCTATCTGGCACTTGTGCATGAGAAAGAACAAGGTCAATCTCATCCGGATCTACACCAGCATTAACAATTGCCAAAGCACCTGCAATAGTTTCTGCATCGGAAGGTAACATTGGATGCGGAATTACAGATTCCCTGACAGAAACCGGATCCATTGGCACTCTGCGCCTTTCCTTTGTTCCCTGAAAAGGATTAGCTTGTTTTTTCTCAGGTAAACTTTTCACCCACGCACCGAACCATGGCTTGCTCTCCCAACCATCGAAATTGGTTTCTACACTTCCCGGCAGCTTGCCCGTTTGCTCAATTTCATTGATGTACTCTGGATGCAAACTGGTATTGGTCCGCAAATAATGAACAAGTTTTTTCTTTTGCGCTTCACTAATTGGCTTGGCAGGGAGATAGCCTCCCAAACTAATTAATCCAACATTCTGATTCATTAATTTGTAGTTTAGTTAAAAAAAACAGATTCTCACATAATTCATGAGTATCCTATTCTGAAATGCACAAGAAGCAGCTCACTAAAGCCCTGCGCATTGAACACCTTACATTTCTGCTCTAAACTCTACAATAAATAATAATTACATATTAAATAAAAACGCAGTCCATCAACAATAAACAAAGGCAATATTTATACTATCATTCTTCTTTGCTTCTTTCCCTTCTCTGTTTTCACTCTACAATACAAAAAAACAAACAACAAATCAAATAAAGCACTTATTATAAACACCATACCAAAAATGTCAATATCTATAAATTTAAATAAGAATTGATAATAATAATCTACCACACAAACAATAAGATAAAGAACTGCATGAATACGTTTAACGAATTTAAATTATAAATGTTCGCGAAAGAACCACAAAACAGACAATTATCTATCTATTAGATATTTACAAAAACAGACTCTTTTTCTACGGGACATAGTAAGGAAAAGGTGAAACGGATGGCAATTCAGAAAGAAGAAAAAACAGGTTGGAAAATAAATAAAACCAATAGTATACACAATGCTTAAAAAGCATAATAATCTCCAAATAAACATTATAGATCAAACAACCCCCTACTTCAAGACAGTATTCTTTTTTATTAGTCAAATACCAATCCTGTAATGACACTCATATGTCCTAACGAGCACAACTTTTTGAAACAAATTTTAAGGAATGAAATCTGAAAGACAGCGACTAAAAACTCAATCAAACGACACTATTTATTGTGCTCTCTCTTGCTGTCAAGAACTCAAGTTGAGCAAAATGATCACAGATTTCCACTACAGTATATTTCGTCATTAAGCTTCAAGTCACCTACAAGATCCGTGATAAAGCGAAAACACTTAATCTGCATGTTAAGCCCTCTGAACAATGCCTTCTTATCGAGTTCACTATATCCGAAGACATTTTTATCGAAGGGCATTGCCATGTGCATACAATTATTGGCAAACGAAAAAGAAACATTGTAGTTAGCCTTTTTTACATACTTAAGCATTCGCTCCATAAAGCTCGGAGAAAGAATGTATCGGGCTTCAACCTGATCTGAGCTATATACCAAAAATCTTTTATCGAAGTCTATGGAATCGACATGAACCCGTTGTAATCTCTGGTGTATGTATGGGAATAAAGCGTTCTTGACACTACCTCCCTGTCTGGATAAAACTATTGTTGTGCCAGTAATCGTTTTGTTGAAAACCACCCGCGAAAGTACTCCCTTAGAACATGCCCCTGACGAAAGGCTTTGCTGCTTTGGATAGGCATGAAGGTATGAAAACTCCAGATAGGCTCCGTTTACAAGAACCTTAACATAATCAGAACCATCCTGATACATAGGCCGTGGATAAATCAACATACTCTTCTGTAATGTTGCTATGCCAAAATGCTGACGTGGCAAATACGTAAGATCTTTGAAGTAAAAGCCAAGTGCATTCTTTAGTACCTTATGCTTATAGCATCTTATTTAAAGCAGACTGTTCCAATTTTTGCTTTTCAATATAATTGGAAGACAACAAAGCAATAATAAAAAAACCTGGCATAAAAAGAAAAATCAGAAAAACCAGATGTATAAATATAGCACCAAGGATAGGCAGCACCAAAACGGCAAATATTCCAAGGCGAATAGCTACTTTGGCATACCAATACTCCTGCTGGGTTTCCCAGCACTGTTCTAGGTCGGGCAATAATATATTTGTGGAGAAGCTTCGGTATTCTTCTGTCATCTGAAATAGTAAATAATCAAAATGAGTTTTTATAAAATTCAACACTAAGACAATCCCCAAAATGTCACTTATATTAGTGCATCTAAAACAGAGAGCCTATTTACCAGCATTTACTTATCTAAGTTATGGTTTGCCATAAACTTCTGACTAAAAGGGATATTGTACTTCTCTTTCTTTTCCAACTTAAGATGGCTGACAATTATTCGTGTGGGAAAGCTCTCGATGCAGGTATTATATTGAGAAATAGCCGAATTATAGAACCTACGGGCAGCAGAAATCTGCTCTTCCATCTCTGACCAAGCTTTTTGGAGATGTACAACGGAACGACTTTTATCCCCTGTTACCTCGGCCAAAATAGACGATGTTATTAACCCAACTTCCCCTTCCTGCTCCATGCGCTGTTGGCTAAATTCACCTGCATTGATTGCCTTTGTAATCTGAACAAGCTTATCGAGCCTAAGCTGTTGCTGTTCTTGTTCGAACTGCACACATGCTGTGAGATTTGGTATCAGTTCGTGCCGTTTCTTCAGAATAACATTTACAGAGCCTTCTGCATTTTCAATTTGGTTTTTATTTTTTATAACTTCGTTATATGCGGCAACCATATAGAATGCAATAAAAAGAAGCAGGACAATAACTACTATAGCAATAAGCATAATACATCTGATTAATTTGTTTATATACCAAACACACTCTGCTAAAGTAGCTACTCCTGCATGAAAAAATACTGATAAAAACCCACAAACTGTTCAAAAAGCTACTACATAAGTAGGTGCGCTAATATAAACAACATTGTGGGGTTTGCCACGACACTGGATATTAGACCGATGCTCTTCCGAATAAATAGCACCAAGTGCTTAGCTACTCTACTTTTGAGAAGAATGGGTTTTTTCTCACATAGACACTATCAAAAACTACTTTGTAGGTAGACGAAAAAAGAGCTGAAGGCAAATAATAATCTGTTGTTATAACCTGAGCCCCTGAAGATTTGGCAGCCTCGAAGCGCTTATAACTGTTATTTCTGGCCTGAAAAGTACTAGCATCGGAACGTGTGCGCACCAAAAAGCCCTTTTTAACTAGTTTTTGAATCCGCTTTTTATCTCTCCCCGGTTTGTTAACAATCATAAAAGCAGCATTTGGATTGCCTGGCTTAACATTTACAAACATTACCCTGTTTTCTAAATTCTTGTGCCCATCTAGGTATCTCTTCAGCTTATCGCCCGATTGATCCAGCACAAAAAGAAAGCGCCCCCTAAGTTTTGAAATCTTAGGCCAGCCATGCTTCGTGATTGCATCCGCTAAAGTTTTATGATCCCCTCGGATAAAATCCGGTGTTATCAGTTTTTCTTCTGGAAGAACATTTCTGATTTCAATATCCACACTATCAATAGCATTTTTCAAGAATGGCGATGGTTCCCGAAAACCCTCTATCTTTTTATCTTTCGTATTCAGGGTGATGATTACTGGCAAATGCTTCGGATTATTATCCGACCATTTTTTCATTGCAGAAAGGCAATCTTTGAACAAAAGATGATGACTTCTGAAATCGATTTCCTGAATGTGAAAAACCTTCATGCCCGGCTGATCTAGCTTGTTCTCTTTGTCGAACTCCTGCGGAGTAATTCCCTTTTCCTTTAGAATAGAAAGGCCTTGAGGATTTTTGAACAATCCTCCTGCGGGATCGTGAAATACATCTATTTCGAGGTTACGCAGACCTAACTCCAATTGCTGAACCATACTGACGTGCGAATACTGAAGTTTTATCGCTTTCATGGAGTCCTGAGCCAGAAGGTACTTCCACAATTCTGGTTCAATTGCAATTTTATAGCTGTTATGGCTACCAATCATTTGGATTTCATTCAACCGCAATGAATCGTATGGATTTGCTTTTTTTGTTTCTGAACAGCTAATGCAAAGTGCCAACAATAAACTTAGTTGTACCAATAGAATAGTTTTATACTTCATTTCGTTTGTGTTTTTTTTGATTATATCTCAAACAAAGCTAATAAGTAGGCAGTTGTAATTTATTCATTCAGCTGCTAAGTTGTTGATTTGCAGAAAGGGGTGGATCAAGGCAAATGGGCTTGTGACCTTAGCGAATATAAGGTATGGTGTTCAAACATACATCCATTAATAGGAGTTTCTTTTCATCCCCTAAATTAGGCTTATTGAAATACCTTTCCAATTCATGTATAATATAAAGAAGAAAAAATAAGGGAATTATAAATTATCATCCTCACGTATGCTACGCTATTGCTAACTTGTTTCTTTTCTCTCAACAAAAGAAATAATCATAAGCAGATTTTCATCATTTTTCAGTATGTTTTATTTTATACTTTTGCGCCTCATAGTATTTGTGCAAAAATCGAATTCATTTTATATGAAAACTCTGCTAACATTTTTTTTCTGTTTTCTATTTCTTACAAACTACTCTTGGGCTCAGGTTTCGGCAGGCCAAGATCAAAGCGTATGTAGTAACTCGGCTCAACTTTCAGCCACCCCGCCCGATGGATATTGGAGCATTGTTGAAGGATCGGGCTTTTTTGAAAACAAATCTGCCAATACGACTATAGTAAATGGCCTCACAATTGGCAAGAATGTTTTTCGCTGGACACCAACAAAGCAAACTGGCGAAACAAATTCGGATGACGTAACAATTGCTTTTCAAGCTTCGACGGAAAATGAACGAGATGTGTGTCATTCCAAAACCAATATAAGCGCAACTCCCCCTATTAATGGGAAAGGCTATTGGAAAGTAGTGGGAGGCTATGGGCTTATTGAAGACAAGAACCAAGCTAACACTACCGTACGGTCTCTTCTAGCAGGAAAACATGTGCTGAAATGGATCTATGAGGGTGAAAATTGTACTGCTACTACAAGGAACACGATAAACGTATCCAACGTGTTTGCAGGTTCTGACAAAACCATAGGACGTAGTACTACTACCCTAAACGCAACACATCTTGAATATGGAAGTACTGGGAAGTGGGAGGTAATTAGAGGTGCTGGTTTTTTCATGGACAGCCAAGATCCTATAACTATGGTTTTAGGTGTAGAGTTTGGCTCCAATATATATAGATGGACTGAGTACTTCAAGACTTGTAAAGCTAGTGATTATTTAAAGGTGGCTCGGCCATTTGTAAAAGCTGACGCAGGAAAGGAGCAATATATCTGCTCGGATTCAACAACATTAAATGCCAATATACCAGAATATGGTACTGGTCATTGGGAGATTATAGAAGGAAATGCCAAGCTCGAAGATCCCCAAAAACACAATTCGAAGTTGTATGATTTAGAAGACTATGTCACCCTAAAGTGGACAGTATCAAGATCTGGCTATACAACAAGCTCAGAAGTAGATATCGTTAGGCAAGACATTGGCAAATTTACAGAAGACCGGGAGGAAACTGTCACAAAAAATTATGTGAACTTATTTGGAGGCGGAAGCTATGACAACTTTTTTAAGAGAGGCGAATGGAAAATTATTGAAGGTAGTGGTCAACTCTCCTCCAAAAGCACTTATAAAACAACAATAACAAAACTGGCTGAAGGAAAGAGCATTTTTGAATGGACGATATATAAACTATTACCACCTAATGATCAAGAGTGTAAATTTTCCCAAAAAATCACAATCCATAGGGAACCTATTAAACCCAAAGCTTCATTTGATCTGCCAGTTGAAGAAGCCTGTTCTCCTTACATTTTAAAATGTGTGAACACAAGTGAACCATTGGATGAATTAACATACTCTTGGCACCTTAACGATGGTACAGAAATCAACGGCCGCGATCTTGAACATAAGCTAATCAATACTGATAATGAGGCAAAACAAATCGACATCACTCTTCGTGCAGAAACTAGTCTAGGAAACGTTTCCGAATACAGCAAAACTCTAACGCTCTATCCTGAAAAAGCAATCGATTTCTCTGCAAATTCTACAGAAGGAGAATTACAAACTTTCACCTTCAGGAGCAATAATAGTTCCGCCAAAACATATCACTGGAGTTTTGGTGATGGTTCGTCCAGCTCCTTACCTGAACCACTTCATAAGTACACAAAAGAAGGTAGGTATTCCGTAACCCTTCTTCAAAAGGACGAATATGGTTGTAGTCATGAGATTACTAAAAAAGACCTCATTAATGTTTCTCTGGATAATAAATAAACGACAACACAAACTTCAAAAAAAATACATTGCCAATAATTTAAACAGATGCAAGAATACAAAACTATGCGCATTACATTTCTAATTATATTCTCTCTTTTGTTTACTGGAAACACATGCTTCTCCCAGATAAACATCTGTAAAGACCACATAGAGCTACAAGCTCAAAATGAAGGAAATGGGAAATGGGAAGTTGTATCAGGTTCCGGTACATTCACATCTTCTGCTACAGCTAAAACTATAGTTAAAGATATCGGAATAGGCGAAAATGTTTTTCAATGGTCTTACGGTAGCCGTTACTACCAAAAAACAGAACAGTTTAAAATTATCCGTCATCAGTTGTATGCCAATAAACAATACCTCTGCAATGGAAAACTATCGTTAAAAGCCCACTCTGTAAACGATAAGGAACATGTAGGTGAATGGACAATTGTTGATGGGGATGCAACGTTAGATGAACTTCTGACCAACCACACCGTTGCCCTGTTGAAACCAGGCAAAAACACATTCCGCTGGCAAGCATTCGAAGGGGAATGCTCTACCTTACTTAGCTATACATACAATATCGATCATGGAACCATTGAAGGAGAGGATAAGCGCATCATATGCTCAGACAGTACAGTCCTGAAAGTTACCAAACCCGAAAACTTAACAGGCCAGTGGAAGCTAATAGCAGGAAAAGGAACGATACACACCCCAGAAGCTTCTGAAACTTTGGTGACAGACATAGCCGAAGGAAAAAATCTATTTCAATGGAAAGCAAATGATAACATCTGTAATGAGCATCCTGAAATAATGATAATCAATAACTCAATAGAAGTTGATGCTGGATACGATAAATTTCTTGAAAGTAGTTACATTCATCTTAATGCTTCACCGCTGAAAGAAGGTATGAAAGGACAATGGGAAGTAATAAGTGGCAGTTGTATTTTCTTAGATACCATTGCTCCTATAACCACTGCATTTAGATTCGAACGGGGAAAAAATACCCTTAGATGGAATGCTTACTATGGAGGCTGTTCTGCACATGATGAAATGACTGTAACATATACCAATTTACTAGTTCAAACTGAGAATGATCGCATTGACATCTGCTCCGATTCTACATTCATTGTCGCAGAAAAACCTACTCGCGGTAAAGGTTTTTGGAAAATTGTTAGTGGCAAAGCTCTACTGGAAGACCCTGAAAATCCGCGCACTAAACTTTATAATATACAAAAAGGAGAGGTCGAACTCATGTGGAATGTTACATCTGGTGGCTTTACAAAATCAACACGTTTGACTGTTTACAATCATCAATTTGAGGTTAATGCAGGGCAGGATCAAGCTGTAGTAGACGATCGAACAACACTAAAAGGGTTTGCCGATCATTATCTTAAAACCTCAGGAGAATGGTCTGTCGTTAGCGGAAGTGGCACTTTCAACACTAAAAACCAAAATAGTACAATAGTAACGAACCTAAGTGATGGCCACAATGTATTCAAATGGACTGTAAATGCAAATTTTGAGCAATACCAATATTATTATTTTCGAGAAGGTTATTGTGCAGCATCTGATCTTGTTTCCGTTTATAAGCTCCCTAATATAAAAAGCCCCTCCTTTGTTTTACCTGTGCAAAAAGCCTGCTCTCCCTTTCGCTTAAAATGCTTAAACACCAGTCCGGAAAGGGAAGACTTGGAATATTCTTGGATTTTGGATAATGGAATCAGCATAAAACAGCGCGACCTCGATCATGAGTTCTATTTAGAAGGAGATCAAGAAAAACAGATAAAAATCACTCTTCGCGCCACTTCTAAAGAAGGGAAAATTATTGAAACCCAGAAAAGCTTTGTTCTATATCCCAACCCTACAGTTTCTATAGAAACAGAACCTATAACCACTGAAGAACAAAACCATAATTATCAGTTCACGACCAACATCGATAATGCCTCGTTATATTTCTGGAAATTTGGAGATGGAACAACCGATTTTTCAGCAGCACCAACCCATGAATATAAACGGGAAGGAGTTTTTTCTGTGAGTTTAAAAGTGAAAAACAAATTTGGTTGCGAAAGCAACATGAGAAAAGACAATTACATCGAGGTTGAATTTCAGACAAATAACAATTAAGCAACAATGCGAAACTACATATACATATTAGCCATTACTCTGAACCTAATTGCTTACAAGTCTACGGCTCAGGTAGTCTGTAGCTCTTTCACTGAACTAAAAGCAGCAGAAAACACTAAAGGCTCCTGGAGTGTAAGTTCTGGAAAAGGAAAATTCTCTGTCCCTTCATCGTCCAATACTACAGTAACCGGAATGGCATTTGGAAAAAATACGTATTGTTGGACTTATTTTAAGAATGGAAAAACTCTAAAAGAATATCATACAATAATAAGTGAAGAAATAAGTATTGAGATACATAATACATGCAATGAACACGTTCAGTTAATCGCTAAATCAAAAGGGAACAAAAAACCAGTAGGAGAATGGAGTGTTAAAAGTGAATCTGCCACTATAGAAGCTCCCGAGCAAAGCAGCACCATTGCACATATAGAAGAGGGAGTACACACATTTACATGGGAAAGCTATTATAGCAATTGCATAGTAATGACTGCCTATACTTTTTCCAATCCAATTATTAAAGCAGGAACCGAACTAGAGTTTTGCTCCGATACAACTACACTAAAAATCAAATCCTCTAATCACAAAGGTGGCAAATGGGAACTTATAGAAGGAAGAGGCATTATTCATACTCCAAGTAAACAAGAGACGTTGGTAACAGGGTTGTATATGGGAGCAAACACCTTTAGATGGACTGCTGGCACTGATGAATGCCCTTCTAATTATCCAGAAGTTACAGTTCGCAACAACAACCAAGTCGTGTATGCAGGAAGAAACAGAACTATTACAACACCAGACTGTCGTTTATCTGCTGGTGATATTTATATTGGATCTTTAGGCAAATGGTCAGTCCTCAAGGGAAATGGTGATTTTGAAGATATTTTCTCCTCTAAAACAACCGTTGAAAACCTGAACGGAGGTGAAAACATTTTTGAATGGACAGTAATAAATGAGCATGGCTGCACATCGAAAGACCAAGTCATCATTACCTACGACCGCTTAGAAGCAAATGCAGGTGAAGATCAGGATTTGTGTACAAACGCTACAAAATTAGACGCTACTGGCGCAGACAAAGGATACTGGTCTGTAAAAAAAGGATCTGGAGTTTTATCAGACCCTACCGATCCAAAGTCCGAAGTCAGTCAACTTGGCGAAGGTGAAAACATTTTCATATGGACAATTGAGGAAAATAATTATTCAGAATCAGACACAGTAAGTATTTACAATTGGGCCATGCACGATGCTAGTTTTCAATACAAAACCTGCGATGAATCACCCACTGTACGCATAGACCCTAAACATCTGCAAAAAAACACTTTAACTTGGCTGACAGTGGAAGGGCAGTCTATACAAAAGGCAGATGACTTTAAATGGACATTTGAAAATCTTTCTGAAGGGAAGAATATTTTTAACGCAGTTATCTCCAATGAGCAAACTGGATGCAGTGCGGCACTGGAAGCTGAAATTACCCGTATAACAACACCCAAAGCAAACTTCACAGCTTCTTCTGCAAATGGCTGTTCACCTCTAACAGTTGCGTTTACAAACACATCAGAAACTCCTGATAACGTAATGTACCTATGGCAGATTGGAGATTTAACATTTTCTCAGCAGCAAGATGCAGAATACACTTTCGTACAAAAAGGGGATGAACTAAAAAAGCACAAAATTTCGCTTTGGGCAATAGACCAAGAATCTATGTGCTCCGATAGCGTAAGCAAAGAAATAGTTGTTTATCCAGAACCTGACATCAATTTCACATCAGATCGTTTTAAAGTTGATGCGGATCATAAAGAAGTACAATTTCTGAATTTTACTTGGGGAGGGGGCTCTTACGAGTGGACATTTGGCGATGGCAAACAGAGCGAAGAAGAAAAGCCTCTAAATACCTATGAACAATCGGGGCTTTTCGATGTAAGTCTATCTGCAAAGAATACTTATTCATGTGCTTCTGTTTTAACAATAGAAAACTATATAGAAGCCGACATTGTTATTGAAACGGACACTACTTCCTTGTCTTCCAACGACTTTAAGTTAAGTAAGATGAGAATATATCCTACCATAACAAAAGATATCGTAAATGTAGTAACTGATAGTGAATTCAATAGCAACCTTGAAATATTACTATTGAGTGCAGAAGGGCAACTATTAGAGATAAAATCCTTTAACAGGCAAGTGAACAGAACTCATTTTTCCCTTGAAGAACTGTCCAGTGGAGTTTACTACATAAGAATCAAGAATGGCAGATCAAAGAAAACAATACGAGTCCTAAAACTCTGATTAGAGTACTTGGTGCTACACATTATGAATACGCCGTGCTAATATTCTACACGGCGGCCCAATTTTTCTCAGGCAGAGCATATGTATTTATGCTCTGCCTTTTTGTTGTTTAACAACCCATTGCTGCTTTCAAAAGCTCTTCATTTATTAAAAAACCTCTTTTCTAAAAAATGACAGTAAGGTCATACTTAACATTTAACTCAACTCACATTTTAAACTCTTAAAAAAGGCAAAAAACGTCATTTAAAGACAAAAATTACCTTTACATATATACCTCTAAACAAATAAAAATATCAAATAATAGTAGTAAGTACAGATTTATTTTCCTACATTTGAAAAAGAAGACGCATCTTAACAACTGTCATTAATATTTTTCTCTATTGGTCATCCCTTCACGTGACGACACTCTTTGTTTCGACAAATAAGACAGTTACAGTAACATCAGTTTATCTAATTCACACAAAAATCTTTTCATTTCAACACTAATAAATATAAACACAAAAACTTTTTTAGAAACTTTAGATATTATATCATACAAAAACTACGTTATACGAAAAGCAACAATAAATAATTAGTATTACAAAATCACAAAGTACGCCTCAATGCACTATTATTTGACAATAGCGCACAAAGCATTGAGACTTATATGCTTTTTTCACAATGCTAATTATATTAACAGACAATAATTCATGTATATAACCATAGTATCATACTACTTTAATTCATTAGCACACATAAGCTGTATTTTCGATATCCTTATAAATTATATTCTGTTTTTTTAATCTAAAACACTACCTAAAAACCTAATTTATGAAAAAGTTTTTGTTAGCTACAGGATGTGCTGTGGCTTTACTAGCAAGCTGTTCTTCTTATGAAGATGGCCTTAACGACCCTAAGCTCGATCAGAAAAAAAGCTCCATAGCTAAAGCTTATGGCGCTCAGGAAACTATTCCCTACAAAGGCCCTAACTTTGCTGATGGCACAAGCGGCCCGAATATGTACCGTTCTGGTAAAATTCTGCGTACTGAAGGCTGGGTGTACAATGACGACCCTTTGGCTGATTTTCGCGTAAAAAGAGGATTTGTTGATCCAACTGCCCATCCTGGAATTTTATCGAACCCTTACCGTGAGGATGGAACCACGCTTAACAAAGGCTACTACATTCCAAATAACTTTACAGGGCATATTCCTGTTTATACTGAAGGTAACAACTGGCCATTCTTAGGCCCTCATCAGCCACATGCTGGTTATCAGGATTTTGAAACCGATGCCGGTCTTTATTTCGTAAACGGGCAATTGGTTGAAAAAACGGAACCTTATGTAGTTCAAGGTGAGAAAGGCGCTACAGTTGTGAACAAAACGCCTTATGGTGTATTGATTTCTAGTGGCAGCTTCCCAGGCAACGAACAACCTGGTCAGGTGATGACAATTGTTAAATCTGGAGAAACAAAGCCACTTCCTATTCCTCCAAAAGATTGGTTCTATTATGGTGTTGATGGCGATACCAAAGCTCCTGAGCTATACATTTCTGTTGCCGGACTTGACCCAATGGATGTTCCAGGATGGCATTACTCTACTCTAAGCCCTATCGATTTTGGAACTACTGGTTTTGCTTACCAGTTTAGTACTAAGTATTTCAGACCTTCTGGTCAGTCTACTTACTACATCATGCCTGGTTTCAACAAAAACGAAGGTTATGATCCTTGGTTGGCAGGCGATCCTGGTTATGGTGTTGCTCTTTATCAGAAGGATCCGGGGCAGAACGCAAGACTTATTGCTGTAACAGACCTATACCTTACTAGTGAAACTACTGCCAAACAAGATCTTTGGGCAACTGCCGGCCTTAATACATTTGTTGACGCGAACGGCGGTCTTTCTGCAGGCCCTGCTGCTGCCGAAGGTACTGAGTTTATTTACGAATTTATTACTCACGAAGCTGCTCAGAGTATTCTATCTTCAAAAGGTGGAGTTCAGAGCAATACGTTCCGTGGGAATGTAGTTCAGAGATAAGCTGACGACTGATTGTTGGGACTTGATATTAAACGATCCCTAGTTTTTACGAATTAAGGGGAGACCCTTCTAATTATCTACTAACCTTACCCTATCGTTTTATTTAAGGATATTGAAAATTGATTTTAGGCCTCAAGTTTTTACTTGAGGCTTTTTGGTTGAAACAATAATTGAATACCGAATACAGGGATCGTTCTAGAAGGGATACTGTTTTTGTCTAGCCGTGACTGGAACGGAAAGCCCGGAGCCCCACGAGCCTGTGACACACGGTCTGGCAGCTATGAAGCGAGAGCGAAATAGACTGCTAGGCCGATGTGGAACGGCTCGTGGGGTGAGGACTTGTAGTGGAAGGCGCGCAGCTCACTAATAGAAGTAATAGCGCTTTGCTCCAAAAAATAATTATCTCAGTATTATATTAAAAGGGTGGCTACTCGTAAACCCAATAGCCACCCTCTCAGATTCTTCCTAACGTTATTCTAGCGTAACCTGAACCCACTGCCCGTGTTTGCGAGCATAGATACTGGCATCGTACATGGCTTCTGCACTAACGGACGGCAGGTAATATTTACCTGCGTAACTTGCATTTAGGCGAACCATGAATGTGGCTGTTTTACCCGGACGAAGGTCGAAATACTGATAAACACGGTCGTCGCGGATATCGGTGTACTTTGCTTTGGTGGACGAAGGTAAGTTCGGCACATCTAGCAGACGTGTGTTGATGATCTCCCAGCCGGATGGGAATATCTGACTCAATGCCATCTCTTTGAACGCGCGGCCTGTTGGATTGGTTATTCGAACTTTTGCCACAAAATCAGTTCCCTGTGCCAATGGTGTCGGCTGAATGCGGGAACCATCTTCATCGAAATAACTAACGTCGATTTTTAATTGATTGCTGGCATCGGCGTCCTGTCCTGCCGCTGGTATACCATCGCCGATTACACGGGCGTAAAGCACTCCGCCAGAAGAGTTTTTCACTTTTAGTTGCGCAGTTTCGTCTGCTTCTTCTATTTCTACTTGTTTCACAAGAGCTGTGGAATTGACCTGAACAGGCTTTAGTTTCCCTCCTGAAACGGTACATTTTATCTTGTCGGCAGAAGGATACTTTTTCACGTACTGCGAAACGGCAATCAGGCAGTAGGCTGTTGTCTGTGTGCTCATCCAGCGATTGGCAGAAAGCTTTTCCGAAAGTACTTTAAGGACAGCGAAAGCCTCCTGATCGTTCTTCATATGCACTAAGGTTTCCAAAATCATTGCCTGATCCCTTGCTGAACTTCCAAAGGTACCAGATAGTTCTGTATATGCATCTACCTGTGTTGTCAGCCCCTGTATGAGTTTCTTGGCCGTTTTTTCTTTTCCGGAGATGAAATATGCAGCGGCCAATCTCCATTTAGCTTGTTTCGACAAGTTTTTCTGCTCGCGCAGACGGTTCATTGCCCCCTTTTCTGGTTTTCCTGCCAGAGCTAATGTATACAGACGGTATGCTTGTGTGAGTTGCGATTTTTTGCCATCGTTGGCCCACTTCTTGGCTCTTGTTCGCTGGAACTTCAGCCAGTTGTTTTTCATTGATCTTGGCACAATGAATCCTGCTTTTTCGGCCTCAATGATAAAATGTCCTGCGTAGTTCGACCCCCAGTAACTTGCATCGGAATTGCCTGGCCAATAAGCGAAACCTCCATTAAATATCTGAAACTTTGTTAATCGATCGATACCGGCCCTAACATTATTGGATATCCTGGCCCTCTGCGCGGGTTGTAATTCTGTAATCGAAGCCAAAAATAGTTGAGGGAACACGGAAGAAGTGGTCTGCTCGATGCATCCGTGTGGATAACGGATGAGATATTTTAGGCGTTTTGCCAAGTTGATCGGCGGCAAGGCGCTCAGTTCCACGGTGACATTGTTGGTTCCGAGCATCCCTACAGGTTTATACTCAGACTCCCACGTTTGACCAGACTGAATGGCCTCTGAGAGTACCGTTGTAACGCGTGTGTTGGGTGTACGCACGTCAATTTCCACATCGTAAACTACTTTGTGAGAACCTGAAGTTGCTATTACTTCTACTTTGCCTATTCCGACACGTGATTTTGTTTTCAAATCGAAAGAGGTAAATTCTTCGCCAATGTCTGAGAAGCTTACTGTTTTCGATTTTTCGCCAACTATCTCGAAGAGGTCATTAACTTTTACTTTTAGTTCTACGTTCTTTATGCTTTTCTTCATGGCGAAAATGCTCACTGGTAATTTCAGGGTTTCATCTGGCCCAATCACGCGTGGCATTGTTGCTTGCACCATCACTGGTTTCGTGACTTTCGATTCTTGAGAGGTTGAACCAAAAGCTTTATCTTGTCGGGCAATGACCATTGTTCTAACAGCACCTACGTATCTTGGCATTTTCAGCTTATGTTTCTTAGTTCCGCCCTGTAAGGTATACGGGCCGTGAAACATTACCACTGGTTTGAAGCGGTTTGCTTTCTGTCCTCCTTTTTTAGAGGCCTCATCGTCACCGCCAATTGCCAACAGGCGCTCAAGCTCACCTCCATATGCCCCGATTATCTGATCGAAGATGTCCCAAGTTTTTACCCCGAGGGCTTCTTTTGCATAGAAATGATCCCATGGTGTTGGTGTTCGGAAACGGGTAAGACTCAGCAGACCTTCGTCTACAATGGCTAAGGTATATGTCATCTTACGGTCGTCCTTTTCGGAAACCGTCACAGTGAATTCTTTCTCCGATTCCAGTTCTTCGGCGACTTTGATCTCTGGATGCAAGTGCGTTTCGGGCACATCGACCCTTACCGGAACTATGCCATACATACGGATCGGCATGTCGTTAGCTGTCTGCTTATGCGGCTGAACGAGCGTGACGTGAACATATATGTTCGGAGTCATGGCCTTGGTTGTTGGAATTTCGTGTTCGGTATATCCTTCTTCGGTATCTATCCATTCCGAAGCAACAACTCCTGCCCCATTCTCTAAACTGATCAAGGCTTTTCCTCCACCAGCAGATGGGATGTTCAGTTTTATATTTTCACCAAGGTCGTATTTCTTTTTGTCCGTGGTGAAGCTAAGCATTGTTGCTCCTTCGCCAGCTCCTCCGTGACTGCGGCCTACCCAACCTGGCCAATCCATATAAATGATTTCACCTGTGGAGTGTCCTGTTGTTTTGTTTTCTGCTCTTACTAAGAAACGTCCCCACAGGGGCTTATCTATCTGGAAATTCCATTTTGCTTTACCTCCTGCGGTGTAAACTGTAGACGTTTTTATTGGCTTGACATTCTGTCTGCGGATGTAATATGCCAGATCTGAAGATGAACGGTTGTACCAATAGCGCCAGCTCAACTTATAAATAGAAACCTCTATCCGTTGTTTGTCTTTTGCAGGTTTACCATCTGGTTTCAACGTAACTAGCTCCGCAGTGTGGCTTTCGTCTGTAACCAATGCATTGTAACGCTTGTCTGTCTTTTCAATATGAAGTCCTGTAAAGGATTCGTAAGGGTAATATGGTACGGATACTTTATCTACACTAAAATTCCCGCCTTTTTCGAATGCTTTTGTTACAAAAATGGCATTCAACATACCCGGCGCCGATTTTTTGACCTGTATTTTTGGAGTAAAAGAAACAAAACCACTCTCATCGGTTCTGCCACTAAACACTTCTTGCGGTGCGGCATAGAATTTCTTGGTAGGATCGTCGAAAATGAAATGCTTGTATTTTGGGAAGGTTGTCTTTTTGTCCGAAAGAATTACCTCAACATCTGTTTGCAAGTTTTTACCTACAGCTCCATGAAGCCAGTTGACATTCATATCAATTGTGCTGTTTTCACCAACTGCAATGTAGTCTTTCGAAAATTTCATATCAATCTTCAGACGGTTTGGTTTCACCGTTTCTATCTTCAGTGTTTTGTAAAATTTGGCTCCCCCCACTGAGATATTCACGCTATAAAAACCCGTCTTGGCATCGCGGTCTGTCTTTGTTCGGAAGGTATAGAAGTTGGCTCCGTTCTTTGTCTGCACTTGACGATCGACCAACTGATCTGCTGGATTTTTCATTTCAAAAACTACAGGATGGCTTTCTGGAAGCTTGTCTCCGTACTCTGCCAGCATAAACGAAACAAAGATAGAGTCGCCCGGGCGCCAAACTCCGCGCTCACCGAAGATATATCCTTTCAGACCTTTTTTAAGAGAATTACCAGATACTTCGAAACGGCTTAATGAAAGCGCATTTCCATCTTTTACTTTCAGATAAGCACGCTCTTTTTCTTTTTCGGCTACAACGAAGTAAGGTTTGTTCAGGTTTGTTAGAACGGCTTTACCTGCACCGTCTGTAACAGCCGAACCAAGCTCTTGCTGCTGATAATCGTAGGCCTTTACCGTAACGCCACCGAGAGGCTGGGCTTTTAACAGATCTGTTACGAAAGCTGTTATGGTCTGCTGGTCTGCTGACTTAGCTATCAGACCAAGGTTGGATGCCAAAATGTTCTGAGCCACCGCTCTGCGCAAGCCATAAAACGACTTATGGCATGGATTTTCCCGATTGCTCCAATCGTAATAATCGTCGTAGAAATAACCACTTTCAAAACGTTCCCAGTAGCGTTCCAGCTCCTCATCTGTCCACTTCTGGATTTCTTTATCGCTTTGACAAGCATAAATCGAGTGTTCTTGTCTGAATGCCAGATATACTCTATAAACCGCTCCCGGATCTGGTTTTATCATTTCGTTCAGATCCAAATAGTAATGGTTCCATTGATTGGCATTAACAATTTCACCTTCTGCAAGCTCGATGGTTTTGTGTGCAATTGGTCTCCCTACGCGCCGAACCTGATTTTTCCCTGCAAGTTCGTTCTCCTGTAGAAACTGTAACATGTTGTTTTCAAAAATCTTCGTAACCACAACATCTACAGCTTTTAGGTTCACTGCCTCGAACGGCAAAACCAGTCCCTGATCTGAAGAAGGAAGGATAACACCGTTTGTGACAAACTTGATCGCCGGTTTAAGCTTTGCAAAATTGATCGTTCTTGTTATAGCTTCGTTCAGCTTGTCTTTTTGAAAATTTTCTAAAGCATTCGATATGGAAAGTTCATAATTACCCGATATTCTTCTTGGAGGAATTACTTTCAAACTATTACCATTTCGTACATACTTCAGGCCACTCAGTTTCTTCAACTTAATAAGCCCCTTTAGGTATTGTTTCTCAGAAAGGCCATCGGAAAACTCAAGCAATAGATACTGTTCTGGTTCGTGAAACACCTTTAGGTCAACCAATTTGAACTCATCTACGGCTGGTATTGGCACCTTCTTCTTTCCACTAACATCGATATTTACAGACGAACCTTCCCATGAAAGTTCAAGCTCTGGACTTTCGCCTTTGGTGCGTTCGATCCCTTGAATCACATAACGGAAGGTATTTGGGTTAACAGCTTCCTCCCATTCAACTTTAAGTTCTTTTCCTCCTTGCTTTGCAACCAATACTTTTTTCAGTTCATCAACAGTCATTACATCGGCTGTGCTCACTTTTCCTTCGCCCACCATTTTCTTCTTATTGGTTTCGGATGCCTGCACTAAGCGATCGAAACGGACTGTCATATTTGGTTTTATAGTTTTGAAACCAAATATGAACTGTTCAAAAGAACGGTCTACCTTTACAAGATCGCCCAATTTGAACTCAACAGTGTAATCTGCTGCAGGTTTCAGCCCTACTTTAGGTCGGAAATAGATCGTACGGGCACTGTCCCAAACTACTTCCCCGTTTACTTTCGGTGTTACAGAAAAGAGATCGTTTACATTTCCATGTTTGTTTATTGCTTTTGCTACATCTGGGGTGACAGAAAGCTGAACTTCGCTGGTACGCGAAACCACACCCATTGTATGTGAAAGAATATACTTCGCAAATTCGGGGTCGGCCGCATCGGACACATTGCGGTTACCCGAACATGCTACAAATAAAGATAAAACCATCAGCAACGATAGCTTTATTAAGTTGGATAGCTTAAGCATGATAAATTGGTTTGAGAATTATGTTTATATTCAGATTTTACAGCGAAAACAAGTGAAGCAGCTAGTAGTCTAAATGGCAAGTTACAAAAAAAGTATTATGTAAAAGCTAGAAACGGGTCATATTATTGTAAAATCACATCTAAAAAAATACTTTAACAACTAAATAGAACAATTTTCATATATTTTCTAACAGAATAGTTCATGAGCGATTAATTTCATAGATCATGAACATATTCCTATCAAAAAAACCACAAACATTTTCATACATTTCACAGCACAGAATGTACTACACGAAAATGCCTTATTGCCCAATATATCTTATGAAAAAAATGCCAATAAACTGAGAAAATATGTAACAAAACAATATCTGCAACATCTTAAAAACAGAACCAAAAACTAATTATTATGAAAACTTATTTCTTTCCCTTATCCCTTATTCTGACAATCATTTTTCTTTCCAGTTGTGAGCCAAATGATAGATTAGACGATGGTTATATTGAGGAATCTATTCTTTCACCCAATGCCTACAGTGAAAAATATAAGGAATATGGAGAAAACCCTTTTATGAAAGTAAGCGACCAACCTATTTCCACATTCTCTGTTGATGCCGACGGAGGCTCATACACCAATATGAGAAGGTTCTTATATCTTGGACAAACACCACCTAAGGCCGCTGTTAGAATTGAAGAATTCATCAACTACTTCACTTTTGACTACAAAGAACCAACAAACGGAGAAAATGTATCGTTGGAGTCTGAAATAGCAAATTGTCCGTGGAATGAAGAGCATTATTTATTGAGAGTTGGTATGAAAGGCATGACAATTCCTAAAAGCCAACTACCAAATTCGAACTATGTTTTCCTAATCGATATTTCTGGGTCTATGAATTCACCTGACAAATTAGGGATGCTAAAAACCGGTTTTAAAACCCTTGTTGATAACCTGGAAAGCAACGATAGAATTGCTATAGTTACCTATGCAGGAGAAGCAGGCGTCCTACTCCCATCGACTTCTTGTGATGAAAAGAGCACAATAAAAGCAGCAATAGATAGACTGGGAGCTGGAGGATCTACCGCAGGTGCCAAAGGCATCAGTACAGCTTATGAAATTGCACAGGCAAACTTCATTACTGGAGGAAACAACAGAGTCATTCTCGGAAGTGATGGTGATTTCAATGTAGGCCCATCTTCTACCGACGATCTGGTTGAACTGATTGAAAGCAAAAGAGATTTTGGAATTTATTTAACCGTTTTAGGTGTTGGCGGAGGCAACCTTAACGACCACATGATGGAACAGATTGCCAACAAAGGGAATGGAAACTATGAGTATATTGATAATGCAAAACAGATTCAAAAAGTTTTCACCCAAGAAGTTGCAAAATTCCACACTGTTGCAAAAGATTCGAAAATCCAGATTACCTTTAATGGAAATATGGTGGACTCCTATCGCCTGATTGGCTATGAAAACCGAAAAATGGATAACGAAGATTTTGAAGATGATTCGAAAGATGCAGGTGAAATAGGATCTTCACAAACTATCACAGCACTTTATGAACTAAAACTACAGGACACTGAACTTACTGAAAAATACGCCCAATTTGATTTCAGGTACAAGAAGCCCAATGAAAATGAAAGCAGGCCGCTATCGCACGAAATAAAACAGGCGCCAAAAGAAATTTCGGCATCTTCCGAAAATATGCGGTTTGCAGCGGCTATTGGAGTGTTTGGGCTAATCATGAAGCAATCGCAATATAAAGGAACAGCTTCGAAACAAATGGTGCTAGACCTGGGAACCAATGCAAAAAAATACGACCCTCACGGATATCGACAAGAATTTATTAACCTTGTAAGCAACTGGAACGAATAAGCTATTCAAACTTAACCAACACAAATACACACTGATAGAAAAAACCTATTGAACAGCAAACTTCCCAAAAGTTCTTCTGATTATTAATAAGACTTTTGGGAAGTTATATGTTAGGTAAAGCACAACTGCACTCCATTATTACACACAACTGCTCTCCTGAAAAAATAAATGCGTATTTTAGATGAATACAAGACGACTAAGTAACTACGGTAGTTAACAAGATCGGCACCTTACCCCTTTCGCATTAGGGCAGCTCTAAAAATTGTTGTCTACATTACCAATATCTACTTACTTTTGTCTAAGTTTTAAAATCCAATATAATGGAACAGCAAAAGAAAAAAGCGAAAATCAAGATTCGAAGGTATATCACCCTCGAGGAAGTAAACAATGCCCTAGTGTCGCTAAAGGGAATATTGCTGGGCATTAGTTTGGATAACGTAATAAACGACGATGAGATAGACGGTCTGTTGAAATGGGCCAACGACAACTATCATCTGATAGAGTACAATCCTTTTTGGGAAATTAAACAGACTATCCGCGCCGCAACTATAGATATTGAGAACAGGGCCACTTCTATCAAACGCCTAATTGCTGTATGTGAAAAACACCAAACAGGTAGCAGTATGTACAATCAGTTTCAGACAGAACTGAGATCGCTACGTGGCATGTGCAAAGGAATTATGTCCGATGGAATAATTAACGATAAAGAAATTTTTGAATTAGAGAAATGGCTAAAAAAACATACTCATCTAGAAAGTTTCTATCCCTATGATGAAATCCGAAATCTAATCTTCGCTGCACTGGAAGATGGGCGTATCGATGAAGATGAACGTACCCTGTTAAAAAAATACTTTGCCGATTTTGCTGATTTTTCAAATAAAACAGAAGCTCTCACACCGGAAACCTTCAAAAATGATCTTGATTGTCTTTTCTTGAAAACTGAAATTCCAAAACTGAAAAATAAGGTGTTTGTAATCATAAATATCAACACCGAAAAGCACATTAACAAAATAAAAAAAGCAATCAGCAGTTTAGGAGGAAAATATTCCAACTCGCTAAACGATCAAACCGATTATCTGCTCTTTGGAGAAGAAATCCAAAACAATACAATCCTTGAAAAAGCCATACGAATGCGAAGGGGCGGACACCCAATCTGCATCATAAAAGAAGCTGATTTTTGGACTGTTGTAGAGAAATAAAATCTCGCGGTTCTAAATCATAAGAGTGCCTCCATGTGTTCAACTTTTTCAAGCTCCGGTATGGATGCCAATTTCGAAAGTAAAGAATTCAAAACAATTATATCAGGAGCAAGTATATCGAAATAGCTTTTCAATATACCGTTTTCCGCCTTATAATACATTGAATGCACAACCACTGAATAATCCTCGTCCAAAAGCCTCGAAATCTTTGAAAGAAGACCATAACGCTCGTTACCTTGAACTCGTATTCGCGACATTTCCGCCCTTATCTTGTGCCGTCTCCACTCAGCATCGAGTATCAAATCTTGGTCGTTTGCGGAAGGTAAATCTGGACAGCCTTTTTTATGGATAATACACTTGTGCTCGTCTACCAGAAAAGCAACAATTTCCTGATCGGGCTCTGGCCTACAGCAAGGAGCAATTTCGAACTTCTTTGTAGGATTTGTTGCCCCAAAGAAAATACCAACTTCGTGTTCTGCTGCCAACCTACCTAGACGTTTACTTTGATCAGGAGAAAATTTCTCTGGTAAATCGAGACAAACAGTCCAAAAACGCACATGCCTAAAACGAGTACGTACTTTGAGAATCTTACGAAGCTGACTTTCCTGTATGCGCTCCTCTCCTATTTTCTGGCACAGATCGGCATAATTCCGAACTTCTGTATGCTTGCGTATTTTACGGAAAATATCGGCATTAAACTTTGTGTCCAAATTATCGAGAATCCGCCCTAAAATAATTTCACCTTCGCGCCTGAATCTTGCAAATTCTTCACGGAACATACGCTTTAAATCCGATTTTGCCTTGGTCGTAACCACAAACTCATGCCACTCGGATTTAGGCTTTTGTGAATTCGATGTAAGTATCTCTACCTTATCCCCATTATTGATAACATGTGTGATGGGAACTGTTCTCTTATCGATTTTTGCACCTATGCATTTATGAGCCAGATCTGTGTGTATGGAATAGGCAAAGTCGAGAACGGTAGATTTCTTAGGTAGTGTCTTAATCTCGTTGTTTGGTGTAAAAACTAAAATATCCGAGGAAAGCAAGTTCAGCTTAACATCGTCAAGTAGAGCGGCTTTATCTACAGTTGGATCTTTCAGGAATTGTTGAATTTCGCGTATCTGCTGGTCGAACTTCTCTTTCTTGGAATTTACGTTTTTATACTTCCAGTGTGCTGCCAATCCAAGCTCAGCAATCTCGTGCATTCTTTCAGAACGGATCTGCACCTCTACAAAGCGTTTGCCTACACTAACAGTAGTATGAAGTGCCTCGTAGCCTGTGGATTTAGGTACACTCACCCAATCGCGCAAACGGTCGGGGATTGGGGTGTAACGCCTACTGATTACTTCATAGATTTTCCAGCACTGTGTTAGTTCCGGTATATTTGCTTTAGGTTTGAAAATGATTCGGATGGCAGACAGGTCGTAGACTTCTTTGAAAGAAACCCCTTTGTTCTTCATCTTATTCCAGATGGAGTAAATGGTTTTTGGACGCCCTACTATTTTGAAATCGATATCCTCGCGGGTGAGATCGCCAATAATGCGCAACGAGAAATTATTGATAAACTTTGTCCGTTTTTCTTCATTTCCCTGAACTGCGTCCGACAGTACCCTATAAACGTGCGGACGCTGGTGCTTCAGTCCCAGATCTTCAAGTTCTTTTTTTACACTATAAAGTCCAAGGCGGTGAGCCAGCGGGGCATATACCTGAATGCTTTCATTGGCAATTTTCACACGATATTCCTTGTCGTCGGAACGAAGCGTGCGCAGAACATGCAAACGGTCTGCAAAACGCAAAAGCACAACACGCAGGTCGTCTGATATGGAAAGAAGCAGCCGTCTAAAATTCTCAGCTTCATCGGCCTGATACCACTCCCTTGCACTCACTATTTTGGTAAGGGAATCGACAATGTAGGCAACTTTGTCCCCAAACTGCTTGCGGATATCTTCCAAGCTGAATTCTGTATCCTCGAGAATGTGATGTAGCAAAGCTGCAATAACAGCTTTGGGGCCCAATTGCAGTTCCTTAACCGCAATTTCTACAACAGAAAGCAAATGATGTATATATGGCTCTCCGCTTCTGTGTTTTTTTCCTTCGTGAGCCTGATCGGCAAATTCAAAGGCATTTATTATTCGTGCTTTCTTTTTTGGTTCATTACAATTTGGACAGCTTTCCAAGATAGTTTCCAATCTTTCCCTAGCTGTCTGTTCTTTTACTTGGGTGTTTAATGGCATAATCACAAATTGTAGCAATACAGATTCCTGTCCCTACAAATTTAATACATCAAAACATTTTTATTCCTATAACCAACAAAGATTAAGCTCAGCTAACGTTTTTTAAGAAATCCGCTGGGCTTTTCACTAATCCCTGACACAACACAAAAACACAGTCATTATCAATAAAATACAATTCCCACAACTTCTCTTGCCTATCAGCGAATCATGCAAAAAAAATCCCGATAGTTTTGTAAAAAGCTATCGGGATAAAAGAATGCTGTAGGAAGAAATACAGCTGCAAAATAGCTGTGGTTGCTGCAGAAAGCACGCTGAGCCTGTTATAAGCAATAGTGCGCTACTTCCAAAAATACGGAATGAGTTGCCAAAACAACTTTGACATGCTAAAACATTCCCCCTACTGTGATCATTATATTGAAGACATAACCAGAATAGGCGAATCCTATCATATCTTCGTGCATAATTTTAGTTCCATTTTTTTCAACATCGACGAAACTGTGCTGATACCCAACTCCCATACGAGCACCTATAAGCAAGTGCCCAGCAGTTCCCTGTGCTCCCAGCGAAATCATTCCTCTGATCCGGTTTACATGCTGATACAATTGTGCTTCTTTTGGTGAAAATGTTGGAAAACCGTTCCAAGTACTTTCTTCTATAAAAAAGCCTGTTTGCTGCATATCGAAGTAGTTGTATTCGAGTGTACCCAATAGGAAACCTTCTTCGCCATTTTCATCCTTATCTAAAAACATTTTTGCTCCCAAAGCACCTCCTACTCCCCAAAAACTATCAGCATCCCAGAATTCTTGTTTGCTACCGAAATGCATTGGTGAAACATAAGCCCACCAACGTCCTGAAATATTACGTTCATACTCCAATCGTAATCCCTTGAAAAGTGGCTGTGTGATTACGAAAGTCAATGCATTTTTCCTTTCATTTTCCTGAGCCTTTAAGTTAAAGCCCAGCACACAGAACAAAAAAATAAGACCAAGAGTTATTTGTTTATAATTCATTTTCTCAAAAATTATTGCATTTGTTGAAAGTGTTATCGTTCAGCGTGAATTGCTAACGACCTTCTGGAGATTGCACTGGGATATGACTAAGCAAATTCATTTCGTCTTCAGCAAAACGATACTGATAAAGCCCGTCTTTACCAATAACCATAACGATATCACCAATTGGGATAAGATCTGTTGCTTCGATATCGAAACGGTGCAACTGTACTATATTCAAGGGGTCTGTGATGTCGAAAACCTTTATGCCATTATCGCAGATCATTAGCTTATTGCCACTGATACCTAAACCTTTGGGATTTTCCATTCTGTAAGTTTTTTCGATCTGCATATTTTGTAGATCGTTCAATCGTACCACCATTAGTTCATTCTGTGTTGCCCTACGGCAACTGCTACCCGTACTGAGTGTAACGTAAGCGTGTGTATTGTTTGCCACAACAGGATCGCAACTATAGAAGTGCTGAACATCGGACAAATATTCCGGGCAACCATCAGGCTCTATTTTATACACGTACATTCCTGTCTGTGAACCAATGAAAAGGTGACCGTTTTTAGGGTAAATCGTTTCTATTCGCCAACCAACGTATGAGTTGTCTACATTTTTGGGGTTAGAAGGTGTAGAAATATCGAACCATTTTAGGGAACTGTTGTCTACAGTATATAATCTGTCTCCGACAATTGCGAAGCGCGCCAAGGAACCACC
Organism: Bacteroidales bacterium; assembly: GCA_965230435.1. GTDB lineage: Bacteria > Bacteroidota > Bacteroidia > Bacteroidales > JBDKHP01 > JBDKHP01. The sequence continues at coordinate 2,101,043 of CBDDLB010000006.1, forward strand.
CGTTCCTTCGCCGCCTGATATTATTTCTTTTTTACCGTCATTGGCTCCCTCACATGCAAGCAGGAGAGCTACCAGGACGAAAAGTATAATCTGTTTCATTATATATGCCTTTTTTATATTCTGAGATCAATAAGCACGTAGTGCTATTTAATTTGAAGAAATTGTAAATTTTGGACGTCCACTTTTCATTGTCAATCCGGTAACTTCCATCCAACAATAATAAGATCGTCACTGGTCCGGTTGCCCTGTAGGTATTTATCTGGTATATCATTCAAATCTGGCGGGTAAGGCTCAGGAAAAACATTTTTCACCCGTTTCACCAACTGCCTATTGGTTAAATCAATAGCAATCAAATCAACAGCATTATCCAAATAAAGAATATTGTTCTTGATAGCCATGTCCACACATCCTGCTGCTGAGATAAACGCCTCGGGTACCGGATTCTCAGGGTCTTTATTGTTGATTACATGAACTCCCTTATAGCGCTCGCTGATAAAAATTTTGTTGTCTTTATGATAAATCTTGCCTGGAGTTTCCAAAGCTCTGGGATGTTGATAATTCACAGAGCTTTCCAATATGGATCGGTTCATAAAAATAGGATGGTATTCTGTTGTGTCTTCCCTTGGTGGGCAGGCATACAACAACAGAAGCACTGGAATAAATAAAAGAATTCGTTTCATGTGTTTTCTTTTTTTAACTACTAAATCCTTAAAACTTCTAATTTGGGTTTATATACTACTTAAAATGAAGCACTAATTAATTTAAAATGGTGAAGCTAATGAAGGCATTTACTTAAATATCAGATTTATTTTATTGTCAATTCATCTAAAAAAGTTTATCCCTTCTAAATGTGAATTTATTCCATACTTCTGCTTATAAAACATTCCAGAAAAGAAATCCATGCGATCTACCTTCCAGATACCCTTTTTCAAACAACATATCACTCTTCTATTCTTTACTATTGTAGCAAACTAAGGAACAGAAAAAAAGGTTGCACGATTACTTAGGAATATTCAGTCTATTAAATTTACAAATACATATTTTCATTTGTAAATGAATATTTTACATTCATATATAAAGCATAACAATCTTCTATACCAGAAATCTATTGGAGCGAATAAAAATACCTGAATATACGAAATGAAAAACGGCAGAAATGTACGTATCTCTGCCGCTTATGAGTTGAGTAGCTAAAATAACAACAGAGGGGGTTTCAAACCTCTATATAAGAGACGATGTAGTCAAAATTTGGTTGCAAGGAATGTAAAAAAACGAGAAAATTTAGTTTTTAATTCTTAACACAACTAAACTTTCCTAAAGTTTTTCCAGCAATAGCACCATCATTGAACAAGAAGCAATTCACCTTCACACACTTAAGCACCCAAATAAAATCTGGGTTAGATTTATTTCCAACCTATGTATCTGGTTAGTTGAAGTAAGTAAGTCTAAAACAAAATCCGTGACCTCACATGAAAGAATCATTTCCAAAACCGAATAATAGTTACCTCGGCCAAAAGGAAAATCAAAGCAGCAATCAAGAACAATCGCCACAGCTTTTCTCCCGACTGAAGTTCCTGAATTTCTTCCGTTAACAAAGCATCTTCGCCTTCTTCGAAAATCTTCCAACTTCCGAACTGTTTTGATACTTCGCTACTTTCCAGATCGGCACGCTGCCACAGTTCACTATCCGACTCCTTGCGCGAATGATTAAAAGCCAGCTGACCAATAGTCCGTTCTCCCATTTTTAGGGAATAGAAACCAGCCTCATTAATCAAGTTCATCTGTCGGAGGGTTAACTGTTGCGAACTCGGCACCACAAACCACGTTGGCACAAAAGAGAATTGGCTATCGGTTTTCTTCAATTTCAGTAATTGATCTTTCAGGTCAAGCTTAGTTTTCAACACAACAGTTTTGTCCTCGCCTACGGTGAACGAATTGGCATTATCGCCCAAACTCTGAATAGGAATAGTAAGCATCACCGAAGCAAACAATTGGTGGATCATAAAATCAGTGTCCTTGTCATTCAAATTGAATGTACTGATATACAACTGCCCCTCACGACTTTTTTTTCTCAACATCAGGGCATACCCTCTCCTATCCCACAGGATCTTTTCCCAGCGGCCTGTAGTGTGGGCCTGCGTCAAATATTTATCTTTCACAAAAGGCATTTGCAAGTTAGCATCCACACGCCGGACAGAAGCCTTAAAAAAAGGATGCTGTAGTAATTTTGGGTTCATCTCGGAACGAACAGTATCCAATGCTCCAAAGTACAGTCCGCCCAACTGTTCCGCAAGGCTCCCCCCAGCGGCAGTTGTAGTAGTAGAAGGAAAAACCAAAACAGAACCTCCCTGTTCGAGATATTTCTTCACATTCTCCAAAATACCTGAAGACAAGTTCTCAATCCCATTGAAAACAACAATGCTGAACGTAAATAGTTCCGAAACATTTAAGCTACCAACCGGTTGCTGCTCCACGGCAAGCATATCGGCAGAATTTCCCAAAGCTGAGAAATATTCTGACGGCTTTTCAGGATTCACCACCAACATTGAAACGCTCTTCACCACCTTATACGAGAAATTATAATCATTATCGAAAGTAATCGGATAATCTTCGATGCTAACACGCCCACGCTGCTCACCTTCCGTACGGTTAGAAAAATTCAACGTTAAGGTCTGACGGCCATTTGGTTTCAACTGCACATTCGCAACCGTACGAACAGCTTCGTTGATATGAAGCGTTACAGGTAAATTTTCAAACTCATTTTCCGAAAGGTTCACCACCCGCACAAAAAGTTGTTCATCAGCACCTAAAAGGTGCGATGGTTTCTCGAACCAAACCGAATCTACATACACATTCCCTAAATGCTGGGCACTAACAGGCACAAGGCGCAAATCCAGCGTTGAGTCAGGCGACAATCTGTCCCAATCGGCACTTACTTTCTGAAAATCGCTGACCAGGTAAACCGTTTTCTTCTCCGTTCTGCCGAAACGCTTTGCCACTTGTGGAATCGCCGAACTCACAGGTAAAAAAACTGGAGAACCTTCAACCTCAGATATTTGTTTGATCAATTGCTTTGGCGAGACAAATTCCTGATGTTTCAGTTCCTGATCGTTTGTAATCAGCGTAAATACCGTTCCAAGCTCGTGAGCCTCAACAATTCGCCTTATCCTATTCTTAGCCACTTCCAGCAACATACCCTTCTCACCTAAAGCCTCCATACTGAAAGAGTTGTCCAAATAGACAGCCACTCGTTTTTGCGCCTGAGGCTTCGTTGCCGCCGAATCTTTCATAACTGGCTGGGCAAAAAGAAAAGCTAACGACAGGATGGCCAAAACACGCATCAACAATACCAACAAATGCTTAAGTTGCGAACGTACTTTCGATTCCTCTTTCACCTTCCGCAGCAACGATATATTACTGAAATAAACCGTTTTATACGATTTTAAATTGAAAAAATGAATAATAATCGGTATAGCGATGGCCGCCGCTGTAAACAAAAAAGCAGGATATAAGAAACTCATATAGCGAATTATAAATTATCGTCAATTAGATAATAGTCATTGTTTATCAATTAAGAGTATGGCTTTGCTTTCTATACGACACCCGTTGCGCCTCCGCCTACAAGTCCTCACCTCACTCGCAGTGGGCTTTTCGCTTCAACCTCAGCTATTTTTACGACAGTATCTCTTTTACAAACATTCCTAATTTATACTACTGCCAAATTAGTTTTTGGCATCTCCGAAATTTACACCAACCTCTCATTTTCACATGGTTATTTCATACATAGAAAAACCGGGAACCAAAATCACTTTAGTATAGTCTGATGGGAATAACCTTCCATACAAAATCAGATCGTCAGAAAACAAACCTCAAAAGAATAACACATGACTCAATATTTAAACAAAAACGAACCTACGATATTTTATTGAATATGCCTCAATAAGGCTATGAATTTTAAAGTAAGAACAATTCGGTATAAAAACGATTTACACGCAGACTCTATGCAATACGTCTACGAATGATTACTTTTGAATATTATTCCCTAAATGCAAAAACTTCAGAATATGACACGCTATATCTTCATTAGCCTATTGCTTTTGCTTCCGATCTTTAGTTGGGCGCAAAAAAAATGTAGACCTCTGCGTCATCCAGAAGCCATTAAACTGGCTGAGCGTGGAAAGAAATATGTTAGTTCGTATCCAGAAAAAGCACTGCGCGACTTAAGCGCCTCTCTTCGCTTTGAAGGTACAAACGCCGATGTGCACTATCTAATTGCAAAACTCTACGAAGATCAATATTTCCTAAAAAAGAAACAGGAGTACACCTCAGCCGAACTAGTCAAACTAAAACGTTCTGTTGAAAAGCATTACAACCTTGCGATTAAGTTCTGCCCCAGCTTCAAAGATTTTGACAGTTATTTTCGTTTAGGCCAGTTTTACTACAATCTCGAAGATCGGACAAAAGCCAAAAGCTACCTAGGAAATTTCATTAAAAACAGCAACAGTGAACTCCTGGACAGCGCTAAATGGTTCGCGCAGTCCATTGATACTTACTTCTATCTCACCAATCACCCGGTAGAATTCCATCCAAAGAAAATTGCAGCAGTCAGCACACACGACAACGACGAGTACCTTCCGTTAGTCTCACCCGATGGACAATACCTTTTCTTCACACGCCGCTCGAAACGCAAAGTTAGGGCTGGTAATGTCATGCTCGACGAAGTATTTATGTACAGCCACAGAGCGAATGCCACAAATTTCGGAAACGGAAAATACATGCCCCTCCCCTTCAACGATGGACGCAACCAAGGCGGTGCTACTGTCACCATAGACAACAAAACTATGTTCGTGACCATCTGCACCAACGTCTTTTATGGATCGTCCGCCTACAAAAACTGCGACATCTACGAAACTTACATGCGCAATGGAAAATGGACACGCCCCCGCCCTCTTGGCGAAAACGTGAACGGACGCCATAGCTTCGAAGCCCAACCTACTGTAACTGCCGACGGCAATACCTTATATTTTGTAAGTATACGAAAAGGTGGCCTTGGCAAAATGGACATCTACCGCACCACCCGCAACAAATATGGAGAATGGACAAAAGCAGAAAACCTAGGCCCTACAATCAATACAACTCAAGACGACAAAACCCCCTACATCCATACCGATGGACATACCCTTTATTTTGCTTCCAAAGGGCATTTCGGTGTCGGAGGATTCGATATTTTCTATTCCCGCTTCAAGGGTGGCAAATGGCAGAAACCCCAAAATCTAGGCTATCCGATCAACACAGAAGAAGACAACCTTGGCCTCATTCTTAGCAGCGACGGAGGACATATTTATTTCGCATCGCGCCATCTGTCCAACGACAAACAATACGACATTTTTTCTGCAAAACTCTACGAACAGGCACGCCCAGAAAAGATATTATTCCTAAGAGGCAGCATCGACGACACAAATGGGAACGATCTTCCAGGAGCATCCGTCAATCTAGAAAACATTCAAACTCAGGACGTAACTCATGGGATGGTTGACAAAAAAACGGGAGAATACGCAGTAGCTGTTCCTGTTGACAAAAACAGCGAATACATGATTACTGTTGAGAAAGACGACTATATTTTCCGTTCGCAATACATCGACCCACGAAAACCGAAATTCGATAGTGTTAATGTTATCGATTTCGATGTCCCAAAAATTAAACGTGGCATAACCGTTCAACTGGAAAACATCTACTTTGAGTTCGACTCCGATAAATTCAACTACAAAAGTCGTGTTAGCCTAAACAACTTCCTTAAGTTTTTGAAAAAAAACGCAACACTGAAAGTGAAAATCATGGGACATACGGACAATGTGGGTTCGCACAACTACAACATTCAACTTTCTACCAAAAGAGCTAAAGCAGTAGAAAAATATTTAATCAAAAATGGGATCAAAGCCAGCAGGTTGAGTTCAAAAGGCTTTGGAGAAACCAAGCCCGTTGGCACCAACGAAACCGACGACGGGCGAGCTAAAAACCGACGTACGGAGTTCGAAATATATTAGCATCACAAAGAAAAAATCCACTCATATGGAAGTGGATTTTTTCTTTATACTTGGTTCCTGCTGATTTCTAAATTGAAACACCTTGCAATCCACACGTTTTTTTGTTCTGATACTCAATACCAAAACATCGGTACTAGCATAAGTTATAACTTCGCCTTAACAATAGGAACAAAAAACACATTCAGCCATCACGTGGTCATACTCATTTCATTTACCAATCATTTAGCGGAATCTCCTTTTTGTTCAAAATCAGCAAAAATCAAGTTATAGAACAATTCTAGACTCTTTCTGTATGATATTACTTATTTCCAGCAGGATTAGCCTTTAACAGAGTAGAAAGTTCATCGTTTGTCTTCTGAAGTACTTTTACTTTCTTCTCTAATTCAATCATATACAAGGTAAGCTCTTCTATTTTTTGAAGAAGAACAGCATCCATTTCGCCAAGTTCTACCCCATTCTTAACCACTTCTTCTTTTGAAGGTACATCTGGTAAATGCTTATTTTCTTTAATATACTTTTCCACTTCGGACAGTTCCCGTAGTTCATATGTATCTTCGAAAACAAAATCGCTCCAAGAGTCTGCTGTTACATATACTTTTTGGGTTTTAATAGTTCCATTCACTGCTAATTTACTGTCGCCAGGATTATCTGTGCCAATCCCAACATTGCCTGCAAAATAATTCGTCCTTGCACCTCCAAACCACGCAGAATTATGAAGACTGCCTGTCCATCCATCATGCTCAACAAAAAAGCGGACTGCCTGTCCCGAACTTCTTACCTGAAAAATCGGATCGCCCGCAGCAGGATTGGTCAACACCCGATAAACCAAACCCGTTGCCGACTGAGTTCCACTACCTCTGTGATTTTCTGTAGAGGGAGCCTCTGTTGCTATTTCGCGTTCCCCAACAATTTTACCCGATCGAATCTTATTCACGAAAAGTGTATCCGATACCCGCATATTTCCACTAACGGCCAATTTATAATCGCCTGGATTAGATGTGCCAATACCCACATTAGAAGCAAAATAATTAGCCTTTGCACCTCCAAACCACGCTGAATTATGCGAACTGCCTGTCCATCCATCGTGCTCAACAAAAAAGCGGACTGCCTGCCCCGAACTTCTTACCTGAAAAATCGGATCGCCCGCAGCAGGATTGGCCAACACCCGATAAACCAAACCCGTTGCCGACTGAATTCCACTACCTCTATGGTTATCTGTTAAAGGAGCCTCTGTTGCTATTTCGCGTTCCCCAACAATTTTACCCGATCGAATCTTATTCACGAAAAGTGTATCCGATACCCGCATATTTCCACTAACGGCCAATTTATAATCGCCTGGATTAGATGTGCCAATACCCACATTAGAAGCAAAATAATTAGCCCTTGCTCCTCCAAACCACGCTGAATTATGCGAACTACCAGTCCACCCATCGTGTTCAACAAAAAAGCGGACTGCCTGCCCCGAACTTCTTACCTGAAAAATAGGATCGCCTGCGGCGGGATTGGCCAACACCCGATAGACCAAACCCGTTCCTGCTTGAGTTCCATTACCCCTGTGGTTCTCAGTAACAGGAGCTTCTGTTGCTATTTCGCGTTCCCCAACAATTTTACCAGATTGAATTTTTTCCACAAAAAGCGTATCGGATACCTGCACATTTCCATTAACTGCTAATTTCCTGGTAGGATTTATGATACCAATGCCTATATTTCCATCTGAAGTCAGTGACATTTTTGTAATTCCGTCGTGTCTAAAGTCGAGATTTCCATCTCCTACTGTATTTATGTATCCATGCGAACCACTATGAGATATTTCGGTAAATTCGCTTATGTCAACACCAGATCGGCTTACACCCATTACTTGGAATTCTACCGCAGGATTCTCTATACCGATGCCTAACTTCTTAGAAATGTACGTGTAACTCGATAATAATTCTATTGGGAATGTTACCGCATCAGCTACCATGTCTGAACGATTATTTGCGATCCCTCTTTTTTCCAAACTTGCTCGATACTCACTTTCCTTTACATTTGTATCGAGCTTACTCCTGTTCAGCTTTCTGTGAATTTCATCATCATACGCTTCATTAGATGTTTGAGCATTTACCTCGTTAAATGACAACGGTATCTGCATCACTAATAACAAAACTATTGATCCAAACATTTTTCTGTAAAAGGTTAAAGAAGACCTTTTTTTAAGTTTACCTAGTAAAAAATCAGTTCTCATCGTTAAAAGTTTTATTTAAAGATTAAAATGAAACATTTCGAGACTCAGAAATTCACAACAAACAAATCTAAACCCAACTAATCAAAAAATAGAATAAAAACAAAGACATAATATGACAATAAAAACAAAACTAATTATACATTTAAAACACATTTTTGCCCAATAAGTAAAGCAATAAAAAAAATCCTTACTATAAACTAAATTCACATATCCAAACTGAAAAAAAACGAGATCTTCCTTTCTTGTAAAATTGAAAAAATAGACTATATGCTCTGGGCTTGTTCGCAACCAGTAACCTAATAGCTCACCAAGTATTCTTGAAGTAAATTTGGACTAAAGCAATTTGTCCTGAAAATCAACAATAACCCAATAAAAAAATAAGAACCGTATATTTTTATATAATTTTGAAGTTTTCCAAACGTTCTACGCTTAACTTACGATAGAGCATTCCCATTTTTTGAGGAAGGAAAGTGTTTTTGGCTATGTACTATCATATCATTTTAGAAGTCTATTGTCCCAAATCAACGACATACAACTCAAAACATCTTACAACGACAAAGTCGAAATCTAAACAACTATGTTCAGACTATTCAAGAAAAATACAGCTCAAAAGTTCGGGTATAAATCCGATCAACAGGGAATTATCAACCGCTACATACGAGAAAAAGCGGGGTGGGATCCGCATCTTGCAAACTGCAAAGATTTTATCCTGAATGCAGTTAAACAACAAAAAAAAGGTTCAATAGCAATTCTGGGCAGTGGTTGGCTTTTGGATGTTCCTTTGGAAGAGCTATCCAATCTCTGTACAAAAATTTTTCTGGTCGATATTTTCCACCCTACACAAGTTCAGCACAAAGCTTCAAAATTCGATAATGTTGAACTGATAACCTACGACATCACAGGTGGACTAATCGACGAAGTAGATGGAATGCTGAAGGACATTGCTTTAAAAAACTATCATGAATTTCCTGTTAACCTACTGAGAAGCAAACCCCAAAACTTCGGTTTACCCGAAAGCGAAAAAGCCGATTTAGTTATTTCGCTAAACCTACTGAATCAACTAGATATCCTGCTTTGCGACCATTTAAAACAAAAAATAAAACTGGACGACAAGCAATTGCTCCCGCTCCGCAAATACATTCAACAAAGCCATTTGAATGCCCTGCTAGAGAGTAACTTTGTTCTAATTACAGATTATCAGCTGAATGCTACCGATAAAAGAGACAACCAAAGTAAAGAACCCCTTGTTTTTATAGATCTTCCTGATTCATCTATTTCCAAAGAGTGGATTTGGGAATTTGATAATTCTGGGCATTATCTTAACAGGAAACGGGTTTTCTTTAACGTAAAAGCACTTTTCATCAATGAATAATGAGAATTGTTTTTCAGAAACTACACCTAAGACCTTAAGTGTTTACAATAGATAAAATGCAGATCATCAAAGAATACGACAATAGGAACGAAGAAGATGAAATCATAAATTTCCGCATAGAAAAGATGGAAACTATTTATGACCAAAGACAAGGAAAGCCTGATGATCAGCATCGCCACAACTTTTTCACAATTCTTCTGATCGAAAGATCAAGCGGCAATCACATTATCGACTTTAATGAATATCCTCTGTCTAATTATCAGGTATTTTTCCTTAGCCCGGGGCAAGTTCATCAAATTATTGAATTTGAACGGTCTTTGGGCTATGTTTTAGCTTTTTCTGCTGATTTCCTTACAAAAAACAGCATCCCTTTTTGTTTTCTCGACGATTTAAAACTGTTCAACGATTATGGTTCAGCCCCTCCCTTACAGCCTGAAAAAACAGTTTTTGCCTACCTGAAGAATATCGCCAATGAAATGATTGAGTATTATGAAGCCGATTCTAAGTTTCGGGAACAAGCAATGGGAGCTTTACTCCAATTGTTTCTAATCCGCTGCAACAATATACAGATTAACCCACAGTCGAACCCACAAACTATTGAGGCGGGCAATACCTTACTCAAAGATTTCAAATCGCTCGTTGAAAAGCATCACAAAGCGTGGCACACAACTTCGCAATATGCTTCAGCTTTGCACATAACGCCAGATCACCTTAACCGCACCGTAAAATCATTAATTGGAAAAACTGCAAAAGAATATATTCAGTCGCGCATTACAATTGCAGCTAAGCGGATGTTGTATTTTTCGGATCTATCAGTTAAAGAAATAGGCTATGAGCTTGGTTTCTCAGAAGCTTCTCATTTCAGTCAGTTTTTCAAGAAATGTACTGGAATTTCGCCATCACAGTTCAAAGAACAACAGTAAGGCATATCGAAAATAATGTTTATTCGTTCCGCTGCGAACAGCCAAATCCTCACGCATGAAAAGTGCGCTCCGGTTTAGTCGCTTACTTCTTGAAGATATCGGATTTACATATGCAATTGTCGCAAATCAATATTCCTCATAGTGACTAAAATCCAGAACTTTGCATCAAACCCATTAATCAATGCATATGGACAGAAAGGATTTTTTTAAGCGAATAAGTGCAGGGGCACTATTGACATTTTTACCAAACTTTTTGTCTGCGAACGAAAACGAGGTAAGAACTGGAAAGAAGCACGACCAATTAGGAATCAACCATTTACCAAACAGAGAGAAGAAAACTATGAATACCGTATTGCATAAAGCAGAAACAAGAGGACACGCAAATCATGGCTGGTTAGACTCGCACCATACGTTCAGCTTTGCAAACTATTATAATTCAGAACGCATTCATTTTGGTGCATTACGAGTATTGAATGATGATGTGGTTTCACCATCGAAGGGATTTGGAACGCATCCCCACGATAATATGGAAATTATTTCCATTCCTCTAGAAGGAGATCTTCAGCATAAGGATAGCATGGGAAATGTGCAGGTAATTAAAAGTGGAGACGTGCAAGTAATGAGCGCCGGCACTGGTATTTTCCACAGCGAATACAATAAGAACGATGACAAAGATGTAAAATTCCTGCAGATTTGGGTTTTCTCGAATAAACGCGATGTTCAACCTCGCTACGATCAGATTTCGCTTCGTGAAATCGCTAAACGCAATGAGTTTTACCAAGTATTATCACCTAATTCTGATGATCAAGGTGTTTGGATTCACCAATCGGCGTGGTTTCACTTAGGAGAATTTGATAAAGGAGTGAAAAGCGATTATCAATTTCACAATAAGGAAAACGGAGTATATACTTTTGTGATCGATGGTGAGCTTACAATAAACGGCCAGCTACTTTCCAAGCGCGATGGCTTTGGAGTTTGGAACACCGACAAAGTTGAAGTAGAAACTCAAACAGATGCCAAAGTATTATTGATGGAAGTTCCTATGCAACGATAAATAAAGGTACAAACTCCAAAATGCAGTTTATATTAGTACATCTACTTAATTATCGCAGCTCACTCCTAAAAACAAGTGAGTTGCGATAATTCTACCATAAGTCAGTATCCAGCGCCAAATCCTCAACAACATCAGTAACACGTAAAAAGACATTTACATGAGAAGTAATCGAAAAATAGTCATCCACACCCTCTATCAACTCCACGTAAAACGGTAAAAAATGAAACGGTATCTTCAGATATAAATGATTCTCGACAAAAGAAAAAGAAAAATCGCTGCCAAGACGCTGCTGGTACTTTATTATCCGTTCCATAAAGTTCAATGACAACAGATAGCGAGCCTCTACCTGATCTTCCGTGAACACAATAAATTTTTTATTGAACTCTTCTACCTCCATCTCTGCAACTTCACCACCATTAAACATAGCCCTCATCCGCTCAAGCATCAGATTCGTTGGCCCAAGACCTTTTCTTGAAAAAACCGTTGTTCGAGAAGAGAACTTTTTATTGAAAGGTACAACTACAAATACTCCGCAAAAGCTAGGAAAAGCTCCTACAATTTTCCCGTGAGAGAAAACACAGAAATACACAGGCTTACCTCTATTTTCGACCTGCACCAGATCACTACCTTTTAATGATTCTGGATCGGCAAAAAACAATGAGCTATTTAGCACTGTTTCCAAACTGAAACTTTGTTTTGGTTCATATTTCACATCAGGATAGTAGTACCGAAAAATAAGTGGGAGAAGCTTGGTTTTATAAATATTCAGTCTCTTATTATGTTTCCTATGATTTGCATCAATATTTATAAATGCAAAACCTCCAACTACAAGTAATAGAAACATGAATACGAAGCTCCAGTTATCTGTTTTGAAAAAAACAAACAAAAAAAAGAACGCAACAATTAAAGAGAAAACAGATAACACTGTTAACCCATGCTCGAATGTCTTTTTCTTGCTCAAGTTCACATCTGGCCCTATTGCCTGTTTATAAAAATTCTGGAAGTCTTTGTCTATTTCCATACCCAAACAAATTTAGCTCACCAGAAAATCTACGGTATCTAAAGTACTTTGTTTTGGGAATAAACCTGCGAAGAGTAATTCGAAAAGAGATAAGCGAAGATGAAATGATAGAAAATAAAAAAGGAGATCTCTAAAAGAAATCTCCTTTTCTGTCGGGGCAGCAGGATTCGAACCTGCGACCCCCTGGTCCCAAACCAGGTACACTAACCGGACTGTGCTATGCCCCGAACTATTTGGGTGAAAGATGGGATTTGAACCCACGACCCCTGGAACCACAATCCAGTGCTCTAACCAACTGAGCTACATTCACCATTTTTGCGTTGTCGTTTCTCTCAAACGCGGTGCAAAGAAAAGGCTTTTTTTTATTCTGACCAAACTTTGACTCAAAAAAAATAAAAAAATCACATTAACCACACAACTGATTGATAATCAATGTAAATCCATGAAGTTTCCAATGCTTTTTATCACAACTCCCCTTCAAACATTAACTTAAGTCACTAAAAAATAGCACCTTTAAAATTTCTGACACCCTTTTTTACTTCGGCTTCACCTTCGTCTCAAACAATTTTTCCACGCCAACAACCAACATTACACCTAAAGTATACGCCAATAAATCGTGCCAACTAAATGTAGTGCCTATGATAATCCTAGCCAACCTGTTACCCTGAAGCCCAAGCAACTCAACAACATTAAGATATTGCAAAAACTCAACCATGTACGAGAAGAGCAAAACACCAATTGCCATCGGCACAACCTTAATGTTCAAGAAGCTTTTCAGGAAACAATAGATCAAGACAACAACCAACAGGTCGCCTACATATGGGCGGATAATTGCATCGTGCACAAATAGAGCTATCAGCAGTTCAACTACGAACAATACGATTGTCAGGATGAAGTATTTGATTTGAAATTGGAACATATGCGATTTTTTTAGCTTAGTGAAATCTTGGATCTATTTATTTTTTAGGACAAACGCATCAAAAACATCTACTCCTGAAAACCAAGGGTTTTCTAATAAAAGGCGAAGCCTTTTAACTCCCCGCCTTAAAAAAGGAGGGGGCGGGGGTGGTTGTATACGAAAAAATATAGCCGTTTTATTATTAAGCACGTGGTGCTATTTATTAGGAAAAGCATTGTGCTAATATTCAGTATAGTGACATACCTAAAAGTGTCGTTTTTATTAACACACCTACTTAGCATCTTATGACTTAAAATAATAAACCACCCCTAGCCCCTCCTTAATAAGGCGGGGAACTGAAAGATTTCGTCTTTCGGGAAAACCTTCGGTTTTTATCTTAATGCCTTTGCCCTAAATAAGGCCAAACAGCATTAACGCAACTCCCCCTTTTTATAATCGTAGAAAAAGCGACCGGAAGCATTTTTCTTTTCGTATTTCTCAAGTATGCCTACTGGGATTATGTTGGCCGAAACAACTTCTAAAGGCAAAGCAAAAATCCGTTTGGGTTGTGTTACTGTTCCTTCTGTTCCGACAACAATAAACGCTGGTTGTTTTGTTTGCGCCTGATGTTCTTTGCACAAGGAGAACCGCTTGTTGTTTTTAAAGCTAATGCCACCCGAAGGCAGTTTCTTGTAATATGCACAGACAATAGAAAACGGATGTGTTTCGCCCCTGTTTGCGAACTTCATATTTAGGTCGAAAGCATTTTCTACAGTAAGTTCAGAGAAGTACTTTTTGTTGAACTTATGCGCCACAGTTGCTTTAAAAGCTGCGTGGTTTTCTTCAAGAGGCCTTTCTACAGGCGTGATTGCTATCTTTTTTGTATTTGCTTCAACTTGTACTGGCTTCAGGTAAAACCCTGTAATTATGAATATGGTTCCAACAAATGCCAGCACAATTCCTAGTTTCTGCTTATCCATTGATCTTTTGCTTATCTGTTTGACGAAGTGTTTTATCATAAAAACTATAGAACAGGTTTCCATTCGGATTGTGCATTTTATAACCGTGTAGTTCCTGCTCTGTCACTTTTCCTTTAGCAAAAAGGCTAAGTGGAGCCAAATACACATCCATAGGCCTGTCGGGCTTACCTCCAATGCCTAATGCAATAAACACGGGCATATCTTTATCTTGGCTATAGCGGTGATAGTCCAAATACTTTCGTTCTTCAAGTTCGAACCCTCCGTGAAAAAAGTGGCTGCGGTATTTGCATTCTATCGCGAATTCTGCTTGTAATTCACCATATTCCCATTTAACATGAAGATCGGGATGTGAAGTTGCCTCTACATAGATACCAGTGTTGATGTTCTTGTCGCCTTGCCAATTAATAAGATCCATAAGACGATTTCGGTCTACTTTTGCAGCAATAAACTCTTCGAACAGATCACCTGCTTCTTTGTTCCTATCAATCAGCTCTACCTCTTTTGTGCCCAGATGTGATCTTTCGGCTTGCAGCAACCGGTTCTCGGCCTCGGCTTTGGGAATGTTCAGCTCTTCGGCTTTTGTGAGCACTTGTGCTTTTTCGTTTGGGGTGACCTGTCCATCGGCAATTGCGAGGTCGATAAGCTGTTGTAGTTCTTCTGCATTCTGTGTGGCTGTGCGTACCTTTTTTGTTAGTGTGGTTTCGTACACAGTCTGCGATGCTGTTGTTTCTTTGGGTTTGGGAGCTGAGAAAATAATCAGGAATAAACCTATCAACAAGAGCACTGCCCCGATTGAAATGAAAATAATCCACATGTTGTTTAGAAATGTTTAGTGATTCGAAAAAAGTTTGTGTTTGCGTATAGTTCTGTAAAGACCCGAACATCGGCCTGGGTGTGTGAACACCGCATTTCCCCGTTGTAACAAACTGCCCTGTGGAAATGCGGCCTTGAAAGTAGTATTTTCTATGGTAGAAACTTCTTGCCCTGTGTTATTTTTGCACTTCGACCAACAGATCGGTCACTTCTTTCAGGTGGTGTGTGTCTGAGACGATCACCCGTGCACATGGGCCGTTGTAAAACTGCTGAACACCTTCGGACAGCCTCACGATTTTATGATGTTTTATTTTAGCTTCGATTTCTTCTGGAGCAAGTTTTAGGGAATTATTAATTATGAGTTATGAGTTATGAATTGGCTTACGCGTGATAGGCTTGATATTGTATTAATATTCAACAGACTCATAATCTTAAATAATACGATTTATGTGATGAGTTTACTGGAATAATGAAACCTTAGGTTTCAACGAAAAGCAACGCTTTTCAGCTCCCCTCCTTAAAAAAGGAGGGGCAGGGGTGGTTGTATTTTTATAATTTGATTAACAGTCTTTATAAACACCACCCCTACCCCCTTCTCAGAGAGGAGGGGAATGAAATTACTGTAGTTTTATTCTTGTAAATTCAAGTTCAAAACTGTATAAATCTTTTGGGATTAGACCACGGGAAAAACACTTAAGCACGTGGTGCTATTTATTATGACCGACATCGTTCTGTCTTTCAATATCGTGACAACCCCAAAAGTGTCGATTATATTAATACACCTACTTATTTAGCCTAATTTTATAATGTTTTACCAGTTGCAGTTGTGTTTTTCCCCGTTACATTTCTGTTTTTCCTCGTTGCAGTTGCGTTTTTCCCCGTTACATTTCTGTTTTTCCTCGTTGCAGTTGCGTTTTTCCCCGTTACATTTCTGTTTTTCCTCGTTGCAGTTGCGTTTTTCCCCGTTACATTTCTGTTTTTCCTCGTTGCAGTTGCGTTTTTCCCCGTTACATTTCTGTTTTTCCTCGTTGCAGTTGCGTTTTTCCCCGTTACATTTCCGTTTGTACCCGTTGCAGTTGCGTTTTTCACTGTTACATTTCCGTTTGTACCTGTTGCAGTTGCATTTTTCCCCGTTGCATTTCTGTTTTTCCTCGTTACAGTTGCGTTTTTCACTGTTATATTTCTGTTTTTCACGGTTGCGGTTGTGTTTTTTGGCTATCTGTATGAAGTTGGGCACTTCAGAAGGCTGATAGGCTCACTGTTCTTATCGGGAAACGGTGAGCTTATCAGTAAAAAATAGCTTACCGATAGGCTTGCCGTTCTTTCGTTAGAATAGCAAGCCTATCGGGCTGTATAAAACTGTGCGGGTAATACGATTTATGTGATGAATTTACTGATTGAATGAAACTGAAGGTTTCAACGAAAAGCAACGCTTTTCAACTCCCCTCCTGAAAAAAGGAGGGGCAGGGGTGGTTGTGTTTATATAAATACTTCATGTTATTATATCAACACCACCCCTACCCCCTCCTCAGAGAGGAGGGGAATAAAATTACTGAAGTTTTATTCTGGTAAATTCAAGTTCGAAATCATATAATCTCATTCTGTAAAGTATCTTGTTTTTCACCAGTTTTTCTGCTTGATGAAGGGTGATTTATCGATAGCTCCGCTGTTTGTTGGTTCGAATAGCGAGACTATTGGAAGTCGCTGCACCTCAAATGCTATGCACTCATGCAGTTTGAAGCTTTATCCTTCGGCACAAAAAGCCTCCCATTCCACACGCGAAAGCTGAAACTCTGGATCTACCAATAGTACTTCGTCGTGATTTAAGCCATAAAGATAGTACACCAAATGATCAATTTCTTTTTCTTGCTTTGAGGTATTAGAAGAAATAGTTTTCAATTCAAAAATTTCAGAAGCTTTAACCTCTAGTAATTTACTTTGCTCATTTGAGACGATAGGAATAGGCAATTGCTCAATGAAGACTTTTTTGTATTCAACATATCCTCCATTACGTTCATATCCTATTTTTCTCATTAAATAAGTTGTTATTTTACTATTAAATATTGCAAGTAGATATTTTAAAGAAACTTCATTGCTTTTAGTAGTCATTAAGTTCGTTGGGTTATTGATAAAGAAATTACTCTCTTCAAATGAAAAAGTAGCGTATTTATTTAAGTTACCCCAAGCAATTTTCGGTTTTTCAAATTCTTCAAGGTAAGCGCAGTTCCGAAGATTTGACCAATGCACTCCTTTATCTGATCTTTTCTGAATATCAGCCCCAAAACTTTCTAAATATCGATAAATAACAGGATATTCCTTTTCAACATTAATTGGAGGAATACCTTTCTCTTTAATTCCATTATGAGTATTAATCAACCACAGCCCAGCAAATTCCGCCCGATATTTTTTAATGTCCCGTCCACGCAGAACAGGTTTAATAATTTCGGCAGAACGCGGATCTTCGGCAATCAATCGGTCTTTGGTTTCGGTGTCGATGATGAAGGCGTCGTTGTATCCTGTTTTAATGCCGTAGTTAATCTCGACATCCCAATCTTTCAGTGGCTTTCCTACTTTTTCAATTTTCTGCTTTAGGCGCAGGTGTGCGGCGTTTACGATAAGGAAAGAATCGTTGGTGAAATCGGGGGCAAAGTCTTGGTTGCGTTTCAGGTTTTCTTCCAAATTGTATTCGGGAAAGTAATTGTGGCTTAGGTCGTATACCTGCGGGTCGTGCTCCGCTTCTGTTGCTTTATGGAAAATGAGGATATTGGTGTATGTGGTTGCGTTTTCGAAAAGGCGGGCGTCGCCAAAGTCTATCAGTTTAGTTATCTGTGTTTCTTTTTGGAAATAATCGCGTGTGGCTTTTCCGTATCCTGCGCGCATCCATTTGTTGGAGGTGATGAATGCTAGTGTGCCGTTGGGTTTCAGTATCTGGTTTCCTTTTTCGTAGAACAGGCTGTAGATGTCGCCCATGCGGGTGAAGGTGGCGTAGTTCTGCTTTTGGTAGAGTTTGGCCAGTTGTCCGCCGTTGTTCTGTAGCTGAATGTAGGGCGGGTTGCCGATTACGATGTCGAAACCGTTGAACCCACCCTCGTTGCCGAGCAGGTTTGGGAATTCGAAGCGCCATTCGAGGGCATTTTCGTATATTTTTCCGCTTTCTGTTTCGGCGCGTTCGTCTTCCTTCTCTTTGAGTTTTTTCTTGGTGTCATTAACTTCTTTGGTGCTGCCTACGCGTTTGCCGAACATGTCTTTTTGCTGGAGCTGCTGAAGTTTGCCCCGTAGCTTCGATAGTTCGTTCTGCTCTTTTTTTCCCAGTTCTTTTTTGAACGTGTTTTTTATTTCCTCTATCAGTTCTTTAAAGGCCTTCTTTTTTTCGTGATCGGACTCGTGCAGATAGTCGTACACAAGGCGCTTGTAATCGTGGAGCTCGATTTTTTCTTTGCGCTTTTTGTTCAGCTCCCGGAATACGTTCTGTATGGGTGTGTCGAGGCCGAAACGGCTCATGAGCGAGTTGCCCTGCACAATTTTGTAATCGAGGTTGGGCAGCGGGGATGGTTGCTGCTCTTCCACCACCAGCGAAAGCCAGAAGCGCAGGCGGGCAATATCGACGGCTCCGCGTTCTATGTCTACTCCGTAGATGGAGTTCTGTATTATCTGGCCTTTGGCTTCGGCTCGGTCGAAATCTTGGTTCAGCTCGCTGGCAATGAGTTCGCGCAACGAGAAAATCTCCAAAAGCAGGCCCATTGGGAATGCTCCCGAACCGATTGCGGGGTCGCATATTTTTACGGCCTCTAGCTTTTGTTGTATGTGGTGGAGTTCTTCTGGGCTGAGGTTGCTCTGCTTCTGTTTTACGAGGGCAGTTAGACCCGACGGGTTTAAACCCGTTGGGTCTTGTGTCTTCAGGTACTCCAACAGGCTCTCCTGACACATGTAGTGCACTATTTCTTTTGGGGTGTAGAATGCACCTTTGTCTTTGTTGTCTTCGAGCAGGTTTTCGAAAATGTGACCGAGCATTTCGGGATCTACGGCCACGGTGTGGTCGTCGGGGCTGTCTTCGTACACTGTGAAGTTGTAGCTGTTCAGGAAATCGAGGAAGCCGCGTTTGTTGGGTGTTTCGGCCTCATCGGGGTTGTGGAACAGTGCCGGTGGCAGCAACAGCGCGTTGTGGTCGTTGGCATCGCGGTCGAACAGCCCGCCGTTGAGGAACGGTATTTTCACCTGCGAACCGTCGGGCATT
Organism: Bacteroidales bacterium; assembly: GCA_965230435.1. Taxonomy (GTDB): domain Bacteria; phylum Bacteroidota; class Bacteroidia; order Bacteroidales; family JBDKHP01; genus JBDKHP01. The sequence goes on from CBDDLB010000006.1 coordinate 2,120,606, forward strand.
GTAAAGTTGTCGTTGTGCCGTCCGTTGCGGTTGTTGAGTGTGTCGAAGAATAGTTTTGTAAGCCAATCGGCATAGAAACGGTCGGCAGCATTGGCTTTTTTGAACAGGTTGAGCATGAAATCGGTGTCGCCGTCGCAGTATTCTGTTGTGCTTGCTCCCATCCAGCCTTTGCGCTGCACAAAGTACAGAAATACGATGCGCCCGAGTAGTTTTTTTACAAAATCGCGGGCATTTTTGCTGTTGCTGCGGAACAGATCGTGCAATGCCGGACTTGGTTCGCCGAATTTCTTTTCTACCCATTTGCCTTTTTCTTTCACTACGCGCATGCCTGTGAGGTGCTGCACAAAGTTCTGGTAGTGCTGCTGGTATTCGTTGAAGAAGGCTTTGCTTAGGGCTTCCACTGCAAAGGCATCTATGATTTCTTTCAGCCCTACGTCTTGCATCAGCGACAGCTTTTCGAGCTGCTCGGCCATGGTGCGGTTGTTTTTGCCTTCGCCTGTTTCTACCAGATAGGTGTAGCGGTTGGCATTGGTGGCTTTGCCTTCGAAACGGTTGGTGGTCTGTTCTAGTTTCTTTGCCACCAAGGTGAAACGCCATAGTGCGGGGTCTTTGGGCGAAACAAAATTTATAAACGCGGCATCGCCTTCGAGCACCAGCTTGCGTACGTATTGCTGTATGGCCACGCGGCTCTGCTCTATGCGTACGTTCTCCTGCAAATGAATTTCGTAGCAGGTGATTTCTGTACCGTCTTCCAGTTCTACCCTCCCATAGGTGTAGGCTTGGTTTATGGTTTTCTTTTCGGTGACTGTCAGCTCCTCTGAGACATTTTGCGATGACCACATTTCGAAGCTTGGAAAAATGGCTTTTAGTATGTTTTGCCCGAAGGTTTTCAGGTCGTATTTTCTGTTCAGTATTTCGGCTATTTTTGTCCGGTTCATTGTTGTTTGTTCTTTAGTGTTTGGTGGTTGGTTGATAGTTGATTGGTCTTTGGTTGTGTTTGTTGCTTGTGATGTTTATTTGTAAAATGCTCCCTATTTCCTTCTAAAGGGCACGGCTTCAATATTACCTAGATGTTGTTCGGAGCTTTCAGCCTTTTTTCTTTCATTCTTACCATTAACAGACGCGATGAATCGCATCTCTACGAGTGACAATGCAAAAAACAACTATAGTGTTCTGCTTCTGAAAATACATATTTGTTCCCCTTTTACCCCAACAATTAAGCACGTGGTGCTATTTATTAGGAAAAGTATCGTGCTAATATTCAGTGTTGTGACAAACCTAAAAATGTCGTTTATATTAACACACCTACTTATAAGGTTTAGCAGAAAAACTGAGCAAAAATAAATCACTATACCTTACCCCTATGTTATTGCTCTCTTAGATGGAATTAATGAGAAACCATATTATCCCCCATCACTAATCATCATCATCTATTCCCAAAATATGCTTAAACTCTTCCTCGTTAGGCAAGTTGTCGGCAATTTCAGCAGGTAGTTGCGAATAGGTATACGACGCAATGCCCATCGGTTTGTTTACTAGCTCGAGAGCATACTCCACAGTCAGTTTGCTTTTGGTTTTACAAAGCAGTATTCCTATGCTTGGATTGTCCTCTGGGTATTTCACCGTTTTATCGAGCAAATGTAAATACCAATTTAATTGTTGGCTATACTCTGGCTTAAATTCGTTTACCTTTAGCTCTACGGCAATCATAGAACGAAGCTTGCGGTGATAAAATAAGAGATCTGCGAAATACTCTTTATCATCCAGCTCTAAGCGGAACTGTTGTCCCATGAAAGCAAAATCACTCCCGAACTGCCCTAATGTTTTGGTGATATTGTTGACAATGGCATTTTCAAGCTGGCGTTCGGTATGATGATCGCCTAACCCAAGAAACGAAAGGTCGTATTCGTCGGTAAATTGTAAGCGATAGTCTGTAAGGGCTTCTGGTTGCACCGTGCGTTCGAAATTGCTCTGAAAATCTAAAGCTTTTTGGTAGGTATTGAATTTTATTTTTTCTTCTAATATGCCCCTGCTCCAGCCTTCTTCACTTGTTTTTTTTAGGTAGTAGGATCGCTCTTTTGGATTTGATATTTTACTAAATATCAAGCTCGTATGCCCCCATGGAATTTTCGCCACAGCTTGTGGCGAAATTGCATCTTCCTTCATTTTCTCATAAACCAGTTTCATTCGATGTAGGTTTCGGGCAGAAAAACCTTTCATCCCAGGAAACTCTGCTCGTAAATCGGCAGATAACCTATCAATAACAGAACTTCCCCACCCTGTTTTCACTCGCTCCGAAACCGTTTTTCCTATTTCGAGGTAGGCCAAAATCATTTCACGGTTAACTGCCTGCAAACTTCTTTGGCGAGCTTGGTTAATCTGTTTTTTTAAACCTGAAAACGTTTGTATGTAATTGCTTGGCAAACTCATAAAAGACAATAAGGGGGTTATGAATTATGAATTATGAATTATGAATTATGAATTATGAATTATGAATTATGAATTATGAATTATGAATTATTTAAGATGAAAAATTAGCTATCAATGCTTTATATGGACCAAACAAACTGACAGCTATTTTTTTATTCTAAAACTGTTCTTTTGTCATAATTGGCCATTGGTCTATCTGCATTCAAAATAACGCATGACCATTGGCCGATGACCAATCCCCTGCACTAATCAAAGCTCTGAGAAAGAACAATCTTAGGCTCAATGAGTATTCTGTGTGTTTCCTCTTTGCTGTTTTCCTCATCGTCCGATGGTGTATCGTATTTGTTCAGTACTTCAGCAATCAGTTTATCCAACAATAGGGCATTGTCTTTGTTTCCGGGCATTTCTTTTTTTATAAATGTATTGATCTCGCGGGGTAGGCCCTTTGCCACAAAAACCCCTTCTTCTATCTGCTTGCGGAAACGTTTAAGTATCTGCTTTTTTTCTTTGTCCAAATCTCTGTCTTTCAATAAACCTTTCAGGTTGCTCAATGCTGCTTTTTCCACGGGGCTTAAATTATGAGCTTTTGCATTCCGAGCGTTTTGTTTCACAGTTTCTTTTTTAAAGAAATCGAAAGCTGCAAGTGTCTGCTCGTGATGCAAAGTTGGCAGGGAAATAGGCTGTTCTTCGGCCTCGGCTTTATAGATTTTTACCGCTTGAAGAAAACTGAGTTCGACAGGTTCGCTATTGGGTTTTACCAAACAAAAAATACCTGCATGATTTTGGCTCTTCAGATAGGCCACCGCGCAACCTGCCAACGGATATTGGATAAGCCCCTGCCCTTCACCAGGCTGTTCTGCAAAACGGCCTTTTGCAGTTCGTCCGCAACGGGCTTTGTTCGGTATTTTCTCTATTTTCCTGAACTGCTTCGGGTTCTGTTTTTTGAAATCGCGCAATTCGTTCAGGTAATTCTGAATTTCGTTGGTTTCTTCCTGTATTTTGCTTCCGAACAGGGCGCTCTCCCCTTTTTCTTCCAGCACAGAAAAAATTTTATTGTCCTCGCCGAATGCTGTATGAAAAGCCTGTAGCTTGCGCAGTGCGGTGTTTACCAAATTAATCTGCTGGTCGCCTTCGGCAGAAGGGTAAAAGTTGAACACATGCACCTTGTCGGCACGCGAACCGATGCGGTTTACACGGCCAATGCGCTGCATCAGGCGTGTGGCATTCCACGGCACATCGTAGTTAACAATTACGTTGCTGCGGTGAAGGTTCACGCCCTCGGCCAGTACTTCGGTGGTGATGATAATGTTGTGGTCGTCGCGCCATTTCTCCTCTTCGAGGTTGGCATCGAAATTCTCACGGATCTGCTTTTCTACCTCGTTGCGGTTGTCGGCACTTACGACCAGTGGTTTCTTACGGCCAGCGTTTTTTATGCGCTCTGCCAGTTTCTCTGCGGTTTCTTTGGCCTCGGTAAAAATCACAAGTTTGTTGCCGTGGTTGTATTCCGGTCTGAAAAAAACATCTTTCAACCGTCGGGAAAACTCCGATAGCTTTGGATCTTTCTCTTCTTTGTTCCATTCCCCAATCAATGCATCTACTTTTGCTTTGTCCTGTTTTAAGAGCTCTATAAATTGGGAGTCGAAATCGGAAGCCGAAAAAATACGGTTGTTCCCTCCTTTGTTTTCAACGCGTGCGGCTATTTCGTCTTCGGTGTAGCCTTCGTGTATAAGTTTGTTCACATCTAGACCGGGTGCCACAAATACCTGATCGTTGGCAAACATCACCAACATGTTTTCAATGGCCTGCTGCAAGCGCAGCAAAGACTGTTTAAAAGCGAAGAAACTGCTTTCCAGGCGTTTCACAAGCAAGGTGCGCATAATACCCGATAGGCGCTCCGAGATGGAACGCACATTGCCATACATTTCTCGGTCGGAATCCTTCATCAAAAACTCGATGGCACGGTAGCGGTAATATCCCAGTCCTTCGGTTTTTTCGCCTTGCTCGTCGAGCCCGGTTATCAGGCTTACTGTTTCGAGGAAAAGGCCGCTCAGTCCGCCTTTCAGCTTATAATACATCGGCTCTGGGTCTCCAACTTTTGGAAATTTTATACCCTGCTTTTCCAGATCTTCTAAATATTCGCGGTTCTCAATATCGGTGCGGGTACGGCGGATAACCAGAGGTTCGATAATATCGTTGCGCAGTTGTTCAAAAAGTTTCTTTAGGGCAGTTTTGTCCAACTGCTTCGCTTCGGATAGTTTTTTATACTGCTCGTTTACACTTTTGAAGTATTCCTGTAGGTTTCTGATCGGCAATCCACTATTGCGCTTATCCAAAAAAAGGTAAAGTTGGCTTTCGATATCTTTCGGGCGGTTGTTCATTGGGGTTGCCGAAAGGAGCATTACTTTTTTTCGGGTATCCCCATCAATACCGGGCGTTTGCCGCGGCCGCTTGCAAATGTTCTGCAAATCAGTGTACATATTGGTTCCGTCGTTGCGGAATTTATGCGATTCGTCTACAATAATCAGATCGAAAAGCGAGGCATTGGGGTAATCTCCGTTATTTTCATCAAGCACTTTTGCCAAACTCCCCGTGGTAACATAATAGCAATGATTCCCTACCTGAAAATCGGCCACAGTCCGTTGCCATCCAGATTTTAGTGCAGGCGGTACAACAACCAACACTTTTGTATGAACACCGTTATCGAAAATGAACTTTTTGGCCACCATGCATGCTATAATGGTTTTTCCCAAACCTACTACATCGGCCAGAAGAAAACCGTTGTGTTTTTGTAGGATCGAATAACCGTGATTGGCAGCATCGGACTGATATTTCAGTCGGAAATACTTATCGGGCAAAAGCAGGTCGATATTGTACGGATCGTATTCCACGCGCTTACCGAAGTACTCCATTAGCATTTTTATGTACAGTTCGTGTGGTGAAAAATCATCGCGCAGATACGTGTTCTTTTTGATTTTATCGGCTTCGGCCTGTAGTATCTCTCTGGATTCTTTCCAAAGTTCATCAAACTCATCTTGCGCAAACTTCACCTCGGTGTATTCGCTGATGGATACATTGAATTCGTAGTTTGAACTTTTCACTGCCCCAATCCCAGCATCGGTCAGGTTTGATGAACCTGTAATTACCTGTCCGCTATTGTGCTCGTTGAAGGTGCTACGCCTAAATATATAGAGCTTGGCATGAATGGTCTTGGTGGGATGTGCCCTCATTTCGATTTTGCCAGAAGCCAGATCGTCCAGAAATTGTATAATGCCCTCTTCAGTTTCTTTGTCGTAATTGGCTTCTTGGATATTTTTCGTTAGTTCTGCAACAAACTCGGCCTTGGTTTCTTCTGCATCGTCGAGCAATAACAGTCCTTTTTCGTGGTACTGTTTGGTAAGTTTATCAACGTTTATGCCTACCAAAATGCGCACTTTCTCAATTTTATCGGTGAATTTACGCACTTTGAAATAACCTGAAGCCCTGAAATACCCAACTAGTACATCGAAATACTTTAGGTCTGACATGGCCTCGAATATGCCTTCGAACTTGTTTATTAAGCTATTGTTTTCGGAATTGGTAAAAAAACGATCGGACATTTGTGTTTTGTTTGTTGGATCTAAGGTAAGGTTTTTACGAAAATGTCAACAATGGAACACCAAACCACTACGTAGCCTACAGTTCAGTTTCTCTGGATATCCGAACAAATCAGTACACTAAATACAAACACAGAATCTGCCATCATAATAGCAAAACACAAGGCCACGATACACTAATTATTCTCACTCTACTTACTCCCATAATGCTTAATAACATCCCTAATCAAACCAATATACGGATTCGGATATGCCCCATGCACAATTTCATAATACGGAATATCAAGCGCTCCAGCTTTCAGCCTTATACTAACAGAGTCGCCCACATTCTTTGCATGATAAAACCCAGCATCCACAAACACTTCATCCTCTTCTTTCTGAGGCCCCCACTTACTTAATGTAAAACTTTCTTGTGCGTTTTTACCTGTACCGATTTCTTTCTTTATAATTGCAGCTCGGTAATACTGAGAAACAGATTTGTCATAAATGACATTTCCGATTACGACAGCCCCGTAACAAAACGATATACCACCAACAAGAAGCGGGATAAAAAGAGTTTCTGATTTTTTAAAGTATTGATTCTTGGGGCTCAATACGACAAACACCCCAGAAAACAATACAAATACACATATTGCAGGCAACCAAAAGTTATCGTACGAAAGTATATCGTAATGAAGCATTGAATGCATCGCAAGACCAAGTCCTGGCAAATATATCATTTTTTCAAGATGAATCTTTTCGTCGTCAATGCTTGAAATATGTATTTTTCCACGAAACAGCATCAAAATAAGAAAAGCCAAAAATGGCATTCCAATATAAATCATACTTAATTCTAGAGGTGCTTGTGGTAATACAATAAACATTAATGTAAAAACAACAGAAATCCCATTGAGCAACGTCGTTATTATTCGCAGTATCCATTTCCCTCTCATCGTTTTTCCTTTTCCTAAACTAGTGGTACGCTTCTCGTATATAATCCTACAAATACTCTAAACTCTCGAAAATAAAAAAGGAGACCTCAATAAAGAAGTCTCCTTTTTTCTGTCGGGGCAGCAGGATTCGAACCTGCGACCCCCTGGTCCCAAACCAGGTACACTAACCGGACTGTGCTATGCCCCGAACTATTTGGGTGAAAGATGGGATTTGAACCCACGACCCCTGGAACCACAATCCAGTGCTCTAACCAACTGAGCTACATCCACCATTTTTGCGTTGTTGTTTCTCTCAAACGCGGTGCAAAGGAAGATCTTTTTTTGATACCTACCAAATCTTTTATGAGGAAAAAATCACATATTTTTGCTTTTCGAAACTCAGAACGCCGATGCGAAAACTAGCTCTCAATTTTATCTTTTTGATAATTAATGTTTTGTTTTTCCTACTCTGGACAGAAGAAGGACAACAAAAAAAAGATTTTTTTTTCGCCCTTGTATTTGGAGGGTACGCCATCTTACGCTTTATATGGACATGGTGGCATTCCTTTAAAAAAAGGATCTTCACATCAGCAGCATTTTATAGTGTGATTTCTGCTGTGCTTTTATATGTTTTTGCTCAATCCCTTCTTACCTCATCCGATTTGCCAGTAGGTTTCTATCTTTTCTCCATTTTCTTTTGGGCAATCTCATTGTCACACATCCATTTGGCAGACTTCTTCCTTACCAACAAGGCGATTTCATTCTCAAAACACACCCTGTTTTCCTATTGGTCTTTGCTTTTTTCCATACTCCTTTTTTCATCTACAGTATTGGTAGGAGTATATGACCAAAAAGCTTTTTCTGTCCAACTTTTCACCACTAACCTCCCTACCCTATTGGTGGGAAACATAAGTCTTCCCATCGTACTTCTTCTAATTGCAGAAAAGAAATTGAAACGAAAACAAACAACTATCGATACTCAACCTTTTATTGAAGGAAAGCCTATGGATAGCTTTGAATTTGGATTTTTCGAAAAGCTGCAATCCATAAAAACCATTGCATTTGCAAAGAAGAACATTTTAACGGACGGCAAAGATATCCTCCAAGATGTAAACCACCGATCTACCATGCGTGAACAAACGGTGTTAAATGTTCTTTTTCAGTTATTCAATCATTTAAATCCCAAAATAGCGAGCGCAATCGAAGAGAAGCTTGAAACTGTTGCCGAAATAGAATTCGAACATATTGAAGTGAAAAACGATGCTGTATTCGCTACAGACGATTTTGGGGTGGAATACATCCTTGGAAGTTACGAAGTGGCAAAAAAACTCACTCAGGACAAAAGCTATTCTTATTATCTAACAAGAGGAAGAACACTTTATGCAAAATTACGTTTTGCGGATTCGATAATTGCCGATCAAAAAATACTGACAAAAGTCTTCAATCAACGACCAACAAATACAGTGCTGATTTCGGATGAGTCTTTTGTTAAATGCAAATCTGTAGCCGAAAATTTTAATCTGGACAAAACATATCCCAGCTTATCCCCAATAGCTCAAACTGAGATTATAGAAAAACTTAAAGCCAAAGCCCCCACTGCCTATATTGGAAAAGACGAGCCTGTGGCCAAATCTGCCAGCATAGGCTTTTGCGTTAAAAAAAAATCTCCTGTTGAAGCCAGTGCTAACATCTGGAAACTATTCTCATATGCAAAGACATTTCGAAACACCAGCCGTAGCACCAGCTATTTTCTTATGATGTCTTCGTTGGTTTTTGCAACTTTGTCGCTAGTATGGAAATTTGAACCATTACCTGCTTTCTTAGTCCCCCTTGCCATACAAGCAGTAACGGTCATTTATTTACCTGCCCGTATACTGAAGCACGCAGAAACAAATTATCAAGCAGAATGCATCACGAACAAACATTCGAAGACTTTATGAAGCAGAAAATTCATGAAATAACCAAGCAGATCAGAGCTTTGGAAAATGGGGTAACAGCGGCGGACATGGAACGGAATGGTATCAGATACGACAAAAACTTTGGGGTATCTATTGTCCATTTGCGGCAATTGGCAAAACGGCATGCTCCTGATACAGAGCTGGCAAAAGCACTATGGGGCAAAAAATGGCGCGAGACCATGATATTAGCCACACTCACTGCCGATGCAAAAAAAGTGGATACTATCGATTTGGAAAAGTGGATATCGGAATGTAGTACATCTGAACTGGTTGAACAGATAAGTTTGAACCTGACCCAACATGTTCCTTGGGTTTCAGAAAAGATAAGTCCGTGGATAGAGTCGGAACACATGACATTCCTCAATGTGGGAGCAACAACCCTAGGTCATCTGGCTTTTAGAAAAGAAAAACTCCCAACAAAAAAACTAAAAACCTATCTGCCCACTTTGCAGAAAAAAGCGATGCTTGCAGATGCCTGCTCGCGCCGTGCAATATCATTGGCATTGAGACGGACAGGTCGCAGGGACAAAGAACTGAACACAACGGTTGTGGAGTGGGTAAAGCAACATTCCAATTCGGAAAACGTTCACACACAATGGATATGTCAGGAAACAATACTAGAACTAACAGATGAATTTGTTCTGGCCAGTTTGTGAGAATTAATCACAAAGAAATGGATAAAAAGAAAAAAGAGGAAATCCGTCTACTGATAGAGCGCGAGATTGAAAAAACAAAAACATCCATAGAAAGTTACAAGAACATGAGCCAACCGGTAGAGCCAGACTCTGCCATAGGCCGTGTTTCGCGCATGGATGCCATCAACAACAAGAGTATCACAGAAGCCGCATTGCGAAAAGCCAAAGAAAACTACAGAAGCTCGAAGAGGTGAAACTAAAAATCAATGATCCTGAATTTGGCCTATGCACCACTTGCAAACAGCCGATACCCGTCGGGCGCCTGATCCTTATGCCTCAGAGTCGGAAATGTGTACGTTGCGCCCAGTAATAAAGACGTTCGAATTCTCTCCCCTCTTCACCTTTTTTCCTTAGGATTACTTAACTTTAAAGTCAGGCTCCGAGCAAGTCAATACCCCATCATGTACCAACCAAAGTTATGGAGAAAGTATTTCTTAAGGCCGAGTGGAGAAAATTGTTAATGGCCAATTATGTTGTCGATCCCGACATCCTGAAAAGCTATTTACCAGCCCATACAGAACTGGATCTTTGGGAAGGCAAATGCTATGTTAGCCTAGTAGGGTTTATGTTTATCGAAACTGAAGTTATGGGCTTTCGAATTCCATTTCATATCGATTTCGAAGAAATAAACCTCCGATTCTATGTCCGAAGAAAAGACGAAAGTGGAAAATGGAGAAGAGGCGTTGTTTTTATTAAAGAAATTGTTCCTAAAGCAGCGATTACTCTTGTCGCAAACACTCTATATAAAGAGAATTATGCCACACATCCAACGAAACACCTTTGGAAATACAGCTCCGACACTTTTGAAGTGGAATATGCATGGAAAGCAAAACGTTGGCATCGGATTTTAGCTACGGCAACACCAAAAACAGAAAAAATAAAAGATTCCTCCGAAGAAGAATTCATTACAGAACACTACTGGGGCTATGCAAAACGCTCTCCATCGAAAACTATAGAATATGAGGTAGAACACCCATTATGGGAAGTCTACCCCATAAACAATCACTACATTGATGTTGATTTCGGCATGCTGTATGGTTCCCCTTTTGCTTCCTTGAACAATGTAGAACCTCAGTCTGTATTATTAGCTGAAGGTTCTGAAATTATTGTAAGGCGGGGCAAAATCATCAGTCAACCTGAATAATTGTGACCGTGTAGCTATATGATTCCACAGCTCCGTTCAGGCCTACATTTTTCACCTCCACTTTAATCTGCTGATCATCCAAACTAAGATCAATCCCTTGTGGTTCCCAAACTATGGTATTATCCCCATAGCCATTATCGGTTTTAGAAACCACCGATAGTGCTATTGGTTGACCATCCGCACCTATCATGCTAACAGTAGCCTTCGAAAAATCTGCTTTTGGTACAGAACACGACCAGCGGGCATAAACCAATGGTGCAGGTACAAAAGACGCGGGAGGCCACGCTATAAATTCAGGCAAGTTGGTTCGGCCTGTAGTACCTCCAATAGTCCAAAGGGCATCGCTGCGCGAAGTGGAACCATGCCCCATCTTTGCAGCCTTGGAATAAAGTATCCATCGTCTGTGGCCACAAGCTTGGTTAGAGCCTCCGTTATCACGCACATAAGAATCAATTGCCCTGGAAGCAGAACTCCCCAAACCTAAATTTGATTTCCCCGCTGCTTCCTTGCCTTCGGAAGTATAACACTTCCAACTAGTTGGTGGACTATGGCTCAAACTATTATTTGCATACATCATTAAAGCAGCTTGCTGACATTTTGCATTCCATTCTTCATCGAACACAATATCTGCGGGCAAACCTGCCAACTTACGATAGTAGTTTATTCTTTGTAAAGTTTTTTGTTGAGCATCAGCAGATATAGTACCCGCATTACAATCTGCAGTATTTCCTGTCCAGCCCAAGTCTGTTACTACGCTGCCAAGATATTCTTCTACATAGTTTTTGATAGCAGTATTTTTCGCTCCATTGTCTACCACTTTTTCATCTTGCTTAACTTCATCGTTTTTCTCGCAACTAAAAAACAGCGCAGAAAGAAGTAAACTGATGATTACAGGAATAGTTGCTATTTTTTTCATAAAAGGTAAGATTAATTTCCGTTGTTATAATTTTCAAAGTTAAATTCATACCAACTTGAGATCGCTGACCTATTCTTTTATACCCATATAAAATTCACTCCCAATAATGCTCCTCGCAATATTCTACCAATTCTTTGTAATTAACCAATGGCAACCAGTTCGGATTATAACGGAAACAGGCATTGTGTCTATAAAACCCTTTGAAAGGTTCAGTCTCATCCAGTGTTGCAAAAAAGTCGAGCTGTTCCTGCTTTATGTATTCATGTTCATGATCGTATTCCTCTGCCAGTAACGAATTCCATGCTTCGTTTCCACAGTTACAACATGTTTCGTTATGAACTGCGTAGTTACCGCATATCTTACACGCCTTGAGGCCTGCAAAAAAGGTATCGACATATTGCCTATCAAAATCCTTGAACTGGTTAGGTATTTTTCGGATGAAACAATACCACCCTTCGAAATAATCTGGAAGAATAACTTTTTGAAACATCCCTCTTTTACAGACAACCTTATGCTTTGTCTTGTCAAAACTAATGCTCTTAAATTCTTTCCAAGAGAACTTTTCTATCGCAGCACGGTGAATTAATTCAAAACCTTTACGGTTTATGTTCGAAATCACAGTGCCCCCTGATGATTGCGCCATATAAGGAATTTTACACTATAAGGTCGTTTGCACTTTTCTCAACACAGATTATACTTTCAAAACATAAGCACATGGTGCTATTAATCAGGATAAGCATAGCACTAATATTCAGTGTTGTGACAAACCTAAAAATGTCGTTTATATTAGTACACCTACTTATGGTCAGGACCAGCCTACTCAATAATTTATGTCATCATAAATTAGTCCTGTACGTTGACTTTTCCTCTGATATGCTCAGAAATCTGTGATTTACGCTCTACTAAATTAGTAAACGTAACGTTCACGCATAATATGTTAAACTCAAAGGCATAATAATTGAGCAACAAACAAATGTAGTTAACTCATTATCAGTCACAATTTACAGAATGCGTTTTTTTGCCTTTAGCTTCTAAAAGCCTGTAGCCAGTTTTTATTACTCGGAATTGATTTTACTGTCAAATTACTGGTTTACAAACAAAAGCAAATCCAAACAAATAAATCTGTACCCTAAACAATATCATGCAGACATTTTATTTACGTTTAGTTACTTCTGTAAGTTGGGACAGGTTGTTCATTTTATTATTTTGGGTTCATACTCAATTGCCCACAAACAGATAGTTTTATACATGTAATCACAACTCATCCAAGCCATACTAATCTGCTACTAATAAAAAGCATAACACACAAAACTAAGACTCTAATAGCCCTCTTTTTCTTCCCTTTATGCGGTTCTTAATTTCCCAAAATTCAACCTGCCATAAAACACACTGTTCTATTCACTCAGAAAAATGTTTTTCTACAATTCGGAATAGAGACAAAACTAAAAGAGCCGTTTATAGTAGCATACCTACTTTTCATACACTTGGCTTTTTTTCTATCGACCTAAAGATCATTCCTACCCTGATTTTTTACAGGATTTTGCTTCCGAATTCTTTTTATATTCGCGCCGTGTGCTGTTTAGGGTGGGATTAATCATTATATGAACAGGATCAGGAGAACCCTCACTAAGAAGTAAACACAAAAAATGTTGACCTTGGATTTGGTTTTCCGTAGGTGAGCCCCTAATACATCACTTTCCTTTTTTTCAAAACACTTTTACAGGAAGCGTTCGCTGCATCGTATTTTGTTATCGATGAACTGCACAAGCAAAACCATATGTCTTTTGTTTAGTTCTTGGATAAATGAATGCTTAACTCTTGTTAGGAAAGGCATATTTATGCTTTTGCTTGAAGCGTACACTTGCGCCATTACTTGAACAAAAAACAAGCTATTATGAAACTCTTTAAATTAATAATTTCGATTCTGATCCCTCTACTGATTTTGGCTCTACCAACATCTTGGTTTCCTGTGGATGGGTTAACTGTGATCGAACAACGTGTGATCGCGATCTTTGCCCTGGCCACTTTATTTTGGATTTTGGAACCTATTCCAATTTTTGCCACATCGGTACTGATAATCGTTTTAGAGCTGGTTCTGATTTCTGACAAAGGACTAATTTTCCTACGACAAACTGCCGACAACCAACCTTTGGAAGGCTTGGTTAGTTATAAATCGATTTTTGCAACTTTCGCCTCTCCTATCATTTTGCTCTTTATGGGAGGTTTCTTCTTGGCCATGGCTGCAACAAAGTACCGTTTGGACCTGAACCTGGCTAGAATTATGCTGAAACCATTCGGCACAAAACCAAGCACAGTAATGCTGGGGCTGATGATAATTACCGCAACCTTTTCTATGTTTATGAGCAACACTGCCACAACTGCAATGATGTTGGCGATTCTTGCCCCTGTTCTTGGGCTATTTGCAAACGAAGATAAAGGAAAAATAGCCTTAGCACTTAGTATTCCTGTGGCAGCAAATATTGGAGGAATTGGTACTCCTATCGGTACACCTCCCAATGCCATCGCTCTGAAATACCTAACTGGGGAATACGCCATAAATTTTGGCCAATGGATGACCTTTGGTGTACCGTTCGTTTTGATACTGCTGCTTTTCGCCTGGTTTCTTCTAAAAGCTTTGTATCCTGCACAAACCCCAAGTATTAATCTGGATATAAAAGGCAAATTCCTTAAAAATCGCAAAGCAACTGTTGTTTATACTACATTTGGAGCTACTATCTTATTGTGGCTTACCGATTTTGCTCACGGAATGAACTCTTATATTGTTGCCATGATTCCTGTTGCAGTTTTCATTACAACAGGAATTATTACGAAAGAAGATTTAAAGAAAATTAGTTGGGACGTACTCTGGCTTGTTTCGGGCGGTATTGCTCTAGGTCTGGCAATGGACAAAAGCGGACTTGCCAAACATTTGGTTGGCAGCATTCCTTTCGAATCCTTTTCCCCATATGTAATTATTGGTGGAGCAGCTTTCCTTACGCTTTTAATGGCTAACTTTATGTCACACACTGCTACCGCCAACCTTCTGATGCCTATTCTTGCAGCTCTAGGTACATCGGTAGCCAACCTGGAAGGACTTGGAGGAGTTTCCTCAATTGTACTGTGCGCCACTTTCGCAGCTTCCTTAGGTATGTCGTTACCTATTAGTACTCCGCCGAATGCACTGGCACACGGCACAGGAGCAATATCCACTTCTAATATGGCACGCGTGGGTGTAATTGTTGGGATTGTGGGACTTCTCCTAACTTTTGTGATGGTTTATATTTTACGTCTGGTTAATTTTATTTAAGGTCGCAGACCTGTTTCATGACTGACTACTTAGACGATGGTAAACAAATATCAGTACGCCAACGAAGAGTTAATACTTAAGTTAAAAGAAAAATATTTCTGCAACAAACAGAAAGTGATCTTTCTTAAGGAAGGAGAAAACCTATTGCACCAAGGCCAGCCCAACAAGCGCCTGTTCATGGTGATGGAAGGAGCCGTAACGGCTTTTCTACAAACCGAAGATGGACAACGCCATGAGATTTTTCATGCAGAAAAGAATATGCTGGCTGGAGTACACAGTTTCTTCTCTAGATCTTTCTTGGCACATACCGATGTGATTGCTGACAAAGACAGCAAACTGGCCTACATTGAATACAACGATTTTAAGCACGATACTGAAAATAGCTATGCAGAGGATTTTGTTCCACTAATTGTATACGAACTATCTACCCGCCAACTGCTCACGAAAGAGCTGACATTGAAGAATGAAATTGCGCTCAAAAAGCTCTATCAGAGTGATAAATTGGCTACACTTGGACAAATGGCCGCCGGACTTGCTCATGAACTGAACAATGCCATTGGGGTAATGAGCCGGAACTCGGAATGGGTTGCGCAGAGGATTTCCGAATATTTCAAGGAACTGAAAGACGATAAATTATACACTATCTTCAATCAGGGGCTAGAAAAGGGACAATACCTTTCGAGTAACAAAGTGCGCGAACATAAGCGTTTTCTTGAAAAAGAATACAACATGCCTGCTTACTTGGCTAAGAAGTTTGCAAAAATCGGTATGGGAGGCGATGAGCTTAATAAAGTACTTCTGCTTAAAAATTTTGAAGAACAGGCAGAAGAACTTTATGAGTTCTGGGAAATGGGAGTTGCCATTCACGATACGCTCCTAGGCTCGAAACACGCCGTACATGTATTGAAGTCCATCAAGCAGCTAAGTGTTTCGGATCAGGCACGACAAGAAATAGACCTGAATATGACCATCCGCGAGGCAATGACCTTGCTGAAAAACCTAACGCTACAAGTTCAGGTGAATTTCGTACAGAACCCAATGCCGCCTATTGTGGCCAACAACGGCGAACTGGTTCAGATCTGGGTAAATATCATAAAAAATGCCTGCGAAAGTATGCTCAACCATGGTACGAAAAACCCGAGACTAAAAATTGAAAGTCAAACTAACGACCGCGAGGTACGTGTATCGATTACCAATAATGGCCCCAATATTCCAGAAGAAATGTTAGGAAAAATTTTTCAACCCAATTTTTCCACAAAGAAAGGTGGACTTTCGTTCGGCCTAGGGCTTGGCCTTTCAATTGTACAACGGCTGGTTGACAGTTACGACGGACGCATAAGCGTAAGAAGCCGTCCAGAAAAAACAACATTCAAAATATCAATTCCAAGAGCAAAAACTACAAACGAAAGTCTGCTCTAATAAGAATATCTCGACCAAAAAATTAAAACCATGGACAAACTTAATATAATCTACGTAGACGATCAGCGCGAAGTACTAAGTGCCTTATCCAAAGACCTATCGATTTTCGAAAAGCATGTCAATATTGAGGAGTGCGAATCGGCAGATGAGGCAATGGAACTTATCGACGAAATCGATTCAAACGGAGACCTAGTAGCTGTTATCATCTCCGACCACATCATGCCCGGTGTTAGCGGTGTAGAGTTCCTAACCCAAATAAATAAAGACGAACGTTTTGCCAACACAAAAAAAATGTTGCTAACGGGACAGGCTACTCACCAAGATACAATTATGGCCATCAACAATGCCAAGATCGAAAAATATATTGAAAAACCCTGGAAACCTGAGGCTTTGGTTAGCTCTGTAAAAATATTGCTTACTGAATTTATTCTTAAGTTGGGCATTGAATACAATGAATATATGCCTGTACTGGATCAGACTACACTACTCAACGGATTACATAATCGGGGATAAGGGAGGTTTTTATCAGGTTTATTATTTGTCACTATTGCACTTTATTGCAACTACAGAACGAACAATACGCCTTTAAACTCCCATAAAAATCATTGGTCAACCTTTCTAGGGGTTCAGACCCTAGAAAGGTTGCTATTGCGTTGAAGTATTACAAAGAAATTCTCTTTTGAGCCTTTGCAGTTTTACTTATGTATCTGGAGATACCTCTTCGGACGGTATTCTTCGTGTCCATATTTCAATTAAAACCACCTAGAAGATGTTTAAATACATAAAACTGTTTATGAAAACAGTGACAACACAAAAAGGGTTATTTGCACAATACCCTTTTATTAAACGGTTTGCTTTTGTTTCTCTTTTTTTGCTATTAACAACTACTACTTTTTCACAACAACTAAGCGATGTATTAAAAAAAGGTATTAAATACAAACCTACAGACGGATACTCTGTTGCATTCCACATAGGAACACAGGTCTGGGCGCGTTACATGGGTGTAAACCCTGGTACACTTGGAGTAGATGGCAAACCTGCAACAGAAGCCTACGACATTGGTCTTCGCCGTACACGTTTTTCGATGTATGGTAGCTTCTTGAACGACAAACTAGTTGTGTACTCGCAGTTCGGTATGAATAGTCAACGCTTTTCTTCTAAAACGCAACCTCAGTTTTATGCTCACGATATGTGGTCGGCTTTTCAGCTTTGGGGCGAAAAAATGTATTTAGGAGCAGGCCTTCATGGTTGGGCCGGACTGGCGCGCCTAAGCAGTGTAAGCTATGTCAGTAACATGATGGTAGACCATCCTGGCTTCAACTTCCCAAACCTTGGAAGAACGGATCAGGCAGGACGCCAGATCGGGATTTTTGCAAAAGGAAACTTGTCGAAGTTCAATTACCGTTTTACGATAGACAAACCTTTCTTGCGCGATGAAAGAAAGAAGATAGACATAGATAAAAGTAATTATTTCCCAAACGACAACCTTTCTTTCGAAGGCTATGCCTTTTATTCATTTTTGGACGAAGAAAAATTCAAAAGCGGATATGCCAGCCTTGGTTACCTTGGCAAAAAGAAGATTTTAAATATTGGAGCAGGCTTCGATATTCATCCAGAATCTATGGCCAGTATAAATGCTGCCAGTTTGGACACAGTAAAACATGACAAAAAGCTATTTGCAGTTGATCTATTCCTAGATCATCCTTTTAACAATGGATCCGTACTAACACTATATTCTGTTGGCTATTTCTATGACTTTGGCCCGAACCACATCCGAACTTATGGGGTTATGAACCCATTTCCTACAAAAATACCAGGACAAGGGGCTGGCAATTCCTATTATAACGTTGGAACTGGCACTATTGTACATACAAGCTTAGGCTATATCCTCCCTGATTCTTGGCAACCTTTCGCAGGAAGATTACAACCAATAGCGGCTGTGCAGTATAAAGATTTTGAGGCTTTAGAGGAAAGTTCCTTACAATTCGATGCGGGAGTAAATTATTATATGGCTGGGCATAATGCTAAAATCCACTTACAATATTCTACTTGGCCAATTTACGAAGAAGGTAAAGTTGATGACATGCGTGGAGTATTTACTTGCCAATTGCACGTTTATTTGTAATCGATAATTTCATAACGAGCAGTGCCAGATGGGCGACACTTTTTAATGTTTATCTCCATACTGAATATTAGCCCAATACTTTTATAACAAAAGAGACGCGGTTTAAGGCCGCGTCTCTACATTTCTGAAACTATTCTCTCTTAAAAATTTGGGAAAATATCGATTGATTCTCCCCCGTAGACCCACCAATTACTATTCGTAGCCCAATGATTGTCGTTAATAAGAACCTTACATTCGAATTTCTGACCTTGTGGAATATCAGTTGTTTCCCACATCCAGGTATCGGAGCTTACATTTACCATTTTAATACCACTGTTCCAATTCAATGGATGTGTATCGCCACGAATGTACATTGAATTGCCCCAACCTACATCGTACTTAGAGTAAACAACAGTTTTGGCGTGGCTGCCACCGCCGCCACCGCCGCCACCGCCGGAACCACCTCCGCCGTTGTTGCCGTAGCTAGCGCCACCATAAAGAACAATTATAGCCCCCTGCGGAATAAAACCTGTCAAACGTCCGCCAGAGACATTGAACGTACCAGCAGCACCGCTATACGTCCCACCTTGTAAATTTGTTGGAGTATTCAGATCGAAACCACCACCTAAGTTGATAATCGCCGTTCCTTTAGAACCACGATCTACAACAAGGGTTTCTTTTCTAGGATAACGCATATATTCGTTCTCTCCTTTCATTGCATTGTGAAAATGATTGACCGCAGCTACGTCCGGATCTTTCCAAAGGTCTTCGAACCCAGGTCTATCCAGTAAGCGTGGAGTTACGGCAAAACGGGCAGTGATCATTGCAAACCCCATTTTTCTTTGCCAGTACGATAAACTTTTCGAGCCATCGTCATCATGTTCAAAATCATCGTGGTTTTCCATGTATACCAATGCATCGTGCGGATCTAGAGTTTGATCGTGATGATGAATTGTATTAATGCCCGTTACATCATAGTTTCTTACCGCTGCACGGATTGTACGTCCATAAGCATGTGCAGTAATGTCGTAATATTTTAGATATTGATGAGTATTGTCGCTTACGTCTGGAAGAACCTCTCCGAACAGATAAAGATTTTCTCTGTTTTTCAGGTTCCCCAATACGTGCTCCCAGTAGTTTCCTCTCCAATTGCCATCTTCTCCACCGCTGGTTTCCATGTGTTTTGCTGCATCGAAACGGAAACCGTCGGCGCCAGCATCGATACATTTATTAAGGAACTGAATGTGCAAATCCTGTACTGTACGGCTTTGGGTATTCCAGTCTGGCAAACCTAACAGATCTTGTTGTGTGATCTGCCATCTATCCTGCCAATTGGAGATCTGACCGTTGTTGTGAAAATACTCACGTCTCTTCAGTGCAGGATCTAGTTCGTTGGCCCAGTTGCCAGAAGAGCCATTATCACCAACATGATTCAGAACCGCGTCTACAATAATTTTAATACCATGGCTTTCTGCTGTAGAACACATGCTTCTGAACTCAGCCTCTGTTCCTAATACCATATTACCAATCTGTAAATCACAAGGCTGATAAAGAATCCACCAAGGAGTAGACCCCTTAGTTTTGTTTACAGGAGAAACCTGAATAGAAGTAAAACCAGCGGCAGCAATATCTGGAATAGCTTTTTCAATTCCAGAGAAAGGCCATGTGTGTGCGTGGAGCATAACTCCTCTATCGGCTGAATTCCAAGAGCCGTTTCCTTTTTTATACGCTTCTTCAGTTTCTGATTTTTGAGGCTTGATTTCTTCATCGAATTCACACGAGTAGAAACCAAGAAAAGCAAGCAAAATCAAAACCGGATAAATACGTGTTTTCATATGGTTGTAATTTTTTTCAATTGCCACATGTCGCTCACATGAAATTCCATTACTCTTCACATATATAAGATGTATAAAATTTACATGTTTGCATCATGAGATCGCAGTTATTATACAAGATGTTTTAGGGTAAAAAGTGGGCTTGGCCAATCCCGATTTGAAAGTATAAACAAAGCTTTTCATGGTCGTATCAAAATAAAAAAATAGGTTGTGCTCAAAGACCCCGAAAGGTATCATTTTTTTAAAATGCTCCTGCTAAATATCTACTAAACAACAGATAAAACAAATCAATAATAAACACTCTTTTTTTAAGAAATGACACACTTTGACCCTCTAATTTTTATTCTCATCAAAATTGATACAGTCCAAAAATTCGTTACACAACAACCATAACACTCCCAAAAGAACAAATAGGCAAAGAACAAAAATCAAAAACAAAAACATACAAACATATAACCATCCAAATTCACTGTTGCCAATTTGTATTTATCAACATACTGGCTCAAATCATAATACCATAAAGCTCGAATTTATCTGTAAAATTTATGTTC
Source organism: Bacteroidales bacterium (assembly GCA_965230435.1). GTDB lineage: Bacteria > Bacteroidota > Bacteroidia > Bacteroidales > JBDKHP01 > JBDKHP01. Next base: position 2,141,469 of record CBDDLB010000006.1, read on the forward strand.
AATCACCTCCAGTGCATATTCCTCATATGCTAAACTGAATAAGTGTATAGATGAAAAAGCCACGGTAAAAGTGGAGTTGTTACGGTAGGGGGAGGAATTCTAATACAAAAAGAAAAGCGGATAGCCATTAAAACTATCCGCTTCTAAATTTACTAAAACAATACTCAATAGGAAGAATCTCCTAAAGTCGTGAACTTATTTATTGTAATTCACTTTGTTCATCCTATCGGCAACTTAGCAACAGAACAAACCTGTTCAGTAAAGTGTAAAAAATAGTTTCGGTTAAGGCACACTAGGCTTTCAATACTGGAGCGTACCAGAGTACGTGAGAATTTGGACGACCGCAGTGCAACGAAAACCGAAGTTATTTTTCACACTTTACATAATTATTGCCAACTACTTATCTTGTAGATTTACTATTCAGAATAGCATCCAGTTCTTTTTGCATTTCCTTCACCTTCTTCTTGTTCTTGGCAGCAAGGTTTTTCTTCTCTTTTTTATCAGAAGAAAGGTCGAACAACTGAGGCTCCAACATAAGTCCAGACTCTATGTTTTTTCTATAATCGATCCAACCTTTATTCCAGGTAGATTTTGCAGGCTGAATATACTTCCAGTTTCCTTTGCGCAACGACATTGTAAAAGCCTCTTCTAGCATCACCTCTCTACCTTCGCCAGATTCACCAAGGAAAGCCTTCAACGTATTTTTACTATCAACAGCTTCGTCGCCTTTTAACTTATGCCCAACCAAAGTTGCTAAAGAGGCATACAGGTCGATATGGTTCACCATAGCATTGCTTTTGCTTGGCTTAATACGCGCTGGCCAATACGTAATCGTAGGCACGCGTGTTCCTGCTTCGTAAGCGCTGTATTTTCCGCCCCTGTATGGCCCTGCTGGTTTATGCTTTCCAATACGTTCGGCAGATTGATCTGCATAACCATCGTCCAACACCGGGCCATTATCACTAGAGAAAACGATAAGCGTATTTTTATCGATTCCTAATTTTTCTAGGTGCTTCACCAATTGACCAGTTATCCAGTCCATCTGTACAATTACATCACCACGGACTCCCATATCTGTTGCACCTTCGAAACGGTGATCTGGCAAGCGCGGCACATGAATATCATGAAAAGCAAAATACATAAAGAATGGCTTCTCCCTGTTCTTGTCCATAAAAGCACGAGCCTTTTGTAGCATCTGATGAGGGACAATCTCATCGCGCCAACGGGCAGAGTTACCCCCAACCATGTAACCCATACGGCTAATACCGTTTACAATGGTTTTTGCATGTTCGCGGTCAGCACCCTGACGCAACAAATGATAATGAGTTTCCCCTGTTGGGTCGTTTCCTATTTTCTTTTTGTAGCTTACCTGTATCGGGTCGTCCTTGTCCAAACCTACAACGTGGTGGTTTTCCACAAGTACACATGGTACTCGGTCGCCTGTAGCTGGAATCAGGTAGCTGTAATCAAACCCGATCTCCAATGGGCCTGGAGCAATTTTACCATTCCAATCTACATTACCATCACCTAAACCCAAGTGCCACTTTCCAATAACAGCTGTTGAATAACCATGCTGCTTCAACATTCCTGGCAATGTTGGCATTTCTGGTCTAATAAGCATACCTGCATCGCCAGGAAGAATTGCAGCTTTCTTACGGAACGCATACATACCTGTGAGCAACGAAAAGCGCGATGGTGTACAAGTAGCCGCAGAACAATGCCCATCTGTAAACCGCACTCCTCCTTGCGCCAACTTGTCGATGTTCGGTGTTTTCACCGCTTTAGCTCCATAACAGCTAAGATCTCCATAGCCAAGGTCGTCCACATAAATTATAATAATGTTTGGCTTCTCTGTTTGAGCAATAGCTCCAAAAGCAAAAACAAACATTGCCAAAAAAAGGAATTGTAACTTTCTCATTGTTGAATATTTATTTATCGAAGTCATTTCATCATCAACAGGTGCATATAAAATACAACCTTCATCATTTGGTCTCTCGCAACATTGAGAAACTAGAACTGTGCTAACTTCCGAGCAAAGAACACGTTCCAATCAACAAAGTCTACTCTGATAGTTCCCAAAAATTTAGACTGCAAGTTAACCAGATTAAGAAAAAAGTCATGAAACATGTTTTCAAGTTACAGGGCTAAATAGGGCTATCATGGATACTAAGTTTTTTCAAATTTGGTATCCATAAATGTCAAATACAAACCTTAACTATCTGTTTATTTGAAAAATAGATAGCTATCAGAAAAAAAATTGAAGTCTCTAGATATTCAACAGAGAAAAAAAACGTTTAGAAAATAACATCCCAGAAGCCTAAATAACCAAGAACCACAGTTTAGTAAAGGTGAACAATAACATCGATTTTCATTGCGCTACAACCGTACAAACCTCAGCATACTGAAGCACTCAAGGTATTGTAACGCCTTGTCTGCCTCTGATCGAAATTGTTTTTCAAACTTTACTCATCAACACAGTTACGAATAAAAAATGATCAAGTCTGAATTTCAGAAAAACCTAAAAAATTATAAAAACAACATAAAATAGCTGGTTTCATATGTTTTCCCCTCAGTTATTCAATTATTTTTTTCGACTTTCGCACGCGATTAATTGTGCAAAAAAATTCAAGTTACTATCGCAATAATTTAAACAACACATTTGAAGCCTGTGACTGTCATGATCAACCAAGGCTTATTGGCTCATTTTATGCTATAAACCAACAATTTAAAAACTAAATAATTTGGACTAAGGATGGTACATGTAAAGCTAAAACTGTTGATCTAAAACAAATATCACGATAGAACTACCATATCATTAATTTTATAATTAAAACATCTGCAATAAACAGATTCACGATCTTTATTACAAACATCAATAAAAATATGAACCGTTACCTGATCATTTTTTTCCTTACAATATTCCACATAACAACATCAGCACAAACAGCAACTCATATATCAGGACAGCTACAAGATGCAAAAAATGCGAGCCCCATCCCTGGAGCAACAATATACCTCACACAACAAAACGACACCACCAAACGAACCGGAACAATTAGCAATGCAGAAGGTAAATTTTCCATTGCGGTTAAACCTGGAACATACACTCTTCGTGCGTCATTCATCGGATACTCCAGCTTCTCGAAAACAATTAAAATCTCTGGACAAAAAGTCGTGCTACCTACTATCAAATTGTCGCAAGACAAAATAATGTTGGACGAAGTTAAAGTCGTAAGAAAAACCCCACCTGTGCTACAAAAAGGAGATACAACCGAATATAATCCTCTTGGCTATAAAGTAAACCCAGATGCAACAACCAAACAACTTGTATCGAAAATGCATGGTGTAAGGATTATAGACGGAAAATTAATGGTAAATGGTGAAGAAGTTAAAGAAGTTTTAGTAGACGGTAAAAAGTTCTTCGATGACGACGTAAACAAAGCATTAGAAACCATTCCTCAAGATGTTGTCTCCAAAATAAAAGTATACAAGTACAAAAGCGACGAAGCTAAGCTTACAGGAATGCAAGAAAAAGACCCTGCAAAAACGCTTAATATTGTCACAAAAAGCAAAGGTAAAGGGCTAATGTTCGGTGATATAGGTGCAGGAATCGGAAGAAACGGGAAATACGTCGCTGAAGGTAAATTCAACCACTTCAAAAAGTCTCACAAACTTTCTGTAACTGCCAAAAGCAACAACATCAATGCTCCCTTGCGAATCAGCAGCGACCAAGGAGCCATGACAATCAATGGAAACGAAATACAACGCGACGAGTTTGCCACAAACTTCAACCTCATCGAAAAAGCGAACATATCGGCCAGCTACAACTTCAATAGATCGGATTCCAGAACTAAACAAGAAAGCACACGCGAGTTTATCGCTCAACCATCAACAGGCCTGATCAATAAAAATGAAACCAACAAAACCAACGACAGTAAAAATCACCGTATCACCTTAAGATGGAAACAGATGACGAACTCAAAATCCAAATATAGGTTCTCATTTTACAATTCCCTTACATTAAACGAGTCCGAGGGTGGACAAAACTCTCACCTGTTATCAACAAAAATGAACGCCCCCGTTAACTCAACAACCAGTTCCAAAGTTTTAGATAAAACCAAACTGAACTTCAACAGCTCGTTTTATTTGTCTCGCCAACTTGGCAAAAAAGGGCGCTATATTGGCCTACGTTCATCTTATTACACTTCGAACAACAGCCAAGGGGAAAATCGCTTTTCAGAAACCATAAATGAAAACAATGAGAAAACCATAGGAGTAAACAATAAATTCGACAAAGAATCCAAATTAGAGAACTACTCAGCAGGATTATCTTTCAGTGATAATTATGACAAGATGCTCTATTATACGGTAGGGTACCACTTCAAACAAACCAAGAATACTTCCGATGGAAAGACTTTCGATTTCGATCCACAAACCAATTCTTATAGCCACATGGACACATCGAATTCGAACCGGTTCACCAGCCAGACCAAAAATAATCAGGCTGAATTTCACCTTTCATTCAAGAAAAAGAAATACAGAGCTTATACTGGGGTCGATATTTCGCACCGACAGCTGATCAACAATGAAGAATTTCCCGAAGACGAAAAGTTTCAGAAAGACTATGTAACCTACGAGCCCTATGTTTCTCTATCCAGAAAACAAAAAGGCATGTCCCTTATGCTACGCTATCATTGCTATACCCGCCTACCTTCTGTATCCGACCTACAAGAGCTTGTCGACCTTTCCAACCCAATGTTCATCCGAGCAGGAAACTCGAACCTAGAGCCTACAAACCGCCACCGTATATCGCTGTTCTATTCGTCTTCGAACAGTGAAAAAGGCTCAATGATCATGGTTGACCTCAGTGCATCGTTCTTACAAAATATCATTGCCAATGAAACACAGATTGCCCACGAGGACACAACGATACTTGGCAAATATTTCCTTCCTACGGGCGGCCAGTTTTCCCGTCCGGTCAACTTAGACGGTAAGTATTCGCTTAATGGGCACCTTACTTTAGGTTTTCCAATAAATTCATTAAAATCCAACCTTGAAATATCGTCGGGGGCAACTTTCTCAGAAACACCAGGAATCATCAATGGCTATGAAAACAGAACTACACAATTGAACTTTGACCAGGGTATAAAGTTAACCTCCAACATCAGCGAAAAAGTAGATTTCACAGTAAATACAGACTGTAGATATTCAATAAACGAGGGGGGCATCACCGTTTCCCAATCCAACTATTATTCACAAAGTAGCGATGTGAACCTCTATTGGAACTTCTATCGGAAATTAATTTTCAGAAGTTCTGTCCTACATAGCTACACTGGTAAAAGCAGTAGAATCAAGGCCAGCAGTAGGTGGTACATGAACCTGAGTATAAGTTCCAAATTATTTAAAAGCAACAAAGGAGAAATCAGCTTTGCAGTCTACGACCTCTTAAATGAAGAGAACAGCCTACAACGTTCTGTAACAGACACCTACATTCAAGAAAATTTCTCACCACGTATGAACAAGTATTACATGCTCAGCTTTACATACAAACTCAGAAACACCGACAAAGAACCTCCACAACCTAAAAAAAGGAGAAGATATTTAAGGTAAATATCCAACCTATATTTAATTATAAAATTAGCTTTAAAGTTCTAAAGACACAGACCTATTTATTCAGGTTTCTTTCCTTCAAGTAACCAACTACTTAGACTATAAAAATATTTAATTTCATCTGGGTACTTATTCATTTTAGATTAACTTTCTGCTGGCAACCTGCGACTTACATCAGGAATTAATCTACTCTAATTTTGATTGAGTGCTTATATGAATAATATTATCCTAAAAAAATAAATATTCTATAATAAATTAGCTGTAACAGGTTGATAAGAGAGGAATAATATCGTAACTTTCTTTGCAAAACCACAATATATGGATATCTCATTCTATCCTACCCTATCCGTTGAGCAATTAGCCGACGAACTGGCTACCCGCTCCAATAACAACAACGTAAAGTCCATTATGCTGCTTTCTGCAAATACAACTGATGCAGAAACCCTTACTCCCATACTCAAAGAAGTAAGCAAGCCCATATTTGGAGGTATCTTCCCTGGTCTTATCTATTTCGAAGAGAAGTTCGAGAAAGGCTATATTATTGTTTCGGTCACTTCTAATACCGAACTGGTTGTTCTGGAAAACATTAGTTCCAGCAATTCTAATTTTGAAGATATTTTGCTCCAAAATGTTCCAAAATTCGCTAAGACAAAAACAATGTTCGTATATGTAGACGGACTTTCAAGAAAAATAAATTCACTCATTGAAAGCTTGTTTGCAATCTTTGGACTGGAATTCAATTATATTGGAGGAGGCGCGGGCTCTCTAAGTCTACAGCAAATGCCTTGTATTTTCACGAACAAAGGAGTATTAGAAGACGCCACTGTTCTGGTTGGCATTGAAAAAGAATCGGGGATTGGAGTAAAACACGGTTGGCATTCCATAGCAGGCCCCTACAAAGTAACAGAAGCAGAAGGTACAGAAATAAAAAAACTTGACTATCTGCCAGCATTCGACATCTACAAAAAAACAGTTGATGAACATTCTGGAAAATCGATAACAGAAGACAACTTTTTCGACATTGCAAAGGCTTACCCATTTGGTATCAGCAAAGTAGATGCAGAAAGAATTGTTCGGGATCCCTTAACTGTCAGCCCAACCAAAAGCCTTGTTTGCGTGGGTGAAGTAGAAACAGGTGCGTTTGTCAACATATTGACAGGCAACAAAGACACACTAGTAGGCGCCGCTTCCGAGGCAACTCTACAAGCAAGGCAGAATAAACCTAGCGAAACCGTCGAAAGCTTCTTCTTTGTAGATTGCATCTCCAGGGTACTTTTTCTTGAGTCTGAATTCAACAGTGAAATAACAGCCGTTTTCTCACAAAACCGAAAAGTTCCCCTCTTCGGTATACTCTCGTTGGGCGAAATAGCCAATAGCGGAGGTGATTATCTAGAATTCTACAATAAAACTTCAGTGGTTGGTTGTTTCTAAAAAAACGATAAAATGGTTAAATCGGCCGAACACATTCAGGTATTTCTAGAATTAGCAATGTCGATAGGAAAAAGTATGGATCTAAAGCCAATGCTACAACATGCTATTCTAAATTATCTTCGAAAGTTGAACTGTACCGCAGCCATTGTCTACCACACGATAGAAGCACCTCCACATTTCAGATCGACAGTAGTGTTTAAGATGCCTTTCACCTTTGTTATCGAAAAATGTATAGAAGAAATTCATGAATGCTTCTCTCTTCCCATGCCCCGCAAAGATCTAGATAAGATCATCGGAACCATGCCCGTTAAAGGACAGTCTGGAACAGGCCGCTATTATCACATCATGAAATTAGGCACTTTTGGTTTTATTGTTTTGGTGAAAAACCACAAGCACTTAGATCAGGAAATTATTTTTGCCTTAGAAGAAATCAATCAGAAACTGGCACATGCTTGTGAAAGCTGCATAAATACAGAAGCCCTCAAACGAAGCGAAAAAAGATTTCAGGCTCTGTCCGATAGCACATTCGAATCCATCTTCTTCTCGAAAGACGGGCGCTGTATCAACCAAAATAAAACAGCAGAAGAAATGTTCGGGTACACCCTCAACGAAATTCTTGAGAAACCGCTAGAAGAGCTTATCTACCCAGATCACAGGATAGATGTGCTTACAAGAATGAAGGCCGAAACTGAAACTTCTTTCGAAACTATAGCCTTACGCAAAAACGGAAGCTTCTTTCCTTGCGAGATTAAAGAAAAGATGACCATAATTAATGGCTCACCAATTAAAGTAACCGCCCTAAGTGATATTACAAAACGAAAAGAAGCGCAACTTGCCAGATCGATAAGCGAAGAAAAATACCGCTTAATCACCCAGTCTACCGTCGATATCATTTTCACTATCAATAATGCGGGACAGATACTGTTCGTAAGCGACAGCATAAAGAACTTTCTGGGCTTTGAAGCTTACGAAGCCATAGGAAAAGCTTTCAATCACTTTCTACCAGAGCAAGAAGCTTCAATATATTTTAGAAAACTCCAACAACTATTCTCGAAAAAAGAATTCAAAAGCTTTACCACAAAGCTGATTCATAAAAAAGGCCATCTGGTGGATGTCGAAATCAATGGCCGCCTGACTACACAAAGCAATTCGCCGCTTGGCGTTGGCACCATAAGGAACATTTCCCAACACATAAAAGACAAAGCAGCCCTACGGGAAAACGAGGAAAAACTAATTAACTACGCCGAAAGAATGGAGTTAGCACTACTCGGTAGCGAAGCTGGTCTATGGGATTGGAACATCGAAACAGGAGACGTTTACTTCAATACCAGATGGTGTACCATGCTTGGCTTCCATCCGTCCGAAATTGCCAATCATGTTTCCACTTGGGAAAAACTCGTCCACCCAGACGACCGGCCCATGGTTATGGAAACACTAGGGCTACACTTGGAAGACAAAACTGAAATTTATAAAACCGAACACCGTGTAAAAACTAAAAAAGGCGATTGGCTCTGGGTTCTGGATACTGGTAAAGTAACACAACGCGACAAGCAAGGTAAAGCACTAAGGGCTGTTGGCACACACATCGACATTTCCGAAAGGGTGCTGTTCGAAAAAAAACTAAAAGACGAACGCGATAAGGCAAACAAGGCAAATACAGCAAAAAGCGAATTTCTGGCCAATATGAGTCACGAGATCAGAACGCCGATGAACGCAATCCTTGGGTTCAGTGAAGCATTATACCATAAAATTGAAGAAGATCAGCACAAACGAATGTTGAAATCGATTCTAAGCAGTGGAAATTTATTGATGTCTTTGTTGAATGATATTTTAGACCTATCCAAAATCGAAGCTGGCAAGTTAGAACTATCCCCTCAGCCAGTTGATCTGGTACATGTTATAAACGAAATTGGCCATCTATTCTCGGAAAAAGCAAAAAAGAAAAACATCAACCTAACAATTGACAAAACACCTGACTTCCCTTCCATTGTCCATCTCGACGAGATCAGAATCAAACAAGTTTTGTTCAATATTGTTGGAAACGCCATTAAATTCACACACATTGGGTATGTTAAAGTTCAATTAAACTTCGAACATCTTAATGATAATACTGGCAACCTAACAATTGAAATATCAGATACAGGGATTGGTATACCGCAAGACCAACAAAAAAATGTCTTCGAGGCTTTCAAACAGGCAGGAGGACAACTCAACCGAAAATACGGAGGTGCCGGCCTAGGTTTGTCCATTTCGAAACGCCTAACAGAAAAAATGGGAGGAAGCATCAAGCTTAAGAGTCAAGAAGGAAAAGGCTCTACCTTTACAGTTTTCTTTCCCAATAGAAAATTTCAAAAAGGGAAAATTCATAAAGCCCCCACATCTGGAAGAAAGCTTGAAGAAGTTGCGTTTCAGAAGTCTACGCTCATGATTGTTGACGATGTTTCTTCCAACATAGAAGCAGTTGAAAAAATACTCAGTAACGCTAATTTTTCATTCATTACAGCAGATAGCGGAGATCTTGCACTAGAAACTTTAAAATATGTAACTCCAGATCTGATTTTTCTCGATCTGCGGATGCCTGGATCCGACGGTTTCACTGTATCAGAAAAAATAAAAAACAACAAGAAAACTTCCCATATACCTGTAATTGCTTACACAGCCTCTGTTTTCAGTACAAAAAAAATAAAAGAATCTGGTTTTTTCGACGATGTACTGTTCAAGCCGGCAAACATGTCTGAATTTGTCGATATGCTGATGAAATATATCCCTCACGAGTTCATCACCCCAAATCCAGAAACAGAAGAAGAGCCACGGGAAAAGTTTAAAATTGAGCTTTCTCCTAAAGCAAAATCGGAACTGCCATCATTATTATCATCTCTAGAAAACGAAATACGTCCTAACTGGGAAGAAATCAAGGATTCCTTTGTATTGTATAAAATCGAAAACTTCATAAAAGACATAGATTCTTTTGGCCATAAATATGCCCTTTCGTTTATACATGACTATGCTCAAACACTGCAAAACGACATGGAAATCATAGATCTAGAATCACTCAAAGAGAATCTTGCATTCTTCTCCGAAATTCACAGTTCAATGATTAAACTGGCAGAGCAACAAGAGTAAGTTGCTTTCTGGACATCAGACTCAAAATCAAAAAAAATGCAACAAAATAATTCAAAAGTATTAGTAGTTGACGATAACCCCGACAACCTCAGGGTTGTGAGTCACTTACTCGGGAAACAAGGATATCAGATTGCCCTTGCGCTGAATGGCGAAAGTGCAATCGAGACACTTCAGGCTAATCCAGTAGATTTAATCCTACTAGATGTAATGATGCCCGACATCGATGGCTTCGAAGTATGCAAACGATTAAAGGAAGAACCAGAAACAGCAAAAATCCCCATTATCTTTCTTACTGCCAAAACAGAAACTGAAGATATTGTAAAAGCCTTCCAGCTTGGAGGGGTCGATTATATCCCAAAACCTTTCCGGCGCGAAGAACTCCTTGTTAGAGTAAAAAATCACATCGAACGATTCAACTCACGCAAAATCATAGAGCAACAGACCAAAGAATTGAGTTCTGCCAATCAACGCATGATGGACAGTGTAAGATATACAGAACGTATTCAGTCAGTAATTCTACAGTCTGAAAACGAGCTTTTTGAAAAATTCAGCGACGGCTTTCTCATCCACAAACCCAAAGACATAGTAAGTGGCGATTTCTTTTGGTCTACTCATTTAAACCAGCGTACCTGCCTCGTATTAGCAGACTGCACAGGCCACGGTATACCGAGTGCCTATTTAAGCGTTTTGGGACTGACATTATTAAATCAGATGCCTATCGGCCTGCTACAAAAAGAACCATCGGCCATACTGGAACATCTACGATTAAATGTAAAAACATCATTGAAACAAACCAGCTTCGACAGCCCTGTTGTAGACGGTTTCGATATGGCAGTCGTACTTTTCGATTGGGAAAAAATGACAGCCTCATTCTCTGGAGCAAATATCAATCTCCATATTCTAAAAGCAGGCATCTCAAAACTTTCTACAATGAAATCCGACTCCATGCCCGTTTCTGTCTGGCTGCGCGAAGAGCCTTTTTCCAACCATTTAATTCAACTAAACAGAGGGGATCAGTTCTATCTCTACAGCGATGGGCTACAGGACTCACACAATCCGCTACGAAAAAGATTTGGATCAAAAAGAGTTATCCAATTGCTCGAAAAAAATCATAACCAACCTTTGGCCTCACAAAAAACAGCAGTAGAGAAAAAGCTATCGGACTGGCAATCCAACGCAGACCAAACTGACGATATCACAATAATTGGTATTCGGATTTAAACATAAGTGCCAATATAAACGGCACTTTCAGGCTTGTCATTATGCTAAATGTCAACACGATGCTTTCTACAACCGACAGCACCTCGTGCTTAACATCAAAGTTCTCATTATGAACAACAAAGACCAGCACATTTTAATTGTTGACGACAATCTCAAAAACCTACAAATAACCGCAAAAATACTTAGAGAAAAGAGCTTTGCCATAAGTCTGGCACAAAGTGGGCAAGAAGCTCTTAAACTGGTAGAAGAGGTTCATCCGTCACTTGTACTCCTTGATATCATGATGCCTGAAATGGACGGCTACGAGGTGTGCCGAAAAATTAAAGCTGATCAAAAAAACAAAGAACTGCCTATCGTTTTCCTTACCGCCAAAGATACCAGTGCAGATCTTGTAGAAGGGTTCAATGCAGGCGGCGTAGATTACATTGTAAAACCGTTCAATCGCGATGAATTGATTACCCGCGTAAGCAATCATCTCGAACTGGCTCATTCGCGCAAGAAAATCATCGAAATGAGCCTCAATCAAGACAAGTTATACTCTATCATCGCACACGACATCCGCTCGCCTCTCGCTGGGATTACAATGATGTTGAACTTACTCTCCGATGGCACTGTCTCTCCTCAGGATCCATTTTTTAAAGAAACAATCAAAAGCCTCAAAGAAACATCAGATAGAACCATCTCAATTCTCAACGACCTGCTTGAATGGGCAAATGTGAAATCAGACAGCTCATCCCTACAAATACGGCCAATCAATCTTAACTCCCTCCTAAAAGATGTCCTTGCCCTGCTAAAAACCATTGCAGACAAAAAAGCAATACACATCGATCTAAATATCTCAAAGAAAACAGTGATCATAGCTGATGAAACTTCCATGCATACTGTTTTTCGAAACATACTTTCCAACGCGATAAAGTTCACTCCACTCAAAGGGAAAATAAAAATTACAAGCTCAGAAGAAAATGACAGAACAAAAATTCATTTCAAGGACAACGGCATTGGCATGTCCGAAGAGATAATCCAAAAAGTATTCAACGATAACCAGCACCACACAACCTATGGCACCAACAACGAAAAAGGAACTGGACTGGGAACTAAGGTAATTAAGGATTTTGTGAAGAAAAACGGGGGGACTATCGAGGTTAAAAGTTCTATTGAAAAAGGCACAATATTTACTGTTTGCCTACCAAGTTCAAAGGTGTAACTGATCTTTCGCAGTCACAAAAAATGCGATTTAAACAAATTATATTAACACAGGGGTTTGTGGACATTGCTCCATACTGAAAAGTTGTTTTTTGGGTGCAGGAACCGCAAAATTCAATTTTTCTTTTTACCTCCTGAAATCAATCTTCAAAAACGGTCAGGTAGATTAAGCTAGAGAACATCCCCGTAATAATGAAATTTCTAATCAACACACTTTTGGGCTACAATAGCTCAGGCTATAAATCAAAAAAGCCAAGTTGCAGTTTTGCAACTTGGCTTTTAAAATCATCTGATTATAATGTTTATTCAACAACTTTACCTAATACTTCTACTTCATAGATTTTTAGCCATGCATCATTTGCTTTAGAAAAACCTGTTATATAAAGCCTTACTTTAGTCGTTGTCTGAGGCTTAAACACCGTAAGAAAATCATTACTGTTGTTACCAGTAACAGTAGTAGCGTCTATCCACTTTGTTCCATCCCTATATTGCAGAACAAAATCAACTGGATAATATTTATCAGAGAAAATATTCAAACCTCCAATTATAGTTTCAGCACCAAAATCAATCTCCAACCACTGAGGACTAGCATCCTTTCTCTTCGTCATCCAACGAGAGCTCTTCTTTGTTTTATCTCCATCAACAGCTTTTTCGCCAGTAGATTTACTGTTGTATTCCGTACTAAACTTAACTTTTTTATCTAGAGCTACGTTAACATAAGAAGGATCAGCAATTGCCACGTCTTTCACATAAACTATCTCTTCGTATTCATTCTTAACAGTCAACGTTACTTCATACAATCCAAAATCACCGTAAGTATGCTCTGGGTTTTCTTCGTCTGATGTATTACCATCTCCAAAGTCCCATCTATAGCTCTCTGCTTTCTTAGATTTGTTCTTAAAAGTTACTTTCGTTTCTTCAACCGAGTACTCAAATTCAGCCTTCATATTCGGCTTAACCATAAATGATTTCTCAACTTCGTCTGTAAACTCACCATCGGTAGCTATCAACTTAACTGTCACCATTCCATATTCGGCATACGTATATACTGGATCTGGATCTTTTGATGTTCCAACACCATCTCCCAAATCCCATGTATAATCCACAGCACCTTTCGTCAAATTAGTAAAGAATATTGTCTTTCCGTCGTCTTCATCGTTATCATCCTTTGGATTATGCTCAAACCCTGATTCAACAATTTTTTTAAGCTCAACAGGAATTGTTTTTTTTAATGTATCCCTTACCTCGCCCTTCGATGCAATGAGAGTAACTACATATTCCCCAGGTTCCGAATACAAATGAACAGGATTTAGCTCCGAAGAAGTCTCCGAACCATCTCCCATATCCCACAAAAAAGCATCTGCCCCTTCGGATTGATTTACAAACTCAACGCTTAACGAATTAGTTGCTGCTGTTGTAAAACCAAAGTTTGCATCTACCTTTAATGCCTGATCATGATCTTCATCCTCACAGGATATATTAATTAGTGGCACTATCAGAAGAGCCAAAAAAATAAATCTAGTTTTCAATAGTGTTTTCATGACAATAAAAAATTTATGCGAAAACCTCCCCATGCAAAATGTAATATACTTGTCTGGGTTTATAAAACTACTCTTACCCAAAAAGTAAGTAATTTCTGGAGTTATTCGCAAAGTTTATATAATCAAGGCGAGGAGGTCTCCCTCCTCTAAAAATGAGTACCCTGCTTACCAACCAGGGTTTTGAGGAATTCTAATACCTCCAGCAACTTCCGATCTCGGGATCGGGTATAAGCACATATAATCCTGAAAATAACGAGGTTCAACTTCCTTTTGTTGGTATTTGAACGTAACTACTTCCTTTTCTTCACCATCTACATCTTCTATTTTCACTTCCCTTTCAATATCAACACCATGAATAGGCTTATTTAGTGCATCGATCATTTTCCAACGCCTTAAATCCCAATGACGGTGATTCTCAAAAGCAAGTTCTACCCTTCTTTCGTTTACGACTTTCTCAAAGAATTCTTCTTTACTCATTCCGTCAACTAAAGGATCTAGCCCTACTCTCTCACGCACCTCATTTAATGCCTGAAGTCCAGATATTGAATTCCCTAATGTTTGATTGTAATCGTAAACAGCATTTACAGCCTCTGCATAATTCAAAAGAATCTCTGAATATCTGAAATAAAACCAATAATGCTTTTGCTTGTTATCAAGTGTTAAATCAAGATTAGTATTGACAAACTTTTTCAAATAATATCCCGTTCTTGTACCAAGAATATTTCCTTGGTTAGGACGATCAAGTCCTCCATTACTATACACCTGCACATCACGAGCTTTGTCTGGATCTCCATAACGCACCGTATCTCCATTAAGAAGTACTGTCGCATATAAACGAGGATCTCGGTTCATATATGGCTCTTTTGCATGGCCTTCGTTATTCCAATCAAAAGATGATCCATCAGACATGCCAAAAGCATCGACTAAATCTTGAGTTGGGTTAGTTAACCCTCTTCCTTGCTCAAATCCAACTGGATAATTTCGCTTCTCAATATTATTAGAATTTCCGGATCGTCTGTCAAAAATTACTTCTTTATTGCTAAGTTGAACATCCGTACCTGGTGTAAACAAATCTACATATTGATCCTTAGTAACTAGCTCATACCCCAATTCAAAAACCTCACTCGCTGCCTGAATACACTTTTTATAATAAACATCATTTGTACCGTCAGGATTATGCAACGGACTTGCAGCATATAAGAAGGTACGACACTTCAAAGCAGCTGCGGCACCTTTACTAGGTCTTCCGAGTTCAGTATCTCCAGTTACTCTATCTGGTAAAACAGCACTTGCCTGATCACAAAGTTCCGCAATATAATCAGCGATCCAAGCGACTTCCTTACGTTCTGAATTTGCTGGTGTATAAGGGTCTTCCCAACTTTCCACAACAGGTACAGCACCGTAACGTTTCATTAATTCGAAATAGAAAAAAGCTTTCAGAAAAAGAGCCTCTCCTCTCCACAGTTTAAGATCTTCACGATAGCTTTCAATTTCTTCTCGGTTTCTATCATTGTGAAATGTTACAGTATCAGTTTTCGCAATAAAGGTATTTGCAAGACGGATACCTTCATAATTGCGATCCCAAGCTCCATTAGGATGATTAAAAGAAGTTACCGTTCCTCTATTAAAATAATCTACACTATGGCTTAAATCTGCATGTTCTGCATCATCTGTAGTTGAAGCTAAAAAAGCATCATCCAAATTATCCAACCCAGTAGGCAGTTGCCTATAAACAGCAATTAAACTCTGTCTAACATAGCTATATTCAGACCATACAAGTTCTTCTGTCCACATCTTATCTTCCTCGTAATCTAAATATTCGCAAGAAACGGGAAGAATTACTATGGCTGCTAGAGCCACTTTTGTTAAAATATATCGAATTTGTTTCATTATTTCCTCATTAGAATTGAACATTCAGACCAACGTTAAATGATTTAAGAAGCGGATGACCACTCGATACCTCTGGATCAATATCTGCATCTATGTTATCTATAACCAACAAATTGTGTCCTCTAACATATAGTTTAGCATTCGAAACTTTAGCCCATCCAATTAAGTTTTTTGGAAATTTATATCCAACTTCTGCAGTTCTCAAGCGAATAAAGTCACCATCTTCAAGGTAAAGATCGCTTGTTCTGTAGTTATTATTATTTCCAGAAACTGTCATGCGGGGTAGTTTCGCTGAATTTCCACGCTCAGGAGTCCAGTAATTATCTGCAGCATACTGAGATATATTATCATCCCCGCCCCTTAGTGGTCTATAAACCAAATTGTATTTATAGCTAGCGTCAACCAATGCATTTCCATCAAGTAATGCAGAAAAATAAATCCCCTTGTATTCCACGCCTAAATTTAATCCAAAGTGCATTTCTGGGAAACTGTTTCCTATATCAGAATAGTCAAAATCATCAATAACATCATTCCCATCTTTATTCACATACTTAACATCCCCTGCCTGAACTCTTTCAAACGTATTTCTTGGACTGTTAGCGACATCTGTATTATCAGCATAGAAACCATCTGTTGTCAAACCAAAAATTGCATCAATAGAGTGTCCAATTTGAGACTCTGGCTCTCCTGCAATCTCATAACGCTTAGTAATTTCATTTTTCGCAAATCCAACGTTGACATTAGCAAACCAAGACAACCCGTCCTGCCCTTTGTGATGATACCCAACAGTAACCTCAAAACCAGAGTTCTCAACCTCTCCAAAGTTTACTCGAGGCAAGTCAATTCCTCCCATACTAGTGACATTATTACCAACAGACTGTAAAATATCAGTTCTTTTCTCAAGGAAGTAATCAAAAGAAACATTTACTTTATCAAAAACCAACAAGTCAAAACCAGTGTTAAACTGATACCCTTTTTCCCACTCTGCATCTGGATTAGCAATATCAGTTACGCTTAATTCGCTGTAATTTTCATTTGCTGTTTTTCCAAAACGATATGAACTTCCAGATGAATAATTTGATAAATGCATAAACCTACGATATCCGTTAAGGCGATAATTACCAGTAATACCATAACTAGTTCTTACCTTCAAGTGGTTCATCCAATCTAAACCAGACATAAAATCCTCATTTGAAGCAACCCAAGCTAAACCTGCCGCAGGGAAGAAACCGAACTGTTTATCCGGATTATAAGAGTTTGTACCATTATATGCAGCTACCAAATCAAGATAGTACTTCTTCTGAAAACCATAATTAACACGTCCAGAAACACCTTGGAAGCGGTAAGCCTCATGGTCATTTCGATCTACCAGTTCTTGCTGATCATAAAGAACTACTGCCGTAACAGAGTGATCGCCAAAAGTTTTATCGTAATTCAAGTATGCTCTAAATGTCTCAGTACGATTCTGGTTCGATGATCTATTTCCTGCCGAAATCTCCTCCTCGCGACCATACATAGTATAAACGGGAGAACCTTCAGTATCTACTCCTGTTCTTTCATATACTGCATAATCTGCACTAAAGGACTGTTCAGCCCAAAATGAATTCATAAAAGACCCTTCTAAACTAGCAGACAAACCATCCAACAAGTAATCCATCTTGTGGTTTAATCTCAAATTGAAATTAACAGTACGAGCATGTTGTTCATTATATCCACGTGCAGCCATCTCTGCGACAGGGTTTCTTTGGTATTGATTAGATCCACCATATGACCCATCCTCGTTGTACATTACATAGCGATTGGCAGGTGCAGAAAAAATATTATCGAACATAATTCCAGTCCACATTTCCGGATCGTTTCTATCTTCAATTCTACCACCAATACCCAACTGAAGATCAGTCGTTCTATTTAGAATAATGTCGGCATTAGTTCTAAAATTCACTCGTCCAAAGTTCGTTGCCGTACTGTACTTTTCATTAGCGTCCGTATGTTTCAAGAAGCCATCTGCATACATATAGCCAAGCAAAGCATAGTATTTAACTCTCTTCGATCCTCCTCTAAATTCCAGACTAGCATTAGTGTAAAGCGAAGACTTTTTAATCATTTCATCTTGCCAATCTACATCTGGATACGTATATTTATCATTAGCTGCACGGAAACCTTCCAGTTCTGTATCTGAATAGATTGGCTGTAAACCATCATTTTGATATGCCTCGTTAATAATTCTTGAATAATCGTATGCATTAACAAACTCTGGCATAGAAACCGGCATTAACATACCCACATCTGCGTTTACTGTAAGCGTTGTTTTGCCAATCTTTCCGCGTTTTGTTGTAACTAATATTACACCATTAGCAGCACGGATACCGTACATAGCTGTGGCAACGGCATCTTTAAGTACAGTTATGCTCCCAATTTCATAACTATTCAAGTGAGCAAAATCACTTTCAAAACCATCTACCAAAACCAGAGGGGCATTCGCTCCAAACGTACTCTTTCCCCTAACAAAGAAACTAAGGTCATTTGTTCCTGGCTCGCCACCATTATGTGTAGTAGTAAGACCTGCCAAACGCCCCAACAAAGTGTGATGCGTGTTAGTAAAACTTGTATTTCCAATTTCCTCAGCTCTCAAAACATCAATTGCCGCAGCCGATCTTTCTTTTCGAATTGTTCCATATGCAGCAGGAATCTTTCCCAAATATGGATTTACAGAAATACTGTCGTTTTCAACAAAACCATATGTCTCATCCTCCACAGTTATCGGCTCTGTAGGATCTTGAGCATGAAGTAATGTTCCTGAAAACATGAATAACAACAGTATCGTATATAATTTGAAATATTTTAATGTTATCATGATTTGCTATTTGAAATTAATAACCTGGATTTTGCACTAAGCCCATACCTTTCTGAACTTCGTATTGTGGAAATGGCATCAAATAGTACTTATCGTACCATGTTCTTTGAACAGCAGCGTCACACTCCACTTTCACATAACCAGTACCATCCCAATTCGTTCTAACACCATACTTTGTAGCACCTAGTGTTTTCGCCGCAATTTTCCATCGTTTAGTATCGAACATACGCTGATCTTCAAAAGCTAACTCTATTGCTCTCTCCTTTTGAATTACTTGCTGTAAATCCTTATAACCTAAACCTGCAGGAATAGCTGCTACTCCTGCTCTTTCCCTAATCTTATCAACGTATTGTTTTGCCAGCCCCTCTTTCCGGTCAGGCGCTTCGTTCAATGCTTCTGCATAGTTCAAGTATAGCTCTGGTAGCCTCATATAAAAATATGCGGGATCGAACCTAAGGTTCTGATCTTTCATATGTTCTTCATGCAAAAATTTTCGCAAATAATATCCAGTTGTAACATGAACTATTTTGGGATTTCCTCTTGTCTTCGCATCATCGCCTTTTCCAACCGTCTCTTTCCGATCAGTGTCAATTGCCGTTCCTCCAAAATCAGCATTGTCATGAATTACTGAAGCATGAAATCTAGGTTCTAAGCTTTTCCACGGATTATCCGATGTTAAGTCGATTGTTGATCCATCTACAGTTTCATACATTTCAACAAAATTCTGAGTAATTCCTAAAAAACCAAGCCTACCCGAACTCTCGCCAGCACAGCCTGGAGGAAGGTAATGACCATAGAGAGTATGATTATTATTCCCAGGTTTTCCGTTTAGAGTCCCAGTCCAACGAGAAAAAAGTACAACTTCAGTATTTCCAATTAAATCCCTTGTCGCAAGAGTATAGTCTGCCTTGGGATCTCCAGTTTTTACTAAACTGTGGTACTTTTCGCATTGCTCAATAGCTTTCTCTGTTACTTCTACAACTTTCGTCCATCTATCCTTTGATTCTCCTAAACAAATCAATTCTTTCTGCGCAAATGGCAGATAAGGTTCGTCAGCATTGAACAACGGACTTGCCGCCCATAACCACAACCTAGAGCGTAAGAAATGAGCAGCGGATTTAGTAACTCTACCCTGATTTGCATCGTTATAGTCACCTTTTTCTGGCAAACCTTCTATAGCTTCAACAATTAATGTATCTACATTGTGAATAAGCTCCTCTAAAGGAGGACGAGTTTCATCAGCAACTTCTGTTGGTCCAAAAACATGATCTACCCAAGGTACACTCCCGTATCGTTTAATAAGTTCGAAATATCCAATAGCTATAAGCAACTTAGCCTCAGCTTTCTTACGAAGTTTGAACTCATCTGAAGCATCTGGCACTGCATCAATATTTTCAAGAAACAAATAGGCCTGACGGAAATAGTGATAAGGAGCTTCAAAAATATGCTCAATTTTATGTCTATCCCCTTGGGCACCCACATTATCTGGCCCCAAAGTACCATTATAGTAAAGAGCAGCTCCTGAATACCGAAAAGCAGCATTAACGCCTTCATCTGTAACACAAGCAGTTATTGCCTGCTGCATTGCTCCTTTATTCTGGTTTGTTGATGACCCCCACGAGATTGGCCATTTGTAAGGAATTTGAAAATATGCCCGATTCAATACTTTCTCTGCATTTACAGCATTTTGGAACACTAATTCTTTATTGATACTTTCCTCAATTGGTTCATCATAAAAATCTTCACAAGCACTAAACAAGACCAAGAAAAGTGCTGCAAAACCTAGTATCTTTGTTGATATATATTTGTGTTTCATTGTTTTTATTTTCATTTAGATGTAAAACAAATGTTCACATATTCTAACATCACACCTAGCCATTGCCCTCTGTTATCCATAGAAAATTTACAGAAAACAATAAGTGAAATGTCGATATACTATTTCCCTTTTCAAAGGGAAATTAGAACGAAACATTTACTCCCATTGTATAAACCTTATTTGGTGGAATAGGCGCTTTATCCGCAGCCTTAGCTTCTGGATCAATAAGGTCTAAATCTGTCCAAGTATATAAGTTATTTCCGTTAGCATAGATACGGACAGAAGAAATCCCTAAATTCTCCAGGTAGCTATTCTTCAATTTATAAGCTACTTCCACATTTTTCAAGCGCAAGAATGATGCATCCCTAAACCAAAAATCTGATGATTGAGCGTTATGAGAAGAAGTTTCTCCCTTTGCACTAATACGTGGGAACGTAATTTTGTCTCCTCTAGCAGCCCTTTCTTCTGTCCAATGATCAAGAACATAAGCAGGAGCATTACCGAATCCACCCACAAAAGGCACCTTAAACTGACGGCTCATTGCATAAGTAACATCTCCTACCCCTTGAAAAAAACACGAAAATTCGAATCCCTTATAAGCTCCTGACAATCCAAAACTATAGGATACACGTGGAATTGTTAGGTTGGTAAATACTTTCTTATCTTTATCATCTACGACCCCATCTTTATTCAAATCCACATACTTTAAATCTCCAGCCTGTAATTTATCTCCGGCAGTCTGAGAATATGGTATATCTGGGGTTCCCTGCCATTCATTTTCTTTCAGAAAATCGATTTCTTCACTAGTATAAAAACCGTCAGATACATACCCTGTAATTACTTTAGGGTGCTGACCTGTTTCAACTTGCCAATCATATTGCTGTTGAATCTCATCTTTATATACAACTCTCTTATCCGCGTAACTATAGTTACCGTGGACTCTTAATTTAAGAGCTCCAAACTTATGCGTATAACTTCCTTCTATTTCAAAGCCTTCCATTTCCTGTTCTCCAATATTCACAGCTGGAATATCAGCATTAATAATACCTGCAATATTATTACGCTTTTGTAATTTCTGGTCTTGCTTTGTGTAGAAATACTCTCCTTGTAGCACCAACTTTCCTTCAAACCATTTTGTTTCAATGGCGTAATTTTGCTTATGAAGACGACTCCAAGTAACATCTGGATTTCCTATTTTTGACTCATTTGCAGATCCTTGTCCTGTTGGTGATGTAAGCCCAAAACGATAGCCTCCTGAATAAGAAATATTATAAGCATCATAGTACAAAAATCTTTCTTTAGCATCTTTGTCGTTCCCAGTGGTTCCATATGAACCTCTTAACTTAAGAAAAGTTAATATATCATTTTTTGGAAAAAAATCTTCATTACTAGGAACCCAACCGCCGGAGATAGCAGGGAAGAAACCATAACGCTTATCTGGAGCAAAATTCTCTGATCCGTTAATACCACCATTAAACTCAACAAAGTACTTGTCTGCATAATTGTATGAAAGACGAGCTGCACCTTCTACATACTTTCTTGCTGCATAAAGAGGATTGTTTTTGTTTCCATCTTTGTTCAGAAAATCTATTTCATTTGTCGTGAAAACTGCAACTGCACCAACAGTATGGTCACCAAATTCTCTTGAATAGTTAAGCTTTGTTCTTAAGTTAACTACTTTGTTTTTAGTTCCTGTAGACCTACCTGTCTGTAGTCGTGATTCTGAACCATCGCGTAACAGAACATCTTCAGGGTTTTCAATAATCTCTCCTGTTATAGGATTCAAAAGTGCTCCTGTTTCCGCATCAACACTCGCAGGATACGCTGTCCCTTTATCTCCAATAAGACCATCCACATCCTTAAAGGTTCTATCTATGTAAGTAACAAGATTTTTTGTTGCCTTAAAGTTATTTGTATAAGTATGATCGTAAGATACTGTGGCATCAAAGCTCAAACCTTTCGTAATAAATTCGAGGTTTTGTTTAAATGTAGTTGAAAACTGCATTTTATTAGTATGATTATCCTGATAACCACGATCATACAGCATTTCTAAAGGCGTAACTTGATCCATGCCATCTCTTACCCTAATTTTACCATCGACTAAAGTTGATGCATCTGGAGCAGTTAAGAACATCTGCTGATTAAGATCTTTGAAATCCACATTTGGCTTATGCCGGTTAGAAAACTGCCCACTAAGGTTAACACTAAGCACAGAAGAAGTAGATAAATCAATATCTAAGTTCGTACGTAAGTTGTACCTCTTGTAGTAAGAACGATCATCGTAACCTACATCGAAATCTTTAAACACATCACGCTCATTATAATACCCTGCAGATGCGAAGTAACGCATCTTCTGATGTCCTCCTGATATATTAATCGAATAGCGCTGACGATAACCAAAATCATTCGTCAAGTCATCATGCCAATTGTGACTTGGATGAAGAACTGGATCTGCTCCGCTTTCAAATAACGCTAAATCATCATCTGTATACTTCACCGATTGCCCATCGTTGATTCGTCCTTGATTATACAGTTTGGCATAATTATACGAATCTAAATACTCTGGAAGCTTACCATGTGTACTTAAACCAAATTCCGTCTTCAATGTTATCTTGGCAGGCCCATCTTTTCCCCGCTTAGTCTTAACGATAATAACACCGTCACCACCTCTTAAACCATATACTGCAGTTGCCGATGCATCTTTTAATATCGAAATACTTTCAATTTCATCGGGATCTAAATCTTCAAATCCGCGTTCAATACCATCTACAAGAATTAAAGGTGCATAATCACCTCCCCTGATTCTTATATCCGAAGCTCCAGCTCCAGCTTCACCACTGTTCTGAACGACTACAGTACCAGGTAGCTTTCCTGTAAGAGCTGTAGCAACAGATGAAGATCCAGATGATGTCAATTCATCTGTCCTAATCGTATTCACAGAACCAGTTACACTTACACTTTTCTGTGCTCCATAGCCAATCACAACAATTTCGTCAAGGTTATTGACGTCTTTTCTCATCACAACATCAAGTGCTGTTTTTCCTACTGCATCAATCGTTTGCGTCGCCATTCCCATAAACGAGAACATCAATGCAGATTGCCCTTGAGGTATTTCAATAGTGTATTTCCCATCAAGATCTGTTATTGTTCCAATTGTTGTTCCTTTTACAACAATCTGTACTCCTGGTAAAGTTGCACCAAGTTCATCAGACACAACTCCCGTAACAGTTTTCTCCTGTGCAACTGAAGTAGATAAGAATAGTCCCTGAAAGACAACAATCAGCAGCAACCGCCATAACTGTTTGTTTTTAAATATCTTAAATTCCATAAAAATTGTTTTTAGGGTTTTTACCAATAACTAGAACTGAACAAGACGGCATTGCGACTGTCAAGTATAAATTCAGTTCTGTTGTAAAGGGTTGTTTTGTCATACATTAAAAATTAAGGGTTCTGATAAATTCAATAATAAATAGTGTTTTTTCTTAAAAGTTATGCCATAGAATGTATTTTAGTATAATTCATATACATAGGCACGATAGCCGCACCTTGCATCTAGGAGCAGCTATTATGCTTTAATATTATATTGTTAAACTACTAACGATTGCTTGATTAGAATTGTCTGTTCCCGCATTTACCATCCCTGAACTGACAACTATACACTTAATATACAGTCAGTTTATTGTAAAGGCAATTAACATCCTGTTTTTGCTGCAAAACTATACCTCTAGCGTTCCTGTAAAGGAACATAAGCTGGGTTATGCTTTGTAGGTATAGGAGCATTAACTTCCTTTCTCCATTTCTCTAATATTACTTTTAGTTCTTTGAACTTTTTGGGGTTCTGCTCAACAACGTTACTCCTTTCCCCGATATCCTCTTTCAAGTTGTAAAGCTCATATGTGTCATTCTCAAAATAATGATGTAACTTCCAATCTCCATATCTTACCACAGAACCTGGCCGTGTACGGAAATGAGGGTCATGAGTTTCCTTACTTCCTTTTTTTGTTGATTGCAGATAAATAGGAAAATGCCAAAAAAGAGGTCTTTCTTTCATTTTCTTCTTTCCTTTCAACATTGGCAATAAAGATTCTCCATCGAGATTCAGCTTCTTATCTTTAATTCCTGCCACCTCTAGTATTGTTGGGTAGATATCCAGATTGCTAATTGGCAAATCCGAATCACTACCTGCTCTTATCTTACCTTTCCATATGAAGAAGAAAGGTACACGGATTCCACCTTCGAAATAACTTCCTTTTCCTGCACGCAATGGTTTCTGCATTGTAGCACGGAAAGAGCCTCCATTATCTGATGTAAATACGATAAACGTATTCTCGTAAATCCCCTTATCTTTTAACGCTTTAATCAAGAGCCCTATATTTCTGTCCATGTTATCAACCATTGTTGCATAACCTACATTGCTCTGCCCTTTCCAGCTTGCTTTGTTCTTGTATTTGTATTTTAAGCTATCTACGGCTTGAATAGGAGTATGTACCGCATAAGGAGAATAATATAATAGAAAAGGTTCTTTTGTCGCCTCAACAAACTCAATGGCTTTTGTCATCACACGATCGGTAAGATACTCGCCATTAGGAGCATCAAGCTTGACATTTTTATATGGAGGGTAATAGCTTTTAGGATGCCCAGCGTGACTACCTCCTATATTAACATCAATACCAAATTCATGCGGATCGTGATTTAAATGCCATTTTCCAGCATGACATGTTTTATAACCATTTCTTTGTAACACTTGAGTAAATGTTACATGGTCATGGCTGAGTATATCTGTATTTTTTGTGGGAATTAGTTTTCTGCGTTTTTTCTTACCTCTGGCTGATGAACCTACAGTATAGATGCCGTGCCGGGTTGTCCACTTCCCTGATAACAAGCAAGCTCGGCTTGGAGCGCAATTTGCGGCACCGGCATAGCCATTTGTAAAAACGACTCCTTCTTTTGAGAGGTTATCTATATTGGGTGTTTCGTAGAACTTGCTACCCATGTAACTAAGATCCATCCAACCCAAATCGTCTATATTAATGATAACAATGTTTGGTTTAGGTCTTTTAGCATCTTCTGCTGCAAAAGTGCAAGGCAGAAGGAATAAATACAACAAAACAAAGATCAGGTGTTTCATTCTTTTTATTTGTGTTTCGGAATTAAACGTAAAACTAAATATTATTTCGCATTTTGAAACTGCGCTTCGTAAAAAAAATACGGTAGTCTTCCGTAAATAAAAGATAATAAGACTAATAGCATTTAAAGTTTTTAAAACTTTTTTTCATGTTTTTTAAGTTGTATCGCTTTGCATTAGTTTATGTAATTATTTATGATTTGTTTCCTATAGTTTCCTGTTCTTCAATATGTTTTGAATCTCCACCTCAAAACACAACCTCTTAACACCCTAAAATAAAATCACTTACCAACAATCCTTCAATGCTTTTGTGGCTGTGATAAATATATACTACATACCAATCGTAATATATTTCACTCTTTTCATATCAATACCTGAACTCACTTCTATTAGGATAGATAATCGGCATCAATAAAAAAGCCAGATCAGAAAAAGGACATGCTAATTTTCATAATTCCTGAACAATTAGCATAGTCATCTTTGAATAACATATAATTAATTGCTATGGCACCCATTATTTATAGGGTATAACATCAATAAATTAGAATTTGAGTCGATTTCTTGTCATGGAATCTACAATTAAACATAATACAGCTTTATATTACCTCTTACAATATCGTGCCACGGATGTTTAAATATTTAGCCCTGCCTAAATCTTGAATTTGTTCTTTAAGTGCTTTTCTATGTCGCTTGCTATATATTTCAAGAATACTGTTAATCAAGATTTTACTCTAAAAGAACATAAGCAATTTTGGCACATCGAATTATTACCTGCATTTCAATTCGTTTGTAACCTTTACTAAGCGATTGTCTTAGTGAGATGAGAAACACAAAAACAATTAGAGCTATCAGAAAAAAATATGCAACAAATCACCCCACGATTGCTTCTTGACTGATCCTACGATTTTTCTTATCAAAAACGATTCGTTGATTTATTTTTTGGGTTTCGAAAAATGAAAATTCCTGTATGAATTTTGAAGTCAGAATACTTCACGAAAGGGACTATGATGTTCAAATTAATAGGAAAATTCTCGTCAGTTCAATACCTCTTTCATGCTCTCGTTCACAACAAAATACTGAATCACAAAACAATACAAATACAATACAGAATGGGTTATTAAAATCAGCCCTATTCAAATCTGGATTTTCATTAAATCAAAAAGCAAAAAACTCTCATAACTTGTAAGGCTTTTCTTTTGGTGTTAAAATGCCTAATATTAATTTCGTGTCTCAATCGACACTGTCTTCAGAACTGACTATATGATGGTTTTCTGACACTTATGCAACTGACTGCATTGTTTCGGTCCTCGCTGTTTGTTTGGAATAGATACACTTAGAAATTGGAGTATTTATTTCACACAAAAGATTTACCTTTAGAACAGAGAGCAGTTCAAAACATTAAGTGAAGATGGAAAAGTGTTTTAATGTAACAGCTTATAACTTTATATTTTTTGGATGAGCCGGATAGTTGTATTTTTTGCCCTAATTATTTTTGCCAACACTTTCCTAGTTGCCCAACAACTGAAAAATTATTCCGTAAAATTCCTTACCACTCAAGAAGGCTTATCTCAAAATGCAGTTACTTCCATTATTGAGGACAAACATGGTTTCATGTGGTTTGGAACCCGAGGCGGCCTAAACAGATATGACGGTTATACTTTCAAACACTTCAAACCTCTTGAAAATAAAGACAACAGCATAACAAACCCTTCTATTGAGGTAACATATATAGATCGCAACAATAACATCTGGATAGGTGCAAAAGCTGACGGTGTTTGTTACTACAATATTGAAAGTGAAAAAATCACCCGTTTACCAGACTCTTTGGGGCTATCAGACAAAAGAGTTATATCGATCCATGAAGATCTTAAAGGAAATTTATGGTTTGGAACACGGTTGAATGGAGTTTTTAGATTTAACCCTAAGACACAAAAAATCAAACACTTTCTGGGAACAAGAAGGGTAACTCAGATTCTTGAAGATAAGCAAGGAGTATTGTGGTTCAGTTCTGGCCTTCTCTCCTACTTGAACGAAGAAGGAAAAATAATCAACCTAGACGAAACAGGTTTATTTGGTAAATTCAACGACCTAGAGCCTGACCCAGTAGAAAACTGCTTTTGGCTAGGAGGTTGGAAAATTGGCCTGATGAAATTTGACTGTTCACAACGTAAGATTGTGTTTAATTCTCAGGATATTATCAGCAATACAGAAAATGTCCCCTTACATAGCTTTTGTTTCTCGGCAAGTAACGAACATGTGCTTGTAGGAACGTGGAGCGATGGCCTTTACCAATTCAACAAAAAGAAAAAGACATTCCGTAAGATACCCCTGCGCAACGAAGGTGAAAATACTTCCATCAATAATGCAATAATATTGGATCTATTCAAGGATAAAAGAGGCGATATTTGGGCTGGGCTAGAAGAAGGCGGCGTAGTACTTATCCAAAACAGACAACCATTTCATTTAATAGAAATCCCAGGGCTTTCTCATCCACACATCAATAAAGTATTGAAAGACAGAAAGGGAAGGCTATGGATTGGCACAAAAGGACACGGTTTGTATGTGAAGGAAAAAGGCAAGACTACCTATGTAACAGGCGCCGAAGATTCTGTATATAAGTACGGTAGCATGGTTGTAAAAAGCCTTTACGAAACCAAGGAAGGAGACATTTATATTGGATTCAATACAGGCCTTGCCAAAGTTGTACCAGATAAGAAGAACGGACGCTATGAGCTTGATATGCTAGATCTTCCTGTTATGAAGGTCACATGTATCTTAGAACATAGAAATGGTTTCTTAATGGGAACTCAGGAAAGAGGCTTTTTTTGGTACAACAGAAAAAAAGAGAAGTTACGGAAAGTTACGATGCGAAATGCTGTTTCAGGCCGAAAAAAAGTGCTGCTAAACGAATATGTTACAAAGCTTTGGAAAGATCAAAAAGGGAGAATCTGGGTAGCTACACATGTTGGGTTATTCCTGTACAGGCATAAAGATAAAAGCTGTTTTACGGTAGAAAACCTAACCATCGGTAATAAAAAACTCACATGCGATATTATCTTAGACTTTATGGAAGACCATTCCGGTAATTTCTGGATAGCCACTCCATGTGGCATGCATAGGCTTGTAGAACAACAGGAGAAAAAATTCAAATTAGAGACTTACACCATAAAGGATGGCCTACCAGATGATTATATCCAAGGTATTTTGGAGGATAAGGAAAATAAAATCTGGATCAGTACAAACTTTGGCCTCTCCCAATTTAATATTAATACAAAGGTTTTCAGGAATTTTGATAAAACAGACGGAATAGCCTGTTCTGGTTTTGAAAGTGCATCTTGCTTTAAAAGCCCTAATGGGGAACTTTTCTTTGGAGGCATGGGCGGATTGGTCAGCTTCTTCCCCTCAGAAATATCTGAAGATCCTAATATTCCAGAAATTGTTATAACAAGCCTGAATGTTCATGGCGAAACCGTTGAAGTTGGCAAAGAGTATGAAGGAAATATCATATTGGACCGATCTATAAATGAAACAGAAGAGCTTGTGCTGAACTATACCAAGAATGAATTCTCAATAGAATTTTCCGCCCTCGACTTTTCTGCTCCTAGCCGCAACCAATACGCCTATAAGCTCGACGGACGGGACAAGAAGTGGCAATACTTGGGCAGCCGCCATTTGGTTCCGTTCAGTAATCTAAAACCAGGCACTTACACGCTTCACCTTAGAGGTTCTAACAATAACAGTAAATGGAACGAAGTGGGTCGAAAAATCAGAATCAAGATCTTGTCCCCTCCGTGGAAAACATGGTGGGCACTTTTGCTATATATAGCGGTGGCTCTTGTTGTGGTATCTACGATCCGCCGCAATGCAGTTAAGCAAGAGCAACTTTCGCAAAAACTGGAACTTGAACGTATAAATGGAGAACAGGAAAGACAGATCAGCGAAATGAAACTTCGTTTTTTTACCAATATATCCCACGAATTCAGGACTCCACTAACGCTTATCTTGGCACCGATCCAAGAACTACTAACAAAAAACGAGAAATACGCTCTTTCTGAAGAAGTCAGCCATAAGATCACAATAATAAACAACAATGCACAAAGGCTACTGAGTTTGATCAACCAACTGATCGATTTCAGAAAAACAGAATCAGGGGCGATGAAGTTAAAAGCCTCACCCGGAAATATTTCCCAGTTTGTATACGAGATTGGAGTACCTTTTAAAGAAATGGCTGAGATTAACCAGATAAACTTCACCATTTCGGCAAAAGAAGAAACTCCTTTGTGGTTCGATCACGACAAGCTTGAAATGGTGCTGAACAACTTACTTTCGAATGCCTTCAAGTACGTAGCAAAAAACGGCATTGTTAAATTGGTACTGAAAGAAAATGACAGCTTTGTTTTTGTTGAAGTAGAAGACAATGGACGTGGTATTCCGGCAAAAGATATCGATAAAATCTTTGAGCGCTTTTATCAGGTTGAAGACCACAGGCGTTTCTCTAGCTCAGGAATCGGCTTGGCACTAACCAAGCGTTTGGTAGAAATGCATCATGGCGAAATATCTGTAAACAGCACAGTTGGTAAAAAAACTGTTTTCACAATCAAACTCCCCAAAGGCAACACACACCTTACAGAAGAGCAGAAAGATACAAAAGAAACCACAAATGAACATATTCCAACATTCAGTGCTACCGGCCGCACACTCACTGTAGAAGCCAAACCTTTAGCAAAAAAAGCCAAGCACCAACAATCGATCCTTGTAGTAGAAGACAACGGAGAAATCCGTAATTACATTGAAAACTTACTAAGTAATTATTATGATGTAGCAGTTGTAGAAGATGGATTGGCAGGTTGGGAATATGCACAGCAAAAACTACCCGACCTTATTGTCTCAGATGTAATGATGCCCAATATGGATGGATTTGAACTGTGTGAGAAAATTAAATCTACAGAAAGAACCAATCATATTCCAATAGTATTGCTCACTGCAAAAACTGCCGACCAATTTCGCTTGTTTGGAGTAAAAGCAGGCGCCGACTCTTATATATCAAAACCGTTCAATCCTGATTATTTGATCGAAAAAATCGGACAGATTTTATCGCAGAGAAAAACATGGCAAACTAAATTCAGTAAGAAAATAAAACTTGGCCCAAAAGAGATTGAGATAACCCCTCAGGATGAAAAAATAATAAAAAAGGCAATTCAGATTATTGAAAAGCATATTGACGATCCTGAGTTTGATGCTAACTCATTTGCATCCGAAATGAATATGAGCCTTTCTACACTCAATAGGCGTCTGAAAACTATTTCAGAACAATCGCCAGCCAAATTCATACGCAGTATTAGACTAAAACGGGCTGCACAGCTATTGGCGGATCCCGAAAAAACAATCAGTGAAGTGGCAATTGAAACTGGCTTTGGTCAGGTCAGAAATTTCCGCTCCAGTTTTCAGTCTGAATTTGGAAGTACCCCATCCGAATATCGAAAACAACACTACAAAGAATAATTATTGACATATTGCTATCTTTAATTGATAATTAAATAGTTGAACATTAAACACAATCAGAAAACGACTCCTGTATGACGAAATCAGCGATTGTTCTTAGACTATATATTTCCGAAATTTGACCTCATAAATTATAGCTCACAGAAAAAAAGATATGAACTTTCGCTCGTTATTCAATAGTCATTTTGAATGCTGAAATGTTGTGCCTAAAAACACAGTCAACCATTGAATGTGAAAATCAGAACCCAAAACACTTTTATAGTTATCACTACACTGATAGACAGCAGAAAGCATTTCATAATAAATAGCACTGTGTGCTTATCAATAAGAATCCAAAATTCAATTCTATAATAAATTACATAAATCAACTAAAAAGATGAGAGTACTCATTTATGCACTTTTGGTTTTTGTAGCCATGCACACTGTTTCTTGCGGGGCTGAACAAAAAAAAGAACAAAAAGATACACAAAAGAAACCAAACATCATTGTGATGCTGATCGATGATGCAGGGTATGCTGATTTTGGTTTTGCGGGGAGCAAAGACCTAAAAACTCCAAACATTGATAAATTAGCTAAAGGCGGAGTGAAATTTTCCGATGCTCATGTTTCTGCTTCTGTTTGCGGACCTTCTAGAGCTGGACTTATGACCGGCCGCTACCAGCAACGTTTTGGTTTCGAATGCAATCCTTCTGGTGGTTTTACAGGTATCGACCTGAACGAAAAAACTATGGGTGATGCAATGAAAGCTGCCGGTTACACAACTTCTGCTTTCGGAAAATGGCACTTAGGTGATGAACCAGAATATCGTCCAAATGCTCGTGGATTCGATTATTTCTGGGGATTTCTGTCTGGTAGCCGTGGATACTTCCATAATAAGAAAAATGACGTTCCTGGAGGGTCCCACTCAATTCGTGAAAATGACGAGCACAGAACCTTCGAAGGGTACCTTACTGACCGTTTAGCTGATAAAGCTGTTGAGTTTATCGACAAAAACAAAGACAAGCCATTCTACATGTACTGGGCCCCGAATGCTGTTCACACTC
Source organism: Bacteroidales bacterium (assembly GCA_965230435.1). Lineage (GTDB taxonomy): Bacteria > Bacteroidota > Bacteroidia > Bacteroidales > JBDKHP01 > JBDKHP01. The sequence goes on from CBDDLB010000006.1 coordinate 2,173,828, forward strand.
CTATGCAAGCGAAGGAAGAAGATATGGAGCTTTTCAAAGATCATCCTCGTCAGAAACTAGCTGCAATGACATGGGCTTTGGACAGAGCTGTAGGTACAATTACCAACAAGTTGAAAAAAGAAGGCCTTTTGGACAACACAATCATCTTTTTCCTAAGTGACAACGGTGGGGCTCACAACAACCAATCTATCAATGTTCCACTGAAGGGTTTCAAAGGAAACAAATTTGAAGGTGGAAACCGTGTACAATTCTTGATGCACTGGCCAAAGCAGATCAAAGCCAATACTCAGTTCGACGGACTTACTTCTGCTCTTGATATTTTTGCTACCTGCGTTGATGCTGGAGGTGGCAAACACCCAGGGAAACCCCTTGATGGTGTAAGCCTTATTCCATATCTGAAAGGAGAAAAGACTGGAAATCCTCACGACAAGCTTTTCTGGCGCAAAGACAAAATGGCAGCCTCACGCGATGCGGCTTTCAAAATGATCCGTGTAGAAAGACTAGGCTACCGCCTGTACGATCTTGGAAAAGATCTTGGAGAAACAAAAGATCTTCAGCAAACTGATTCTGTTCAGTTCAAAAGTATGTTGAAAGACATGGCAAAATGGGAAGAAGGCCTTCAAAAACCACTGTGGACAGAAGGACACAAATGGGATACTGTTACCTGGCTTATCCACGAAGACCTTTACAACAATAGAGAAGTACAAGTATATAGTCCTTGGGATTTGAAAAAGCTTAAGAAACAGCTTAAAAAGAAATCGGATAAATAAGAAGACCTGCTGCCAATAGGTAGACAATAAAAATTACGCCTTTAACACGAAAGTTCCTTCGAAATCAACCCTAAATTCACCTTACCCTCTAGGGCAAGGCTGCGGTTGTTTTAAGGGACTTTCTTTATTTCAAACAATCACCAAACGAATCACAAAGCCCTCGCTCATTTTTGTTAGTATTTCCTTAATATTTGTTGTCCTGAAAAGCATGACGAGTGTCTTTTCTGGTAAAATCGAAGCCTGAAACAGGTCAGTGATTGCGTGCAAATCGCAACACAAATATGAACTTACCTTCGATTGCAACTGCTTTGGGAATATGTACTCGCGTTTAAGAATTACGATCTCACGCAACTTCTATTAAGGCATATTAAAAAAATAAGTTAGTCCAAAACGCATTGGGGAACCTATAGTGTACTTTTTATAAGTGAAGATTAAAATTCTGAACAAAACACTAGATTGGCCTCTCTTTTCACCTTCACTATATGGTTTCTTGAAAGACTATTAGCCTTATTGAAATGATATATTCTGATCAATTCATCAACATATGAAACAATTAAACGCTACCTTTCTAAAACTAAAGAGAGTTAGTTATTCATCTAATTCTTATGGTTAAATAACCTCAAATGTCCTACTCCCTCCCCCCAATGAAAAATCCTATTTGGTTTCCTTATCTTTGTACTTATGATGAAGTGAAGGTAATTAAACTGAACTGTTATTAACTATAACATTAAGTGATAACTGTTCAATGCCAATATGTTTTATAGATATTTCGATGTCATAACTTCAGCTATTATAGGTACTCATCCTGAGCAATAGGAATTGTTTTTGAGAGCGCCAGTATCAATTAATAAAAACAGCATTATGAACTTCTACCAAAGTATAGCCAAATGGTACGATAGGATTTTTCCTTTCAAGTCTGTTCAGTTAGATTTTATAAAAAAGCATATGCCAACAAATGGGTATGTTCTGGATGTCGGTTGTGGAACAGGTAGTCTGTCTGTTGCCCTGCAAGAAGAAGGCTACAATGTGACAGCCATAGACTTAGATGAAGAAATGCTACAAAAAGCACGGGTGAAATCTAATACCGTAGATTTTAGAATGGCAAGCATGCTAGAACTGGATAAGTATTTTGAAGAAGAACAGTTTGATGCAGTATATTGTTTCGGAAACACACTGGTACATCTCCTGAACCTAGAAGAAATAGAAGCGGCACTTCGTCAGAAGGTTAGCTTGTTGAAACCAAACGGTTGGTTATTGTTGCAAATAGTAAACTACGACAGAATATATGCTCATAAACTCGACGGACTTCCAACTATTGAAACTAACGGCTTGCAGTTTGTTCGAAAATATCATTACGAGCAGAGTAGCACAAGTGTGCAGTTTGAAACAAACCTAATCTTTACCAACGGTAATAAGCCTATCAAAAACACAGTTCCGCTATTCGCCTTGCGAAAATCACAAGTGGAGACAATACTTCAAGATTTAGATGCCCAAAACATCTCTTTCTATGGAAACTTTCAGATGGCAGAACTCAATGGAACAACACAACCTCTTATCGTAGCTGCACGCTTTGCATAGCCTTTAGTCCGAATGTTCGTCCAGGCCTTTTGTCCCCGAAAACGGAATCTGAATAATCCTCTTTATAAAAGGCTTCTGTCCATCATCCATTTGTCCCACCTCATCTTCAGCTTCTTTCAAGGCTTTTTGCCAAAGTGGAGCGAAGCCTGGAGCTGCCTCGGCCATGTAATTAATGGCTTTTTGGTAGATATGGAAGTTGATGATCTCGGCACGGCCAGGTTTCTGCTGAAGGGTTTTGTTGGTTACGCGTAGGTTCTCGTTTTGTTTACGGAGCGTTTCAAGTTCCTTGTTTTTATTGGTTGTTGCTTCTGCATCGATTTCCATTTTAGCATGCAAGTGCTTTTGCAAAGTCTTGATTTCAGACTGGAGACCACGGCGCTTGAAATACTCACGTATATATATAATAACAGCAAGCCCAATTCCGATAATAAGGCCAAAGAAAAAACCATCGATAGAAAAACCTGAGTCAAAAGGCATATTGATTATTTTACGTTTTACAATGCGAACGAGTGGCTTGGCACTTGAAATTCAAATCGCGTTCGCATTTATGCAAGTTAACTAAAGCAAATGTAAATCTAAAATTGCAGTAAATAGATAAAATAGGGCTTGTTGGCCTTATAATTTCAAAAAAGCCAATTCTAAAACAGATACAGTTCAGATTTGTCCCTTTTGATATTTTGTTACGTTGCAATTTACAAACGTGTCTTGTTTTACGAATAAATAGTATGGGACATAGGAGGCTTTGGGGGCAGAAAAACGGTCTAAAGAAAGCTATTTTGAATAATAAAAGCACTTACACACCTTTTGTGAAATAATCACAAAGTACTAATTATAAGAATCTTACATTCCAAAGGTTGTGATTTTTCGAAGAGGTGATAAATCTAAACTGTACCCTTCTAATTAAAAATCATTCAAAAAAAGCCCGCTTGAATTAACAAGCGGACTTAGGTTCAGCGTCTATGTGTGGGCCTAAAATTACTCTTCAGGTTCCTCGTCATTAGCCCCGTTGTCGTCCTCGTCCTGATCTTTCGAATCTTCATCAAGGCCGATCTGACTTATCTTCTGCGAGATTACCTTCTTAATTTCTTCTATTATGTCCTTTAGGTTGCCCGAAGTCTCAAAAGGTAACTCTGGAGTAATCGAATTTTCTCCTTCGACCTTTGCTTGCTGAAACTTTCTCAATTTCTCCACAGAGAATTCCTTAACATTGGTAACAACAAAATTCTCGTGAAGGAATTTTCCAAGGTCATTACAAGCCGAAATGCACTGCTTGAAAATATTGTTGATATCCTTGCTCATAGGAACAAGTACCTTGATAATTGCAAACTCTTCCTCGAAACGGATATTCTCAAGCTCGGACTCTTCTGCATTTAACGCAAATTCAGCCTCTCGGAGTATAACCTGTTGCTGTATTTCTGTAAGAATTTCTTCCGAAGCACTTCGAAGAGCAACAGAGTAGCGCAGTTTATCGCCCTTGCCTCCCATGCCTGTAGAAATGAATACTTGATTCTCGTCAAGAAGCGAACTTTCAAGATGCATCTTACTTTCTTGCAAAGCCAACGAAGTCCAGTGAGATAAGTCCTCTGGAGCTACGTCTTTATATTTTTCAAGTATTCGGAATGTCTTTACACCTTGCGATGATGCAATCTGTACAAGTATCTTCTTCTTCTCTTCAATTTCGCAAGCATCGTCATATAATGCTGACTCTAAAACATCAAAGTCAACATGTTGCTCATTACTTTCATCCACTACCGAATCCTTTTTTGCCTTTTGCCGTTCGGTGCGTAGCTTTTTAGCCTGCTTAAAATATTCAAATTGGAGATCAATATCTATTTCCTCTTCAAGTACTGAAAAACTATTAGGGACATTACCGATCAGACCTCTAACTCCTTCTAAAATATTCCCTTTGTCCATAAGTCTTATTGAAAAACAGTTCGGTAGCAAAAACTCAATCGTCGTGCAAGGTAGTATGAATTGCCCGTATTATCAAATTTGTACACTCCAGCAGAACTTTATTTTAATGATTCTTTAAAATGATTATCCCAACGGTATTTTAGAGCACAAACCTACTATTTGCTACAATTTCAGTCTCTACTTGTCTTCAAAACGAAAGATTCGTATTTCGTCATTCCAGAATCTCCTTTACCCTTCCAACTTCTCCTGTTTCTAATTCCACTTTTATACCATGCGGATGATTAGGCGATTTTGTTAGTATCCTCCGAACAACACCTTCAGTCAGTTCTCCCGTTCTCTGATGTTGTTTCTGAACGATTTTAACATCTTGTCCTATTTCTATATTTTTTCTTGTATTTCCTGAACTCACTTTCCTCTTTTTTAAATTAAACGTTTTTGATCACTAAGCGTTTTATGCGCTAAAAATCATTGATCATTTGGTATTAGATGATTGCTAATTTTCAAATTCCAAACCAATTTAAATCCCTTTACTCCTTTTCTTGTTGTTTTACAAAGTATTTATTCTGAAGAATATTCAGTCCTTTACATAAGATTCCTCATTAGCTATTATCATGCTGTTCAATAGAAGAAGTCAAGTATTAGCACAGCAAAAGTAGAGGTTTTATTCTTAAATTCAGGAGCTATATTTTCCATACGCAAAAACTTCGATTTAATTGATCCAAGAAAAATGAAGAACACTGAACCGAACGTACCATCGGCCTATCTACCAAAAGAATATGTTCAGCTCAAACACCCAGAGTGGAGCAAAAATGCATCTATATACGAAGTAAACGTTCGCCAATACACTCCCGAAGGAACATTCGAAGCTTTCGCCAAGCACTTGCCACGCCTAAAGAAACTTGGTGTCGATATTATTTGGCTTATGCCCGTCCATCCAATTGGCAAAAAGAACAGAAAAGGAAGCCTTGGCAGTTATTATGCAGTGCAAGATTATTATGCAGTGAATCCTGAGTTCGGAACAATTAATGATCTTAAAGTTTTAGTCCAACAAGCCCATAGCTTAGGACTATATATTATATTGGATTGGGTTGCCAATCACTCTGCATGGGACAATGCTCTTGTACAAGAACATCCAGATTGGTATGCCCGTTCTTCGGATGGGAATTTTCAGCCAACACCTTGGTATGATTGGGATGATATTGTAGATTTCAATTATGAGAACCCTCAGCTACGTCAATATATGACAGAGGCGTTAAAATTCTGGATCCGTGAGACAGATATTGATGGATACCGCTGTGATGTGGCTGGTTTTGTACCCGTTGACTTCTGGGAAAATGTACGCTTTGAGCTAGATAGGATCAAACCTGTTTTTATGCTAGCTGAATGGGAAGCTAGAGACCTTCATCAAAAGGCTTTTGATATGACTTATGCTTGGCAACTATACGACAGGTTGTATCAGGTCGTAAACGGACAGTCCAAAATTTGGCTGCTATACGAATACATTGCACATCACGTGAAAACCTTTCCCAAAAATGGATATCGAATGAACTTTGTCGATAATCACGATAAAAATTCTTGGCTGGGCACTACTTCCGAGCGTTTTGGTAATGCTCTCAATATTTCCATTGTATTTACCTGTCTGATAGAGGGAATGCCTCTTATTTATAGCGGCCAGGAAGCTGGTCTTGACAGAAGCTTAGCATTTTTCGATAAAGACCTCATTGAATGGAAAGAGCATCCACATACAAAATTATACAGTGAGCTACTTCACCTAAAAAAACATAATAAAGCCTTGTGGAATGGTAAATACGGAGGAATGGCAATGCCTGTTTGGCACAATCGGAAAGAGGCAGTTTTAGCCTTTGTTCGCGAAAAAGATGCACATAAGGTTGTGGCCTTCTTCAACTTCACAAATCAGTCTATATGTACCAGAACTTCAGGAACAATTCATGTTGGTTGTTATACTGAGCTTTTTTCCCAGCAAAATAGGAATCTGTCAGAAAATGACACTATCATTTTGCCAGCATGGGGCTATCAAGTTTTTGTGAGTTGACAAGCAAATAAGCGAAAACAAAAAAACGCAGGAGCAAAGAAGCAACCTGCGTTTAAACTAAAACAAAAGCGAAATTGTTATCCAGAAAGAGCCGCTGCCCCCTCTTAAAAATGTCAAAAAAGAAAAGATGGCTACCGCTGTAGCATACATCAATTATATTATATCAAAAGTTACTTCTAAAAATCAATCGCATTCTGTAGTGCTAAGCAAAAAAAACAGAAGCCCTACTGAACAAGTCTTCGAATGCAGTTTCTACTGCGTCATCTTTTTCGTTGTTGAATATTGGAAAAGGATTTTCATGGGAATACTCAAAAGGAAAGTCCAACATACTTACTTCAGGACAATCAATTGTTTGTCGAATCTCGTTAGCTATTATCACTTTGTCTTTTTTTAATGATATTGCCATTATCCGATCTTTTATGTCTGAAAAACTGAAATTACTATTGCGCCTTAGTTTTTCATACGATATCATACTATTGAAACCCCTACCAATATGCGTTTCCGTAAAAAAATGAGCAAACCACTCATTACGCCTTGCAAAAGAGTCAACATCCCGATTATAAAATTGTAAAAGCTTTTCGTATGCTTTGCTGTCCAATATGAACTTCGAAATCCCCCGCATCCGGTTAAACACACTCCCCCCACAGAAAAAGAAAAATCGAGAATCTTGTAGAACAGATGCCGATTGCCCTTGTATCATGGTCTGTATTAACAGTGCTCCTATTGAATATGCAAAAAAGTCAATTTGGCAATTGGCAGCAAAAACAGGATGACGTTCAGCCCTAATATCACAAATGAAATTTTCTATGTCCTTTGCCGCCTGAAAACCTGACAGAAAAAAACGCTCTGGCCTATTTGTAAGTCGTTCGCTAAGTGCTAGGTTGGCAAACGTAGCTTGCTTAATGTCTTTGAAAGAAGCTAAGCGTTTCCTTACCCAAGGCAACATTTCTCTGGGATTACACCAGGCTTTAGGCGATCGGTTCATATGGTTCGCTATAGGAAATAGTACTACCGATTTTCCTGTCTTTTTAGCTAACCGTAAAGCCCATGTGAGGTATTTCTCGAAACTTCGTTCGTTTAAACCATGCAAAAGCATGATTAGATCAGCATTTTTACTACTTTTCTTTGGTGAAAAAACGGTATACGCAAACACATTATTCTCAAAAAGATCATAACTGCCTTTGGCAAATTCCGGAATACTGCCCTCCCCTCTTTCGTTTTCTGTAGAAGGCAGTTTCACCGACCTAGATGTGAAAGGAAGTTGAAAAACCTCAACATCTTCATATTCCCTTTTTATCCCATCGCGCTCTATTGCTGTAAACAGTTCTTTAAGTACGTTATGGTCGGTTTTGTATCCCATTTATCTACTGATCGGTTTGTTTCTGCAAACCAAATAAAGAATCTATCAAAATTCAATTTGAAGGGATTTCAGCACACCCTAATGGGACTAAATAGCATTATTAGGGGTTAAATTTGTCATTTTGGGGTGAATTAACAACATTACAAAATGTACGAAATCGAACACTCCATGTTTTAGGTGTGTTTTTTATTACTTTTAACCTCCTGAAAAAAGCCTTTTTCAATCTTTAAGTATAACAGAGATGATTGATCTTACACAAAAAATCCCAAACTACCTGACCATACGCAAGAACATTCTTACGCTTGTGATTTATACCTCTGCCTTCGCATTAATATTCATAAATATTTATGCTCCGTTTGGTGTAGAAACATGGTATGAAATCTCCAAGCTTGAGCTTTTTTTCTTTTCAAGCCTAATCATCCTCACAGGTGTTCTTGTTGTCGCTATAAGCCGCATAATCATGTATCAGCTAGTACATCGACGTGGTCTGGAGTTAAACATTGGTCAGTATCTCATTTGGATTGCAACAGAAATTGTCGGAATGGCAATGTTTTATGCGATGTTCGAATGGTTAATTCTAAACGACCAACGACCTTTTTGGTTGATGTACCGCATTGCATTTGTCAACACATCGCTAGTACTTTTACTTCCCTATGCGGTACTTTGGCTCTATTTTGCTCACGACCATAATCAAAGATTATTGAGAAAGCTAGACGAGCAAGACAGTCATAACACACCGCAGCATATTACCTTTTATGACGCGAAAGGCATCATGCGCCTAACCATGAAAATAAAAGACTTGTATTATCTCAAGGGAGCAGACAATTACATTGAACTAGTGTATCAACATCACGATAAACAAGCGAAGTATCATTTACGCACAACCATGAAACGTTTGCAAGAGGAATTGAAACCCTACCCTCTTATTCGATGCCATCGATCTTATATCGTGAATCTAGAGAAAATAAAGCTCATAAGAAGAGAAAGCGGAGGAATGGTGCTAGAGTTGGACTCAACCCCTGTGATCAATATCCCCGTTTCCAGAACATATATAGACGAAGTTTTCCAGCGCTTTGGACAGACAACAGGGTAAGTGGGCATGCTCAATTCAACGGCACCTCCAATCTCAATACAACACTGATTATCAATCATAAAACTATTCTTATCAAATAACACCTTCTGCTCAAATTCCTGTTTTTACCTAAGTTCATCGAATATCTACCTAAAAGACAACTTGAATATTGGAACTGTTTTCTATTTTTGTTCGGCAAAAGTGGATTGAAAGGCTATTCTTATAAGCTTGAATCACTTGTGTTAACTGTAAAATGACAAATAGGTCAGAGACCATAATATTCTCAACTTTATGAATGCTAAAGAAATACGTCAGACATTTTTAGACTTTTTTGCATCAAAGCAACACAAGATTGTTCCGTCTGCACCAATGGTGGTTAAAGACGATCCTACATTGATGTTTACAAATGCAGGAATGAACCAGTTCAAGGATTTATTTTTGGGAAATGCCCCAATTGTAGACGCCCGTGTTGCAGATTCTCAGAAGTGTTTACGTGTTTCCGGTAAACATAACGATTTAGAAGAAGTAGGGCACGATACCTATCACCATACTATGTTCGAAATGCTTGGGAACTGGTCGTTTGGCGATTATTTCAAGCAAGAAGCAATTGATTGGGCATGGGAACTTTTGGTTGACGTATTTAAGTTACCAGAAGACCGCCTCTATGCTACAATTTTCGAAGGCGACAGCAAAGAAAAATTAGACCGCGACACCGAAGCATTTGATTTTTGGAAAAAACACTTACCAGAAGATCGCATTCTGAATGGTAACAAAAAAGATAACTTCTGGGAAATGGGCGATACTGGACCATGCGGCCCATGTTCAGAAATCCACATCGACCTGCGCGATGATAACGAACGAGCAAAAATTTCAGGGGCAGAACTTGTAAACCAAGACGATCCTTTGGTAATCGAAGTCTGGAACTTGGTCTTTATCCAATACAACCGCAAAGCAGATAGCTCCCTTGAACCTCTTCCTAAGAAACATGTCGATACGGGTATGGGCTTTGAGCGCCTATGCATGGCAATTCAAGGGAAAAAATCGAACTACGAAACAGACGTTTTTACGCCTTTGATCAACAAAACTGCCGAAGTTACTGGTGTAAAATACGAAGCAGATAGTAAGATAGGCATAGCAATCCGCGTGATTTCGGATCACGTACGCACAATAGCCTTCTCAATAGCAGATGGCCAATTACCTTCTAACAACAAAGCCGGTTATGTGATCCGCCGAATTTTGCGTCGTGCAGTACGCTACGGATATGCGTTTCTCGATCAGGAAGGACCTTTCTTATATAAATTATTACCTACTCTTGTTGAAGTGATGGGCGATGCTTATCCAGAGCTTAAAGCACAACAAGGTCTCATCGAGAATGTGATCCGAGAAGAAGAAACTGCTTTCTTGCGCACAATCTCTAACGGAATCCAAAAGCTCGACGACCTAATGGCCGAAGCTAAAGCCAGCAACACTACAGAAATTACTGGCCGAGACGCTTTTGTACTTTACGACACTTATGGCTTCCCATTGGATCTTACAGAATTGATCTTAAGGGAGAATGGTTACGGTGTTCCAGAAGGTGCTTTTGAGAAAGAAATGGAGGCTCAGAAAAACCGTTCGCGGGACGCTGCTGTAAAAGAATCTGGCGATTGGGAAACTTTAATTGAACAAGATGCAACTGAATTTGTTGGCTATGATCATACCACAGCTCAGGTTCAAATTGCCCGCTACAGAAAAGTTAAAGAGAAGAACAAAGAAGTATACCAACTGGTTTTCAACCAAACTCCTTTTTATGGAGAAAGTGGCGGACAGGTTGGCGATACTGGTTTTATTGAAACGAATGGTGAGAAAACTTACATCATAGATACCCAAAAGGAAAATAATCTTCCTGTACATATAGTAAAGAAACTACCAACAGATTTTTCTGCTGAATTTACAGCTGTTGTAGATACCAACAAACGAGCTGCCACTATGGCAAACCATTCAGCAACTCACTTACTACAAGAAGCACTTCAACAAATTGTAGGGACTCATATCGAACAAAAAGGGTCATACGTTTCAGATGATCGTTTACGTTTTGACTTCTCTCATTTCCAAAAACTCACAGACGAGGAAATAGCAAAAGTTGAAGCTTATGTAAACGAACGTATCCGCAAAGCTATCCCACTACAGGAAGAACGTAGTGTTTCTATGGAAAAAGCACAGGAAATGGGCGCGCTAATGTTCTTTGGCGAAAAGTATGGCGACAGTGTACGTGTTATTAAGTTCAACAACTCAGTAGAACTTTGCGGAGGAACACACGTAACCAATACTGCTAATATCGGAGCTTTTAAAATTGTTAGCGAAGGTGCAATTGCTGCCGGAATCAGACGTATCGAAGCTTTAACTGCAGACAACGCACAGGATTTCATAAACTCAGAGATGGGAACTTTGAAGAATATGAAACTTCTACTAAGAAATCCGAAAGATCCAGTCAAACATATTGAGAATATTCTGGATGAGAACCAAAAGCTTCAGAAGGAAATAGAAAAGCTGAAAAAAGAATTAGCTAAAGGCTTAAGTTCAGAGTTGGCAAACGAAGCAAAAGAGATTAACGGCATAAACGTAATTGCAAAAGTCCTTGAACTTGATTCTCCACAAGATGCAAAAGACCTAGCCTATCAGCTCAAACAGAAAGTAGACAATCTACTGTTTGTAGCAGGTGCAAATATCAACGGAAAAGCAAGCTTAACGATTGCCGTTTCCGATAACCTTACAAAGGAAAAAGGCTTAAATGCTAGTCAGATTGTGCGCGAAGCTGCAAAAGAAATACAAGGCGGTGGAGGTGGCCAGCCTGTATTTGCCACAGCGGGAGGTAAAAAACCTGAAAATATCCAACTAGCTGTTGACAAAGCTGTTGAGTTGGCAACCAAATAATTACGAACTTAGTTCTAAAAACAATCGGAAGCGGGTGTATACACATCCGCTTTTTTATTGCCAAACATATGGTACAATTGGTAAAGTTTTTGCCTCTACAGGCTAGGAATGATACGCGTTTGGCTTCATATATTGCTCTTGTTTTTAGGAACTGGTTGTGTGTCGGCGCAATCACCCTCCCTATATTCTCAAAAAGCTGGACACCTTTACAAATACGCAAAATACCTTCACTGGGAAACCAACCACAACAACCACAACTTTACCATTGCACTTTTAAGTAACGACAAAGCTTTTCTTGAAATGCTCAGAAAAAAGTTTAAAACCATGACTCTCAAAGGAAAACCGATCCGCTTTGTTACCTACACTGGTCAACCCGTAGATAATTTTCAGATTCTATTTGCCAGTAAGGACAGCGTATTCATTAGTAGCCTGGGAGTCCTTCCTCACCAATTAATAATAACAGATGGTTTTAAAACCTCAAACTCTATCCTGTCTTTCAGCTACTCAAACGATAGCCTTTCTGTTTATTATAACAAAGCATTGGCAAAGCAACTGAAAATAAACTTCAGTATACCAATCTCTTCCATCTCTGAACAACATCAGGTTTTCCACGAAACAAAAGATAAAAAAACAAACCGCCTGTTCTTTCACTCAGTAAACCCCTCCTATCTAGATATAATACTTCTTTCTCTTGGTTTGATTTTTGTAAACCTCATTTGGACACTTTATGTATTGAAAAGCAGGTCGAACAGAAAAAATTCCGATCCCGTTTTAGACTGCACAGATACGAAATATCTTCTGGAACATTTAGAATATAAATCAAAACAAGTAATAGTTTCCAGAAAAGATGCGTTTGTAGTAATGCCCCAAAATGGAAATGCCATTGTTTGGGCAGTGGAAGATAGTATGAAAGGTGTACAGGCCAAGCGTATGTATGTTTTGTTTGGATATCGGGCGGGAATGACAGACACATCGAAGATCAAACTTCAGATCAAATTCGAAAGAGCGATTTTCTGTGAAGAACTCTCAGACCCCGAAGAGATATTGACTTTTATATTCGACAAGCCTACCTTTGTCCCTAAACAATTGCACTTAGGTATACTGCGGCTCGACGAGTTCAGCTCTTCACGCATCTCTCTTCATTTTGCAGGATCAGGACAATACCTCCAGATCTGGAAAAGGCAAGAAAAGAAACTGGGGACATACCCCATTCATTATAATGAAGCCAAAGAATTGAAGGGAAACATAAATATTTATAAATTCGACCTTAAGTACAATGACAGTATCTACCTCTTTCACTCATTTTTTTTCAACAATGCTGTTGGCCACAAAAAAAGAGAAGCTTGGAATGAAACACTAGAAAAAACTGAAAAACAGAGCATTGAAGAGCAATATGAATATTTCAGAAATGCAATAAACATACAGTATGGAACAGAACAAACCGACTCTGCTTTTTGTTCATTAGGGATTCGGGTTTGATGTTTCTATATCAGAAAAAATAAACTATTTTTACAATCGAAAGGCATTGGTTCCTTAAACCATTTAATAAAGCCATAAAGTAATTATATTATGGAAAACCTTGTAATAGAAGGAAGCACTGGGGAATACTTTATCCCGTCCGTGGAGTTTGATGCAATTAATGGAAAGTGTGTTATTTCTGGAGAATCTTACCTCGAAGATTCTGTAGCGTTCTACGAACCTTTATTGAAGTGGCTAGAACAATACATGAATGAAATACAGGGACCAATAGAGTTTGAATTCAAACTCACTTATTTTAACACCAGTTCTTCGAAGCGTATCCTAGATATATTCCGAGTATTGAAAGAATACGAGAAAAGTGGAAATGATGTAAAAGTGAACTGGTATTATGAGGATGACGATACTGATATATTAGAAGAAATCGAGGATTTCATGATTATATCCAAGTTACATATCAATGTGATCCCATATTAGTTCTGTTAAGAAAACATTCAAGGTAAGCCAAAAAAGTCAGTACATATTCTATGATGTGCTGACTTTTTTTGTCTGAAACTTAGCGTAAGTCTTAATTAGCCTGTAGCTCCAAAATCCAAAAACTTTTATGTAGCTTTAGCCGCATATTGAATATCGGTTAATTCACTAAATTCATGTCCTGGCAAGCAGTTATTTATGAAGAAAAGCAGAAGGGTATGCACAGCATTTTCAATGTTGAACTAATATATGCTACAACCCTGTTGTTGTTTCTTTTATGCCCAAATTCATATGCTGCATGTGGCCTTTCCCTACCCGACGGAAATCTACCTCCTATAGACTCTTCCAAAAATCTGCACCTAAAAACAGAACTTATCGACACCATCAACGGAAAGAAAGACTCGCTGTATGCCCAACTAAAAAAACAGCTCCAAAAGCTTCATGATTCAGGAAACCACATTGAAATTGCTGAAATTGCTCAGAAAGTAGCCAGTCTGGAACGAGAAAAAAAAACATACAAAAAAGCCATTCGAAATTACGATTTAGCAATAGAGAACTTTCTTTCGTTTAACGATTCTGCCCAAGCAATCCGTGTGATGACAAAGAAAGCCTTTGTTTTTTCGGCTGAAGGAAATATCGATTCCGCATTCATCGTATTTGTGCAAGCTCTAGAAATGGCTAAACGTACAGAAGACCATTATCTTGCCGCATGGACTAATTTACAGCTCACACTTTGGTTTCATCAGCAATCCGATTACAAAGAGGCACTCATGTACAGCCGTGAGGTAATAGATTATCTGGAACCACTTACAGACGAACCTTTACTCGCAGAAGCAGAATATCTACACGGATTTGCACTTATGCGTACTGGCGAACTAAAAAAGGCAATCGGGCATTTCAACATTAGCCAGAATATTTTTAAGCGCCTATATGATCATGATGGACAAGCTAGGGTTCTGAATGCGATTGCCGATCTAATGGCGCAGGAACAAAAGTGGCTGATTGCTTTCAACAATTACCGCGAATCCATAGAACTGATGACTTTGGCCCAGAACTATAAGTCGATGTACCGAACCTATATCAATTTTGCAGGACTGTTATTGGAACTGAAAAGGCAGCCAGAGGTTTTAGAAATTTTCGACATGGAAGTTTTCAACGAAGAATACCGCCTAGTGAAGACATACCTGACGATAGGAATTTTTTGGGCCAAACAACAGCGCGATCTGGAATTTCAAGTAATTGGTTACCGATACCTAACCCGAATTTACCTGACCGAAAGAAACTATAAAGTTGGGCTACAGTACAACTATTCATACGACTCTGTTCGTGAGCTGATCTACAACCAACAGCGTATAAAAGTAGAAGAAGCTAAACGCTTACACGACAACAGGAAGAAAGACCGCGTTATCAGCAATCTGGAGAGAGACAAAAATTTTTCTGAGTTAAAAGAAGACCGGAATAGGTTAACAATATCGTTATTGATAGCAGTTGTACTTATTATGCTAATAATAGCCGTTCAAGCCTATCATCGGAATAGAAACCGCAAGGTCGTTAATCGACAATTACTCCGGAAAAACGTAGAGATTGAAAAGCAAAAGCGAATTCTTCTTGAGCAGAACGAAGAACTGCTCAAGAAAAATGGGATGATCGAGGAACAAAAAAATGCATTACAGCGGGCAATGAAAGATTTGAAAAATACTCAAACAAAACTTGTTCAATCAGAACGCCTCGCTTCAATATATCAGCTTACCTCTGGCCTGATTCACGAAATCAACAACCCCGTAAATGCAATTTCCGGTGGCGTACAATCACTTACCAGGCTCATCAATGAACTCAACTCCATATTAAGGCTTATTCTTCAGTTGGATGGGAGAAAAACCATCGACGATATTGTATTGAAGATCATAGAAATGAAAGACGTAATCTTCCTGAAAGAAATTGTTGGCGATATACAACAACTTATACAATCGATAAGTAACGGAACGGAGCGCACTCATGCAATTATCAATAGTCTAAAAATTTTCAACCGGTTGGACGACGAGAAGTTCATGAAGGCCGATATCAATGGAATTATAGGAAGGGTGATTGATCAGTTTGAGGGATGTATGGACAAAGGAATTTCATTTTTTACTGAATTGGAGTCCATTCCCCTGGTTCAGTGCTATCCAGAATTAATAAGTATGGCGCTTAAGAACATTGTAGCCAATGCAGTTCTGGCTGTAGGCGAACAGGACGGTACGATTACTTTCAGGACTTTCAGCGAAGATGGCTTTGTAAACGTAAGCATCTCTGATGATGGTTGCGGAATGAACGAAGACATCCTGAGCCGTGTTTTCGAGCCATTTTTCAGCACTCGGTCTATTGGGCAGGGAACAGGACTTGGACTGGCAATTGCACATGGAATTATCCAAAAGCACCGTGGCTCAATAAAAGCAAACTCCGCCCCTCAGAAGGGAGCAGAGTTTGTTATTCGTATCCCTATATCAGTAGATTAACGAATCCTATCCAACGAACGGACTAGCTTATCATCTTTCGAAATTGCCTTGAAAGCAAGAAATGTAAAAACAATACCCGCAACAGGCACTACAAAAGCAAAACCGAACTGTAATGTAGCTTTTAGCTTCTCTCCCGCTAAATAACCATAAAAATAAGCAAGAACAGGAACTGCTACGTAAAGTAACATGGCAAGCACGTTAAGACGGTTCTGTAGCTTTCTATTTTTAAACAGAAAGATTGCTACCAAGTTCAGAAGCGAGACTAAACCGATAAGGATAGCAACAGGCAGAGTTTCAAATGGAGCTGTACCAGCCACCGAGGAAACTTCCCATGCCTGATACTCCCAAATGTCTTTTGCCACTGTAAAACTTCCAAAAGGCAGAATGTACATTGCTCCTGCGCAAAGGAACGATAAGAACAAATAAATAGATTGAATTCTTTGAATCATTGTAATACTTATAATTTATTAAGTTGGTGTTGTAAACAAACAACACTTTTAGGGTTGTCTCAATATTGATGTCTTAGACTAAGCAACTCCCCGCGAATTGTTCAATTAACTTAAGATCGCAGATCTATTTTATTATGAGCGCCATATTCTTGTATAAGGTACATCAAAAAAAATAATTATTCTTCCGTTCCACAACGAATGATTAAATCCTCACGTACTAAAAGTACGCTCCTGTTTAGTCCCCTAGTACGCCTTTGACTAATTATTTTTTTAACATGCCTAATAACAACATGACAGCCAAAATGCTATATGCATTTTAGAATGTCTACTTATTTATCATTCAGTATTAAAGGCAAGCCATCTTTACCACTTCCAATAACAATAACTTTGGCATTTGGAGATTCTGATAATTTAATGGTTGCTTCAATGCCTCTCATTTTCAGTAGGCTTGGAGTTAAACTGTTATTAATAATACGGTTAGCTGCTGCTTCACCTTCAGCTTGAATACGCATACGTTCAGCCTCACTCTTCTCTTTATCAAGTTTGAACCTATAAGCTTGAGCTTCTTGCTGTTGAGTTAGTTTGTTCTCAATCGCATTTTTAAGCTTTTCAGGCAACACAATTGAACGGATCAGCAAAGTGGTCATTTCAATATTGTTCTTAGCCAATACTTTCTTTGTTGTTTCTTTTATCTCCTCCTCTACCTCTTTACGTTTTAATGAGAAAATTTCTTCTGCTGTGTATTTTCCCATTACCTGACGAACAGAAGAACGTGTTTCGGGCACAACAAGCTTACGAACGTAATCTATACCGAATTTCTCATGCAAATCGCCAATCTTTTGATGAATAGGGTAAAAACGAACAGAAACATCAACAGAAATGCTTAATGCTTCTTTATCCAGAACATCCATTGTTTCTTCAATATTCTGCTCTTTCACATTATAGATATACATCTTATTCCAAGGTGCTATCACCAAGAAGCCCTCTGGATAAACATGCTCTTTATCAAGGCCTGTAGTGAACTTACGGAAAATAACCCCTCTTTCGCCTGGTTGGATAGTTACAAAAGTAGAGTTAGAGACGATAATGGCCAAGATAACCAGGGCAACACCAAGGGTGACCAGCATTTGATACTTTTTCATATGATTTAGTTTTTGTTCAAGTTATTTTTTCGCAGTTTTTTTGAAGTATAAGTAGTCATTCATAATCTAGATAGATTTATTCTGCTGCTAAGTAAAATGTAAAAAACATTTTCAGCAAAAGCGCACAAAACAATCAATACCAGAACATTTTAAAGTACACAAGGATTTGGACAACCGCAATACAACGAAAACCAAAGTACTTTTTTCAGCTTTACTAAGTTGCTGATTGGAGGAAAAAAGTAAATTAATTTAAATAGAGCCATGACCTTACTACTCTTAAGGAATAGTTTTATGGAAGATGAAAAACAATTTATTCCCACGTTACAACTGCGGTTTCTATTCTCACATACGAAGAGTACGCTCTGAGTTAAAAACGAAATGCACCTTTGGACTAACTTATTTCCTCTATCTCACTAAGAGATGCGATTCTTGAACCAGTTTAATGATCGTTTGTGTATTATTCGTTTAACTTTGTATCCGTTTTTTCGGCGAAGTTAAGCAAAGCTAATCAAATATTCACAGTTCAGCTTTCTGTTTGGTTTTTCTGTACGTTTGCCGCACTCAGAAATTTAGATACAAAAATGAACATTTCCGTAGTTATTTCCTTATTAAATGAGGAGGAATCCTTACCTGAACTATACGAATGGATCGTAAGAGTAATGAATGAACATAAGTTTTCTTATGAAATTATTTTTGTTGATGATGGAAGTACAGATAACTCATGGCAGATTATCGAAGATATGTCGGCAAATAACCCGAACGTAAGAGGGCTTAAATTCAGAAGAAACTATGGCAAGTCGGCAGCGCTTCACAATGGTTTTCAAATAGCAAAAGGCGACGTTGTAATTACGATGGATGCAGATCTTCAAGACAGTCCGGATGAGATTCCAGAGCTTTATCAAATGATAATAAAAGAAGATTATGATCTGGTTTCCGGATGGAAGAGAAAGCGCTACGATCCTATTCTGAGCAAGAACCTTCCGAGTAAGTTCTTCAATTGGATAGCATGGCGTACCACTGGAATTAAATTACACGATTTCAATTGTGGCCTAAAAGCCTACCGAAACGATGTAGTGAAAAACATAGAAGTATATGGTGAGATGCACCGTTACATTCCTGTAATTGCTAAAAACAATGGATACCCAAAGATAGGAGAAAAAGTCGTTATGCATCAGAAACGCAAATACGGCTATTCCAAATTTGGGTTCAATAGGTTTATAAATGGTGCACTGGATTTACTTTCTATTTCCTTCATAACAAGGTTCAGCAAAAAACCTATGCACTTCTTTGGGTCATTGGGGATCATTGTGACTATGACTGGCATTCTGGTCACGATATGGCTAATTGTCGAGAAGATTATTAGACTAACAGCAAAGCTTCCTGTTCGTGAGATCGCAGACCAACCATTGTTTTATGTCGCACTAACATCAGTAATAATTGGTATTCAGCTATTTCTAGCAGGTTTTGTTGCGGAGTTGGTATCCCGCACTTCTCCTGACAGGAATATGTATCATATCGACAAGCAGGTATAGCCCTGCTGAAGGCATAATATGTTTTAGGACATCCCTTAAAACATTCATTATACTGAAGTGCTAGTGCAATGCGTTCATAACGCAATAACACGAAGGCTGTTAGCAATGCTCCAATTTTAATTGAAAAAATAATGTTCAATTAAATCAACGAAACTTACTGTAAATAAGTGGCATTTGTTTTGTTTAATTCAATCGTAGCGATTATTTTTGTGATAAATGATCTTTTGATGAAACAAAACTTTCGTTGAAGGAGTACAAGCTATACAGTAAGCTACTTTTAAATAAAAGTTTTTTTGCGTTTCATGATTGTTTAGTGATTTTTGGTGTGTTTGGCCTCCTTAATGGAGGCCTTTTTATTTTCAGACAGTTAGGCTATCAATACCTACCTTAGAATTACAGCTCAATGTTTCTCTAAAGGCGAGAAATGACCTAGACCGAGGCGCTTTGGGACATGAAATGACCAAACAAGCGTCTTTATTGATCATGGAACCTCTATAGTTCGGAACCCCACATGGCCTTTTTAGAAAAAAACCAATAGACTGATAATCAATACAAACAATAATATTATATGAGAAGCTTGTGTGTAATTGCAACCTTACTCTCACTGTGGAGTGTGGCTAAAGGACAATCACAAACAAAACACCTTGGAATCAGAAGTGGGATAAACGTTTCCTCACTACAAGTCATGAGTGCTGAATTCGATGGTATAGCAAAGCTGGGCGGACGTTTAGGCGCATTTTACACTGAAAATTACTTCTCTACAGGATTCGACTTGGAAACTATGTTCGGTCTGCGGAGAAGCGGTCTTGATTCACTCCGTCCAAAAATCAACTTCCCCCAAATTGGGATAGCAGGAAGATTCCGCTTCTATACTTCCCCAAGAAAAAAGTTAAGTTTTCATGTTGGATATCAACTGATCTACAATTTCGTTGAAGAAGATAGCGGAATGGAACCTCTAATAACAGAACCGAGCCTTGGTGCTGCCTATAGTTTAAGCGACAGGCTACAAGTTGAGTTCAGCGCATTTCTGCCAGCCTCAAAATCTGGGAAAGTGAAATGGCAGACCCTAAAAACTATCGAATCTGAGCAGAAGAATGTTGAAAGCAAGGAAAATGTATACCTTTTTTCAGCGTTGCTTTCTGTGAGCTATAGGTTCTACGAACTTTATTAGAAACATCTTTTCTATAAATGCTTTTCTCCAATAAGCAGGTAACTCCGTTCTACTTACAACACTCTGATATGAATAACTACAGAGGCTATTCACCAAAAATCATTTAATATGAGATCATTTCTTTTCTCTGCAATCATTGCGATGTGTTTCCTTCAATGCAAAACTACTCAAACTACAACAACGAAGAAACCAAACTTAATACAAATTGAAATAGCAGGATTTTCGTCTTTAGAAAATATCTGGGGGCGATTTCCAAACGAACAGGATTATAGTCTCTTGGAAAAAAAATCAAGGGCTTTTCTTATCAGGAAAATCATCAGTATATCTTAAGTGTAGAAGATCGTGGGAATAACTACAAACTAATCGCAGAGCAGTCCCACAAACAAAATTTATCGCTGAACAGCCTAAAAGGCAAATGGCAACCAGTTAACATTGCCAACTTACAACTTCCCTATACGGAATACGAAGACCTGGAACTCATCATCACCAAGAAAGGTTTTGGAGGAAATATAGGGTGTAATCTATTTTCTGCAAATGTTCAAATTGAAGACACAAAATTTAAAGTGAATTCTATCTCTGCAAGAAAACGGATGTGTGATAAAATACCAATTGAGAAAGCTGCCTTTTCTGCATTATATAAGTCAGATGCAGTTGAGTCTTTTTCTGACAGTCTGTTCTTTTATGCAAAAGGAAAACTCCAACTAAGCTTTGTTAAACAGAAGTAAACGCTATAAGAGTGAAGAATGGGAAACACAATCCCATTCTCCTGCATCAAATTCTTTACTTCAGGAAGTCATCAAAATAAATAGAAACCTTATCCATTAAATGCACCCTATCACGGCCGCGCACATTATGTTCGTGACTTGGGTATACAAAATAATCGAGTTGCTTATTTGCCTTCACACATTCACGAACGAAAGCCATACTATGCTGCCAAACCACAACAGGATCAATAGCTCCATGAATCATTAAGAGCTTTCCTTTTAGATTCTTCGCCATTGGAAGCAATCCACAGCTTTTATATCCTTCCGGATTCTCTTCTGGAGTATCCATATAGCGTTCGCCATACATAATTTCATAATATTTCCAGTCAACAACTGGTCCTCCTGCTACTCCTACTTTAAACACATCCGGATAGTTTGTCATAAGTGATGTGGTCATGAAACCACCATAACTCCATCCATGCACACCTATTCTTTTCTCGTCTACATAGCCCTGCTCCAGCATATATTCTACAGCTTTCATCTGGTCGGCCATTTCTGCTTTACCTAAGTTCCTGTGAATAACGTTTTCAAACTCAAACCCACGATTTCCCGATCCTCGGTTATCGACAGTCATGCAAACATATCCTTTCTGAGCCATGTATAGCTGCCAATAACGTACAGCTCCCAGCCATCTATTCTGAACCATCTGAGCATGTGGACCACCATATACATAAACAATCATTGGGTATTTCTTTCCCTTCTGAAAATCAACAGGTTTTACAATACGCCCATGCAGTTCCGTAGAGTTATCAGCCGCTTTTATGCTGAACATTTCAACCTCTCCAACTTTATGCTCTTTCAATGGATTCTCAGCAGTGAGAACATTGCGCACCTTCTTTCCTTTAATATTTACAATATTGATTACTCTTGGAGTTTGAACAGCAGAATAACTATCTATAAATACCTTTTTATCCGGGCTTAATTTCACACTATGAGTACCGGCTTCGCTTGTTAGAACTTTTAGTTTCCCATTTTTGAGGTTTACAGCACACAAGTGGCGCTCAAGTGGGCTTTTTATAGTTGTCAATACATACAGTGTTTTTTCTTTAGCATCGGTTCCCAGTACATCCGTAACAATCCATTTTCCTTTCGTGAGTTGCTTGATCTCTTTGCCATCCGTATTGTATAAGTACACATGGTTATACCCATCTTTCTCACTTTGCCACAGAAATTGATTTGGGCTCTTCTTTAGGAACTGCATTGGGTGTTCAGGCTCTACCCATGTACTGTGCTTTTGTTCAAATAGTGTTTTGTGGTAATTGCCATCTGCCAATTTATACTGGTTCAGTTTCATATGGTTTTGCCCCCGGTTCAATACTGCAATATACACCGACAGCTCTTCGCTTCCCCAAGCTACATTGGTTAAGAATTGATCTTTCTCTTTACCTGTATTAATTTTTTTTGAAGTCTTTGTTTCCAAATCGTAGATCCACAACGAAACCTGTTCGTTCGTCATACCAGCCATTGGATACTTCTCATTCTTAAGCTCTGCGATACGGCGAGAAACATCAACAAGCGGATAATCAGTTACTTCTGTTTGATCATTGCGGTAGTAAGCAAGTTTTTTTCCAGACGGTGACCAGAAAATACCGCCATTTATACCAAACTCATTGCGATGCACTGTATGCCCAAATTCAATATCTTTATTCTCTTCATTCGATATTGCTGTCTCTTTTCCTTTTTCCCAAATGTAAAGGTTGTTATCTTTGGTATAAGCAAAGGCACCAGTAGGCGATTTTAAAATGTTTTCTGCCTCCTTAGGCAATTTGACCATTTGGGTTACGTTTTTTGTCTTAACATTGAAAGCAAAAAAATCAGTTCCATTGATCATTTCGAAAACCGTAGCTGATATCCATTCGTAACCATAAAGGTAATAGATTGGTTTTAGGCCTTTTTCGGCCAGAGCTCTGTTTAGCTCCTGAAGGTTAAGAATTTCTTTAGCTGACTTCTGCTGGACGTTTTCAAGAAACAGAGCCTGTTTTTGTTTGTCGAAATAGCTAAACGACTTACTATCAGGCAACCATACAGGATCTATATTCTTAGGATAAAGTCCTTTGTAATAAGCTAAAATAGCATCTTCAATGGTAAGGCTTTTTTGCTGAGCAAAAAGTAAACTGGGTGCTGCAAGCAGAACCCAAAACATCAATAAAAGTGATTTATTCATAGCTTTTTTATTCAAAAAAATGTAATTTGACGTGGCGGAGCAAATATATATGTAATCAACTGGCAAATGGGGAATCAGCATGTTTTTTTTATGAATTTGGCAAAGTATTCGCATTCCTGTTATTCAGCGTTTATAATTTTATTATTTTTGAAATAGGAATCCCCTTTATACCTTGCAGGCTTTATTGGCCTGATTGAGAGTAACAAAGAAATAACCAGACAACAAATGACACTGAAAAACATTATCGCACTGATAGTTACAGTAGGTTTTCTCATGGTGAGCTGTAGCCCAGAGTCAGAAAAGAAGCATGAGAAGAATATAACTCAGGAGATCAATACAAATCCTTCTTTGGTGAAGTTTAATGGAAAGATGTTCAGTGTACCTTCACCATTCCAAATTGCGTTTCTGGTAAAAGAAACTAAGATTCCTTTCAACGAGGATTTGTTGAATTCTACAGACAATCAGTCGAAATACCTGACTGAATTTCAGAAAGGGATCAATTTAGGTGTTTACGGTGCGAACCTTGGATATCTTACGGTTTACGATCAACTGCCGCAAGCCTCGAAATACTTTGCCGCAGTAAAAAGAATGACTTCTGAACTGCATATGGACAATGTTATGGATCCAGACATGGTTCAGCGCATTGAGAAAAACCTTGACAGTCGAGATTCGTTACTCTATTTGGTATCTCAAACTTATCGGGATACAGATTCATATTTAGTAGAGAACCAACGGACAGAAGTTGCAGTGATGATTCTAACAGGAGCTTGGGTAGAAACCCTTTATTTGCTTAGTCAGCTTGCTCCGGCATCTGCTGATAAAGAAGTACTGGATCGCATCGGGGAGCAGAAATACACCTTAGATAACATCCTGGAATTATTACGACCATATTATGGCTCTACAAACTCAAAGGAATTGGACAATCTTACAGAAAAACTGGTAGATCTGGCCACGATTTTCGATGGGATAACGATTGATTATAAATACAATCAGCCAATTGTAGATGCTAAGAACAAGACTACGACAATAACAAGTACTACAAAAACAATCATCAGTGATTATCAACTGAAGACAATAACAGAAATGGTAGCGGATATCCGTAAGGGGTTAGTAAACTGATATTCGCGTCCATTGCACTGTTGTTTTTAAGGGTACTTTTATTTTAGGTTAGGATTATTGCCTACAAAATAAATGAAAACTGAATAAAACCTGTTCCAATATGAATATTAAGGCGCGAAATATTCTTTTTGTTATCCCTGTTTTGTTATTCTTATCATTCCCTGCTAAAAGTCAGGTAAATACACTTATTAAGGAATGTGAGAATCTCTTAAAACCACCATTTATTTCTGATGGGCAAGAATACCGTACATTGCTGAACCAAGACGAAGTTGGTGAGTTCCGTGTTGTTTTTTATGGAGGCAGCACGTACCGTATAGTGGGATGTGGTGGAAAAGAGAACAATATCATCTTTACTGTTTACGATCAAGACAAGAATGAGCTGTTCTCAAATAGAACTAGGGCGAATACCAAATATTGGGACCTTAAGTTTACTTCGACAATGACCTGCACGATTGAAACAGAACTCCCTCAGGACATCCAATCGGGTTTTGCAATGTTGCTGATTGGCTTCAAACAATAGTAACTCAATTATATGAGCGAGCGGATACTCGAAGCTTTAATGCAATTATTTGCGATTATGGCTCGTCCGGATATTTCTTCGGACGAGAAACGCTCCGTTGTATCCTCTTTCCTGCTTCAGCAACTGAATCAAGAGATTGTTGACAAATACCTTAAGGTGTTCGATTCTCATTTCTCGAGATATCAACAACGCTATTCGGACACAAAACGGGCTCTTCAAAATTATTCGGTCAGTGCAGTAAAAGTTCTTAAAATTGGCAATCAGATCAATGGAGAGCTTACTCATCAACAAAAGATAGTCGTTCTTATCCGCCTGCTCGAATTTGCAAAAGCCGAAGACGAGATCAGCTCCCACGAGAAAGAAGTAATAGACACAATAGCCGATGTCTTTCACATAAATCCGGAGGAATACAAGCAGATTGTTAAGTTCGTAGTTCATTATTTCGACGAACCAGACGACATCGAGGACATCCTATTGATCGACAACTTGAAATCCGGAGGTTTTGAATTCGCAAAGCACATATACATCAGCCAATTAAAGGGGCAAATTAAGATCTACCAGATCCGCTCAGCAGGTCTTTATATTCTTAACTTCTTTGGAGAAAATGAACTGTTCCTGAATGGACAGTTTCTGAAACCTACCAAGGTTTATATGCTTTCACCTGGTTCGTCGATCCGAAACCCTCAGATAAAACCAATTTATTACTCCGACATTGTTAACACTTTCAATATAGATACTTCGAAGGACAATACGATCTTTGAAGCAAACGATATTGAATATCAATTCACTAAAGAGCAGTGGGGTTTCAAGAAAATGACCTTTGTTGAACGTTCAGGTCGCATGGTCGGCATAATGGGGGCAAGCGGTACTGGAAAAACCACTCTACTGAATGTCCTGAACGGAACAAATCCTCCAACAAAAGGTGAAATACGCATCAATGGGACAAACATACATCACGAGAAAGATAAGACAAAGGGGATTATTGGGTACGTGTCGCAAGACGATCTATTAATTGAAGAGTTGTCGGTTTTTGAAAACTTATATTATAATGCAAAGCTTAGCTTTTCGAAGCTATCTAAAAATTCAATTATTGAGAAAGTTAATGCACTCCTCATTAACCTAGGACTATATGATATTCGCAACTACAGAGTAGGGAGTGTATTGAATAAGATAATCAGTGGAGGGCAACGTAAAAGGCTGAACATAGCACTGGAACTGATACGGGAACCAACCGTTCTGTTTCTTGACGAACCCACCTCTGGGCTTTCCTCTCGCGATTCTGAAAACATAATGGATCTTCTGAAGGAGCTGACATTGAAAGGGAAACTCGTCTTTGTTGTAATCCATCAGCCCTCTTCTGCCATTTTCAAAATGTTCGACCGCCTTTACGTTCTGGATCAGGGGGGATATCTTATTTACAGAGGCGACCCTGTTGAGTCTATTTCCTATTTCAAATCGCGTGTTCATCAAGTAGATTGGAATGATGCTGAATGCCATGTTTGTGGAAATGTAAATCCAGAACAGATATTCAATATCATTGAGGCCGAAGTTGTTGACGAATTCGGAAAACTAACACACACTCGAAAAGTTCTCCCTAAGGAATGGAACGAGAGTTTTAAACGTTTCATTCCGAAAACAGTAATTAAAGAAGAGGATTATCAAGGACTACCACCTGTAAGTTTTCAGCCTCCAAACTGGTGGAAACAGGTAAGAGTATTCGTTCAACGCGATTTTAAAGCA
Organism: Bacteroidales bacterium; assembly: GCA_965230435.1. GTDB lineage: Bacteria > Bacteroidota > Bacteroidia > Bacteroidales > JBDKHP01 > JBDKHP01. The sequence continues at coordinate 2,200,534 of CBDDLB010000006.1, forward strand.
AAATGGGCCAACAGAGGTGCTCTTTTTCTGAATATACTGCTGGCACCTTTGCTTGCTGTTATGCTCAGCTATATCATTAAATATTACAATGTAGCTGATAAGAATGTCGAATATGTTTTCGCAAAGAACAGCAATTTTCCAGTATATCTTTTCATTGCCGTTATAGTTGCAATTTTCATGGGACTGACGGGAAGTGCTCAGGAGATAATACGCGATAGAAAAATACTAAAACGGGAGCGCTTTCTAGACTTAAGTTGGTCTAGTTATCTGGTTTCAAAGCTAACCATTTTACTGGCGATTGCTGGTATTCAAGCATTTTTATTCGTCCTGTTTGGAAATGCTATAATGGACGTAAAAGGTATGTTCCTGCCATATTGGGCTGTGCTGTTTTCGATATGGGCATTTGGGGTAATTCTGGGCTTAAACGTATCCGATGGAGTACAAAAGGAGGTGACAATTTATATTTTGATACCGTTCCTCATCATTCCCCAAATAATCCTGAGCGGTGTTATCATTAAATACGACAAACTGAACCCTAACATATCGTCGCCAGAGACAATTCCGTGGTATGGAGAAATAATGGCTGCCCGCTGGGGGTATGAAGCTTTAGCCGTTCATCAATTTGTTTATAATGAATATGAAAGACCGATTTATCATTACGAGAAACAGATAAGTCAGGCTCAGTATAAAAAAGACTGGTGGATTGCACGTTTGAAGTCGGCGGTTCATTTTGTAAAGCAGAACTATGCTAAAAAGAAACGAACAGAAGAGGTTCTGTCGAAACTTGAAATGTTGAAGCTTGCAATTCCAGAAGAACAACGGCTGAATACTTTTCTAAAAGTGGATACTACATCACTAAACCTGGATAATGAAAGATTTCTGGTTTCTATTAAACAGTTGGATCAAGAACTTGAGACATTGAAACTTTATTATAAATCCCTTTTCAGGGAAGCAAATAATAAAAAAGAAGAAATTGCTCTGGTCTATGAAAGTGAAGGCAGAAGGGAAGAGTATATTCAGCTCAAGAAAGATCATCTGAATGAGAAGATGAGACAAATGCTGAAGAACACTGATTTGGACAACACCAAAATCATGAACTATAAAGGCCGGTTGATCCAGAAGGTTGATCCAATATTCAAAGATCCAGAACATCCGTTCTTGCGTGCACATTTCTTTTCTCCAAGGAAAAAGGTAGGTAGCTACTATGTTGAAACGTTATGGGCAAATGTGATAACATTGTGGGCAATGTTCGTTCTTCTGTACTTGTTCCTATTTGTACGCCTTTTCCGCGGTATGTCCGATATGTTTCGGCGAAACCAAATCCTACGACGATTTATAAAACCTTATTTTTAGGGAAATAGTACTAAGAAAGAATTAAGTTACTTATCTCTAACCTAAGTGGCAGGTTACTTGAAGGAAGTAAATCTTAAATAAATAGGCCTGCAACATTGGCAACAAACAAAATAGCTAAAATACATTGTTGTATTTTAGCTAATTATAGAGCTTCTATAATGGCATTTAAGACGTAGTTGCGATACCGATAAGTATCACATACTTACATTATTCTTCTAATTCGATCATCTCAAAATCAATCTTCAGGATCGACTGATAGTCCTCTCCAGCCTCAAGCATGTCTTCATCATCCTCTTCATAATGCCAATTTACTTTTACTGTATGCTCTCCTTTATGCACAGCCTCAAGCTTTTTGAAAACGTCTAGTATACATTTCGAGGAGCTGGTATTGAAATATTCTAACTGTATATTGACAATTGTGTTTTCGTTAGGGTTTTTGGCATATTCATCAAGCCAGTCAACCAAAGGCTTATAAAATTCAATAGAATTTTCTGGTATCGAACGCCCTTTTATTTCTAGCACCCCTTTTGCCGAATCAAAATTAACTGTTGGGGTTTTGGGTGTACCTGCTATTTGAATTGGCTCCATTCTGTTGTTGTTTATGTTAATGTTTTTTAGACGATTACGATACTTAGGCTAAAAAATAAGTAATCGGGATTATAATCGTAAAAGTGATAATTTAGTTTGTTCCCTGTTTTGCGGGCTATATCGATCATCCCTAGACCGCCGCCTCCTTTTTCGGAAAATTCGTTGTTGTTTAGAATGATTTTGTATACTGTTTTAAGCTCATCGGACGAGAGATAGTTGATCTGATCCATACGGTCGCTAAGCAAACGTAACTTTTCTTTTCGTACAAAATTTCCTGTTACAATGCCATACTTGTCATTTTTCTTATAGAAGGAAAAAGCAGCAAAGTGATCCTGAAAATTCTCCTTTGTGTTCTTTGGAGGAGGATCGATATGGTGATATAGGTTTTGCAGCGATTCTACTAGCACATTATAGATTTTCTTAATCACCTTGGGCTTTTCATCACCTTGACGGAGCAGATCTTCTATTGCCGTAAGTACCTCTGTAATAAGGTCGGCAGATATCCCTCCTTTGTAGGAATAAAGCACTTCTTCGTTTGTAATGTTTTCGAACCAACTGTCAAATTCAAAACTCATGCTGTAGAGGTTTTGCTGAGAGTGCGATATGCGTCAAGACTCCACTATATCACAAATGTAACAAAAATGTATTGACAAAATCAATAATAAGAAACCTATTGTATTACAGAGAGCCTACCTTTTACTGCCTGCATAAAGTTCATAATTGTGGAACGCACTGTCGATTGATGCATTCAGAAGTCTGAACTTTTGAGTAGTTTTCAGACCTATATGTTTCATCGCTTCTATATTACCTGAGAAGACCCAAGCTTCGTAACCTTCAAAATTCTGTTTCAAGGTTGTCCCTATTTTTGCGTACAGTTCATCAATCGCACTGTACTTCAGTCGCTCGTCGTAAGGTGGGTTCATTATAATGAATCCAAAACCTAACTCTCCTTTCAGCTCAAAAAACGACCTCTGAGAGACTTCTATGCTCCTCGACAGGCCAATAGCTTTTATATTCGTCTGGGCGGCTTCTACTGATTTTGAAGCAATATCCGAGCCAATGATATCGAAGTTGATCTGGCAACGTGCCTGATTGGCCTCCCTTTTTACTTCTTTCCAAAGTTCTTCGTTGTAGTCCTTCCATGTCTTGAAAGCAAAGTCGTTACGAAGTATGTTCGGGGGGGTATTGGATGCCATTAGCGCCGCTTCTATAAGAAAAGTACCCGAACCGCACATAGGATCTAAAATAGGGGTATCCATATCCCAACCCGACAAACGTAATAGTCCTGCAGCCATTACTTCATTTATAGGCGCCTCTACTGATCTTCTGCGGTAACCTCTTTTGAAAAGTGGCTCTCCTGAACTGTCAAGAGAAAGAGTCACCCGATTGTCCGTAATATGGAGGTTTATCAGAATTGTTGGTTTCTCTGTATCTACCGACGGCCTTACCCCATAGGTTTCCCTAAATTGGTCAACAATGGCATCTTTTGCCTTGAGAGCAGCATATTGGGAATGTGGGAAGTGTTTGGAATATACCACATTGTCGATTGCAAAAGTGTCTCCTAAGGAAAAGAATCGTGTCCATTTCACTTGTTTGACTCCCTCATATAATTCTTCTGGCGAACTGGCTTCAAAACTATGAACCGGTTTTAGAATCCGCAGCGCAGATCTTAATAAGAGATTTGCTTTGTAAAGGACCTCTAATTGGCCTTTAAAGCTGACTGCCCTCTTCTGTGGAACGATATCTTTCCCACCTATTTCTTTAATCTCTTCAGCTAAAACTCCTTCTAATCCTTCGAATGTTTTAGCAAGCATAGTGAATGAACTCATCTGATCTTCTTTTACCCCAAAAGAAGTAATAATTAAAGATTCTGAAAAACTTCAGAGATGTTTTATATACTTTTGCTTGAAATTTCACACCTACATCTATTGAATTATGGCGACTAGTCTTAAAAATTTATCGGAGTATAAACCGGACTCGGTTCCTTCGGCAGAGAACTATACTTTTGGGATAGTGGTAGCAGAATGGAACGAAGAGATTACAGGAGCTTTGCTTAAAGGGGCGGTTGAAACGCTTAAAAAGCATGGTGTTTTAGATGAGAATATTCACATCCGCTATGTACCGGGTACGTTTGAGCTGACTTTTGGCGCAAAATTGTTCCTAGAAAATGAAATGGTGGATGCAGTGATAGTTCTGGGCTGTGTGATTCAAGGCGAAACAAGGCATTTTGATTTCATCTGCCAAGGAGTAACTCAAGGTATAACAGAATTGAATACTCAATATGACAATCCTGTAGTGTTTGGCGTACTGACAACAGAAGACCAACAACAAGCTCTGGACAGGGCTGGGGGAAAACACGGCAACAAAGGCGACGAAGCTGCTATTACAGCCATAAAAATGGCTCATCTTGCTGATGAAATGATGATTCCTTCTGATTTATCTGATTTTGAAGATGATGACGAAGAGGAATTTGATGGGATTGATACACTGAACGATTTTTTTTCAGAAAATTCTAAATTTTAAGAAGGCAAGTGTTGCAGGTATAAATATTTCATCTATCTTTGCACCGCTGAAAACAAGGAGGTCCTATAGCTCAACTGGATAGAGCAACAGCCTTCTAAGCTGTAGGTTCCAGGTTCGAGTCCTGGTGGGATCACTATTGCCCGATTTTAAACAAATCGTAAATGGCTTAAAAACCTCTAAAAGACCGCTTTAACAGCGGTCTTTTGTTTTTTTAACACTTCTCAAAACGACCCACGACGTTTTTTCAGTCCCCCAAACTGTCCCCTATCGTATCTTTGAGGGGACTAAAACAGGGGACACGATGAATCTGAAATTTTATCTCAAAGAGCCAAGCGAAAAAACTTCTCAAATATATGCACGACTATCGGGCACTAAAGCCGAGGTCACCAAATACGGGGCAAGCCTTTCAAAAAGGGTCAAGGTGTACCTTCCCCTATTCGTTAAAACAGAGTTCTGGGACCAGAAGCTCCAGCGCGTTAAGCAGCTCAGGAAATATCCCGACTGTTATTACATCAACGATGTTCTTGCAAAGGTCGAGATGGTCGTGAAACAGGTTTACCAGAAGGCCGTGCTTGACGGTCGGAATCTGGCAACTGTAGATTTCAAAGATGAAATACTTACCAGCCTTGGAGGACAGAGTGCGGACGACATGTCCGTGGTTGACCTTTTCGAACAGTTTATTTCCGACTGCGAAAACGGGGTACGCCTGAAAGAGGACGGTTCCAAGCTGGAAGAGGAATCGATAAGGGCATATAAAAACGGACAGGGCGTTTATAAAGCCTATGAGGGGTATATTGGAATGCCACTTTTGGGAAAGTCCATAGGGGACGATTTTCCCGTACGGTACGAACAGTTCTGCAAAGAGAAGGGCTTCTCGCACAATTACCGCGTTACAATGGTGAAACGTCTTAAGGCCGTACTTAACTATTTCAACAAAGACGGAAAGTATGATCAGGCACTGAAGAACGTAAAAAACATTAAGGCCAACTATGAACAGTCGGACACCATTGCGCTGACCAAAGATGAAATTCAGGCGATTTACGACCTTGACCTTTCGGGCGACCCTTATCTTGACAAGATCCGCGACTGCTTCATTGCAGAATACTGTACCCTGACGCGCTATTCCGATGCTGCCAGAATAAAGGAGCTTAACCTTAAAGACAGCCTGATAAAGATCGTGACGAAGAAAACAAAAGCTACCGTAGAGATCCCCTACCACTGGATGCTGAAAGAAATTATCCAGAAATATGGCGAAGTACCAAAGCCCCCCGTAAGCCAATATTACAACAGGGCAATAAAAGAAGTCGTGCGCAAGGCTGGAATTACCGCAAACGAAGAAATAAAGGTCAAAAAAGGCGGACATACCTACACCGAGGTACACCCACGTTATTCCTTGGTAAGTTCACACACGGCCAGACGATCGGCTGCTACAAATATGGTTCTGGACGGAATCCCATGGGATAAGATCATGCCGCTCACTGGCCATTCCTCCCGCGAAACTTTTGCTGTTTATATCCGCGTGAACAAAACACAGAATGCACTTGATCTGGCTAAACATTCGTTTTTTACTGGAAAATAAAAAGGAAGCCATCTCGGACTTCCTTTCAGATCATAAGTTGATTAAATACCAAGGAATCTTCTTGGGTTATCCTGCGTTAGCCTTTTCCAATGCTGTTTATTAGCGTCTTTAAAGTACTCAAGTTTTCTTCTAAAATTAGAAATAGAAAGCGCAACCCAGAAATCAGTGCCATAAAAAGTTTTTTCCCTAAGTAAAGGACTGTTGTCTAGGGACTCTTTTATTGTAAATGCCAGATCCGTCTTGCCAAGGTTGAATGAAAAGTCCGCAAATACATTATCCCGCTTAAGGAGCTGTTCAATGTGGTGGATGATCTCGGAATGCTCATTGTCATGAACCAGTTGCCATTCCTCTGTATCTCCGAAGTGCCCAAAGTTTAAGCGTAATTTTGGATATGCATCAAGGACTGGTTCCCAATGCCTAGGGTGCATCAGATAGTTAGCTTTTTCTTTATAGCTTCCAGTTAGGAAATACCTAACATCTTCAAAGGCAAACTGTCTTTTTTCTTTGCCCCATATCTCAATTGAAGTATCCTTTGCTGCGATTGTAGTACCTCCGCAATGCGTTGTTACAGGAATGTTATATTTCTCGCACACCTCGAATATCGACATTAGCACTGGATCTGAAGGAAGATAACCTAACGGAGGATATACCTTAACTCCGAAGAGTGGATTTGGCCCAGAGAATGCATCTAAAAAAATATTGAAAATATTATCCCGCCTTGGATCTACGGCAAGGAAAGGTAGGACAGCATGGTCATTTTGGAGATCTTTCATTCTTTGAATCTGAATAGAAAGCGAATCCTTTGTTGATTGTTTCCACCCAAATTCCATGTCCATCATCAGAGGGGTTGTTATTATTTTATCCGGAGAGGTTAGGCCAAACCGCTTAATATACTCCTCTAAAACATCTTTTTCTTTTTTGTTTAAAAGATCATGGAGGACGTTGTCAAAGTCGAAACGCTTTATATCTAACAAAAACTCTCGATCCCTGCGAGGCGGAGTGTAGTGCTTTTTAAAATCATTATAGTACCCTTCAGGTTGTTCGTCGATTTCTTTTATTATTACTTCAGGCGCTCCATTATCCCCTTCTGGCATGACATTGCTTAATAACGGTTTCCAAAGCCTAAAATACTGGCTTTCGGGGAGCACTGATGCTAAATTGAATATATGAAGATGTGTATCCAGCATATAATCTGGTTTAGCAAGAACAGCTTTTACAGTTTCAGGGACTCTTGTCTGAGGATCGTCTGACAGGAGACCATCTGCTTTTGTTTTGAACTCATGAGCTAGACTGTTGAATTCATTTTTTGATAAGTCTTTGTAACTGTTGCAATTGTTCAACTCTGTGTAATTATTCATAAGGCTTATATTGATTGAGGTTAATTATAGCCTACACAAGTTACTAATCCCGCCTTTTCCCAAAAGCAAACCACAACACAGACCCAAACAAAGGAATAAACGTGATTATCCCCCACCAGCTTGCTCGACTACCGTCTATCTCTTCGTTAGGCGTGTTCTGTAGATCGCCTGTGGCTAGGTAGGTGGGGAGGAAGAAGAGTGTGAAAACGATTATTAAGAAAGTTATCATTTGAACCTTATTTAATCTTTATTTGCCCCTCTTTATAATGCCGTTAATCATTACTAAAAAGGCGAATATCATAATAAGTTAGGTTGGGGTTAACCTTTTACAAGACTTGAGTCTTGCGTTGATGAGACATTGGATTGATCTGACGTTTTAGTCTCTAGTTCTTTTATTTTTTTCATGTAGAAATTATTCCTTTCTCTTAGATTAATATTGTCCTTATGAAGATTTGTGTTTTCTTTTTTCAGGTTTTCTATTTCTGTTCTTAATGTTCGTATGTTCTCTGTTGCAGTAGCTAGCTTATCAAGCAATTGCTTTGCTTTTTGGTCTGTTATCTCTCCTGTCGTTCTTAATTTCTCTATGATTTTTTTGTTCTTGTTATTTTCCTGTTCTATTTGTTTGTTAAGTTCCTCTTGCTGTTGGAGCTTGTTCTCCATTAAGGTGTTTTCTTCTTTAATCGATTTTATTTGTTCTTCTTTGAGATTCAGGGTCTGCCTTTTTAAATCAATTTCTGCGGCTAGTTTTTGTAATCTGTTCTTTTGTTCTTGTTCTGTAATTTTCCCCTGTGCTCTTTTCTTATTGATTTTAAGTCGTTCATTTAGCAAATTTTTCACTTGGGACTTCATTGTTGCAGTGTCGGTCTGAAGACTTATTATTTGTTTTCTATTCTGCTCTATTGTACTATTAGTTAAATTATTAGATAGACTATCAAACTCCCTAAGTGTTTCATTAAAAGTGAGCCCAAATACAGAGTCATTTTCATTAAGCATCTGAGCTATTATTTCAATTCTATCAATTGAATACGATTTACTGAAGTCTGTGTTGAATGCAAACTTAGTGAGGCTGTTCATCATTGATGTTCGCAGTTCCGCAATTTTTGTTTCTCTGGTTAACGCCAGTTCCTTTTCTTTCAGACCATTATTTACTGATGAAACAATGAGAGGGCCTGCTATTGCTGTTGCAATGACAGTCAGTACTGCTGGGTTCAGTATAGTTTGCCTTAAATATCTCCACCTATTAAGTAAGGAAGAAAGTCTTTGCCTGTCTTTAGAAAGAAGCGTATTTTCCTCTGATAATTTTGCAATTTCCTCTTGTAGTTTTTGGATATCTGGGCTCATTGGGTGAAGGTGTTTGGATTTGAATAGAATAAGAATTAACTTTTCCTTTTACGAACCTTTTTAGGAACAGAAGTAATCTCAACTCCCCCAAACTCAACACAATCCCCAATATGATGGTCATATTGCCGAGTCTGTTTCTCAAGTTTTGTACCGTATTTCTTTTTGAACTCCTGCTTCATTTTAGCGAATTCTTGGTTTGCACTTTTAGGCACTCCAGCTGATACGATGAAAGCAGAGACTTTTTCTTTTGGAATGTTGTACTTGTTCCGAAAGTATTCCACTGTTGTTGTGATCTGTTGAAAAGCCCCTTTTAAACCTGAGTTGCCTTTCAGTTCCACAAAGAAGAACTCTTCATTGCTGCACCTAATGAAGCCGAAATCACATTTCTTAGTTTTAAGGTCAATCTCTTTCAGAAGACCTTTGTCAATTGCTATTTTAAGAAACTGTTCTTTACAACCTTTGGGCAGTACAATTCTGAACTTTTTACCTTTCTCTTCAGCAGTAGTACCATTGCTTAAACAAGCTGTTTTGTCTGAATGTTTTGCTCTAAAATCTTTACAGTTCATATACTACTCCCGATATTTAATGTCCAACAATGCATCAAACTCTTGTGCTATTTCGTCCGATACGTCATCTATTGCGTTGGCGTCTATTGTTCTGTTTTCGTGATCTAATATATCTTTTGCTGTACCATTGTCTATATAATACGCACTTACTTCATTGAAATCAATCCAGAAATATTCCGGTATGATCTCTTTAACTTCATTTATAGCATCAGAGTTGACTTTAGCTGTATTTCTGGCTTCAATGAGATTAGCTAACGAAGTTATCACATAAGGGCTATGTGTTGTTACGATTAGTTTGTGGTGATTAGGAAGCGTTTTGGACACAATATGCTCGATGACTTTTTTCTGAGCTGCAGGGTATAAATTTAGCTCTGGCTCTTCTACAAAGAAATTACGACTCTGCGTTTCTTCAGTAAAAAAATCAACAACCATTAATAAAGGAATAACGGCAAGTAAACCACTGGAGCTTTGCGAAAACCTAATTTCTTTATCTTTCCCTATCCTTAAGAAACTCCCCATTTTCCTGTGAGAGAAAACGAGATCATCAAAACCAGGGACGTGATAATTCATTAATTCTTTGCGCACTTTCTCATATTTAGCCCCAAAGTCTACGACACATTTCGCAAATTCAACGTCGTTTTTTATGAAATTGAACAGTGAATCTGAAATACTTGCGGTAAAAATTCTTTCTGTTGGGATGTAGATAGAATTATTAAAAGAGTTAGGCCTTTTAATCAACTCTTTTAATAGTTGTAGGTTAGTCGCTTTTAAAGCATCTGATTTCAGTTTCTCTTTCTCTTGATCTTCTATTGGAAAATCAAGCTCCAATAATTTAAGATTAGATTCTACGAGTTCCTCCAGCAGGCTGTCTAATTTTTTTTCAATAACTTCCTTTTTGGTATCTCTTTTTTCCTCTGAAGAACTAGCTGTATGAATTCCTTCAGGCAGAAAATGCAGAATTGACTCAGGTTCTGAATTCTTATATCTAAACGTATAGTTCTTTGTTTTATAGAAAAAATAAGTGTCCGCCTCAAGAAATTCAATATTGTAATTGCCTAATTGCTCTTCTAGATCAAGATTTGCCAGAAAGTTATAGTCTGAAAAGATAGCAAGCAGCTTAGCTAAAACACTCTTTCCTGAAGCTTGTGGTCCAATAAAAATCACAAGCTTATTATCATTTATCTCAACATCCCTAATAGGACCAAAATTCCTTACAATCAGTTTCATATATATATAATTGACGTTTGGACTGTTATGATTGCCCAAATGTACTTATTAGTAACCTCAATTGCTTACTATATTCAATCATTTAGATATAGTTTTCTTATTCAAGAATATCATAAGTAGACAATAACCGAGTAGAATAATAAGTCCTTAACCGTCCATCGTTTCCAATCTCAACATAATCCATTCCCCCAAACAAATACTCGAACCTGTTCTTAGGATTATCCTGGGTTGGCTTTATATCTACAACTTGAATAGTTCCATCATGCTTCATGTTCTTTAGTCGATATTGGCTATTGACTTTGTAAATTATGATGGATTCTCCCCACCTTGTTTCTGGAGTTATCCATTTTCCAATTATCTCACCTTCCAAAGGAGATATCTTTCTAAGATCTTCTTCGCCAAACTTAGACTGCGTATTGATTTCCATTAAAAATTCGGGGTGATAAGTATAAACAGCCCAATGGTCAACTGAGTCAATATGCGCCTCAGGCAAAAGGTATATTATTAGGAACGTTTCAAATTGCATATTCTCGCTCCTTAGCTGAGATGATAGTTCCAGCATCTCCCGTTCATTCAAGGGCTTTGGCAGTCGGATGTAAACCTCTTTCGCATTGCCTTTGACAAACTCAGAATCGAGTACAATTTCTGCATTATATTTTTCAAGGAGATTGGGAGTCCCACAACTCACCAGATGTAATATAAACACAAAAGCTATAGCTCTGAAGAGTGTTCTTCCCATGCCTATTTAAGAAAAAGATTGCTGCAAAGTATTTTCATTTAAGAACCTCAAACATTGAAAATAACTTATCAACTCTATTATCCCCAAACTAATTTGGGGACAATAGAGTTAAGTATCCTATTCAACAGGTTCTGTGGCTTCAGTAGTTTCGTATAGAGATACGGTTTCTATGAGCTTATTGGCAAACTTGTAGATGTGTTCAATTCTTTCGATAAGGAATTTTTCTTCGTTTTTATCTTTGTCAATTGTGCTTATATACTTCTGCGAATTGTTAAAACGAAGGCGACAGATAGGTTTTCTGTTGTTGTCGTCAAGTAGGACGCCAAAATAAGTTTTTGTGTCGCGGTATACCACCCTTTCTGTATCTACAGTATCTTTAAGAATATCAACAACTATTTCATAACCGTTTATTTCTTCTTGAGTAGTTATGATTCCACGCTCCTTGTCTTCGAAAAGTATTATTTCTGACGGGTGTAGTTGTGCTTTTTCTTCTTCTGTGATTTCTGTTTTTTCCTCTTGCTCTTTGGTTTCGTTTGAGAGAGCAGTGGTTAGTCGGTCACTTATGATTTCGCTGAATTTATGATTAAGTGCTTTTTTTACCACTTTCCTAAATTGGGCAATGACTTTTTCCGTCAATTTCCCATTGTAAACTTTTTTTGCAAAAAACTTTACCATTTCATCAGAAGGGTCTTTTATTTCTTTCTGATATTCTAGCTTGATAGCATTGTAGTATTTTAATTCACCCGCAGCATCAAATATCTTATCTACATCAAAAGCAGTTTTATGAAACTTCTTCAATTCATTTACCGAAGTTTCTTTAAGGTTCTCCAAATCCAGCTCCAAGAACGGCTTACTGTCCATTTTATTGGCTTCATCAATATCTGTATAGAAACGGTAGACGATCCCATTAGTAAGAATGCCAAATTTTGCTTTTGTAAAGCTAAAATACCTCTCAAGCTGGGTGTTATGAAGATCGAGATTTTCTTGCCAATGCTTGCATTCAATAATAATTATAGGCTCTCCATCTTTTTGTATGCAGTAATCGACTTTCTCCCCTTTTTTGTTGCTGATGTCAGCGACAAACTCAGGTATAACTTCCATAGGGTTGAAAACGTCATAGCCAAGGTGTTGAATGAAGGGCATAATAAAAGCATTCTTGGTGGCTTCTTCTGTTTGAATGTTTTCTTTTAATTCAGAGACTCGCTTGCCTAGTGATTGGAGCTTTTCTAAAATTTCCATAAACGTTTATTTAAAAAGATTGTCATTCTCAACATTCCCTGTTTTCAGGTAGTATCACGTTATGAAGACTAAACGCTTTACTTATTAATTTCCTGCGGTATTCTTTATATGTATTGTTTTATTTGGATATTTAGATTTCTTAACGTTAAAAGCAATCCAATCAAAAGGGCTTGCGCTACTTTTGACCTTTGGCAACATTTGCGCGGATTTTATGCCCAGTTTGCTATTAGGGAAGTGACGTCTTCGTGATTCCTTAAATGAGCAACAACAGTATCACGTTGGTTTCTAAAGGTTTCAGACTGCCTTGTAAGTTCCCCGATTTTCAGAAGGACAGCCTCATTTTCTGTTTTAACCGTTTCTATTTCCACATTCCTATCTTTCAGTTCAGCTTTCATCTCTGCAATACGTGCCTGCGCCATTTCCAACTGACCGTCTGTTTTCCCTGCGTCGCGTAGTAGCTGGCGGTTTTCGGTTTTTAGTTCTTCTTTTTCTTGGCGGCAGGCTGCCAATTGGGTCTCTAACTCCTTAATTTTATCAGAAACCGCAATACTTCTTGCATCTGGTTCAGCTTGGCATGTTTGATTTTCGGAAGGAAGAAAAAGCATATCTAAACTGATATCAGGATAAGCCACTTTCATCTTCCCAAAGAAATCAGCTCTTGGCAATCCCTTTCCTTGTATCAAGTTTGCTATAGTCTGTCTATTAGACCCAATCTTTTCAGCGAAGGCAATTCTTGACAATCCTTTCTCTTTGATTATCAATTCAAACCTACTTCCGAATTCTAATGCATCAAAATCCATAAATAAAAAATAACATTAAATATTGCTTAATGTGCAATATTTATATACATTTGCAATAGTTAAAAACAAATAGGCACTAAGTATGGCATGTACAACATCAAAAACCAAAACCCGTAACGCGGCCATCAGGTTTAGCTACAACCTACTGATTGGACGAATAGGCATACACCCTCGATTTGCAGTTGACAAAATCGCCGAAGAACTAGGACTATCTAGAAATGTGGTTTACAACTACATCCATGACCGAGAAAACAAGGCGAAGGCATCTGAAATAAAGAGCAAAGGCAAGTAATGTTGCGCGCCTGCAATATTTATGAACCAAATGTACAACAAAATTTCCACCCTAAGCGAAAAGGTAGAAACTAAAATTTAGGTGAAATGAAAGAGGAAAAAGAACCAAAACAACAAAGCGTACCAAAAGTATATCTGCTTTCATCATGTGCAGATACCTATACTGAGGAGTTGCGCAACCTGAACAAGGCTTTAGCTAATCATGAAATCCCTCCTTGCATACACATAGAGGTTGCAGGTAAAGATACCACACTGGTCAGCTCTCTCGGAATTTTAGATGAAATCCCTAAATGCCAGCAAGGAGAGGATATGCATAGAAATTATTTCGAAAGACTTATCGCCGTAGGTCCAGAAAACCATCCTGCATTTTCAAGTCCAGATATAGTTATGGCAATTAAAGGCTTTGTAGCCGAGCAAACAGGTGCTTGGGCAGGCTTTAAGTATATGACGCTCGATTCACTCATGGCCGAACATGCTATTACACTGAGGGATTCCGTAATTCTACGGAAAAAATAACCAGAGGAAGTGAGAGTCTCTGTTTTTCAAAAGACGATTTTAACATCGTAGTGATCGCAACAGTTGATGAAACTTAAGTCTATGGGGATAATTTCAAATGGGTCGTCGGTAAAATCAAGCTCTTCCATTTGATTTACAAGTAAACATCTCCATCTAAAAGCGGGGATATCACTTAAGGGTTTGTCCGATCCTCCTGCATATTGATAAAAGAACACTTTTTTTCCTTCTTGGTTAGTACCAAGGGCGTAAGGGTACATTTTGACGAAATGCCCATTGTATTTAAAAGACATGGCTTTACGTTTTTTGATGCCTTCAGTAATCAGTTCGGAGGAGCTTTTTTTACCTGTCTGTTCCATAAGAGAATTTTAAAACTGAAATCGACTTAGAAGTAAGGGAAAACGAATGTAGCACAAAGTTTCTATCCAGTAAAGAAATGTAGAAATGATTTTAGCCGAGACATACAGAGAATTTTACAAGCTCCTTAACTCTCAGGAGAAAGGAAAACTGAAAGCCTTTATTGCGGAACGAGTTTCTTCCATCGACGGAAAAAAGCGAACCCTCCGCACGATCCAGTCATGGGTAAACGGCAGAAAGATACCTGAAGGACTATACGGAGCTGTAGAGGCAGGCTTTTTAAATGCCATCAACGAGAAGCACCGCTCTTTGCTGGAGAAACAGCGCGAACTGAATGCCAGACTGGATCTGGTGATAAGAGAACAGCTAACACTAACACAGTACATCAATTTCTAAAAAATGACACAGCAAGAATTAACAGTGAACCTAAACCTTCCTTGGTGGGCATGGCTGAGCATAGCAGCCCTTATCCTATTGGCAGTTGGTGCAAAATGGTTTGTTGCAAACTACGAGATGAGACGCACACGTGCAAAACATGACAGGGAAATCGAAAAAATAAAACAGGATCATGACACACTCAACAGGTTGGGCAATACTCCCAAAGGAGGAATTTAAAATAAGGATATGCTACGAAGAAACCAGCCCACGGACGGCAACCTGGTCCACGATTACGAGCGCGATATTAAACTGATATTCGACCTCTCGCTCCGCAATCTGCTACTGACAAACTGGAACCGACACCTTTATTATTCGCACCTAAGCCCACGGTATGCACTTGCCTTGCACAGGGTAAGAGAATATGCAGAAGAGGGTACAGTGCTGGACATTGCACACCTGCGTGTTTTCCTGCACATGGCACAGATACTGAAACCGAAACCGCCGCACAGGCTAACGGATATAGGGGTGCACCATCTGTTCGACCCAAAACTAAGGGCGGCAATCGGAGACAGACATTTAATTGAAGCAATACATACAGTTATCAAAAATTATCACAATGCAGACACAAACACTATTCTCCCTAGAACCAAACGAGCTTATCGAACTTCTCGCAGAAGAAATAGAAAAGCGTCAGCTCGAAAGGGCAGAGTCGCTGCAAAAGCCTAGCACTTCTGTTTTCATGTCGCGGGATCAGGTAGCAAAGGAACTTTTTCAGGGCAACATTGCACCGAACACAGTATCGGTCTGGGTGAAACAGGGGCGCTTACGCGGATACGGTCAGGGCAAGGAGCTTTGGCTGATAAAAAGTGAAGTGCTGGAGGACATGAAAAAACTCAGGAAACACGAACACCATGTTGCATAAAGAGGATTTCGACGGCTGCAACTGGTGCGGCGAACACGAAGAGGAATATACCTACGTGAACGGGGTGAAAGTCTGTACCCCCTGCAAAATGCACCAAGAGTGGCATCTCGAAGCCATTGAAATGGCAGAAGGGGAAATCGAACTTGAATTTGGCAAAGAGACCATGGACAGGTACAGGAACACGGAAAAAGAATACCAGTCCGGAGATAAGCTTATCGAGTACGAAAAGCAGCTTGAAGACCTGCTTGTGATGCTCGAACTTTTCGAACTAGACCGCCACGAAGCAGAGGATTATGTGGCCGCTCAGGAAATGAGGATTACAAAAGCGGTACGCACTGCCGAAACAATGAACCAGTTGAAGTGGGCTTTCAGGATGATAGAAATCTTCTGGGCAAACTTCGGCACTAACCTCTCCCTTGTAGAGGCATACATAAAAAGAAAAACCCAGCTGACTGGGCAGAAAGCTGGGTTCGGAAAACAAAAGCCAACGGTTTTGACAGAACCAATGGCAAATGCTTTTAACCATTTAACAATCGCTTGAAAATGATTAATCAAAAAATGATCGAAGACAAAGTTATTAAAAAAGAAGATGAACTGGCAATCATCAACAAAAGCCAGCTCAAAACACTGAACGAAGCGGCCGAAAAAGCACAGCAATGGGTGAGCGAAAACCCCTTCTTGGAGCCAACAGAGACGACAATAGAAGAGGCAGAAAGAAGGCGCAAGACATTAAAAAACGGACGTACGAAGCTGGCCAATGTGGCAAAACAGGTAAAAGACCTTATCAATACGGCAAAAAAGGCAATCATTACCAAAGAAAACAGTGCCGTAGAGATTATTAAAGAGGCCGAAGAAAAACAGGCAGCGGCCAATAATAAATACTTCGACCGCGCAGCATTCGAAAAAGCAAAATCGGAGAACACGGCAGAGGCATACACCAAATATTTAAATGGGAAAGGGACGCGCGGTTTTGAGAAAGAAGCCAACGAAGCTTTGCAGATACTGAAAGCAGAAGCAGAAAAAGCACGTGCCATCTTTGAAAAGTTCTTCAACGGTGCGAAGGCCGAAATTGAAAAAGCAGAGACACCGAAGGAGCTGGACGCAATGTCTGAATCACTGGAAGAATTGAACCTCTCCCAGTTTGGCGATTACGAAGACGAAGCATACCAAAAACGGGACGGACTTTTCGGGAAAATTGATACCGCAAAAGAAAGACTGGAGCGTGAGCTCAGGGCAAGGGAGGAAAAGGCGAAGGCCGAGGCTGAAGCAGAACGTCTGCGCAAAGAGAAAAAGGAGCTGATTGCGAAAGCTGAAGCTGAGAAGGAGAAAAGGCGCAAAGAAGAGACGGAACGCAAGGCCAAGGCCGAAGCCGAACTTGACGAACAGGCCAAACAGAGTGCTTCTATGGCCGTTGGTGCAATTCAGGCGATCGGGCAAGGTGTTGATACAGCACCGATCGAACGTCTGTACGAAATCCGAAAAACTTACATGGGCTACGACCATAGTATTTACAGGAAGTTCTCTTCTATGGTCGAAAGTGCGGTGAACGAATTACTGGGAAAGGTTAACTCAAAGATAGAAGCCCACGAAGTAGAACAACAGCGCATCCTGAAAGAGAAAGAAGACCTTCTTCTTGATGAGATCAAAAGATCAGTAAAAGCCTGTGTGAACGAAACAGAACTGAAAGCAGCGGAAACCAAAGCTGAAGAACGTATCAAAGCAGAACCAGAATCGGTTTCGGACGAACATGCTGTGAAAAATCTGGTTGCCAGTTGGATTGAAGAACAGCAAAAAATAATCCAGCATAACGAAAAGCTTGCCCGTGAAATGGCACTGAGTAAACAGGGCAAAGTTGAAATCGGTGGTGAAATTTTCGAACTGGAGACACTTAAAAAGTGTGCCGATTACCAACGTACCACACTGGAAGCATTTCTAAAAGGACTGACCCGCAAAAGTACCCACAACCACATCAAGACAATGAACGAGGGCAAAGCCAAAGGAATGGAATTCCTTGGCGATAAGACCACCGTGGAAAAAGAAGCGGACGAAGCCAAAGCCAACCTCGAAAACCGATTCGGCGAAATCAGGTGCACAGGTTCGCTCCTCCTGCTTATACACAATCATTACAATAATGCCGATACTTCGGTTTCGGATGCTGATGTACTGCAAGGGGTGCTTGCTGATCTTCAGCTTGTGGTCGCAATGCTTAAACCTTTGGAAGATGCATAAAACAACTGTTTTCCTGCTATTGACAGGCAAAGAGCGCATAGACGACGAAGCATTGAAAGCACTGGGCGACAAGCTCGGTGCAGTTGGGGAGCGCTACATGATCATTCCTTTAAGGAAAAAAGATGCCCCGAAACTTGAAGTGATCCAGATCCATTCGGAACGGATGCAGAACATTTATCCCGAACTGAAACAGTTGAAACAATCGATTCAATACAAAAGCGGCAAAGGGATGAAATTCACCTACAGGCTAGCATTCGAAAGGCCGTTCTTGGTGATCAGAACACAATTGAAAAACAGTATCTCAAAACTAATAAACCTATTCCCATGGAAAAGCAGGAATATAAAGACGCAATGCCGGACGGCGAAAACACAACAGGCCTAGTTACACGCGAAGAAGCCCCAGAGGGAAGTGCTATCGTACAGGCAGGTGAACAGACATTACCTTTTGCTACAGTAGGAAGCCTAACAACAAACCCCGAAGCACTGGCGGCACTGGTCACAGCCCCAGAACTGGAGTTCGATATGAAAGGCGAATATTGGTCCCCAGAAAAAGACGGTGAAAGAAAGCGTCTGGTATTCCAGCACATTGTAGAAAAAGAGCCAAACCCAAACAAGTACGGCGATGGAGAGATTGTATATCTGGATGTGGCCTATTTCGTGGAAGTATACCAAGAAGACGGAGAACCGAAACAGCGGATGTTACGAAGCGCAAGCACCGTTCTGGTTTCCTTCCTCAAAAAGAACAACGTCCCAAAACATGCTGCCATAGATGTGGTCTACAAGGGCAAGAAAAAGGGCGACAAGTACATGTACGACGATTTTGCAATCATCCCTGTTGTTGTTGACCTGTGATGAACTATCAAGCTGACATGACACCTGAGGAGCGTAAAGCTCTTCAGGCTTGGAACAAAAAGGTTCTCGACAACGAGGTCGGTCAGAAAGAGGCCGAGATTGAGACCCTGGATCAACTGGCCAAGACGTTCGGCGAACACGGGGGAAAAGCCATCATGCAGGCCAAACTGGAAGAAGGGGCAAAAGGTTTTAAACCGCACCTTATTGATTTCTGGTTGAGCCAATCGACAATGAAAGCTTTTCAGGACTATGCAAAAGGCAATATCTGCGGTCTGCTTATGGAAGCAAGCATTACAAGACATGTAAACCTTTACCCGCATACCGCTGCAATGACCGCTGGAGAGATTTTCGAGTACTGGGCAACGGGACAGACGAATTATTCAGGGGAAGTGCCCGATACCGATATCCTGTACAAAGAGAACGGCGACCTTTCGAAACTTGGCGCTACGGTAAAAGAACAGGTTGCAATGTTCAAAAAGTGGATGCGCAAACGTGGTTTCAACCGTGTAAAAACGGGCAAACGGTACAGAAAGGAAACCGAAGATTACAGGGCAAGTGTGCTACCCGATGTTGTATGTAAGCGGTCGAAAAAGGATGTGAGCATCGACCTTAAGCTAAGCGACCCGAACAACAAATTCGGAGACTTCGCCTGGCACAACGATACCCTCCGTTACCGCAACAACCTTTTGATACAGGCAAAGCAGAATTATCTGATCCTAGGGCTCGACTACGAGTTCTATTTCTACGTGGCCAGCCAGAGAAACGGACACACGGCCAGCTCACGGAAGATTGTTTTCAAAGACCTTGAAAAGACGGTAGCCGAACATGAGGAAGAGCTTACCAAGGTCTACCGTTCCATAGTTTTTTTACTGGAAAATAACGGCTTTGTGGCCAGACCTGCACCCGATAAGTGTATGGACTGCCCGTTGGCCAAAGAATGCGAAAAATACACGGACGTACCAATTCTTGAGGATTACCTAGTTTGATATGAGTTATATAGACCTTATAAATGCCTTTTGGGATAAGCAGGAAGAAGCAAATTTCACACCGACTGAAATTTCTCTATACTTCTTTCTCCTCCGAATCTCCAACGGTTTGGGCTGGAAGAATCCATTCGGTTCATCTGACCCTAAACTTATGGCAGCATTGGGAGTAGGCAGGACGGCTCTGACCACAGCCAAAAATACGCTGAAACAGTTTGGACTGATCGACTATAGGGCTGGGCGTGGCCGAAGGCAGACAACTCAATACTTATTATCCGATGTTGAAATAACAGAGGAATGTGATTGGATAAGTGCACAGATACATGTTCCTAAAAGTGTACCCAAACAAACAGTTTTAGGCGGAAATGTGGAAAGTGAGCAGAAAAGTGTACTCAAACAAACACTTTTCCAAACAGAATCCAAACAGTTTTCTAAACACAATCCAAACACTTTTCTAAACACAAACCATACAACATCATTAGATATAGATAAGACTAAGACTAGAGATAATAATAAAAGTGCACTTTCCGAAAATGAAAAGTGCACCTCGCCCGATCCTCAAATCGGTTTTGATTTCGAAAATGAAAAACAGACCGAACCTGTTTCCGATCCGCCCAAACCACCACCTGAGGGAAAAGAAAAAAAAGTTGCGCCAAAAAAAAGAAAAGTGTTCAGGCCTCCTTCGGTCGAGGATGTGAAAACCGTGTTCTCCGAAAAAGGGCTGACAGATGGCGAAGCTGTATCCGAAGCTGAACGGTTCGTGAACTACTACGAGGCGTGCGGGTGGACTGTGGGCAAGAAAAAGATGGTGAGCTGGAAAAGTGCAGCGGCAAACTGGATGAAAAATTACAGGGACTGGGCGAAGCCTGCCCAGAAAAAAGAACCAGCTTATGACACAAGAGGCTCAACAAGAGAAGAATATACCAATCAAGCTTGGTGATGCGCTGAAGTTCCGATTGCACGGAAGAACGGACAGGCTTCACAGGTTTGAGCTTTCCCCTAGGGCTGTTGTACGCCAAAAATGGACAGTGAACCTCATTGGAAATGAGCTGAATGGGGAACCTATGGTTTTCGATGAAGAAAACAGGGATGTCTTTGCTTTGCTGTTCGATTATTTCACAGGACAGAAAGAGCTGAACAAAGGGCTTTTCCTTTCCGGAAACGTGGGGAGCGGAAAAACCTTGGCCATGACAGTCTTCCGTGTTTACACACGTGAAGTGCTGAAATGTAACGGCTTTATGATGGCTTCGGGGGCTGAGATTGTGGCACAGTACCAGTTACAGGGCTTTGCAGGCATTGAGCCGTACTTCAGCGGCAACCTGTGTATCGACGATCTTGGCGCAGGACATCAGGAAGCAAGCCATTACGGGGACAAAATCGAAGTGCTGGCAACCGTGCTAGACATGCGGTATCAGAACTACATCCAGAACGGATGGCTGACTCACATTACAACAAACCTTACAGTTGCAAAACTCTGCGAACTGTACGGTGACAGGATTGAAGACCGATTGAAACAGATGTGCCGTCTAGTGCCTTTCGTAAGCAGCACTTCGCGGCGCAGACCAAAAAAGAACAACAATGAAATTCCTAACGAGAACAGATAAAGCAAAACTGAAAGACCTAGGATTAGGCGAAGTATTCACGATCAGCAACGACAGCCCGACCGATTTTTTTAAAACTGTGGAGCTGAACTGGCAGGCATCGGAAAAAACCTCGTTCATGCGTGACATGACCGAATATGAGAAGGATGACCTACGGGAAACCTACAAAGAAGAGCTTGAGGTGAACCAGCCTGAACTGCTTACCGAGTACAACGAGGCAATGGAAAATGTAAAAGCGGCAAAAGAAGAACTTGCAAGGGTAAAAGGTCTGCTGGATGACAGCATAGAAATACTGAGGAACACGGCCAAAGAGATCAAATCAGGCCGTATTTCCCAAGACCTGAAACAGGAGAACGTCTATCAGGTAGCTTTCCGTTACAACTGGATCTATCTCCATTTCAAACCTGAACTCAAACTGTTCCAGATTGTCCACATCCGCGAAATGTACGAGGATGAAAAGGAAAACTGGTACAACGATACAGCCTACATCGAAGATTTTGATTTCACATCTGTTTTTCAGAATGAAGATGAAGCAACGGATGTTGTTGAGGTTTTGGAAGATGATGGCCATGAAGAAGAAGAGCAAAATGAACCGTTGGCGATAGGTCAGGGACAGATTGCTTTAGTAGCATGTTCCCAGAAGACAGAAGAGGAACTTGAATCCCATGTTGCCTGAACCGAAATGAACCCAGTCACACACTGGGTTTGTTCACGAAAAACACCGCAACTATGGAGAGAAAAGTGATACGGCTGAACGGATCTGAAGAAACCGTCCTCACAGTACCAGAGTGGTGCAAGGCCGTCTATATCGAATTTTTGGACGAGAAAAATCCCGTCAGGGAAATTTCCGCCACAAAGCTAAGGGAAACAACATCGGAATACTTTGGCTGCGATATACGCGAGAAAACACACAAAACTGAAATTGCCGAACCAAGACGGATGTTCTGCATGTTGGCCAGTGAGCTACAGATACAGGCCAAACGGATTGCCGACACCCTTGGTTTTTCCCGTTCAAACACTTCGCAATCAATCGCCAAAGGCTTGGAGAGGTTAACTGTTGACAAGGTTTTTGAACGGAATTACCAGAAATACAAACAGGCGATGTTTGAGAAGTTCGACCTTGGATAGGGTGTCTTTTACTGGGCTATAGCTCAGGTTCTTTTTGATTATTTGAAATTTAAGGTGAAAAGAAAATGGAATGTGAATATTGCGGTGCCGATCTAGAAGACGAAGGCGCATATGGATATTTGGCACAGCACCAATCTGGTGAGGTGTTAGGACGCATATATCGATGTCCAAATTATGACGGATTTGAAACTAAAGAAGAAGCATACGAATACCTTTCTGAAACCGAACAAACTTTGGAATCCCTTGGTCTATCGAGTTGGGAAACGCTTACTTGTGAAATTGGGGTGCATTCTTTTTATGGCACTTTCCATACAGACTCAAACGGGAATTTACACAACGGCTATCCCTGTTAACAA
The DNA here is from genome assembly GCA_965230435.1 of Bacteroidales bacterium. Classification (GTDB taxonomy): domain Bacteria; phylum Bacteroidota; class Bacteroidia; order Bacteroidales; family JBDKHP01; genus JBDKHP01. Next base: position 2,223,457 of record CBDDLB010000006.1, read on the forward strand.
TGCCGATCAAACCAGAAAACCGCCACCGCTACCCCAAAAACTGGAAAGAGATTTCCAACAGGATACGCTTTGAAAGAGCAAACAATGCCTGCGAAAAATGTGGGGTCTACAACTACAGCGTGGTGAAAAAACAGACGGTAAAATACCGTGGTATTGTTGCAAGGCTGGACAGTTACAGTCAGGCCAAGGAACTGGCTGATGTGCTTAGCGGTTTGTACAACGGAAAACCTCAGTTCATTGTGATTGTCCTTACCGTTGCCCACCTGGACCACAATCCAGAAAACAATTCGGAAGAGAACCTGATGGCCTTGTGTCAGGAATGCCATAACCGGTATGATGCTGGCCATCGGTCTCGAACTAGGGCGGAAAGCTCTGTTAAAGTTATTGAAGTATGAAAAACAAAATATTCTATATCGACCTTTTTTCGGGCGCTGGTGGCACAACCACTGGCGTCCATCTAGCAGGGTCGGAAGTTGTAGCATGTGTGAACCATGATCCTAAAGCAATAGAAAGCCATAAGACGAACCATCCGAAATGTCACCATTTCATAGAAGACATAAGGGATTTCAAAGTAGTAGAAGGTCTAAAAAAAATCGTTTCCAACCTTCGCCAACAATGGCCTGATTGTATACTGATCATATGGGCTTCACTTGAGTGCACAAATTATTCAAATGCAAAGGGCGGAATGCCCAGAGATGCCGATTCTCGGACTCTTGCCAATCATTTGTTCATGTATCTGGAACATCTTCAACCAGAATACCTGATGATTGAAAATGTACGGGAATTTATGGCTTGGGGTCCTTTGGATGAAAAAGGCAAACCAATTTCAAGGCTCAAAGGGAAAGACTATCTGAAGTGGGTTGATACCGTTAAATCTTTTGGTTTGAAATATGATTGGCGCTTACTGAATGCGGCAAACTATGGTTCTTTCCAATCACGTGTAAGATATTTTGGGCAATTCGCAAAGCACGGCTTTCCTATTTCTTGGCCAGCTCCAACACATTCAAAAACTCCGGAGAAACAGGGGGGGATGTTTGAAGAAAAGCTGAAGAGATGGAAAGCAGTCCGTGAAGTGCTGGATCTGAACGATGTTGGCGAATCTATTTTCCTAAGAAAAAAGCCTTTGGTAGAATCAACCCTGAAACGTATCCATGCAGGTCTATTGAAGTTTGTTGCAGGTGGCGAAACTGACTTTCTGATGAAAAACTATTCCGGACACCCAGAAAGCAAAGTGTCGAAACTGGATAAACCTTCGGGAACTATCACAACCGTAGACCATCATTCTTTAGTCCAGACTAAAATGCTGACATCCTACTACGGAAACGGTGGGGCGCACGATGTTGAAGCTCCGTGTCCGACAGTCACTACCAAAGACCGCTTCTCTGTAGTGACGCCGCAGTTTTTAGACAATCAATACGGTACTGGTTATCCCACCTCTGTAGATTGTCCAAATGGAGCATTGACAACCAATCCTAAACAACAATTGGTTACAGTGGAAACTACCCCAACAGCATCAGTCTTTACGAAACATCATTATCTGATGAACCCTCAGTACAATGATAAAGGCCGGAATATCGACCGACCTTGTTTTACACTGATTGCACGGATGGACAAGATGCCTCCATACCTAATTGAAGCTGATCAGGCTCAACAAACTGAAGTTGAGATCAGAAAAGAAGACTCCCCAATGACACGGAAAATCAAAGAGTTTATGATTGCCTATGGTATAGTTGACATCAAGATGCGCATGCTGAAAATACCTGAGCTTCTTAGAATACAGGGCTTCCCAGAAGATTACACTTTGGTCGGTACACAGGCCGATCAAAAGAAGTTCATTGGAAATGCAGTTGACGTGAATGTCTCCAGAGCTTTGGCTTTGGCAAACCGTGAGGCATTGGCTGAGTTTGTTGGTTGTGTTGCATAGCATGAAGTTATACTCTTTAAATAGCAGAAGTATGAAAAAAACATTCAAATACCTACACTATATCATAGAGCACAAAATCAATGTGTTCATTGAAGGCCGAAAGCTGGGGCTTGGCTTCTGGCAATTGCTGAAGCATGACATGTCTAAATTTTCAAGACATGAATTCAAGCAGTACAAAGGTTATTTCTTCGGGAAAACATGCGATGAATGTCAGCATTGGTTTGAACTCGGAGAAGAAGAACCGTTTTGCAATGTGAACCTGAGACCTCCCGCTCAAGAGTGCAGTCAGTTCCTGCGTACTCAGAGCAAGAAAGTTATTGCTTTCGAATACGCTTGGCTGCACCACCAAAACCATAACCCGCACCATTGGCAATATTGGTTACAGCAAAAAGGACGCGGTTATATTGCTTTGGAAATGCCTCGAAAGGATGCTGTTGAAATGGTCGCGGACTGGAAGGCTATGAGCCGAAAGTTTAAAAATGATCCTGCCAAGTGGTACAAAGAAAATGCTAAAAGTATCCGCCTGCATCCCAAAACTGAAAAGCTTGTTGAAAATCTGTTAGAAGTAAAACGGCCTGCATGTTATCACTGCGAACACCTTTCCTCTACAGATGGCGACCCTCATTTTCTTGCCCCTGTCCCCTGCTGTGCCAAAGAGCACTGGTGTGACGATAATCCTAAAAACCTTGAGTCTTTTGTTGATGTTGACGAATGGGGTGATTGTGACGATTTTAAACTTTCAAAAAGTTATTCATTATGAAAACAATCGTAACATTCTCAGGAGGAAAAGATAGCATGGCAGCTTTGTTATGGGTCAGGAATAATCTTACAAAGGACTTCATTACAGTCTTTGCAGATACTGGCTGGGAAAGCGAAATTACTTATCAATACATCCATGAAGTATCACAAAAGCTGGATCTGAATCTGGTTAAGATAAAATCTACAGAGGTAGACGGTTTTGTTGATATGACTATCAAAAAGAAACGCTTTCCTTCTTCTCAAGCAAGATTCTGTACAGAGATCCTAAAAATCAAGCCAACGATTGACTTTATTCTAGATGAAGTCAACGAAGATGTTCTAATAGTACAGGGAATCCGTGCGGATGAAAGTCATTCACGTTCCTTGATGTCGAAACAATGTACTTTTTTCAAGTATTACTTCCAGCCGTATGGAAAAAACAAAGAAGGTAAGCCCAAATTTCACACATACCGAAAAAAGGAGGTCCTAAATTTCAGAAGAAATCATTCCGATGATATTCTAAGACCTGTTTTCGATTGGAAAGCCCAAGAAGTGATGGATTACATACTGGAGAACGGTTTTGATCCAAACCCCTTGTACTCAAAAGGAATGAAACGGGTAGGCTGCTTTCCATGCGTTATGAGCACCCAACAGGATATTAAATCGATTATGAACTTCTTCCCAGAAAGAATTCAGGAGCTGAAAGATATCGAAGAGTATGCTGGGTCGTCGTTCTTTCCTCCAGATAAAATTCCAAAGTGGGCTTGTTCGAACAGGGAATTTCCTTCTATAGCAGATGTTGAGAAGTACATCAAAGCTAAAAATCTAACGGGCTCTCTTTTTCCAGAAGAAGAACAAACCAGTTGCATGAGTTTTTATGGTTTATGTGAATAGAGTATGTTATGAGCGGAAATTCAAATAAACTAATAGCCTTCAACTATTTTGGAGGCAAGTTCACATGGCTGGAGTACCTCTATGCCCATTTCCCAAAAGATTTTGTGCATTTGGTCGATTTGTTTGCTGGCAGCATGAGCGTAAGCCTGAACTATCCTAAACGGGTGGTGAAAACAGCTAACGAAATCAATTCCGACGTTACCAATTTCTTTGAAGTCCTTCGGGATAACGAAGCTGAACTGATACGGTTATTACTGCTAACACCTTGTTCAGAAGGTGAATATTCTAAATGTTGGCTTCCAACTGAAAACAAGATTGAACGTGCCCGCCGTTTTTACGTGCGGGTTCGTCAGTCATTCTTCGGATTAGGGGCGCAAAGGCGGAATAAGGGCTGGCAGTTTGCAAAAACGCAGTTAAACGCCAATGGTGGCGAAACCGTTAGCAAGTGGAACAATGCGCTAGAGAAACTACACGAAGTTGCAGAAGCTTTGCGTTCTGGTTTTCAGATAACAAACTACGATTACAAAGACTGCATTCAGAAAATAGATTTTCCCAAAGCATTTTTCTACTGTGATCCACCTTACCCGAAAGAAACGAGAGCTTCTTACAACGATTACAGATTTGAATTCACAGCTGACGATCACGAAGAGCTTGCTGAAATGCTCCACAACGTAGAAGGCTATGTAATGATCAGCAGTTACAATTCCCTGTTGTATGATGTTCTTTACTACGATTGGGAGAAAGTGAAGCTCCCAGTAAAAAAGAACAATATCAGGTCTTCAGAGGTTCAGGAAGTCATCTGGATGAACTATGAACCAAAGAGCGACCTGTTCACAAATCCGAACCAACAAAAAAACATTTATAACCAATGAAACTAACCCGTCCAATAATTTTCTTCGATCTGGAGACAACAGGAACAGATATCGTCTATGACAGAATAGTACAGATCGGAGCCATAAAAATGAACCCAGACAGGACGCAAGAGGAAAAGAACGTTCTGATAAACCCAACGATCCCGATACCCAAAGAAGCTTCAGATGTACACGGCATCACCGATGAAATGGTAAAGAACAAACCCAAGTTCCGACAGGTTGCCAAAGCAATGTTCGAGTGGTTCAAAGGTTGCGACCTTGGAGGCTACAATTCGGACAACTTTGATTTACCGATGCTGATCGAGGAGTTTTCCCGCGCAGGTATCGAGTTTCCAGAAGGTGAAATCCACCTCGTTGATGTACTGAAAATTGAACGCATGGTAAACAGCCATAAGCTTGAGGAAACGTTCAAACGCTACACAGGCAACAGCCTTGAGGATGCCCACGATGCAATGGCCGATATCAAAGCCACTGTTACCGTTATTGTACACCAAAGCGAGGAACATGATATTCCTGATTCACCCAAAGAGATTGATGAATTTCTTCAGGGAGAAACGCAACGTGTGGATTATGCTGGAAAAATCATCATGCAGGACGGTGTTGCTGTATGGAGTTTCGGAAAAAACCGAGGCAAACCAGTTAATACAGACATCAGTTATGCCCAGTGGGTATTGTCCTCCAACTTCTCAAACGATACAAAAAAACATGTTCGCCGATTAATAACCAATTAAACTTAGTAACGATGAAACATCTTTTAATTATCTTTTTATGCTTTATTGCTGATTTTTTATATGGACAGCTGGTTTTCCAACCTATTGATGATTCTGTGCCAAAATTCAAAAATGATAGCATTCGAGTTATTCACTTAACTGATATTCATTTGAATTCAGATAAGAAAAAGGATCCTGCCACAAGAAATTTTGTGGATTGCTGCTCTTTTATCAGAGATAAGTTTCTCCCCTCTTCTACAGTTATTTTGATCACAGGTGACTTTTCCCATAAAAAAAATGATAACCCATCAGAAAAAGCGTGGGATTTCTACCGCTCAGAGCGAATAATACGAACCTATTTGAAAAACAAAGGCTTTAGAGTTATGATTGTTCCTGGCAATCACGATTATGGCAAAGGTGGCTTAAAGGTTTTAACCGGAGGAGAAACTCTATTCAATACAGTTTTTTCAATAGAAACTTTTCCTGACACTTTAATTCTACAGACCCCCAAATTACTTTTTATTGGACTAAATTCAATGGGGGAACTTAAGCCCAAAGGATTTGATTGTCGTAATTTAAGTAAAGGGAAATTAGGAAAGCCCCAAAGAGACAGTTTGCGCTCTATTTTGAAAAAACATAAAGATTATTCGAAAATTGTATTTATGCATCATGCTGCTTTTGATTCTAAGAGTAACAAAACTAATCGCATAATTAAAGACCATAAGGAGTTAGACACTATATTGAATCAGCATAAGAAAGTATTCTTTCTCAATGGACATCGACACATAAAACAGCAATTTAAACATGAAAAAATCAAGATTATAGAAAGTAATAGCCTTGCTGGACAAAAAAGAAAAGGAGAGGAGAATTATGAAGAAAACCCTTTGGGCTTTTATATGCTTAGTTTTCCCCAAAAAGCCATACAGAAATGAAACGCACTTATAAAGGTCGTCCTAGCAAATACCGAAAATCCCTACAAAAAAACGAATACTGGGAAAAGGTAAAAGAAGAAGTAAAGAAAAGAGACGGCTACAAATGCCGTCTCTGCAAAAGCCGTGTCTCACTTGAAATTCACCATAAAACTTACAAAGTGAATGGTACTTCTATTGTTGGACGTGAACTGGAGTTTTTGGACTGTTTGGTTTGTCTTTGTGCTGGGTGTCACATAAAAGCACACAAAGGTAGTGTAAATTCAAGAAAAGTTCAACCATAAATATTTATATAAAAATACCTGCCATTAATAAATTAATATTATATTTTATATAAAAAAAAACACCAATATTGATTTGTTATTTTTTATAGTTGATATTTATATTGAAATATTAACCTATAAAAAATGAAATCATGAAAGCATCTCTACTAATGTTCAATCTATTATTTTTTAGTGCCTTGACCGCTCAGGACATAACATTCATAGAAACTAAAAAACGTTCTGAGTATAACAAAATACAAGAAGAAATTGAAAAAATCAGAGTCCTGACAGATGATTTAGGTGGAGACAATAAGGAAGTGAAGCAATCTACTCTTGATTCCTACAATACATATATTAAATTATTAAAGGAACAAATAGAGCTATTGGCAAAATCAGTAGACGATAACCAAGCCAAAGTCGATGCATTGAGGCAATCCAAAATAGAGAAATTGAAGAAGGCAGAAAAGAATGCTAAAGACGAACTTGAAAAATACAAAAAATCAAACGTTCATGATAAAATTAATCTCATGTCTCAAAAAATAGATAAGGCTGCCTCTGATTTTAGAGAAGGCCTGAATAAGATAAAGACAATAGATGAACAACAGAAAAAAATAAGCCAAGCCAGCAAGGAATTGAAAGACCTGAAAGTTAAGATGAAAATATACAGCAAAATCCCTACAGAAGAGGATGTTGTAAAAGCCGTGAATGAAACCAGTAGAAATCAACGCCTTACCATTGGGGCAGGTTTGTTTGTCTCATTTTTTGACGATGCTTTAGATGCAAAGTATTATATAAACAAGGAAGGGTATTTAGCTATTGATGAAGATGCTGAAATTTCTGATATAACTTTGAGTTTTGGAGCTATCTTTTCATACAAGCTACCTATTCTTCAGGATCGATTGTATGTCCAGACAAATATTCCTATTTTGAATATGGTTGACCCAACAGGCTCTCCAACAACAGTTTTAAAGAGAACAAGTGGAGCTATTGGTTTTGGGATAGATTTCAGAAAGGATAAAGATGATAAAGTGAAGCCAGATATACTATTTTCCATTTTGTTAAACTTTGGAACTAAGTACAGGCTAAAATCAGGAAAAAAAGCTTTGTATTTGACTGATGATAACAAATCCCTTTTCCCAGGTAAAGTCGGTGATGATGTATCTCCGTTAGATGATGAATATGACGATTTTTTTGAGGGAGACACAAACTATTCATTGTCATTAGGTGTTTCACTTTTATTCTAAAAAAAAAGATAAAATTGAGTAAAAAATTAAAACAATAATAATCCAAGGCAAAAGAAAGAATATTAATATCTGATTTACAGACTATTAAAGCAAATAAAGCTAAACAGGATTGGTTTCCTTTTTCAGCTCTTTTTGTTTGGTTGGGGCTTTGCTTTAGCCAATATCCTTCTTAAGCAAGAGAATTTTTGAGATCAGAAGGCATACGTATTGATAAATAGCTAAACAGCATTCAATCAGAAATTATGTTTTTTATATGAAAATTCAGGTTCAATTGTTACAAAAAAAAAAAAAACGCTGAGCGTATACATTGTTAATTATATACTATAATAAGTCAATTTTATACTTCACAAAAAATAGACATAAGTATTTATATAGTAGAGGCAACCTTAGTTGTATTTACAATATTATGTATCAGATAAATTCAGCTTTCAGTAAACTTTCGAAAATTGATTTTGTTTGAAATATCTTCTTTTTCTCATTTAGCGTAAATCGAAATTACATAAGTGCAATAACGTGTAACCATTTAAACTAATAATGATGAGAACAATTTTGATATTATTCTTTGGCATAGTAAGTACTGTAAATCTATTTAGCCAAGTTTCAGAAAATGATTATACATGGGTAAATGGGAAAATATTTATGCAGGCTAAGGCTGATGGATATTCACTAGGTGTGGATACAGATGAAACATGGAGCCATAGAGTTGCAAAAGAAGGTGAAATCTCGGTTAGAACAGGTTTTAATGCTCAGAACCCTAATGAGTATTGTATTGATACAGACGGATCAACTGTTGAAGTAAAACTAGTAAAAGGAGGATCATATAACAAAGCTACAATTTACAGTGGCTCCTGTCCGTGCTCTTGTGGCTATAAAGATTTTTTGTTTACAATTCCAGCAGATATAGAGGTAGGGAATGATTATCAGATATATTTCATATATGATTTTCGTCCAAACAATCAGGATGAACATGTTTATTCTTTGGCCAAAAGTCCATATTTTACAATTGGAACAACTCCACAATTTACCTTCCCTGCATCAGCAAATGAAACTATTAGTAAAAATGCCTCGGTAACCTGGAATAATATTCCTGAAGCAAATCAATATTCTATTTCAATCTATCGTACATCTGACTTAACAACGCCAGTTCATGATGTGAGTTTTCATACACAAGATGAATTTGATTTATCTTCGGCTAATCTTGAAGGTGGTGTTGAATATAAGTTTGTTCTAAAATCAAATCAATATTCCAAAGAGTTTTCGAACTCTATAACATTTACAACTGCAATTGAGCCAATTTTAGATGTCGCACCTATTGAAAAGAATATCAGCTCAAGCTCAGGAAGTTTTACATTAAATATTGAAAGTAACATTGACTGGACACTTCATGAAAATAGTGATTGGTTTTATGCAAGCCAAACAAACGGAAATGGAAATTCGACCGTAACGATTTACTATGAAGAGAACAATAATACCTCTTCCAGAACAGAAGGCATTACATTAACAGGAATGGGAGTTGATGACTTGACAGTTACAGTTTTACAGGAAAAAGCAGGAGAGTTTTTGATTGCCACACCTTCCCCCCAATTAGTTACTGCAACTTCTGGAAATTTTACTTTTAATATTGAAAGCAATACAGACTGGACTATATCAGAGAATTATGATTGGCTGAGTGTAAGTTCTACAGGAGGAAGCGGAAATGAAACAATTACAGTTACTTACGACAAGAACACAACAACCACAACCAGAAAAGCTATTATAACCATCAATGGGACAAATGTTTCATCGAAAACAATTGAAGTCACTCAAGAGGAAGCTGATTTAATGTTAAATGTATCTTTTTCTTCCAAAAATATCTTATCTAAATCTGGAAATTTTACTGTTGATGTTTACAGTAATACAGATTGGACAGTTGCAGAAAATAGTGATTGGATTTCTATAAATAAGGTGAGTGGCAGCGGAAATTCCTCGGTTATTGTCAGTTTTATAGATAATACAAAGATATCGACAAGAAGTGCAACTATAACCTTCACTGCAACAGGAGTAGAGGATCAAACATTGAAAGTGATACAAGATGGTGCAAGTTCGTATTTATCAGCCTCCCCCGTTCAAAAAACAATCACTGCATCATCAGGAAGTTTTCAAATAGAAATAGATAGCAACACCGAATGGACTGCCACAGCAAATACAGATTGGCTTTCAATTTCACCTACAAGTAAGAACGGAGGTGGCATTGTGACGGTAACTTATGAAGCAAATCCCGCTCCCACTGTTAGAGGGGGAGAAATAACTATAACTGCTTCTGGAGTTTCTTCAAAAGTAGTAGAAGTGAAGCAAGAAGGAGCGGCTAAATATTTAACTGTCACACCTACTGCACAGAGTGTAAGTGCTTCGGAAGGCAACTTCGCTGTCAATATTGAAAGTAATACGAATTGGAATATTTCAGAGAACAGTTCATGGTTCTATATAAGCTCAACAGGTGGGAGCGGAAGCAAAAATGTAACTGTATATTATCTTGAAAATAAAAAAACAAACTCTAGAACTGGGACACTAACATTTAGCAGTGATGGTATTACAAAAACAGTAAGCATAACCCAGCAAAGTGCAGACATTTTATTTTCAATAACCCCCACGTCTAGAAATTTAACTTCTGTATCTGGTAATTTTTCAATTGACATAACAAGCAATTCAAGTTGGAATCTGACTGAGAATAGTAATTGGTTTTATGCAAGCCGAACAAGTGGCAGTGGAAATCACACGGTAACCATATATTTCGAACAAAATAAGAATACAAGTTCCCGAACAGAAACATTGATATTTAATTGTGGAGATATCACGAAAACAGTTGATGTAACCCAACAAGGTACAGATGTTTCACTTTCAATATCGTCAACGTATCAGAATTTGACTTCGTCATCAGGTAACTTTTCTGTTGACGTAATCTGTAATTCAAGTTGGAGTTTGGCAGAAAGTAGCGATTGGTTTCATGTAAGCCCCAATGACGGCACTGGGAATACGCCTATTACTGTATATTATAGTGAGAATAAGAATTCAACACCTCGAACGAATGACATTGTTTTCACTTCAGGGCAATTAAGAGAAACGCTTAAGGTAAGTCAAGAAGGAGCAATTATTGAACCTAATAGTGAACCATCAATTAAGATAGGAAATATGTTTGTAAATCAAGAATTTGGTTCGAATAAAATTAAAATAATAATAAAAATTGATGATGATGAAAATGATGAAATCACAACATTAGAAGCATATTTTGATAAGGTTGGAAATCAATATAGCAATAATATATGTGTTAATGTTTTACAGTTATTAGGAAAGGCAAATATACCATCAAATACAGAGGTTGAGTTTGAAATAAATATTGAATCTCCCAAGTTTTTATCTGTATTTGATAAGTCAGGACAGTATGAAGTTAAATTCAACTGTATTGATACATATGGAGGAAAAGCGAATGTTGGCGCATCAGGCAGTAATAATACTAATAATTGCGTGTTTAAATACAATATCGTTTATGACAATGGTTTTCGTCCAAAACCTAATGGGTGGAAATTTTCGAATACAAAAATGTCAAATGTAAGTTGGGATGCATACGTAATGGCTTTTGGGGAAGATCATTGCTATGAAGATAATACTTCTGGACGCGTCAAAAACTCTAGTGCTTATAATGCATTTAAATATATGTATAGAAATGTTCGAAGCCTTGCAGGTGGATCTTGTTTTGGCTTTGCTACTTCTTCTTTCATGGCTTATGATAACCCTTTGGGATTCAAAATGGATTATCCGAATCTAAATTTTTCAAAAGAATTGTATAACCTAGACTTGACTGAAGATGCAAAAACGTGCATTAACTCATTATGGATAAGACAAATTGAAGAGTCATATGGTCTGTTTTTTCTTGAAAAATATTCTAATTCTAAAAACAAAACAAAAGATATATTGGTAGTACTCAGACAACAAATGAAGAAAAAAGATCATCATGTTATGTATTTGAGTAGAGAGATGTATAAAATACATGTAGTTACACCTTACAAAATTGTAACAGATCCACGAGATGAAAATATTGAATACATATATGTTTATGATAATAATTACCCTAACGATACTGCTTTAAGGGTTAAGATTGATAAAGCAGAAAACAAATGGTACTATAATGACCCTGAAGATGGTAAATATTCGCTCAGTGGTTATGATCAAGGCTTGTTTGTTTTAAATTTACCAGTAAGTCAATTTAGGCACCATAATTATTACAAGAAAAAAAAATCAGAAACAGAAAATCAAACAGCGTTAAGATTATTTAATTCTCCCTTTACTTCAATTTCAATACAGGGAGAAGATGGTAAAAAGTATGGATTTGATAATGAGACATTAATTCTTGAATATGATAAGAATGATGTATTTCCTATAATTTGTGCAATGGATACTTTTTATCCTCCTATTGGCTATCATTTGATGAATAAAAAATATGCTATCAATCTAAATTCTAGGGATAGCAGTAAAAACTATTTGTATTTAATTGGAGATAGTATTTCTTTTATTTATGAGCAAATAAATAAAAGTGCAGAAATGAATGATGAACTTTTGATTAATAATGACAGCCTTACTGTAAAGAATAATGAAGATTCAGTTAAAGAGTACAATTTGAATATTTCGACAAAAAATAAAAAGAAATCAATTAATTATATATTTAACGCAAATCAGCTGAAACAAAAGGGGGCAATCACTTTTGCTCCTAAGGAACAAAAGTTGATCGTTAGAGGTAATAACACCCGAAATTTGTACAACCTTACAATACAGATAATAGAAGGAGATACAGTTTCAATTTCATCTGGAAAACAAACAGTTCTGAAAAATGAAACTCAAGAAATTCAACCACTAATACATACTAAAGACACAATTGTTGAAATTAAACGAGATTATGACTCAGACGGGATTATTGATGAAATCAACTTAATATCTAGTCTTTCCGCTAATACGAGACGTTTTAATATTCCCCTTGTTAAAACATACCCTAATCCTGTAACGGAGTCACTAAATATCTTATTTTCAACATCGAGGAACAACAAAAAAACAACAGTCTGTCTGTACGATATGTTTGGGAAAGAGGTTCTTCGAGAAGAATATAAGGTTGTATTAGAAATTACAACAATTTCATTGGATTTGAGTAATTTTAAACAAGGTTTATATCTGTTGAAAATAGAACAAAATGATAGAATCATAACAGAAAAAGTTATGGTACAATAGAAGTATTTGCGTGTTGTAAATTCAAAATTATTTCTTCTTTTTTAAGTTTTTAGTATATTGAATAGTATAGCTCATATAGAGCCATACTATTCAACATGAAAACTAAGCCCCAAAGCAGCCAAAGCCCGACTAAGCGTCGAAACCCGTATGTCACGCGTATTATTTTCAAGTTTGCTTACAGCGCTTTTCTTAACTCCGATCATTTTACCGAACTGCCCCTGAGTAAGCCCCTTACTTTTTCGTATATCACGTATTCGTTCGCCGATACGTTCAAGTTTTAGTTCCTCTTCAATTTCGGTTTCGAATCTGGAACGTTCATTTTTACCGACAAGTCCGTTCATTACTTCATCGAGACTGCAAATGTTTTTTTTTCTTACCGATTTCCTTCGCTGTCTGTAGAATACAAAACCCCAACTTTTTCAAACAAAAAATGCTAGAAAGCACCTCCCGACTTGCGTTCTCTTACTTAAGGCTGTGTATCTTGTCTAACGTTTCACCTTAAAAATATTACAATACAGACATGTATACCTCAATCCACTTAAATACAGGCACTCTACAAAAATACACTTCGGATAATGATGGCGAAATATCTAACCTATCTCAGATAAATATCTTGATTGGCCCCAATAATTCTGGAAAAAGCAGGTTCATGAGGGAAATTTTCGCAAATACAGATCCAGAGTTTAAAATAAGCGAATTTGATTATTTGTCATATCGTGAAAATTTCAATGAAATAAAGGATTATATACATACTAAGATGATGAGTATCAGTGATAATATTATACCTAGGGCTAATCTTGATCGTTTTAACCTACCGATTTATCTTGGTTCGAACTCCAATCCAGTAAGAGATAGTTTTTTATTACTTAAATCAATCAGAAGAGATATAGAAAACTATTTTGAATCTCAAGGACCAGGTCCAGTAGTATTTCCGTCTGCGGTGTCAGGAATAAGTAATAAAATCTTAACGTTCGAAACTAAACATAAAAGTACTATAGACAATAGTCACACTGAAATTTTGCAACGCAAAAACATTTATTTTCCTGTATTAAGAGGGCTGAGAGGTTTTAGCAAAAGAACGGATGATGATAATTTTTTTATAGACACGTACGCAGACAGAACAGTTAAAGATTACTTTTCCAATACTGATACAGAGGACAATAAATTCACCATTTATACAGGATTGAGTTTATACGAGGATGTGATGCGCCTTCTTCTTGGTGATAGTAAGGATAGAGAAAAGGTTCGTAGTTTTGAAGAGTTCTTGAGCGAGCTATTTTTTGACAACAAGACTATTTCAATTGTTCCTGTATATGGAAAGGATGTTGTTCATGTAAAAATAGGAGAAGAAGAAGACAAGCCAATATATGAATTGGGAGACGGGATTCAGGCAATAATTATTTTAACTTACCCTCTGTTTTTCAATCAAGGAAAAAGGATGAATGTTCATTATGAAGAACCAGATATGTTTCTTCATCCTGGTTTTCAGAGAATTTTCATTGAGACACTTCAAAGACCTGAGTTCAAGGATTTTCAATTCTTCATAACTACCCACTCAAACCATTTCCTTGATATGACTTTGGATTTTGATTCGATTTCTATCTACCAATTCAGAAAGAAAAAAGAGAATGAATTTGAAATCACCAACATACAAAGCCCAAACGAAAACATACTTGCTCATCTGGGTGTTAAAAACTCTTCTGTTTTTCTTTCTAACTGTACGATTTGGGTAGAGGGTATTTCTGAACGGATATATTTTCGCAAATATCTAGAACTGTATCAAAAACAGAAGAAAGAAGAAGAGACTGACTTTAAGTCTTTTAAAGAAGATGTTCATTTTTCATTTGTTGAATATAGCGGGGGCAACATAACCCATTGGTCGTTTTTGGAAAGTAGTGATGAAGAACATGATGGTATTGATTACAGCAAAATAAGCAATAGAATTTTCCTTGTAACTGACAAGGATAGCGGTAAGGATAAAAGGCATGATGAGCTAGAGCAAACATTAGGGGAAGAAAAATATTATTGTTTGAAATGCAGGGAAATAGAAAACTTATTGTCCCCAGATGTACTAAGAAAAGCAATAGAAGAGTATAAATATAAAAATAAAGAAGATCAGGAAATTGAATTCAAAGACTTTGTATACTACGATTACAAAGACAGGCCGATTGGTGAGTTTATAAAAACAGGAATGGTCATTAACTATGACGAAAATATAACTAAGTTTATTTCTTCACCAGAGAACAGCGAAACATCTAAAATTAGGGATAAAGCAAAATTCACTAAAAAAGCAGTAAAACATATGCGCACCTTTGACGATCTGTCAGATGAAGCCAAAGAGTTAACAGAGAAACTATATCAGTTTATTGAAACAAGTAACGTCTAAAATATTTTGTGAAAATAAGAAAAGGCGCTTTTGACGCCTCTTCTTATTTCTTAGGAACCCAAGCCCCAGAATACCGATGTTTCCCCACCTCCAGCTTCTGAAAAACATTCTCCTGAAGCAGCAGTTCCACTTCTTCCAAATCATCTTTATTTTGAGCTGCTTAAAAGTGCTTAATTAATAGAGGAACATCAAACCTCTGTAAATTATAGCACTAGAGCCATCTAAAGACAGCTCTAGTTCAAGTTTATCATTCAATGAAATAGTTCGAAGTCAAAACCTCAACTTTCCGCTTTCCTTTACTGGAGGCATGAACAGCCTGCTCAATTTTGACAGTGTGCCATTCATGTTTTTTCGTGTATTTAGAGAGGATTTCGGAAGGATAGCTACTGAGCAAAAACTTACCTTCAATTTCAGAGAGTGTTTTCAGGAGCATTTCATAATCTTCAATTGTGTATCCGTCGTAATGCCCCATATCCGCATTGTAATATGGTGGATCACAATAATGAAATGCATCTTTGTGATCCGATGACTTAATTACCCTGATCGCATCGCGGCTTTCCAGAGAAACATCCTGTAGCCTGATTGCAAAATCCTCTGTGAAACTCTCCCGTTTGTTACGGATCGTTTTTACGGTTTTACTCTGGGTTTTGTCCCGTCCCCAAGTACTGCTAAGTTGCCCACCGAAACCCTGAGCCGAAAGAATCCAGACTGCCCATGCGCGTTTTAGTTCACTGAAAAGGTCTGGATTATTATAAATCACCCATGCTTTTCTATGTAAGTCCCTACTATGCAGACTGATGTTGATTTCTTTTTCCAAAGAGACGAAATCATTTTGGACAACCTGATAGAAGTTAATGAGTTCCCTATTGGTATCGTTCAGAATCTCCAGCTCACTTTTTTCTTTTGCGAAGAAGATAGCAGCCCCACCACAAAACGGTTCAATATAGGTTCTGTGTTCAGGAATATTTGGTAAAATGTGTTTAACCATCAATTGCTTTCCCCCATAGTAAGTAATCGGGGTTTTAAGAACATTGTTCGTCATAGTTTATGGAATTAAAATAAAAAACAGGAGCTTCACGCTCCCAAAAATCCTGTTGTGGTCAATCTGATCTAAGAAAAAAGTAGAGTTATCAATTATCGGTTTTATCGAATGTTGAAATCACAATACAATTGAATAGTTAAATTCTCCTCAAAAATTCCTATAGTTGCACGAAGATAGATGTATCTCCTGTATTTATCACTATTCAAAATTGTATTAGGGACTTATGGAAGAAGTTAAAAGGAACAAACAGTGGGAAGACAACCATCGGGTTATTTCGGATGCCTACATAGATATTTTGAAAGAAAAAGGGAAAGCACCAACTATAAATCAGGTAGTTGAAAGCACAGGACTTGCTTATAATACAGTAAGGAAACACCTTAACGAACTGGTATTTGACACATCAAGCCATCCTCTGCGAATTTTATCCGATGATATAATAGCAAAGCTTGGTCAGAAAGCATTATCGGGGTCATATCATCATATGAAACTATGGTTCGAACTTATGGAGAATTGGAGGCCGAATGCAGAGGCTGCAAAAGTTCAGACTGGTTTAATTGTAGCTGAAATCCCTGCAAATGACAGAAAATATAACCTTTAGGCCACAGGAAGGTTTTCAAAAGAAGTTTCTCAGCAGTCCTGCGGATATTGTTATCGGTGGTGGTGCTGCCGGTGCAGGTAAAACATTTGCTCTCACTCTAGAAATGCTCAGAAATGTAAACGAGAAAGGTTTTTCTGCACTTGGCTTTAGACGGACTTATAGACAGGTTACAGCACCAGGCGGTTTATGGGATGAGACTCAGAAGATTTACCCTTTGTTCGGAGGAAAACCTAATAGTTCGCAGTATTCATGGAAGTTTCCATCAACTGCAAGCATCACTTTTTCCCATTTGCAATATGAGAAAAACGTTTTTGACTGGCAGGGTTCGCAGATAGCACTGATCGTTTTCGATGAACTTACCCACTTTACAGAGAAAATGTTCTTTTATATGCTTTCTCGTAACCGTTCTGTCTGTGGAGTGAAACCTTATGTACGTGCCACATGCAACCCCGATGCGGATTCATGGGTGGCAAAATTCATTAATTGGTGGATCGGGGAAGACGGGAAGATTATGAAAGAACGTGACGGAGTGATCCGTTATTTTTACCGCGCAAACGATGATATTATCTGGGGAGATTCAAGAGAGGATGTTTATGGAAAAGTTAAGCCTACCCTCGATAAAATGCCGATACCAGATACGGCCAAGCTTGATCTAATTAAATCGGTTACATTTATTGAGGGGAATATCAAGGATAACAAAGAGCTTCTTGGCAAAGACCCTGCTTATCTGGCCAATCTCCATGCCCTTCCAGAAGAGGACAGGGCACAGCTTCTTGATGGCAATTGGAAGATACGCATCAATGAAAATGAAATCGTTAAGTATGAAAAATTCTTAGATGTTTTTACAAACACTTTTGTCCCATCAGGCAAAAAATACTTAACAGCAGATATTGCCCTTTTAGGATCGGATACTTTATTGGTCGGGGCTTGGGACGGTTGGCGTTTAATCGGTTTCAAAGCAATTCCGAAGTCAGAAGGGAACGAAGTGGAACAGGTGATAAAGGAGATGGCTTTTAACTATGAAGTTCCTTATAGTAACATCGTATTCGATGCGGACGGTGTTGGAGGTTTCCTCGGCGGCTATATCCCTGGGGGAATTTCGTTTCACGGAGGTTCTTCTCCGATCGGAAAAACAAATGCGACAACAGGCGAAGCAGTGAACCTGAACTTCAAGAACCTTAGAGCTGAGTGTTATTTCAATCTGGCCAAACGGATCAATTCAGGTCAGTTGTACATAGCCCCAGAAGTGGCTGAAGGCTATATGCCCGACGGCAAAACAACATTTAAGGAAGAAGCGCTTAAACAGCGTAAGGCGATAAGGCGCGACAAACCCGATTACGATCAAAAGATTGCGGTGATCCCAAAGGAGAAAATGAAAGAGATCATGAACGGGATCAGCCCCGATATCTTCGACATGCTGATGATGCGAGAAATATTTGAACTGGTACACACTGAAATCTGGGTAGAAGAATGGTAAATTATCTTAATGAACTGATGCAAAAGCATCCTGATATAAAACTTCAAGAACTGATGGACAACAGCAGCGGTGTGATCTTAGAGGTTATGGCCAGAAATTACCTGATCCTTCAGGAGTTCAAAGCAGCCCGTGAAAAGTGGATGGCAGGAAAAACAGAAGATACTTTGATGAGCGAGATTTATGCCATTGCACACCGCTATCACCTTTCACCCGCCACCGTGAAAAAGATCGGCTACACCTTTGCAGGTGCGTAACTGGTAACCTCTGACTGAATTAAATACTTGTTCCTGTGCTACAAATTTGTGGTATGGGATTTTTTTCTTTCATACCTGACCTTTTCAAAAAAGAAGCTCCAGATCAGCTGATGAACTACCTTCAGCTGATGGGCTTTGTCAACCCCTATTTCATAAAGGCCGACGGTGCGGAAGAGGCCATCAAAAACGGATACCTCCAGAACGCCGATATCTATTCCATTGTTGAACTGATCACCAAAACAGCCGCTCAGGTAGGCTGGAAGCTATATGAAGTGGTGGACGAAAAGCAGTTCCAACGTTTTAAATCCCTTGGTATTTCCGACTACGACACTGCCCTAAAAAAACTTTACGGAAGAAAAGCCCTTGAGGAAACCCAGAACGATATTGTTTCCGAAGCCCTGATGCGCCCGAACGATCTACAGACATGGAACGAGTTTGTTCAGAACGTACTGGGCTTTAAACTGATTACGGGCAATGCATTCGTACAGGGCTATGCACCCGTAGGACGGAATTACTTTTCGCAGCTCTGGGTTCTACCGACTCAGGATGTGACCATCGTTCCTGGCGACAGAAGGCAGATAATCGAAGGCTACAATGTAGGCTACATCAACAACCAGATCCCTTTTGAGGAAGTAATGCACCTGCGTTACTGGAATCCCCAGTACAAAAACGGTCAGATGCTTTACGGACTTTCCCCTTTACAGGCTGCTTACCATGTGCTTACACTAAGTAACAGTAACGATCTGGCAAATATCAAAAGCTCCCAGAATATTGGGGCGGTCGGAATCCTGCACCCCGAAAACGACCTGACACATAACCCACAGGGTGAAACGGCATTTTCAAAACTTAAAACTTCTTGGCAAAAATTCTTTGCAGGTGCAGAAAACAGGGGTAAAATCCTCGCGACTTCAGCTAAAGTTCGCTGGCAACAGATCGGTTTATCTCCTGTTGACCTGAACATTATCGAATCCCAGAACATGAACCTGAGACGGCTCTGTAATGTTTACGGCGGTGTGCCCTCGCAATTACTGAACGACCCTGCAAACAAAACCTACAATAACCAGACTGAGGCCGAAAAAGCACTCATGACCCGCATTGTCCTCCCTGCACTTATGGATCTGTGCGATGAGCTGAACGCATGGTGGATAAAAGGCATTTCGGCCAAAATAGGTAAGCAGCTATACCTAGGTCTGGATACGAACAGTATCCCTGTCCTACAGCCCAATCTCGAAATCTTAAGCAAACGCCTGATACGGGAACTGAACGCTGGTGTATGGACACGGAACGAAACAAGAATTATGCTCGGTGGCGATGAAGTGGACAGACAGGAGATGAACGAGTTTTTCGTCACTGGGCATTACTCAAAAATTGGAGAAGCAAATGAACAAACAGTACAAAACTAAGTCGCTGATTTCTGAACTGGCCGATGTCGATGTTAAAAACGGCATTGTAACAGGCTATTATTCTGCATTCAACAATATAGATCATGATGGTGATATGATCGTGCAGGGTGCTTTTGCAAAAACGATTGCAGAACGTGGCCCTCAAGGTTCAAATCAGATCCTGCACCTGCTTCAGCACAATTGGCAGAAGGTACTGGGCAAACCCCAACTGCTACAGGAACGCGACAAGGGGCTGTATTTTGAAACCAAAATTGTGACCACCACTTTAGGCACCGATACCCTGAAACTTTATGAAGCTGAGGTCTACAACGAGCACAGTATCGGTTTCCGCACAATGAAGTGGGAAAAAGTCGAGGAAGGCAACGATTGGTACTACAAACTTCTTGAGCTGAAACTTTACGAAGGCTCTACGGTTGCCCTTGGTGCAAATCAGGAAACCCCATTCACAGGTTTCAAATCGGCAGAAGAAAAGCTCTCTGCACTGGACAAAACCAACAAGCGGTTCGACAAACTTATTAAAGCTAGGGAACTGCGAGACTTAACGGACGAAACATACATTCAAATTGAAATAGAACTGGAACAGATCAAGGCTGCTTACAATTCACTCGTAAAGGTAGAGCCGGCACAGGCCACTCCATCCCAAGAGCCGAACAGAACCAGCATTGATGTGGATGCTTTTGCTAAAAAACTGAATCAGCTAACTCTTTAAATTTCAAAAACAAATGATAAAACGTTTGAATATTACCTTTTTCTGGGGACTCTTCGGAACAGTACTGTTCTCTTTACTTGGATTCTCAACTGGAAATCCCACAGCGGATCTTATTGTCGCTTTCGGTGGTCTTCAGTTTATGCACTTTATCCCTATGGCCAGTGGTGTTCTGGGTGAAGGGAATCTTGGCGATGATGACAGTGTGGTCGATAAGCTTATAGGAAAAGTAAAAGACTGGTTCGAGGAACAGAAAGGGAGTCTTGTCCAACAATCGGATCTGGAAGCAAAGATGAAAGAGCTGACCGAAATCATTAACGGTGGACTAAAAGAGATCAAAAACTTCAAGCCAGATAACTCGGAACTGGAAGCCAAACTGAAAGAACTCGGTGATGTGATCGACAAACAGGGGCTTGTTATCAAAGCGCTGGAAGAAAGTGGAAAGAAACCTCAGGACAGACCAAAAACTCTTGAAGAACACATTACTGAAGTATTGACTTCGGAACAGGTAAAAGAACTGCTGTCTCCAGACAGTAAAATCTCTTCGGTACGTCAGGAGCTGGATGTTAATCTTAAGACCGTTTCCCGTTCCGGTGTTATGCCCCTTGGCGGTTACGACCCCCAGGTTCAGGAAGTGTTGCAGCCCCGTCTACCTATCAGCCATATCCGTCAGGTGATTTCTACATCTCCAACAAAGATTGCAACGATTACCTATTTGCGTATCCGCTTTACCTCTAATGCAATTGCTTTTGTTGCAGAGAACGGAAAACTACCTGAATCAGCATTCGAAACCGTAACCGACAGGGTTGATACCAAACGTATCGGTACTCATATCAAAGTGTCGGACAATGCCCTAAAGGAAGATCCTGAAGGTGTTGTTTCCGATGTGTACGCTATGATTACGGACGATGTAATGTCCAAAGAGGATCATGCTGTTTTATTTGGGGATGGAAGTTCAAATAATCATATCGGCATTTCCCAGAATGCGGTTGATTTTGCAACCATAATCAATAATGGCCACCGTTTTTATCAGAAGGTAGAAAACGCAAATGAAATTGATGTTCTGGTAGTAGCATTGAGTATTCTCCGAAATACACGTTTCCGCCCTACGGCCATTGTCCTTAATGTTGACGATGCTACTGCCCTGACCATGCAGAAGAGTGAAGTCGGGGATTATCTGGTACGTGCGAAACGGGTCAAAGGTATTCTTTTCATAGACGATATTCCAGTTGTGGAACTGCCTGGGGACATCATGGCTTCGGGAGATTTCCTACTTGGTAATTTTGTTCAGGGTGTGGCTATCCGTGACTATACCAACCTTGCAATACAGATTATCAAAACTGAAGACGATGACCTGAAGAACCAGTCCACGATCAAAGCCGAGTTTCAGGCTGCACTCCCGATCAAATATGCAAACGGTTTTGTAAAAGGAAAATTTTCCACAGCACAGGCTGCAATCTCAAAACCAAAACCTTAATCAGGGAATAATTTCTAACCACAGGGGCTTTGCCCCTTTTGCTGTTTTATAAACATGGAAAAAACTAAAAAAGTAAAAGTCAAGAGCCTGAAAAAACACGTGTTCGATGGAGAAGAACGCGAAAAAGACAAAACATATGAGGTTTCTGCCGAAGAGGCTTCCGATCTGGAGACTTTAGGATTTGTCCAGATTTCAGGACAGAAAACAGGTCAACAAACAGGATCAACGGAAACGGGATCGACAGAAACAGGATCAACGGAAACAGGAAACGATAAAAAGTAAAGGAGGTAATCATGAATTTAACCAAACAGTGCGGAGAGCTTGCTATTGAAAGAAACCCTGTAAACTGTGCCGATGACCTTTCTTTTCCAAGGGCAATCTTTTTTGGCCCTCCCAAAACAGTTATCCAATCGACAGGGGATATACCAACAGCAACAGAGGTTCAGGCGGCAATAGATGCAGGCCACATCATGACAACGGGCAGGATTACCAACGGGGTAAAGATTCCCGCCGAAATGGACACGATCTCCGGTGCGGACACAGAAGACGGAATGGAGACCATTGTACGGGAAATTACAGGGATTACAGGCTCTATCCGCCGTCTGAATGCAAATTTTCTGAGAGCATTTTCGCAGAACAACCTGAACATGAACCAGCGTTTCCAGATCTGGTATACCGACGATAACGGGTACTTTTTCGGGGGCAAAAACGGCTATCTGGGTTCGCTTTACTTCCCTTCCTACGATCATGGCGGACAGGGACAGAAAGCCCAAGTACCGCTGAACGTCAAATGGGTTCGTAACCAGATGCAGAGCGAAGTTTATAATGCAGTACCTGATATTGCTTATCTCGACCTGATGAACTTTTCTCCGACTTATGTTCTAGGCCAGATCAACACTATGGCCGTTGGCAACGATGCTTCGGGGCTTACCATCGAAATGATAAGACAGACGGGGGCGCGTGAAGTTGTGACCGCAAAACTTCCGAACTACCAGACAGCAGTTGCCGCTGCTTCGGGAATCTCAGATCTGACAGCTCTACAGACGGTCATAGATACCGTTAACGTCGCATAATATTTTCTTTTCACCTAAATCCAAGGGCGGGCTTCGGCCTGCCTTTTTTGAATCCATGCCTATGAAATACAAAGTGATCAAAACAACAGCCAACGGCAATGAGGTAGAGAGCCGTGAATTTGAATGTACCGAGGAGGAATGGGCAATGATCAACAAACAGCCCTCGGACGATGTACGTGTTGAACCTGTAAAAGAAAAACGCAATGGACAAAAACACAATTCTTAATGCTTTCCGTGGCCGTATCGGTTTCCGCACCGATGGAGTATTGACTTTAGATACTGTTCTTACGGACAGTCAGTCGGGATTATATGTAAATGATATTCCTGGGCTTGATGTTCCCCATATCGTGGTAACGCTATGTGAAAAGAACCGTTCGGGCAGGAACATCACCGCTCAGGATTTTTTATCCCAGCATTATGACAATGCAGTCCTTTCACTGATAAATGACTTTATCAATGTGAACGGTAGTCTGGTTACACCCGATTGTGATTTTGAGACTGAGATAATTGCATCCCCAGGAATGTTTGATCAGGCCTTAAGGCACAAGCTTGCAATTGCCATTCTGGAAGAAGCAATCCACACAAAATATGTGAATGAAGCATTTGAAGAGGCAAAAGAAGGCTGGATGCAAATGGTCGTTTCCTTGGAAAAGGATCTGTTCGGCTACGAATACAAATACCACGACCGTACCAGAACAAAGCCTGGCTGGTTGAGCAATATCGCAACAACCCTAAAATCCCAATGCCTGAACTATACCGGTCCTATCTTTTTTGCTCTGGGCGGTGAAGATGAAACGGAAGAAAATGGATCTGATACGGCTACTTCAGAAACTCTCCCTCCTTCCCCATAAGGTTGAAAAGTTCGTTGATGACTGGATGAAAAGGAACGCCCCTGCCATCGTCGAAACGAACATTCATCAACTGTATGAGCAAGGTGTGGATTCAGAAGGAAAACCGACAGGTGAATACTCTGAAAGTACAATTAAGAGAAAGAAGGCGAAAGGCCAGAAATACGATCACATTACCCTAAAAGACACGGGTACATTCTATCGGACAATCAGATTAAACCCAGAAGGTAAAAACAGGTTTGAAATCACAACGGACTATGATGTATGGAAGAAAGGATTACAAAAACGCTGGCCAAAAGCTCTGGGACTGACAGAAGAAAATATGAAAGGGCTAGTTGAACAGCTTACAGACGATTTACGGATTTGGTTAACAGATTATTTAAGATGAGAAAAATACAGGTTGGAGAAATAGTACTGAGCGTGTATGAAGGTGATGAGATCCCTTATACACGCTTTGCCGCTTTTAAACAGTGGTTGCCGCAAATCTTTTACAGTTTCGATCTACAGTTTTTTTCACAGACAAAGCAGAAGTATATGGACGCGGTTTCCAACAACCGACATGCAGAAGGTGTTGTCCTCTGGGAGAATTTTGAACAGTCAATCTCTCTGGCCAGACCCAACATTGATGCCTGGGGGATGTGCTTTGCCCTGATCACAGAACTTAAGGACGAAAAGCCTTCGGTATCGGAAACCGAACTGAAAGAAAAACTTGAACTGCTCGGAAAAATCGGGATCAAACAAAAGCAGGTGGAAACCGAAGTTGAAACTTTTATGAAAGCCTTGCCTCAGATTTGGACATTCTACAGCGCTCTCAAGGTAAGGCAGGAACAGACAAGCAAGTTGCTGTCGATTTACGGATAATTGAGTGCATAGAACGGGCTGCAGATGCCTTGTTCCAGAACAATCTGCGAAAATACTGGGAGGCGGTTGCAGAAAAAGAGAAGCTGGAAAACCGATTGAATTCAGAACTGTTTTCCGAATTCTACGATGAAACGAACGATAAGCTCCTCAACTATGCCGAAACGGTCATGCAGATCGACCAAGAGGCTAAACAGACCCTTTTTGACATAAGGGAGTTAAGCGGATCGGGAAACTATAAACCAGTTGAAAACTGGAGTCTGGGAGAAGTGAACGATTACCTGCAACGGAAATCGGAACAAATCAAACGTAATGAGCAACAGCATAGACATAAACATTAAGGCACTCGGACAACTGTTTGATGTCAGTGGCAGGCCTCTTGAACAGATTGTAAAAGATATGGATTCCATTTACGACAAGGCCAAATCAACGGCCAAAGTCCTGAAGGAATCCAATATCACTTTTGCAAAACCCTCTGAAACCAAGAAGGCCAAAGAGGAAATGGAAAAGCTTGTTGCCGAACTGAAAAAGTTGAATGAAGAATCCAAAGACGCAGCCCAGTCAACCAGAATATTCTCGGATGCAGAACAGGATCTGATTGCCAGACAATCGAAACTGGGGGCTGAAATTGCCGAGCTGACCAAACGGAAACAGATTCTCAAAAAGGCCAATCAGGAAGGGACTGAAGAATTTGTAAAACTCGACAACCAGCTTAAACAGGCTCGAAAAAACTATGCAGACCTACAAAGACAGGTTCAACAACAGGTTACTGTTGAAAACGAACAGGAAGGTGCAGTTAAACGTCTCCGTGCCGAAATAGCCCTGCTTGAACGGGAATACAATTCGCTGAGTGAAGAGGAACGGACTTCTACCGAACAAGGCCGAAAGCTCACACAACAGCTTGATGAAAAACGGGCTTCATTGAAACGGGCAAGGGAGGCCGTTGGTGATTACAAAGACTCTGTGGGTGATTATGGAAAGGCCATCCAGAAAAACAGGACTTTACTTGTACAGCTCCTTGATAAAGAAAAGGATGTTGAAGCCCAGTATGGCAAAAACAGCGAGGAACATAATAAAGTTCAGGCTGAAATCTCAGAGACAGTGGCCAAACTAAAAGAACTGATCAGAACACAGGAAGAGCTTGAACAGAAAATGAAAAATCTGGAGGCCACACCCAGCACCCCTTTGAATAAATTCAACAAGAAGATAGGACAGATAACTGCGGGGCTGACAAGTATGGGAATTGCCGCCGCTGGTATTGGCTATGCACTGAATAACCTTGTTATACAAAGGATCAAAGAATTTGAACTTTCTGTAAAGACAGTTCAGGGAACGGCTTCTTTGACAAATGAAGAACTGGAAACACTCAAGAAAAGGGCTATAGATCTGTCTTTGGATAAAAGCATAGGGGCTTCGGCTAAAGAAGCCGCTGACGCGATGAACTATCTGGCACTTGCTGGATACAACAACAACGAAATACTTGCTGGAACACCCGAAGTCCTGAAACTGGCCAAAGGTGCTCAGCTCGAATTTGCAAGGGCTTCCGATATCGCAACCGATACAGCTTCAGCTTATGGCCTTAAAGCTTCTGAGTTAGCCCGTGTAACGGATACTTATGCAAAACTTCAGTCAATATCCAATACCAATGTTGAACAGGCAGGTGTAGCTTATTCAAAAGTTGCCCCTGTTGCCGCTGGACTTAATGAAACAATCGAAAGTACAGGGGCATTTCTTGGCGTTCTGGCCGACAATGCAATTAAAGCTGAAGTCGGAGGTACGCACCTGAAGATTATCCTGCAAAGATTATCGGCACAGACCCCAAAGGCAGAAAAAGCACTTGATAAGCTAAATGTTTCGGTTTTTGACGCAAACAAGAATTTCAGGGGTGCAAGGGTAGTTCTTGGCGACATTTCCGAAGCTGTTAAGAACCTTGACGATGAAAGCAGGTCGATAGCCCTAAAGAATATTTTCGGGAGCGATGCCATTGCTTCGGCCAACGTTCTACTCCGCAATATCGATAAGATAGACGATAAGATGACCAAACTTGCAGGAAAGGACGGTGCTGCGGCCAAACTTGCAGCTACAATGAACGATACTTTGGCAGGGTCATTTAAAAGTGTTGGCAATGCATGGGATGCGTTTGTCCTGAGCATGGATTCGGGCGAAGGAACTATCAGCAAGGCTTTGCGCTCAATTGCTGGAGAATTCGAGAACACTTTCATTTACCTGAAAGGGATTGAAGAAGGTAAAGTGAGTTTCTGGGAAGCCCTATTCGGCGATGATGAAGAGATCCGAAAAAGGGTAATGGGACAAAAAGAACAACTGAAACGCCTTACCGATGAACAGATCAAGGAACTTGAAAAGCAGAATGAAATCTATCAGTCAAAAGCTGTTTGGGTACATGGAGATAATAGTGAGGAACTTAAAAAGATCAAAGAGAACAACAGACTTATCAGACAGGAAATGTTACGCCGCGCCGAAGATGAATATGACGCCAAACAGGCTGATGCCAAGCGGCAAAAAGAACTGGAGGAAAAGCAAAAAACAGAGCGTCAAAAAGCTTCTGAAGAACAGAAAAAAGAAGATGAAAAAAGTGCAAGGGAGAGTGCTGAAAGACTGAAGAAAAAGTTTGAAGAAAAACAGGAACTGGAACTGGCTCAGGCTAAAGTAGAATGGGAAAACCTGAATAAATCGGAGGAAGAAAAAAAGATTCTCAGGCTTGAGTTTGAACAGGGACAATTAAAAGAGAAGATTGAACATTATCAGAAAATCCAGTCCATTACCGGAGAGGATTATTCCCACCAGATCAAACTTACCCAAGCCTACTACGAGAAGCTTACGGCTATTGTAGAAAAATCAGAACAGGCAATTAAAGAGAAACGTGCTCAGAAAATAATTGACAATGCCGATGCAGAGAACAAGAAATACCTTGAAGAACTTGAAGCCAGTTTTGAGAAAAAACAGGAACTGGACAGGGCTAAAGCAGAGGCTGAACTGGAACAGTTAAACACTTCTGAAGATCAAAAAAGGCTTAAAAGGTTAGAATTCGATCGGAAACAGTTAGAAGAAAGAAAGCAGCATATTGAGGATATGCAAATATTGACTGGAGAGGATTATTCCCACCAGCTCTCAATGCTGAAATCTCATTTGGTAAAGCTGGATACCGAAATTGCGAACACTCAAAGCTCCATGTCCACAGCGAAGGACGAAAACTGGCTCTGTGAGCTTTTCGGTGTTTCAGAAGATAAACTCCCTTTGTTAAAAGAAGGCCTTGAAAGTGCGTATGGTGCTATCGCAGAGTTTTTCACTACTGTTTTCGACGAAGAGGTCAGACAGGTAGAGGAAAGGATTGCCCTGACCGATAATCTGATTTCTGAAAAGGAGCGGGAAATCGAAGCAGAAAAACGCCTTGCTGAAAAAGGGAAGGCCAACAACCTGAAGATTAAAGAGCAGGAACTGAAAGAGCTAAAATCAAAAAGGGATAAAGAACAGGAAGAACTTGAAGAGGCACAAAGAAAACGGGCGCAACTGCAAACCGTACAGCAAGGGCTGTCCATGATTTCAGCGGTAGCGAATGTATTTGAGGTCATGACTCCATTGGGGCCAACAGGACACCTTCTCGCTGGAATAGCCGCCGCCGCGATGCTGGGCACATTTATGAAACTGAAACAAAAGTCTTTGAACCTGAAAGACGGTGAAGTTGATATTATGGGGCCAGGTACGGAAACCAGCGACTCAATCCCAGCCAATCTTTCCAGAGGAGAATCGGTTATCAATGCCAAAGCAACCAGACGGACAAAAACCACATTGAAGGCCATAAACGAGGGGGCAAATGCGAACGAGATATTAAAAGCTTTTAGTGTTGATTTCGGACACCAGATCCTGAACGATTATAACTCGGAGAACTTATTGACGGCTTCCTTTTTCGCAGAACAGGCAGGACTGCTAAAAGAGAGTAACAGGCATTTGAAACACCTTTCTGAAATAGCTGGGGAAGGCCAGACATTAACGGCCTGGGACGGCCGCAATATGCACCTGATAACACTTAAAGACGGCAGAATCGTTAACGACCTAATTATTCAATAATGAAATACAGGTTTTTTCATACAATTATCCACCCTCTTACAGAAGTCAAAGAGAAAGAGGTTTTTCCTGTAGGAAATGTAAAATATCTGGCCAATGCTGTTGATGGTGGTCTCCGTTACGAAAGAAGTTTATCCGAACTGGAGTTTGTAGGGGATGATTACAGACGTATTGTTCTAGCAGAAGGCTATGAGTACAATAGTCATTATAAAATCGATAGGCCTGCTCTTTGGACTGCCCGCCATATAATTAGGGTTGTGGATGAAAGTAAGGAACTAATGGTCGGAGAATTTAAACTTTTAAGATCAAAAATAAATACACGCGTAGGGACAGTTTCTGTGAATGTCACCATTAATTCCAGACAAAGCCAAATCCTTAATTTATGGGAACAGGAATTTAAGCTCTCTGAATTAATGGCATACAAAGAGGGCGAAACGGAATATAGAACATTGCTTTATTATTTTGGAGACACCTCCAAAGGACGGAAGCATAAAGGTTATCTATTGAGTAGGGTTATCAATGCGATTCTTAATAAAATATCCCCTGGGACAGGTTTTGTATCCGCATTTTTCTTAAACCACACCAGCCCTTCCTGGGTTTATGAATCATACATGAAGGATCTACAAAAGCCTCCCGATCTTGTTCTTATGAACATAAGAACCATTTTCGACTGGGATGTAACGGGCAACCCCGCTTCTGAAATAAAAATATCCCTAAAACAGATCCTTACCCAGTTAGAAACACTCTACAATGTATTCTGGTTTGTTGTTGACAATAAACTTAGGATCGAG
Organism: Bacteroidales bacterium; assembly: GCA_965230435.1. GTDB lineage: Bacteria > Bacteroidota > Bacteroidia > Bacteroidales > JBDKHP01 > JBDKHP01. Next base: position 2,253,280 of record CBDDLB010000006.1, read on the forward strand.
CACAGGTCAATGCGCTACAAGGCAAAACAGCCATATTTTAACATTGGAAATGTCTCTTTCGAAGAAACTAGGGAAGGAAAGGATTATATGATAGAGACTGATATGCCCCTTGGGGTTACTTGGAGTCACGCTTTTAAGACAAAGGACTATTGGGAAGAAATCTCTGTAGACCACGTTGATGACCTTGTGACCAAGAGCGAACGGGCACACTTTCAGGTTGATTGGGCTGTTGATTTATCTATAGTCAGGTATCCAAACTCTTACAAGGAAAAATTTGATCATGAACAGATTTTTCTCTTTGCAACGGAACTGGATAGCATTGTTTATAAGACAGATCACTTTCATGTGGATTATAGAGGGGATTTATCCGAACACAATCTTCTGAACTGGGATCACCTGCTACCGTTATATTGGCGTCATTTCATGTTTGGCCCTTATAAATGGGGAGATGTAGGCGGTGATCTAGCAACACTGATGAGTAAGATAGGCGTAAAAAAAACGCGTTTTACCTTACTTGGTTCAGGTTTCAATATAAATGTATCCCATTTCTCCAGCACAGGTGATGAACATCCTTTGTCAACTGGTTTCTTATATTATAATTTTCACACACCCCGTTCTGTAAACCCCTCGTATAACCACCTCAACATAATCAATAAGCTGGAGGTAGATCTTAGAACAGGAAATTGTGAAATTGAGCTTGCTTCTGAGGCATTTGACACAAGCCGTCATTTCTTTTTTTACAATACAATCAGCCCTATCTAGGTGCTTTACTTATAACCAGCCCCAAAGGCAATAATATATACCTGACGATTAGTATTGTAGTATGGAAATCCGCAACGGTACGTCATATTACGATATCCTCGTCACAGAGCTTAGCCTTGAGCTTGTTCAGGGGAACAAGCTGGATGTAATATATGAGCTTGAATGGGACTTCTTTTCAATACAGTCCAATAGTAATCCGCCCAAAGTAGTGCTGTTTGAGGTTGTCCTAAAAAATGAATTAGGAGTTACGGTAAAGGCTTTGGAATCTCAAAAGAAAGAAAATCCCAAAAATCATTTCTTCTCTGATGACCTGACCCTATCGGATCTTCCTGAAGGGGTCTATACTTTATGGGCTTATGCCCAACCTCTTCATATGGCACCCAATTATGAAGCTTACGCAATCTCTGATCCAATAGAAATACACCAGCCTTCCGTAACAGTTGAAAAATATAAAGGGGCTGTGAATACAGTGATCAGCTTTTACGATGATAAAAATGATGTGCCTTTTTTTGCCGAAACAAAAGCCTTAGGGCTTATTGATATTGGGGAAATTTACCTTGAAGATGGAAAACTTCTTCCATTCCAATTAGAACTTCCAGATATGTACTCTGGTTGGGTTCTCTCCGACACTTCGTCCGGTACATATTATAAAGTTGATGAAGTTGGCAAAATCAATGTCTTTGCCCAAAGGATCGGGGGCAATTATTCCCCCATTGAGTTAACGCATGCCCTTCCTTTTAAAAAGTTCTTCCAAAAGAAAACTAACGGAAATACTTGGACTGTAGGAAAAGCATTCCTGCAATATATGGGAGGAAGACCGAAAGCATTAATCGGTATCGGGAAGTTCTATCTGATCTTCAGGTTTACAGGGCTGGGAGCCGCAATTACCCTTTACTCGGACGTAATGACCTCATTCACTTACAAACAACAGGCTCTGACAAGTGGTGGGAACGGAAACTGTAATGAAATGATCATGACAATAATACCCAATGGGGCAGTTACCCAGATTGAACTGGGCGATGTGAACACGCTTTATATCAGGATTGCAATCTGGTGGAAAGAGGCAGCAAACTGGCGCTTTGGTGAAATTTCCATTCTGAACGATAACAACGTGGAAGTTGCCTTTGATGAGAATGTTGAGGAAAATGTTTCTGATTCAACGCTTTCCCCTACAGCTTCATTTCAGAACGGAAAAGTCATACTGAGCTTGAAGACTTCTAATGTATCAGAGATAAACTACAAATACTTTATCAATGCTTAAAACAAACAGACATGGACGTAAATTAAAGGGAGGCAAGGCTTTAGAAGATAACGAATATGTTATCAAAGCTCAGCTTGGGTTGTTTATCCCTTATTCGGAAAAAGGTGCCGTGAATGGTGTTACACCGCTTGATAGTAATGGTTTTGTTCCTTTGACTCATCTTGATTTTTCTGTGATCCAGTCGCAGATAGATTCCATTTCCAGTGATGTTGCTGATAATAAAACTGATATTTCTAAAAATGAGCAGGCGTCATCGGATAATGCAACAGCTATTGCAAACAACACTGTAAGTATTTCTGATAATACAAAGTCTATATCCAGAAATGAACAGACAATTTTGGATAATACATCTGAAATAGAAAAAAATAGGCAAGGAATATCGGAAAATGAAAAGAATATCGGAGAGAACGAAAAGGGTATTGCAGATAACAAAACAGCAATTAATGATAATACAGATAAGATCAGTGCAAACGAAACTGCGATTGCAAGTCATGCACAGAAAATCTTAGTTAATGAAACGGCTATTTCGGATAATTCAAAAAAGATCAAAACTAATGAAGCTGCTATTGTCGATAATGTTCAGAAAATTTCGGCTAACGAAATTGCCATTGTTGGGAACTCAAATAAAATCACAGCGAATGAAACCGCAATAACTGATAATGTCAAAAAAATAACTGGCAATGAAAACTCAATTTCAGAAAATGCAAAAAAAATCACGGTAAACGAAAACACGATCATAGCAAACACAAAAGCAATACAGCAGAACTCCAAAGATATTGTTGAACTGGTAAAACAAGCGGCTGTAATTGAACCAAAACTTCCCTCAAAAAAAGTATCGGTTGCAATTGGGGCAGTGTTGAGGGCAAAGCTTGAGCTGGTATGGAAAGAAAAAGGCACTTTGTATGGCAGTACTGTGACGGTGCTTGGCGATGGACAATCTGCAAGCGTGCTCTCAGAATTGGAGACTTTACGGGAAGCAGAATTACCTCAGCTTATAAGTACCATTTCGGCAACATATTCAGGCAACAGCCTTATGCTTTCTCTTTTGACAGAAAATGTAGATGTGCTCCGGTATAAAATAACACTTGCTGTGTGAAAGGGGAATTTTCACTGTTTACTGTCACATCATAAAATTTACTCTACCTAGCTATTTGGAGTTTTGCTACATGAACAGCTGGGTAAGGTTCGTAAAAAATAATTCAATGTGTAATATGTATCACTAATTTAATTGTTATGCTAATAAAAAGGAATTTTTTTCTAGATGCTGTGGCTGGTATTTTCCAGCTAGGTCAAGGCGGTGGTTTTATCGAATGGGATCAAGATCAGTTTCTTATGAAGAACGATCAAAAACAGATTGCTCCAGTCTGTGTTGCTGAAGCTACTGACCCATCACATGCGACTAGTTTAGGGCAGGTAGAACAACTAATCAAGAATGTGGGTGGAGGTGTCACACCGCCTACAGGCGGGCAAAGTGGACAGGTTATGAATTCTTGGTTTTTTATTGAAAAAGACAGAGCAGTTAATGGCATGAAAGAGATTCCAGAAAATGCTTTGATAACAAATGTAAGGACATTTGTCAGGCAAGCATTTGATCATGAACTGACCTATACTATAAATATGCAGGGGACGGTTCTTGTTGATTTTTCTATGTTAGACCTTTCACAAGCACAAGTAGTGAACGAAATACCTGTATATAAAAAACTGAAAGCGGCTGCAACCCCTACAGTTACAGGAAAAACGGATTCTACAACAGGTTTGCTGACTGTGATGATTGAATATGTTTTGTCCTAAACTTTGGTATAGGACACATAGAGCTTTGATGTAACGGTGTTATCAGTACACCTGATCGGGTTCAGGTGTACTGATACTCTATAAAACAAACTTTCAGGCAAGTACTTTCCGGTAGTGGAAGATGTAGATAATTCGAATAGGGATATGATCAACATTAGCGTCAAACACAAGACGGATTTACAAGGTATCTATTATCAGACAGGTTTCGTACAGGAGTTTAATATAAAAGGACGTGTGCTTTTTCCTGAAGCAAGGGTTAAGACCTTGACAGTAAGAAGAGGAGATGCGAATGAACCGATAGAGCAACTGTTGTTTATGAATATCAAGCTGACACTGTTCACCAATTCTAAATTGGCATCAGTATTCGATTCATTCCAATTACACAGTATTGTAAAAGTTAGGTATCTAGGAAAAGAGTATAAGGCGATTGAGCGGCCGCAGGTGAAAAGAAAAGAGAAGATTAACGGTCTATGGCAAGTGGACATTAGCTTTCCATATGCTGTTAATGTGTTTAATGAACTTATGTCAAATGAAGAAATAACAATGAGCAATGGATAAAGTTTTTGACTGGTTACTGAAAGACAGTGCACCAATGTGGCTTGTTTTAACATGGGCTTTGCTTCAGTTTATTTTCCTGCCGATGTATTGGGCTATTTATAAAGATATATTCAAAGGAGCATGGAATAGAAGATGGCAGATAAAAAACGACATTTTTTCCAATTCGCTTTCTGACAATGCAACGGACAGCATGATTGCAGGCCAGTATATGTTTATCGCAAGGGAAATGATACCCGCAGCTTGGACAGTCAGGCTTATGTTTAAGTCTAATACCATTGATGAGAATATGATTTTATCAAGTCTTCGGGCTAGGATGAATGCTGGTATTGCTGTTGCCAGATCTGATCTTTCCAGATTCAAAAACGCTAAAACTGGAAAATGCCTTGCAGATCATTTGAACAACGTAACCGCAGATGAAAAGATAGAATTCTATGCCCCTATTGTTGCTGAAGTTGCAGCTGAAGGAGAAGCCAATCTCTACTCATACGAAAATTTGCGTCTTGTGATTTTATCCGAAATAGACAAGATGACAAGCGAAGCTCGTAAACTTATCACGCATGAGAAGGTGAATTCGTAGAATTTATATCGCTTGGGGTATTGCATTGTATTTTGTTCGAGATCGGGAATGGACACAAACAGAGGTTTTCGAGCTTTTTCCTTTTGTGTCCCCTACTATCTCCTTTTGAGGAATTCAACATTTAATTTACTCATTATAAAAACATTAAACACAAAACAAAGGCATTACATCCTAAATTTGAATATAATATGCTTGAAGCTTCAGTTTGTGTCCCCTAGATTGTCCCCCAGAATAATTTTCATCACTATATAAAGTTGATTATCAAAACAATAAAAACAAAACCCTTACAATCTGGTGGGATCACAAACCAGACCCATATTAATGCTGGTTAATGCTTATTAAAACCGCTATTGCCAACGCTTTAGCGGTTTTTTCTTTTCTGGGAATACGCACGAATAAGCATAAATATTCACCCAATACTGCCCCGATAATGCCCCACTTTTTATCTTTGCACTGTGCGCAGCTCAAAATTGACGTCCAAATCGCAGAAAAAACGCCCCAGAAATGTTAACAAGTGTTAAAATACAGCTAAATTTCAACCTCCGCTCCCCCAACAGCGACAAATCGCTGATCCGTTTGGTAGTATTTTACGGAGCATTCACCATACAAAACGGCAAAAAAGTATCCAACCCGTTGCGCGTAAGCCTGCCCTGGAAAATATCCCCAGCCCACTGGGACAAAAAGAAACAACAGGTAAGCCCAAAAGAAGACGGCCACCAAATCGTAAACCAGATGCTCCAGCAACTGGAGGCCAAGATACGCGAATATGAAATACGGTGCCAGATAGACGGCAAAGAAGTGGACAGGGGCAGCCTTACCGAAATTATAGACGGCATTATAAACCCAAGGCCGAAATCCGAAACACCCATATATTTTGCCGATGCCCTGGCACAGCTTATCCATGCCTCGGAAACGGGGACGCGCCTAAAGCCGAACGGCGACCGACTTTCCGAAGGAACACTGCGCGCCTACAAAAACACACTGTGGCATCTGGAGAACTTCGAAGAATGGCGCGGCAAGTCCGTGCGCCTGGCAGAGCTGAACAAAGAATTCGGCGAAAGCCTAAAAGAATATTTCAACTACCAGGACATAGCGCACAACACAAAAACAAGGCTGATGCGCATCCTGATTACAGGATACCACTTTGCACTGGAGAAAGAATGGATGGAGGAAAGCGATTTTCCAAAAGCAAGGATAAACGAAATACAGACAGATGCAATAGCACTCAGCCAAGACGAAGTGGATACCATCTACCACCTGAACCTGGCAGGAGATCCGGCACTGGACGAAGCCCGCGACCTGCTCATAACAGGAATATGGACACTGATGCGTTTCAGCGACTATTCCAAACTGGAAGACTACAACATAAAAGGAAACATCATAAAAAGCAACACTACCAAAACAGATGCACAGGTACACCTGCCCATCCACTGGCAACTACAAAAGATTATCGACAAACACGGAGGGAAACTCCCAAGACTTTCCTCGCTGACCGTTTTTAACCGACAGGTGAAAGAAGTAGCGCAAAAAGCAGGCATAACACAAAAAGAAGAAGTGCGGGTATACAAAGGCGGAAAAAAGACCAAAGAAATAGTATCCCGCCACACCCTCGTTTCCTCCCACACAGCACGCCGCACAGGAGCAACCCTGCTCTATCTGGACGGAGTGCCAAAAAAGCAGATTATGATGCTCACAGGCCACAAAAAAGAAGACACCTTCGACAAATACATCCGCATAGGATCTTACGCCAACGCAAAAATTTTGGCCGAACGCGACATCTTTAAAGAAAAAGAAACAACCCCTATAGAAAACATCGAACTGGAAAACGGTTTTTACTGGGTGCAAAAGAAAAACATGACTACTATTGCCAAAGTACAGGACGGGCTACTTGAGTTTATGGGCAACCAAATTATAACTGTTGAGACTTGGCTAAAACAGGGAGGTCAATTTCTAGTACAACTAAAAGCTCCCTGATAATTTCGCTTTTTCTAAACTTTCTTTTCAAATTAGTTTTGATTTTTCTTTTGTCTTTTTAGATCTATCAGTTTACCAATAGCCTTTACAGCATCATTTTTATACGCTTCAGGGGTTTCTTTTTGAGAGTTGCAATAAATAATCACGCGATTCTTTAAGCTTTTCTTCAGCCTCATGATATCCTTGCATACTGACATATAAACTCCCCATGTTACCAAGCACTAAAGCTAGGTTAGGCATATATTATATGTCATTAGTAAATTATAAATCTCTATAACTTCTTTAAATGCACTTAATGCTTGTTTGCATTCTTGTTTAGCTTTTAATATTAGAGCGTGATTATGTAAGATGCTGGCTAAGTCAGGTAAATTAGCTTTTGTTTTTTAGAACAAAACTGACTCCTGATTTTTAACGCTTTTGAATATAGCCATCTGCTTCCAAGTATTTGTTTTCAGATAAATATAACACCCCAAGAATAGTTTTATTCTTTTCATGGTTTATTCTTTTGAATTTCTTCTATTAATGATTCTACATCCACCCCATTAGCTTGCAGGATCTGTAACGCTATCGTTAAATACACTCCGCAATCTGGGGTGTTCTCATGAACAGAAATCAAAATTCCAACAGCCTCCCGAGCTAAACCTATAGATCTTTCTTTATCGGGTACAAATTGCACATAGACAGCACTTAAATTGACAAGGGCCATAGCCAAATTAGACTCATATACTGATGGGTTTTCCTCTGCTAACTGCCTATAAATTTCCAGTGTCTCATTATATTTTTGTTCTGCGGGAACATATTCATTTTTAATAAGATGTAAATCGGCTAGATCGGTAAGTACTTCTGCCATGATAGGCATATATGTCACAGAGTTTTCCTCTATCAACAGTCTATAAATCCCCAGCGCCTCATTATATTTTTGTTCCGCAAGAGAGTGCTGATGTCTAACCTTATATGAAATAGCAAAGTTGACAAGTGTCAAAGCCACATCAGGTACGTATGCAGCAGGGTTTTCTTCTGCCAGCTTTCGTCTTATCTCCAGCGCCTCAATGTATTTTTGCTCTGCAAAAAAAAACTCCTCCTTCTTTGAATGCAAATTAGCATAATTGTGAAGCACACTAGCCAAACCAGGCAAATGTGGTATCGGTCTTTCTCTTGCTAGTGTTCTATAAATTTCTAACGCCTCAATGTATTTTTGTTCTGCAAAAGAACACTCATTTGTATCCGAATACAAAGCCGCTAAACAATTGAGTGTCAAAGCTACATAAGACAAGTATATAGACGGATTTGTTTCTGCCAGCATTCGTCTTATTTTCAGTGCCTCAATATATTTTTGTTTTGCGAGATCATACTTTCTCATGATTGTATATACATTAGCAAAATTATTGAGTGCTGTTGACATATCAAATGCTTGTTTAATAGAAAAACCTGATAGTTCTCTATAAATCTCTAGCGCCTCAATATACTTTTGTTCTGCCAGAAGATTCTCATTTTTAGCCTTATACAAATTAGCCATATTATTGAGTACCACCGCCACATCAGACTTATACATAGCAGGTTCTTCTCCAGAGAGTCTTCTGTAAAGCTGTAGGGCTTCTTCGTAAAGCAAAGTGGATCTTTGGAATTCATTATGCTCCTGTAAAAATAAAGCATATTCAAAAACACTATCAACAGTTCGAGAAGCATCAAGCGCCTTTTCAAAATATTCAATAGTTTTATCGAACCAGTTAGGTTCCTTATAAAAAGTCTTCCAAAGTCGAGCTTTGATTAAGTACTCATTAGACTTGTCTGCAAGAACCTTTCTAGTTTCAGCAAGAACTTGGACTTGATCTCTTTCTTTTTCTTTAAGACGTATTACTTCTTCAGCAATCTCCTCTACCTTTAAAATTGCATCAGCCTCGCGAAATTCGCTTTTTTCGAAATGCTCTTTTGCAAGTCGTATCCTCTCCGTATTGATCGGTATTTTTGTAAAAATTCCATGCAGTCTCTTAACATCTTCTTTCAATGTCTCAAGCTGATTTTGCTTCTCTTGTAGTTTTGCAGATATTCTCAAACGGTCTTGTTCTGTTTGTGCAGATCTCAGAAGCTGTTCAAATAAGTCAATTTCTTCTAGTAAATTTTTATAATCTACCGAGTTAATTATAATGTGATTAATCTCGTTATAAGTCCCCCCATCACCCATATTAATCTGCCTGCCGATATCACCCATTCTCTCTAGTTATTCTCATTATAAGTACCACCACGCCCTTGATTAATCTGCCTACCGATCTTATCCCCGCCAACATTATCACCAGAACCGCTATGTTGTTGATTAACCGAATTATCAGTAATCTCACTGTCACGGATCCCCTGATAAATCCTATTGTTGTCCCCCTCAACCTTTATAACATTGCTCTGGCCGGCTTCGCTTTCCGATTTGCCTGAGTGCTCCCCCATTTCACGAAATTCTTTATCAGCAAGCCTTTCAAGCTCTTTGTTAAACTGGTTCCAGAGGTGGTTAAAGTCGGAATAGTTAGCGTAGAAATGCCCTAAATCACCAAGTTTCTTTTTGAAATTGAGCAGGCTCATGATTTCATCTGTAATGCTCCCAGTGTTAATGTTCGCATCTTTGAAAAAAGTAAAAATAAAAGGCTTCTGGGTTTTCTGAAACTGCCCATGTGCAGCCTCAAACTCCTCAGCAGTGTATATCCCCACTTTAGTATAAGCCAGCAGCACAACAATATCCGCCTGTTTTATTACCTCGTTGTAGTCTGTTTGCGAACGGCCATGCACCGACATTTTGGCCGAAAGATCTTCCCAGACATCCAGATGCAGGAAAATTCCCTTTTCGAACCAGGCTTTGCATTTTCGGTAAATCTCTATTTCAAACAATTGGCGTTCTTCTTTAAGTTCGTTGGAAGATGCCAGGAATAGTTTTATTCTTTTCATGGTTAATTATTCTTGATTGTTTTCCTCATTCATCAACGATTCCAAATCGACACCATTGGCCTGTAAAACCTGTAGGGCTGTTGTTACGTACTTTGCACATACGGGAATCTTTTCATAAATAGGAGCCAAAATCCCAACGGCCTCCATAGCCAACCCTACGGATTTTTCTTTATCAGGCACAGATTCCAGATAAAAAATGCTCAGATTAATGAGTGTTCCTGCCACATCAGGCAGGTATGTGGCCGGGTTTGTTTCGGCCAGTTTTCTATAAATCTCCAGCGCCTCTTGGTATTTTTCCTGTGCGGGGGGGTACTCATTTTTATCCGAATGTAAATTAGCCAGATTGTTAAGTGTCATAGCCACATCAGGCAGATATGTGGCCGGGTTTGTTTCGGCCAGTTTTCTATAAATCTCCAGCGCCTCTTGGTATTTTTCCTGTGCGGGGGGGTACTCATTTTTAGCCGAATGTAAATTAGCCAGATTGTTAAGTGTCATAGCCACATCAGGCAGGTATGTGGCCGGGTTTGTTTCGGCCAGTTTTCTATAAATCTCCAGCGCCTCTTGGTATTTTTCCTGTGCGGGGGGGTACTCATTTTTAGCCGAATGTAAATTAGCCAGATTGTTAAGTGTCGCAGCCACATGAGGCAGGTATGTGGCCGGGTTTGTTTCGGCCAGTTTTCTATAAATCTCCAGCGCCTCTTGGTATTTTTCCTGTGCGGGGGGGTACTCATTTTTAGCCGAATGTAAATTAGCCAGATTGTTAAGTGTTCCTGCCACATAAGGCAGGTATGTGGCCGGGTTTGTTTCGGCCAGTTTTCTATAAATCTCCAGCGCCTCTTGGTATTTTTCCTGTGCGGGGGGGTACTCACTTTTATCCGAATGTAAAACCGCCAGATTGTTAAGTGTCATAGCCACATCAGGCAGGTATGTGGCCGGGTTTGTTTCGGCCAGTTTTCTATAAATCTCCAGCGCCTCTTGGTATTTTTCCTGTGCGGGGGGGTACTCATTTTTAGCCTTTAGTAAAACCGCCAGATTGTTAAGTGTTCCTGCCACATCAGGCAGGTATGTGGCCGGGTTTGTTTTGGCCAATTTCCTTCTTATCTCCAGCGCCTCTTGGTATTTTTCCTGTGCGGGGGGGTACTCATTTTTAGCCTTTAGTAAAACCGCCAGATTGTTAAGTGTTCCTGCCACATCAGGCAGGTATGTGGCCGGGTTTGTTTCGGCCAGTTTTCTATAAATCTCCAGCGCCTCTTGGTATTTTTCCTGTGCGGAGGGGTACTCATTTTTAGCCTTTAGTAAAACCGCCAGATTGTTAAGTGTCATAGCCATATCAGGCAGGTGTGTGGCCGGGTTTGTTTCGGCCAGTTTTCTATAAATCTCCAGCGCCTCTTGGTATTTTTCCTGTGCGGGGGGGTACTCATTTTTAGCCTTTAGTAAATTAGCCAGATTGTTAAGTGTCATAGCCACATAAGGCAGGTATGTGGCCGGGTTTGTTTCGGCCAGTTTTCTATAAATCTCCAGCGCCTCTTGGTATTTTTCCTGTGCGGGGGGGTACTCATTTTTAGCCTTTAGTAAATTAGCCAGATTGTTAAGTGTCATAGCCACATCAGGCAGGTATGTGGCCGGGTTTGTTTCGGCCAGTTTTCTATAAATCTCCAGCGCCTCTTGGTATTTTTCCTGTGCGGGGGGGTACTCATTTTTAGCCTTTAGTAAAACCGCCAGATTGTTAAGTGTTCCTGCCACATCAGGCAGGTATGTGGCCGGGTTTGTTTTGGCCAATTTCCTTCTTATCTCCAGCGCCTCTTGGTATTTTTCCTGTGCGGGGGGGTACTCATTTTTAGCCTTTAGTAAATTAGCCAGATTGTTAAGTGTCATAGCCACATAAGGCAGGTATGTGGCCGGGTTTGTTTCGGCCAGTTTTCTATAAATCTCCAGCACTTCTTCATAGAGAGAAGAGACATCCTGAAACTGATTGTGTTTTTGTAAGAACACAGCATACTTAAAAAGAACCTCAACTGTTCTTGAGGCATCAAGCGCCTTTTCGAAATATTCTATTGTTTTATCAAACCAATCAGGCTCATTGTGGAACGTTTTCCATAGTTGGGCTTTAATCAGGTATTCATTTGCTTTACTTTCAAGCTTGTTATCAATATCTATTATTTCTTCTCTTTTCTTGTTTTTTTCTGCCTTAAGGTATGTTACCTCTTCTTCAATCTCTTCAGCTTTTAAAATAGCATCGGCCTCGCGGAATTCGCCTTTGTCGAAATGCTCTTTTGCAAGCTTTATACGCTCTGTATCGATCGGTATTTTTGTAAAAGTATCATGCAGTCTCTTAACATCTTCTTTCAATGTCTCAAGCTGATTTTGCTTCTCTTGTAGTTTTGCCGATATTTTCAAACGATCTTGTTCTGTTTGTGCAGATCTTAGAAGCTGCTCAAATAATTCAATTTCTTCTAGTAAATTTTTATAATCTACTGAATTGATAATGATCTTCTCAATGTATGTACTATTAGGCCCTTGATTAACCTGGGTATCGATTTTATTCCCAGCAACGTTATCACCAGATCCGCTATGCTCCTGTTTCATTTCCCAACTATTTTATCACCTGCAACATTATCACCAGATCCACTATGGTGTTGATTGACGGAATTATTCGTAGAAGAGTTATCGGCAATAGGGCTATTATCGCCAGTTTGAAAAACTTTACCACTATTGTCATTAACCTCTTGTCCACTACTGCTTTTTCTCGATAACAAAAGGTAGAGTATGATGGCTGCAAAAATGAAGTTGATACCCCAGAATATCTGATCTTTACTCTCTAAATTCCCCAGAACACTTTTATCCTGATATAAAGCCCAGAAGATGTTGAAACCTAATATCCCGATTCCACTAAAAATCCATTTAATATGTTCCATATATGTAAGCGTTTGATGTGTTTTTAAATCCAGAACAATTACTCAGCAACCCCACCGTCAGTCTGCGGCTAAGTTTTCGAACAAAATGACTTCAAGCCCCAATAAGTGCTAATAACAATAACCACACTCACCAAGCCCCCGTTCCCGAGCCTCTTCAACCTTAATCAAAATAACATTATGATTACAGTTAAGGATACCATCGCAATCGGAGTTATGGTATTTACGCGCATATTCCGAATCGCAGACTTTTACATAGCCAGAGGCAAGCAATCTTTTCTCCCTTGCTATCTCGGCTTTAAAAATGCTGTCGCGCTGCTCTTGTGTCAATGGCGGAGGGGCTTGTTTCTTTTGTTTTGGAGGCTGTGCACAGGCCAATAAGCCAATTAACAGGATTAGTAGATAGGTTTTCATTATTTAGGTTGTAATGGTTTGCTTCTTGAAATACTATCCTCAAGATAAGGTTTTATTTGAGTCTTTAGCTTTGGCTTTCTCTTTTCTAAAGAGTATAAAACCGCCTTTACAATTCGCTTCTCAACTTCTTCCTGTTTAGGAGCGGTTACTTTATCGTAAACTGTATAAATAACATTACCGAAGCCAACGAAAGCAAAAATAAAAATCGGCCAAAATATCCTTGTCTGCCATTTTGCTAATTTGGTATCAAAAAACACCTTTTGATCTTTAGCCTTCTGGAGTTTTTCTTGATGTCTTTTTTGTTCTTCTTTATATGCCAAATATTTTTCAAATGATCCAAGTTTGTTCCATAAATCCCGACCAGTGTCGGTTATCTCAAAATCACCGCTCTTCTCTTCATAATCAGGCCAATAAAACAGATCATTTTCTTTCTCAAAAACAGACAGTACACTACGCACTACGTCCCCAGTAGTTTCATGCGTTTGACTTTCTCCTATAACGTAAACAACAGGATAGATTCCTCTATTTTCAGCATAAAACTTCCAAACATGATCAAGTAAATCGAAGTCCATCTTTTACTCTTATTTTTGAATGTGTATTCTATTATAGGAAATACAACTCCTATTAAATTTATTAGCTCACTCAGAAAACCACCGCTCCATAATTAGTTCATTTTTTACCTTCCCAATCGTATGCAATCTCGCATATCATAAAGCACTTTCTTGCTTCTTTAAATCTTCTTCAATTTTACGTTGAAAAGCAACCGAAAGCATCGCCAAACGCCCCAACTCTTCAGCGTCACAGTTATCCAGATTCCGCCTGCGTGTAAGGTATTTATGAAAAGCACGAAATTCGGGATGTTGCGTACAGGATGTAATATCAGGTTTTATTTCAGGAGAAAGCTTTACAAAACGCCACGCCTGATCATTCTCAAGGATCTGTAGCATTACTGAAATCACTTCTTTCCAATGCGTAACATTTTCTCTAAAGTTCTTCTCAATCAAAGAATTGGGATTGTGTTTTTGTCGTTTTTCTTTATTTTCTTCTTTTTTTCTGAACCTCGTTGGTATTTCGTTTTCGTCAGACAAATGCACTGCTAAATCGTGAGCTGCAATTTCAATGAGTGAATCCATAATCGCTCTGTAGTTTGAATAGGTATAACAATTGATTTACTTCCTAAATTTTGCTTTCTCCCTAAACCATCCCATAAAAATCATCCTCAGAAATAATCTCCAGCTCCTTACCCTTCTCAATGAAAGCCTCGGCCTTTTTCATTTTGCTCGATTTGAAACCTTCGCCATAGCGCGTAAAATCCTGACTGCCGACAACAAGGAAGTTAGTTTTGGCCGTTAAACTATCCGAAGCAACAAGACCACCCAGATCCGCTACCAACTGCCGAGCTTCGTTCCTAGGCATACGCTCCAGAGTACCTGTGAATACGACATTCTTTCCGTAGAACGTGTGATCTTCATCGAATTTTGAAGGATCACCATTTATTTCAACAGTTTTAGAACTAGATCTGCCAGCTGCAGCTGTGTTTGACTTAAAAGCTTTGTATCCGCCAGAGTGAAGTTTACCGCCTTTGAATTTCAGTTCATTCTCAAGCTGCTCAAAAGTTTCGGCTTCAGCCTCTCTAAAAATGTCGATCATGATACGTGCGCAGCCTTCGGCATCGCTTTCCGCTTCGTGATGGTTTAGGTTGAAACCTATTTTTCTACAGATAGTTGAGAGCTGGTAGTTAAACATGCCAGGATAAGCTTTTTTGCCGATCAGCATTGTACAGTAGTAGTTCAACTCTGGAAAATCAATGCCATATTCACCAAGTACATAACGCAATACGCTGAAATCGAAAGACGCATTGTGAGCTATTACAGTCTGATTTTCTAGATACGGTTTTATTTCAGGCCACAGTTCTGCAAATGTCGGGGCACTGTCGGTCATCTCTTGAGAGATGTTGTGGATGTAAGTGTTGTAAGGATCGTAATAGTTCGGTGTTGGCTTAATTAGCCTACTGAAAGTTTTTACAACTTCAAAGTTTTCTACAACGGCAATTCCGATTGAGCAGGCACTTTGGCGGTTTGAGTTGGCCGTCTCAAAGTCGATAGCGACAAATTTCATCTGAGTAAGAATTAAAGGTAAAACAATAACAAGCCACCACAAAGGCAGCAAAATCCTCAACCCCTAAATTCTGGTACAAGCGAAGTAAACAAACCAGATATTCAGTGCATTTCCTGTTCAAAGTATAGCACCATCCTGATTTGGAAGGAATATTTATAATTACTCAAGTATCTCTATAATTCTATTTATCGAACCACACCCACCCAGCCATAAAAGGCTTAAAAGCGTGATTTAAAATCAAAAACAGTAGCTTCTATTACATTGCTTGTTTCTGATCTTGGTCCTCTTCGAAAGCCTCTTTTTTTTGGAACTCTTCAATATCGTCCATTCTGGACGATAATCCTTCAAGGCTTTTTACGATACTATCCGCCCAGCTTGGCCTTTCGTCAGTCGATTTTGCCGAATCACCCTGAACAGTTTTAGCCTGAAGCACCTCTACAAGCTTCATGTTCATTTCCATTTGCTTCTGGATACTATCCATTGCTTTGTGATTGGCTTCAATCAGCTTCTCCAGCTGATTCTCCAGAAATTGCACTTCCATAATCTCGTTCTCTTTTTTTTGAGTTAAGCGAGACGAGGCGGAAGGGACTTCTTCCTGAAGAGTCAAGTCCTTTTTGAGAAGGTCGTCAGTTGATATCGAAAAATACTCAGAAATCTTCAATAAAGTATCGAGTTTTGGTTTTGACTTACCAGCAATATATGTCCCGATAACACCTCTTGTTAAACCAAACTCTTCCCCTAAAGTATCTTTAGGAATTTTTGACTTCTCAATTAAGTATTTGATATTCTTTGCAATAATATCCAAGGAAAAATATTTTCGCAGAAACTCAATTTTTAATTTTGAATCATTAATTAAAAATTGAATATTTGCAATTATAAAACTTATAACAAGATCGATTATACAATCGATAATAAAAAATCAAATAGACTTACCAATATGGCAACATTTTCCGAGGAAGGCAACTGCCTACCCGTTTCTATCCTTCCGCGCTTCAAGCTCGGAAACCTTTGCTTTTAAGAGTGCGTTTTCTGCTGCAAGACGCTCTAAACGATCCAGAAGATCCGATGAATCAGAACTTTTGGCTTTAGGCTCAACCTGCTCGCCACTCAGCATAGCTCCTTCTCCCGTAATTACCCATCCCATATTCAGTTCAGGGTAAACGGAGTGAATTTTTTCTATTTTGTCTGATCCAATAGAGGTCTCATTCTTAAAGGCTCTACTAAACAAACTGTGAGAAACACCCACAGTGCGTTCAAATTCAGAAAACGTTAAGCCCTTAAAATCAATAAATTTCTTGATTCTAGAGATCGTTGAGTTCAAATAAATAAACATTTTTTCGCGAAAATTTGCGCTTGAAAATATTTTCGCGCATATTTGCGATGTTAAAACTTATAACAAGATCGATTATACAATCGATAATAAAAAATCAAATAGACCTACGAATATGGCAACATTTTTCGAGGAATACAAGGCCTTGGACACACCTCAAGAAAAGGCTGCATTCCGCAACAAAGTGATGACTTGGTGCGATATCCAGCAGTCCACATTCCAGAAGTGGATACGGGACCAAAGAGTCCCATCGCTTCCACAGAAAGTAATCTCGCACTACATGAACCGCGAGCGCACAGAACTATTTCCTAACGCCTAATCCCTAAAACCCCATGAACCAACTGAATAAAGTAGGGACGACGCAGAACGGAAACCCATTAATGGAAATAACACCCGATTTTCTGCACACGCTCAGCGACCTAATGCACACGGTGAACGATTTACTGGTGTATTACCGCACCAACGAAGAACAGAAACGCACAACGCAAGCCCTAACCAAGGAGAAAGAAGAAATTATCACTCCTGCCGAATTTGCCAAACTGGTAAAAGCAAAACCCGACACGGTGCGCAAATGGAGCAAAGCATGGCTAAAGCCCGCACTGGTAGACCCAAACGCACACCGCAAAAAACTCTACAAAAAAAAGGCACTGGAACTACACGGAAAAGGGAAGCCACAGCCACAACCCGAAACAAGGCAACGCTATACTCAACGATGATTCTTTTGAATTATGAGTTATGAATTATGAGTTATGAATTATGAGTTATGAATTATGAGTTATGAATTTTGCTGACGCATGATTGCTCATATAGAATACTGAACAGGAAATACCCACTGGCTGCCAACAACACATTATCCTGTACCTAGAGTTGGTTCGCTGGGTGGAAGCCCGTTGAAGGCGTAGGGAAAGCATGTAGGGAAGCAGGGTTCGACACCCTGCACGGGTCCACCGGAGAAGTTGAAATATACTCTCAGGCGCAGGTTACGGCCTGTGCCAACCCATAAGGGAATATTAGATTGAAAACTGGATTATGATCAAGCTGGCAGCGCATAACTTTTCAAGCGTCAGCCCATTCATAATTCATAACTTATAATTCCCCAATAGCCAAAAAGTAAAAAGCCGGGTCGCACCCCGACTTTTTGGCTATTACCATAAAAAAACCTCTTGACCAGGACGGCAATCCTGTGATAGGGTTTAGACCCCATCGGCGTCAAAACAGCTTTCCCACAAAGATAGCTGTTTTGGGCATCGGATGCAACATGCTTTTTAACCAGCTATATGAAAGGGACTTTTTTCATTCACAAACAGAAGAGCATTAGTAAGTTAACGCAGGAAGCGGAGGCCTACAATGCCCAGTTTTACACCCGCAACAGCGATGGCGAGCGCAAAGTGGTCAGGGACGGTTCGCGCCTGCTGAAGAAGGCGCACCTCGACATCCTCGACATCGTTATCTACCTGCTCATCCGTCAGAACAGGCCCGGGGAGCCTACCGATCTGGACGACCTCACCGAAGTGACCACCTCACGCGCAGAAATCCTGAACCTCTACAGCCAGCGCCTGAACGAGAAAGACCCTTTCCGGCCTTTCAACCCATCGCTTGTCACTGTATGGCGCCATATCCGCCGACTTGTCGATGCCGGACTGCTCGAAAAACGCAACATCGGGGGCATAAAGAATTTCAGGCTGAAAGTTCCGTCTAAGTTTCTGGAAATCATTGATTTAGAAAATAACGAGCCGATTTTTCAAGAAAATCCCTCACAATCAGCCATTTGCCCCGAAAAGCGTTCAAAGTGTAAGCTTATACTAACTGAAACCAATAGAGAAAAAGAAAAAAACAACACAGCCAGTGTTGATAATATGGAATCGGGCTATAAGCCCGATGATTTCAAGAAAACAGAAAACACAACAAAAACGGGGAACACCGGAGAAGTTGTAAAAAATCAGGACAGGGAAAGCGGGGCCCCCGAAAGTTTTTTTGCCCAAATGGAACGGATAAAGAAGCTGGGCGAAACCGCAGAAAAGCGCCACGAACGCCTTGCCTTCCAGTTCGAAGCACGCAAGTACAACACGGTGGTGGAGCTGTACAAAGAAATCATGGGACTGGTGTTCACACCCTCCCGTGTGAAATTCTCCACCTATGGCGAAGTAGTCGGCCATCATTTCATTTTCCGCCACAAGCTCCCAAAGCTCAACCATTTCGAGGAACACGGCAACGCCCTCAAGATCCTGCTCACCTATTTTGCCAAGGCCAACAACGATAACGAGCTGGGCATCATCTCGCGCCGCCTCTACAAATCGGCAGAGCTGGCACGGCGCACCATCCTGCGCAAAGGCTACAACATCGATTACCTGACACCCACACGCTTCCTGCGCAAAGGCCGTTTCAGCCTAGCCAACGTGCACGACAAATGGCTGCCGGAATACCTGAAGCGCGAAAGCCAGCGCATCCGAAAGCTGGAGGAGGATCAGAAAGACCTGGAGCTGATCCGCAAACGCACACAGTTCCGCTTCGATGCCGACCTGCTGCTTACCGAAGTACTCGGCGGAGCTTCCATTGCCCCCGTGTCGCGCTATATATCAACTTTCTACGGTGCTACCTTCCAGAACTGGTTTCTCGAATTACTGGAGAAAGCAGTGGTAGGCGAATACCGTCCGCGATCGATCCGCCACACCAAAGAGCACAAAGATTTCCTGCTCCGCGTGTTCGATCCCGAAGGCTACATCACCCAATATCAGGACGAATACCTCGGTAAACTGGACAGGCACATCCGCCAGCGCAACAGCTACTACGGCAACACGCTGGCCAGTGCCCTAAAGTTCAAAGACCCACAGGTAAGGCACACACCCGTAGCAGTACGCGACCCGAAGACCTTCAACGGCTTTGTATACAAACACCTGCTTTTCCCAAAACACCAAAAGCAGCCTGTTACTGGAGTGAAAAACTGAAATCCTTAAACCCCATCAATATGAATATTGAAAAAGTTGACCAGCTGGTTGAAAAAGAATCCAAACGGCTGATCAAACGGGAGCTTCAAAAGCTCATTGTAGCAGCATACACAGGTTCAACCGCCCCAAAATCGGTTTATGAATTTGAAGTTTCCTATCTGGCATTTCTTCAGCTTGTTGAAATAAGAGCAGTAACAAAGGAGGATCATGCCAGCAAACTATGGAGTACAACAGTTGACCTACAAAAACGGTGGTACCGTGGCCCCGAGAAAATCATAAAACAGCTTCAGCTGTTCATCAGAAGAATAAAACACACAGCAAAACTCCCAGCCCTAGACACACAGGACTGACCAAAACTCAAAACTCCAAAACTCAAAACTAAACCCAATGCGAACCAAGCAAAAACCAACAGTAGCCTACGCAAGATTCAAGGTAAAAGACGTAAACGGCAAATTCACCTACTTACCTGAAACAAAAAAATTCCCGATCTGCGCCGCCAAACGCGAAATGCGCGACCATGCCGTGAATGCCTTTATCAACCGCGTAGCCCGCAAAGGCAAGTATTACAGTCACGAAATCTGGTGCTTTATCGAAGATGCTGTGACAGGCCACACCCTGCGCATGCTCAAAGGCGGACACGATTACAAACCTGGCTACCGCTCCAAGTTCCGTCTCGTTCACCTCGATGGCGGAACAGTCGTGGAAACCCTGTTTTCCACTTCCGATATGGACATTGAACCCGAAACCGCCCCCTGGACACTTGTCAACCTCTACCGCCCGCAGCGCCGCAACGGCTTTGTGGCCGTGTACGACAACCAGACCAGCAACGTGATCATCCGCAACGGAAAGCCACTGAAATGGCACAACGGCAAACGCGCAGAGCTGAACCCTAAAGCACGGCATTATGCTGCTCACTGAAGAAACATGCAACGAGCTGTTCTGTCTGCTCACCGCCCGCCCCGACTGGCTCAACCACCTGAAATGGTACGGCGGCCTCTCCAGTCCCGTGGCTTTCGACCGCGACTGGAGGATCAACCGTGGCGAACTGCACGACGCCTACGAACCCTTACTGGAGAAACTGCTACAGGCCGAATTCACCGACGGCCACTGTCAACTGGAACTGAACGACAGCGAGATCGTCTGCTGCGGCTGGTTCTTCAAAAAACACAGCAAAGACCCCGAACGCGGGAGCCGCATCAGCCCGGAGCTGTGCAAAGCTTTTTACGACATCCCGAATTCTGCCCGCATCAAAGGCCAGCGGCTCTACCTGCCGTTCGACTCCAAAAGCGGGCATCACCTAAACACACACAAACGATGTTAACATTTGACGGACAGACGGAATTCAACCCCGATTTCGAAACGGAACTGGAGAGCACCGTGGAAGGCAGCTATCAGGAGCCCGTTGTCGAAAAATATGCAGGGATCATCCTCTTCTGGTTATGGAAAGGCCTGAAATGGCTGCTGCATTTCATCTTCGTGAGGATCGTCTATGCACTGCTTGTAAAAATAGGCAGGGGCATGGCCACCACTGCGGAACGCATGTGGAAAAAGGCCACCGATGCCCTTGCCGATGCTTTCGGCAGGCTGATCGGCTATTTCATTGCCGCCCTGCTGATCCTTGTCTTTGCCATGAGCTTCACCGCAAACGGCTATTCGCTATCGAAAACCTTCTCGTGGAAGGGAATTGTCACACTCTATAAAACATGGGAATAATGAAACTATCGAATGTTTTCCTTGTTCTTCTTGTCCTGGGCATGTCCGCGCGTTTCCGAAACAGCGAACATGGTAAACGACTATGGAACAGGGGTGTTTCGAAACTGGAACAACATGTTCCGATTTTGGAACAAAGTGTTCCTGAAACGGAACAAAACGGGGAAGCTTTGTTCCAGTCCGAACAGCTCTGTCTGCTCAGGTACGCGGCACAGTACAAAGGCCGTGATACGGAAACGTTTTTCGATTCGCTGTTTGCCGTTTCCTCGCGCCTGTCGTTCCGCCCTGTCTGGGTGCTGAAAACAATGTTCCACGAAAGCGGACTGAACCCGAAAGCAAGGAACAGCATCGGAGCATCCGGCCTTATCCAGTTCATGCCCGAAACGGCCGTTTCACTGGGTACGAACACCGCACACATACGAAGTGTTTCGGGAACGGAACAACTGTTCTGGATCGAAAAGTTCTGGCAGCCCGCAAAAGGGAAGGTGCACTGCTACGAAGACCTCAGGCTGTACAACCTTTTTCCTGCGGCCTTAGGCCAGCCCGACAATTTTATACTACAGACGACCAAACTGCCTGCAAGAGCAGTAGCCCTGCGAAACCCCGCTTTCGATACCGACGGGGATATGAAAATCACTGTGAAAGAATTTAAACGTGTAGTAAGCCATGAGTGATAAGCCTATCCACCCCCATGAACTGTTGGCCATGAATGCAAGGCTAAAAAAACATGTCATCAACAAAGTGTTCCTGCTTGTTTTTACGGTACTGGCCATTCCCGTACTGATCTATTTCAGGGACGGTATTTCAACCTTCATAAACAGGCTTGTTTTTGGGGTTGAAACAATCGGAACGGCGCAACTGGAACAACGGAACAAAGTGTTAACGGCAGAAACGGAACGTCAGAAACAGCAGATCGAATCGCAGAACAGGCTCATTGAACAATTGCGCAAACGGAACAACAGTGTTCCAGCTGTTCCAGATTCGGAACGGTTGCGTTTGCCTGTTGTTTCACCGCGTTTCATCAGCTGGCAGAACTATCAGCAACAGCACCCAGGTGCAAAGTTCCACAAGTTCCAACAGGAACGGGTAGAATACCTACAGGGGGAACTTGAGAAGGCAATACAGTTTTTTCATAAACTGAGAGACGCGCGTTAACCTATTCAGCCCACTAAAACTGATATTATGACACAGAAAAAAGTAAAAATACTCGACGGCATGGAGGTTGAAATCCTCCTTGATGGAGTGACAGAATGTGTCACCCGCCCCCTAACCGGAAACGAGGGGGAGAGGCTTTTCCCAAAAACTGCCCAGTTACAGGAAAAACCAGCAAAAGACCAGGAAAAGACCAGTCAGGGACCAGGGAAGGACCAGTCAGAGACCAGTGAAAAACCACTTTGGAAAGGGGCTGAAACCGCCCCGAAAACATCCATTGAAAAAGCCCGCGAGCATCTTCCCGAACCGAAACACCTGCTCGATGAGATTATGGAAAAGTGGTTTTTGATTGAAGCACTCCAGCAGGATGTTTACGGCACTTCAGAACAGAACGGTTTCGGTGAACTGTTCGCACAGATAAAATCGGGCAGCATAAAAGTCTGCCCCCGCCCTATCGTCAACAACCTGAACGAAAAGTTTCAGACCGATGTGTCAAGGAACACCGTTACGCGGACGCTGAACCTATATATAGAATATACAGAAGAATACCGACAGCCACGCATCTGGACGCTGGTCTTCCGTGGCCTCGACCGTATCGATACGCTGTTGGAAAAGGCCGTTAACTTTTAAACACTACTGTCATGAAACTGTTCAGAATAATACATAACAATAAATACAAGATAATTCTGCTTATACTGATTATTTCAGTTGTATACACAATAGAAAACTTCAACCCCGTAAACGAAACCAGCGTTTCGGCCACAGCCAAAACCACCGTGACCGCCGAAGAGATCCGCCGCATACTGGAGCTGAACGGAGCTTCGCAGAAAGTGACCGTAGAAACCGATACCGGCTATGTGTCCATTTCCATTCCCAGCATCGTGGGCATCAACCTTCCGTTCCTGGAGAAAGAGATACCGCACCGCCTTTGGGAGACACGCACCTACCTGATAAAAGCAGGTACGGACGATTTCGACCTGGAGGAAACCGAAAGCGGTTATCAGCTCCAGCTCCGGATACCTAAAATTACAGGCCGCGAACACCAGGCCGAACAGTACACCATAAAAAAACGTGTCGGAGTGTGGAACCCCGTCACCCTGAAACACCTTGAGATCCGCAGCCGCGACAGGGCAACAGAACGCGCCATTGCGGACGGCATATTGAAAGAGGCGCGCTACAGCATCGAGAACGCGCTTTATGGAATCTTACCCAATAATGTAGAAATAGCATGGAAACAGTAAACAGCACCATATTCAGCAACACCACAGGCCGCAGGCTTGAAAAACTGTTCAAAATTCTGCCGGAAGTGTTCTTCTGGACGGTCATCGCCACACGCCTTTTTATCTCCGTACCGCTGGGACAGGCGGCCATGAAGCATTTTGCTTTCCTGAAGTACGAATGGCTCATTATCACCAACTCCATTGTGTCCGTGCTGATCGTGGAGAGCGTGCTTACATTACCGAGCCTGAGCACCGCATTTTTCAAGCGTTACGACATGGGGCGTTACCAGACGGTTGCTTTTTGGACGACAATCCTTTTGGGGATGTTCAACCAGAGCCTGATCATGCTGGCATGGCGCGATACCGATATGGGACGCGAGGCATTTTATATGTATACCGTGTTCAATGTGGCCTCCATCATACTGGCCGAGTTCATCGGTTTCATGATGCAGAAACAGGCAAAGGAACAGGTAGCACAGATTTCTGAAAGTGTACAGCAGGAAGGTCAGGTGGAGATCAAGGAACGCTCCATCACAGGTGCAACCAACGATATCGCCGCCATCCTGATGCTGAACCTCCCGGAAAGCGAAAAGATGTTCCGCCTGAACGAAGCCGGAATGAGCCAGCGCGAAATCGCAAAGGTAATGGGCACAAACCCGACCAAAGTGAACACCGAGATCAAAAGGGTGCGCGACGGACTGGACAGCGAAGACCAACAGGATTAAAGGGTGTGGGAAGTTCCGGAACGGCAGAAGGGGATAGCTGCGGTTCACGGAACTTCCCCAGAAGGGAAACTACAGGAGCAGCCGGAAAGATCCGAAACCGTTTTTAGATAATTATATACGTACCAAGAAACCGAAGGGAGCATGAAGAAGGTAATCAACTACCCTGTAGAGTATCTGAGTGAGGCCTACATCCACCCCCGCACCATGCGCAAATCGGAGGTGGCCAGGCTGATAGACCTGCCATGGCAGGTGATCAAGACCCACATCCGCGAGGATGAAGAGCTGAAAGGCATACTGAACGAGTTCAACTACAGCCCCAACCTGAAATTCCTGTACCAGACACATGTCGCCATCCTGTTCCAGTATTTTGGGCCACCACTGGCCAGCGAGCGGAATCGGCAGCTCAGCAGGTGCATAGGGAACCTACAGTGTGCCTAAGCGTTCGAAAGCGTTTAAAAGCGTTGAAATGTACCCGTAGCCGTTCCTATCCTGAAAAGCTTACCCGCGCTATACTTATTATTGTAGTGTCATAATTCAATGAATGCGCAGTTTTGATGGGGGACTGCCTAGGCTATTATCATGAAAGGCTTCACACAGGTGGGGCCTTTTTTAATTTCTACCGATATGAACAAAGCATTGATCAATCTCGACCGCATCCATGCGGACTTCCTACGTGCGGAATTTAAATCCGAAAAAGAAGTTAAAATCAGCACCCGTAACCAGATCGGGACATTTATTGTCGCGCTGGTCAAAAAGTCGAACCGCCCGAAAGAGCTTACGGAAGAAAAAAGCAGGGAACAGGTAACGCTGATCATTCCCAACACCGACCAGTTTAACTTTGATAAGTATTTCCTCTATTTTTCCCAGGAAGACCAGAAGCGGATCTACTTCTACCTGCGCTCAATTATGTATGCAAAAGCAATGATATGGGTTGCCTCAGCGATCAATTCCGGACGTACGGCACAGTACGGGATACTCGAATTTATAAACCGCCATAAGATCAGAAATAACGCACAAAATCTGGAGCATTTGAAGAAACTGACGTACCGGGCGGAACAATATAGGTTTCAAAAAACGCTCGAATCGACGGAAGATGCTGTAAATCTGCATTATAAAAAAATCATATAGTAAAACCGCCCCAAAATGGCCTCTCAAACCTATATTTTGAACTTCTGACACATGAAAAACATGAATTATTTAGGCTCGGTAAAAACCATAAAAATTATTCCGGTATCGGAATTCATCAGCAAACACCCAACAGATCCGATCACCAAAAACGATGTACAGAACCTGAAATGGGAAACCCTCGGTTTTGTCGACAGCTCCGCCAGTTTTGAGCAGAACGCCAAAGACACCGACATGGGAACCGTTTATTCATCTGCGGTAAAATGTGAAATTGCAGGCGTTGAAAAAAGCGGGGAGTATATTTCGGGCAGGTATTATATTATATGGTTACAGGATATGAACGGCACGGAAATGACAGTAGGCCGTAAAAGCTGCCCGCTGCAACTGTCGGTCAATGTAACCGTACCCAAATCGGTTACCTCCCGCCCGGGACTGCAGTTAAGTTTCCGCGGTGACCAGTTCCTTCCTGCCGAAATTATCCGGTAACCACCGCTTATAGATTATATATGGATTATACAGGCACCAGCCAATTATTCCGTGGAGTTAATTTTCAAAGGTCTTCATGAGTGCTTCGCAATTCATAATTCATAACTAATAATTTATAATTCAAAACAGAGTCCTTTAGCACCTTCATGCATTGCGGCAATTTTGGATAAAACCGCAAGCATGAATTTTCCTTTTCTAAAATCGGTAATCGGTGGCACCTGGCACGTGGATGCCCGCACCTATTTCGAGCTGATGCCCATGCGCAATATGATATTGCAGACGGGCATGCAGTTCGAGAAGGGCGAACCCGATGCAAGCTCCCTACCTTATTATATAGCCGCCGAAAACTACACCCGTTTCAATATCGAGACCGCACCGGAATCCGAGGAATATGTTTCAGTAGTGGTGCTTTCGGGGGCCATGACCAAACACGACCAGTACTGCGGCGGCTACGGCACACAGTCCATTATGAACTTCCTGCTGCGCGGCGACCGCCAGCGCAATGTGATCGGCCAGGTGCTGTATGTTGATTCAGGTGGCGGCCAGACCATTTCGCTCGACCCGTTCAGGGACGAGTTCCACAACCTGAAGAAGCCCGTTGTCGGTTTTGTTGAGAACGTGGCCGCAAGTGCCGGAATGGGTGCAATCAGTTTTGCACAGGAAATCTATGCCTCCAAGCCAAAAGCTGTTTTAGGCTCCATCGGTACGATGATCGCCTTCGACGGCCACCCGGCCAATACCACCTCCAGTGACGGCATCAGGCATGTCCGCCTTTATGCCTCAAAATCGGTCAACAAAAACGGTGATTTCGAAAAGGCGCTCAACGGCAATTTCAAGCCGCTGGTGGAAAACACGCTCAACCCGATCAACGAGGAGTTCATCTCGATGATACAGGCCAACCGCCCTGCCGTTACGGACGCTTACTGCGATGGTCAGGATTACTATGCAGAGAATGTAGTGGGCACGCTCATCGACGGCATCCAGGGTTTCGAGGCCACGGTTGACAGGGTGGTACAGCTGGCAAAACAGGGAAAAACGGATACAGGTAATAAATCACAAAACCACATAGCTATGAGTACAAACAATTTTCAATCACTGGCCAATAAATTCGGCTTTAAATCCTCCCCGCCGCAGAACAATGCTTCTGTTACATTGTCCGGGGCAGAACTTTCGGGCATCACAGCCGCTTTTGCCAATATGGTCAATTCCGCAGGCCAACTGGAACAGCTCTCCGGAGAGCTCCAACAGGCACAGCGGACAATTGCGGAACGCGATGCCACAATTGCAGGGCTGCAGGCAAAGGTCGCGGAACTGGAAAAACAGCCGGGGGCGTCCACATCCACAGTAACCCCGCAGGGCGACCAGGCCGAATCAGGTGACCCCACGGCCTATATGGAAAACGAGGACATGACAATAGAGGAAGCAATGAAAGTTTTTGAAAAATACAGCAAATAATGACACCTGTAGTAAGCACCGCGTCCCTGACACAGGACGCCATCAACCATCAGAAGCGGCTGCGTTTTTTACCGCATTTCCTTCTGGGGCCGCTTTTGGCCAAGTGGGGCATTGCGCTCCAGCAGATCGACGACCGCGATATCGCAATCCATTTCCTGCGCAAGGCAGGGCTCTGGAAACCTTACCAGACAGGTACAATTGATTACAATACGGAACTGGGCAAGTTCCTGGAAGTTGAACTCTCGCTGGAGATGGCCTATTGTACCGTACGCGAGAACATCAACAACTACATCAAGAAAGCGGCGACCAACGGTGTCGGCCTGGCAGGTACCGGTTACCTTGCCAAGAAGAAACACCCGCTACAGGGGCTTATTGTCGCGCAGATGCTGGTCTCCACAATGGAAGAGCTGATCGTGAGCATCTGGTTTGCCAAACGCGATACCGGGGACAAATCACCGATGGGGCTGTTCGACGGCTTTCATGAGAAGATCGACCAGCAGATCGCCGCCGGGACAATTTCCACCTCAAACGGCAACATGATCGGCACGGGGCCGATCAAAGACCCGTCAACGCAGGGCGAGGAAACAACGGCAATCGAACAGCTGATCGCATTTGTCGATGCGCTGAGCGGTTTCCTGAAGAACAATGCAAGCCTTTTCCTTTCTGCCGAAACTTTACGCAAGGCACAGAACGCACTGGACAACAAGTGGGTCAACAAGGATGTAAAAGTTGCCGATGTACTTGAATATGTAAACGCAAAGTGCGGTTCAAAAATCAGGAATTTCCACACTGACGAAGTGCTGGGCACGGGCGACAGGATCATGGCCACAGTACCCGGAAACATGGATTTCGGTATGAGCACCATCAGCGATAAAGAGTTTGTACAGATCCGCGATATTTACGAAGACCCCAACGAACTACAGTTCTGGGTGCAGGCAAAATTCGGTACACGGATCATCGGCATGCACAAAAAGCTGTTCGCGGTGAACGACCAGGTTCAGAAAGCACCTGTCGGACTACTCGGCGATTATTAAACCGGGGCTTCGAAAGAAGCTCTTTACCCAGACCCATAAACGGACAATTAAAAAACAGAACAGATGGCAATACCAAAATTCCCCGATGTGATCCACGAACAGGGGCGTTCCGACATCCCCGGGACTGTGGACATCGGCCACTGGATACACAAAGGCGATATCGAAAGCTGGCCACAACGGCCGAAACCGCTGAACGAGGCCACAACAATGGAGGAAGCGACCCACTATATCGGTGATTTCAAGCTGAAACAGGGCTGCAACTGGAAAAAGATCTACGGCACACAGGGCAAGGGCAAACTCAGTTTTACCAAACAGGGGGAGATCGACAACGGTTCGTTCCTGAACAAGTCGCATTTTGAGCACCCGACCCTGCGCGATGAAATGCTGCTGTACTCCCTTGCCGCAAAAAACGACGAGATCGTGCACATTTTCGAGGAAATAGACGGCAACCAGAGGGTGATCATCGGGCACCCTGATTTCCGTGCCGATATCAAAGTTGAAGGTGATACGGGCGATGCCGCCACTTCGAAAAAAGGCGTGACCGTGGACATTGAAGTAACCGACACGCACCCGTTGCCGCGTTACGGGGGCATTATCCAGCTAACACCGACACCAGCACCTTAAGCACATGAAAAAATTCAGACTGACAGTAGATGTAAAACCCTTTCTGGTCAACTGGCAGGGAAAGGGCGAGATCGATCTAAATACCATTACGGACGAAGATGCAGAAATCCTACTCAAAAGGGGCAGCACACTGGTAGAACCGCTACCCGCCGCAACGCCCAAAACACGACAGAAATAACTGCAATTGCACGTCCTTTCAGAGCCCTCCTTGGAGGGCTTTTTTTGTACCGTACAGTTGTTTATAAAACAATAGCAGATCATGAAAAAATTACTTGACTGGTTCATAGATCAGGACTACACAGAAGGAGTAGAGATACTGAAGGAACATGAACCCAGAAATTCCAAACTGCAGTTCTTCGAATCTGTAGAAAACAGTCTCCCTGGATCACTGCACCACAACATGCTGAAATCCGAGCTGGAGAGGGTGAAACGCATCAAAGGGCAGACAGTAGAACTACCGAAAACAGCTCAAAAACCGCAGCCCGTTTTTGCAATTGCAGACCAACCTGCTGTAATAACAGAAAACGGACCTGAACCTCCAGAGTCAGAACCGCAGGAACAGTTTTCGCTAAAAATGAGGATCATAAAGGACAACCCCTACTTCAAATATGAAGAACTGACCTCTGAAATGCAGGAGCTTTACACAGAGATCGGAGAAGATTACAAAAAGATGTCCGCTTTCCACACCAAGTCCAAACTGGAGGAAATCAGCGATGAAGACCGGAAACATGCCACCAATCAGGCCGCGGTCATCGAAGACGGTATCCAGGACAAATACGCCCAGCTCGATGCCTGGATAAAACAGCAGCGCGAAGCTCCGGACGAAGATGCCAACATCGACGAAACCGCAGCAAAGCTTAAGCGGCTGAACACCGTACGTACCTACATCACACGCGAAAGGAAAAAGCTGGCCGATCTGGAAGAAGGCACGGAAGAATACAGGGTGCAGGAAGAAAAGCTGAAGGCCTGCGAAGAGGAACGCGACGGACTTGAAGCATGGAAAAAGACAAAAGGCTTATAGATTTTTTGCCGCAGACCAGCCTGAAGGCATTAACGGAAGAGATCGGCCAGATCCGTGAAGGTACGGCCGTTTTCTACTGGTCGAAAAACTGGTCGATGCACGAGCTGGTCCTCTATCTGTTATCACAGACGGGGCCTGCCGATATGTGCATCTCCAGTTTTTCGGTTTCCGAAGAGGCCGTGCGCGCCTTTGCCCTGGCAAGGGACACCGGCCACATCAGGAGCCTTAAAGTGCTGTTCGACTATACCACAAAAAAACACAAGACCGATTTTGTAAATTTTATCCACAACGTTGCCGACTCCGTGCGTACCTGCCCCAACCACAGCAAGGGCGTACTGCTGGAGGGCAACATCAGGCTGGCCGTACTGAGCAGCCAGAACCTGAACCGGAATTACCGTATCGAATGCGGGGCCGTAACGGCAGCCCCACAGGAATTTGAGAAACTGAAGGCCAAATTCAGTGCCTTCTATGGAACAGCCACACCGTTATGGAATATACAGGAGAACAGTTAGGGAGGATAGAGGAACTGGCCGGTGCGTTCATGACAGTCGATGAAATCGCACTGCTGGTACAGATAGAAAGAAAGACGTTCCGTTACGAGGTGTTAAAGCCTGGAACCCCGATAAACGAAGCCTATCAGCGTGGCAAGCTGATCAGCAAAGAGGCCATCCAGAAAAACATCGTGAAGATGGCGCAGATGGGAAGCCCGCAGGCACAGAAAGACGTCAGGGATTTTATAACCGTACAAAACAAAGCCGAACGTGAGCGATAAACTCGAAAAAATACGTCAGTCCATGTTCCATAAGGGCGATATTGAACTGACGCCAAAAGAAGAAGAACTGAAAGTCCGGTACATGGACCTGTACACCCAGATGCGTAGTCATCCGTTCAAGACAGAATCCAGACTGGTCACTTACCTGAACAAAAACTATGGCCTGAGTGAATCCCAATCGTACCGTGATATTGCAGCAGTAAAAATACTTCTGGGCGACGTAAAGAATGCGGGCAAGGAATTCCAGCGTTATTCCGCCATCGAGATGATCAAAAAAGGCTACGAACTGGTTGAACGCGAAGACGCCGACCGCCTCGACATCAAACGCGGTGAGGTGATGATCCGCGCCGCAATGGCACTGGGCAAAGTGACCCGTCTCGACAAAGAGGATGTGGAAAAACTGCCATGGGATGAAATCGTGCCTCAGAATTTCGAGATCACCGGGGACGTATCCGTGTTAGGCCACAAGAAAATCCCAGATCTGGAAGAGCGCAAGGCCAAGCTCCGGAAAGAACTGTTCGGCGATCTGGACAGCGGAAAAATTCAGGATGCGGAGGTAATCGAATAGCCGATGAACAAGGTCTTAAAATATTTCAACCCCGGTCAGATCGAATTACTGGAGGTAGGTGCCAATTCCGAGACCATAGTGGCCAGCCGCCGTTTCGGAAAGTCCGACGGCATTATTGCACCGCGCCTTCTGCGCAATGTGCAGCACATGCCACAGAGTGCAGGTGCCATCCTTCAGGCCACCTTCCAGCAGGCACTTGCGCGCACCGTTCCGGCATCGATGGCCTCGCTTGCCAGAATGGGCTTCAAAGAGGGCGTGCATTATTTCGTAGGCAGAAAAGCTCCGAAAACGGCAGGCTTCAAAAAGCCGCTGATCAACCCGGCCACTTACGACCATGTGATCCACTGGTACAACGGCAGCATACAGCACATCCTTTCGCAGGACGTGAAATTCTCCTCCAACTCCCTCACGCTCGATTACCTGATGATCGACGAAGGCCGCTCCATCAATGTCGAAAAGCTCAAAGACGAGACCATACCTGCAATTTCAGGTTATCCGGGTGCGTTCGACCACATCCCCTGGCACAAGGGCATCACCATTGTTTCGGACATGCCGCACAACAGGGCAGGTGAATGG
Organism: Bacteroidales bacterium; assembly: GCA_965230435.1. GTDB lineage: Bacteria > Bacteroidota > Bacteroidia > Bacteroidales > JBDKHP01 > JBDKHP01. Next base: position 2,285,318 of record CBDDLB010000006.1, read on the forward strand.
CTGCTGGAACGTGTAAAGCTGATGAACACAGGGCTGATCGAACTCATCAAGGACATCAAACGCGAGATCTACCACTATCAGCAGTTCGGTTCGGCCAGCAGCCGGGCCACGGTAAAACGTCTGGAGAAAGAACTTAACGAATTCCGCAGGGAAGCCCACTATTACCGCGAATTCGACAGCATCGACAATCTGGAGATCCTTGGCGAGAAATACATCCGCCAGATGAAACGTGAGCTTACACCGCTGGTTTTCCGCCTTTCCATCGCCAATAAGTTCCTGAGGAAACTGGCCAACGGTTTCTACCCTAACCTTGATTCGCGTATCCATTATTACAAAGCCTCCAACCCGTCACATGTTGATAACCTGCGCGGACGCAACGACGCTTTCGATTTTAAAAAGATCCAAGATACCAACTGCTTATTTGACTCTGATATTGCGGACGGCAGACCCTTATCCATCGCGCTCGACTACAATGCCAACATCAACTGGATCGTAACGGGGCAGCCCATAGGCACGGAGCTGCGCACGCTCTCCAGCTTCTATGTCAAGAACGAAAAGAAACTCAGGGCACTGGTGGAGAAGTGGGCGGAATACTACCGTTTCCACAGCACGCGCACGGCCATCTATTACTACGACAGTACGGCCATCGGCAACAGCTATGCCGATGAGCACCAGGAAAACTTTTCCGAGATCGTGATCCATGAACTACAGCGCCACGGCTGGACAGTTGCACCCGTGTACATAGGCCAGCCGATGGCGCACAACCTCAAGCATCAGTACATCGACGATGCGTTCACCGGAAAGAAATACCTCTTCCCCACCTTCAACAGCGACAACAACGAGTTCCTTCTCCCTGCAATGGAGCAGACAGGCGTGCGTATCGGGCGCAACGGTTTCGAAAAGGATAAGTCCGGCGAAAAGCTGGAAGAGACCGAGACCGATCCGTTGGAGCTGCGTACCGATGGCACCGACGCCTGGGACACGCTGTTCATCGGCTGCAATTTCCATCCGCACGCCAGCAATCCTTATGCAATGCACAGTATCGGCCAGTTAGGACGCTGAGCAATTGCACCATCTTATCCCTGCAATTACATCCTGTTGTCCCCGTACATTTAAGCCGGTTGTGCCTCCGGCAGTGTCAATATTTTTACAAAACATGAAAAAATTTCACGTTTTGCAAAAATAGGGGTGCGGATTCCTATCCGAAAATCCAAACAAAAGACCAAAAAACATATAACGTGGATCAAAAAAGCTGCAATTGCTGCAATATCCTTAGGGCGAGGCGGGGTCGTCTGACGGACAAAGGGAGATTATTTTCCCTTTGAACCCTTTTAGGACTTGGAAATCAATAGATTAATATTTTGAAAATGAGAAAGGATTTTTTCGGAGCAATTGTACAATAGGATAATAGTCTCAAAATTGACTATAGGGGGCAACTTCATCTATATTTGTATCGACAGAACAGAGACACGATAAAGAAGAAATTTGAGATCGGTTACCTACCGGAAGCAACGAAGTTTATGAAATCGTTGGATACCAAAACACTTGAAAAGGTCTATTATATAATTGCTATAGCCAATTAAACTGAACGATATAACATGACTGATTATAAAAATTTTGAGAATTTAAGTTCACAAGAATGTAAAGAACTTGTTGGAAAACTTTTTACTGAAATCAACAATGAAGACCAAATTGAAAGTATTTTATTGTATTTGTCGTTATTCACCAATGGGGAAAGTTTAAAAGAAATTTATCCAACTCTCATTAACAAAAAAGTTTTCTACTACCCTGAGATTTACAGACACGCTGATGAATTTATTGCTGATAAGCTAATTGAATTAGTCGAAAAAAACGATTCTAATAAAAACCATATCTTGATTTGTTTAGCATGGATTGGAACTCAAAACGTGATTGACTTTTTTGTGGAATCGTCAAAGAACAAACCTAAATGGACTAAAAAGCTATATGTACTACCAAAGGAATATGCAGGCCAAGCAGGATGGATAATAGAACCGAACGGAACAAGGCGGGAATTAATATCTTATGAAGTAAAAGTTCTTAAGAACAAAGATAAAGTGGAATCGGAAATCGCAGATTTTCAAACGTTTGTTGAGCACTCCGAGGATTGTCCATTTTGTAAAAGCAAATTGACTACAGTTTTTTCAACTCAAATAGATAACCAACTGACTGATTTTGTGACTTGCCTCCTTTGTGGTTGCTACGAACCGATTTTTATGCGAATTGATGAAAATGGAAGAAGCACATGGCATAATAAAAACAAAAAGTGGGAACATTTCGATGATAGTATGGAAATGGACTCGGTTGTACCAAATACTTTGGTTCTTACTGATGAAAAGAGAAAGCCTGAATATTCTATAAGTCAATTCGTTGAGATTAGCAAGTCTCAAATTGGAGGCTATCCAACATGGATACAAGATGCTGAATATTTAAAATGTCCCGATTGTGGAGAGACAATGAATTTTGTTGGTCAGATTGACTTTGAAGATGTTGAAGAATACGGAGAAGGAATTTACTATTTTCAGCATTGTAAGAAGTGTAGTATAACAGGAACGAATTACCAACAGACATAATAACTGGCTACAACAAAAAATCCCTCCTTGATGGTGAGAACAAACTTGGGAAGTGGGGATTTTGTTGTTATGAAAGGCTTTGCGATAATCAATTTCCTAACTTCTTTAAGTGGAGGACTTTTATTTGTAGGTGTATTTTCTTAGGCCTTTTAGGATGTAGAAGATCATGAAGCCAATTAAAATCCGATAAATAACATCTGCAAAACCAAACACTGTTACTTTACCGCCCATAAAATCAATTTCCCCTTTATGAGTAGGGTTTATAAGGTGTAGCCACAGGTACAAAGTATCCCAGTTAAACTTTGTTGTAAATTCTAATTGTTTACTTTCCAATATGATTAATGGAGTAAAGATTAAACTAAACACAAGACTGAGCCATAATGGCCTCCACCAGCTATTACCAAAAACAGATAAAACCATTTGACTCCAAACAGTTACTAATTCAAACCAATTGTCTTTTTTAAAGAACCAATTGTTGCGGTTATCTTTCAATTCAGAATAGTATTCTTGCATTTCATTTTTATAATAATACAAAGCACCAATTCTATCTTTTTCATTTTCAGCCTGTATTCTAAGCTCCCTATAAAGCTTTCTATTCCGTTTATAATCCTCTCCATGAAAAATTATATAAGGTGCTATTGTTGTTCCTCTAAACATTTTCTCATAGTTGGTTATATCAAATTCTGAAGCAGGGATACTAAGATGAAAACTGTTCTTTGATTGACAACTATTTAACTTAAGTTTATCTGGTCTTTGTTCAAAATAAATGTGTTCCCCAAAAATAGATCTCTGAAACCAAACATCATTCGTGTTTTGTGTAACAATAAAACCTGTAGAAGCAAAACTCAGTATATAAGAATCGCTTATCGAAAAAATTGAATTATTGTTTTCAAAGCTCCATTTATCTATTGTCCATTTTGATTTTGTTGATTTTTGCTGACCGGTTACGTTTACATTTAAAATTTCAACATCTTTTATTGATATTTCTTCAAAGTCCACTCCCCCATGCAAAAGAAGTTTACATTTGGAAATATCCATAGAGAGTCGAGAGTCTTCAATAACTATTTCAATCTTCGCTTTATTATTGGTTGTTACAGAAAAATGAGGTGTCTCTAGGTTGTGTTTTTTGCATTTTATAATTTTTATAGTCCCGACCGTACCTCCTATTTTTATCTTATCAAGTTTACATTCATTGAAGATAACTGAACAATTAGGGACATTTATAGCTGATAACAGAACCTCTTCGCGAAAAGAACATTTCTCAAAAGTAATTTCCTGGCCTTTAAAACTATATTCTCCTTGGAACTCATCGTCAGTATAGCTTTGTTCGCTCAGTTCTCTATTTTCGTTCATTGCAAGTTCTATTTTCTGTGTCCTTTTCAAGAATAATCTCCTAGGGTATTTTGCAAATAAAAAATGCAAGAACTACCGCTCTCGAAAGTACTACATTTAATGCGAAAAGCACAGCAATCAGCCACCCCTTTCAACCTAAAATTCGTCAAACAGTCAACAGGCGAACTCATAACCGCCGAAAACGTAACCCAGACCAGCTCCAGCCACGCACGCCGGACGCGCAACATCAGGTTCACGGAATCGGGCGAGATCCGCACCGTACGCAACATTTCCATTGTCGGATTCAACGGGGTGGAGGTCTATGTCTGAGCAGTTACAGGTCATTGAGGCCGATGGTGGCCAGGTCCATCAGTTCGGAAAACAGAAAGCCTATCTGGAAGGCGCATCCTCCCTGGTGATACCTTCCTCAAAGGCGATTTTCAAACCTTCTGCGGACAGCAAAGAGACCGATGTTGCGGGCATTTCCAAACCAGTGAAAGTGGTCAACTGGGGCGCGGACAATGCCCTGCCGACGGCACTGCGCGAGAAGGTCTATAAATCGCCGGACATGTCCGCGGGCATGCTCTTCAATGTGGAACTTTCCTACGGCGAGGGCATACAGCCCGTGCGCTATGTCAGGGACGGGAAAAAACGTGTCGCCGAACCCGTCTACGACTGTGCACCGGTCAGTGATTTCTTCGAACAGAACGCCATCAACCCGCGCTACTGCCTGGAGCAGATCACCGACATGAACTGGTTCTTCAACGTCTTCCCCGAGATCATTGCCGACAAAGCGGGCAGGAACATCGTGGAGCTGACGCACAAAGAAGCGGAGTTCTCGCGCCTTTCGGCCATGAACGAGAAGACGGGCAAAATCGACTATCATCTGTACTCTGCAAAATGGGGCGAATCCCCACAGAAAGAGGATATTGTGCCCACGCCCTACCTCGACCCGCGCCGCACCTTTTTCGATCTCCAGCAACGGCTAAAAGGCAAAGACCGCCGCTTTGTCGTTCCTGTCAGTTTCCCCACCCCGGGGCGCACCTATTACCAGAAACCTTACTGGTACTCGATCATAGAATCGGGATGGTACGACTTTGCCGTCACCATACCGGAGTTCAAAAAGGCCATACTGAAAAACGGAATGGCCATCAGGTTCCTGATCGAGATCGACGAGGAATACTGGACACTACTTTTCTCGCGCGAGGGCATCACCTCCGACGATGAAAAAACGGCACGTGTGACACAGGAGTACAAGAACCTGAACGATTTCCTTGTCGGTGCAAAGAATGCCGGCAAGGGCTGGATCGCACCGCTGAAGCATTACCCCGGGATGAAGGAGGCGAAGCATTTTATCCGCATCTCCGAGATAAAGGCCGATTTCAAGGGCGGCGAATACCTTCAGGACGCAAGCGACGTGTCGAACATCATCGCCTACGCCATGGGCGTGCATTCGGGGCTGATCGGAAGCGCTCCTGGCAAGAACTCGGGTTCGCTATCGGGAACGGACAAACGCGAGATGTTCATCATCAAACAGGCGCTCATGAAGCCTTTCCGCGACCTGATCCTATCGCCCTTCTACCTGATAAAACAGGTCAACAACTGGCCGAAGGACATCCATTTCACCATACCGAACCTTGTGCTCACCACACTCGACGAGAACAGGGAGAGCAAGGAGACCGCACCGTCAAAACCGACAAATCCGGAACAATGATCATAAAAACACAGGATACCCTGAAACACTACGTGGGGCTGAACTCGGAGGACGATATCGAGGTCATGTCCGCACACATCGAAGAGGCACAGGAGGAATACATTACCGCCTATCTGGGCACTGAACTGACCGAAAAGCTTGACGGCTATGTGGAAGCGGGGAAAACACCCGATGACCCCAAGCTCAATAAGCTGCTGAAGAAAACGGAACGGCCGCTCTCATACTTTGCCTACATGATCGGCACGCCCTTCCTTGACGTGATCCTCACACAGTCGGGATTTGCCGTGATGGACAGTCAGGGCGCAGGGCTTGCACCGGCTTCGAAAGACCGTGTGGCCAGTCTCAAAAATGCGATCACCGACCTTGCCCATAAATCCATCGAACGCCTGTTGCTGTTCCTGGAGCAGAACAGGGCGGACTATCCAGAATGGCAGAACAGTGACGCCTATTTCGAATGGAACCGGTATTTCGTGAACACCGCACGGGCATTCCATAAAATATGCAACATCGGGAACAGCCGCCTGATGTTCCTGAAAATGCGCCAGGACATGGCCGATATGGAGCAGTTGCACATAGAGCCTGCAATTACCGCCGGACTTGCTACGGAACTGAAACAGCAGGCAAAGGACGGCACACTCACAAAAGCGAACGCAATTGTTTTCGAACTGGTACAGCGCGCTACTGCACACCTTACTTATGCATCGCATATGGAGGTTGAAAAGCACCGGCAGACGGGCACGGTCTATCTGTCAAGGGCGGTGAACATCATTTTGCAGAACCAGGCTGATTACCCAGCGGCCAGTGCCCTTTTTCAGGATAACCGTACCAGACGCGAAAAGCTTTACAGGAATACGGGCGATACCGGATTTTATGTTTCCTAAACCTTTCAAACCGCAACAATATGCAGATCACAATACCAAAAAGCTGGAATGAATTAACGCGGGCGCAGCTGCTGCAAATAGCAGATCTTTTTACCCGCAACCTTGACAGGACGGCATTTAAGATCAAGGCACTGCTGAAACTCTCAGGGATGCAGGTGGCCATGAGACTGCCACGTGAGGAGAGCGGCATCTGGTACCATGAACTTATCCTGGCTAAACGCAGGTTCGAGCTTTCCGACCTACAGCTGCAGTCGTATATCGGGCAGCTGGATTTTCTGCTGGAGGCTTCGCAGCTTACGGAAAACAGGTTGCCGAAACTCAACGGCCGTATAGGTCCCGATAAGGCACTGGCCAACATCAGCTGGGCGGAGTTTGAAACGGCCGAAGGATACTTTGGCAGCTTTTCAAAAACGAAAGACGAAATACAGCTGGATAGGCTTATCGCCACACTTTACCGGAAAGCGGACAGGAACAACAGGGCTGATTCTTCAGGTTTTACAGGCGACCGGCGCGAAACCTTCAATCCGCACCTGGTGGAAAAACAGGCAGCACATTTCAAAAGCCTGCCGATGGATAAAAAATATGCCGTTTACCTGTTCTATTCCGGTTGCCGCAACAACATCGTCGCACAGTTCGGTAAGGTGTTCAGCGCCGATAGCTCAGGTTCTGGAGAGCCTGACCCGTTGTGCCACATCAATCTGGTCAATGCGATCAATAACGGTGATATCACCAAAAACGGGAGCATCCGCAAAACTGCACTTTTCGAAATCCTGATCTTTCTCCAGAAGAAGGCGGAGGATGCCGAAAAAATGGAAACTGAACTTCAACACTGATAATCCCGATACCATACCGTACAGACGCGCTAGTAGCGCGTCTCTACAACAAACAACAGAAACATGGGCTTCAAACTGACAGTATACCTAAAGAAAATAACGGAGACCTTCACCGAATTTCAGACGGAAGGCGAACATTTCGCACGCGCCAGCTCCATCACCGAACTTGACGAAATCCTGGCAAAGCTCCGCAGCCTGAAAGGCTTTATCCTTGTGGCCATCGACAGCCGCGACGGCAACATGGGCGACCGTGGACACGACCATTACCGCGACGAACCGCACCACCGTTTCTACATCCTGCAAAAAGTGAAACTGCTCGACCACGATGCCAAGGAACGGGCGCTCGATGACTGCAAGGCACTGGGCAAAAAGATCATTTACAAAATGCTTACCGACAGGACAAACGGCAAAAACGGCCTACGTTTCGTTGACCTATCGCGCATCCACTACATGACTGTGGGGCCTATAGGCGACAATTGCCACGGCATCGAGATGTTTGTCGATACGGTGGAGAAAATGTGGGAGCAGCTGCCGGTGCTTAACGCTGATGAAAACTTTGAGCTATGACGGGGCGGAGTCTGGACATTGACCGCTGGGCGGAGATCGTGGTCAAGGAGTGGGTCGTTCAGATAGAGAACCTGGGCGTGCACGATTCCTTTGCCCTGACCGACAGTTTCACGCACATGGCCTATAGGAACGCAAACGGCGATATTGATAAGGTCATGTTCCTTTTTAACTTCTACGGGAAGTTTGCCGAGATGGCCGTTGGCCGCAGCATGCCTTTTGACTGGGCAAAATCACCGGTGAACAAACGGGAGGCGCGACCATGGTATACCAGGACTTTCCGGGCGCAGGTGCACCGCCTGCGGGAACTGCTCCAGGAGAAGTATGCGGGGGAGGCGCAGCGGTATATCTGTGCGCGGATTAAGGAAGAAAGCCTTTCTGGGAAAGGGGATCTTAAGGGGATGGGGGGTGTTGGGGTGTAACGGTGAGTGTAAGAAATGTAGCGTAATTCAAAGCTCCAACTTATCAAAGTACTGCATGTTTTATAACATGCTTAACCTTTCAAACCTAGTACCTTCTCGTTATGCTTTTACATCTCGTTGGTGGTGGTTTTTATATCTCTATTCTTTTGATAATGTTATATATGTAATGCTTTTGTTTTGAAATGGCCTTCCACTGTTGGCATAAAAGTGCGGCTAAGTGTGAATATTTCTGAATTGTTCTGTACTGATTCAGATACTATTCAGTAACCAAGTCCCCCTTTAAGAGGAAACAGGGGCATTTCAAACGAGCATTACATAATCATAACATTACCATCCTTTTTGTATAAAGTTTGGTTCCTTTATCTTTTTAACCCTAAACTTAAAAGTCTCCATTTTCCATTACCAAAGATAAATTCTGCACCAGTATATTGACCTGATCCTGTACCAATTATAAAAGAACTGGGAATATCAAAATCATCTGTTCCAATGAATTCAACACCCCAACTATGCCCTATGATATTCACTTTTTTCCCTTCATATGCACCGATCTTAGATAATGAACATCCAACTTGATCATGAGAATGACCACTTTTCAATAACATGGTTTTAACTCCCAAAGGCACTACTATTTCACGATCAAAATTGTCGTTAATAGTTTTATCAATCAATTCATCACCTAAAACAATTGCTTCATCATTACTATTGATTATTGTATTATTTCCATTATCAATAATTGTGGAATTATTATCTAATTTCAATGGTGTCAGACTATTATTTTTTCCTTTAGTAATATAAGATTTAGTTTTTCTTAGTTTTATTGAGCTCGCCTTTAAACTAATTTGATCCTGCCAATCAGAATTATTTAAAAATACACTTGCTTGCTCACACTCTATCGTTGTGTTTATGTTCGCGTAAGTAGCAGAAAGAGAACTTCCATTTAACATTTTTATTGGGGATTCGATACTAATCCTTTTATCAGATGCTGATGATGCTAAGGAAATATGCGAGCCATTCGATGCATATATACCTACATTACAGTCATATAATCTACATAAGGCATTATCTGATTCTGCTGTTTGTATATAGCTAACCCATCCTTTGGAATTTATTCCAGTAAGACAATTATGAATTTTCGTTTCTGCGCTCAAGCTAATACCATCAGATAGACTAAATAATGCAACACCAGTAGTACAGTTTTTTATTTCACCTTCGCCTGTAAATTCCAACTGACCGGAACTTTCACAATATATCCCAATGTTTGTAGTGTTCATTCCATCAATAGTAACATTATTACAATGTACATATGAATCTCCACGGTGTGAAACTAATAATGCATTTTTATTACTACCTTGTATTGTGACATTTTCTATAGCAAGCTGTCCTAACCCATTATAAATCCCATATTTTAGCTTTTGATTAGGCGCAATTATTGCTGGACCTTTAATAACTATTGCACCGGACAGTTTACCACTTCTTTCCGTTCTAAACCCTAACAATTTACCATGTGCATACAGCATGGCTTTTCTAGGTAAATGTAAACTTGAATCAAGTCTGTAATTTTCAGAATGGGTTTCATCCAATAATTTAATTGTCTGTTGATGGTTAATTATTAGAGGTAATTGATCGTATGCATATTGCAAAGTTCTGAAGGCTGAATTTTCGGATAAACCGTCATTGTTATCACTCCCAGATGTCGATACATACCAAGTTTTTGCTTCTGTTGTGAAGATTTTATCAGTATTTTGTTTAGTAATCTTATCTAACACAACATAATTGCTGGAACTTAAAAATAAGGTATCATTTATCAACTCTAATCTTTGAATTTCATTTATGGAACTTGTATCAGAATATGAAACATTTGACGCAAATAAGGCATATGGAACATTGCTAAACTCACTTTTACCTATAATTTTATAACCATTACCTAATAAATCATTTAACTCAATTTTAACGGCATGGATTGAATTTCCCCAATTAATTAATGAAAAGTCTCCTAATGTGCTAATACCAGCGCCAATAGATAAATTAATTAAGCCAGATGGATTGGTTTTTAAATAGTGAACTTCAGTATATACTGGGCTATCCGCATTGATTGTTGGCAGTACGCTAATTTTCATATGGATAGAATCATCCGCCATAACAACGCCATCATTATCTCTTATGATAGCTTGGTATTTTATTGTTTGAGGCACTTGTGAAAATGTATAATTACAAATAACTATTGATATTAATAATAGGAATTTTGTTTTCATAATATATTTATCAATTATTTACGTTTTACTATTATGGTTTTTTTTACAGTTGACTGACTTTTAGCATCATACAATTTTAATATATAGTAACCACTTGAAAGGCAATCTATATTCATATGATGCAACTTTGAACAGGTTGTTTCACTAAAGAGCTTCCTGCCCATATTATTGAATAATTGGATTGTGAATTTGGATGTATTATCCTGATGATTTTCTATTTTGATATTAATTCTTTCAGAAGCAGGATTTGGATAAACATCTACTCTGAATTCATTAGGTGCATAAAGATCGGTTAAACTAATGGCGTTTTTTTTTTGTTCGCTATTAAAATAAAATTTAACGGCATCTTGATGAAACCCTTGAAAAATAAAAATTTCATTATTTGTAATAGGTTCAATAATTGGTTCACCTATTGTCCAATTTATTAACACTTTTTCATCCTCAAAAGAACCACCATTTGCAGCAATTGTTTCTGTAAAAATATTTTGGGAGAATAGCAATTGGATAGAGAACATTGAAAGGATAATTGTAAAAATCTTTTTACTTACCATTTTAAAATTCATTCTAGAATTAATATTATCAGATACTTAATTAGTTATTCTGAGTGAAGCCTGTGTAAATTACTTTCAACACTTCACAGGTTTACCAGTGGACTGTTTTCCTGAAACCACAAATAAAGCTTACTTAAGCAAAAACTAGTTGCTTTACAGTTAAAATATAGCTAAATCATTTACATCCTATTTTCTGAAACAAATATATAAAATTAAGAAAAAATATCACCAAGACCGAACCTATTCTAAAACAAGTTGTCCTTTAACCCGCCTTCAAAAAAACTCAGCTTAGCGGCAAAGCCGCACCATGAGAAACACCGAACAGGCCAACGTAAAAGTCAACCTGGAAGCCAGACAGGCCGAAGAACAACTGGAGAAGTTAAACAACCGCAGTGAAGAGCTCCGCGAGGAAATGAACAGGCTGCGCAAGGCCAATGACAAAGCAGGTTTTGACAAGGCCGCCAAAGAGCTGAAACAGGTCCAGAAAGAAGCAAAAAAACTAAAAGAGGAGACCGTTGATGTCAACCGCGTGATGAACAACCTCAACGGTGTCAGTTATAACGAACTGCTCCGCACCAAGCGCAAACTGATCAAAGAGATGCGCAATGTCAAGGACAAAGGTTCGGAAGCCTACCTCACCTTAAAAGAGCGCGTCAAGCAGCTCAATACCGAGCTGAACCAGGTCAATGCCGACATGCGCGACAGCACCCCGCTGATCGACCGTGCCAACAACGCCTTCAACAACTACTCCGGGATGATCCTTGCCGCTGTGGCAGCAGCGGCCTCCTTTATCCTGGCCCTGCGCGAAATGTCGGATCTTATCATGAACTTCGAAAAAGGCTTCACCAACGTGAAGACCCTCCTTTCCACCGAAGACCTGGAACAGTATTCCGCAGAACTGGAAAAAGGTGCCATCGAGACCGTAAAAAAGTACGGTTTTGCGGTCGATGATGTCAATAAATCGCTTTTCGATACCATTTCCGCAGGTGTGCCCGCCGCCAATGCCGTCAGGGTGATGGATGAAGCCAGCCGTCTGGCCATCGGCGGTGTGACCCAGCTCAGTGTCGCCACCGACGGCATGACCACCGTGATGAACGCCTGGAAACTGGAGATGTCGGAAGCGGAACAGGTCGGCTCCGCTTTCTTTTCCGCACAGAAAGCAGGTAAGACCACAGTGGAGGAACTGGCCGTCAACATCGGCAAGGTCGCACCGATAGCGGCACAGGCCAACATCAGTTACCAGGAAACTTTGTCGATGCTGGCCGAACTCACCAAGGGCGGAATCTCCACCGCAGAGGCCACCACCTATTTAAAATCGGCCATCTCCAGCCTGATCAACCCGTCAAACGATGCCAAGAAGGTACTGCAGAAATTCGGCGTACCGTTCGGCACAACGGCCATCCGTGCCCAGGGCTTTACCAAGGTACTGGAGAAACTTAACGGTGTCATCCGAACCAGCCCTGATGAGATCTCCAAAGCCATTTCATCCGTCGAGGCACTGACCGCGGTCTCGGTGCTCTCCGGTGAAGGGCTCAAGGATTACCAGCAGATCCTGCAATCGGTCAATACCGATTACGGCGAAGGCTCCTCACTTTCCGCCGCATTCGCCATGCAGCAGGAAACCACGGAGCAGACCATGAAACGTGCATCAGCGGCACTCAAGGCAATGGTACTGGAGCTGAAGGAAAGTTTCTTGCCGGTACTGAAAAGCATTTTCAACCTGATAAGCCAGGGGTCGAACCTGATCAAGAAAACGATAGTCACCCTGGGGAAGAACAAAGCTGCAATTGCAAAAATCACCGATGTGATCACCGTAGCAATTGCAGCGGTCACGTCCTATATCGCAGCGGTGAAGCTTTCGGAGCTGTGGACAAAGCGGGCAACTGCGGCCACCTGGCTCAGGAATGCAGCGGAAAAGGCCGCAGTGATCGGCACAAGATTATATATAGGTGTCAGCAACCTGTTGTCCGCTGCCCAGTTCCGGCTTACCGGTAATATCAGGCAGGCCACTTTTGCGATGCGGAGCTTTACCACCGTTACCCGTATGAACCCTCTGGGGCTCCTGATATCCGTGGCAACAGCGGCAGCGGCAGCGTTTTTTGCCCTGCGCAGGGAGACCGAAGAGGTCATTGATGCCAACAGAGAACTGACCGACAGGTTCGCAGCACAGCGCAGCGATATGGTCATGGATTTCGAACTGCTGAAAAAGACCACCGAAGGCACGGCCGACAGGGCGGAGGCGATCCGCCGCATCAACGAGCGCTACAGGGACTACCTGCCGAACCTTCTGAGCGAAAACGCAACGCTCGAAGACATTGACACCGCACAGAAATCGGTACTGGCCAGCCTTGAGAAACGGCTGAAGTTCGAAATCCGCAAAGCGGAGATCAAAAGGGCACTGACAAAAGAACTGGAGACGGAAAAACGTTTCCTTGCCTCACAGGAGGCACTGAACAGGGCGCACGAAGAATTCAATGCCATCAAGACCACCACAAAAACAATCTCCGCCCAGGAAGCCAAAATGCTTGAACGCAATTATATCCTGGCCAAAGGTGTCTACGCGGCGAACCTTGCCGATTACAAAAGGGGACAGGAGGAAAAGAAAAAGCTTTTCGCCAACCTACAGGTCAACGAGCTGGCCGGCCCCGAAGATCCAGGGGGCAATCCGCCCAAAGATCCGGGCAGGGACAGTACCGGAAGCGGTAAAAAAGAAAAAGACCCGAGACTTGAAGCCCTGGAAAACCTGATCACGGAAACGGAAAAGCACAATGCAAAGCTTGAGCTGGAACGCCTGGAGCGGAACGAACGCGAGCTGGAACAGATCCGCCGAAGATATGCCGACGGGCTTGCAATTGCAAAAGAGGGCGAAGCCCGCATGGACGAATATTCCCTTGCGCACAGGCAGCAGCGAGAAAAGCTTGAGACCATGCTCAAAGAAGAGCTGGATGCCAAGAAGCTGGAACAGGAGGAACGTTTTCAAAAGGCAGTCCTTGCCGCCCGTAAAAAATACGGCGCTGTTGATGATGCCGAAAAAAAGCAGATGGAACTGGATGCCCTCAAACGCGATTATGACAATAAGCTCCTTACCTATAAAGAATACCTGAAAGCGAAACTTGCCATCCATGCCAAATATGCCCCCAAAGGCGAAAAGGAACAGGCAGAACTTGACGCCCTACAGCTGGAATATGAAAACAAACTGATCGGCTATGAGGATTTCGAACGCATGAAAGCGGAGATCCATGCCCGTTATGCCGATGCCCGCGCCAAAAAGGAAAAGGATACGGCCAAGTCCAATATGGATGCCCTGAAGAAATCCATACAGCAGCAGCAGTACATCACACAGACCTTTTCGGACTTTTTCAGTTCGGCCAAGGAACGTGAACTGCAGGCGGCGGGCGACAGTGAGGAAAAGAAAAAAGAGATCCGTAAGAAATACGCCCTACCGGAATTCATTATTGCGGCCTCCGAAATTGCGGCACAGACCGCACTGGGCATCATGAAGGCCGTGTCCATGTTCCCGCCGACGGGGCTGCCCTTCTCCGCCATTGTCGGGGCGATGGGCGCAATGCAATTGGCCGCGGTCGGTGCCGAAAAACAGAAAGTCGCCGGGCTTGAAAAAGGCGGGCGCTTTCCGGTGACCCGTGCCCAGGACAACCGTAGCTTCCTGTCCACCTATGGAGGTACACAGCGCGGTTATTTTTCCCGCCCTACAGTGCTTGTCGGCGAGGGTGGCCCCGAATATGTGGTGAGTGGCCATGCACTTGCAACCCCTGTTGTGCGTGACTTCACCGACATTGTTGAAAGTGCCAGGATAAACGGGCAGCTGCACGAGCTGGACTACAACAATGTGATCGCAGGGCTTCAGAAAGTCCAGGGTTATGAATCAGGCGGTTACATAAAAACACCAGCTGGGCAGAATGCATTGGCCAACACCTCTGCACCTGCTACAAAAGACGACCTTGAAAAGGTGCTGAAACTGGTAATGGAATCCAACGAGGCCAACCGCCAAATGGTCCACAACCTGAAAGTACACGTCAATGCGCGTGAGGTAAAAGAGGAGAACGACAGGTACGCCGAGATCGAGGGCAGGGCGGATGCCTAGTGTCCTTTAGCCGTTCAGACCGGAACCCCACCTTTGAAAAAAACAGAAAAATGAAAACATTGTTCATCCTTTTAGCAACGGGCACACAGGCCTTTTCGCTCAACGACCTGATCGGGATCGCCGCCTTCCTGGTATCGGTCGGCGGTATCGTCTTCAGTGCGGGCGTACAGCGTGCCCAGATCTCCCACAACACCAATGCGGTTGCCGAGATAAAAAAGCGTGAGGAGGCCGCCCAGAAAGAAAAGCTGGCACAGGCCGTTGCCGACGAGAAACGCCTTGGCGTGATCGAGGGCAAGCTCGACACGCTGATCGCACTGATGGCCGAGCTGCTTCCGAACCTGAACATCGAAAAACTACCGATCCAAAAGAACTGAGATGTCGATAAGCCTGATCTCACGCCCCAGGGGCGATGTCCTGTTCTCGGGCGACCCGATGCCCTTCGAGATACAGACGGGCGGCCACGGCGGTAAAAAAGTGCAGGTGCGCTGCCATGTCACCCTGAGTGCGGGGGGGAAAGAGGTGCACCGTTTCACCGTGCGCCGTTCCCCGTCAGACGGCACCGCCCATTTTGACCCGCAGCTTATCGTGGACAGCTACCTGCGCAGCCTCGAACCGTATTTCGACCATACTGCACTGGGGAAGGACAACCGCGTAAAGTCCAATGTTTATGTGGGCATGCACTGCAGTTTCAGGAACATTGATGCGGTGACGGGCTCCCCCATTTCGACCCTTTATACCGACTGGCGCTACCATGTGGTAAGGGGGCGTACTTCGCCAGGCATGGAACTTTACCTGGAACAGCTCAATACAGTGGGGGCACTGCTGAACACGGTACCCTCCCCGCATTTCATCACAAAGGGCATGTCCGCCTATCTGAGTTACCTGGTAAAGGCCGACAGCCTACGGCTGGCCGTGATGGCGCAGTTCCTTTTTTCAGGGGGCACAAGGAAAACCGTGTTCCTGCTCAGGGCAGGCTTTGATAAAGGGGTGTACCATTTCAGCTGGACATACCCACAGCTGGAAACCGCAGCGGGCAGCAGTTTTGAAACGGTAAGGTTCTGGATGATCAACCTCAGTGAGGACCCCGTTTCGGACGTGGTCACCTATAATGTTTTCAGTGAAACACCGGAACATGCCCGCACCCTGGTATTCGAGAACAGCCTGGGCGGCCTTGATACCGTATGCCTGTTGGGGAAGGCCGCAGAAAAAAACAGCTACAGCTGGACGGTCAACGGCCGTGAGGGCAACATGCGCAACACCCATCTGGAACGGACAAAGGATTTCGAAATTGCTTCCGGTCATTTCATCCGCCGGACGGAAGACCGCAAAGCCTTACAGCAGTGGTTCACCAATGAGGTGATGGCCGCGGAAAACGCCTACCTGTACACAGAGGATTACCTTTTCGAGGTACGCATGTCACACGAAGAAGCGGAGGCCTATAGGGACAAAGACCATCTGGCCTCTACCGATCTTAAACTTACAACAGTGAAGGTACTGAAGGCTTTCAGGCAAAAAGAAATTGAACTGCCGGGACCTATACAGCGCTACCATGAAAAAGGGCGCATACAGGAGGGCTATTACGAAATTGACAGCCCGCCATTGAAAACAGCGGCAGCCGCACAGTCCGCCCCACAGAAAAAGCCCGCAGCGGTCTCCGATAAACTGGTGTACCGTATCCCCAAGGGCACAGAGCTGACCTGGGCGGAGGGCGACAACAACCTGCGGCTGCTCTCGGAGCGTATTGCGGGGCTCGAAGGTTTCACGGAAATTACCTCACCAAAGGCAACAGAACAGATCGGCCTGGGCATGGCCTGGCGCGCACATCTCGAACTGGTATGGAGGGAAAAGGGCACGGTGTACGGTGCCACGGTAACGGTACTGGGCGATGGCACCACAGCTGAGGCAGAGGCCGGACTGGACAGTTTCGACAGCTCAACGGGCATCCCCGCACTTGTGCAGAACATTGTTGCGGGATACCGTAACGGCAACCTGAGACTGGTACTGGACACGGCAGCGGTGGACAGGCTGAAGTACAAAACCGTGCTGGCGATATAGCGAAAGCCGTGTCCTTTGGTACCGGCAACGCCAGCACTATCATTGCAGCGGATGGCGCCATCCGGATTATTAACATTATAAACAGGAACATTTTTATGGCATCAGTTCAGATTACAGATTATGCACTGGGGTTCCACATCGACAGCCAGGGGAAAACAGTGTTCGACAGGGCGGACATCAGCCTGAAAGCGGAAGGGCTCGACCCTTCACAGAAAGTGACCGTCCACCTGTACCAGGGCATCAGCCAGTCGGTGAATTCCCAGATCCTCTATTTCCCCATGCTGCAGATCCCTTCAGGGACGGGCAGCTTCGGGCTCGGGGATGCCGTCCGGTCAACAGACCTGGACATGGATTCAAATTACATTAAGCTACATGTTTCGGGCTACCCGGCCGCCACACTGGATGTGACGGGCGCCCACAGCCTACAGAAAGGGAAAAGCTATACGGCCACAAAGGCCGGGGGCTTTAAGGAATCAACAGTATCCGATCCAACATCAACAAATACCAATATGAACAGAAAGAGTTTATTCCAGTCGGCCGTTTCGGCAGTATTACAGTTCGGCAGGGACGGCAGTTTTATCAAGTGGGACAGCGGTAAGTTCATCTTTACCGATAAATCGGGCACGGAACAGAACGTTGCCGTTGCGGCCGCAAAGGCCGATGAAGACGCGGTGAACCTTGGGCAGCTCAAGGAAAAGCTTGCGGAGCTGGCCAAAAAAGGCGGCATGACCGTGGCAGACCTTGACACATCCTCCAACCCGTGGGGCGACAATGAGGTGCGGGTCACCACCGGCCTGAAGTTCAAACGTAAAACACCGACGGGAACGGAGGATTTTACCCCTGCCGACGGCACGGTCTTTTCCGTGGCCAAAGAGCTGACCATTGCCGCCGGGCACATTGCCAACGGCACGGGCAATGTGCTGAAGGCCGACCACATCTTTATCTACGACGCCCCTACGGGAAAAGCCTACGATAACGGTGCCATCGGTGAGGCCTACAACGAAAAGGGCGTGGCCAAGAAAATGGCCATCGATATCGACAGCTCCGGCAGCGGGGCAGGGATGGATGTTATCCCCAAGGACAGCAGGATCACAGGGTGCACAGTTTATGTCAACGGGGCCTTTGACGGGACGCCGAACAACCTGCAGCTCAAGCTGGGTCCGGACGTACTGCTCGATTTCGGCAGCCTTGACCTAACGGAGCCCGCACTGATCCCTGTCGACCTTTACAGTAAGCTGTCCGCCGACAGTACCCCTGCCATCAGCGGTTCGCTCACGGGGGGATCAAAAGGTGAGGCCGTGGTCTTCCTTGAATATGTGGCGGCCTGACGCATTTTTATAAACAGGATAGATTAAAACAGAGCCATGGCCCGACCGCTATGGCTTTTCTTTTAAGTTGAAAAATATGAGGAAACTTGTCATTGACGGCCATGTGGCCGATATAGCTGCGGGGACGGTGATCGAGCTGAAGCTCCGTTCGTCACTCCTTCAGTTTGCCAAACTCCAGGGCAGCTTTTCCCTCTCCTTTAAACTGCCCTACAGGAGATCACCGCGCAACACGGTCATTTTCGGACATTCGGGGGACCCGTCAAGGGGCGATAAAAAAGAAAAGCAGTACAGGGCGGAACTGTATTTCAGCGGGCACCTGATCTGTAGCGGAAAGCTCACCGCCCAGGGTTTCGGTGATGATGTGGACTGTGCCATCCTCTGCGGCAACGGCGAGTTCAACGATGATTTTGCGGAAAAGAAGATCACGGGGCTGGCATGGGGGAACGGCATAGGCGACAACGGCTGGAAACAGGCCAGACGGCATTACCCGCAATCGGGCTGGGCGCTCCCGTTCGCCAACAACTCCCGCCCGGGCAAATCGGATTACCTGAACGCCTACAAAAGCAGTTACCTGGTCAGGGACACGAAACTGCCCTCCCATTACAGTGATGTGATGTCCCTGTATTACCCACTGGTGCCGATGCTGTACGTGCCCTATGCCGTGCGGCGTTTCATTGAACTCACCGGAAGGGGCAGGGGGAAGTTTGAACTGACGGGGTACGACGATGCCGTGCTGCTCTCCTTTTTCGACATTGCCCGGAAACACACCTCCACACAGGGCAGTACCTTTACCGTTGAGTTTAAGCCGCCCACTGTTTTTAATCTGAAAAAGTGCCTCCCCGAAATTACCGTGAAGGACTTTGTACTGGGCATCGAGAACTTTTTCAATGTCAAGTTCCTGTTCCGTGACGGAAGGGCCGACCTGATCAGCCGCAGGAAGCTGCTGGAAAAGGAAGCGGGGCGCAGTTTTACCGTTACAGACCTCTCGCTTTCGGTAAAGAAGGGCAAAGGGTATAAATACAGATATACAGTGGATCGGGATGATGCCGGTTATGAACGCTGGCAGGACATGGGCAGTGATGAACGCAAACGGGTATACCTGAACTTTCAGCCTTCCGGTAAACCCGTAAAAGGGCAGATGGACAGTAAGCTCTACATTGACCCCAACGGCCGGTTCTACGAAAAGGAGAAAGACCCGAAAGATATGGGCAGAATATCCTATAAGTTCCTGTCAACTTTCAGCCTCCAGCCGATCGGGGAACCCGAAGGCGAAGAGATACCCGTGCCGCTCACGCCCTGGGGCATGGACAATTTCAAGACAGCTCCCAGCAGCATCAGCTCGGCAAAGATGGCCGCTGAATTCGAAGAAAAGGACACCTTTAAAAACTTCAGGGTGGGGTTTGTTGTGGACAACAGCAGGCAGCAGGACCTGGAAACGGAGAACGGTAAATACTGCACTTTCAACAATGACAAGGGAGGGAAAACACCTGTTTTCGAACGCGAATGGTCGGACTTCCTGCACTGGCTCAATGAATACGCAGAAGAGGTGACCGGCTATGTGGCCGACAGGTCACAGGGCTCCTTCCTGCTCAACCTGGATTTTTCGGAAAAGTACAGTGACCAGAACGGGCAGAACTATATCCTTGAGGAGGTCGTTGTGCCCGTCCATCATGACAGGATCGGGAGGATCAAGTTTTCTGGGAGGACGGTTTGGTGAAATTTGTGGGTGAAAAATGAGAAAAGTGTGACCCACTTGGGTCACGAACCTAGAAGAGTGTACTACACTTTTATACAAAGGGAAGGGTCATGCAGTATCAATGCCCCAATAATGCCCTATTATTACTAATTACCTCATAACACACTAATAATCAAAAGCGACCTTAAAATCTGGTGGGATCACAAACCAGACCCATATTGATGCTGGTTAATGCTTATTAAAACCGCTATTGCCAACGCTTTAGCGGTTTTTTTCTTTTCTGGGAATACGCACGAATAAGCATAAATATTCACCCAATAATGCCCCACTTTTTATCTTTGCACTGTGCGCAGCTCAAAATTGACGTTCAAAACGCAGAAAAAAAGCCCCATAAATGTTAAAATACAGCTAAATTTCAACCTCCGCTCCCCCAACAGCGACAGATCGCTGATCCGTTTGGTAGTATTTTACGGAGCATTCACCGTGCAAAACGGCAAAAAAGTATCCAACTCGTTGTGATATTCCTACATGTTGGTAAAAAGTACAATCAAGCCAAACAAAAGTGAACTATGTCACATACACCCATAAACACAAAAAGATTAAACATATGCTACCTTTTTTTCACCTCTACCAAAATCCCTATATTCAGCGCCCGAATTTATAGACAAAGACTATGATAGCTTGTTTTGATGTACATTACGAAGAAAACACTGCCTATGTAGCAGCCCTAGTTTTCGAAAATTGGTCAGATTCCAAACCTAAATCAGAATATACTGTTGAACTCAACCCTGTTGCAGAATATATCCCAGGGCAGTTCTACAAGCGCGAGCTACCGGGCCTATTAAAATGCTTCGAAAGCATAGAGGAAGAAGTTGATTGTATTATCGTAGATAGTTTCGTTTGGCTAGAAGAAGGAAGAAAAGGCATGGGAGCCTATCTTTACGAATCCCTAGAACAAAAAACACCTGTGATCGGGGTAGGAAAAACAAATTTCAGAAGCGCCCTCAATGTAGAAGAAATCTACCGTGGACAAAGTCAGAAACCACTTTATGTATCGTCTGTAGGAACGGATTTGCTACAAGCTGCGGCCAACATAAAATCCATGCACGGTCTTCATCGGATACCTACACTTTTAAAATCAGTCGATCAACTTTGCCGAACGTTTTGGCACTAATACACAAAATAGTTTTCTCCTAAACTAGGATGCTATTATATTTGCCGCAGTAAAAAAAAGAGAAACAGAGATATCATGAAGAAGTTATTACTTGTTTTGGGCATTTCGCTGAGTTTGTTTGCTTGCCAGCAAAAGCCAGCAGGAAACACATCCCAGCCATCGAACCCAACAACAAACAGCAAATTTCAGATTGCTTACGTAAACGTAGATTCCATAATGGCAAACTACGATTATGCAAAAGCTCTCGCTGCGAAATTTGAAAAAGAAGGGAAAGCAAAACAAACAGAACTACAAACCAAAGCGGATAAATTCCAACGCCGTGCGGTAGATTTCCAGAAAAAAGTTCAGCAACACCTTATCACAAGTGTTCAGGCTGAAAAAATGCAGAAACAACTAATTCAAGAAGAGCAAAATCTCGGTGTACTGCAACAAAAAATGCAACAAGAAATGGCATTCCAAGAACGTGAAATGTTGCTGATGCTTAACGACAGTCTAAAAGCTGCACTTACAGAACTCAACAAAGCAGGAGACTACCAAATGATATTGCGCAACTCGTTAGCAACGCAGAATGTTATCATTGCAAGTCCAGAAGTAGACCTGACTGCAAAAACCATCGACATACTGAACCTTCGTTATGCAGCGGTAAAAGATACTACTAGCACAAAATAAGTAGCAAATAACGATAAGATGATGCAAAAAAGCACATCATACATTATCCGCTCTGTATTATCGGAGCGGATTTTTTGTTAGCTAAAAACAAATCTATAAGTTTGTAGGGTCGGTTTGGAAAGTAGTATCTTTCCTTGGCAGGGTTTTTGGTTTTCGTATTTTGGGATTTAAAAATAATTTTTAAAGACCTTCAACCGTTTTAGGATTCGACAGCTTTTTTTATAATGAAAGAACTCAATAGAAAAATGATGCCGGGAACAGAGCAGATCACTAAGATTGCTATCCCAGAGGTCAGAGAAGAAGTTTTAAACAACGGGATAAATGTACACTACCTTCCTAATGCAGAACAGAACGTAGTCAAAATTGATCTCATCTTCGAAGCTGGATACTGGTATCAGCCACAGGCTTTCGTTGCTGGCTTCACTAATAGCATGCTCAATGCTGGCACCAAAACCAAAAGTTCGGCACAAATAGCTGAGAAACTGGACTTTTTCGGATCCTACCTAAAACTAGACACCGGTCGGCATACGGCCACTGTCAGCCTGTTTACACTTGCAAAACATTTAGATAGTACAATTAGTGTTCTGGAAGATATTGTCAAAAACTCAGACTTTCCAGAACAGGAATTCGATACCCTACTGGCCAATCGCCAGCAGGAATTCATTCTAAGTCTCGAAAAATCAGAAACTGTAGCTCACCGTCAATTCTCAGAGCTGCTTTTTGGAGAAGATCATCCGTACGGAAAAATGACCAGTAAATCCGACTTCAAAGCTTTGAAGCGAGAGCAAATCTGCGAATTTTACAACACATATTACACTCCCCAAAAATGCACAATCATAGTTTCTGGAAAAGTAGACGACAGAATACACGGCCTTTTAAATTATTACTTCGGACAAAACAAATGGCGTACAGAAATACCTTCTGCAAAATTGCTGGAGTTTAAGCCATTCGATGAAATTATATACTATCCAGGTAGGGAATTATTCCTTAAGAGACTCAATGCCAATCAATCATCTATCCGAACCGGCTGCTTAACTGTCAATCAGCTCCACGAAGATTTTCCAAAACTAAAAGTTCTTAATACACTTTTGGGTGGATATTTTGGCTCCCGTTTAATGCGAAGCCTGAGAGAAAAAAACGGATATACCTACAACGTATCTTCTATGCTGCTTACAGCAAAACAAGCTGGCAGCCTGTGGATATCTACAGAAGTTGGGACACATGTTACCAAAACTGCAGCTCTTGATATTTTCAGGGAAGTAGACAAGCTTTCCATGAAACCTGTAGACCAGGATGAACTGGAACGCGTGAAAAATTACATGCTCGGCGAAACGCTCCATTTCTTTGATGGACCATTTGCAACCGCCGAACTCCTTAAGAGCTATCTTGTTTATGGAAAAAAACTAAGTGATTTCAATACCAATATCAAAGCAATCCGCTCAGTTACTCCAAGAGAATTACAAAAATTAAGTCAGAAATATCTTGACACCGCAGATTTCATAGAAGTAATAGTTGGCTCCATGAAATAATAAACCGTAGGCTTATCTAGGCATTGCTCCTAACCTACTAAACAGCTGCAAGTTCATTTATTGTTTTTATTATCGCCAAATAAGAATTAAAGATCCCCAAAGAGATCAAACGGTGTTATTTTCTGACTTTCGAAAATCATATCAACAAAACCTTGATCCTAAGCCGCTAATTAACTGAATGTTCAAAGCATAATTTTAGTTAAAACAAAAAACGAAACCTCTTTCTTTCCGTAATACATAAACACCCCATAAAGGGGCAGCCCGCTCTTTTTTTATTAAACCCAAACCTAAATTAGTATGCGACATTTCATTTGGGGGTTCCTGATGTTAGTTTTTCTTAGCACAACTACAGTAGCCCAAGAATCCAAGAAAATCCAGGTAGCAGTATTACTCGATACAAGTAGTAGTATGGATGGCCTCATCGAACAGACCAAATCGCAACTGTGGAAAATCGTGAACGAGCTTTCCGACGCCCGTTACCAAGACATTGAACCAGACCTTGAACTTGCCCTTTTTGAATACGGCAACGACAACCTTAGCGTAAGAGGAGGGTATATCCGCATGCTCTCTCCACTCTCTCAAGACTTAGATAAAATATCTGGTGAATTGTTTGCTCTTAAAACCAACGGAGGTAGCGAATACTGCGGACAGGTCATAAAAACAGCAACAGACCGCCTAAGCTGGAGCAAAGACGAAAATGATCTCAAATTCATTTTCATCGCAGGCAACGAACCCTTCAACCAAGGCCCAGTTGATTACGTAGAAGCTGTAGCTACTGCAAAAGACAAGGAAATTGTTGTAAACACTATTTACTGTGGACCTTGGCAAGAAGGAGTTAACACCCATTGGAAAGATGGAGCAAGCCGTACCGGGGGCGAGTACATGAACATCGACCAAGATAAAAAAACAGTCTACATCGCCTCCCCCTACGACGACGACATCATACGCCTAAACGAAGAACTCAACTCCACCTACAAAGGCTATGGGAATGTGGGGCAACAACGTATTGAATACCAACGAGCCCAGGACAGCAATGCTTCCTCTTTCAGTAAATCGAACATGGTTAACCGTGCAATCTCAAAAAGTAAAAAAGCCTACAACAACTCTTCATGGGACATCGTTGATGCCTACGATAAAGACGACGATTTTGTAGAGAAAGTTAAGCCAAAAGAGCTACCTAAAGAATATCAGAAACTTTCGAAAGAAGAACTTGACGAAGAAATCAAGAAACTTAAAACAAAAAGAGCTTCTGTAAAAGCCAAAATCGAGGAACTTGAAAAGAAAAGAGGAAAATTCATTTCCAAGAAGCAATCTGCAATGTCCGAAGAAGAAAAATCACTCGATGCAGCCATGATGAAATCTGTCAGAAAACAGGCGTCTATGAAAAATTATACATTCAAATAAAAAAACCAAGTTGTCTATCAAACAAATAAACAAAAGCTATAGAATTAACAGACCCTAAGCTCAACAAAACCGAAGGCTAATCCGTTAATTGGTTAGCTTTTGTTTTATAAAAACATCAACACATTCAATGACGGACAGCACTACGGATGCCTTTACCATTAGGGTATATGGTATTGTAATAAATGAACATCAGGAAGTTTTGCTTAGCGAAGAATATCATTTCGATCAATTTATCTGTAAATTTCCAGGTGGAGGACTTGAATTTGGAGAAGGAACAATAGACTGTCTCAGTCGTGAATTCTTAGAAGAAACAGGCCAAACTATTACTGTCGGAGAACTATATCATACAACCGATTACTACCAACCTGTATTCAAACGCCCCAACTTGCAACTTATCTGTGTTTACTATAAAGTACGATTTAAAGACAAACCAACATTTATGCTCAACAATCATCCGTTCGAACACACAAAGCAGCACAACGGTTCTGTTACATTCCGTTGGCAACCATTAGCAACACTCTCGGAACAGATACTCACTTTCAACACAGACAAACAAGTTGTCAGCCTCCTTGCGTTAGAGTTTCAACAAAATTCAACTGATAACCAGTAAACTAATCAGTATATTTCAATTAAAACACAAGAGCGAGCTTAGAACGCTATAACATCAAATAAAAACATATATAACATTAGTAATAAAAGTATTGAGATACCGTTTTATTTCGGAGGGATAAAAATCGAAGTCATTACAATGCAAAAAACCAACAAGAGATAAAATGTTTTTTATACTTTTGTCTCTTCAGGGAAAAAGTAAAGCTGTGATTTCAATATATAGTCTTCCAGCTCATTTCAGTAACAAAATCATATAATTTTTAAGTAGTTATGCTTTTTATTCCAGAAAAGAACTATTTAGGAGTAATGGTTTCGGAGAAATAGAAGACTATTAGAAAAGTACAATTTACAAAGCAGTACATCATTACTACAACACAGCTTAATAACAAATGAAACACCTATGATTTGAAGTTGTTTCATTATATTTTTGCATTGTTTTTGAATTGACATAACAACAGATTTTCGCAATTGATAGATTCGACAATTGTAGAATATTCAAGAGAACTGAATTTGTTGAAAATTTCGACAAATAAAAAGATAGGCAACGAATTTGCTTGTCACATTTGGGAATAAAGATTTAAAGGAAGAAGAAAGTAAATATCCTGTAACGGCAAAAAGCGATTTACCGCACAGTTTTGTCGAAAAAAAAATAAATGCGAATGAAGCAGTCCTCGCTAATTCTGGGCTTACTATTTTTACTGAAATTTGGATTCTCACAAGATACCATCCAAGTAAAAGACGTTTTCCGTTCTGTTGTAAAAGAAGACATGATCTTAAACGGTGGGCAAAAAATAGAACGCATAGTAGTTTATTCGTCATCTCGTGAAACAGAAGATGTTAGTAAAGCTATTGTTAGAATTAATTTTGTTAACCAAAAAGACATTGATCTCTCTCCAGCTGTATCGTTACCAGAAATTTTAAAATTACTACCTAATGTCTCTGTACGAAAAAAATCAAACGGCGATTATTGGGTCACCCTGAATGGGTTTGATAATGTTGCAACTGCACTTTCCGCAGTAAACGGAGCCGATAGTCAAAGTCCGCTAGTACTTATTGACGACTTTCCTATAAACCAATACCTTACAGGAGGAGTAAACTGGGAAACAATACCTGTGATTTTGAGTGAAATTGAACGCATAGAGATCGTTCCAGAACCACTTGGTGCATACTACGGCCCAGGAGCTTCTAATGGCATTATACATATTATCACAAAAACAAATGTGAGCGGCAACTTAGGTTTCGGAGGCCGTTTTCAAGGAGGATACCCCAACGAATTCTACAACGAACTGTACATGACAACCAAACTGAGCGAACGCGTTAGTGCACGTGTATCTGGTATGTACTCGTTAACCCAAAGAAATTACAACAAAATATATGTTTTCTCAGAAAACAGGTTTGTTCAAAACGATTCACTACTAAGCTACCAGCCAGATGTTGAAACAACCAACGTATTTGCTGACCTTGGTACACAGCGTCTTGGTGCGACAGGAAATATCAAAGCCAAATGGTCGGATAAATCTTCAACTCAGGTTAAACTATTCTTTCAGAACTCACAAGCTCAAAGTAACTTCTTCGACCTAAAAAATATAGCACAAAACAGAAGACAATCCACTGTAATTGGAGCACACATCTCAGGTAAATATAAAACGATTCGGTACAGAACTGGTTTTAACTTCGCAAACACAGATTATGCTGTTGGTTACAACGGATTGGAGGTACAAAACCTCAATTTCATGTTTGCTATCCGAAACCGACATCGTCTAGGAAAATTCTATGTTGCATACGGTGCCGATTTCAGAACTTTCCAACTATCCAATACAAATGGAGAACGCTACGAAGGTGGAGAGTATCTACCTAGAGCTACAGTTACAGCACAAAAAGTTGGAGCTTGGGCAAGTGCCGGCGTGCATTTCACTGAAAGGCTCCATTGGCGTAATACTGCACGTTACGACAAATGGGTTGACACCCAAAACAAACCAGTATTCGAATCTACCATTCATTACAATATAGCCACGGGCCACGACATCAGGTTGGGGCTACATTCCGCGGCAGGAACACCTTTTTTGTTGAACAAATTCTATAAAGACTCAGAAACCACTGTTGAAGGAACAGAAAACCTAACCCAAACGGAACCTTATGCAATAGGAGGAAACTTGAGCTATAGAGCAAAGCTAAGTTGGTATTTCGATACCGAACTATCTTTATTTTATGTTCAGCAAGATGATATCCCAGCTTTTTCATCCATCACTACCAATGAGAGTGTTTATCTGGTTCAAACAAACCAAGGCAACAAGGGAGAATACATGGGCGTACAAGTACGTGGAGATTATCGAATAAATAGACTGAAATTACATGGACATTCTACCTTCATGAACCGATCTTTTACTGCTCAAAACTACATTATGGCCGACAATAATGTAGAAAACAAAACTGAAGAAGGTAGCACTTGGAACATGGGAGTTAGCGCAAGCTATATAGCACCACTGGATCGCTTTTTCGTGACTGCTCAACTTAACTACCTTGATAAAATGCTTTTCCAAACTACAAAAGGGACAGAGCAAATAGAAGCTAAATTTACAACAGATGTAAAAGCCAGCTACCGTTTTTTCAGAGAGAATTCTGTGTATGTTGTGCTTAAGAATTTATCGGGTTCGAACACACCTGAATTTATATTTTCAGATCCAGATTACTTAACAGCACTTATTGGTTTAAAACTTAAGTTTTCTGCCAACTAAAGTTATTTTTGAAGAGGCAAAAAATAATGAAACAGACCAAAGCTGTTACTCAGAAATTTTGACACATGAAGATAAGGACCAAAAATACGAACACTATTAGAAGGGGCGGACTCGTAATTGTATTTCTGTTCTCGTTTTTCCTTGGATGGGGGCAGACTGAAAAAAATCAGGAATGGGCTCTGAAAAGCATTCAGGATGCGCAGAAACTGATCGATCAGCACAAGTACGAACACGCTTTGGAGCTATTAAACGAAGTTGTTCAGATTACCGCAGAGCAAGATTTACCGCAAGAAAAAGCTTTTGCATTGTATTATTCTGGCGAAGTGTTCGACAAACAAGGTTCACATGAACAAGCCATTCAATCTTATCTGCATGCATCTATTTTATTCGAAACAAATAGTCGAACCAACGACGCGATATCTTCATATGCTAACATTGGTCACTTGTATTTTCAACAAAAAGCATATACTAAAGCCGCAGAATACTATGCTCTTGCCATAAAAAACATTAACGAGAATTCCGATCAAAAACGTCGTCTTCTTCTGAATAGAGCTACAGCTCTTGAGCTTAGGAATTTAGTTGGGCAAGCCATTACAAGTTTTAAACAATTAGCAAAGTTGTATAAAGATGCAGGTCTTGTTGCTCCTTGGATCGAAACACAGATTAAGCTAAGTCAACTATATGTAGAACAAGATGATTTTTCATCTGCCCTAGCTGCGGTGGAAGAAACGAAAGACGACCCCTCTATTTCGTCTCAATTACAGTTTAAACTGCATCTTGCGAAGATTTTCATTTTCACTAGGAGTAAAAAGTTTGATCAATCTCTACAAGAAGCGAAAGAAGCCCAAAAGCATCTCACGCTAATAAGGGATAGAAAAGACTTAAGAACATTTTACCAGAATGTTGGGGTTATATATGCCAATCTTAATGACCATGCAATGGCCAGAAGTTATTTTGATCAAGCCTTGGAGCTGGCTCAAAAGCACAAAGACAAAGAAGCAATTGCGGCAGCTTACAATTATACTGCTGCCGATTATTATTTGAGCAACTCTACCTCGAAAGCCCTTGAGACTCTCAACTTAGCGATCCGTAATGGTCTTGATGCAAAAGCATGGAAAGAATTAGAGACATCGTATTATATCCAACAATTGCTTTATCAGAAAAACAACTTGCAGAATAGGGCGGCAGAAGCACAGGAAAACATGGAAAAGGTGCTGCCAAAAATTGAGGCAGATAGCATTGAGAAGAAAAATGAACTTGACGAAATTGAAGCCCGTGCTGCTCAAAATGACCGCCTCATTCGGGAACAGATTGCGCAACGGGAGCAAGAAGCCCGCTCGCTACGTCAGTTGAAGATTGAAGCTGAACGCAGGGAAAAAGACCTACAGTTATTGAAACAGAACCAAGAGCTACAAAAAGCAGAACTTGACAAACAAAGACTTGAAAAGCAACGGGTACGACAGATGTATGCACTTCTTCAGGAAAAAGCCCGTGCAGATGAGCTTCAGAAAAACAAGGAGATTCAAGATCTGATGCTGAAACAAAAAGAAGCAGACGAACTTGAGCGTAAACGCCAGATTGAATTGCTTGAGAAGGATAAAGCAATGAACGAACTCAAACTGGAAGAAGAGCAAAGACAGAAACGTTACGCTTTTGGTATCATTCTTTTGGTTGTATTTATCCTACTTCTGGTAATCGTAGCACTATTTAGTTTAAGAAGCCGTAACAGGAAAATTAAACACCAGAACAAAAAAATTAACGAACAAAAAGAAGAGCTTCAGCAAACAGCAGAAGAGTTATTACAACAGAGGGAAGAGCTTGAAATAAAAACCAATCAGCTTACTTTCACAAACGCACAGATCAGTGCCAGTATCCGCTATGCCCGCACAATCCAAGCGTCAATTCTGCCAGTTGTAGAACAAATAGAAAATGCTTTTAACAGTAGCTTTATCTTATTCCGTCCTAAAGACGTTGTATCGGGTGATTTCTATTGGTTCTTTCAACCTCCGAAGATAGAAAATGAACGCTATATTGCAGTGGTAGACTGTACCGGTCATGGAGTACCAGGAGCCTTCATGTCCTTAATCGGTAGCCGTATCTTAAATGAGCTAATTATCAACGATGGTTTATCTGATATAGGTCTTGTTCTTCAGCGTCTCGACGAAACAGTGAGGCAGTCTCTGAAGCAAGAACAAACCGAAAACAAGGATGGTATGGACGTTGCCTTCTGCCGCATTAAATACCTACCAGATAATAAAGCTAAAGTATACTATGCAGGTGCAAAACGTACTCTTGTGCTCCACAATACAGAAAGCAACAGTATAGAACAAGTGAAAGGAAGCCGCCGTTCCATTGGGGGATCTAAGTACAAGGGTAAATCTATTTTTGAAGAAACAGTGATTGAACTTGCTCAAGGATCGACCCTATACTTAACTTCAGACGGTTATGTTGATCAAAACGGTATGGATCGCAGAAAGATAGGCACTCCTAAGTTTTTAGAACTTCTAGAAGAAATAAAATCAGAACCTCTTGATAAGCAACTAAGTGTATTAGAAGAAACACTGGATCAACACCAAGGCGAACAAGAACAAAGGGATGATATCACAGTATTAGGAATAAGATTGTAGGTGCACAGTGTAATTCAGAATTGCACTGTTTGCTCTTCAATGTTATCTAAAAATAAGGACTATCGAACGAATAAAACAAAATTGTTTTTTTATTATTTACAACTTACACTATTCAGATAATAATTGTAATCTGTCCTGCCCTTCCCCTTCTTATAATTGATAAATTCGTAAGCAATATTCGAAAATAGTTCTATAATATTGTAGAGGTGTTTACTTAGAAACAATTATATTTGCATGAAATAAAAACAATTATGCAAGAATTTCACGGAGAAGATCTCATAAAGTTCATAGAACGTTTTCCAGACGACAATAGCTGCTATCTTTATCTGTCTGAAATCAAGTGGACTAACGGTTATAAATGTAAAAAGTGCGGTCATACACACTACAGTAGCGGAAAAAAACATGAACGTACCTGTACCCTTTGTAAACACAGGGAAAGTACAACGGCAGGCACTCTTTTCCACAAGTTGAAATTCGGCATCCGCAAAGCTTTCCTGATCTGTTTTGAGCTCAGTGCCACGACCAAAGGGATGTCCTCCTCCCAGCTTTCGGAACGTTACGGCATCTCAAGGAAAACAGCCTGGGCATTCAGCCATAAAGTCAGGCTGGCAATGGAGAGTCAAGGAGATCAGCCGGTTGAAGGGACAGTCCATG
This sequence comes from Bacteroidales bacterium, assembly GCA_965230435.1. Classification (GTDB taxonomy): domain Bacteria; phylum Bacteroidota; class Bacteroidia; order Bacteroidales; family JBDKHP01; genus JBDKHP01. Next base: position 2,317,040 of record CBDDLB010000006.1, read on the forward strand.
TGGACGAGTTTGTTTTCGGTGGCAAAGAGAACGGCAAACAGGGGCGCAGTTATGATACAAAAAAGAAAAAAGTGGTCTGTGCCGTGGAACTTGATGACAAACAGCAGATTAAAAGGGTGTATTCACAGAAGATCGAAGATTTTTCTTCCAAATCTCTGCGGGGGATTTTTGAAAAACATATCAGCAGGCAGGCCCAGGTGGTCACTGATGAGTGGAGGGGCTACAGACCGGTCGCTAAAGATTATAATATTGAGCAGATACCCAGTAGGAAAGGGAAGAATTTCATGCAGCTGCACAATGTGATACATCAGATCAAAAGCTGGATCAGGACGAATTTTTCCTGGATCGCACCAAAACACACCGATAAATATTTAGCTGAATATTCTTTTAGGATCAACAGATCTATTTTCAAGGGCTCTATATTTCATAAGCTCATTGAACGTATGACAAATAGACCTCCTGTGAAATTTATTGACATAGTGGATTGTACTTAAATAAACACCTCTATAATATTGTTTATGAAGAAAACCACATGAATTTACAATCTTCTAAAATCCCCCGGGAACTCCCAGAAATGGTATGCATTCAGTTACAAGACATTGCTTTTATCTGGGCAAGACGCCTTGCATTTGTACTGTTCATTATAAGCTGTACTGTATTACTCCTCAATAAAGGTTTACAAACAGAAACTCTTCTTTTATTGAATAAAGAAAAAACCTCTGCTGTAGTGATCCCTATAGTAAACCCTTCTCCTCAAAAAGTCTATCAACAAAGTTATAAGTTCTATCTGAGAGACAATGAAGTCTATTATGGTAGCTTCAGAACCAGATACCCCAACCTTAACTTAGATCAACCTATTGTGGTGGCCTATAATCCTAATTTTCCTTCCAGAAATAAAAAAGAGGGAACATATCTTCTCGAATTTATAGCAATTGTACTCTTATCCCTCATCTGCCTTGGACTGTGGTATTCTACTAAGTTTGATTTTTTCATTAATCAGAATAACAAACTACTGATTGCCAAATATGGCACATTCACCCAAGGTGTTATTCAAGCCCGAATACGCGATAAACGGTCGAACACTTTGAAATACCGATATTATATCGTTTTTCAGACAGAAAATAATGACGTGATAAAGCGCCACTTTGTATCAACAAAGAGGTTCTCTGCGGGAGAAGAAGTGCTTGTGCTATTCTTGCAAAAGAAAACTGTAAGATTCATCGTTGTTGATGACCTTCCTGTTTTGGCTCAAAAGTTTTTTAAGAAAGACGCAGGTTTATCAGAGTTTACTTTATTTGTCTAAGCGAAGGAATTGATTTGTGAATTTATAAGCCAAAATTTCTTTTTGTTATTTTGTGCTTTGCGTTTATGTTTGGGCGAGTAATATAATCAACTATAAGATGGCAAAGTCTAAAAGCAAACGACAAGTTAAAACACAGAAAAACAAGACAGAAGAAATAGGTATTGACAAATGGGCAGAGAAACATTACAATAAGATTGTATGGGTATCTGTTGTGCTGTCAGGTATTTTCAGTCTATTTCTCTTTGACTTAAAAATTGGTGTTGGTGGAGATGATTCTACCTACATTAAACGTGCCTTTGATCTAGTAAAAGAAGGAACTTTTCCCAGTTTCCAAGGACCGCTTTACCCAATATTACTATCTGTTTTTGTTTTGTTTGCTGGCATCAATATTCCCCTTCTAAAATCGCTATCTTTTGTCTTTATTATCATTGGTATCTACTTCTTTTTCAAAGCCTACGAGAAACGTATAGAGACTACAATACTCAGTTTAGTTGGTATAATTGTATCTGTCAACTCAATGCTTTTGTTTTTTGCCAGCCAAACATATGTAGAGGCATTTTTCTTTATGCAGCTGAGCCTGAATATATTCTTGTTCTTTCGTTTTTTTGATACGCCAGAAGATAGGTTCATAAACAAAACAAACTGGAAGAGCTTTATTATCCTTGCCTTTTCATTATTTCTACTTTCCTTAACTAAAACTATTGGTTTTGCCTATATTATAGGACTTATCGCCTTCTTGCTTTTTGAAAAAAAATGGAAACAAAGCGGAAGTTTGATCGCTGTTTTCTTCGGGTTCAGTTTTCTGTGGAATGGAATTAAGCGTATGATATGGGGAGTAGGTAAAATACAATTCTCTAATCAGGCAACAACACTACTACAGAAAAACCCATATGTTCCGTCTGAAGGAACAGAAGATCTTATGGGCTTTGTACAACGCTTTGGTGACAACTGTGCAATCTATCTTTCGAAACACCTTTTTGCTTTTTTCGACCTAAGGGAAGTTACCTCAAAACCAAATTTTGCTTTTCTAATTCTGGCGGTGATCTTGATCTCTTTTGCTCTGTTCAGTGTACTAAAAAAGAACCGTTATCTACTTTTTACGGCATCTACTATGCTGGCGATGTTATTTGTTAGCTTTGTAGTTTTACAAAAAATATGGGATACACCGCGTTTGGTTTTGCCATTTATTCCGTTCCTGAGCCTTTTCATCTTTGGTGGTCTATACAACACTCCATGGAAAAAAGTTTCGCAAATAAACAAGTTCTTAGTTCCTCTGGTTCTTATTATCCTACTATTTAGCACTCTTAGAAAAACAATTGAAGAAGTACAGAAAGAACGCACAGGGATTCAAGCTTATTTAGCTGGTAAAAAACTAAAAGGTTATAGCCCGGACTGGGTTAATTTTATAAAAATGAGTGAATGGGCTGCTAAAAACACTCCTGATTCTGTGATGATAGCCTGTAGAAAACCTTCTATTTCATTCCTATATACAGGACGAAAATTCTTTGGAATCTATCGTATACCGATGCACGAAGAAGAAGCATATTTTGCAGATCTAAAGGCTAAAAACACTCGTTTTGTAGTAGTTGATGAGAAAAAATTAGGAAAACTTAAGATTGATCCCCGTTTGTTATTTCCGTGGAAATCTTACCTATCTGCATTATATGCCGGTTCATTAGGGACGTCGGACAAGTCAGAATCCCGGTTTTACGGAGTATACACAATTAGCGATACTAAAGCAGAACAATTACTTGATGTGCTAAAAGCGAATGGAGTTCAATTTGAAGATTCAGAACAGTTACTGAAACAATTAGAGAAGTATAAATCGACCATGATGATAATAAAACCGGATGAACTGCTAACGCAACTTCGCGAACGCAATGCCAAATATATCATCATGGCCAACCTTAGAAAATACGAACAGCATAAAAGCCCATTCACTATCAATACAATACGTAGGTATATGTTTTACGTACAACACAAGTACCCATCTATCTTTAGGCAAATTGGAGAAGTTGGTGTTGATGAGAAGGCCACTTTATTCGAAGTTATGTTTTAAAGTGAAATAATACGTTAAGGTAAGGTACAGACCAATTTATTTTAGATTTACTTTGTACAAGTTGACCAACTCTTGGCACAAGAACAAACCTAGCTCAATTATAGGTGCTACTTATGTATAAATAAGAATCGCCTCATAGGGATGTTCCACGGACTTATCAGTGTATTTAGGGCATGTTTTTATTGAAAGAACTTACATACAAATTTAAAGAACAGAAGCCGAACCTTCTGGACGATCCTCAGACGACAATATATCACCGCGAGTTGATTCTGCGCAAGCCATTTCTTCGTAAAATTTATATCGACTGGTACAAAAGTCTGATTGTCACTATTGACGAACTCCCTGATGGCCAGATTCTTGAATTAGGATCTGGGGGTGGTTTTTTGAAGGATGTTTACCCTCAAATACTGACTTCCGATGTTCTTCCCCTACCTCACTGTGATTTCACCTGTCCGTCCCATAAACTCCCATTTGAAGATGGAACTGTAGCTGGCCTTTTTATGGTAGACGTACTCCACCATATACCGAATACACGTGATTTTTTTGCAGAAGCAGAAAGAGTACTGATGCCCGGAGGACAAATCGTAATGATTGAGCCAGCTAACACTCTCTTCAGCCGTTTTATTTACCAAAACTTGCACCACGAGGATTTCGATCCCAACATGTCTGACTGGCACTTCGATTCTGAGGGTGAACTAAGTGGAGCAAATGGCGCCCTGCCATGGATTATTTTCGAAAGAGATCGTATGGAATTCGAAAATCGCTTTACTGAGCTTCAAATAAAGCACATTCATCTTCATACACCCTTTCGATATTTAATTTCGGGGGGACTTTCCTACCGTTTGCCAACCCCAGGTTTCCTGCATGGTGTTGTGAAATGGTTAGAAGTGATTCTTGAACCCTTCAATAGCCGTATTGCAATGTTCCAAACCATACATGTGGTGAAAAAAGGGGAGTTTGTACGAAAGCCTATTCCGAGAAAACCTGTTTTACCAGAGAACTTCGGGCTTTTTAGAAAAATAGCTCACATTTACTATTCGGCAGGAAGAAATCTTTTTCGCTATCCGAACAAGTTTCACTGGGCATTGCGCCCCTTTATGTGGATTCCTGCAATAGTTGCTCTTCCTCAATTATTACTCACTGGCCTACTTTTTCGTTCTTTGTTCTTTATCGATATGTTGGGCTTCTGGATTGCCAGAAAGCGTGTGGAAATTCTTGACCGCTTAAAACATTTCGAAAGACATATGGAAGACAATCAAAAAACATTTACAAACAATCCCCTCAAAATCGCTGCATTAATGCCTATAGCTGCATTAACTGCAATTATTCCTGTTGTTGGAGGGGGAATCGCAGCTATAACAGTGAACTTTTTCGATGATCTTAACAAAGGTCCTTTCGGAGAATTACGAGCTATCGTTATTAATGTATTGAACCTCAATTTAAGAGTATTAAGACATAAAAAGGATATTACAGAAAAAGAAAAATCGACGGCTTATCTCAATCTTGTCCTGTTTGCTTTTGTTGGCCTAGGTGTTGCAATTTTATCGATTTTTGATATTATCTCCGATTTTGTTTCCCATTCCCGACGGCTAATGCTTACTTTTCTGAACGATCGGTCTTTTGGTATTTACAGAACATTTTCTGGTTTCATTTTCAACCCATATTTACTCTTAATCTTAAGCCCAATTATTTTTTTGATTCTTCTGCTTCCTTACTTAGATGCTCTGTAAGTTATAAGCCTGAATTTTGCAATCATAAACCTGACAATCAATAACATGCATAACTTACACATGGAACGGAGGCTCGGGCACTGAACGGACTTTTTTTGTAAAACATATTTCGGAAAGCGTAACCACAGGCTGACGCTTAGCAGCTATGATATGGTCTATTCATTACTTTCAGCGGGGGAACTTTTGGCCATGTTCACTAAGGCTCAGACTTTAAGCGAGGAGGACAGGAAGTGTATTGAATTGTTCATCAAAGCTTTCCTGTTCCAGAAAGATATTCAGAAACAGCTCCTGACATAATTTTGAACTCAAATTGGCTATTTTGGACATAAAAAAAGCAGGATTTCTATGTCCTGCTTTCTTGTATATCGTGAACCGTAGTTGCAAACTACGGTTAGCGGCCATGCTATGGTCTATTTTTCGCTACTCGGAGCGGGGGGAAGAACGCGTTGGTGAAGATCATCAACTCCATGCTCACCAAAAAGCGCATGAAGGACTTGCTCGACGGGAAGATAGACCTGAACCGATAACCTTTAACACTTGCTGATATGGAAGATTTACAGAGAGCGTTTGAGAGGGCGGCCTTGCTGCCTGACGACAAACAGGTACAGGTCGTCGATTTTATCGAGTTCTTGGTCGCCAAATATGTGGCCGATAACCGGATCGACGACGATGTGCAAGAAGAAGAGAACCTGTTCGAGTTTTTGGATCGTTCGGTAGAAGAAATGAAGGAAAACTCAAAGCGTTTAAACTGGGAAGAAATCAAAAATGCTGAATAATGGGCTATACCGTTGTTTTTAAGGAAAGCGTTAGGAACGAGGTTTCTGATGCCCGTAGATGGTATAAGCTAAAGCAGAAAGGTTTGGGCAGGCTGTTAATGTTATCCATTGGGGATACCTTGAAAATAATCGCCCGAAACCCGTTTCAGTATATGCGTGTTTATAAGGATTTAAGAAAAGCTATTATTAAGCCGTTTCCTTATAATTTATATTACTGCATTGATGAAGATGTTTAGTTGGTGGAGGTTATTGCCTTTCGGCATCAGGCGCAGAATTCGGAAGCTTTGGAATAGTTCACGTTTGGCACAGAAACCGCCACGAAATTGAAAAAGGCAGAATGTTAGTTCTGCCTTCTTTAAAGCCATATTGGGAAGTTGTTACATTCGAAACGACATGTTTTCGGAATTCAGCGCTATATTCACTTTTCATTCGGCGAATATAGCACTGAAAAACTGACATGTTTGATGTTCGTTTTTATCGGAACACTTCAGCTTATTGAATGTCTGTTTTGTAACTAACTTCAATTACATCGTGTTCAGACAATGTCCTCCTATGAATTAGTATAACTGAATTCGAGCCAAATTTCATGTAACCAAGTCCTTTATCAGAAATGAAACTAATATTTCTACAGCGACTAATATAGTTATAGATAACTTTCTCGTCTTTAACTGCCAAATAAAGCTTTGAATCATCTGGTATTACTTTATCATAATGTTTGAAACCTATGATTTCTTTTACTTCATTAGGAAAACGAGGCCCTTGGATCACGTATAGTGAATCCCAATCATTTACGTCAAGACTTGATATTTTAGTATATACAGAATCTTCTCTTGGCTTAAATGCCTTTATTTGATTCTCTATTTCAGGACATTTATATCTTGCGCAAGATACTCCAACTGATAACAATATCCCCAAGGTAAATATCTTAGTTATCTTCTTCAAGTTGACGACGATCGTTATCGTTAAGTCCATTGTCGTCCAGTGTTTGGAGCATTTGCAGTGCCTGATCATATTGTTCTTGTGTTATTTTCTGACGTTGAATACTTAATTCTCCATTTTCTAATGTGACAGTAATGTAGACACCTTGGTCAAGTTGAGTATCAAGGACAGCTCTTGCAATATCAAGCGTGGTAGCATTTTCTCCCATACCTGCTGCAATTCCTCGTCCTATTTCATTGTTTAATAAATCAACAATTTCATCTGCATGTTCTCTATCCTGTAACATAGGCATTGAGAAATCTATTGAAGCATTTTGTCCCATTCCAATAGCTTCATGAGAATTTGTTATATCAGTTGCAGCTTGTTGACCAAACCTTGATGCAATGGTTGCTGACCATAGAGCATGTCTGAACCCATTCCTTTCACTACCAATACCAACTGACATATTATCATTCTCTGCCATGTGCCTTGCTATACGCCCGCTTACAGTTGAAATATTCGTCCCGCCTCTTTCTACGGCTCCAATTTGAGCCGCTGCAGATGGGTAGTGCAATGCTGTCATAACTGTTGTTGCATCACGGCTTGCTGAAGTAGCTGGACTTTTACGATAACTTGTTCCATTTTTAAGGCTCTTTCGTAAACTGAGTGGGTTTGGCTTTTTTCCAAAATTAAAAAGCATGTTTATTGATTTTCGAGAAGTCCAGATCACCCGCGAGTAAAAATGCGACAGCTTTGAAATTTATAAAGGTTTTATATCCCCTTGCTTTAGCTTTGGCAGCCTGAATTATAGAATTTAACCCTTCCAGAACACCGTTGCTGATCCCGGTCCGGAACCACCTTACCACACCGTCCCAGTGTTCCTTTATTGTCCGTGCAGCCTTCTTTATGGGTTCAATTCGCGAATGTGTTGCCCAGTAGTACCATTTACGTAACAGTATTTCGAACTCCTGAGCATTTTGGGCGTCATATATTTCCTGAAAACTGTCCCTGATGTGCATTGCCCTTACTGATTTAAGGTTGAGTTTGGAGAGGGAAATCCGCTCAAGTTTTTGTTCCTGTTTTTCAGTCAGGTTCTCTTTGTTCTTCAGGAGGATGTATTTTGTTTTTTTAAGTATCTCATGCAGTTTCACTTCCTGCTGCCGGACAGTGTCCACTGCCTTGTTGAGGATTTTGATAATGTGGAACTTGTCGAATGTTATATTTGCATCTGGAAGATGGTCTCCCACGCCTTTAATAAAGGCAGGCGACATGTCACAGCTCACTTCTTTTATCTGTCTGGCGGTAGCATTATGCCGGGACAGTTCCTGTGCAAAATCGGCAACGGTGTCCGAACCTTTTCCCTTTGCAACATGAATGAGTTTATTGTTGGCAAGATCTACGAAAAGGCTTATGTAGTCATGGTGTTTGCGCTGGGAGGTCTCGTCTATCCCGACTTCTTCAACATCTGAAAAATCTCCCCCCTCAAGCGCCTGGTCAACATAGCAATGAAGTATGCCCCATAGCTTGTCATCGGATACCCCCGTTAGTTTTTCCACAGAGCGTACGGGCATATTTCGACATAGCCCTACCAATAAGGCTTCGAACAATAAGGTAAAACCGGGGGCAACACCTTCCCAGGGCATTTTTACCTGCCGTACTTTCCCATTGGGCAATTTGATTCGTGGCACACGGGCTGTCAGATAACATTCGTGTTCAAAAAAGTTAAGATGTCTCCATGTTTTCTCAACGGTATCATGAACTGGGAACTTGTCCGGTGAATCTGCTCTGCCTGCTTCTGGAAAGTGTGTGCCACGTTTGAAATTAATCTGGATATCTAAACGCTTGGCTGATTCATCGAAGTTCAGACTTTCTACATAAAACGGTGATTCTATATGTAAGGCCGCGGCGAAAAGTTCTTTGTACATTTTTATTTGATTTCTTGATTTTACACCTCTAAGTTCGGCTTTTTATTAATTTTGAGAAAAGCCAAACCCACTCAGTTTACGAAAGAGCCATTTTTAACAGGTCGCTTTGAGGTAACCTTCAAACGTTGTAATCCCCATAAATCAATACTACCAACAGGTTCATTTTCGGCATAATTATAAGTTGAAACATGAGGGAATTTTTCCGAAATTGGATCTAAACAAATGAAACGCCCCAAAGCCGCATCATAAAACCGCGCCCCATAATCGTACCAGTTCAATATTAATATAAAAAGCAGGGCAAACACCCTGCTTTTTTGTAAAGCATATTTCGGGAAATGTAACCACGACCTGATGCTCAGCGGCCATGCTATAGTTTATTCTCAACTCACAGCGGAGGTGAAGTCCTTTCACTAATCTGATCCAAAGTAAGTTGAATTCCGCATAAGGCTATCTGCAACTTCCAATGTATAACCGCATTTGTGTTGCTGAAACCACATTTCCCAAATCTGTTTGTCTTTCTTAAAATCGCCATTTAAATAATAACAACCATGTTCCAGATCAAAATGCTCTGGTTCCCATCCTGTAACGGCAGAAAGAAAAAAAAACGCATTTTGAATATCAATTACCAGTGCTCCTTCTGATGGATTTGTTTCTGATGTTCCAACTAACTCTATGGAACGTTTGAATTTTTGGCTACCCGCATAAGTTTGGACAAAAATGCTAATTTCACCTTAGCAAAGATCAGGACATGAAGTCCGAATTCAGTTATTGTTGAAAAGCCGCTAGATGTCACTTTTTTCCAAAATAAAAACAATATTTACCCAACAAGGCTTGAGCGCAAGAAAGGCCTCCGCGAATACCGGAATACCGAAAAGTACTATCCATTACCACCGGCAAAGGGCAAAGGAGAGAACGGACGAAGTCGGGACTGAATTTTGGGAGTCTGAAGAAGGCCGGAACCATACTGTGCGTATGGTAATCAGGAGTGTCTATATTTTTGCGGTTCGTGGAGGAGAGGGAGCCAAGAAGATCAAAAATTTTTTGTCCTTGATGCAATTGGATCCTTACATGGGGCTTTCCGAAAGGACTATCTTAATGATCATCAAACAAGTGGAAAGCTTGATATTGGATTATAAGTCGACAGCCGAGGGGCTGATACGTGAAAAGTCCGAACAACTAGAGCTAATACTGGGCGTTGACGAGACATGGTTCGACCAGATGTTGTTGGTATGCCAAGAACTCTCCAGCGGTTACATATTCGCAGAAGAAGAAAGTGAACAAAGGGATGCAGCGACATGGGAAAAGCATATAAAAAAAAGTCTTAGCCTTTCTACCCACCGCCAAAATATCGTATTTCGTAAGTGATAGGGCTAAGGCCCTGGTCTCGTTGGCGACCACATTATTTTCGGTCCCTAGCGTGGCAGATTGTTTCCATTTCAAATATTGCCTCAACAAGCTGTTGTGCCTTGCCTTGGCGAGCCGACTAAGAAAGCATAGCAATATGGAGTTTGCAGAAAATGCCGAGGCAGCCTATATCGACAGGCAACTTTGCGCCCATGCCGAGAGCCAGTTCCACACCGATCTTTATGCCGAGTGTATGGGCAACGTAAGTCATGTGCTGCACCCATTTTATGATGGCGTTCAGGAGAATTGCTCTTCCCGGGTACGACTGGCCGTGGAGGATGAACCGGGAAAGGTCGGACAAGTGATCGGCCAATGTTCCATAAGAGACAATTACGGGCTTTACGAAAAGGTTTGCAAGCAGGTCGAGGATCTGGTCTCGGTAATTGACATATGGAATGGAATCAAAGCGGATTCAGTCAAGTCCTTGGGGCTTTCACCCAAAGAAGAACGTTGGTTTCTTGGCTATCTCCTTCCCAGAGTTTATTGGCAGCAGGCTATCAAGCGTACTAAACACGCACCGACTAAAGAAAGACTCAAAGTCGAACTGGAAAAAGTCAAAAAGCGGAGCACGCTGCTCAAGGTCGAGATAACCCCTTTGATAAAAAGAGAACTGGAAGAACGTGCTCAATACATATGTAGTAAGTTTCAGCGAGCCTCTTCGCAAGTCGAGGGTAGAAACGGACAACTGTCCAGAATCAACCACAACCGACGAGGGATTGGAAGCTCAAGGCTCAAGGTCTTAACGGTAATTCATAATTTTGACACCAGAGCGGAAGACGGAACCACTCCCGCAGAGCGATTGACTCGGAATCAAGTCAAGTTCGAACCATTATTCGATTATATAATTAAAAACTACAAGGAAATACCAATTCCTAGAAAAAACAGGAGAGCTTCTTAGTTATCAGGAGTGTCCAAGGTTATGCGGGTAGCCGAATTTTTTGACAAACCGAGGACCTGAATCACAATTGTTTCCACACGAAATAAGAAGAAGAAAGAATAATAAAATATGAACAAGCTTTTCCATGTTTTATTAAGTTGCAAATTTTAATTGTTTTACATAAACATCAATATAATCCTTACTCTACCCGACTGTTTATGAATTCTGATTTCGAGAGGTAAAAAGAAAAGTTGAATTTTGTGGTTCCTACACCAAAAAAACAACTTTTCAGCATGGAGCAATGTCCACAAACAAATATATATGAATTAATTCGTAACCTAGGGATAGTAAAGCACAAAAAGAGGCAGGAGTTTATATGTGAACTGACAGCAGGGATTATCAAGAGCCGCTCTGTAGTTTTTTCACAGATAGCGGACAAAATAGAAAGCGGTGCCAAGGTAGAATCGATAGAAAGGCGGATACAGGATTTTTTTGAGAAGGTCAATTTTGATTATCTAATGTTAGGTGTCTTTCTGATGGGCTTTGTGCACCATGACCGCCTACTGATCAGTATAGACAGGACGGAATGGGACTTCGGCAGGACACGGGTAAATATCCTGTGCGCGGTTGTGAGTATCGGAAAAATGGCAGTGCCCATTTATTTTGAAATGCTTGACAATAATAGCGGCAACAGTAATGCGGACGACCGAATAGGGCTGTTGAAATCCATCATTGGGATTGTCGGGCCCGATAGGATCAGCATGCTGGTGATGGACCGTGAATTCGTTGGCAACAAATGGCTTTCATGGTTAAGAAAGAAAGGGATAAACTTCTGTGTAAGAGTGCCGAAAAACCATAAGATAACACTGGCAGAGGGAACGGTTGCCAGTGCAGAGGAACTACTGGGGGACAGGAAAACTTTTTATGCCGAAAATGTGATTGTTGATAACGTAATTGTTAACCTGTCCCTGACTTATGGTAAGGACGGCGAACTGTTGTTTTTGATCGGGACAGTACCTTGCGGTGAACTGACGGGGTCCTATAAACGCCGATGGCCGATAGAAGTATTCTTTCAGGCCTTGAAGGCAAGAGGTTTTAATATGGAAGACTCCTGCCTGCAGGACCTGAAAAAATACCGAAAGCTTTTTGCCGTAGTGTCGATAGCCTATACTTTGTGCTGGGCAACAGGTATTCAGGACGGGAAAAAGAACCCTGTCAAAAGAAAAAAGCACGGTTATCCTCAGTATAGCGTGTTCAGAAGAGGGTTGAACTTAATGAGGGAGTTCTTCAAACGTAAAATAACTGAACCTGTTAAAATGGCTATTGAACTAGCCGTCACGAGAATATGCAATAATTTAAAAACAGTCGGGTAGAGTATATAATCCTACTCCTTTTATTTCTTGTTTACTCTCCAAGAGAAATTCGACTTAATTACTTTGTGATAAACGTTCATTTTTTCTGTTTATACTGTATGCTACTTTTACAAATTATTTCATGATCAGGTTATTGAAACACAGGGACATTCCCACTATATAAACGCCATAAAAAGAGCAGGGTGGACACCCTGCTCCTTTACTGAATTATCTATGTAGCCTGTAATAGACTACTTTGAAGCAACCTATTTACAACGGGAACTGATATTATCTTAATATTTGTAAGTTACGTTTGATATCCCTTAGTTCACTTCTGAAAAATAGACGGTATTCTCCTGTAGGAAATTTACTAAAGTCGATTTGAGCAGGCTCAAACCTTGAATAAACAGTATCAAATTTACAAGAGCCGCTTTTATCAATAATTTTGATTTTGACAACATCACTCTCATTAGGGAATAAGGCTAGTTCTTGCTTGGAATTTGGAAAACAGGTTTCGTAAGGAACAATAAAAATTGTATCCTGCTCCATTTTATTTAAATCAATATTAAACATATAGGTTTTAAAATCTACTCTATACTGTGTACCATTTATTTCAAAGATATACCGAAAATCCCTTAACCTGTCATATTGAGGAATAAACAACAGTTTTAATTTGGATTCTCTATCGATTAAAAATGATTGCTCCGTGATTTTACCTCTCTTTTGGTCAAGTATAGTAATCTCGTTGTCTGACTTCAGAATATTAAAGTAAAACTTTTCTCTTTTTCCTATCCTAAAATCAAAAACAAGTTCAAATGTGTCTCCTTTACAGAGTTCTGGTAATAACAATACTTTATGAAGATTGTTCCTCTCCGGAAAATCAGGGTTTATTCTATAGCCCCTGATTTTCTCTTGACCAAAACAAAATAAGGACAGAATCAACATGCTTTTTAATAGAACTGCTTTTTTCATTTTAGTATATTGTTCTCATTTTTAACTTGCGCCGAAATATTCTAAAACGATTGAAATCTCTTCTCATGATATTGGTCATGCTTATAGCCATGTTTTCTTCTGCACTTAGATTTCTGATGCTTTTTCCTTGTGCTGTTCGGTAGGAATGATCAATTTCATGCATGGTTGTAAGTAATGGAGACATACTGGCTCCTATTTTTTTGCCGTAATTACGAATCCATTTTGAATACTGCGGCGTTATATCCAGATAAATTGTAGTGTTATCACCTGTCCCATCAAATGGTACTTTGGGGAAATTTTTACGGTGTTTTTCTCTTCTTTCCAGATATGCATCTATTTCATCTTGATTTTTAATTTCCAAAGTTGAATGATCAATAACTTGTTCTACAGACTCTGGAGAGCCAGCTCTCCATTTAGCTATTGATTCCGGTTCACTTTGACTTCCACTTCCAAAAGCTGGATCTCCATCTACAAATTCACTTCTCCTTTCAGTAATTTCATGAACTGTTTCCTTGTCATTAAGAAGGAACAAAATATTTTGTCTGGCTTTTCCTGAAAAAATAAAACCAACAGCTAAATGAGTGATTATTCTAGCTTTAAACCAGAACCGTTGATTGTCAGCAAACCTTAAAGAATCCCCATTAACATCGATAAATTTCATAGGATTACCAGCTGTGTAGTGATAAGGCGAAAGTCCATGATACTTTTCGGCAAACCTATCCTGAGTATTAAAACGCCCCAAAGCAGGATCGTAAAACCGTGCCCCGTAATCATACCAGTTCAACTCATGATCCTCCTGAAGCTCCTTACCATTATATTTAAACTGATTGTCCGACACAGACTGTTCCAGATCAGGGAAAGCCATGCCAAAAGGAAAATAATGGTAATCCTGGACGTTAATGGCCTTACCGCCTTCTGCTACAAAATCGATACGGACATTTCCAAGATGGTCCTTCAGGAAATAGTGCCAGCTTCCTTGGCCATCTATGTAACCCTCTTCGTGAAAGATACCAGTTCAATATTACATAAAAAGCAGGGCATGTGCCCTGCTTCTTTGTGAAACATATTTCGGGAAGTGTAACCACGATCTGATGTTTAGCGGTCATACTATGATCTATTTGCTTCGATCAACGGGGGAAACTTTCTCAAAAACATACCCATTTCCGACTAATTTCCCATTTCGTTTCCTATTCAATTGAAAATAGATTCTTTTCTCAGAAGTAAAATCACTATCAGGTATTTTTGAAGTACCGTCTAAAATCAATGTCTTTTCATCACGAGTTAATAACCACCTCCCTTTTCCTTGAAAAAGTCCATTTCTTTCTGTATAAATGAAAGTACTGTCTTTAAAATGAATTGTTGTAATCCCTACCATTCCCCCCATATCACAAACATATTTAGAATTTCTGATTTCTAAGGGAGAAGGCTTAATAAGAAGGCAGCTTGTTAACAAACTAGATAATATTAGACAAGCAATTGTTTTCATTGACTTAATATTAGTATTTTTATCAGAAATTAGTTTCATATACGAATTTTCATACATTATCTATAGATTGGAGTATAACCTACATTTAAGTTTCTATATGGAAGATTTTTTGATAAATCTAATTTGCCAAAATGTTGATATTCTATCTGATAATGAGTAGAATTGACATTTAGTGGTCCGTTGGGTAACTCATCATAAAGTTTTGTCCCAGATTGATTAGTGCGTTTTCTTACCCAATCACCACTAACTTTATACATATCACTGTTACCAGTAAACATTAATTGACGGCCAAATGCAACAATTTCATCGGTAAGGTCATATAATAGTCCAGGTCCTCCTGTTGATTGAAAATCAATTTGCCCTGTTTCAAACTGATAGGCATGAACTAACTCGTGAGCTAACCCACCTGCAGCTAAGTAAGTTTGGGAAACATTGACATCAATTATTATTCTACCTTCACTATTTGTCCCAGCATATCTTGCTTCACCACCACTTGTGTTCGACGTGTAATTTGTATTTACATTATAAATTACATCTGAACTACGTAGAACTCCGATTTCGTTAACAGTACTTTGATATCCCGCCTTTCTATATTCAGCTTTGGCTATCTTTGCGTCCAGGCGCTTGGTACTTTTCCCTCGTCTTGCCCTTTCTTGAGTTTTGCCCTCCATCTTGTGATATCGGCATCTTCTTTCGCTATATTTGTTATGGCTTGGTTTTCTAGTTTTCTGACAGCTGCTGTATCTCCTTTTATTTCCATTCCGTTGGGGTCTATGAACAATATTGGGTTATTGCCACAATACGCATATGGTGTAATATTTAGATATTTTTCAGATTTTGGGTCTGAAACATGCCACCTCCCCAAGGCAGGATCGTAAAAGCGCGCCCCATAATCATACCAGTTCAACTCATGATCCTCCTGAAGCTCCTTACCATTATATTTAAACTGATTGTCCGACACAGACTGTTCCAGATCAGGGAAAGCCATGCCAAAAGGAAAATAATGGTAATCCTGAACGTTAATGGCCTTACCGCCTTCTGCCACAAAATCGATACGGACATTTCCAAGATGGTCTTTCAGAAAGTAGTGCCAGCGTCCCTGGCCATCTATGTAGCCCTCTTTGTGAAAGATTCCAGTTCAATATCACATAAAAAGCAGGGCATACACCCTGCTTTTTTGTAAAACATATTTCGGAAAGCGTAGTCTTTGCCCAACTGCTTTTTCATGTATCAAGTTAATATCTTTCTACTGTTTTTTCTTCAATATCAACTAAGAGCAAACATGTGTTTTTTTCATAGAGCTCTCCAAAGCCAAGCAAAAATTCGATTTCATATCTCTTAAATTGTTTTCTCTTCTTCTTGGTGTTCAGTTTGATAATTTGGACGAATACTTTTTTTCCTTCTTTATCCTTAAATGCAAGGTATTGTCTTACTGTTTTATCGAAATTGATATTCCAAGAGATTAACTGGTTAAATCTCGATTTAACCAGTTCATCAAGTTCAAAGACATCTTTCTTAGATAAGTTAATCTGTCTAATATCATCCTTGTATTCTATTGGAAAAGGATAAGATTTTGAAAAAAAACGACAGGTTTATCTTTCAGCTTCTGTATAGCTTGGGTATACCCAACTAGATGAGAAAAAAAGAAAAACACGGTCAATAATAATGTGGATTTTAATGACATGATTATAAGCCTTTAAAGAATTCACTCCGAACAAAATTATGATTCCCATAAATATTTTTCGGCCCATAAGCACCATTAATATTTTTCAAAATTTTTCCTGTGCCGTCAGTTTTATTGGTACTATAATCTATAGACTTACCATAATATTTTCTGAGAGGTATCCCATTTTCATACCTGATTTTATTCTCTATAAAAGTAGCATATTGTTCTGCTTTGGGTATACTTTTGCCACCAGATTTATACCAAGTTGCCATGTCAACTTTTCCATCTTCAGCCCAGTCCCAGGCATGAGCCAATTCGTGAGCTAGCCCGATAAAACTCGGACGTTTTGTTTTTCCATTTACATCCAAACCTGATTGCTTCTTGCCGGGGCTCCATGTCACATTCATCACCGCTGCAAGGTTCTTCCCTTTTCCTATAAATATAAAATGGTTACTGTTTTCAAGGTTAGATATCAATTTTGCCCCAGATTCTCCTCCATTCCGTATAGCATCTAAAGCACCGACAGCTTTCCTTAAGAATCCTCTTAGTTTTGTCGTTCCATCTTTCTTTATTTTCAAACCTTTGCCATCATATGCTTCACCATGCCTGTCTCCTCCTGCCCATGTTAACTTTCCCTTATGGTACATAATCTTTTCTTTCTTGTATCTAATAATAATACTGTCTCCGTTGATATCAGTATACTTAATAGGATTTCCAGCGATATAATTGTAAGGTGAAAGCCCGTAATATTTTTCTGCAAACCTATCCTGAGTATGGAAACGCCCCAAAGCGGGGTCATAGAAGCGCGCCCCGTAATCGTACCAGTTCAATATTATATAAAAAGCAGGGCAAATACCCTGCTTTTTCATTTAGAATATACAAATCATTGGACTAATAGAATTCCTTTCCAAAATACATTTTCATTGCAGGTAATGTTATACTTTCCTTTTGCCAACCAGCTGACATCAATGATCAAATCTTCCGATTCGACAAATTTGCTGATAAGTACGTTCTTTCCATCATCAACTTTAACAGAAGGGTGCTGGTGGGTTGAAACTAAAATTTTCTGTTTCTCACAGCAATTCCTGCTTCTGTCCAGAATTAAAGGGGCTGCACCCATTCTGTGTTTGTCCTTAATGATCAGGCTGACACCTTTCAGGTAAAAAGTGAATTTCTGAGATTGGCCATCTTTATCTATTGAAAAGAAATTAAATGCACCTAAAAACTCCCCCTTCTTTTGAGGGATGCAAAGTATCTTGACCGTCCGGCTTTTTTCCCTGCTAACAACAGCCCCCGTCTCCATTGTAGCTTGGACGTCGGCAAAATAGGAAGTACTCTCCTTTTTTGTTATCTGGAACTTTCTTTTCCCGCTGCATTGAAGGGTAAGTTCACAAATAAGTGTATCGCTGATGCAGGGGTTTTCAAAATACAGTGTTTTGTTGACTTTTTCCTGACCTGAATACTCTCCCATCTGAAAAAACACTTTTTCCTGCGCAGAAATGGCTTGGTTTAACAGTACAACCAAGCAAAAAATATATTGGACAGTTCTCATTGTTCATCAAGTCTTTTCAGGTTATACTTCGGTCTAGGAGTAAGCCTTTTCAGTACATTACGCCTGTTTATATCAAAAGTAATAATCCTTTCAAACTGTACAGCATCGTCTTCAAAATCCTGCACCCCATTTCTATTAGTATCACCAACTCTTTTAATCCCATAGTTTGCATCAAGTGCATGGGAAAGCTCATGACCTGAATTTACTCCCAAAGTTGTCTCATAACCGTTATGGTTTGCTAAAGATTTGAGGTAAGATTTGTATTTCCCAGATAAGTTTAAATATAGAGTACCGCCATCACCAACACCGTTCTTTTCATTTTCGTGATTTTTCACTTCCGTATTGTAATTTCCCCAAGCTTTATCCAAAGCTTCATGATCAGTAGTAAATTCACCACCTTTAAATACCTCAAAAGCGGATGGGTCTGGTTTGTTTCCTTCCCTCCAGGCTAAACTGTTTGATCTGAACTTTGGTTTTCCATTTGTTTCTGCAATCTTGAAAACATTGGGGGAGTCCATCAGGGTTTTGATGCTTTTACGGTAAGTTGATGAGAGTAATGAATTGACGGCAACATGGACAACAGCCTTAACTTTGAACCAGAATCGCTGGTTATTTGCAAACTGTATGGAATCTCCATTGACATCAATAAACCTGATCGGATTGCCAGCAGTATAGTTATAAGGAGTAAGACCGTAATACTTTGTGGCAAACCTGTCCTGAGTATGAAAACGCCCCAAAGCGGGGTCATAAAACCGTGCCCCATAATCATACCAGTTCAACTCATGATCCTCCTGAAGCTCCTTACCATTATATTTAAACTGATTGTCCGACACGGACTGCTCCAGATCAGGGAAAGCCATGCCAAAAGGAAAATAATGGTAATCCTGAACATTAATGGCCTTACCGCCTTCTGCCACAAAATCAACACGGACATTTCCAAGATGGTCTTTCAGGAAATAGTGCCAGCTTCCTTGGCCATCTATGTAGCCTTCTTCGTGAAAGATCTGGACCAGTTTATCGTACCCATCGTATACGAAATCCCCTACATAAAAACGGCTGGCTCCACGGTTCCAGCTTCCGTCGCTGTTATAAACTGATTTTTCAAATTTTGCCCCAGCTCCGTCATAAAAATACTCAATCCGTCCTTTTCCTGCAATATTGATTTTTGTTGGTAGGTTAAGGTGATTGTATTCCACTTTTGTGATGCCCTTGTTGTCGTCGCGGGTCATATTCCCATTGGGGTCGTAGGCATATTCCTGTAGGTCATCAACTTTATCCTTGAAAGCCTGATAGCCCCCGGAGTTAGCGGGATTATTGGCGCCGTCGATATAACCGTACCGGTCATACAGCCCCCAATCGACAACCGACTTCAGCTGGTTCCCATTGTAGCGGTATACAAGGTCATCTATTGTGTCCCAGTCTGTCTCGTCTTTGCCGACCCTGTACAGTTTGAAGATGTTCCCGTTTATGTCGTATTTTGCCCCCATGTCGTGCCCCCCTTTCAAGGAGTAGTTTTTTCCTTCCCCATACCGCGCGGCGGTAAGTCGGTTCAGGGCGTCATATTTAAAACCATAGGCTCGTTTTCCGTTATTCTCGGCTAAATGTACACCCCATTTCATGGCGGCTATGTTGCCGTTGTATTGAGGGGCGGCATTTAATTCGGACATGCCACTGGTGTACATCAGTTCCATGTTGAAGAGCTTTTTATCAGAGGTGCCCCATCTGGGATTGTTGATATGGGTCAGCCAGCCGCGGACATTATACTCATAAGCAATTTCCTGCACTCCTCCGTGCAGTTCCTTTTTTTCCAGTCGCCCAAGTTTGTCATAGGTGTTGCTTACTAGAAGCTGTGTTGGGTTCTCTGGGGTGCTGCCTTTGTGCATTTTTATGGTTTTAAGGCGTCCTGCGTGGTCATATGTCATGGTTTTGGTGATAAAGACTTTCGGCTTATTAATATTATTACTCTGTTCGAGTACAGTACATAGGGGCTTTCCCGCAAAATCATAAGCAGTACTTTCTCTGCTGTTTCCCTCTATGTTTTCAGCTGTGGTCTGTATCACACGGTACTTTTCATCGTAAAATATGGCCGAATAAAACCCAGCTGAGGCATCTTCATCTATAAGTACATAATGTCCCGTTACCTGTCCTTTCACATTGGTGTTATGTGATCCTTTGAATGGTTGGCTTTTGGGCAGATCGGCAGCGCTGTAATTAAGCTTGCGATTTGAATACTTTTCTATGAAATCGTAATTGTCGTAATAAGTAATGGTGAGGGTACTCCCATAGCCTTTCGGTCTTTTATTGCGATCGTCTGACGACATGAAATCATCCCGTAGCTTTTCGTAAAAATCAGATATTTTCAGCTCATATGTCCTGATCTGACGGTTCAGATGGTCGTACTCTAGGTTTGTCCATTTCGAGTTCCGACGCTGGTTCCCGTCCTGCGTCAGTACCAGCCGATCCCATTTGTCGTATACCATCAGTACCGGCTCTGCACCTGGTAGTTTTTTGTAAATCATACGCTTGCGGCCGTCGTATTTATATTCGTAGCACAGCATTTTTATGGTTTCCTGGCTCAGGTCACCAGCATCGCCATTGGCCTTGGGCGGGATTACGTAACGCAGTAGGCCAGATCTGTCGTAAACGAAATAAGTAGAAAGAGTATCATCTTTTGTGTAGGTACGTTTCAGTACAACTTGGCCAGATTTGTTGCGGTATTCGCGTACAGTGTGAAGTTGTGGGGTAGAACTTTTCCAATTCTCATCTTTTATAACGGTAAGGTAGAGTTCGCCTTCTCTGTAATGCCCTTCCTGTCCTACCTGTAACTGTTCGTTGTGTCCGATCCTCCATATCCGTACTTCCCCATCTGTGTTGCTACCCCTTGCCGTTTTTATAGTATGGCCGCTTTCTTTTGACCATGAGTCTCCGGGCTGTGCTACTTCTACTATTTGGTTGAGGGGTGAGCCGTCGAAATAATTTTCCGTATAAAAACGTCCTCCTGTTTCCTTGGAAAAAATCCCACCTAGGTTTTCCTCCTGATCTTTCACTGCATTTTTCTGAAACTGTCCATCTGCCTTATATATCGGATAGGTCATGTATTCTTTTGCCCTTCTTCCAAGGGCATCATAGGTTATTGGGGTAACCATATCCCGTTGACCTGGGCTCTGACCGATTGCAATTTTCTGCATTGGTCGTCCAAGGCCGTCCAGATACTGCACGTTTTGGGTTATCTGTGCATATTTCAAGTCGTCGATATCTTTTGCAGGTATACGGGCTTCTCGTGTGAAGATATAATTCTCATCTGAGAGTTGGGTCATATGGCCAACTGTTATTTTTTTTGAGGTCGAGTTGGTTCCACACACATTTTTAACCCTGAGCCTTAGGGTTCCTTGTCCAATTTCGTCAGCCCATATTTGTACAGAACTTTGTTCGAACATACCGCCGTATCCTCCATCATAATCATCAGGTGGGAAAATATCAAAACCGTCGGCCGACCATTTATATGTCACTCCGTCCTGAACAAGTGCCCTGTATTCCACTGGATCATCTGCTGGACTTATGTTGGTTGGTCCATTTATGCTGGCAGCTGGAAAACTTCTCAATGTTATTGTCTTGGTGCGGGCTTGACTTGACATTCCATTTTTGTGGGCTTTAACCTTTAATATCATTGTCTGAGGTTTCAAATAAGTCTTACCGACTAAGTTTACCGTTACTGTTGTACCAGTACTTTTACCTGAGGCAAAATAGGCATCTCCTTCAATTTCCCATTTGTATTCTCTGTCAGGTTCAGGATTACTGACACTATACGTTAAATTTTCCCCAGAGCAGCCAGAAGATGGCCCCTTTATCAATGAAGGCATATCTGGTGGACTTGCTTTCTGTTTGATTGGAATATACATGTCCCCAACTCTGATTGTTGTGCTTCGAGGATCTGTAGTAGTGTTTGGTTTTGCCCTTAACGTAAAACCCTTATGATTTTTATTTTCAATACTTAGCCAAAAGAAATCTGTTACTGTCCAATAATCATTATACGCGCTTCCCGCTATTCTTACATTGAATTCCGTACTTCCTCCTGAATAGGAAAATGTATAAGATGTTGGCAGGACATCTAGGACTTCTGCATAGGGACCACCAGATCCATCTGGACTGATCTGACCGAAGGTTGTACAAAGAAAGAGTATACCCGTTGCTAATAGGAATACTTTTTTATAATTATGTGTTTTCATGAATTTATATCTTAAAGGGGCGAATGGACTTCTCAATTCTGGTCTGCTTTATAAACAGGGATGATATATCCAGTTTCCCGTTCTAAATTGTATTTTTTATTGGCCTTTGTAGTGGTATTCGAAATCCTTAACCATGTTACCTTCATTATCCACAATGGCTTTAAGGCGTCCCAGGGCATCGTAGGTATAGTAAACGGAACGGCCATTTGTGTCCGTTTCAGAGGTTAGGCCGATCTGTGGGGCCATGGTTTTGAATTTTACCTGATACTTTGTATGGTCGATCAACGGTTTAAGTGTACTTTTCAGATATGCCACATCGGCCTTTACTTTTGAAAGGTCTGGGCTCTCAGAGAATTTATGCGTGCGGATACCCTTAACAATGGAGTAATAGTCTTTGTCCAGCTGATCTTTTGACAGGCCGATCACTTCTGCGACCCTGTCGTAACCTTTGTGGAGTATGAAACTGTGCGGTACGCCGTTGCGGTCGGTATAGCCTGTTAATATTCCGTTCCCCGAAAAAACATCTGTATCCGTATCGTCCATATTGGTGATCTGCATGACCAATTCATCAATGTTTTTCTGAGAGTTCCATTTGTAAATCTCAGCTGGTATGAACTGGCTGAATTCACCAAGTCCCTTATAAACAGTTTCCTGCCTGTCCACCAATACATCGTTTACGTAATGCTCTTTTATAAGGGGTTTGATATAGTTGTGTGCGTTCATATTGTCCAGTACACTGGAAGGTGTTCTTACCTGTAGGTCTTTATCGCAGGAATAAGAGTAACGCCATTCGTGACTGTTCCCTTCGCTGTCGATACTACTTTTCTTTTTCAGCACGGTATAATCGGTGAAAATATTTTTGTTGTATTCGTAGCTCTCTTCTTCTTTTACCTTTTTGCCATTACGAAAAGAGATAGTCTTTTGATTGTCCTGTACTACCCAACTTGCATAATCGCTTGCGTAAACACGAAGGTGGTATTCGGGCGTACACAGAAGCGTAGCTGGGCACAGGTCAGATTCTCCTCCGTAAAAATTGGGGATCAGTTTTGGCATAATGGCAAGCCTCTGAGCCATTTGGTCGAAACGTTTTGTTTTGTATGAGTATACTTTTTCCTCTACTGTTTTGCCGTTCAGGTCTTTACTGACCAGTTTAATTAGTTTGCCGTTTTCCGCCTCGTGTTTGGAAAGGGCAGGTGGTTGGAAAGGCGGAAAAGGTTGGGGGTTGGGAGCGGACATATATTGTACATCATAGTGGTACACAAGGCTGGAACCGTTAGAGAAACGCTCTGTGACCTTTCCGTATACTATATGGTTGGGCAGGTGTTTTGGAAGAAGACTTATGCTATTGGAAGAGATATGCCGTTTGCTCATTTTTCCATTATTTATAATTGAGTTCCCTTCTCTTCTGATAACATACTCCTGTTCGTCTTCGTGGTAAAAATTGGGTCTTGAAGTCAGAATTGCGTTTTCATAATGGAATGTCCGCTCATTGACCACAGCATGCGAGACCTTGTCATAGTCCCATATCCTTCTGATCCGCAACCCTCCCACAATCATCTCAACCTTTTCAGTTCCTGTGATATAACTTTTCGTAATGGGGATCATCGTTGCCTTGTGTGGCTCATATTCGAACACTGTCTTGCCACCAGTAGGATATGTGATTTCTGCAATTGTACCTAGCTTCATGGCGGTTGAGTTAGGGTGTCTGTTAGCAAAATTGTTAAAGTCTGGTAGTTTATCATCTGCCACTTTATTCTTTAGGTTGATCTCCCTGTCATTGGTAAGAAAAACCTTCAGGTATTCCAGAGTGGGAATAAGCGATTTATTATTGTAATTCCCATTGTAATAGCCCCAATAATCTTGCGCGAAGGGATATGGCCAGCTTGGTTGTAGCTGTGGGTTATCGGTAATCTTGCCCTTGTCATCGTAGTAACGGAAGGTATAGGGGGGAACCGTTTCTGGCTCGGAAGAAAAGTATTTTCCGGACTGAAAAATCCTATGCAAAAACATTTTTTTGTTCTTTTTATCCCCTTTCTGCCCCTCTTTGTAATGAAAGGTAAATTTTCTTACTTCATTTTCGTTCCTGTCGTACATTGTAATATGTTTCAGGACACGGTCGAAGAATCTTGTTTTTGCAGAATGGTGGTAT
The DNA here is from genome assembly GCA_965230435.1 of Bacteroidales bacterium. Classification (GTDB taxonomy): domain Bacteria; phylum Bacteroidota; class Bacteroidia; order Bacteroidales; family JBDKHP01; genus JBDKHP01. The sequence continues at coordinate 2,341,435 of CBDDLB010000006.1, forward strand.
GGGGGAGTCAGTTCGTATATCATGGAATCCTGAAACACGACCATATCTCCCCTGTTGTTTTCTATTGATTCCAAAAATACATTGCGCCCTGTGGTTACGAACCGGTCGGTGAAAAGTTTCGAATTCTTGTTTTCGTCCGGAAAATATTTGGCAAAATTCTTATTTTTTTTCTTGACATAGAAATCCTGGTTCTCATCGCCCCACAACAGGTTCTGGCTTATGGAGTAATCTGAGTACGGCCGCTCTGCCTCATTATATTTTAGCGTTATGGTCTCTCCCCCGATCTCGGATGGCATGCTGACCATTGTGAGGTACCATGCACTTATGTAGCCATATTCATTCAGTGGGATTGCATCGTGGGGAAAATGATCCCCGCACTGGCGTACCTGCCTCCCCCAAGGTGTGGAGTCGAATTCCTTTCCGAATGCTGAGAGATGGGCCACGGCATGTTCTTTCTGTTTGAAGGTATATTCAATCCCGCTCTGGTCAAGAAATACCCAAGAGGAGTCCGTATTGTTGTTGAAAGGGTCTTTAAGGATCTTCAGCCCGCATTTTTCCATGAAATGTGGCTTCCCTCTGTCGTCCCAGACAATAGACCCTGACTTACCTCCAACGGTGAAGTGGTAATCGTCCCACCCTTTGTCCAACCAACCATAGCGGACTGAAGACAGCGCCTGTCTTGTAGGGTTGTCCCTTTTTTCGAAATTGAGTATATCATTCTCAATATTGTTTACTTTCTTTGTAATATCAAAAATTGTAGAAAACAGGTTTACCCCCCTGTTCTTTAATTTAATCTGACATCCTCCCGTATAATTGTTTTGGTTTGCATCATAGGTTTCCAGTTCGTCTGGTATCCCCCTTACAACTCGACTCACAGCTCCACCTGCATGGAGTGTCCACCCCATGCCAATGCGTGATGGTCTTTCAGTCAGGCGGATACCTGATGTTTTACAAGATACCGATACCGGCATGGAAAGCTGCCGTCCCTTCAGTTCGCACAAAGGGATATCGATACCAACGGCTCCAGTGTATAAATTAACAGGGATATTTCCAAAGCTTCCTAGGTTTGCCGCATTGGGACTGGGAAGTGCAAACTTTTCTCGGTAATCGTTTTCTTCAGTCTGCGCCAAAGTACACACTGCAAATAGAAAAAGAGGAACTAATATCACAAATTTCTTGAGAAATAAGTCTGTGATACAGTTGAATCGAAACAGCATTGTTTTATAGAACATTTTCATTCAATAGTTAAAAATTATGATATAGTTTCTTATTTATTGCTTAATAATTAAGTCTGAACCGCACGATAGTATTTACCATCCTGTCAGAAAAGGAACATCTGATATGGTTTATAAATGATGTATAAAGTAATGATAAACAGAAGTTTTTCCTATATTGACTTAAAAGCACAGCTTCATGCTGTCAGTTAAGAGCAAACTGGTCAAGTGAGAAAAAGTCGAAAATAAAATCCCTGAAAGGTGTTTGAAGTGGGACAAATGTACATATCGAGTTTCTGATATACAAGAAAATATTGATTAATTTTAATTCACATATCAGCCTATATATTAGTTTTAAAGTTTAAATACACTTATTTTAAACATTAATACATTTTACCTACCCTCTTTTTACTATAAAACAAAGAAAGCAAATCACTAGCGTTCACTTAAAACAGACTGACTGACAAAGGAATTGGATTATATTACTACACAATCCCTAGACTTGGAGTTTCTATCGTGATATCCTTTGGTCTAACTGGGCAACTAATTTTCGCTGTAATTGCTGAACACTTTGGCTGGCTCAACTTATCACTAAAACCATTCTCTATAAAAAAGCAATTGGCCTCTTGCCCATGATCATTTGCATCATTATCAACATGAAATAATTACATTTCAATGCAATACTTCACAAAGTATCATTTTATTAAAAAATAGACCAACAGATAGTAGATGACTTATTTGAGTTCTTGACTCTTGCGAGAGAAGCCAATAGTCTATAAACAGCAACAAAACAACAAGGTCATCTTAGTTTCGAATTCTGACTGGCCTAAACATACTTTTTGGTGTCAGAAAATCGCTATGCTCTGGATGCGCATTTATAATGGGTGAACCTATCTACCAAAAACTAGATTTTGAAGCTATGGAAATATCGAAGCCTTTTGAATACTATAAAATTAACCGAAAACTAATCCGTCTATCGATCATTAACCATTCTTGCCTGTTTGCCGAAAAGTAAGGTTGATTCGGGGATCTGTTATTTTCTTCTGAACTGGTATCTGGTGATGCCAATGATGTTGCAATGCACCTTTCATTACCAAAAGATTTCCGTGATTTAGATGGAGTTGCAGGCGTTTTTCTTTGTCGTGCTGATGCTTTAAATCGAAACGTCGTGTTGCCCCTAAACTTAACGAAGCTATGAGAGGATTACGTCCTAATGATTTTTCATCGTCGGCATGCCAGCCTACACGGTCGTTGCCATCGCGATAGAGGTTGGCCAATAAACTATTGAATGATTGTAGGAGTTCGGTTTCTATTTCATTCTTAATCTCCATCAGTTTTTCTGACCAAGGTTCTGGTTTATGCAATATTCCAGAATAGGTATACTCTACGCCAGAATCCCCATACCATGATGAAAGTCGTGGCACAAGATTAGTTTTTCCGAAAATAGTAATCTCTTCTTGTTGCCATGGGATTTCTTCCAGTAGAGTATTCAGTAGCTTGTCAGCTTGTGATGTAGAGAAAAAATGTTCGTATAACACAAGTTCTCCATCTTCAATATCTATTTGTTGAGGGATTCTGTTTTGTTCGTATTTGAATAAAGATTGCATTACGGGGGCTATGTTTTCAATAAACAATCACAAGTATATGCAAACCTTATGGAAAAGCTTGTTATAATTATCCATCGGAAGTGACTCGTCCACAAACTTTATTGTGTACCCAATTATTTGCACTCTAAATATGATAAGATCGCAGACCTATTTCTTTAGACTTGCTTGGTAACTAGCCACTTTGACCAAAAATAGATCTAGATTAATTTTATCTGGGTACTTAATATGTAAGCTATATTAATATAAACGACACTTTTAAGTTTACCACCATATTGAATATATGGTACGATATTTTTCCTAATAATAACATCACCTGTTTATTAACTTAAGCACTCCTCGATTATTGATCCTGAGCGCTTAAGTTAACAATTAAAAGGGACATCACTTTTAGACATCCATTATTGTATTTTCAACAAATCCTCAGGAGTGTCAACACAAACACCTTCGATATCTGTAAAACCGCATGTTACCTTAAAGCCGTTCTCTAACCATCGTAGTTGCTCTAGGGATTCTGCGTTTTCTAAAGGAGAAGGCTGAAGTTTTGTGATTTCATGAAGAATATCCATACGATAACCGTACATGCCAATATGACGATAAAACTGATGTTTTTTCAAATAATCGTCTTTCTCCACACCACGCAAAAATGGAATTGGAGAACGGCTGAATAAAATAGCATTGTTACTCTGATCCAATACCACTTTGGCTTCTCCTGGATCGAATAACTGATCTAGCGAAGTTACTTTTGAGATAAGGGTAGCCAGCTCCGTTTCTGCACTGAAACAACTCTTTAATTCTTCAATCTGAACAGGATCAATAAAAGGTTCATCGCCCTGCACATTCACCACCACGTCGAACTTCTTACCTGTAAGTTCCTCTACCTTTCTTGCTGCCTCGGCACAACGATCCGTTCCGCTTGGGTGGTTTTCGGAAGTCATTACAACTTTTCCCCCAAAAGCAAGCACGGCTTTTTCTATACGTTCGTCATCGGTTGCAACATATACATCGTCCAAAGCTTTCGAGGTATTCTCGAAAACCCACTGCACCATTGGTTTTCCTTTGATATCTGCTAAAGGTTTACCTGGGAAACGGCTAGAAGCATAACGTGCTGGTATTATTCCTAAAAACTTCATTAATCTTGTCTTGATATTCAACTATAGCAATCACCGTGAGCTTTTGACTGCCTTTTTCTTTTCACAAAAGAAGCTAAAGTATTTGACACATGAAACCCACACCGAGGGATTTGTGAAATACCCTACCTGTCCACAAATGGAAAACAAAGAATTAGATTGTTGACAAAGCCTGTTCGAAATCATCAAAAAGATCCTGAATATCCTCGATACCTACAGACAACCTAAGCATGGTATCCCTAACTCCTAACTCCGCTTTTTCTTCATCAGGAAACTCTGCATAAATTGTAGAGTGAGGATGAATTATCAGGCTTTTGTTATCGTTCAGGTTTGTTGCACGGCGTACTGTTTCTAGGGCATTGTAGAACTTATAACAAGTAGCTTTATCTTTCAGGTCGAAAGTCATCACCCCACCCGGTTTCCCAGCAAACTGAGTCTGGGCAAGTTCATAGCCTACGTGTTCTTTGAGCCCTGGATAATCAATTCGTTCTATTTTTGGGTGATCGCTAAAGAAGCTTCCTAGCTTTAAACAGTTTTCAACACACCGATCGATTCTTAGCGCCATTATATCCAGTCCCATATTCATGAAGTGCGCTGCATGAGCCATCATTGTGCCTCCTAAATGGCGAAAAATCTCTTTTCGCAACTTGGTTACAAATGCATCTTTCCCTACTTTTTCGAAAAGCTGTTGAGTTGTTGGCAATACCGACCAATCGAATGTGCCATTGTCAATAACAACACCTCCAACTCCTGCTGCTCCTCCGCTAATAAACTTGGTTGTAGACATTACCTCGATATCAACACCAAACGGCTTCGAATCGAACACATAAGGCGGGGTAATGGTACTATCTACAACCAAAACTATCTGTTTCGACTTTGTGAAAGTGCTTATCTTCTGCAAATCCGTAATTTCGAGTTGCGGATTCGTAATTGTTTCGAAAAAAACCACACGGGTTTTATCATCAACCTGCGAAGCAACACTATCGAGAGATGTTGTATCTGCCCAACGGACTTCGATGCCCAGCTCTGGAAGTGTTTTCTTCAACAAAGCATAACTATGCCCAAACAAATGTCTTGATGCTACGATATTGGCCCCCTCTTCTACCAAAGACAGCAAAGTATTTGAGATTGCTGCCATTCCCGAAGCTAGAGCACTCACAGAATGAGCACCTGTAAGCGCTTTCATTTTCTGCTCAAAAAACTCAACCGTAGGGTTAGAAGTCCGAGAATAAGCATGGGCTGGCTTTTTTCCTAGAAAAGCTGCCTCTATATCTTCTGCACTATCGAATTCAAATGCAACACCGTCGTAAATAGGCATATGAAGCGCATTGTGTGGGTCTTTCTTTGAAAATCTGGTATGTAATGCGCGTGTTGTAAATCCTTTCTTCTTCATTTTCTTGACTATTGATTATGAGCATTTCTAGGAAATGCAGAGTTGTTTTTCCTTTACATGCGTAAAATTAGAAAATCCTTCAAATTCAATTCCCTATACATGGAATTAAGCACGTGGTGCTATTTATTGAAGGAAAGCATTGTGCTAGTATTCAATGCTGTGTTAGACCTAAATACGCCTACTTAATAACCATCTATGCATTAGAAGAGGCACATCATTGAGGTAAAACACTTTTGAATCTTGAAAAAGGAAAGCTACTGAATGGGATAAATCCCAAACGGCCATTTAAAGTAAATGACAAACAGAGAATAAAGAAGCTTTCTCTGTTTGCCTTGCATAAAATATATGATTAATAACCAATATTTTGAACCAAATCAGTATTTATTTCTAAAGCTTTCAATGGTATAGGTAGCAGTTTTCTGAACTCAGGTATTTTCAGCATTTCTTTAGCATTGCCGAATCTTTTCATCGTAAAGAAAATTTCACCTTCCGATTGAAGTTCTTTCAAATATTGCTCAAAAACTAGATGCATCCTTAATTCAAAAAGCTGCATTTCTTCTCTACGGGCTTTCAAAACATTGAAATAACGAAGAGCTTCTGCCATATCACCAATCATTAGCCTCGTCTCTGCTAAAGACAAATAAGTTTCTGTAAGTCTCAATGCAGGCACAAAGTTTCCTTTAGCATAAAAAGCGTTAAACTCCAGATTGTTGCCTTTGGAGAATCCCCAAAAGATTTCTCGATTACCTTCTTTGAATTCATTGAAATCTAGATCCAGAGCATGTTCCTCACTTTTAACAATAGTGGTAGCTATATCTATAGCCTCCATATAGTCTTTTTTGAACAAAGCAACCCTTACCTGAAAACCTAAAGCAAATGTTTGCGTTATTTCACCAGTCTGGTAAAAATTATCAGTCGCAAGATTATCCAAGGCTTCAGTGATATTTTTTTCGATCCAGCTTACAACTTCCTCTTCACTGTTTCGCGCACCAACTATTAACTCACCGCCTTTCACTATTGGAACACCACCAAACCACCTTAATAACTGAAAATAAACATAGGCATTTATAACTTTTGCCTGCGCTACAATTTCGTTTCTTCCTTCGTCCTCGGGTATTACTTCTGTAGCCTGCTTGACAATAAGATTCGAAAGATCGATAAGCTGCCATGCATTATTCCAAAGCTCAGCAACCTTAGGATTTCCTGCCTCTTGAGTATGACTATATATATCATTCCAAGCTTCCTCCTGTACCTTTGTCTGATTTGCGTAAACAGCATCGAACAAGTAAGAAAAACGTATATACTCCTCAAATTTAGCATACACAGCAACGAGCTTCTCCTTAACCGTCTCAGCTGTGACCGGAGTCTGTTCCTCCATTGGCTCTATGTTTAACGCATTGCCTGATTTTATCTCGATTTCCTTATCCTCACCTTCAAACATCAATTTAACATGGTAAGTTATGGCATATAATTTTTCGCCCTTCTCAACAGTCAATGTTCCTGATATCCCGTGATATGCTCCCGTTTCATCCTTAAATACCGCACTTGTCGCAGAAGAGCCTGCTTTGGGCTGTTCTTTTTGCACATTATAAGTCCCAGAGTTTGTGTTTCCTGTAATAAATTCCAAAGTGCGCTCGCCATCTTTAAGTAAAATTTCAAGCTGCGATCCATTAATCTTAATTGTATTTTCTTGTGGAGAAAATGTAATCTCATTTTTATTCGGATCAGTGTCTTTATCGACCTTCTCTTCCTTCTCGCATGCTACAGATAGTGCAGCGAACAAAATAGCAAACAACAATTTAACTTTCATTCGTCTATAGTTTGGTTAAAAATCGTCAAAGGTATTTTTTCTATTCAATGAGCGGTAAGAAAAAATATTTTTTTGAACAATCAAAAAAACGGATAAAAAAGGATATTCCTATCGTTGAATAACATGCAAAAAATTATGCCGTTACTGCATATCGGGCAAGTTGTTCATTCCACAAAAAAATCTATAACAGCACCGTGAATTTGGTTCCCTCTCCTACTTTGCTATCTACATTAATTGTGGCTTTATTCTTATCTACAAACTCTTTAACCAACATTAACCCAATATCTTAGCCCCCTAAATGCTTGGAGTGAAATTATAAAATTTCAAACAAGTAAATTAGCATCATGAAACGTAAGAGATGGGAAGCATCAAAGAAGTTGGAAATACTTCAAGAGGCAGAAAACGGAGACGTTGTGGAGGTATGCCGCAAACACAATGTTAGCACGGCTACTTATTACAACTGGAAAAAGAAGTTTGACAGCCAGGGCGAAGCTGGCCTAAAAGTAAATTACGACAACCGAAGCAAAGAGCTTAAGGAAGCCGAAGAGGAGAACCGATTATTGCGTAAACTACTAGCAGATAAAGAGGTTGAACTTGAAGTTCAACGGGAACTGTTAAAAAAAAAGTTTGGGACATCGGATCCAAGAAAGATCTGATCCGCAAGGTCGCAGCAAAGCGCAAATGTAGCCTTAGTCAAGTGATCGCATATGCGGGAATGAGCGAAAGTACGTTTTATTACCGTGAAAAAACAGGACGTAAGGGGCGAAAGCCCAGTGAATACACGCTGCATAATGCGAAAAGGTCTGTCGAGGAAGCAGAAGTGGTCTTGGCCATAAAAGGGCTTTTCCTGAAATATGAATTTCTGGACTGTGGCTATAAAGTTGTCACGGCCTACCTTAAACGGGACGGCTACCGGATCAACCATAAAAAGGTGTACAGGATCATGAAGAAAGCCAGGCTGTTAAAGACCAGCAACAGGATCATGGCAGACAGAAAAGGCCGTAAGTTTGTAAGGTTCAGGAAAGTTAAGGCCCAACGCCCGTTCCAGTGTCTTGAAATGGATATAAAGATGGTATGGATACCAGAGAAAGGTAAGAACGCATACCTATTTTCAGTGATTGATGTGTTTACCAGAAAGATACTGACAGACCTGTTAGCATTCTCGGTAAAGAAAAAGGATGTGATTACCTGCCTTGAGAAGCTTCTGGAAGAGTATCAATACCCTGAACAGGTTGTCATCAGGAGCGACAACGGAAGTCAGTTCATAGCCTCTGACGTGAGGCAGTATCTTGAACTTATCGGTGTGGGACAGGAGTTCACACATGTTGCGACACCCGAGGAAAACGCCCATATTGAAGCTTATCACGGCATCCTTAAACGTGAAATATTTGACAGGTTCGAGTACCGTACTTTTGGGCAGATACAGCAGATACTTAATAGGTACAGACAGTTTTACAATAATGAAAGATTGCACGGAGGCCTGAAATGGAATACGCCACAGGAAAAATGGGAGTCGGCAAAACATCAGGTCATATTCCGTAAGGATGTTGCATAAACTGACCAGTAAAAACACAAAGGAAGTTTTGTCATTCAATAGGGAAAACGTTCATTTTTAAGAGAAAGGATAAAGCTATAACAAAATGGATATGGGATCGGAGATAGAGAAAAAAGTTATTCTGAAATATTTTTTGCTCCTCTAAAAGCAAAAAAAATATTTCGGAAATAACTTTTCATTTCAGATCTGATTACCCTATAAAACGGTGATCAACACTTTTTTAGAAAAATTAAAATAATACTCTAGGAATATAGGGGTCGAAACACCCAATACCGGCACTACTCTCACCATTTGTTCCTATTTCGACATGGGAATCGTTATAAGTGAAAAGTTTTTCAAGAGACGATTTATCCATTCCAACCCCAGTATCCTCAACTTCTACAATGCAGTGTTCCCACGATTTAGCACCATGGATAAATATGCAACCTCCCTCTTCTGTATACTTTGGGCATTGGACAATAGATTGCGAATAATAACAGCCATCATCTTCCTTTCTGCATTAATGATGGTACAATCCGCACAAAGTTCTTTTTCAATCCTAATTTTTTTTATTGAATAAATCTAAACTAATTTATGACAGACTACTTAAAAGCCATCTGAGCGCATGGGTATCGATACATGTTTAGAGATTGAACATCCTGTCTTACCTAAACCCAATTCCCCCCTCTACGTACTGCTCAGTCACAACCAGACATTAAAGATGCCATAAAACAACCTCGATTATACTCTTAAACTAACTGTATGATGGTATAAAGTCATTATACAAGGATACTTAAGCAATATTAGCCTTAAGCCAAGTGGCATATCCTGTCGCACATATCTGAAAAAAGCAAACACCCCCACTTCACCGATTATATCTTTTTTTCTACAATATCCCTCGACTTATCAAGAACACAAAAAGGAAACACAACCACAAGATTACAAACACATTAACTACACAACACCTAGTATAATATGCCTAAAAACTGATTGGTTATTAACAGATGTTCAAATTAACTTAACAATAAAAATTTGAAGAACTGAAAACAAAATTTTATCATAGCAGTGGATTTAAGCTTTCGGGCTTGACACATGCAAGGTGTTGTTCTAACGAGAACACTCTTGATCTACCTCTTGAAGAAATAAAATTATTACTTACATTTGACTCAGGATTCAAGTACGAAATTTAATACATGACTAACATGGAAGGGAACGTTAAAAAAGAAGGAATTGAACGAGACGAGATTTATTCTAAGGCAGTTAGAGCAGGCAAACGCACGTACTTCTTTGATGTGAAAACCACCCGTCGCAACGATTACTATCTGACAATTACGGAGCGTAAGAAACGCTTTGATAATGACGGTAAATTTTCTGTGGAAAAACACAAGCTCTTCCTTTACAAAGAAGACTTCGACAAGTTTAAGGAGGGTTTGCAGGAAGTAGTTGAATTCATTGGTAACCTTAAAGAGAATGAAGATTTTGCTACCGTAGTAGAGAACTTGGAGAGTCCGAAATTCACGGATCTTGAATTTGAAGATTTAAACAACTAAAAATATTTGCACACTTTATGAGTGCATTTTGAAATTTGGAAACCACCCGTGCTTATGCATCAGGGTGGTTTTGTTTTAAAAAAGACAACCTTTCTGTATAATTCCGTAGAAATAAGTGTGGCCAAAGTACTGTCTCAGATTCACGCAATAAGCAAACATTCTTAATTTGATGTTCATTCTTAAATTTTTGCAACTCATTCTTTTCTTGAACTGAGTTCTGAATCTAAATTAAAGACACACCCTTAATTTACCTAAATCACTAACCATTTTTTAACCTTCTGTAGCTATGTTCTAGTTACACTTACACACTTTGGGTACACAAATTGATAAGGAAATAACAAATCTAAAATGTTTGTTATTTTAGTGTATTTATAAGCAAAATGTACATTTGCAAAGCTAACCGTTTTTGAAACTAACGACTTCCTAACCCAAACTATCCCGACTCAAGAGGCGGAATGCAAGAGGATGACAGTCGAGAACAATAAATTATATGAGAATAAAAAGCTTAGTTCTAATCGCGCTTGGGAGCATACTGCTTACACATGGTTGCAAAAACAAACAGAAGGTTGTAGACATTGCACAAAAAACTAAAAAAGAAAACGCCCCAATCACAGAAACTATACCTAAAAAAAAGGAAGAGAAAAAACCTGTGCAAATCAGCATGTTTGCCCAGGACGACTATCGTCCAACAGCAACAAAATTTTTCGACCTGATACACACCCGTCTTGATGTAAAATTTGACTGGGCAAATGCCTATCTGCTAGGTAAAGCTGAGCTAACCCTAAAGCCACATTTCTACTCCACAGACAAATTAATTTTAGATGCTAAGGGCTTTGACATACACAGTATAGAACTCATTAATGGAAAGACGAGGAAATCGCTGAAGTTTGATTATGATGGGCTACGTACACGGATTTATCTCGGCAAAACATTTACACGCACAGAGAACGTAAAACTGGCCATTGATTACACTGCAAAACCGAATGAACTCGGCACAGTGGTGAAAGCAGGACGTGCAATCACCGACGACAAAGGCCTTTTCTTTATCAATAACACTGGCGAGTTAGACTTACCGCGCCAGATCTGGACTCAAGGGGAAACGGAATCTTCATCTTGCTGGTTTCCCACCATCGACGCCCCCAACCAGAAAACCACTCAAGAGATTTATATCACAGTTGAGAAAGATTTCATATCGCTTTCGAACGGTAAACTCATCAGTAGTATAATCAATAAAGATGGCACCCGTACTGATTACTGGAAACAAGACCAGCCACATGCCCCCTACTTGTTTATGATGGCAGTTGGTAATTTCAGCAAAGTAGAAGATAGTTGGCGCAATATTCCTGTTGATTACTACGTGGAGCCTGAATATGAAATTCATGCAAGAGAGATTTTCAAGAATACGAAGAAAATGCTCGATTTCTATTCCGAACTCTTTGGTATTGATTACAATTGGGACAAATACGCTCAGATTCCTGTTAGGCAATACGTAAGCGGAGCAATGGAAAATACCGGTGCTGTAATTTTTGGCGACTACATACAACAAACTACTCGAGAGCTGATGGACGAAAACTACGAACGTGTTATCGCTCATGAAATGGCACACCACTGGTTCGGTGACTTAGTAACCTGCGAATCTTGGGCACAACTTCCATTGAATGAATCGTTCGCCACTTATGGCGAGTATCTTTGGAACGAACATGCCTATGGAAAAAACGAGGCCGAATATAACTTCCAGCAAACACTAAACGGATACCTAAGCGAATCGAAACACAAAAAAGAGGCACTTATCCGCCACCACCACGGCATTCCAGACGACATGTTCGATTCTCACTCTTACAACAAAGGAGCATGGGTGCTCCATACCCTTCGGGCTTATATTGGCGATGATGCATTTTTCACTTCTTTGAACCTTTTTCTTGAACAGAACAAATTCAAAGCTGCAGAAATTGATCATTTGCGCCTAGCTTTTGAAGAGGTTACTGGCGAAGACCTAAACTGGTTTTTCGACCAATGGTTTCTTTCTTCTGGACATCCAGAGCTGGTTGTATCGCATGATTTCGATATGGAGAAAAAACAGCTCAAAGTGACTGTAAAACAAGTTCAGGATCTTGAAAAAGCCCCTGTATACCGTCTTCCGCTGAATATTGATGTGTATTTCGCTAAGAACGAAACTAAACGCTTCCCAATAATAGTTGACCGCACAGAACAAACTTTTAAAATTGAGCTAGAAGAAAAACCTATTCTTGTAAATTTTGCAGCAAAAAGATCCCTACTTGCCACCATAGAACATAAGAAAACAAATGATGAGTTTGAGGTTCAGTTTTATGCCGCAACCCATTATCTAGATAAAGTTGATGCCATTTATGCCTTATCTTCTGAAAAAACGAAAAGAGCAAAAACCATTATGCAAAAGTTAATGGGCGACAAATTCTGGTATTATAGATATTTAGGAATTACAGATTTTTCACCTACTGGCTTTAAAACAGATACTGTTCTGTTCAACACCCTAAAAGAAATCGCAACGAACGACCCAAAATCGCAAGTGCGTTATGCTGCAATAAACAAACTAGGAGAAATGAAATTTAACACAACCAAAGATTTTTTCCTTCAGGTAGCACAAACGGACAGTTCTCTTTTAGTAATTGATGCGTTGTTATCGGTTGCCAAGCCCGATCAGGAATTCTCGATGCAGTTGGCACAACATTTCGAATCGGATTCGCACGTAACCCCTTTCTTATCTGACCTTTATGCTGAGCAAGGAGATAAAAGTAAAGCTGATTTCTTTGAAAAAGCTTTCAAAATGGCCAAAGGATATAAGAAATGGCAAATAATTGAAAATTATGCAAAATATCTGCTTCGATTCGACCCTACCTTTATCAATCAGCACCTAGATTTTCTTGTTAAAACCTCTCAAAAACACGACGTCTGGTGGATTCGCGGTGCTGCCTCCGAAAACCTATCGGGCATCTATCAAATCGCGAAAGGCAAGAGCAGTCAGGTTATGGGAGAGGGTGCAGAATGGAACAAGTTGAAAATCCGAATTAAACAAGTCTTGGAAACCAATATCAAAAGTACTGAGCACAAAAGGCTACAGGTTTGGTATTCGAAAATTGCTGCTGAATTGTAGAATGCAATTACCTATCAGGAAATTATGAATTAATTTACATCTGATTACATACAACCAGAAATGAAAAAGGCCTGAATAAACAGGCCTTTTTTTATTTCAAATGAATTTGTACCGATGCTGCATTTTTGTTCTTTGGTATGTTTGGATAAATGTAATAAGTACCAGGTTTTAGCGTCACCCCTACAGCAGAAGGATCGTTAGCTTTCCAAAACTTACTAATGGTAACGCTGCCTCGTATAATCCAAAATCCAGCGTTGCTTCCTGATACTTTTACAATTTTTGCTGCCTTATTCAACGTTACAGGATTACATTTTAATTGCGCATTACTTCCGTTTCCTTTGGTTTGTGTTCCACTGATGATTTGTGCATTTAAATCCAATGAAAAAGCAAAGACAAGAAGTAGGCTTAAAACACTTAGAATGAATAGTTTTTTCATAATCGTACTGTTTAAGGGATGAAATTGATTGAACTTTTAAACAGAAACGATATTCTAAAGGATAATGTTCGTATGGTGCTTTTCGAGCAAGGAAGTACATTTGATAAGAAAACTTGAAAGGCACAAAAAACAAGTGCAGCCCTTGACCTGAGAACTGCACTTTTACTTCGAAAAAAAATAGATTACCTATAAAATTACCGCGAAAGGATCTTTGTGATAGATCCCACCACGAAGAGGCTTAAACACTAATATTCAACTGCAATTTAAGCCATGAATTGATTAGGCATGTTAAAAAAAATAATTAGCCAAAGGCGCACAAGGCGGCTAAACCAGAGCGTACTTTTCGTACGTGAGGATTTGGCCGTCCGCAGTGGAACGAATGGATAGTTATTTTTTTTGATATGCCTTATTACACTTAACTAAAGAAAACGTTCTATACCAGCCATAAGGCCATCTAGCTCTGCTAGACCTTTCAGGCGGCCAACTAGTGGATAGCCTGCGTTGTATTCGTTATCGTAATCGGTTAGGATTTTCAGACCGTGATCTGGACGCATTGGCATCCTGAAATCGTTTTGCCCTGCTTCTTTTCTGCGTTTCTGCTCTTTCAGCAAGGTTACTACAATCTCTACCATATCTATTGAACCTTCGAGGTGACCAGATTCGTAGAAACTTGTTTTGTTAACGTGCTGGGTATTTCGCAGGTGCATAAAGTGCGTGCGATCTAGGCAGTGATTCAAAATTCCGATTAGATCGTTGTCCTGACTTCCGGACAATGAACCTGTGCAGAATGTGATTCCGTTGTTTGGAGATGTATTTGCCTGCATCAGCCATTTGTAATCGTCGATATCGCTTACTATACGAGGTAGGCCAAGTACTTGGAATGGCGGATCGTCTGGGTGTATTGCTAGACGAACTCCTGCTTCTTCTGCCGTTGGAATTACATCGTCGAGGAATGCTTTCAGGTTGTTGCGAAGTTGTTCTTTTCCGATTGCTTTGTATGAATCTAGGAACTGAAGGAACATTGTACGCGGATCAATAGCATCTTCTCCGATAAGGCCGTCTACGAAACTTTGTGTTTTTACGATTACACTGTAAGTCAATTTTTCGGCCTCTTCTTCTGTAATGTCCTTCGCGATTTCTTTTGCCTTCTCAACTAACTCTGGAGCGTAATCTTTTTCTGCATTCGGACGTTTCAACACAAAAATATCGAACGCTACGAATGTTGGGAAGTCGAAGAACATTGCTTCTCCGCCGTTCTTTACTTTGAATTCCAGCTCGGTACGTGCCCAGTCGAGAACAGGCATGAAGTTGTAACAAACTGTGTCGATCCCACAAGTTCCAAGATTGCGCAACGATTGTTTGTAGTTCTCAATCAAGCGGGGGCGGTCTTCTGACATTGTTTTGATGCCTTCCGTAACCGGTAAGCTCTCCACAACGCTCCAACGCATTCCTTTTGCTTCGATTTCGTTTTTCAGTTTCATGATTTCATCTACTTCCCAAACTTCTCCGTTTGGAATGTGATGTAGGGCTGTAACAACGCCCTCTACGCCCATCTGAACTAAGTCGTCGAGCGTTATATTGTCGTTAGCGCCGAACCAGCGCCATGTTTTTTCTAAAGCCATGTTTCTAATTATGAGTTATGAATTATAAATTAAGCACGTGGTGCTATTTATTAGGAAAAGCATCGCACTAATATTTAATATGGTGACAAACCTAAAAGTGTCGTTTATATTAACACACCTACTTATGAATTCACCCATAGTGCTGTGCATAACTTATAATTCATTGTTTATGACTGCATTTCTTCCTTAAGTTTTGAATTATGAATTTCCCGCATCAGTCCATTCATAATTCATAACTCATAATTTATAATTCTTTCTAAACTCCACTAAAGGCATTAAAACCACCATCGATAGGAAGAATTACACCTGTAATGAACGATGCTGCGTCTGAGCAAAGGAACTGAACTGCTCCGTTTAGCTCTTTGATGTCGCCAAAACGTTTCATTGGAGTACGGGCGATTACTTTCTCACTGCGCTCTGTGTAGCTTCCGTCTGGGTTTAGAAGGATATTTCTGTTCTGGTCGCCAATAAAGAAGCCCGGAGCGATGGCATTTACACGTATTTTTTCACTGAATTTAGTAGCCATTTCCATAGCCATCCACTGCGTGAAAATGTTAATGCCTGTTTTCGCTACTGAATAGCCCAATACTCTAGAAATTGCAGAGTAGGTTGTCATAGACGAAACTGTGATGATACTTCCTTCGCCTTGCTTTGCCATTGCTTCGCCAAAAACTAAGCATGGATATACTGTACCGTTTAGGTTAAGATCGGTTACTTTTTCGAAGTCTTCGATTTTCATATCGAAAACTGTCTGTTGCTCTGTAAGTGTTGCTCCTGGGATGTTACCACCTGCTGCATTGATTAGGATGTCTACCCTGCCCCACTTGTCGAGAAGTTCTTGGCGCGTAGCTTTTAGCTCTTCCATATCCAAAACGCTGGAAACATAACCTACTGCTTCTCCGCCCAAAGCTTCAAGCTCTGCTACACGGTTGTTTACATTTTCTTCTCTGATATCTAGAACGGCAACTTTAGCTCCTGCTTCGATCAGGCTTTTAGAAATGCTACCACCAAGTACACCGCCGCCACCTGTTACTACTGCTACTTTTCCTTTTATATCGAACATCTTTTTTCGCTTTTTAAAGTCCCTCTTTAGGAATTATAAATTATGAGTTATAAATTATAAATTGGCTGACGCATAAAAGCTTCACATTTCCAATGTTATGTATTCGATCATAAATTACACTTCCCCTCTCAAAGGCTTGTTTTTAATTGTTTTTTAATGCTTTAACAATATCAATCGCTTCACGAACTTTGTTTTCGATATAAGCGAAGTTACCTTTTTCGATTTCTGATTTTGGTGTCAGTTTAGAACCGATACCTACGCAAGCTACACCTGCGCCAAACCAGCCTTCAAGGTTCTCTTTGTCGGGCGAAACTCCGCCGCTTGGCATTAGGTTCGTCCAAGGACAAGGTGCAGTTATCGCTTTCACAAACGATGGCCCACCTACTTCTCCACCTGGGAAAATTTTCACGATCTCGCAGCCTAGTTCTTCTGCCAAACCAATCTCGGAAAGAGTGGCACAGCCCGGAATCCAAGCTATTTTACGGCGGTTGCAAACTTTAGCCATTTCGGGATTTAGGTTAGGAGAAACAATGAAATTTGCACCCAACTGCATGTAAAGCGAAGCTGTTCCTGTTTCTACAATTGAACCTACTCCCATGATCATTTCTGGGCATTCTTTCGCAGCCCACTTGGTTACCTCTGCAAATACTTCGTGTGCAAAATCTCCACGGTTGGTGAATTCGAACACACGTGCACCTCCATCGTAGCAAGCTTTTACAACTTGCTTAACAATTTCTGCATCGGCACTATAGTAAAGAGGAACTATGCCCGTCTCTACGAATGTATTTAGTACTTCTAGTCTTTTGAAGCGAGACATTTTCAATAATTGATTAAGTGAATAATAGAATCACTGAATAAAAAGGCAGATGAATAACCAACTCACTGAATCACAAAACAATTCTATTATTCAATGAATCAATTATTCAATTATTATTTATCGTGCAACGCGACCAGAAGCATCACCGCCCATTAACGTTTCTACTTCTTCTTTTGTGGCTAGGTTGGCATCGCCGTAAATCGTGTGTTTTAGGCATGATGCTGCAACTGCGAAGTTTAGTGCATCTTGATCGTTGCCATAGTTTAGAAGTCCGTAGATAAGGCCTCCCATGAACGAATCACCACCTCCAACACGGTCTACAATGTGTGTGATTTGGTAAGTTGGTGATTTGAAAAGTGTTTCGCCGTCGTACAATACGCCCGCCCATGTGTTGTGGCTTGCTGAAATTGATCCGCGCAAGGTTGTAATTACTTTCTTAGCCACAGGGAAACGCTTCATCATTTGCTGACAGACAGATAGGTAAGAGTCTGCATCTACGCTTTCGCCTTGTGTAACGTCTACATTTTCGGGGTGAATGTCGAAGAATTTCTCTGCGTCTTCCTCATTTCCTAAAATAACATGAGTCTTTGCGACTAGAGGCTCCATGATCTTGCCCGGGTCGTCGGTGTATTTCCAAAGTTTTTTGCGGTAGTTCAAATCGCAAGAGATCGTGACACCTGCTTTTGTTGCTGCGTCAATTGCTTCAGCTAGAACATCGGCAGCGTCTTGTGAAATTGCAGGTGTAATTCCTGTCCAGTGAAACCAACCGGCATCTGCAAAAACCTCATCCCAGTTGATCATTCCCGGCTTAATAGTAGAAATTGAAGAATGCGCACGATCGTACACCACTTTACTACCACGCGAAACAGCTCCAATTTCTAGGAAATAAATACCCAAACGTTCGCCACCATAAGCAATATGCTCCGTTTTTACGTTACGTTTGCGCATTTCCATCACGGCACATTCGCCAATATCATTTTTCGGAACGCGGGTTACGAATTCTACTGGCACCCCGTAGTTTGCCAGTGAGACAGCAACGTTAGATTCGCCGCCACCATATATAACATCGAAAGAATTTGCTTGAGAAAATCTCAAATTATTAGGAGGGGTCAAGCGCAGCATGATTTCCCCAAATGTTACTACTTTCTTCATTGGTATATTGTTGAGTTGAGTTAAACGAAGTTTCAATAATCATCAACTTTGAGGTGGCTGATTAAAGTTCTGAGTTGGCTTCCGCAAAAGCACACTATCAAAGCTTAATACGGTCTATCGCTATAGCTCGTAACGCGGAAGCCACCCAAAACACAATCAACCCTCTACGTTGATAATTCTGTTTAAAACTCAAAGTAACTTTTTGCATTATTGTAGCAGATGTCCTCTACCATTTGGCCTAGTAGTTCTCTGTCGTTTGGCAATTCACCATTTTCGACATCGCAACCAATTAGGTTACAAAGAATTCTGCGGAAATATTCGTGACGAGGGAACGATAAGAAGCTTCTGGAATCGGTAAGCATACCAACAAAGCGACGAAGCAACCCAAGATTTGATAGGGCATTCATCTGCTTTTCCATTCCATCTTTCTGATCTAAGAACCACCAACCCGACCCAAACTGTATCTTACCTGGAACGGAACCATCTTGATAATTACCGATCATAGTACCTATGACCTCGTTATCGGCCGGATTCAAATTATACAATATTGTTTTTGTAAGCTGGTCGTTTGTGTCCAGTCTGTCTAAAAAGCGAGACATTGGAGCGGCAATACTTTTGTCGCCAATAGAATCGAAACCAGTATCTGGCCCCAGGGAGCGGAAAAGGCGGCTATTGTTGTTACGTATTGCACCAATATGGAACTGTTGTACCCACGATTTGCTGTGATCCATAATAGCGAACTCAACGAGCATTGCCGACTTAAATTTTTCAACCTCATCAACTGTTAAGCTCTTGCCGTTTCTTGCTTTTATAAAAATTGAATCAATCTCTTGTTGAGTAAAATCTGCTGCATGAATATTCTCCAACCCATGGTCTGAAAGCTTACAGCCCATTTCTGCAAAGAAGTCGTGACGCTTCTGTAAGGCTGTTATCAGATCGTTAAAAGTAGAAATATCGGTATTGCTCACTTCTGCCAAACGATCAATATATACATTGTAGGTAGAAACATTGTCTACGGCCATAGCTTTGTCCGGACGCCAAGTTGGTAGTGCGTTTACACCGATTCCGCTTTCGGCAATCTGCTTATGAAATTCTAACGAATCAACAGGATCGTCCGTAGTGCAGAGCGTTTCTACGTTCATTTTTTTCAACAGGCCAACCACACGGTTTTCTTCTTGCTGTAACTGCGCCTGAGTAGTGTCAAAAATTTCTTTTGCCGTCGATTTGCTCAGTAGAGTATCTACCCCAAAATATCGGCGCAGCTCTAAATGTGTCCAGTGATAAAGAGGATTGCGTAAAGTGTACGGAACTGTTTCTGCCCACTTTTCGAACTTCACCCAATCTGAAACATTTCCTGTGATATATTCTTCTGGAACACCATTGGTCCGCATTGCACGCCACTTGTAATGATCACCGTCCAGCCACACCTGAGCTATATTATCGAACTGCTTATTGGCTGCAATTTCTGCTGGATTCAGGTGATTGTGATAATCGATTATGGGCATCTTCTTGGCATGCTCATGATATAGATATTCTGCTGTTTCGCTTTGCAGTAGAAAGTTATCGTCTAAAAAATCCTTCATGGTACTCTGTTTTTTGAGAAAGTTTCCTTTTTCATATAGAAACTTTCAGTTGTTCTTTTATCGTGATTTTTTATTCTACCGGATTCAAATTATCATCCAAAGGAGTCATCTTAGGCATAAGCAAGTGGACCAACCCCAGAATAACAAGGTATGCAGAACCTGCAATTAAGAATGCCCAGAAATACCCAGAGTTATCTGCCTGATCGAGCACTGTACCTAAGATTTTATCACCAATAATACCTGCAATAGCACCAACCATTCCGCCAATTCCAACTACTGATGCTGTGGCTTTTTTGGGGAATACGTCCGAAACCAACGTAAAGATATTTGCCGACCAAGCCTGATGACCTGCCGCTCCTATACCAATTAATACAACGGCCAACCATTTATTGTCGGCAAAAGCTACATATGAGACAGGTAAAATGATAATAGCACAAATGAGTAATGTTACTTTTCTGGCTTTGTTGATAGACCAACCTCTTTTCATTAGAGCACCAGATAGATATCCGCCGAAAATACTTCCGCCATCGGCCAAAGCATAAAGGATAAAGAATGGGATTGCAATATTTTTAATATTTACATCGAAAGTATCTGCCAAGAATTTTGCCCCCCAGAACAAATAGAACCACCACACCGCATCAGTCACTTTAGCCAAAGCAAAAGCCCATGTCTGACGCTTAGGCAACACCTTTAACCAAGGTACACTCTCCGCTGTTTCTTGCACGGAATCGCTTTGTATGTAAGCCAGTTCTTCTTTCGATACTTTAGGATGCTCTTCTGGTTTCTTATAAATCTTCAGCCAAAGAATCACCCAGATAGTACTCAAAGCTCCTGTGATAAGGAATGGGATCTGCCAGTTTTCACCTTCTACAGAAACTATCGCCCCCACAACAATAGGAGCTGCAATAGCACCTATACTAGTGGCTGCATTGAAAATGCCTGTAGCAAAAGCGCGGTCTTTCTTTGGAAACCATTCTGCAACGGTCTTAATTGCAGCAGGGAAGTTACCCGATTCACCAAAGCCAAGTCCAAAACGTGCTAAAGCAAAACCAATAACACTAAAGCCCGGTCTCACCAAAGCATGTAGCATTCCGAATATACTCCAAATGGCAATCGAGAGCGTATAGCCCCAACGTGTTCCAATTTTATCAATAATTCCACCCATAGAGAGTAGCCCAAGTGCATAAGCTACTTTGAAGGAGATCATAATGTTCGCATAGTCGCTGTTTGACCAATTGAACATTTTTTCAAGCGTAGGCGCCATTACCCCGATAATCGATCTATCGAAATAATTGATCGTAGTGGCAAACAAAAGCAAAGCTAAAATCCTATAGCGGTACTTGCCAATTTGTGTTTGTGCAGTGTTCATGTTTAAGGTATTAAAATAGCCAACTTGGCATTTTGAGGTTCAAGACCTATTTTCTTATTTTTCAGAGCTTACAGCCCTCTAAGATCGTAGACCTATTTGTGTTAGATTTACTTCCTTGAAGTAACCAGCCACTTAGATTAGAAATAAATCTAACTCATTTTGTCTGGGTACTTATCTATTTCCTTTGAGTGTTATAATCGCTCACGTTTTCTTTCATAACAATGTCGATCGGGCTATAATTCATACGTTTGATTTCCTTACGCAGGCTCAAGTAATTGAACAAAGCAAGCACACTGCGAAACCCCTGTTCTACAGGCTTCTGACAAATCAGAAAATCGATTGTCCCGTTATTGAGCTGTTTCTTACTTTTCTCCAATAAATCGTATCCAATTAAAGCCAGACTCTCCCTTCCTGTGTCTTCCAGAAATTCAGCAACCTTATACACGCGTGAATTCAGTACAAAAACCCCGTTGATATCCGGTTGTTGAAGAAAAACCCCTTCAAGAGTCCTCTGTACACTTTGTGGTGAACTCAAATCGATATCAACACGCAGGATGTCGGTCTTTTCGTCCAACATTTTTAAATACTCCCGAAATCCCGCCTCACGCTCTAGCAAATGGGGATTAATTGCCTTGTTATCTGTAACATTAACCACCAGAACCTTAGCATTTGTTCCTAAACCAAAACGCATTAGCTTAGCAGCAGCCCTACCACTCTGCCTGGCATTTTGCCCGAAGTATCCTAGACAGTTCTTATCGTCCAAATTGCCATCAATAAATACATATGGTATCTTTTCTTCCCTACAACGAAGGAGATACTCATCCATCTCATTTTTAGAAACTGGCGCTATTATCAACCCATCTGGTTTTGTTTTTAATGCTTTCTCGAATTTTACCCCAAAATTTTCGGGGTCAAGAGTATTTATTGTATAAATATCTACAATACCATTAAAAGTTTTAATTTCTGCCATTCCTTTCTCCAACCCTTGCTTGGGTGAATTCCAATATGGCAGCACATTAGGATCTGGGATGAATGCCGCTAAGCGGTAAGTTCTCTTTGATGAAAGAGTTTTTGCATGAAGGTTTGGAGTATATCCCAACTCCTGTACAATCTGCATTACTTTTTCGCGGGTAGCCTCTTTTACCTCACCACGATTATGCAATACACGATCAACAGTTCCGATCGATACACCTGCTTTCTTTGCAATGTCTTTTATTCCTATTCTATTTTTAGCTCTTTTCACTTTCGTGTACGTTAACGGAGGCAAATATATGAATATTTTTTGTTTCCGTGTACGTTAACGAATACAAAAAGTTTCTTGTTGTTTGAGAAAAAAATCAAAATAAATAAACACTTTAAGATCTCCTTATGCCATTAGGATGCATGAAAAATGGAAGAAGAAATCAGGTTGATGAAAAACAGAAGTAAAAGTCAACAAGAATCTAAAAAAGTGTTAATTAAAGACATGGACAGATCGTGCAAATTATGGATATATAGTGCAAATGAGTGTGTAAAGTCATACATTCCTACTTCATCAAAGCACCTGCACAGAGGCTTTTAATAAGCTTGAAGTATTTATCCATATTTATGAATCCAACCTCCTTATTTTGCCTGATTTTTTAGAATAACTTTGTTAAAGTCAACAATCCAACTCAAAAACGAACGAAATCGACAATCGAAGTTAACCAATGAATTACAAAGTATTATATTAAAAAAAATCACAAAATACATCTCATGCCCTAAAAAAGTAAAATTTACCAAAGATGTTTAAAGGCATTTAACGGTTTTTAATAAATAAAAAAGGTAAAAATGTAACATACTTAAACAGTTTTTCAGAAAACAAGAGTCGGAACGAAACACTAAAATTGAACGTATTTAAACTGTAGTAAAAAATAAAAACCCTAGTTAAAATTAAAACTCTATCTATGAATTTCAGGACTTTATCGTTGTTGTTATTACTAAATGTTTTCAGCGCATTTACAATAATGGCACAACAAAAAATCACCGGCAAGGTGGTCGATGAACAGGGCATTGGTCTCCCTGGTGTAAACGTAGCAGAAAAAGGCACTACTAATGGCTCTATCACTGACTTCAATGGAGACTATACCATTTCTGTGGCCTCTGATCAGTCTGTTATTATCTTCTCTTTTATTGGTTATTTAAATCAGGAAATTAGTGTTGGATCTCAACGTAAAATTGATGTTACTCTGATGATAGACGCTGTCAACCTACAGGAAGTGGTTGCTGTTGGTTATGGAACGGTTAAGAAAAGTGACCTGACAGGATCTGTCACATCTTTTGATACCGAAAAACTAACAGAACAACGGAAAACAGATGTTGCTCAAGCGATACAAGGGCAAATGGCAGGTGTAGACGTTAGACGTACCAGCACAAAACCTGGAGCACCACTTGCTATTCGTATTCGTGGTAATACCGCCATCAGCAATGATATAGTTGATAAAGATGGTGTTAAAGACAATCCAGCAGAAGACCTTTCTGCTCCTTTATATGTTGTTAACGGTATATTTATGGATGACATCAGTGGAATAAACCCTTCTGACATCGAAAAAATGGACATCCTGAAAGATGCTTCTGCAACTGCAATTTATGGTTCTCGTGGTGCCAATGGCGTTGTTATCATTACTACCAAAAGTGGTGTAGAAGGAAAAATGGTGGTTAGTTACGATGGGACTGTAGGTTTCAATAGTGTTACAAATGTACCAGAAATGATGAGTGGTGACAAATACGTTGCGTTCGTTGATGATGCCTTGAGAGCTGAACAATGGGAAAGTCTTGTAAAAAATGGCAATGGTACTGCTGCTGCATGGGATGCTCTTACAATTGACCGTGGATCTGAAATAAAAGGTGCAGTGGAGCAAGATAATGTTGCCAATAAAAGATATATGGACTGGGTAGAAGAATTTCAGGAAATAGGGATACAGACCAGCCATAGTATCAACTTCTCTGGCGGCAGCAATGGTCTTGTATACAGTGCAAGTGTTGGTTATTTAAGTGACGAAGGGGTTGTTGGTATTGAAGACTTTCAACGTTATACTGCTTCATTGAGCTTAGATAAAAAATATAATGATATATTCTCTATCGGTATGAAAAGTTACTTCTCATACTCAGATCGGGAAGAAGGAAGTAAGGAATTGTTTCGTAGTTCTTTCCGCTTAGCCCCTACATTATCCTCTCATGACAGCGATGGCGAAATAATCGATTTTCCAGACGCACAAGACGAACGTTTCATGAACCCACTTTACGAACAAGATGGCTCTTGGACTACCCAGCATAGAAACTATGCTTTCAATGCGAGTGTGTATCTACAAGTAAAGCCGATATCCTGGCTTAGTTTTCGCACAGTGTTCAACCCAGAACTTAGATCTTACAGATATGGAGAACATAGAGGCTTATATACTAAAGCAGCCCGTAAAGACATAAAAAGAACACGTGCTTATTACAGATCAAACTTTTCTAACTCATACACATGGGATAACATAGCCAACATTGACCTAAAGGTACTTCCAGATCATAAACTAAAAGCAACCCTTATCTCGTCGCTATATTATAAACAAAAAGAGGGGTCAAGAATCGAAAACCGAGGAATTGCAGCAGATCAGTATAAATTTTATAACATTGAAGATGGTACTGATTTAAGAGAATATAAATCGTCGTACGAAAAAGAGACAATGGCATCATTTGCTGCTAGGTTCAACTATGACATCAAGAGTAAATATCTATTTACTTTCACAGGTCGTTATGATGGAGCATCAATGCTAGCAGATGGTCACAAATGGGATTTCTTCCCCTCTGCAGCATTTGCATGGCGAGTGTCAGAAGAATCATTTATGCAAGACTTTGATTGGTTAAGCAACTTAAAACTTCGCTTAAGTTATGGAGAAGCGGGCAATATTAAACCACTGGATCCTTATGATTCACAGGCATTCCTTACTGCTTCAAGTTATTTATCTGAAAGAGGTAGATACTTAAAGCAACTTGTCAATCCAGAGTTAACATGGGAGGTTTCAAAAGAATCGAACGTCGGACTTAATATCGGTATACTAGACAATAAAGTAAGTTTGGAATTTGATTTCTACAACAAAGAAACAGAAGGGGCATTATTTGCAAAGAAACTGATGAGCCTGACTGGTTATGAAGGTACAGTTGGTAACTTTGGTTCTGTTCGGAACCGGGGAGTCGAAATAGTACTTAACACAGTAAACATAAGAACTGATGATTTTCAGTGGTCTACCAGCATCAACTTCACTAAAAATAAAAATGAAATCCTTGAATTGTACGGAGACCTAGATTTCCTACCTAAAGGAAGACATGGGGTATTAAAAGTTGGAGAACCTATTACTGCAATGTATGCCTACGAAAAAGAAGGTATTTGGCAAATGAACGAAACTGAAGCAGCTGCAGTATACGGAGAATTTCCAGGAAAGTACAAATACAAAGATCAACAGCAACCTGGAGAAGAAGGACATGGAAAGCTTGATGAGAATGATAAAGTTGTGGTTGGTTCCCATGAACCAGATTGGATCGGAGGTATTACCAACAAGTTCAAATACAAAGCCTTTGATGCATCAATCATGATCTATACCCGTCAAGGAGTAATGGGACACTCTGAATTCCATCAAAACTTTGCACCTCATCAGAATGACGGAGCAAAATTTAACAAAATTGACGAAAGCTATTGGACGCCCAATAACCCCGGTGGTAAATATCCTTTACCAGATGTCGGACGGTCAGGTGAGTGGTACTTTGAAGACATGTCTTTTGTTCGTGTTGGAAACATTGGTGTTGGCTATAATATGCCGAGTAGTCTAACCAAACAACTAGGGATTACTAAGCTTAGATTATCTTTAGATGTACAAAATCCATTTACATTTACTGATTACAAAGGTCCAGATCCAGAAACTGGCTTACAGAACTCTTATGGTATGGCTTATAGTGTAAGAACTGTTTTATTTGGACTAAACCTTAAGTTTTAATTAATCAGAAAATTTGGTAACAATGAAAGCAATAATCAAATATATAACATACACACTGACAGTTAGTTTATTTTTCAGCATTACGTCGTGTGAAGACTTCTTAGATGAAAAAAACTACTCAAAAGCCCTTGCTGAAACTTATATAACAGAAGATAATGCGAGGGAACTTGTTACAGGAACCTATGATGCATTAAGAGATGTTTATAAAAAATATGATGGAGCCTTCTACGGTACTGACATTTACACACAACAAGGGCAAATTACAAGTTTTAAAGACATAAATGAATATGTTAGGATAAATTCAGATAACGGCACAGCATCAGATATATGGAAAAAAAACTATCAATTAATTAGCCGTGCAAATGTTGCCCTCGGTCACTACCAAAATAAAATTCAATGGAGTCCTGAGAAAATTGGTGATAGAGATCAAGGCATTGCAGAAGCAAAGGTGCTTAGAGCTTTGGGCTACTACAATTTGGTTCAGAACTTTGGTGGAGTTCCTCTTGTTCTTGAAGAGATAGAAACAATTAAATATGATTATACTCGGGCTACAGAGGAAGAGGTATTTGGGCAAATAATCAAAGATTTGGAAGAAGCTATTGAAGTCCTAGCTGAAAAAGTGGCGTTTGGCAAAGTAACACCTAGAGCGGCAAAACACCTACTTGCGGATGTATTAGTTTCAAGAGGCTATAAATCATATGGCTCTACAAATGATTTTACAGAAGCCGCAACTTTGGCAGAAGAAGTAATTGGCGATTACGATATTCGTTCTCAGACATATGCTGAATTATTTGCTTATAACAATCAGCAAAATGATGAGATACTACTATCAGTTCTATACGGCGAAGGCCTTAGGCGGGAAGATAGAGATAATTCTAAACACTCTATTTGTATGAATTCTGTAAACGATTATCCTGGAATCAACAGAAAAAGTGATTATGGACTGAGCAGTACAGGATTCATGCCTACTCTCTTCTTTTTCTCACTCTATGAAGATAATGATACAAGAGAAGAGGTTACTTTTCATCGGGTACTATATGCTAATGAAAAAGATTCTGTAGATAATAAAAACGGCAAGGACAAAATCGCTTCTGGAGATACTGTTATCTACTACCCTAAAAAAGCAATTAGTGCCGAAGAGCTAGCTGATAAACTGAACCGTTATTATGTTTATCAACCTGATCAATATTATTATGGAATTCCGGATAATGTTGATGGAGCCATATACCAATATTCTGATAATAACAATAGAACCAACTTCCCTATTTTCAAGAAATTTGATGATCCAAATGCAAATGAAGACGATAGTGGTCACAGAGACACATATCTTTTCCGAGTTGCAGAAACACATTTAATTGCTGCAGAAGCTTACCTAAAAGCAGGTAAAACGGCAGAATCGCTAACGCACATCAACCGTGTACGAGAAAGAGCAACAGGTGTAGCTGACCACTACAAGACTGTCGATATAGATGATATTCTAAACGAAAGGGCAATTGAATTAGCAGGTGAAGAAAACCGGTGGGCTATCCTTAAAAGAACAGGTGAACTTGAGAAAAGAATTAAGGCTTATAACCCTCATATCATCGACCACGGTGAATTCGATCCTGCAATCCATTATCTAAGGCCTATTCCTTCTAGCGAAAGAGAACTTTCTACAGTAAACTTAGAACAAAACCCAGGATACTAAAAACCACAAAGGAGCTACTCAATTGTAGCTCCTTTTACCCCATCTACATAATAAGATTAATGAATTTTTTGAAGTCAGAATTGTTTGGGCTTACCGTAGGATGTCTATTAGGTGAGCGGTTAGAGACGTGTGCCTTTAAGAAAGTTATGAAACAAGATACTTGTGCCAATTTTGACACTATTATGGCACTGAAAAAGGAAGAGGCTTCCAAACTATACACTCGTCATTGTTTGTGTGTAGAAAAAAGGCAGTCGTCCTTAAATCAATTACTTCCAAAAGCCTATTAGGTGTGAAAAAAGAGAGTTGTTAGAATTGGCATGCACTACCATATATATGCTACAAAACTGCTGTTCACGGGAGCAGCTTAAATCAACAAAGTAGCTAATTTAAAAGACAGGAATGCTAACTGCAAATATTTACAGTTAGCAATGAAAGCAGAATCATTATAACAGCATTAAATATGAAATTCAGAAATTTACTGATATGCATTATTGTATTGGTAGGATGCAATAAAAGCCAAAAACAGCCCGACTATGTCGACTATGTAAACCCACTTATCGGAACAGCACCATCAACAACGATAAGTGCCCTGAAACACGGACATGGTTCAGAGAACAATGCGCAGGTTGTACCATTTGTCACCACACCATTTGCGATGACCAATTGGACACCACAAACAAAACCTACAGAACAGAAATGCCATGCGCCGTACTATTACACGGATTCGATCATACAAGGCTTCAGGGGCTCGCACTGGCTAAGTGGATCGTGTGTACAAGAATATGGCAGTATGACCATTATGCCCATTTCTGGCAAATTGAAATGCTTGCCTGAAAAAAGAGGATCTAAATACTCGCACCAACTAGAAAAAGCAACCCCTTACAGCTATACAGTTAAGCTTACAGACTACAATATCGACGCAGAAATGACTGCAACGAAACGCAGTGGCATATTAAAGTTTCAATTCAACAACGAAGGTGCTGCTCACATTGTCATCAACCCCAATAGCGATGAAGGACAAGGCTATGTGGAGATTCTTCCAGAGCAAAAAGAAATTATTGGTTACAACCCTGCCCACCGAATTTATCAAGGATGGGGACAAGCCGCAGGCTTCAGCGGCTATTTCGTAGCCCGCTTTAGTCAAGGGTTTAAGAAGTACGGCGTTTATCAGGCAGATAACCTTTTCCCCGATGATACCAAGATATCGAACATGCCCGAACTCGGAGCCTTTGCCTCATTTACCTTAGATGCCCCTGCTACAATTTACGTAACAATAGGGACTTCATTCACCAGCATAGAGCAAGCCCGCAAAAACCTAGATCAAGAGATTAACAACCGCTCGTTTGCCGAAGTGAAAAAAGAACTGAAAGGAACCTGGGAAAAACTTCTTGGTCAAATAAAAGTGGAAGGAACAAACAAAGATGATAAGATGAAGTTCTACACTGCACTTTATCACAGCTTCTTACACCCTCGTACTTTTAGTGATTGCGATGGCTCTTATCCAACCTTTGCAGGTGGGGATACAATCGTAAAACAAACCAAAGGACACGATTACTTTGTGGATTTCTCGATGTGGGATACCTACAGAGCCTCACATCCACTCTTTAACTTGCTTACCCCGAAACATAACGCCAGCATGATGTACAGTCTGCTCAACAAAGCAGAACAAGGCGGCTGGCTTCCAATTTTCCCATGCTGGAACAGCTATACATCTGCCATGATAGGCGACCACGTAATTGCCACCATTGCCGATGCAAAAATGAAAGGCGTTATTGATATAAACGACGAACAGTATCAATATCTACTGCAAAATGCATTTAAAACGCCTGAATCTTTCGAAGATTACAAACAAGGGAAAGGCCGCCGTGCCCTAACTTCGTATATGAAATATGGCTATGTGCCATTGGAAGATTCCGTAAAAGAGTCGTTTCATTTCAAAGAACAAGTTTCCAGAACACTGGAATATGCTTTCGATGATTTTGCCCTGAGCCAAATCGCAAAAACAAAGAAAGACTCCGCTCATTTAAGCAAACTCGAAAAAAGAGCGCTCAACTACAAGAATGTTTTCAGCAAAAATGACTCTTGTGTAAAAGGAAGGTATGCCAATGGTGAATTCATTGAAGAATTTGATAAATACAAAAAGCAGTTCTTTATCACCGAAGGGACACCATATCAATACACATGGTATGTACCGCACGATGTAGCCGGACTAATTGAACTGTTCGGAAGTGAAGATGATTTCAATAAGAAATTGGACGAATTTCATGAAACAGGCCAGTACTGGCACGGCAACGAGCCTGGCCACCAGATACCATTTATGTACAACTATTCGGGTGAGCCTTGGAAAACGCAGAAAGTTGTAACCAACATTATGAAAACGGAGTATGGTGTTGGTCCTGGAGGCTTAAGCGGCAATGACGATGCTGGGCAAATGTCTGCCTGGTACGTTTTCGCAGCATTAGGATTTTATCCAGTATGCCCTTCTGTTCCAGAATATGCTATTTCTGGCCCTCATTTCGATAAAATTACCATTCAGTTAGAGAACGGGAAAAAATTAATCATCAATGCCCCAGGTGCTTCCGAAGGCAGAAATTATATTCAAGAATTGAAAGTTAATGGGAGAAGCAGTACGAAAAACTATCTGAATCATTTCGATATTACTAAAGGCGGTACGCTTGATTTCGTAATGGGGACAATACCAAACCGCGAATGGGGAACAAAGCCCGAAGATAGACCCTTTTCTTTTAGCAAGCCTAACAAATAAAGCTTAACTTAATTCTTGATAGTGAAGTTGAAACACCCATTATTTCAACTTCCCATAAGGACGTGCGCCTATTTAATTTCCAAATTCAACTCTATAAAGCGAATGAGTTACGATGACTTAAATGGATATTAATCTTAGAGCACCCACTTGATGTAAAAAAACACATAAATAATTTACACACTATGAAAACTATAGGTCAACTGATGGCTTTATTGTTTCTGTTAGGGATAGCGATGCAAACAAATGCCGCAAAACAGGACAACCCACCTAAGGAGTACATTGTAACGGAACATAAAATTAAACCTGATGGGAAAACGATGAATACAAAAGCCATTCAGGATTTAATTGATAAAGTAGAAAAAGAAAAAGGAGGAACTATTGTTTTTCCAACAGGAAAGTTTCTTACAGGAAGTTTGCAAATGAAAACAGGTGTAAACATTCACCTAAGAAAAGGAGCTATTCTACTTGGCAGCACGAACCCTTTCGATTACAAACAGCTTGAAATGCCCGGTCGCCCAGATTCTCCAAAAAAAGACGACAACTCACAAATGGCTCTATTAGTAGCATTCAATGCCAATAACTTCACTCTATCTGGCGAAGGAAAAATCGATGGCCAAGGTAGGGCTTTGGCCTTAAATGTTGATAGTTTACACCACACAGGTGTTAGGGTAGATCCTAAATACAATACAAGACGGATGCGTCCCAATGAAACAGCACGTCCTAAACTGTTCCGTTTTTCACAATGTAAAAATGTATTAATAGAAAACCTACATATCCAGAATAGTGCCTGCTGGGGGCTGTCGTTCGAACTATGCGAAAAACTCACTCTCAACAATCTAAAGATACTAAACAGAGCATACTGGAACAACGATGGTATGGACATTACTGATTGTAAAGATGTAAGAGTAACCAACTGCGAAGTGGATGCTGCCGATGATGCTATTTGCCTGAAATCATATTACCCAGGACACTGCAACGATGGTATTTACATCGCCAACTGCAACGTTCGCAGTAGTGCCAGTGCAATTAAATTCGGAACTGCTTCTTATGGAGGTTTCAAGAATGTAACTATCGAAAACATTAAAGTATACGATACCTTCCGTTCTGCAATTGCAATCGAATCCGTAGATGGAGGTGCTATTGAAAACATCAAAGTATCAAATATTATAGCACAAAACACAGGCAATGCCATCTTTGTTCGTCTCGGACACAGAGCTGGCGAAAAACCTGGAACAGTGAAAAACATTCACATTCACGACATCAAGGTGCAAGTACCGTTCGGACGTCCAGATATTAACTACGACCTACGTGGCCCCGAGGTCAACTTCTTTCACAATCCGTTTTCGTCTTCTATTGCAGGTATTCCAGGTCATAATATTGAAAATGTGACAATTGAAAATATTGAAATTTCATATCCTGGAAGGGCATCGAGAGGTATGGCTTACGTTCCTATTAGTAGATTGAGTCAAGTTCCAGAAAAAATCAAAAACTATCCAGAGTTTTCAATGTTTGGCGAAATGCCATCTTGGGGATTTTATGTGCGCCATGCAGAAGGTGTAACGTTCAAAAATGTTGTGCTTAAACTTGAAAAAGATGACTTCAGACCAGCTTTCGTTTTCGACGACGTGAAAGGCGTTAAAATAGAAAATATTACGCTACCCAAAACGAAGAAATACGACCAGATTATTCTCAAAGATGTGTCAGGTTTTGAGATGAAACCTAAAAACAAAACATTAATCAAATTGGTTAACTAACTGTTTTGCTTTTCAATGATCGGATCATCTTAATAGTTTCTGACCTTCTTAGTGATCCGATCCTTACATTTTACAAAAAGCAGAAATATAATTTCTAAATTTAGTGCTATAACAAAAGAGAAACCAACCAGCACACTGCCTTTTCCAAGCGATAGTGTCGCAAAACGAGAGCTACATTGCTTTTTTGTGAAATCCCAATAATAGAATCATGAGTAATCGAATAATAGAATTAGCTGACGCGTACAGCTGATTCAATTATTCGTTCAATCCATTATTCATTTATTGTAAAATAAGTCGCTCTCAGATACAAGTGAAATCAGTATTCAGAACACACTAATTCCTAAATATTTTAAATTCTTGTATCATGAAAAAAATGATGTTATTAGTTGTCTTGGGCTTATGCCTACCTTTTTCTGTTTTAGCACAACGTTTTTTTGTAGAAAACGACGGTATCCGCCGATCGTACATCGTACATTTCCCCAACCACCAAGTTCCTAAAGAAAAAGTTCCGGTTTGGATTTACCTACATGGTTACTATTACCTCATGGAAACGGTTGGTATCTATACCAACATTGATAAAAAAGCCGACAAAGAAGGCTTTATCGCAGTGTACCCAGTTGGTAGGATGAGTGATGAAGGAAACTACTATTGGGACGCAGGCAACAATGTAGAAACCGATCTCGACGACTACACCGATGCCCGTTACATTGAAAAAGTAATTGATGATGTCATCAAACGCTTTCCTGTGGACCCTTCGGAAATTACTCTTCTTGGCCACTCAAATGGTTCTATGATGGCACATAGGGTGGCTACCCTCTGTCCTGAAAAAATCAAATGCGCTGTGATGTGCGCTGGTCCACTACTCGAAAAACAAGAGAAACCAACAGCAAAAACCAACATCGTTGTCATACACGGCGATCAGGACAAAGCAGTTCCTATTAACGGAGGATCGCCTCATGGATTTAAAATGCCATCAGCAATGGAATCGGTTCAGAAGTGGATAGGTTGGAACAATTGTACCGCAAAAGCAGATACATTGATCAATTCAAAAAAAGAAACCATTCTTGAATGGAAGAACGACAAAGAAAACGTCTCTGTGCAATTTATTACAATTAAAGGTTTTGGTCACGAATGGCCAAAGCTCGATAATTGCAACTGGGAAGCTACCGACAAAATGTGGGATTATGTTTCTCATCTGAAAAAGGAATGATAATTCGATAATTGGTCATTAGTCATTGGATGATTGGTCAACAGTTTAAGCTGTCATTCTATTAGATTTTCTAAAAAAACTGACAAACAAACCAATGACCAATCATCCAATGACTAATGACCATAACAACAAATAAATACACTAACATGAAATTCAATATTACAATAGTTCTCTTAGGATTACTTTATTGTATATCAATCGCATCCTGTGGCGATAAACCTACTGGCTACAATATCAAGAATTTTGGTGCTGTGGCTGATGGGAAAACGTTAAATACCAAAGCTATTCAAAAAGCCATAGATGCTGCTCATAAAGACGGAGGCGGCAAAGTGGTAATTCCTGCCGGAACTTATCTGGCTGGAACAATCTATCTGAAAGACAATGTTGATCTGCATGTTGAACTGGGAGCAACCCTACTTGGCTCGCCGAATCTGGCAGATTACGATTCTCTGAAATGGGGACACAACAACGACCGACAGGCTTGGCACCTTATCTATGCCGATTCCGCTAAAAACATAGCCATCACGGGCGAAGGTACAATTGACGGAAACGGCGAAAACTACTGGGAAGAATATGAAAAGGACAAGAACGGCAATATGGTTGTTCCCCGCTGGATTAAAGCAAAGAAATACAAAATCAGTCCGCTGATCGATATTAATAACTCTTCTAACATTTCCATCAAGGACGTGACTGTTAAAACCGGTGGTGGCTGGAACATCCATTTGTTTAACTCGAATGTTGCAAAAATTCAGGGAGTGCGCATCGTGAACAACATTTACAGCCCAAACTCCGATGGTATTGACCTTACTGGCTGTAGCGACGTTACCGTGTCGGATTGCTTTATAAAAACATGTGACGATGCTATTGTTGTTAAAACTGTTGCTGATAGTAATGTATCGGAACGTATCTCTGTATCTAACTGCGTAATGGAAACGCTTTGTGTAGGTATTAAGCTCGGAGCTGGCGAATCGTACAAAGACATGCGCGATATTACTTTCTCTAACTGCATTTTCAACGGGACATCGCGCTTCTTCGGACTTTATTCTAAAAATGGGGCTGTTATCGAAAACGTTGTAGTGAACAACCTAACTGGAAATACCAATGCCAAGCTGGTATACAACCGCCCTATCCAACTTATGGTAGAGAAAAACAAAAATGGTGTTGTTGGAGGAATCCGCAATGTAGTTATCAGTAATGTTGCTGCTCATACAGATGGACGTATTCTAATGACATCCGACCCTGATGGCTTTTTGGAAGACATCTACTTCCGTGACGTAATCCTTACTTATCCCCGTATTGAAGATCCTGCCGCTATGATTGACGGGGCACGTAGCAACCAGTTCCCACGTGTAAGCGAATTTCGCGGTGCTGGTGCTGCTCAGGCTGCTTTTGTTGCTGAAAATCTGAACAACCTTGTTATTGAAAACCTAAGGATCAAATGGCCTGAAAAAGCTGTTCCTAAAGCTTGGCAACACGCAGAAAGAATTGAAAACGGAACTCGCCGAATCCATAAGCATGACTATTCTAATCCTCGCCAGTGTGAGTTCTCTGTGCTTTGGGCTAGGAATGTTCAGGGGGGTTATGTTGATGCTCCGCTTGTTGAGGCTTCCGCTGTTGGGGTTAAGAAGTTTAGTGTGGAGTCGTCTAGTTTGAAAATTCGTAATTAGATCGTTTGTTGTTAGTTGGTTTTGCCCCCTATATCCCTCTAAAAGGGGACTTGGTTACTTTATGTTTCTGAAAACTGTTAGCGTGAATAGTTTTCAGAAAGGTCTGCCATACGATTTATATGATGAATTTACCGAAATAATAAAACCGAAGGTTTCAACGAAAAGCAACGCTTTTCAGCTCCCCTCCTTAGAAAAGGAGGGGCAAGGGTGGTTGTATTTACATATACATCAACAGCATTCTGTAAGACACCACCCCTACCCCCTCCTCTGAGAGGAGGGGAATAAAATTACTGAAGTTTTATTCCAATAAATTCAAGTTCGAAACTGTATCAGAAAATATCAGCAATCGAGTCCCCCTTTAGGGGGATATAGGGGGTGGATAGGATTATAATAGAATGAGATAGCGTTTTGGCCTAGCCGCGATTGCAGCGGAAAGCCCACAGCCACGCGGGCTAGTGAAACACGGTGCGGTGGCTATGGAGCGTGAGCGGAATAGACCGCCGCGCCGATGTTGAACAGCTCGCGGGGCGAGGACTTGTAGCGGAAAGCGCGACTATCGCTTGGGGAAAGCACAGGAGTTCTGCTCCTAAAAAATCATCATCATAAATAAGGGAGATTCGACAACACAAAATAATAATCATGAGAGTAATTAATAGAATTGCTGCATTACTGATCTGCTCGGTCGTTTTGCTACAGTCGTGTAATCTTCAGCCGAAGGAGGCGCTGGATTATGTGAACCCATTGATTGGAACGGATGGAATTGGGCATACTTTCCCCGGAGCAACTACTCCTTTCGGGATGGTGCAACTGAGCCCGTCTGACGATACCGAAGGTTGGAACTGGTGTTCGGGGTATCATTATAGTGATAAGACACTGAAGGGTTTTGCGCACAATCATTTTAGTGGTACAGGTCTGGCCGGAATGGGTGATATTCTGCTGATGCCTGTTGTGGGCGAGGTGAATACGAAACCGGGAACGAAGGAAGATCCTGCGAGTGGCTACCGATCGAAATTTTCTCATGAGAATGAAACGGCTTCGCCGGGGTATTATTCGGTGGTTTTGGATGATAATCATGTGGAAGTAGAACTTACGGCCTCTCCACGCGTGGGTTTTCACCGATATACTTTTAGCAAAGCTGGCAAACAGAATGTGATTATTGATGCTACGCACGGTGTTAGGCAGCAGGTTTTGAATGCTTCAGTTGAGATTGTTTCGGATACTGAAGTAAAGGGGCATAAGTACTGTCATGATCAATCGTGCGGAAAGAGAAAGGTGTTTTTCTATGCTAAATTCTCGAAGCCTTTTAAAACGTCGGGAGTTACGGTGGAAGATGAGATTGTTAGTGATGCCAATATGGCTGAAGACAAAACCGCAAAAGCATTTGTGCAATTTGATGGTGATGATGGCGATGTAGTTGAAGTAGCCGTGGCTATTTCTTATGTTGACCATGAAGGGGCTAAGGCCAATTATGTGGCAGAAGGCAAAGGGAAGTCTTTTGATGAGGTACATACCGCTGCCCGTGAAATGTGGAAAGAGAAAGTAACGAAGATTGAAATTGAGGGTACAGACGAGCAAAAGACGGTGTTTTACACTGGAATGTATCACAATTTTATTGCACCGAACATTATTTCGGATGTAAACGGCAATTATGTGGTTGAGGGCAAAAAATATAATTCGAAGGGTCGGGTGCAGTACAGCAACTTCTCTACTTGGGATACTTACAGGGCTACGCATCCGCTTTGGTCGATCATCGATCAGAAAACGAACAAGGAAATGGTTAACGTTTTGGTGTCGCGGTTTACGGATACAAAAACAGGACTGGCTTTGTGGGAGGCTTTGGGTTTTGATAATTATTGTATGCCGGGATACCCTGGAATTGCTGCTATGGCCGAAGCTGCGCTGAAGCATCCTGAGGGGCTGGACAAAGAGTTGATTTATAAATGCATCAGAGAAACTGCTTTTAGGGATGGTGGATGCAGTGTGAATTATGGTTCGGACAATGGTGTGCGCTACTATGTTAATTACAGCTTTATTCCTGCTGAAGTTGGGTGTGGAATTTCGAAGACCACGGAAAACAATTATTACGATTTTGCGATTGCCCAGTTGGCTAAAAATCTTGGGAAGAAAGAGGATGAGGAACTCTTCAAGAAACGGAGTTTGGGCTACAGAAACCTTTTCAATCCTGAAGTGAATTACTTGTGGCCACGCCTTTCGTCGGGCAACTGGATTGAAATGGATACTACGGGCTGGGACGAGCTTGTGCATCATTATGTTTCTGGGAATATTTGGGCTTATTCGGCTTATACCCCGCATGATATGTTGGGGGCTGTTGATCTTTTTGGTGGAAAGGAAAAGTATTCAGACTGGTTGGATAATATGATCGGTACGCCGCTTAATATGAAGGGTGAACAACATGTTGATATTGCTGGTTTTATCGGGAAATATAGTCATGGTGACGAGCCTGGGCATCAGATTCCGTATTTGTACAACTTTGCTGGTAAGCCGTGGAAAACTCAGGAACTGGCGCGCCGCGTGATGACGGAAATGTATTCGCACAAACTGGACGGCATGGTGAACAATGAAGACTGCGGACAGATGTCGGCTTGGTATATTTTCTCTGCTATGGGCTTCTACCCTGTTGCTCCTGCGGATTTGAATTACTATTTCGGTTCGCCGCTTCTGCCAAAAGCGGTAATAAATCTGGAAGATGGTAAAAAGTTCACTGTTATTGCCAAAGGTACTAGTGCCGAAAACAAATACATACAGTCTGTTTCGTTGAACGGTGAAAAAGTTGACAAGTTGTACATTACCCACAACGACATTATGCAGGGTGGTGAACTGGTGTTCGAAATGGGTTCTACACCGAATAAAGATTGGGGTGTTGGTGAAAATGCTTTGCCTCAGTATCAGAAAGACTTGGCGAAATATAAAGCTGTACCGCAGGCCTGCTTCACGCCTTATATCACAGATCCTAAATTGCGTTTCAGTGATAAAAGAACCATCAAATTGGTTACTAAAACTGAAGGTGCTAAGGTTTACTACACTTTGGACGGCTCTACTCCTACTGAAAAGTCGAAAGAATATACAAAGCCTTTTGAAGTTAAAAAAATGGTTGAGTTAAAAGCAATTGCTTATAAAGATGGGCTGAAACCTAGTCAGGTTTATACTCAGAAGCTACAGAAGTCGGTTTTTGTTGTTCTTGATGAGGGATATCCGAAAATCACGTTCGAAAATGTTCCTCAGAAATATGGAGCAAAAGACGGTAGTCAGCTTGTTGATATGATTTACGGCTCAGAAACATTCTCTGATAGAAAATGGACTGGGGTTAACCGCAAAAATCTAGTTATAGAATTCGACCTAGGAAAACCTATGAACATTAGTTCTGTGGAACTGAACACACTTACTTCTACTCTTAAGTGGAGATTTCCACCTAAGTCCATTACTATTCTAGCAAAAAATGCTAAGGGCAAATATAACTTGGTCACAAGAAAGAGCTTTGACAAAATCAACGGACATGCTAAGAAAATTAATCACCATATGATGAAGTTCTCGACCCGAAAGACTCAATACGTGAAGGTTATTGTTGAGAATTATGGGGCTTTGCCTAAATGGCATCGTGGTGCTGGTAAGTTGCCTTGGATTTTTGTTGATGAGGTTAATATTAATTGATTGGTCATTGGTTAATTGGTCATTGGTTGTTTTCAGGAACTTGACTTCTGTATCGCTCGAAAGGATAGTGCTATTGAGTTCTTCATTAGTGTAAATTAATCTTTAGCAAATTCCGGCGTCAACGGTGTTCTGTCTATATGTAAATCATCTGAATTTAATTTGATTGCGCACCGTTGGCACTTGTTTTCGTTCGTCTACTTTTTCCAGCGCTAACGCACTGGGCTTAATGACTACGCGCCGTTGGCGCTTTCATTGATAGTGAAAGTTTCTGCATTGTGCAGAAGGGCTGCTGGTGGTTGTTGGAAGGTATTGTTCACAAACAGAAGCTTGCTGCAACTTGCAGGAAGGCATTGTTCTCAAACAAAGGCTTGCTGCAACTTGCAGGAAGGCATTGTTCACAAACAAAAGCTCGCTGCAACTTGCAGGAAGGTATTGTTCACAAACAAAGGCTTGCTGCAACTTGCAGGAAGGTCTTGTTCTCAAACAAAGACTCGCTGCAACTTGCAGGAAGGTCTTGTTCTCAAACAAAAGCTTCCTGCAAGTTGCAGGGACTTACTAATCAAACAAATAGATATTTCCAAGGCTGTAGTCTATAATTTGACTGATACGATTTAGGCAATGAATTTACAGGAATAATGAAACCGAAGGTTTCAACGAAAAGCAACGCTTTTCAGCTCCCCTCCTTAAAAAAGGAGGGGTAGGGGTGGTTGTATTTTGTAATCTATCAATAGTATTGTATGAACACCACCCCTAACCCCTCCTCGGAGAGGAGGGGAATGAAATTACTGATTTTTTATTCCTGCAAATTCAAGTCTGAAATAGTCATGTACATGTCCGATGTGTTATTTTCTAAACGATTCTTCAGAAGCAAAGAAGTCTAGAATTATAACCGTCACATATAAGCTAAATTCTGGAATACAGCTATTTTCAATTTAAACACCCCAATGAAACAAAACATCGGGTCTACAGCAATACAAAACACTATTTAAGAAAACACTAATGAGACGAAAATTCCTAATTACATCACTGTTAAGCCTTATTCTATTCGCGGCCTGTAACGAGAAACAGGTTGATGTTCTGAGTTATGTTGATCCGTTTATCAGTACGGAGGGAGATCATGGGCACTGGCATCCTTCGGCACTTGTTCCGTTCGGTATGGTGAAACTTTGCCCCGATACTTACCCGAGCAGTTTAACTGGCGATGGTGATTGGGCGCATTCGGGTTATAATTATGCCGACAGCATTATCCGTGGGTTTAGTCATTTCAGAACAGGTAGTTCTGGCGGCGGAAGCATTTACGACCGTGCCGGAGTGCTTTCAATAATCCCGTTCGTGTCGTCGCCTAACCTTGAGTGGATTAAACATCCAAAACACCAGATTGATAAAAGCACAGAAAAAGCTAGTCCAGGCTACTATTCTGTGCGTTTGCACAAAGAAGAAATTCAGGTTGAGCTTACAGCCACTTCCCATGTAGGTTTTCATCAATATAAAGTGGTTAATCCAGAAAAAGAAACCAAGCTTTTCCTATACAACGGCAAAAGCGGGATGGACAGTCTCGTAACGTTCAACCTAGTGAACGACCGCACCATTGAAGGAAAAATTAACCACAGAAGTGGGGGTTATTTCATTCTGGTTTTCGACCATCCGATTCAAAGAATGGGCGTACTGACGCCAAATGGAAAAAGGACAACGGCATTCCGCGACACAACTGTCAACGGTGGGGTTGCTGTTAAATTCGGTAATCTGGATGTTCCGCTGAAGGTGAAAGTTGGGATATCGTTGACCAGTTTAGCAGCCGCAAAGCAGAACCTTGAGAAAACGTGTCCGCACTGGGATTTTGAAAAGACAAAGGCCGAGGCTGAAACGCTTTGGAGAAACCGCCTGTCTGCAATTAAAGTAAAAGGGACGGACAAGCGCGACAAACGTATTTTTTATACATCGCTTTACCGTACGTGTTTCCTGCCGATTATTCAATCGGATGTGGATGGTACTTATAAAGGTTTCGACGAAAAACTGCACAAAGCAAACGGATACAAGCACTACAACGGATATGCTTTCTGGGATTCTTACCGATCGAAATATCCGCTGTACAGCCTTTTCTGCCCAGATGTTTATTCCGACATCACCAACTCCCTTTTCGATATTTATGAGCAGGCTGATAATTGGGCGCCTTTCCCAGATAGCGACCATAAACCACATAAAACCCCTCTGTTTTGTGCAAGAGGGAAAAACTGGTACAGCGTGCCGAGCACCTGCCGCCATGAACATATGCTGATGGTAATGACAGATGCATATTTTAAAGGTCTGTTCAACGATAATCTGAAGATTGAAGATGTTTACCCTCATCTGAAAAAGGAGGCGCTATTGCAAATGCCTGCGCGTTACGATTCTATCGGTTTCATCCCTGCCCGACCAGACCAAACTGGCGAATATTGCTGGGATAGCTGGTGTGTGGCTAAAGTGGCCAAACACTTGAAGAAGGAGGATGAATACGCTTACTTCTCGAAACGCGCCAATTACTGGAAAAACACTTGGGATCCGACCATCAAATTCTTCCGTGCAAGAAGTGCAGACAGTACTTGGCTCGACTTTCCCAAAGACCCGACTACAAACCGCGAAAAGTACACGTACGAAGGCTCGAAATGGCACTGGCGATGGAATGCTCTTCACGACATGAAAGGCATGGTAGAAGCTTTTGGAAGCAAACAGGCATTCATAGATTCGCTGAGCTATTTCTTTGAAAAAGATTTATACACGGCAGGAAACCAGATCGACCTGCATGCCCCTCTCCTATTCAACCCTGCTGGTGCTCCGTGGTTGACTCAGAAATGGATGAACCAATTGCTAAAAAAGCCAACAACTCAGCTTTATGGTACTCATGGATTTTTCAAAGAACCGTATCATGGTTATATCTACAAAGACACGCCCGACGGTTTCTTGGAGGAAATGGATGGTGATTTTGGCTGCATGTCGGCTTGGTACGGATTGGGAGCAATCGGACTGTACCAAATCTGTCCAGGAGACACAAAATTCCAGATCAGCACACCGATTTTTGAACATATAACGTTTAATTCAACTAAAAAATCAGGCAAGAAAATTCAGTTCGAAATTGCATCAAAGAACTTCTCAGAAGAGAACATTTATATTCAATCTGCTACTCTAAACGGTAAAAAAATCAACCGCTCTTGGATTGATTATTCTGAAATCGCGGCAGGAGGAAAACTTGAACTGGTATTGGGTAATCAGCCTAATAAGGAATGGGGAACTGAGAAACAATAATTGAATAATCGATTAAGTGAATAATTGAATAGGCTGACGCGCAAGCCTATTCAGTTATTCGATTATTCAATGATTCTATTATTGAAAAAAATCAACTTCAAAAAATAAAGAATATGACGACACGTAGAGATTTTATCAAGAAGAGCGTAATCGCAACAGCAGGTGCTACACTTTTAAGCAACACACCTCTTATGGCTATGAAGGGATTCGACTTTGAAACAGGGCGGCCAGACGTTAGCAAACGTACTTTCACAAGCGATGCCGTCGAAAAACTGATTGTGGAGGTGAAAAAAGGCATCAGCAACAAGGAGCTTTCTTGGATGTTCGAAAACTGCTTCCCTAACACATTGGATACAACAGTAGACTACGAAGTTATTGAGGGAAAACCAGACGCATTCATCATCACAGGGGATATTGATGCTATGTGGCTGCGCGACTCTACTGCTCAGATCTGGCCATATCTTCCTTTGGTGAAAGAGGATAAAAAGCTTGCAGACTTATTCAAAGGGTTGATCAACCGTCAGACAAAGTGCATTCTGCTTGACCCGTATGCAAATGCTTTCTACAAAGACATGACGAAAGAAAGTCACTGGAAAAAAGATAAACCAACGCCTCAGCCCGGTGTTCACGAACGCAAATGGGAGATTGATTCGCTTTGCTATGCTGTTCGATTGGCACACGGTTACTACAAAGAAACTGGTGACACTTCGATTTTCGATAAAGATTGGGACAAAGCCATGCGCCTTGCCGTGAAAACCCTAAGAACAGAGCAGCGCAAAGACGGCAAAACTCCTTACTATTTCGAAAGAGTAAGAAGAAACAAGACCGTAACTGCTCCTTTCAAAGGAAAAGGCCGTCCGATGAAACCAGTTGGGCTAATTGCTTCAGCTTTCCGTCCGTCTGATGATGGCTGTATGTATCCGTTCCTGATTCCTTCGAACCTGTTTGCAGTTGAGTCTTTGGCGCAGCTTAGTGAAATTTATTCGAAAGCACTAAACGATAAAGCTTTTGCAAAAGAATGTAGCTCATTCTCGAAAGAAGTGCATAAAGCAATCAACAAATACGCAATTGCAGAGCACCTGAACTACGACGAGATATATGCTTACGAAGTAGATGGATTCGGCAACAAAGTATTTGTAGACGACCCGAACATCCCATCGCTTATTGCCATGAAGTACTTACTCGAAGAGAAGCATTACGACGCAAAAGCCTATTTAAATACCCGCAAGTACTTGC
Source organism: Bacteroidales bacterium (assembly GCA_965230435.1). GTDB lineage: Bacteria > Bacteroidota > Bacteroidia > Bacteroidales > JBDKHP01 > JBDKHP01. The sequence continues at coordinate 2,385,102 of CBDDLB010000006.1, forward strand.
TTAGCGACGATAACCCATATTATTTCAAAGGTAAAGCGGGCGAAGGTCAGGGAGGCCCACACGCTGGACTGGATACAATCTGGCCTATGGGCATCATCTTGCGCGCAATGACCAGCACCGATGACAAAGAGGTAGTTTGGTGTATCAAACAACTGATGGCTACACACAACAACAGTGGCTTTATGCACGAAACATTCCACAAAGACGATGCTTCTAAATTCTCGCGTTCGTGGTTTGCTTGGGCCAACACACTGTTTGGTGAGTTAATCGTTAAACTTCATAAGGAGAAGCCTGAATTGCTGAAGTCAATCTAAACTTAGAGCAAAATCAGATTTTTTGTTGGAAAATGATTACATGACTATTGTATTCATTGCCCAAACATAGACGACTACATATCTAACGATATATTTTTAGCTATGCTAGTAAAAGGCTACCCACCTCGGGGCGCTGCTATAAACTCTCAGGTGCTTACGAATACGCACTGAAGTGGGCAGCCTTTCCTAGCACAGATTTGAGCTCACCATAAGTGATCTGCGACCTGTGACAGATGAAAAAAATAATCTGCAAGACTCCAAACACCTCAACCCACAGGCTTCACTAAGGCCAAAGCTCATCAATATCAACCAGAATCGGATCAACCCGAACAGGTTTAATTACAAAGTCAGTCACACCAAAGCCTTTCACCTCAAAAATCACCTTATAATTATCCGTATCCAATGCTTCCAATTTCTCTTCAAGCTCTTCTAAATTCTCAGGCTTGCTCAAATACTTCAACAAAGCCTTATTTCCAATATCCTGCTCGCACTGAAAAGAAATATAGTTCCTTCCATCTTTTGTCTTAAAGCAAACCATAGCCGCATAATCGGTATGTTTATCATTGACTGACTGCTGCTTATACTCAATAACAGAATCGTTTATATGATAATTCAGCTTCAAAGATTTTGTATCGTATTCGAGACCGATTTCTTTATGGAGTAGAGTTAAAAAGCTCTGGGTTTTAAATGATGAAATGTATATAACGTTTTTATTTTTAACATCTTCCCAGCTAGTTAAACTATTGAAATTAAGTTCAAACTCATTATTGGAATGGACTATATTCTGAAGAGTTTTGAACATAGCATAAGACGTTTGCCTGTTCAGATAGGCATAATCAACCCTTTTAATATCCATATCCGCAAAATGGCCTTCTTCAATAAAAGCATCAAGATCTTTTTTCGAATTTATTCTATGCCTTCTTGCAATAACACTCTTAGAGCCAACACGAAGTTGAAAAAAATAATGATCGCCAAGTATAATCAGAGTCGGATATTTTGTATCGTAAAAAGTCTTCCAAGGATGGTATTTTGCTTGCTCGGGAGTGCTTTTGCTGAAAAGTAAAGCCAAACTGATGCCTAATATAACAACGCTCAAGGCAAGCATCGCAGGGGCAGATTTATAGATGTAATTCCGAATAATTACTTTTCTGTCCCATTTAAACTCCAAAATATAATTACCTTTAGGAATACTGATCTGGAGCACATCGCCAGTTCCTTCATCGTCGTAATATTCGTTTAACTTTTTCCGGAGATTAGAAATATAAGTCCGTACATTCTTTTCTTTTCCTTCGATAGCTTTTTCGCCAAAAAGTTCATATGCTATTTGCATCTCTTTAGGAGCTTCTCCTTTTAGAGAGGCTGCAATTAGGTAGTTCAGCAAATTACGAAGGGTGGTAGTATTGGCAAAAGCTTTACTATTTATCACTTTATTTAAGTGCGACTTGATCTGACTCTCCTTCACTGTAGACATCTGATATTTAAAATTATAAAAGCAAGACTTTACCTATATTTTACTCTATTATCTGTTGATTATTGCCGGCATCGAAAGTTACAAAGTTAAATTTGATTGAAAGTATTGATATCCCTATTCGAATCGAAACTGAATCATTAATTATAAAATATAAAAAGATGCGAAGTACATTTCTATACCTCCTGATTCTGTCCGCCATGTTTAGTTCTTGTAAGAAGAATACTGAATATCAGGTTTCGGACTACAACATCATCGGCGACGGTGTTACCCTAAACACAGAGAATGTTCAAAAGCTTATACAAGAAGTAAGCGACAATGGAGGTGGCACGATAATTTTTCCTAAGGGCGATTATGTTATCGGAAGTATCTTCATAAAAGACAATGTTGAATTACACCTGAAAAAAGGAGTAAACCTATTGGGAAGTATCGACCCAAGGCACTACAAAAAAATCATAGCTGAAGGTCTGCCCGTGTCTCCCAAAACAGATGATAATTCAAAACTGGCTCTGATTCTGGCCTACAATGCCAAAAACATAGCCATTACTGGCGAAGGCACAATCAATGCGAGAGGTGCCCAACTCCTACAAACCACCGACAGCCTGCACGATGCTGGAATTAGAGTGATAAAAGGATATGATAGAAAGAAAAAAAGGCTCAATGAAACCGAAAGGCCAAAGGTGATCCAGATCGTAGAATGTGAGAATGTAGCTGTCAAGAACGTTACCATAAAAAACTCAGCTGTTTGGGTGCAATCCTACGAACTAAGTAAAAACGTTGTGATAGAAGGAATTAAGGTTGAAAGCCGAGCATTCTGGAACAACGACGGAATGGATATTACCGATTGCAAAAATGTAAAAGTCATTAATTGCGATGTCAATGCTGCCGATGATGGCATCTGCCTGAAGTCTTATTACCCTGGCCACTACAACGATTCTATCTATATCGCAAATAATACAATCCGCTCAAGTGCAAGTGCAATCAAATTCGGAACAGCATCGATAGGAGGATTTAAAAACGTAACCATCGAAAACAATAAGGTGTTCGATACTTTCCGATCTATGATTGCTATCGAATCGGTCGATGGTGGCGATATCGAAAATATTCATGTGTCGAACATGGTGGGAAAAAATACATGGAACGCCTTTTTCATCCGCTTAGGACACCGCAGTGGGGAAAAACCGGGCACAGTTAAAAACATAACTATAAAAAATTTAACCTGTGAAGTTCCTTACGAAAGACCAGACAAAGGATACGCTTTCGAAGGCCCAATGCCCCGAGAGCCGCACAACCAATACCCTGCTCCAATTGCTGGCATACCAAACCATTATATCGAAAATGTAACGCTTGAGAATATTGAAATTATCTATCCAGGAAAATCTTCAAAAGAGATAGCATACATCGACTTAAACAAACTGGATGATGTTCCTGAAAGAATTACAAAATACCCAGAGTACAGTCAGTTCGGTGAGTTGCCGTCGTGGGGCTTTTATGCACGCCATGTCAAAGGTCTTTCAATGAAAAACATTACGCTGAAACTGGCAGATAAAGACTTCCGTCCCCCGTTTGTATTCGACGATGTTTTGGGTTTGAAAATGAGCAGCATCAACACTCCAAAAGATAACAACAACATTGTTACAAGAGATGTAGAAGAAATTGAACTTGATGATGAATTATCAGGAAATGTCGTCCGAATAACTTCGAAATGTAAACCAGTACAAGACGAAAAACTAAAATATAGATTTAAAGACAAGGTAAAAGTAGCACTTTCGTCCAAAACCAAAGCTGCAAAGATTTATTATACTTTGAATGGCACTACTCCAACTAAAAAATCAAAGCTTTACAACAAGCCATTTGAAATCACAGACAATGTTCATCTAAAAGCAATTGCAATTGCTGAAGGTTATTATTCAAGTGAAATCTTCTCAAAAAGATACTCAAAAACCATATTGAACGATCTGCCGAAAGGCTTTCCAAAAATAAGCTTCGCAGAAAAACCGAATAAGTACGGCGACCCTCTTGGCACACAGCTTATTGATGAAATTTTTGGTACTACAGACTTCAGGGATAAAAAATGGACTGGCCTGAACGAAAAAGACTTAGTTGTTGAGTTTGATTTAGGACAGCCAATAGATATTTCAGAAGTTCAAGTTTCAACCCTAACTGCTACGAATAAGTGGAGATTCCCTCCTAAAAGCATCACTGTTTATGCAAAAGATGCGAGTGGAAATTACAAGAAGCTGAAAACTCAAAAGTATTCTTCTGTATCGAAACATCTCACAGAATTGAACTTCCACAATGTTAAATTTTCGAGCTATAAAACCCAGCATGTGAAAGTGGCAATCGAAAACTATGGCACATTACCCAAATGGCATGTTGGCGCGGGCAAATTGCCTTGGATTTTTGTGGATGAGATTAATATAAATTAATCATAACTATCGTTAAACATAGCCAGCCACATATCTACCGATATGTTTTTAGCTATGCTAGAAAGGCTGCCGACTTCGGGACGCTGTTATCGGCAACTTTTCAGGACTTACGAAAACGCCCCGAAGTGGGCAACCTTTTCTAGCACAGGTCAGAGATCACTAAAGGTGATCGGCGGCCTGTGTTTTCAAATTTCGATAATCACAAAAAACAATGCGCAACCCAACAATCATTATTGTTGATGATTCCGTACATATTCTTGACTGATTTGTCCTATACCAAACCTCAGAATTTCTTTAACCTTGCGTAACTGTATTTACACTAACTTGTTAACAGAATGTATTTTAAGAATAGTACAAGAAAAGAAGTCATGATCAACATGAGAAGGAAACTGAAACTGACATTACTACTAGGAATGCTAGGGTTATTTGCTTCTGCCCAAACATCATTCAAGATTGCATCCAACCGCACAACATCAAATATTGTATTCGATACTAACGACGCAAAAGTTGTAGAGATTGCAGCCAGAATATTAGTCAACGATATTTATCAGGTCAGCGATAAAAAAGTTCCATTCGGTCAAGTTCTTGGCAAAACCCCAATCATCTGTGGTACTATTGGACAGAACGAATGGATCGATAAACTTATTTCCACTGGCAAAATAGACGTATCCAAAGTGAAAGGAAAATGGGAAGCTTTCTCATTGCAAACCGTAAAAAAGCCTTTTGAAGGTGTCGACAATGCATTGGTCGTTGTTGGTTCCGACCGTCGGGGAACAGCCTTCGGTATTTTGGAAATATCGCGAATGATCGGCGTATCGCCTTGGGAATGGTGGGCAGACGTAACGCCAGATAAAAAGCCCGAACTAACCATCGACATCACTAACAAAACCTACGGATCTCCTTCTGTAAAATACCGTGGCATCTTCCTAAACGACGAAGATTGGGGCTTGCAACGCTGGTCTGCCCTGAACTACGAACCAGAAACAGGCGACATTGGCCCAAAAACATATGCCAAGGTTTTTGAACTATTGCTACGCCTACGCGCCAATACCATTTGGCCAGCAATGCACTCGTGCACTAAGCCATTTTACTTTTACCCTAAAAACAAACAAGTAGCCGACGATTACGCTATCGTAGTCGGCACATCGCACTGCGAACCAATGCTCTGCAACATCAACGCAGAATGGAACAGCAAAACCATGGGCGAATGGCGCTACGACAATAACTCTGAGACAATTAAGAAACTCTTCAACGAGCGGGTAAAAGAAACATCCGACTTCGAAAGCGTTTACACAATGGGAATGCGTGGAGAGCACGATTCACCAATGATTGTGGGAGAAGACGATACCGAATCTCAAGTAAAGCTTCTAGAAAAAGTTGTTCAAGACCAAAGAGAAATCCTAAAGAAAAGAACAGGGAAAAAAGCCAACGAACTACCACAAATTTTCATCCCCTACAAAGAAGTTTTAAAGTATTATCAAGCTGGTATGAATCTACCAGAAGACATCTCTCTTGTTTGGACAGACGACAACTACGGCTACATCCGCCAACTCAGCAATCCTAAAGAACAAAAACGCTCTGGAGGTGCAGGAATCTACTATCACACATCTTATTGGGGACGCCCACACGATTACCTATGGCTCAACTCAACAAACCCAGTACTGATGTGGGAAGAGATGAGCAAAGCCTACGAATTTCAATCGCGCGATTTGTGGGTACTGAACTGCGGCGACATTAAACCGCACGAATACAACATAGAACTGTTCCTCGACATGGCTTGGGACATGAGCAAATTCGACAAAAGCGAAGGCGTAAAAACACACATGAAACAATGGGCTACGCGCGAATTTGGATCGAAGCACGCTCCTACCATCACCAATTTAATGTACGAATACTATCGTTTGGCTTTCCAGCGCCGTCCTGAATTTATGGCTTGGAGTCAAGTAGAACCTGTCACCAAAGCAGGTAAAACTGAGCTAACGCAGATCCATTACGGAGACGAAATTGGTCAACGGATCGAGGCATATACCAATCTTATAACCGGTGCTGAGACAGTAAAAAAAATGGTTTCAAAAAACCGACAAGACGCTTATTACGAACTGGTTTATTATCCAATAATTGGAGCTGCAAGTCTTAACCTCAAATGGCTGTATGCCTACAAAAACGAATTCACAGCCACACAAGGACGAAGCAGTGCTGCGGAATTTGGTGAAAAATCAATTGCTGCCTATAACCGTATTATTGAAGAAACTGAGTACTTCAATAAAAAACTACAAAAAGGCAAGTGGAAACACCTGATGAGCATGTCGCCACGTCATTTGCCTGTTTTCTCGAAACCAACTGTTGCTGCATCGGTAAGCAAAACCGAAGCACAAATAGGCTTGGCTCTTGAAAGCTACCAGATGGAAGTAAACTACGATGTAATAAATTCATATGCCGACGTACTACCAGTTTTCAATGCTTACAGGCAAAGCCGCTACTTTATTGATATTTTCTTAAAAGGAAAAGGCGAAATCAGGTGGAAAGCACAACCTAAAGCAGATTGGGTTAAAATCTCAAAAACAAGCGGTGCATTAAACAACTCTGAACCGGAACAACGACTCTGGGTTACTATTGACTGGAATAAAGTGCCAACTGGTAGTAATAAAAAAGAAGCACCTCTTGGCCACGACTATCAGCTTATTCCTCCGAGCTACAAAGTTAACTCTGCTATTGATTTCATTTCTGGCGACTCTACCATAACAATTGGTGTTTCAGTCTTTAATCCTAAACTCAAGGAACTGGAGCAGTTTAATGGTTTTGTCGAAGACAAAGGCTTTATCTCAATAAATGCAGAAAACTTCAGCAAAAAAACTGCTGGCAAACAGGCCTCTTGGGAAATCTTCGAGGGTTTAGGCTACTCTGGACAAACAGTCTCTGCCCTACCCCGCACCGCAGCTAGTCAGACTGATGTAAAATCCATCAAAGCCAACAGCCCTAGTTTGGAATACGACTTTTATGCTTTCAACTTCGGAGAAGCAAATGTACATGTTCAGGCTGTACCGACACACGCATTCCACGCTGGCAAAGGAGTCAGCTGTGCAGTTGCAATCGACGATGCAGAACCTGTAATCATTGACTTTCAGACTTTCGGCCGCAGCGATGAATGGAAGCAAAACGTACTTAGAAACGCTGCTGTAAAATCTGCAAAACAGATCATCAACAAAGCAGGGAAGCACAAACTGAAAATCTGGATGGTAGATCCTGGTGTTATGATCGACCAGATTCTTATTGACTTAGGAGGTTGGAAGAAATCTTATGCTTTTCCTCAGGAATCTAAAATGAAGAAATAAAACCAGAATAGAACCTCCGTTAAAAACAACAGAGGTTCTTCTTTTAAACTTATTGATAAGCCCTACCTTATCGGACTCTATCACATTTTACGGCCAATTCAATTCTGAAACCTTCACTGTTTTAACCTCGTTACTTCTAACTATTTTTGCGATTTTTTTAGCGGAATTATCTGCTTCTATAGCATAGACTAATTTGAGCTCTCGAGGATTCAGGCATCTATTATAAATTCTAATATCATCAACATCCCCTAACACCTTGCCATATTCCTCAGCTGTATCTCCCCAAGAACCTGTATATTTTGGAGAAATAGTCAATGGCTCACCTCCTGCAAGGTTATCAGTATATCTTTTCTCTGTTTCCGCAGTAAGCTCACCATTTACATACAATTGTATACCATTGGCTGAAATAACTACAGACGCAAAATACCATTTATTCACTTTTGCAACCACACCTGACGACATTTTATAATGTCCATCAACAATAGCTACTTTAATCGCATTATCATCATCATCGACGTACAATAGTATATCACTATCATAATCGACATTTTTTCGTGTCAATAAAAAAGCATCATCCTTTTGCGATGGTAGTTTTTCTAATTTAAACCACATCGAATATGTCCATTCTGAATTTCTAATACTAAAAGAACGAGGCAGATCCACATAGTCACCATAAGTATCTAACTTATATGATGAATTTCCAAGTCCAAAGCGATCATTTGTAAATAAGCCTCCTACCCCAACAGCGTTTTTTTTATTTGTACCCAAATCAATAAAATCACTATTCAACTTATATCTACTAATAAGTCCTGTGTTAATATCATAGCTTTCTGTTGTGAAACTAAACTCCTCATTATCTTGTAAAATTGTCCCGTCAATACCTTTCAGCTCTGAGGTAAGTTCCACTTCGTAAGTCGTTAATGGTAAAAGAGCTTCGTCAGGTGTAAATAAAACAGAAAAGCCATTATTAATAAGTTCAAAGTTTCCACTCACAATTGAACCTGAATTTAACACCCTAAAAGACTCTCTATTTACACTTTCACGATCAACTTTTTTATTAAAATTGAAACGAACATCTACGTCCCTAAGGTTATCTATACTTTTATCTTCAGGAAAAGACGATACGAAATTCAACGGTATTAGTCTTTGTGAATACACCTCAAACACGGGTACTTCTATATCAAGACCAAGTTGATTGTATCGATTCTCTAAATTACTCTTAACCTGTAAAACATCCTGTTGCTTAACACTTTCTCTCAGAAGTTCAAGTATAGCCAAATTATTCAAAACACCATCTCCTCGAATGTCCAAGTTTATTTTAGACAATAATTCAGACAACACCCCAACACTTCTATCTCCCTGTAGAACTGTCGATATTGCAATCAAAACAGCATCTCTATCTGCCTTTTTGGAAATATCCATTTTATCGAAATCAGATATCTGTTCATCAATTCCAAAGATCCTCAATATTTCAACTTCCGCTTGACTCCTTGCTTCATCATAACCTAACTGGTTGTTCACCATCAAATGAATTATTCTATCTTTTGATAAGGTAGTAAGTACATTAACATTCGTATTCATCTCTTCCTGAATCTTAACAATAGATCTCAGCGTCAAATTAGCAGAAGATACTTCTCCAGATACCTCATTAAAATAAAAACCTTGAGCTAACACTTCAACAAACTGAGTCCCTATAGTACTTCTGATTTCAAACTCCCCAAAATCATTTTCTGTGCTAGTAATATATGTTTTACCATTCGGTATAAATTCCTCCCCTAGCTCTTGAATTGTAATTGTTGAACCACTTAAAAAAGGACCTTTTTGAATATAGCCCCGAATTCCTGATTCAATAGGCCTGAATACTTCCTCCTCAGACTCTTTTTTACAAGAAGTTAGAACTAATAGCACCCCTACAATTAGTAACAGTTGTTTCATAGTTTTATAATTAAATTTACTTATCATATTCTTAAAAAACACAAGAAAAATATCCGTCATTTACAAAATGCCTTTTACACCAAATTTCAAAAATGCAATATTAGTAAAAGTTCCCAAAGCAAAAAAAGTTACAAATCAACCCACATATTTTTTTAAAAAAACATCTTGCGTGTACTCCCCCAAAAAGAAACATAACACAAACCCCTTACAACGACCAAACAACCTACTAATAATAAACCCCTTTTACAAATTTACCCATAATTTTATCAAGAACATTTTCCTAAATTATAAGTCCAACAGATTCGCTCTAAATGCACAGTCAATCCTAACCTACGCTTGTCTATTATTCTTCATTATCATATAATCAAAGCGCCTCCTTTGATAGACTATGAAAAAACTCCACAAATCCAATTGCGCTGTTTTTTGCCAATATCAACAAAGTAAAAATTCAAAAAAACAACCTCTCCCAAACGCCCCTATCTTATTCTCGAAATAGTCTCCAAATAACTACCATCTCCCCAATAGCACTTTTTTTTAGGTTCTTAGCCTTCCTTTTGCTTTATTTTACTTCCAATTTTACCCAACTTCATTTTATTCCGTTAAATTTGCCAAAGGGTTCTACTATACTGAAAAGTCAAATATGTAGTACCCTCCCGTAAACAATTCAACATTCTACTACTTTTCAGACTTTGTAGCCAGAGAAACTTGGTAGAAGAAATCTACGATAATGCGTTTTGTTTTTGCTATCTTACTATTTAATATCTGTTCAAGCATTTTAGTTGCCCAACACCCGACCATAAAATTTGAGCACTATAATGACGGCGATGGACTATCACACAATGCGGTCAGACATATTGTTCAAGACAAACACGGTCTCTTATGGATTGGCACATTTGGCGGCATTAATCGGTTCGATGGTTATCAGTTCAAATCATACCTAAGCTCCTCTTCTGGCCTAGAAACACTCAGAAACGACGATATTACAGCCTTACTTTACGACGAAGACGAAGACATAATGTGGATTGGTACTCGCATGGGACTATCTATGCTGAACATGAGAACCTATCGCTTCAAAACCTTCCTTCCCAATTCAAACAACACCGCAGGAATACCCGACAAAGAAATCCGTGCAGTATTTAAAGACCGTTTCAACCGTATCTGGATAGGAACGAAAACTCAAGGCTTTGGAATATTTGACCCAAAAAATGAAAAGTTCAAGAAAATTAATATCACCGGATTTGAATATGTAAAAGTGATAACAGAAGATAGTCATGGAAACATATGGCTGGGTACCCTGAACGAAGGTTTAGCGCGTATAACGCTAGATAAAAAGGGAAATGTTAAAAATGTAGAGAAGTTTCAGTTAAAAAACGATTTAACAAAAAATATTAACCCATATGTAAACTTTATTTACGAAGATCGAAAAAAAGACATTTTCGCGGGTACAAGAAAGGGTATTTTTAAGCTAAACAAAGAAAGTAACTTGTTCGAACTGATCGCCCCTCCCAATGAAGTCGAGGAGTCGAACATCTTACACTTCAACTGTATAGAACAATCATCTGAAGGAGAATATTACATAGGAACGCTACAAGGGCTAATTACCTGCAAAGAAATCGAAGACATTTCCAAAGGCGACTTCAAACTATATTACAGCAACCTATCCGACAACACATCACTTACCGACAACCTCGTAACAGCCCTATTTTTCGACAATTCAGGAGTATTATGGGTAGGCACAGAGAATGGCCTTGAAAAACATGATCCATACGAAAATCAGTTCGAATTATTTAAAGGAATATCTTCTCTCATTGGGTTCAAAAAATCCAGAATAAGCGGTTTTACCAAAACATACGATAATAAGCTAATTGCCAGCACCCACCACAACGGCCTATTTCTTATAAACGGAGAAGAATGCAGCCACCTTTACAAAGACGAAATCGACATCGCCAGCATCTATTCTTCCGATGGAAAAAAGATATACTGTGGACTTTGGAACGGAAATTTACTAATCTACGACTACGAGAAACAGAAAAGTAAAATAATCGACATCGGCATCAACGGAGTTCCGCTTATGTCCTTCTGCTCTATAAACAAAAAAGAAATGCTCATAGGTTCATTTGGCAAAGGAGCTATACTGTTCAACACTCAAAACCAAACTGCATCGCCATACCTTGCAAACAGACTATCCAAAGCTGAAATTAGCGAAATCATAACCAATACACATGGACAAATCTGGATGGCAACAGAAAGAGGCGTAGTAAACTACGACCCAGTTGGTGATAAACTTAAAACCTACAGAAGTTCAAAAAATGACTCTGTTGGCCTGTCCAACAACAGCGTCAGCGATATATACATGGACAGAAAAGGCATCATCTGGACATCTACACGCCGCGGACTAAACTACTACGACCCACTATCCGATGATTTCATGCCGCTACTCTCCCCACAGATCCTGCGCGACCAATGGATCACGGACATAGCCATGGACTCGTTAGGTTTCATGTGGCTGAACATAAACAACAACAGAATTGCAAAATTCAAACAAAACAAGAACAAACTCCACATTTATCAAATAAACAGTGGTAACAGGCTCGATGTTTTCAGCAGAAGCGGATTCTATTACTACAACGACCAAAACATTTTTCTAGGTGGCAAAGAAGGAATTATTCATTTCTCACCATCTGATCTTAAGGACAATAAAAATTCCTTCCCTCCTTTCATATCACAATTCAAAGTGAATAACAACGAAGTAAAAGTTGGAGAGAAAATCAACGGTCAGGTCATCCTTTCAGAAGATATCAACGAACTGAAAACAGTAACACTAAACCATAGCAACCGCGATTTCTCAATCACATTCTCTGCCCCATCATACGTAAAAGAGCAATACAATAAGTTCCGTTACAAACTAGAAGGTTTCGATAAAAAGTGGAGTACAGTAGACGTTTTTCAAAGAAATGTCCAGTACACCAACCTCCTATTTGGCGATTATATATTCAAGGTTCAGGCACGCAACAGTCACGGTTATTGGAGTAATCTTACCACCTACAACATAACGATACTGTCTCCAATATGGCTACGCCCCTATGCACTGTTCACTTATATCATTTTCACAATCCTTATTGTTTTGGTATCCAAAAGGCTAATGAAACGCCAACTGATCCTGAAACACGAACTAATACTTGAAAAAGTAAAACGTGAAAAAGACGAAAAACTCAACCAAGACAAACTCCGCTTTTTCACCAACATTTCTCACGAACTCAGAACACCGCTAACCCTCATCTGGGGGTCGGTAAAACTTCTGACGGAACAAGAAAACCAAGACCAGATCGCCACTCATCACCAATTGATTTACAAAAATACACAACGCCTTCTAGCGTTGGTAAATCAGATTTTAGATTTCAGGAAAGTCCAGAACGGTAATATAAAACTTAAAGTTACCGAAGTCGATTTTTCCGTTTATCTACAAAACACCTTCAATTCCTTCAAGCCCTTGGCTAAAGAAAAAAAAATAGAGTTCAGCCTAAATTGCTCCGAAGAAATCAATGCTTGGTTCGACACCGATAAATGCGACAAAATTCTATACAACCTACTCTCTAATGCTTTTAAGTTTACGCCCGACAAAGGCAAGATCGAGATCAATGTCAACGTAAAACAGAATGCCCCAAGAACTATATCTGTATGCGTCAAAGACAGCGGTATTGGTATATCGGAAAAAGATCAGAAGAAGATATTCAAACGTTTCTTTCAGGCCAAAAGTGGGCTGGCCAACAACACAGGAACGGGCATAGGTCTGTCGCTGGTGGAACATTTGATTGCCTTACACAAAGGACAGATAAAAGTAGATAGTTCCGCAGGAAAAGGAAGCGCCTTTACCTTTTCAATTCCAATAGACAAAAGTGCTTATACCGAAGAAGAGATATTTGATATATCGCCCACAAGTATCGTTGCCGATGAACCTCAGGCCGATCAGAACTTGCTATTGGATCCAACAGCAGAACTAAAAGAAAAACTACTGATCGTTGAAGACAACACCGAATTAAGGATGTTTCTTAAAAATTACCTGTCCAGAACTTTTGACATATACGAGGCTACCAATGGAAAAGAAGGCCTTGAACAATGCAAAAACACAAAACCTCTAATATGCATTGTTGATGTTATGATGCCAGTAATGGACGGTCTTGAATTTTGTTCCGCTCTAAAAAATGATGTCAGCATCAGCCACATTCCTGTTGTACTACTAACAGCTCTGGCTGAAGATGAAAACAAAATAAAAGGCTACAAAGCTGGAGCTGATGGCTATCTGGCCAAACCTTTCCAACCAGAAGTCCTGAGTGCAAAAATTGAATCCATCATCAACAACCGAAAGAAACTAAAAGAGAAGTTTTCTAACGAGAGCGGAACAGAAGTATCCTATGTTTCACACTCGCCTGCTGATGCTACATTCATGAGCAAACTAAAAGACTTTATTGAAGCCAATATCGACAAACCCAATTTCACGGTAAAAGACATCTGTGAAGAGATGGGCATGAGTTCATCTAAACTTTACCGAAAACTGAAAGAAATAACAGACCTATCACCAAATGAATTTATCCGCACGATGCGTTTGAAGAAATCTACGGAGCTGCTACGTTCTAAACAGTACAATGTATCTGAAGTAGCTATTATGGTCGGCTTCAACGACCCTCTTTACTTCAGTAGGTGTTTCAAGAAACAGTTTGGGCTATCACCTAGCAAGTACTAAGCACGTGGTGCCAAAGGTCTCTGACCTATTTATTTCGTTTAAGTATATGCTGGCGTACCGCCCAACCTGTCAAACAGCAACAAACGCTTATTAAAAACCCAAAAGTACAAATTTGTACAAGCCTGTCAAAAAAGCGGGCGGTATGCAGTATATACAGTGTTGTAAGCTGTTATTCCTTGTCTTCCCTTTCACTTAACACTTCTTTTAATGCAAATGTACCATTTAATGCTGAAGGAAACCCTGCATAAACACTCATTAAAATCATGATTTCTGAAATTTCTTCAGGTGTTACACCAACATTTAAAGCTGCGCTTATATGTACTTTCAATTGAGGCTTTGCATTACCCAATGCTGTTAAAGCGGCTACAACAGCAATCTCTTTTGTTCTGTTATCCAAAATCTCTCTACTGTAAATATCCCCAAATGGATACTCAATCGTGTATTTCCCTAAATCAGGAGAAATATCTTTTAGACTTTCAATTACATTCTCTCCAGCTTCACCGTCAATTTCCTTAAGTTTTTCCCAACCTCTGATAAACCTTTCTGTTTTTGTACTGTCCATGTTTTCTTTTTTATTGTTTTGACTGAACCCCTGCAGTGAAAATAATACAAGGGTAATAATTATTAAATTTCTCATTTTTTTCAGCAAAACTATCAGTAATGAGCAGAATGGTATTAGCACTTTTCCTAAATAGTCAGGTACTTTTATTTTTAAAATCAGATGGAGATAAACTCGTTCTTTGTTTAAAAATACGAGAGAAATATGAACTATCCTCAAACCCTAACTGGAATGCAATTTCCTTAATGCTCAAGTCTGAAAAATGAAGCAGTCGTTTAGATTCTGTAATTTTTTTATCCAGGATTATATTTTTTGGACTATCCCCATAATATTTCTTGCAAATCTCATTAAGTTTTTCAGTTGTAACATTTAACCTGTCAGCATACTCTTTTACTGGCAAGTTGTAGGAGACATTATCAAAAATAAGCTTTGAAAAGTTTAGGATTTCATTTGGTTTGGTTCTTTGCTTTTGAGAAGCCCTTCCTGATAATCTCGTTAACTTTGTCAAAATGAGATTCAAACTTGCATTAATTTCTTGCTCGTAAAACTCGTCATATTCTATTGCTACTTCAATAAGGTTTTTAACTATCATCTTAAAGAAGTCTGCACAATTGTTATTTAAGTCAAAATACGTTGAATTCAACAATTCCAAAGACGTGTTTGATATCAGATGTTTATCAAATACTAAAATATACCCTCTAGTATCACTATTATATGACCAATTATGAACTTGTCTTGGTTTTGTAAGGAACAATCTATTGGGTTGAATTTTATACTCTTCAAAATCAATCACATTAATACCTAATCCACTTGTAAACCAAACTAGAGAATAAAAATCATGCCTGTGTGGCCAATCAATATCAGGGTCTTCTGCATCCTCAAATGTTCCAGCATAAAATGAATCATTTGCTAAACCTGAAATAATTATATCTGATATTGAATATACTGCTATCATCTCGGTTCTAATTGCTTACAACAAACTTATTTTCCTCAAATAACCAACCACTTAGACTAGAAACAAATCTAACTTAATTTCCTTTGGGTACTTATGGTAATTCCGAGTATTTACAAAATTCAATAAAAAAAGCAGGTTTGTTCTATACAGACCTGCTTTAAAACTACCTATCAAATTCTTCACAAAATCAGTCCAAACGGTTCTCATTATAAGCCTCCTTCAACGAAGACAAATAATCTGAGAGATCAGTCGATTTCGAGTCGAAAAGTTTGAAGAATTCATGACGCTGCTCATCTGAATTCAGGTTCTGCAAACGCAAAAGATCAAACTTCACCTCTCTCAACGACATCAATGTTGAATCCATCCGTAACTTAATCATCTCACGTTGATCGTAAAACTCCTTCAAAGATTTTTTATGACTGATATAGCGATCCAATGATTTTCTGTATTCAGCTTTCAGTTCAGGAGAAGTTGTTGCAGACATCTTGCTGTTGATTTCAAATATCTTCTCGTCAATATCACTCAACGAATGACTTTCTATCACTTGTTTCACTTGTTTGTCCCGATCGATAAGTTCCCTCACCTGTGCAATGTAATTATCTACAAGAGGCTTGATATCAGAAACAACACCCTTCTTAAATTCTTTCGACGATTGAATGCGCTGCATAATATCATTCCGTATTTCTCCGATCTCTCTTAAAAATTTCTCATGTTCACTACGCTCAACATTACGCTGAGGAGGTGCATTTCTTGGAGGAGCGTTTCTATGAGCTGCATTTGTAGGTGGTGGTAGTTGTACATCCCAGCCCGAATTCCGGCCCTGTCTGCCCCTATCCAATTGCCTGCGTTCATACAACTGGGGATTGTATTTTCTATCAAACTGATCATCATGCATTGACAGAAACATGATAAAATCGATAAGACTAATAAGGGAAGGAATAAAAGTCCACGCAAACAGTAGGTAAAGAACCCCACGCCCTGGCTGATTCAAATAAAAACGGTGTGCTCCTAACCACCCTAAGAAAAAAGCGAACAAAGCCGCTGCAATTTTGCTTTTCTGATTGTATACCTGAATATTCGACATCTTTATGTTTTTTTATCGATCACAACTTTTCCGTATCAAAAGCGCAAGAAGGTTCCGCTAAACGAAAGCAGCTTGAATACCTTAATGTACTAAAACATGTGCAAAGAGCAATAAAAAGGAATGATAATCTTTCTGAAAGAGAAACATTATTTCTCGCTGTCCTACTCTAAGGCAAACAAAACGCTCTTACTATCGCCCCGCCAAACTACCAACAAGCAATTTAACTTTATATATCTGAACAGTTCTATTTAAGGCTGTTTTTCCAAAAGCGTTTATCTACAATCAGAAGAACTTTTGGAAAGTTATGCCAAGGATATAAATTAGGCCATATCTCTACGTGAAGCTGCACATGATGGATAAGCTGTTCCAGCCTATCCACCACTCATCTTGAGTCAATCTCCTATTTCTGATTATTCAGCAAAAGATTTCCTCTGTTATTTATGCTTTACTATACTTTCGTAAAATACCTTAGAATCCTCCGTTATACTTACGATCAAATCCTTCGTCTCCCATTATTATAAACATAATGCAATCAATGACACCTAGAATACCAGGAATAGCAGTCCAACAAAGAAGAAGATAAAGTATTCCCAAACCAGTTTGACCTAAATAAAAGCGATGTATACCGAAAGAACCTAAAAAGAAGGCCAATAAAATTGCAGCAACTCTGTTTTTTTGACTTTGAATGTAACTCATACGATTAATTTAAATGATTTAATTGTGTGTTTAACTAAGGTGTGTAAAACAGTTTGGAGTTATTTTCTCAAAGATACGAAAATAGCACTTGAGAAAACAGCTGAAAAAATAAATGTTTTATCATGGTAGGAACAAAGCGTGAGCCAAAACAATTTGAAGTAGCCTTTTCTTGAATCAACTTATAACACTCACCAAAATACTAATCATACAAATAACACATAATCAGAAAGGATAATTCCAAACTGATCAATCTTTTATTATAAATCTCCTAAATCAACTATAAATCAAAAACTTAAAACAAAACAACAATTATTCTGTTCGTAAAAAAACTGCCTTTCGCAAACCATTTTTCTTTGATTGGACAACCTTTTATACCATATATTATTATAGCCAGATCATGCTCCGTTATTACTAAAATCTTTGAATTTTAACCTCCGCCCGCAACTGTGCCAAAGTCTCATTCTTCACTAAAACTGTTCAAAAATTATACAATAATTGCCCAATCTCTTACAACTTTTCGATCTACGCAGAGCTCAAAAGAAGATGTTTCGCAATTGGACAAAAACTTTCCCAGAACACTTCTTTCTAGATAAAAAAGAGGCTTTCTGGAACAGAAAGCCTCTGGCGGGTAATTGATTGATTGTAATTATTAGAACTGCAATAGTTAGATATCGCAAGTGAACTTTACAAATCTTCTTTATCAGTTTCTATAAACTAATCTCAAAGGTGTTGTTGATATTGTTAAGGCTAAAAAAATACCCTTGTCTCAAATGGAAATATTAAAAAGGCCAATCCTAAGCGGGACTGCAACCATAATCTACGAAATAAATCCTGCTATCAATACAATGAGTTTGTTTTCCACACCTTACTTGTTTTCTGTTTTTTGGGGTATGAAATCTTCAAAATACTTCTTAATGCAGGGCTCAGAAAAAATTACATGCATTTATCTATTAACACTCACCGAAATTAAACTTATTTATGACATATATTTCCCTCTTTTAGATGGCAAATATAATCCTTTAAACTTAGCCTCAAACAAGAAAAAGGAATTCAAGAGTTAATTGTATGTTAAGTCAATCTTAAAACAAATTACGATCCTGCAATAAGCAGACAAATTCGACCTTATTCAATTGAAATACAACATCAAAAAGCATCAAACCAGACAAATATTCATATAAGAAAATAAATAAAACAACTAACTTTAGATCACCTCTGAGTTTAACACATCGCCTCAATATTAGTTCTCTGAATCATTCATCAGGTAAAACACCCGCAATAACAGCTAAGTGCCTCTGCTTTTTCGGCATCAACTTAATATCCCGCCAAATTAGGGTCGATCTCTTTTGTCCAAGCTGCTATACCTCCCTCTAGATTGAATACGTTTGTAAATCCCACCTGTTGACTTAGTGCCTCACATACCGATGCACTTCTTATACCATGATGACAATAGACCACCATTTTCTTTTCCTTGTCCAATTCGAACCATCGTTCGTTCAGATGTCCCATTGGAATATGAAGCCCACCTATATGGACAATATCGCGTTCATAATTCTCCCGTACATCCAATAATTCAATGTCATCGCCACGATCAAGCATGGCTTTCAGTTCCTGTACACTTATGTTTTTATATTGCATAGTTTCTACTTTGTTCATTAATGTTCAAATCAGCCGTAACTCAGCTTTTAAAAGCTCTTTTCCATGACTAATTTCATTTTTGGGCACGACAATAAGCAAAGATGAGAAATTTCCCAATAAAAAAGCATTCCTCCTCCTTTAGCTTTTCTAATCCCTTTAAAAAACATATCTTTTCAAAAATCAAACATAAAAAAAGCAACCCAAAGGCTGCTTCATACATATTTCATTATACCCAAACCCGACCACATTATGCAGCAGCCTCCTTAGCCTGTTGCTTTCTTAATTGTCTCTTTCTATAATATTGTCTATCATAAAACTCATAGTGTGAGCTAAGTATCCAGATCCGGAAAAACACACGTAGCAAAATAAAAGCCTGTTGAATCAAAAAGCCTATCATTATTCCGGCCATAGTTCCAGACTGAAACATCGCTTCAAGTTTAAAATACAAGTAACTAACAACAACTGGCCCTGCGATCAATAGCAAAACAAGCGGTATGGTAACGTAAAAGCGTGTATAAGTAAAAACCCACGCCCTAAAAAATTTTGTGAGAAAATTGACCGAATTATCAAGAACCAACATTGCCTTAGCGTATGTAATCGTAGCAATCGACATTATTGCAAAAAAAGCAAAAACAGCGACCACTCCTGCACTCAATTGAAACCTCAACACCTCAGAATCAGCACCTACCTGATCGAAAATGAGCCTTACTCCTTTTCCCAACAATACAAACAATACAATAAAAATTGACCAAGCCAGTAAATCCAAAAGCAGAAATGAAAAAAAGTTATACCCAGATGCCCCAAAAAAATCACGCATGGTGAATTTCTCCATCTTCAGACTAGATACGATTCCCCCACTTAGGAAAATATTCAGGAGCCAGTTGAAAATACCTAACCCCAGAACCAAACCTACAAGACTATTGAAAGGCTGACCATAATTATTTAAATAATCTGAAATAACACTCAGGTCAAAGCCTTTGAGAAGCGGTGTAAATTCTATACTGCGACTAGCTACTTTAGTAAAAACAGTAGCTGTTGCTATAAAAAAAACAGCACTGAGGAAAAAATTCAACAAATAAGTTGTCAGCAACATTCTTGGGTAAGTTAGGGCTGTTTTAAGACCTAAAATATATGCTTTGAAAAAATTCATAATATCTGATTTATAGCATTAAGGTTAGGCTAACATTGCAAAAAGCTCAATAATATTCTGTACCCAGAATGTCAGCTTCAATGAGTATTTCAAGAAAACCGTTTTTGAGGGCTTCAAGTGTTTCGAATTATTTATCCGATTGATATCCATAGTGATCTTCTGCTCTGGATCTATCTTTGCCCAAAGTACCTTAGTTTCCTTGTCTGTGAAATAAAACGTCCTGCTTCTTGCACGTCCGTCCCAGTGAAGTGTCTCTTCTGTACCATCTTCGAAGTGAACACGGATATCCACAGGCAACATCACCTCTCCCAAACGGTTCACAACCACCTTTGAAATGAACGTACTGAATTTTTGCTGTCCTTCTACATATTTCTTCTCCTGCCGCGATCCATTCTCGTCGAAATAGCCAGCCTCAGGCAATGGTTTCCCATTCGAAATACTGGCAACGGAATAATCACAAACATTCGATCCGTACAAAAACTGATCGAAATACCAGTCCATATTTTCTCCAAAACGCTTTCCGTGATGCTTGCGTACTACTTCGTTAACAACCTTAATAAAATCGGGAGCAGATGGATGACGGAAACGCCAACGTGCATAATAGGTCTTCCAAATATCGGTCATAGCAGAATCGCCCACCATATTGTGCAAGGTTTGAAGCCAAGTTGCTGCTTTTTGATAGGTTAGTGTTCCATAGCCACCTTCCGTAAACTGCCACGAAGCCCTGTAGTTTTCTGCAATTTTAGGATTAC
Source organism: Bacteroidales bacterium (assembly GCA_965230435.1). Lineage (GTDB taxonomy): Bacteria > Bacteroidota > Bacteroidia > Bacteroidales > JBDKHP01 > JBDKHP01. The sequence continues at coordinate 2,406,152 of CBDDLB010000006.1, forward strand.
GCATCGAAACATAATTCATTCTAGAAAACTCTTCGTCTCCAATACTAAAACCGAACATATCAATAAAAGACGTCTTTTTTCCATAAGTAGCGTCCATAATCCGGTTTTCCCAATAAGTATTGAAACCTTCGTCCAGCCAAGGTTCTTCGAACTCATTCGAAGCCAAAATGCCCATAAAATATTGATGTCCTATTTCATGAACCGTCACCATCTCGAGAGGGCGGAAACCATCTGGCAGATACGCCACTGTGCCCAATGTAACAAGAGTTGGATATTCCATGCCACCTGCTGCCCGTCCTTTCCGCGGAGGGTCAACAAGCGTAAGTGTCTCGTATGGATATTCTCCCATATGCTTCTTAAAGTAGGCCAACGTTGCCTTTGCTGAGTGAAAATAACGATCGGCCTGACTTTCGTGTTCTTTTTGAATCAAAAGAATCAGTTTTACATGTTCCCACTGGTCTTCTTTCTTAATGTATTTAGGAGAAGCAGTCCAAGCAAAATCAATAACATCGTGAGCTTTGAAATGGTGAGTAACAAGCCCTCCATTAGTAGTTGGTTTACTGGCCTGTAGACCTGTTGCTCCAATTATGTAGTCCTTCGGAGCAGCAATCTCTACATCATAATTCCCAAAGTTGGCATAAAACTCAGAATTAGCATGAAACTGATGACAGTTCCACTGCCCTTTCTTAGCATAGCGCCAACCAGCAGGTTCATACACCCCTAACTTTGGAAACCACTGAGCAACCATGTAAAAATCTTTACCAGCATAGCCTGTACGTGCTACAACTTTTGGCAGTTTGGACTCAAATGCCACTTTCAGCACAATAGTTTCTCCTGGCCGAACAGGATCCGTGAGCGGATAACTTGCAACAGTCTCATCATCTTTGTTATTATCGTCGGGCTGAATGTATTTTTTCTTGTCGGTAAGTACCTCTCCATTTTTCACCTTCATGGAAATAACTTCTACATATCCCCACGAATCTGGATATTGTTTCCCAAAGCCCCGAACAGCACTGTGCCCTTTTGCTTCACGGAAAAAAGTTGATTTGGAGTTTTTAAAAGCATTAAGGTATAAATGAAACTGGAGTTCGCGGATCGTATCCTGAGAGTAGTTTCTCCAACTAATCTCCATGTCACCTTCAACAGTTTTGTCGTTAGGATTGAAACGGGCTTTGATTTTGTAATTAGCTACCCGATCGCTTTTTTCTAAATAAACCAGAGGGTTTTCTACAGTAACCGTATCTTGGTGGACAAGAGCCACACTATCTGTATTCGATGTCCCTGTAGTATCCTGCCCTAGCGAAAAAAAAGCATTAACAACAAGACACACCAATACCAATAAGACTTTCTCGTTCATAGGAGGTTTAGGTGTTTAGTTTTCTAAAAAATCGTTGTCGTAACTAAGCAAAATAACACATCTGAAATTATTCCAACATGCAGTATATTCCGCACAGAAACGAATTAATGAGTTATGAAGGTATAAAAAAAACAACACTTGAACCCTAGGTCATGCTTACTGAACTACTCTCAACCTCTATCTTCTCAATGAATATCAACACAATAGAACACACAAAAGCATCTTATATATAGTTCGACCTAATTGCTTCTGGGCAAAATAAGTGAGGTCAAGCGTCATTTATTCTCTTCAACAAAACCATATACCAATTCGTAGAACTTATCCGGTTGGTGCCATTGAACAAAATGACCTGCCCGCTCTATAATTTCGAGTCTAATATTTTCCCCTCCATAAAGCCCTACAATCCCATTCATGTATAACGGAGGCACAAGGAAATCATATTCCCCACCAATCATCAACGTTGGTATCGTAATGTCCCCTAGCTCCTCACTAAGGTTTAATTTCACGAGATCATCCTTCAGGGCGCTAAGCGATCGTCCCCTATTTAAATGAATAGCATGCACATCGAGAGGTGAGAAAAAATAATCACCAAAGCCTATCGTCGATATCGGAGAATCAATATCGTCACTTTCCCTCATCAGCTTTTCGCAGTCTTCAGTTAGTTCTTTAAAGTCCAGATAATTATCACCTGACTTAATTTCTATTGAGGAAACCTCTTCTACAATCTCTTTCCATTTATCGACATCCTTCTCCTTGGCTATTTTCTTGTTGCCCGTTTCAAGTATTAGTGCTTTTCCTGATATCATCATATCCTGCGTGCTATGCGAACCTGCAATATCCACCCAACCTTTTATTCCCTGTTGGTTCTCCCCTTTTACAAGAAACTGCACTCCTAACGCTCCACCCCAGCCATGCCCCAGCAAAAATATACTGATATCATTAGCATATTGGTTCTTCAGTAAGATGATCAGTTTTTCCAAGTCTGCTGTATATTGATTCAGTTCAAGTTGTTTATAATCGAAAGTTCCCTGCGAGGTTCCTGCACAGCGTTGATCCCAGTATACAACAGCAAAATCTTCCTCTAGGTCTGTCAATGGACTATCTTTTTCCTGATAAGCATCCAAACTGGTATACCCTGGTCCATCGTGCAGATAAATAAGGAAAACTTTAGATTTTGTGTTTCCTTTCACAAAAACAGGCATAACAGACTTATCAACTTTCAGAAAAAAATGATCGTTTGCATTCCCCCCCCATTCAATTTCGGAACAGCTTATGCTTAAGAAAAGAATCCCGATACAATAGATTATCTGTTTCATCAGTCTAATTTTTCCATTTGACAGTACAGGATACCTACTCTACCCGACTGTTTTTAAATTATTGCATATTCTCGTGACGGCTAGTTCAATAGCCATTTTAACAGGTTCAGTTATTTTACGTTTGAAGAACTCCCTCATTAAGTTCAACCCTCTTCTGAACACGCTATACTGAGGATAACCGTGCTTTTTTCTTTTGACAGGGTTCTTTTTCCCGTCCTGAATACCTGTTGCCCAGCACAAAGTATAGGCTATCGACACTACGGCAAAAAGCTTTCGGTATTTTTTCAGGTCCTGCAGGCAGGAGTCTTCCATATTAAAACCTCTTGCCTTCAAGGCCTGAAAGAATACTTCTATCGGCCATCGGCGTTTATAGGACCCCGTCAGTTCACCGCAAGGTACTGTCCCGATCAAAAACAACAGTTCGCCGTCCTTACCATAAGTCAGGGACAGGTTAACAATTACGTTATCAACAATCACATTTTCGGCATAAAAAGTTTTCCTGTCCCCCAGTAGTTCCTCTGCACTGGCAACCGTTCCCTCTGCCAGTGTTATCTTATGGTTTTTCGGCACTCTTACACAGAAGTTTATCCCTTTCTTTCTTAACCATGAAAGCCATTTGTTGCCAACGAATTCACGGTCCATCACCAGCATGCTGATCCTATCGGGCCCGACAATCCCAATGATGGATTTCAACAGCCCTATTCGGTCGTCAGCATTACTGTTCCCGCTATTATTGTCAAGCATTTCAAAATAAATGGGCACTGCCATTTTTCCGATACTCACAACCGCGCACAGGATATTTACCCGTGTCCTGCCGAAGTCCCATTCCGTCCTGTCTATACTGATCAGTAGGCGGTCATGGTGCACAAAGCCCATCAGAAAGACACCTAACATTAGATAATCAAAATTGACCTTCTCGAAAAAATCCTGTATCCGCCTTTCTATCGATTCTACCTTGGCACCGCTTTCTATTTTGTCCGCTATCTGTGAAAAAACTACAGAGCGGCTCTTGATAATCCCTGCTGTCAGTTCACATATAAACTCCTGCCTCTTTTTGTGCTTTACTATCCCTAGGTTACGAATTAATTCATATATATTTGTTTGTGGACATTGCTCCATGCTGAAAAGTTGTTTTTTTGGTGTAGGAACCACAAAATTCAACTTTTCTTTTTACCTCTCGAAATCAGAATTCATAAACAGTCGGGTAGAGTACAGGATACCACACCTTGTTGTTTAATGCCTTAGACACAAAAATAATTTCGGTTGACATTTACATTTTATAATGCCCATAAGGCTATTGTTTTAGACGTACTTTTTGCAAATATCAACAAAACCCAAAAGTTTAGCCTGCAACAAGACATTGATTTATATTTTGAGAAGACACAGTCCTTTATAATCGATTAAAATCCATAACGATACCCAAACAAACTGAAGAATGTACCAGACTATAACCATTGTAATTCCCTTCCCAGAAAGTACCTACCTGTAACATCCAACGCAAAGCCTTTTCCCTGAACAAAGTCCGCTTTCCGAAAACGAAATACATTCCATACGTAAACGCATTCTGTCCAATAAATCGCCGTCTAGTAACCTTACCTTTCTCATCTACTTCGAAAACTCGTCCATGATAAAAACGCCTCATAAAGCCTGCATCCCCCATAGCCCCAAATTCAAACCCCTTGCGTGTTTGATAAAGGTAAGTAGCCTGAGCTACAGTCCTAAGTCCAAAATGATTTCTTGGATGAACATAACCCGCCAGTCCCATCCCGTAATCGATTCTATGTATCTTCCGCACGGAATCCTTCCGAAACGACACATCACGTACTACCTCCAGCTTCACTCCTGGGTGCGACAACTTTTCCCCCATATATAAAACGGAAAATTCATTGAAAGGCCACTTCCTTTGCTCTGTCTGTGCATTAAGCAACAAGCTGCACAACAACAGAATAACTACGGCAATTGGTCTCATGTCTCAATAATTGTTTAAGTACAGTCACTGGGAATTTATACGAACTGATAGTTTGAAACAGTAAATCTTCGTCTTCTATGTTTGTACAATTTGCATGATCAGATCCGCATGTTCACTTCTTGAAATGTTGTCCTTGATGGAATATTTTCCATACTAGTTCCGCAACTTGTAAACAGAACCGATGCAGAAAACCCTAAGTTAAGCATTTTGCTTGTTTTAGCAGCTTATATCGCTAAGACCTCCCTTTTGCTATCTGATTTTTTTGCACGACAAGACCTATTCTTGATTAGGTATTACTGGACTACACTCCCAAGTATACCAATTAAAAATCAACACCTTACAACTCAATAGAAGTTAACTGAATTTTTTTCCTTGCCCTGTAGCCAGGGCAAAACCTACTAGCCCAAATTAGTAATTGCCGTATAAAAATAATCTTCAAAAGGTACACTATGCTGTAGAATACCTTGTGTATCAAGATTGTTTTTACAATTCATTAAAACACTGCATCCATACTTCTCTTCCTGGCAGAAGGATCGTATGGAGATGCTGTACCGGAGGACTTGAAATTATCATTATCCCAAGTAAAGCTGATTGATTGATAATCTGAATCTATTTCGCCCTTTCCGACAATTTTCCCTTCTGGAGTCTGCTGAGTTGGAATTTCTATTTCAAGCCCTTTCAATGTCGCCTTTACATCTACAGAGACTTCATCGAACTGGACTAAAATCAGACCATTTGAATTTGCTTCATCTTTCTTTATTATTATCTCGATTGGATTCGGCTCGCCTTCTATTTTCAAATTCCAAACCTTTCCACTAGGATCTGTACCAGTAACTTCCTCACGCGGATCATTAGGGGTGCTCTCATCACCTTCATTTTCACAAGAAAAGCTGAATACAGCAACTAGCATTACAACAAGAAAAAAAGTTCGTTCTATCATAATTCAACAATTTTAGCAGTGTGTAAAAATAATTCCGTTTAAAGTCTCAAAGTTTCCAAAACCAAATTACACAAGTATTTTTCTTCGTCTGAATCCCTATTAGAAACTTAAAAATCAAACAAATAAAAACATCTTGTATTCAAAAAAGCCAACTTAAATATTGCCAGTTATTCTTTTCAAATTTATTAGACGTATAAGACCGGATAATAATGTGGTTTGATAACCTTTTTTAATAAAAAAAAAACGGACCAAGCGATCCGTTACATAAGGTAGAAAAGTTTTATGAACTATTTTTCGTAAACGTAGAGCTACTTATCTATTCAGTTTAATTTCAGAAGAAAACAACACTCCATCATTTGAGTATTTCAATTTTATCACAGAAAAATCTGCACTTACCATGCCCTTGCCTTCTATCCATTCTCCATTGATCTCTTGCAAAGGGATATCAAATGCAGCTCCATTAAGAACAGCTTTTACATCTTCCTGAATATCATCGAAACCATTCAATATTAAACCATCTGCAGTACCAAAATCTTTTGATACCTTTACTGCATACGGATGTCCTCCAATGAACTGGTCACTCAAGCCAACGATCTTATCTCTTGAATCCACCGGTTTGTCGCCTGCATCTTTACTTTCACACGCACAGAAAAGCAAACTCACTAAAAACAAGGTAGATATGAATAAGTTTTTCGTTGCCATAATGTTTATGTTTAAATTTGTACACAAATAGTTGTTCTATATATCACTTCTGGTATAAAAGACTAATGCTGGTAAGTTTATGGGTGAAACAGCTAAGTTCACTGAGCTATTTATCAGAATTAATTTCTTGGTAAATACCAGAGAAGAACAACCCAAAAGGTGCTTCTTATTAAAACACCAACTTATCATCTCAAGAGAAATTTTCGTGCCAAAAAAACAGTAATACTGCTTTGAATAAGCAACCAGATATAAAAAGATGAAAACAATTAAACATATATCTATTCTAACATTCTGTTTTACATTGTTTTTATACTCATGTGCTGCGGTCAAAAAAAAACCTGCCCCTTCGGAAAATAGCCGTTCTGTAACAGGCTCTTTTTATTTTTCCCCTACAGCATACGACCTCGAAAAACATGTACAATACCACTTTGCTGCATTCTTCAAACGGCATGATATTGCAGCTAAAGAGCAGTACCTATACGGAAATCAATATGCAACGATCAAAATCTGGCCAACAGACCACCAGGACATTACAATGGCCTTTAAAAAAAATGGAGATGACGAATGGTTTGGACTAAACACCTACTTACAGGCTAAGCTTGGCCCCAACAATGTAGCATCTTGGGAAACCTATTCTAAAAAATACAGGATAACCAACCTTGATGAACTTGCATCTGCTTTTGCCCAATTTTATGGCGATATCGCAAATGTTCATTTAAACGAACCTTTCTCTGGTGATTTCAGTTGGCTAGAGAATTATCGGAAACAATTGCGGGAACAAAACTAAAGTCTGTCTTCGTATCACCTTCTATATTGCAAAATTCTAAATCATTGAATTTTAGACATGTTACATCTGTTCCCATTATGATAAAAAATGGTTCAATTTATAGTAAAACTGAAAATGACTTTAGAATAAACGGACTGATGACTTATCGCTCTTTGTTTTTATCTGAGAAGGATTACTCCAGATCATAATCTTTAAATACATATCATTCTTGACTTTATGAACTTATATTTTGCAGTGTTTGTTGGTGGAGGACTTGGAAGCCTCGCCCGTTTTGGCGTTTCTAAATTAATTTCGGATCAGTTTCAACATATCAATCCTACTGGTACATTTATCGCGAACATTTTAGCTACAATTACACTAAGCATTGTTACTTATGTTTTTGGGGCTAAAGCAGACCTGCCACAAAGCTTAAAAGCTATGCTTGCAACTGGCTTCTGCGGTGGTTTCAGCACCTTCTCTACTTTCAGCTACGAAACTCTGGAACTATTGCGCATGGGGCAATACGTCTGGGCTGTAGCAAATATTTTTGTAAGCTGCTTAATGGCTCTTCTTGCTCTGTTTCTGATTTTCCGTATTTCGAATTAAAATTTCTTAATACAAATCGTAAGAACGATCACCTAACAACCATTTTTATATCTTTGCAATCTTTAGAAAATAGCTCGAAAAAACATTCTCAAGAGAACAAATTCATTGAACAATAGCAATATGACAAGATATTTTTTGCTGATAAGCATACTCTCTTTTTCTTTTTTATCAGGCATAGCTCAGAAACCCACAAAACCGAAATTAATCGTTGGTATTGTAGTAGAACAAATGCGCTACGACTATCTGGAACGTTATTGGGACAAACTAAGCAATAATGGATTCAAGCGTCTGGTGAGGGCTGGAACTCAGTGTAAAAATGCCCAATACAGCTATGCCTTCAATCACGATGCGGTTGGTTATGCCACTCTGGCCACCGGTGCCCCACCGTCTCAGCATGGGATCATTGCCAACTCTTGGTACAACCGCCTGTTGAAGAAGCAAGAATACTGTGTCGATGATGAAAAAGCACGCACTATAGGCTCAAACTCCCAAATGGGCAACTACGCGCCAAACAAACTAATGGCCGGAACCTTAGGTGATGCATTAAAAATGCAGTCGATGGGTAAATCGAAAGTAATTGGAATCGCAATGAAAGACTGTGGAGCAATTTTAAGTGCCGGACGAACAGCAGATGGTGCTTATTGGCTCGATTCCCAATCTGGAATGTGGATCAGCAGTTCGTTTTACCATTCTATGCTTCCTGCGTGGGTTAGAAACTTCAACGACCGTGGCAGTGCCGATATCATGCTGAACAAACGGTGGGAGCCAGAATTCAACCTAGAATATTTCAAGGAAAGCCTACCCGATGTTAATGAATTCGAGAGTGGTTTCTTTGGCTACAAAAAAGCATTTCCTTATGATTTTAGTGATCTACGAAAACGGACGGACGACTTCAGTCTACTGAAAAGCTCGCCTTTTGGAAATACGCTCACCCGCGACTTTGCAATCTCGTCAATCATAAACGAAAATTTAGGAAAAGACGATTACACCGACCTGCTAACAGTTGGCTTTTCAGCTACAGGTTATTTGAATCAGTATTTTACTCCTAATTCTGTTGAAACTGAAGATGCTTTCCTAAAACTGGATAAAGACCTGGCTTACCTTCTCAGTTTTCTCGACCAGCAAGTGGGCAAGAAAAACTACCTCCTCTATCTTACCTCAAATACAGGAGTTATCCATTCGCAAGGCTACCTAAAGAAAATGCGGATGGCAAACGGAATGTTCAACCAACACGTAGCCACATCTCTTGTTAGAAGTTATTTAAAAGCTATTTATGGATCGAAGGCTGAATGGATAAAGCACTATGAAGAACTTCAGCTATACCTTGACCACGATGCAATTCTAAAATCGGGCAATAAAATATCGGACGTTCAGAGCCATATTGCTGAATTTCTGGTTAGCTTCGAGGGGGTGGCAACAGTATACACAGGAAGTACCCTACATACTACTGACTTTAGTACGGGGATAGCACGGAAGATAAAAAACAGTTACAACCAGAAACGCTCAGCCGACCTATTGATTGTTCTACAGCCAGGCTGGGTGCAGAAGGATCAGACGACAGACCACAACAGTGCCTACAACTACGACACTCACGTTCCTTTATTCTGGTTTGGTTGGGAAATTCAGCCCAAAACCATCACCACTCCACTGTCTATGTCCGACATTGCCGTTACCATTGCAACATTGCTCAACATTCCAAAACCTAACGCTGCCACTGGGAAGCATATATGGGAACTAGCAGATTGATATAGATTTTTACAAATTTCCGTGATCTTTTCAAGGACTTCGATTTAAAGCGAGGCTATTGAAAAGATTTCTAATTGAATAAAGTGCGCTTTAAACCCTGATTACCCAAAATGACACTTAAGGAATATTATATATCCACTAAAGTATCCTTCTTTCATAATTATAACCACCCGATCTGAACCTCCTGTGTTCTTCGATTTCCTAAAACAAGATAAAATGATAAGCATACAACTGGGCAATGACCTTTGGCATGAGGAACGCTTCAAAGAATACAGGCTAGAGATTGAGAAAAAATATCGAAAACAAAGAATCAGCTTAACTGGAAATGGATTGCAAAAGCTAGTTAAACGAAGAGTTTGGAAAAAAATGAGCCAAGCCGATATTGTAGAATCAATAGCAGAACTCATGAAAATATCCGATGAATACAACCTAAAATATATAAAACAGTATAACGAACCAGAAGACCTACCTCCTACAGACTCTGAATCAAAATATTAGGTACGCGGTACTGCTTAAAAAAAGTAAAACCAAAGAGCATTCCGTTTTTTAGTCCTCACCTACAAGAAATAAGTTCTAGGTTTAAATTCGAAATGCGTCTTGAACTAAAAGCTTTTAAAGTCAGTATCGCTAGAATTTCCTTTCAAATCGATAGAAACCCCAGATGATTCTTTTTTGTCGCCAGAAGAATCTGAAGGTGCAGATTTCATTTCTTTAGTTTCAATAACAGCTCCATCATTGGACCTGAACTTTTCAATATCACGGTCTTCTGTCTTGAAGAAAGTAATACTTTTCTTTAGTTCTTCGGACTGACGCATAAGCTCTGTGGAACTTCCAAAAAGCTGTTCCGCAGAAGCTGCGTTTTGTTGTGTAACATGGCCAAGCTGCTGAATTGCATTCTTCACTTGCTTAATGCCAGAACTCTGCTCAATGCTGGCTGAAGATATCTCCTGAACTTTTACTACAGTCTGTTTTATTTCCGGAAGGATTGCCTCAATCAGTTTTTGCGATTCCATCGCAATACTGACACTCTCCTGCGATACCTCGTCGATTATATAGGCAGCCTTCGATGTGTTCTCTGCCAATTTTCGCACCTCGGAAGCCACTACTCCAAAACCTTTTCCTGCTTGACCTGCACGCGCGGCTTCAATAGAGGCATTAATCGCCAACATATCCACTTTTTTCGCAATCTCACTGATCACTTTTACTTTATCTGCAATATTATTCATTGCCGAAGTAGTATCGTTAATCGACTTATTAATCACCTCTATGTTCTCCCCCAGTACCTTGGTTGTTTTTCCTGCATTTTGTGCATTTTCTGCATTCTGGGTTATGCTTGCCGCCATTTCTTCTATGGATGCGGAAACCTCCTCTGTAGAAGTGGCCTGCATGTTTGCCCCAGTAGATATCGCCTCTGCCGATTTACTGATCTGCGTACTACTAGATGTAAGAGTAATGGATTCAGACTTTATTTTGTTGATGGTATTCAATATATTCCGTGTCATGTTGCGGACTGCAACTGCCATATCACCTATCTCGTCGTTATTATGCACCAGTTCTTCCAGACGGAAAATACCATCACTTTTATTTTCGAGATTCTGCTTGAGCCTTTCTATTGGTCTGGTAATTCCCCGAATCGTGAAAATGGAAGAAATAATAGCAAACAAAAAGACTACTAGAATTGCTACAATGAGAAACATGTTCAACCCTTCGAACGAATCGCGCATTTCCTTATTAGCCTTACTAAATTCACTTCCCAATCCGCCTGAAATAATAGCGATACGCTTCACTATTTCATCTGTTGTTAGTATAACCTCTCCTTCTTCTAACACCATAGTATTGATATCAAAAAACACCATGGGATCCTCATAACTTTCCATACTATTGAGGCTTTCCATGATAGTTTCGTGCTGTTTGAAAAGTGTATTCGAGATAACATCACAAAGCGTATCGTACTCCTGCCTTAATATAGAAGGCCAATGAACAGATAAGGAATCGAGCTGCATTTTCAATTTAGGATAATCTTTGCTGTGGAGTTCTTTTAAACGAATTTTATCCGGAGTATCTGTTTGCCTTTCAATTAGCACCCAACTCTTAATCAACATTTTAGATGTGGATACCAGATCATTTAAATTCTCAACCTGCTGAACAGAAGGCCCTATGATATTTATGTTTCGTTCTGTAATTGTTGTGCTTTTAGTTGTTGCATTAAAAATCAATACAAAACAAATAAGTACAACAATGGATATCGATCCAAAACCTACAATTAGGCGATTCGAGATATTATAACGGTATTTAAGCCCCATGCCAGAAAATTTAGAAAGTGTTTTAGTTCAAGAATAAACTTCTAATGATCTATAGATTATACGCTATAGAACAACACAAACAGATCGTATTTAAACCTTTTCAGAAAGCAAATCCTTGTCGTATTGGACATACGCAACGTTCCTCTCTACCTTAACCTCTAAACAAACCTAAGACCCTAAAACAAAAGTTCCTTGAATAAGTGATACAAAACAGCATGAGAATCTACGAAATTCCAGCTAACAAACAAAATAAGCTCACAAAACTATTGTGACAAAGATGTCATTTTATACTAGGCACATAGTGCGGATATTTGAATGATGATAAACCTTGAAGCCCTATTTATATAAACACACCTAAAGACAATCTATTTTTAATATTCATCCTTACTAATTAAGTAGGAGACAGATATAACGACACTTTTAGGCCTGTCATAACACTGAATACTAGTACGATACTTTTTGTAATAAAAGCACCACATACTTAAACACATTTTCTCAATAAAAACTAGGAATCAGTTGGGATTAACCTCCTTAACTTGACCATGTATCATTTCTGATATAAGCCATTTTTAAATTCCTACGACATAACAAAGTTCTAATTCATTGAATTACTATTTTTTTATGACAAAGTTTGATTTCGTAAAATCATATCCACTTTTGACTAAATTTGGACATTCATTGATCTATTGGTACACCCTCTTCAAAATAATATTTCCTTACTACAAGGAACCGACTCATCAATAAACCTTTAGAGCTAATTTATTTATGCTCGAATTAATTTTTAGATTTTGACGCGTTGCATTCACTTTTTTTATTTCAAATCTCAATTTTTTGCCTTGCAAAACAAAGTTGATCGCGGCACCTTTCCGAATCGCACCTTCTTTCTCAGCAACTAACAATGTTGGGTTTTTTCCTATCTTAACTACCACTTCTGGCAATCTTTTCGTTTGAGAATTTGCAATATACAACACATGACATTTGCTTGCGGCCGCTACGGAAGAGAAGTATTTTACAACAATCTTCCGTCCAAAAATTTTTTTCTTTTTTGCCAAGTCCGCTATTGCCGTACTCACCCCTTTATTGCCCAAAACACCAACAACAAAGTCTCCGCTTCTCTCTTGTTTAGGCCACTCAACAAATCGGCAAATGTTGTAAGTATATGCTGCCTTAAACTTAGCAATCTGTCCTAAAACACTGCCAGCATTAAGAAGTAGAGCTCCCAACAGTAATAAGAGCAATGTCAATTTTCGCATAGCTAAATAATTTATGTTATTCAATTATCTGGTGCCAAAGCAAAATTACATCGTCACTGCCCCAGCTCCTTATAATTGTAGCATTCATTAAATATTCGTTGTTTTCAACCTTTCCCGCTAAAAAAGATTTTTCACATTAAAATATGTTGATAAAACCAACTTATTGATCGTTCCCAAAAGCAATAGGTATTCTTTTTGGTAAAAAGCAGACAGGGTGAACAACCTCATTTTTTTTGCATTCTATCTATTAATACTACCTTCAAAGTCTTATAAACCTGCCGGCTGAATGCACACTAAAAAAAATAATAACTTTTTCTTGAAGAAGAATCACTCAAATACTAAAAAACGATGCTGTTAGACAAAGAAGAACTTGCATTCAAAAGAATAAGGATTATGAATAATAAACGAAGCCATTTGTGTAAATATAGTATTTTTTTCTGATTAATGGCTCTAAAAAATCTGATTATTACCCAAAGATTTACTCTCTAGTTTCTCAGATTGTAAATTTTCAACCTGTTCGTTTCGGCAAGAAAAAACCAACAATAAGCAAGGCTATTCCTGCCAAAAAAGTTAGATAATCTGTCGCACCTGGTCTAGTTGCCAGAAGGTGCTCTGTTCCTATAATCCTATTCAAATCAGGATTTTCTGGCAGATATTCTACAGAAACGGTATCTCCTGCTTTTTTTCCTGTAAGGTTTCCGTACGACATCGAAACCATATATTCGTTCGTTTTTGTATAGAATTCGTATTCATACTCACGAACGGATTTGTAACCTTTTTTATAATAACCAGACATTTTTGAATTGATCAATTTACCTTTTGTCTGATTTCCAGAACCTAGTTTATAGTTTTCGTATTCATATATCGGTGTAATATCACCCCCTATCCAAACTAAAGACAGGACTAAAACCAAAATCCCTATTATAAAAAACGGAGATTTAGCATTAGGGTTCGGCTGTTCCATTGTTTTTATTTTTATTGAACAAAAATATTGTTCTAAAATCCCAAGTATACGGAGTTATTAGTCACAACAAAAAACGATTTGACAATCAACGCATTGGATACTAAACATTAAGACATCTACATCATGTACGTTTTTGTAACATAGAACGTTTTGAATCTAACTCGAAATAAACAACTAAATGGTAGTAAGTAGATGTTCTAAATAATGTATGTTTTTAGATGTAAGATTGGCGATTAATTATAACCTCTTCTTTATTTCATCTTAAGACTTCGGATCTATTATTCACAATAGACTTACTCATTGCAAATAACCAGATACTTAGCTCCTGAATAAATCTAAATTGATTATGACAGACTACTTATTTAAGTTGACATCATATGAGAATAAAATGCTCATATTCAGAAAGAGTTTTTTCAAACGAAATGAGTCCGTAACCTTATATCTGAATATTGAGAAAAAAGTTCCATACGCTGTTCTGCATTCCGATATTAAATGTAAGGCTTTTTTAAGCCTTGGTCAAGCAAATCAGAGAAGACAATTTGAATCCTGACATGAATCTATCTAGCTTTGCAGCAAGAAATAGGACTCAAGAACTTCAAAAACTGAAGTTGTCCTGTTAATGAGGAATATAGCTTAGTGCTATACAAATTCGGGCAAAGAAGAGCCTGGTTTTTCAAGTTTAAGAAAAAGTCATGGAGCAAAAAACAGTAGCAATAATTGCAGGAGGAGGACCTGCACCGGGAATTAATACAGTTATCGGTAGTGTAGCGAAAGTTTTTCTAAAAAACGGCTATCGGGTATTGGGAATTCACAATGGATATCAAGGTTTGTTTTCGGACCATCCCAACACATTGGAACTTACTTTTGAACATGCAGACAGAATGTTCACCCGTGGTGGATCGGAACTACAAATGAGCCGCTTTAAGCCTAAAGACAACGATTTTTCAACTCAAATTTTTGAGAAAGAAAATATAAAACTATTAGTAACCATTGGGGGTGACGACACGGCCTCTACTGCGAACCGTATTGCAAAGTATTTGGCCGAAAACAATGTAAAAATCCAAAATATCCACGTGCCAAAAACTATCGACAACGATTTACCATTGCCAGAAGGGATTCCAACTTTCGGATTCAATTCTGCAAAGGACGAAGGTGCCAGGATTGCAAAAACTGTTTATGAAGATGCACGCACGAGTCAAAACTGGTTCGTACTGGCTGCAATGGGGCGCTCGGCTGGACATTTGGCTTTCGGAATTGGTGCTGCAGCTCACTACCCAATGATTATTGTTCCTGAAATGTTCACAAAAGTTGACATCACGGCCGATAAAATAGCTGACCTAGTGATCTCTTCGATACTAAAACGGAAGTTAATGGGGCTGAACCATGGGGCTGCCGTAATCAGTGAAGGTGTTTTTCACTTCATGACCAATGAAGAAATTCAAAACGCAGGTGCTAACTTTACTTACGATGCTCACGGACATCCTGAGCTTTTTAATGTTAGCAAGGCTCATGTTTTCAACACTGTTATTCAAAGAAAACTTCGTGAATATGGTTTGAGCGTGCGTACACGCCCAGTAGAGCTTGGGTTCGAGGTTCGTTGCACACAGCCTATTGGTTTCGACCTTACTTTGTGTACAGATCTTGGGCTTGGTGTTTATTCTCTTTTTGAAAAGGGACATTCAGGCTGCCTTGTTACTGTTGATCATTCTGGTAAGGCTCAGCCTATTTATCTGAGGGATGTTGAGGATGAGAACGGTAAAATTAAGCCTCGCCTTCTGGATATTGAAAATGAGTCTGTGCAGAGTGTTATTCGGGAGAATATGCACTTTATTACTGAGAAGGATTATGAAGAGGCTCAGAAGTTGGTTGACGCGCCTGAGCGGTTTGATTTTTATGGGATTCTTGGGTGGTAAAGTAGAACAATTGAAGGCTGTAGTGATACAGCCTTCAAATATTTTAATCGTTCCATTTAATATCAAAAAAGTTAATGGCCACGTTTGGGTTTGAACGGTTAATTAAAATAAACGTCTGGTTAATATATTGTTGTAAACTCCCTGTATGTTCAATATAAAAACCTTTTTCATCAAATATAATACTCCACAAAGGTTCAAAAAGCTGATGCAACTCTTGGGTAACATTACTTGAGCCAGCGAATGGAAATATAACCTCTGTTCCATCTTCTGAAATTTTAGGTTCCCCAATTAAATACCAACGAAATCCATGTGTACTTGTAGATATGTAAAAATAAGCATCACCCATATAAAACTGAATTCCAAAAGAATTTACATTAAGACCTTTAGTTTCCATTTCTTGCTTATAATCTTTAAAATAATCATCAAAATATAAGCTGGATTTTTGATGTTCATAAGAATTGAACCGGAGGTCATCTTGATCTTCCCATGAATACCTATTCAAAGAAAAGGCAGGAGTCCCTTTGGACTCTATCTTTACAATTGGTTCCTTCGTTGAAACAAAAGCATTCTCTTCTTTACTATAGACGAAATTTGAATACCCCTCAACATCTCCAATTTTCAACGCTGGTTCTAGCCTTAAACCTTCCTTTGTAGGAAAATACTTATAGTCAGAGCTATTGAAATTATTATCAAAAGATTCTTTAACAATAACCCTTCCTTCTGACATAAAAGAAAGCTGCCCAACATAAGGTTTATCCCCTGCAACAGTTATCTGAGAGAAGTAAGACATCTTAGCTATATCAGTATATACCTTTTTTGCTTGTTCTAACGTAGCTTCATCGGACGAAATAAATTTCACTCTAGTAGGCTCAGCATCAGTATCTGTTTTACTAACAAATTCAATAGCTTCATCTTCGATTTTATCAAACAAAAATTCATATTCCCTAGTACTTCTGGCATTTTGATAGATTGCATGCCAAATCGTATAACTTTCAAAAGTTAGCTCTACTACCTGAGATACTCCAACGCGATAGGTGACAGTCTGATCATATTGACCATGTCTGAAAGTAGAACTGATTACCACAGTATTATCCTCATTGAACTTCATTAAAATTGCATGTCCTTCATAATATGCAACCCAATGCTCTTTCGAAGTCAACTTCTTTTTATACTCCAAAATTGCTGCATCAACCCTCTCTGTTGGAGTTTTGTCAAAAAGTGGATCTTCCTCTTTTTGACATGCTGTCAGAATAAAAACAGATGCAAAAAATATATAGATTAATTCTTTCATTAGTTTCTTTTTTTGATCAATAGTCAATTTAGTTTTAACTAGAGAAAATGACTATTCTGTTTTTCCAATATTATTAATCCTCAACATAACCTCATCACGTACCTGATCAAGATCAATATTAAAGTTCTCTGAATAATAATTCTTGATCATATTAAGCTTTATGGCTATAAAGTCACGACCTGCGTTCATTTCAACGGCATCACTTTTGGGTTGCACCACGACTGTTTCACCTTTGTCGTTAACCACTTCATATTCTTCCGTTGGTTCATGGGTTATATAGCGGGCATAAAAAGCATCCTTATCAGAAGTTAGATAAATCGATAGCAACTCGCAGAAATCTTCGTTTTCATCAGAAGTTCCATAGTTAGAAACCATCCCCGCAGCTATAGCCTCACGGGAAATTCTAGGACTGGAACTTTGTACATCTCCAGCTAAATTTAGCCAGTTGTTCGATTTATAATTACCTGGTGTCACATCTTCATAACCATCTGGCAAATCGTGCTGTTGGTGAATGATATGACCATATTCATGTTCTGCGGTTCGAAGCTGAAACAAGTGCCATGCAACGCTATGCTTGTTTTCTTTATACTCATTCACTTGAGTAAAAGTAATTCTAACACCTGCATCTGCATAACCAAGGGTAACACTTCCATCTTTATTATACATTGGAGACCCCACTAATGCGATTTCTGGTGGGAAATGATCTTTCATAAATTTTTGGCCTGCTTCAGTAACATTGAAGGGAGCTAACCAGAAGTTTCGAATGAACTCACCCATTGGTTTACAAACTTCGCGCAAAGGTGGGGTAACCCTTTTCTCATCACTCACCAATCTATCAACCCACTTCCACCTAACAGCAGTTCCGTATTCATCTAAAAAATGTGTTTTGAAGTAAAGGTCGATTTCATCAGTTAACTTTTCTGGTTCCTCAGGAGTATAATTTACCTTTTCCTCTTCACAGGCTCCTAAAAAAGCAAATATTGCAAAAAAAAGAAATATATTTTTCATAACAGTTTCATTTTTTTTAGTATACAAAATATAAGAATGTAGGTACCACCTACCTAGGGTTTTTGGCTAACCCTCTAGCCGTAGCAATCGATGGTATTTGAAGTACTTTGCGTAGATCATCAGCTTTCAAAACAATATCTTTCTTTTCTGCCGTCTTATGAACAACTGCAAGTTGATGTCTTTTTATGTCAAACCAACGCATGCCTTCCTGAAAAAACTCTTTCCTTTTTTCTTTAAGTAAAAGAGTAAGAAGCGCATTCTTATCGTCTAACGATAGATCGCCTAATTTCTCTTTCAAAGTTGCTAAATCAATAGTTATTGGGTTTTCATACCTTAATTTTGCAAATTCGTTCAATACTGTTAATGCATCTTGATAATTACCCAACTCTATCATGCACTCTATCCTATTGAAAAGGATTTCCTCGCCTCTGATAACAGGTTGTACACAAAAAGGAAATCCTGTTGTAGCTGTTAGACTTTCTTTATAAAATTCTTCTTTCAGTTTTGCAGTTACATTGATCTCTCTTCCATACGATATTCTTCTAGAATCGTCATTATTGCTGCCCTCTTCTGTCCAAAGATTTGGTATCGGGAATGCATTATTCCAAGTGTCGGCACTAGTGCGATAACCATAATAATGACGTAATCCAACTCCAATCTGCTTTTCAACTATCAGAATATTGCTTCTGTCTGTAGGGGCAACAAAAAAATTCCGCTGAGCAACATTTCCTGCAAGACCACCATAAGTAAACATATCTTTAATATACGATTTTTCAAAAGCAAGACCCGCTCCAAGAATTTTATTCCCATACTCAATACTCTTAGCATAATCCTTTTTGAATAAATAAAAACGGCAGGCCAAAGCATTTGCGGCTTCTTCAGTAAAATGAAACTTCTTAGTCCCATAATAAAACTCGTCATCAATCAATGTCAAAGCTTCTGTAAAGTCTTTTTCTATATTATCGAAAACCTCTTTAACCGTATTCCTTTTATAGTCTTTAAGAAGTACCTTTTCAGAATCAGTTACATATGGCACCCCAAGATCAGAAGCAGCTGTGCCCGCATCGTAGTTTTTTGCAAATAACGATACCAACATAAAATGGGCATACGCACGACATGCGAGTGCTTCTCCTTTTATTGCACTACGAAATTTAGTCCGATCATCCGTAATATTTTCCAGAGCTTCTAAAGCAGCGTTTGCTTGTGCTATAGCAGCGTATGCTTCTTGCCAATAATTTGTAACCGTATTATAGTCATCATGTTCGTCTGCATCTTCCCACAAAAAGATGTCGGTCATACTTGGTCGTTGTAAATTCTCTTCGATATACTCTACATCGTCCGTCATCCAATCTGTAAAGAAATAAGCTCCTCTTGGATAAGCGCTAACTAAGATTTCTGAAACTTTCTCTAGCGTATTAGCTTCAATACGGTTATCTGGAGTCACCTCAAGATAATCCGCACAGCTAGAAAAAGTTATGAATATAAATAATGTATATAGTATTTTCTTTTTAATCATCTCTATACTGTTTCTATTACCAACATATTAATTACGCATTTCATCAAAAACCAATATTCAAAGCAAATGTATAGGTTCTTGCAACAGGTAAAGCAACACCACCAGAACGGTAGAATTCAGGGTCTAATCCATTAAGTTTTTTATCAGAATAGATCAACCACAGATTCTGCCCTTGCAAAGAAACTCTTACATTTTGAAGTCCTAGGTTTTCTACAAAATTCTTTGGTAAATTGTAACCAAAGCTAACAGTCTTTAAACGTACAAAACTACCATCTGCAACTCTTAGGTCACTTTTATTATACATTTCGTAAAGATTCAAACTAAGGGCATTTAGTCGATCATCAAATCTCCGGTCGATAATTGCTGGAACATCAGTAATGTTTTCATCTCCTGGAACAATAAACCTATTTTCCAAATCTTTAGAAATAGAAGAAAAGCCAAATCTACTTAGACCACTACCGCCAGTACTGTAAAGATCATCTAGTCTAATTTTATTCCCTACTCTGAAAACAAGACCTACACTCATCGAAAAAGCCTTGTATGAAAATGTATTGGTAAAACCTCCAGATAAAGGTGCATCAAGAACACCTTCATACTTGAGGTAATCCATCACATTTCTCCGTTCCTGTAGGTTCAAATATTCGTTAATTGGTTCCCCTTTGCTGTCTACAAACTTAGGTAAACCTTGATTTGTTAGTCCATCGAAACGAATTGAATATAAGCCCCTTCTCGGTTTTCCGATATAATTTCCGCCTGTATTGCGAACATAATCACCAATACGGTTATAATTTTCTAGCTGAGTAATTTCACTTACACTATAATCTAAATTAACACTGGTTATCCATTTGAATGAGGTTGTTTTAAGGTTCACTGTGTTTAGCGTTAATTCAAAACCTTCAGTTTTCATATCTGCAAAGTTTCCAAATTTGATACTCTCTCCACCAACTGCACTAGTTCGAACTGCACCAATAAGATCAAAAGACGTACGTCTATAATAAGCAGCATCAGTATAAATTCTATTGTTGAAAAAAGCAGCTTCAACTCCAAGGCTTAACTCATACATTTTCTCCCACGACAAATCTTTGTTCGTTAAATCTTCAATTGAAACCCCAGTTTCTTTGTCGTAAGGTCTCCATGTTTGATAAGCTTCAAGTTTCTGAATAGCGCTGGCCGAAGGCCCCATTACCCCATTAAGACCATATGTGGCTTTCAAACTAAGCAAATTGACGGTCTCGATATTCTCAAAAAAAGGCTCTTCATTAACGTTCCATTTTGCACTAACATTCCAAGATGTCAAATAACGGGCTGCCTCCGTCTTTCCCAATTGGTTCGATCCATCCCTACGAATTGTTCCATTTAAAGTGTATCTCCCATCATAAGAATAAGCTGCATTGAAGAAGTAACCAATATATTTGTCTCTAAATTCCTCTCTTCGCTCTCTGTTTTGGTTATTAAGCGATAAGTACTTTGATAAATCAGGGTGTTCAGAATAAAGCCCCCCCCTGTCATATTGAATACCCCAACCGTCACTTCCTATTTCAGTTCTTTCAGTCGATTTTATCTCCTGACCTAATAAAAAACTCATTAGGTGAATATCTCCAATGTTTGGATTCCAAGAAACTGAATTCCTTATCGAATAGAAGTCCAAAGTATTATCAACAGTATTATAAAAGCCACCTAAAGGTAATACCGTATATGGTCTACCATTTGGGTCATCAGGATCTGAAAACAATAAAGTGTTTGAGTTTCTGATAAACTGAGAACTTGCTGCTCTATAAGCATTAGCCTGATTAGATTTTTCGTGTATAATGTGCTCTCTATGAGCTGTATTTCTTCTTACCTGACCTATAGAACTAACAGTCAGGTTTTTCATGATTTGATAATCTAAATTTACCTGCCCAACAACATCCATGGCCGTTAGATTTACATAATTATGTTCTAACTCATGAATAATATTGAAATCAGAGTAGTCGCGTCTGAAAAATTCAAGGTTCCCATTCTCATCATACGGCCGCATACTCCTACTCGTATTCAGAGCATAACTGAATGGATTAATGTCAAAATCTCTATTATAAACACCATCAACTGCATTAAACTCACGATCTTTAGACCCTGGTAAACGTTGATTCCTATGATTAACCGACAATTTAACACCTATAGAGAATTTATCTGATATTTTGAAATTCCCTCGCATCGTTCCTGTATATTTAGATACATTGTCTGCAATTGTACGCCCCTCGTCTTCATATGCACTGATAGACGCATAATATGTAGCTTTCTCGCTACCTCCAGAAAAACTCAACGAATGTTGATGTGTAATCGCATTCTTAAACAACACATTAAACCAGTCTGTGTTTGCATTACCATATTTAGCCAAAAACTCTTCATCTAAACCTCCGTTCGCCCCCCATATATTTCCAGATCGATTGAACATTTTTCCCATAACACCATAATCTCTAGCTCTAACAGATGATGGCACATCTACCCAACCTTTTCGGTAAAGCTCTTTGTAGAAATAGATTTCGTCATCGGAATTTGCAATGTCGAACTGAGAATAATTTGGACGTTCTTTTACAGCAAAACTTCCAGAGTAATTAACCTTTAGTTTTCCCGCTTTACCTTTCTTCGTATTGATCACAATTACACCATTCATCGCCTGAGCTCCATAAAGAGCAGTAGCCGAAGCGTCCTTTAGTACTTGGATGTCCTCAATGTCGTCTGGGTTAAGCCCAGCTACACCAGAACTTAGAACTGTCGCTAGGTTACCCGATGTTAAATCGTCAGCAGAAACCTGTACTAAATCTTCAAGTATCACTCCATCAACTACCCACAAAGGCTTATTGTTCCCATTTATCGAGGCATTACCACGAATACGTACCACAGGAGCAGCTCCAAAAGTACCTGAAACGTTATCAACAGAAACACCTGCCGCCTGACCTTGCAAAAACTGAGACGCATCAGAAACACCTGCCAGCTCAACATCTTTTGCTCTTAATTTTGATGCAGACCCAGTAAATAATCTCCTATCAATTTTCTGATAACCAGTAACCACAACCTCACCAATCTGTTTTGAATCCAATATCAATACAACATCAATTGTTCTTTTATTACCGACAGCAACTTCTTGAGGTTTCATACCAACAAAAGAAAATACCAACACGGGCTTTCCTCCAGCAGGTATTTCCAACGTATACTTACCATCGAAGTCCGTTACCGTTCCACCAGTACTCCCCTTAACTGCAACGGTAGCTCCTGGCAATGGGGCTCCCTCTTCGTCTTTTACAGTACCAGTTATTTTGATGCCATCTTTCACTTCTTGTGACTGAATAGCAGAAACAGGAATAATAATCAGATAATCATCTTTAACCTCGTAGCTTAAATTCTTATCAGAAAGCACAGATTTTAAAACTGCATCTAATTCCATACTGCTCTGAGGAAGTTCCACAATAGCAGACTTATTAAGTTTACCGTTATCGTAAATAGCGGTTAACCCAGTCTGTTTTTTTACACCGTCGAAGATCTGCTCAATTGTTAATCGTTTTTTGGGAAACTTTAGTCCCTGAGAAAAAGCTGATGCTGAAATACTGATGCCCAATAGGAGCAGCACATATACAGCTTTC
Organism: Bacteroidales bacterium; assembly: GCA_965230435.1. GTDB lineage: Bacteria > Bacteroidota > Bacteroidia > Bacteroidales > JBDKHP01 > JBDKHP01. Next base: position 2,429,422 of record CBDDLB010000006.1, read on the forward strand.
TGACACTTTAGGAGTAACCTCCTCTTGTCCCGACCAAAAAATTTAGAAAAGTTGTAAATACTTCTAATCATAAAATGGTACATTAAAGTTAATTAATAACTGACCTTTCGCAGTCCTAAAAGTTGCGAAAGAAATAAATTACGTTAAAGCAAAGGTTTCCTGCTTGAGTTCTAATTGCTGTTCCAGTTCAGTTTTTAAAGACTGGAGTTCATTGAAAGCTGCTTTGACAGCACGGATATATAGCCTTGATTTGAGCCCGAAGTGATTTGTGGCATGTGCAAACTTTAAAACTTCGAGTTTGCAGAATGCGATCATCGAAGCAAACACATGATTGGACTGTGTGGTCTCATTTTTTGTCGGAGACTTTTCCAATGCTGCGTTCTGCTTGAGTGATTTATGGAAAACCTCTACGTTCCACCGTTTTTTGTAGATAGTACAGGTTTGATGATGGGTAAGTTTCAGGTCATTGGTTACAAGGTAAGCTTCCCCGCTGCTCCCGTCTATGTTTGTAAAGACCTGTTTGATAAGTTTTACTGGAAAGTCCAGTCCCTTAATCCAAACTTCATACGGGCGGTTTGCCTGAAAACCCTGTTCCGATACTTTTTTGAACTTACCCTCACGTTTGTCCTGATAGCTTAGGGCAACAGTCCTGTTTTCTTTCAATGCCGCAACAAAAAACTTCTTTAGTTTTTTGTGCACGAACTCAAAGTTCTCCTTGGAAGAAAACCAGGTATCCCAGCTTAGGTATCCATATTTCACTTTGTTGTGAAAAGTCAAAATGGTTAAGCGTTCGCGTACCAGTTCATTTTTACTCACACTGCTACGCCGCTTTACCTTGTCTGATTTTTGGTCATAATAGGAGTCCGTTTTTTCTATGATTTCATATGCGATCGGGAGGTTCACATCCTCTCCGGAATCGTTCTGAGCTACATACAAAAAGTTCAATAGGTTGATCCCTTTGATGTTCCTGTTCTTTGAATGGTCCCAATGCCAACAGACAATATCGTTTTCTGTGGTATGTGGTTTTTCCTCGATACTGTCATCAATGGCGATCACACCCTGATCGGATTCTATGGCTCGGACCAACTTTTTGATCTGTTTCCAAAAGTCTTGAGGAAGTAATTTCTTCTGGGCTAGGAAACGGCTGATCTGATCGTGGCTATATCCGTTGTCCAGCAGCTCAGATAGACCTACCGCCGTGGTAAGCGTGAATGACGATATTAAATAATCGCTGTATAAATCTAAGAGCTGTGGGTTTTTCATCGGTTATCTTTTTTTGACGAAATCGAAGCTAGGGAACATCCCGTTATTTATAAAATTTTTAAAACACAAACTTTAGAGCTGCAATAGCTCAGTTAATAAAAGTTAGGCTCGCTTGATACGAATACTTATTCCGTCAAAAGAAAAATGTACATCAGTAGTCTTCTCTATCACCTTCAGGAAATACTCGATACTTCTGGTTTTCTTAACCATTCCTGTAAACCGCAACTGTTTCAGGTTCTCAGTCTCAAATTCAAATGAGACATCGTACCATTTGGCCAAGCGATACGTGAGCTCTTCTAATGAAATCTCACGAAACTCGAACACACCGTCGCGCCAAGAGATATAAAGACTTGCATCTACATTCTTTTTTTGAACCGCATTTGTGTTTCTATTGCAAAGAACTTGCTCGTTAGGTTTCAGATTAACTTCTTTCGATCTTGTATCCACAGCTACTTTGCCCTCTGCCAAAGTTATCTGTGTTTCAGGCTCATCTACATAGTTTCGCACATTGAAATGAGTTCCTGTGACTTTAACTTCTAATTCTTGAGTTTTAACTATGAAAGGCATATCTATATCGGCAACAACTTCAAAATATGCCTCACCTTCCAGAAAAACCTCACGTTTGTCTTTCTCAAAAAAGTCTGGAAATGTTAACGTTGACCCTGCGTTCATCCAAATTTTTGAACCATCAGATAAAACAACATAATAGTCCTTTGTTTTAGGAATACTCAATGTACTCCACACTTGCTGCCTCTCTACAACAGTACTATCTTGGGTAGATGAATAGGTCAACTTATTTTCGTTGCCGATAGCTTTAATATTTTCATCTTCCAGCACCAAATCTGAGCTGGACAGTTTATATTCCTTACTACCTTTTGTCAAGACAACGGCTCTTGATTCTTGGGCTTTCTCCTCTAAATGTTTATCTAGGTCAGTTATTAGCTTCCTCTCATGTTCTAAATTCCAATTTGCTAAATAAAGCCATAAGCTAACTATACCTCCAAAAATCAGTAAAGCAGCAGCAATTGGACGCAGTTCCATCCATACACTTTTTATCAGAGGCGTCTTTCTATCAATTTCAATTTTCTTCTTTATAACATTGAAATCAAATGTTGGATCGCCTTTTTCTGCGCATTCCCAATTTTCGAGCAACCATTCCTCTAGGACTTGGTTATCGTCGAATCCATCAACAAAAGCTTCTAACTCTTTTAGCTCTTCTTCTGAGAAAGAAGTACTGTTGAGAACCGCTTTTAGTTTTTCCTGAATAGAGGTTTCCTTTTTCATTCTATCTAGTAATACGATTCACTTTTAAACTTCCGTGACTCCTTGTCATTTTTTTTTCATGACAATCTATTCAAAGATCAATAAAAACAAACAACACCCCCTCCAATAACAAGAAAAATCAAAACAAAAATGAGAAAGCAAAAGAAGAAGCCGAATATTATTCTAAAAAAGGAAGCTTAAGCAATTTAGTTTTCTTTGAAAACTTTACTTTAATTTTTTTTAAAAGCTATCAATAGATATGCTGTTGCAGAAACAGTGTCCCAAATAAATTCAAGGCCAAACACGCATGATCCTTGATTCCCAATAAAATCTTCTTCGTAAAGCAATGAATTTAGGAAAGAGACTCATAATTTATAAAGAAAGCATCAGGCCAACAATGGGTATAATGACCAACACTTAAGTGGTGCTTAGATTAGCCCCCACTTACTTTAAGAGCCTAGAAGTCAAAGATAATTATTTCAATTACAGTTAACGATTTTCAGCATACTTTTTTCACTCATACCCCAAACACTGAAAAAAGAAATGGTAGTTTAAGATGAAGCAAGCCTCAAACCCTAAACTACCAAACCTTTTCCTAACCTGCCTAAATCAAGGACACTGTCCTATTCTTTAAAACTACAATAGCTTAAGTCTATTACCAGATGGAATTAAAAATTGATATTCACAGCAAACGTATATCTCTTTGTGTTAGGAAAAGCCACACCACCTGAATTCACAAACTCAGGGTCTAAACCATTGAGTTTTTCATCAGAAAAAGCAAGCCATAAGTTTTCTCCTTGAATCGAAATATCCACATTTCGCAAACCTAACCTTTTTACAATTCTATCTGGCAGTCCATACCCAAAAACTACTGTTCTCAAACGTACGAAACTTCCATCTGCAAAACGGACATCGCTTTTGTTATACATCTCGTAGACATTATTATTCCAAGCTTCCGAGTTCTGATAATCATAATCTACAATTACAGGCACATTTGTTTTTGTTTCATCTCCACTGTTTTGATATCTATTCTTAAGATCCGCGTTCACAGAAGAATAACCAAAAGAGTGAAATCCATTCTCCCTAACATCAAAGAAATCATCCAACTTGATTTTATTACCAAATCTAAAGACAAATCGCATTCCCAAGGAGAAAGCCCTGTATTTAAATTCATTGGTAAAACCACCTGATAAAGGAGCTTCATTCAAGCCTTCATATTTCAGATATTTCATAATTTCATTGCTGCTCCGGATTTCCGACAAACTATTTATCTGATTTCCCTCCTCATCTACAAACGTGGGCAGACCATCATTTGTCAAACCATCAAAACGCAACGAATACAAGCCATTTACAGGTCTGTCTTTATAATTATTTGGCCTATTGCTCACAAAATCATTTACGATGTCACTATTCTGTAACTTTAGTATCTCATTTGCATTATAACCTACAGTCATCGTACTAATCCAAGCAAACGATCCTTTTTTAACATTAACCGTTTTAAGAGTAAACTCAAAACCTTTGGATTTAAACTCCGCAGAATTAATATACCTTTTCCTTCCTTCAACACCATATTTTACAGGAGAAAGCAAGTCGAAAGATTTTCGGTTGAAATAAGACAGGTCGGTATATATTCTATTATTGAAGAAAGCAGCTTCCAAACCAATATTGAACTCGTTCATTTTTTCCCACGCAAAGCTCCTACCTTTTACCACATCATATGGCCTCATAAAGGAATTTTCTTCTAAATTCCAGACTTCAACTGCGCTAAGCCCAATTCCTCCGACAAGACCATATGCCCCTCTAATACTGAACAAATCCACATACCGGCTTTCCTTCCAAAATGATTCTTTGTCAATGTTCCATCTACCACCAAGGCTCCAAGAAATCAAAGGGGCTACATTTTTATCTAACATATTTGATGCATCTCTTCGAAATACTCCGTTCAAAATATATTTCTTGTCATAGGAATAATTCGCATTCAAAAAGGTTCCCATAGACCGATCCTCTAAATCGCGTTCTTCATTTAAAGTTAAATTGTTTTGTTCTAAATATTTAGAAAAAAAAGGAGGAAGGTCAGCTTGGCGCCCTTGTTCATATTCTATCCCCCATTTATTCACCCTTCTTTCACTTCTCTGCAAAAGTGAAATCTCATGCCCCGCTAAAACAGAAAGATAATGAGAATTGCTAAAAGACTTATTCCATCCCACTGTAGCCCTTGCAAAGTAAGAATTGAGTTCATTATCTCCAGTGTTATAAAAGCCTCCTGAAGGCAAAACAGAATAGGGATAAGCGAAAGGCCGATCTGGATCGAAATAGAGCAATGGGTTTCTATCGCGGATCATCTCCGAATCATAAGGAGCTGTTCCTGCCCTATAAGCATTCGCATAATTTGTTTCTTCATGGATTATGTGCTCTTTAAAGGCATTTGACTGTCGCCAATTACTCAAAACACTAAAATCTAAACCATTTAGAATTTCGTAATTAAGATCAATCTGCCCTGCGATGTCCGTTACTGACATTTCAACGAAATTACGGTTCAATTCATTGATGATATTAAAATCTGTATAATTACGTCTGTAGTATTCCAACTCCCCATCCTTATCGTAAGGACGCAAATGCCTACTTGTCTTCAGTGCATAATTAAACGGATTGATTTCAAAATTTCGCTCATAAATGCCATGCCAATAATCAAACTGCTTGTTTTCCGCTCCTGGTAGCTTCTGTTTTCTTTGCAAACCCGTAATTTTGACCCCTACACTCAGTTTATCCGAAAGTTGGAATTCCCCTCTCAAAGAGCCCGTATACTTAGTAACATTATCAGCAATGGTAATACCTTCATCACAATAATAATTCACTGAAGCATAAAAATTAGCATTAGCACTGCCTCCTGAAAAACTAAAAGAATGTTGATGGACAACTGAATTTTTGAAAAGCACATTGAACCAATCTGTGTTTTCTTTTTCATACTCAGAGAGAAACTGTCCAAAACTATCCATCCCCCATCCAGTTCCTCCTATTGTCACCTCCTGAAACATATGATCATAAATACCATGATTCTTTGCCCTCTGACTTCTGTTGATCCCAACCCATCCCTTTGAACAAAGTTCTTCATACAATAGTTTTTCAGCAGTAACATCCCCAAGTTTAAAGTTCGACAACTGAGGCTTTTGCTTTATAGAAACATTTCCAGAATATGACACCCTTAATTTTCCAGAAGCCCCATCTTTTGTCTTTACTACCACAACCCCGTTCATTGCCCTTGATCCGTAGATCGCTGTAGCAGCAACATCTTTCAAAATATGAATTTCATCAATATCAGCAGGGTTTAAGTTGGCCATACCTGAACTTAAAACCGTAGCTACATCTCCAGAAGTTAAAGCATCTGTTCCCAATGAAATTAGCTCTTCCTGCACCACTCCATCAATAACCCAAAGAGGCCTATTCTTTCCGTAAAGTGAAGTATTTCCCCGTATTCGAATAGCTGAAGCGACACCAAAAGTTCCAGAAACGTCATCAACAAAAACACCAGCAGCCTGCCCTTGCAAAAACTTTGATGCATCTGGTTCTCCATCATTTTTTACATCTGACGCATTTAATGATGTTGCTGTACCAACAAACAAATTATGTTCAACTCGCTGATAACCTGTCTCAATTCTCTTTATGGGTGTCAATACTATATCGATTTGCCTTTCACTTTCAACTCTATACTCTACCGATTGCATTCCTTGAATTGAAAAGACCAATACAATATTTTCTGATTGTGCGAGCTTCAGTGAGTACTGTCCGTTGGAGTCTGTAACTACACTCTGTAGACTTCCCTTCACTGCTACAGATACACCTGGCAATGCAGTACCATCCTGACTCCTTACCATCCCTGATATTTTTATACTTTCACTCTGTCTTTTCATTTCTTTCTTAAAACCACTCCGTTGATCAACAGTCTTATCTTCAAGAAGATTAAATCGGACAACCTTCCCTGCATATGTAAAGCCTGAAACACCCAGAAAAACGAGTAAAATTTGAATTTTCAAAAAAAAGAAGGCGATCCACCTTCTATTAAAAGTTTTGCAAAACTTGTGTAGAGTTTTCATCATATGTTATAAACCGTTATCAGTTTAGTTATAAAAATAGAGTTGCTATGCATAAGGTAATTCATTAACTGAAACTACCTGTATGAGTTTCCACGCTTACAAATCTAGAAATATCGCTTATATAGCTGCACGTAGTACGGTCAGGGAGTACGTTTTGTAACAAAAAAAGAAAGGCATCAGAAAAAGGAAGTAATAATCAAAATAACCACATGCATTTCGCCCCACCTTTGTTTAAGAAAAGCTAAGGCTTTACGCATTTGAGAATCTACTGTATTTTCACTGATATTTAAATCTTCAGCAATTTGTCGGTAAGTTTTTCCCTGCATTCTGTTTAAAACAAAGACTTTTCTACGTTTCTCGGGCAATTCATCGATTAAACTGTTTAGAATTCTTTTTGTCTCGTTGAATTCTACAGTCTTCTCAACATCACTATGAACATTTGCAGTCTCGGAAAGGAGGGTACTTAAATATTTCTTTTTATGCAGTGTCTTTCGTAGAAAATCTTTAATCTCGTTTTTGGCAATTGCGTATAAAAAAGCCTCTAAACTTTTTTGTGGATCTATCAGCTCACGCTTAAGCCATATTTTCATAAAAACCTGTTGAACAATCTCTTCAGCATCAGCTGTGTCCTGAAGAGACATTTTAATAAAAGCCAATAACTTTGCTTGAAATAAATGGAAAATGGTTTCGAAAGATTTGGCATCACCTCGCATCAGCCCTTCCTGAAGCTGAGCAAATTCGGTCGCCTCTCTTCTCTCTTCTGATCGATCGGGCGATGTATCATATACACTGCCTTCTTTCATTTAAATCCCCTTTCCCATTATTTTGATACGATATCCATGTATTTCCTGAAACACATAGACATTTCAGGCTTTATACAAAACAGCTTCAAATATAGATTGCTATCAGCACATACGCAACACTGATAGTAATTTTCAAATTAAAACTCTTGTTCATCAGATATATCCAGAAAATAAATATCATCTAGTCTACAACAACTTATTTACTATCTGGTAAAAAGGAAAGCGAAAAAGAAAAGATAAAAGAATGGACAAAAAGGGTAGGGAATGACACCCTACCCAAAAAGTTTATTCAACGATCTCGTTTAAACTAATAGAGTCAAAAAACTGAACTCCTGTAGCCTTACTAGATCCGCTATATAGAACAATATAATAATCTCCTGCTTTAGTAACAGTCAACATTCCTGTTCCTTCATCAAAGGTTACTCCTTCTAATTCATATTTCCACTGCGAATTATGAGCCCCAACTGTACCAAAATCTCCATCAAGAACTGTAGTACTTTCTTTTTCCCATTTGATCAAACGAGTTAATCCCAAAATACCCGATTCATTTTTAGAATATACGGTTGATGCTGCTGGTTCAACAGTACCAATAAAAATATCAGTCCACGCTTGTTTTCTTACTTCCGAAGTAGTACTTATATAACCACCAAGCTTATATTTACCTGCTTTTAGTGCTACCTTCTGGTATACATGAACACGCGCACCTTCGGTAGACGCAACTTTAAGAGCGCCATCCGTTCCTCCTGTTGGAGTGCCAGCTTCTGTTGTTCCAAATTTAACCTCTGGCATTTTATAAGTATCAATTGCCTGAACTGTCCATGATGCCTCATCTGCAGCTTCCATAGCACCACCTTTGATAAGGTCTTGACCAAGAACTAGAGCTTTTACTGCAACAGTTTTTTCTACTGTTTCCGTTTTACCATCTTCAGATGTAGCTGTAAGAACTACTTTATATTCTCCTTCTTTAGCGTAAGTATGAACAGGACTTGGTTCTGTACTAGCGTCGCTGTCGTCACCAAAATTCCACGAGTAAGTTTTCGCACCAACTGATGCATTTGTAAATGTTACCTTAAGATATTCAACTTCAAACGTAAAATCAGGCTTAAGAGCTACGGCCTCTGTAACAGTCACTTTCTGAACTTCAGATTTCACTTCTTTGTCGTCAGCATCTTTGATCGTCAATACTACATCGTAAGTACCAGCTTTTTCATAAGTGTGAACAGGGCTTGGGTTCGTATCCATAGCACTTCCATCACCAAAATCCCAAGAGTAGCTTTTTGCACCAACTGACTTGTCTGTAAATGTTACTTTAAGGCCGTCAACTTCGAAAGAAAAATCAGCCTTTGCAGTTTCTACACCAGTAGCTTCTACTTTAACTGTTTGTTCTGCAGTTTTAGATCCTCCATCAGCATCTGTAATCGTCAAAACAACATTGTATTCACCAGCTTCTTTATAGGTGTGTTCTGCGTTTTCAGTTGTAACAAGATCACTTTTGTCTCCAAAGTTCCAAGAATAAGTTTTTGCTCCAACTGATTTGTTTGTAAATGTAACTTTTAGGCCTTCAACCGCATACTCAAAATTCGCAACAGCCTCAACTTTTTCATCCTTTTCATCATCATCGTCTTCACATGAGACTACAAATAACGAAGTCAGAAATAAGACAGGTAAGAAAAATTTCAGTTTCAATAGTGTTTTCATCTGGGTTTTAATTTTATTTATTAACATAATTTGCGCACTGCGCTGTATTTCAAACTTTTAGTTTTTTAATAATTCAGCATTAAAATCAGTAAAAAGCAGCACTTCCACGTTCAAAAAGTTAGATATAAAACTTTCAAACAATGTTATTGACCTCTTACATCAGATAAATGTAGAGAATCCCTGATAGTTTACTTAACGACTAAGATAGATATTTTTTTTAGGAAAAAACAAATTTACTTTTCCTAAAATATATATAAAACCAACTCCGAGTAATGGAAACTAAAAGTCAGGTAATTATCTCCTTTCAGTATATACTTTTAAAATCCCCCGTTGAATAATCTAAATAATTGTTCGTAAATTCTTCAAGTATTTCATAGGATTGCTTAACGTTGTTTTACTATACAAAGCTATTACAGGCTCTGTATCTAAAACAAACCTTAATTAAGGTCAAAGACCTATTTATGTTACACTTACTTTAAGTAACCTCCAGCTACTTAAGTTAGAAATAGCTTTAAGTAAAGCAGAAAAAACAACTTAATTTTATCTGGGTACTTATTCTACGACTCTTGTACTGGTTTAGGTATAAATATGATAGTCATAAAGTCCTCCCCTTCTAAATTCGTATAAAAATTCTTACGCTCCTCCTAACATAAGGTTGTCTTTTTAAACTCTTTCTGACAATTTTCCATTTCAAGAAATAAACCATAACACACAGACAAACAAACAATTAATTCAAAGTAAAGTTTATACTCCACATTTACTTTGTCGTATAATTGTTGTAGAAAATCCATCGTTCAAAATCATTAACCCCATCCATTACTCTTTTGCTGGAATATCAATATATTCAACGGCTGAAAACGACAGCTTAAGAAGCCTTTGGCAATAAAATTCACACATAAACACAGTCAAATAATCATCTATTGACATAACAATCATATATTCAACACGAACAATGCTTCAAACGATTCGCAAGGCTAAAAACAAAACCCAAGAAAAAGTCCATTTAAGACGAAATTTCTATAACAAACGAATAGTAATTGGACTAATTTCATTTTTAATCATAGGCCTAATTAGTATAAAAGCTACAACCTTTCGTCAACAAAACTTAGCAGCAATAGACCTTAAATGTGAATACTTAAATAACCCACGAGGAATATTGGTACTTAAACCAAGATTAAGTTGGAAGATGCATAGCAGTGCCAACCACAGAAACCAGTACCAAATGGCTTATCGCATTTTGGTTGCCAGTACGCCTAAAAAATTAGCTAATGATATTGGGGACATCTGGGAAAGTGGGAAGGTCACCTCTAACCAATCTCAACAGATTGAATACAAAGGCAAAGACCTACAATCGGGAATGAAATATTTCTGGAAAGTAAAAATCTGGAACCTAAATGAAGAAGAAAGCGACTGGAGCCAAACAGCAACATGGAGCATGGGCTTACTTTCTCAAAAAGAATGGAAAGCGAATTGGATAGGACTGGAAAAGCCTATCCGCAAAGAAGACAGTACGCTTTTCTGGCAGGCAGCAAGGTATTTCAGAAAAGATTTTAAAATAGGGAAGAAACTGCAACGTGCTACTATTTATACTACTGGAATTGGTTTTTTTGAGTGCTATTTGAATGGAGAAAAACTATCGGATCATATTTATAGCCCAAGTTTTTCTCAATATAAAAAGGAGATATTCTACGAAACTTTTGATGTAACCGAAGCACTTAATACAGGCACCAACGCAATAGGAATTATCGTTGGCAACGGCCGCTATTATGTCCCTAAAAACAAACATTTGAATATCGCCCCTCCTAAAATGATATTCCAATTGAACCTTATTTATAGTGATGGTAGCAAAGCATCCATAGTCAGTGACTCCAGTTGGGATTTATCGATCAGAGGTCCGATAACCCGCAACAGTGAATATAAAGGAGAAACATACGATGCCCGCAAAGAGATGCAAGGCTGGGCTGAACCTAATTTCGACTTGTCGGATTGGGGCAAAGCTGAAGTTGTGGAATCTCCAACACAACAGCTCCGCCCTGCAATGATTGACCCTTCGGTCGTAATAGAAGAGCTCCAACCAAAAGAAATCATTGAAACAAAGCCTGGTGTTTATGTTGTTGATTTTGGTCAAAATTTCTCTGGATGGGCTAAGTTAAAAATCAATGGCGAGAGAGGAGACAGCATCACTCTACGATATTCAGAACTGTTTCTCCCAGACAGCAGTATCATGATAAAGAACCTTCGTTCAGCTAAAGCAACCGACGTGTATGTATGTAAGGGAGAAGGTACAGAAGAATATGCACCAAGATTTTCACAACATGGATTCCGCTACGTAGAAATTCACGGTCTGTCCAAGAAACCAAGTAAAAACTGGGTAATAGGTCAAGTAGTGCACGACCGTCTTGCAGTAACTGGATCGCTGAAAACATCGGATACTCTCGTCAATCGGATTATGAGTGCCACACGATGGACTGCCAAATCACTTTATCACAGTATTCCTTTTGACTGCCCACAACGAGACGAACGACAAGGCTGGCTAGGGGACAGGGGACAAACAACAGCTGGAGAAAGTTTCCTTTTCGACGTTTCAAAGTTTTATACCAAATGGCTAGCTGACATTCAACTTTCGCAAAAAGAAAACGGACAACTGCCCAACGTTTCTCCAAAATCGTGGAGCGTGTTCTTGGATAATGTGACGTGGCCAATGACATACCTTGAAGTGTGCCATATGTTGTACAACCGTTATGAGGACAAACGGATTGTTCACCAGCATTATAAATCGATGAAAAGATGGATGGATTATATGCGTGAAAAATATATGGACAAACGAAATATCATCTCTGTTGATGTTTATGGAGACTGGAGCACTCCTGCGAAATATCCAACCAAGAAGAAAGCCATGTACGACGCCAAACTTCTAACACGCGCTGAAATTCTGGCATCGGCGTATTATTACCGAGGCCTTAAACTTATGGCTGAATTTGCCGATGTTGTTAAGCTTCCAGAAGATAGGATTGCATTTGAGCAACAAGCCACGAACATCAAACTGGCCCTACGCGAAGAATACATTGACACAGCATCATTTGAGTATGGCAATCATACTGCTACAGAAATCATCCTTCTCTTGGCTTTTGATATTGTTGATGAAAAACAGAAGGAACAACTTACTGCAAACCTTAAAGGCCTCATACAAGGGCATCACAACGGAAATATAGCCTCTGGCCTTATTGGTATGCATTGGATTATGCGCACCCTATCAAAGAATCATTTGGAAGACCTGGCTTTTCAGCTGCTAACAAACAAAGACTACCCAAGTTGGGGTTATATGATAGAAGAAGACGCGACAACACTTTGGGAAACATGGAACGGAAAATATCGAGAATCTCACAATCACTTGATGCTGTCTGGAGATCTTCTGGTCTGGGCCTATGAACACATTGGAGGAATTCGTCCAGAAAAAAATGGATATCAGAATTTTGTGTTAAAGCCTGATTTTTTTGAAGGTCTTAGCTTTGCAAAAACCAGTTACGAATCGCCTTATGGTAAAATATCTAGTAATTGGCAGTTAGATGGGAAAAATCTTAAATGGGATATTGAAGTACCAGCAAATACTACAGCAAAAATATACATACCAAGTATAGATACATCTGCCATTTTCGAAAATGGAAAAAAAATAAATGTAATAGAAGGAAGCAAATACTTAAACCAAGATAGCATGTACTCTATATACAGTTTAGGTTCTGGTCGGTATTCATTCTTTTGTAAAAACGCATCTATTATTAAAAAGAATTTTGATGTTGCGGCTCCGTTCATTTCACCCAAGGACACCATCTTATCTTCGGACAGTAGCCAGATTGTGAAAATTTGGACACCTGAAAAAAAACAAGTTAAAATCCGCTATACGACAGATGGCAGTGAACCTAATGTACACTCAAAATTATATACTGAACCATTTGAAGTAAATAAAAAAGGACATCAGATAATAAAGGCAATTGCTATAAAAGATGGGAAAAGCAGTTTTGTCCAAAGAACAATCATAGACAGATACGATTCTACTATTAATGGCTGGAATTATGAATATTCCGAAGGTATTGGCGATTGGGAATCCTTGCAAGAATATAAGCAGGCAAAAGTTAAAAAATCTGGACGGATAGCAGACTTTGATCTGAAAAAGATAAAAATGAGGGATCACTATTGGGGGACACACTTCTGGGCTTATATCAACCTGCCACAATCAGGTATGTACACATTTTACCTAACCTCGAATGATGGAGCTACTGTAAAAATAAACGACAAAGTAGTAGTAGACAACGATGGAATACACTACAGTATCCAAAAGTCTGGAAAAATATATTTGGAAGCTGGCAGACACCCGATACGGATTGATCATTTTAATTACTATTCTTTCAATTCATTAAGACTTTTATTCAGCGGACCAGGTTTCTCTAAACAGAAAGTTCCTCGTTCTATGATATTTTTTGAATAGAAATCTTTAACAGTCCCCCGTATACCTTTCTTGTCTGTGACTTTCGGCTTAACGAAGAGGCCCAGAAAGGATTTTTGATGAAATGATTCTTGTTTAATCTGCACAGTCTTGCTATAACTTTCCAAGGGTTCGTTACCCAAACGAAAACTTTTGGAAAGTTATAGCAAAACAATGCATAAATTTAACAGCAGCAGCCGTAGTTTAAGAAATCAAGTTATTCCTAAAAAACAAATATCTGCTGATTGAACTGATCTGTTTTGCTCGTAATACTAACAAGATAAACGCCTCCTGCACCATTTATCTGCAATTCGTACCACGGTTGATCTTTAATTTTTCCACTGGCAACCAGCTTACCATTAGGATCGAAAACACGTATGGTGCTGTTGTGGAACTTACCGTTGCGCAGATCGACCTGAATTTTTTGATGCACTGCCCTTACGTTTATTGGTGCTGCCGATATTGATTCAATTTGTTTATCGCTACTGAAAACCAATTCAAAACGCTTCTTAAGATTTGCTTCGACAGAAAAGAATGAATATGAATTTTCAACCAAAAGATCTATGGTATTGCCCAGCTGACGGTCGCGAAGAAACACTTGGCAATTGTTGAAATTGACTTCATCGAAAACCAAATTGTATTCTCCCATTTCGGCAATATTGACCTGCAACGGCAATACAGTATCTTCATCTTTCAATGGAAAACTATTGATTGCGAGCCTTTCGGAAAGTGGGCTTCTCGTGAAAATTTCTGTGCTTTTTTTACCTGGGTTTTTTAGTTTGATGGCATCAAAACTACCATCGAAATTCATTGTGGATTCTGGTATTATACGAAGAACGGTTTCGTCCTCTTTCCCGTCTTTAAGGATTGATATCCGCAATAAATCTGGATGTACCACTTCGTTTTTTTTACTCACCAAATCACGGTTGTGTACACGAAAATCGTTACTTAACCGAAAAGTGCCACCTCCTGTTTTGGTTTTAAGGAAAAAAGCCTGATTGGCTGCAACGATTGCTGATTTGCTATTAACAGCCACTCCCGGATACGGACTTCCTAAAGCACCTGGAACGTAATAGCTATAGCGGTCGTAATTGGATGTTCCATCGTCCTCGAAAATATAAAAAGCTGCATCGGCCACATCCGAAATACTTACTTTAGAAAGGTCGATTGCAGATGGATATGGATTCCCCACTAGGTTCCAACCATCGAATTTTTGATCATAACCTGATTCGGTATACGAGAGTGAAATTGATAAATCACCAGTATTAAAGTCGCCAGCGAACTGTATAGTAGGAGATCTGTGATTGTAATATGTAAAGAAACCTAACATTGGTTGGTCTACATGTACCTGTCCTGCTTTTGTCCAACCTGAATTGGAGGTTCTGTTGCCATTTTCATCTAAGAAATTGTTTTCCAACCACCGATCTTTTACCTGTTCGTTGTAATAAAAGAAATTATGCTTATTGAATATGTCCAGCGAAGCACTTTTAACCGGAGATGCTATACCATACCACCTGCCCTGCTCCAGATAGCAATCCATTCTAGACTTACCAACGGAAAGTTCCCCAAAATCGATCAATGAAGCTACTTTTTTCTTGTTCGTTTTTAGGTAAAGCTGCTTCACAACTTCCATCTTATCGAATTCTGAAACGGTAAAAGATGATGAAGGGAACAGAATGCAATTGCCGAACACCTTCACATCGCCACGGGTTGCAACAAGAGAAGAATTCTTCACCCTAAGATTGTATGCTATGGCTTTATTTCTGGAGCTGCTCTCAATGTAAGTGGTGGAATTACCTTTCATAACGATTGTCCCTCCAGAAACCTCCGACCATTGTTTATCTGTATCGTTGTAATGACTGGAATAATTTCCCAATATCTTCATCAAAAAATTGCCCCTCATATAACCTCCTGCATTCTCAGAAGCAAAAAGGACATTCCCTTTCGCTGTTACCTCTCCTCCTGAAAGCTGAATGTTCCCCTTTGCATATTGATCGTTCAGATCGTAAGCCCAGTTCACGAAGTTCAATTTTCCATCGCTTATGCTAACCGTTGTGTTCTCTTGAGTGAAAAAATCTTCAGTTATATCGCAAACACCTCCTTTCATCGAAAATTCACCTCCTGTGCTTACACTTAAATAACGCTCAACCTTCAATTTTCCTTTTTTTGCAACCGTAAGCTCTCCTCCTTCATAAATGATCACTTTTCTGCACGTGGCTTCTTCATCTACTATAGGGTAGAAATTTGCATTTGCAGGAATCTGAACCGATGTGTTTTTATCTGGAATCTGACCATCGTCCCAGTTAGCTTTTGTATTCCAATCTGTACTAATAGCATTCTTTTTCCAAAGCCCATGGAATACAGAATGACTGATTTCGAAATCGTCGATGTACCAACCATTCCCCATTACCTTATCATTACTTCCAAACCAAAATCGCAATTGGATTTTTTTCTCTGCATCGATATGCGTTAAGCCCGGTGTTCTTAAATTAAACAAATCTATCCCCACAATTGTCCAATCATCAGATGGCACATTACCAGTCCAACCATCAACACCGTTCGACATACCATCGATATCTGTATGGTTTGGAGTGGTTCCATAATACCCCTTATCGTCTTTGTCTATTGTTGTCCAATTGCTCCATCCAGATCCATCCAATACCCGAAGCTGTACGGTTCCTCCATCGAGTCCGTATTGCGATTCCATGTCCATCCAGAAAGTAATCTGAGGAGAAGTGGTAGCTGACAAATCGAATGTGGGAGAAGTAAGATATGCATCTACATTGTTGCCATAAGCCCCGTTCAAGACTGTTCCATAACACCTGAAACCAGAATATGCATACCTAGGCCCACTATCATCATAAAACTGCCTTCCCCGTTCCCAAACAAAATTATTACGTACTACCCAACCCCTGTCTCTTTCAAAATCGTCAAAAAAAAGGGAAGCTTTTATGGTAACCGTTATATTGGAAGAAATGGCCTGTTCGTAGCCAACATTTGTCTTTGCGTAAAGTTCAAAAGGGCCACCCGTATCAGTGAACAAAAGATTTTGAAAGGTTGCCACACCGTTAACAACTCTAGCTGTCACGCCACTCATACCTACACTTTCAATATTACTTAGCTTTATCTCTGTTGTATTGTCCTGAGTATCTATGTTACCAGCAACATCCGCAACAGCAACCTGCACAGAAGGGGCAAGCACATTGTTCATATGCACATGAGAAATGGGTTGCGTAATGAACATCAAATGAGTAGGCGTGTATGAAACAGTAAATACTTCCGAAGAGAAACTAGTGCCTCCGAAATTTGCAGCAAAACCAGAACCCGAATAATCAGCTGTCCATCCATGCTCTATAGGATTGAAATAGCAATGAAAAGTTTGCCCTTCCTCATCCCTTCCGGTATTTTTAAGGTAGATTGACATTGATATCTCCGATTTACCCCCATCGGATACCACTAGTTGGTTCCTTTGAACTAAAATATCAAGATAATCTTGATGAACTGCCACCATTCCTAAATCTAGCTTCCGTCCATTTTCTTTTAGAACAACTCCAGCTATTTTTTCATACCAATCCAGAGTTGAATTATTGTTTCTGATGCGGATTTTCTGAACCTCTGTCGGTTTACCATCGTCCCCATTATCGAAAACAACAAACCGGAATACCTCTTTAGCCGTGCCTTCGGAATGTGCGGCAGAGGGAATGTCTGATGATACCGGTTGAACAATTCCAGCATCATCTACATATGAAGTTTCTCTACGGGAAATAGGAATATTGCTAGGTGGTGTAAATTCTATCCATGTATTCTCTGTTGAGTATCTGGTATCCTGCCAGTCGAAAAAGTAACCTTCTACAGCACTATGTATACCTAACATAGCAGTCTCTGGCACACTGCTTTCCCCTACCTTTAACACTACTTTATTTGTGCCTTCATGAAACTCGACCTGCACGTCTGCAAAAACATCATCGACATCGTAGCTACTCATGTCCTGAAATTCTATAATCAGTTTTCTATTTGGTGCAATTCCCGTTAGCTTTATAAAACAATGAGAATTATCATCGGAAAAATCCGCGTCGAATACCCCTAAAGCAACGATTTGCCCTAAACCGATCCCCCTTGCATTAAGCCTATAATTCCTGGCTCTCTCATACGACAATGAAGCATAAGCATCGAACCGAATGAAGCCATTTGTTGAAATACTAATTATGTCACCAGCATTGTATTTATCGTCGTAGAATTTGAAATCAAACGGCCAAACTACAGACCAACGCGCATCATCCTCAGGCAAATAATCAGGATTGTAATCTTCAAGATTCGTTGCGTTCAGTTCCACACCATCCGAGCAATCAATCCATTCGTAAGAGTCGCCTAAGTTCCCAGAACCAACACTATAATTCCAGCTTGCATTTTGAGCATAAGCTGAAAAATAGACCAAAAGCAAAAAAAATATCGTTAATAGTCTCATCTCTATATTTTTCTCCGCAGCAAAATCAAAAGTTTATTATGAAAAATCCGGTACAACGAGGGAACAATGCGATTATTCATAAAATGAGGTTAACCCCTTAGGTTTTCACACTCATTTTTCAGCGACGCATTGTATTGATTGAAAAAGAATGAATGAAACGATCTTCTTACTGAAAAGAATTGGAAAGTTGAATCCAGAAAAATGATATAGCTTTACGTAAACCATACCCACTTTTCATTTCCCTGATAAATGAAGGCATTTCATTGAAATCATTCCCCTTTTCTGATTTCCACATTATATTACCGCAAACACTCTTTAACTTTACCAAACTGTAAATAAATAACTTGCAATAAAATTTAGTGAGCAAAAGTATTTCTCTTTATCTGATCTCCCAGTGTCAAACAGGAATAAAACAACCATGTTGTAGATTTGTAGCATGCCCAAAGGCAACATATTCTGAGAGCGTAGAATTAATTGTGGTACTAGATAGCCAGCAAATGGACTTCTATAGATTTTAAGCAGCTCTTAAGGTTGTCAAATCTATAAAACAATAGAGCTAAAAAAGAAAAAATGCAGATTAAAAATACGGACACATAAAAATCTTTTAAGGCCTCATTATCTAACAAACAGACCTGTACTCAGGAAATTATTAACTATTAGGTAGTGGATGAAATATGCTGATTCTCCTTTGGGCGATTGAGTTTATTTCCGTACTCATTATACGACTTATAAACAGCACCTTTACATATTTCACCCACTACTGACTATTAATTATGACAGACTACTTATCAACAGATAGTAAAACTCCGTCCTCTTACTTTAATGGCAAAGTAATAATGAACTCTGTACCCAAACCATCTCTTGAGATAACTCGGATTCTAGCCCCAATAGCACAAACCAATTCGTCTACTATCGCCAATCCCAAACCAAGTCCTCCCTTGTGGTCTCCCAAAGGTTGATTAACCTGATAGAAACGCCTGAAAACTTTATCTGTTTCTGAACTCGCCATTCCAATACCGGTATCCCTCACCGTTATCTCAATTGACGTATCGAGCTTCTGATAACTAAGTTCAATAAATCCCTGCTCGGTGAACTTAACAGCATTTTCCAATAGTTTCGATAGGATCTTTATTAGCTTCAATTCATCTGTAATGATCTTTGCCTCTGAATCAAGAAGCGGTTTCAGCATAAAAAAAGCAAGTCCTTTTTCTTTACACTTTCCAGAAAACATAACGTGCATGTCATCGAAAAGGTGATTCAGATTGAATTCATGCTCTTCTAACTCATCCTGATTGATATCGAAGGCTGAAATATCCAGAATGTCGTTTACAATATTCAGCAACTGAAAACTATTCTGCTTAATATTGGAAACATGCTGCTTCTGATCGCCACTAACGTCTTGCATTAGTCGGTTCGAGAAATCTAGAATTGCATTCATGGGAGTTCTGATTTCATGCGAAAGATTCTGCAAAAAGCGAATCTGATCCTCACTTATCTCATTGTTCTTCTCGAAAAGATGTTTCCTACGTCCTCTTTTCAAGTCGGAAATATCAGTCAAGAAGCCATTAACCTTTGCCTGTCCATTAGGCAAAATAGTGCCTTCAACCTTACTCCACACCCAGATTTCTCTTCTATTCGACTTCCTAACCTTGAACATGAAGTTTTGTGGCCGTTCTTCTGTGAGGCACTTTTTTACTGTCTGATAAAATAGCCCAACATATTCCGGACAAACCATCTTCATCCAATTATCTATCCCCCAAGACTCTACTTCTACTGGATGACAACCTACTAGTTCCAAAACTCCATTACTTATATAAGCAAGTTCCCAGTTCTGGGAAAGATCCCTGACGACTGAAAACATTGCAACTGGAAACTGAGAAATCCCAGTTTCTGAAGTATCATATTTTAAGTTTCCCAACGTATTCATCTTAAACACAATATAAATCTACCCTAGCATTTTAAAGAACGCAATATTAGTGGCAATTTTTCAAACCACCATAAAAAACATGTTTAAATAAATTTTACCTTTTTGTTTAAGGTCACAAACCTATTTTATTGCCTTATTTTACCCAATTAATCAATAAGTTAGAAATAAAATAGCAGACTTAATTATGACTTGCAACTTATTTATTCAAATCAAAAAAATATACAAGTTCTTTGTTGATGCTAGCCTTTTTGTTCATTTCGTCCGAATAACTGGCAAGCTCTTCACTCGTACAGGCATTTGCCTGAATTCCATTGCTAAATTGGCCTATTGCATCATTGACCTGTTCAATACCAAGCTTCTCCTGCTGGGCTGATGCAGCAATTTCACTAATAAGAAGGTTTGATTTATCTATGTTTGGCATCACAAGCTCAAGTTTCTCGTTTGCGGCATGCGATGTCTGTAGGGATTCTTCCGTAAAAGCAATAATTTCTGCAGCTACTTTTCTTGAGCGCTCTGCCAATTTACGCACCTCGCTGGCAACTACTCCAAAACCTTTTCCATAAGCACCTGCATGTGCAGCTTCGATAGCTGCATTGATAGCCAATATATTAGTCTGGTCGGCTATCTCATTGATCATTTTGATTTTTTCCTTAATTCTTTCGCCAGATACGACAACCTCTTCTGAGCTTTCGTAAGCTTGCTCCATTCCCTCGTGCAGTTCGTTGGAAAGCTGTTTCACCAACAATGCATTACGTTCCGATTGCTGACTGCTCACTGTCATCTCCTCCATGGTAGACGATATTTCCTCTACCGAAGCTGAAAATTCTGAACTCGACTCCGATAGGCTCTGTGCACTTGACATTACCTGTTGGCTTGAAAGGCTCATGTCGTTCGAAGTATCCACTATTTGCGACACTACATCTTTCAACTTCTCGTTCATAGCATTAAGTGCAGTAACCAATTCCCCAACCTCGTCCTTCGATGTTACTTCTAATTGGTGATATAGCTTGCCATCGGCCAGTTCGCGGGCAAACTGAACACTTCTTTTTATAGGAAGAATAACACTGCGCCCAATCAAACGGCTTATAAAAAGAGACAATAGGATAGCAAGTATAACAATACTAAAAGTGACAGCCTGAAATGTATTTACAACACGATCCTCAAATTCATGTGTCTTTTCTATTAACTTTTCGCTTAGGGTCAACATTTTATTTCCGTTGCTCAACATTCCATCAGTATATTTCTTTTCGTCTTGCAGCAGAATCTTTATCATTTCCAAATAACTGAGATAATTGTTGTACTCATTTACAATTTTCTGTAATTTCTCTGCTTGTTTAGGTGCAAAACGTTTTTGAATGCCTGCGAGGCTCTTTGTACAGATTTCGCCCTTCTTCTTTACCTTCTCCAGTTTTTTTGTATCGACATTTCCATCCTTCTTAATTGGGTTTGAGGAAAAATCGACCCCTGCCAACTGCATTACTGTATGATTCTGAAGTGCCCCAATTACCTCTTTTCCTAATAGTGAAGAATAGCTTTTACTACCTATTTCCTCTCCTATCTTTACTCCGGACTCAACCCAGCTTTGCTTGGCCTTCATGTTCATTATATGAGCCTTACTATACAGTTTTGCCGCTTTTTTATATTCACCGCTCAATTTCCCAATTGCCAGAATTTCTTCTTTGATGTATGCTTCTATTAACAATGTGTCTGAAACCAGATTACTGATCTCATTCAAATGCAAATTGAGCTGTGCGCTGCTTTCATCGTCCCCAAATTCTATAAATTCGCGCAGATAGAAACCTGCCTTCAACACTTCCACTTCTACGTGATTGGCAACTTCTGTCACCCTATGTGCTTTTTCTACTGTGAAATATGAGTATACACTCCAACTTCCTACAAAAAACACAAAAAAACTTATAATGGTATACCCGAGAAACAATCGGTTTTGTATTGACCCAACGTTACTTAACTTCATCACTTTCTTTAATAAATTCTACTTCCTTCTCATCTAGACTATAAGATCGACCTGTTGTTAAAAAAATGATTTTGTTTGCCCAAAGCACTCACAGATACACTCCTCAAGTACCTAAGGTCGTGGACTCTTTATTCTAAACTTGATCTCTACAAGTAACCATCCGTCTCCGTTTTATCTGGTTACTTATTGGATATTGTTTAGGCATAAAAATAGGTAAGGAGTACACTAAAACTCCTTACCTTACGATTGCTCTCCTATAGAGAACCTGATTATGTTGCTAGTTCAATAAGTTTGGGTTGTTCTCTATGGCTTCTTTCGGAAAACGGAGCGTGTAACGCGGGTCGTTTTCTTCTAAAAAGAAAGTTTCGCCATCGAAATCATGCCTTAGTTGCGGTTTGCCTATTCTACGCAAATCGTACCAACGGAATCCCTGAAATGCTAGTTCCCTGAAACGCTCGTCCCAGATGTATTGCATTAGCTCTTTGCCTGATAGGTCTTTTAGAGCTGTAGCTTGTTCGTTATAATAATCTTCTGTTAAGCGGTTTTTTAATAGTTCCAGTAGAGTTGATTTTGCTTCTGCTTCTTGGCTTAGGTTGGCTAGGGCTTCTGCTTTTATTAGGTAGAACTCTGCTGTGCGCATGCTCGTTTTGTTTATTGAACTTGATTCAAATACTACTTTTTCTCCATCAATAAACATTGGTAGTCTCAAATCACCTATTTCGTTATAAGCTGCTATTTGCTTCTCTGAGACAAATAGGCTTTTGTTTACCTCTACATGGTATATTTTTTCCAAAGCCAGAACATTTTCAACAGATTCAAAATGAGTAGGGATTGGATTTTCGCCTATGTTATTAAAATCAAGAAGCTGGCTGTTAATTTTTAATGCTTCATTTACATTAACCAATGCTTTTTCCCAGTCTCCCATGAATTGATATACACGGGCAGCCAAACCATAAGCAGAAATCTTTGAAAAACGATAATTAAAACCTTTTTCCTGCTCAGCTACATTTGCCAACTGCAAGCCTATTTCCAGATCCGATACGATAAGATTATACACCTCTTGGATTGTGTTCCTCGTGTACTCTTTTTCAAGATCTACTCCTAATACTATTGGAACTGCTTTTTTATTTAAAACATCCGCACTGTACTGATCTGCGAAATCATTAACCAAATAGAAATACATATATGCTCTCAATAGGTGTGCTTCAGCTACTAATTGGTTTAATTGTTCTGACTCAAAATCAGTAATTTCATTTTTATTTTTGATAACTTCATTGGCGTAAAAAATGACCTTATAACATGCCCGATAATTAAGTTGAGCAGCCTCGCTGCTATTGTCAAAATCATCCCAAGTAAAAATCTCTTCGAGTACACTGCTTTCTTTTAACACATATTCATCTGATCGAACAGACGAGAAAAAACGGTTGTTAAGTACTTGGTTATATCCTCGGAGAAGCAAATCTCGATAGTCTTGCTGTGTTTCTGGAATTTTTACTCCTTGAGGTGTTATATCTAGAAATTCCTCACAGGATAAAAGTGATATTGTGAAAGCAAGCAAAAGTGCTGTCTTTTTTATAAATTTCATTTCTTATCAGCTTTGATAATTAACAAAGTGTAGATGATCTGATTTAGTTTCGTCGATTTTTCATAATTTATAACGTTCCTGAAAATCCATATGAATTTGGATTTTCTGAAAAAACCAAATCAGATCAAAAAAAAAATTATTTAGAATGAAAGTTTTATCCCCAATAGTATTGACTTAGGTATTGGTTGCGAATAGATATTTCCGTACGTTTCTGGATCGAAATATCCTGAATAATTTGTTCCGAAAACAAAAGGGTTCTTAGCTTCGCAACTAAGTTCAACAGAGTTAAAACCGATGCGGTTAACGAATGTTGCTGGCATTCTATAAGCAAGTCTGATGAAGTTGATGCGGATATAACTCATCTCTTTATACCAGATATCCAAATCTGCTAAAGGCGAAATATTTACAGCACCTCTCATCCAATTGATTTCCATTGCCCGCTCTCCACCAAATGCCGTAGGGCCTAGGTAAGCAGGGTACTCTCCTGCTTTATCTTCTGGTGTCCAAACAGAATGAATTGCTCCTTGCATATTTTGTCCCCGTTCAATTCCATCGATAGAATAAAATGGTGTTACTTGTCTCCACTGCTTAATCTTGAAATTTGCAGCAACGGTCAGTGTCCAATTCTTATAGCTGAACCTATTGGTGATTCCTCCTGACCATTGTGGATCTGTAGACCCTACTTCTTCGAATAAACCAACTTTTTCTTCGTCCGTAAGTTCTGATTCTGGGAAATCTCCAAACATAGGAACAAGTCCAAAATATTCTTGAACGGTATAGGTTTTTCCTCCTTTTTCGAACAACGGCAAACCATTTTCGTCCAGTCCTTTTGTTGGGTAAGCAAAGCGTGTATTAATATCTTTTCCTACAATTGAAGGATAAGGCTTTTCTGAGTTAAGTTCGATCTTTAGCTTCTCAACTTTATTGATGTTTTTGAAAATATTGAACGTTGTAGTCCATTTAAAGTCCTTCGTTACAATATTTCTCGTCATAAGAGAAAGTTCAATCCCTTTGTTGCTCATTTCCCCCCAGTTTACTTTAGAATTGATAAAGCCTGTCTCTGGAGCTAATTGTTTTGGAGCTATAAGATCCGTTGAGTATCTATAATATAGATCAACCCCTGCTACTATTCTATTTCCAAACATTGCCATATCTACACCAAAATCGGTTGTTGCAGTTTTCTCCCAACGCAAATGTTCGTTAGGGATTCTATTAACATCCAACATCCTTTCCATGTTGCCCGGCAATACTTCATTTTCTTCTCTTTTTGCAATTACTTCTGGAGAAGTTTCTTTATCAATATTTCCTTGTAAACCGTACGAAGCACGAAGTTTAAACATATTAAGCCATTCAAATTGCTTCATCCAGTTTTCTTCGGTAAGATTCCAAGACAAACCTGTAGAATAAATAGGCAAACGCCTTTTTGATCGGTCTACGCCAAACAAATTGGATTCGTCAGTTCTAACACTACCAAAGAAAGAGTATCTTCTATCGTACGTATAACTCAGGGTTGAAAAGAAGGAAACAAAAGCATTCTCATAAACTGACTTGACATAAGGAGAAAGGTATCTCTCGTATCTATCTTCGGGAAAAAGAATTGGAGTCTGAACAACTAAATCTTTATCGTACTGAAAAGCATTGGAAGTATGTTCTTCTTCTTGATCTGCCCTTAACTCATTACCAACAAGAAAATCCAACTCGTGCTTTTCTGCAAATGTATTGGAGTAGGTTAGCATGTTCTTCCAGTTCCACTGAAAAATGTCTTCTTTAAAGTCCTTAGTTATACCATATCCTTCTGCAATTAGGTATTGATCTGTACCATAGTTAGATCTTTCACGCTCTCGTTTTGTATAAAATGTATTTTTGTCAGCGAACTTTTCATTGTCAGACTTAGTATAGACTACGCCGTACTGGGACTTAAAACTAAGGTTGTCAAATAACTGAACATCAAGATCAAAAATTGCAGTCAGGTTGTATGTGTTCAGCTCGTTTTTAGTATTGTCAAGTTCTTCAATTATATTGAAATCGATATCCTTTGATCTTGTACGGAACTCCTTGTCATAAACATAATTATCTTCATCATCATATACTCTCAAATAAGGGTTCGCTATTCGGGCATAACGAGCAGGGTTGGCAAACGACATGCCTCCTGTCAAGTATGAATTCGTTGTTGTTTTTGTACCAAAAACAGAAACCCCAAACTTTACCTTATTTGCAATCTGATATTTCGACTTCAATGTCAAATTAAGTCTATTGTTTGAAGCACCAATGGTTGTTCCCAACTCATCGAAATAACCTAATGAAAAGTAGTGCTGTGATTTTTCAGTACCTCCAGAGATAGCAACATTATGGTTTTGACTTATTCCTGTTCTATATAACTCATCCGACCAATCCGTATCTACCGATCTAAGTTTATTTATCGCATTCTGAGTTTCTGTTGATAAGGCTGAAAAACCGTCTTTTTGATATACTGCATATTCGTTGGCATCTCTAAGTATTCGCCCTACAGCACCTCTATAAGGATTATCCTTAACTGCCATCCAGTTGTCTACATCCGTTGGATCAAATAAATCTTTTCTTGATGCTAGATATAATTCAAAATCAACTTTTTCATCAGAATTCAACAGGTCTAAGCGCGAGAAATCGGGTTTAAAATTGAACATCCAGTTTGACGAAACTTCAACTTTAGTCTTTCCCTTTTTTCCTTTTTTTGTTGTTATAACAATAACTCCATTGGCAGCTCTTGCACCATAAATAGCAGTTGCAGAAGCGTCTTTTAAAACCGTTATTGATTCTATATCGGATGGATTTATCCCAGCAATAGGAGTATTGACTAACTGATCAACATCCTTACCCTCCATATTAGGCAAATCTGTATCTGTAAGTGGCATTCCATCAAGCACCCAAAGTGGGTCTTGAGATCCACTAAACGAGGTTGTCCCACGAATTCTGATCTTAACTGGCGCTCCCGGTGCTCCCGATGTGGTTGTAGTTTCCATTCCTGCAATTTGCCCAGAAAGCATCTGGTCTACACTTGTGGATCCCTGCTGAATCACATCCTTAGCCTCTATCTTAGAAACAGCAGCAGTCAACTTACGGCTCTTAATCTCCTGATACCCCGTAACAACAACTTCCTCAAGAAGTTCGGTAGATTCAGCCATCTTCACCTCATAGTAATCCCTACTATCAAGATCCAAGCTGATGGTTTTATAACCGATAATGCTGAATGTAAGTTTGGTAGTTTGTTTAGGGATTTTTATGCTGAAATTACCATCGAAATCGGCAATAGTACCAGCGTTGTAGTTCGAAACAACACCTTCACTTTCAAGAACACCAATTGTAGTGTCGTCAAGAAAGACAGATACACCAGGTAAAGGCTGTCCGTCCGCTTTGCTCAACACCTTTCCTTCAACTGTTCTCATCTCCTGTGCCCACATCAACACAGGTGCAAAAACAAATAATGTTAGTAATATTTTTCTCATTTTTTCTTTCTGGTCAATTTTTGATAACACACTAAAAACAGGTTTAAACCTCCCTGATAATCGGATAACTACCAGTTTTTCGCAATGCATAAAACTGCCACAGAGAAAGTCTAAACCTATAATAATCTTAAACTTATCTCAGCGACTGATCTATTCTTAGTAACAAATCTTCGTAATGGCACTGCGTAGCCCAATCTCCTGTTTTGCGTTTCTGTTTCAACAATTTCTCTATCTTCAACAATTCGCCCCGCTTCAACGAAACAGCATCAGAAACACGTGTCAATCCATCGAACTTAAGTGTCGACATTAAATGATGGTCTTCGTCATCATGAATACAGAACTGATGACCAAAAGCTCCGTGCTCATGTTCATGCAACCTCTTCTTCTCCTTAGATGCAGCTGATCGGTCTGCTGCAATAATCAAAGCATCAATGTATCCCTTCTGGCTCGCTCTTTCCGAAACAGTTAGGGAAACACCTCTTTTCGTTTTCCTGAAAATACCAGCATGTAACTGGTGCAGCATCTTACTTATTGTGTAAGCTTTTTTGTTGCCAAGCTGCGATTCGGCCTCTATCATACGAGCCATTCTCTCGTTCGAAAGTAAATCCCAATAGATGTAAGACTGAGCCCCTTGTAGTGAGTACAACGCACCATACTCATTCAAACCATTTGGACCTTCCCTAATTGGGTATACGTAGCTATACAGTTCAGATTTAAATAACCAATCAGGAGTTACCAGTACATTATCAATCAGATAATCAACAGCCTCTTCCTGAATTTTGGTTGGAACAAACTCATAAGTAAATTTATTGTCGCCCCGCGTAGTATTGTTGATATAAACACCTCCAACATTCGTAAGCACGTGATAAGAATACCTATGCCACTGACCAATTACAGCATTCAAAAGCTTACCAGCCTCGCTATAATCTTCCCCTTCGGCGGTTGTCCAGTCAAGAATATGTCCCATCACCCTTTTCAAGTTCTTAATGCCATATTCAGAAGACTTTACTGCATCGTTCCCCAAATCTTCACTTTGTGCCCTTGGGTCAATGGCAGCTCTCATGTCTTGCTGAGGCAAGTATATGTTGTGTGGGTTTTTAGTTGCAACCGCGATCAAGCTATCACAATGCAGCTTGTCTTCATTTGGCGACAGATCGCCATAGTAACGGTATCCCCACTCTATCGCAAACTTGTCGTATGAACCTATCTGTGGAGAAATATGTTTCACACCGTCCTCTGGCTGAGCAACGTAATTAAAACGTGCATAGTCCATTATCGACGATGCCGTAGCATGTTTTGAGCAGAACGACGCAGAACGCAACGAATCTGTAGAGTAGAAAAACGAAGATCCCATGTTGTGACGAAGGCCAAACGTATGACCAACTTCATGGGCACATATAAAACGGATAGCAGCACCAAGCTGTTCTGTGCTATAAGTATTGGCTCGTGAGGCCGAGTCAATAATTCCTGTCTGTACACGCATCCAAGATTTAACAGCCGTTACCACATTATGCCACCAGATAATATCAGCCTCGATAATTTCGCCCGAACGCGGATCTACAACCGAAGGCCCCATTGCATTTGCTTTCTCCGAAGCTGCATAAGCTATCGAAGAGTACTGCACATCATCAAGATCAAAATCCGGTTCTTCCGAAGCATCTTTGCATTGAATAGCATTCATGAATCCAGCTCTTTCGAAAGCAGAATTCCAATCCTCAACACCCAATTTTATGTACTTTCGCCACTGCTCGGGAGTAGAAGGGTCGATGTAGAAAACAATTGGCTCAACAGGTTCGCTCAATTGCCCCTTGAAGTATCCTTCCTTATCTTTTGGCTCTAAATGCCATTTTGTAATCAGTTCACTTTTCTTTACCCCTTGCTGAATATCATTGAAGAAAAGTTTTGGTGTCGAGAAATACCCCACTCTTGCATCGCGCAATCTGCCATGCATTGGTTTCTCCCTTAGCAAGATCAGATTGGATGTTATCTCAACAGTCAACGAAGCTTCTGTTTCTGCCCCCGGGATTCTAGCTGTCAGAACACTTTTTGCAGTAATATTCTTTTCGAAACTCTTAATAGATTCAATATAAGAGAAGTTGCTCTTTGGACTTCCGCCAATACCCGTCATCCCAAAAACATTGTTGAAGCTTTTCTCTTTTCCGTTGTAAACCTTATTTACCTTCACAACAAACTGTGAGCTATCTTCAGAAATAGCCTCAACATCAAAAACTTCCAAGATTGATTTACGGTAATTATTTGCAACACTTCTTGCAATTGCAGCATTTTTTGGCGCTTCTGTGATCGCCTTATAGTTCATTACCAGAACCTTATTCAATTCTTTGTTGTATTGGAACTGAACCAAAAGGTTTTCGAAGTTCATTCCCTTATTCACACCCGCATCGTTCAACGGATATGGCACTTGCGATAACTTGTTTACAATAAGGAAATCGCGGCCAAACAGCTCACTCGAAATCTCGAAATAGTAATCTTTCTCCTTCTTAAGCACATTAATAACGCCCGAATCCACACTCGCACTCTTTATCAATTCTTCGTACTTTCCAAGGGCAGTCTGGGCAGTATCCGCCTTTTGTTTTTTCTTGAACCACAAGAATTGAGCATGTGTATGTTGAACCGAAAATATCCCTAACAGCATTAAGGAATAAATCAGCAAACCTCTACTTTTTAACGACATAGCAGCAAATTCATAATTTAAATTCGCCACAAAACTAATATCCGCCTATAGGCGATAACGAAGCCGATGTAGTGAATAGGGAAAAATACGTAGTGAAAATGGAGAAATTGGGAGTGAACAAATGACGGTTGATGGCATTTGTGCTTGTTTTATTGATTGGATGGGATCGTGGAGATGAAAATTATTAGATGATCATTGAGTTGTACTGGGGATTTGTTGGGGAGGAATTCCCCTGCGTTCCTTGTAGTAAAAGCGATTCCAAAACTTTCCGTAAATCTCGCATATATGCTGAGCATTAGTCTGTGGCTACGCAACAAACGAAAAAGACAGAACATCGTTTTTTTATGTTCTTCCTTTTTGTAGTAAACATTGATAATAATAGCGTAAGTCTACGCTTAACTCCAACACTATAGTCTAGTTTTCAACACTATATACGGGGAAGAATGTCCTATTTTTTTAGTCTGTCCCAAGATCTATATTTTATCCAAAAATCATCAATTTTTCTGAATATTGGGATACCATCCTTTCTAAATGTAGAAAACATTCTTTTTGACATTTTTCTTACCTTTTGTATCTCAGAAACATAAGATTCATACCCTTGAGGAAACACCGCTCTCTTATCATCAGCAACATACTGACAATTACAAAATTTCAAATCAACCTCATAAAAAAGTAAAATTCTATCATCAAACTGAAGTTGGCGAGCATTGGATCTTTTCATCTTTTTTCTCTTCTTCTTTATGCCATTAACAATATTCACATAATATGTACTTGTCATCTCAAACTCAGCTTCAGTAACTGAATCAGCCCAATTACACATTTCTACCCTCCCCCAACTTATCTCGGCAAGTTCACAGCAACTAATTAAATCTGCATTACCCTGTGGAAAATATATAAATTTCCATTCATAATTTATTCCATCAATACAAAAAGACCTCTCTTTAATCTCATTATCACTGGATTCTATTACATCAACTTTTAAAACATAATCGTAATATTTATACTTTAAAGCCTTTTTTTGATAAAAAAAACACAATACTTTCTTTTATCTGTGCATAAGTCTGTGATGGAAAAAACGATACAAACATCAAACATGTACAAATAAAAACTTTAGCAGCTCTTTGATTCAACCTCATTATTTTCAGGTTTTCTAATTTTCCTAACGTTTGTTTATAAAAAGCACGTCCTGATCTAAAAGCATTAAATCAATCTTTTACAAAAAAACAACCTTTCTCATAAACAACACTACAACTTTCAGATAAAAAGCTAACTATACTAAACCACCCCAGTACCACCAGAAAACACCTGAGGCCGAGAAGAAAAAACAGGTATAGAAGCAAGATAAAAACCATCTACCACCTCAAAAACACACTCCTGTCCTGTAAACGCAGCATAACGCGCTCTTAAGTTTTCCAAACCTTTTTTATTGGAGGCTTTACTCGCATTTTTGGGAGCAAGTTTGTTCTTCACTGTCAATTGTGTTTCTGAAAAGCTTATTTCTATCCGTAAAGGATCAGTAGTGGAAGCAATATTGTGTTTAATGCAGTTTTCAACCAACATCTGAATAGAAACAGGAACAACAAAGTAAGTTTTATATTTCTCAAAATCGTGAATAACTAGCTCTACCGCATTACGAAACCTTTGATTGAAAATCTCAATATAAGTTTCTGCAAAATCATATTCCTCCTGAACAGTCACAGCCGTCTGGCCTTCTATTACCAGATGGTAGCGATAAAGACGAGCCAGATCATCAACTATTTTTCTGGCCACCGTATTCTGATCCGAAATAAGTGCCTTAAGTGTCCCTAACGAGTTGAATAAAAAGTGGGTGTTCAATCCTGTTCTCAGAAGCTCAATCCGTCTGGCTATAGCTTCGCGTTCCTGCTTTGCACTTTTCAGCATCAAATTCAGGTTTTCAACTTCATAATCTGCTGCTTTTGTATATTCTTTTTTCCAACTCCGAGCCCCATACCACAACGATACTGATAAAACTAGAAAGCTAAAAGCCAAAAGAATCATTAGATCCCACTCACTTTTCATTAAGATTTCTTCAATATCAAAGGTTGGTGACACACTAGCAACAATCCAATTCGTACCTGCAAATGGAATCTTATTATAAGCCTTTAGGACAGGCATATTTAACAGGTCGGAATACGAATACTCTACCCAATTGTATTTCTTATCCTTAACATTCCCGCTCTCATCGAACAAATTTAAATCAACCAATTGTTTCCCAATCTTCTTTTCATTCGGATGGTACACACATTCCAACCTACTGTTAAGAACAAACTGATAAATTTTCCGATAAACATTTGCCTTAATAAATTGGTTGTGAATGGCCAAAAGGTCAATTTTTATTCCTACCGACACCTCTTTCTTTTCCTCAGTAGAGTAGCGGACAACAACAAACCGACCATCCGATATAGTATCATGCCATAATTCGCCACCTACTTTTTTGTATGAAAATGGTTTTCCGATAAACTCATCAGGAAGACCTCCTCCGTAAACCTTTATCCCAGAAGAACGGTTAACCGCCCAAAGTGAAACCACACTAGTATCAACCTCCATTAAATGCTTTAGAAAAAAGGATAGCTCCTCGGGATTTTGCTCACTCTTACAGGCATAGCGCCCCGCAATTCGGACTATTTTTTCATAACCAGATAGCTTTCCCTTCAAAAATTGAATATACCCTTCTGCATTCCCTGCACTTATTGACTTTGCTACTTTTCGGGTTTCCTCATGCATTTCGTTTCTCAGGTAAAGCGCTCCTCTTACAAGTACAATAGCCGACAACAAAAACGCAACGTAATACCACCGTTCTGCCAATAACCTTCTTAACTTGCTACCCATTGCCTGAACTCATTATTCTTACTGTAACTCACCACGATTTCTTCAGTTGTATCTACACTCAATTTTAATGACAACCGGCTTTTTGAAATTGCTACAATCTCATTCACGAAATCTTTATTAACAAAAAACTTACGGTTTGCCCTAAAAAACACATCAGGGTCTAATTCTTCCTCCAATTTGGTAAGCGTAGAATCGTAGTAATACCTTTTTCCGTCACTTGTAATTGCAAACAGATAACGGTCGTCGGCCATAAAGCAGGCAATTTCACTCGTGGAAACAGGTTTCTGAATATTTCCTAGCGACAGGATTACCCGTTTAAGGTATTTGTTTTCTGTACGAAACTCTTCTATTTGGTTCAGAAGTCGGGAGAGGTCATCACTCTTCAATGGCTGTTTCTTGAATTTCTTCAGAGCCTTATCCAATTGTTTTATATCAATCGGCTTCAAAAGATATCCGATACTGTTCAGCTCAAAAGCCTTCACTGCGTACTGATCGAATGCTGTTGCAAAAATTATAGGAATATCCGTTTCAACCTGCGAAAAAATAGAAAACGACATACCGTCGCTCAGTTCAATATCCGAAAAAATCAAATCGCAGGAGTTGTCAGTTAACCACTGGACACCTTCTTTCACAGAACCCAATATTTTAATGACCTCGATTGTAGGATCTACAACATACAGGTTTCTCTGTAACTCCTCTGCCAATAAAGGCTCATCTTCAATAATTAAAACAGTCATTGACACAAGTCGGATTAGTTTTGAACACAAAATTAAGTTAACTTTAAGAAACCAGCGTTTTTTCTCAAAGCACAAAACGATACTTTTTAGATCTACTAGAATTAAACCAAACCTAGCCCTTCCATTTTTCTTCTTAGTTTCGCATCCGTATCGAATCAGAAATTTCAAACGTTAGTATTCAACAAATGTTACCATGATAAGCGTTATTTTACCTTTCAGAAATGCAGAAAAGACACTTCTGGCGGCAGCAGAAAGCATTCTCAACCAAACCTACACTGAATTAGAACTAATAATGGTCGATAATGCGTCTACGGACAACTCGCCAAATGTCGCTCTGCAACTGTCTCAGCAAGACAAAAGGGTACGCTTATTTCACGAACCTCAGCAAGGAGTTGTTTTTGCTCACAACAAAGGACTGCGGGAAGCAAAATTCGATTTCGTAGCACGTATGGATGCCGACGACTTTGCTCTACCTACCAAATTGGAAAAGCAGCTAGCTTATTTGCAAAATCACCCAGACATCGGACTTGTCTCCACACAGGTTGGAGGTAATGAAATGGAAGGCGGGTTTCGGGAATACATAAAATGGCAAAATCAACAATGCAGCCCCAACGAAATTAACTTGGCAAGATTCACAGAATCTCCAATAGCCAATCCAACTATTCTATTCCGGAAATCAATCTGCAATGAATATGGTTCTTATCATCAGTCCGATTTTCCAGAAGACTACGAACTCTTCCTTCGATGGCTCTCTAAAGGAATCCATATGGCAAAATTACCTGAAGTTTTACTGCACTGGAACGATTCACCTACCCGACTAACAAGAAACGATGCCCGCTATTCAGAAGAAGCGTTCTATAACGTAAAAACAGAATATCTGATTCCTTGGCTCAAAGAGAACAACCCTTACTTTCCCAAAGTGGCTATTTGGGGAAGTGGCGAAAAATCAAGGAAAAGAGCTGCTTTATTGAGAAATAAAGGGATAGAAATAGAATTCTATATCGATATCGACTGTAAAAACCGTACGGACTGCATTCACTACTCTAAAATTCAACAATCCGGTCAATATTTTATCATTTCATACGTTTCTAATTGGGGAGCCAGAGAAAAAATCAGGGAGTTCCTTCATTCTAAACTATTTACAGAAGGCAAAAACTATATTTTAGCATCTTAGTAAAGTGTAAGAAATAATTTTGGTTAAAACGCACAAAGCTTTCAATCTGGAGCGTACTAGAGTACGTGAGGATTTGGACAATGGCAGTGCAACGAAACCCGAAGTTATTCTTTCAGTTTTACTTAATAAGTAAACAGGCAACAATATTTGAGTTGTTTTTTCTGAACATAAACAATCCATACTCAGATTGAACTTTTGATATTATACTAGTGTTTCCGGTCTTCGGCTCCTGTAACAGTCTATTTACCTAAAATAAACCCATAACAGATGGCCAATAACCAAATCCATATTAGTTCAAATGGCCTCAGAAACTTTAAAGATTACAAAACCTTACAGTCAACAACATTATAAGCTGCCATCCGTATGTTTTTAACATAGAATGAAGAGTTTGTTCTAGATTTATTCAGCTATGATCCAGCATTAAGACTCTTTTTGTCCGTTTTGCAACAGCTACATTTGTAGGTCTTTCTCATAAAATAGATTAACGAGTTTTTTTACAGCATAAAGGCAACAGAGAAAGCATTAAGTTGGTGCCGGAATAACAAACGGCACTTTTAGGTTTATCATTACACTGATTACAGTACAGAGCAAGTAATTCTATGAACTTATAATGCCAAACTCACACCTAATTTAAGTTAAACCCAATACAAAAAACGTTGTCTGCATTCCTGTTTCTTCTCGATAATCTGTTTATGCATATTTTTTATGTTACTCTTGTTTCATTGAAATAAGAATAACAACGATGGGTAACATTCAGGAAAAAATGAAACGTATGAAGAATTTTACACTAGCTATCTTTTTTTTGATCCCCTTTCTCAGCTATTCGCAAGAACAGGAGAAATCTGAACGGCGAATAGACCTGATCACGCTTCAATTTGGGGTTAATTATGCCGATGTCAACCATACCGAAGGAGGCGAGTTTCAAGGGCGTGTAGGGTTACATCTTCGGCCAAACCTCTCCATTGGATTAGGTGCCGGAGGGTTCTTCAGTTCACGTGCATACGATGAATTCATGGAAGAGTATTACATAGTGGAAGGAAACTATGGGGGACTCATAATCGAACCCACTTTCTTCAACAACAGCTTTGTTTATCTTAGCTTCCCTACTATGATTGGTGGCGGGCAAGTTTCCTACATCCGTCAAGACGAGAATTGGGATCCAGAAGGCAGCTATTTCACTGCCACAGATGCTAATTGGCTTGTTGTTCCTGGCTTACAAATCAATTTTAGTATTTCAGAATATGTGCACTTCTGCTTTTTGGGACAGTACCGCTTTGCTGGGGACATGAAAATTGAACACAAAGGTCAGCAGCTTGTCTCATCAGATATTGCCAACGGTTGGTCTGCTGGCATTGGCCTGAAATTCGGTCATTTCAAGTAAGACATTTCTTATTTTAAGCATCGCATAAAAAGAGTCAAGATCGCGAATCTATTTATTTTAGACTTATTCCCTTTTAGTAACCAACTACTTAATCTAGAAGAAATTTAATTTTATCTGGGTACTCACTAAAAAACACTTCCCGCAACAGGATTCTGTTGCGGGAAGTAAATAAAAAAGCCTCTTCACTGCTATTAATCAATAGAATAGTATCATCAGAAACTATTGCTAATATTTTGCGCCAGTTTATTTCAATAAGTAGGTGTGCTAATATAAACGACATTTGGGGTTTGCCAAAACGTTGAATATTAGCTCGATGCTCTAAATTTCCTGAAGTATTGTTCTCATGCCCTCAGTTTGCCAAGTCTGATAGCGACCTTGCGAATCTGAAAAAACCAGAAACACATCAAGCTCCGGATGCTTCTTTAGGAAGTTTTTTGTTTTTTCAAGTCCCATCACCATAAAAGCCGTAGCATACCCATCTGCTGTTATACAATCGTCTGCTACTACCGTTGCACTTAGCAATGAATGCTGTACTGGATAACCTGATTTGGGGTCAATGGTATGTGCATATTTCACTCCATCCCGCACATAAAATCTCCTATAGTTTCCTGAGGTAGCCAATGCCCTATCACTAAAGCGTACTATGGCTTGCAGTTCTTCGCCAGGGTGTGCATTATCGACAGGCTTATCAATCCCCACCGACCAATTCTTACCACTAGCATTCTTACCACGGGCAACAATTTCTCCGCCAATCTCAACCAAGAAGTTCTTAATTCCCAGCTCTTTTAAGTAATCGCCCACAACGTCTACACCAAAGCCTTTTGCTATTGCATTGAAATCAAACATCACATTAGGGTTGTCTTTTTTCACATAACCATCAATATGTTTCACTTTATCATAACCAACATACTCCAACAGGCCAGTGATCAGTTTTGGATTTATATCACTTTTATTCGTGAAACCAAACCCCCAAGCATTTACCACAGGAGCTATAGTTACATCGAACGCACCACTCGTTTCACGGCTAAGCGTCATTGCTTTGTCAAAAACAGTAGTAAAAAAACGATCTGTTTTCACTTTCTCCCCTTTGTTAATCCTTGATATCAGAGAATTTTTCTTATAAGTCGATAACGAATTATCAAAAACACTCAATACAGAATCGATTTCATTCTTTAACAGTTTGCCACCTTTACTTTCGTAAGTAATATTATAAACTGTCCCAAAAGCACTGCCACTTACCTTTACATATTCATGTTCAATCTTTTGCTTTTGCTCTTTCTCTTCTCGTTGTTTTTGAGGTTGATTACAGGCCATACCTAACAAGGCAACAGCCAACATCAGTATAAAAAAATGTCTTCTTATCATTTTAGAAACTTAGCTTTATTATTTTTCAAAATAAGGACGCAACACTTGCATGAAATTTTCGGGTGCGCGACAAGGGCGACGGGTCTTCGCATCAACAAACACAAGGGTGGTTGATCCTGAATTCACCAATTTGTCATTTTCATTATACAGTTCATAGTTAAAAACAATGCGAACCTGCGGTAATTCCTTCAAGAAAACCTTTACTGTAATTTCCTCATCATATTTCACAGGAGCGTGAAACTTACAATTCAACTCAGATAAAGGCAGCATTATACCCTCTGCTTCCAACTGAGCATAGCTGGCATATATTTCACGTATCATTTCTGTTCGGGCAACCTCGTAATATTGAGCATACCGACTATGGTGTAAGTACCCCATTTGATCGGTTTCTGCATAACGCACCCTGATTTTACTCTCTGACGAAATCATATTTCACTTTTTGAGGCGTAAATGTATAGGAATTTTATGGGTTTAAATATGCCCATAGTTGCTAAATTCTCTCAAGGGCTAAAATTGTGTCTTGTTGTTTTTGTATTTAGATTTGTCTTGCCGGGAAATCCTAAATAATTATAGTCAAAGTCTCAAGTAGTCTGTGGTACTCTCAGGATATATCTTCTAATCGATAATTGTCGTACATCAACAGAAATACCTGTCTACACGCTAAAGTCATGATCTATTTAATCATAAAAGTTACAAATAAACTCCTTGCATTCATTTAAACAAAGGCTGAATTAGACAATTTGCTCAAATAAGTATAGAAAATTCATTTTCAGATAGAAATACTTTAACAAAACAGGTTCTCAATCATACAAAATAGAAAGAATGAAAATATTTATCGTAGGTTCAGGGAAATTAGCTAATGCAATATTGACTTCCAATTTATCTGTTCAAGCTTGTGAAATTTTGAAATGGGAGTCGCAATATCAGACCTCAAATGAAAAAGCAATAATAGTGCATGCCGGTTCGGGACGACAACTGAACGAATGCTTAGAATTCTGTGCAAGAACAAAATCTGTATTCATTGAGCTTTCAACTGGACTAGAAACTGAAAAAATGGAAGCTAACTTTCCACTAATTGAGTGTGCCAACACATCAATTCTAGTATTGAAAGCGATGAACATCTTGAAAGAGAACGGCGGGTCTTTTAAAAATTATGAAATTTCGATCACGGAGTCTCATCAATCAACAAAAAAGACAGAACCAGGAACTGCCTACACTTTTGCTAATTCATTGAATTTTCCAGTTGAAAAAATCAAATCGATAAGAGAGCCTGAAATTCAACAGAGTGAAGTAGGAATACCAGAAGAGTTTTTAGGCAAACACGCATATCATAAGATTATAATCAAAGACGGTAACGACGAAATAACAATAGAAACAAAAGTCCTAGGGCACGACTCTTATGCAAAAGGCGTTAAGGCCATTATAGAAACCATTCTTAGAAACCATTTAGAAAACAAAACCTATACAGTTTTGGATTTGATTGATAAGGACATGCTTTAACGAAATTGAAAAATAAGCGAGTTACAAACACATTTTATTTTTCAAACCAGTATGCTAATATGAACAATACTTTTGAATCTGTCACAGTACTGAATACTAGCACGATGCTTTTCCTAATAAATAGCACCACATGCTTACTTTTCGTACGGGAGGATTAAAATATGTAAAACAACGCTAAAACAGCTTATTTTTCAACCTTCAGCAACTGAGAAAATTATCAAACAAAAGTCTTTTTTTATCGACTGATCCTTATCTTTACCCGCTAAACCACAACCTGAATCGCTATTTTCAACCTTGCTATAGTTACACAACTTATAATCTAAAAAAACGGAGGGACTAATTTTTAGCCACCGCTATATTAATTCATGTGTGTGTTCCTAAATAGTTTTTTCTAGGAGTACCCTTTATTTATAACCCCATATATAATAATTTTACCAATCTCTGCTAGCTGATCATTGGTAGATATTCGTATTATAA
The DNA here is from genome assembly GCA_965230435.1 of Bacteroidales bacterium. Lineage (GTDB taxonomy): Bacteria > Bacteroidota > Bacteroidia > Bacteroidales > JBDKHP01 > JBDKHP01. Next base: position 2,468,630 of record CBDDLB010000006.1, read on the forward strand.
CTAAAAGCAGAACAGATGGGAAAGGATGACGTATTTGAAGAGTTTTGGAATACATTCGAACAGACATGTGGTGACGATCTTGAAAAAACCGAACTCGAAAAAATAAAGCTGGTATTCAATTTTCAAAAAGACCTTCTGCAAGATCAGTTAGGTGAAGATGCATATCTAGCTGCCAGGCCAAGTTACGAAGTTGCACGTATTGTTGTAAAAGAAATCAATTTACGATATGAAGCTGTTATTGCCTCTATTCTTCTCAATCTCATCGATTTTGATTTAGAAGAGCAGGTTAAGAGATCTGATTTCTACCAGCAAAACATAAAACAGATGATAGAAGACGGGCTTAAGGTTCGTCGTATGCAGACCAGCAAAGTGGGCATACACGCAGAAAATTTCATTAAACTTATCCTTACTATTTCTGCCGATATCCGTGTAATCTTGGTTGAACTTGCATGGAAAGTTCACCATATGAGGTCGTTTGATAAAGTTGCAGAAAGCAAGAAAACAAAAATTTTATCTGAAAGTAAACTGCTTTATGCCCCTATTGCCCACCGCCTTGGTTTATACGCTATCAAAACCGAACTGGAAGACCTTTGGCTAAAGCGCAGCAGACCGGAAACCTATCGGGACATAGCACAAAAACTGGACGAAACAAAACGTGACCGCGAGAAATTCATTGCAGACTTTATTGCTCCTATTAAAACTGCTCTTGATCTGGCTAAAATAGAATGCGAAGTAAAAGGACGCCCAAAATCGATACACTCCATCTGGAACAAAATGCAGAAACAAGGGGTTGGTTTCGAAAAAGTGTACGATAAGTTTGCAATTCGAATTATCATTGAGTACCTGGAGTTAGCAGAAGAAAAACCTATGTGCTGGAAAGTTTATTCGCTTGTTACAGAAAACTACCGCCCCTTCCCCAAACGCCTACGCGACTGGATATCTGCCCCAAAGTCCAGTGGTTACGAATCGCTACACACCACTGTTGAGACAGAAACAGGAAAATGGGTAGAGGTACAGATCCGGACACGCAGAATGGATGACATAGCTGAAAAAGGACAGGCAGCCCACTGGAAATATAAAGAAAAAGAAGGTGCTGACTCTTTAGATTCCATTCTACAACAAATGCGTAGTGCTCTTGAGAAGCCAGAAGAAGAACGGGATTCTGATCAGGCTGCTATTAAAGATGCATTGTACGCAAAAGAAATATTTGTCTTTACTCCGCAGGGCGACCTGAAAAAACTTCGGGCAAAATCATCAGTTCTAGACTTCGCTTTTGGTGTTCACACAAATCTGGGCGCACAATGCAAAGGAGCTATGGTGAACGGTAAATATGTTACTAACAAACATATTCTAGAAAATGGGGATACAGTAGAGGTAGTCACTTCAAAATCCGTAAAAGTGAGCCCTTCATGGATCAACCATGTTGTTTCTCCACGAGCTAAAGCCAAAGTAAAGCGTTTGCTTAAAGAGCAGGAATTCACCCACGCAGATCTTGGGAAAGAAATTCTTCAGTACAAACTGAAACAATGGAAAATTGAGCGATCGGATGAAGCTACCCACCGTCTGATGAAGATTCTGGGAATAGACACAACAATGGAGCTTTTCGATGCCATAGCTCAAGATAAAGTCGATCTATCGAAACATAAAAAAGAACTTATTGACGATAAAAAAGCAGAGGCTACAGAGCAGGATACTTCTCTGAATATCGAAAACAGTTTCATCAACCAAAAAGGAACCGATGCATTGATCATTGAACAAGGAAAATTTTCAATGGAATATAGCCTTGCAAAATGTTGTTCTCCAATCCCTGGCGACGAGATATTTGGCTTTGTCTCTGTAAAACAGGGGGTGAAGATACATCGTCTGAATTGTCCCAATGCCAAAGACTTGCTTACCCGTTATTCATATCGGGTAGTCCCTGCACGCTGGGCTGATTCGAAGGGTGAATACCGTTTTCTTACAACACTTCGCGTTGATGGGAAAGACCGCGCAGGTTTAGTAAATGAAATTAGCCTCCTTGTTCTCAACACATCAGGAGTTCTATTGAAGGCAATTGAAGCCAAGGGAAAAGGCTCTCAGTTTATTGCCCACCTCACCTTAGAGGTAGAAAGTAAACTCAGCCTAGAAACACTTTCGAACAAGCTTAGAAAGCTCGCTGGAGTTATGGATGTTTTTCGGCCAGAAAGCTAACCCAAAAGATAGCTACGGCCTTCTTAAAAACACAAAACCACCTCGTTCTGAGGTGGTTTTCACAATCACTCTAAATATATTTTCTTATCTACTCCTTCACAAATTTCATAGCCTCTACTCCATTAACAACCAAAAGGTATGTACCCTTAGACAAATGTTCCACAGAAACATTTTTTGAATTTTGACTTGTTAAAACTTTCTCTCCTAAAAGGCTGTACACTTCAATTTTAGATATTTCCGTTGCACCAGTAATATTTAAAACATCTTTAACTGGATTCGCAAAACGATAAGATGAAACATTACCTATTTCTTGAACTAAATCTGTTCCGATAGCATTGGCTGCACTTTTCTTACTTGCCGATTCTATTTCCAGTTTAAGTGTTGTAATGGAATGAGCCGCAATATCAATATTAATACTGCTCCGGGCTCTAGAATATTTCTTATTCATAGTTTGAGTAGCATCGTTACCAAACTCATCTGTCACCCAACTTTTTACACTCTTTATATTATAAGAAGCTCCATTTTTAAAATTGATGGTTATAGTCTTAGCTTCAGGTCTAATATTGGCCATGTGCAAATAAACATAGTTCTCTCCCTTCTTTCTCATTACCAATGTCTTGATTTTACTCATACTGGAGATATCTCTTCCTACCCGATGACACCCCTCTGGTTGCAAAGATGTTATTTGCTTCAGAGCATAGTACATTTTCTTAGTCTTGGGTGAGTTACCATTAGTCACCTGAAGTAATGCTGCGTTATTATCAGAAGTGTTATAATTCTGGAATGCAAAAAAAGCGTTTGTATATCCTAACATACCACAAATATAAATCTGACTCATTGACAACGCACCTGCAATATACTCGTCAATAGTACCAGACTGTTCCTGCTCCCAAATATCGTCGCCTTTGTGAGCTTTACCTGTTTGTTCGCTGTTGTAGAATGGTTTGCCATCAATTATATTGTATACATCTTTAAACAGGTTAGTTTTCCAGCCTCCACTATAACCATGCGTTGTTACAATCTCCAAGTTGTTCCATGCATCGGGAAGTTTAGACTTGAATTTGTTTATCCAATGCGGCAGCTGCCCAACGCCCCAAGTTCCAGTACCTGCAATCTTTGGCATAGGAACCCCGTGCGGGTTAGAGGAAGAGTTACTTATCAAATTTCTAAGAATCGGTACGGCATAAGCATAAACAACACCTTGGCGTAGTACTTCACCTGCACCTCCAGGTTCATTTAAAAGCTCTATAATGCTCACACTTGCATTTCTTAAGTGATATGCTTCTAGAATGTCAAAATATCGCTGAGCTACCAAGTTGAATATTCCAGGCTCGTCAGCATCCATTCTGCTCTGATACATTTTTGAAACTTGATTAAAACATACCACAAACTCAATATCCGACTTATATACCCTTAAGTCATTTAGAAATGTAGCCCGATCGTCATAATAATCTGGAGCGTCGTTCGGATGCTTGTCTCCATCGTAAGATTTTAGATAGCGGTAGTGTAAGTCATCAGCCAACCATCTACAAATCTGCTCCCGATCTGCTTCCGAATTGCTGAAATACTTATTAAAATAATTACCTACAGAGCCTCCGACCCCTATAAATTGTTGTTTATAGCTATCTGCGCTGATAGATACAGTCTGAGAAGTGGAAGTTTGAAGTCCTGCAATAAAAAAAAATGACACTAGAAATAGAATTTTCGTCTTCATCATCAGGTAAATTTAAAATGTAGATAATAGTATAACTTGTCAGGGTTTGACAGTTGCAAGTTGAGAAAAGTAGAAGGAAAGGACTTCTTTTTCATTACTCAAATGAAGGTTCGGTTTGAGTCTCTGAGAAAGAAAACGTCAATCATAAACGGGTGTATTTCACTCAAACACCCTTTACAACCATCTAGTTACCAAAAAATTGGAAATTATTTGACTCAATAAATCCCCCGTGTATTTTTCGTCAGCCCTTAAGGCTTTTCGAAAAAAAGGACTCAGTCACATTGTACAAAAAACTACTTAGTAAGTAGCTCAGATCTATTTTTTGATTTTCTTGTGGAATACAGAATCACTCAGCTAATCTGAATGTGACAATAGAAATAGAAAGGAAAAACTACAAAGTTGGGGAATTTCAGGATTCAAATTCCATTCATAAAAAAGCCCCGCAAATTAGCGAGGCTTTGAACTTATTCTTCAGGATTCGTTTTCGACTTCAGTGTCGAATAACCTTTTATTATCCCTCGGTTCGAACGCTCCATGAAACTGAGAAATTCTTTCTTCTCTGCAGTTTCCGGAAGATCATTCTTTATGGCTTCTACTGCCTGACTTACGTTCATTCCACTTTGGAACAACAAGCGGTACATGTTCTGAATATAACCAACCTGTTCGTCATCAAATCCGCGTCGTTTAATTCCAACAGAATTCACACCTGCATATGAAACAGGCTCACGGGCTGCGGTTACATATGGAGGAATATCACGTCCTACAAGAGTACCTCCACGTACCATAACGTGTTGTCCGATTTTGGTGAACTGATGAACAGCCGAAGTGCCTCCCAATACTGCCCAGTCGTCAACTTCAACATGTCCGGCAAGCGTTACCGCATTTGCAAGTACAACCTTGTCTCCAACAATGCAGTCGTGAGCAATATGCACGTAAGCCATAACCAAACAGTTGCTTCCGACAACAGTACTCCCACTAGCTTTGGTTCCCCGATTTAAAGTCACAAACTCACGTATGGTTGTATTATCTCCGATAACAGCTGTTGTTTTTTCCCCTTCGAATTTTAAATCCTGTGGGATTGCCCCGATAACAGCCCCTGGGAAAATACGACAGTTTTTCCCGATGCGGGTTCCTTCCATGATCGTAACATTAGAGCCGATCCAAGTACCCTCACCAATTACCACATCCCCCTGAATATTCGTAAAGGGGTCTATTTTAACATCTTTCCCAATTTGTGCATCAGGATGAACAAATGCCATCGGTTGGTTCATATCTCCTTAATTAATTTATTTCGTTTTTGATATTTGTGCTGTAAATTCCCCTTCAGCCACCAAAGTTTTTCCCACATACGCATGTCCTCTCATGGTCACAATACCACGGCGCAAAGGGGTAATTTTTTCCATTTTTAGTATCAAAGTATCTCCAGGTATTACCATTTTACGGAACTTCACTTTATCAATTTTCAGGAAGTACGTAAGATAATTCTCTGGATCTTCTACTTCTGTAAGTATAAGAACTCCTCCTGCCTGAGCCAAAGCCTCCACAATCAATACACCTGGAAAAACCGGTGAATCTGGGAAGTGCCCCTGAAAGAAAGGCTCATCCATGGTGACATTCTTAACACCTACAATTTCGTTACCTTCTAGCTTAATAATTTTATCTACAAGCAAAAAAGGTGAACGGTGAGGTAACTTCTTCTTCACCTCATTAACATCGTATACCGGTTCCCGGTTCGGATCGTATTCCGGGGCCTGATGCTTAGATTGTTTAATGATCTGGCGCATCTTCTTGGCCATGGTTGTATTAGCAAGGTGACCTGGTCTGTTAGCCAAGATCTTTCCTTTTATCCTATGCCCAACAAGAGCTAAATCGCCAAGCATGTCTAATAATTTATGACGGGCCGGCTCATTACTAAACCTAAGATCTGTATTATTTAGGTACCCTCGCGTTGTCGAAGATGAAGCAATACGTGGTTTGCCGAACTTATCCGCTAAACGGTCAAGATCTTCTTGCGCCATTTCACGCTCCATGATAACAATAGCGTTATCCAAATCCCCACCTTTAATAAGGTTGTTATCGAAAAGGTATTCTACTTCTTTCAGAAAAACAAACGTACGAGCAGGAGCAATCTCCTCTTTAAACTCATTCAGCTCACTCAAAGAAGCATACTGATGCCCTAGGACTTCAGACTTGTAATCAATCATCACATTAATACTGAACTGCTCGTCTGGGAAAGTGATAATCTCGGTCTGTGTCTGATCGTCAGAAAAATTGATGTTATTTTTGATAACGAAATACTCTCGCTTGGCCTTCTGCTCAACAATACCAGCCTCCTCTAAAGCGCTCACTACCTGTTGTGCACTTCCGTCAAGTATAGGTGTCTCTGGCGCATCGATCTCTATAAGCACATTATCAACCCCCATAGCATAGCAGGCTGCCAGTATATGTTCCACAGTTCCAACACGTACACCATTCTCTTCTAATACGGTGCTTCTAGACGTATCGACAACATTATCGGCGATTGCATGTACGATAGGTTGTCCGTCTAGATCTATACGCCGGAAACGATATCCAGAATTCTCTTCGGCAGGCTTAAAAGTGATATTTACTTCGCGTCCTGTATGCAAACCAGTCCCTTTTAGGCTGGCCTCTTTAAGTATAGTTTTTTGTTTTTCAGACATCTGCTTTAAATATTTGCGTTTCACTCAACGGGCGCTAATTTTAGTGCTTTTCTCTAGAAATCAGAAATGAATAAGCAGGGCATAAAAAAAACTGATAGAGAAGGGCAGATAAATACTATTTCAGTATAACATCCCCCCTTCGCTTTATTCTTCAGTCATTTTTTTTATCTTGTTTTCTAATTCCTGAATTTTTCGAGCTAAATCTGGAAGGTTTTTGAAATGTGCATAAGACTTTAAATAATCTTTTATCTGAAAAGCAGGAGCGCCCTGAACAATCTTATCCGGAGTTTTGATGCTTGATGAAATTCCCGATTGAGCTGCAATCTTCACTCCATCGGCAATCGTTATGTGCCCTACTAAACCAACCTGACCGCCGATCATACAATCTTTTCCAATTTTAGTGGATCCTGAAACTCCACTCTGCGCCGCAATAACTGTACGTTCTCCAATTTCAACATTGTGGGCTATCTGAATCAGGTTGTCCAGTTTCACACCTTTACGTATAATAGTCGATCCCATTGTTGCACGGTCTATGCTTACATTAGAGCCAATCTCAACACTGTCTTCGATAACTACATTGCCTATATGGTGTATTTTCTGGTAATTCTGGTCTGCTTGAGGTGCAAAACCAAAACCATCTCCTCCTATTACTGTTCCTGCATGAACAATGCATTGTTTGCCAAGTTGGCAATCGTGATATACTTTAACACCTGAATTGAGTGTGGTCTTTTCTCCTACCACCACATTATCTCCCAAATAAACATGAGGGAAAATCTTGCAGTTATCACCAACTTTTACATTCTCACCAACGTAAGCAAACGGCCCTACATATACATTTTCTCCTATCTGGGCACTTTGGGCAATATAAGCCGTTTGATCGACTCCTGTCTTCTGCGGACGTGCCTGACTCACCATTTCTAAAAGCGAAGCAAATGCCTGATAAGCATTTTCTACCCGAATAAGAGTAGCGGGAATATCCTGTGCCGCAACAAAATCTTTGTTGACAAGTACAATAGAGGCTTGTGTTTCGTAAATGAACTTTTCGTATTTTGGGTTAGCCAAAAAAGCAAGTGTCCCTGGAGTACCTTCTTCGATCTTCGAAATATTAGAGACTTTTACTTCCGAGTCTCCCTCTATCTGACCTGCCAATACCTGGGCAATTTGCGCTGCTGAGAATTCCATTGTTGTTTGTTTATGTTGTCTGTTGCCATCCAGAATGTTCGATCCTGCTCTCTCCAATACATTACATTTCATTGGGAAGCAGAGCTTTTCGATCCTTTTTCCTTTAAAAATCTGCCAAAGATAGTTAATCTGGATTCTTTATTCAAAACGATAATCCGCAAACTCCTTCGGATAACAAAGAAAGTGTTTCTTTACGTTTTTCGAGAGCACAGAGATATTTAACATATCAGATGCCCTACTGATGTCATTCAATGAACCGTCCTTGAATAGAATATTGATTTTATCGCTCTTTATACTGTACGCATGATTACTAACAGAATCGGTATACACAAAGTATTTTGCAGCTTTTACCGAAATACCGTACTTTCTTGCAACCTCTTCTGTCAACAGGTCAACTTCCCCTTTTGTGAAACGGTCTGGCCGAATTTCGACTTTGAACAGATTTCGATGAATTAGTGCAGACGACAATTTCGCCAAAACTGTATCTGTATGACCTGTCCAAACCTTAATTGCCGACAACACATCCGTATCGTCCAGCATTCCAAAATTCAACAGTACATCATCACGGAACTTCAGTCTTTCCTTATCCCCAAAGACGTTTTCTTTACTAAAATCGTTGTAAATAAAAAAGCGTAATGCAGGACTGGCAAACAACTCTTCGCCAGAGAGTGCCAACTTTTTTGCTCTTTCAAAAATCTGGATTAAAAGGGTCTCTGCGGCCAACGATGTTTTATGCAGGTATACCTGCCAGTACATCAAACGCCTAGCTATTAGGAAATTCTCTATTGAATAAATTCCCTTAGCTTCCACAACCAACTGATCTTTGTGCAAGGTAAGCATTTTAATTATGCGTTCGGCACCAATTACACCTTCCGAGACACCACTGTAAAAACTGTCCCTACCAAGATAATCCAGCCTGTCCATATCAAGCTGACTGGAAACCAACTGATGAAGAAATTTCTTTGGATACTGATTCTTGAATATCTGCAAACATGTATTCAATTGGCCGGAAAATTCTTTATTCAGTTCCTCCATAAACATCACCGTTACTTGCTCGTGCGATACTCCAGAAATAAACCGCTCCTCCATAGTGTGCGAAAAAGGCCCATGCCCAATATCATGCAACAATATCGCAAGACTGAGTCCTATTGCTTCATCTTCTGTTATCTCTACCCCTTTCCCTCTTAACACATCTATAGCCAGGGTCATCAAATGCATTGCTCCAAGCACGTGTTCAAATCGTGTGTGCGTTGCTCCTGGGTAGATCAAATTAGTCAGCCCCAACTGCCTGATCCTCCGCAAACGCTGAAAATAAGGATGTTCAATCACATCAAACACTATCTCGTATGGGATACTGATAAGCCCGTAAACTGGGTCGTTTACAATTTTCCGTTTGTTCATTTCTTTTGTATTTTTAAGCCTTGAATAACCTGTGTAAACACCTAAGAACAAACCGACCAAGATTTTTTGCTGCACACATCATTCCTTTATATTTTTTGTCAAACAGACTTTCAAGTCTTTTGTTACCGTTTGTCTTGATTGCTTGCAAAAAATACAGACTCAAGCGGAGACCTAAGATAACGTTTTAACTTAAAACTGTGTTACAGATGAAACATTCCCTTTTTTTTATCAGTTTGCTCATACTCGTTAGCTCATGTAAAACAAACTCTAAAAAAGAAACTGAACAGATAAACCCAGAAAAGATTCAATATCAGATCGAAAAATATTCATCTAAATACCACTTATTTAATCAAACAGAGAAACCGCACTGCTATGTATACCTGACTGTACCCCGTATCACAGCTGGTCTTGAAAAAAAGCAGCTTGAGTTCATCCGAAGCTCGTTATACGAAGCCTTTTTTGCAAAAAATAACGGTGGAATTCTACTTCAAGACCGTTTCAAAATAGAAGCCGAAGAACTGATTAAAGACTATAAAGATCTTGAAAACGACTTTTCGGAATCTGACGAATCGATCAGCGCTTCTTTTAACTGGTCATTTGAGCATTCTGCTGAGTTCTTCGAAATTGGTACAGACTATCTCACTTTCAGAGTTACAAAATATCAGCATACAGGTGGTGCACATCCCAATATGACAACCCAATATTTCACACTGGATTTAAAAAAACGAAAAAAACTAACCAAAGATCTCACATTTAAAGCAGAGAATAATACCACACTTGAAACAAAAATACTTGAACGGATAAAACAACAATTCGATACAGAAGAAGAATTCGAAATGAACATCTGGAAAGAGCAGATAAAAGTAACCGATAATTTCTATTTAAAGGATAGTAACCTTGTTTTCTATTATAACCCTTATGAAATTGGCCCTCACTCTCTTGGCCCTGTAGAAGTAAGCTTCTCAACTAACGAGCTTAATGAACATTTAAAACGTAAATTATAATCTGCATTGTCTATTATCAGCAAGCAAGAAGATTCAAATACAGAGTATTTGCATACTCTCTTGCTTTCGACAAATAGAGTAGGTGTGCTAACACAAGCGAGGCCTTAAGATTTCATATCATATAATTGTCAATACAATGACACTCAAAAACGAATAACACCACATTCTTAACACCCAACATCAGTTCTTACGTTTCCTGTGAAAAAATGCTGCATAGAAGCCCCCTATGTATCAATATCTAACAATAACAATATTGAACTTCATAAAAAATAACATAGTAACAAACTTGAATGAAGCGAAGACCGTTAGTAATACTATGTAGAAAGATTGGTAAACAAAAGGGAGAAACATTATCCTTAGCGTAATTACCATAACAAAAGTAGAAGGAGCCTTGGCATCAATGGTTACTTTTATAACTAAGGGGCAATTGCAACCTTAGATAAAACTTTAAGGTCTATACCAAAATATCGATACACCAAGTAATGAGAACTTTCATACTACAGACTATAGAAATGTTTTGGCCTAGTTTCCGAACCTGTTATGCCCAGACACATAAAAACAGGCTCGGCCATACCTTTTCTATTTTATGTGTTTTTCTTCTTCAGCTATGCTTAGCTCCTCTTGCTTCTTGGGCAGAAGGCTCTCCAAAAGGAGAGCAATCTACACTTACAGCTTACTTCGAGGCGTCGCGTATAAAAGCCGTCTCCTGTAACGGAGGCGAAGATGGTGAAGCTGAAGTGACCGTAACAGGAGGCTCACCCCCTTATGAATACCTTTGGTCTCAAAGTATTGGAGATCTTACAGCAAAAAAGCTTACTGGTCTGAAAGCTGGGCAATATACCGTTAGAGTTCAGGACGGTGCTGGTGCATTTGTTTTTGCAAAAGTCACCATCACACAGCCCGACATTCTGAAAGCTGATTTCTATTCCTCCAATATCACACATGTAAAATGTAAAGGAGAATCGACAGGAAGTGCAACCCCAACAGTTACTGGCGGTACACCACCTTATCAGTATCAATGGTCCAATAACCAAACTACCTCTACCATAACCAACCTTAAAGCAGGAGCCTATAATGTCAAGATTTTCGATGCAAACCTTTGTGAATCCTACACTTCTCTTGTCCTAATTGATGAACCTGAAGATTTATTCGAAGCAAAAACCTTTAACTTCGGAAAAACAAACATATCGTGCCATGGTAAAAATGATGGTAGCTGCAAAGTATATCCATTCAACGGAACTGCCCCTTATACTTACAAGTGGAATACAACCCCTGCTCAATTTGTAGACTCTGCTACTAATCTTTCTGCAGGAAGTCATTCAGTGGAAATAGTTGACGCCTCGGGCTGTGTAGCAACAACTACTGTTTCTATAATAGAACCTCAACCCCTTACTGCTTTTATCGATCCCCAAAAAGTAACCAACCCTAAATGTGCGGGGTACACCTCGGGAATAGCAGAAGTAAGCGTAAGTGGCGGCACTGAACCTTATTCTTATATTTGGGAAGAAGAAGTTTGCTATAACCCATCTTCCTGTGATTGGCAATATACATCGCCAGTTCAAACTACACATACTGCAATCCAACTTGCTGCAAGACCCCACAGAGTTACAGTTACAGATAAACGTAACTGTACAACAACAGCAACGATTACAATTACATCCCCTCCTGAATTAAAAGCAACCATCGACCCCGCAGAGACAGAACATGTAAAATGTCATGGTGATCCAGAAGGGAAGCTAACCGTCCATGTTACGGGCGGAACAGGAAATAAACGTATGAAATGGACTGATCCATTAGAACAAACCGGTGCAACAGCATATAACCTTTTGGCTGACAGCTATACAGTTTTTGTATATGATGAAAATGACTGCCAGACAACTGCAACAGGTAGAATCACACAACCAGATGGGCAACTGACCATCAATGCCCCTTTTTATAACATTCACAATGTTAGTTGCTTTGGAGCAGCAGACGGATACGTGACATTTGAAATCTCTGACGGTACTCCGCCTTACCCCAATGTCAGTATCAATACTACACCTGCACAAAGTACAAACCTGAATCCAACAGCCCTGAGTGCAGACTGGACTCCAACAAACCTTGATAAAGGCACCTATATTGCAACTGCGTTTGACTCCAACGGATGTAAAGCACAAACAACAGTAACCATTCTAGAACCAAGAAAACTAATCGGCTATTTTTCAGACGACAACGTAACCCATGTATCTTGTTTTGGAGGGAAAGACGGTATTGCCAAAATTATGGCAGATGGAGGAATGATTCCGTATAAATATAGTTGGTCCCACACTTCTGTTACTACAAGTAATACAGTTACAGACCTAGCTAAAGGAACATACGAAGTCACAATAACTGACGATAACAACTGTACAGTTAAAGAAGCGATAGATATTAAAGAACCAGACGCACCTCTTAGTGCAGTTATAAAAGCAGAAGATGTAGATCATATCGAATGCTATGGAGCTTCAACAGGACAAGCAAAAGCTACGGTTAGTGGAGGTACTCCCCCATATACAATCAAATGGGGAGATCCGCTTTTTCAAACAGGAGAAGTCCTTCGGTTTGTATTTGCTGGCGATTACACAGCCACCATTACAGATGCAAAAAACTGCCCAGAGATTAGGACCAGCACAACAATCACGCAACGACCAGAATTAAAAGCAAGTGCAGAAGCCACTGCGCATAATCCCTGCTATGGAGAAAAAATTGGGGCAGCAATAGCTAAAGCTGAAGGAGGAACTCCGCCTTACAGATATCTTTGGAACGACCCAGAGGCTCAAACAAATTCCACGGCAACAGGTCTTGCTGCCGATTACTGGGAAGTACTGGTTAGAGACGACAATGACTGCTGGAAAAAAGCTGGTGTGGAAATTGTTGAACCCAACGATCCGCTTAATGTACAGTTCAAATCATACCATGTAAAACATGTACTTTGTTACGGTGAGGCAACAGGTTCCGCACAACCACAAGTAACAGGAGGTACAACACCATACAAATATTCATGGAACACCTCCCCAAACCAAACAAGCCTAAAAGCGAGCAACTTACCGGGAGGAAGTTATACATTCAAAGTCATTGATGACCACAATTGTGAATATGAAAAAAATATAACAATAGAATCTCCCGATTTTCCCATCACTATCTCTATTCCAGATGAAAATATATCTCATAACCTTTGTAATGGAGATGGAGACGGTGCCATTAAAGCTGATGTTTCAGGAGGAACAAAACCATATGATTTCAAATGGGACGACAGATACAAGAGGGATAATAACATTATTACACACCTCTCGGCAGGAACCTACACCCTAACAGTTACTGACGCCAACGAGTGTGTAGAGACTTCTCCTGCAGTAGTAGTAACCCAACCAGATTCGCTTAAATTCTCTGTCGTGAAAACAGATATCACCACCTGTTTCAACGAACATATTGGTTCAATAGAGTTCATTAATGTAGAAGGTGGTACAGCTCCATATAAACACTCCATCGATAGAGGAACTAGTTTTAAAGATGAGCACATTTTTTCTAACCTTAAACCAAGCTCCAACTACACGCCAATGGTAAAAGATGCCAACGAGTGTAAAACTAAAATAAACCCTGTTATTATCAATGCCCCAGCAGAAATCAAAATAACAGGTGTTTCTCAAAAAAATGTTTTATGCAATGGAGAAGGAAATGGAGAAATCAATATTACTGCAACTGGTGGAACTGGCACTTTGCGGTACTCTGTAAATAATGGCAGTACATTTCAGGATGGCTCAGGCCTGTTCTCAAATCTATCACCAGGCATTTACCCAATTGTTGTATCGGACGACAACTCATGTTGGTATGAAGGTTCAATTATAAACATAAATGAACCTGAAATTTTAACTGTTGATGAAATAACCCTTGATAACGGATGTAATAATGCAAACGACGGTTCCATAGAAATAATTGCAGAAGGCGGTGTTACTCCATATGAGTACTCAATAAACGGCGGAACGTTTCAAAGTGATGGAAAGTTCCGTGATTTAGCTCCCGGTTCGTATGTTTTAGAAATACGGGACTATAACTCGTGTAGCTTCACAACTGTTCCCCAAGAAATAACTAATCCACAGTCCTTTGCAGAATTTACAATGGATATCACAAGTGGCTGTTCTCCTCTAACTGTCAGTTTCGACAACAAATACCAAGGTATGGAACTGTACTGGTGGTCTTTTGGCGACAATAATGGAGGTATAAGTGAAGAAGATCCATCGCATACATATTTCGATACAGAACAGGGATCGAAAATTATGGAAGTTGTAGCTAAAGTAAAAACCCCAACAGGATGTATTGATACAGCAAGAGCCGAAGTTGAAGTTCTTGGAGGGCCTTATGTAGAAATCAGTGCAAATCCTTACTATCAGACCTACCCTGATGCTACTATACAAATCAACGACTTCAGCACACCAGGCTACAATAATTACACCTGGGACATGGGAGACGGTACCAAATCCACCTATGCTACCCAATTGAAAACTCAATCGCATCTTTATGCTTACTGGGGAGAATACCTTGTTTCTCTTAGCGTGAGTAACGATATCTGTAGTGCCAGCGACACAGTAAAAGTTCTAATCAGACCACCTGCTGCTGTGCCCAAATTCGAGATCGATCAAAAACAAGGATGTATTCCTTTCAGTGTCAATTTCACCAATAACAGCGAATATGTGGTAAAACATCAATGGGATTTTGGAGATGGAAACACATCTACAGACTTACACCCAAGACACAAGTATACAGAAGCAGGACAATATGCAATAACTTTAACCACTACAGGATACGATGATGAAGTGCGTACAAAAACTATGTACGTTGAAGCAAAGCCTCTTCCTGTTCCTGATTTTGCGCCTTCGAATAAAACAGTATTCTTACCCGAAGCATTGGTGAGGTATGAAAACTTAACAGAAGGCGGTCTACATTACTCTTGGGACCTAGGAGATGGAACTAAATCTATTGAAGCATCTCCCCTACACCAATACAAACGTAAAGGGGAATTTACGGTAAAGCTAATTGCAACTTCAGAATTTGGATGTGTCGACAGTATTGAGAAACAATCTATAGTGGAAGTAAAATCGCAACCAGTTCTGGTATTTCCAAATGCATTTATTCCATCTGCAAGTGGCCCCTCTGGAGGACATTACGAACAAGGGCAAAGCACAATGAATACTATATTTCGCCCAATACACAATTCTGTAAAAAAATATCAGCTAACTATATTTAACAAATGGGGAAATCCAGTTTTTGAAACCGAAGATGTAAATCAAGGATGGGACGGCTATATCGGCCAGACCCTGGCTCCAATGGGGGTCTATATCTGGCGTGTTTCGGGAATTTTTGAGAACAACCAAACCTTTCAAGATGCTGGTGATCTAACTCTTATTCGATGAGGGGAGTATAATTGACTATATGCAAGAAAACCTGCATATAGTCAACCATAAAACTCAACTCTGATCAATGATTATCAGTCATTGACTATTTCTAATTTTCTGCAAACAGATTGGATTTCAGCCACTATTCAACTGTTAACAATAGCACTAGGTATACAAATCTTCGTTTGATTACAATAGTTTCTCAGAAAAATTTCATCCAAATCTCTATTAACCAAAAGCATGTAAAACGGATAACCAAAAAGGGATAAAAAATAAAGCTAAGGCATATGAAATTAGCATATGACTTCCTATCTGTTGCATATCACCACCGTAATTTCTTATCTGCATAATGATAGCAGCAGCTGGAGCCGATGCAGCCTGCATAATTGCCAACTCTGCCAATAAACGATTTTCGAGATGAAAACCTGTAAAAATGATCAATGCCAACACAACAATAGGCAAGAACAGGAACTTAATAAAAGTAACCCTGAGAATATCAACCAAAGAGGCAAAACGCCGCAAAGAAATAGCTCCCAGCGTAGCTCCCAGAATGAAATTTCCAGATGGAACTGCTGCAACTCCTATCATTTCCAATGGTTCGAACAGGAAATTGGGCAAATAAGCTTTTAGTCCCAAGAGAACCACTCCTATTCCAAGAAAATTAGCAAAAAAAGGAGGTGACACAAACGCCTGCCATTGGAAACGATCTTGTTGTCTTGGTACTACCAAGTATTTCCCAATACTCCATAACAATGGACTAACGCCCAATACTATCAGGAAAACATATGTAGCAAACTCATCGAAACGGTCTGGATAAACCATAAGGCCTATTGGTAAAATGAGGTAGTTTGCATTTTGTATCGCCCCAACTGCCAACAGCGCCGATTTTTCTTTGAACTGATTCCCAAAAAGAAGATAGCCCAGCCCTATTGCCATAAAAATCAAGAGAACAACCGTCAACGGAATCATCCACCAATAAGGAAGTTTTTCTGGTTCGAAACCTTTTATAATTTTCGTAAAAATTAGAGCTGGGACAAACACATTAACCGTTATTCCAGCTAATCCCTTAACCCAATCATTATGAACATATTTATAGCGAACCAGCATACCTGCAATCACAATGATCAGCATTATGCGTCCTACCGCCCCCAACATTGTTGTAAATACTGAACCGAAAACTTCTTCCACTTACTTTTTTACAAACAAAGGTAGCTTTATTATGGAAGCTTAGCACTCATAAATATGGTTTGTTTTTTGAAGATTAGGTGCAGTCTAAGTTCAATTTATTCTGATATTTATACAGAGATTTGTAAATTGGAACGGTTAATCATAAATATTCAGTTAGAGAGTTGGTTAGTCATGGGGTTTATCTTTTCTGCTTTTCAACTCCAATTGAATGCAAAAGAACAACCTGTTTCATCTCACTAGCTTACCCTTCATTCCAGAACAAAACCACAATGCATTATACATAAGTGCTATACGGTTCAAAATTTGTAACTTTTATAAAATAAAGCTTTGACTTTCTGCGAATAATTCACGATTTTTCATAATTAAAATATACGGAAACTATATATGCTCATCCGCTTAATTTTCTTTTGTTTATTCCTATTTGTTCATTCCATTTTGAATGGACAAAGTCACCCTGAAGCTAAGCAGGGCTGGCTGGATCTTCGTACTTGGGATACCGATGAGCCTATAAGACTAAACGGGCAATGGGAATTTTATTGGCAAAAACACCTTCTACCTTCCGAACTAAAAGTTACAGAAACAATTCCTTCTTATGTTAATCTCCCACATCTCTTTCACAAAACTGAACTAAACGGGAAAGAGTTAGGATCGTTTGGTTATGCGACCTATCGGTTAAGAATTCTTTGTCCAGAAGGAAGAAAACTCGCAATTAGTTACCAAAGGCTTTTTTCTGCTTCGAGAATCTGGATTAACGGAAAACTAGAGTCGGAAGCTGGTGTACTGGCAACAAACAGAAAAAATGAGAAAGCTTTTCTATACCCTACTTATCTGTACTTCAATTCTAGGGACACAACAGAGATCGTTATACACATAAGTAACTTTCATCATAGAAAAGGAGGTATTCCGAACAGCATTACACTTGGCAGCACAAAACTCCTTACCAAAAAACATGTCCGCCATGTAGGATTAGATTCATTTCTGTTTGGTATTGTTTTTATCATTAGCTTCTATCAGATTGGGATGTTCTTTTTCAGGCGGAGGAACTACTATAGTCTTTATTTTGCTCTTTTTGGCCTAGCAATGTCCATATACATCATTTGCAACAATGAGATACTCATCACCAAGATGTTCCCTTTTATTCCCTGGTGGATATACCAGAAAATAAATTATTTGAGTACCCTTACCCGGGTAGTTTTCTGGGTAGCATTTTTGTGGATACTGTTCCCAAAGGAGATTTCCAAAAACGTTGTCAAATTCTTTGCTTACTCAATAATTACCATGTCGGCAGTTGTTCTTTTCACTCCTTCATGGATTTTTACTTTCATCTTACCTGGTGTTATCATCGTCAGTCTCATAGGGTTAATCTATATCTCTTGGGTAACATTTCTTTCGATGATGCGAAAACGGGAAGGAGCCTGGTATACTTTCATTGGTACGTTGGCTATCATCGTAACGGGGCTGAATGACATTTTGTACGAAAGCAATATCATCAAATCATCCTACCTGTTACCTTATGGTGTTTTCGTATTCTTCCTCATGCAATCCTTTATGCTTGCAATGCACTTCTCTAAATCGTTTATTAGAGCCGAAGAACTATCTGAGGAACTAACCCTAATGAACGAAAACCTTGAAAGCATAGTAACGCAACGTACTGCTGAAATTGAACAACAGAAAGAAGAGATAATGACCCAGCGAGATCAGATTGAACTGCAACGGGACATGGCTACTGAGCAATATGAGTCTTTGATGCGTAAAAATCAGGAAATAAAGGACAGTATAGAATATGCAAAACACATCCAACAAGCCCTGCTCCCACCTTCAGACACAATCACGCAAGGTTTTCCCGATCATTTTGTATTCTACAAACCAAGAGATGTTGTTAGCGGCGATTTTTATTGGTACAAAGAGTTTAACAAAAAAGGCCGACCAATATATGTAATTGCGGCCGCAGACTGCACAGGACATGGTGTTCCTGGAGCTTTTCTTAGCATGCTTGGTATTAGCCTTTTAAACGAGATTGTTCCTAATCGGGAGTTTACACAGGCGAACGAAATGTTGGAGGAAATGCGCAAGGAATTCAAGGCCAGCCTGCATCAGCAGGAGGGTTTTAGAATGCGCAAAGATGGTATCGACATTGCTCTCTGCATAATTGACCCACAGCAAAAAATAATGCAGTATGCTGGAGCATACAATCCTCTTTTTATGATTCGAAATGATGAACTGGTAGAAACCAAGGCTGTCCCCAATCCTATAGGTATTCACCCTCAGGAAATACCCTTTCGGAATCATGTTTTAGAACTAAATGGGAATGACAGCATCTACATCTTTTCCGATGGCTTTGTGGATCAATTAGGTGGGCCACATGGTCATAAATTTATGAAACGGCAGTTTAAACGGCTATTGTTCGAAAATAGGAACTTACCAATGACTGAACAAAAAGAAATTCTGATTGAAACTATTGAAAGGTGGAAAAACGGTGCCCCACAAATTGATGATATTCTTGTTTTTGGAATGCGGATCGAAACCGTAGGTTAATTTGGCTGATAAGATAAAATCATACGGTTTTCAATGAATTTAAGATAATGTTCTAGATTCGTTGTTTATACAACTTTTGAATACGATCCTGTTTTGAAATAAGACCTCTTGACTACATTGTCATGAATTTCTTCATTTTTCCAAAACCATACAATCACAACTAATACGGTTTAGAGCTTGAATTTATATAAAACACTTCAGCAAAGCTGAAAAAATAATTTCGTTTTTGTTGCACTACGGTCGTTCAAATCCTCACGCACACCAGTACGCTCAGGTATTGAACATCTATACTGAACCTTTTCTTAACAACGAATAAAGCTCTACACCTAAAGAATCTAAAATAAAAAAGCAACCGCAAAAAACGGTTGCCTTGTATTTTTTCCGACTTAAGGAATATGGTCAAAAAAAGAGACGATTATAATAACACTCTTTCTTATTCCTCTTCTTCTTCCATTTCTATATACTCAAATGGCACATCGACCATGTACTCGTATTCCTCTCCAACCTCCTGCATTTCCTCGTCCATACTCAGGTAACGCCACTTCACTAAAACATCGCTGCCCGCATCTTTAATTTCTTTTACCTTTTTGAACACCTCCAAAATCATCTTCGCAGACGATGTGTTGAAGTAATCGAATTGCATATCTATAACCGTAGCTTTGTTAGGCGACTTGCAATACTCACTTAACCAATTGATTACTGGCGTATAAAATTCAGCGGTATTTTCAGGAAAAGATTTACCTCTAAATTCAAATTTTCCATTGTCCTTATCCAGGATTATCGACGGTGTGTTGGAGGTCTGCTTGATTTCTAAAGCCTTCATATTAAAAAGCGTTTGATAAAGGATGCTTAAAGTTAAAAAAAACATCTGTTATTTGTGTGTCTGTTCCTGTAGAATATCTACAATTGTTTAGCTGGCAGTATACTTTTTTGGTGAATGATATTGGAGCCAGAGATATTGAAACGACAGTTTGATAATTTTGAAACCAGAGAAACCAAAAACCGTTCCAGCCTGCCGTTTTTTTTTGACTTGTAATTTCAGAACTATTACCTTTGAAAGCACCTAAGTTTATGGACTGTTTTATTATGGAGTTGCTTCATGCTGTATATCAACATTTATTACAACTTCGGACGTGTCGCCCATATTTGGACACCAAAGGTCGTGGATCTACTTAATTCCCACACTTTCAAATGAAATTTAGCATATTGCATCCTTTTAAAATGTAGATTAAATTGGATCACTCGCTTACTCATGAAAATTTATGACGGCTTCTGACGAAATACACGCACTCATCAAACTTCTACAGGACAACGACCCTCAGGTGCTTTCGATTGTCGAAAAAAAGATTACCCAACGTGGAGAAAATATCATCCCCTTGCTTGAAAATGCTTGGGAAAACTCTATTAATGAGCAGTTTCAGCATCGCATTGAAACTCTGGTACACAATATACAGTTCAATGCCCTGGAATCTGCCCTGAAGGAATGGACTTACGGAAAAGAACATGATCTGCTAAAAGGTACACACCTGATAGCCCGTTATGCTTTTCCCGATCTTCAGTTGAGCGATGCGCAGGATGAACTGCAAAAGATAATTGGTGATGCAGCAAAGATTAAGGTGGAAGATGGGACTTCGCTAGAGAAAGTGAAAGCGCTGAATCATATCATGTTCAATGTGTATGGTTTTGCCCAGAACAGTAATAATTTTTATGCTCCTCAGAATTCATACATTAATATTGTTCTGGAACAAAGGCGTGGCAACCCTATATCGCTTGCTATTGTTTACATGCTGGTAGCTCAAGGAATAGGCCTTCCTGTTTATGGCGTTAACCTGCCCAAGAACTTCATCCTGGTTTATGGTGCCAATGATTCGTTAAAAAACCCGACTCAGGAAAAGCTGGAATTCTATATCAACCCCTACAACCGTGGAGCTGTCCTGAGCGCTAAGGAGATCGATTTTTTTGCCAAACAGCAGAAACTACCTCATAGAAAAGAGTATTATCTTCCGTGCTCAACTCCTACCATCATTCGAAGAATACTTCAAAATTTGGTTTTTGCTTATCAACAGCAAAAGCAGGAAGAAAGAATCCGTGATTTCGAACAACTGAAAACAATTTTAGATAGCTTCTTAGGATCGGACAAGGGACTGCTCGAATAGACTTCACTATCTCTCATGTAAAACCTCATAAGTAAGCTAAATTTATTATCGTACTAAGTAGCTGGTAACTTGTAAGGAACAAATCTAAAACAAAAAAATCCGACACCTTAAGTGATTCTGAAGCGTTATTTCAGTGTTGCATACCCAATGGCATCAGCTTAAACAATAAGGCTACAGAAGAGTCTTTTTTTTGTAACACAGCTAACTTTAGTCTAATTTTGCCTTGTTCCACACAGTCTAGAGATGAAAAATTTTCATTCACAAATTACTGGTTGTTATGGAATAACAATTTCAAAACCGAATTTTAACTCTATTTTTTGAAAACAAAACAAATGCGATTATTAGCTTTTTTTCTTGTATTGGTTACAATCTTAGGTTCCTGCCAAGAGGATGAAAACACAACGCCCAAAGGAGATTATTCTGTGTTGGGTCTAAAAGAACTTATCGTTGGATTTAAAGCCTATGAGTTCGATGGCGTTACTCTCGATTTCAAGAAGGCTGAAAGCCTTAGTGGTTTTGGAAGTGGAGCCACAGGAATGGAATACCTCTGTGCCCTTGAAGTTAACTCAGTTCCATCTATCAAACTGATAAGTACTGAAACGGAAACCATGATATCTGTAACAGACATTGAACGGTCTCATAAGAAAGCTGTGAAAGTGGAAATCAGCAGGCCAGGCTTCTCCGAAAAGGTATCGTTCATTATGGTTTTTCTTAACCTGCCTTTGCAACTTTAATTTTTAGCAAATCATTGACAGTACGTATTAGTGTTTGATCGTCAATGAAAATTTAAGACCACTTCAATAAACATCCAAGATTCTTTCTCTGAAAACTTGGATGTTTATATATCAGAGCATCCGATAAGATGTGTTGAAATAGCAACGGCTCTATTTTATTCGTCAGAACACAGATAATAAGCCGTATAAATCTATTTTACTTCAATATGGCTCAACTCCTTTATATCATTTAAGTTACTAAAATCGTATTGATAGAGACCATCTTCTCCGATCATCAATAACGATGTTTCCAACGGAATGACATCTAAGGCGTGAATCTCCGGGAACTGCTTAATTAAATTGTCTCCAACTAAAAGAGGATTCACTGCATCATAAATTTTTAAGCCTGCATTGCCATCACAAATGAACAGCACGCCATTTCGTATTCCAAGGCCATAAGGACTAGTCATTGGGAATGTTGCTGACAGTTCGGGTTTTGAAATATCTGCAATGCTAATAACCTGAAGTTCGTCGTTCTGTCCTCCGCACAATGTTCCCGA
Source organism: Bacteroidales bacterium (assembly GCA_965230435.1). GTDB lineage: Bacteria > Bacteroidota > Bacteroidia > Bacteroidales > JBDKHP01 > JBDKHP01. The sequence goes on from CBDDLB010000006.1 coordinate 2,491,362, forward strand.
CCTTAATGTGACATAGGCATAATTACCCTCGACCACAACAGGATCGCAAGCAGTCCAATGTTCGATTGAAGATATAAAAGCTGGCATACTTGGAGTATCCAATGAGAAAATCTGCATGCCGTTGCGTGTTCCTACGAACAATTGATTCTTGCGGATAAACAATGTTTCCGCCAACCATCCGGTTTCTATAGATTCCTGTTTAACAGGTGCATCTGGCAATGAAATATTGAAGACATGCATATTCCAGCGTTCAAGTGTATAGAGCTGATCTTCGTATACTTTGAACCGAGCTAACGAACCACTGGTGCCGGTATTATTTGCAGGCCGTGTCATCTCAGCTGCAGAAAAGTCCATTGTCCCAATCTGCACCTCCTGACCTCTTGTATTGAAATACAATGGAAGTTCATCTTCGCCTATTCTTTCAACAATATGCTCAAGCTTCCAGTCTACAATTATACCTAAACTAGGATCCAAATTGTAATATCGTATATTTCCCTCTGGGTAAACTTGAGAAAATACATCTTTAACTCTAGCTATCTCTTTAGGAGTATTTATGTCTCGAATATCGATAACAACAAGGTCTGATGCATTATCGGCATATAATAAGTTATCTCGAATCGAAATATCGTAATTTCCGGGAATCTCGATGAAGCTATTTAAAAGAGGTGTTTTGGGGTTGGAATTATTTATGACATGAACACCTTTCGCAGGCTCGTTGATAAATATATACTTACCATAGGTATAAATTTTCCCAAGTTTCTTCAACGCCCTTGGTTCCGTTTTTTTTACTGAACTCTCTAATTCACTACGAGACATATAAATGGGGCTGAATGCCTCATAGCGTAACTCACTATCAATACTATCCTCGCAGGCACCAAAGAAAAGAACCAGAAGAAGTGCCACAACAGAAAATCTCAAATTTTGTTGTGATTTCATGGCTTTATGGTTTAAATTAGTAGACGGGTTGCTGTTTTGCGGGCAAGGTACAATTATTTCGGATATTTTTAAAACAAACCACAGCTAATGAGAAAATTAGCCTCCCTGTCCCTTATATTTCTTATCTTCTTGAGCAAATCTCAAGCACAATTTTCTACTAAAAGAGAAAAAAATCGGGACAGCACACACATATCCACAAAATGGATAGCAACAAGCATCGTACATTTTCAGTTCGGGGAACCTACGCCACTAGAGCAAGACAGAGAAGGACTTGACATTGCTGTTAATGTAGACCTGTCGTTCAAGTTCTCAAAAAACTGGAGCTTTGGTCTAGGAACTGGACTCAGCAATTTGGTGAATGTGAATATTCCCGTGGAAATCAGTTCAACATTTTCCTCCCGTGGAAAGCGGGCTTTTTGGCTAAAGCCTTCTTGGGGATATTTATTCCCAATAAACTACGACCACAGCGACAACAGATGGGAACGCATAGAATACAAAGGTGGTCATTACTGGAATCTTTCTTTAGGTCTGAAAAAGACTATTCTAAGAGAAAATGCCTTTCTCATTGGCCTAAGTTACCGTTATTCTGAAATTATTGCGCATACCATCTATAGAAACTCTGAACTTGTAAACAAATACATGCTCCATCGCTATTCTCTATTTATTGGCTTTGCATTCTGAACATTGTAGCCTTTTGTACAATTTAGGATAAATTCTCATTAGATCACAACACAACTTGCAATTGATAACTAGCTCTGTTTTTATTAAAAATTATGCAAACATTGAAAAACTTCAACATCCGCCCTGCAATAGCAGAAGATACAGGAATTATTTTAGAACTGATAAAAGGTTTGGCAGAATATGAAAAGCTCCTAAATGAAGTAAAAGCAACAGAAGAGTCAATAAAAAAATATATGTTTGATCAGAAAATGGCGGAAGCTGTTATTGCTGAATACGAAGGCTCCCATGTTGGTTTTGCTCTTTTCTTTCATAACTTCTCAACTTTTATGGGTAAGCCAGGGATTTATCTTGAGGATCTTTTCGTAAAATCCGAATACCGAGGAAAAGGTTTTGGCAAAGCACTACTAAAACACGTTGCTCAAATTGCAATTGAACGTAATTGTGGACGCTACGAATGGTCGGTACTGGACTGGAACGAACCTTCTATTGAATTCTACAAAAGTCTTGGTGCCAAATTCATGGACCAATGGCGGACAATGCGCGTTACTGGAGAAGCGTTAAAAACATTAGCTCAATAGTTTTTGAAGAGGCCCATAACCATATGATGATTTAAGATCACCTCTTTTGGGAGAATAAGAATCATCATGTGGTGAAAGTTGAATCTTGGTAGTTTTAATCAACCTATTTCTGTTTGGTAAACAGACGCAAATAGCCAACAGCCTTTTTTCTTGAATATTCTTAAACTAAAGCTCTTTGGACTAACACTTAACTTCTGGTACTGAATTAATATAACATATTGATATTAAACAACCAACTAAAAGAAAGATAACTATAAAAACGTCTAGCAATCGGTTGGAGCTACACTAATAAGCTCGAAATCAACATTCAGCATTGATTGATATTCTTCCCCTGCCATCAGCATATCTTCATCATCGGAAATGTAGTACCAGCGAACTTTGACGTTGGCTTCAATAAGTTCGAATTTCTTCAGCAGTTCATAAAGATACTTTGAGGAAGTAGTATTGAAGTATTCTAAAAAAATTGTGACATCAGTATAGGGCTTGGGTAATTCGATATACTTACTTACCCAATCGACAAGAGGCTGATATAGCTCATAAGAATTTTCGGGAATAGAATTCCCTTTTATGACCAAAACGCCTGTCTTATTGTCAAAATTTACTTCAGGGGTTTTAGCTGTTTTATCTAGTATAATTGGCCGCATAACATTTGCATGTGTTAGTATAACTTCCAATGGTTGAGCAAGAATTCCATTGACTCAAATGATCACTCCTCCAGCATGTTCATCCTTTACTGTAAAGCAAGGCATTAGCCCCGTATTTACATTGACTTTTTTAAGTTCTTAGAACTATCTATCAGGAGCTATTTCTACCTGTATGTCAACACTGTGACACCCCTTAAATATTGTCTTCACAAGAACACTTACTTATACTGAAGTATAATTCTGTAATTGGTTTGTTTAAGATAAATAAACCTTTACACAATTGAAAAAACACAACCTATCTTCATGGCAGTAAACACATGATGTTATTCATTTAAAACAGTATTACACTAATATTCAGCATAGTAATAAGTTCCACTTATAATCAGCATACCTACTTATGGCATCTTCGGTTTGTAAATATCTGTAATTTAAGGGTCAAAACCCGAAGTTAATCCTGCCCAGTGATCGTTAAAACATCTATGTACAAATATCTAGAGAATCTTTTGGGCTGTGCTACAAAGAATGAGATTTGCGTTGCTTACACTGGCAATGTCCAAAACAGAGAATCACTGGGCAACCGAAAATGTTGATAGTCCAACGATGCGGCACAGCTAATATTCATTTAGTTCACTACTGAATTATCGACCTCCTCTGGAAAAAGCAATAAAAAGCAGCCCTTCTTCATAATACTGACTCCTTTCGTATTTTCTACTGTTGAAGTAGGCACTGGCATGCCATAGTTTTCGGGTGCTGTTCTCTGGTTCATCTTTATTTTTTCAGCATACCCAACTGAAGATTTTTTTATGGTCTTATGTTCGTTGAACTATTTATTTCTATTTGTTTCGTGTTGTATGCAGACATCATTACAAAAATGAAAATGGTGTTTTGAAATAAACGCCAACTTATTAACCTCTTTCAATAATACTATCATTTTTCTTCCTAAACAAGAGAATCGGGTAAATTCATCTTGTTCGGATAATAAATTTTGATAAAATAGACTAAATTGCTACTGTTTTGTGGCCAGAATATAATACAGAAGGATTTTACTACAGAAAATCTTTTTTTTTGAAACTATTTGTTAGTTGGCATGCCGATACACTATACCTCCTTACACAGAAACCTAAAATTTATCAGTATAGCAGCTTTCTTGAGTTACGAATAATTCCAAATTATGTTTACAAAACAGGGGACTAACTAAAATATTGTCATAAAACAGGGGAGCATCCGTACAGGAAAAAGATGCAACAACGGCACACAAACAAAAAACAATACTTTAGCTGATATTACAATGTCAACTGACCAGTTTATGGATAGCACCAAAAGCTAAAAGTTAGATACAGCACCATAAAAAGCAGCTGCTTTGCCAGTAGAAAGCAATAGCGCTGTAGAATAGCCGCGACTGTAGTGGAAAGCCCACAGCAATGGGCGCGTGTGATGCACAGAATTGAGGGGCTGACAAAGGAAGACACCGCAATACTGATGCAGAACCGCGCACAGGGCGAGGACTTGTAGCGAAAGGCGCGACTAGCGTTTTAAACAGTACAAAAGTTGTGCTCCTAATCAAAAAAAAATATCAGAAGACTATCAAGACGGAATTTCCAAAAACGATATGACACCAACTCCCAGTATCTTAATGCCAAGACTATAATAACAACCATTAGTATGGTTACCAAAGCATTAACAATGCAGGCTTTGAGAATGTCTGAAGATGAAATCTCCCTGTCGTGCCTGCCTATATATGGTTTCTCGACCATTTTTCCATAGTAAACGTTTGGGCCTCCGAAACGGCAATTAAGTACTCCTGCCAAAGCTGCTTCTGGGTAACCTGCATTTGGACTACTGTGGGAAGAACCATATTTAAAAATATAGCGTATCGCTCTTGGACTAAAAGATATTAAAGCTATCAGGAAAGCGGTGATTCGGGCAGGTATGAAATTGACCACGTCGTCCAGTTTGGCTGCAAAAAAACCAAAATCTTTGTAACGGTCGTTTTTGTAACCGATCATTGAATCTAGGGTATTGACCATTTTGTAAGCAAACATAGTTGGGATACCGCCAATGGCAAAAAAGAACAGGGGGGCAATTACGCCGTCACTCAAGTTCTCGGATAGTGTTTCGAGAACAGCAGTACGGATCTGTTTGGGGCTTAGTTGGCTGGTGTCACGACCAACTATATAACTTAATTGTTTCCGCCCTGCCTCTAGTCCCTTTTTGCGGAGCGCGTAATCTACCTTGAGAGCCTCCCTGATGAGACTATGATTGGCCAATCCATAGAATATCAGGATACTACTGCTGATTATGTAGATTGTTTTCTCCTGAGAAAGTAGGTGAAGAATTACGGCAAAAGAGACGTAAGTTATGCAAACCAGAATTATAGTCATCTGTGCGCCTTTTTTTCTTCTGTTTTTGCCTTGATTTAATTTCTTCTCGCAATAAGAAATGATGTTTCCGAATAACCGAATTGGGTGGGGAAGCCGATAAGGATCACCGATAATACTATCTAATACGAAGCCTATAATAAGAGGTAGGTAAGTCAACATTTTTCTACAACTGTTTTTTCTGTCTGTTGGATGAATTCTTTTAGTGCTGCAATTAACATTTCATTCTTCTCAGGAGTTTGTAAAGCTACCCTGAAATGCCTGTTCGAAAGACCTCTGAAATTAGATGCATCGCGAATTAGAATCCCATGTTTTTCCACAAGAAAATGCTTCAGAGCGGCAGCCGTTCCAAAATCCAACTCCAGTAAAAAATAATTGCACGACGTAGGAAGAAGTTTCACCCCATCTAACTGTCGAAGTTTATTCGCAAAAGCTTCACTCATCGCTTTTAATTCATTTACATCAGGTATCAGCTCCGTGTAACGATCAACAATATAACATCCTGCTGCTATTGCCAGACTATTAACACTCCACGGAATGCGAATGGCATTCATTTTTGCGATAACCGCCTCAGAAGCCACAGCATAACCCAAACGTATACCCGGCATGCAAAAGGTTTTGGTAAGCGAATGCATCACAATCAGATTTTCGGTTTGGTCTAAATGTGGAATTACCGAACGAAAATCGTAAGACAACTCGGCATAAGCCTCGTCTACAACAAACAGCACCTGTGGATTTGCAGCACACAGTTCCAACACAGTTTCAGGTGTCAGTATCTGTCCATCAGGATTATTTGGGTTTCCTATCCAAAGCAAATCAACATCTAGCTTTCTTTGGATTTCAGCTTGCCTAAAGAAACTCAACTGGTGATCATGAATCTGGCAAGCATCTTCATATTCAGCAAAAGCTGGTATTACAACACCAGAACGGACACCTCTATACGCTTGAGCCAACAAATAGAACAGCTCCACAGAACCATTGCCAACTATCACCTGTTCATCCTTTAGAGAATGTAGTTTTGCCAATTTCGAACGCAGAGTTTCAGCTTCTGGCTCTGGATAATGCACCAGTTCTTTCATTTCAGCATACAAAACATCGGGCAACTCCTTAGGATATCCCCGAAACCAAACATTCGAACTGAAATCGGCTACAATCTCTCTTCGATAACGATGTTTATCACTGCCATGTCCTTGAATCATTATTCCATCTTTAAAAAGCTATACACCAAATCCATATCTACATTCTCCCTTACATGATCGGCCAATTTATCGTACTGCTGTTCTTTAAACGCCTGATTATCTATGTCACCTTTAACAGTTGCACCAACTTGATTCAGGACATATTCTATCACAGTCCGGTTATCGAAAATACCATGCAAGTACGAGCCCCAAGTTTTGGGATTCAAGAAGTAACCATCTGTCTCACGGCCTTCGATTTTACACAACGGACTTGGCTCTGATGTTGTCGTTTCTCCCATATGTATTTCGTAACCTTTGCATTGCTCAGTTTCACCTAAAAAAGTGAACTGGCACTGCTCCGTTGTCTTCTCCCCCAGCATAGTTGTGACAATCGGCAAAAGGCCTAAGCCCGGAATAACCTCCGTTTGCCCTTCTACATGGTTCGGATCGCGTATTTCTTTGCCCATAATCTGATAACCACCGCAAATTCCATAAACAGAACGCCCTTCGTCATGTGCCTGAAGAATGGCTTTTGCCAGCCCAGTTCTTCGAAGGTGCATCATATCCGAAATAGTATTTTTTGATCCCGGGATGATAATGATATCCGCTTGCTTCACTTCTTCCGGATTGGCCGTGTAATACAGATTTACCTCATCCATACGCTCAAGAACATTGAAATCCGTAAAGTTCGACATGTGCCTTAGCAGCACCACCGCAACATTTACAATACCGTCCTTGTAGGTATTCAACTTCGAATCCATCACCACAGAATCTTCCTGCTCAATATGAATATCCCGAAAATATGGAACAACCCCTACAACAGGCACACCGGTAAGCTCTTCTAGCATTTTTCTTCCATTCTCAAAAAGCTTAATATCCCCACGGAACTTATTGATCAACACGCCCTTTATGTACTTTCGTTGCTCTTCTGGCAAAAGTTTTATTGAACCATAAACACTTGCAAACACCCCTCCTCTGTCAATATCTGCCACAAGAATAGTAGGAGCTTCAGCAGCAACAGCCACTTTCATGTTTGTAATGTCTTTGTCCCAAAGGTTCATTTCCGAGATACTGCCTGCACCTTCGATTACTATTGGCGAATAGCCAGTTGCGAGCTTATTATAAGACTTCATCACTTCTGCAAAAAGCGAAGCCCGATCCTTCGACATGAAATATTCCGATGCCGACTGGTTCGCAAAAGGCTTACCGTGCAAAACAACCTGCGAATTCAAATCGCCTGTGGGCTTCAACAATACTGGATTCATCTCAACCATTGCCTCTAAACCACACGCTTCCGCTTGCACAGCCTGCGCTCTCCCGATTTCTAGCCCGTCCGGTGTTGGATAACTGTTCAGCGACATGTTCTGCGCCTTAAAAGGTGCTGGCTGATAACCATCTTGCAGAAAAATCCGACAAAATGCAGCATTGATTACACTTTTTCCTACATCAGAACCTGTGCCTACGAACATTATTGATTTTAACTTCTTCACTTTGCTTCGCTAATAAGTAGATTATGGATAGTGTTATACATGTAATGCTTTTATTGTGAAATGGCCTCCCACCGCCCTCCTAAAAGAGGGCCCAAATGTGAATGTTCCTGAATTGTATCGTATTGATTCGCACACCTTTCAGAACCATTCGGCAACTAAGTCCCCCTACTATATAACTAAATTGCAATTGGTTGATATATAGGGGTTTTTAGACTTCTTTTTTTAACTCCTCTAATCTTTTTTCTAAACTTTTTATCCGTTGTAGTTTCCATTTTTCCTGATTTTTTGTGTTCAGTTCAATGTCATATTCCTTACCTGTTTTAAGCATTGTGAAAATGATCACGCCTAACTTGTGGGCGGTTGCGACAACTCCGCCTTTTTTTCCGAGCCGGCTCTTCATTTTACGTGCATAATCCCCTATAGGCCCCTTGCTCCGTGAGAGGTTGCAGCATGCCATGCGGAGTGCCTGGCCTGCACGGTTCTTTTTCTTCTGCATTTTACTGCTTATCACCTTGCCCCCTGTGATTTTTGTGTTTGGTGACACATTTAGCCATGCACTGAAATGTTTTGCATTTTCCCATTTGTCCATGTCGGTTCCTGTTTCCGAGAGCAGTTCAAGTGCGCTGATCTGGCTTATGCCTTCTATCCGGCAGAGATCTACCCCGGCAAATGCCTGCAGCAGGGGCTTTGCGTTAAAGGTCAGGTCATTCTTTTTCCGCTTTTTTTTTAATCTCCAGAAGTTCTCCCCCGTTGTTTTTGGCAACGGCCTCCTGTAGCACCTGTGCTATATGTTCATCGCATTGCTGGACCTGGGCATATGAGAACATATACTGGTCATATGCAAGCCTGAGCATAAACAGGTATTCTCCTTTCCATATGCCTTTCAATGATTTTTTCACTTGTTCATCACTGGCCTTGATCCTACAGTCCTTGAACGCGATCAGCTTATCGGGGCTTCGCTCGCCCTCTAGTATGGCCTTGACCATGGACAGCCCTGTTTTGCCCAGGATATCACTGATGACCGTATGAAGTTTGATATTCATCAGTTCCAGTGACTTCTGCATCCTGCGGACACTGTCAGAGGAAGTGGTCACCAGTTGCTTACGCTGCCGGACATAAGTACGCAGTACTCTTGTGTCCGTATCGGGCTGGAAACTTTTGTTCAGCAGGCCGCAGCTGTGGAGCTTCTGTAGCCATATCGCATCCGTATCATCCTTTTTGCGCCCGGTAACGTTCTTGGCATGACGGGCATTGACCAGCCAGGGCTTGATGCCTGCCTCTTCCAGCATCACGTATAGGCACAGCCAATAAACCCCTGTACTTTCTATTGCTACCGTGGTGATCTTCTCTTGAGAAAGCCACCCGGCAAGGGCACAGAGATCTTCTGTAAATGCTCCGTACTCACGGGTGACAAGACGCCCCCGACGGTCGTAAAGCGCTACGTCGTACTTGGTGTCGCCCACGTCAATCCCTGCCGCATGTGCGTTAAGCACAGGTAGGCCGCTATTGTAGACTACCTTTTCCTTTTTTACTCGCCTTTTTTCTTCCATCAGATCAATTTTTGTGAACCCGAAGAAGGGCATCGACAAAAATTTACTCTACTATACGGTGTCTTTGCAACCAATCAGAATTTTAACCATGCCCTAAGACCAAACTTTAGGAAGGGGTAAACTTAACCCCAGTGGGACTGCCGGCCTTTGCTCAGGTTCGGGTGTATTCCCAAGTTATATATTGCAAAGTTTGATTCCTAAAATCATGTGGACTTTAGGGGGAAATAGGGGGCATTTCGAACGAACATTACATGTATAGTACTATCAGATTATGAACTGGATTCCGCCCGAAAGCAATTATTTTAAGGGAGCATATAAAAAATAAATTACGCACTTCACAATATGTACCGAATCCTATAGCTAACGTGCTATTATTTTTTCCTTCCCCTTTTTCCTTGATGAAAAAGGGGCAAAAAATCAAGGCAAAACCTTTTCTTAACGCCAAAAATCACCCTGAAAGGCTAAACGAAAAAAAACTCGCCTGCGGCTCAAACAGTTTTTCGTTCTTAACGCCTTTCAGCGCGATTTTCGACTAAAAAGGTTGATGCCGAAGGCTGGCGCATACTCACAGATAGAGAAATATGTCGGATCATATAACTGTTGTGTAAATTATTTTTTAGCTAGTCCCTAAATAAAAAAAGTACACAGCTCTATTATTTTTTATTTGGAGCAGGACATTCATTTTATCTGAAACGCCCTTCGCGCCTTCCACTGCAAGTCCTCAGCTCGCGCACCGTTCAACATCGGCACGGAGGTCTATTCCGCTAGCCGCTCCATAGCCTCCGCACCGTGTTTCACTGGCACGCGGGCTTCCGGGCTTTCCGCTACAGTCACGGCTATTTTAGAACTACAGTGCTTTTTAATTAGGTTCTATCAGTAGAGACGCAAGATTTTGCGTCTTTTTGATGATGTGTAAGACGCAAAATCTTGCGTCTCTACAGGTCGTCCTGCATTACAAGCAACTGACCGTAAGAAACACTTCTCTCGAAGGTTTCTTCTGGAGATACACCTTCTAAAATCGTCATAAAAGAACGGATAACACCTGCATGGGTAAAAATCGCGACCTTCTCCCCTGCCCTACTTCTCTTCTTTATTTCTTCATAAAACTCTCTAACCCTAGCTGTCATATCAGCAAAGGACTCACCATTCGGACAACGGGCTGTTGTATACTGACCAAACCATTCCTTACCTTGATCGGAATAATGAATGTCGTCCCAATTTTTCATCTCCCAATCTCCGAAATTCATTTCCATCAAACGCTTATCTAAAATCAGTTCTTTTTCCCCAACAAAGCGTCTTGCCAATTTCACACATCGGCTTAGAGGGCTTGAAAATACTCTATCGTATTTCAAACCTTCCAATTGCTGTCTTACAGCCTCCAGTTCGCCTTCGAAGGTTGTAGCTAGAGGAACATCTGTTTGACCGTAACAGGTGTTTTTGGGAACACTTACTGAGGTGTGACGAATTAGGTAGAGCATTTATGAATTATGAATTATGAATTATGAATTATGAATTATGAATTATGAATTATGAATTATGAATTATTTGTAAGTATTTCTTTCTGAACTAAAAATACGACCGTGCCAAACATGCAATGCTATTTTCGTTTGTTCTTATCGTTATTTACACCTCCAAGGTTTTGAAAACCTTGGAGGTGGGGTGCTTCAAAAAACGCATTTCTGAATAAATAGCATTACACGTAGAACACTACCAAAAACACGAAGGTCTCAGACCTATTTATATTGATTTACTTTGTACAAGTGACCAGCTACTTACTTGCTGCTACTAGAGATAAATAGAACGCCAATTCACACAACTGCTGCAAAGCACCGAGTACATCACCAGTATAGCCTCCCAACATCCTGTGCGAGTAGTTTCTGTAAATCAAAAAGACAATTAACATTACTGGAGCGACATAAATTATCGCTCGCAATTCTATTAACAATAAAGGAAGGCTGGCAAACAATAGGGCAACAACAAACGTCGAAGCAGAACCTTTTTTACCAATCGGTTTGGCTTTACTCAGTTCATCTAAACGAACATAAGCAGAGGTGTAAATCATAAGCACAGGAAACAGGCGACTGAATGCATGGCCAGCAATCAAAGCCATAACTACAGTACTTACAGACAAAGAGTAAAGGGCAAAAAATTTGATCCCGATCATAAGCACTAGCCCCACAGTTCCGTATGTTCCGTTGCGACTGTCCTTCATGATTTCAAGAATCTTCTCTGGTGTATAACCACCTCCGAAACCATCGCAAACATCAGCAAAACCATCTTCGTGAAAAGCTCCGGTCAACCAGATTGTCATCACCATGCTCAGCAAAATAGCAAGGCCGTGTGGTAAAATGAACTGAAGACCGTAATACGTTCCAGCACCTATCCCACCGACAATAATGCCAATCATTGGAAAATAGCGGGTCGAATGATTGAGCATGTCGCTGGAATAACCAGAAATCTGCCCAACCGGTATCCGAGTATAAAACATTAGGGCTGTACGAAGAATATCAAATTCCCGCTTCATGAATTTAGTTTTTGACGCATCTAAGATAAGCAACAGGCTAAAGCCTGTGCTACAAATAAGTAAACAACTTAGGCACTATAAAATTAATTATTGACCTTGTGGAATTAGCTACGTACTGACTTTCAGGCGCAAACCAATTAATAATTTATAATTCCTTGTTGCTAACGCCTGCATCAGCAAAGCTTGCCATTTCGTTTAGAAATGCAACAGCCGATTTCACCAACGGATAAGCCAATGCTGCTCCTGTTCCCTCGCCCAAACGCAATCCTAAATCGAGAATCGGTTTCGCCTTAAGATAATCCAGCATCTTACTATGACCTCCTTCATCAGATTTATGGCAAAAAAGGGCATTATCGCGCACTGAGCTGTCCATTTCATATGCAGTCATAAATGCTGCGGTTGCAATAAATCCATCTACAAGAATTACCATTCCTAGCTTTTTAGCCTCAAGAAAAGCACCGCACATCATTGCAATTTCGAAACCTCCGAAAGTTGCTAAGGTTTCCATTGGCGTTTGTGGATTGTATTTCTCAGAAACTTCTTTCAAGATGGCCTTTTTCTTCAAAAGTCCTTCTCCTTGATGTCCTGCGCCTGCACCAGTTGCCTCTTCTATCGACACACCAGCAAAACGATGCAGTAACAATGCCGCCGCCGAAGTATTGCCAATTCCCATTTCGCCACAACCTATAATATTACAACCTTCGGCATGTTGCGCCTGCACCAATTCACGACCTTTTGCAATAGCTTGTTCGCATTCCCCGATGGTCATTGCAGGAGCTTCGAGCATGTTTTTCGTTCCCCGTCCAACTTTAGCATCAACAACTGGTAATTCTGCTGGGAAATCATAATCCACTCCTGCATCAACCACCTTCAGGTCGATATCGTTCTGACGGCAAAAAACATTGATGCCAGCCCCACCCTGTACAAAGTTCATTACCATCTGAAAGGTAACTTCTTTCGGGAACGGACTCACGCCAGCATCGGCCAAACCATGATCGGCTGCAAAAACCAAAATTGATGGCTTTTTTAACTCGGGCGACAATGTATTTTGTACTGAGCCAATTTGCTTAGCAATACTTTCCAATTGCCCCAATGATCCTGGAGGCTTTGTTTTTAGGTCTATTTTTTCCTGTAGTTCTTTTTGCATTTTATTTCTTGTATTTCAACAAAATCAACTGAGTGTATTGGGCTCTGTATTTTAAAAATTAGGTTATGCCTACAGCATTTATCACCTCCGGTTTTCCTGTAGGCTACCAATAAGGCATATCAAAAAAAATAACTATCCATTCGTTCCACTGCTGACGGCCAAATCTTCACGTACGAAAAGTACGCTCCGGTTTAGCCGCCTTGTGCGCCTTTGGCTAATTATTTTTTTTAACATGCCTAATCCGTCTCAATGAAACTCTACTGGATACAACTTTCCAAAAGTAGCTTCGATCATCAAAATAACTTCTGGAAAGTTTACTTTACAACCAGTGGTAGCCCCGATACCATCAAAACCACCTTATCGGCACTTGCTGCTATATGTTGGTTCATCCAGCCCTGCAAATCGGTGAATTTTCTTGTAGCTTCGTCCATTGGAATCACTCCCATCCCAATTTCGTTGCTCACCACAATCAAATGACAATCCTGTTGAATAAGCTTGTCCCACTCTGCTTTTGCCTGCTCCAAAGCCTTTTCTACCTCATATCCGTTATCATGAAAAAAATTGGTAAGCCAAAGTGTTACGCAATCCACAACTACCGTCTTTTCGGAGAGGTCTAGGTTGTTGAGGAACTTCTCTTCTTCCAGAGTAGTCCAATGTTCACCTCTATCGTCCTGATGTCGCTGTACCCTCGCACGGAACTCATCGTCCCAGATACGCGAAGTTGCTAAATAAAACGGATTGCTGGTAGTAGATTCGGCCAATTGCTCTGCATATCGACTTTTTCCCGACCGTTGTCCACCTGTGACAAATGTTATCTTTGCCATTGTATTTTAAATAGATATAGCCCGTAGGAATACTTTCCATACGAGCTATTTAACATGAATAAAGTGTTTTTTCATTTTTTGGCAGAGACGCAATGCATTGCATCTGCACTTCAATTATTCAACCTCTGCCTTCTGATCATTCTTCTTTGCTGAACAGACGTCGGTCTTGTAAATCCACCGAATCACATCACCATCTTTCAGAGAGTTGTTGATCGCCAGAACTTTTGGCGAAACACCGTTCACTTTGTAGTACCAAACTTTTTCTTTCGGTACTCCCACAACTCCATTGATCGAACTCACAAAAACATACTTTCCAACAGGATGAGTTTCTGTAACACAAGCATATTGCAAAGCTTCCAGTGCTGTTGCACCTGCTTTTACCTGCACGTCTTTTTTGAAAAGTTGCTTTTCCTTTCCGAAATCTACTTCTACTGAGACTTTAATGTTTTCATTCTTTTGTCCTTGACAAGATATTAAGCCTATCAAAATGAACAATATAATATACTTACGCATTTTATTTTAGATTGAAAACAACGTGTTGAGGAGCAACCCCTACCTTTTGTGTATCTTCCAATGAACCATCTTCTGAATAAACTTGTACAGTTCCTCTCTCTGTAGTGCCTGGAGAAATAAGTACATAAAGTTTTTCAGAAACAGGATTGTAACCTAAACCATAATAACTTTCACCTTCAACTAAAGGCTCTGTACTTAGTTTTTTATCCTCAATATCAACGGTGTAAACATTAGATTTTGTACTCGGATAAGGTTCAGCTCCCATTACAAAGATTGTCTTCTTATCTTTTGAAATTTGCAGGTATCCGTTTGAAGAAATCCCCTGAAAATTCACAAAAGCATCTACTTGATCATTTGTAGTATTAATGCGGGTTACTCCAACCTTAGCCGCATCGAAAGGCACACTATAAGTGCTAACTACAGAAACCCATAGGTTACCATCTGCATCCTGAACCAAATGCTGAGGAATCGCATTTACTCCAATATATTCTACCTTCTCCTCATCCAAATCCATTACCATTACCCTATTGGTGGTATAAACCGCACCGTAAAGTTTGTTACCAACAATCTGTACTCCTTCAATACCTCCTGCCACTGGAATCTGCTTCACAACTTTATTTGTTGTAAGGTCAATTTTTGCGATATACGAGTTCGCCATAACAGACCAATCATCTACATTTCCCCAACAACTTACATAACCATAATTACCCTTGGCTGTAAAATAACGAGGCTTAGTTACACCTTCTTTAATTGGGTTTACAGATGCAAGCAATGTCTCCGAATCGACAATATCAATTTTATCACCATTGTTCGACATCATGTACGCCTTACCCTGGTGAATTCCCATTGACTGAACATTTGACCCCAGCCCATTTCCATTTATCGATTCATAAACATCATTCGAAATTACTTTGGTGTCCTCGTTGTATGTTGAAATTTCAGTTTTCACACCAGAGTATGAACCATAATTCACAACATAAATACCAGCTACAACTTTTCCTTCTGGAGAATCATCGTCTTTGGTACACGAAGAAAGCGCACCAACTAGAAATAGAATCGAAAAAAGTAAAACTCTATAATTTTTCATTTTTGTTATTTTAACTTAAGACTATATATATGAAGAAACTATAATGAACTAATTAAGCTTTACCTTAAGACTAAGTCTGTAATTTCGACCAGGCATAGCAAAGTTTTCCCTGTTCTGATAATTGACATCAAAAATATTATTGACAGAGCAGCTCAACAGGAAAGATAAATCTATATATGCAAGCTCGTAGCCAGCTTCTGTATTTGTAAGGAAATAGCCATCTAAGATTTTATCCGCTTCATTATACCGCCAGCCTGTGAGATTGGCATCTATAGAAGTAAAAAAACTCTGGCGCTTATATTCTACAAATAAATTTGAGGTGTGAACTGGAACATACATTAACTGCCGCCCGATTTTTTCACTATTAGGGTTATGACTCTCTTTTTCTACCGTACTGTTAAAGCTATAATTACCTCCTATCTCCAATTTCCCTGGAGCTAAATCAAGCTTCATGTTGGCACTTAATTCAATCCCTTTATTCTGAACTTTCTTAAAGTTTTGAGGACGCCAGCCGCTTATATTGTTCCACTGTATCCAATTATCTATCATGGAATAATATGCTGTAATCTGAAAATTATACTCCTTCCCTTCGCTCTTGCCCTGCAAAATTGCTCCCAATTCAAGATTATACCCACTTTCAACAAATAAGTCAGGGTTTCCTAAATCGCCCCAGAACCTTTCATTAAAATCTGGTATTCTGTAACTTTCCGAGGCAGAAGCCTTCAATTTTATAAATGAATTTCCCGTACGAGCTATTAACAAGTTGGCATTTAACGTAGGTGAAAAATGTGTAGAATATTCGCTTACCCAAACTTCCCTTAAGTTAATCGAGGTCATTAACCTATTAAAAAACTGTCTCTGATAAAACAGATAAATCTCCACCTGCTGTTCCGTAAGGTTATCCTCATACGCATATACCGTAGGTATAATATGTCTGTACTGACCTCCTATCTTCAAGTCCCCTCCAAAGATCTTTTTCGTCTCATGTTCTAAAAGTAACCCAATTCTATCGGTACCTATCGACTGATTTTCGCTTCCATCATGAACTTGATAATCGTGAACATAATTGATTGATGCCTTCCAAGTTTTATCATCTAATTTCTTATTGTAACTTAGGATTGCTCTCAAATTTTGATTTTCAAGATCTTCAAATTCACTTTCTGAAGAATTCGAAGTGATATTAGGCTGAATTTCGTGCCAGTTATGCCCATACCAAACTTTCAAACCAACTGTTTCTCCTTCAGAAAGCCGCAAGTGCGATTGATTCAATATGGCCCAATTATGGAGTGAAGCATTTCTTTGCTTCTCACGAGAATATCTCCCAGTAACAATATCTCGATCTCCCTGAAACGGAAAATCATTTTCCGACTGAAAGTTGAGCATCCTCAAACTGTTCTCAAACCGTTCTGTTCCAGAAGTTAATTTCAGTCCGCTAAAATAAGTTCCGAAACTGGCGATATCCTGCTGAACAACAATTTTCGTTTTTTTATCAAATTTCGGATCTGTTCTCAATTGAATAGTCCCACCAATAGCTCCAGTACCAAACAAAGAGCTAGAACCTCCATACTGAAGATCCACTTCATCAAATAAAAACATTGGAATATCCGACATGTTCGAATGACCTAAAGTCAAAGAATTCAAGTTAATTCCATCGAACATAATTGCTGTATGATCCGGACTCGTTCCCCGAAAATAAATAGTAGACAAACCACCAGCGTCTTGCCGTATGTAAATTGGAGTATATCGAGAAATTGCCTTTCCAAGACTCTGATGACCAAGTCGTTCAACCACATGTTCATCCATGGTCTGTTTCTTAGCTCCCACCATATACTTTACGGTTGAAGTAACTAGAACCTCTGGAATTCGAACAGTATCCCGAACCTGAGAAAAAGAAAATAACGCCACCAACATAGCAGTCAGCAGCAAAAGAAATCTAAGCATCTGCACATTTGTTTATTCCCGAACAACTTCCGTTTTGGTAGGTCTTCTGGCTTGTTCCATTACCGAATGCCTTCCCATCTTCAATTCAGACAGTGGCCAAGGTAGCTCAGCAATTATTTTGGAACTCACAGCTGCGGGTACAGCTCCGGAATATCGTCCGAAAAACGATCACCGGATTCCCTTTTACTCCTTGCCAGCGAATGCTGACTCGAAACCAAAATCATGACAAAGGTATAGAATATTATTTAGGAATCTCCAAAGAAAAAACACGTGTTATTTTTTGTTGTTCCGAATAAAGAAAAAAGACATAACCGATAATTTTAAGGCCTCAGATCATTTATTTTAGACTTGCTTTCCACATATAACCAGCCACTTAGCGTCAGAATAAATCTAATTTAATTACGTCGTAGTACTTAAACAAAAAGCCTGTCTCTTACACAGAAACAGGCGCAATTATTACTAAATCTCAAATCTCTCTCACGAAGCCCGGTTTCGGATTTTGCGCTAAACAACTGCTTGCTTTTTACAAAAGCCGATTCACCTTTATTCTATATGAATCACCTTCGATAGCTCAGGTTTCGGCTCTTCTTTTGGCAACGCAATTGTCAGGATACCGCTCTCGTATTTTGCTGTTATCGCATCAGCTTTTACATGCTCCGGCAACTCAAAAGAGCGCGAAAAAGAATTACGGTGAAATTCACGACTCTTGTATTTCAATCCATTATCCTCTTTTGCCTCTTCTTTCTCATTTTCTTTTTTAGAGGAAATTGTAAGAACACGCTCTTTTACGCTAATCTCAAAATCCTCCTTTTTGAAGCCCGGAGCAACAACCTCCAAAGCAAACGCATCTTCCGATTCTGAAATATTCACAGCAGGCCTGCTTGTTCTTGGAGCAAAATACTTTTCGAAATCCGAATTAAAGAATTCATCAACAAGATTAGAAAAAGTTGGTAAATGGTCTTGATTTTTTCTTAGTAGTAACATAATTAGTCCTCCTAAATTGAAATTGGTTAATAATTCGCTTAGTTTTCGTTTGTTTTGTTTTCGAAAGTACTTTTTCAATTCATGTGCCAAGCGATTTTCTTATCATTTCTGTCATAAAACCAAATCAAAAAGCGTCATAATGTCACCTATCACTTATCTTCTCATGTCATTTTGTCTTAAAGCTAAATTCAGACAACAAAAAAGCCCCCTGTTTTAAACAGAAGGCCATTACAAACTATTCCAATATCTAAGTTTTGTCTCTTCTATGCTAAAGTCACCCTCCAGCAACCAATCTTACAAAAAGTACAACAAGAAACAAAATTCCAATCTCATGCTCAATCATGATCCATCATAAAGAAATGATAAAAATCCCTTTCGCTTTTTCTAGGGAAATCCCTATGAAAATATTCATTTGTCTTTTTAGAGTGGAAATATTTTTCCGACCATTCCTTCACATTCTCTGCTATTTCTTTTAATGCATCTATTATAAAATGCAACTCGGCATTAGTCATCGTAGGATGCAACGACAACCTTACCCACCCTGGCTTAAGGGAAAGGTCGCCACTATCTATTTGCGAAGTAATACTCTTTGAGGTCTCCTCGTCAACATTCAAAAGGTAATGCCCGTACGTACCTGCACACGAGCAGCCTCCCCGCACCTGTATACCGTATCTATCATTCAACAAGCGAACCACCAAGTTGTGATGAACATTTTCGATATAAAACGAAACCACCCCGATTCTATCCCTCACATTCTCTGCTAGTATATGAAGCCCTTTTATATCCCGCAAACGATCGAAAGCAATTTTCAACAACTGCTCCTCACGCAAACGGATATTTTCGCAACCCATCTCTTCCTTAAGACACACCACAAGAGCAGCCCTTATCGCCTGCAAAAATCCTGGAGTACCACCATCTTCACGCGCTTCAATATCATCAATGTAACTGTAATGATTCCAACGGTCTGTCCAGTTCACAGTGCCACCACCAGGAGTATCTGGTACTGAGCAATTATATAGTTCTTTATTAAAAACCAAAACCCCTGAACTCCCTGGCCCACCTAAAAATTTATGAGGGGAAAACATTACAGCATCCAAACGTTCCTCTTCATCGGCAGGATGCATATCTATAGAAACATAAGGCGCAGACGCAGCAAAGTCAATAAAAGCATATCCACCATGCTGGTGCATAATTTTGGCGAGCTCATAATACTGCGGTTTCACACCCGTAACATTAGAGCAAGCGGAAAATGCTCCAATCTTCAATGGACGTTCTTTATACACTTCCAACTGACGGCGCAATTCATCCGAATTCACCAACAAGTCAGAATTAGGCTCCAGCACAACAACATCAGCAATCGTTTCGATCCATGAAGTATGATTTGAATGATGTTCCAAATGCGTTACAAACACGACAGGACGTCGATTAGGTGGAAGTACTTTATCAAACACCGCCCTTTCCCCCTGCGAAAAGTTCCCCTTGGGTGCAGACAAAAAAAACGGCACTTTAAGCCCTATCATCCTTTGAAGCTTATTGACAACATCCGTCATCCCAGTTCCGGCAGTAATAATAACATCATCAGCACCAGCATTCACATGCTTCTTGATGATTTTCTGCGCTAAATGATAGGCGTGAGTCATCGAAGTACCCGTCTCGCTAGCCTCTGAGTGCGTATTCCCCACTAAGGGCCCGAAAAGCTCACACATCTTTTCTTCTATCGGCTTGTACATCCTACCGCTAGCTATCCAATCTGCATAAATTAGCTTTTGAAGTCCAAAAGGCGATTCAAATGTAGAGTCAATACCAACAATATTCCTTCGGTATTTCGCAAAATAACTTTCCAAATTCTCCATTCACATGTTCTTTTATCGGCGACAGTAAAAGAACATAAAAAAACAACAAGAGAAAAAAACTTACGTCAACAAAAGCAATACATATTGCGCACTCTGAAACCAATGCGGAATTTCAAAATTGAAATTCAACGAACATCTTCTTCTCAATATAAATGCACCTAGGATGAACAAAAAAACTAATGGAAAGACATCCTCATCATTCAAAACATCAGCATTTTTGGATCTTTTGAATGATAGCTAAAACCTATTCTATAGACAGAAAATCTACCTACGGCCATTTTCCAACAACCATCAACCAAACACTAGTTCGAACCAGTCTTAGACAATGACTGACGAGCCAGTATCTCTTCGATCTTTCGTTTATTCGACTGAATATAACGAAACATCCTTTCCTTATCCCGTCTATCAAAATACCCTTGATAATCTTTCAGATCAGAAAATTCCGAAGCATAAAACTGAAAAAACCACAGATAATACGAAGCATAATTATAAACCTGAACATAGCGCGCCCCAACAGATAAAAATTCGGCACCATATTCCTGTTTAAGCATATCGCTTTGTTCACCAAAAACCTTGTATTCAGGAGGATTATCAAGATAATAGGAATAACTCAACAACTGAGACTTCAATTGCACCTGTGCGAAAGTACTTAACGAAAAGAAAATCAGAAGTACAAATATGGCGGCTTTCATAAGTATAGATTTTTAACTGTCTGCTCAAAATTACAATATCAATTTCCCCGCCAAAAACAAAAAAAGCCATCCAAATATGGAAAGCTTTTCTTTAATGTGGGTAATGCTGGATTCGAACCAGCGACCCCCTGCTTGTAAGGCAGGTGCTCTGAACCAACTGAGCTAATCACCCTCTGTTCTGTTTGTAATCTCTTGGTGGGTAATGCTGGATTCGAACCAGCGACCCCCTGCTTGTAAGGCAGGTGCTCTGAACCAACTGAGCTAATCACCCTCTGTTCTGCTTGTAATCTTTGGTGGGTAATGCTGGATTCGAACCAGCGACCCCCTGCTTGTAAGGCAGGTGCTCTGAACCAACTGAGCTAATCACCCTCTGTTCTGCTTGTAATCTTTGGTGGGTAATGCTGGATTCGAACCAGCGACCCCCTGCTTGTAAGGCAGGTGCTCTGAACCAACTGAGCTAATCACCCTCTGTTCTGCTTGTAATCTTGGTGGGTAATGCTGGATTCGAACCAGCGACCCCCTGCTTGTAAGGCAGGTGCTCTGAACCAACTGAGCTAATCACCCTCTGTTCTGCTTGTAATCTTGGTGGGTAATGCTGGATTCGAACCAGCGACCCCCTGCTTGTAAGGCAGGTGCTCTGAACCAACTGAGCTAATCACCCCTTTTGTGGTAAGTCCGAGTAAACACTTTTGTGGGCGATACAAGACTCGAACTTGTGACCTCTACGATGTCAACGTAGCGCTCTAAACCACCTGAGCTAATCGCCCTTTTGCGAAAAGCGATGCAAAGGTAGAGTTTATTTTTTTTCCACCAAATTTCATTTTTAAAAAATTGAATATTTTTTTCGCCACCTACCTGAAGTCTCTCACTGAAAACATATTTGGGATTTTATCAAATTGCTATACCTTAGTGTAGCTTTTACAGGGAACTAACCATCTTAACCCAATAATAAATAGTAACTACTTCATTATGAGGAAATATTATTATTCAAAAAACGAATAAACCCCATTCCCTCATAATGGTCAAAAACAAATTGAACTTATGAAAGTAACCGTTGTAGGTGCCGGAAATGTAGGTGCAACTTGCGCAGAAGTTGTTGCCCGTCGCGATTTTGCAGATGAAGTTATTCTAGTGGACATAAAAGAAGGTGTAGCCGAAGGCAAAGCCTTAGATATTTGGCAAACCTCATCAATTCACGGCTTCGACACTCGAGTTAAAGGAGTTACCAATGACTATACTGCTACTGCAGGCTCCGATATAATTGTAATTACATCTGGCCTACCCCGCAAACCGGGAATGAGCCGCGATGACCTTATTCAAACAAATGCAGGTATCGTAAGCAGTGTTACCGAAAAAGCAATGGAGCATTCTCCTGAAGCTATCATCATTGTTGTATCGAACCCACTTGATGTTATGACTTATGCGGCTTACAAAACATCGGGTAAACCGTCGCAGAAAGTCTTCGGAATGGCTGGAATCTTAGACACAGCACGCTACCGTGCTTTCCTTGCAGAAAAACTTGACTGCTCGCCAAAAGACATCCAAGCATTGCTTCTAGGCGGCCACGGCGATACTATGGTGCCACTTCCACGCTATACAACCGTAAGCGGTATACCTGTTCAGGAACTTTTAGACCAAGAGACTCTTGACGCAGTCGCAGAGCGCGCTAAATACGGCGGTGGCGAGTTAGTAAAACTCATGGGCACATCTGCATGGTATGCTCCTGGAGCTGCAGCTGCTCAAATGGTAGAAGCTATTGCTCTTGACCAGAAAAGAACGCTCCCTGTTTGTACTTGGTTGGACGGAGAATACGGAATGAAAGAAATCTACCTTGGCGTACCGGTTGTTCTTGGCAAAAACGGTATCGAAAAAATTGTTGAAGTAGATCTAAATGAAGACGAAAGAGCACTGCTTGATGCTTCTGCAAAAGCTGTGAAAAACGTAATGAGTGTTTATGACGAACTGTCTCAAAAATAAACAAATAAGAACTTTCACTTTCAAAAGGCTGTCGCTATGGCAGCCTTTTTTGTTTCCACAGCTTAAGGAACAGTTTCTGCATAAAACCCATTTCGTTAACTTAAGCAGGTGCTTAAAAATCGAAAAAACATTCCCATGGATAAATTCAGCATAGATATAGAAATAGTAGAAATCAATGAAATGCCAGTTCCTGTTTCCGAAGAAGAATCAGACACCAGTACAGAAACAAAAGATTATGCAACACTAAGCAAAGCCCTACCTGGTTATCACTTATTCATTAAAGCCCATCTCGACAGTGAGGAAATAGAGTTAGTAGTCGATACTGGGGCATCGAAAACAGTACTAGACCCTTCACTTTCCAAAAAACACATAGAGCTCAGCAAAAACGACGACTCCATTCAGTCCATGAGCGTAAATGCTGAACTAGAAATAGGTTTCGGTTTCATAAAGTCGTTCCGCTTAGGAGAAATTGAACACAAAGACATGCCCGTTGGTTTCACATCTCTCGAAGCTGTTAACCAAATGTACGAAACCATCATCGGGAAGCGCATCTGGGGACTACTCGGTAGCGATTTCCTTATGGAACATGGAGCAGTTATCGACTACGGAGCGAAAAGCATAACACTCACAAAACCATAACAAACTCACAAACAAAAACATAGCAATTCCAATTGAGTTATTCTAATAATATTTTTCACAAAGCGACCAGTAGGTCGCTTTTTTATCATACCTTTGCGACTAAACGGTCGCTTTGAAAATTATGGCAACACAAACATTTAACAATCTAGACAAGAACAGACAAGAAGAAATATTACAAACAGCCTATCGGGAGTTCTCTCAAAAAGGCTACAACGCAGCTTCATTGTCAGACATCATCAAACAATTAGGATTAGCCAAAGGGTCTTTCTATCGCTATTTCAAAGGGAAAAAAGACCTATTTGCATATCTCATTTCAGATGCAACAGACAGACGCCTAAAAAATCTCAACTCCCTGATTGATACTCAGCGCAACGATTTCTTCGGCCTTTTACAACAAAACTTCATGGCCAAAGTCCAATTCGATCTGCAACAACCAACAGTTGCAGCTTTTCTCTATCGAATTATGCAGGAGAAAAACAACAAAGAAGTATCTCACATTATCAAAGAGCTTTACAACGGGATCGTCACAAAAACAAAATCAATAATCGAACTCCCACATTTTGCAGAACAGCTCAAAGTTTTTGACACAGAACTCCTTGCACACCATATTTTCAACACTCAACTATGGCTATACGAGTACATTTCAGAGAAGTATAAAATCAACTTTCAAGAAAACATCAATAACAACAAGCCTGTCCTCGACCTGCCAGCATCAGAACTGGAACGAATAATAACTCAGGTAACCGAGATTCTAAGAAGTGGTATAGAACTCAAAAAACAATAAAAAGATGATTGAAGTAGAAAATCTAACGTTTAGATACCCCAAAAACCAAACAGATACGATCAAAGGCATCAGTTTCTCCATTGCCCAAGGCGAAATCTATGGTTTTCTAGGTCCAAGCGGAGCAGGAAAAAGCACAACACAACAACTATTAATTCGCCTTCTGTCTGGCTACGGCGGTCACATCGAATTCATGGGAAAAAGCCTCAGCTCGTGGAACAACCAGTTCTACAACAAAGTTGGCGTAGGTTTCGAGCTACCAAACCATTACCCTAAGCTAACAGGACTAGAAAACCTACAACTGTTCTCATCGTTCTACGATGTAAAGTGCACACCACCCGAACAGCTCCTCGAAATGGTTGGACTCTCCGATGCTGCCCAAAAGAAAACCGAAGACTACAGCAAAGGCATGAAAATGAGGCTCAATTTTGCAAGAGCACTGCTCCATAACCCAGAAATTCTTTTTCTCGACGAACCCACATCTGGCCTCGACCCAGTTAATGCACGCAAGCTGAAAAACATCATACTCGACCTAAAATCAAAAGGAAAAACCATCTTCATCACCACACACAACATGCACGATGCCGACGAACTTTGCGACCGCGTAGCTTTTATTTCAGGCGGCCAAATAGCAGCCTGCGATTCCCCCAAGAATCTTAAGCAAAAACACGGCAAACCAACAGTAAAAGTAGAATACCAAAACCACGAAGTCCGCACAGAAGAATTCGAACTAACACACCTATCAGGCAATAACAAATTTCAGAACATAATCAGCCAATACCCAATCATTTCGATCCATTCGCAAGAAGCCACTCTCGATGATGTTTTCATAAAAATAACAGGTCAGAAACTAAGCACACATGCTATTTATTAAAAAAATCAACGTGCTAATATCCAACACAATAACAGACTGAATAGTTTCAACCATATTAGAACCCCTACTTACCAATGAATAAATTCATAAAAAACGTAGCTTGGGATTTCAAACTAATCGCACGCTACAATATCCTCACAATCGCAGCAATAATAACAACCATTTATTGCGTACTGCTAGCATTCATCGACACCTCAGGAGCAAACAAACTGGTAGTAAGCTTAATATTTTCAGACCCGGTAATGTACGGATACCTTTTCGTTGCAGTAATGATACTCTTCGAGAAAGAAAAAGAAACCCTAAAAGCATTCGCGGTCACTCCCCGCAAAACCAGCCAATACATCTGGGCACGCAACGCAGCATTCACCACACTTGCCCTTCTCTGTAGCAGCACAATGCTCATATTCGCACAACCAGAAAACATAAACTTCTTCTATTTCTTTCTAGCCGTCATTCTCTCCTCCTCATTGTTCGTTTTCATTGGGTTGGCAAGCATAGCAAGGGTAAACAACTTCAACCAGTTCATGGTCGCAATACCCATTGTCCTATTCCCGACATGTCTGCCATTTCTAAACTTCTGGGAAATTACAGACTCGCTACTTTTCTATCTAATTCCAACACAAGCCTGCCTAATTCTTTTCGAAGCTGGCATTTCTGCAATCGATAACTGGCAGATCATCTATGCCATCACCTATTTATTGATATGGAATTATTTAGCATATCAAATTGCCCATAAATGGTATTTCAAATACATCCTAAACACAAACCGTCATGAATAAGTTCGCAACACTCTTCATCAACGACCTCAAAAACACACGTCGCGACCCAACACTACTGATACTAATGTGTTTGCCCGTACTAATGCTATTTGTCATCCGTTTTGGCATACCATTCGTCGAACAGCTATATCCTCCCGTAGAAGAATTCTCGCCTCTTCTCATAACAGGTTTTGCAATCCTCACCGCCGCTTTTCCCGCTTTCGTCATTTCGTTCATGATGCTCGACGAACAGGATCAGAATGTACTGACAGCAATACGCGTAAGCCCTCTAAGCAACCAAAGCTACCTTTTTGGCCGCTTACTTTTCATCATCATTTTTGGTTGGATAAATGCCACTTTTCTGCTTCAATACAACGGAAAGCTCGTTTTTCAATGGTCAGAATCCCTCGCCTTAGCACTGCTCTGCGTTTCGGTATCCCCAACCATTGTTTTCTGCACTCTGCTCTTGGCCAAAAACAAAATAGAAGGCGTCACCATCATGAAATTCGCCAACATGAGCATTCTACTGCCTGTAATCGCCCAGTTTATAGACGGAAGCCTGCGCTATATTTTTGCTATTTTTCCAGCATTTTGGGTCTACGAAACCTCAGCTCACATTGCCAACAGCTCTTTTATAAACACATGGGGCATCGGCCTGTTATCGGTCATTGTACTGAATTTTCTTTTGTTCAAACTGACAATGAAACGGCTATTCCGTTAGCCAAAGTTTCACTCCCATTTTTTTATTTTTTAGGAGCAAAACGTGGGTAACTGTCCACATCGATAGTCGCGCCTTCCGCTACAAGTCCTCACCCTGTGTACCGTTCAACATCGGCGCGGCAGTCTATTCCGCTCACGCTCCATAGCTGTCGCACCGTGTTTCACAGGCACGCAGGCCTCCGGGCTTTACGCTACAGTCACGGCTATTTTACAACACTATCTCTTTCCAAAACGCCAAAAACAAACCGATATCCAGAGAAAACCACCAACCAATCATCCATTGACCAATAACTAACAACTCACCTACGAATACAGCAACCTAACCATTTCAATAACAGTATCAACAAAATTCTTCGGAGTAGGCGTACTTGCAACAGTAGAATCAATAATGAATATTTTCTTGTTCTTCACTGCGCTCAACTGCCCATAAGTTCCCCAACGTTTCTTCTCTTCCTCTCCTACAACACCCATTGTCACAATAAAAATCACATCAGGATTACTCAGCAAAACCGCCTCACGCGAAATCGACCCAATTTTCAGATGACTGGCAACATTCTCGCCCCCAGTTAAATCAATATAATCCTGCATAAAAGTGTTCGGCACAACAGTAAACAATGGCTTTGCCCCAATCTGCATAAACATTTTCTTTCGCTTCCCTTTTGGAATAGCCAGCAAAGCTTTCTCCAAGCGCTTTTTTTGTTCTGCAACTACCTTCTTTCCTTTTGCGTCCTCTCCAACAAGACCTGCTATTTCAAAAAACTGCCGATTCATATCGTCAAACGATTTTGGATAAGGATAAACAGCAACTTTAATCCCAAGCTTTTCCAATGTGTTAATCGTACTTGGCTTCGTCAACGAAGAAGTAATTACAAGATCGGGCTTCAAGGTCAAAACCTTCTCCACATTCACATCAATAGCAGAAGCAACAACAGGCTTCCCTTCCTTTTTCGCCTCCTCACAATAACTCGTACACCCAACTATTTTATTCTCAACACCCAGCAAATAAAGCTGCTTGGTCAACGACGGAGCAAGCGATACAATACGTTTTGCCTGCGAAAAAACACTCACTGAATTCAGAACCAACGCTATCAGAAGAACTACAAATCTTATTTTCATTTTTCTTTCATTAAGTTAATATCATGATATTCAACACTACACAAACTAAATACAACCAATCGACTTTTAACTACATTTACAACTGTTTGCTTTCACATTTTCCAATAAAAACTAAAATACATGAAAACAACAAAAAGGATATTCATCATCACACTTACCCTAATACTACTAGGTTTTTTTCTTCCCGAAAACCTATCGATACCAGTTGAAAAAGCAACATCAAAAGACTGGAACCCTAAAACTTTCTGGTATTACCCTTGGGGAAAATCCGTTACACACAAAGGGATAGACATTTTTGCACCCAAAGGCAGGCCAGTAATAGCTCCAACTTATGGTATTGTTCTCTACGCAGGAGAACTAAAATATGGAGGCAACGCAGTTCTACTACTTGGCCCAAAATGGAGGTTTCATTATTTCGCCCACCTCGAAGAAATAACTTGCAAAAGTTTCTCTCCAGCTTCAAAAAACAAAAAGCTCGGAACAGTTGGCGATAGTGGCAATGCAAAAGGGAAAGCCCC
The DNA here is from genome assembly GCA_965230435.1 of Bacteroidales bacterium. GTDB lineage: Bacteria > Bacteroidota > Bacteroidia > Bacteroidales > JBDKHP01 > JBDKHP01. Next base: position 2,519,745 of record CBDDLB010000006.1, read on the forward strand.
TCACCTACACTATTCGGTAGTAACCGTTTTCCCCTACCCTTGGCGAATCGACTCGGCACCTCAAGGGTGGAAGAAAATGTTCTATCTTAACCCAATAGAACTATTCCAGAAAAAATAAGCTTCTCTCAAAAACAATAACTTTCTAAACATATGTCAAAATACTCTTGGTTGTTTTTAAACAATCTATATATGTTTTTTAAGAAAAATCTGTAACATTGTGGTAGCAGCGATATCGTCCTACTGGCTTCCTTTGTTGTTGACCAGATTTCCCATTGCCCGATGGTGGCCCAGTCTGATATCCAACTCTTTCAACCTCTAAACCAATAATATCCAATATGGAACAACACACAAAGACCCGTATTAAACTTGTCGAAAACGATCCTTGGCTAGAACCCGTAGCAGAAGCTGTTCAAGGTCGTTACGATCGCTTTGCTTATCGTTACGACGAAATTGTGAGGGAATTTGGAAGCCTGAGCAAATTTGCCGACCTCCACAACTTTCTGGGATTTACTTACGACAGCAGAAAAAAAGGGTGGTATTACCGCGAATGGGCACCTGCTGCCTATGAACTTTACCTTATTGGTGATTTCAACGAATGGAACAGAACGTCTCACCCACTTGCAAAGGACGAAGACCGCGGCATCTGGGAAATTTTCCTTCCGAAAAAAGAATACGAAGACAAACTTACCAACGGATCTAAACTAAAAGTGCTCGTACATGCTGCCAATGGCTGGATAGAGCGCATGCCTGCCTTCATTAAAGCAACCTTTCAAGACGACCAAACAAAAAATTTCTCTGGCGTTTTCTACAAACCTGCCAGAGCCTTTTCTTGGCGCGGCGACAACTTTTCGATAAAAGATATTGGTGAACTTCTCATCTATGAAGCTCACACAGGAATGGCCACAGAAAAGTATGGGATTGGCACATATCGCGAATTTGCAGACGTTGTCCTACCACGTATCAAAGATGCTGGCTACAACACCATCCAAATGATGGCTGTTGCCGAACACCCATACTACGGTAGTTTCGGCTATCATGTATCCAACTTTTTTGCCCCATCTTCTCGTTTCGGCTCCCCAGACGACCTTAAATACTTGATAAAGACAGCTCATAAAATGGGATTGGCTTTCATAATGGACATTGTTCATTCACACACCGTTAAGAATACTCAAGAGGGACTCAACAATTTCGACGGATCTGGCGGACAATATTCTCATCAAGGAGAAAGAGGAGACCATCCAGCTTGGGATTCCAAACTTTTCGACTACGGCAAACACGAAGTTCAGCAGTTCCTTCTATCGAACATCCGCTATTGGATGGAAGAATTCCACGTAGATGGCTTCCGTTTCGATGGCGTAACCTCAATGATGTACTTCCATCACGGTTTTGGAGTTGACTTTGGCAGTCAGCACGGCTACTTTACAGATGGTGTTGAATTCGATGCTGTTATGTACCTTCAATTGGCTAACACGCTCATTCACGAAATAAATCCACATGCTGTCTCTATAGCTGAGGATGTCAGCGGTATGCCCGGACTTTCTGAACCGATCGAGGACGGTGGAATGGGCTTCGATTACCGACTAGCCATGGGGCTTCCCGATTTCTGGATTAAATACCTAAAAGAAACCAAAGACGAAGAATGGAACGCCCACCATGTCTGGGATGTCATGCTCAATAGAAAATTCTTCGACAAAACCATTGCATATGCAGAATCGCACGACCAAGCTCTTGTTGGCGATAAAACGATAGCCTTCCACTTGATGGATCAGGAAATGTACTGGCATATGAACAAAGATTCACAAAGCATGGTCATCGATAGAGGAATTGCCATGCACAAAATGATTCGGTTCATTACCATAACATTAGGAGGGAATGCTTACCTCAACTTCATGGGCAACGAGTTTGGTCATCCCGAATGGATTGACTTTCCTCGCGAAGGCAATAACTGGAGCTTCCACTACGCACGCCGTCAGTGGTCGTTAACAGAAGACCAAAATCTTCGTTATCATCACCTAGCCGACTGGGACAAAGCCATGATAAAATTAGTACGCGAATATCAAGTGATGAACGCAAACTTCCCTATCCAACTTTGGCACGACGACTGGCACAAAACTATCGTTTTCGAACGTGCAGGTCTCATTTTCTTGTTTAACTGGCACCTCAACAAATCAGCAACCGACTATGAGTTCATTGTACCTAAAGAAGGAAAATACAATGTTCTTCTCAACTCGGACGCTGCAAAATATGGTGGTTTCAATCGCTTCGACGATAAAATCACTTACGAAACCTTCACCGATAACAACGGTACCCCACGGCTAAAAATCTATAATGTAAACCGAACGGCGATCGTTTTTCAACATATCGATGAGGAAACTGAAAGCAAATCCGAATAGCTTTTCAACCCGACAAAACATAGCTATAAAACTGTTTTACAAAACAATAATAAAGCAGCTCATGACCTTTAAATAATATCAATTTGCAACAAAAATCAAACAAGTAATGGAGCACGGTCAAAATATAGCCGTGCTCTTTTCTTTTATTGGAAAAATGGCATTAATTTAGTGGAGAATATAGCTCGTATAACCGTTCAATTAAAAGACAGGGATAATTTATGAGAAGCACACGAAAACATGGGCTGTTGGTACTGTCTATGTTCACCGCTTTCTTCGTTCAGGCTCAAGCATACCTGCCCGAAATGGTATTTGTCAAAGGAGGTACTTTTACCATGGGAAACAGCAAAGCTGGCCCCGATGAAGCTCCCGAACACAAAGTAACTTTGTCCGATTTTTATATCGGAAAATATGAAATAACTGTCGAACAGTATCGTCAGTTTTGTAAAGAAGCCAACTATCGTTTTCCTTCTGCTCCGTCAGAGCCAGATTGGTACGAAGAACATTACGAAATCAAAAAATGGGTATGGAAAGATCGCCATCCGGTAGTAAAAATTAACTGGTTCGATGCCAGTGCCTACTGCAAATGGCTTTCTAAAAAAACAGGAAAAAAATACAGACTTCCTACCGAGGCTGAATGGGAATACGTCGCCAAAGGTGGCTCAAAAAGCAAAGGATACAGTTACTCCGGAAGCAACAACCTAAGTGAAGTAGCATGGTTCGACGAAACTACTTACGAACGGGGAACAATGCCTGTCGGAACACTTAAAGCCAATGAACTTGGCATACACGATTTGAACGGGAATGCTTGGGAATGGTGCTTGGACTATTTTGATATGCACTACTACAAAAAAAGTCCTAAAGTGAATCCCAAAGGACCTAAAAACGGTCAGTTCCGAGTAATCCGCGGCGGTAGCTGGTACTACGTCAGCGACATGGCCACAACAACGGGACGCGATGGCCCTTATCCTGAGTTTTCTAACTGGAACTATGGTTTCCGCGTTGTCAGGGAACGATAATTCCCTCTAAAATATTCCAGCCCGATATGCTACTCAATACCATATCGGGCTTTTTCTTTCTTTACCAATGGGCATCTAAGTTACCTCCTGCACTACAGACTATTATTCCAGAATTTGTGTTACATTTACTAGAACAGGAACTATTTTCTGTAATTTACAAATCCAACTTTTTCCAAACAAATAAGAATGCTTTCTAACCTTCTTTCAATAATATGGCTTAGCTATAATCAATGGTTAGATTGGTCACTTGATCACCTTCCAATTCTCACCATTCCCATTGTCAGCGGACTAGTAGGGTACATCACCAATATCCTTGCTCTTAAAATGACTTTCTATCCCTTAGAATACAAAGGTATCGGCCCTATTGGCTGGCAAGGAATAATCCCCTCTAAGGCAACAAAAATGGCGGATTTATCTGTGGAACTGATGACTGAAAAGCTTGTTGATATAGAAGAGATTTTCAGCACTCTCAACCCTCATAAACTTGCCAAGGAAATGGATTCCTCCATGAAAAGAATTGCTCAGCAGCTCATAGATGAAGTTATAGATGCACAAGCCCCCCTCCCTTCTCTCTGGCATGCACTCCCTTATGCAGCTCGTGATAAAATATACCAGAATGCAGCCAACCATCTCCCTGAAATGATCAGCGAGATGATGTCCAATATAAAATCCTCAATCGCAGACTTATTGGATCTAAAAGCCTTAGCTAAAGAAAAGCTTTTAGAAGACAAAAAGTTGATCAATCAAATTTTCTACAGTGTAGGGAAAAAAGAATTCCGGTTTATTGAACGATCTGGTTTCTATTTCGGCTTCTTATTTGGTCTATTGCAAATGACAGTGTTTTACTTCTATAATCCTTGGTGGGCACTTCCTGTTGCAGGTATTTTTGTAGGCTACTTCACCAATTACTTTGCCATTTTCCTAATATTCAACCCTATAAAAGCCCGTAAGGTTCTATGGGCCGAATTTCAAGGGTTATTTGTAAAGCGGCAAAATGAAGTCTCTATAAAATATGCCGAAACTATATCTAAACGTATCCTCACTATAGATATGCTGTTTGATTACCTCATACGGGGACCAAAACCTAACGCTATAAGCTCTATTATAAAGAAACAGGTAGATACAGTGGTGGATAGTATTATAAATAATTACCGTACTATAATTGAACAAGTTTTAAGCATTCGTAAAATCGACATCATCAAAAATATCATTCACTATCGCTTTATGGAAGAGCTACCTGTAGCTATCCGCGATGCTTTTTCATATGCAGAAGATGCTTTACAAATACAAAAGCTACTTGCCTCAAAAATGATAGCACTAACTGAAGTTGAATTTGTGAACTTTTTACGCCCTGTATTTCAAGAGGACGAACTCAAACTAATTCTTATTGGAGCTTTTCTGGGAGGTCTGGCAGGGCTTGCTCAATACTTGCTACTCTTTGCCTGAGGAAATTTCATAAAAAAAGAGAAGCATAAGCTTCTCTTTTTTATATCTATTGTTTAGCGATCGCTCAACAAACTATCATATTCTTCTTGAGAACCAACAACAATCTTCTCGTATTCCCGCATACCAGTACCCGCTGGTATAAGGTGTCCTACGATTACGTTTTCCTTCAATCCTTCTAGTGCGTCAATCTTACCGTGAATAGCAGCTTCATTAAGCACTTTTGTTGTTTCCTGGAACGAAGCAGCAGAAATGAAACTTCCTGTCTGAAGTGCGGCACGGGTAATACCTTGTAGCACCTGACTAGACGTTGCAGGTTCTGCATCACGTGCATCCACTGGTTTAAGATCTCTACGCTTTAGCATCGAGTTCTCGTCGCGCAGTTTACGTGTTGTCACAATCTGACCAGCTTTCATTGTCTGAGAATCACCTGGATCCACAATAACTTTCATTCCATATAAGTTATCATTCTCTTCCATGAAATCCCACTTGTCAACAATCTGTTTCTCTAGGAATTTTGTATCACCTGGCTCTTCAATATGCACCTTACGCATCATCTGACGCACAATAACTTCAAAGTGCTTATCATTAATTTTTACACCTTGCAGACGGTATACCTCCTGAATTTCATTCACGATGTATTCTTGAACCTTAGTAGGGCCTTTAATCGCTAGAATATCAGCAGGAGTAATAGCACCATCCGAAAGTGGAGTGCCAGCTTTCACGTGGTCATTCTCTTGAACAAGAATTTGTTTAGAAAGCGAAACCAAATATTTCTTCTCTTCTCCAGTACGCGACGTAACAATAACCTCACGATTACCACGCTTGATTTTACCAAGTCGAACAACACCGTCTATTTCTGAAACAACCGCAGGGTTCGATGGATTACGTGCCTCAAACAACTCTGTCACACGAGGCAGACCTCCAGTGATATCGCCAGACTTACCTACGTTACGCGGCATTTTTACAAGCGTCTGACCAGTCTTCACTAAATCACCTTCCTCTACTGAAAGGTGAGCACCTACTGGTAAGTTGTATGTCTTAAGCACCTCACCTGACTCTCCGATAATAAGCAGACCAGGAGCCTTCGTTCTTTGTTTCGATTCGATAATTACTTTCTCACGGAAACCAGTATGTTCATCCGACTCCTCCTTGTAAGTAATACCGTCAATTACATTTTCGAACTCAACTTTACCACCTACTTCTGTTACAATTGTCGCGTTAAATGGATCCCACTCACAAATTGAATCTCCCTTCTTTACGTCTATATTGTTTTTAACATACAATTTAGCACCATAAGGAATCATTGCATTTGTAAGCATTGCTCCAGTATTAGAGTCGACAATTTTCATCTCAGCCAAACGGCTAATAACAATATCGTAAGAATTGCCTTCCTCATCTGTAAATGGAACTGTACGAAGTTCATCAATTTCCAAACGCCCATCATATTTGGCAAACAAGCTAGACTCCGTTGCTACACCACCAGCAACACCACCGACGTGGAATGTACGTAGCGTAAGCTGAGTACCTGGCTCACCAATCGACTGTGCCGCAATTACACCACAAGCCTCACCATTCTGAACCATTCGGCCTGTAGCAAGGTTACGTCCATAACATTTTGAACAAACACCTTTGCGTGATTCACAGGTCAATACAGAACGAATCTCAACTTCCTCGATTGGAGATTCTTCAATGATGTTCGCAATTTCATCAGTAAACTCGTCTCCTGCTCTAATAATCAATTCACCTGTAGATGGGTGGAAGACGTCGTGCACAGAAGTACGACCAAGAATACGCTCGCCTAAACTCTCAACAACTTCATCACCTTTCTTAATCGCTGACGCTACAAGACCTCGTAATGTACCACAGTCTACCTGTGTCACAATAACATCCTGAGCAACATCAACAAGACGACGTGTCAAGTAACCTGCATCGGCAGTTTTAAGAGCCGTATCGGCCAAACCTTTACGAGCACCGTGAGTGGAGATAAAGTACTCAAGTACTGATAGACCTTCCTTAAAGTTTGAAAGAATCGGGTTTTCGATAATCTCAGACCCTGTCGATCCAGATTTCTGTGGCTTGGCCATCAGACCACGCATACCTGAAAGCTGACGAATCTGCTCCTTAGACCCCCTCGCTCCAGAGTCCAACATCATATATACTGAGTTGAAACCACTGTTATCTGAGCTTAGCTGATTCATCAAAATCTGAGTCAGTTTGGCATTCGTATGCGTCCAGATGTCAATTACCTGATTATAGCGTTCGTTATTCGTAATGAATCCCATGCTATAGTTATCCGATACTTCTGCAACCTCTTGGTATCCCTGAGCTACTAACTCCGATTTTTCTTTCGGAATAATAACGTCGCTCAAGTTAAACGACAATCCTCCGCGGAATGCCATTTGATATCCCATATGTTTGATATCATCCAAAAACCTAGCAGTTTTTGCAGTACCACAAGTTTTTAATACGTGGGTAATAATATTTCGAAGAGACTTCTTTGTTAAGATTTCATTGATAAAGCCTGCTTTCTCAGGCACAACCTGATTAAATAAGACACGCCCAACGGTAGTCTCAATTAATTTCACAACAAGCTCACCATTCTCAATATCCTTTGTCTTCACCTTGATAACAGCATGAAGATCTACCTGATTTTCGTTGTGCGCAATAATTACTTCCTCTGGTCCATAGAATACGCTACCTTCTCCTCGAACTACACGCTCTGGACTAGATTCACGAGCTTTTGAAATATAATACAGTCCCAATACCATATCCTGAGAAGGTACAGTAATAGGAGCACCATTGGCTGGGTTGAGAATATTGTGAGAAGCCAACATCAGCATCTGTGCTTCCAAAATTGCAGCATTGCCCAAAGGCAAGTGAACCGCCATCTGGTCACCATCAAAGTCGGCGTTGAAGGCCGTACACACGAGCGGGTGTAACTGTATCGCTTTACCTTCAATAAGCTTCGGCTGAAACGCCTGAATACCTAAACGGTGAAGCGTAGGAGCACGGTTAAGGAGAACTGGGTGTCCTTTTAGTACATTCTCCAAGATATCCCAAACGACAGGATCTCTACGGTCAACAATTTTTTTCGCAGATTTAACTGTCTTAACGATACCGCGCTCAATCAGCTTACGAATAATAAACGGTTTATAAAGCTCAGCGGCCATATCTTTAGGCAGACCACACTCATGCAACTGCATCTCTGGCCCTACAACAATTACCGAACGAGCTGAATAATCAACACGCTTACCCAAAAGGTTCTGACGGAAACGTCCTTGCTTTCCCTTCAAGCTATCACTCAAAGATTTTAATGGACGGTTAGCATCAGTCTTTACAGCGTTTGACTTACGAGAGTTATCAAACAACGAATCGACAGCCTCCTGCAACATCCTTTTCTCATTACGCAAAATCACCTCAGGTGCCTTAATCTCGATAAGACGCTTCAGACGATTATTACGAATGATAACACGGCGATACAAATCATTCAAGTCAGATGTAGCGAAACGTCCGCCATCCAAAGGAACAAGAGGTCTTAATTCCGGTGGAATAACAGGAACAACTTTTACAATCATCCACTCAGGATTATTGATGTTCTGAGATGTTTTCAGAGCATTAACAACCTGAAGACGCTTCAACGCTTCGTTTTTACGTTGCTGTGATGACTCTTTATTTGCAGTATCGCGCAATTGGTATGCTAATGACTCAAGATCGATTCGCGAAAGCAAATCGTTCAGAGCCTCGGCTCCCATTTTTGCAATAAATTTATTTGGATCCTCGTCTTCCAAAAGTTGGTTATCTTTAGGAAGAGTCTCAAGGATATTTAAATAATCTTCTTCTGAAAGGAAATCTAAATATTTAACACCATTTTCACCAGCAGCACCTGGTTGGATAACCACATAGCGCTCGTAATAAATGATAGAATCCAATTTCTTCGTAGGAAGTCCTAATAAATATCCAATTTTATTTGGTAACGATCGGAAATACCAGATATGAGCTACAGGCACTACAAGTTGGATGTGCCCCATGCGCTCACGACGAACTTTCTTCTCTGTCACTTCAACCCCACAACGGTCGCAAACAATTCCTTTATAACGGATGCGTTTGTATTTACCGCAGTGGCATTCATAATCCTTGGTTGGGCCGAAAATCCTTTCACAGAACAGACCGTCTCGTTCAGGTTTGTATGTGCGGTAGTTAATAGTCTCAGGTTTCAGAACCTCTCCGTGCGAACGCTCCAAAATCTCCTCTGGAGAAGCCAGACTAATAGAGATTTTCGTAAAGTTAGACTTTACTTTGTTATCCCTTCTGAATGCCATATTGTTGTTATTTATTAATTACTTATCAGAAAACTTTGAGGGCAAAAAGCAAAATCCAAAGTCCTCCATCTAATAGAGAACTTTGGTTATACTTTCTGTTTCTTAAACAAGATTTACGCTCAAACCTAAGCCACGTAATTCGTGCAGCAATACGTTAAGCGATTCCGGAATACCAGGAGTTGGCATTGGATCGCCCTTAACAATTGCTTCATAGGCTTTAGCACGTCCAATAACATCATCAGACTTAACTGTAAGAATCTCTTGAAGAATATTAGCAGCTCCAAAAGCCTCAAGTGCCCAAACCTCCATCTCTCCAAAACGCTGACCACCAAACTGTGCTTTACCACCAAGAGGTTGCTGAGTAATAAGAGAATATGGCCCAATAGAACGTGCGTGCATCTTGTCATCTACCATGTGACCAAGCTTAAGCATATAGATCACACCAACGGTTGCAGGCTGGTGAAAACGTTCCCCAGTACCACCATCATATAGATAAGTTCTACCGTAAGCAGGAATACCTGCTTTATCCGTATAGTCTGTAATCTGATCAAGGGATGCTCCATCAAAAATTGGAGTGGCAAACTTCATCCCTAATTTAAGACCAGCCCAACCTAAAACAGTTTCATAAATCTGTCCCAAGTTCATCCTTGAAGGTACACCAAGCGGGTTAAGAACGATATCAACAGGAGTACCATCATCAAGGAAAGGCATATCTTCTGCACGAACAATACGCGCTACAATACCCTTGTTTCCGTGGCGTCCTGCCATCTTATCTCCAACGCGGATTTTACGCTTCTTAGCAATATAAACCTTCGCTAACTGGATGATACCAATAGGCAGCTCGTCACCTATTGTGACGTTATATTTTTTCCGTTTAAAATCACTTTCAATTTCTTTATACTTGATAATGAAATTGTGAAGCAGATCACGGATCATATCATTTTTACTCTTGTCAGTCGTCCATTTGTTCGGATTCACTTCAAGGTAATCGATATCCTGTAAAGCTTTCTGAGTGAATTTTACTCCTTTTGCTATTAACTCTGTACTGAAATAGTCTTTAACTCCTTGAGAAGTTTTACCATTAACTAATACAAACAATTTATCAATTAAACGGGCACGCAACTCATCAGCTTTCATTTCGAACTCTTTGTCAAGTTTCGCAATGATTGGTTTATCTGCTGATTTAAGTTTACGATCCTTCATTGAACGCGAGAAAAGTTTCTTATCGATAACAACACCTTTCAAAGATGGTGGTGCTTTTAAAGATGCATCTTTAACATCACCTGCTTTATCACCGAAAATAGCACGAAGAAGTTTCTCTTCAGGAGATGGATCAGACTCTCCCTTCGGCGTAATCTTACCAATAAGAATATCACCAGGTTTAACATCTGCTCCAATACGGATCATTCCATTCTCGTCAAGATTCTTAGTAGCCTCTTCACTTACGTTTGGAATATCTGCTGTCAATTCTTCAGCTCCACGCTTTGTATCACGAACCTCTAGGACATACTCATCAATATGTATTGATGTAAATATATCTTCACGAACAACTTTTTCTGAGATTACGATCGCATCCTCGAAGTTATATCCCTTCCAAGGCATGAATGCCACTTTCAGGTTGCGACCAAGACCAAGTTCTCCCTCATTAGTTCCATAACCTTCCGTCAAAGTTTGCCCCTCTTCAACCTTTTCGCCTGTTTTCACAAGTGGAGTAAGGTTCAAGCTAGTATTTTGGTTTGTTTTACGGAACTTAGGTAAACGATATCTCTTTCTATCATCATCGAAACTCACAAACTTTTCATCGTCGGTCCTACTGTAACGAATAACGATTTCATTAGCATCTACATACTCTACAATACCATCGCCTTCCGCAGTTACCATTACTCGGGAATCCCTTGCAACCATACCTTCAATACCTGTTCCTACAATCGGAGCAGACGGACGAAGCAACGGAACAGCCTGGCGCATCATGTTCGATCCCATCAATGCACGGTTCGCATCATCATGTTCCAAGAAAGGAATCAATGAAGCTGCGATAGAAGCGATCTGGTTTGGAGCAACATCCATCATGTCTACCTCCTCGCCTGTTGCCAATGGGAAATCACCTTCTAAACGTGATTTAACACGCTCGTTTACAAAGTAACCATCATCTCCCACATGAGCATTGGCCTGCGCAATAGTCTTACCTTCTTCCTCCTCCGCACTCAAATAAGTAACAGCATCTAGCGAATAATCAACCTTTCCTTCGACAACTCTACGATAAGGAGTTTCAATAAATCCAAGATTATTAATCTTTGCATATACACATAAAGACGAAATCAGACCAATGTTCGGTCCCTCTGGAGTTTCAATAGGACAAAGGCGTCCGTAGTGAGTATAGTGAACGTCACGAACCTCAAAACCTGCACGCTCACGCGAAAGACCACCAGGCCCTAATGCAGAAAGACGACGTTTGTGAGTCATCTCACCCAGAGGGTTTGTCTGATCCATAAACTGTGATAACTGGTTTGTTCCAAAGAACGAGTTAATCACAGAAGAAAGGGTTTTCGAGTTGATCAGGTCTACCGGAGTAAATACCTCGTTATCTCGAACATTCATACGCTCACGTATAGTACGTGCCATACGTGCAAGACCAACACCAAATTGGTTGAACAACTGCTCTCCAACGGTTCTTACACGACGGTTACTCAAGTGGTCAATATCATCCACATCAGTTTTTGAATTGATCAGTTTGATCAGATACTGAATAATGTGAATAATATCTACCTTAGTCAACACCTTAATATCTGGTTCAATATTAAGATCTAGTTTTTTATTAATACGATAACGTCCAACTTCTCCTAAATCATAACGTTTGTCAGAGAAGAATAATTTCTCGATCACATCGCGGGCAGTAGCCTCATCTGGCGGCTCCGAGTTCCGCAATTGTCGATATATGTAAATAACAGCTTCTTTTTCCGAATTACATGGATCTTTTTGAAGCGTGTTATAAATAATTGCATAATCAGACTGGTTTGCACTTTCTTTGTGCAAAAGAATAGTCTTTGAACCTGAGTCTAGGATATCCTCAATATGCTCGTCTTCCAGAACAGTTTCACGATCGATAATGACTTCGTTTCTTTCAATAGAAACCACTTCTCCCGTGTCTTCATCTACGAAATCCTCAATCCATGACTTAAGTACACGTGCAGCCAATTTACGACCTACCACACGTTTAAGACCAGCCTTAGATACTTTTACTTCGTCGGCCAAGTTGAAAATCTCAAGGATTTCCTTATCACTCTCATAACCAATTGCGCGAAGCAGCGTGGTTACAGGAAGCTTTTTCTTACGATCGATATAGGCAAACATGACATTATTGATGTCTGTTGCAAATTCAATCCAAGAACCTTTAAATGGGATAATCCGGGCAGAATAAAGTTTCGTTCCGTTTGCATGTAGACTTTGACCAAAAAACACACCTGGAGATCTATGCAACTGAGAAACAACAACCCTTTCAGCACCATTAACAACAAAAGTTCCCCTTGGTGTCATGTATGGTACTGTTCCCAAATACACATCCTGAATCACGGTATCAAAATCTTCGTGCTCGGGGTCTGTACAGTAAAGCTTCAGTTTAGCTTTCAAAGGAACGCTATATGTCAGTCCCCTTTCAATACATTCATCAATCGAATAACGAGGCGGATCAATGAAATAATCCAAAAATTCTAGGACAAAGTTATTGCGGGTATCAGAGATCGGGAAGTTTTCGGCAAAAACCTTAAAAAGCCCTTCTTCTTTCCTTTTTTCCGGAGTAGTTTCGAGCTGGAAAAAATCTTTAAACGACTTTAATTGCACCTCTAAGAAATCTGGATAAGCTAGATTATTCTTAGTAGAAGCAAAGCTAATTCTGTTATTTGACATTGACTAAGGAAGATTAATTGGACTTCGGTATAAACGACAAAAAGGCTTAGACCCGAAATTACGGGTCTAAACCTGATAAAGCAAATTATTTATCAACTTTATTCGATTTCTACCTCAGCGCCTTCTTTCTCAAGCTGCTCTTTCAAAGCTTCTGCTTCGTCTTTAGGTACACCTTCTTTGATCACTTTAGGGGCCTCGTCAACGATAGCTTTAGCCTCTTTCAAACCAAGACCAGTAAGCTCTTTAACAGCTTTTACTACCTTAAGTTTAGCGCTACCACCTGATTTCAATACAACATTGAATTCAGTTTTTTCTGCAGCAGCATCACCTTCACCACCACCAGCACCAGGAGCAGCAACCGCAACAGCAGCAGCAGCTGGTTCGATACCGTACTCTTCTTTCAAGATGTCAGCTAATTCGTTAACCTCTTTAACTGTCAAATTTACCAATTGCTCTGCAAACGCTTTAAGATCTGCCATTTTTGTTGGATTTTAAAATATTATGTTTTTTTCTTATTCTTTTTCCGAAAGGGCCTTCAATAGGCCAGTAAGTGTGTTTCCTCCGCTCTGAAGAGAAGAGATAACATTTTTAGCAGGTGATTGTAGCAATGCCACAACATCAGCAATAAGCTCGTTTTTAGACTTGATTTTAGTCAGAGCTTCAACTTGATCATCACCCAAATAAACTGTTTCCTCTACGAAAGCTGCTTTAAGAACAGGCTTTTCGTTTCCTTTGCGAAACTGCTTAATCATTTTTGCAGGAATATTTCCATGCTCCGAATAAATGATTGAAGTAGATCCTTTAAGGACAGGATAAAGTTCAGAATAGTCACCTTCTGCACGCTCGAAAGCGTTCTTCAGAAGCGTGTTTTTAACAACTTCGATCTTAAGACCGTTGTTGAAACACTCACGACGTAACGCAGCAGTAGCCTCAGCATCTAAGTCTGCAATATCAGTAATGTATACGTGATTGGCTTCGTTGATTTTAGAGGTCAACTGCTCGATAATTTGCGCTTTCAATTCTTTTTTCATCTTACCTCACAATTAAAATTAATCAACGGATTTTGGCTCAATACGCACACCAGGACTCATAGTGCTTGAAAGGGCAATACTTTTGATATAAGTACCCTTCGCAGCTGTAGGCTTAAGCTTAATTACAGTATTAAGAAATTCCTTAGCGTTTTCTTCGATTTTTTCAGCAGAGAATGAGGCTTTACCAATTGAAGTATGGATAATACCAAATTTATCTACTTTGAAATCTATTTTACCAAGTTTTATCTCTTTGATCGCTTCACCAATATTCATAGTAACGGTGCCGCTTTTAGGGTTTGGCATCAAACCGCGAGGACCTAAGACACGACCTAGTGCTCCAACTTTTGCCATAACAGTAGGCATAGTGATAACAACGTCAATATCTGTCCAACCGCCTTTGATTTTCTCAACATACTCATCCAAACCAACGTAATCGGCGCCAGCAGCTTTTGCTTCCTCTTCTTTGTCTGGGCTAACTAAAGCCAAAACTTTTAGTTCTTTCCCAGTACCGTGTGGCAATGTAACCACGCCACGAACCATTTGGTTAGCTTTACGTGGGTCTACTCCCAAACGAACATCAACATCAATAGAAGCATCGAACTTGGTGAAGGTAACTTCCTTGACGATCTTTGCAGCTTCGGCCAACGAGTAAAGTTTGCCTGGCTCAATTTTCGTCAAAGCCTCTTTCATTTTCTTTGTCACTTTTGCCATTCTCCCAAGTTTTATTAGTTTTTCTCCAATGGGTTATCACCTTCAACAGTTACACCCATACTACGAGCAGTCCCTGCCACCATACTCATGGCTGACTCGATTGTAAAGGCATTAAGATCGGCCATTTTATCTTCAGCGATAGCTTTAACCTGATCCCAATTGATTTTGCCAACTTTCTTACGGTTTGGTTCTGGTGAACCTCCCTTAAGTTTGGCAGCCTCTAAAATCTGCACAGCCGCAGGTGGGGTTTTGATAATGAAGTCAAACGATTTGTCGGCATAAACCGTGATAATAACAGGCAATACTTTACCCATCTTATCTTGGCTACGGCCATTAAACTGTTTGCAAAACTCCATTATGTTTACACCCTTAGCACCTAAAGCAGGACCTACTGGCGGAGAAGGATTTGCCTGACCCCCTTTGATCTGCAACTTAATTAATCCAGCAACTTCTTTCGCCATTTTATTTACAATTCAAGGGTTTACTTGCTTAACGGTATTGATTTTAAAAGTTGGAAGCATTACGAAAATCATTACCGCGCCACAATTATTTTTATTTATTCTTTTTCTACTTGTGTGAAGCCTAATTCAACAGGCGTTTTTCGACCAAAAATCTTAACTGTAACCTTCAACTTCTTCTTCTCCGTATTCACCTCTTCGATGATACCTGTAAAGTTGTTGAAAGGCCCGTCAATAACCTTAATCGAATCTCCAACATTGTACGGATTATCAATAGCTCCGGATGATTCTGCCAACTCGTCCACTTTTCCTAAGATTCGGTTCACTTCTGCCTCGCGCAAAGGAACGGGTTCGCCCCCTTTCTCGTCACCTAAGAAACCTATTACATTAGTCAAGTTACGGAGTGTGTGTGCAGTCTCTCCAACTAAGGCCGCTTCAATAAGGATATAACCAGGAAAGAAATTTCGTTCCTTGTTTATTTTTTTTCCACTACGAAGCTGAACAACTTTTTCCATTGGTATAAGTACTTGAGAAACATAATCTCCTAGCTCCGAATTGGCCATTTCGTTCTCAATGTATTCTTTTACCTTTTTTTCCTTTCCTCCAATAGCTCTAAGCACATACCAAGATTTACGGAAAGTGTCGGCAGGTTGAGTTTCAATTATCTCTTCCTCTTTTTGCTCGTCTACTTCATCTAAAGATTTTCGAACTAAAGCACCATCTTTCTTCAACTGCTCAATCTGCTCTGAAGTAAGTTTCCGTAACTTACGTCCTCCTACCTCAATGCTATCGTTGTTCTTTTCTTTTTCCTCAGCCATCTGTAGTGTATCTATAATGATTCCTTATGTCATACGGAATCCGCTCCAGAATCATCCGTAACGAAGATTCCAGATATTTTACAACCTTCCGTTTAATTAATAGAAAAGACCGTAAACGTTGGTCATACTAAACTTAAAGAAACTATCCATGCCATAAATAACCAGAGCAATAAGTAAAGAAGCTACCATAGTAATAACGGCACTACTCTGTAACTCGCCCCAAGTAGGCCAAGACGTTTTTTGTGTTAGTTCTAAGTAAACGTCGTTGAAATATGCTTTCATCTTTTTCATTTCGTCAGAAATTTTGCAGGGGCAGCAAGATTCGAACTCGCGACACCTGGTTTTGGAGACCAGTGCTCTACCAACTGAGCTATACCCCTTTACACAAGATTCGACAGCACACAGCCATCGAATCGTTGTAATTTATATATTTCGATAATCGAATTAGTCAAGAACTTCAGTTACCTGACCTGCACCTACTGTACGTCCACCTTCGCGGATAGCGAAACGAAGACCTTGGTTCAATGCTACAGGTGTAATCAATTCTACCTCGATAGAGATGTTGTCACCAGGCATAACCATTTCAACACCATCACCTAAGTGAATCTCACCAGTTACGTCAAGCGTACGCATGTAGAACTGAGGACGGTAGTTGTTGTGGAATGGAGTGTGACGTCCACCTTCTTCTTTTTTAAGTACGTAAACCTCTGCTTTGAATTTTTTGTGAGGAGTTACCGAACCTGGCTTAGCGATTACCATACCACGCTTAATCTGTGCCTTGTCGATACCACGAAGTAGAAGACCTACGTTATCACCAGCTTGACCATCGTCAAGAATCTTACGGAACATTTCAACACCAGTAATAGTAGAAGTCATATCTTCTGCACCTACACCGATGATATCTACTGGGTCACCTGTGTGAATAACACCAGTTTCAATACGACCAGTTGCAACAGTACCACGACCAGTGATCGAGAATACGTCCTCAACAGGCATCAAGAAATCTTTTTCAGTCTCACGTTCAGGAAGTGGAATCCATGTATCAACAGCTTCCATAAGCTCCATGATAGTATCTTCCCATTTCGCATCTCCGTTCAAACCACCAAGTGCAGAGCCACGGATGATTGGAGTATCCTCTTCGAACTCATAGAACGTAAGAAGCTCTTGAATTTCCATTTCAACAAGGTCAAGTAGCTCTTCGTCGTCTACCATATCAACTTTGTTGATAAAAACAACCAATTTAGGAACGTTTACCTGACGAGCCAAAAGGATGTGCTCACGAGTCTGAGGCATAGGACCATCAGTACCAGCAACAACAAGGATAGCACCATCCATCTGAGCAGCACCAGTTACCATGTTCTTAACGTAATCGGCGTGACCAGGGCAGTCAACGTGCGCGTAGTGACGATTTGCAGTTTGGTATTCAACGTGCGAAGTGTTGATAGTAATACCGCGTTCTTTTTCCTCAGGAGCATTGTCGATAGAATCGAACGAACGCAATTCAGAAAGACCTTTGTTTGCAAGCACTGTTGTGATAGCAGCAGTCAAGGTTGTTTTACCGTGGTCAACGTGACCAATGGTACCGATGTTTACGTGATCTTTGTTCCTTTCAAACTTCTCTTTAGCCATGGCTTAATTCAGATTAGTGAATTTATGGATCAATTTTACTTATTTTCAATTTTATTATGAGCCGATGACGAGATTTGAACTCGTGACCTCTTCCTTACCAAGGAAACGCTCTACCCCTGAGCTACATCGGCACTAGACGTTTTATAGAACTGTTTCATGGAATTTTAAAGACAGAGCGAAAGCTGACCATCTTAACTACCAGAAAATGAGCGGGAGACGAGACTCAAACTCGCGACCCTCAGCTTGGAAGGCTGATGCTCTATCAACTGAGCTACTCCCGCATTGTTAAGAATTGAATAAAAGAGATCATCTAGAATTCAATTATTAATTTAATCTATCATTCTGTTATTGAACTAGTGGGGAGAGCAGGATTCGAACCTACGAAGTCATAAGACAGCAGATTTACAGTCTGCCCCAGTTGGCCACTTTGGTATCTCCCCAGAAACTATTAAGGCGTTACACACACCTGTTAACAAAAAGAGCCGATGGAGGGACTCGAACCCACGACCTGCTGATTACAAATCAGCTGCTCTAGCCAGCTGAGCTACATCGGCTTGTTAACTTCGTTCAAAACAAATTAAAGAACCCTCTCGAAATCGGTGTGCAAATGTAGAGTAAAAAAACCTACACAACAAAAAACTAAGCCTTTTTTTTTGAATTAATTTTCGGTCAATTTCCCTTTGTGTTTTCTTATCTGTCGCCTAAGAGCCTCAACCACCATATCTGTTGACTTCTCGAAGGACTCACTCTGCTTCTCGGCAAAGAACTCTTCACCAGGAACTTTTATCTTAATTTCCGCGATCTTATTTTCCTTATTCTGAACATTTTCCACGCGCAAGAAAACTTCTGCCGTCTGGATCTTCTCCTGAAATAGTGACAGTTTCTCAACTTTCTCCTTAATAAATTCTTCAAGCTCTGGACGGGCTGTGAAGCGTATTGAATTGATTGTAATGTTCATATGAACCTCCTTTTTAAGTTTATGCTCGTGGATGAGCTTGATTATAAACTTTCTTCAACGTTTCGACCGAATTGTGTGTGTAAACTTCTGTAGCAGAGAGGTTGCTATGCCCTAATAGTTCCTTGATCGCGTTCAGGTCTGCTCCGTTATTTAGCATATGTGTTGCAAAAGTATGCCTAAGCACGTGCGGACTTTTTTGCGTCACGGTCGTAATCAAATTTAAAGAATTCTTTACAATTTTATAAATGAATTGCCGATAAGTTTTTACGCCTTTTGATGTTAAAAAAAGAAAATCGCACTGAAGACTAGGATAGACGTTATCTCTGATACGCAAATACTTAGATAGAGTTTCTTCCAAATGGCTTACCATTGGAATATTCCTCTGTTTTTTCCGTTTTCCAACAACTTTTAGTTCTCTCCTGCTCCAGTCGATATCTGAAATTTTCAAAGAAATCAGTTCACTGACCCGAACCCCTGTAAAATAGAAAAGCTCTACAATTGCCCTATCTCGAATTCCCTGATATGTTTCCTGGTCAGGGAGATTTTCGAAAAAAGCTGCCATATCTTTTTCTGGCACAAAAACAGGTAAACTTTTGGGTGTTTTTGCCAACAGAATATGTTCTGCCTGGTTCAACTCTAAAAAACCTTCGCGCTTCATCAGTTTAAAGTAAGACTTAACTGCTGAAAGTTTTCTATTAATACTCCTTGGAGCAACTCCCGACTCCGCTAAATAAGCAAGCCACTGACGTATATCCACATCATCCGCTTTATTTAGCTCTCCTGCATGACATTCAAGTAGAAAATCTTGAAATTGCTTAAGATCTCGCATGTAAGCTCCAACTGTATTGGAAGAATACCGCTTTTCTAGGTGTAAATATTGAGCAAACCGTTCTAGCATTCAAATTAATCTCTGACCCGAAATACAAAATTATTTCAGCAAGATATAAAAAAAGAAGAAAAATAAAACACGGAAAATACCAGATACGGGAAAGAATGCAGCATTGTTTTTGAAATTCAAAAACAAACACCACAATTATTTTAAGAAAAAAAGTAAAGAAGAAAAAGGAGGCTTACCTGTAAGAGGTCATGCCTCAATTTTTGTTGACTAAGCCTCTTCGTTCTCGCGACGCATTTTTTCACGATATACAGCACGCAAAGTCTCAGTACGGTTACGTATAGAAGGCTTGATGTATGCCTGACGCTCGCGAAGTTCTTTAATCACACCGGTTTTCTCGAATTTGCGCTTGAACTTCTTCAATGCTCTGTCAATGCTTTCGCCTTCTTTAACAGGAATAATAATCATAATGTATTCTTTTCTTTAATATTTTTACTTGTCCACAAGTGCTCATTAAAGCCCTAATTCACACTTGAATTGCGGCCGCAAAGTTAGTAAAGTTTTCATAGCTTTAAAAAAGTTATCAGTATAATTTATAACACATCGATATAATACTCTTTTCAGCAAATACACTTAACTATTTTTCAGACAGTTAAACTACGCCCGCAGAATACACCATTGAAAACTACTTTCTTTTTTCGACCAACCTCAGCTCAAAAAATCAGTCCAAAAACTTTTGCACCACCAACATGAAAACAAAAATAATAGATAATAACTCACAAGCGCCATTACCTATTTTTATTAGCAGTCCAGTTTGTTTTGAAGAACAAAGACAACGTTAGAAATAAAAAATTATTATTGCCCATTTTGTGTTTTTGCATATATTGCAAACAGATTAAACAACCAAACAACACAAAAAACAACTTAAAAACTTGATTTGCAACACATACAATCAAGTTGAATCTTCTTTTATCTTGCATTTGAATTTCTGATAGATTTATTAAACATAAATCAAACTGATCTAAACCTATAACTATCTAAAAAGATTCCTCTTCAGGAATGGAGGGAGTAATTTTAGGTTTTATAACGGTTTTCGATAAATAATAGAATCCCACACAAAACAACATATATACATATACTTCCGAAACCTTTGTCCCCTAGGTTCGTAAATTACAAGAAAATCAGGGGTCTAACAGCATTATTTTCGAAATCCAAACATCATTAATATTATGCGTAGAGTATTAAATTTTGTGTTTATTTTGGGTTTTGTTTGTTCTGCATCATTTTCTTTGGCAGGTAATATGAACCCCGACTACTTGTTTCTGGCGAAACGTCAAGTGAAAGCAATTGACAACTACGACGAACTCAGTAACGAACAAATAAAACAACTTGAAAGTAAGGCTATAAAATGGCTGGTGAGAATCAAACAATTGAAAGATGCCGATTGGAATGATGTGATCCCAGCAGATTATCTGAACATCCATACCGGACTGGTACACCAAACTTACAACAAGCGGGAAATTAATGTAATTCCTGGGCTTGGTATATCTTACGTCCCTGATCTTGAGCTATATTACACAATATACTTAAAATACTACGCATACCTACTGAAATATGGCAGTGACACCCCGCTTCCTGAAGTAATAATGGGAATGTTGAACAGAGAAACCCGCTTTCTTTGGATTAAAGGCGATGGTGGGCACTCAATTGCACCATGTCAACTACACCGAGCTACTGCCAAATGGCTTCTGGCCTCAAAAAAATTCAAAGATAGGTTTGGAAAAATGATCTACTTTGACAAGAAAGGAGAACATCATTTCTACTCTCAGGAAACTATGGTTGAGTTCATGTATGAGTTCCTTATTAATACAAAACACTATGCGCAAGGCCGTGAACGCAATGGCATTGCAGCATACAATGGTAGCAAACCCGAACACTTGTATACCAGTAAAGTAGTTGCCTATACAATACAGTACCTTGCCATGAGGGCACTTGCAGAAAACATCTATTCTCCTTTCCCAATGAATAAACAGACTTTGATATCGCGAATTAAGAAACTAGCTTACAAATCTTTTGAAGCAAAAAACCTTCAGCAAATCCGTTTTGAAGCTGCATACCAAGCTGCTAGTGATTATTACGAGTCTAAAGCAGGAGGATTCGGAAAGCTTGCTAAAAACGGCTACATTGAACAAGCTCCGATATCAGTCTCAGCTGGTCATGGTAAAGTACTTTCGCCCGACGTTCATTTTGGCAAACCTTATGTGGTGAAAGACAAAGATGTTTTCATTTTTTCGTATTTCAGAAACAACCTGGATACAACCGTTTTTTACCACAACAAAATTATTGAACAGCAATCTGGATTGAAACCTTACTATACCCAAGAAAAACTAGATACATGCTTTATATACCTGTATTATGATGATCATAAGAAAACAGGGGAAACCAAACGGATTTTCATTAAAAATGTGAAACAATATAAAGAAGTAGCTGACCGTGTTACGATTCAATGCAACAAAGTATCTGGAAAAATATATACCATCCCTAATTATCCTGTTTATTATAAAAGAGCTGTAAGCAAGAAAAACACAACATATCCACCAAGTTTCTTTCTGGACAATAATTACCTTGTGCCTGCCCTTAGAAAAGTGAGAATGCAATAGTGATAACAATAAAAATATTAGATAATTTGAAAATTTAGACTTCAACAAACCTCACTGCTTCTAGAAATCGGTGGGGTTTATTTTTTGGCAGTTGCAGCATACTAATAGATTTTATCATATTTCTGAATTATTGCTCTCTACACTTTACTTACCTTTGCGGATTAAAAATCTACGATGGCCAATAATTATTTTCAATTTAAGCAATTTACTATTTTTCAAGATAGATGTGCTATGAAGGTGGGGACAGATGGAGTTCTCCTAGGAGCTTGGGCTACACATCCCTACCCTAGGAGGATTCTAGACATCGGCTCAGGTACTGGACTAATTTCCTTAATGTTAGCCCAACGCTTTTCTAATGCTGTTATAGATGGTGTTGAAATTCATGATGAAGCTGCATTGCAAGCTAGAGAAAATATTGATCGTACGGAGTGGAGTAGTAGAATAAATATTTATCAGAAAGATTTCTTACAGTTCGAAAACAAGAGTAAGTATAATCTGATAGTGTCGAACCCTCCGTTTTTTGAGAATTCCCTTGAAGCCCCAGATTTACACCGGTGCAACGCCCGTCACACATCGAGCCTCTCTCTGGAAAGCTTAATATCTGGCGCAAAAGAAAAATTAACTCCCGACGGCAAAATAACCCTAGTGCTGCCCTGCAATAGATTAGAGCATTTGAAAGAAATTTGCACGTACGAAAAACTATACTTTGAAAAACTGTTATGGATTAAGACAACACCGAAGAAATCGGCTAAACGAGTATTAATTACCTTTTCTTCAAAGAAAAATAAAATCGATGAATCTGAAATGATCGTAGAGCTGCAACGGCATGTATATTCCGAAGAATACATTGCCTTGACGAAAGACTTTTACCTGAGGCTCTAAAGGTGTTCGATATCCTCTGAAATTAAATGCGTAATATCTAGAATAGTTCGTTTATCGAAACCAGAAGCTTTCATATTACGAGCCAGTTCGAAAGCCTTGTTTAAGGCTCCCCTTTCTATTCCTTCTATAAGCCCCTGCTCCATTCCCTGTATTATGCCTTCTTCTAAACCTTGTAGGTATTCAGGGCTTGGCTTTTCTTCTCCCTGGGAGTTTGAAACGACAATTCCTATTCTCTTTGCGAATAAAGCTAGAAGTTTCAAATCATCAGGATTCTCTGAATTGAATGTAATTGTATACATGACTTGAATTTTAGTACTGCACTCCAAAAACATAGATCGTGCAAATTTCTTAATTTTAAGCTCAAAATATGCTTAAAAATCCTAGTTCTATTCAAGGAAATTTTTGATACAGTACCAACTCGAAACGGCCTTCCTTTATGCCAAAGCTCTAGCAAAGATTTCCTTATAACAAAACCAAGACTCTGATCTTTCTGTTAATATTAAATGTACATTTGCAAAAATGCTCTATACTTCTTTATAGCTCATTTTAGATAATGTGATTTTATAAAAAACAAAATACACATTGAAGGTTTGAGGCTACTACAAGATACAAAAAAACCGACAGTTTTAATATACTGTCGGTTTGTGTTTGAAATTCTTTTGCAGTTTATTTAATCAACTTCATTTCGTCGATCAAACGCTTTGCTCCTGCGAATTTATCAATAACAAACAGAACGTATCTGATGTCTACATTGATTGTACGTTGTAAATCGTCATCGAAAAGAATGTCGCCTGACATTGCCTCTGAGTTTCCGTCGAAAGCCAAACCAATTAGGTTTCCTTCGCCATCGATTACTGGACTTCCTGAATTACCACCAGTAATGTCGTGATCTGTTAAGAAGCAAGTAGGCAATTTCAGTTTCCCATCTTTCTTGCAAGTGAAAGCATACTGTCCGTAATCCTTATTCACATAAAGTTCTTTTAGCTTTGGATGTACAATGAACTCAGGATTAGTTGGGTCTTCCTTTTGCATAACACCAGCTAAAGTTGTCATGAAGCTATAGGTAACCGCATCGCGAGGCTCATAACCACCTACGGTTCCGTATGTCATACGCATAGTGAAGTTTGCATCTGGATAAAGAGGCTTTCCTGCGTTCATTTCCAAATAAGCAGCTTGAAACAAACGACGCCCTTTGGACAACATCTGATCTAGCTCTTTTGTTTCATCCTTCAATGAAAAATACTTTCCGTAAACACTTGATGCAGCCAAAACAGCAGGATCTTTCATCAACTCTTCTTGCGATGGATTCTCCAAGAATTTCATTGCTGCACTTTCACTAGCAAATATTGAGTTGTCATACATGAAATCTACCCACTTTTTTGTATCTCCACCTAATTGTTTGTCAATAGCCTGATATACTTCTGGAAGATGTTTAGCATCGATATCTTTTTTGAAAAGTTCGAACATTGCATATGCTACTTTACGGTCTGTAGAAACATTGTAATCTTTGTAGAAACCTTTCAGTTTGTTCTGTACCTTTTTCAATGCTTTCTTATCGATAGAAACTTTTCCTTTTTTGCCTTCTTTAAATATTTGGGTTGCAGTATAAGCAGGGCTTAAAATCTCAGTCCCACGCAAAAGGCATTCTATCAAATAAAGACGTACTTTATCGTATTCAGCTAAGTGTTTTGTTGACTTCTCTATCAACATCAACGTTTCTCCGTACTTTTCTTTTCTTGCTTTGTCCTTTTCTGACCATGCAGTAAAATTAGCTTCGATTTTTTTCTTTTTACCCATAACATCTAGCTGCTTCAACGACTTGTTCTGCTCGATAGAATATTTCCAGTAGTTAGCAGAACGTGCAAACTTAGATGCATACTTGATACGGATAGCTGGATCGGCCATCATATCTTCTTTAAGAATATCCTGACGGATACCTCTAATTTTTGCACGGTTGGCATTTGTAACCTCCATTGTGTTTTTTACTTCCCATGAAGTAGCGTAACGGTCCGTGGAACCTGGATTACCCATAATCATTGCGAAATCCCCTGGCTTAACGCCTTTCAACGAAACTGGAAGTGATTTTGCAGGTTTGTATGGCACATTACCTTTTGAGTATTCTGCTGGTTTATTTTTCTTATTGGCATAAACACGGAACAATGAGAAATCGCCTGTGTGTCGTGGCCACATCCAGTTGTCTGTATCGCCTCCATATTTACCAATGCTCGAAGGAGGTGTTCCAACCATACGTACATCTGTAAATACCTCGTAAACAAACATGAAATATTGATTGCCTCCGAAAAATGGTTTCACCTGAACAAGGTATTCTTCTTTTTTATCCTCTTGCTTTTTAAGCTTATCGGCAACTTTCTGAATAGCGACAGATCGCTCGCTTTCAGTCATTTTATTATTGACAGCCTTAAGCACTTCGGCTGTAACATCTTTGATCCTTTTAAGGAATTTAACCGATGCTCCAGGCGTTGGTATTTCTTCCTCTAATGTCTTTGCCCAGAAACCATCCTTAAGATAATCGTGCTCTACTGTACTATGCTGCTGAATATATCCGTAGCCACAGTGGTGGTTGGTAAGAATAAGGCCTTTGTCCGAGATCATCTCGCCAGTACATCCGCCGCCAAACACAATAATAGCATCCTTTAGGCTGGCCTTGTTGATACTATAAATATCTTCGGGTGTTAATTTAAACCCTTGCTTCTTCATATCTTCGTAGTTCTTGCCCAACATTGTCAAGAGCCACATACCTTCGTCCGCTTTAACCTTTGCAGAAAAAATCATGACAAAAGCCAAAAGAAAAATAGAAATTCTCTTCATCCGTTTAATTTGTTTTTTGATGGTCTATGGGATGTGTAAAAGATCATCGTCCTTTCTATAGAAAAGAGAATGATGTTGCATGCCCGGTTCATCTATTTATTATTTAGCAAAACTGAAAAAATAACTATGGCCTTCGTTACACCGCTGTTATACTAAACCCACACACTGTAAGTATGATTTCGTATTAAATTCCAAGTGCACCTTTTAACGAGTTTATTACACTTCACACCATGGTATATTTTTCCCGAGCAAATTTAAAAAATAATAATAGTTTCGAAACTTAGAGGTATACTGACAGAACTAGTCATTACGAATGTTTCTTACTGTACAACAATCTAATGACAATTATCTAAATATCGTCAATAGTATACGTATCCCGTGACATAATATGTGAAGCTTTCGAAAAATACACAAACACAACTAAATTTTTAATTATGGAATAAGTACAACGTGCATTACTAGCAATGGCCGTAAGTATGATGTTTGTTTTTGCAGCCGAAAGTGCATCTACTCAGAGTCTGTAAAAGTAAAAATGCAAAGATGTATCACAAGACAAACACCTGTAAAGCTCTTGCTAAATGTAAAAGTGGAACTGAGGCTCTGAAAATTGGACAAGCAGAAGCAAAGAAAAAACACTAGCGCAAGCGTCTGCTTTTCAAGGAAAAGGAAGATGAAAAACAAAGGAAAGGTGAAGGGCAGCCACAATAAACATGGGAAGCACGGAAAAAAGTCAAGAAAGTAAAAAAATAAAAAAGCGAAAACCAAAAATACATAGAACAAACACTGAAGGTAGCATTCAATAGTCTGAATCATAAATTTTGGCTCCAATTGGTTTTCAACAAAACAATTCATTAGAAAACCCAATTGGCATCTAAATCTCACCAAAAGTAACTGATTCTGAATAGAACCTACAAATCCCCCACTATCTTTTACAAGATTGATTTAGAACCTTTCAGAAGTCTTGTTAAAAACCTGTTTATATTTTCAGAGGAAACATTAAACAATCTATTTAGAAAAAGCTATATTTGCAACGCATTTGGTTCTGAAATGGCACTCGCCATGAAAGATGAAAAGGGAACCCTGTGAAAATCAGGGACAGTACCCGCTGCTGTGAATCCGTAAACCACTGAGTACTCTCATTGCCACTGTTACGATGTAACGGGAAGGCTATCTCAGTTGAGGATAAGTCAGAAGACCTGCCTAATGCTAAAAGCATCTATTCGTTTCCGGGTTATTGAAACGAAAGAAAACTAAGAGGACTGTTTATTACTTCCTTTATTTTTCATTTGAGATAGAATGCTTTGGTAAAAAT
The DNA here is from genome assembly GCA_965230435.1 of Bacteroidales bacterium. Classification (GTDB taxonomy): domain Bacteria; phylum Bacteroidota; class Bacteroidia; order Bacteroidales; family JBDKHP01; genus JBDKHP01. The sequence continues at coordinate 2,546,945 of CBDDLB010000006.1, forward strand.
CAAAGAATTAGTGATTGCGTTTGGATTTTTGTAAATCCGCTTGCTCCGCAATGACTTTGGGGATTTCTATAAGGTTATGAATTATAAATTGACTTACGCCTGAGGATCTGCACTGGGTCAGTTATTCATTTCATGATTCCTATGTCATAAAAGGGCAAAAGAAACGTAAGAAATAACAGCTTTGCTAATTCTAGATTTCGCCTTCTTGGTACATAGAACTATTTGCTTGGATATACTTTCTATTGAATGTCAAAAAAGTGATAGGTCTAAGGTTGGTGTGTATACCACAGTTCCAACTTATTATTCTGGGAGGTATAAATCGTGTTATTAATTAATCCTGTTCATATTTTAATCCTGTAAAGCCCTGTGATCCAAACGTGGATACAGGGCTTTTAATTTCATACGAATGCCCCTTTAGAATATAGAAAAAGGGATCGACAAGGTTTCATCGTCAAACTGAATTTTCAGTAAGTACTGCCCTTTTGATTTCCCTTTGACATCTACCTTAAACTCTTCTTGCAGATATTCGAACGTGGCTTGCACCCGCTTACCTGTGATATCAAAAACGGAAAAAGTAGGCTGTTTCCGAACTCCATTTGGTATACGAACCGAAAATTCCCCGTTATTGGGGTTTGGATAAACCTTAATAAGCTTACCACTTTTTAATTCGGCAACACCAAGTCCCATGTATGTAAAAGGTTCGGATTTACTGGAACAACCTTGCTCATCTGTATACTGTACACTATACTCGCCAAGCTCCGAAGGTAGAAATGCCCTATAGACTTCTCCCTGTATGGCAGTTTTTCCTTTGAACCATTGGTTACCATCCGAGTAATTTGAATAAAGTGTCTTCTCATTTTGTTCAATTTCAGGCTTATCCGGTTCTGTATATGCCTTTACACTCAGTGCTTCAGATGGCAAACTCGGACACCCATTCGGGTCGATAACTATTAAAGTATATGCTCCAGTTTCCTTAACAAGGATACTTTTGGTCTGGCTCTGGTTTGACCACAGATATTCATATTCTTCCAATTCCGGACCTTCCAAAGTTACCTGCCCACCTATACAAAAATCCAGAACACCTGTTGCAGTAATCTCTGGAGCTTCTGGAAAAGGATTGATAGAAATTTCAAGAGGATCAGAAAAAGGATTCTCAGTATTTTTCTTACAAGTTTCATTTACCCCTCTTACATAGAGTTTCACAACACCTGTAAAGTCTTCTTTCCAACTTATTTCAGCCTCTTTGGGATCTGTTTCTGGTTGGGCCAAAACCACACCTGCTTTTTCGGGTTCTAATTTCCACTCATAAGACGTAGCATACTTCAGTTCGTTTATTTTATAAATTCCGTCCGAAGGTTTTACACACAATTTATTGTTTCCTGTTGGAACATCCGGTTTATCCAATTTTGGAACAATAGTAATGCTCAATGGATCTGATTTTTCACCAGGTCCACAAGTATTCACTCCCCTTGCATATACTAAAGCCTCGCCAGAAAAATCAGGATTCCAATTGATCGTCATCTGCTTTTCGTTCGGAAATAGTACTCCTGCGTTTTCTGGCTCTATGAACCATTCGTATGTATCTGCACCAACTGCGCCATTGGTCAATATGCTTGCTTTGTCATCCCCTTGGCACATAACTTCAACACCTGTCGGTTTTTCGCATTTTTGTGGATGACAATTAACCATTTCGAACTTGGCACTATGAACAGACGACCAATTTCCTTCTGAATCCTTAAACTGTATATGAAAATAATGTGTGCCCGCTTCAACTCCTTCGATCTGCACATCGCGGTTAATATCCACTATACTCAATGGAGTAGTTAACGGAACGTCGTAAATGGCCACAGGATCTTCATCTACCCAATATCGATAAGCAACAATAAGAACTGTAGAAGTTGGTTTTGTCTGCTTCAAAAAGAAACGCCATTGTACGGGACTCCAATTGTTGTAATAATCGCGATAACGAACCTGGAATAAGTGCATCCCGTCTGGCAAGTGATCAGTATTAATAAGAGCCTGATGATTGAACGAAGCTGAGTTTGATATTGGCTCACTGACTTTTTTATCGTGCTCATCGTTGAACCAATATTCAAAACCAATCAACTGGCTATATTGCATCTCTGGCGTTTTATACACCATTCTGGAATAAATACTGCTCCAGTTGTTATCTGTATCCCGAAAACGGATACTTATCCTGTGCAAACCCTCATTCAATTTAGACATATCAGCCATTAGATCTAGGCTGAACGTTGCCTGCGGACTAAAATTCTGCTGTATGCGGTTGTTATAATCACTGTCGTACCAATACTCGTAACCTTTGATTCTGATCTGGCCAAATACCTGAACAGAAGCAAGCACAAGCAATAAGGTACTTATCCACCATGTCTTCATCTGCTTAAAATTTGTTTTCAACACAACAATGCCTATAACTTCTCTTAATTACCCTGAGCCGATACTTTTATAGAAATACTCAAACGGCCTTGACTATCTGTGGAAGAGTCGATATTGACAGAGTTGATATGAGGCACATCTGGAACTCCCGATGTTTTAAACGGGATATTAGTTCCGTAAATACCTATGTCCTTACTATCTTCTCCAGCTCCAACACCAACTGATGTACCTTTTAGCTGGTAATTATGATCATAACTGAAAGTCTTATCGGGAACGTTTACAAAAATATCGGCAAGTGCAATACCTGTATGATTACTTGCTTCATTGTTTCCACTAGCCGCAAAGCCGTAATCGTATCCCTGCTGAAAGATATTATTAGATAAAGTACTGTTAGTTATTCCAGTAAAAGCACACAAAAAGATATTGTTTTCGAATGTTGCATTTTTCACATCTTGAAATGTAACTGCTGCCTGATCGTATAAAAAGATGTTGTTTTTAAACGTAACCAAGCTAGTTAAGTTGATGAATGTCTTCTTCGCTATTGATTTCAGGATTAACACGTTTGTTGCAGTTCCTCCATCTACAGCATCCAAAACGCATTCTGTAATAATAATTCCATCTGTTGGCAAAGCCCCCTGAGAAAGCAAAAGTGTCTGATCTACAAAATTACACCTGCTAAAAGTAAGGTTAGTAATTGCATTTACATCAAATGCAGTTCCCACAGCAACATCTCCTGCGATGTGCATCCCTTCTAACTTCGAGTCGCTTGCGCCATCGGCAATCACTAAATTCCCAACAATACGGGTGTATGCTCCGTTAGGATTTCCATTCGGATTATGCCCAAGTCCCACAATGCGCAACTTCTTTGAGATTGTTGCATTTTCTGTCTCGAATACACCTCCTGGCAAATAAATAGTAGCCCCAGATTCTGCATTCTCTATAGCTTCTTTTAAGTTCGAAAAGAATAATGATCCTCCTGTGTTCTCAACAGCAATCTGTAGTTGAGCAAAACCTGACAAACTGAGGAATAATAATAGAATAATTGAAAATGTTCTCACAAGTCTAAATTTTAGTTAAGTTCCTGTATTTAAGCATGTACTTTTATGGAGAGGTAAAGCATTTTTTCTCAAATCCCTTCGCAAGGGCTTTATTTACCTAAAACTGTTTCCAAAAATTTAATGCATGCCTAAACCTAAGCATGAGTTTTCATATAATTTTAGAACGGATTTGTTGTGAAATCGTTGCTTTGGAGTTCTTAAGAATCGACTTTTAGCTAGAAATCAAACAAATAAAATAAAGTACAAAAGGGCTTTCTTCATCAAAAACAGTGCTGAGGTATTTGTATAGCAATCTCGGAGATTACAGGCTGGCCACCGATTGAAGATATTTCGGTCTGGAAAACATTAATTTCACACTCGTACACTTCCTTGATAAGCTGAAGGCGTGCACGTAGGTTCGACAATCGATTTTCCCTTTCTTTTGTAAAGTCGTTTAACTTTCTGTGTGCCTGACTAAATGAAAGACCTGTGTCCTGAATTCTACACTTCAGGATATTGTCTTCCAGCTCAAAAAACAATTCAATATTCGCAGAATAAGGAGCAGGCAAAACACGCTCCCAGATTGCCTGTTCCAAATATGGCTGAATAAGAACAGGCGGAAGAGCCAACTCTGCCATAGCAGATTCTACTTCTTCCGTTTTATTAAGCTCAAAAGTAAAACGGCCATCGAAACGAAGCACCTCCATTTTGGCATAAAGAATCAAATAATCAATTTCATCGGCAAGCTCCACTTTTGTCTTGAAACTATTGTGGATAAGAAGACGCATCAGATCCGAAAAATCATTCAGTAATTCTGCGGCCTGCATTGCATCTTTTTCCATAATTACTTGACGGATGGAATTCAGGGAGTTGAAAATAAAATGGGGGTCTAACTGAGTACGCAATGCCTTTTCTTTATTCGCCTGAAGCAGCCAAAGCTTTTCCTGATACCGCGACCACGCCTCAGAAAACTCTTTCTTCATCAAGATCAATGCCTTGAACAGATCGTGATACAGTGTGTTGTTGTCCTTTTCTTTCTTCTGTCCATCAGAACCTTCCCAGTTCAACAAGGCGATAAGGTGAAAGAGTTTCTCCCTGCTTACCTCAATGTTATTCTGCAAGATATCGTTTTCAATCTCCTGTAATTCTACCTGCTTCTTCAGTTGTTTCTTATCGAGCACCTTGGGAACACCCTTGTAAGAAGGAATTGCTGTTTTTTCCACAAAAGCGAATGCATCTTCTATTGTTTTAAAAAAATAGACAGGCTTTCCCCTTCGTCCCCAAGCTCGGTTTCCAACTTTAATCAAAAATTTCTGGAAAGAAGGAGTCCCTATAAAACCAAAAGAAGCGCTTAACAACAGAGGTTGCTTTTCCTGAATAAAGAATTTGACAAGCTCCCAATTGTTCACCCTCACATTAACGATATCCAACAAACAAAAGAACTGCTCCTGCCTCATTTCAAGTTCTGCCAACATCTGATCCTGAAGCCTACGCAACTTCATCAACCTGCGATAACTGAGCCGACCGGTTATCCTTATGTATTGTATCTTTCCTTCAATCACTGAAATATCGGAGAAGAAAGCTCCATTAGGTTCTTCATGAAACCATTCCGATTGTCTCAATAACCTGTACTTATTGTCATTGATCACCTTAATCTGCCGATGCGTTTCCCAAAGCTCATAGAAACGTTGACTTTCCGAAGGGATATTGAAAATAGGCTGTGTAGAGAAACCTACCTGTGGAGTATGATAGGCAGTATTAATGGCAGCCAAGGCACTTTCTGTAGAATCGATCCAATAGACCAACAAATAAGGATCGTGAGCTATGATTAACTTTACGGAAAGGCGAAAGATATCATTTGCAGCAACTAAATAAACCCCTTCTGGCTTTGTCCAATTAATGATCGCAGAAAAGAATATTTTGCTTGCCTCAAGATCAGCAACCCTAACCTCGGTAAAATCTACAACAAAGTAGACTTTATCACTCAATTGCCTTTGAACAAAATCTTTTAGCTTAACCGAACAAGAAAAATTCTCTATTTTCTGAAGCTCTCCCTTTAAATACAATACAAAAATTTCGCGGGAATACGCATGTATTGTCACCTGAAAGTCATTGTTCAAAAGACACGTTATCTTATCGGAATCATTAGCTTCTGTTTCCTTAATCATTGTGGTTAAAATTATTATAATCCATAGCCTTCCCTTCCTAAAGATACTCTTTGAAAAAGCAGATGTATCTAAACGTTCCTATTGTGCCTAAGAGTCAAGGAATTGGTAATTACAAATTAGTTTTCACCTAGAAATCAGAACATAACCAAATTCAGCAGTCAATAATTTATGATGTCTTAAATAATTGGTTCATCCTCCATCACTGGAATAAAAATTTCAACTACCGACCCTTTCTGTAACTCTACATTCAGATCTTTTTCAGTTATGCGCACAGGCTGAGTTCCTATTGTATTCAATGCTGCAATTCTATCACGTACCGTCCTTATACCTGAGGTATCAGATTTTCCGTCCCTCAATTCTGTGGCCTTTTGAAAACCAATGCCATTATCTGTTATTCTACAACGGACACAATCTACATATTCTTCGAAGCGGACATTAAGCACCCGCTCCTCTTTCGATGGCATCAGCCTATGCCATATTGCCTGCTCCAAAAATGGCTGAAAAAGCATAGGTGGTATTTTTATGCGAAACAGTTTTGCGCGTAGCTTCGGATCAATATCAATAGCAATATCAAATGCCATATTCGTACGGGTACGCTCCATTTCGAGGTACTTTTTCAAAAAATCTATTTCATTGTCCAAACTAACACTCTCGTTCTGTGAATTCTCAATTACATTGCGCATTAGCAGTGAAAAATCGGTAAGTAAGTTTTCCGCCATTGCGAAACTCTCATCGTATACACTGGCCAAAATAGAATTCAGGACATTGAAAATAAAATGAGGGTTGAGCTGTTGCTGCAAAGTATTGCTACGCAACTGATGCAAATGCAAGTTCTCATTTTCAAGTTTTGTGTGTGCCAAACGGAAATCGGCAGCTAACAATTCCAGCGAATGAAAGATTTCATTGCCAAAATAGGTATTATTAAAAACCATCTCTGCAGCATCTTTTTCCTTATTACCAATCAACTGGCTCAGGTGAAAAAAGAGTTTTCTGCGAAAACGGTCGTCGTTCCTATATAAACTGTTTTGTTTCTTCAATAAAAACTGAAGATAGCGATCGGGCTTTATGATTTCATGACCAGGAGAAATGTTTTTGTTCTGAAACCCCTTTACTTTACGAAAAGCATCGGCTACTGAAGGTGTAAAAAGATCAACATTCATGCTTGGCTCCCACAAATTCAAGATCGAACCCAACTTCAGTTTCTCAACAAAAGAACTTCCTACAATATAACGCCTAACCTCTATCGGCAACTCCTTAAGGTACAACCTTAAAACGGGTATCGCTTTAAAACTAGCTCTTGTTAACTCAAAAATATTCAGAATGAGGTGTACAGTCTTCAAACTGTTCCACTGCAAGAAGAACATAATTTCCAACTTCTTATGAAAAAGTTCCTTTGCATACTGTGCAGTAAGGTGCCCATTAAGCTCTATATAGAGAATATTTGCATCTACCCAGAAAAATTCTGCACTGAAATTCGGTTTCTCAAACCTCATATTCCAATCGTGGAACTGCACGTACTTAAACAAATACCTGTCGAAAAAGCGTGTTTTCAAGTCTTCCTGCCAATGCCAGTCAAAAGCTGCAAACAGATTTCTTTTTTCTGCCTGCAAATCTTCCCCCTGTGCATCAACAGCCTGACTTATCGCTTCTTTGTAGTTCTTCACCAGTTCCAGTCCAATATATGGGAGGAGCAGTTTTATAACACGCCAATAACTCTGTGTCCACCTTTTCTTTGAGAAGCACCAGATTTTCTGAATATATTTCAGCTGCTTAACCGTAGAAAAAATCTTCTGCCGAGCTTCAATATCTATGAATTCCAGTTCGTCGGCATCGATAATTGCATACAAACTGGCCTCGAACTTTTTTTCTGCCAGCGTGTTCCTTCCCCATATACTAATGTTTAGTAGTAATTCTATTCCTTCGTTATCTATTTCCCCCTTCAGTTTCAATAGAATGACATTATGGGCAGGAAAGCTTGTTTCAAAACCAAAGCGTCCCGAATTCTCATACTTCCAAAAATCCTGTGGCTGAGAAGCAAATATCGTCCGAACATCCTCCATAACTAGAATTCCAGTTTAAGTTGCGTATCTACCAGCTTAAAACTTTTTCTATGGTGTATACAACTACCATGCTTTTCTATTGCCGCCTTATGCTCTGCGGTTGGATACCCTTTATTCTTCTTCCAGTTATAATTTGGGAACTCATCTGCTATTTTCAGCATGAAGTCGTCGCGATAAGTTTTCGCAAGCACAGAAGCGGCAGCAATCGAATAATACAGAGCATCTCCCTTTACAATGCAGTGATGTGGAATGTCCTCATACTGTTTAAAACGGTTGCCATCGATCAGAAGCAATTCCGGTTTTATCGAAAGCTCAGAAACTGCCTTCTGCATTGCAGCTATAGATGCGTTCAGAATATTTATTTCATCGATCTGAGCTGGACTAAACGATGCAACAGCAAAAGCCAAAGCCTCCTTTTCTATTTCCTCGCGCAAAAGATATCTTTTCTTCTCACTAAGTTTCTTTGAGTCGTTCAAAACTGAATTAGTGTAATCCTTCGGCAGAATAACAGCCGCTGCAAAAACTGGCCCGGCCAAGCACCCCCTACCAGCTTCATCGCAACCGGCCTCTACTTTATCACTCGTATATTGACTATTTAAAGACATTATCTTCCCTTCTATTAAGATCTCCGCTCCATTCACACTGAGGCTTTTACTGCTGTATATCAAAACAATAACACCTCAAAGCAGCGTTTACAACAGTTCTTTCTACTTATGGGTCGAAGATACAAATTTATCCGTCTTAGCTTTTCCCGTTACAGACAAGCAAATCTGCAATTCAATTTATTATATAGGAGCGCCACTTCAATAGAAGCCTCCCCTATTCACTATAAAACTTCAGCATCTCCAAAACAGTTCTGTAACAAACAGGACAAAATTCATCCTGATTATTCGATCGCATCTTACAATCATACATAGGACGGTAGATTTTCTTTTTCGTGTACCCTCCGCCTTCAAAAGCACCTACTTTTCCTTTAAGCGAATCAGGAGTAGGTATTGGAGTCCCTTTTTCCACCAAATCAGCCCACTTACTATCGAAATCGACCAAAGTAGTAAGGTTGGCCTGCCACGGTTCTACACTCAGGTCATACAATTCTTCGGCAGGTGTGTCATCATAGGCATATTCGTCGGCCAAAGCGGCAAATGCATGCCCGAACTCGTGAGTAAACACCTCGCGTGAATAGTTATGGTCGCTAACACAAAGGTTGTAATAGTTATAAATACCTCCGCCACCATATTTTGTTGTATTCACAAGAATATAAATCTGATCGTAGGGCACAAGAGAAGCTACATCGCGCACAGTTTTCATATCGCGCGTTGTTAGATATCGTTCCGAACGGAATGTATAAAAATGAGTGTTGAACAAGGTATTCACCCACTTTCCTTCACCTGGAATATCGGCACCAGAATCTACAGATGGAGCCATTACTGCCCAAAAATTAACAAGGTTCTTATTCTCCTTAAATGGAGACACTCCAAAAAAATATTCAATGAACCTACGGGCGTCGTTCTCAAATTTCTGCATCTCCTCTTTTTTATACCCCTCTGGTAAAATCACAATATCCAGCTTTTTACTTGCCTCTCCCGAATCAAGAAGTTTCATTGTCTGAAAATCATATTCATTGCCTTTTTCAATGAAATAATCGTTTGGATCGATGTGCATCGAGAAATGCTTTGCGAATGTGTTATTGCGCAGGCGTTCACCGATTTCTACACGCACCGTTTTCTTCGGGTAAGGAAAAACAACATTCTCATAATAACTTCGCTTTATTTTCTTTGCCTCCTCGTTGCTTCTCCATTCCCAGAACAAAGAAGAATATCCTCGCGAATATATCAGCGTATTGCTGGCAGAGTCGTAAACAGAAAGCATGTAATCGCCGAACTGAAACTTATCGATCAGGTTCTTCCTAGAGCCTCCCCAGAAAGGCTCTTCCTTTACTTGTTCAAAATAAACCACGGAAGTATCAGCGTCGCCCGCATGTGTGTAATCTAAACGCATTGTTTTAGGTAAAAAATAATCGTCAAATTTTATCTGTGCCGACACAGCAGATGTTCCCAAAACAAAAAAATAAATCAGTAAAAAATACCTCATAGTTCTATTATTTAATAAAAGGAGTTGATATTCTGCACAATGGATATGAGTAGATGGCGTTTATACCCTTGAAAGATTGAAATTCTGTAGTACTAAATTATGTATAATTTGAAACTTCAATCGAAACCAATCTAAACAAACTTTTTACTTTTGCCCACTGGTGACCAGAACCATTTTGGTATGATTGATTATTTGAAAGAAATTTTCGCATTCTCGAGCGATAGACCTCTAATTTTTACCCAGTTTTATTTCTGGGCCTTTTTTGCCGTTGTATTCGCTGTTTTTTCGGCAATTTATAAAAGGAGAGGCATTAAGCATGTTTACCTATTGCTTGTCAGCTTGTTTTTTTATTACAAAACAAGTGGGCTGTTTGTTATAATCCTGCTATCGTCCACAATCTGGGACTTTCTGATAGGCTCGGCGATTTACAATAGTAAATCCTCTAGGAAAAAGAAATGGCTTGTTGCCCTTAGTGTATGCATTAACTTAGGGGTACTTTCGTACTATAAGTACTCTTACTTCTTCATAGACACGATCAACTATCTATTCGGAACATCGTTGGAGGTTGTTGACTATGTTGCTCTTTGGACAAATCAGTTCACAGGTGGGCACTTTGATGTAGATAAAATTCTGCTCCCTGTTGGAATATCTTTTTACACTTTCCAGACCATAAGTTATTCTGTTGATATTTACAGAGGTAAACTAAAACCACTGAAAAACGTTCTAGATTTTGGTTTCTATGTTTCATTCTTTCCCCAGTTGGTTGCCGGACCAATTGTTAGAGCTTCGGAATTCATTCCTCAACTAAACAAGAAATACCAAATAACCAAAGAAGAATTTGGTTATGCCCTGATTCTCATATTACAAGGGCTATTGAAGAAGATGTTTATCGGCGATTATATAGCCGTGAATTTTGTAGACCGCGTTTTTACCAATCCTGCCACTTATTCCGGATTCGAAAACCTGATGGCCCTCATCGGATACTCCCTTCAAGTCTATGTAGACTTTTCTGGCTATACAGACATTGCCATCGGACTCGCCCTACTTCTTGGCTATCGCTTGCCTGTCAATTTCAATTCCCCTTATAAAGCACAACATGTAGGGGATTTTTGGAGAAGATGGCACATGTCGTTATCTACGTGGTTAAAAGATTATTTATACATTCCTCTAGGGGGCAACCGATATGGCAAGTTCCGCACAAACATTAATCTCATGGCAACAATGCTACTTGGCGGTTTGTGGCACGGTGCAAGTTGGCAGTTCGTTATCTGGGGCGGCCTGAACGGAGTTGGCCTTGTTTTCTATAAGTGGTGGAGAAAGGTCAGCCCATTCAAAGATAAAAATGGAGTTCTCGTAAAAATATATGCTATCGGGACTACTTTTGCATTCATTACCTTCACCCGTATTTGGTTCAGGGCTGAAACCATGGACATTGCCAATAGTATGCTTTACCAAATAGGTAACGACTTTCAATGGAGTTTAATTCCTCAGATGCTCGTTGCTTACTATAAAGTGTTTCTTGTAATACTAGTGGGGTATATAGCACATTGGTTCCCTACAAAAGGAAAACAGGCCTACAAAGACTTTTTTATAAAAAGCCCACACTGGATAAAAGTAGCTGCCGCCGTTGTTGTTGTATTTATGATTTATCAGATGAGAACGGCAGATATACAACCGTTCATCTACTTTCAGTTCTAAGTTATTTTCTTTGTCTGTCTCGCCCTACAGACAACTGCTCTTCGAAATGCTTCTTCAGCATATTTACGCAGTAGTCTACTTCGTCGCGAGTATTCATATGACTAAAAGAAAAACGGATTGGGTGAAGTTCGTCGTCAACACCAAGAGATTTTACGACATGCGAACGAACTGCTGTACCAGAAGAACATGCGCTTCCCATCGAAGCTGCTACGCCATCGATATCTAAATTGTTGATCAGCATCTCTCCTGCCCCGTTTTTAGGGAAAACAACATTTAGAATCGTGTAAAGACCTTTTTCTTCGCTATCGCCAAGGAAAGTAACAGAAGGGATAACCTTACGCAATTTCTGAACGAAATATGACTTCAGATCCTTAACCTTCATTATTTTAGTTTCAAGGCTTTTGTACGATTGTACCAATGCCTCAGCCAATCCAACAATTCCCATAAGATTTTCTGTTCCTGGACGCATGTTGCGTTCTTGTGCACCTCCCCCCATAAATGGCTTTATGCTCACGGTATTTGCATTCACATAGAAAAAACCTACACCTTTAGGGCCATGGAATTTATGTGCAGAAGCAGTCACAAAATCAATATCTATCGCTTGTAAATCGATTCTGTAATGCCCCACAGACTGCACCATATCCGAATGAAAATAAGCATTGTACTGACGACAAAGCTTACTAACTGAATTAATTGGTAACAGATTACTGATCTCATTATTGGCATGCATTAAACTCACTAAAGTCTTCTTACCATTTTGTAAGAGTTCTTCGAGATGAGCCAAATCAACATGTCCCTTATTATTGACCCGAACAAAACTCAGTTCAATTTTCCCTCCTTCCTGAAACACTTTCGAAGTATTCAGAACTGCAGGATGCTCTATTGGAGAAGTAATAACGTGTGTAACACCAAGGTCTTCTATACATCTTGAGATCACAGTATTACTACCTTCTGTACCTCCGGAATTGAAAAAAATCTCGGCAGGAGAAATGTTCAAACTTTCGGCAACTGTTTTTCTTGCTTTTTCGACCAATACACGTGCCTCGCGGCCATAATAGTGCACTGAAGACGGGTTTCCGAAAGTTTTCTTCATGGCATCCGACATTACTTGGATAACCTCAGAGTAAAGTGGCGTTGTAGCCGCATTATCGAAATATACTCTCATTCTCTTTGATTTGGTACACAAAATAACCCACCCCCCTAAAAAAGGTAGATGGGCTGTATGGTAAGGCCGCAAGACCTGCGACTGTGTATTCTTTTTTTGGGCGCGCTAAATTAGAGAATTTATTTCACTAATAATGCGCTTTGCCAGTGTATCGGCATTTTCTTTTGAAGTACTTTCCGCATAAATACGGATGATAGGTTCTGTATTCGATTTACGCAAGTGCACCCACTCTGTTTCAAAATCGATTTTAACACCATCGATGTTTGTAACGCGCTCGTGGCTGTACTTCTCTTCCATTACTTTCAGAATATTATCCACGTCGATAGTTGGCAACAACTCAATTTTGTTCTTCGACATGAAATATTGAGGATAAGTCGCACGTAGTTCCGAACATGTCTTTCCTGATTTTGCCAGATGTGTTAAGAACAATGCAATTCCAACTAAAGCGTCTCTTCCGTAGTGCAATGCAGGATAAATAACCCCACCGTTGCCTTCTCCTCCGATAATGGCATTAGTATCTTTCATTTTCTCCACAACATTCACCTCGCCAACTGCAGCAGCTTGATAAGCTCCTCCTTTTTGCTCTGTTACATCGCGTAGGGCACGGCTCGAAGAAAGGTTAGAAACAGTGTTACCTACCTTACGTGAAAGTACATAATCCGCAACGGCAACCAAAGTATATTCCTCACCAAAAATGCTTCCGTCTTCGTTTACCACTGCCAAACGGTCTACATCTGGATCGACAACAAAACCTAAATGGGCTTTTTCTTCTACTACCTTAGCTGAAATGTCAGTTAAATGTTCTGGAAGAGGCTCCGGGTTGTGAGGGAAATCGCCTGTTGGTTCGCAGAATAATTCTACAACTTCTACTCCTAAAGCTCTCAAAAGTTTAGGCACTGCAATACCACCAACTGAATTAACAGCATCAATCACTACCTTAAAGCCTGCTTGACGGATAGCATCGGTATCGACCAGTGATAGATCTATAATCTGCTCGATGTGTACATCTTCATAATTTATCAAGCTCTTCACCTGACCAACTTTCTCAATTGTTGCAAAATCGAAGTCAGCCTGATCTGCCAATTCCAAAACTCTTGCGCCAGCTTCGGCATCAAGAAACTCACCTCGTTTATTCAACAGCTTCAATGCATTCCACTGGTGTGGGTTGTGGCTTGCTGTAAGAATAATACCTCCATCGGCCTTTTCTGTTGTTACGGCCACCTCTGTTGTTGGTGTAGTTGCCAGATCAATATCAATCACTTCTGCCCCCATCGACTGCAATGTTCCCAAAACAATCCGCTTTACAAGTGGGCCAGATGTGCGGGCATCGCGCCCAACAACAATCTTTAAGCTTTCACTCTTATATGTTTCTTGAAGATATGTTACAAATGCTGATGTAAATTTCACCAAGTCGATTGGAGTCAAGTTCTCTCCTGGTTTTCCTCCGATAGTTCCTCTGATACCGGAAATGGATTTGATTAAAGCCATAATAAATTAAGGATCGGTAAATTAAGGTCGTTGACCTGTATTTTTATTTAGCACGATTTCTTGAAATCGTGGTACGTATTATTTTGTATCGTATATAAATTCGTAATTAATGGGCTTTCCCCTGCGGGGTAAAGTTAAAACACCTTTCTTCAAAATGCCATTTTCAATAATGGTATTTTTCCAACTCTCGGTAAGGGTACGCTCCTTCGGGAGTTTTGTCGCCTTTTTCAGTTTAACAAATAGGGGCATAATAAGCTCATAATCATCAAGAACAATTTCTTTCGCTGCCAACCAATACGGATTTACTACCTGTGAATACTCAAACTCGATACGTTCGTAAGGAGTTTCTTCATCGTTGTAGTTTTCGATCTTGGATACTGCGTCTCCATCGTAATAGTAGACTGAACGTACATCCAAAGTTTTTCCTTCAAAAAGGTCGAACACTCTGGTTTCTGCTAGCTTTCCGCCTTTGTAGTCTAACTCTACACGGTATGTTGCGGAACGTTCACCTTCGTCTAATTCGAACTCTTTTATTTTCTTCAGTTTGTCTGCTTGATAGGTATAGATTTTCTCTCCTACCTTCTCTAAACCATCGTAGGTATCTTCCCAAACTTCAATTTTAGAAATCTTACCATCGGTGTATACCAGGGTTTGTAGGAGTTCGCCCTCCCATTTGTGTAAGCGTCCGTCTTTGTAATGGAATTTGTCGCTTACCGTGCCGTCGGCTAGGATCTTTGTAATTCTGAATTTTGTGTTTGTTTCTGGTGCTGCTGTACCGTCTTTTTGTTTTGGAACGATTTCTTGAAATCGTTTTACGTTGTCTTTCTTATTTGTCTCTGAATTATCTTCTGATTCGAAGTCGCAGGCAAACAACAAGAGAGGAAAAAGAACGTAAATGATTTTCTTTGTCATGACAGTCTATTTTTAGTGTTCTTATTCTGGACAGACAGAAGCACTATTTTGTTACGAACAATCAACTGCCGATAGCGAACAAATGACCTCCTGCACGAATATAAATCCGGCCATTTGCAAATGCGGGAGTACAAACCGCCTCTTCAATTCCGAGCTTTGGTGACGCAACTTCTTCGAACGATTTGCTTAGCTTAAAGATATGCATAGTTCCTTTAGTATCCAATAGATAAACCATTTCTCCTACCAACATTGGAGATGCATAAATATTGTGGTCGAACTCCTGTTCCCAGTGCTTTTCTCCTGTTTTTGCATTGTAGCAGGCAACCGCTCCATAGCTTGTTGGAACTATAAGAAGTCCTTTTGCTGCCAATGGGCTAGGGATGTCGGATAGGTATTCATCATTTTCCCATAGTTTTTTGGGCGATGATCCCGCTTGAACGGCGCATAGGGTTGCGTATTCGTTCATTGCATATACGATTCCATTGTCGTAGGCTGCCGATGGGCCAACTTCGCCAGATATGCAATCTATCTTCCAATTTTCCTTGCCAGTTTGTGGATTGTATGATGCTACCGTTGGTTCAGCTGCCAAGATTATCTCCGGCTTACTGGCTTGATTAATAATGATAGGCGATGCCCACGATGCTTTTACTTTGCGATCTGTTCTCCAAACGGTTTCTCCTGTTTCACTGTTCAGTGCCATTACCTCGGCTTTCTTTTTCTGGTCGAGCTGAACAATTAATTTGTCTTTGTAGGTATAAAGCGACGAAGCGTGTCCGTAATGATTCTGAGGCACACCAAGATTCCGCCCCCATATCATTTTGCCATCCATTGAGAACGCGGCTACATCACCAGTTCCAAAAATTGCGAAAACATAACGTCCGTCTGTTGCCATTGTTGGGGCAGACAGGCCTGTATCTGGTGTTGTCTTTGGTGCTTTTGCTGGTGATCCTTCTATGCCCGAAAGTGTAGCTTTCCAAAGTAATTTGCCAGAAGATCTATTGTAACAATACACTTCGCGCGCTTTTTCATCTGCTCCTGCAAGAAAAATTTTGTTGCCCCAAATGATTGGAGAATTGAAGCCCTTTTTCGGGATCTTCGCTTTCCACAGAATGTTTTTGCCGCTAGCACCATCCCAGTTTGTAGGTATGTTTTTTTGATATACCTTTCCTAAACCACCATAGCCTCTGAAACTTGGAAAGTTTAGCTTCAACTGGCTAAAGGATGCAATAGCCGCTTTCTTGACTGGAGGTTTTGCTTCTTCCTTTTGTTCAGCTTTGGTGTCTTCTTTCTTTTGTTCGGCAGTTTGTGTTTCTGTTTTCTGAACCGCCACCTCTTCCTTTGATTCCACTTTTGCGGAATCTTCTTTAATCACCTGAACGGAATCCTCTTTCTTTTCCTCAACAGGAGTAATAGCAGCCGTCTCTGGAACTGAAGGTTCAGGCTGATCTGGAATTTCTTTCTTCTTCTCAACTTGAGCTTCTGCCAAACGCTCGCCCAAACTATTTTCCAGTTGACTGTTGGTTAGCATTACCAAAATACCTGCAATAACTAATATACCTGTTCCCACAAACAGTACTCCTTTTCGTGCCCGTTTTTGCACTCCAAGTATATCTAAAGTGTCCCTGTCGTCTGGAATTACTTGTTTCCTTCTGTTTAAGTCGATCATTTGGTAAGCAATCACTATAACTGCTACAGCCAACAGCAATAGATAGCCTCCTGTTTTCACTTGCCATTGGTTTGTGAAGTATGCTTTTCGAGCCAGTAAATCAAGCTCCCTGATCTGAGTTCGTAATGCATCATCCTTGGGATTTTCGCTCAGGCGCTCAACCAAAGCATTGATGACTTCGGTGTTTACTGGGTCGAAACGGCTGATCTGGAAATAATTCGCGATTACTAAAACACTAAGCAAAACGACGAAAATAGCTGCTATCTGAGCTATGCGTTTCCATAATGTGATATTGTCTGATGTTGGTTTGGTATTCATTGCTGTATTTGAGGAGTTGTTTGTTATCATTTTTGGGTGTCGGTTTCTGTCTACATTTGTATTAAGTGCAGGTAGATCTTTCCTTACAGGGATTCACATCCCTGTCTACAAACCTATCACTGCTAAGCAGTTTGCGCAAGATTCTGAAAAACCAAAAACGACTCTCACAATAGTATACTGACTCTGAGTAAAAAAACATAGTCTGACCTGCTTAATGCACATTTGACAGTGCCTACCAAATCTTTCATGCTTTTTCAAAACCTGTACTACATGTTTTATATCGTCAGGTGGGGTCATTTTATCATTTACAGTATTTTCTCAGAAAGGCATTTGATTATCTATTTGCAAACCATGTCCTATAATCATCTATCAATTGAAAATCTGACTTTGTTTTATCAATTACTTCCAAATCACAAAGTGGAAATTCATACTTTCTTCTATCAAGCCTTATAGAGGCTATTATTCCATACATATCCACAATATCGGACAATGATTTTATTACGACTTTATCCCCACTTCTAATCATCCGACTACCCTCTGAATCTGCAACAATTGCATGAACTGGAAAAGTTAATTCGTTATCAAGGTATTCTATCCACTTGTTTAAACATTCCATTTCATCATCTGGATCAACATCACCCAAAATTTTTGAAATTCTAGTTCCTTCATCTCCTAACGAATCCCATTGATGTTTATCCAACAATTTATTTTGAACCTGCTTAACGTTTTCTTTTGTGTCCCTTGCCTTTGATTTTTCCACGTCCGAACTATACAAAATCATATTTTGCCAACCAAACCCATCTCTTTCTGATTGCACTATGTATTCTGAAGGAATTTGATTTAATGTCAGTGAATCCCATTCTATTGTGATCAAGATATTATCTTTGTCAGAATCTGTATCAATTTCAACGATTCGCCCTTGCCAACCTCCAATTTCAAACTCTTCCAAATCTGGTTCTTTAACGCCCTGCTTTACTATTATGCTGTCTCCTAATTTTAATTTCATATTCGTTTTCAAAATAATATATCGCTTTTTTAAATGGCCTACAACGACGATGCATTATAGCCATTATTAGGTAATGGCATAAAATTACACAAATCGAGTTTCGTCGTAGTTAGTTCCACCTTATAATTCCCATTTGAAAAGAGTGTAAGAAATTCTTTTATCGAATTGAAAACATCTTCTTCATTTCCATCAATCAATGATTGATTTAGGCTATCTGTCAGACTCTTCCGTTTTTCACTTGAATATCTGGATAATGCATAATATTCTCCTACACTTCCAGCACAGTCAGGCCTATTTACTGTGAGTGCAGTTTCAATAACTAAACAACTTGCAAACTCATCAAAAAGTAATTGAATTATATTCTGACCATTGGTTATCTGTACTTTCATTTTATCTGCCTAACATACCTACTTAATCAATGCCTAATGTCTTTTTACCAGTTTTATCAGCTCATCTCCAAGTATCCAATCATCTGTAATAACTTCTTTTCCTTTAAAAATAATTGTTTCCGGCACAAAACTCGTCAATATCAATGTATCTCCGCTATACACCCAATTATATGACTTCCTGCTAATCGCTTCTCCTTCAACTTTACCAAAAGTTATCACATCTTCGTTTTTAAACGGATGGCAGGTTCCAAAATAAACTCCCACCTCATAAATGTCAAAACTCTTTAAGTTAACAGCCCCATCTGGCTTAAATGTTACAACTTCTCCTCTTTGTCCTTCTGGCCAAACTATCTCATATGTTCCCGCAAACAACTTTTCATTGAATAAATTGACAAAGCTCGTTCTAGTTTTAGGTCTTCGGTTAAATGTATCTAAAAAACATCTAAGCTCAGGGCGCTTCTCGAACACATATACAACACTGTCCATGGCACTATAATGGGAATTAGTGTTTCTTAATTCAAGTCTGCTAGCAATTCGATTCAAAGTTAATGTCCATTCCCCCACAGCCCGTTTATCAAAAACGCAAATCGTATCATTTGTAAGACTATATTTCTTTTCAAGGTCTAGTATTGAACCGTAAGTTTTCAAACTGTCTTTATCAATATCAATAAGTATTGCAAACTGAGTAGGCCGTTGTATTCTATATTTTGAAATAGTTTTATGAACAAGAATAGAATCTACATACGCAGGCATTACCCATAAACCATGAATATCAAAGGTATCTTGCTCTATCGTTAAACCAACATTGCTATCTTTTTGAGATTCTTTTGAATTAAGACAACTAGCAAAAAAAATCAATACAAATATCACTGAAAGATATCTATTCAGTTTATCTACATCAACGTATGTACATACAAACCTGAACTTTTCTATGCACATACTCCTCCGTTCCAAACTAGTGTATTTTTTCTTTTATACTATTCGTAAATCAATCTCTATTCCTCAACCTGAACAGGACAAAAATCAACACACCGCGCACAGCTCAAACAAGTAGCCCTATTCGGTTCATAATCTGATCGGAAAGTGAAGCGTGACAATCCAGAAAGCGTCACACCGATTACAATGCCTATAAATGCTCCCAATAGAATTGCTCCTAATTTGAACTTGTCTACAATCTCCGCAGCCTCTTTATATAATAGCTGGGCTGGTTTTCCAGTTTGCTTAAACGAAAGTACATCCAGTACTTCTGGTTTATCGGGCTGTTCGGATGCTGACAGTACCAATTCTGCCAAATGAACCTTTGGATTAACACATGCTAAAGGTTCGTGCACTTGATACCCTACCCAAGCTCCAAAAACCGCCAACAGCGGAACAATAACGCTGAAGGTTAACCAACGCCTCATTATCTCCGATTTATCTATCTTCAATTTCGGATCGGATGGTTTTTCTATCGCCCCAAATGGACATGAATGTTCACAAAGATTGCACTGTATGCAGCTTGCTGGTGTGATGGTCAGATGTGTTTTTGAAAATCGGCTTACCCAATTCAGAATAACTCCATATGGACACAAGAAACGGCAATACGGACGTGCGATGAATACCCCAACTAGCAACAAAACTGCACCCAACGCAAACATAAAGAATGTGCCATTGAAACGGTAGATTCCCACAAAAGGATCGTATCGGCAGATAATAAAATCGGAAGCTGTTGCGGCATACAACACCGAAAGTCCTAAATAAATAAAAGGCAAAATGCCTAAAGTTTTCTGCAACCACGGCCTCATTTCCATTGGCTTGATTGCCACCAAATCCTGAATTGCCCCTAACGGACAGACTCCAGCGCAAAAGGTTCGGCCAAACAATAGGGTGAACAGAAGAGGCAACAGGAATATTAACAAAGTGGTAATTGGGATTGCGTAAGATGAATTGAACAATGCCAACACAATATTCTGCAACGATCCCACACTACAAATACACCCTTCGCGAAAGAAACCGAAATAGGCAATCGAAAAGACAGACATTAACAGTACTCCCATTCTCGACCGTTGCTTCAGCACCAACCATGTCACAATAGACAGGGCAGCAAAAAGCACAAACACATCTAGATATTCCAAAGCCTCTAGCCTTGGCTCTGGAGTCTGTACAGGCGGCTGTGTATGGCCGTTTTCAAATTCAGGCTTAGGAAACCGTTGCTCCTGAGAGAAAGCCGAAACTGCCAATAGGATTAGAGGCAAAAAGAACAGTAGATTTTTAAACTTTTGGAACATATCCCGCTCAACTATTTTTGATGTTTATCTTCTGAAAACCTGAGAATAAGTATGGATCATCGGCTGAAACCCGCTCAAATGCATCGGCAGGACAATCGCGGGCAATAGCACAAACATTGCAGTTTACGCACAATTCGTGGTTCACCTGCAATTGCATAGATCCGTTGCCAAATGCTCCACAGCCTTTTACGCATTTACCACAACCTATGCAAAGGTCTTCGTCGATGTGATATTCAAAGTAAGGTTCTTCTATGAAGTGACGTTCGATTGCTGCCGTTGGGCAAAGCTGATTTTCGGCTGCTGTTGTCAGATCCTTTGCTTCTGGACGGAAATAGCCCCCGCACAAATCGCAATAACCACACATATCGTACACGTGCATGCACTTAACGGCGGATGGTGTTACGACACAGCTTGTCGCGCACTTTCCACACTGAACACATTCCGAAGCTCTTAGCTGCCAAACCCATTTCTGCTTTGGAGCTGTACCGATCAATGCGCCACCAACCACTCCTAAACCAACTGCAATTCCCATTCGCGCCGCACTTTGAATAAACTTACGGCGATCCATCTCTTTACCCTTGTCGTTCATCGGCTATGTTTTTGATCTGCCTTTACTGATTTTGCTTCCGGTAGCTCACAACTCGTCAGTTTCTTGCAATCGCGGCATACAAAGTCTAAATCGCACACCTCGTTTGTCTGCTCCCGAAATATTAAATGTGCTGACATTCCAATCAATCCTGTTAGAATTGAAAGTTGCCCTGATGTTTTTATGAATTCTCTTCGGTTCATTTTTTCAATAATCGAATTACTGAATAATGGAATAATTGAATGGGCTTGTCGTCCCCCCCCTCCTGCAACTGTCAGCTGCAAAACTGCAAAGTGCAGAAACCTTCCTGACGGTTGCAGCGACCTTTCTACACATGCAGAAACCCTCCTGACGGTTGCAGCGACCTTTCTACACGTGCAGAAGCTCTCCTGACAGTTGCTGCGGCCTTTCTGCACAGTGAAGAAGTCTTCCTGACGATGTCAGCAACTCTTCCGCAACAACAATCCGCCTTGGATTATAGTTCTGTTAATATCTAGCCCGTTAAAACTACTTCTTTGCATACACCCTCAACTCGTTATTTTGAGGAACAATCGTGTAAATACGGTCTTGCGAATCTACTGCTAGGTCTAGGCCACGGGCATCTTCATCAAATTCTTTGGGAGATGCTACAATGCATTTGAAATCTCCGTTGGGCGAATGTATTTTTATGCGTACCAATCCCTTTTCGCTCGTAACGAAAGAGCCGTCGGACATTAATGCCATGTGCGAAGGATTGCAACAACCGCTGAAACCTTCCCATTGCATCGAGGTGCGATCCCATTTCGAAAACTGCTCGCCCTGCTCATTGTAAGCTTCAAATTGATGTAAGCCTGAATTCACAGCCCAAAGTTCGCCTTGTCGGCCAATTGCAATATCGAAATATGGACTTGGAATAATGAAGCCCAATTTGTTCTTTATGCTATCTTTCCGTCCTATTTCTTTTTGTAGTTCTCCTTTTAGGTTGTACTTCAGCACCAGCTTATTTCCTGCGTCGGCTACAAAAAGCGACTCACCTTTTAGAGCCAAACTTGTAATCACCGATTTTTCGTTGAAGGCTTTCCAGTTGGCTTTTCTATTTCCTTCACTATCCCAAACTTCAATATGATCTTTTACTCCTAAGTATAGTTCTCCCGATTCTGCAATTTCAATATTCTGGGCTTTCTCTGCCAAAGCAAACTCTTTTCGTTTTTCGAGCTTTGTATTGTAAACTACCAGTTTCTCTCCCACCAAATAGATGTTGTCTTTTGTATCTACAGCGATCCCTTTCAGCGATTCTATTTCTGGATTGATTCGGTTTATTTCCCCAAAACATATTTTTGTTGAATCTGGCCCTTTGAAATTATTTAGATCATATGCGTAAGGGTTCTTCTCCTGCACTTTTGTGTTCAACATGTCTCTTGCCATGAAAATTACTACCGTTATAATTAGCACGGCCATCAGGGCTATTGTTATTTTTTGTTTCATATTGAAAATTGTTGTGGGTGTTGTTCTGTTTGGGTTTGGGAATTATTAATTATGAGTTATAAATTGGCTGACGCCTGAAAAACTGCATATAGCCAAACTATAGATAGAAGAATTGACTTTGCATAAAAGGCCATGCCTACGGCATTCTGCGTTTGACCTGTATGTTCTCCTGTGGTTTCCACCACAGGCTACCAATATGTCATCCCTACGGGATTTAGATGATATGCAAAGCTGAGTCGTGTCTCTATAACATAGTTCATTATTAATTTTATGTTCCCTTACTCATTTTTTATTTCAGAACAACTACATTTTATATGCGTAAAAATGCCCCCTATTTCCCCTTAAAGGGTGACTTGGTTACCAAATATTTCTGAATTGATAATACCATTCAGAAACATTCACATTTGAGCCCTACCTCATTTTCGAATATCCACACACACCAAATTCTTAGAATCCCTCATCAGTAAGTAGCCTTCGACAATAGCTAGAGGCCCCCAAGCGTCGTGTCCTTTTATGATTTGTGCTTTGTCCAAAAGCTGAAAACCTTTTGTACTGGCTTTTGCTATGGATAGCGTTCCGTTATCGTTTAGAATGAAAAATTTGCCATCTGCCAGAACGTATGGCCCCAAACCAAAACGGTTGTTTTTGCCACTGTTCCACAGTATTTTCTTT
Organism: Bacteroidales bacterium; assembly: GCA_965230435.1. Taxonomy (GTDB): domain Bacteria; phylum Bacteroidota; class Bacteroidia; order Bacteroidales; family JBDKHP01; genus JBDKHP01. The sequence continues at coordinate 2,570,326 of CBDDLB010000006.1, forward strand.
GGATCGTTAAGCTTTGTACACACAAACTGATTTCTTAAACTACCAGCATCTTTGGGAAGAATGCCAAACAGATGACCGTTCCAAAGAATAGGTGTCTGTTGTTCGGAAGCCAATCCTTCTTTGGGCTTATACTGCTCCAAAACCTTTACTTTATAATCTTTGGGACTCACTTGCAAAAGCACCGCCCCTGCTCCGTAACCAGCAGTCATAAACACTTTTCCATCCTCTAAAACCACAGGACTTGGAGCAACTACATTTGGCGAAAAAGCTGTTGTTTTCCAAAGCACTTTACCAAGATCATCACCTTCTGCCGATACTCCTACCATTGCACCGATGCCTGCGTACAGGTATGTTTTCTTTCCACCCAACAACATTGGCATAATGGACGAATGCGACATTTGAATGCTATCTGGATTGGCTGTCTCCCAGAGTACTTTCCCCGACTCACAATCCACGCCAATAAGAATTGCTTTCCCTCCTGGGGCTAGCACTGCTACACCATTGTCGATCATTGGACACTGACCTGTGTACCAGAATGGTATTTCTGTTCCATACTTTTTTTCAAGATCCAGCCCCCACCGCAAATCGCCAGTCTGTGGATCTACACACATAACATGACCACGTGGCCCCATAGTCACGATATACTTATCTGTTATGGCCGGAACGGTACGCGACATACCATGATTCCGTTTTACATGCACCTTATAGCCTCTTTGCCATAATTCTTTCCCCGTCTTCAGAGAGAAACAGCGCAATGCATCTTCCTTCTTTTCCTCGGTATAATCGAGCAGGTATACTTTTCCGTTTTTCACAACTGGCGCTGCATGACCTTCTCCTAGTTTTACCTGCCACAACACTTTAGGTTTTCCTCCAAAACTATTGATGAGCGGAACTGAAGATTTCGCATGATTATTGAAATTCTTGCCCCGAAAGCGTGTCCATTCGCCCTGAAGATTACTCTCTTCTGTTGCAAACAATTTAAACAGACTCCCAATTTCTACTTTTTCATCTTTACCTGTTCCCTTAGAAGGTCGGTTGTCTAAGCCCGGAAGGCTTGCGGTAAAACCAGCAACAGGATCATAAATAAGCCAGAACAAAAAAGTGATTGCAGCTAAAAATGAAAAAGCTGCAACCACAATAGTATCTCTTTTTACAATTCTATCCATTTACTTAGCCTGAATATTATAAGCCATTATTGCATTTGCATGGCGAACATATAGCACACCATCTTTAATTACCGGATGCCCCCAGTGTGGCCCTTTTCCGTGTTTTATCCTGAATGAACTTACCAGATCAAACTTATCTGGTGTTGGTCTTACCAGCCCCATATTTCCACGTTTTTCATCGTAAACATAGAGCATCCCGTCGGCTGCAATGATGTTTCCTTTGGTTTTCCACTTTTCTTCGTAATGCGTCTTACCTGTTTCCCAATTGATACAACACCAGTTTCCTTTTGCATTGCTAATCCAGTTTGAGCCGTAAATATACCCATCGATCAATACAGCACCTCCAAAGTGAACATCCAGAACTGTATCTTTCCACATCAGTTCCAACTTCGATAAATCGTCTGCAATTTTGAACTTTGCTCCTATGTGATTGTAACCACTAGTTACGTATAACTCTCCATTATGATAAAGCGGGGTATTTGTATTAATCTGAGAAGCCGTTGGCCATACCTTCTCAGCCACTTCATTATCAATAGAAGCATAGTCGTGACTAAACAATACTTTTCCATCTTCCACATCTACACCAAATACATTGTGAGATAGAACATTCACAGCAATCTGTTTACCTCCTTGTTCAATAAGAATAGGTGATACATATGCTGCTTTATCTTTCAAAGACTTTGTCTTCCAGATTGTTTTACCTGTCATTTTGTCCAATGCTACCATTGTTGTTTCGTCACCACCTGGCGTTACCAGAACTTTGTCGTTAACAATAAGCAACGATTCGGAATATCCCCACACTCCCCATGTGCCTTTAAATTTCCTTATTGCGTCTACCTTCCAAATTTCTTTTCCTGTTTTAGCATCGAAACAAGCCACTATGCATGTTCCGCTCTGCACATAAATGCGATCGTTGTCCAAGGTAGGTGTACTTCTACTGTCAGAATATGACTCAATCCAACCTATTCCAATAGGCTGACGCCATTTTTCCATTCCTTTATGATCGATTGCAATCAGGTAGTCTAAACTATCAACTAGACCTGTTAGGTAAATAAGGTCTTTTCCGATTGCAGGAGAAGAATAGCCTTTGGGTAAAGAATCGTTATACCAAATTAAGTCTGGCCCACCTTCAGCCCACTGCTTTTGCAAATTCGATTCTGGATATATCCCATCTCTGTTTAGGCTTCGCCAATCGCTAGTGATCTGACCAGAAAGTTGAATCCCCAAACAGAAAAGAAAAAGGGTTGTGATTTGGTGTTTCATGAGTTTGAAGTTGTTTATTTTATGGTTAGTGAAAATGAATAAAATTAACGTTTTCATATTCCAAACCGTAACCTTTATGGTGGAAAGTTCATTGTGAATTCTTAAGACTCTAAGCAATTAACCTTGAAACGACATAGCGCTCTAATGGGTCAATTTTTCTGTTCTATCATCGCTAAGGCATACTTGTTCAAAATTGATTGATTAGATAATAAATACACTTGGTACCACTCTGGCAGGTTACAAATTAGGAAGCCTAATCCTATCGTAAAGTACACACATATCCAATATAGAAACATGAGAAATATCAGAATCTAGAGCAACAAAAAAGCCCTTCGTATAGAAGAGCTTCCGATAATCCTTAAAACAGGTGTGGACGTTATAAAACAACCGAGACAACGATTGATGCTATGCCAGCAGCTATCGCCAGATAAAGAAGAATGGCATTGCGATTTAACTTCTTATTCTGATCTTCAATCTTTTTATTTATTTCTGCAATTGCCTTCCAGTCAACTTCATTAACCTTACCAACATTACGCTCTACGCTCTCAATACGGGCAAAAGTATTTCGGACTGTGTTTTTGAAATCATTAACTTCATCAACGATCTCATTCAGGCGTTTTGGAAAGTCCGTTGTTCTGATCTCTCTTGCAAGTTGACTAGTTGAATCTGTAAGATCGACATACGTCTGGAAAACCTGATTAACTTCCTCAATCTGCTTTTTATGAGCAGTAGTTACTTCTGTGACCTGCTTTTCGGTAACATCGACTGTCTTCTTCATCAAGTCGCTATTGCTCTTCAGCGAATCTTCCAAGGTTTTGTTACCTTGCTCCTCCTGTTTCACAAGATGTTCACGGTAAGCCTGAGATAGCTTTTTAATCTCCTCAATTTCAGCCCGATGTACTTCTGAAAGACTTTGAATTACTGCTTCTGTTTTCGCAGTGTTTTGTTGAAGATATTCATTGTATTTCGCAAGAGCTTTTTCCAAATGCGAATTAGCTATTGTCTCTGTTTTTTGCCCCAGCTCTACGTACTTCTTCAATACATTACCCAGCTCTTCTATCTGCAATTGTTGCTTCTCTTCAAAGCCACCTAATTTCTCTTGATTTGCCTCAAGTGCTTTGTTCAAGAATTCCTGATAACGGTCTTGAATGGTCTGTAACTGTGTTACATATTTATGCTGAATCTCCCGACTATTTGTAATAACCTCATCCGTCAACTGTTCGGCTTTCGAAATATGCGAAACCGCTTTGTCCAACTGAACCAGTTCGTCTTGTAATTTTACAAGCTCAATATTGAGTAAATCTTCCATCGGATTATCTTTACTTATTTCCTAAATGTTAAGTCTTTAAATCAACATAGACCTAACTGCTAGCTATTGTACTAGCAAATATATTATTATCTAAACCTGTTTTATGCTCTATACTTTTGAATAACCTTCCAAAAAGTCTTTATTGAAATCCCTTAACCAGCTCAAATGTAAACGTATGGCAATTGCCTTTTTTAAATGCTTGAGCCTTGGCACAGCAGTTACAAACCAAGCTGCTATTTCATCTACTTTCTGAGCTGTTTTTTCTGCCGACCAGTTTTCTTTTTCCTTCGCAATCTTAAGGGCTTTTACGAAATAAGACAAGGCCTGTTCTGCTGAACGTACATCTCCGTTTGCCAATGCAAATCGACTGTACGACTTCAACATGAGCAGCAGATAGTTATCTGGGCTTTTCTTCAATAAAGTATCAGAAGAATTTTCTAAATGATACCAGTTTTCCCTCTGTTTTCCGCTATGCTCAATGTATTTCTTTACAAGTTCCAGATCTGTCTTGGAAAAGCCGTCGGTGTCTTCTACCAGGTTGGGTTGATGCGCCGAATGAGCATATTTAGCTTGCAAATTCAACTGAATCAAGTCGCCGAAAGTAATCTCCCCCTTAACATTTTCGGGAGCAACAATCTCTTCACATGCAGAAGCCATAGACTCAATCGACTTGAGCCTCGAAGTTGCTATCTGGTCGTAAACGAAATCTACCAAATAACGAACCGTTCGGCGCAAAACCGAAGGTTCTTTGTATTTATAAATATCTTCAAAAACATTGTGAGCCTTTTCTTTCGCAACATAACGTTCTGTGTACCGAAAAAGCTGAATCACAAAATATTCATTACCTACAGGGGACAGAACAGCCTCCACCTGACGCTTATCTTCATTTAAGATGAAATCTTCAATAACACCAAGAGTTGACAGCTGACGCACGGCTGTCAATGTATTTTCCTTTCTCCTTACTTCGTAGAACAGTTCGTTGAGGCGTTTCGGCAAATCCATCTCCTCTGTTATAAGCTGAACATTTGCTGTACGATGTAAATTTGCAATAAACTCAGAAGATGACTGCGCGAACTGAAAGGCTTCAAGCACAACTTCCTCTGTAAACAGCTCGGAACTAACCTGACGTAAAAGCTCTGAAATACGGTCTATACGATCGTTTTCATAAGAGATATTAATCTCTGGCTTATCAGTTTCCTGAAAAATCTTCTGTGACTTTTCAAACTCGTGCAGAATTTTTTCAATCCCTTTTTTGTTCGAAATCTTATGCTGTCCAAAAAACCACGAATAATAATCCTTTGAGGGTGATGTTAGAATGAACTGATGGATATCTTCGCAAATAGTTTCTGCATCTGGAATATCTGTGTTCATTTGAACAAATTTCACTTTTTCCTCAAAACGGAAAAGTGCCAAATTGACTTTATCTGCAAATACCAATATCCGTTTAGGATCATCCTCTTCGTGTCCTAAAAAGTTAAACGATATGTTGTACTTGCGTTCCATCCGCGCCTTCAACTCCACATGCGGACGAAAATCGGCAGTACTTATCTCATTCAGTATCTCATTAATACTGATCAGGTCGAACTTTCTACCACGAAAACGATTCAGGTAAATACCTTTCAGCACTTCCTTATCGATTGTTGTGGTCTGTTCTATCTGTGTCAGTTCTTCCTTACCATCAATACTGATTTTTACTTCCTCTATCTTTCTGCTGAACTGCCTGTTGTTATACAAAATTACAGAATGAGTTGGTTTACCATTACGGTTTCCACGTCCATTTCGCTGCACGAAACTCTCGATAGAGGGTGGCATGTTCAGGTGAACAATGTTCTGGAAACTCTCACTATGAATACCAACTCCTAAAGCAGAAGAGGTTACCACAATATCCATTTCGTCTTTTGCAAAACGGCGGTAAGTTTCCTTGGACTCATTAATACTGTCAACAGAAACTGTTTCTGTTTCCAGATCTGTATAATTGCGATCTGTACCCGTGAAGGCACCTATCTGTAGTTTTGGTAAATTTAATTTTAGTTTGTCTGCAAGCCCATCTTTCTGCTTATCAGTAACTCCGAGTAACCCCTTATTGTATGGCGTGAAAAAGAACACCTTTTCGCCAAGCTTTGTCTTCTCACTAGCTAACTGAAGAGCCTTCACCTGTTTACGATCGGCCAATAGATTCTTTGCTAATGAAAAGATTGCTGCATTACGGGTCTGAGGCAAATCAACAAGAATGACCTCACTATTGAAGCGGTCAGCATCCATCTGCTTCTCCACAGTGGACGACTCGCCAATGCCCAACTGCGACTGAATGTCGAAAGTTGTATTGTTGAAACTGGTGCCCGAAAAGCCAAGAATTGCGGCATCGGGCATAAGTTGTTGCGCAAGCTGGGGGAGTTGAAAGTATTCCTGCCGGAAATCGTGGCTCCACTCAGATGTGCAGTGCACCTCATCGATTACGCAATACGCCACTCCTGTATTCTCCAACAAAGAGCTCAGGCTATCGCGAAATTTTTTCTTTCGGAACCACTCTGGAGCAATGTAGTTGAACAAGCTTTCGCCTGTTTCGAACCAAGATAGCGCCCTATCTACTTCGTCTTCGTGCCCTAAAGCCGAATTGACCCAATGAAGACGCTCAATGCCCCGTTCCCAAAGTGTATCGAGCTGATTTTTCGTAAGTGTAGTTAACGGCGTAACTACTATACTTGGCGCAGGCTGAAGCAAAGCTGCCAACTGAAAAGTAAGGGATTTACCATAGTTTGGCGGCAACAGGCCTGCGGTATTTTTTCTTTGTAGAATAAGATCGAAAAGCTCTACTTGTTTTGGTCGCAGGCCTACAGTTCTAAATACACTTTGTGTAAGATATGTTAATGCCTCTAAAGCTTTCGGATGTACCTGCTTTTCTGTAGCAGTTACATTCTTGTATATTGTTTCATATTCAATCGGCCCTGTCTGTTCGTACAAAGGAGAACTAGTAACACTATGTGCAGAACGTATGGTGACAAATTGTTCCGCGCTGTTTGGTGGCACAATTGCCTTTACTCCCTTACGTTGTAGTACAGAAACATCAATAAGCAAATCAAAATTTGCATCTTTATCAAACTCTGACAGTAACTTTGCTTCTGGAATAGCTGTATTCAGCTTTGCCTGATCAAAATCTTTCGTATGATATACTTCCAAACGGATATCGGGCATCGACTGCATATTGCTTCCCTGTAATCCTTCGCCATGTAAAACGAATAGACTTTTCAGCAATTGGTGCAGGTCGAGCATGGCCAACTGTGCACAAGGTACATCGCGTTCAATAACACCAATATACCATTCTGCCGAATACATCGAGAGATTGCCATTCTGGATTAATTCAAGGATAGTGCGCTGTATTCGAGCTACTCCTATTGGCGTTAGTGCAATCTGTAAGGCATCTAAGCCATCTTGTGTATGATATAGTGGATATTCAAAATTTTGTTTGTGAAATTCGTAATATCCCGTACTGGTGAACTTTTCGAGTGGCTGTAAATGTTTTTTAATGTCTGTATAACGTTCGTCGTCTATACGGATAATCTCTTCCCAGTTTTCGTTGTGAATCGCTTCTGCTAAAGCCTCATCTAGTTCCCGCTGTGGATAGGTCGCATGATCTACATTATCAAACTCGACCATAATACCTTTCTTCCCTTTGATAGCGAAAGGCATCCGAAAAGTGAAGTCGATAACTTCTTCATCGAAACGCTTCTTTGAATCCTTAAAAAGTCTTGCAAATGCTTTTTCTAAGTCCGTTTTTTCGTGAAGAAGGTCTTTTGCCATACACTTCGCCTCGAAAAGCTGAAGCATATGCTTACCAAAATAAGCTGGAAGAATCGATTGTATAAAATCTTCTTCATAAGCTACCTCAGTTTTGTCTTTCCAATTGCCCAAAGGTTCTAGCTGATCAGCTCCCTGAATGCGTGGATCAATCACATGCAATGCTCTATAAATAAGAGTATCGAAGTTATCCTGATAACGGGTGGCCTTGTAGGAAAGTTTTCCCAACTTTTCTATGCGTTCTGTTCTACCAAGAACATCGGCAATTACCTCTTCCAAAGCTACTGAAGCCTTAGTAGGTAAGCCTCGCATGATAAAGTTTTTGGCTACTGATAAAACTGGGTCGGGACTTGGTCTATTTGAATCAACCTCAGGCAGTTCCACCTCGAAACGTGACAAAAGCTGTAACAATCCTTCAACTTTCTCTGTATCATTGTGTTTTTGCCAAAAAGCAAATAAACGGTCGGTGTAGTACGCTGCCTGTAATTGTGCCATTTGCAGAATAGTTCTATTGCTCAGTTGGTTTCATAAACACTATAATATAACTTAAATGCAACCTATTGATTTTTAGTTATATTTCGCAAAGTCTGATTTCGTGAAATCATGACTACTTTGCGTATAATATTATCCATCTTACGAAACCTAAATATCCGAATTAATCTGTTTAACACCAAGCTTTTCAAACAAATTTAGTGCCTTGAAGGAGCTGGTATTAATCCTTTTTGTTGGAAATCAAATTCTTTGTCAGCTCATTTAGCTGTTGTACTTTGCTCTGAAAATCCCCTTTTAACTGTTCCCTGAATTGATTGAGATTTTCAGCTAGTTCATTTATGTTATCCGGAAGTACTTCTTCCAATAGTTGCCTTAAGCGCTTTGCTAATGTTGGCGAAGTTCCGTTAGTGGAAATTGCAATCTTAACGTTACCTTTTGTAACAATCCCCCCTAAATAGAAATCGCATAAAGAAGGTGTGTCTGCCACATTGACCAATATCTTATTTACTTTGGCATCGTCTGCTATTCTGGCATTTAACATTCTATCGTCCGTTGCTACCAGTACTAATTGTTTCCCCCTCAGAAACGAACTTTCGTAGGCACATTCATGCGCATCGATACAATGGTCGTCGCAAAGTTCCCTCACTGAATCGGATATTTCTCTTGCTACAAGTTCTACTCTAGCATTCGGGCTTGACTTCAAAAGATATGTTAGCTTCTCTAGTGCTACAGCACCACCTCCAACTATGAGAACATTTAAGTGAGAGACTTTTAAAAAAATTGGGTAAAGTTCGTTTTGTTGCATTTATCTGCTCTGCTTGATTTATTGACGGTTGGTTTGATCAAAAATCATTCCATAGAGAAGTTGACATGAAAGGGGAGTAGAAATTATGACAGTATTATACATGTAATGCTTTTATTGTGAAAGGGCCTCCCACCACCCTTCCTAAAGAGACCTCCAATGTGAATGTTTCTGAATAGTGTTGTATTGCTTGGTACACTTTTCTGGACTATTCAGTAACTAAGTCCTCATTTGTGGGAAATAGAGGCATTTCGAACGGGCATTACATGTAATAGTTCTACCATACTCAATTATTGATGAGTTTAAAATTTCTGAAACTCATCTTCTTTTTCTTCTTCCTCTTCTTTCTTCAAGTCGATGCTTACACCTTGCTTTAGAGGATGAACAATAGAACTGTTCCCGTCTGTATTATTTTCTGACTGTGGCCCCGTGCTTATGGTCTGGCGCGAACGGTTAATTACAAAGTACCCCATTACATCGCGCAAGTGCTCGGCCTGCCCTGTAAGTTCTTCTGAGCTTGTAGAAAGTTCCTCTGCATTGGCCGCGTTTTGCTGGGCAATGCTGTTGAGCTGGCTTACCGCCGTTGTAATCTGGTTCGTTCCCGAATCCTGCTCTGTACTTGCAGAAGATATTTCCTGCACCAGTGAAGCTGTTCGTTTGATATCGGGAACTATTTTGCGGAGTTTTTCTCCAGACTCTTCGGCCATTCCTACATTGGAGCGCGAAACGGATTCAATTTCGCTCGCAGCTGCCTGACTCGTTTCAGCAAGCTTGCGTACTTCTGCTGCCACTACAGCAAAGCCTTTTCCGTGTTCGCCGGCGCGTGCAGCCTCGATTGCTGCATTGATGGCTAGAAGATCTGTTTTCTCTGCTATTTCGCTGATGATGGAGATTTTTTCGGCTATTTCCTTCATGGCCGATACCGTGATGTCGACAGATTTATTGCTTTCTTCTATTTTCCGCGCAGATTGAGTTGCAATCTCTTCGGTCTGTTGAGCGTTGGCAGTGTTCTGGTTAATGTTGGATGTCATTTCTTCGAGAGAAGACGAAACCTCCTCTACCGATGATGCCTGCTCGGCAGATGAACGAGAGAGAGACTGAGAACTCATATTGATCTGAACACTGCCCGTTGTTACATTGTCTGCAGCCTGATTTACTTCGCCAACAATTGAATTCAGAGTAGTAACCATTTTCTTTAGCGACTGTATGAGTTCATCTTCTTGCGATCGCATGTCCAAATCTACCGTTAGATCACCTTCTGCAACCTTTTTTACTTTTTCTACGATTGTTTTTAGAGTTTCGCGGTTGCTATCGAGGAATTTTCCAATTTTACCGAAATCCTGAGCTATTGATTTTGTATCATTATCACTCTCTGACACTTCGTAGTAAAAGTTCAGGTTACCCTCTGCCATCTGTTCTAACGAACGGGTGAGTTTGAGTACCTCATCGTTCTGAAATCTATTAATCTTTTCGGCTGTACGCTGTGCCTGCTTCTCATAAGTCTGATCTATTACGGCCTCGATTCCTCCAACTGTGTTTCCGATCCTATCTTTGATAGGGGCACCTGTATACATTATTTCCAACTCATGCCCATTAGGCTTAGCTATAGTCTGGCTGCTCGAAAGAAGATTTGTTCCCATTGCCTTGGCCACTGCACATCTCTCCGTTTGGCAATCGTGTGTTTTGAAATGTTGGTAGCACTTCTGGTTGATCAGTTGGCTCCGTGTACCATTTAGCACTTGCTCTGTTTTGTGGTTTACGAACTGCATGTTGAACTCACGATCCATGATGGCAATTGGCACCTGAACAGCATCCAGTTGATCGACAAAACCACGGACCAAACGATTGATGTTCTCAATAATAATTTTGTACTCGCCTTTGTGTACATCGGGGTTGGCCTGTGTAGTTAGTTTTCCTGCAATGGCTTTTTCGACCAGCTTATTGATATCGGCTGTGAGGCAGGAGAGGTTTTCTTTTAGCAAGACTAACCAAGTGTGAACCTCGTCCTGAAAGGATGCTTTTTTGATTTCGGCCTGCATGTCTCCATTAGCAATTCGCTCCAAGTATTGCATAATATTTACAAGCCATTGGTGAACGGCATTTACCGTGTTTTTTGCTGCTTGATGATCTCCTTTATGATCTGCTTCGACCTTCTCATTCAAATTCCCCTGACTAATCTGCTTGAGAATACGTACAGACTCCTGTGTAGGGAGAACAAAAGCATCGAGCATGGTGTTTACATCTTCAACCATGTTCTCGTATCTCCCCTCGAACTTAACCGTATTTCCGCGCTGGCTTAAATTCCCTTCGCGGCCTGCTTCTATTAGCTTGGTCAGCTCTGTTTGAAGTTTGTTCAGGTTGTTGGCAATTTTTTGCAATGCCACAGACAAGTCACCGATTTCGTCTTTTCGCTCTTCTAGTTTCTCGAAATTGAAATCGCCAGCAGCTATGGCTTTGGTTATTTGTGTGATTTTCTTAATTGGGATAACAATGTTCTGTGTTATCAAAAAGCCAAACAAAATGAGGGCAAAAATTGAAAACAGTGCAAAAACCACCAAATAACTGAGCGCTTCGCTCTGAAATTCGAAGGTCTGCTGGTTGAACAATGCGGCCTGTTCTTCTGATGTTTCTCCGAGATTGTACACGGCAACTGTAAGCTTGTTCACATGTTCCCTACCGTGTGTTCTTACCATCTGTACGGCTTTTACCCTGCTCGCCGAATCGTTCTGTTGCATATACTGAATTGCCGCCATACGTATCGGTTTCCAATCGATGAACAATTGCAAAGCTTGTTTCAAGTCCTTCTTCTTACCTTGGTATTTTGTTTCTATTATCTTGAAATCGGCCAATACCTCGCGTTCCTTTGCCTGAATTTCGCTTTCGAAAATAGGCATCTGCTCTGGATCCTCTCCCTGAACGATGTCTTTCAGCAGACTCTTTACATCGGAAATGTTACGACTGATACGGAGAATGGCTGTGCTTACCGTATAAGGTTTTTCGTACTGCTGGTTGTTGTGCTCTCCAAGATCTATGAATTTCTTTGCAGAGAATAGATTTACTGCCACCTGCAAAGCAATCAGTATTGAAAAAGCGATTGCCAACCGTTTTCCTATTTTAATGTTTTGGAGTTTCATGACTGATTATTTAAAGGGTTCAACGGCAAACTCTCCAAAAGCTCCTTTGATAAAGCATGTTAAAGAAACAGACTTTTGGAAAGTTATGCCTATGATAAATACAAAGAAAAACAAGGGCTTATGCGTTCATCTCAGTTTTTAAGTACGGTTGTCAACCTATTTGTTTGATTATATTTCACCCTACAGATCAACCATTTAATAACTTGACAAATCCACTATAACTTATAGTTGAATACTTACGACCTTAGAATTTTTGGAATTCTTGATCGTGTATTTCTTTTTCATCCTTCTTCAAGTCGATATTTACACCCTTTTTAATTGGACTTTCGGAAGAAACAGGGTTTGTTTCTTCAATATTATTGTTCGGGGAACCTACCCGAATGGTCTGACGCGCACGGTTGATCATGAAATAAGACATTACATCGCGTAAATGTTCAGCCTGTCCTGTTAGCTCCTCGGAACTTGTAGACAACTCTTCTGCACTGGATGCGTTTTGCTGTGCAATATTGTTCAGTTGGGAAACAGCCCCGTTTATCTGGCCAGTGTTTGAATTCTGCTCTACACTGGCTGTTGCAATCTCTTGAACCAGTACTGCAGTTTTTTTTATATCCGGCACTACTTCTTTTAGCTGTCCTCCAGATTTTTCTGCCATGGAAACACTGGAACGCGACACCTCTTCTATCTCATTTGCCGCTGCCTGACTTACTTCTGCTAACTTGCGCACCTCTGCGGCCACCACAGCAAAGCCTTTTCCGTGTTCACCGGCACGTGCTGCCTCAATAGCTGCATTTATGGCCAATAGATCTGTTTTTTCAGCTATTTCGCTTATTACAGAAATTTTATCCGCTATATCTTTCATTGCAGCAACAGTTACATCTACAGATTTCCAACTTTCCACAATGCGTTCTGCTGCCTTCAGGGCTATTTGATCGGTATTTCTTGCATTTTCTGTGTTCTGGGAAATATTCGACGTCATTTCCTCAAGAGAAGATGACACCTCTTCTACAGAAGAAGCCTGCTCGGAAGCCCCACGCGAAAGAGCCTGAGAACTCAAACTCACCTGAACACTTCCCGAGGCTACATTGTCTGCGGCAGTATTTACATCGCCTACTATTCTGTTAAGTGTATGCACCATCTGAATGAGTACCTCTGAAAGTTCGTCTTCTTCCGACCTTTTCTTAAGTTCCACTGTTAAATCCCCATCTGCAATTTGTTTAACAAGAGCTACCATATCGATAAGCCACTCCTGCACCGCATTCACAGCGTCCTGCATATCGCGGTGTTCGCCCCTAAGTTCCAGAGCTACGCGTTCGCTAATGTTTCCTCTACTGATAAGCGATAATACACGATTGCCCTCTTGAATAGGAAACAGGATAGCGTCGAGCATCTCGTTTATTCCCTCGATAAGCTTCCTCCAATCTCCTTGATATTTAGAGGCATCACCACGAGTTTTCAACTGTCCAGCATGCGATGCTTCTATAAGTTCTTTAATCTCTGTCATTACGCTCTTTAGATGCCCACGCACCATTTCAACGATTTCATTTATAAATGCTTTCTTTCCCGGGAACTGTTCTAACGCAACATCGAAATTCCCTAGCCCAAACTCCTTCACAGCCGCCAACGCTTTCTTCTTCACATTTATGTGCCCTTCTACCATTTCGTTTACACCCTTGGCCATAGTCAGGTAGGCTCCATCGAACTTACTCTGATCGATTCGGACATCAATATCGCCTCTATTATGCTCTGCGGACATGTGCGCCATTTCTTCTATGAAACGTTTAACATTGGACCGCAGTAATTCTACATTTTCATTGATAAAAGCTTTTTTTCCAGGGAATTTTTCTAATGGTGTATCGTAATCTCCTTCTGCAAATTTTGCAACTGCATACATAGCTTTCTTCTTCACCTTAATATGATCGAAAACCATATTATTCACCCCCTTAACCATGGTGCAATAAGCTCCTTTGAATTTTCCTTCTGGCATTTTCACATCAATATCGCCTGCACTGTGTTCGGCTGCCATATTCGCCATTTCTTCAATAAAGCTTTTAACATTTCCCCTCAGTTTCTCTACACCTCTGTTTATAAAAGCTTTCTTGCCTGGAAATTGATCCAGAGGCGCATCGTAATTCCCATCAGCAAACTCAGCAACACAGGCCATGGATTTCTTCATTACAGCAATGTGCCCCTCTACCATTTCGTTCACTCCCTTGGCCATTGTTCTGTAATCACCTTTGAAAATATCCGTGTCAATTACAACATCTATGTCTCCACGGTTATGTTCGCTGGACATGTTTTTCATCTCCGAAATGAAATTCTGTACATTCTTCCGAAGCATTTCAATATTATCGTTTATAAATGCTTTTTTTCCAACAAAACGTTCTAGAGGGGCATCGTAATTACCAACAGCAAATTCAGCTACACAAGCCATTGCCTTTCTATTTACCTCAATATGATCCTGCACCATTTCATTTACCTGCCCCACCATTATCTGATAATCTCCGTAGAATTTCTCCTCATTCATCTGCACATCGATCTCACCTTGATTATGTGCTGCACTCATACTGCCCATTTCTTTCTGTATACTGAGCAAATTAGCTCCTACAGATTTCAGGTTGGAGAGTATTTCTCCAAGTTCGTCCCTCCTCTGTACTTTAATGGAATCTGTAACACTGAAATTACCTTGAGATAATGCTTCTGCAAATTCGGTTATCGTCCGCGTGCCCCGATTGATGTTCGATACTATATTTATTGAGAAACCCAGCATGATGATCAGCCCCAGTACCATCAGGACAATGTAGAATAGCAAAGACTGGTTTACAACTTCCGTTGAATGATTATAGTGCTGTTCTGCCATCTTCAAATGAATTCCCAGCAGAGCATTGATGTTGGCTACAATAGGATCTGAAGACTGATAAAGCCTTGTTCCGATATATTCTTTCAGCTGGCTTTGGTTGATGCTGTCTTTTTGAGACAAAAGCTCGTACAGTTCATCAAATGACGATAAGGCCTCCTTGAGGCGCTGGTCGGTCTGCATTGCCAAACTTCTTACCTCGCTGGAAAGTGAAGACTGAAGGTACTTTTCCCAACTTTCTTGAGTTTGAACAGAAGCACGGGCTACCTCTTTTTGTGCCTTAGAGAAAGTAAACATACCTGAAGCGGCCTTATGGGAAGCATCGACAATGACAAGTCCGACATAATCTGATACTTTTTTTAACTCTTTGATCGGTTTTACCTCATCTAGATAAATCGTCTTAACACCTTTGTGGCTTTGTAGCGAGGAAAAAACCCCATAGCCTCCTATCGCTAAAAAGAAGCCTGATATTATAATTAACATTAGGCTCAATCGTGTAGATATCCGCACTGATTTCATCTTTGTCTTTTTTTGAGTTTAGAATATATTTCTCTTCAAGCTCCCATTAAAACATCAGATACATACTTCCCTTTAGGTCTAAATTGCATTGGTGAGGCAGTAAAACAAATCACACTACCCTATAAATACTCTTCCGTGTTCAGCACCACTTAATGACTAATTATTGAATGACAAATCAAGAGTTAATTGAAACTGTTATAGGTTAAACTCCCAATAGACCTAAAAACTTTCATAATCATTATCTTTCAATACGCCTCCCATATCTATATTCACACCTGTATTGTCGACAATAACACCATTGCCAGCCTTTTCCTCATTTTCAATTTTCTCCACTTTTACAGCTGCAGGTTTACGTTGTCCTTTCACAAGGAAAAAGCCCATTACATCCCTCAAATGCTCTGCCTGCCCAGTAAGCTCCTCGGAACTAGTTGAAAGTTCTTCTGCATTTGCCGCATTTTGCTGGGCAATGTTGTTCAGTTGCACTACAACACTACTTATCTGTGAAGTACTTGAGTCCTGTTCTATACTCGCCGTTGCAATATCCTGAACTAGTTCTGCTGTTTGCTGAATATTCGGTACAATATCGCTCAACTGCTCACCCGAACGTTCTGCTGTGACAACGGAAGATCTCGAAACCTCTTCTATCTCGTTGGCTGCTGCCTGACTCGTTTCTGCCAGTTTCCGTACCTCGGCTGCAACCACAGCAAAGCCTTTTCCATGTTCTCCAGCACGGGCTGCTTCTATTGCTGCGTTAATTGCCAGCAGGTCTGTTTTTTCGGCTATCTCACTAATAACGGATATCTTCTCTGCTATTTCCTGCATCGCCCCCACCGTTACATCTACCGACTCTTTGCTATCTTTGATCCCCATTGCCGATCGCAATGCTATCTCTTCCGTATTCTTAGCATTCTCGGTAGTACTGGATATATTGGCAGCCATTTCTTCCAAAGAAGAGGACACCTCCTCTACTGATGATGCTTGCCCGGAAGCCGTCCGTGCCAATGTCTGCGAACTCATATTTATCTGTATGCTCCCATTAGCAACATTATCGGCCGCAAGGTTAACATCGCTCACTATATTGTTGAGTGTATGAACCATCTTAATCAATGCCCGCGATAATTCGTCTTCCTGCGAACGTTCCTTCAGTTCTACTGTTAAATCGCCTTCTGCTATCTTCTTAACAAGCTCCACCATCTCTTCCAGCCATTCTTGAACAGCATTCACTGCATTTTGCATATCCTTGTGTTCGCCACGCAGCTCTAAACCTACCCGTTCGTTTATGTTCCCTTTACTGATCAAGCTCAAAACCCGATTGCCTTCCTGTATTGGGAACAAAATAGCATCCAACATATCATTAATCCCGCTGATCAATTGTTTCCAGCCGCCTTGGTATTTGGAAACTTCTCCCCGGGTTTTTAGTTTTCCATTCTTCGAAGCCTCTATAAGCTGACTCACTTCTTCTATCACACTCTTTAGGTATCCACGTACAAGTTCAATGGTCTCATTGATAAAGGCTTTTTTCCCAGGAAACGTCTCAATTTTAGCATCAAAATTCCCCGATCCGAACTCCTTTACTGCATTCATTGCTTTTTCATTTAAGGTAATATGGTCTGCCACCATTCTGTTCACCCCTTTAGCAACATCCTTGAAATCTCCATGAAACTTCGCCACATCAATTTCAACATCTGTTTCCCCTGAATCGTGCTCGTTGCTCATGTTATTCATCTCATCACGGAACATCACCAAGGTCTGGCCAACCGCCTTAATTCTTTCCAGCAAAACACCTGTTTCATCGGTTGTGTCTACTTTAAGCTCTGCTACAGTAAAATCTCCAGAAGCCAATTGTTCCGAAGCATCTACACACACTTTTATGTTTTTGGTAATTGTTTTGGAAATGAAAATTGTAATGAAAACCCCCAGTATAACCGCTAATAGTAGAAACAGCACAACCATTGTTTTGGCCGCAACAATTGCATTTTCCATTGCCGCGGACTGTTCGTCTAGCATTTTCGATGTCATCTGATCTGCATCGATCGCCGACTGTACCATTGTTTCTTCGTTCTTGATCTCCTTCTCTAAAAGGCTTACATAAGCCATCAGCTCGGTATGATAAGACTTAATTCGAGATTGGAAATCCTGAATCCGGATCAAGTCCTCATTATCGTTCCTTCTTTTGAAATAATCTTGTAGCTGTAGGGCATTGTTTTTTGCTTTACCGAAGACAACATCAAACTCTGCAAGGAAATTGAAATCCTTTGTTTTAAGAAGGTAAACAGATATAACACGTGCCTCATAGAAAAAACGGATAATACTGTTTGCTTTTTTCAGCACGTCCTCTTTTCTGGAAAGAGTTGAACTTCCAGCATTCTGCTTTATCAATTCCTGAATTTCCCGTTCCTGATTAGCAACAATCCCGTCCGCACTTGCTACAGCCGAACGGCCATAATCCCTCATCTTCACTTCCAAAGCCAGTCTTTCCTTTTGCGACACAATGTATAGATCGAAAGCCGTTTCAAATGCCCCGATCTTACCCAAAAGACCCTGTACAAGAGCTTCTTCATCTTCTTTGGCCAAATTCAATACCTGATTCCCAATTACAGATATTTCGTTAAACCCTCTCCTAACGGCACTTATATTCTTATCGTCGTACCTGTTGATCTGTTTAACTTCCATTATCCTTACTTCGTCAAGTATTTCCATTATCGAGTTGATTTTTTCTATCTTCCTGCTGGCTTGCTGAACAGTCATGAAGTTTTGAATACTGATAACAGAAACAACTAAAGTAAGAATAAGAACAGCTGTAAAGCCAACTGTCAGCTTGGTCCCTATTTTTAAATTCTGAAATTTCATCTGTTTAAAGTTTACTGTCATTTGTCATTAACCCCCAATAAATTTTCAACCTTGCCCATGCTTGATTTTATATATCAATGAGCTAGAAAAAAACATGGCAGTTCCATAATGAATAATTAACTATTTACCCCTGTATTCTAACACCAAAAGTTCCGTCATCGAAAGAGGGAATGCTTACTCAGTAGGATCATAATGAATGAACAGACACAAAACATAAGGCCGCAGACCTATTTATTTTAGACTTACTTACTTCAAGTAACCAGTTCTTAGATTAGAAATAGATTTAGCTTAATTTTATCTGGGTACTTATTTCTTTTCAATCTAGAACTCCTCTTCTTACATGAAGCATCGAAAATAAAATGTAACACTGAAATGGTTTTGTTTCATCTTCATTCAAAAACTGATCTGTCTGATTATCGTAAAGGTGCCTTTCGTTTTTTACTAATCCGAGAACAAGACCGCAAATAATAGAGTCATGGAACAATTAACTGAGCCAGAACATTAAACTGATTCTGATATTAAGCACAATAAAAATAAGGGAATGGCTTCCCTAGGTTACCCCCTCAACAAATCATAACTCTTCTTTATGTAAATCGTCCAGCGTCTGCACTTCTGCTATTTCTGTCTTTGAAAAAACAGCATCAACATTCAAAATGAGAATAAAGCGATCGTCTTTCTGATAAATCCCCTTCAAATAATCTGTTTTGAAATCGGTATCAACCTTTGGGGTAGGCTTTATTTCGTCTTCCGGTATGCTGATCACATCCTTCACCTTATCCGCAATTGCCCCCAGAACAAGGTTTTCTTCACCACGGTCCAGTTCCAATGTAATAATGACATACTTTGCATCATCGTCAATATCCTCCATTCCAAACTTGCGGTGTGTTCTCACCACGGAAATGATTTCTCCCCGAAAATTGATAACACCGCGTAGATAATCTGGAGCATTGGGAACTTGGCTTATCTGCTGTTTCTCTAAAACATTCAGAACCTTTGCCACAGGTACGGCAAAATATTCGTCACCTATCAAAAAGGATAAATAGGTATTCCTTAAAGTCACATTCTCCGCCATGGTATTATTTTTTTATACTACTTTCTGTTTATTATTCTCTTCCACACCTGCATACAGGTTATTCATGTCCAACATGAAAGCCAACGAACCATCTCCCAGAGTACTTGCAGATGCTATCAGTTTTTGGTTGTGGAACTCCTCGCCCAAAGGTTTCAGCACCGCCTGGTGCTCACCAATAATTTTGTCTACAAGAACAGCAAAACGTTGTCCGTACAAATTGATATATAAAAGTTTACTCTTAGATGGTTTTTGTTTGGCAGTTAACCCCAGCTTATGCCTTAGGTCTATAAATGGAATAGGTTCTCCATTAAAAGAAAGTGTCTGCAAATGACGGCGCTCATGCAATACATCTTGCCCTATCTGGTCGCATACTTCGATATCGGATATCGGGATAAGACAATAAGTATCCTCAACCCTCACCAACATTGTATCTATAATTGCTATGGTAGGCTGTAGTTTCAAAGTAAAGGTAGTATGAACTCCCCTTTTCGATGAAACTTCTATCTCCCCCCTTATATCAGCAATCCGCTGACGAACTATATCCATCCCTACTCCCCTTCCCGACACTTCACTCACAACATGAGCAGTCGAAAAGCTAGGGCGGAACATTAGGTCGTAAACCTCGGAATCTGTCAATTTCTGTCCATCATCAATAATTTTTTTCTGAATTGCCTTCTGCCGTATTTTTTCATGATTTACCCCTGCTCCATCATCGCGCACAATAATAAAAACATGCCCTCCCGAGTGAAAAGCAATAATTTCTATCTTACCTACTTCCGGTTTTCCTGCCTCAAGACGCTCTTCGGGTGTTTCAATTCCATGATCAATACAGTTCCTAACCAAATGCAGCAAGGGTTCAGTAAGCGAATCAATCATGCTTTTATCAAGTTCGGTTTCCATTCCCTCAGTCTCAAGTTTAACCTTCTTGTTCAATTGCTTCGCAAGATCTCTCACCAAACGCTTGAACCGGATAAGAATATCACCAATAGGAACCAACCGGATGTCCAATGTATTGTCCCGGAACTGTTTCGTCAGTTTCTGTGTCCGCTCGTACACATCCCTCAGCCCCCGGAGGTCCTCCTGTTGAATTGCCAGACTGAACTGCGACTGAGTTGTAACCAGTTCCGTAACAAGATGCATCAGTACATCCAGTTTTTCTGCACTCACAGAAATACGCGATGTTTCTGCATTACGCTGTTTCTCAATAGAAACCTCTACTTTTTCTTCCGCCACCTCCTCCTGTTCTATTGCTTCTGCATCTACCGGTTCCGCTTGTTCTTCAACATTCGATTTCTTATATTTCTCCTCCACCATATCCAATATAGAACGCTGAAGTTCTTTGGTCTCCGTCTCATCTACAGACGTCTCCAAACGTTCTATAACAGAGGAGAACTCCGTCTGGTCGAAAAGGTTGAAACGGGAAATTAACCGCCAGTCTACATTCTCCTCAATAAACATAAATACCTCTTTCAAGATACTCTCATTGTGATTTGTTGCATAGTATATCCCCCACAGTTCGTCTTCGACCTCAACCATGCTGGAATTTTTTACAATGCTATACGTTCCATATTCTGCCAGATCCCTGAAAATATTGATAAGGCTCACTCCTCGGTCGAGCAGGGTCTGATCTATCCTTATCATGATATAGAAAGTTGACATATCCGATTTGATTACATCGTCTCTCAAAAATTCAGTTCTTCCGTCCCTCTCCTCAGGCGGTGTAGAAATTATATTCAGAACATGTTCCAGAAGCTCTTTCTGCTTATCTACATTGTCATGCTCTTCCAGATTATCATCTTCCAGCAAATTCTTAATGTGATCCACAGCCACAAGGGTAAGCTCTAAAATTTCGTTGTTAAGAGGCAACGCCCCCTCCAGCACCTGATCGTACACGGTTTCCAGATGATGTGTCAGATTTTGGATATGCTCGAAACCATACATTCCAGCGGTACCTTTCAAGGTGTGCATTACCCTGAAAATTGTTTCCAGGTGATCCCGCGTGGCTTCTGTAACCTCAAGCTCCAACAGTTCTCCCTCCAACTGAGTCAAAAGGGTATAAGCCTCTTCTTTAAATTTATGGACAAATTGCTTCAGGTAATCTTCCATACTTGTTGTTTATGACATTGGATCATGAAAATTGAGTCTACAATACAGCCGACCAAGCCCCATAGAGCAATACAGCCATTTTCACAATCAAATTTACCCCCACATAACAACAAGTTCAATGTAGAAATCCCGTATTTTTCAATGAAAAAACACCTAAACCATTTACTGTAATTTTACTGTTTGATAATTTGAGGTAAATTACAATTGCAACAGCCCCAGAACTGTCGCCTAACTGATATTCCGGTAGTATAAACCTGAAATTTTTCTGTAATTGTTTTTGGGAGCAAAACAGCAGCAGCAATCCTCAGCACCCACATCGCTCCTTACGCTACAAGTCCTCGCCCCGTGCGTGTGGGCTTTCCGCTACTGTCGCGGCTAGGCCAAAAAGCTGTCCCTTTCCTTTTACGGTGCTTTGCTTCGCGTTCTGCACACGATGCTGAATAATTGAAAATGCAGTGTTTTTTTAGAGTTTATGCTTAGTGGCTTTGGTTGTATTTTGCGTAAAATCTTTTCTTTCAATCTCAATTATGAATTATTTAGCTTTGTATTATAAAAGACCGTGTCATGTCAGAACAACAATATAGTTTCGAAAACAGGAAACTTAACCTAATAAGTCTGATTGCAAAGCTCGAAGATGCCGATGTGCTAAGCGAGCTTGAAAATGTGATAAGCAAACAGAAAGAGGAGACAGATTGGTGGTATGCCATTGGAGAAGAAGAAAGAAAAGCCGTTGATGAAGGGCTTGCACAGATCGAAGAGGGGAAGTTAGTGCCTCATGATCAGGTAATGAAAGAGTTTAACGAACGCTTTAAAGAACTTTAAACTTGGCTCATACAATAGTCTGGACTGAGCTTGCCCGTAACGAATATTACGATATTGTGAAATATCTCCTTGATAAATGGGGAGAAAAATCGGCAAGCAAATTCAAAAATGAGGTCGAACTCCAATTGAGTCTCATTTCTAAAATGCCGAAGATGTACCCAAAAAGCAGTGTAAAGAAAGGTGTAAGGCGGTGTGTTGTAGTAAAACAGGTGGCAATGTATTACGTAGAGTTCGAAGTTGAGGAGAAGATAATTGTTGCTCGTTTTTTTGATAACCGTAAAAACCCTAATAAACTTACAACAGAGGGATAGTTTTTTAGTAGAGGCTTCAAAATCTGTATTTGCCGTATGCTGGTCGACGCTCTTTCTGTGTAGACGCGCTAGTAGCGCGTCTCTACGTAATGCATCTTTATCGTATCTGGACAGACGCGAAGCATCGCGTCTCTACGTCGTGATGCGGCTACTGTTCCCCGTCTGGTGTTTTATCTTCTTTGTCACTAGTAGATTGTCTGGCCAGTACTGTAGAATTATATTGCCCGATAAGCTCATTCAGCTGCGAAACCAATTGGTCGTAAGCTTCGCCGCCCGTAATAACAGAGTGTGCCTCGATATGTTTCGCTAGATCAGCGTAACGGGAGAGGGATTCCTTTCTCAGGTCAACAGTACTTTCGCTCTGTTCCCCTGCCATTTCTTTCACCCTTGCCAGATAGCGCTCGTTGAACAACGAGTTCGACTCCTTTAGTTCATTCACAACACCTTCAACTCCAAGTTCCGTAACAGCCTCTTTCAGTTCTGCTACCGATTCCAGATCGTTCACAAGGTTTGCCAAGGTGCTTGTTTCTGCCTGATAATTCATCCGGGCAATATTGTTCCCATATTTCGAGATAGCACCAACAAGTTTCTCCGCAGCAGCAATCTTCTTCGCATCGAAGTGTTTCGTATAAGCCCTGCAAAGCCCGCTCAGGCAAACTATGGCATTGTCGCGGCGCAGATCCAGCTCCTCAACACTTGTTGTCAGGTCGCTGCCCTGTTCCTTTTTGAAAGCTCCGTTCAGCTCGTCCAGTACAGCCTTCAGGGCATCGTACTGATCCTTTATTTTTAAGTTTTTAGGGTTGCTGCTGTCGCAGAGTGTGGTAACATCGCTTAGGAACTGGATGTGTTCGCTTAGGCGAAACCTCGAAAAAATAGGTGCTTCAATCATATCAGATCTAGGTTTAAATATTTGTTTAGGAATGATTTTATAAACGTAGCATCGTCCCTTTCAGTTTCAAAACTCAACAAATAGTCTCCTGCAACTTGCAGGAAGGGTCTGAACACAAACAATGGCCTCCTGCAACTTGCAGGAAGGGTCTGAACACAAACAATGGCTTCCTGCAACTTGCAGGAAGGGTCTGAACGCAAATAATGGCCTCCTGCAACTTGCAGGAAGGGTCTGAACGCAAACAATGGCCTCCTGCAACTTGCAGGAAGGGTCTGAACACAAACAATGGCTTCCTGCAAGTTGCAGGAAGGGTCTGAACACAAACAATGGTCTCCTGCAACTTGCAGGAAGGGTCTGAACGCAAACAATGGTCTCCTGCAACTTGCAGGAAGGGTCTGAACGCAAACAATGGCTTCCTGCAACTTGCAGGAGGTTAATAATCAGCAATATGTGATTTTGAGCTTTTTCTGTTCAGGATATGGCTGTTTCTCTGACTGCAACTTGAAAGGCTTGCTATTTTCGATAGTACTATACATGTAATGTTCGTTCGAAATGCCCCCTATTTCCCCCTAAAGTCCACATGATTTTAGGAATCAAACTTTGCAATATATAACTTGGGAATACACCCGAACCTGAGCAAAGGCCGGCAGTCCCACTGGGGTTAAGTTTACCCCTTCCTAAAGTTTGGTCTTAGGGCATGGTTAAAATTCTGATTGGTTGCAAAGACACCGTATAGTAGAGTAAATTTTTGTCGATGCCCTTCTTCGGGTTCACAAAAATTGATCTGATGGAAGAAAAAAGGCGAGTAAAAAAGGAAAAGGTAGTCTACAATAGCGGCCTACCTGTGCTTAACGCACATGCGGCAGGGATTGACGTGGGCGACACCAAGTACGACGTAGCGCTTTACGACCGTCGGGGGCGTCTTGTCACCCGTGAGTACGGAGCATTTACAGAAGATCTCTGTGCCCTTGCCGGGTGGCTTTCTCAAGAGAAGATCACCACGGTAGCAATAGAAAGTACAGGGGTTTATTGGCTGTGCCTATACGTGATGCTGGAAGAGGCAGGCATCAAGCCCTGGCTGGTCAATGCCCGTCATGCCAAGAACGTTACCGGGCGCAAAAAGGATGATACGGATGCGATATGGCTACAGAAGCTCCACAGCTGCGGCCTGCTGAACAAAAGTTTCCAGCCCGATACGGACACAAGAGTACTGCGTACTTATGTCCGGCAGCGTAAGCAACTGGTGACCACTTCCTCTGACAGTGTCCGCAGGATGCAGAAGTCACTGGAACTGATGAATATCAAACTTCATACGGTCATCAGTGATATCCTGGGCAAAACAGGGCTGTCCATGGTCAAGGCCATACTAGAGGGCGAGCGAAGCCCCGATAAGCTGATCGCGTTCAAGGACTGTAGGATCAAGGCCAGTGATGAACAAGTGAAAAAATCATTGAAAGGCATATGGAAAGGAGAATACCTGTTTATGCTCAGGCTTGCATATGACCAGTATATGTTCTCATATGCCCAGGTCCAGCAATGCGATGAACATATAGCACAGGTGCTACAGGAGGCCGTTGCCAAAAACAACGGGGGAGAACTTCTGGAGATTAAAAAAAAAGCGGAAAAAGAATGACCTGACCTTTAACGCAAAGCCCCTGCTGCAGGCATTTGCCGGGGTAGATCTCTGCCGGATAGAAGGCATAAGCCAGATCAGCGCACTTGAACTGCTCTCGGAAACAGGAACCGACATGGACAAATGGGAAAATGCAAAACATTTCAGTGCATGGCTAAATGTGTCACCAAACACAAAAATCACAGGGGGCAAGGTGATAAGCAGTAAAATGCAGAAGAAAAAGAACCGTGCAGGCCAGGCACTCCGCATGGCATGCTGCAACCTCTCACGGAGCAAGGGGCCTATAGGGGATTATGCACGTAAAATGAAGAGCCGGCTCGGAAAAAAAGGCGGAGTTGTCGCAACCGCCCACAAGTTAGGCGTGATCATTTTCACAATGCTTAAAACAGGTAAGGAATATGACATTGAACTGAACACAAAAAATCAGGAAAAATGGAAACTACAACGGATAAAAAGTTTAGAAAAAAGATTAGAGGAGTTAAAAAAAGAAGTCTAAAAACCCCTATATATCAACCAATTGCAATTTAGTTATATAGTAGGGGGACTTAGTTACCGAATAGTCCTGAAAGGTGTCCGAATCAATACAATACAATTCAGGAACATTCACATTTGGGGCCTCTTTTAGGAGGGCGGTGGGAGGCCATTTCACAATAAAAGCATTACATGTATAAGACTATCCTATTTTCAGTATCAATAGCAAGCCTTTCAATAAATCTGCTAACGAAAACGGAGCGCAGATTTAGAAAGCACAGCAGTTCTGGAAATAGCCGTGACTGTAGCGGAAAGCCCACAGGCACGCGTGCCAGTGACACACGGTGCGGAGGCTATGGAGCGGGAGCGGAATAGACCGCCGCGCCGATGTGGAACGGCACGGGGGGCGAGGACTTGTAGCGGAAGGCGCGGAGGTGTGTTCTTGGAAAAAGGTGGTGTTGTGCTCCTAATAATAATTCTGATAAATTGTTCCGCGTATTTGGTGGAATCGGCGCAGGGCAGCTTTTTGTTTTCGGTATTCCTTGAACTGTAAATCAAAAAGCAATAACTTCCTAACAAGAACAAAGTTAACTTGCAATGGGCCATAAAACAGCTTTCCTATCCTACAACCGTAAGGATTCATTGGCTTTTACAGCGCGGCTATATCAGTATTTGGAGGACAAGGGGTACGGTGTCTGGTTCGATTATGTGAATATTGAATCTGGGGAGAACTTCCTTATCCATATACAGAACGGTATTCGGGATGCCCAGAACTTTGTGTTCATTATGTCGCCGGATTCGGTAGATTCCCCATATTGTATGGATGAACTCAGGTTTGCAATAGCCCATGGCAAGCGGGTTATCCCTATCACCCACATTGCGCTGAGGGGCAACCAGTACGATCTTCTCCCCAAGGAGGCGCAGCTGGCAGATTGGATACCCGCGAAGCAGGAGCAGCATGCGGAGCTTAATAGGATGCTGAAACCGCGTATCGATAATTTGGGTGTTGGGGCAGAGGAGGTAAGGCAGCTTATAGAACAGAGCAGGGAGCATGATATCGATGAGCTGGAGGTGTCTTTTGATGAGCTTACACGGGTGTTCGACAAAGAGGCTGATTTTACGCACTATCATAGTAGGCTTTTGGCACAGGCGCACAAATGGGAGCAGAGCCACAAAAGCACCCAGTTTCTGCTGGTGGGGAAGGAAAAAGAGCTGGCCCAGGATAGGTTGAGGCAGGCTGCAGGGCGCAAATTCCCGCCCTTTTTTACGGATTTACAGGCGGAATACATCTGCGAAAGCCGCAAAAACGGCGAGGGGATGCTTACGGATGTGTTCATAACATACTCGCGTAAGGACACGGAACTGGTTGATAGGTTCGACCGTGCCTTGCAAAAACACCTTGTAACGACTTGGCTCGATAGGCGCGATATTGAAAAGGGGCGCGAATACGACGAGGAAATACAGCATGGTATAGAGAATGCCGATAGTTTTATTTTTCTGATTTCGCCAGATGCTGTCCGGTCAGCTTGGTGCATGAAAGAATTGGCCTACGCGCAGGAACTGCAAAAGCGTGTAATACCGGTGTTGCTTAGGCCA
This sequence comes from Bacteroidales bacterium, assembly GCA_965230435.1. Taxonomy (GTDB): domain Bacteria; phylum Bacteroidota; class Bacteroidia; order Bacteroidales; family JBDKHP01; genus JBDKHP01. Next base: position 2,597,410 of record CBDDLB010000006.1, read on the forward strand.
ACGGGAGATGATGCGCTGCCGGAGGCTCTTAGCAAGTCTCAGTACGAGGATCTGAGCAGGGATGTGGCCAAGGTGTCGTCCATTCTGGGTATTCTGGGTAACGAAACGGGGTATTATTATCAGCACAAAACGCTGTTGGTGCAGGCTCTTAAGTGGAAGCGACAGAACTACAATGTTGCCATTCTTTTGCGCGGTAACCAATTGGAAAAAGCGCTGCAATGGCTCACAGCCAGCGAAAGCAGAAAAAGGCATAACCCTACGGCTGTTCAGAAACAGTTTATTGCCGAAAGTGAAGCCCGAAAAGGGCAGTTGAGCAGCGAGGTTTTTATTTCTTATAGTCGTACGGATGGGGATTTTGCACGGGAACTGAACAACCGTTTGCAATTGAACGGGCACACTACATGGTTCGATCAGGAGAGTATTCCTGCCGGGGCAAGCGATTTTTGGGAGCAGATACAGCGCGGCATTCGTGCCAGCAACAACTTTGTATTTATTATTTCGCCAGAGAGTATACTTTCTGAATACTGCAAGCAGGAGGTGGATTTTGCGCAGGGGAACGGAAAGCGAATCATTACGCTGAATTATAGGACTGCCAGTAGTGAACGCCTGAAGGAGGTTGGCCTTGCCCAGATTAATTGGATCGATTTTGAGAACAAAGCAGATCTGGGACAGCCTTTTGGCGAACTGAGCCGTAGTTTGGCTGTAGACCGTGCTTATATTGAGCAGCATACTTTCTGGGGGCTGAAGGCGCTGGAGTGGGAAGAGCACCATAGGGACAAGGGGGGCTTGCTTATGGGGGCACAGCTCGATCAGGCTCTGGCATGGCTGCGCGAGGCCAACGATGCAAAAAAGCAACCTGCACCTACGGATGTGCAGCGCCAGCTTATTGCGGAAAGCCGCAGGGAGCATCTGGTGGCCATAGCGGCAGAGAGGCGGACTAAACGGCGTTTGCAGTTGCTTCTGGTGCTTTCTGTTGCTGCGGCGGTGGTGGCTCTTTTGTTGGGGTGGTTTGCTTTTAACAAATACTTGGAGGCAGATGAGGCATTGGCCACGGCCAACCGACAGACAGAAATTGCTAATGCGGAAAAAGAACGCAACAAAGGGCTTTTCGAAGAGGCCAATCGGCAAAAGGAAGCGGCCGATAAGCGGAAAAAGGAGGCCGAAAGGGAAAAGGCTGCTGCCGATGTTGCTCGCGATCTGGCCAAGAAGAAGGAAACACTGGCGCAGAGCCTTCTGCGGGGTACTACATCTATTCTTAAAAGCTTTTTGCCTGCTAAAGAGCAAAACATCTATTCTTTTTTTAAGAAGCATGCCGATAGTCTGTTTAACGAAGGGAAATACCACGAAGCCTTTCAGAATTATAACATGGCCAATAATGCACCGGATAAAAGGGCTGATGGGCTGGGCGAGAGAATGAAATTGTGCGAACAGCTCTTTAGGACAAGGGAGCTGGCAGATCGGAATTTCGAACAAATGAACTATAAGGAGGCCGAGAAATATTATTTAAAACTGAAGGCGTTTGAAAAGGAAAATGCCTATGCTCAGCGTCAGTTGGCGGTAATAAATCCGCTCTACGATATGGTATATATACAAGGGGGCACATTTAATAGAATATGCACTGATGATACCGATCAGGATACTTTGTCGGAGGATACGGATTTCTTTACAATATCATTGAGCAGTTTCAGTATAGGCCGTTGCGAGGTTACCGTTGCTCAGTATGCTAAATTCCTGAACGAGTATGGTAGCCTGAAAGTAAAAGAAGGGCAATATAAAGGGAAAGATTTAATAGAGGTTAACTCGTGTAAGATTTTGAAAAAAGATGGGCGGTGGGTAGCGTGGGAAGATTATGAGAATTATCCAATGTGTGAAGTATCCTGGTATGGAGCTCAGGAATTCTGCAAACATTACGGATTGCTGCTTCCAACCGAGTTTCAGTGGGAATATGCAGCTTGTGGTGGTACTTTATTGCTTAATGAAGACCTGCTGCAGCCAATACCTTATCCTATAAGTAATAGAGCATCTTACAAAGGATTCAGGGAAAAGCTTGAAAAACATGCCGCTTTTGCATGGTACAGAAATAACTCGCAAGGAAAAGTACAGCCTGTTGGTAGGTTGCAGCCGAATGTTTTAGGTGTACATGATATGAGTGGGAATGTTTGGGAGTGGTGTTACAATGAAGATTGGGATTGGGAGCGGGATTGTATAAAAGGGGAGTTGAAAAATCCTGTAGGAATAAGAAGTAGTTATTATGGTATGGATAAAAGAAGGATTTTTCGCGGAGGGAGTTACGATGTGGATTTATCTAGGTGGTTTATAAGACTTCGTTTAAGCTTGCAAGCTAACCGTTCGAGGTATAATCTTGGTTTTCGTGTGTGTTTTGAGCCTTAGTGACTGGAAGTTATTCTGCTGATTTTGTTTGCAAAGGTCTTCATGAGACCACTTTGCTCAATGAATAATTCCTAAAATTCCCCAAACCTTAACAGTAGTTCTATGAACGTAAAAAGAAAATATGCGGTCTTCTTTCTATTTCTACTTCACTTAACTGCAATTGCACAAAAGCAGCCCTCGGTACAGTTTTTTGAAGAAAAGCAGCAATATGCCCTGGTGAACAGTAAAGGTAGGGCCGTTTCGGGTTATTATACTGCGGTTTTCGATTTTGAACATTCCCATGCTATTGTACAGAAGGGCGTGCTTTTCGGAATTATAAACCAGAGTGGGAAAGAGATAGTTCCTGTGCGTTATTCTGCGAAGGAAATTAAAGACCAATTGGCAAAACGTTTAAGAAAGAAACTTGGAGATAAGGGCGAATTCTGGCTTTATCTAGCAGAAAAACACAGGAGGGACGAAGGACGGGTGAAGGAATATTGCCGAAAGGGGTATGAAAGCGACAGTACAGATATAGAGCGTATTTTAAGTATTGCAGAACTGGTAAGAAGGGTGGATAATGATAAGGGGCTTTCTTATTATGAAAAGGCTTACATGTTGGACAGTACCAATAAAGAGCTTGTTCTACGAATTGCAGATATTGTTGGGAATGAAGAGAAGGAGGGAAATGATGCATTTCTTTATTATAGGAAGGCTTACCGTCTCGATAGCACCAATTTGGAGCACATACTGCAACTTGCCGATAAGGTGAAGAAAAAGGAAGAGGGTGAATTTCTTTTCTATTGCAGAAAGGCTTATGAGCGGGATAGTACAAATGCAGGGACGGTATTGAGAATTGCCGAGAAACTTACAAAGGAAAAGATGTTAAAGTCTCTTTTTTATTACAAAAAATCGTATGAACGGGATAGTTCCAATTTTGAACACGTGTTGAAGATTGCAGATGCAGTGCAGAAGCTGTGGTTTCAGTATGAATATTCGGGAGGTGAAGTGATAGATAAAGAGGCGTATTTTTATTATCGCAGGGCTTATGAATTGGACAGTAGTACAGTGGAGCATTTAATAGAGATTATAAATGGAATAATGATAAATAGAGAAAGGGCTAATGCCTATTACAGACAAGCTTATCGGGTAGATAGCAATAATGTTGATCATGTTTTGAAGATTGCAGACTATGACTTCAATGATTGGGATAATATTGATTGTGGGCTTGAGTGTCAAAAAGGCGAATATTTGGAAGAAATATATAAGAAAGATAGCACCGATGTACGGGTTCTTTTGAAGCTGATAGAGGCTAAATATTTTTGGGCACTCGAAAAGGTTTATAAACTCGATAGTCTTAATGCAAGTCAGATAGTACAGGCACTTGATGCGTCTAAACATTGTGAGGAGTTAAATGAGGAATCTGAAGATCCTGTGACGGGCGAAATTCGAAGTGAGAATGGCGACCTGTTCATAGAGTATGCCCGAAAAGCTTATGAGCTCGATAGTGGTAATGCTGAACATGTGCGCAAAATAGCAGCGTGTTTTAATTCCAGAACAATAAATGTAACTGGGAGAAGTAGAGAATTGCTTGAGCGTTATGTAAAAAAGGCTTATGAGCTAGACAGTACAAATCATCAGAACCTACTGGGAATAGCAGAGGTACTAAAGCCTGTCAATGAACAACGGGCTATTGATTGGGCTGAAAAGGCATACCGTATTGATAGTACAGATGTTTCGGTACTTCTATGGTTAGGGGATGCTTTGTGGGATGAAAGCCAGGCATTATTGTATTATAAGAAAGCAAATCAGTTGTACCATGATACAGCGAAATTGAGAGATAAGAGTGAATTTATTAATGACATGCTTGATTTTGAAGATCCTGTTACTGGTGAACTTTTTCGGATTGATTATTTAGGGAATAACCTAACCTATGCATGGTCTTATAAAAGTATACGGGCGGGGTGTTTTATGAATTCCAGAGAGCGGGTATTTGGTTCTTTTGAAGAATCAATAAGGTGCTTTACTGAAGATGCTTATTTCAGGAAAGATGATAAAGGGAAATGGGGTGTGATGGATGTAAAGGGGAAGGTGTTGGTGGATTATAAATATGATAAGGTGATAGAGGTGTTGAAAGAGGGAAAAGCCAAGGTGATGGAGGGGAAACAGGCTTTTTGGATCAATAAGAAAGGGGAGCGTCTGGCTGGGATTTGAATGCTCTGTTTTTTGGTGACTGTTCTTTTGCCTCAGATTGAAAAGGCTTGCTATTTTCAGTGTCAATAGCAAGCCTTTCAATAAATCTGCTAACGAAAACGGAGCGCAGATTTAGAAAGCACAGCAGTTCTGGAAATAGCCGTGACTGTAGCGGAAAGCCCACAGCCACGCGTGCCAGTAACACACGGTGCGGAGGCTATGGAGCGGGAGCGGAATAGACCGCCGCGCTGATGTGGAACGGCACGGGGGGCGAGGACTTGCAGCGGAAGGCGCGGAGGTGTGTTCTTGGGAAAAGGTGGTGTTGTGCTCCTAAAAAAATCATGATCTGGTTGGTTGGGGTAATGTTCTGTTATTTTTTGTGCGATGCTTTAGTAGTGAGGGAACTATAGGTGTGGCAGAACGTATGTTCTGAATATATCAGCAAACTTTGTGAAATGGAAACGTTATTGAAGTATGTGATTTTGCCAGAGGAAAAGGTGGTGCTGGAGTATTTTGTGGGAAATGTTGATTTAGATGCATTTATTTCCTACAAAAAGGAGCTGAGTAAAGATCCTGATTATGATGCCAGTTATTGTAGCATTGCTGATTGTAACGAGGCTGAGTTACAAATTGAACAGCAGGATGTTTTAGACTACTGCTCTTTTTTGGAGACAGAACCAAAGTTGATTGGGGAAAGGCGTGCTATATTAATAACAACTAGACCAAAGCATATAGCTTTGTTAATGCTTTTTGAGTACACAAAAACCAAACTGGAAATTACGCCTGCTATCTCTTCGTGCTTGGATGATGCAATGCGGATTTTGTCGATTCCGCTTCGGGATTGGAAAGCAATAGATGCGGCTTTTATGAAATTGAAGAGTAAAACGGCTGTCTGATTTCTGGTTCATGGGGTAAAGAAGAAGTTCTGTGCAATTTATTTAGCGCGGATAAATGTTTTCTGCCAGAACTTTCTTCTTTTGGTTTTTGTTAGCTTAGTTTGCCTGTTTTTTGGTCAGGCCGATATGCGGGTCGTGCTGTTTGCTGATTGTTTGATAGAAATGGCGGAAATTGCCGCTTTCTTTCACAACATTGCCAATAATGATAATGGCGGGCGAACTGATCTGTTCTACTTCTGCTGCTGCCTGTATTGAATCTACAGTGCCAAAAACTATTTTTTCTTCGGGTGTGGTGCCGTTCTGTATAATTGCAGTCGGTGTTTTTCCTTTGCCTTCTTTTTGTAAGATGGAAACAATCTGATCGAGTTTGTGTACGCCCATCAGAATAACCAGCGTGGCCGTTGATTTTGCTGCAACGGCAATGTCTTCGGATAGTTGGTGGTTTTTGGTTGTGCCGGTAAGCACCCAAAAGCTTTCGGAAACACCACGTGCTGTAACGGGTATGCCCAAGTGTTCGGGAACGCTTATGGCAGATGTTATCCCGGGTATAACAGTGGTGGGGATATCGTACGATTTTGCGTGGTTGATTTCTTCGGATCCACGGCCGAACACAAACGGGTCGCCGCCTTTTAGTCGAACCACATGACCATAATACAGCGCATACTGAACAATAAGCTGGTTGATTTCTTCTTGGGTGTAAACGCATTTTCCACGGCGTTTCCCAACGTAAACCAGCACTGCGTCTTTGCGTGTGTAATTAAGTATCTCGCGGTTGGCCAAGGCATCGTAAAGGACTACATCGGCGGTTCGGAGTGTTTTTATTGCTTTTAGGGTGAGCAGATCGGGATCTCCGGGGCCTGCTCCAACTATACTTATCTTAGGTTCTATGGTTTCCATAATACAAGTTTGTGTGGGGGGGCTGTAGAGACGCGCTACCTGCGCGCCTATAACAGGATCACCCACTAATTTTTAAACATGAAGCGCATGAAAAGCCTTTGCTTTCTGAACAAAACTGATGGTTTGTTCGAGATACTGCTTTGCAAAGGCTTCGCTAGGCTCGTTTTCTCTTATCTGAAGTACCAGCTCGGAGAAGCTTTTGCCGACAGATAGTTTTTCTTCGTTGCCAAACTTCTTGTCGAAGCCTTCGATGATAGAAGCGCGGGAATTGGTTTTTTGGCCTTCTGCAACCAGCAGGGCTTTTGCTGTGTTTATCTGTACCCAATAGGCGTGTGCTATTGCATCTGCCCAGCGTTGCTCGTCGATGGCTGTTTGTGAGTTGGCTAACTTCTCTTTTCCTTCGTTGAAAAGGACAGTTACTAGGTCGATGCTTACTTTTTTGCCTGCTTTTGGACGTTTTTCGTACTGCGCATCTTTGCCCCAGTCTATTAGATCTTCTTCTTTTACTGTTGTGAGGTCTGTAAGTGGCTCAAGGAACGTTTTGAAAAACTCCAGCCCGAAGCGCTGATAGTATTGTATGAATGTTTCGTTGTCTTTCCGTTCGGCTAAGAAATGGTTGAGCAATTGACGGACAAGTTCAGGGCCGCGTTTGCTTGGTATTTTTACAACTTTTTCTGCTAAGTGGGCTTCGCCATCGCCAACACTGCCTCCTCCTAATACTACCTGAAATGCAGGTGCAAGACCGATTGGTGTTTTTACCCCTGCGCCATGAAAACCAATATGTGCCATGTTGTGCTGTGCGCAGGAGTTAGGGCAGCCGCTTATTTTTATGGTTACTCCTTTTTCCTGTAGCAGTTGTGGGTATTCTTTTTCCAGAATGTTTTCGAGCACTTTTGCAAGACCTGTACTTGCAGAGATTCCTAAGTTACAGGTATCTGTTCCGGGGCAAGATGTTAGGTCGATAATGCTGTGATAGCCCGGTTTAACGAAGCCAAGCTTTTTTAGTTCCTGATAGAAAAATGGAAGGCGTGCTTCTGGTATGTTACGGATCTGGAAGTTCTGACGGAGTGTAAAACGGATTTCGTCGGCTCCATAATCACGGATCAGCGCGGCCAATTGTCGTACTTCTTTGGAATAAATATCTCCCAGATGAACGCGGACACCAATGGCAACCAAGCCTTCTTGACTTTGCTGAAAGATGTTTGTGTCTTTCCATAGTTGGTAGGCCTGCTGGTCTTCGATTTCTACAGCGGCAGGCTCTTGGTTGCTGATGTTAACTTTTGTGCCGTATTTCTCCAGATCGATTGGAAATGTTTTGTGTGGCAGCGCAAGCTTTTCTTCTTCGATATAAGCTAGGAACTGTTCTACCCCAATGGCTTCTACCAAGAACTTAATACGTGCTTTTGTTTTGCTGGCACGGAAGCCGTAGCGCTCGTATACACGCAGTACGCTTTCTGTAAAAGGTATCAGTTGGTCTTCTTCCAAGAATTCCTTGATCAGTTTTGCTTTAATGGCAGTTGTTCCAAGTCCTCCGCCAAAGTATACTTTGAAGCCGCGTTGTACTTTGCCATCTACTTCGCGTGTTTTGGCTATGAAACCGATGTCGTGCATGTAGACCTGCCCTGTGTCGTGCTCGTTGTTCGAGAACGCTATCTTGAATTTACGGCCTAGGTCGGAAGAAATAGGCAGGCGCAAAAAGTAGTCGTTTATGGCTTGGGCATATGGCGATACGTCGAAATCTTCGTTTGGGTCGATACCTGCTGTTTCCGAAGCTGTAAGGTTACGCACGTTGTTTCCACAGCCTTCGCGGATGGTAAGGAAGTCTTTTTCTAACTCAGCCCACATTTCAGGAATGCGGTCGAGGCTAACGAAGTGTACCTGTACACACTGGCGTGTTGTAATGTGGATACGGCCTGTTGAGTATTCGTCTGTTACATCGGCAAGGCGCAATAGCTGTGCGCTGTTGATTTTTCCGTAAGGTACTTTTATGCGCACCATCGACTGGCCTGCTTGCCGCTGACCGTAGATTCCGCGTGCTTTTTTGATGGCAACGTACTGGTCGTCGTCTATTTTGCCTTCGTTATATTCTTGTATTTTTTGCCCAAGATAGATAATGTCCTGTTCTACTACTGGATCGTTGGTTTCTATTGCGAAGCTTCTCATTGGTTTTCTTTTAGTGCATTAGTTGAATGACTGTTGTTTAATTGATTTCGATTATCAGATATATTTTCGAGAAACGTTTGGTAACCTGGCTCCCCTCCTCATTGAGGCGGGGGCGGGGGTGGTGTTTATAATTATTGGTATTATTGAACCACCCCTAATCCCCTCCTTGGAAAAAGGAGGGGAATTGAAAAGCTTTGCTTTTCTTGGAAACCTCTGTTTTCTCTTGATTACTACGTTGAATTATGATATTCGGCAGGCATGAAATCCTATGCCACATGTGACTTATTTTTAAAATTTTGATTACGAATGATTCATAATTTAAACTATCAGCCCAACAGCCGATGTATTATGTGTATTAGGATCAATTAAAATGAAAGAACCATTTCCTCGTGATTCATCGAATTTGTCGGGGAAAATAGCCTGTCCAAGCCGTATGCTGACAGTTGCAATTTCGTTTAGCTTTACCTCTTGAGCCTGATCTGCTTCGCCCGAGAAATCTGGATGATGAACTGCCTCTATGCTCTGTATTTTTGCCTGTACTTTATTTATTCCGTGCTGAAGTTTATATCTGCTGCCAACAGTAAGTTTTTGAGCATCTGACCAGCAGATTTTAGCTTTTATCTCTTTTAGTTGTTGTGGGGCATCCTCTTTTTTCACAATCAGGTCGCCACGGCTGATGTTTACTTCGTCTTCCAGAGTAATGGTTGCTTGTTCGTCGGCTTTTAGCACCTCTACAGATTCAGTAAACTGATCTATGGACTTAATACGTGATATGCGCCCAGAGGGAAGTACTTGTACTTCGTCGCCAACGCGTAGTTCTCCGTTTTGCAACTGACCAGAGAAACCTCTGTAGTCGCGGAATTCTTCAATCTTTGGACGCACAACATATTGAACAGGGAAACGGGCAGAGTTGATTTCGCTGCTGTGGTCGATTTCTACACCTTCCAATATTTCTAACAGGCTTTGGCCTTCGTACCATGGTGTTTGTGCAGAATGTTTTACAACATTGTCGCCCCAGAGTGCGCTGATGGGTACGAAGTGTAGTTTTTTTGCAGGGAAACCGCTTTTGTGAGCAAGGATCTCGAAATCGCTGACGATGTTGTTGTAAGTAGTTTCATCGAAGTTTACTAAGTCGATCTTGTTGATGGCAACAATTACGTTTTTGATGCCCAAAAGCTGGGTGATGTAGAAATGACGGTAGGTTTGTTCTACGATTCCTTTGCGGGCATCTATTAGGATAATGGAGAGCGATGAGGTAGATGCACCAGTTGCCATATTACGGGTATATTCCACGTGTCCCGGAGTGTCGGCAATTACGAAACTGCGTTTGCGGGTAGAGAAATATATGTGTGCTACGTCGATTGTGATTCCCTGTTCGCGCTCGGCTACAAGGCCGTCGGTTGCTAGCGAAAAGTCGAGGTAGTCGAAACCATTACGTTTGCTGATTTTTTCTATTGTCTCGATTTTGTCTCTTGTTAGCGATTCTGTATCGTAAAGTAGACGCCCGATTAAGGTGCTTTTTCCATCGTCTACACTGCCTGCTGTTGCCAATTTTAGTAAATCCATGCTGCTTTGAATTTGATTGTACGATTCCCTGTCATCCTGTTCGTAAGGATGTTAAATGCTTGTTTTTTAGAATAAAATAAGATTGAAAAATTGGGTGGGGGGATCTTTTTTAAGGATCAAAACCCGATGTCGTATTGAATGTTCTTTTGCCTTTAGCACCTGGGCCGATTAGATGGTCAGCTTTGGAAAACCGAACCAATGACCGATGACTAAAAAAACTAATGACCACTCTAGAAATAACCCATCTGTTTGCGTTTTTCCATCGCATTTTCAGATCGCTTATCGTCCATACGGGCTCCACGTTCGGAGATGTCGGAGTCTATTAGTTCCTGAACAATTTGTTCGATACTATCGGCTGTCGACTCCACAGCAGCAGTACAGGTCATATCGCCAACGGTGCGGAAACGTACCGTTCGGTTTTCTACAGTTTCGGTTTCGTCGATATTAATAAAGTCTGAATAAGGCCACACAAAGCCATCGCGGATAAAAGTTGGTCGCTGGTGCGAGAAATATACCGATGGAATTTCAATACCCTCTTGTTGAATGTATGTCCACACGTCAAGTTCTGTCCAGTTCGAGATTGGGAATACGCGAACATTTTGCCCTTGTTCGATTTCTCCGTTTAGGATGTTGAAGAACTCTGGGCGTTGATTTTTTTCGTCCCACTGGCCAAAGTCGTCGCGTACGGAGAAGATGCGTTCTTTGGCACGTGCTTTTTCCTCGTCGCGACGTGCTCCGCCCATGCAGGCATCGAACTTGAATTCTTCGATTGTATCTAGTAGAGTATTGGTCTGTAGTAAATTACGGCTGGCGTATTTTCCACTCTCTTCCTGTACACGTCCTTGATCAATGCTGTCCTGTACGTAGCGTACAATTAGTTCAACACCAAGTTCTTTCACCAACCTGTCGCGAAATTCTATTGTTTCGGGAAAATTGTGTCCTGTGTCGATGTGTACCAGTGGAAATGGAATTTTCCCAGGATAAAATGCTTTTTGTGCCAAGCGGACAATCGCTATGGAATCTTTACCGCCAGAGAATAGCAACGCAGGTCTTTCGAACTGGGCGGCAACTTCCCGCAGGATGTAAATCGATTCGGTTTCTAGTGCTTTTATGTTTGTACTCATTGTTTCCTCTTGATTTATTTGGTCTTCAGTAATTGGTCGTTAGCCATTAGCCGACCTTTCAATTATTCTGTGATTCGATTATTTAATTATTACTTCGCGTGTAGGCCACATTCTTTATGCGATTGTTCCCAAGGCCAACGTCCGGCTCTAATGTCCTGACCTTCTTCAATTGGAATAGTACATGGTGCACACCCGATACTTACATAACCTCTTTTGTGCAGACTGTTCTGAGGAACTTGGTTCGTTTCTAAAAAATCGTTGAGCTCCTGAAGCGACCAGCGCGTTAGCGGGTTGTACTTGATTATCTGAAAGCGTTCGTCCCATTCAAACAAGGATACTTCGCCTCTGGCATTCGATTGAGCCGACCTAAGTCCCGTAACCCAAACTTTAGCTCCTTGTAATGCGCGTTTCAGCGGTTCAATTTTTCTGATATTACAGCATTCCTTGCGGTTTTCTACTGAAGTGTAGAAGCTGTTGGGGCCTTTTGTTTGTAGCAATTTCTCTACTTGTGCCGCATCTGGAAAAAAGACCTGAATCTTGTTTCCGTACTTTAGTACCGTTTTGTCGAACACATCGTAGGTTTCCTGAAAAAGCCGTCCTGTGTCCAGAGTGAATACACGTACTGGCAGGTTGCCGTCGAAAATAATGTGGCTAATGGCTTGGTCTTCTTGTCCGAATGAGGTGGAGAAAGCTACTCCATCGCCGAATTCTTTGGCAAGACCTATCAGTGTTTCTGCTATGCCTGCGTCGGCGAATGTTTGTTGTAGTCGTTGTGCTGTTTCTTTACTCATTTTTTACCCCATTTAATTGAATTCCAAATCCTTTCGTGAAAAAAATACAAAATCATCTTGGTGACAATCTCAACCGAACCGATTGTAAAAGCTAGAACCAGTTCGCCAGTTAGTATCAAGGAGATTACGATTGTGTCGAGTGTCCCGACTGCCCGCCAGCTAATGGCCTTTGCCACGCTGCGCAGCGAATGCTCTCCTTCTTTTTCCTCTGCCACATCTTTTTGTGTGTCAAGCTTTTTCTCTAAAAGCGGTGCTATAAACATCGGGCTGTTTTTTAGTTTTTGTGCACAAAAAAAGCCCTTTCACATTACGCGAAAGGGCTTCTGGCTTCTTAGGTTTATGTCAATACACTTACCGTCCCTTTCGCATATCTAAAGAGCAACACATACACATCATTGTGCATAATGGCTGGCTGTTCGATATGTCAAGGCGGTTATTCATATTTTTCTTTTTCTAACTGTTGCAAACATAAGGAGCTTTTTTTAAAGCGCAAAAAGAAATTAGAATATTTTTTTATCTTTTATTATTTTAATTTTGAAAGTTCTTGATTTTTAAGATATTGAGCGGTGTGGTTGTGAGGAGTATTGTAGTAAGAGTGATTTTAGGATTTCAAGTTCAGAAAAGGCTGGGGTGAAGATGACTAAAAACAAGTTGAGATAGTTTATGCTGAACCGAATCCTTTTGATGTGTTCACGTCTCCGTTTTCTACATTTCGTAATTCTAACTCAGATGTTATTTGTTTCAACAAATCTATCGACCATTGTTTTGCAAACGTTGAGGCCATGAAAGTTTGATCGTTTACTGCAAGCCTAAGAAAGTATCTGTTGGGTTCAGTACGATTTATGGCAAAACGTACTTTTGAATTGGGGACTTCAATACAAATTACTTTGGTTTCTATCTTTATTGTTTCTGATGAAAATGTAATCCGTTGTATGCCATACTTGCGAAGTTGGAACTGTTCCTGTAGGTAAGGGATGAGGATTATTGTTGTTGCGAGCAAAACCGCAATACTTGCTCCTAGTATGCCTCCTTTATTTATTAGTGCTGCTAATGCACCAGTTACTTGAATACCGACGGCGATAACAGCAACTGTAACTATAGTTATGGATTTGGTGTTCCAGCCAGATTTTGTCGATTCTGTTGGTTTATGGTTAAAAATTACAACATCAGGCTTATCTTGTTGTTTGTTCACATTTTATGTTTTGGGAAAGTTCAAAAAATAATTGTCAATTCAGCTACAAATACTTCGTTATAACTTGTATTGTCGTTCAATTTTCATTTCAGGTTCATTGCAAAACAAGTAAAGAAAAAATAGGAACAGCCACTCTAAAGGTTTCATAACAAAGTACGTAATGTTTGAACGTAGCGGAGTGTTGATATATTTGGACAAAGGGAAGCCATATTTATCATAAGCCGAGCGGATAATTTTGTGAAGTCCAGGTGTTGATTCCTGAATCATTTCTTCAAATGCATTGGCCACCATAAGCTGTCTGTTCACAATAATTTCTTGGCCGTGCCTATTTCCAATTCTTAGTGGCCTTACAATTTTTCTATCACCTCTAGCGGCTACAGTGCAGAGATAATGCCCTCGTGAGGGTAAATAATCGGGATGCGACATTTCTGAGAAACGCCAACATGTGGTTTCCGTAAATACTTTTACAATGCTGTTGGTTTCTTGGCCAAAAAGAACAAGAATACAAGTAACAAGTAGAAAAACAGGGAATATTGATATCAGAACCCAAGTAGGGAGGTTGTAGGCTGTAGCAATTAAACTGTTCAAGCGATCTAAAAATAAATTTGAGTAGTTTCGCTGATTAGATACTTCGCCATGCATCCTTATTGTTTTAATGATCAATACCAATGCAAGAATTATGTTCAAAGCAGGGAAAAGAGCAAAGAAAAAAGCAAAAGCAGGGTCGAGGTTGTCGTAGGAAACAGGATTAGGATCATCGTAATGAGTAACCTGTAGAATAGATATGCTGCCAATTACAATTCCAATTGTTAGAAATGAAAGAGAAAGAACGAGTAATAGAGGAGGGAGCTTAGATCTTTTGAACCAAACCAATATAGCACTGATCCAGAAGAGGATGAGAAAAGTAATTAAGGTTGGAGAATGATCTATACTGAATGGACTGTACCCATTGAAATCGGGTACAATTGCTTCTGTGTGATGAGCACTATTTTCTGCACAGGCAAGAAGAAACAACGCACTGGCAAAGAAATATGCACAGAGAAAGGCAAATTCAGCAAGTACAATTTGCCAGCTTACGTATTTGAGTCTTTGTCTGATAAATAGAAATGAGATGGCAATTACGCTGATAAAGAAAAGTGCTGGGAGTAGTTGGTATACATAAGCTGAGTCCATCATGTGTTAATCGCTTGATTCGTGAAACTGATGAATGTTGTGTTTGCAGGGCTTTGCTTCTTCTGGGGGCTCAAGCTCCTTTTCTGGTTCTTTTCTTAACCAACCTATCAAATTTACAGCTTCAACTTTCCATTTGGCATTAGCATTTAGAAGAGGGAAACGCTCTCTAGATGTCCCGAAAGGCCCTGGGTTCTGCTGAATGATTTCGACTTCAGTCCCGCTTACTGCCGAAACAATTGCAACATGGCCATAACGATTCCAAAGGCTAGGTTTGAATACCACAAGGTCGCTTACTGCTGGTTTGGTAGAACTTGGATTGGAAAATTGTAACAATCCTCTTCTCTCATTTAGCTCTCCATCTTCTACTTCATAATCAAAGAAACTTTTTGCGTGCCCATAACTATCTGGCATTTTAAAGTTTAAGTGCTCATAGTAATAGCGCTTAACAAATTCAACACATTGATATTTTAAACCCAAATTGTAGCCATCCGGAGCTAGGTTGCGCTCTTCAACATTCCCCACACCACCGTTATAAAATACAGTTACATGGTTCAGGCTGTCGACAGCTTGACCAACTTCAAAGCTAGGGTTAATGTTGCTTCTGGTAACAAATAAGTAAATACCAATGATAAGGGCAATCAACAACGCAGTGCGGTAAGCAAATTTCAATCGTACTGTTCTGTAAAGTTCCAAAATGGTAGAATTAATTTCTTTACAAGTTCTAATGATCTAAACAGCAAACAACACCCAATAGCAACTTAAATTACTGGGTGTTGGTTTGTTCTTTTTCCTATTACTGAATATAAATTCAGCAACCTATTAAAGATACTTGTCCAAAATCTTCTTTAATTCACGGATATGAATCGGCTTAGCAATATAATCATCACAACCCGCCTCAAGTACTTTTTTTCTGTCGTTGGCCAATGCATAAGCCGTCTGTGCAACAATAGGCAAGTTAGGACGGAACGCTTTGATCTGCTTGGTGGCTTCGTAGCCACTAAGGATCGGCATCTTCATATCCATCAGTACCAGACGGATTTCTCTGTTGTTCTGGCAATACTCAACAGCTTCGGCTCCATTTTTAGCGTGGAGCACCCTAAAATCTAGATTGGTAAGAAATTCCCTAAAAAACAAATAGTTAACCTCTTCGTCTTCTGCAATTAATATCGTGATTTGTTCGCTTTCCATAAAAACGCTGTTCTAAAGTTGTAACTCTTACTTCATGAAATGCAAAATTACCTAAGTTTTAAGAAGTATCCCGTCGTTTTTTCAATTTGCACATCAATTTAGATACATTCACTGTTTCAGGCATCTGTCTACGAAGGTACGCTATTTTGGTAAAGTAAAGATAATTGTTGTACCCTGACCAAAAACAGATTCCACCCTGATTGTTCCTCCCAGCAACTCCACATACCCTTTAGATATCGCCAATCCAAGACCAACACCATCCGAGTTGGCAATTCCAGAATATTGGTTGTTCTGATAATAGTTGAAAATTTGTTCCTGCGCCTCTTGTCTAATACCTATGCCAGTATCCTTGATGTAACATTCCAGAAACGTCCCGTGATCAATTGCCCCATACTCAACCTCACCGTCAGATGTGAATTTCAGGGCATTCCTGAGCAAGTTGGAAAATACAGCATGTACCTTTTGTCTATCAGTATATACCTTGCTATTGGCAGCCTTCAGCTTATCGGTGAGCTTAAGCTCTATGCTCCGCTCGGTAGCAGTGTCGTAAAAATCCAGATACAGGTCATGCAACAGAATATTGAACGATATCTCCTGAATATCAGGCTTTATCTGATGAGCCTGAATCTCCGATATTTCGATAATGCTGTCTATAGCATGCAACAGTTTTCCACTGCTCTGGTTAATGATATTTATGTAATCATCCCGTTTAGCCTCTGTCACCCACGATTCGCCCATCATACTCGCATAACTAACAATCCCACTCAGTGGCGTACGAATCTCGTGTGAAATATTTGCCAGAAAAGCAGACTTCAGGCGGTTGTTTTCTTCAGCCGATTCCTTGGCCTGCACCAGTTCTATTTTCCGCCTCTCGTTAGGGGTAACATCGTGCAGGCTCAACAAAAGGCCTATAATCGCACCCTCATCATCCTCAATCGCACTGATTATCCAATCGTAGAACTTCTCCTCCATATCCTCTGGCAACACAGGGAACAGCTTGGCCTGGCGTATCCATGTTCGGCCCGTTTCCAAAACCTGATCAAAATGTAATCTGTACTCTTCAAGCGAAAAAAGTTGGAAGATATTCTTGTTCAAAAAGAAAAGCTCTTTCTGTTGATTTGCCTTGCAGAATGCATTGTTAACCTTCACCATATTGAAATCCGTGTCGATCAGCACCAAAAGCAAATGAGAATGTGCAAAAAAGCCATCTATGATGTGCCTGCTTATAGAACCGTCCACAGTAGAGCCATGCAACAACTGCTGATCAATATCATTGGTGTATTGCAACAATGCCTTTTTCAGGCGTTCATTCTCTTCTTTTAGCTCATTATAGCTCAATTCGGATTCCATTTTCGGAGTGTTATAGTCGTACCCTTTCATAAGTGAACTCAAGTTACGAATTGTTCCCTTTAGATTCAACTTCTTTGAGCCCAATGTGTTTAGACAAAAACTAAAGTATCAAAATAAAAACAAGAGCCTTTTTACAGAACACCGATTATTCACCGTATGAATATCCAGAAACAGAGGTCAATCCGTTCTTGCTCACAGATATTTTGAAGGTTCAGAAAATTATTATTTGGCAGCACAACTGCATTGCTTTTTACCAACATCGTCGCGCTTTCCGCTACAAGTCCTCGCACCAAGAGCTGTTCCTCATCGCTCTGGCAGTCTATTCCGCTGCGCTACATAGCTGCCAGAACGTGTTCCACTAGCCCTTGTTGCTGTGGGCTTTCCTCTACAATCGCGGCTGAACCCAAACGCAAACCCGTTCTATAACAGCCCCATGATTGAACAGTACAATTTCAAGTCTGGACATACAAAAATAAAACTTCAATTTCATCTCTTTGCATAACGGCTCAAAACCACAATAAACACAGAACCGCCCACTATTCCAGTAATAACTCCAATAGGAAGTTCGTTGGGCGAAATGATAGTTCGGGCAATGGTATCACTAAAAATCATAAAACTAGCACCGCCCAGAAAAGCACCGGGAAGAAGAATGCGGTAGTCCATGCCAAGCCAAAGCCTAATAAGATGTGGAACCACAAGACCAACAAAACCAATCACTCCCGATATGGCCACACTAACCCCCGTCAATAACGATGTAATAATGAAAAGCGCACGTATAGCAGTGTCCGTGTTCACCCCAAGATATCTAGCCTTCTCTTCTCCAAGTCGCAATGCATTCAGAGGTTGGGAAAACAAAATTGTGGTAAACAGACCAAGCAACGAAATACCAAACATAGAATAGATGAGTGTAGTATCCGTTTCATCAAGAGAACCCATTATCCAAAATACTATTCCGTGTAAGTTCTCGGAAGTGGTGGTGGACATTAGGAACATCATGCCCGACGAGGCAACAAAACTGATCATTACCCCCACAAGCAGCATGTTTTTCACCTCCAACTGCCCTCTTTTCAAGCTCAGGAAGTAGACTGATATTATAGTCGCAAGAGCACCGGTAAAACCAGCGGTTGGTAATACAAACAGTCCAAATTTTTGCTGAAGCCCAAGGACTATAGTAAAAGCAACACCTAAAGCTGCTCCGCCTGAAATACCCAAGGTGTAAGGTTCTACAAGAGGGTTTCTGAAAATTCCCTGTAGCACCACACCGGAAAGACTAAGGGCACCACCAACAGCAAAACCAAGAATGATGCGCGGAAGGCGGATATTGTAAAGGATGGTGTATTCCATGCTCTCTTTGTCGAGATCTAGAATGGACAAAATCTGAGAAAAAGGGATTTTCAGTTCTCCACTGCCTAACGAATAAGCGATTGTAATGCAAAGCAGTAAGAACAGAAGTAGTAAATACCCAGACCATTTTATGTTGCGATTCAGCATACTTTCTTCTTTAAAAAAACGATGGGCAAAGGTACACTTTCAGATTTTCAATGGAAGAGTCTTTCAGAAGAGTCTGAAGTTTTTGTGCCGTGTCTGGGGTAACAGGTTGTTTTTTCACTTTCACTAGATGCGGTCTTTTATGCTGTATAATATGTTTCTGTTGCTGCATTTCTTTTCTACAACATATTTGGCAAGACTTCTTTGTAGTCGATGCAGTTTACATTTGTGACCGACCCACAATTCAAAGAACTACAATTATGGAAAAAACGCACTATATCTCTTCTGAGCGGCTAACATTTTGGCGAATTGAAGAAATGTTGAACGGCAACCACAAGCTGGCATTATCGGACGGAGCAGTGAAACGCATTCAAAAATGTCGCGATTACCTAGATAATAAAATGAAGAACCAGAAAGAACCCATCTACGGTGTTTCTACTGGTTTTGGTGCATTGTGCGACGTTACGATTTCGAACGAGCAGTTATCACAACTGCAAGAAAACCTCGTCGTGTCACATGCTTGCGGACAGGGCGATGAGGTGGACACGAAAATCGTAAAGCTGATGCTTATCCTAAAGGCTCAGGCACTTTCATCTGGACATTCCGGTGTGCAGGTAATTACGGTTCAGCGTATTTTAGATTTTTACAACAATGGCATTTACCCAGTTGTTTATCAGCAAGGTTCGCTAGGAGCTTCTGGCGACTTAGCCCCTTTGGCACACCTTTTTTTACCACTTTTGGGTCAGGGCGAAGTAAATTACGAAGGGAAAAAGTACTCAGGAGCAGAAATCCTAAAAAAGTTCGGCTGGAAACCCATCACCCTACAGTCGAAAGAGGGATTGGCTCTGCTCAACGGCACTCAGTTTATGAGTTCTCACGGTGTTGCCGTTTTACTAAAAGCATTCAAGTTAGAGCAGTTAGCGGACATCATAGCAGCAGTATCGCTAGATGCTTTCGACGGGCGGCTCGATCCTTTTATGGACGAAATTCAACAGATTCGCCCACACAATGGCCAGATCGAAACAGCCGAGAATTTCCGTCGCATTCTCAAGAACAGCGAAATGCAGGAGCGCTACAAGCGTCACATACAAGACCCATATTCGTTCCGTTGCATTCCTCAGGTACATGGGGCTTCAAAAGACGCAATTAACCATGTCGCGAAGGTAGTTCAAACAGAGATTAATGCCGTAACAGATAATCCAACCATTTTTCCAGATAAAGACCTGATTGTTTCTGGTGGGAATTTCCACGGTCAGCCTCTCGCACTTTCTTACGATTATCTGGGCATGGCACTAGCCGAGCTTGGGAGTATTTCAGAACGGCGCGTATATCGCCTAATCTCAGGTTGGAGAAAACTCCCGGAGTTTTTGGTAGCAAGCCCCGGCCTAAACTCTGGCTTTATGATCCCACAATACGCCGCAGCATCAATCGTAAGCCAGAACAAACAGTTGGCAACCCCATCGTCCGTAGATTCCATTCCTTCTTCGAACGAACAAGAAGACCACGTAAGTATGGGCGGAAACGGCGCAACCAAACTTGTCCGTATAGTAGACAATCTAGAGCGCATTTTAGCAATCGAACTTTTCAATGCAGCTCAGGCTCTGGAATTCCGACGTCCAACAAAATCTTCGCCGTACATCGAGCGGTTCGTTGGAGAATTTCGCAAAAAAGTAGACTTCATAAAAGAAGACAAAGTAATGTATCAGGAAATTGATAAGGCTGTGGATTTTTTGCGTAGCGTTGATTTGGATGCTGTTGGGGAGGGGCTATAAGTAAGTTTTTGTTCAATTATTAGATGATGAAGAAGGTAGGAATAGCAATAGTTGCACTTTTTATAATTGTTGTTTTTGTGTTTATGATGAGGTGCTTGGAGGAGAATGAATACAAAGAGAATGGTCAGCAGCTGATCAATGCAGTTGAGACTTTTCGTTCAACAAACGGAGTACTTCCTTCTTCATCAGAAGAAATTGATTTTGAGTTTCAAATGGGGAAGGGGCCTTATTACAAAAAAATAGATTCGATGAAATATATCGTCTATTTCAGTATTGGTTTCGACAACAGTTATGTTTATAATTCTTGGACTAAGACTTGGAAAGATATGCCTTAGAAAGAGTGTGCGCTATTACTAGAGAAACGAATTGTTCTATGGGTGTTTTAAAAAAAAGCTTTTTTGTTCTTATCGCTTTGTTTATAGGAGTATCTTCACTTTTTCAAGTGAAATTAGAGAACTATATAAGAGATCAGAACCGGAAATATGAAATTTTAAATGAGCGAAAGAGAAATAGTTATTTGCCAGCAATATTTTATTATCTCTATCGTCCAGAAGATTGTCACAGGTCTTTTCTTTTGCCATACAAATCTGAAGAAGTACGAGAATTTTCTTCAAGAGGTTTGTACGATGAATATATTGTCTTTTGCTATTTCACGAAAACTGAACGCGAAATTTTCTTAAGTGGAAAACTAAAGTAGAACGAAGGAAGTTGGAAGTATAAGTCTTTTTTGTTGTCTAGGTGAATTACACAGGTGTGTTAATGGTAATCTTCTTGATAAATATAATGGAAGTGGTGTTAAATTGTATGATAAACTGATTTGAGGTTTTGATCAAATGAATATTTGAAGAATGATAAAGAGAGTTCTGATTTGTTTATTATTTCTAATATCTCTATCGTGTAACGAAGACTGCAAAATAGACAAACGCTTCAAAAAACGCTTTTCCTCAGCCATTGAAACCATTCAAGATTCACAAACCTGCTATTTCTGCAAAGATTTTCTTGTTCAGGATATACAAAACGCAGTTTTTTTCTTGGTATCCATTAACAAGATAGAACCTAGTGATTTCGACATCGAACACGGAGCTTATTATAAAAAAGATAACTGCCGCAGTGACATTAGGAAGTGGAAAAACTGGTACAAAAACAACAAATGCGGTTTCACATTAGAAATGGCCGATAGCATGTTTGCTAATTCAACTTCATACTGAGACGATTTTCTTTCGAAATCAGAAAATAGGCAGTGTTAAGTAGGTGTGCTAATATAAACGACACTTTTAGGTATGTCACAACACTGAATATTAGCACAATGCTTTTCCTAATAAATAGCACCACGTGCTTACATCCACCTATTTTCAGAACTATGGAAATCACTTAACAACAGTAATCAAAGCAGTTTCATCATTATAAACCAGTTCCCCATTGTACCATAGTTTCGTAATGTAAGCGAAATTGCTGCCAGACTTTATCTCCGTAACAATTGTATCCGTAGTTGTTTCAGACAATTTCAAGTATGTGGTTTGGTTGGTCAAGTTCAAGAGCAAAGTATAAAAACCTCTTTCCTTAGAAAAAAGATTGGAACTGCCGTTAGTTATCACCTCCTTAGATCCAGACTTCATGATAAACGTTTCAATTAGGCTATGATCAAAAGCTTCCGGTGTATCAGGATCAAGCATATCGTTCCCACTCTTGTTTTTAAATGCAAATTCCATTACGGTGCTATAGAAAGCATCTGGTTTTTCTACCGAGCGTTCGTCTTTTTCACAGCCGAGAAACATCACAAACGCGATTACAAACAGTATGTACTTCATTAGTTTTAAAAATATTAAGGTTTAGTTTTTTGTATAAAAAATAGTTAATTAAAAATCAATCCACCAATCTCTCCTGCAAAGCCAACCGCACAAGATCAGCCACATTATTCACCTTCACCTTTTTCATAATATGCAAACGGTGAGTCTCAATCGTGCGGATGCTGATACCAAGCTCCTCAGCAATCAGCTTATTGTTTTTCCCGTTCACAATCATGCCCAAAATCTGTTTCTCGCGCTTAGTGATTTCATATTTCGCAGGCACTTTTTCCTTTGCCACCTTCGATTTACTAGGAGCCTGTTTCGGCGGCTTCACAGTATGCAGGTACTGATTCACAATCACATTAGCAACCTCACTACTAAAATATTTCTCCCCCTCGTACACTTTCTTGATAGCCTTAATAAAACGCCCCTTGTCAGTATCCTTCAAAATATAGCCATACGCACCATATTCCACAGCATTCAGCACATATTCCTCACGGTCGAACATCGACAAAATCAGAACGCGCGCATCAGGATTCTGCTTCACCAATTCCTGAGTCGCCTCAATACCCGTCATATTCGGCATACTGATATCCATAATCACAACATCGGGTTGCGTTTCTTGCACCACACGCACCGCCTCTTCTCCGTCCGATGCCTCACCAATCACCTTCAGATAACCCTCCGATTCCAACATCTGTTTTATCCCGTTGCGTACAATTTGGTGGTCGTCAGCCAAAACAAGCTTTATCTCTTTGTGTTTCATAATCTTTCGATCGTATTTTTCGTAATTGTCTTAGAAATATCAGTTTTTTTATTAGGAGCAGGAAGTTATCTCTCTATAAAACGACAGTCGCGCCTTCCCCTCCAAGTCCTCAGCTCCCGTGCCGTTCCACATCGCCGTGGCGGTCTATTCCGCCGAAGCTACATAGCCGCCACACCGTGTGTCACAGGCACGCGAGCTTCCGGGCTTTCCGATACAGTCGCGGCTATTTTTACGACTGAACCGCTTTTTAATACAGCCCTTTTTTGAAATGTATATTTTTGATAGTACTATACATGTAATGTTCGTTCGAAATGCCCCCTATTTCCCCCTAAAGGGGGACTTAGTTACCGAATAGTCCTGAAAGGTGTGCGAATCAATACGATATAATTCAGGAACATTCACATTTGGGCCCTATTTCACAATAAAAGCATTACATGTATAACACTATCATTTTTTTTATGTTGATGAAGAAATGATCTTGGCATATCAGAAATAACCACATATCGATAGCATTTGTTATCAGTACCATCGCTACGCGATTCATCGTTGGCAAAACATATTTTTACAGGGATTTACATCCCTGCCTACAAACCTGTCACTGCTACGCAGTTCTAAAAATATAGCAAGCTCAAAAATTACTATTTACACTGGGATAGCATTACATGTGTTCTTGTCGACACTTACACCTCCAAGGTTTTCAAAACCTTGGAGGTGTGATGCTTCAAAAAAAGCATTTCTGAATGAATAGCATTACATGCAGAACACTACCCACAATAGCATATCCAGTACTGATACGTATACTTTTCAGAACTATTCGGTAACCAAGTCCCCCTTTAGGGGGAAATAGGGGGCATTTCAAACATAACACCACCTCCCAAACCATCAAACAACAAATATATCGCTTTCAATCGGTAATTCTACGTAAATATGCGTCCCTTTCCCAGGCCGCGAATGAAGATACAGATTACAGTTGATCAGTGCCGCGCGTTCACGCATATTGTTAAGACCATTACCCGATTCGCGCTTCTGATTTTGCTCTTCCACACTGGAAATGTCGAAACCGACACCATCATCTTTAATAATCATAAGAATATGCTCAAGCGTATTCGAAACCTCAACCACGATTAACGACGCCTCCGAGTACTTCATAGCATTATTGATAGCCTCCTGACAAATACGATAGAAACTAATTTCAATGTTTTTGTTCAACCGACGCTCAATCCGAAGCTTGTCGTTAAATTCTATCGGAATCCGATACTGTGGCATCGAAGTAAGCTCACGTAATGCTGGCGACAATCCATAATCGCGTAAAACAACAGGCAACAGGTCGGACGAAATACGCCTTGTTTCTTTAATTGTATCTTGCAGAATCTGCTTCAACCCATCAATTTTCTCCTGTTCCTTCTCCTCTTCAGAATGGATCGATTCAAGGCCGAATTTCAGTGCCGTCAACATTTGCCCAATACCATCGTGCACTTCCTGCGCCATGCGTTTCCGTTCACGTTCCTGTCCCGTAACGATCGATAACGATCGGATTTTCTGCTCATGCTGTTGCTTACGTAAACGTTCATCGTTAATACGTTGCAGTTCAGTTTCAGTGTGTTTTCTTTTCGTAATGTCCGAGCAGATCACAAGGTACTGATACAGGTCACCTTCCATCGAAATAATCGGAATAAGCGTAACATCGAGCCAGAAGAAACTATAGTCCTTAGCATGGTCGTATATCTCTCCTTGCCAAAGTGTTTTGCACTTTTCAGGATTGCGAATATGGTCGTAAATAATACTTTCCTCTTCTCCCAGTTTGTTCTCAAAAAGCTTTCTACTGGTGAGTTCTTCAAGCTTGTATTTCGTAATCTGGCAATAGAGCTTGTTGGCATATAGAATTCTACCGTTCTGATCTGTTTTTATCAAGATCGTAGCTTCATCCAGAGCGTAATTCGTGTCATGTAGTTCCTTGTTCGAAAGTATCAACGATTCGTTCGTGGCCTTAAGCTCATTAGCAAGCTTAGTAGCTTTGGCTTCAGATTGGGTGAGTTCTGCGATTACCCGTTTTATTTTCTTTCCAACAGGATTGAAGATAAAAACGGCCTCAAGCGTAAGGACGATGAGTACTACCGCAAGCAAAAAACTTTCAATATTTTTCAGACGTTCCACACGCGCCTGAGCCTCTTCCGCATAGCGGAATACAATAGCATCCATGCCATGTAAAAATTCTGACTCGTACTTCAGAATCGTCTCTTTCCCTTCAATAAGCTTTGCTTGGTTCCAATTCCTTTGTTGCTCCAACACAAGAGCCGCCCCTTCTTTTATCTTCAAGAACGAAGGAGACAATTGTTCGAAGAGTTTCATCACGTCATCGCTATTCTCTCCATGAAAACCCATTTGCGAGTCGCGGCTTTTCAGGGCATTATGAAACGACGTCCATTCCTCTACTGTGTTCTTCAGCTCGTCAAAGTTTGATTTATCTCGATTTGTTGATATAATGAGGGTGAGTTTTGCAATTTTCTGGCTCAGCATTCGCTGTCGGCCTGCAATATTCACTATCTTAGAATCATTATTCTGTTCTGAGATAATGTATTGAACAAGCACATTGCTTGCAATAGACACAACAGCAACAGTAAAAAGTGCAATCCCATACATCGTATTGAAGTACCGGAAGGCATATCGCCCCGAGTCTTCAGATGTGGAGGCAGGGATATTTTGACTAAATAACTTAAGAAGTTTCATTTGGTATTTGCGATTGGGGCTGTTTTTACACAAAAATACGTAATTTTACTGAAATAGACCGATCAAGATAACATGTAGAGTCAGGGCAGACGCATCAAATGAAAACCGAAGGTTTTCCCGAAAGACAAAGTCTTTCAGTTCCCCTCCTTGTTAAGGAGGGGCTAGGGGTGGTTTATTACTTCAAATCATAAGGTATTAATAACGAACGGATTGTGTTTTTTTTGTTATACAACCACCCCCGCCCCCTCCTTTTTTAAGGCGGGGAGTCAAAAAGCTTCGCTTTTTATTGGAAAACCTTTGGTTTTCAGGATGTAATATTTTTGATGCGTTTACCCAAATGTAGCGTAGGCTTTTAGCCTGTGGCTTTAGGTATTGTAAAGTTAATAATTGATGATCTAGAATTGGTTAAGTCCTGGTTTTTAGTCGTAAACCAATTATTCAGTAGAGTTTATTTGCAAAGGTCTTCATGAGTGCTTCGCAATTCATAACTAATAATTTATAATTCCTTGAAACCATTGAAAAATCCACTTACGAATAAGAAAACAAATAACTGATGGATAATCAACAAGAACTGAGCGAAATCCTTAGAAAGAAAGGCATCGGGCCATCTGGGAGTAAGTGTTTGAAAACAGAAGATTTAGAGCGGTTGCCACTTCTTTTTAAAGATAAAACCTGTAGCTTGACAACGAAAGCTACATTACTAACAGCGCTATTAAGCTTAGAGCCAACAGAAGAAGAACAGAAGTTTTTAGAAGAACTAAAAGCTGAACCAGAGAAATTTTTGCCTAGTGAGCTACTGCCTTTTTTAGGTAAAGGTGAGCTTAATGAATTTCAGACTATTATTAATCAGGTAATTTTAGGAAACGACCTAAATCAAAAAGAGGCTTCCAATGCTTTCCGAGCTTTTTTCGATCAGCCTGATTATTTAAAAGGCGCTTTTCTCGAAGCACAACGATTGAAACGCGAAACTTTCGAAGAAAACAGTGCTTTCCTAAATGTGCTAAAAGAGCAGGTTACACCTTTCAGAACCGATTTGCCAAGCTTAATCGATTTTGGCGACAGTTACGACGGAAACAAACGCTTTCCTCCACTGAACCTTTTCGTTGCTGCAATTCTGGGCTCTTTAGGCTACCCATGTTTATTGCATGGAACGGATAAAGTAGCACCTAAAGAAGGGGTAACGCATCATGCTATTTTGAAGGCAGCAGGTAAACGTACCAACCTAAGCCTCGCAGAAGCACTCGAAAAACTAAAAACAGAGAAGGCAACATGGGCATATGTCGATCAGTCTGTTTTTCATCCTCAGATGGAAGCATTAAAACAAGTTCGGAAAGACATGGTGAAGCGTCCGTTTTTGGCCACATTCGAAAAAATGATGCAACCTATCAGGGCACAGAAAAACTACTTACTTACGCAATATACACACACACATTACAAGAACGAAATTGCCAAACTCGTAAC
The DNA here is from genome assembly GCA_965230435.1 of Bacteroidales bacterium. GTDB lineage: Bacteria > Bacteroidota > Bacteroidia > Bacteroidales > JBDKHP01 > JBDKHP01. The sequence goes on from CBDDLB010000006.1 coordinate 2,624,311, forward strand.
CACATTCTCCGATTTCGACAAAGCTTTGCATGTTAAGGGAATGGAAGGCACATCAATGATCAACCCAACGAAAGCTGCCGATTGTGTATTGCTAACAGGTGCAGGAATGGAAGATGTAAGCATCCTTGGAACTGATTTTGGTTATAGCGACAGTTTGGAACGTCAACAAGATTTCACTGCCGAAGATGCTCTTAAGCTGGGTTTGCGGGTTTTGGAAGGCGAGGATTTTCCTGTACGTAGATTCATACAGTTTCAATGTGTACTTATTTTGCACTACCTGTTTGGTGTGGATAAGGAAACTGCTGTTTATGAAGTGCGTCAGGCCATTGATTCTGGTAGTGCCAAGCGGTCTTGGGATAGTTTTTAGAATATTATCTTAAAAATAAATACGTATTATTACGTACTTATTTCGAAATTTTTCATAGTTTTGCCATACGTAACAAATGGTAAAGCTATGGTTTCTTCGCATAAAAACAACTTAATTGTAATTGGAAACGGTATGGTCGGTTACAAGTTTCTTGAGAAGCTTGTATCCAAAGGACTTCACAGTAGGTACAATGTTATAGCTTTCGGTGAAGAACCTCATGTGGCTTATGACCGTGTCCATCTTTCGGAATATTTTACAAATCCTTCCTCTGAGTCGTTACAGATGGCTCCGCGCGATTGGTACGTAGAAAACAACATTACTCTTCATACTGGCGATCCTGTTGTGGATGTAAATACTGCAAATAAAAAAGTAGTGTCGCACAAAGGGTTGTCCTTCAATTATGACAAGCTAGTTTTTTTGCAACAGGCTCATCCGCTTTTGTGCCTCCAATCGATGGCATGAACAAGCGTGGTGTGTTTGTTTACCGCACAATAGAAGATCTCGATGCCATAATTTCTTACGCATCCAAAGCTTAAACCGGAGCTGTTATAGGTGGTGACCTTTTGGGGACTTGAAGCCGCGAAGGCTTTACTCGATCTACAGTTGAAAGCTCATGTAGTGGAATTTACTCCCCGTTTAATGCCAAGACAATTGGATGAAGTTGGGGCAGAATTTCTGAAAGGTAAAATTGAAGATTTGTGCGTAGGCGTACGAATAAGTAAAAGTACTTAATTTTTCAAAAGCAATTATCTTATGACGCAATTGCTTACCAAACTCAACCGAACCGCCAAAATGACAGCAAAAGCAAACACATAAAGCCTAAATGTCAGCACAATACACCTTTCTAATAGCTGGCAAAAGAATTGACAAACCTCATATGAAAACAAAACCGGAAGAACCAATAACTAACAGTAACAAACGAACTCACTAAAAATCACCAAAACCAAACCAGCATATGGACTTCAGTAATTTCACCATTAAATCTCAGGAAACCATTCAAAAGGCCATTCAAATTGCAGCTCAGAAAAAGAATCAAGCAATAGAAACAGGCCACTTATTAAAAGCATTAATCCAAGAAGACGAAAACGTCTCCCAGTTCTTGTTCAACAAACTGGGAGCTAACGAAAAGATATTTCACTCCGTACTCGACAGAATCGTTGACGGATACGGCCAAGTCAGCAATCCTGGCGATCCTTATCTTGCACGCGAGTCCAACAAAGCAATACAAGAAGCACAAGCTTTCGCAAAAAAGAACGGCGACAGCTTCGTATCACTAGAACATTTATACTACGGACTCCTCAAAGCAGACGATAGCACATCTCGTCTCATGCGCGACAATGGCTTCTCCGAAAAAGAACTGGAACAGGCCATTATGGAACTCAGAAAGGGAGCTAAAGCAGACTCTGCCAGTGCCGAAGAAACATACAATTCACTGAGTCGCTTCGCCGACAACCTCAACGCACTCGCCCAAGAAGGCAAGCTCGACCCTGTTATAGGTCGCGACGATGAAATCCGCCGCGTACTACAAATCTTATCCCGCCGCACTAAAAACAACCCGATCATTGTTGGCGAACCTGGTGTTGGCAAAACAGCCATAGCCGAAGGACTTGCACACAGGATCGTACGTGGCGATGTTCCCGAAAACCTAAAAAGCAAAGTACTCTACTCTCTCGACATGGGTGCTCTCGTAGCCGGAGCAAAATACAAAGGAGAATTCGAGGAACGCCTAAAATCAGTAGTGCGTGAAGTTCAGAACGCCGATGGCCAGATTATTCTTTTCATAGATGAAATACACACCCTCGTGGGAGCAGGCAAAGGAGAAGGAGCAATGGATGCTGCCAATATCCTAAAACCAGCATTGGCCCGGGGAGAACTGCGTGCTGTTGGAGCCACAACACTCAAAGAATATCAAAAATACTTCGAGAAAGATGCCGCCTTAGAAAGACGATTTCAAATGGTACGCATAGACGAACCTGACCGTATGAGCGCCATTTCAATCCTGCGCGGCCTAAAAGAACGCTACGAGAACCACCACAAAGTACGCATTCAAGACGATGCTCTTATATCTGCCGTAGAACTATCCCAACGCTATATCAGCGATAGATTTCTGCCAGACAAAGCCATCGACCTTATCGATGAAGCTGCCGCAAAGCTGCGCCTCGAAATCAATTCTGTACCCGAAGAGGTCGACGAAATTCAACGCAGGCTCATGCAGCTTGAAATTGAACGCGAAGCAATAAAACGCGAAGGCAACAGTCCTAAGCTCGCCTCTATAGAGAAAGACATTGCAACACTCGACGAACAGCGCAAACTTATTCAAGCAAAGTGGACAAACGAAAAAGCCGCTATCGACAACCTACAAAAATCAAAACAACTGATTGAGCAACTTAAATTCGAAGCAGAAAAAGCCGAACGCGAAGGTGATTATGGTAAAGTTGCTGAGCTACGTTATGGAAAAATAAAAGAGGCTGAAGAAAAAGTCCTCCAACTGGAAGAAAAACTAAAACAGCAACAAACAAAAGGGGCACTAATACAAGAAGAAGTGCGATCGGAAGATATTGCCGACATTGTTTCCCGCTGGACAGGTATTCCTGTAAGCAAAATGCTAAAAAGCGAACGCGAAAAACTCCTTCACCTCGAAGATGAACTTCACCAAAGGGTAATTGGCCAAAACGAAGCCATACAAGCCATTGCTGATGCGGTACGCAGAAGCCGCGCTGGAGTTCAGGACGAAAAACGTCCTATTGGTTCATTCATTTTCTTAGGAACTACTGGCGTTGGAAAAACAGAACTTGCAAAGGCTCTAGCTGAATTTCTCTTCGACGACGAAAACATGATGACGCGTATCGATATGTCCGAATATCAGGAAAGGCACTCTGTCTCTCGTCTCATCGGGGCACCTCCAGGATATATTGGCTACGACGAAGGAGGACAACTAACCGAAGCCGTAAGGCGAAAACCATATTCTGTTGTACTATTAGACGAAATTGAGAAAGCACATCCCGACACCTTCAACATTTTGTTACAGGTACTCGATGATGGGCGGCTCACTGACAACAAAGGGCGCACGGTCAACTTCCGCAACACAATTGTCATCATGACATCAAATATCGGCTCAGACATTATCCAAAAAGAACTGGAGACCTACGAACCCGGCAATTTAGAACTACTCGAAAAAACACGAACGAAACTAATCGACAGGCTTCGCCATACAATCCGCCCAGAATTTCTGAACCGAATCGATGAAACCATCATGTTCACACCGCTTAGCCAGAAAGAAATACGCGAAATTGTACAATTACAGTTCAAACAGATTACCACACGGTTAAAGCAACAACAGATAACACTTAACATCTCAGAAGATGCACTCGATTATTTGGCCAACATGGGCTTCGATCCACAATTTGGTGCACGCCCAATCAAACGCACCCTACAACGTTTGGTATTAAACGAACTTTCTAAGGCCATACTTTCTGGGGACGTAAATGCTAAATCGAGTATAAAAATTGAGTACAGCAATGGAGATCTAAACTTTGCCAATAGTTAATTTGGCTTTTGAGCTGCTACAACAACAGGAAACAAAAAAGCAAACTCCTAATATACAAAAGATTAAGAAAAAAATGAAATATTTTTTTGTAGTTACGAAATAGTTTCTACTTTTGTAACGGCAAGCGGCACACGACCAGCTCCTGCTGAATCCCCCAGGCCTTGACCGGAGCAAGGGTAGGTGGTTGAGCGGTGCGATGGGTCGCTTGCTTTTTTTTATACACTTCCCACAATATCTCCTTACTTTTTCTGTTTTTTCTTTGTAAGAATAAGTAAGCCAAACAATCCTTTAAAAATAAGTTTAAATCCGTACTTTTACGGCAATCGAAGATTGAATTACAATTGCTTCACCAAAAGTATTATGTTTTTCGGCTTTCTTAATGGGTAATACTTGTTCGGCAAACATATTTATGCGAAATTGGCTCTTGGCTTTCCTGCCGATACTCAATTCCATAATACAACAGATGATCAAACAATCTAATTCACCAAAACGAGTTAATTGTTAATACGCTCGTCAGATTTGCCACATACAGAAAAGCAAGACGATGTCAATTGTAATAAATAACACTTTGCACATATTGTTGTACATCTCACGTAAATCTTTCTATGTCTAGAATACTCTTTTTATGCACTCTGCTTCTTGTATCAATCCCAGGGTACGCACAAGAAGTTGAAAAGAAAAAAGCATTACAACAACTCCAATCACGCGGAGAATTATATCTCAAATTCGACACCCGCAAATTCGACGTCCACAAACACGGGAAACATTTATCTCTCGATCACAAAATTGAGGGTAACTATCAATATGCCTACGTTAACCTTAATCAATTCCAAGAGTTAATTAAACTTGGACTGGACTTTAACGTGCAAACTCCCCCTTCGCTATTACACGAAGCAAAAATGGCAAAAAAAACCAACGACATCTTCACCTGGGATCGGTACCCAACCTATGAACAGTACATAGAATTCATGGAATCCATGGCTTCTAAGTACCCAGAAATTTGCACTCTGGAAAACTTCGGCACAAGCCTAAAAGGCCGCAAGCTTTTAGCACTAAAAATATCAGACAACGCCAAAGAAGAAGAAAACGAACCCAATTTATTCTACACAAGCACCATGCATGGTGATGAAACAACAGGTTACATACTACTTCTTAGACTGGCAAATTATTTACTAGAAAACTACCCCGACAACAAACGCATACTCGACCTTGTTGACAATACAGAAATCTGGATCAACCCACTTTCAAACCCAGACGGTACTTACGCAGCTGGAAACCACACCGTGAACGGAGCCACAAGAAACAATGCAGCAACACATTTAAGCAGTGCCGGCAACCCAGGGGTAGATTTAAACCGCAACTTTCCCGACCCACGGGTGGGCCCCAATCCAGACAACAACGAACATCAGCCAGAAACTACCGCCATGATAGATTTCATGAAAAAACACAACTTCGTACTCACTGCCAACTTTCATTCTGGAGCAGAAGTTGTAAATTACCCTTGGGACACATGGACGCAGCAGCACCCAGATAATGACTGGTACAGAACCCTTTCCCGTGAATATGCAGACACAGTACACAGCAATTCCCACAAAGGATATTTCGATTTTTTGGAAAACGGCATCACAAATGGAGCCACATGGTATTGGGTAGAAGGTGGACGCCAAGACTATACCAACTATTTTTTACATGGTAGAGAGGTAACAATTGAACTAAGCGACACAAAGCTCCCTCCTGCCAATACCCTACCTAGATATTGGAATTACAATTACCGTTCGCTCCTCAATTTCATCAAGCAATCGCACTATGGTATAAGGGGTATAATTACTGACGCAGAAACAGGCAAACCCCTCCGAGCCAAAATAGAGGTAGTCAACCATGATTTTGACGAATCGGAAGTGTATTCCAAAGAAAAAAACGGCAACTATCACCGCTTCATCAGTCCCAACATCTACACTTTGCGTTTCAGTAAGGCCGGTTATCTAAGTAAAACAATCGACAACGTTTCGGTTTTCTCAAATCAGGCTACAGAACTCAATGTAGAACTGACACCCTCAAATACATCTGCTGATAGAATTGGAATAGAAAGTGTACAATTTTCACCCAACCCACTTTCTACAGAATCCAAACTCTCTTTTAACATTCTAAAAAGCACTGAAACACAATTTTTCATTTCAAGCATCTCAGGAAAAGTATATTTTCAGCACTCAGAAGTATTAGAGCCTGGCGAGCATCAATTCGGCTTGCCGCAACTTGACCTGCCAACTGGCATATACATTTGTAATATCAGACTAGGCAAGCAACACAAGTTTATGAAAGTGCTAGTTACAAAATAAAAAAGCAAAAGGGCATTGCGTGAGAACACAATGCCCTTTTGCTTCTTTTCTTTCATTAACTTCTACCTACGATAAATCCATTGTCTAAAATCAACAGTTATACAAGTTTGCCCAATGGGAAACATAAAACGGCACCGCTTTGCTGTTGGACTTGGCCTAAAAATAACTTTTCCATCAATAGAAGCATTTGGCGGTAGAGTGGTTTTCCTCAGCACCTCCCTACTCCACATCCTTCGCTGTTCGTTCAAAGACATATATTTTATCTCGCGGCTCAAGGCCACTCCACTACTAATTCCCCTCCGTGCCTCGCTTAAAATCTGTATGCTTTCAATTTCTTCGTCTGGCCTATCCTTAACCACAGCAGCTACAGTAGCCGTAGCCTCGACCGTTGTTGCCACCAGATCAAAAATTTCCTGATTAGCCTGTGCTGCATCGCTTGCTGTAATTTCATAGTCCAGGTTCATTAAACGGAATTCTGGATTTTCTGCCCTGATCAATCCTTTGGGTATAGTGTCAAATTCAGAACTGAACCAAGTGTAATAATATCTATCCGGATCAATCAGCACTTCTTCGTCTGTTCGGTTTACAATCCGAAGGTTCATAGTAATTTCATAAGGCGACTCACGTTCGTAAGCAACAGAAAGGTCTACGCCGTTCTCTTCCATCCGAATAACCTGTTGGCCAAAAAACCAATCTCCAACATTGTTTTTTGCCTCCAGAACAACAATAGGTTTTGGGGAATAGCAAGAAGTGAAGAATAGGCTACTGGTAAGTAATACGATGAATAAAGGTAGATTTTTTCTCATTGTATGATGTTTTGGGTAGTGAGTAATAGACCGAAGGTTTCAACTCCCAAACACTTATCGCCAACACTACAACTAAAGTTCAATTAACCGATCAAATCACAAACCTGCGCAAGCGATGCGTGCTTCAGTAATATGACGCTTACCGAACATAAAAGTTGCAATAAAATTTACCTTTTGTCAAAAAAACCACACAAAGAAAAGCAATACTCTAACAAACAATGGAATAACTCACCTCTTCTTTGATCGTTTTTCCATTTCTTTACGAGTGCGTTTCAATCGTACCTTCGCACGGTCAACAATGCGTCCAAACCGTAACCCAGCATAAACCTGTAAGAAGTAAAAAGGATTTCTTTCTCCTGCCATTAGTTCCAGTGGCTGGATAAAAACATCAGCAGCAATACCAACATCAAGTGCAAAAACCCTATCGTTGCGTTTACTGAAATTGAAACTTAGACCAGTTGTGGCATGTCCACCAGGAACCACCGTACTCTCCGAAAAACCTTTGAAATAAGAGGCGCGGCCTAGAATAAAATCTGTGACAGGATACTTATCTAAATCGAACTTTTCTTCAACAGTCCGTTTGTTAGGTTGATCGTAAATTTCGTAGTAAATAGGCTTGAGCCATGCAGCACATGCCCCGCCCATATAAAACCAGTTTATGGCAATCCCACCTTTGTCCACCTTCCTGAATATCTCCTGCTGAAGCCCGAAAGAAACACGAAAGTTAGCTAAACTGTTCAACTTGCCGTAAACGTAAAAAGAACTTGGACTCCATGGATTCTGAAGTGAAAGTTCTTTTGAATGATTAAGACCAACAAGATCTGCCGACCACAAACGCTTGCGAAATGCATTAATTCTGCGCCCCTGCCGATAACTGACCCCCAAACCTGCTGTTCCTGCCAAGAAGGCCCATGTCCGTTCATCGTTATAGAAAATTGTTTCCTGCTCATCCAATTCTCCTTGAGCAAACGACATATCCGGAATTAGAACCAGAACCAGCAAACAGACAATAAGAAAAGTTCTCATAAGGCGTATCTATTGAACGTTAGCCAACAAATTTAAGCTTTTGATGGCTACGCTCAAACAATATGCTGTTATAAAATCTTAATCAAGCGAATTCCCTGTTTTACAATTTATCGGCAGGTTGTTCTACATTGGCCTGAGTTCGATAAGCTGGACACGGAGGCTTACTTGAACCACAAGAAGACAATGCAATGCCGATGAACACCAATGCTGCTACAATTATTAAAGTTTTCTTCATGATTTCCCGTTCTTTTTTTTCAGTTCAAATATATTTACAAAAACTAAGCATCCAAAGGTATAAATAGCTTCCCCTCTGCTGCTATACTCAATTTCGCTTCCTTACCTTCATTAGACGAAATTGGATACTATACTGTTGCGCTTTATCTAAAAAATAAACGAATCAGTAGCAGGTTCATTATAGGAGAGCAATAAAAAAGCCTGCATACAGATATGCAATACATCAAATATCTATCAAATTTTGAACCGACATTCTACTTATTCTCTTCGGCTCCCTTGTATAACGGGTAAATCTAACAAAACAAAAGTGTTTAAATTTTACCGTATAGCTTATGCCAGTTCGGGCTTTCTTCGTAATATTGCCTTGTCTTTCACGTAAGTTTTTTCATATGGATGTTATACTAAATCACCGTTCTATCCGCAAATATAAATCAACCCAAATCAACGATGTTACACTCAACCAGATACTTGAGTCTGGGGTGCGAGCATCTACAACGGGGAACATGCAGGTTTATAGCATGGTTGTAACGCGCGATCAGGACATAAAAGAGCGTTTATGGGAAGCCCACTTCAAGCAGGACATGGTAAAACAAGCTCCTGTTGTTGTGACGTTCTGTGCCGACATTAACCGCTTCAATAAATGGTGTGAGGCTAGGAATGCTCAGCCAGCATACGATAACTTTTTATGGTTCATCAATGCTGCAATTGATGCTCTTCTGGTGGCACAAAATGTTTCCATTGCTGCCGAAGAAAAGGGACTTGGAATCTGCTATTTGGGCACCAGTACATATATGGCTCAACCAATAATCGATATCCTAGACCTTCCTAAAGGTGTTGTTCCTGTAACAACAGTAGTAATTGGTTATCCTGACGAGAAACCCGAGCTAACAGATAGATTGCCTGTAGATGGGGTAGTACATTACGAAACTTACACAGACTATACGAAAGAAGCAATAAACGAAATTTATGCTGCTAAAGAATCGTTAGACTCTACCCTGAAACTTATTGAAGAAAACGAAACGGAAAACCTAGCACAAATCTTCACCGAAAAGCGCTACAAAAAAGGAGACAACCTTCTTTTCTCTAAAAAATACCTTGAAGTTATTGAAAAGCAAGGGTTCATGAACAATGAGTAGACGTAAGGATTTCTTTATGATAAACACAGCGTTACTCGTTCTGGGTACGCTGTTTTTTTTTCATCAAAAAGCATTTTCTCAATCCTTAAAAATCGAGTCTGAAGAAAAGCTTCCTAAAAAGCTCGTCCGGTCGCTTTTTAAAATAAAACCAGATAGTAATCAAATTACAAAAAAAAACTTCGGAGCTTATCAGGAACTACTGGAAAACCACAACTTCTTATTTGCACGAGTACAGTTAATCGATTCTACTGTTCACATATTCCCTAACTCTGTTTTTAGTTTTGATGTTGACCATGTTAATGTAAATGGTATTCATAATAAAGAATACACCCTGCAGCTATCAAAAATAAAAACGTTTAAAGAATTGAAGCAGAAGCTAAAATCCCTGCAGTACAATCACCTTTCGAAAGGTTTTCCATTTGTACAACATTCTGTTGAACACAACATTAAGGATTCTGCCCACATCTACTTTACAATAGAACTGCAAACAGGAGAGCGAATCTTTCTGGAACAACTTTTCATATACAGCCAAAGTCTGAAAAATAAGAAACTTATAAAACCTCTAATTGGCTATAAAAAAGGAATGCCTTTCGATCAGAGTTTTATAGATAATATCCCTACCCAAATTAACGCTTCCGGCTTCTTAAGAAGCCCTAAAGCCCCAATCGTATTTTTCTCGAAAAACAAATGTTACCTTGGCATCTACGCTGAAAAAAAGAAAGCAAACCGATTCGATGGGATTATCGGCCTATTACAAAATGAAGAAAACGATTTGCAGATTACAGGCTTTTTGAAGCTTAAGCTTGTGAATACATTCCAAGTAGGCGAACGCATATCCTTGGATTGGACCCGTAGCGGGGACAAATTCCAACAAGTTCGCTTTGCCAGTCATTTTCCATATCTATTTAGCTCACCCTGGGGCACCGCCTTTGAATTTCAACTCAATCAAATCGACAGTACATACACTACTAGCCGAATAAAACCTTCAGTTTCGTATCAGATCGACAGCAGGCAATCCTTTGCTGTACTATACGAAAATGAGAGTGTTAGGACAACAGGGTTAAATTCGGCAAACACCTCAGGGCAGTCAACCCTGTTCGGTATCCGTTATTTGTTCAAAAACATAGACTTCCCCCAGAACCCAAGTAAAGGGCTGGCTTTTTCTTCTGAATTTTCCATAGGAACAAGGACAACCGACGAACCAGAAAACAAACTTAAAGCATATAGTTCTTTAGAAGCGTTCATCCCACTTCCTCAAAAGTGGACTTTGAAACTATCCAGCCGAAATGCTTTTTTGTGGCACAGTTCCGAACAGTACCTTGAAGCGGAAAGATACCAGTTAGGAGGTTTTTACTCACTCAGAGGTTTTCTTGAAAATGAATTCCTGACTCAGTGGTACTCTGCCAATACCATTGAGCTTCGTTATAGATTCGAAAGAGCATCAAACTTCAATATCTTTGCAGATCAAGCTTTTTGGCAAACAGACACTAACTCAAACCTCAACATCCCTTGGGGCTTCGGAGCTGGCCTGACTCTCTCCACGCGAGCTGGACAATTGAGTGTAAGCTATGCTATCGGAATGCGCCCAAACGAAGCTTTCAGCATATCGAACGGCAAACTTCATTTTGGCTACATCAATCACTTTTAATAGTTCAAAAAAAGGTCAGTTCATAGAGAACTGACCTTTTTGTACTTTTCCTAGAAACTTGAGGCCAATGCTCTATTCTAGATCCATAAAAAATGGTATACGTGCCTGAACACCTTCCATTTTCTGCACCTTCTCTAAACGGTCGAAATATTTATACGACTGACCTAGACGTCTTTCAAGAACACTGTTTTCTACCTTTGTCTGCATATTTTCAAGAAATTCCTGAAACGGGTCTTTCTCTTTTGGTAGCTCAACAACACGATAATCGTCCAGTTCTGCTTTCTCCTTAGCCACTTCTAATGCTCTGTGCAGTCCACCCAGTTCGTCGACCAAACCTATTCTCTTTGCATCAACGCCACTCCAAACACGACCTTCGCCTATTTTAAAGACCTCTTCCTGAGACATTTTACGTCCCTTGGCTACATGCCCTGTGAAAGTATCATAGATATCTTCAATTGCTCTCTTGATTACAGCCCTTTCCTCATCGGCAAGTGAACGGGTGAAGGTGCCAATATCCGAATGTTTATTGGTCTGAACACCGTCTGTATTAATACCTAATTTCTTCTCCAAAAGCTTCTCCCCTGAAAACATAAGCCCAAACACTCCGATAGAACCTGTAAGGGTTGAAGGCTGAGCCAAAATATAATCAGAGTTACAAGCAATGTAGTATCCCCCAGAAGCAGCAAGATCGCCCATAGAAACAACAACAGGCTTCTCTTTCTTCAACAGCTCAATTTCACGCCATATGATGTCCGAGGCCAAAGCGCTACCGCCTGGTGAATTGATACGAAGTACAACAGCTTTAATTGTAGAATCTTTACGGGCATCGCGAATAGCTTTTGAAAAATCTTCTGAAGTAATAACTTCTTCGTTGCCTTTTCCCATCTGAATACCACCAGCTCCATATACAATTGCGATCTTTTCCTTACGACGCTCTTTGGCTGTGCGTTTAATCGACTTTTTGTATTTTCCCAAACCTACAAGTTTCAAATCCTCTTCTTTCTCCTTATCAGTCAGAGCCATTAGCTTTGCAACAAACTCATCACGGTAAAGCAGCTTATCGACAAGCTTATGTTGTACGGCTGATTCAGCAGAATAAACCAACATTTCATCAGCAATTGTATTCAGTTTTTCTTTGCTGATACCTCTTGATTCTGCAATATCATCTGTCATCATTCCCCAAATAGTACCTATGAATGAACTTGATTGTTCCTTGTTTGCATCGCTCATTTCTGTCAGCATAAATGGCTCTACTGCTGCTTTAAATGTACCATGGCGAATAATCTGCGGCTCAACACCCAGTTTTGCAAGAGCATCTTTAAAGAAAGTAACCTTGTAGGAAAGCCCTTTGATCTCCATATCTCCTTCTGGATTTAAGAACATGCTATCTGCTACTGAACTCAAATAATAATTCGACTGAGAATAGCTATGGTTAAAGGAATAAATAAACTTTCCTGATTCCTTTTTAAACTCTTTCAGCGCATCTCTGATTTCCTTAATTGTTGCTGCTCCTGCCTGCATTCCTTTTATATTCAGCACCACTCCTTTTATCTTGTCATCGTCCTGGGCTTTGCTGAGTACTTTTATTATATCATTAAGTCCGATCTTCTCTTTTGGCCCAAACTGGCTTATCTCAGGTATTTTAAATGGCTGTTCCTTCCCCCTATCTGCTATTGGACCTGAAAGCTGCAACAACAGAATGCTGTTATCCTTTATCTCAACAGGTTTTTCTTCGCTACTGGCTGCAACAATTGCAACAACAATTGCAATCCCAATAATGCTGACCAAGGAAAAACCAATAAGAACAGCTAAAAGCGAACTAAAGAAATTCTTCATAATTCAATCTGATTTTAATTATTAGTGATTAGTGCATTAATAGTGTATGTCCTACTTCCTGAAAGCTGAATCTCGCAAATCCACTCTCTTTTCTATATTTCCTTCAATATCAACTTCCTTGTTTCAGATTCACAGAACGATGGATTATGAAATATTAAGTACTACATAAACATCGTGTCCCTTTGAAGTGTCCTTTACTTAATCATTACGATGTTAACTCAACTGTAATGCTCAAAATGAATTTTCACTTTACTGAAAGTAGATTTTCTTAGTCTGAAAACATCTGCCTAACTATAAAACGATCTTCCAGTAAAACTGGAAAAAGCTTATTTTTAAAAAGTTGACATCTCATCCCAAAGTAACATTTAAAAACATAACACCACAAGGAAGCTTTATAAGTGTAAGTTTTTTTAACTATAATTAGTTTGGAAGTAATACATTTGCGCTTTCGAATATATGAAGAACGATGCTAAATTGAAAACTGACTTGTTTATTTTTAATTGGTTAAATAATGCAGGAAGTACATATTTTATTGGGAGGAAACTTAGGAGACAGGCTTTTCTATCTACAAAAAGCTCACATGGAAATAGAAGCGCAAATCGGAAAAATTATCCGACAATCGCGCTACTACGAAACAGCGCCTTGGGGTTTTGAACACGAAAATAAATTCATTAACCAAGTGATCTGTTTAAAAACAGGGTTACCGATGTCTGATCTGCTTCATTACACTCAGAAAATAGAAAAGAAATTAGGCCGCCAGAGCAAAAAAAGTGGCACATATGAAGGACGCACCATTGATATCGACATCCTCTTCTATGATGATGCTGTATACAACAGTCCGGAATTACAGATTCCCCATCTACGACTGCACGAGAGGCGCTTTACGCTTGTACCTCTTGCAGAGGTCTCTCCCAATCTGGTACATCCTGTTTTCAAAAAAACTGCCAATGAACTTCTACTGATATGTGATGATAGAGGTGATGTAGAGCCTCTCTCACTTGCTCAAGTCGTGTAGGCTCCGATCCATAAAACGTGGTATTCCCGATACTATACAATTCGTATAACATGTAGCCAGATCGTTAGTATCAGACACGATATCACGTTTTATACTTCACCAACATTCAAAATTTCATTCTTTTTAGACACGCTCACATCCCTTCCTGTCTCGCAGAAACGGGGCAGCTCCAATCCCAACACAAGAATATCGTCGACCTGTTCCCAACCGTCCTGCCAACTAGCCAATCGATCCTCGACTAGTTCTTTCTGAACCGTCATGTCTAAAGAATTGATCTCAATGAGAAACTCTTTGAAACGTTTCAAGGAAAATTTCCCTCCAGCTTTTCCACCAAACTGATCTGCAAAACCATCGGAAAAAAGATAAATCCTTTCTCCTCCTTTCAGTTTTATCTTATTGTTTTCGAAAGGTACTTCTCGTATAAAAGTCCCAATTGGATTACGTGTTGCAGTATATGTCTCTAAAATTCCTTCCCTTACTATAAAAACAGGATTGTTCGCTCCTGCATATTCCAATTCATTCGATTCCCGATCGAAAGCGCACAGGGCAATGTCCATACCTTCACCAGAAATTTCCTTTCCTTTAGAACCCATTTCTTTCTTAACTCTTTCTCGCAAAAAATTCAGTATTTCGGCAGGTGTCTCACATTTTGCTTCTTGCAAACTGTCGTTCAGGACAGTCACCCCAAGAATACTCATTAAAGCTCCTGGCACACCATGCCCCGTACAATCTGCCACAGCAAAGTAGATTTTGGATCCACTCTCTGCTACCCAAAAGAAATCGCCACTTACAATATCCTTTGGACAGTTAAAAATGAAATGTCCTGGAAAATTAGTCTCAAACAGTTCTGCCTTTGGAAAAATTGCATTCTGGATACGCCGAGCACAGACAATACTATCCGTTATCTTCCTCGACCTTATTTCTATTGCCTCTTTTGCAAACTGAAGATTAATATTCTGCTGTTCAATCTCTTCTTTCTGCTCACAGAGGATGTAGTTCTTAGAACGCAAGTCTCTAGCTGAATTTTCTGCTAAAACCTCATAGCGTCTCGTAATCGTTTGCAAAAAATATGTGCTCCATATTATAAACGCATATGGCACAAAGGAAATCCAAGTGAACATCTTGTAATTGAAAACTTCCCCTTCTGTACCTTTATACTCAACCCCCATTAGTTCGTTCACTGGTTCTAGGGCAAGCAAACAAACCAAACCGACCGCGATCGCCCCGAGCATCATTTTCTTTTGTTTATGGTCGATCAGTAGCATAGGAATCACTCCAGCGCTGATAATTCCTAAACGCGGCAGCAAGTAAGCCCCGATATAGATATTTTCCATGTAGATTTTATTTGTCAACCCCATCATGAAAATAATAACCGGAACAGATACGCTTAATAAAACAGCCCCAGTATTACAGTAACCCTTGTAATTAATATATGGAACTGAGAGCAAAACAAAGATCATAATAACCTGTGCGGGGACTAATGGAGCGATATCTGCAATCGTAACCATTAATACAACCACACTCAATAACAATATAGCAATGAAACTAAGCTGATTTGTAAGAATCACTCTTTTCTGAAAAGAAGTTGATCCCTCGGTATCAATGCCAAAACGAATTAGGTTCCCCCACATGATTACCATTTTTTTAATTACAATAAACCTAGTATTTGTTCCTGTACCCAGAAGAAAATCGAAAGCCAATAGTATATGTCTTAAATAGATGATAATCAAATATAAAAACAATCATACTGAATATATATTCTAATGAGTAGAGCTACCGCTTTTTTTAGTAAAAGGCACAAAAACAATAGTAAAAGGAAGAGAATATAGCGTGACCTTACGGAAACCTCCGTTAAGTAAACAGAACATTATAGACTACAAAAATCGAGCGAGAGCTCGCCCCTATCAGTAATCCTATTTTAGTCCAGAACGCTCAAGAAATTACAAAATAAAAACTAGTTATACAAATAGTTATAACCTTCAAATCCCTACATTACTCTTTGGTTCTGGCAAAATTTCATTCCAATTTCGCGATACTAGAAATTACTGTAATCTGATTTAATTTCTAAACTTAATCCTAAAAACAAGTGGATAAGTACCCAGATAAAATTATGTTAGATCTATTTCGATCCTAAATAGCTGGTTACTAAAAAGAAGTAAGTCTAAAACAAATAGGTCTGCGACCTTAACAGTAATTAAACTCATATTCTAATTTAGAAAAACCACTCCAAAAACATACTTCAAGCAAACAAAACAAAGAATGCATGAATCCATGTATCTTCATAGCATGCAGAAAAAATGCGGATAGCACGTCATGTATCGTTTTTCTTTGTAGTTTTACGCAAACTTTTCGGAGGGAAATCATACAGCTAAGTTTGGCATAATATTAGCTAAGCCCATCTGAGGCTTTTAAAACTATATCAATTCTATTCTGTGTATACACCAAGTCGTAAGTTATTCCAGAACCAGTTTCTATACCATTTTACGAACTGGCTCTCGTAGTATTAATGTAGTACCGATTATGATATTTACCAGAAGTTTGGAGTAGTTTTTGCCTCAATTTAAGAGAAACAACACTACATTGCAGAAAAACAACAAATGATTAATAAATCGTAAATCTATAAAACCCACTAAGATGAAAAAAGTATCATTGTTCACCTTACTTCTTGGGCTTTTTGTTTTTTTTAATCAAGCAAATGCGCAATTAACAATTATTACCGGGCCAGAAGGTTCAGGATCTCATCAGATGGCCAGGGACATTAAGACATACTGCAAGATTGACATCAACATTCAGCCTACGGAGACATTAGTTGAAAGCTTCCGTAACCTAAAGGCAGGTAGTGTTTGCTTCATGCAATATGACATCCTTCAGAATGAGCTTCTAAACGACCTTAAAAAAGGAACAAATAATGCAGAAAAGGTAGACCTGCTACTTCCTTTGGGCAATGAAGAAATTCATTTAATCACACTCTCTGAAAGTCATATCCGTGATTATTCAGCATTAAGATCGGGTAAAAAAGTAGGCGTTGGGAAACCTGGAGAAAGCATGAGACAAACGGTGCAGGTGATGAAAACCCTTACTAGATCGAAGTGGACGGATGTTGAAGTTTCGGGAAGAGACGCTGTTAAAGCTCTATTGAACAAAGAAATTGATGCAATGTTCTTTATTGGAAATGCTCCTGACGAAAAACTGACTGTATTTTCAAAACTGCCTGGAGCCAACGAAACCCTTCGCCTTGTTCCTATCTCTGAAAAGAGCTTCGAAGGATCGTACTCTTCTACAGTTATCAGAGCGAGCACTTATAAATGGGCAGATTACCAAGTCGATACGTATGCAGCAAAATTGGTTCTGGTTGCAACCAGCAGCGATGACGTAAAAGCTCCAGAAACACAACAATACATAAAACTGTTGAACCAACTTAAGACACATATAAAAACGCTTCAACGTTCTGGACACAATAGTTGGCGTCGTGTTAGCTTTGTCTTTGATGGCCTTAACTGGAACAAACACATCGCTGCACAACAGGTTTTCGATCAGAAAAAACCAACAGAAAAAACTACTGAAAAAAAAGATAAAACTAAATAAGTCGAAATTTGGCTAAACTTTACTATAGAAAATAAAAAAGGCAGATCTTAAGATCTGCCTTTTTATATTCTGTATACTTTTCTCCTTAGAACGGAAGATCGTCTTCCACTTGTGGAGCCGAACTGTCACCAGAAGGAGCTGCATCTGCAGGAGGTGGCGGTGGCGGTGGTGTCTGAGCAGATCCTGTAACCGCTTCAATACGCCATGCACGTAAGTTCGTATACCACTTTCCATTGAACTCACGAGATTCTGGCTCGAAACTTACCTTTACCATTTCCCCGGCATTCATGTTCTTAACAACATCTGCCTTATCTCCCCATGCATCAAAACATACCTGTTTTGGATATTGCCCTTCTGTCTGAATTACAAAACTCTGCTTTACCCAAGCACCATTGCGTCCTGTTCCTGTTACTTCTGGCAATACTGATTCGAGTTTTCCTGTTACTTCTAAACTCATTCTATATAGTTTTAATCTTCAATTACTATCTTCTCAATTTTGTCTCCTCCACGAATAGTATCAATAACCTCTAGCCCTTCAACGACTTTTCCGAAGCAAGTATGATTACGGTCTAGGTGAGAAGTGTTGTCACGGTTATGGCAGATGAAGAACTGCGATCCACCTGTGTTCCTACCAGCATGAGCCATAGAAAGCACACCACGGTCATGGTGCTGATTTTCACCTGTCAACTCGCAATCAATAGAATAGCCTGGGCCACCGGTGCCATCGCCTGTAGGACACCCACCTTGAATTACAAAGTTAGGGATTACACGGTGAAAAGTAAGCCCGTCGTAGAAACCGTCCTTCGAAAGTTTAATGAAATTCGCAACTGTTTTCGGTGCATCTTGCTCGTAAAATTCAACTTTCATTACACCTTTAGCTGTTTTAATCTCTGCTTTAGCCATAATTTTAGGTTTTAATTGGGTTCTATAGATAATAGTTCAATCTCGTATATTAGTGCCATATTAGGCTTTATAAGTCCTCCTGGATGTGGTCTTTCGCCATAAGCAAGACCAGATGGTATGTATACTTTCCATTTCGACCCTACCTGCATATTCTGCAACGCCTCTGTCATGCCAGGGATCACCGAATTTACAGGGAAAATCGAAGGAACACCTGTTTTTATTGTGCTTTCGAACACGGTACTATCCAGCAGATAGCCTACATAATGACACTTCACATTCTGTGTAGCACGGGGCTTTGCTCCGTTTCCTTGTTTAAGTATCTCGTACTGAAGGCCACTTTTTGTTTTCTTCACACTTTTCCGCTTGGCATTTTTTGCCAAAAAATCTTTCCCTTCCTTCAAATAGCCATGTATTCTTCGATTTTGAATGTCTTTAAAATACTTATATAGAATAGCTTTTGACCTCTCTTGTGACACTCTAAGACTATCATCTTGAAAAACATGAAGAACTGCAGCCTGAAAAATCTCAGCATCAATTTCTTTCAATCCCTGATCTTTAAGCTGAGTGGCTAAGTTTACTCCTAGGCTATAACTGATACTATCGTTATCAGAAGACAAAGACAAAGTCTTCTTCCCGACTTTGTCTTTGTGTGTACAAGCCGCAAAAAAAACAATCGCTATAAAAAGCCAGATCGTTTTTTGCATGACTTACTCTTTTTCGATGTCTAGTAGTTCAACTTCGAAGATCAAAGCTGAATACGGAGGAATTTGAGCACCTGCACCACGCTCACCGTAAGCTAGATCGTAAGGAATATAAAGTTTCCATTTTGCACCAACTTTCATCAACTGAAGAGCTTCTGTCCATCCTTTGATAACACCATTAACAGGGAAAGATATTGGCTCGCCACGCTGTACAGAGCTATCGAATACAGTACCATCGATCAATGTTCCGTGATAATGTGTTTTAACTTTGTCTGTAAGTTTTGGCATTTCCCCTGTACCTTCTTTAAGAATCTCGTACTGAAGACCGCTCTCTGTTGTTTTAATACCTTCTTTTTTAGCATTTGCCAACAAGAATTCTTCTCCTTCTTTTTTCTTAGCCTCTCCTTGTTTCTCTTTCAACCCAGTGAAATACGTACGAAGAATTTCGTTTGCATCCTTTTCTGAAATCTGAACGCTATCAGGCCCGAAAACATCGCTTACTGCCATATTAAAAGCTACCATATCGATGTTGTTCATTCCCTGCTCTTTGTAATAACGGGCAACACTAGCACCTAAACTATAGCTTACTTTTTCCTCTTCTGTAGTCAGTTCTTTTTTTTCCATTTTTTGTGCTTTACATGACGCCATAACAGCAACAATCATCACTAGCGTCGTCCATTTTAAACCTTTCATGTCTGTAGTTCTATGTTTATAATTGTACAAATGTGAATTCCCTACAAAACTGTTTCGGCACCAAGAAGCGCATCCCCGCCGAAATAATAGCGGCGAAGATAAGTAAATAAGAAGAACATACGTAGTTAAAATATTCCTTTTCAAATGGAAAATAAAAACAGAGCCTCGCCTGATTTCTCTCAAGCAAGGCTCTTATCTGTTCGTAACAGAGAATAAAATTTTATTTCATCTTCTTATGAGCCATCTTAACGGCTTCGTAAGCATTCACCACTCCTCCTGTATCAGACAATTTCTTGAACTTTAAAACCTTCTTGTCCTCGAAGCGTTGCGACTCTTTCTCCTCATCCGAAATCGGACGCTTCACTTTCAGCTTTTTATGTTTTACTGAAGATTTCATCAGAATTTTTCTAAGCTGTAGGGCTGTCAGCTCTGGGTAATGAGACCAAACCAACGCAGCCACACCAGCTACAACAGGCGAAGCCATTGAGGTACCTGAATTTTTCTTGTATTCATTATTTGGATAAGTTGAATATACATCTACACCAGGAGCAAAAATATCAACATTGTCTTTTCCATAATTTGAGAACGACGCCACCATAGTACTGTCAGCCTTCGATGAAGACGCTCCAACCGTAATCCATGTTTTTATTGGCTTCTTTGTTGCATCAAGAATAGGGGTTGGGAAATTTGGCTTATTATCAATATTTAATCCGTCGTTTCCTGCTGCATGAATCAGCAAAACTCCTTTTTCTTCTGCCAACTTCAACGCATCATCAACAGCTCCTTTCAATGTTGTTGTTGCCTTACCAAAACTCATGTTGATGATTTTAGCTCCATTGTTCACGGCATATTTAATTGCGTTTGCAACATCTTTATCGCGTTCGTCCCCATCTGGTATCGTACGCAAAATCATCAGCTGTACATTATCTGCAATGCCATCTATACCAATGCCATTGCCTCGGGTAGCTCCAACAATACCGGCAACGTGTGTTCCATGTTCTGCACTTTTTCCAATTACATCATTGTTTCCATAATCCGAATCGTTAGCGTTTAATGGATCGTCGCCAATAATATCAGGTCGTGGATTGAAATCCAGATTCAACTGATAATTCATTTTTTTGTCCACATAGTCCTTATATTCTACTAGTTCTTTGCGTGTAAGACCATTCTGGAACATTGAAAGCAAGCTAGTAGCCAAAGCGCTCATTTGCGGATCCTCGGAATTAAAATTCTTTAAATCATCTGCATTATAATCATCTTTCCCAAGAACAGAACACATCATACTATCGGCCTTCCAAATCTGCATTACCATAACGTACTCGTTCTTTCCCTCTTCAATTTTCTTTTCAAACTTATTCTTGTACGAAAGAAACTTTCTGTATTCTGCCTTGTCTTCTTCTGTTTTAAAATCAGAAATAAGCTTTCCTGAATATTTAGGCATATATTTACGGTAAAGACGAGTTAACTCCATATTAGCGGCCTCAATATTCTTTCCATCTTTGCCACCAATAAAGTTCCAGCCATGAACATCATCAACAAAGCCATTCTTATCATCGTCGACTCCATTGCCTGCAATCTCCCCTTTGTTCACCCATTTCTGTTCTTTTAGGTCTTCATGCTCAATGTCTGTTCCCGAATCGATGATAGCAACTACAATCGGTTGAGACTCCCGCCCGTTCTTTTTAAGAAACTCATATGCTTCTTTTGTGCTAACCCCATGCACTCCTGAAGATGGATCGAAATGATGCCAAACCTTCATTGTATCTACTGGTTGATTGCCATCTGCAAAAGCACTTGCAGAAAATAGCAGCAACGCTGCCATAACTAATATTCTTACGTTCATGAGTTGATTTTTTAATCCAAGGAATCTTTCCGATATCTGTCGAACATACCCAACTGCGCAGTATCACAGACCCCTCTTTAATTTATTTGTTGTTTAGCAAAAGCCCCAGGCCTTCGACAGAAGTCAATACCTGAAGTCAGTATAGACTGAAGTGTGGATTCTTGGCTACACTATCAGTTTAAAGCAATAAATCGTTGGTTTTAAATACTTAAAGATAATTTATAATGCACGAAAACGAACACATTCTTCGTTAAAAAATACAAATCTGTTCTCAAAAACACAGCCTCTATCAGCTCCTGTTCAATATTAACATTTTCGTTTTGTGTGTCTCTGCTGAGAATAGAACTGCATTTGGTACAGCACATTAGAAACCAATGAACCGCATTCGAATTTCTGGAGTGGGCACTACACAACTTGTTGTTTTTCCAAAGAGCCTGTACCGATTACGTGCAACAATATCGTAAAAGAAATTGAGAACAGAAGATGGGAAAATAGCAAACAGTTTCAATATACTGAAGTACCAACTAAGATAAGGTATCGTTCTAAGCAAAGCTTCTGATTTATGTGATAGTTTTCCTTCTGAATAAAACATCAGACTATCCAAGGAGCCGTTGTCTACTCCATGTTTTGCTGACAACCAATCAGCAAATTTACTTTGTAGAGCGCAAAAGGTAATGGTTGAAGCGCGTTCGTGACGTAGAATAAATTGCACACTAAAATTACACACATTGCATACTCCATCGTAAAACAAAATGACAGGGTGGTCTCCAAGGATATCTTCAAAAGACAAATCACTCATCTTTAAATATCTCCTCTTTGCTTCATTTCGTCAATCACGTCTTCCACAGATCTACGCGAATTCGGGAGCAATTCAAGAGGAGCCTTACCAACACGCTGCATTACCAAAAAACGTTTGCAATTATTTCGACCTCTCAAACCATTGTAGCAAAATTGGTTACGGTAAGCCTTAGTAACGATCTCCCCACCCAATGGAGTATTAAAAATCAAGCACTTTTCAGATTTTGGGCATATATTCTCAGTAGCCATAGCTTATTTTTTTGTATACAAAACTACAAAAGTTAACCTAGAGTATGTATATACTGCAAAATTGAGAAAATGTTCTATATAGGAGATACTAAATTACACTTTAGCCGTCTGCATTGTATCATCTGGAAAGCATAACTCAACTAAAGCTCCTTGCTCTGAAACATTCTTCACTTTCACCTGACCTCCAAGACTTGTCATTCCCATATTAACAAGTGAAAGCCCCAAACCTACTTGTTGGTCGTAATGAACATCCCCTATCCCAAAGTACTTAAACAAGCGCTCCAATGCTTGATCCGAAAATCCTGGTCCCTCATCCATAACCCGAATAATAAATTGGTTATCGTCGATCGTAGCCTCAACTTTGATCGTAGCTCCCTCTGGAGAATAGCGTACAGCATTATCCAATACTGTTGTCATGCACTTCTGCAACAATACCCCATCTGTCCGCACATCCAATTTTTCTGGAATATTACTGATATCAAAAGCAACACTTTTATCCTGAGCTTTAGCGAACAAAGGCGTAAGAGCCAAATCGAGGATGTTTTTTAAATTATGTTCCTGAAGTACTACCTTATAGGTCTGGGTTTCCAGTTGAGTAAGGAAAATAGCATTCTTTGCAAATTCATCTAAACGATCTACAGAAAATTTCAACGCATTAAAAAATTCCTTGTACTCTTCTTCTTCTATCTGACTAGACAGCAAACGTGTAAGGCCAATTATTCCATTCAGGGGGGTCTTTATTTCATGACTGATGATATTTATAAACTCAGACTTTGCCTTATCCAGTTCATACAACAAACGGTTCTTTACCCGAAGCTCCTCATTAGCCTTTTCCAACTGCTGATTACTAGCTTTTAGATTTCTCAAAAGCAAATGATTGGTTTCTATTAGCTTCTGGTTTTCTACAGCATTATCCAAAGTCTGTTTTAGATCATCTAGTTTCCAAGGCTTATTGATATAACGAAAGATATGCCCATCGTTTACAGCATCTATAAGGGCTTGTGTTTCTGTATAAGCTGTCAACAGGATACGCGTTACGTAAGGTTCGGCAGGAATAAGTGTGAGAAACTCAACGCCAGTCATATCAGGCATACGCTGATCCGTTACCACCACATGTATTTTGTTCTTCTGCAAAATCTCCAGTCCCTCCGCTGCCGTAGTAGAAGTGAGAATATTGTAATATCGACGGAATGCTATTTTAAATACCGTCAGGTTATCCGGTTCGTCGTCGATGTAAAGGATATTAGGCTTTCCTTCCTCCATCATTTACCTAAATTGTATTACGGGTCATGAAACCCTGTTTCAATTTGCAGCACCCTTTCTTCTGAAGCAGAGGAACAGAAAAAGTGCTCTTAAAAAGGTCTGCATCAAAAAAACTAACGTAAAAACTGTTCCAAGGCGCTAAAGGTATGGTTTTTTATTATTTTTTTTCAAAACTTTCTTTATCTACCAAAACCTGAATAGAAATACCAGGAACAGTGGCCTCTCCACCGTCAACAACATCGATACCACTTAAAGACACACGCGTCCGATCGGCTAGAACGACCCATTCGCCCTTCGGAATGCTATATGTAAAAGGAAAATGCCCTCCATTATAAGCCACAATAATGTGCTTACAGCGATCCCCGTTAGCATACTCACGCAAATGAAAACCCAGAAAATTCGGGCCATATGTAGACAAAAAAGAAAGGTGCTTAGCTAAGCCTTCCGTTGTAGCAATCCTAAAGGCCGGATGTTCTCTTCTCAATTCTATTAAACCTTTCACGTAATTGAAAAGGCCTTTATTCTTAGATTTCAGAGACCAATCCAAACGGTTAATTTCATCAGGTAAGTTATATGAATTATGCTCCCCGTCTTTTGTGCGTCCTATTTCAACTCCTGAATGTAAGAATGGAACCCCTTGAGAAGTAAGAATAATGCCTAAAGCTAGTTTCTGCATTTTTAGATGCTGATCGTAATTGGCATCAGGAGCCGAAAGCTTAAGTTTATCCCAAAGGGTATGATTATCGTGACAGGATACAAAATTAATTGTCTGCGTAGGGTTCTTCGCCCACGGGTGCTTAGAATAATTCACCCACTGATAATTAATCTGAGGGTGAGGAGAAGCTGCCGCCACACCAAATTTAATACTTTCTTCGTACCCCTCTTGTCCGCTTGCAAAGCCTCGCTCTTGCTCACTGGACCAATGCCCTTTGATCGCATCCCTGAAATCGTCGCTAAAAGAAGCAATGCCTTCTAACTGGACTGTATTAAATTTCATCGCCCGCTTTTCTTCTGGATAAGGAGACAAGCCCCCAGTCCAACCTTCCCCATAAATAAAAATTGTAGGATCGACCTTATCCAGCGCCTTACGGATCGTATTCATGGTTTCTACATCGAGAATGCCCATTAGGTCGAAGCGAAAACCATCGATTTTATATTCAGTAGCCCAATAAACAACAGATTCTACAATATATTTCCGTACCATAGCCCGCTCCGAAGCTACTTCATTACCACAGCCCGAGGCATTTGAGAAATGTCCGTTGGGAGCAAAACGATAGAAATATCCAGGTACAGTCCGTTCAAAAACAGATTCGTTCGTTACCCCAGTATGATTATAAACTACATCCATCACAACCCGCAGGCCGGAAAGATGTAATTTCTGAACCATCTTCTTAAACTCAATAATCCGCACCTTACCATTGAAAGGATCTGTTGCATACCAACCTTCTAGTGCATTATAGTTTTGTGGGTCGTACCCCCAGTTGTACTGTTCTTTATCTGGATCTGATTCATCAACAGTCAAAAAATCATAAATAGGCAAAAGGTGTACATGTGTTATCCCTAGTTCTTTCAAGTGATCCAGTCCTGTTTTTTCTCGCTGTGGGCTCACTGTGCCTTCTTCCGTAAGCCCTAGATACTTACCTTTCTGATTAACCCCAGACGAATCCGCAATTGTAAAATCCCGCACATGCAGTTCATACAAAATGATATCTGTAAATGAATCTAAATGAGGACGTTCAACAGCCCCCCAGCCTTCGGGGTCAGTTCTTTTCAGATCAATGACCATTCCTCTCTCTCCATTTACGCCAATAGCTTTAGCATACATATCTGGACTTTCATCGAGCCATTCCCCATCGTATTTTACCCGAAACGTATAATAACTCTTACGAATATCACCTTTAATGTACAGCTCCCAAACTCCATCTTCTTTCAATATCATATCGAAACATTCGTCGGCTTCACTATCATGGCCTGTTGGATAGAGCCTAAACTCTACTTTTTCGGCCAAAGGCGACCAAAATTTCACACGAGTACCTTCAGGAGAATAAGTCACTCCCAAATCGTTGCCTTCGTAAATTGGATATTTTTCAAATTCGGCGTTACTGCGCTTACTTTTGGGCCTCACTAACATGGCTTCGTGTTTATTAGTTTCGATTGTGTTCTTTTACGATTATGGTCACTAGAATATTTATCTAAAAGCACATAAGGTCTAGACCTATGATTTACGTTGTTTATCCAATGAGCAATTTTGCAGCAAATATAAACCTACTTAGATTATGACAAACTACTTATTCTGAAAGTCTTTTCTTAGTCACCCCAATAACTAAATATGAGATTTGGACTACTAATTTCAGAATACAAATAACTACTTATTATCCAATAATTTATCAATAGTTTCGCGTACATTATCACTATTCCAATCTGCAATTCCAACTTTCTGTATGGCCAGCTTTCCGTCTCTGCTAATGACATATGTAGCTGGGATACTTTTCGTTGCAAGGTTTTCTGGCAGCCTGAAAATCATCTGATAAACAGGTAGATCGAACTTATGTTTCTGTAAAAAAGGATCAACTTTCTCTTGTCCTTCTTCTGTTAGGAAAACAAACCGAACTTTGTCTTTATAGTCGTTATAGAGAGCTTGAATACTTGGCATTTCGGCAACACAAGGAGGACACCAAGTAGCCCAAATATTTAGAAAAATGACTTCACCTCTCAAGTCGCTAAGGGTATGCATTTCTCCCTTTTTGTCTTTATACTGATATGCAAAATCTTTTCCAGAAAGAGCTTTCTGTTCAGACTCAGCAACAGTGTTCGGTGAAAACATCATCAACCGTTGTATCCTCGGTAGTACTTCCCGTCTTGTAGACGGAATAAGCAAAAGGAGAAGTAAAGTAAAGAAAAGAAAGTTAAGAACTATATTTAACTTAGATTCTTTTTCGAAATAGGCTTTCGTTTTTTCGCGTATGTAGCCGATCATAATGATTTTGCTCTTTGTTCCAATCCCTGATACTATTCATCAGAAATATCTCTGCTCTGATAACAAAACAATGAAATAATCAAACGTATTGTTTGCAATATTACGTCTAAGGGCGACCTCTTCAATTTCCAAGCTCAGTTCTAGAAACACTCTGGTTACGACAATTAACCTGAAAATTAATTTTAGCCCCTTACTTACATAAAACACCAACACATCTCAGATGCGAAAATAAATAGAAATAAAGAAATCGATAAGTAATTTTCGAAAAACCCTATCTCTAATTAAAACAAAAAAACTAGCATCTAGTAATTTACCACAAAATTAGAATAATCACAAGTGAGACATGCAATTTCTAAGTATTGCAATAGGCTCTTTTCCAACTTCTTTCTCAATAATCGTTACGGATGTATTTCCAAAACGTTCCAAGTCATTTAGTCGTTCGTGCTGTAAATTAAAAACAGCAGTCAATAATGCCTTTTTGGCAATCCCATGACTAACTATAAGTATATGTTTATCTGGGTATTGTTCATATAATTCCTGAAACAATTCTTTGTGCCGTATTACAATCGACAAATTACTTTCTGCGTCCTCTGGCAAACAGTCATTAATATCGTAGCCTTGTACCTGTTGTCCTTGCAGAGAACCGAAATATCTTTCGCGCAAACGCATGTCTAACTTAAGTTGTACATTTGGGTGATATTCTAATATTTTTTCCGCAGTTTTTGAAGCCCTTTTCAGATCACTGGAAAATGCAATATCAAACTCCTCATTTTGAAGCCTTAGAGCTACTTTACCTGCCTGTTCAAGACCTTGCCCCGACAATGTACCTTCCGATTGACCTTGGCAAATACTCAAACTATTTTCAATAGTCTCACCATGGCGCACAACTGTTAATTTCATACTTCTACCTTAAACTTAGTGTTAATTGAATCTACAAAATAGCAAAACTTAAGTGTTAGTAATCATCATGCCAAAGCGGCTATCGACAAAGGCCCCTACTTTATCCGCGTTTTGCTCTTTCCCAATTAACTGTCTGCGAACCTTTAACATACCTAACAATTCCTGCAAAAACAGCGTAGTTCATAATAAAGAAATAATAAGGGACGAAAAAGCCTTTGATACTAACCTTTTTATGCTGAAGGATTCCCCCTAAAAAAGCCATGAAATAGAAAAACAATTGTCCCCAGAACATTACTGCATAGATATTTTTCATATCAAATAAACCATACTGCATCGCCAAAATCAACGACACAGGCAACATCAACAACATTGCAAAAGGTGTGATTGTCCAACGCAAAACACGGTGTGAAATGTACTGAAACGACAAAACTCCATACCGAAAAGGATTCAACAGGCTACTAAGGCGAAGCACAGACTGAATTCCTCCTGCTGCAATCCGGACTTTACGTTTCAACTCTTCCTTCACATTGGCAGAAGCAGTTTCGATTGCATGCGCTTCTGGATTGTACTGTATTGTATAGCCCTGCTTAGCTATACGCAACGAAATAATGAAATCATCTAGCAAAGTGTCTCGTTCAACCTCTTGCCACAACTCTGTTCTCACCGCAAACAATTCTCCCGCAGCTCCAACCACAGAATACAGTTCTGCATCCCATTTCTTCAAAGTAGACTCGTATTTCCAATACAAGCCTTCACCAGCACCAGCTGCAGCCTCTTCGCCTTTATTTCGTATTCTTTTTTCGCCAGAAACACAGCCTACTTTTGGATTTCGGAACAAGCGAACTATTTCTCTAATTGAATTCTCCCCCAAATCTGTATTGCCATCAGAAAAAATAACTATCGGCGTTTTTACGAATTTCATGCCCCTGTTCATGGCTCCAATCTTGCCTCCCCGCTCTGGCAAATGCTGCACTTCTACTTCTGGATATTTTCTAAGTTGATCTGGCGTGCCATCGTCAGAACCATCCGTTATCCACAGGTGCTTTACTTTATCCTTTGGATAGTTCAACGACAACGAATTTTTCACTTTCGCATCCACATAGTCTTTCTCATTAAATGCTGGTACGAAAAGAGTAACATCTGGCTCGTAATCTTCGTCCTGTTCTTTTTTCGATTTTGACAGTAAACGCTTTATACGTACCAGAATATAGAGAATTATTCCGTATCCAATATAAGTATAGAAAAAAAGTCCAAAGCTAATCCAAAATGCTGTTTTCATAAAGTAATGGGTTGATTAGTAAGTTAAGTTCACCAAACTATTTAAGCACGTAGTGCTATTTATTAGAAAAAGCATCGTGCTAATATTCAGCGCCGTGACAAACCTAAAAATGTCGTTTATATTAGCACACCTACTTATTTAGGAGCTACTTCATGCTGTTTACAACAATTAGCCCTTAAGTTACTTGTCCTTAAACTGAAATGGTTGAATGAATACAGAAATTACTCCTCTTTCTTCACCCTTTCCCACTCGCCGGTTTCATGATTAAACTGTTTTATGACTCTTGCTGGATTTCCTACAGCTACAGAAAAGGGAGGTATATCGCGCGTAACCACACTACCTGCTCCTATTTGGCAACGCTTTCCAACAGTTACTCCTGCCAAAACCACCGAATTAGCTCCAACATGAGCTTCCTCTTCAATTACAGTCGGCCGAATATCTAAAGCCTGAACACTTGAATTCTTACTGCCGTCTTTGTAACCATGATTAAAACCAGAAACAAACACATGCTGTCCAAGTCCGGAGCCACTGCCCATTCTTATCGGGCCAATAAGTACCGACCCGATACCAACCCGAACTCTGTCTCCTAAAATCACATCGCCAGATCCATTATTCACCGTACAAAAATCCTCAATTGTTGTGTATTTACCTATCTCAAAACGATTCCAAGGAAACACATCAATTCTGCTCCGCCATCTAACTTTTGCTCCTCTACCTTTTTTATGGATAAATGGATTCAAAAACAAACGAACCCATAACCTTGGCCTAGGATTGTGTTTTGAACTAAGTGTAGACAATACAAAAGCTTTAAGCTTCTCGTTCTTTTTTATTTTATCAACAATTCCCATCAATTCATTTTTAAGTTCATAGAACTAAGCACGTGGCACTATTTTTTTGATACTCTCAGAAGTGACTATCATATTGACATTCTACTTTATCAAGAGCTACTTCACCATAACGATCAAGTATTTCTTCATTCTTATGGCATCACTTTTATAACGTTATTCCCTTTTCTTCAGCTACTCTTTCTATGCACGAGTATATCTCGTTCACATTGTTTTCCCAACTATGCTCTGTTCCAAACTTACGACGAGCCTGTTCCAATTGCTCTGTATTTTCATTAAGAGCTTTTTCTGCCAGCTCCACATAATCCATAGGAGTTTCCCCAAGATAACTATAGTCCCTAAAGTATTCCATTGCCTTTGTTGCCGTAGCCAGAACTGGTTTTCCCATAGCTAGATATTCATCTATTTTCCGTGGGTAATTACCTATCGTAGCATCATTAATCAACTGAGGGTTCATGGTTACATCAAAACCCTTTATATAAGCTGGTAAAACCTCTGGATCCCTACTTCCTAAAAAGTGTACATTTTGAATATCGTGCAAATCAGAATCTTTGAAAACATCGTCCTCTGGCCCAACTAATACAATAGACCACTCTGGACGTTTCTTGGCCATATGACTGATAATTTCAATATTCAAACGCCTACTCGACAAAAAACCAACATAGCCAATTATTGGTTTTTGAATCTCTTTTAAATCCTCCGCTGGTAATATTTCCTGCTTAGAATCATCGAAGAGCTGCGTATCGCATCCCTGCCCTACCATATAACTATGCTGATTGTACTTACTACCATATTCCGTATACAAAACAGAATTGTTCACAACGACATCTGCTTTAGCAATGAGCTTTGGCTCAACGCGTACTCCATGCTTTCTCCAATACGGATTCTTAATAAGATAATCGCGCATGTAATAAACATACACCTTAGGTTTTAGCAATTCCTTCAAATCCAAACCAAGAAACATAGAACTATCATTGAACAAGACAAAATCTCTAAAGCCCAGTTGTTCCGCAGCCTGTAAAATATCTGCACAAAATTTACGGGTGTTTCTTTTGTTCAAGTAATCAAACACTGTAGGTATTCCGATCCAATTGATTGATTCAATCATGCTTGGCGGATACAAATTCCAGAAATTTTCTTGAATTTTCACCAAAGCTTCATCTTTACCTTGTGTCACCTGAATCCTCTTTTTAATCTTGGGGAGGTGTTTTTCACGGTGTCGTGTAATACGGTCTAGGGGAGAGTTTACGTAAAGTACTCTGTTTTTTTTTGCAAATTCTACTGCAATATTTTTACAGTTGCTGCCGATTTCAACGTCCCACGCTTGAATTCCGACAACAATAATGTCTTTACCTTCTATCATTTATTATTGGAGTTTAGTTCTGCATGTACCTCTTCATACAATTTCAAATTGGCCTCGGCCATCGCTTTCCATGAAAATTTTTTGGCTCTATCAATTCCCTTTTGGCAAAGGTTTTCTCGATAATCATCATCTCCCAAAATTTTTTTAATTGCCTCTACAATTTGATCTGACTCTCTTGGATTGATTATCTCTGCTGCATCACCAGCTATTTCTGGCATAGAGGCAGTATTGGATGTCACTACAGGAACACCACAGGCCATTCCTTCCAGAATTGGAATCCCAAAGCTTTCTCGTAAGGAAGGATATAGGAAAACATCACATTGGTTAATTATTGCGGGGAGATCAGTATTTTTCACATAGCCAGTCAAATGAATATCCGACCGGACATCAGGACACCCAATATCTTTTAGTATTTTTTGCAGCGCTTCCTCGTCATAATCCAACATTACGAGCTTATATTTCAATTCACTCTGTTTGTTGAAGTCTGCAAACGCTTTCAATACATTAGGAGTATTCTTTTTGGGATCCGTATTGCCTAGAAAGAAAAGAAAACGTTCAGGCAGATGATATTTCTCTCTTGCCTGCCTTAGTACCTCCTCATCAGTTATTTTCTGAAAATGTTCACCAACACCATTATATATAGCAACTAAATTATCTCCTAACTTAAGAAAGTCACGTATGCGCTCTTTTTCAAAGTTCGACACCGTTACAACACGCTTGCTCCGTCGCACAACAGGAGGTACAACCCATCTTCGGTATAGATTCCCAAACTTCTGATACCATGTTCCTCCTTTTTGAAAAATACTTAAATTTTCGAGATAAATAATATCGTGCAAAACTGTTATCAGCGGCACCTCTGAACGAAGGGGGCCAGTATTGCTCGTACAGTGCAAAATATCGCAACCTGCTTCCATTGCAGCACGGGGCAAAGCAATCTGCTCCCAAACAGGGTAAGCACCTCCTCCCAGCTCTACGATCTTAAAATTTGCAGTTTCCTGCACACAACGATCCTCGTCTGGTTTCACGAAAACGACATACTCATTCTTCTGATCTAGTTTTTGTAAGTTCAGAATCAGTTCCAAAGCTACCATATCCATCCCATGTTTCTTCTTTCGGAAAATACGCTGGGCTTCAATTCCAATTTTCATACATCAAAATTTCTTTAGGAATGTCTTTGCTTATTCTCTAATACAATGCATAACTAAGTGAAGTCAAAAAAACAATTTCGGTTAAGGTGCAAAAGTCGTCCAAATCCTCACGTACATAGCTACGTGAAGATTTGAACTAACCAGCTACTTAGCACCTGAATAAATCTAAATTAATTATGACGGACTACTCAGAATGTTCAGATAAAGTTCTAAAATTTAATAGATTTCAACCTAACAGAAGCGAACCATAAACAGCGCCTTTTTTAAGTGTTCCAAAGCGGAGCACAAAACTTATCTATTTCCTAAAAAAACGAATAATCAGATCAACCAAGGTTGTTTCATGATTTGCTTTGGTGAAAACAAAACGATTAGGATCGGTAATCGTTTTGGTAGTAAAGAATAACGAACAGCCTATTTAAGTCTCTGCAATTTGTCTGTCCCGCAACAATATCAATTGTCATCTGTGCCGTGCTGGGTATGAATAAATTTCTTATTAGCCCCCCGCAACTTAAAAAGAGAAAGTAACATTACTATAAAACTGGCTGGTAAACTAATTACAGCCTCCAATAGTTTTCTATCCCACAGTTTAGCTGGCACAGCTAACATCAGACCTAAAACAGTTGTTACAAAAGTAACGCCCCAATAAACAGGCTCAATGAGTTGTATTTGAATAAAGAAACTAAACGTTAAGCTCGTCAGTGCTAAAATAAAAGTCAATCCTAGGAGCAATACCCTTGGAGGAGCTATCATCTGATATACCTTATCGAAGAAATCAATATTTCCTCTGAAAAACAAATGAAAAAGACCTGAAAAGAAGTAACGCCTAAGATAAACTAACTGAGCAGAAAGCCAACGGCGTCGTTGATTTGCAAACACTTCAGTTTTCTGTACTTTTTCATCGAGCACATAAGCATTCTCTAAATATTCTATTTTCTGACGGCCTCTTAGTAGTTTCATTTCCAGCTCCTTGTCAAACCCACCTACAGCATCGATGTTTGCCATTGTTGTTTTGAAAAAAGCATAACCAAACGCCATCCCAGAACCAATAAGTGCAGAAGACAATCCCAGCACCCTATGTCCTTTTCGAAAAATACTATTATTAATCTCCTCACTAACAGCATCTAACATCGCCATATTCGTGTTCATATTTTTTGCAACACGATGTCCTTGTACCACATTGAATCCTGAATCGAAAGCAATGTTAATCTTCTTAAGGAATGGCTTTTCCATTACATTGTCCGCATCCAAAACTAAAGCAATATCATAATCATCTCCAATTTCGGCCATTGCAGCATTCAATGCTTTCGATTTCGTACTTTTTTCGAAGCTCACTTCTACCAATCTTATTGGTAAATTTCTAAGCTTCTCTAATGTATCCTCCCGAAAACTATCTGCAATAATAACCACGGTATATTTATCCCGTGGATAA
The DNA here is from genome assembly GCA_965230435.1 of Bacteroidales bacterium. Classification (GTDB taxonomy): domain Bacteria; phylum Bacteroidota; class Bacteroidia; order Bacteroidales; family JBDKHP01; genus JBDKHP01. The sequence goes on from CBDDLB010000006.1 coordinate 2,658,238, forward strand.
TCTTGAAACAATGCCTGCTTCGCTGTATCAACAATCACATTATCTTCTTTATAACCTGGCACAAGAACCGCAATGCGTCTATGGGTATCTGCATGATCTTTAGGCTTTTTTCTTCTCAAAAGAGATGATAACGCAAAGACAAAGACATACAATGCTGACGAAGCAAAGTAGAAAAACAGTATGTACTCAAGTCCTCGAACTATAGCACTAAGAATACTCATCATCATTTAGTTTAGGTGAATGGTGAATATTATTGAAATGCGTCATGTTCCACCCTAAAGCCCTAAAATAAGCTTTAGCAAGATCGAAACGACGCTGACGAAGATGTCTTAGCAAATTTACGGGGGCAGATACAAAATGTACAAACATCATGTTGAACAATAATGCGAAACCGCCAAAATTTCTTCGTGCAAATAAAATCCTATTTCTTGCAATATAATAAGTCCTTAAAGGGCTTTCCCTTCCTGTGCTCACACTTTCTTTATGAAAAATCAATGAATCTGCTACATACCAAGCTTTATAACCCGCTTTTTTAACACGTTCTGCCCAGTCAAGCTCCTCGTAATACAGGAAAAAAATATCTGCCATCAATCCAACCTCTTCAACAACTTTTCTTGGAAAACACATCGCAGCACCGTGAATCGAGAAAGTTTCCCTACTTTCATTAAACTGTCCTTCATCTTTTTCCTTACAGCCAATCAAGTGCTGCTGAACTGTTAAGGAATTCATAGGTGTATATCCTGCATATTGTATAGTATCAGGAACGTCATAAAAGCGGATTTTAGGGCTTACCATCCCAATTTTTTTATCCGATTGCAAACACGCTATCAAAGGTTCCAAAAAATCAGGTTCAACTTCTGTATCGTTGTTAAGAAACAAGAAGTAATCTCCTTTTGCTCTTCGAAGAGCCAAGTTATTACCGCCTGCAAAACCAAGATTTTCTTCACTAAGAATAAGTTCAATCTCAGGATAGCGTTCTTTTATTGGTTCAGGATTTTCGGCAGATGCATTATCTACAACTAAAATCTCAATGTTCGGATAACTGATCTTACGCAACGATTCAAGTAAATCGCACGTTACTTCCAACTGATTATAGTTTACAGTTATAATACTAACTAATGCCTGCATAATATTTTTTTGATTTATGCAATACTTTTCGAAGGCTGACCAGCAGCTATTTCTCGATCAAATTTTTCTCCCATGAACATAAATGCCATACTCGTATAAATAAGAATACCTGTAGGCATCTGCCCCAGAATTCCATTTCCATAGGAAGCTACCATTATTCCGAACATACCTGCTGCTAATCCGCTCAAAATTCCTTTCAGTTCGGGGTCTTTTATCTTAAACATAATCAGCAAGGATCCCCTTGCCAACACATAGAAAAGTATAAACAAATGAAGTAGGAGACCCACAACACCCAATTCTACCCATACCATCACATACCAACTATCTGTAGGAGTGTTAGCAAGAAATGTATGAGGAGAAAAGCGCAATCCCCAACTACCTGAAGAACCAACACCACCACCAAAAGGCTTGTTGGACATATATGATTTGAGCTTTCGTTGGTTCTCTAACCTCACTTGCAATGAAGGATTATTAGGATCAAATGCTGTTCGAATCCTCCGAATCTGATAATTGCTATTTAATATTGTTGTATGTTTAAAGAAGATGAAAAGAGAAAGCAGCACTAGCCCTCCCGAAATGATAATTCGTAAATCTTTACGCAAAATAATGAAAAGCATTGCCCCAGCACCAGGAACAGCTATTGCCCCTCTTGTACCTGAAATCATCATTCCATAAAGCCCCATCACACTAACCAGCCAATAGAAATACCTCCATTTTTTTTCTTTGGTACTCAATGCAATAATGCCAAACGTAACACCCGTGTGCCCTTGAGCTGCCCCAAATTGTCCCGCATCAGAAAAGAATGAAAAAATACGCAGTTTCCCAAAAAGGATATGAGTAATATGCCCTCCCTTATCGAGCCAAGCCTGCTCGAACGGATCAACACCAACAAACAACTGCATCATCCCTTTCAGTGTTGCCAAAATAGAGAAAAATCCCCAAAGTCTGATTATCAACTTTACATCCTGATACCGATTCCATAACATAAATGTCAATGGCACACTCAACAACATATACAACCCTAATCCCCGCATTGCGTAAAACCAAGCTACACGACTGACTGCCTGCGGATTAACCAATTCAAAAAATATGTATGCATACCAAACAAGAGACAACCATGTCAGGACATTTTTTGCTGGTGAAAAATCAACTTTCGTGTAGAAATATTTGATAAACAATGCTATGTATGTAAGCATCAGCAGCCCATCTACTGAAAGCCCCAGAGGTGCAGGTACATACCTTATAATCCCTAGTGCAAAATGATTGATAACGAAAACAGCCATCAATCCCACATAAGCATTATTTATTACCCGATCCAAAAAGATAAAAATGAAAGGCAGTACCATAGATATCGCAGCCGTTTTGATTCCTTTTGAAATCAAGAAAGCCGACACCAAAGTCACGAACAAAATGACCAAGATGGTCAATGGCCGTTGGGCAATGATATAACTATATGGGCGATATGGCGACTTCACAGTTTTTGCTTAATATTTTTTATAAACGTAATTCCGTGTTTAAAAATATCCAGCAGTCGAATTGGAATCTCCTTATTGAAGTAATACAGTCCGAAATATAACCCTATAAGGGTGAAAATCAACGTAACAACAGAAACTGCAATCAAAGATTCAAAATAGAAAACAGCTATAAAATCTCCGATTATATTTGCTGCTGCCATAATCAGCACTTTGTAAAAATTAAGTTTTGGTCGGTTAATACTGTCCAAAGCCACACCTGTAAGTCTATCTAAAGGTAAGAACAGACCATATATTGCGAAAATCCTGAATACATTGCCCATCAATTCAGCAGATTCCTTGTAGTTTTTCCCTCCAAGTATCCAAACGAAATAATCTGCAAAGATCAGGTTTATAATTATTGCAGGAATAAAAACGACAGTAATGGTGCCAGAATACTCATAAAAGATGCTCCTTAGCTTTTTTACATTCCCATCCATGCTCGCCTTTGACATTTTAGGAAATGCAGTAGCAACAAAACTACGTAAAGGAATTTCCAGAATCTCCGTTAGCTTAAGAGGAATAGCATAAAGTGCAATTCCAGCAGAACCAAGTACTGGGCTTAAACCTATTATGAAAGTATCTGCACTCTTTAGCAAATTACTTCCAGCAAGGCTCCCTATTGAATATTTGCCAAAATTGAAAATTTCAACAATCTGTTTCTTTTTCGACCTGAACATATAAAGTAAACCATCCCACCTACCAACAATAGTCACTATGGACGACAATACATTTGTGAGGATGTAAAACAAAAGGATAGTCTCAATTGTCCAAGAAAACCAAAACATACTCAAAAGAAGAACAATGGTAAAGCTCCCTACATTCAATAGCCTGATGAGCAGTATAGTTCCAAAACGTTCCTTAACCTGAAGGTAAGAAAGGGCATTGTTCCAAGAAAGATTAACAATAGCCAACAAAGGATACCATTGCAACGCCCATATATAGCCTTTCATCGAAATCTGGTTTCCCCATAGATAATAGGACGGCAGACAGACGGCAGCTACAATAACTATCATCAGAACTCCAATAGTAAAGCTTGCTCCTAACAAGTCTTTTCTTTCATCATCACTTGCTCCTGAACCAAAACGTACCAAAGCACCACGGGTAAGTCCAAAGCGAAATAAATTTAAGAAGTTTACCACGGTAACAAATAAGACCCAATCGCCAAAATCTGTCTTACTGTAACTACGCGTAAGCAACAGAAAATTTACCATTCCCACAGCTGCAAAAGCGAAATTCCCAGAGAATGATAGAAAATTCTTTTCCCTAACTATCTTCTTTAGCACAGTTCCTATTTTTTAAATAATTTTCTAAAAAATTGCCTGCGCAAAACTTTCAAGACAATTTTTCTCAACCTATTTCTTTTCTTTGGTACCTGACCTATATAATCTTCCACCACATCTAAACTTACCCCATTCAACACAATCTTTGGTTTAGTCAATAATACCTGCTGAAGTATACTCAATGAAAACTGATCGGCTTTTGTCCAAGCCCGGTTTGCATTTATCACCAGATAAAAAACATCCAAACAACTTACCAATTTCTGAGGATAGGGAGTTTCATTTATTGGAGGAAGTTCAAGTAGGACATAATCATAATCACTAAGTTGTAAACCTTCGGATGGGAAAAGTTCTTCTAGTTTTGCTACATTAATAAACGTAGGAGTGAGCTTATATACAAAGTCATAAGTATCTGAAGAAGCATCTTTATATTCCTCAACATATGTTATATAAAGTAACTTCTTCTGAGCTTTTCTGAGATTCTTAGCTAACCCTGTAGAGGAATAACTCTTACCTTCCGATTCTCGAGAACTTCCCACTCCAATAAATATTGGCCCGTCGTCTTTTCCTCTTTTCTCTTCCAGAAGTAGATTCTGCATCCACATCTCAGTCAAACGACGATTGATATAACTAAAATCGACCTTCTCTTTACTACTTTCAGTTGTAGGTAAAACACCTGCAATTTCAAGGCCTGTATATTTAACTGCTTTCTGAGGAATCTGAATATTGGGATTAATATATGCCAAAACAAGAACCGTGAATGCAACAAGAATAAATCCAAACATACCTGCAACAACCACCAATAACTTCCGCTTTGAACTTTCTGCCTTCAGAGGAAAATCAGGGGGATCGATAACACTGATATCAGATGCCAACTGGTTATTCTGTTGCTTCAGTTTTGCCTGTGCCAAAGACTTCAATTGCTGTAAGTACTCTTGTTCTGCAACATTTATCTCTCGTTCTATGCGCTTAAGAATTGCCCCCAAAGGAGCAAACCTTCTATAAATCTCTAAAAACTCCAATCTACGCATCTGGATCACCTCCTGCTTCGCATAATTTTCTTCTCTGTTCATGACATTGTCAAGCCAGTTTTTTAGAAGATCAGCAACAGGTATTCCTTCCGGATTCTCTGATATATTTATCAACGAATCTACCCTAAGGCTCATTTCCTTTTTTAAACTATCCGACTGAGATTTCAAAAATGAAATTTCTTTTGAATCAAACTTTGGAACTGAGTCATTCGGCGAAGGGATCTGTGCAAAAGCAAGACGGGACGAAACATCGGCAAGTTCCTTTCGAAGCTGATCCAATCCCACATTTGTCATCTTGATACCGGAATAACCTTCAAGTTGTTCTTCGATTTTTAATATCACAGCATTTGCCCCGGCCAAAGACATTTGAATCTCATAGTATTGTTCATCCAGCTCTTCTTTGCGTGTTGAGATATTTCGGGTCTGCTCATTATAATTTATAATGTTATTCTTTTGATTGAAGGATAAAAGCCTATCCTCCGCTTTACTTAATCTATCAGCCGTCTGTTTAAGTTGGTTTTCGAAATAGCTTACAACCTGATCTGTTTGGTTAATCCTAATGGCAGCAAATTTTGCAGTAAAAACCTTTGATAAAATCAATAAGGTATTCTGACAAATACCAGGATCATCGGACTCAAAACTTATTTCAATGATATCGCTACTCTGAACACGCCAAACTTTGAACTTCGATAAAGCTTTGATACTATAATGCGCATGCTCGGAAGTAAATATACGCTGAAAGAAATTAGTGTCCGTCTGTATTGTATGAAGTCTGATATTCTCAAACGTTCTTTTTTCGTCGTTCTTTATTATTAAACTCTTAACATTGTCTGGAAAATCCCCATCTAATTTTTTAAAATGCTCGGAGCTGATATATTTTGGATCTGCCTCCTCCCTACTCAAGTGCTGAGCCATAAGAGCAAGCGATGTCTCCTCCACAGTACTTCTTGATTTTATAATATTAATCAGGTTATCAAAAGCATTGTTTACCCCAAAAAAATCAAGCCTCATATTCTCTTGGCTTTCAATAGAATAACCAGAAGCAAGACCAGTATAAATACGGGTTTTAGAAACATATGTTTTAGGTTGTCCCTGAGTTAAAATCACAACCAATGCTGCTAAAATAATCGGGACAACTATGAGCGCAAGCATATTGCGCATTAAAAGCCTAATGAATTGTAATAGTGTCAAAACAAATTAAATTCTATACCTGTGGATTCTTGTAAAAGCAAATATGTCAAAACAAAAGCATTACGCGCAGTAGCCAGTTCTTCCTTTGCCTTTGATAAATTCTGACGTACTTGCGTTAGTTCTTCAAGAGAAACATTCCCATTAACAAAACGTTTCTCAGCCATTACACAAACAACATCCAAAGACTGAACATTTTCACTCTTAGTTACTAGGATATTCTGTGCTAATATCAAATCGCTATATTGACGGATTATCAGTTCCCTGATCTTCTTTATCTCCACCTCCGAAGCCAAAAAAGCTATTTCTTTCTTTTCCTTGGCAATTTTATTGTTCAGTCCCAGCGTAAAAAGTTTATGAAATGGTATTCTAACAACTATTCCTGCAAGGTAGCGGAACTGATTCGATGTGGTAAGACTACTGCTATTATCTATTATATCAGTAGTAAGGTTGTCGTTCTTCCCCCAACTAGTTCTTCCCTCAAAAGAAGCAAACTCTATCCACTTTCTTTTCGTACTTATTTCCTCAAGCCTACTAATTTCGGCTTCTTTATTCTTTATTGTTAATAATGGAGAATACTTAACAGCAGAGTCCAACAAATTAGATAATGCTGGTAGAGCTTTTTCTATAGGCATTCGTACAGGATCAAACAATAGAGAGTCCTGTGCAACAAGCTTACCAATAAAGAAAAAGAGCAAAAAGGTATATACAATTTTATTAGTCATGTTATGTCTCTGGGGCGCTATCTAATAAAATAACAAGATACAAAAAAAAGGTTGTCCCCAAAGACCAGAGAACAACCAGTATAGTAAATATTTTTATCGCAAATGAACCTAAGCTGTTTGCATTATACGCTTCAATAAACTCTCAACACGAAGTTCCAATTCTACAGGATTAAATGGTTTAAGGATGAAATCATCCGCCCCCAAACGAAATGCTTTGATACGCGCATCTGAAGTTTCCATACTAGAAATCATGATTACAGGAATATGACGGAAAAAGCCACTACGACGCAATTCTTCTACAAACTCATACCCATCCATTTGAGGCATCTGAATGTCAGTAAGGATAACATCTGGCATATTACCAGCCTGTAACCATTTAAAGGCCTCTAAGCCATTCTCTTTAGTTACAATATTGTATTTTTTATCAAAATAACTTTTAATTAACCACAAAATTCCCTGACTATCGTCTGCTACTAAAATTGTTGGTCTCATAACTGTCTTCGTTTAAAGGTTTCTATTGGTTAAAATTGTTTTAGGGATAACCCTAAGTTTAGTTTGTCTAGTAAAAATAATGTCAATAAACAGTAAGATTTAATTAAGCGAAATTGCTCTAAGCTATACCGAAAACGTCAGGGTTTTATTTAATTAACAACGCTCTAAATTTTAATATTTCTAAAGCACTTAATCTTTGTTCTTAAAATTCAAAATCTTATGCATGCAAATATATCTATTGAGAATTCAAATATTAAAAGAAACACAAGAAGTGTACTTAAGGTTGCAGGTTTGTTGCACAGATTTTACTCAATATAACGAAACCTTCTCTACCCATAGTATTTTCACAAGGGGCTTTTATTCAAAATCAAGATAATAGATTACACATCCTCCTGTTGAAATAGGGCAGGTACAGTCATCAAGATAATTTTCAGATCAAACCAAAAGGAATGATTATCGGCATAATGGTTATCCAATCCCTTTCTCTCTTCTGGAGACATTGGTCCACCCTTCCCGCGTTTCATTACCTGCCAAAGTCCAGTTATACCTGCTGGTGCCCTAAAGCGATCTGTCCATTCATCAGTTGTTAATAACTCTGCTTCATAGAGTGGTAGAGGCCTATTTCCTACAATAGACATGTCACCCTTTAGAACATTGAACAGCTGTGGAAGTTCATCTATACTTGTATTACGGATAATCTTACCGACCTTAGTTATCCGGGGATCATTTTCAATTTTAATAAATGTGTGCCCCCTTTCTTTTCTCTTGTTACGAATGAACTGCGCTTCACATATTTTCTGATCGTCGATGAAGAGAATTGGAGAACAAGCTTTTTCCTCTGTACAATCAGGACAAACATCCGGAGTTTCATCCGCATCTGCATACTGGTTCTGATTTTTAAGTGCTTCTAACTGTTTATCTGCACTATTATCCATCGATCTGAACTTATAGAAATCGAAAATCTTATAACCAGTTCCAACACGTTTAGAGGTGTAATACACTTTACCTTTGGATTCAAGGCGAATAGCAATCGCAACAAAAATCAACAGTGGCGACAGTGCCAGCAAAGCAAAAGAAGCAAGTATAATATCGAAAATGCGCTTTTCTAACGATAATTTAAACATGGACATGCCCTTTGATACCTCACGGGTGTAGTCCTCTTCTTTTTTAAGGCGCAACAGGAAAGATACTCTAGCATACAGTGTATCCAAATCGATACCTATAGGATACAGATCGTCTGCACCTGCCTGCATTGCTCTTTGCGTTAGGTTCTGATCTTGCTCTAAATGCAATATGACGTATGGGAGCGTATTGTCGACATTCCGACGCACGTAGCTGCAAAACTCTATTCCATCCATCCCAGGAAGCCTGTAAGACGTCACAATAGCATCACAATCTGAATTCTGTAGCAACCACTCAAGAGCCTTTAAGGTATTTTCCTCCTTATGCAGGTCAAACCTCTGATCTTCTTCAAGCCTCTGAGTTATTGTAGTATTCAAACCTATATAAATAAGTTTCAATGTTCGATTTTGTTCCATAATTCCGATTCACATCGCCGTTAAACTAATAAACTTAAATATCTTCTTTTCAAACAACAGTCTGATTTTTTTTCCTGTTAAAAGAGCCTGTAGCCCTCATTATTTCTAACTTGTCTTATATACTTGACGCTTCTTAAATAAAAATTGCTGCCAAACTGACGAACATGTGAGAATGAAAAAGTAAAGATACAAAAGAAAGATGTCATAAGGTATGAAGCATGAAATCAAGTGTAGTCCAGCAGGAGCCTAGTTTCAATTATACTTCGGCAAATACAAATGTAAATATATAAAAATGTCAATCATTAACATTTAATAAATCTAGAAATCCTGCTACAATAAGTTGAGAGCAGAAAAAAGGGGAAAGAAGAGCAGGCGTTTCTTTCCCCTTCTATTATATTACCCCTTATCTAACTCAATGAGAATAAATAAGAGCTGAGTTTCTGTATGCCGGTTTATCTTCATACCAGTCTTTGAACTGAGTTCCATTTGATTCTGCCCAAGCTGCAAAATTCAAATATGCATCTGTGATCTCTGCTCTTTCGATAGGATATTCAAATGACTCTGGAATGTTCAACGCCCAAGGTAAATTGCGATCTGAAAGATACGTGTGTCCTGCGGCTACATCCGAACGATCGTTTTTAGTACCGAAAAGTGCAGGATTTGCTAAATCTGAAGGTTTCTTATTTGGTAAGTGTACCTCTGCAAATCTATTCTTATCAGAATGATTAACAATCATAAATGGATTGAACGGCGGCACTCCTAATTGAGATAAAGAAAGAGGCTCAATAAACGTAATTGTTACCGTTTTCTTCTGAGGAATAGAATATTGAATTCCAGGAGTAGTGTTTACAAATGAACCACCAACATATGGCAAGATAGAGTATGCATCCTCGAAGAAAGGAATTACAGCCATGCTCTGCCCAGTTTCTGTTCCATTACCTGCAACATTCAAATACCCTTTGTCCAACTTTGCACCTTCAACACTTTCAATAAGATCGTGACTTATAGGTAACTGAAGAGCAAAACCATTGTGAAAGCTTGCACCAATCGCACGTACTGTGTACTGGCACTCAAGCTTAGTCACTTTACTTGTATGGTCGGTAACACGATTGAATTTGTAATCAATTACCATATCGTTGAAATCGTAATCACCTTTTGAAGGCCAAAGATCTTCATAAGCTAAAGTACCTGAAGTGAAATTATCGAATTCTTTATCCTCATCATCAGGATTATCAACAATCTCCAAATCAGTTTCGTCAATAGCATCGAAAGGAGTAACCTTTGTAAAGAAAACTGCATCATTGAAATCTTCATCACTTCTTTGCTCACGGTGAAGATCTTCAAATCCAAGCAACAAGTGCTCTCTACTATAATCGTAAAGCAAAACGTTATGTCTACGTTTCAGCGGATCAACCTCTACATTAAGGTCTTGGTTCGAATATACAATTCGCTTGTTTGTTCTAAGCCCCTCTTCGCTTCTCCAACCGTCAGCGATCAAGAACCAAGCAACAACTGTATTTGCAGGGAATTTATCTTTAAATTCACCTTTTGCAGCGTCCCAATAACGTAACTTCATTTTATCACCTGGCTGAAGGTCACCTTTTCCGTCATAACTTAATGAAGCATTAGGGAAAGCTACAATGTAGGTTTCGATATCGTCAACCGATTGTGGTTCCTGACCTATAGGGTAAGTATAGTAACCAACTGCATTTCTAAAACCAGCACCTTCATGAACAAAAGTCAATGAGATTTCAGCCTCCTTTTTCAAAATCAAATTTGGCTCAGTTTTCTCAGCGATGTAGTTAGGATGGTGATCAGTTACCTTTTTTCTTTCCGGCAAAGAAGCTTCCACACTTGCAAGGAATGCCGCATCAAGCACATCAGCAGGATCTATTAAATCGTTAGGTACACCTAACGTATTACATTCTGACAACATTTTGAACTTTGACCCTGACTTCTTCATCACCATAGCCGCAGCTTTTCTGCGAACCTGCGTACCACCAATTGTTAAGTTAAGCTGTGAGCTTCCTTCAACATCAGCAACAATACGATCTGGTAAAGAAGGATAAGCAGGACAAACGTATAATTTACTTACCGCTGTTCCTACAATAACAGAAGCATCGATTCTTCCTTGTTCATCTGACTGGCCGCTAAAAACAGGACCTTTTGTTAGAGCTGTCTCATTATAAACGCCAGTCTCTGTGTCGATTGGATCAAAGTCATAAACTTTAATATAAGCATTAGGCAAAGCCTTATTCTGTGCATCCTTTACTAAAAGATTCAATTTCAAATCTTTAGATAGCTCCCAATTAAAACCATAAGGCACAAGAATGTTTTCCATGTTCTTCTCTTGCCCTACAGGCTTTACTTCATCCTTATGGGTCACCTCGCAACTAGAAATACCTAGCCCAAGAATAGCCGCAACCCCTACGGATTTTAACATTTTTAGTTTCTTCATTTTAATCGGTTTTGAGTTGATTTTTGTTTTACTATTAAACAATAACATAATAGTGAAAAAAGTAAGGTCAATTCCGTATTTCACTGTTGGTGAATAATATAGGCAGTGATAGGTTTCTGTTCTTACTTTTAAACGCAAAACCTGATCCTTGAGGTTTGTGCACAGCAAAAATCGAAATCAATTTTTAATTTAACGCAAGGCCGTCAACAATAAACATACGCTGTTGTAGTTTTATTGCACAAGCTGTACGTTTAATGATATTTTTGATAGAAGTTAATCCCAAAAGCTCCAACAATAATTACAATCAACTAAAAATAAGAACTTTAAAAGAATTAAAAATTCAAATATTTTAGCAGAACTAGTTGTGTGATTCTTAGGTTTTCAGGTATTCTTCTTAGAGAATTTGCTGAATTAAACTGCATAAATCTGAAAGTTCACATAAAAGAAATAGACTTACAAGACTAAAGAGTCGAAATATCAACAATCTCTGAGAAAATATGTAAATCTTTAACGATTTCCATTTACAACCATTAAGGAGTTTACATATAAAAACTTCTATCAATGTAGCTCATTACTCTAAATGTAAGAGCAAATAAACAAGCTAAATAATCCTGTCTTTACCGTACTTCTTTTAAAACAAAAAAACACAAAATTTATTGTAGCAATATTGTCATATTATCAAAAAACAACTCATAACAAATAACAACATGAACCCAACACTAAAGAGGTCAGGTATTAACATTGCTAAAAAGAGAAAGTAACGTCAAGGACAAAGCTGCATTTACTAATCTTGCAATGCAAGATGTCATGAATACAAGGTTTACAAACTACCATGATTTCAAAGATCGCCTTCTTGTGAGTACAAAGAGAGTGTATTAAACAACGTAAGTCAAGAACATTCAATGAATGGACTGTTTTAATCAGTGGAGAGTCGATAATTGTTAACGAACGAATTGATTTAAGAAGATAAAAAATAACCTATATCAACATGCATCCCGTTTCTTAATCTATTTGGACAAGAAGTAAACTCTAGATACGACGCGATACACATCTTGGATGGAATCATTATTTTCATCTTATTTTGAGCAACATACGGACTTCATGACAACAACAAAGCTGCTATAGTTATCGTCCATATTTTCGACTGATAAGCTTATAGAATTATTTGATAGAATTTATTTTTGATTAAATATCAGCCATATAACCCCCATTTAACTGATATTTTTATTGTAACCCTGAATCTTTTAATCTTGGCCAAGCAGTAGGAAGATGGTTTTCTTTTAGATTTTCCATATTTTTGAAGTCGAGTAAGAGAGCTTAATCTCCCCTACTTGATTTTTTATACTAACCCCTACGAACCTAAATCGACAAAGCCTTTGAGAAAGGATAATCAAAAGTATTCACTACAAAATGAAACAACAGTTTCCTTAGTTTATAAAGGAAATTTTTTTGGGTTTGCATAAGTGAGAACGTTAATAGACTTATTGATGGAGAAAAATTTCAATTTACCGCAAAACGGAAAAAAAAGAATAATTATAATAGGCGGAGGGTTTGCTGGCCTTAAAATGGCTCGCCTGTTGGCCAGTTCGCCATTTCAGGTTGTTATGATAGATAAAAGGAATTTTCATCAGTTCCAGCCTTTATTTTATCAAGTTGCTACATCGGGAATTGAACCTAGTTCTATCTCGTTTCCGATACGCAAGGTTTTTCATAAGAACAGTAATCTACATTTCCGTAATACAGAGCTGTTAGAAATTATTCCAGAGCAAAATAAAATAATCACAACGTCAGGAGAACTGAAGTACGATCACCTTGTAATAGCTACAGGGGTAAATACCAATTACTTCGGCAACAAAAACATTGAGCATGAAAGTATCCCAATGAAAACAACGGCCGAAGCAATTAACTTACGTAACCGAATTTTGGAAAGTTATGAAGCTGCAATATTGACGGAAGATGAAGGAGAACAGGAAAAATTGCTTTCTTTTTCGGTTGTTGGAGGAGGGCCAACTGGCGTTGAACTATCTGGTGCTATTGCGGAGCTGAAAAACTATGTACTACCAAAGGATTATCCAGAGCTTGATTTTGGAAAGATGAAAATCCGCCTTTATGAAGCCGGGCCGCGCCTACTGAACGGTATGAGTGATAAATCTGGAGCTTCTGCACTAAAATTCCTAAAGAAACTAGGAGTAGAGGTGCATCTGAATACAATGATCAGCGACTACTCAGATGGAGTAATCAAACTGAAAGATGGCTCTGAAGTGAAAAGTCAGAACTTTATCTGGGCTGCTGGTGTTAGTGGCCGCAAACTTAAAGGGTTAAATGACGAAGCGTATACTAGAGCTACCCGTATAAAAGTAGACCGCAAGAACAAAGTGGAGTCGTATGATAATATCTATGCCATTGGAGATATTTCTTATATGGAAACGGAAAAGTATCCAAAAGGGCACCCACAGGTAGCACAGGTAGCAATTCAACAAGGAACTCTGCTTGCTAAAAACCTGAAAAATCAGAAGTGGAAGGAGTTTGAATACACAGACAAAGGTTCGATGGCAACCATTGGCCGTAATATGGCTGTGTGTGATCTGCCCGGAGTTCGTTTTTCGGGCCGCTTTGCATGGATGCTATGGTTGTTTGTTCATTTGATGGCTATCGTTGGTGTGAAGAACCGTTTGTTCATATTTATTAACTGGGCGAACAGCTATTTCACTAGAGATCAAAGCTTACGAATTCTGATCCGTCCGTTTAAGACCTCCTGACGATAAACTACTAAATAGATAACTGGGTAGCTGATTTTAGAATTTACGGCTGCCCTTTTTTATTTATCGTATCTTGGCAGCATAGAATAAGTCCTGCAAAATATGACAAGCTACGACAATAAGCTAAAGCAACTGTTTGATACCCAACTTGAGGAATGGCCTCGGGTAAAAGAAAACTTTGAGAACTTAAAAGACATTAGCGTTAAGGAATTTGATTTCGACGGGATTCAGATAAGAGTTCAGTTTAACCCGAGCCGTATCGTCTCTTCTTCAGCGAAAACCGACAAAAAGTCCATAGCCGCCAGAAAATGCTTTCTGTGTAATGAAAATAGACCCAAAGAACAAATAGCTAAGAAACAAGGCGAGTATATTTTCCTGGTGAATCCCTTCCCTATTTTTCCTGAACATTTTACGATTCCCAAAGAAGAACACTGTCCCCAAGAAATTAGGGGAAACTTTGGAAAGATGCTGGAACTAGCAAAAGGTATGGAATGCTATACTGTTTTCTACAACGGACCACAATGTGGAGCTTCTGCTCCTGATCATTTCCATTTTCAGGCAGGCACAAAAAACTTTATGCCTATTGACACTGAAACTCCGCTTTTAAAAGATAAGTTTAGTCGGTTGATACAAAGCTCGGACTATGAGTTATGGGCTATTTCTGATGGTCTTAGAAATTACTTCTTGCTTGAATCAGACAATGTAGATGCCCTATCGCATGTTTTTACTGCTTTATATTCTGCAATAGAAAAACTATCAGATGGAAATGATGAGCCACCAATGAATATTCTGGCCAATTCTGATAAAGGGCGTTTGAGAGTGATAGTTTTTCCGCGAGATAAAAGACGTCCTTGGCAATACTACGAAGAAGGCGACAAACACTTGATGATAAGTCCTGCTTCTGTTGAGATGGGAGGTTTATTGATTACTCCTTTAGAAAAGGATTTCGAAAAGATAACAGAAGAAGATATTAAAAGCATTATGCAACAAGTTAGCATTGGAAAAACTGAATTCGAACAGCTTATTCGAATATTGGAGGGCTAATTGCCCTCTCCTTTATCAACTTAATTCTACAATTTCAATTTCTTTGCCCTGAAACTTAATCGACTCATTAACACTCTGACCAACAAAGAGTTTACCTACAGGAGAAGCTAAGGAAACAGCAAAAACAGTAGTGTCATTTACCTGCGTCTTTCCCAAGCCAATTGCAAAAAAGTAAATTCCTTGCGTTGTTGTCGCTAAAGCTCCATGTTCGACTTTGTTTAATTGCTTTTCTGGCTTAATGATTTCTAACTCTTTCTTCTGATTAAGTAGAATAGCCAGTTGCTTTGTATTCTTCTCGATTTCTATCTGCATCATTGCACGACTGGTTTCGTATTTGTCCCCAACGCTACTTTTAGTATCACTATCTCTCGATTCTTTTGCTAAGGCTATCGTCTGCTGTAAAGCTTGTATTTTATAGTCTAGTGTCTTCTTTAAGTGTGATATGATTTCTGCTTTGGTAATTTTCATTTCTTGTTTTTATAAGCAAAGCTACCACGAAATTGGCAAAGTAGGACAACCCATATTTGTATTGTAGTCCAACCTCTTGCTTTTGCAAAATCAATCTATTCATTATAACTTCAATATATTAAGATGCATACCCAATCACTGCACAACGTACTCCCCTATAAACAAAACACATACACAATCAAAACGAAACCCTAGAAGAGATGGCCGGCGTATATCAAAACAAATCATTGATCAATTGATCGTCTGCGAGGTTTGGTAACGTCACTTTTAAACGTGGTTCCTGCTCCATTGCACGTTTTATTGCAAATATAGCCTCTTCGTTGCGTGCCCATGAGCGACGAGAGATACCGTTGTTTACATCCCAATGTAGCATCATCCGTAAACGTTGGTCTGCCTCTTCCGATCCATCTAGCAACATCCCAAAACCACCGTTGATCACTTCGCCCCAGCCTACACCGCCACCATTATGGATAGAAACCCATGTTGCGCCACGGAACGAATCGCCAATTACATTATGAATGGCCATATCGGCAGTGAAAGAAGATCCGTCGTAGATGTTTGATGTTTCGCGGAACGGTGAATCTGTTCCTGAAACATCGTGATGATCGCGACCTAAAACTACTGGCCCTATCCTGCCCTCTTGGATTGCATTGTTAAATGCTGTAGCTATTTTAATACGCCCTTCTGCATCAGCATATAGAATTCGTGCTTGTGAGCCAACAACCAATTTGTTCTCTTGCGCTCCCTTGATCCATCTGATATTATCGGCCATTTGCTGCTGAATTTCTACTGGCGAATTGCTCATAATTTCCTCCAGTACATCAGTTGCAATACGATCTGTTGCTTCTAGATCTTCAGGCCTACCAGAAGCGCAAACCCAGCGAAATGGCCCAAAACCATAATCGAAACACATAGGCCCCATGATATCCTGAACATACGATGGATAACGGAACGACTTTCCATCTTCGACCATAACATCGGCTCCTGCCCTTGATGCCTCTAATAGAAATGCATTTCCGTAATCGAAGAAATAAGTTCCCTTTGCTGTATGACGGTTTATTGCAGCTGCATGACGACGCAGTGATTCCTGCACGTTTTCTTTGAAAATTTCTGGATTTTCAGCCATCATCCGATTACTATCTTCAAATGAGATTCCTGTAGGATAGTACCCCCCGGCCCAAGGATTGTGCAACGAAGTTTGATCTGAACCTAAATCTACATAAACATCTTCATCTGCAAACTTTTCCCAGACATCTACAATATTACCATCGTAAGCTATCGAAACCACATCTTTGTCTGCTTTAGCTTTGCGAACACGTGTCACCAATTCGTCTAGATCTGAGATCACCTCATCTACCCAGCCCTGTTCGTGTCGTTTGCGTGTTGCTGCTGGGTTTACTTCGGCCGTTACTGAAATTACCCCTGCAATATTTCCAGCTTTTGGTTGTGCCCCCGACATTCCTCCAAGTCCAGCTGTTACAAATAGTTTCCCTGCTAGATTCTCTCCTTTTTGACACACTTTTCTTCCTGCATTCAAGACTGTTATGGTAGTTCCATGCACAATCCCTTGTGGACCAATGTACATATATGAACCAGCTGTCATCTGTCCGTATTGCGAAACTCCAAGTGCGTTGAACCGTTCCCAATCATCAGGTTGGGAATAATTGGGAATAACCGTTCCGTTAGTTACCACCACACGAGGAGCATCTTTATGCGAAGGATAAAGCCCCATCGGATGACCGCTATACATCACCAGAGTTTGTTCATCAGTCATCTCCGATAGATATTTCATTGTCAACAGGTACTGTGCCCAATTTTGAAAAACAGCTCCATTGCCTCCGTAAGTGATCAGTTCATGAGGATGTTGAGCGACCTTCGGATCCAAGTTATTTTGAATCATCAGCATAATGGCTTTGGCCTGCTCACTTTTTCCTGGGTACTCATTGATCTCGCGTGCAGACATTTCGTATGTCGGACGAAAACGGTACATGTAAATTCTGCCGTACGTTTCTAATTCCTCAGCAAACTCTTTTGCTAGAACACTATGAAATTGTGGTTCGAAATAACGTAAGGCATTTCTAATTGCCAGTTTCTTCTCGTCTGTTGAAAGTATGTCTTTTCGTTTTGGCGCATGACTTACGTTTTTATCGAAAATTGGCAGTGAAGGAAGCTCCTTTGGAATCCCTTGCTGAATATGTTGGTGAAACTCTTGAGTCGTCATAAGGGGATGATATGAATTATGAATTATGAATTATGAATTATGAATTATGAATTATGAATTATGAATTATGAACTAATCAAAGTTCAGATAATAAAAAAGTTATGCAGATGAATATTTTATTCTGAATTGTTAACCATTCGAAATAGTCCAGAAACATTAATCCAATTAAAGTTTGTTTTTGGCTCCATTTGCTTGCAGTTTTTTTTATCGTTATTTTCCTTTTAACAAAAATAAAATTTCAACGATAAAGACGTTTGTCGAAAAAGATACTATACAACAGCAATTTTGTACTTTTTTATTATTTCTTCAATTTCTTTGGCCAAAGCACAGGCCAGACAAATAATTCTAATAGTCAATACATTATAAACCTCCGAAGTTCAATATAGGAAATTAAAATATTCGTCTAAATTTGTGTAGCAGAAAAATTAGAACAGTAATCAAGGAACAAATCAAGCTTATTTTTCCACCAAGTTCCACAGTATAGTGAAGATGAAAAACTGAAGCTATTCCAGCGTTGCATTTTGCTATTTAATTCTCGCGGACTAAAGATTCGCTCTGGGTTAAAAAACAAAATGTACCTTGAACCAGTTTATTCAGTCTCACATAGAATAGCTTCTTGAAATAGGCTGAAGTTGTTTCTGCGAATTTTAAACAGAAAGAAATGACGACAAGTAAACCACACATTATTTACACAAAGACTGACGAGGCACCAGCACTTGCAACTTACTCTCTACTTCCAATTGTAAAAGCTTTTACAAAACCAGCAGATATAAAGATCGATACAAAAGACATTTCGCTTTCGGGCAGAGTACTGGCTGCTTTTTCTGATGATTTACCAAATGAACAGAAAGTAAACGATACTCTTGCAGAACTAGGAGATTTGGCTAAACAACCTGAAGCTAACATTATTAAGCTCCCGAACATCAGTGCTTCTATCCCTCAATTGAAAGCTGCAATTAAAGAATTGCAAGCTCAAGGTTATGCTCTGCCTGAATACCCAGAGACACCAGCTTCTGAAAAAGAAAAAAGCATAAAGGCTAAATACGACAAAGTAAAAGGTAGTGCCGTTAACCCTGTTTTGCGTGAAGGCAACTCTGATCGCCGTGCCCCACAAGCCGTTAAAAACTTTGCAAAGAAGAACCCACATTCTATGGGCGAATGGTCATCTGATTCGAAATCGCACGTAGCAAGTATGCAAAGCGGAGATTTCTTTGGAAATGAAAAATCGGTAACTGTCGCAAAAGCCTGCAACGTAAAGATTGAGCTTTTTGAGGAGAATGGAAATGTAACTGTTCTTAAAGCAAAAACTTCCTTACTGGAAGGTGAAATAATTGACGCTACAAGCATGAGCTGTAAAGCTCTGAAAAGCTTTCTGGAAAAAGAAATTGAAGAGGCCAAAGCTCAGGACGTACTACTTTCACTGCACATGAAGGCTACAATGATGAAGGTTTCCGACCCGATTATTTTCGGCCATGTGGTGAAGGTTTTTTACAAAGATATTTTTGAGAAACATGGTGAACTATTGGCAGAACTTGGTGTTGATGTGAACAACGGCATTGGTGATTTGTATGCTAAAATTGCCCTGCTACCAGAAGAGAAAAAAGCTGAAATAGAAGCCGATATTGCTGCTGTGTATGAAAAGCGTCCTGAACTTGCGATGGTGAATTCGGACAAAGGCATCACGAACCTGCACGTGCCTAGCGATGTAATTATTGATGCTTCAATGCCTGCGGCAATACGTACTTCAGGCAAGATGTGGGGGCCAGATGGAAATCCAAAAGATACTAAAGCCCTTATCCCAGACCGCTCGTATGCTGGTGTTTATCAAACAACGATTGATTTCTGCAAGAAGAATGGCGCTTTTGATCCTTCTACAATGGGAAGTGTTTCGAATGTTGGACTTATGGCTCAGAAAGCCGAAGAGTATGGTTCTCACGATAAAACATTCGAAATACCTGCCAATGGAACTGTTAGAGTAACAGACAACGAAGGCTCAGTTCTATTAGAGCACCAAGTTGAGGCCGGAGATATCTGGAGAATGTGTCAGGTGAAAGATGCTCCAATTAAAGATTGGGTAAAATTGGCAGTGAACCGTGCAAAAGCGACTGATAACACAACTATCTTTTGGCTAAACGAAAGCCGCGCTCACGATGCCCAGTTAATTGCCAAAGTGAAGAAATACCTGCCCGAACATGATACTGAAGGGCTAGATATACGCATACTATCCCCCGTAGAAGCTACTCAAGTTTCTCTGGAACGCACTAAAGAAGGTAAAGATACGATATCTGTCACTGGGAATGTTCTTCGCGACTATCTTACCGACCTGTTCCCTATTTTAGAAGTCGGAACTAGTGCAAAAATGCTTTCCATTGTACCACTGATGAACGGTGGTGGACTTTTTGAGACAGGAGCTGGCGGATCTGCTCCGAAGCACGTACAGCAATTCACAGAGGAGAATCACCTACGCTGGGACTCCCTTGGTGAATTTCTTGCTCTGGCTGTTTCGCTTGAGCACCTGAGCAATTTCACTAATAACGCCAAAGCTAAAATTCTAGGCGAGACACTAGATGCTGCTACTGAAAAGCTTTTGGAGAATAGTAAATCACCATCGAGGAAAGTAAATGAACTTGACAACCGTGGTAGTCATTTTTATTTGAGCTTGTTTTGGGCTGAAGCTCTGGCTCAGCAAGACAAAGATACTGAACTGAAACAAATCTTCGCTCCTATTGCAAAAGAGCTTGCTAAAAATGAGGCTAAAATTATTGATGAACTGAACTCTGTTCAGGCTCAAACGGTAGATATAAAAGGCTATTACAAGCCTTGTGATAATACTGCAGAACAGGCTATGCGTCCTAGCAGTACTTTCAATACAATTATTGAATCAATTTAGTCAATGATTAATTCGGAAGACACAGGCCTCCGATCTCCATTTTGTGATCTATGGCCTGTATTTTCTGAATTTCGGCATGCAATACGATAGTCATAAAAAATTGATACCAGATTATATCTGTACTTCTTGTGCTAGATAATGCTGAAAATTAGAAAAAAAGTTCCTTTTGCATTTTGAATTGCACTTTTCGCTCCTAAAGCTTTAAAAATACTGAAAGCCTAGAAGGAAAATTGAGTTTTTCCCATGTATTATACACATAAAATCAATTTTTTGGCTCTTGAATCATACAGACTTCACGTCAGTTCAAACCCTGTTTTACAACATTCATGTTATATAACTATAGGCTTTGCACCATCGCACCAATTTGCTGACCGTATATTTGAATTGCATTCAACATCAAATTTTATGTGTATGGTATTTTTTGAAACAGACTATGTCCTAATCAAGTATCTCCCAGACTATAGATCGGCTGAGATTATTTGGAAAGGCGAAGCCTTTACTCCTGAGCAATACCGCCAAACCATACTGAAGGCACAAGACCTTGTGGAACTCCATGATGTAGACAACCTACTGGCTGACCTGAGAAAAGAAAAAGAGGTGAGTGAAGAAAACCGTACGTGGATAAAACGTGTGGTACTGCCTCATTTCGAAGCTTTAGGTCTGAAAAGGTTTGCTTTTATTTATACAGGAAATGTTCTAAGTAAACTGCATGCAGAAGGGCTTATCGAAACAATTATGACCATGAATTTCGAAGTACAACACTTTGATAATACCGAACAAGCTCATGAATGGTTCATGTATTACACTGCTGTATAACCAAAAAGCAGGAGATTGTTCTCCTGCTTTTTGGTATGTAACTGGTACATCAGTAACTCCCGACAGCACCAATTGAATAAGCCTTGGCGTGCTTGGGATTAACACAGAGAACCGCCATCTTGTCTGGGTTTGCAATAACCTTCTGTTCGTCTGCTCCCATCACGTAATCCAGTGAATTGATATCTTTAGTTGTTAGTACAAAAACCAGGTCTGCTTTTGTTTTCTTGGCATGCTTTAGAGCTGCTTCGTAGTAATTTTTTGTGCCACCAACTACATTCTCTGTATAGCTGATCCCATTATGTTTCATGAAACTCCGTACGAAAACAAAGTTTGTTACGGACTGCTTCTTGAACGACTCTGTTGGGTATTTTTCTAAGCGTACAAGGTGAAAAGTAGTCTGATACAGTTCGTGTAGCAACTGTACTTCGTTGAGCATTTTTTTGATATCACGAACATGCGTGACAGGAAAAACGATGTTTTCGATGCGATCATTTTTTGGCTTATCCTGAATCACCATAAAAGGTGCTTTGGTGTCAGCAATTACTTTCAGAGCCCACGATCCTGTGATTTTCTGCATCCCTTTGATGCCATGCGTTCCCATAACTACTAATTGGGCACGGCGGTTATCGGCCTCTTCGGAAATGTCGGTGAAGATATTTCCTGGCTTAACAACAGTGTCGAACACTAAGCCTGTATCTCCTGTTTTTTGTTGAATTATGGTGCTTATTTTCTCTTCCGCAGGCAGTATCTCACTCTGCTTCTTCACTATGTGCAACAAACAGATGGGTGTTCTTGCTGTTTTTGCAAAGTTTATCGCATGATCGAGTGCTTTGGTGGATAACTCGGAGAAGTCCCAGGGTACAAGAACAGGGCGCGGATTTTTAGACACCTTTACTTCTGGCTTATGTTCTTCATCTCTTGCTGTGCTCTCTATGTTCTTTTGTTGTTTACCGTTGGTTGGCCCTGTTTTTTTAGTTACTATTTTACTTGTGTAGCTAGGTAGATCGTAACCTTTTAATTCTGTAATTGCTTCCGAGCAAAGTTCCTCTAACTGATCTTTTTTCTCGTGCCCAAGGGTTGCAATCTCTTGTTCTAGGATAATCTCCAATGCGCCTTCTGAGCGTAAATCTGATATGTCTTTTACGAAATGTAGAAAGGCAGAATGAGCTTTCTCGCTTTTCAGAACCTGAGAATCTATGAATTTAATCAGTTTGTCGCTATGTGGCAAGGGCTGATCGCTATCCTCCTCTAATGCAACACCGTGCTTTTTCATCAATCCCAATATCTCGGGCACGAAATCTACGGGTTGGTGAATTAATTTCTCCAGTTTCGAAATAATACGCTTGGCAATAGTTCCCTTTTGTTCCACAACTTCTAATCCAACACTATAAAAAGGACGTGGATCGGCCTCTGCTGCCAATTCTTCCAATTGATCGATATTGTCTTTATCCGAGTATGAAAGCTCGTTGCCTTCCCAATGCCGCAACTTGTCGAAAACATCCTCTATGGAACTGGCTTCGTCACCACGTGATGCCAAAAATGCGGCTAGGTGATGAAACAATCCAATATAAAGTCTATTTAATGCCGCATTGTAGTGCTTGTGTTCAATTAATAGATTAACAGCCCCGAAAGCGTCTTCACTGGCTCCGATCCTATATTCGATTAACTGTTTCTGTTTTTTAGAGAGGATTCCCATTGCTTTGAGTTTAGGTAGTAAATGTGTAGGTGTTGTTGAAACAACGCTCTCAACCCGCTACTTTCTAAGCAAATTCTGCGCCTGAAAAAAGGCACACCAAGGTATGTTGTTAGAATATCAAATATAATACTTTATAAGCTATCTTCTTCTGCAACTAACTAGTTTTCTAAGTATTTCAGGTAATGAAATCAACTTTTTCACAAATCGATGCGACTTTCTTGGCAGGTTGTGCAACTTACAGATAAACACAAACACATAATCAGTGGAAAATAAATACACAACGGAGTTTTTGAAACACTATGAACCTATTCATGATCAGTTCTGTAGGTTTTGTCGGGCAATATCCGGTAATCCCGAAGATGCAGAAGACCTAATACAGGATTCAATATTAAATGTCTTGGAGAGCTTCGGGAAAATAAAAGACCTATCCGTTTTCAAGGCCTATTTATTCAGCATTGCAAGCAATCTGCATAAAATGAAACTTCGCCGGAATAAGTTCAAAGCAAGCTTTAACGAAGAAGAGTTAAAGCAGATTATTGACTGTGGGCAAGACCAAGAGTATTTAGCTGATTTCAGAATTGTTTACAACACAATCCTTTCACTTCCTAACAAAACAGCAGAAACAATAATCCTATTTCACATCTCCGATCTTTCGCTAGAGGAGATAAAGAAAATACAAGGAGGAAGCCTTTCCGCTGTAAAATCGCGGCTAAAAAGAGGGCGGGAAAAAGTGCTTTCGCTCTTACAAACCAAACAACAAACGAAAGTAGCCCTAATGCTTTTAACTGTTTAAAAAGGAAGTCATGCAGAAAAAATATACCCAACAAGATATAGATCAGTTCTTCGACAACTTCAAAGAACTGCCCAACTCATTTAGTATTGAACAGGTGCACCAATTAATAGATAACCCCAATGCGAAGGCCAAGCATAGGGTAAAATATCAATCCAAACTTTTAAAACGAATAATCATGACAAGTGCATTCATTATTGGAGTGTCGGCATTGCTGCTCTGGCTTTCTCCTGAAGAACCAGTTAAGGCAGACAAAACATTCAAGGAAAAACATGCAGAACATTCACCACACATCAACAAAAGAATCAATAGGATTCCTATAATTAAAAAGCAAACCTCAACAGAGAAGGTTTCTCCTGAAAAAGAACTAAAAAAACGACCTACAATACCACCCAAAACGACAAAGGTTGAAGCAACAAAGCCAGACAATGAAACTATAGGTAAGAAGGAAGCTCAACAAGCAACAAAAAAGTTCACCCCATGGCCTTGCGATACTTTAATCGACAAAGAAAGTATGTTTGTTAGGCTTACTCCTGAAGAGCTACTGAAAATTGGAATAGTTGTTAGGGACAATAGGGCGCATTACCACAACATAACGCCCGATGGAAATTATGACATGCAATTAACAGGAATGCCCGAGAAATATAGAATTACAACACATAACGATTATTATGTTTGGGCAACATCGAGCTTATCGTGCGATGAGTTTACCTTAGGAGGGCCTAACTTTTACAGTAAAATTGAAACGCTTATCCCAATTCTTGTAGCAATAACTAATAATAAGACATCTATTTATTGGTTTACGCCAAAACCTAGTCTGTTTGAAGACTTGCCAGAAAGATATTCGCATCTAAAAAGCACAATCAAGCATTTGAAACATTTGAAAAAAACATGTCCTGAGAAAAGTTTCATCAACTACTGGTCGCAAGATGAAGCTGTTTTCAACAAGATAAGTACCATTGAATTATCGAAAGAGGAACTTGAGCGTATTGGCTTTGAAATTTCGTCTGAGAAAGTTATTATTTCAGACCAAAACGACATCAACAGAATAGAGCTCCACGACAGCTCGGGAGTATCAACAAAAGGTAATTCCAGTAAATTAGCTTTTCCCCCTAACCCATTTCCGATGGCCATTACTGACACTCAAGGAAGAAGGCGTTATTTTACAGGGATTTATGCAAACAACAAGTCCGTTGATAGAAATTATATCTTGAATCACATAAACACCTTAATTCCTATTGAGATTAATTTAGAAAAAGTGATACCTCCCCGAAAAGAGACTTTGATATTTTGGTTTTACCCGACCGATGATTTTATCAATTCATTACCAGAAAGAATTAAGCACGACCTGAAAAGCGAACTTGACGATATTAACAAGGGTACAAAAAAGGCTGCAAAACCATGTACTTATTTCGAAGTTTGTAGGTCTACATTGCCGATTGGTGATTTGAGAGTTTATCCCAATCCGGCGAATCAAGATATCACCATTGATTTTTCACTTCAAGAGCTTGTAAAAGGAAGAATCGCCTTGATGAATATCTCTGGTGTTCAGGTGAAAACTGTTGTTCCTCAGAGGAATTTTGAAGCTGGAAGACATTCTTTTCAAGTTAGCTTGTCGGATGTATCTTCTGGTGTTTATTTGATTGCTATTGTTACAGAAAGGGGTTTTAAGACTCAGCGGATTATGGTTTCTAAATGATTGAGCCAATAAAAGGTTGTGCTAGTTTTTTCCTAGCACAACTTTTCTAATCTATTCCAGCAATCCTCTGTATTAATTCCTCAACTATCTCACTACGCTCACTTCCAGAACCATAAGGCAAAGCACATTCCAAACCTTCCAGTAAACCCGAGTTTCGCGTCAAATTCCGACACTCCTCTTGTAAATAAACCTTTACTCCATTATGTGCTTTTTGGATTTGTTCTTCAACTTCAGAAGCATTGTCTAAAATGTAAATAATATCTTCAAAATCATGACTCTGCCTCAAATCGTTTCCTCCTCTGTTTTTGTGCGACTCGAACTTCGATGCTAAATAATACTCTAGAGAAAATATGAAGATTCTTGTGCCATTTGGCAAGCTTTGAGGTATTTTTTCTCGAATACCCTCTGAATACCACAGGTTTGAAAAACCAAGAATTTCAGATTCGCTAGGCATGATATCAACTTTAACACCTCTATATATCCATCGGCATATAGGAGCATCTGGAGTAATATCATTTTCAAAACCTTTTGCTCTTAATTTCTTTTCAAGTTCAACATGCGAAATACGGGAACTAAGTTCAATCACACAATCAACATCAACTGTTGTACGAATATCTGAAATATTTGGATTAGATGCATATAACTCTGTTACAGCGCCTCCTACAAAGATCATTTCTTCCAGCAAATTTCCTAAGCCTCCTGCTACAATTTGTAACATTTCAATATTGATACTATTCATAACTCAAACGTTTTTCAAGTTCTTCAATCGCAATTTTCACCTCTCGTGTACGGCCAATTCTAATGGCATCTACCAAAACTAATAACTCATAAAGGTCAGGATCTTCTAAAGCTGCCTCAGGAACAAACTTATTTAAAGGTTCAATTTCTAATCCTCTAACACTTCCTTTTACATAAGGCCATACATATACATCCTGCCCTGTAACAATCAATTCCTTAACAGGCGAAGCTGAATGTGCAGTAGGGATACCACGCACCATTGAACCAGGTACAACAGGAAAGACATACTTTAATCCATATATTATAAATTCCTTTAACGCGTTTCGGTGTACCCTTTTCTTCTTAGAATCAATTAAACGGGCTATTCGACAACGTTCCAAGGCATTTGTTATCTCGCCAGGACTTATTTTCAATGAAAATGCAAGATCTATGTTGCGCCACTCCTTACTCTCCCACAAACTAATTTTCAATAAAATTAATATGTCGTGTGGGCGCATTCCGTTGTGTTTTCTCATATCAATATTTATAATTTGCAATTTACAAATTGTAAATTACAAATTCAAAACATTATAAATCAACATATAATTCTCAATAATTTCCTAACCAAAACATTGTGCTACAGCCCAGAAAAAAAGGCCGACCCAAAAGAGCCGACCTTTACTGTATGAAAACTGTGTGTTTTACTTCTTATTTTACCTCTTCGAAATCAACGTCTGTTACCTCGTCGTCTTTCTTTTGGTCTTTCTGCTGGCCAGCTTGTGGATCTGCCTGAGCGTTGTTCGGCTGTGGCTCTCCTTGCTGTGCTTGTTGCTGAGCATTGTAGATGTCCTGAGAAGCAGCTTGCCACAACTCGTTCATCTTGTTCATTGCAGCGTCGATAGCATCAACATCTTGTGCTTTGTGAGCTTCTTTTAGTTCTGTAAGAGCTGCTTCGATAGGAGCTTTTTTGTCCGCTGGAAGCTTGTCGCCGAATTCTTTCAACTGCTTTTCTGTCTGGAAGACTAGACCGTCAGCTTGGTTGATTTTTTCGATACGCTCTTTTTCTTTCTGGTCAGCTTCTGCGTTTGCTTCCGCTTCTGCCTTCATTTTTTCGATGTCTGCATCTGAAAGGCCAGAAGAAGCTTCGATACGGATCGACTGCTCTTTACCAGTACCTTTGTCTTTTGCAGATACGTGAAGGATACCGTTTGCGTCGATATCGAATGTTACCTCGATCTGTGGCACACCGCGCTGTGCTGGTGGAATTCCATCTAGGTGGAAACGGCCGATAGTTTTGTTTTGGTTCGCCATTGGACGCTCGCCCTGTAGTACGTGAATTTCTACAGAAGGCTGATTGTCGGCAGCAGTTGTAAATGTTTCTGCTTTTTTGGCAGGGATAGTTGTGTTGGCTTCGATAAGCTTAGTCATCACACCGCCCATAGTTTCGATACCTAAAGAAAGTGGAGTTACGTCTAGAAGAAGTACGTCTTTTACTTCACCTGTTAATACACCACCTTGGATAGCAGCACCAACAGCAACAACCTCATCTGGGTTAACGCCTTTTGATGGAGCTTTTCCGAAAAACTCTTCAACTTTTGTCTGAATAGCTGGTATACGTGTAGAACCACCTACTAAAATTACTTCTTGAATATCTGAAGTGCTAAGTCCTGCATTTTTCAACGCTGCACGACATGGTTCAATAGTAGCTTGGATAAGGCTATCTGCCAATTGCTCAAATTTAGCACGAGATAATGTCTTAACCAAGTGTTTTGGAATACCGTCAACTGGCATGATGTACGGCAAGTTGATCTCAGTTTGAGTACTTGAAGAAAGCTCTACTTTTGCTTTTTCAGCAGCTTCTTTCAAACGCTGAAGCGCCATTGGATCCTTAGAAAGATCTAGCCCGCCGTTTTCGCTTTTGAATTCTTCTACCAACCAGTCGATAATAACTTGATCGAAATCATCTCCACCAAGGTGAGTATCGCCATCTGTTGATTTTACCTCGAAGACTCCGTCACCTAGTTCCAGGATAGAGATATCGAAAGTACCACCACCAAGGTCGAATACTGCGATAGTAACATCGTCAGATTTTTTGTCAAGACCGTAAGCCAGTGCAGCGGCAGTAGGCTCATTGATAATACGTTTTACTTCAAGACCTGCAATTTCGCCAGCTTCTTTTGTTGCCTGACGCTGAGAGTCGTTGAAATATGCTGGAACAGTAATAACTGCTTCTGTAACTTCCTGTCCCAAGTAATCTTCAGCAGTTTTCTTCATTTTCTGAAGTGTCATTGCTGAAATCTCCTGTGGAGTATATTTGCGGTCGTCGATCTGAACGCGAGGAGTGTTGTTGTCGCCTTTTATTACAGTGTAAGGTACACGTGAAATTTCTTTAGCTACGTTATCGTGAGACTCACCCATGAAACGCTTAATAGAAGCGATAGTTTTTTGCGGGTTGGTGATGGCCTGACGTTTTGCTGGGTCGCCAACTTTGCGCTCGCCACCGTCTACAAAAGCTACCATCGATGGAGTTGTACGTTTACCTTCGCTGTTCGGAATTACAACAGGTTCGTTACCTTCCATTACAGAAACGCAAGAGTTCGTTGTTCCTAAGTCAATGCCAATAATTTTTCCCATTGCGATTGAATTTATTGTATTTGTTTTGTTTTAATTTTCTTGTTGTTGTGAAGAGGTTTTCAATGACTGTGCCATGTACCAAAATTGACTTTTTCGGAACATCTTGACAGGTGTTTCTGCATTTTGTGGTTTTGGCTTGACAGTTTTGCTGTCAATTTGACAAATTTCTTGATCGGTTCTGTCATAGAGTGTAGAGCTGCAAGATTTTGCGTCTCTACGGCTGCTGATGATTGAGCATTAATTATATCTTTACGGGAAAACCTACCTATAGAAATGAGCATCATCTTCGTAATCCTCTATTTTACTTTCATGATTGGTATCGGTATCTGGTACCAACGCAAACAGACTTCAGTGTCGGAATATGTAACTGCGAACCATGGCCTTAGTTATTGGGTTTCGGCCTTTAGCGCACGTGCCACGGGTGAAAGTGGCTGGCTGATTTTGGGGCTGACGGGAATGGGTTTCGTTTCTGGCCTGAATGGTTTTTGGGTAATTCTGGGGGAAGTGCTTGGCGTGGCAGTTTCGTGGCTGATCATCATTCCCCGTTTTAAGAAAGATGTAAAGCGGACTGGTTCGCTTACGGTGATCGATTTTTTTGAAGACCGATTGGGTGGCAAACAGGCGTTTCTGCGAATGGTGTTTGGGGTTGTGGTGCTGTCGATGGTTGTGTTTTATCTGGCTGCGCAGATTATTGCTACAGGAAAGGCTTTCAACAGCTTTTATGATGTAGATATCCGAACGGCGGAGATTGTTGCTACCGGAATAGTGCTTTTGTATGTTGCTCTTGGTGGCTTCCGTGCTGTTGCTATTTCGGATCTTATTCAGGGTTCGTTGATGGTTATCGGGCTTGTTGCTGTTCCTGTTGTTGGGATTATTCATGCTGGTGGTATTTCTGTGATTGCAGAGCATATTTCGCAGGTGAAACCTGAACTGTTTAACTTTTTGCCCGGTGGAATGTTGACTACGGCCGCTGTGCTGACCATAATCGGTTTGGCAGGTCCGGGACTTGGTTATTTAGGATCGCCACAGATTTATCAGCGGATTATAGCTTTGGACAAAGAGGAGAATATAAAAAAGGGAAGTATCGTTGCTATTTTGTTTACTGTGTTTGCGGACACAGGAGCTGTTGCGGCTGGTATGGTTGGCCGCTTTTATTTCGATACGCTCGCGGATGCCGAAACTGTTTATCCGCAATTGATAGAGACGATCTTTACGCCGCTGTTCACGGGTATTTTTATTGCCGTTATCTTATCTGCAATTATGTCAACGGCGGATTCGCTGCTTATTTTGGCTTCGGTAACGCTTGTTCGTGATCTGTATCAGAAGGTGTTCCGGCCTGATGTTTCTGAGAAGAAAGTTCTTCTGTACCTAAAACTGGTTACGGTGGCCGTTGCTGTTCTTGGGCTTGGAATTGCCCTTATTGAAGTGCAGATGATCTATTGGATGGTTTTGTTTGCTTGGGCTGGTATTGCTGCTGCTTTTGGCCCTCCGCTGATTATGTTGCTTTTCTGGAAGGGAACTAGCCGTTTGGGTGTTATCTGGGGTGCTATTGCTGGTTTTCTGACCGTGATTGTCTGGAAACTGACTTTGGCTGATGTTATTTATGAGATGCCTCCTGCTTTTCTGGTTTCTTTTGTTGCTGTTTTTGTGGTTAGTTGGTTTTTTCCTGATGAAAGAATTGACTAAGGGTATTAAGCACGTGGTGCTATTTATTAGGAAAAGCACCGTGCTAATATTCAGTGTTGTGACAACACCTAAAAATGTCGTTTATTTTAGCACACCTAAGTAAGTGGACAATAATAGAATGACTGAATAAAAGAATAATTGAATAATCTTTCACTTGAAAACAAGTCAATTATATTTTTCGATAAGATGAAATTAATTATGTCCACCTACTTACTTAATTGGATTATTTCAGGTAAATAGATCGCTGCAAAATTTGATTTGCATTACTGCTCTCTGTATTTTATTTGCTTCTGTATTACATTTACACTGCTTCCATCTGCATTTCATTTGCTTCTGCATACATTTGCATTGCTTCCATCTGCATTTACGTTGCTTCTGCCTGCATTTGCATTGCTTCTATCTACATTTACGTTGCTTCTGCCTGCATTTGCATTGCTTCTATCTACATTTACGTTGCTTCTGCCTGCATTTGTATTGCTTCTGCATACATTTGTATTGCTTCCATCTACATTTACGTTGCTTCTGCCTGCATTTGTATTGCTTCTGCATACATTTACATTGCTTCCATCTACATTTACGTTGCTTCTGCCTGCATTTGTATTGCTTCTATCTACATTTGCATTGCTTCTGCCTGCATTTGTATTGCTTCTTCATGCATTTAGTCTGCTTCAGATAAAAAATGGTTTATGAAATAGAAAACCGCAGAGGAACACTGAGGAATTCACAGTGTGTGGCAGAGTTTTTTTTGCAAAACAACTGATGAGCGTTTTATAAAGGGATGTAGTTTTAGACTAGACCCGATTGGAGTGGAAAACCCGCAGCAACAAAAGCTTGTGAAGCACGGCCCAGCGGCTATGGAGCGCGAGCGGAATAGACCGCTGGACCGATGCTGAACAGCTTTTGGGGCGAGGATTTGGAACGGAAAGCGGGCTGCCCGTTGGGTGAAGGGAAAGCGCCCCTCTCCTAATTATTTACATTTATCTGATTCTTAGCGCGATTGCCGGTAAACTACGAATGGTTCCGTCTGGCCCTTTGGCTTTGATATCTGATATAAATACTCTTGATCCTGATTTTAGGTTCTTGAAAATCCGTTTTTGGCCTTCAGTAAAGCGATAGTTTGAAGATTTCTGGACTTCTTCGTATCCTCTGATAAATGCGGTGACGGTGAAACTTTGGACTATGAATTTCACATCAATATCTAAGTTTTCGATGTCGGCAGCAACCCCTGCTTGTGCTAACAGTACATTTTTCGCTATTACACCTCCTTTTTTTCTTGCAACCTTGGGAAGTGGATCAGGCAAGCGCTTGACATAGAATTGCTTTGTTCCTAGATTGACTGTTTTTCCGTTGACTTCTGCATTTACTGCGATTCTAACTTTAATTCCCGGTCTTTTTACCCTCACTATGTACCTACCTGCTCCTACGGATTTTATACTTGCACCTCCCGATATAGTAGGTTTTAGTTTTTCGTTAGGTATGCCTGATGCTGAGATTTCAACAGGATTATGAATTCCTACATAAAAAACATTCATTTTGGTAGCTGAAATACTTACATCAGAAGTGCCTACTAGGTATTCTTTTGCGAACGGGAAGGTTATTTTTTCACCAGTTTGAGAAGATTGAATTTCTATTTTTCCTCCCCATCTTTTAAGGCCTAGAGAATTGGCTAAAGTACGATACTGTGCTTTACCTCCCGAAAGTTGGAGTTCTTTGCCTCCTGCCAGTATTATTTTTTGTTTTAGCGTTGTATCGATTGCGGCCAAAAAAACTTCTGCCTTGTAGGTTTCCCCTTTTATGAGCTGATTTTTTTCGGCCTTTACGATGGGCTGTAATTTATGGTATTCGAAAGGGTCGGAAGTCTGAAGGTTGATCTTATTGTTCTGCTCGTAAGTCATTTCTTCTATAAGTGCATTTTCTTTTTTTGTGTCTGTTTTTTCACCTTCTTTATTGTACCATAAAAGTAAACAGACTGCAAAACCAAAAGAAAAGCTGAGGAAGAAATATATTCCGCTAGGGATCTTGCGTACTTCTCTTGGTGCCGGTATAGGCTCTTCTGGCTTGGTCTCTTTTTTACTTGCTATCCTAGGTTTTGGTTTTGCCCTTGCAGCCTTCTCTAGCCGTATGATTTCTTTTTCCAGCGTTTCATTTTCTTCGTCCAGATCTGCGTTTCTCTGGGTCAACTTCTCGATCTCTTCCTTTAATTCTATTTCCCGTTTTTGGGGGTCGTCGTTCTTTTTCGGAATTTTGATTTTTTTTGTTTCCAATAACTGCCTCAGTTCTATTTTCTCTGCTTCTAGGTTCTGATTTTTCTTTTTAAAGTTGGCATTGCTTTCGGTTAGTTTCTGAATTTTTGATTTTAGTTCTGCTTCCTCGGTACTGTGTTTATACAGTTGCTCTTCGAGCATTTCTGTCATTTTCTTTTGCTCGCGGCTCGTCTGTAGGGTTTCTTCCAGATCCTGTTCTACTTGCCGAAGCTTCTCTTCTAGTATATTCTCTTCGCCTTCGTTCTCTTCTACTAAATTCTCGGCCTCTACCTTCGCTATGGTAAGCTCTTGTACTTGCTTTATAAGGATCTCGTTTTCGTAGTGTTTCTTGGTACTTTCTTCTTCCAGACTTTGTATTTTTTGTTCTAATGCTTCTACTGCATTTACCGAGGTGTCTACTTTGGGTGTTAGTTTTAGATTTTTCTGAGCCAGTTTTTCAAAGTCTTCTTCGTGCCTTTCTAAATTGACGTAATATGTGCTTAATATCGGAAAATCGAATTTTACGTTTTGGGAGGTTATTTCTTCTATATTCAGGGTATCGGGCATTTCCCGTTGAAGCAGAACAGGTATTATCTTTTTCTTGGAAGCTATGGCCTGATGTATTTCGCTTAGTCCCCAATTGAAAACTCCCTCCTGATGCATTCGCTTGACTTCAGTCTCCCAGTTTCTGGCCAATAGTACCAATACAATGTCAACCTGAGCGAGTACAAAATCTATTTTGGTTTCGGGGTCTATGCCTTCGCCAATGTCTTCTGCGTTGATGAACAGGTTTTCGTTTTCGAGATAGTTGTGTAGGTATTGATACAAAAGATTGGCTTCTAACTGACTGTCGCCCTTAGTGTAGCTTATGAAAATATTCGGCATAATGAATTTCAGAGGTTATGTTATTTACGCTAGTAACGTCTGCTTGTTTATGTTTGAACAAACATTGAAAAAAGCTTCTTTAAGCATTGTTCGTATTTTAGTCGATGTTTGTTCTGTGATCATCATTAAAATTATTCTTTTTCTTCTCAAAAGCATATGTTGTAGAAGCATAAAAGTGACTTTTTCTGATATTAAGTTCACCATAGTCCACATTACACTTAATATCAACAAATAATATCAAATCTATTATTTACATCTTGTCTTTTATTTTGAGTAGATGTGAAAAAATGCAAAAACGAATTCCGATTGTTGAACGAAATGGAAGGAAGTTCGTCATTATAAAAACTGATGTAAGCACATGGTGCTATTTATCATAAAAGCACCGCACTTATATTCAGCACAGTGACACCCATAAAAGTGTCGTTTACATTAGCACGCTTACTTATTAACGAAATCAGACTTAATGAAAACTTATATTTACTTTTCTGTTTTACTTGTAGTTCTTTTTACCTCTTGCGAGAGAGTTTATGATGAAGCTTATGTGGAAATCCTTAATGTAGAAAGCGAACTGACTTATGAGCACACAAGCTATGCTCCGGATTTTTTTGACGATGGGGTTTATACTTTCAGAGATGGGTTTTATTATGACCTATACGGAAACCAGTATCCCAATTCGCAAACTATCCGCACCTATTCAATTGGTGGTAGTGTGCTTAATACTGGTGAACTAACTGCCTACGATGTTGATGTGGTTATACACTATACGACTGATGATGGAACCAGTTCTTCCCACACTGTTTACTTAGGTGATATTGAAGATGGTAATAAAGGTTATTTTAGGGAATCTTTTGGATTCACTGACAAAGAACTTATTGATTATTGGGCTGAGGTGTATTGGTATAATTAGGGATTGTGCGTTTGATTATGACTGGGTGAGACGCGCTGACAGTGCGTCTGTACAGGTCATGGGTAAGTGTTCATTGCTATCCTTTCTTTCCAAAAACGGCTGTTGCGCAACCATAGAAATAGCTTTTGTAGTTTGTTTGCAGGCCATTTTGCTGTAGTAGGTTTGAAAACGCTTTGCAATCCCTAAAACCTTCGCAGTAACGTCCCAACATTCTATAGTCGGTAGCATTTCCAAGAAAAACTTTCCCAATAAATGGGATTATTATTTTCAGGTAAAACATATAAAGTCTCTTGAGCACCCACCCATTCGGCTCAGATATTTCTACGAAAGCGAAAACGCCTCCTTTTTTCAGGATGCGGTATACCTCTGCTGCCAGAATATCGGACTGTTTGTGGTTGAAAGTTTTTATGCCAAAGCAAGAAACAACGAAATCGGCTGATTCTGTTGGGATATTATTTTCGAGCACGTTCATTGGAGACAGGGACACCTGTTCAAGAGAAGTACGATTGATATAGGTTTGTGCTCGTTTGTTCATTTCAGTAGAAATATCTACTGCTGTAAGCTTACTACCTTCGTCCATGCGTGGTAGGATATACTTCCAAGATTCGCCCATGCCCGACATTAGATCGTAACCAATTGCACCTTTTGGCAAATTAGGAAGATCGCGAACACATTGCTTTCGCCAGCGTTCCGAAAAGCCAAACGAGGTAACATAGTTTGCAACAGCATATGTTTTGGACATGCTATCGAAAAGCGATGTTATGAATGTGGGGTCGTAAATTCCATTCTGGAACTGATCCATATTGATCGGTCATTAGAGTGCCGAGCGTTGGTTGCACGTTGAAAAGCAAACGACCGGAATCATAAAACTGATTGAAGGTAGCCTACAATCTGCTGTTCGCGTTCGGGATGAAACCAAGCGGTGCTTTCATCTCTTTTAAACCAAGTCATTTGGCGTTTGGCGTAGCGACGGCTATTGCGTTTTATTAGATCGATGCCTGTTTCGATATCGTATTCTCCATCAAAAGCTGCAAAAAGCTCCTTGTAGCCTACCGTATTCAACGAATTGAGGTGTTTGAACTGATGAACTGTGCGCACCTCATCAAGCAGGCCTTCTTCCACCATTAAGTCCACACGAAGGTTGATGCGCTCGTAAAGTTCTTCGCGGTCGCGTTCCAAACCAACCTTAACGATATTGAACGGCCGCTCTTTCTTCTCTCCTGTTCTGAACGAAGAATACGGTTTTCCTGTCTGGTAACATACTTCTAAGGCTTTGAGAATGCGTTTCCCATTGTTCAAATCTACTTGGTTGTAGAATTCTGGATCGAGCAGTTTTAGTTCGCTCCGCAATTGATCCAGTCCTTGTGTCTGAAAACGTTCGTAGATTTCTTGCCGCAATTCCTGATCTACTGTCGGCAGGTCGTCGATGCCTTGACAAACTACATCGATATACATTCCCGAACCTCCTACTAAAAAAACCGTATCGTGCTCTTCGAACAGTTTTTCTAATAGTTCCAACACCTCTACTTCGTACATACTGACATTGTAATAGTCGTGTATCGACTTGTTGCCGATAAAGTGATGTTTCACTGCACTTAGTTGTTCTTCTGTGGGCACAGCAGTTCCAATCTTCAGTTCCTTGTATACCTGTCGCGAATCTGAAGAAACAATAACGGAATTGAAAGCTCGTGCCAAATTGATGCTTAAATCGGTTTTGCCTATACCTGTTGGGCCTAGAAGAACAACTAATGTTTTCAATGAGTTATAAATTATGTGTAAATGAAGGTTCGTTTTATTCTATTAAGCACGTGGTGCTATTTATTAGGAAAAGCATTGTACTAATATTCAGCATAGTGACATACCTAAAAGTGTCGTTTATATTAGCACACCTACTTATCTGGTCATTGGTTAATTGGTCACTGGTCATTAGTTATTCTGAAAATCAGTGAACCAATAACTAATTAACCAATGCCGAAGAGCTGTTTTAAAAATAGCTACTTGATTTCCAAGACTTTTTAAGTTCGTAAAGTACGAATTAAAGTTCTTGCAAGAATTTTATGGTATCGACATTATCGGCGTAGTCCCACAATGCTGGCGACTGACTTTCACCAAAAGCAAATGCTTCGGGATGCATGTCTTTTTTGCCTACTATGCACTGAATGGTTTCTCGCTGTTTGTCTATTTTAGCATGGACTGCTTTAAGGTCTTCGTAACGCTCGAAATTGATTACTGAAATAGGAGAAGTCAAAGCTTCGTCTTCGCGCAGGATCACAAAACCACTTGCTTCGTGAGGTACTTTGTTCATCAGATAAACTGCCCGTTGGTAATCGAAATTGTTTTGATATCTGGTGTGCCTGCTCAAGTGTTCGTGATCTGCAAAAGCCTCGAAAAGCCTCATCAGGTCGAAGCCCATTGGTAAAAACAGTTTCGAAATACTACGGCAACCTAAGCCAAAATAGCAGAAGATATCTTCTGAAAGCTTTTTGAGTTCATCTTGCGTTTCGTCGCCCCGCAAAATTGCTAGCGAATTGCGGTTGCCACGGATAATGTGTGGGTACTTGCTGAAATAATAATCGAAATAGCGCGAACTGTTGTCGCTGCCTGTTGCAATTACGGCATCGAAATCTTTCAATTGTGCCTGCGTGATGGTAATATAATCGGCAAAAGCAGGCTCTATCTCAAGCAGAAGGTCAACAACGGCCTTCATGAGGATCCTGTCTTTCGAAGAAAATTTCACCAATATTTTGTAGCCAAAAATAAGGATGGACAGCATGTCGTGAAAACCGACCATCGGGATATTGCCAGCCATAACAACTGCTACAGTCTTTGTCTGCGAAGGCTCTGACTGCAAACCGTATTTATTGGCCCACTGAACAAGAGCATCTTTTTGCAACATCCCCGCCAAGGAACTAAAAGCAAACTGAATATTCTCTTGTGTAAACCAAGGGTTATGAATTTCGGCCTGAAGGGCAGCCTCCGACAGTTTCTGTGTCGAACTATGGGCTGGACTTCCTTTTCCGAACGCCCTAAAATGTTGTCCAAGTTTGGTAAAGGCTTCTATTCTCTGACTAAGCTGCATACTGTATTGTCTTTTTGATAAGAGAAAACTAAGTTCACAGAACTGCTTACTACGGATTGCGTTTGAGAATATTAATTTCCCTTCGCTGTTACCTGTACATTGACAGTCCTAAAAATATAGCCTATAACTTAGGCCACCTATCCGAGCTTTCTAAGGGCAAAAGTAAAGAAAAGGAGGAAAACAATCCGTTGGAGATTCTCCTTAGTGACCATTTATACTAAAGTGAATTTAGTCATTGGTCATCAGTCATTGGTTTGTTTCGGATAAACAGATCGTTACAAAATTGAAAAACTGAAAACCACTTTCTCAATTGTATAAGTAGATGTGCTAATACATAAACTACACTTCCAAGTTTGTCACGATTCTGAATATTAACGAATAGCCGCACCAAATTTATCTATTATCAGAGAACAGGTTCTCCAAAACACTGTTTTATTTGATTGAATCAGAAAGCATAGTTCAAATTCTATATTTCATGAGATTAGCTCACTGTTTAACTCATTAATCCCTCAGCTATTCCTCATATGTAGCATTATTGATAATTATTCTCCCTCTCAGTTCACTTTGTTCGAAAAACTTCAAAATCCCTTTGTAATTAGAGCTTTGCGAATCAAGAGTTAGTTTTTCAGAATCAGTTTCTATAACCAACTCAAATCGTTTATTATAGAAACCTCCTGATGTCAACCAATATTTCCTTAAAAAACTTCTTTTAAATCCAATTGCATGAAGGTTGCCAGAAAATGTAATAGGCGAAATCATTTCTTCTCCTTCATTAATTGTAATGTTTAAATTATCACTTTTTGAAAGCGGTAGAACATAATACTTTTGTTTATCATTTATTCTTAATAGGAGTCCATTCTCAAATAGTTCGAAATTACAACGTGCATTTGGTTCAATTTCATCCATACGACCAAATGTCTCTATGCCTCTAATATTTAACAAACAACTTCCTACGGCACTAAATATCGTATCCCTTTTTTCTGAAATAGGTCTACCTATATTTTCATAAATTGGTTTACTTAATTTTCCTGTATTATCAACTTCGTGAATCATGTATTAATCAACGTGTAATTAACTCGTTAGTCTTTTAAAATTTAAACTATGATGTTTCTCCAATATTATTCGCCAGAAAATCAATTTGCCGAGTCTCGGATAATCGGCGATGAAGTTTACGAAAGAACTTTCGTTATCCGTTCGCACAATCGAATCAGAAAGCACGATTATCAGTCTTGCTAACGACTTGGTAATTCCGCACAACGAACAAGCTACCTGCCAGGCTGACGACCAAACTGCTGTTGTAGCTATTACTTTTCATTATCTTCATTTAGCTTGAAAAATTCTTCTAATTTATCTTCCAATACAGATCTTTCGATTAATTCAGTTTGATATTTTGAAATTGCTGCAGGGGACAAACTTCGACTTAATGCATATTCCACCACTTTATCATCTCCTTGTTTACATAAAATTATACCCACACTTGGTTTTTCATGTTCTTTCTTAACATCCCTATCTAAAGCTTCAAGGTAAAATTCTAATTTACCTAAGTATTCTGGTTTAAAGGAGGTTGTTTTTAATTCAAAAGCAACTAAGCACTGAAGTTCTCGATGAAAAAACAGCAAGTCAATGAAAAAATCAGAATTACCAACTTGAACGCGATATTCATCTCCTATGAAGATGAAATCCTTTCCAAACTCCAAGATGAAATCTTTAAGGTTCTTTAATATTCCTTTTCTTAAATCAGTTTCATTATATTTGTGAGGTAAATTCAGAAAATCAAGCATATACTCATCCCTAAACATCTTCGATGAATCAGGATGAATTTCTCTCATTTTTGGTGAGAGTTTCTCTTTGCTTACAATTACTCGTTCAAATAAGTTACTATCAAGCTGCCTTTCCAATTCTGCTTTTTTATATCTTTCCTGAATCGTCAACTTTAAGTAAAATTCTTTTTCTATGTCTGATGTTGTTTTACTTATAATCAACATGTTATTAGTCCAGCTAATTTCTCTCACCAGTGGTGAGAGTTTTGTATTTGCATGATAGGTTTCGTAAAATTGCTTCATCCTCCAAATATTCTGAGCAGAAAAGCCTTTAGTGTCTGGTTCGTTTTTCTTTATAAACTCAGCCAAACTTTTTACAACACTACTACCCCATTTTTTAGCCGTTGTTTTTTCGAGGACATATTTTCCTACTTGCCAATAAAGAGCTATCATCTCTGAATTAACCGCATGAAAAGCTTTGTTTTTTGCAACCTTTATAAGGGTTTGAACTTCTTTAAAGTCGTTTTCTATCGACATAAATCTTACTATTCTATAAGTGAATGATGATCTAAAATTTATTGGTTATTTTGCTCGCTATCCTGCGATACACCACCTTGGTTGTCTTTCGTTGTGTCAGGCGTTAAATTGCCTGGTTCTTTATCAAACAAATGTTCTGTAAAACCAAATCGTTGATTATACCTTATAGCATCTTTTAATTCCAAAATTTTCACAGTTGCTTTTTTGTGGTATTTATTTCCAAAGGCATCTTTAATCTTAACCGATATTTCTGTATTTCCATTTGAATCCATTCTTGGATAAAAATTCCCCCAACTACGATTCTGCTCAAAATAGGCTGCTCCAATCATTGAATTTCCAATTTCTATAAAACCATTATATTTTTCTTCGTTATGTAGGTTAACTTGATGAAGATGCGGAATCTTAATGAACTGAACGTCGCCCGTGGGGATCGTAAAATCATCTAAAATGTTAGTCTCTTTAATCCATACCCTTTTCTTCAAAAAAGATCGTTTCCCATCATCTTGGTGGTAACCAATTTCAATTTTCCCTAAAACAGAAAGGGCTGTTCCTACGTTGGTAACTTAGAGATAGACAACAAAAGCAGTTTTGTGCAAATCATATGTACCAAGTGTTGGAGGGGTATAAGTTTCACCTGTTAAATAAATAGTTCCGAAAGTCAACTTGGGAATAACGCGGATTTTGAATTTTGGACGTTTAATTACAGATTTAAAGAAACCAGAAGTCCAGCCAGTAATTAATGTGGCAATAAAAATCAAAACGGCTACAACACCAGTGTTGCCATTAAATCAATTCATTATTTCATCTAATAACTTTTGCATTTATCAATTGATTTTAGTTAGCTACAACGTGATGCTTGTCATAACAAAAGTATCGTGTGCTTATCCTAAAATTGCCTCAACCTCGTCTAAAAAAGCC
Source organism: Bacteroidales bacterium (assembly GCA_965230435.1). Classification (GTDB taxonomy): domain Bacteria; phylum Bacteroidota; class Bacteroidia; order Bacteroidales; family JBDKHP01; genus JBDKHP01. Next base: position 2,699,338 of record CBDDLB010000006.1, read on the forward strand.
TGTTCATTTACACTTATTCCTGTAGGTGTTGCTTGTAGCGAACCTTCGTCGGCTGCTTCTGCAATTTTAGTAAGCAGTTTCATTAAGAAATGTTTGTACGTAGCGTAATCATAATCGGAAGCCCGTTTCTGAATAATACCTACTGCATCCTCTACCAACTTAAGTATCTCGTCCCTCTTTTCTTTATGTAAAGCATCGGCCTGTAGGTTATAAAACTGCTTATTATGATCGTCGCGTAGTTCCTGTATCATTGTCTGCAACAAGCTATTTGACTCATATTCAGATTCGGCCTTTACCAAAGCTGAAGCATAGGCCACCAGCTCTTGTATTACTTCCCAAAGGTTTCCCTTGTCTGCGTTGATAAGTCCTATTCCTGCAAGTGCTGTTGCTTTCATCAGTGTGCCCCATTCTTGTTGGGTAAAATGCTCTTTCTGTGTCATGATGTCTTCAGTTGATGGTTGGTGGAACAAAATCAGATAATAAAGATAGGGATTCGGGATTTATTAATTATGAATTGGGTGAATAGTTTGTGCGCGCCTTAAGTTCAATAGTTCGAATCTGGTCTTTATACAAATTGTGCCTATTCATCTTTTCGATATCCAATGCTGCATCAGAATTACCTTCCCAACGGCGGCATAGGTAAAGATTTTCGTAAATGCGGCCAATCTGGTAATTGCGGCTGATAGCTAACCCCAATGCATAATCTTCGCCGTAGCTTGTATTTGGCAATTTGATATCGCGTAATATTGGAGTATAAAAAGCCCTAGGTGCACCTAGACCATTGATGCGCAAAGCATTGTTGCGTCCATTATCAGGAGTCCATTCTTTGTGATCGATAATACCAGGAGGTATCTCCTCTAATCTGAAATTAACCAACCGATAAGTTCCTACCACCATCGCGCATTTTTCAGCATAAAAAGAATCCACAATCTTCTGAAGTGTATTTTTACTGCTATAAAGGTCATCGCTATCTAACTGAACAGCAAACATTCCACAGGCCTGATGATGCACTCCGTAATTCCAGCAACCGCCAATACCCAGGTCTTTTCGGTTTGGTACAATATGTAACACCCTGTCATCCTTCTTCACTGCTGCTTTAACGATATCACTGGTTTTGTCTGACGAATGGTTATCGACAACAATCAGATTGAAATCGAAGTCTGTCTTTTGGCTCAATACCGATTCGATTGCATCGCCGATGGTTTTCTCGCGGTTACGCACTGGAATAATCACCGATGCTTTCTTAGCAAAAGCCTCTTCTGCAAACTGTACCTCTTGAAACTTTGGTTCTAGGTAAGCGCCAACATCTTTCAGGTGTTCTGTAACGGCCTGTTCCATTTCTATTTGCACCTGACGGTTCTTCGGATCTACGTAGTCGAATATCTTCTGGCCACTTTTCCTCAAATCCGACTCTTCGATTGTGTACATAAATTCCGAAAGGTGAAACAGGTCGTGTTTCTGCGAAACTTTCAAACGCAAATAATAAAGCGCAGCATACGAAAACTCCTGCTTCATAGACGAAACAGCCTCTACAAATGCTTTTGCATTATATAAAACCACTGGGCCAAAATCGAAATCGTCGCGTAAACTTCCTTCTTGATAACCGATAACAGGGTGAGCGGATCCCTTACCATCTTTTATTTCCAAATAATCTGCATATACCTTTCCAGCTTCTACTGCCTCTGCCACAGACATCATACGCTCAACTGCGAACTGCCCCAAAGTAACCGGAGTTTCTTTGGTAAATAATAGTATATAATCCGCACCCTCTGTGGCTTCTGCAATGCGCCTTACTGTTGCAGTGCTTGCCAACTGCGAAAAATCGAATGATTCTACATTATCGAAGTCATCTGCAACCTCGTTGCTTAGAAAGATTTTTGCAACAAGTTTATCTGCCTGTAGGTCTGCAACTAGAGATTTCACCTCTGTAGGTATTGTATTAGGTATAAAAGCAAACACCTTTTTCGAATCTTTATCGAGCATAATATTTATCTAATATTCAAGGATTAACACTAAAAACAAGACTCTTATAAGTAGCCAAAACTGCATAATAAAACATAGTTTTGGCTACTTATAAATTTAAAAACAAGGCATCCATAGTTAAATCGTTTTGTACAAACTGCTTACTATATTGGTTCTGTTTAAGTCCATAAGTAGTTATGAATGTTACGAATACACTTTTTTTCGTTTTCGTTGCTTCGGAGAAGATATTAACTTTCTGTGCTATTTCCATAGCGTATTTTTTATCCAGTACGAACTCCGTATTATAAAACTTCATTTCGCATAGGTTTACAACTTGGTCGGCGCGGTCTATCAACAGGTCGATCTGTACACCTCGCTCCCCTTTCTTATCTATCCAACTGCCGTGTTCCGTGTGAACTCCTGCTATCTTAAGGCCTTCTTTAATTTGTTCGATGTGTTTCATACAGATCGTCTCGAAACTAAAACCCGACCAGATCTTATATGCCTGCTGACCTTGAATTTTCTGCCAAATTGCATTATTCGAGGGCTTTGTTTTTTCAATAAATTTAAGGTAGAACATCGAATATTCATCTGCCAAACGGTAAACTGAATCTTTTACTCCCCGATAAGGAGTATACTTTTCAATAAAACCTGACTCTTCCAATTCTTCCAGAGTCTTCGAGAGTGTACCACCAGAAGTTATTTTGCTGGCATTTAGTATTTCGTTGCGTGTGAGTCCTTTCCTTACTTTTGCCAGCGATCTGACAATGGCTTCGTGATTATCGTAAAAATCAAATAACGAAGCAAACACATTGTTAAACTCTGCACGCAAAAAACCATCTTTCTGAAAACAAAGCCTATCTATTGCCTGAGCTACACTTTCACCAGTTTCTATCCTCTCCAGATAATGCGGAATGCCCCCAATCGCCATATAAAGCTGTAGAATATCGTAGCGGGATAGTTTTATGTGGTTGCGTTTTAACAACTGCTCGGTCTCATTAAGAGTAAAAGGCAGTAGCCTAATCCTATGAGTTAAGCGATTGTGCAAACCTCCTTTACTTTTAATGATATTCTGAATCATATAAGAAGCAGCCGAACCGCAAAGTACAACAACCAAATCGTTACGTTTACCAGCAAAGCTGTTCCAGAAATAACCAAAAGCAGCCAAAAACTTCGACCGTCGGGTGTCCAGCCAAGGAAATTCATCTATAAAAACCACTTTCTTCTTACGGCTACGCGATTTTGTTAAGCATTGCCCCAATATACGAAAAGCTTCTGTCCAATCGTCCGGTTGTTTCGTATCGGGATATTTATCAGACAAGGTCAGGTGAAAATTCTTCAACTGATCTTTCAGCGAAGCTTTGTACATTCCCGAGAATTCGAAAAATATGTGTTTCTTATATACTTCTCTAACCAAAAATGTTTTACCGACACGTCTTCTGCCATACACAACAATCAGTTCCGACCGATCAGTGGTCAAAGCTGCTTGTAATATCCCCGCTTCCTTTTCCCGACCTACAAAACCACTCATAAATTTGAGATTAAAACACGTGGCGCTATTTATTTGGGAAGGCATCATACTAATATTCAGCATAGTGACAAATCGAAAAGTGTCGCTTATATTAGCACACCTACTTATATATAGCCAAATATAATAAAAAAGAAGCAGTTTTGGCTACTTATAATTCAAAATAAAACCCTTATAAATATATAATTCAATAACTTATCTATTTTAAAACTTTCTTAAAAATTTGATTAAATAGATCATTCAAAAGCACCTCTTCAGTAATACATTCCAAAGGGAAACCAAAAGCAACCACAGAATATTTCCCTTTATAAATCACCCCAGCACTCATATTATTTTCTTTATAACGAAATGCTGTTTTAGCACTGGCATTAAAAGGCTCAATGGCATCTGGCGATTCCGCAGCATAACGCTCTTGTATCAAGTTAGTTTCATACTTACCTGTAAATTTCACATAAACATTTCTGCTATATACGTAGCCCTTCTTGGCGGCATGATCGGTTCTCCATTTGAATTTCAGCAACTTACCAACTCGCTTTATCAGTGCTTTATCCTTGCCAATATCTGTCCCAATGTTAGCTCCAGAAATAAGAATGTTACCGCCTTGCTTTGTGTAGGCTTCCAAAGCACTCAACATTTCAGGAGTATAAATCGAAAAGAACTCAGTAGTATCGTTCCCCGGCAAATGGCTAGCTTTCTCTTCGCCATACAACAAATCCAAAATAGGATAATCAGACAGTTTTACTAATCCAGACTCTACCGCCTCGTCGCTAGACGAAATAAAACTGAAACCAGCTGCCATGATTGCTTTTCCATGCACTTTTGCAAAATCGAAGGTGTTTCCCATAAAAACGTTAGTCTCCAAGTCGGCATAACTAGCTCCGTGTCCCGGACTATCATCGTCGAGCCAAGGCGACTTACGGTCGAAATCGTACTGCGCCCCTACTGTGCCAATGTCTTGATGATATGCCACTCCATTGTCAAGATAGAAATGTATGCCAGATAAAGAATCTGCGTCAAAAATATTCGGAGCATCAACACGGTCGAAACCATTTACAACCAATACTGTTTTCGCTGCCTTTTCGGACATGCCAAGCGATAAAACCTCAGATGGAAAACTCTCGCCACCCGCATTTACAGCAGTCACTTTATAGCTGTAAAGTTTTCCTTTTTCCAGTCCTGTAATTTCCAATTCCGGTTTGTCCACCAAACGCCCCGAGTCGAAACCCGCATCTCCTACTCGCTGATATACTACATAGTGAGTTGGCACGGCAGTTTCTTCGATCGGGTCAACGACAGGCTGCCATTTCAGCATAACCGAACTATCGCCCGTGAACTTTGCATGCAAATGATCGACAGGAAGTGGCTGCACCACATATTTATAGTTGTATTGCGTAGCCAAAAAGCGCAGGATACCTTTATAAACCGAACGCGACACATCGAAACGGAACTGTGGGTGCAGCGCATATCGTATATCGTTCAGGTTTTGGTGCGAAAGCAGTTCCAGCAACATCGTTGGCACATTCGGACGATATGCCTCACTATATCCTTTGTTCCACATTCCACGGCGTGTCCAATTGGCTTTGTACTTCTTATTAATATCATCGACTACCTGTGACTGAACAATGTCTGCCAGATCGCGCGATGCATATTTCGACTGCCCATCAGGAAAAAAGCCTTTGTCGTTTTTGGTAGAATAAATCGTGAGGCTACCAACTATACTATCATTAGTCAACTGACCTGCATCTGTATGAAAAGCAAATGATAAGTCTATAGGAATATTCAGACCTTTGGTTTTTCGCCCGTCGGTTGGGCCAAAAGGAGTGCCCATCAGCCAGTTTACCCATTCTCCGCGTCCTTGGTAATCTTCGGCATAATCGTGCTTTCCTTCTTTCAGTTTCCACACCAACGAATCTGGTGCACCTGTATATTGCATGAAATATCGGGCGGCTTCCAAATATTTAGGTCGCTCGCTCGTCAATCCGTTGCGGCTTATTACGCCCATGCCCCCGCCAAAGCGAATTGCATCTGCTGTTAATTTATGCTTTGCTCCATCAGCCTGCTTAACGACCACTTTAGCTCCTTTTCCTTTTTCGAACAGAAAACGCCCTAAATAAACCCAAGTTCCAAAACCTGCCGTCTGATCAACCACAAACTCAGCTTTTCCACCTGAATAAAACACTTGATAAAGTGCTTTGCCAAAACCTTTTCCATAAGATACATACACGCCGTACTCTCCCTTTTCTTGAAATTCAGGATAATACATAATGCTATCAGAAGAAGTTAAATAAGTTCCTTGCCGAAATGGGTTTGTGTTAACGTAAGGCGGCTTCCCGACTGCAAAACCAGAATTCGCCTTACTACGCATTGAGCTTTTTGAAAAAACCATTTCTCCAACTCCTCCACTATCATTATCTACAATCACTTCCAATTTCTGCAAATCGCGTTCACGCGGAGAAAAAACGGTTGCTCCAGCGTTTTCAAGCATTGGCATCAAAAAAGGCACAACGAAACTAGTTGGCAACAAATCCTCGACTGTAGTAAAAAGACGGGCTCTTTGCCATTCCCATCTATCCAAACCTTGCTCGTAATACCAGCCATGACTGTTCCACAAAGCAATATTCGAGCTTTGTAACCCTGCACTGATATTGTAGCTCCGCTTTCTGTCCACAATATTCCGCCGTTTGGGTCTCAGCTTTTTTGCAGAAGGCAAGCGTCTCCTGTCATAGTGCAATCGTTCTTTCCTGTAGTAGTTTGGAACGAGTTGATCAATAGTCTTTTTGTTCGTAAATAGATGAAGCTTATAATCGGCCAAGCTCTTCGGTAAGTATTCCTTTAGTTTCGATTTAAAACTAAGAACAGTCTCTGAGCGGAAAGGTTTTTCAGCCAAGCTTTTATTGAAATAAACCCTCAACATCTTACGAGCAGGATCGTAACTGAGCGATTTCAGCTCTACCGAATCTTTTCCATGATAGTGGTGATAATTATACCCTTCAGGAAAATTATCCGTATTTACCCACTGAGTTAAGAAAAGGTTTACTGATTTTCTTAATGCTGCTTTGGTTATTTTTCCGCTTTGGGCTAAGGTATAATCGCCCAACAGCAAAAGCCATATGATTGCCGTACACGACAGAACTATCTGTTTTGCTTTCATTTCCAATTGTTATGTAGACTCGGTTTTGTTCTTCGCATCAACCTAAAATAATGCTATTCTCAACGAAGATAAGAAAGTACATCAAGGCAACCTATTAACTTTCCCCTCTAAAACTCACATAAAATACTTCATATAAAGAAATTTTCTGATAAGTTATGGTACTCAGTAATAACACCACAATCATCTATAAAATGGGTATAGTAAAAATGAAAGACACTTACATTGCTATCGCGAAATTGATAAACAGCAAGAAGTTAATCTTACTCAACAGTTAAATAAAATTTAAAAGACATTTTACAACTCTTTATAATATTTATTAATAATAAGTTAACAATAGAAAATCATATAAAATTTGTACCAATAGAAAAATGACTATAATTTTGAATTATGAACGCACTCCAATACCCTATTGCCATCTATTTAGTATATCTCAATGAATCAAAGCTATGAACCTATTTAATTTCGAAACTTCATCTTAAAAATGAACACCTCTCGCTAACAAAACATAAATTGAATCCACCACTTACTCATTTTGTCTCAAATAACGACACTACTTTAGTATACTGCTACGTTGCAAACTGATTTCAACAATAAATTTAAACCAAACTTTCAATAGTTAGATCAAGTGCTGCACTTACTCATGTAGTGCATTTTTTAATCTTTAGAATAAACATCCAAAATGAAAAAATTAATTCTCTCTTCATTCTTGCTCCTATGCAATATTTCAATTTTTGCTCAATGGAACACAACTCAGTCTGGAAAAATTACAACAACCAACAAAGTTGGCATTGGCTTAACAAACCCTGAAGCTAAGCTGGAAATAAGAAATTCTGGAACCATTGGAGGAAAATGGATCCCAGCTAACAGTTGTCTAAAAATAGGTGATGGAACAAACTCCCTCATCTTCGATAACAATGAAATTTATGGTAGCCAGACTTTACATTTTGGATCAAAATCAGGATCGATTGCAGTGTTCAGGACTGTGGATGAAAATGGGAGTAGTGACAAAATGGTGATCAAAGGAAACGGAAAGGTTGGTATTGGCCTTGCAAACCCTGAAGCAGTACTGGAAGTAAAACAAACAGCAACCATAGGAGGAAAATGGACTCCTGCTAACAGTTCTCTGAAAATAGGTGATGGAACAAACTCCCTCATCTTCGATAACAATGAAATTTATGGTAGCCGGACCTTACATTTTGGATCAAAATCAGGATCGATTGCAGTGTTCAGGACTGTGGATGAAAATGGGAGTAGTGACAAAATGGTGATCAAAGGAAACGGAAAGGTAGGTATTGGTCTTGCAAGCCCTGAAGCTGTATTGGAAGTAAAACAAACAGCAACCATTGGAGGAAAATGGACTCCTGCTAACAGTTCTCTGAAAATAGGTGATGGAACAAACTCCCTCATCTTCGATAACAATGAAATTTATGGTAGCCAGACCTTACATTTTGGATCAAAATCAGGATCGATTGCAGTGTTCAGGACTGTGGATGAAAATGGGAGTAGTGACAAAATGGTGATCAAAGGAAACGGAAAGGTAGGTATTGGTCTTGCAAGCCCTGAAGCTGTATTGGAAGTAAAACAAACAGCAACCATTGGAGGAAAATGGACTCCTGCTAACAGTTCTCTGAAAATAGGTGATGGAACAAACTCCCTCATCTTCGATAACAATGAAATTTATGGTAGCCAGACCTTACATTTTGGAGCAAAAACTGGAGCCATCGCTGTTTTTAGAACTATTGATGAAAACGGAGCGAGCGATAAAATGACCATTAACAGCAACGGCAGCGTTGGCATTGGCACAAAAACAACTGGCAAACACAAACTTGCTGTTGAAGGTTCTGTTGGAGCACGGGAAATAATGGTAGAAATAAACGGCTGGTCTGATTTCGTTTTCGAGGAAGATTATAACCTGAGACCTCTTACTGAGGTAGAGAACTATATAAACAAAAACAAACATCTTCCAGAAATTCCAAACGAAAAAGAAGTAATTGAAAACGGTATCAGCTTAGGAGATATGAATGCCAAATTGCTTCAAAAAATAGAAGAGCTAACACTATACTTAATTGAGCAAAACAAAAAAATGGAAAAACTAGAAAAAGAGATTTCCACACTGAAACAAAACAAATAACCTCAAATAAAACTCTCCATGTCAATAGTTTGGCATGGAGATCACCACTATTTGACATTGCACCACTCTCCTCTTCAAAACACAATTAGCTTACATTTGCAAACACAAGCAAATTAAAGCACTCAAAAATGATTTTAATAGCAGATAGTGGCTCAACAAAAACAGACTGGCTACTGATACAATCAGGCCAAACCATAAAAAACTTTGAAACCGCTGGCATAAACCCATTCTTTCACGACACAGAAGAAATAAAGCAAGCTCTGAACGAACAGTTCAGTACACTACCCCACTCAGGAATTGAACAAGTTCACTTCTACGGAGCAGGCTGCATAAAAGGTGAAACTGACCACACCGTCTCCAACGCCCTGAAAACTTTACTTCCAAATTCCGCAGTACAAATTGAAGACGATATGTTGGGAGCTGCACGGGCATTGCTTGGCAAGCAAAACGGCATTGCGTGTATTCTTGGCACTGGCGCCAATTCCTGTCAGTTCATTGAGGGAAAAATTGTTGATAAAATACCACCTCTTGGCTATCTTCTTGGTGACGAAGGAAGTGGAGCCTATCTTGGTAAAACTTTCTTAAACGATTACTTCAAACGGGGCATTCCCAAAGACCTTCACGAAAAAATAGCATCGGAACTTCAACTTGAATGGCCTAAAGTGCTAAAGGCTGTTTATAAAGAAAAATCTCCGAACCGCTATCTGGCTTCTTTCTCCAAGTTCTTCTACGAAAACAAACAGCACCCCTACATCAAATCTCTGATAAAAAGTGGATTCGAAGCTTTCTTGAGCAAGAATATTGAACGTTATAATAATGTAAATGAATATCCAGTTTGTTTCGTTGGTTCTATTGCTTCTTTATATTCTGATTTTCTTGAAGAAGTGTTTGAGGATCGGGGTTTACAGCTTGGGCGGATTTTGATTAAGCCTATTGATGGTTTAAAGGAATTTCACTCCTAAATTAATCGAAATAAATTCATACACGCTACTAACCAGAAAGTTCTGAAATCTTTCTGGTTAGCTTATCAAAAAACTATACTATTCAACAGAATGCACAAGCCGAATTCCATTAACATCAAATTCAATATTCTGAAAATTCCCAAAGCGATCAATTGTTAAGCAATCCTCTGCACTATTATTCCAAGATCCCCCTCTCAAAACTCTATATTCTGCTTTTGTTTTACAAACAGGATCTTTCGCTCCATCACTTTCCTGATAAAAAGTTTCACTATAGTAATCCTCGCACCACTCCAACACATTGCCCGTCATATCATACAGACCAAATCCGTTCGGAGCTTTTGTTTTTACAGGATGAGTCATTTTATCCGAAATCGCATGATACCAAGCCACCTTTGCAACACTATCGCTGCCAGCATACTTATAATTCTCATTCGCCCGAGCAGCATACTCCCACTGAGCTTCTGTTGGCAATGAATATTTCTTGCCTGTCAGTTCGTTCAGTTTCTTAACAAACACCTGAGCATCATCCCAACTTACATTTTCCACAGGCCGCTCATCTCCTTTAAACATGCTAGGGTTCTTTCCCATTACTGCTGTGTACAAAGCCTGAGTAACTTCTGTTTCTGCAATATAGAAGTCCGACAACGTAACAGGATGTTCTGGCTGCTCATATTGATCACCCAAAACATTACTCCCCATCATGAAAGTAATTCCTTTTATATAAACCATCTTGAAGCTCACTGCATCTATCGTCTCAACATAGTCTCTCTTGGGGAAGAAGTTCAGTCCCAAGCTCAAAACCGCAAAAGTCCCCAACATGCTAAGTAGGTGCTTATTTATCATCCTCTTCACTTTTCTTCATCCCAAACTCACGATCAATCCTCAAAAAAGGGATAATCAAAAATCCAGGAACAGTACAGATCAGCACCCAAACAAAGAAATTCTGATACCCTATAATTTCCTGCAACCAACCACTGATCATCCCCGGAATCATCATACCCAGCGCCATGAAGCCAGTTGTGATAGCGAAATGAGCCGTTTTATGCTCACCTTCCGAGATATAAATCATGTAGAGCATATAAGCCGTAAAACCAAAACCATAGCCAAACTGTTCAACAGCAACAGCCGCACTGATGTACAGAAGCGAACTAGGAGTAAAAACAGCAAGAAGCAGATAAACAGCATTCGGAAGATTTATAGCCAGTGCCATCCACCAGATCCAGTATTTAAGGCCGTTGCGCGAGGCCAGAATCCCGCCCAGAATTCCCCCGACGGTAAGTGCGATCATGCCCACAGTTCCATAGACCAAGCCAAGATCACCCGTTGCAAGCCCCAAACCTCCAGCCTCATGAGCATCGAGCAAAAACGGCGAAGCCATCTTCACAATCTGCGACTCAGCCAAACGGTACACAAGCAAAAAGACTATGCTCGTCAAAATCCCTTTCTTCTGAAAAAAACTTACAAATGTATTCAGAAATTCACTCACAAAACCAACCTGTTCGCGCTCCTCCTCCTTTACTTCCTCAACTTTAGGCAAAGCAAAACGATGATAAACAGCAAACAACACAAACAGCAAGGCCATACAGAAAAACACAATCGACCATGCCAAAACAATGTTTCCAGACCGCCCTACGAAAGTAGCTGTAGACTGAATTTTCAATTTCGGATCGAGCTTCACAATGGCAAAAGCCGGATATTGCCAGTTCTCACCACTAAACTCATAGCGATAAGTCTTGGCCAGCTGAATACTTTTGTCACCTTTCTCATAACCAAAATTCAACACCACCTTTTCACCCTCTGCTGGTTCCTGTGAAAGTTGAATTGCAATAAAACCTAAATTGCCGCTCTTGTCAGTTTTCTCAACCACCTTTTGCCGAAACTTACTTTTCAGATAAGCATCCAACGGTTCTGCCACACTCTTACTCCACCAACTCGGCTCTTTTTCCTTTGTTGCAAGTGCTTTTTCTACTGAATAAAAACCATGCTTAATATTCCAATCTTCCACCTGCTGCTGTAAAGCCTTAACTTTTGCCGAACTGATATTTTCTGTAGATACCTCAACAACTTTTTGCGCAGCAAAATAAGCTTCATCTTTCACAATAAGCCTCTGAACTGCAAAGGGAGTAAAAACAGCCTCCTGCGCCGGAATGTTCTTCGACACTACCTCAACACGTACAGGCTTCAGACCCGTTTCACTCTCAAGATAACCAGCAAGAATAACCAACAGCCCCTGCCCCGTCAGCATCGCAAAACGATAGAACGTACTACGGATTCCCACAAAATAAGCCTGATCGCCACTAGACAGCCCCAACAAATAAAACCCATCGGCAGCAATATCGTGCGTAGCAGAAGAAAAAGCCAACAACCAGAAAAACGCCAAAGTATACTGAAAAAAAGCAGGAACAGGAACAGTAAAAGCCACACCCGCCAGTCCAGCACCAATCACAAGCTGCATAATCACAATCCACCACCGTTTCGTTTTCAGCAGATCCACAACAGGACTCCAAAGCGGTTTTATCACCCACGGCAAATAAAGCCAACTTGTATAAAGGGCAATATCTGTGTTCGATATCCCCATGCGCTTGTAAAAAATCACAGAAAGAGTCATCACAACGATGTAAGGAATCCCCTCGGCAAAATAAAGCGATGGAACCCAGGCCCAAGGCGAGCGTGTTTTATTATTCATAAACAGAGTTTTTAAGAAAAGACAGTTTTTCCCGCATATTATATATGCACAGTAGTAGGCATGATTTCACGAAATCAAACTTTGTTATATAGTAGTAAAGTTAGGGGCATTTAGCAATCAACTAATTGAAACCCTAATCTGATTAATCCTCACTTGTTTTGCGGACACTTTTGCTTATTGTATCGCCTCCCTTTCACCTCTCTCCAAATATAAATGGTATGTTTGAAGGAGGTTGCAACCTCATTTCTTCAGCTCTATAATACCAAGTCAGAACGTAATCCTTATCCTCAGGTTTTTGATTTGTTGCCAAGCTTATCGTATACAAATTCCATTGCTCTAAGAATGTTCTTGCCATTAGGCTTAGCGTTTCATCATTTTCAGTCAATGTTTTTAGAAAATCACCAGCAACAGACCAACCACTGAAACGGTTAAACAGCCGTAGAATTACTTTCTTGCCCGTAGCGTCTGTTGTGTCATATAAGCGACGAAGTATTGAGTAGTCAACACCTTGCCTTGACAATATAAATTCTGCAACCTTTTTTGTATTCACTGGACTGTTGTCACCAATTACAGAATATGCAATATCCGAAGCTAAGTCTGGACTAAGATTATAGATTCCATATAAAGCAGCCGATTTCACTCTTACCCTATCTGATTCTAAAAATGGCTTAACCGTTTCAATATCTGATTTATCAGAAACCTCTGACAACCCTAAAATTGAGCCTACTATATTAGTATTCCTTTTTAATTCATTATCATAAAGCTTCTTATAGTCTAGCTTGCTAATTTTATCCAACAGTCTTCTAGAGTCATATCTAACCGAAGGTGAAACATCAAAAATTAATTCAAGCAAGAACTCTTTATATTCTTCAATATTCCGATTGTAAATTTGTTTTACAGCCCCCTGCCTTACTTTCTGAAATTTGTCCTTAAGTAAGGTGGAAAGGATACTTCTGACATCCTGTGCTACATCAAGATTTTTAATAACAAGAATTCGAATCAAGTAATATTTATCATTCAGCATCAACGAAACTAAGTCATTGTTCAGTTTCTTTTGCTTTGCAAATGCCATAAAATAAAGAAACCTTTCGCCATCTAAAAGTTGATCAATATCCCCCTGCGATAGCTGATTTGATGTTAACAAATCCGTGATTGTATCAACTAAACCTGATAAATCGGTTCTCTTAACTTGTAACAACCAGTTTATCAATTTGTAATTTTGAATGAAATAGAGAACGTTCTCTTGAGTAACGAAACTCTCAAAAAACACTTCCGCCTTTTTTCTTATAGGTACAACCCAATCTGCAAGTCTAAATAAAATAAATGGAATAGTTTTCTGTGTCTTTATTTCTCCTAACCGATCAAGCGCCGCCTCTCTAGCGTAACCATTTCCATTCAATGATGCAATACACAAAAGAGTAATATTAATCTCTAAATCAAAACGATCAAACCGCTGGACGTCTGCTTTTTTTATTTTAAGATATCTAAATACCTCGTAAAGGTGTTTATTTTTAAATAATGTTACCGTATTAAATAACCTATGAATTGCCTTTGCGGCTTCATAGGCAACCTCAAAATCAGAATTTAGTACATAACCAAAAAATGAGTTTATGTCTTCAAACTCATCGTACTCATCAAAATCTGGGTTATTGAATTTCTGCTCAGTTTGACTCATCAGACTACTTCCTCTTTTTCTTCCGAATATCTTCTTAAAGATGTTCATTTCTACTGTAAAATTCGTTTGTCAATCAGCATTAACAAACAATTCAATTACAATCAGCTCTCGAAACTGATTTCAATTATGCCAAACATAACGCTCACTCGCCAGCCAATTAATAATTCATCAATACTCCTTAGAAAGCCCAGCCCCCCGAAAATAATGCCCCAAAATCTCCTGATAAGAATACCCCCGATGTCCCATAACAGCAGCACCAATCTGACACAACCCCACGCCATGTCCCCAGCCACCACCAGAAAGCACAAATTTCTCAGGCAGACCATCAGCATCACCAACTTTATCAATCACAAAGGCCGAACTGTACAAATGCGATTCACTCAACCAACGGCGGATAAGCAGCTCCTTTCCTATCGTCAAAGACAATTTCGTACCCACCACCTTCAACCTCATCAATCGCCCCGAAGCCCCACGCTCCACAGGTATCAAATCCACAATCTCACCAAAATCCTTCCCAGAACGGCGTCCGATAAGCTCAGACAGCTCCCCACGCGAATACTCCACCTTCCAGCGATAAAAATCCTTAGCCTCCAAATCATAATCATTCAGCACCTGTTTCAGAACCACAGCATCCTTAGTATTACAAAAAGCATCAGGCGACTCCCGCAACCACTTGTCCGCATTACGCTCCACCTCAAGCCCCATTTCATATCCCACAGGCGCGGCCACATTATCCACCACCTTCGCCAAATAATCATGATGCACAGGCTCCCAACAATTCTCAAACAGCTCAGACACACCTCCACAGCACTTCGAAAAACGCGCATCAGCAATCTGCCCATCATACATCAGCACCACACCCGACGTTTCCCTGACAGCCTCCGCCACATTCGGATTCTCAGCCCTTGTAATTCCCTGATACCGCTGACAATGATCATCAGCACAAACATGAAAATCAGCATGATCCTCCCGATCCCACCACTGCGTATATTCCGTCTCCGTTTCAAACCTGCTCTGATACTCTGTTCCAGCACCCTCCAGTCCCTTTTGCTTACGCACCTGCGCCAACAGCCACGACCGCGAAATAACCGCATGAGCCTTCAACAACGCCGGCGAACTATCAGCCCGCATCTCCGAAGAAATCACACTCACCAAATAATTCTCCACAGGAAGCACATTCACAGCCACAATCTTACCACCGCGCACCATCAACTTCAAAGCACCCTGAAACTTCTGTTCCTCCTTCTGCTCCCAATGAAAATCAACACCGATCGTAACCCCTTTCAAACAAAAACAATCCTGCTCAAGCACATTCGGCAAAAAAACAAACTCCTCAGCCCGCACATTCACCGCCTCCCCTTCTACACAAATTCCACCATCTTGCAAACGCGCCACAAACCGTCCATCAACAAAACCATCAACCTCAACACATTTATATTTTCCTTCAATACCAAACTCAATCACAGGCTCAGACATAATACCGACCTCTATCTCAGGACTTTTCATTTTCAACAGTTTACGATTAATATTTTTGAAATAATATTTAGGAGTAAAACATTCTACCTCAACCGAACGGGCAGCGCGCTTTCCGCTACAAATCCTCGCCCCGTGGGCTGTTCAGCATCGGCGTGGCGGTCTATTCCGCTCGTCGCTCCATAGCCGCCGCACCGTGCTTCACTAGCCCACGTTGCTGTGGGTTTTCCGCTACAATCGCGACTAGCCTAAAACGACAACCCATTATAAAACATTAGCAATAATAGAATCATTGAATAAACGAATAACTGAATGAGCTTACGCGTTAATTAAGTTCGTAATTCCATAAAAAGCTACAGGCTAAAAGCCTGCGCTACATGTAGCACAAGCTTTTAGCCTGTAGCTTATACACACCATGAAAGTGTTTTTAGGCAAATCAAAAAAAATAACTATCCATTCGTTCCACTGCGGACGGCCAAATCCTCACGTACGAAAAGTACGCTCCGGTTTAGCCGCCTTGTGCGCCTTTGGCTAATTATTTTTTTAACATGCCTTACGTCTTTAGATGCTGCTTATATTACCGAATACCTGTTGATTCAATTATTCCATTAATCAATTATTCATTTATTAGAATCCAATCGCACCCCCTGCTCCGACATAGCCAAATGATACCGCTCATAACTACTAACAAAAGCAGCAAACAGCAGGTCAGCCTGAAGCTTATATCCCTCTGGCGTAAAGTGAATCTTATCCCTCTTAGCCAGCCTATATTGTTGCCACTCAGCAACAGAATTCAGGCCTCCCATTATTTCATAAAAATTCCACATTGCCACACCATACTCTTTACTCAATTCCGCAATAACCTGTGCAGTCTTAGCAGTATTCTTATTCGGATACCTTCTGTACAAATAACTATCGTTCGGAACAGTCAACAAAACCACGGCATTAGGCGCAGCCTTCTGTATTCTGTCCAACAACTGTCTATAGTGATCTTTATAACGGGCAGGATCAAAATGTCTTCCGTATGCATCATTCGTTCCAAGCGTAAGAATCACCCAATCAGGAGCAATCTCATGCAAATGCTCATCAAAAAGCTGAGTTTTCAAATACGAAGGAATCGTAGTTCCATTTACACCAATCGGATAATAGGTGAAACCAGGATTTTCATTTTCCAATGTAATACCATGCAATACAAACCTCTTCTGCTGACTGTTCTTCGACACAAACTTAAGCTTCAGCGTATCGGTAGGCTTATGCAATTGAATATAAGTTATCCCTTTAAGAGTATCCGTTTTTGTACTTACAACACTCGATCGAGGAAAAAAATCCACACTAAACTGATCTCTACCTGCCTTGTGAAAAACCCTAACTTTCGAAAACTGATAATTCAGCGCACCACTTTTTGTAGAAGGCGTAATCGTGACAGAAGCACCGGAAGTTTCCGTTGTGCCAGAAATACCAGACAACCCCAACTCACAAACTTTTTTTCTCTGCGTGCTCCGGCAGCTCGTCCACTTTCCTGAAAACGACGACCGATAACTTCTTGGGTTATTCGTTCGGGCAATCCGATACGGAAAAACAAACCCTCGACTGCCTTTCAGCCCTGGAAAAAATGTCTGCAAACGTCTTGCAAAATGAGACGATAGTACTCCAGCCTGAATATGCGATCCGCCCATATGCACCACATTAATTTTTCCCTCACCAACAAGGATCATAGAATCCAACTTGCGATACAATCGCTGATAGTTAATACTATCTCCCTTAAACTCAATATGATTTCTTTGATACTTGATAAATGGGTATTCAGGCAGGTCTTCTGCTATCTCCTGAGCATGAAGCTCAACTCCCAACCCCAAAAGAAGTAGGAATATTGAAATAAATCTCATTGTTGAATTTGATTTTGTTCTCCTATAAATAAAATAAGTAGGTGTGCTAATACTGAACGATACATTTAGGTTTGTCACCATACAGAATACTAGCGATACGCTTTCCATCATAAATAGCATCACGTGCTTACCTCGCATACGCCTTCAACACACCAAACAATCAAGCTTTCTAAACTCTTCCTCTCCCTTCAAACCACATGTGATTGTTTGAAATTCATTCTATTTCGCTAACAAATAGCACCATGTACTTAAAATCAGATACAGAAACATTTACCTTCCCTGTACCATCATTCTCTCTTACGTATGTGTATGGATAATTAGTTGCAGAGAATTAGATCTGTTTTACATAAAGTCAAGAATTTGTATGAAGACACCCAATGCTGACTATCAACAATATTCCCTCTCAAAAAACAACCGCTATTAGATCCTGAACTTACCCGTTAAATTAGAAGTTATCCAACATAGAACAAACAATCATTGGAAATCTTATCTACAATTTAAAACTGAGTAAGGTCTTGGATCTTTTTATCTTGACTGTATTCCCACATGAAAACCAACTACTTAGCACCAGAATAAGATCACAATCTAATTATGACATAGTGCTTGAGGAGAAAGAAATATACTAAGTAAAGTGTAAAAAATAATTTCGGTTAAGGCGCACAAGGCGTTCAATACCGGAGCGTACTAGAGTACGTGAGGATTTGGACGACCGCAGTGCAACGAAAACCGAAGTTATTTTTTCAGCTTTACTAACCTTATTTCTTCGCCGACTGTCTCTGATACAGACGATACTCCTCAATAAATGCTTTGTAAAACATCTCTGCAATTACCCGTGCTCCTTTAGGGTTAAAGTGCACGAAATCTTTCGATGCCAACGGAGGATCGTGGTTCACCCAGCTAGGCATAGAATTTTTTCCTCCCATTGCTTCGTACATATCCCAAAAAGCTCCACCAGCCCTAAAGGTTGCATTTCTTAAAGCATCTCGGATCAAAGGAATATTTTCATAAGACACGTACTGATCCTTCTCCTTCTTCGACATATCAGCAGGTCCGATCACAATAATTGCAACTCCAGGAAGCAAGTTCTTCAAGCGCAATAGTTGTTTATAGAAGTTTTTCTCATAGAAAGCGTAGTTCTCTTTTAAATAAGGCGTTACATTGCCACCAAACTGCAAGATCAACATACCAACATTCAGTTCGGCAAACATATCCGTCATTATGCCCTGATCAATCTTTCGGAAATCCGTACCAGAACTACCCCGCATAGCAATATTGTCGACAGCAATCCCACTATTATCATCCAATGCCAGCGCAAACAAATCAGGGCTATCATACCCTTTGAATTTCATTACGAAGTTGTTGGTATAATCATCAAACTTCCACTTTTTCACCTGAAGCGACTTACTAACTGGCAAACTATCCTGACTCTTCAATGTCTCATCATTGTAAGCCTCCAAATAAACAGGACGTCTATTATAACCATAAAACAACCGTGCTTTCTTGAACTTACGCGCCGTGAAATACGATATCCTCGATTTTGATATACCAAAAGAAGCCTCATATTCTTTCGTAAGCTTTGTTGTATCCTCCTGCAAAACCCACTCAACCTGTTTTTTCAAAGAATCAGGAACGATACTGTCCGCTTTTTCCACTTCCTTTTTTACCAAAAACGGTTTCTTCTGATGCGGCGAAAAACGGGCAAAAGAAGTCAGTACACCATAACGCCTATGCATTAATGTTGTATCGCGCCTTCCGTATGCTGCATACCTAAACCAACTGCCCTCATTCTGCTGTATCACCGGCGATCTGTAATCGAAAGCCTGCTTCAGCGAACGCAAGCCAGGCCCAGAACCGCCGAACTCTTTCTGCAATTTATTCCTCAGAAAACCTGTAATCCTGTCCGCTTCAATTTGAGAATCGCCATAGTGCATTATTCTCACCAGTTTCTTTTTCCGACGGGCGGTAGCCATACGCCTCCAGAACTTATGCAACACACTTGGGTTATTTTCTGGAAACTGAAGTTTAAAAAGAACCGGCTTTATCGTATCCTGTTTAGCAGTCTTATCTTCAGCGGATTTCCCCTCTTCTGCATCCTCTAATGGAGCCTCCCCTTTATGATGTTCCTCTTTCTTAAACACCTCGCTTTGTGCCAGAATACCGGAAATATCAGCTTGTTCAACTTTTTCATGGTTAAAGAACTCCTCACTATTTACAAACTGAAATTTTAAATCCTCTGTTACACTAACCCCTTCTTTAGGAAAAACAAACATTAGCCCTGCTAAAACGGCGTATATGAACAAAAGAACTATCAGTATTTCTCTAGGCTTTATTTCTTTAGATTTCATATGCTTTAATTGTAAGAAATCATCTGACTTTAAACATCTTCACTTTCAGAAGAATCATTTTAAACAACTTTCTCTGTAAGGAGTCCATAAATTACGAAACTTGATTTACTTCTTCTTCAATACAAAAACACTGTACTTTCTTGGATTCAACCACGTAAATCTCATGAAACTCCTCTACAAATATTTTCCAGTACACAAAAATTCAAACTCTTAACCTTTCATTTCACAGATCTGCATACCTTGCGAAATTATGGCTTTATTTCATATGCTACAACTCCGTTTCAAAAATATAATTGCATACACCAAACAAAAAACCTCACTCTCAAAACTCATATTAATCAATAAATCAGACTACAAAATACAATTCACCTACAAGTCCACTCATTCAATTAAGCAACAAATCTAGGCTAATAATCAAAATGGAGCACATCAAATAACATCACCCATCTTTAACGTAAAAGTGGCGCAAATCCCATTTGCTCAACAGCAAACAAGATAATACGCCACTTTCAAACAGTTTTATCATCACGACAAAACTAGTTACATACAACTACTTCTTCATTATCAGATTCATGTAGGATAAAAGTCGAAATAAATGTTGTACCATTGTGCCTTTGCTTAAATACAATTGGAGTAACACTACACAGACCATCGGAACGTTTTGCAAAACAATAGGCTGCCAAAGTCCTATAAAGAACCTTACCTGTTTTCTCACTACGCACAACATGCCAACTATTGCTAATAATCTTAATAGCCGAAAATTCTTTTTTCCAACTTGCTTTCTTAGCATGCTTTTTCAGCGACCTTAGAACTGCATTTGTATATGGAGCTTTATTCATACTCCCTTCAGAAAACTCAGCAAAACTTCGATAAGGTTTGCTCATATTTTCAGCTATATGTCCCTTAGGTTCTACCTCTTTGGGTTGTAAGTCTGCTATTTGTGCCTGCACATCGGACAATCCGACATTGAAAAAGAACGCAAATGCGCCCAATAATAATGGTGATGTTTTCATGATGGTTAAATTGTTTTTTCACTGAAGAACAATTCTTAATACACATTAAGAAATTAATCAGTGGTTTTGCATGGTGATAACTCAAATAATCGAAAGAATGCAGATAAGCACTCTTTTCTCACTGATAGAGAGGAGTTATAAACAAAAAATGGGATTCTGAAATTCGAAAAGAGTAGCTATCAAATTTCAAATTGTTAAAACGGAATGATTGGGATCAATTCGCAATAAATCCAAATAATTTAATTAAAGACTAAATTAAACTATTAAATATAAATTAATCATACTAACCTTTCATTTGTGTAGTTTTTTATCATATAATATAATTTAATTTCACACCTATTTTAGCTTAAGAGGCAGCAAAGATAAGCGCTCGCATATTAAAAACAAAAAATAAAGGTAAAATATACAACAATAAATTCAAGTGGTTTAACAACTAAGAGACCAACCAAACGCACTTACTATTTACAATGGAACTGATAACAAGATTTTTATGTAAAAAAAACTATTGTAAATATTTTACGCGATCCTAAAAACTTTTAATTCATCAGTAGAACAGAAAACCAATTCAATCTACTAAAATACCACTTCATTTTTTGACGCTTTCTCAACGGAATATACAATTCGAAGCGATTGCATATACACGGCACAAATTATTGGAACTCCATGCTGATTGTTCCGCTAGTACAACCTAATGACAAACAACGTTCCACAATAAAAAAAAGCGCTCTATAACAAAAATCCATTTCTTCCTTCAATCTAAATCGCCCCTAAAGACCAACGGAACTTCATTATCGTAAAGACCACTTACAAATTGAAAGTATAGAAGATTTTTTTTATTCCGTAAAACCATTACATTAGCTATATTGTACCGAAAACAACAACACCCTCCAAACTCACTATGAAAGAGAAACTTAGACCAAAGTTACTTATTCACAAAGGAGTGCAAGGGTGAACTTTTCGGAATAAAAGAGTTTTATTTCTTTGATTAATTTAAAACCACATATCGTAATGAACTTCGATTTAGTTGTCATAGGAAGTGGTCCTGGTGGCTACGTTGCAGCCATTAGAGCTTCCCAATTAGGAATGAATGTAGCAGTTGTTGAACGTGCAGAGCTTGGCGGTATCTGCCTTAACTGGGGCTGTATTCCAACCAAGTCTTTACTAAAATCGGCTCAGGTATTCGACTATGTAAACCATGCCGCAGACTACGGAGTATCTGTAGAAGGCGAAGTGAAAGCTGATTTCGATGCAATGGTAAAACGTAGTCGTTCGGTAGCAGAAGGGATGAGTAAAGGTATTCAGTTCCTATTCAAGAAGAACAAAATACAAACAATTAGCGGCACAGGAAAGCTTGCCGGAAAAGGAAAGATAGAGGTCACGGATAGTGAGGGAAAACAACAGACTGTTGAAGCAAAACACATCCTGCTTGCAACAGGAGCACGTTCCCGTGAACTACCGGCCCTGCCCCAAGATGGCGAGAAAATAATTGGCTACAGAAAAGCGATGACGCTCGACAAACAACCTGAATCAATGATCGTTGTAGGTTCTGGAGCTATTGGTAGCGAATTTGCTTATTTCTACAACTCTATAGGCACAAAAGTAACCCTTGTCGAGTTCATGCCCAATATAGTTCCGTTGGAGGACGAAGAGGTCTCGAAACAACTAGGCCGCTCTTTTAAAAAAGCAGGCATAAACGTGATGGTAAAATCCGAAGTACTTTCAGTTGACACTTCAGGTGATAAATGCAAAGTAACCATCAAAACAAAAAAAGGGGAAGAGGTCCACGAAGCCGACATCGTGCTTTCTGCCGTTGGAATTATACCGAACACTGAAGGCCTAGGGCTAGAAGAATTAGGTGTAGAAACAGAAAAAGGCCGTATCAAGGTTGACGATTTTTATCGCACAAACGTAGAAGGTGTTTATGCCATTGGCGATATCGTACATGGCCCCGCATTAGCCCACGTAGCCTCTGCGGAAGGAATCACTTGCGTTGAAAAAATCGCGGGACACCATCCTCAAGCTGTAGATTATAAGAACATTCCAGCATGTACCTACACAACACCGGAAGTTGCGTCTGTTGGCATGACGGAAAAGCAGGCAAAAGAGGCAGGGCATGAAATCAAAGTTGGAAAATTTCCATTTACAGCATCAGGAAAAGCAAGTGCTGCCGGAGCAAAAGATGGATTTGTAAAACTTATTTTCGATGCAAAATACGGTGAACTTCTTGGTGGTCACCTTATAGGGGCAAACGTTACTGAAATGGTTGCCGAACTTGTTGTTGCCCGAAAATTAGAAACAACTGGAATGGAAATGATAAAATCGGTACATCCCCATCCAACAATGTCCGAAGCAATAATGGAAGCGGCTGCGGCTGCATACGATGAAGTAATTCATATTTAATTCCGTATCGAAACAGTACCCTAACCTTTTTTTTGATTAGGGTACTGTTCATTGTTTTCTATGGCTTTTTTTTCAGTATCCTCTTTATAATCACCACAAGATTCCTGATAAAATCCTCAGAAAAAAGATTCCCTTCTACTAGACTCAATTCTACACCTGAATAATTCTCTTTATTTCTGGATTCTCAAACGTATCCTTCTCATTTCCATTCAAACCTGTCTTAACAATCGCCTTTGCCAATTCTTCTGACGTAATCACCCCATTAGGCATAAGCACCTTAAGTACAGGATAAAGCATTCTTGAAAGCTTATATGTGAAATTAGGTTCTACACGAGGGGTAACTGGGTAAATATATCCTGGACGGAAGATATACACACGATTCAATGTCTTCAACAGATAGTTCTCTGCTATTCCTTTGTCCTGAGCAAACATCATCCTGCTCTTTTCTTTTCTGTCTGCTCCTGCTCCACTCAAAAAACAAAAATTAGCTTCTGGACTATGCTGTTTCAACATGTCTCCAAAAGCTACAGTGTAATCTACTGTAATTTTCTTGAACTCTTCCCGTGGTACAGCACCTGTATAAACTCCTATACAGAAATAAGCAATATCAACATTGTTGAATTCTTCTTCGAAAGCAGAATAATCTGTAAAATCCTCAACAATACGTTCGTTAAGTTTTTCATGTAAAATTCCACTCTTCCTACGAACAAAAGAAGTAACTTTTTCTATTGAAGTATCTGCCAAACATTCTTTCAGAACAAGACCTCCAACCATTCCTGTTGCACCTGTAATTATAACACTTTTCATCTGCTATGATTCATTTCAATTATCTGATATACTATTTGTTCCTATCTACCTTTCTAATATTCATAGGAATTGAATTAAATTTACATGCTTACTAAGCTTGTCCTTTGCGAATTTCGACCACTTGGCCTTAATCCTTATAGATTGCCTAAGAGTATAGTTGTTTTCCTTAAACGTAAAGGTGGAATTGCGAACTGGATATCGAAACAACAATCTACTCATAAGAAAATGAAAGTCATTTCAAACAACTCAACGGCATGTAATTTTAAAGCGATGCATGAACCAATTTACTATTCATGAGAAGCAATTCTTCCAAAATAGCAAAGTATATAAAGGTAATTCAAAAATAGAGTTTTATTTCAGCATTATTTACGCAGAGTACCCAGATAAAATCAAGTTTAATCCATTTCTACCCTAAGTATCTGGTTACTTGCAAAGAGCAAGTCTAAAATAAACAGTTCCGAAACCTGATTACTGACTTCTTAGAATTAGTTGAAAAATTTTAAGAATGCCTTTTGAGTTACCTCTCGATTGTGTAACCACATAGAATAACTCAAAGGAAAAATTTTTATACCAACACGGTTCAACATTTTGTATCTCTCGATTGGGAAAGCTGCCTCAAATTGACCAGGAAAACCAATTAAGTCAACACAAAATGCCTTTTCATTCTGGATCACTAGAATATCAACTTCAATCCCTGCTACAGGATAGGCTGTATAAATCTGATCGAACCCATGATCTTTAAACCAGAGAACCATTTCAGACATAAACTTATCTTTGTTTTCCCCCTCACTAACCTTACGCTGCTCTACAAGATGGTACGTCTCTACCCAATCTATGTATTGAGCCAGCAGCATCTTTGGCTGAAGCTTTTCCGATGACATGGAGATGAGTATGTGCTGCTCGGCTTTTGCCCTCGTTACGCTAACATTAAAAACATCAGGTCGGTTCAGATGGCGAAATGCTGACGGATGTGTTTGGTTATCCAAAACAAAAGATAAAAACATTACATCCCGCTCCTCTCCCTGAAACGAATATGTGGTTCCGATAAGTACCCTGTGCCTTTGAATCTCTTCCGAACTCAAATTGGAATTGATAAGGCTTACAAGATGATTGATCTGCTCGCGAAATGGCGACAAAATCCCAATAGAACGGCAGCGATTTGCGGGTAAATGTCCATCTTCTTTCACAAGTGTTTTTACTAATCCCATTAAAAACTGAGCCTCCTCTACATTATAACCTTTTGAATGTCGTTTCCCTTCAAGCCTATGTACAAACACTCGTTGTTCCTTTTGTGTCTGTGGAGTAGAAAGAATAACATGTAGCGCATCGTTGTAGAACATTTTATTGCTAAAACTGATGATGTGTGGAAAACTTCGGTAATGCTCATTCAAGAAACTGATCTGACTTTGATGAACAATACTATCATTCACTATGTCAAGAAAGCTACTGTTTCGATAATCCAACAGTCCCGTATCTATTCCCCCAAGGCCTGTTTGTTCCTGCAACATTTGCTGACGCTTCTTCGACAAAAAGGATACGTGCCTCAATTGCTTTGGATCTCCACTTACAATCACCTTTTCTCCCCGTTGCAGAACTGGTATAGCCGTTGCAATATCGCACTGTGTTGCCTCATCAATAATCACTAGGTCGAACATCTCCTCCTTTAAGGGTAAAATATTATTCACCTCGGAAGAAGCCACTAGCCATATAGGAAAAGTAGAGGTAAGCTTACCAAAATCAATTTCACCAAAAACTTCTTCTTTCCTCGTAGCAGTACGAGCCTTAATAGCGCGTTCGAAACGTTGCAATTGTTCCCGATCACTATGCAAACTACGCTTAAGCTGCTCTGTAAACCGCTCGCTTACCAAGCGTCGGATTGCAACATTATAAGCATCTAAATCTTTTTGATATTGCTCAAGAAGAACCCAAAGGCTATTTTTCTCTTTGATTCTGAATTTCCCCCACCACTGCTTTAAACCGATCCAGAAACCGCTGCCCTGTAGCACCTGCCCATATTTTATTTCGCGCTCTTCCAACTCATGGAAACGTTTCTCCAAAAGACATATTCTCTGATAGAGCATATCACACTTACTCTCCAATGACTGAATTAACTGTGGATTACTGTCCAGCCTTACCATCCCAGACAAAAGAGCCTGTAACCGCTGTTTCAATTGTTTTTTGTAATCTTGTCTTCCTCCACGAACAAGCACATCGGGCAATCCGAAGTCCTGTTCTATCTTATCGGCAATGACGTCCACCGCTTGATTATTTGACGAAGCTATCAGTACTGATTTTCCCCGGCTTAAATAATCAATTGCCAAAGCTGCAATAGTGAATGATTTGCCTGTACCCGGAGGGCCTAATATATAACTTACAACATGGGATCTAACCGCGTTAAACGCCTTTACCTGAGCCTCGTTAAGTGTGACAGGAACATAAATCTGCCCTCTCTCCTTTGCTTGTCCGCCAGAAGCCTTTCTCAGAAAAATACTCTTCAATGGTTCAGAAAAAACTCCATTGTCCGAAATCTGCTTCAATTCGTTCAAAACACCTTGGGTATATGGTGATTTTCTTAAAATCCCCAACACCTGAACCGGCACAACTCTGAAGCCATCCATTTTTTTCCGGACAACTTCGCTAAGCATCTTTTTCACCCGTTCTTCTTCGGGCACATCTGGATACAGAAGCAGATCCTCAACATCTAAATTTGGGAAATGTTGCAGCAATGCATCTTTAATTTCAATATTTTTCCCAAAATCAATAAAGCCCTCGGGAGTCTTGGCAATAATATCCTCATAAGCCTCACCAACTTCATTGTCTTCCGATCTCAACAACCTGACGAAACTTGGGTTAAAAACCCTTTTCTCACTATTCATCTTTACATAAAACTCCCCTCTCTCCTCAACCAAACTTGCAGGATGCAGAAACAACGGGGCAAAAATTCTCTGACCTCGACTTGCTTCAGAAGAATATCCCAACAAAAAATGAGACGCCACATAAAGTTCTTTCTCTTTAGAATACATACTCAACTGCTTACTCACCTTTGCAAACCAACCTTCCTCTACCGGATAAATTGGAATATGCCCCTCAAGCAAGTCTGAGTTTTCTAAAAAGTAAGGCAGTTCAACCTTTGATGCCAAAAAATAATTTAAATTAACTTCTCTGTTATCGGCCTGATAACAAGATCTGAAATAGGAGGTTATGGAAGACAGTTCAGAATTCGACATCTAATTAAACTGAAAATTTATACTTGGCGACTCAAAAGTAGCCTTATCGAATATCAAATCAATAGTAAATACACTACATGCAAAGCCTCAGTAAATTGGGCTACCTGCTTACTTGGGTTAATAAATACATAACAAAGGACGACCAAATAATTCCCTATTACGTAAACAAGATTCAGTGCTTTACTAAAATAGTCAAAATCCAAAACTACGTCAAATAATGCTAAAGATATAGCGGTGTTATTTGCCCAACTACTTTTATATACCTATCTTAGTGATATACGAGTAATTATTATCAAACAAAAAGGAAAACCAAACTTTAAAACACTAAAAAACATATACTTATTTTCTATCAATGAAAACTTATCGGTCTAACAATAAATAAACGATCGTTTTGGTAACCATCGAAATTAAAAAATAGTAAAAAATGTATTTTAATATCATAAGCAAAGAAACTAGCTAATGAAGCAAGAAAGCTCCGATTTCTTATTTATGCATTCCCCAGTAGCTCAGTTGGTAATCAACCCCAAGGGAACTATACTCAAATCAAATACGGGACTAGACACGCTTTTAGACTCTTCGACCCAAATGCTCAAGGATACTTGCTTTTTCGATCTCCTTTCTCCCAGTTCTAAAATTCATTTTACACAGACTATCAACTTTCAGCTATCACAGAAGTATTCCCAAGAAATATTTTTAGAAATTTCTAATGCACCATTTCAAGTGCAATCTGTATTATTAGAAAATAATACCTTTCTATTGGCAATTACTTCTCTCGCAAAACCGAAAAAAAAGGAAAAAGAAAATACACATCGTTTTTCTCCTATACTAGAAAACCTTTCTGTCCCAATTATCATTGTTGATATCCTTGGAAATTACAGCACTGCCAACCAGCATTTCTTCAATTTACTTGGACACACCCACAACGAACTAATTTTAAAAAACATAAAAGATATCAGCACACCTTATAGCGCAGAAAACCTTTCTACCCTCTTAGAACATATACGAGATCAAAAAAAACATCGCTTTACAACAGAGCATGAATTTATCTGTAAAGATGGAACCTCACTATGGACAAAAATGGACTTTGTTGCCATTGAAGAAAATAACTCACCATTGCAATACGGAACCATGAGCCTATCCGACATTTCAAAAATCAAACTAGTAGAGCAACAGCTCAATCGGAACCGAAAATGGATCGATGAAATCAGCGAAATAGTCCCTGCTGGAATGGCTGTTTTAGATACCGAAGGTAATGTTATCCGCCTTAATCCTTTTCTCACAGAGTTATTTGGCTATAAAAAAGAAGACATCCCCAACCTTAAAGCTTGGATGAAACTGGCTTATCCTGATAAAGAGTATAGAAAACGTATTCTAAAACGCTGGCTTAGGGACTTCTATCATTTACAAAAAGACCACAGCATAAGCAAAAATGCAATAGAGCGGATTTTCTGCAAAAATGGCGAGATGAAAGATGTTTCAATCCGCTATAAAATGGTCAATGGCCGCTTACTGGTTATTTTCATCGACATCACTGATGTTAAAACTAAAGAACGAAAGTTAAAAGAGTCAAACTCAACCAAAGATAAACTGTTCTCCATCATTGCACACGATCTAAAAAATCCCTTCAATACCCTAATAGGCTATAGTGAACTACTTAATATAATGTGGGACAGATTCGAGCCCGACGAACGCCGGGATCACGTGAAACGAATAGAAAAAGCAGCAAGAAAAGGCTTTGACCTGCTGGAAAACCTGCTCGTTTGGGCAAAGAGACAAACCGACCAGATCGCGTTCCATCCAGAGATACTGTCTCTTTCGCCTTTATTCGAACATTTACAGTCGCTCTTTGAGGAACAAGCTGCGGCAAAAGATGTGAAACTAATTTTTCACGCCCCCAATGAACTGATCGCTTATGCCGACAAAGATATGCTGAAGACCATATTGCGCAACCTTATCGCGAACGCAATAAAATTCTCTACGCAAGGAGGGGAAGTCGCAATCAAGGCACAGCGATTTCTTGAAAATATTGCTATTTCAGTAAAAGACAATGGTGTGGGTATTCCAATAGAACATCAGAGGTCTCTTTTTTCCCTTGTTGATAAACCAATACAAAGGGGTACATCTGGCGAAAAAGGTTCTGGCATTGGCCTAAACCTATGTAAAGAATTTGTTGAACAAAACGGAGGTATTCTATCGGTACAAAGTACTGTTGGAGAAGGAAGTGAATTCTCGTTTATCCTGCCATGCTCACCTCCTTAACCAGATTAAAATTCTGTAAGCTGAATAGTCTCCCTCATCTGATATTTCAAACCTTCGAAAATAGACGACTTAACATTGATCTGGAAATAGTAGCTTTGCAGACGCCCAAATGGAATCCAGTTCATGCGCATTTCCCAACAGTGAAGATCCCTTGAAATGTTAAATGTGGTAGGAGCAATCTTCTTGGCTTTGAAATCCCATCCTGTCTGAAAATTGAACTTCCAATTATTTGTAATCGTAATATCTCCGCTTAGGTTCAATGTTTGTGTGTATTTTGGTTCATGTATCTTCTTTACGTCGTTCCATTCGGCAGAGTAATTAAACGAGTAATTGATATTTAAATTCCACGGGATTCCCAAATATTTACTTTCCTCCTTCTTATCCGATTTTTTCTTTTCATCTTCTTCGCCTTTCTTGTCTTCCTCCTTTTCTTTTCTCTTGAAAAAATCTCGGGTAATATTAGCCCCCAAAGCTAAATTACCTCTTTCCAAACGCAATGGCGACTTCCCATTATCAAAACGATACTCGTTAATACTTCTCCCCCTGTCTTCCTCGTCATGATCATAAATAGTAAAACTACTACCAAAATTCATATTAATCTTACGATCAAATAACGTAGTGTTTCCCCTTACACTCAAGTCACTCCAATTGAACTCCTCTGCATAAATATTGTAGGACATTGCCATATTCAGGTTATCCAACAAGCTTATCTTCTGATAACGCTCAGATTCCTTTGCTGTTGAATCCACCCCAGACTTCTGAACCTTCATCTCAAGCTGGTTCTTCAAAGAAAAAGAAACCGATCCCGCTTCAGAACCTGGAGTTGGTGCTCCATAGACGCCATTTCCAAAAATCGAATAATCTTCCTCCTTTTTGACTCCTTTCTTATCTTCTGTTGTATATGTCCTGAACTGTCCTGGATTCAGTCGTTCTCCATCTGGCGAAATACTAAATGAAACACTAGGTGAAAGCAAGTGACGAATAGCCGAAACTTTTGCTTTCTTATTAAAAGTAAAGAAACCATAAATCTGAGGCGCAAAACTTAAAGATACATTTGGATTAATAGTATGGCCATATTTCATTTCAGGAATAGTATCGGTAACAAGTCTTCCTTCCTGTGCTACACCATTCTCCACCCTCTCTGGATACCAGTTTTTCTCTACAAAATACGGATATAACACACCTTTATAACCCACGCTAGGAGAAACTGTGAAATACCTCAAGAACTTATAACTCGCCGAAATAGGTATTTCATGCATAAAACCAGCATCAACTCTTGTATCATCAGTAAAAAGAGTAGAGTCAAGCCCTTGAATCTTAGCCTTACCTTGTGCCGAATATCGATATTCGATCTTTTCATACCACTTTTTCTTCCCCCCTTTATTGTTATTTCCAAAGAAATAGCGCCGATTGACATTTAAATTGAAGTTCGGTGCTGTTGCATCTACCCTTGATGTTTTTGTATTCTGGGTTGCATTAGCACTGATCATCAGGTTCCAATTTTTGTTCGGAGTAAGGTTATAAGAAATACTAGATGCATTTGTTGTATTTAGATACTGATCATAGTTCGTAGAATTGAACTCCCTAAAGGATCCCCCTTCATACTTAACAGAAGCATTAAAACGCGAATAGGGATTTGCTTTTGGATCTTGAGCGTGCCTTAACTGTATGCTATATGTACGCTGATCTCTGAAGCCTGGCAGGCCTTCCTCTCCAATGACACTCTTGCCATAGGTTATTTGCACGTTTCCGTCAAACTTGTAACGCAGTTTATATTTTGAATTCATTGTAACGTCCCAACTTCCTCGCGTATAGGTACTACCTACAATAGTCGCATCCACATAAGGACTTATTGCCCAATAATACCCTCCATTTCTCAAGAAAAAACCCCTAGACTGATCCTCTCCATACTGTGGGATAAGAATTCCAGAACGTTTGCTAGCATTGCTAGGAAAAAAACCAAACGGCAGACCTATTGGCGTTGGAATATCCAGAATAACAAAGTACAATGGCCCAGAAACAATTTTATCGTCTGGAATTACCTTTGCTTTAGTAAGACTGATATAGAAATGGGGATGGTCAAGATCACAAGTAGTGTAACGTCCTTTACAAACGT
This sequence comes from Bacteroidales bacterium, assembly GCA_965230435.1. Taxonomy (GTDB): domain Bacteria; phylum Bacteroidota; class Bacteroidia; order Bacteroidales; family JBDKHP01; genus JBDKHP01. The sequence goes on from CBDDLB010000006.1 coordinate 2,730,959, forward strand.
GAATATGCTTGTTATCGTGCATTTTAGTTACACCTCCATGCAGATATCCACCAGATTGTTCACTGACCACATTCTTCACCAAACCACGTTTGGTCTTCATGTGGTACATGATGGAGTCGGATTCGAAAGTCTCGTCCCCGTCCTTAAAAACAGGCCGCCCAGTTATCGCTCCCGTACTATCAGCAAGGCCAGTGGCATAAATTATATTTTTCTCCATGTCTATCTGGATATAGTCAGCATCGAGCGAAATATTTTCACTGTTCAGCTTAGCATTCCGATACATGAAAGCTTTCTTCTTACTAATAGAAAAATAGATAGAATCTGTAGACTCGTAAAAAATCGGCTGGTTGAAATCGTTTTCTTTGGCCACAGTATCTGCTGGCATTTGAATCGTATCGTTGAGATTCCTGACAGTATCATTCAGGCCTTTCAACGAATCGACAGCTGATCTGTTCTGGCCAAATGCCATCCAGGTCTGTAGGAGGGCTACAAAAAACAATATGGTTTTTGAAGTTCTCAATAGTAGCGAGATTTGTTTTAAATTTATCGCGAATTCAAGACAATATCAGATTTACCAAAATGTAAACCTTTATCCATCATGGGCAATTGCAGCGGCAAAAGTATATTTTATGAACGAATCTATCCAAAAATTATACCCCCCTATTTAACGATATTTATCGCAATGTTAAGCTTATTTAATGTTCTGCCTCTTTTTTCTCAATCTAACTATACTGTTAGGACGGTAGTTATCGATGCTGGACATGGAGGCGTAGACCCTGGGGCTGTTGGAAAAATAACATATGAAAAGCATATCACATTAGCCATTGCTTTAAAATTGGGTAAATACATCGAAGAAAAATTAAAAGATGTTAACGTGATCTATACCCGAAAAAAAGATCGCTCTCTCGCGTTAGACGAACGATCTAGAATTGCCAATGAGGCCAATGCAGATGTGTTCATCTCTATTCATGTAAATTCTTTAGAAAACCCAAGCGTATATGGCACATCGTCTTGGGTAATGGGACTTCATGTATCTCAAGAAAACCTGAAAATAGCCCAACGAGAAAACAGCGTGATCAAATACGAAGATGATCACAACAGGAAATACGAAGGCTACGATCCTCATTCTGCCGAATCCTTCATTATATTTTCTTTAATGCAGAATGAATACATCGACCAAAGTCTTAATTTGGCTTCACTTATACAGAATCAATTCAAGAAAAGGCTGGGAAGAAAAGATCGTGGGGTGCATCAAGCAGGTTTCGTTGTTTTGTGGAAAACCAGTATGCCAGCTGTATTAGTCGAAACAGGCTTTATCAGTAACGAGAAAGAAGAACGCTTCTTAGCATCTGTACAAGGACAAGACTACATTGCCTCTGCTATTTTTAGAGCTTTCAGATCATACAAACAGCGCATAGAAGTTGGTAAACAGCCCTACAGACAGGAAATAAAGGACACCACAGAAAAGAATATTACAAAGAAAGACACATACCCAATACCTAAAATAGAAACAGATAAAAAAAGTCAGATCTATTTTTCTCTACAGCTTGCTAGTTCCCGGAAACGCTTATCACTTAAAAGCAATCAATTCAAAAACATACCCGAAGTTAGAGAAGAAAAATTCGATGGAGTTTATAAATACTATGCAGGAAAATTCAAAACATACAAAGAAGCTAACACACAAAAATCATCTTTAAATGAGCGCATTAAAGGCACTTTTATTGTTGCATTCGAAAATGGGAAAAAAGTACCAACGAAATATGCCATTTCAAAGACACAATAATTCAGATGAACACCGTTAGTGTAATTATGAATCTTTTTTTTACAACTTCGGCAACCAATTTATTATGAATAAAATAAAAATCGATAAATTGAACCCAAGCCTACTACTATTGTTAAACTCAAATATTTATTATTTCCTTTGCATATGTAGCTATTTACGCTAACTGGTCAATTCCTATTGATCATCAATAATTTGCCAAACCGAATTTGATTTATGATATTGAAAGTACTATTTCTTAAAAACAAACGGCGGTCCCTTTAAATTTTGTGGACATATCAAACTTTATTTAGTCCGTAAACGTCCCTGAAATAGTTTAACATCGATTAAACCTGACTTATTTGATTTAGAAAAAGAGACAAATGCAACCTTCAAAACTTACATATACAAGTACATGTGGAATTAGTGAGTTGCATTTTAAGTTTAAAACGAATTTAAGACACGTGAAACCCTTTCTGTGGGATTTATAGCAAACAACTTTATCCCTCTGCGAAAGGAGATTCTTAATTTCAGACACTTAACAAGTAATTGAAACAGATGAAAATAAGAACTGAAGCAAAAATAGGTATTGGAGTTACACTCGCATTGCTTGCCCTTATCTGGGGCATGGCATTCCTTAAAGGAAAAAACCTATTTAGTACAGAACATTTCTTCTTTGCGAAGTACGAAAAAATTGAAGGCCTAGTGGCATCCAGCCCTGTAATAATGAACGGTTTAAAAATTGGAACTGTTCAAAACATCGATTTTGAAAACAATAATTCAGGCATATTGATCGTCGAATTTGCCATTGAGAACAAATATAGCATTCCCAAGGCATCGGTTGCTCAGATTGCAAGTCTTGACTTAATGGGAACCAAAGCCCTCAAGATTATAAGAAGTGAGGAGAAAGGCTTTTATGAAGACGGTGACACCTTACGTTCTGATATTGAACGGGATCTTGCAGATGAAGTGAACCGCCAGATTGCCCCATTAAAGAAAAAAGCTGAAAAGCTAATGGGATCGATGGATTCTGTATTGATTGGCATCCAGCAGGTTTTCACTCCCGAAGCGCAAGGAGCATTGCAATCCAGCATCACAAGTATAAGTAGAGTGATGAAAGCATTTGAAAAAGCTGCCCTACGTATCGACACAATGATCATAACTGAAAAAAGACGCTTGGCAAGCATTACTCAAAACGTAGATGCTATTACCCAGAACCTAGAAAACAACAATGCCAATATCTCAAGAATTCTCAACAACACCGCACAACTAAGCGACTCACTTGCCCAGCTAGAAGTATCGTCTATTGTTACCGATGCAAAATCTTCTGTTGCTGCTGTAAACGATATTGTAAACAAAATCAACGACGGAGAAGGAAGCTTAGGAGCCTTATTACACAACGACAGCCTTTATCGCAATCTAGAAAACGCATCCAGAAATCTAGATTACCTATTGGTTGATATCCGCAAGAACCCCAAAAAATATGTCCGTTTCTCACTTATCGACCGTGGCAACTCATATGTACTCGACGAAGAAAGCATGAAAAAGTTATACGAGAAGCAAGTAGAAGAAGAAAGACAAATGGATAAAAAAACAGAAGAGAAGAAGAAAAAAAATCAATAAAATTTAAGCTCCACTAAAGAAATCCGTGAAAACAACCTGTTTCTTTAGTGGCATAAGATTTGAACTTCCTGTAAAAAAAAATTTGCACTACAGGATGTTCAGATTTCAGCACTTTTCGATTAAATGGCAGCTTGTTCTGACGAATATGTTCCTCGCTATAAGCACAGTGCTCGTTAGCTTGTTGATACTATATTCGTACAACCACGATGCCATGCGCGAAAGGATTGCTAACGAAATCAGGCTTCTTGCCGGCCCTATTGGGCTGAACAACACTGCAACTATAAAATTCAACAACCGTCAGGATGCCCAATCTTCTTTAGGCGTTCTTAGGGCAAACGACAACATCGATGTTGCTGCCCTACTTTACGCCGACAGTTCTGTTTTTGTTGAATATTTCAGAGGAGACGTTTCTATTCCTTATAAAATTCCAGAAAATATTATTCACGAATTTCTTTTTCAAGAAGACCATATAGAAGTTTTTCAACGAATAGAAGTTGATAATATGCTTTTTGGTTTCATATACATCCGTTCCAATCTCGAAGACCTACGCATACTGAGAAATAACAACATTAAAATTTCGCTGATAGCTATTTTAGCCTCTACCATCTTTGCTCTTTTGGTAGCGCTTGCGCTTTCTTGGCCAATATCCACACCTGTGAAACGCCTTGCCAACCTAGCTAACGAAATAAAAGACAATAACGACTTTTCCAGAAGAATAAAACGGGTAAAGGGTAAAAGTGAACTTGCCCAGCTCTATAAAGCTTTCAACGAAATGCTTGGCCAAATCGAAGCTCAAAACCTAGAACTAAAAACAGCTTTCGACTTTGCCCAAATGCAAAAGGACGAGATTAATCAAAAAAATCTTGACATAACCGACAGCATAAATTCCGCTAGAAGACTGCAAAAAATTATTCTCCCGCAAATGCGTACAGTGAAGCGAATTGTACAGGATGTTTTTGTTTTCTTCAAACCCAAAGACATACTTAGTGGCGATTTTTATTGGTTCAGTCAAAAAGACAACTGGAGCTTCTTCGCAGCAGTTGATTGTGTTGGGCATGGAGTTCCCGGAGCTTTATTATCGATTGTAGCCAATAGTTGGCTTCAAAAAATTGTTGTCGAAAGAGAAGTATTCGACCCTGGGGAAATACTAACACATCTTGATAAAGTTGTCACTCATAATCTTAAAGGGGAAATGGGATCGGCACGCAGTATGGATATGGCATTTGTAGCAATCAATTTCCATACGCTCGAACTTCGTTTTGCTGGAGCCTACAACCCTCTCTATGTTATCCGTGGCAAAGAGCTGTTCGAGTTCAAAGCCGACAGAATCGCTATCGGCACATTGAAAGATTATCAAAAAAGCAGTTTCACATCACGACGCTTCAAACTGCAAAAAGACGATATGATTTATCTCTTTAGCGATGGCTTCGCAGATCAGTTTGGAGGCCATAGCAACAAGAAATTCAAATACAAACCATTCCGGCAATTGCTCACAGACATCAGTCATTTATCTACAGAAGAACAAGAAGAGAGACTTGAAGAAACTTTTCAACGTTGGCGGGGTACGAACGAGCAAGTAGACGATGTTATCGTTATGGGCATACGAACCCCTGCCCGAGTTACAGAACCATTACCACTTAAACATCGGTAGTGGCCTGAAGGGGCGCTTTAGAAAGTTTTTGATCGACATTATTTTCAACAGCCTGTGAAAACCAAGATACGGAAAAGTATCCCTAAGCAAGTTTATCGATTCGGTACTTAAACCAAAGCGAACCCTTCCTTGGGTTACATCGGTGAGGTCGGCCTTTCTAAAATTCTCAACAATACGCTCCTGCTCCCCTTTATATGGACGGATTTTGTGGTGAAAACGAATCATCAGGGCTATTGTATTGAGGTTTACTCCCAGCCCTTGAGCACCAATGTAAGTTTTCATCTCTTCTACACTTGGCTCCAGATAATCAAATGTTTGTTTCGACCAAATTGCCAAATCGTGGAAACAAGCAGCAACTGCAATCAACATTTCATCTTCTGCACGGTAGTGATTGAAAGTCATACAAAGATTGAAGACACGGTACACATGATTCTTATACCGGTCAAAATCATTTCCCAGTGCAGTTTCCCAATCATAGAGAATACCATCAATGATGTCATGCTGCTTAATAACTCTTACGGTGTCCATTCTTTATAGCTTTTCTTGACAGTTCAAATTTGTACTTAAAACACCAATTCAGCAAAGTTTTTCTAATTTTTCATGCACTATAGGCGCTGCTTAACCATTCGAGGTATTGAGTACTTCAAAGTAATTTGATGAAATAGAAATGAAAAGGAGTGGTGAAATTATTTGTCTGGGAATTGGTAAAGCCTCTAAAAAAGTAGAATTTCGTGCAATACAACTTTAATCGCTCTATCTATTGAATTGGAAGCTCCATGTTACTTTTGATCTTTATTATAGCCTCTGTTTTTACCCTGTACACAATACTGATTCTATATTTTGCGAAATCGTGGAAGCAACAATCTGTAAATGAAGTAGATATAAGCACGGACATATTTGTATCTGTAATTATTGCAGCCCGTGACGAAGAAGAAAACATTATAGATATACTGAACTGTCTCGTAAAACAAGACTATACTGCTGACAAGTTTGAGGTTATCCTTATAGACGATCATTCCACGGATAACACCCTATCCAAAGCCTCAACTGTACCACTGCCGAATCTAAAGCTTTTAAAGAACCCTTTTAACACAACAGGAAAAAAAGGAGCATTAAAATTGGGGTGTCAACAAGCTAAAGGAGAACTATTATTGTTTACTGACGCAGATTGTGTGGTTGGAGAAAATTGGATTTCGGCCTATGCAAAGCATTACGAAAAAACGAGAGCCTATCTGATCTCAGGCCCTGTATTGATTGCCTCAAATGATCCTTGGTCGAACATTCAATCTCTTGAATTCATGAGCCTTGTACAAAGTGGAGCAGGTGCTATTGCAGCAGAACGTCCAATTATGGTGAACGGTGCAAATATGGCTGTTGTCCGTTCTGTATATCTTGAGCATCAAACCAAATTAAACGAAAAGTGGTATAGCGGAGACGACATGTTTATGATGCTTGCTATTCTAAAAGAAGATAGAAGCAAAATCAGTTTTCTTAATGAACATGACGGAATTGTTGTTACTCAAGCTCAGCCTTCATTGAAGAAATTTTTGGCACAGCGAGCCCGTTGGGCAGGAAAAGCAAGTGGTTATCGTAACAATTGGATTAATATCGTTGGGGGCACAGTTTTTTTATCTAACATCAGTATTGTTGGTTTATTTCTCGCTCAAGAATGGACATTGTTTGGGATTTTCTTATTTACGAAAGCCATACCTGATTATCGCATTCTGTATCAGGCCGCCTCATTTTACAGGAACAAAAAAGTATTGGCATATTTCCCTGTTGTCCAACTCCTATATCCTTTTTATGTCCTGATTTCTATATTACTAGTATTCCTACCCATCAGATGGAAAGGTCGAAAACTAAAGAACAAGTTTGCCTTTTTTTTATAAATTAGCTTCCACACTTGTATGATTCGACCAAAACTTACCAACGAACTATCCTTCTTTTTGGAATTCTAACGAAGAAAGTCTCGTAAAACACGGACTCAATTTAGAAACACTTTTAAAACACAGTTCAGTTCGCTGAACTAATTACTCATCATAAAATAACAAACATGAAACGCACCATTTTATTTTTATCGCTTTTCGTTTGGTTGCACTGCTCTTGGGCGCAAGAGGATGTAAAATATCAGCAGCCATCCAAAGAAATCATGGGACTTGTTGATGCCAAACCAGCTCCTTCAATTAGAATTGATCGAAAAGGAGAAGTTATTGTAATGCTTGAACGCCGTAATTTCAAAAGCATTCAAGAACTGTCGCAACCGGAACTCCGTTTGGGAGGCCTACGCATCAACCCAATAACCAATATCGGTAGCCGTACCCGTTACTACTATGGCCTATCGATGATGAAAGTTGGAGAGAAACAACCTGTTAAAATAGCAGGATTACCTGCAAAACCTTTGTTGGCAAATTTCAACTGGTCTCCAGATCAGAACCACATGGCCTTTACTCACACAACTGAAAAAGGCGTTGAGCTATGGGTTCTTGATATCAAAAAGAAAAGTGCCAGCAAACTAACAGATGCCGTGCTGAATGGAAACATGAGAGCCCCCTACTCGTGGTTCAAAGATAGTAGAAGCCTTCTTGTGAAGTTTCTTCCTTCAGACAGAAAACCATTGATCGACAAAAGTGAAGTAGTTCCTACAGGCCCACGTGTATCGGTAAATGATGGAAAAAAGGCGCAGAACCGTACCTACCAAGATTTATTGAAAGACAAGGCTGACGAGTTCAATTTCGAACAGCTTTCTAGGTCTGAATTGAAAGTTGTAGACCTTTCAGGAAAGCAAAGTCTATGGATGAAAAACGATATGTACAAATCGACGAGTTTTTCTCCTGATGGCAATTATATCAAAGTAGTGACCATCGCCCGCCCGTTCTCTTACCTAGTTCCTTATTACCGTTTTCCTTCAAAAACAGTCATTTACGACAAGACCGGTAAAAAGGTAAAAACCATGCTGGAAGTACCTCTAATTGAAGACCTGCCTAAAGGTTTCATGGCATGTCGCACAGGAAAAAGAGATTTGAGTTGGCGTTCGGATAAACCTGCTACAATTATATGGGCAGAGGCTCTAGACGGTGGCGATCCAGAAAAAAAAGTTGAATACCGCGATGTTGTTTATCAGCTTGAAGCTCCTTTTAATGGAGAAAAGCAGGAACTATTACGCGTAAAAAACCGTTTCTCGTACATTTCTTGGGGCGATGACAAAACGGCAATTGCCTACGACTATTGGTGGAACAATAGAAATACGAAAACTTACCTTTTCAACCCGTCTAACAACAAACAAAAAGTTGATGTTCTTTTTGACCGCAATTATCAGGACCGTTACAGCGATCCAGGAAATTTTGCTACTCACCGTAATAAGTTCAATGAGCGAGTTTTAGACATACAGGGTGGTAAGACATACTTAGTTGGTGATGGCCACACGAAAGAAGGTCCAAGACCATTTGTTGATCTGTACAACCTAAAAACAAAAAAGGCAAAACGCTTGATTCAAGCAGAAAACAAAGAAAAAAAAGAGAGTTACCTTACTATGTTCGACTCTAAAAAAGGTTTACTGCTTACACGCATAGAATCAAAGAACGAATACCCGAACTACTTCTTCAGAAACATCAAGAAGAAAAACTCTTTGAAACAGATTACGTTTACAGAAAATCCTTTTAAGGCTATCAGCAACGTTCATAAAGAAGTTCTAAAATACAAACGTGAAGATGGTCTGGATCTTTCAGGAACATTATATCTGCCTACGGACTACGAAAAAGGGAAGAAATACCCAATGATCATGTGGGCTTATCCACGGGAATTCAAAGATAAGAAGAGTGCATCGCAAGTAACTGCTTCTTCAAACAGTTTCACATATCCTTGGTATGGTTCGCCCATTTACTGGGTAACAAAAGGCTACGTTGTACTTGATAATGCTTCGTTCCCAATTGTAGGCGAAGGAGAAGAAGAGCCTAACGATTCTTTCCGTTCACAATTAGTGGCCAATGCCAAAGCTGGTATTGATGCCGTTGCTAAACTTGGTTATATAGACCGAAACAAAGTGGCTGTTGGTGGACACTCATACGGTGCTTTTATGACTGCAAATCTGCTGAGTCATTCTAATTTATTCGCCGCAGGTATTGCCCGTAGTGGAGCTTACAACCGTACGCTTACTCCGTTCGGTTTTCAATCGGAAGAACGCAACTATTGGGAAGCACCTGAGATTTACTACAACATGTCGCCGTTTATGCATGCCGAAAAAATGAAAACTCCCCTACTTCTTATCCACGGCGAGGCAGACAACAACTCTGGTACATACCCAATGCAAAGCGAACGCTACTTTAACGCCTTGAAAGGTCTTGGGGCTACTGTCCGCTTGGTGATGCTACCTAAAGAAAGTCACGGTTACCGAGCTAGGGAATCTGTACTTCATATGCTTTGGGAGCAAGATGCTTGGTTGGAGAAATATGTAAAGAATAGAAAACTGGACAACACTAAAGCAAAGTAATAACCTGTCCTCAAAACACCGACGAAGTGACGTGTGAAAAATAATTTCGGTTAAAGCGTTCAATACCTAACGTACTAGAGTGCATGAGGATTTAGAATACCGCAGTGCAACGAAAACCTAAATTATTTTTCAGCTTTAAGTAGATGGACAAAATCAATTTCAACGTATAAGAAATATAATTGACTGGTTTTCAAATAAAAAATCATTCAGTTATTCTATTATTGTCCACCTACTTACTAACTTTCCAAAAGTTCTTGTCATACTAAAAGGAACTTTTGGAAAGTTTTATTACGCTAGAGATTCCTCTGAGAACTACCCAAAATAATCAGAAAACACACTCCCTCCGCCGAAAAACTTCCGAGGAGTAACTCCTGCCAGTGCCTTGAATTCATGAATCATATGCGCCTGATCTGTATAACCACAGGCATAAACCAAACTCGTAAGAGCCAAATCTGGTTTTAATTGTTTCTGGTGCACAGCATTCTGAAAACGTACTGTGCGTAAAAAACGTTTGGGGCTAGTACCGACATAAGCTAAGAAACTTCTTTCGAACTGCTTTTTGCTCAATGAAACCTGCTCTGCCAGTTTTTCCACCTGCATCATTCCCTTTGATTTGTTAATGTGCGAAAGGCAATACGAAATCCGTTTCATCTTATACTCTTCAGCATTCCTGCTCAGCTGTCTCAACAAAAAGCCTTCTAGAATATGAATCCGATCAGAGAAGCTTGGCGCCATCTGTAATTTAACGGTAAGACTTTCTGTTGATTCTTTTGTTAAAAAATGAAGAGGTATATGTTGGTTTGTTACCCCATTTAATGGCAAATCAAAAAACATCGCAGCACCCTGAGGCAAAAAAGAAACAGCGAAAATTGATAACGGAGCGCCAACCTCTAAATCGTAAAAAGACTGCTGTTGACCAGAAAACAATGCATCTGCCTCAAAACTGATCTTACTGGAAATAGGTACTGGTCTTTCTCCAAAATAAAAAGTTAATTCAACAAGACCGCTAGGTACAATACGATACGTATAACTTTCTCCATTGAAAGAACACGCATCAAGCGTCCAATACTGTTTTACAAACTGAGCAAGTTTGCCCTGTGGCTTCGCGATCTGATAATTCACTTTCTTCCAGTAATCTTGTCCGAAATAACCAAGACAACAAAAATAGGCAACTTTAAATTTAACTCAAAGGCCTGTTCTCATCCATGGTTTCATCCGTAGAATATTTTAGTTTCCAGCGCTGTACTTCAATTCTTCCTTTTACAAGTTCCAGAGTCTCTAATAAAATCTCCGAGACAATACGCTCCAGTTCAAGCCTTCCCTTTTCGCTTATTCCCTCTATACTGTCGTCAATAATATTTTCTATTGGTTTAAAATTATTGGTGTTTACAAAGTCTTCCACAAGCTTGGATATGATATCGGTAATAACGTCACCAATAGCAGATTCAAGTGTGGAAATGGTAACGTTGCCTACAACCGGCAATTTTTGCACAAGTTTCAATTCTGAGTTCGACATGGTTGAATTCTTCACCACTCCGCGTATATAATCTTCAATTGTTGTGCGGTGCAAATCGTAGTTCTTTTTAACAACGCGCTGCACTCTTTCAGTCATCATTTCCACAAGCTGAGCCTTATGCGGATCGTAAACTTTTTCTTTTATTTTGTCACCTACTGGATGTCCGTCTTTTATTTCAGCCTGAACTTCTTTTATTACATTAACAACAATCCGGTCCGAAAGTTCCTCCACAAAAATTTCATAATACTTCATCATCCATTGTGTTACAGTCCAATCTTGTAGATTGATAAGTTTCATACGCTGCAAACGCACAACGATAACAACAATCCTCAGAAAGCGTAACCAACGAAAACCTCCAATTGGTATACAGCCAAGCACATCGTACCAATGTATAAACGGATAAAAGAACCACTTATAATATTCTTTATTAATAATGGCTATCAACCAACGGAACGATAATTCTGTTAGAAAGAAAATTACGAAGAAGAGATCGTACCGAACAAAATCGTGATGTATGGGAGCATAAAACTGATAAAATGAAGGAAGATAATCTAAAGCCAAAGCCTGTATAAACTCACTGGAGTAAAACCAGTCGAATAAAATCCATAATAAATTCAGGCTTGCCACTCCAACCATAAACAGATCGAACAGCAACCAAGCCCCACTTTGGCGGGTCTCTTTATCTATCATTTTTTGGTTCTATGATGTTTTGAAAGAAAATTGTAGTGCCTTTAGTTGTCTTATATTTATAACATGCTTCGTATAAAGTAACTTAGGCTGTAGAAAACACGTTGTAATAATCAAGACTTTTTTGATCGGCAAATGTTAAATGTAGTTTATTCATTTGATAATCTCAAAGCCTAATTGTTGAATTAATATTACTTTTGCCGCAATATTTTCAAATTTTTACTCATGCGCAAAGATCAGATCATAAACGCAGCTAAGTTTTTGTTTTTCTTATCGTTAGGAATTGGAGTTTTTCTATATGTATATCGGGGACAAGATTTTGGAAAAATACTGGAAGCAGTAGAACATCTTAACTGGTTTTGGGTTTTCGTTTCAATCTTCATTAGCCTCACCTCGCATGTCAGTAGGGCTGTACGCTGGCAAATACTTATCAAAAGCCTCAACTACACGCCCAAACTTCACAATACGATCTTTGCGGTCTTCATCATGTACCTTGCCAATTTGGCCTTGCCACGGATGGGGGAAGTCACACGCTGTGGGGTTGTAAAACGCTACGAAGGCATTTCGTTTACGCAACTTCTTGGAACAGTATTCCTTGAGCGCCTTGTGGATATGATCATGCTACTTGTACTTACTCTAATCGTGATCTTTACACAGACAGATGTATTGTTAAATTTCCTAAAAAGCAACCCTGAGGTACAGTCTCAGGCCGAAGCCGTTTTCACGAGTAGCAACTTAGCGATTATCTTCGGTGTTGGTATTGCTGGATTAATCGGGACTATCGTTTTTGCACGCACTAACAAATCGGAACTTCTTATTTTGGTAAAACTCCGCGAATTCATAGGAAAATTTTCCGATGGTATAAAGACGATATACCGCATGAAACAAAAAGGCTGGTTCATTCTGCACAGTCTCTACATATGGGTGATTTACTTTCTTATGCTTTATTTGGCCTTTTTTGCATTCGATTTCACTTCTCACCTTCCCTTATCTGCTGGTCTGGTAGTTTTTGTTCTGGCCAGCTATGGAATGGTAGCCCCTGTTAACGGCGGGATTGGCGCTTGGCATTTCATGGCTATACAAGCCCTGCTTCTTTATGGAATCGGGAATGTAGATGCGGCTGCTTTTGCCCTCATTGTTCATTCTGCAATGACTCTTTCACTTATGGGAGCCGGAGCGTTATCGGTTATTCTACTTCCAGTTTTCAATACCAAAAGGAATGAGGCATTGGTTTCTTCGGAATAAAACAACACTTTTTTTCTTTGCAAAGGCCATTATTACGGCCTTTTCTCTTTATTATCTGATAATTAAAGTATCAGAAATTGAATATAAAACTCTTAAGTTCACAAGAAGCTCATCTCCAATATGGGCCTTGGCTCTATTCCTACTAATGCCTGTGAACTGGGGACTTGAAGCGATCAAATGGAAATGGTCGTTAAAAAAAATATACAAGATATCCTTCCTAAGAGCCTTTCGGGAAGTTTGGATCGGTGTAGCTATCGGTTTTTTCACCCCAGCGCGGATAGGAGAAATTCTAGGAAGAACGTTTTCTCATTCCAATAAAACGCAAGCCCTCTCAGTAGCTATAGCCAATAGCTTAGCGCAAAGTTCTATAACACTGCTGGTAGGTATCCTTTCATTTTTTTACTTCTCATTCTGGGAAAACAATATAATACAACAAATCGAGCTTCCTAAGTTCATTTTGCTGTTCTTCGCGGCTCTTTGTCTTGCTATTGTTGTTCCATTCGAAAAAAAGATATTCCGCTATTTACAAAAACTAATCAGACAATTGGTAGGGCCGTTGTTAATGTTATCCCTACTTCGCTATCTGGTTTTTATCTTGCAATTTTACTTTGCCTTTCAGATTCAACAACAAACGCTATGCTTCTTGGACCTGGGCATGGCAGTAGGCCTATATTATATTCTGAATACACTACTGCCCGTTTTTGCAATTGCAGAAGCAGGCTCCAGAGCATTCGTTGCATCTCTTGTTTTCCCTTTAATTGGAATAGGTGCACCCCCAGCACTCTTTGCTGCACTGTTTGTCTATTTTGTCAACCTGATTCCTCCAGTTCTAATAGGTAACATATTGCTTTTATTCAGAAAAACGGCTTCTAAATGAAGTCTACATAACTTATTCGCCAAAACTGTAACAGGCTGAATATATACAAATTATAAGCTCACTGCATAGTGCAATGAAAAAATAAGTTGCGAATTGATTCATCGAAAAAAGCAAAAAAAATCAACGTTATACATTAATTGTCGTAAACGTATAACAGACTTTTGATCAAAATTATATGAGATTAAATATTGCTGGGGGGGGAGATTACTGTCATTTGACATTTTTCTTTGAGTACCTCTCATCAACTCACTAAATACAAATGAAGAAGATAGTTTTTCGTAATTTTGAACTGTTCAGCATTAAATTAAGTTGATATCATAACGCAAACAATGCTTTATTGTGACACTCAATCCATAAACAGTAGCCTGTCGGTTGCAATAAAACCAGAATTATTTTTTCAACTTTAGCACGTAAATCCTAACAAATAGTTCTATGAACTTATACTTCAACACCATAATTATGAGAACGATTTGTTTTCTATTTTTTCTATTCTTGAACTTTGCTGCTTCTTCTCAATATCAGTACTTGGGCAAGAAACAATTATTCAACTCCGACATAACTGACTTAACCATTAGTCCAGATGGGATTTTTTTGGTTGCTACATCTCCCAGCAATGTTGTTAGGGTTTTCAATGCCGAGAATCTTGAGCCATACGAATTTCTTGATGCCCACACCGATGAAGTTTACGCTGCCGCATTTAGTCCAGATGGAAAATACTTGGCCACTGCCGGCCTCGATAACTTCATCTTTATATGGAAAACCTCTGACTGGAGTATTCTTCATCGAATCATTACGGGACAGGAATACATAACCAGCCTTGCGTTTAACTACAATAGTAGCTTACTCGCCAGCGCGGCCGCTAGTGGCATGAAAGTTTTTGACCGACATGAAAACTGGCGGGCAAAACAGGAACTTTCAGTTTCAGAAAAGTGTTGGTCTGTGGCGTTCAGTGCCGATGGTCAGCATCTTGCTGCTGGAATAGAAAACACCCTACGTCTCTGGCGATCGAAGGACTGGACCAAATCCGACATTCTTATTGGCCCATCGCTGCCTGTGTATTCCATTAGCTTCAGTCCCGATAACAAATATGTAACTGCTGGAGGTGAAGACAGCACTGTATACATCTTACAACTGAAGCCAGATATTGATTATTTCGATATAAAAGCTCATGACGAACGAATTCAAAAATTGATTTTTTCCCCAGATAGTAAACGGTTAATAACAGGGGGGTCGGACAAAAAAATAAACAGTTGGGAAATAGGCACATGGAAAAAACAAGAGACCATCGAACTTGATCACTCTGTTGCAGATATCGAACTATTTCCAAAGCAGGATAAGCTCGTGGTTGCAACAACTGGAGGGTGGCTACATGGCTATGGCAGGCAGCAACAAGTTCAGGCCTACAAAAAAACAATAATTTCAAAGCCTCTTCAGCCCACAGTTCATACCGGAACAATACGCCAGGCGAATGAACGTCGCATTGCACTACTAATTGGAAATGCTGATTATTCCGAAAATAGCCGATTAGACAATCCTGTTAAAGATGTTGACAGCCTCAGCAAGGCTTTCGTAAATCTAGGTTTTGAGGTGATGAGCTACAAAAACCTCGACCTTCCACAAATGAACCGTGCCCTGAACACCTTTGGTAAACGTTTGGAACGCTCCAAACAAATGAGGGAATACACTGTTGCGCTGTTCTATTATTCTGGTCACGGAGTGCAGGTAAAAGGCAATTCTTACTTAATACCACTAAAAGATAATATTCAAGGAGAAGAAGATGTATCGTTTGAGGCTTTTAACCTGAAACGGCTGTATGCAAAGCTAGACCGCATTCAATCCGATATAAATGTTGTTATTGTAGATGCCTGCCGGAACAACCCTTTCGATGCACGCTTCACCGAAGGGCAACGATTATTGTTCCCAAACACTCAGCAAGGTCTTGGAATGCCTTCCGAACAGCCCGACAATATCCTGATTGCCTATTCTACCAGTCCCAGCCAAGTAGCCATGGATGGAAAAGGTGACAATTCGCCTTACGTAACGGAATTGCTAAAATTTCTACCCCAACCACTTAAAGTGGAAGAGCTTTTCAAAACAGTGAGGCGTGGCGTACGCAAAGCTACCGAGGGAAAGCAAATGCCTTGGACTGCCAGTACTCTCATCAACGATTTTTCTTTTGCCAAATAAAAACAAACGAAGCCTCTCTGTCCTAAAAACAAAGAGGCTTCATTTCAATACATTCAACTACACTTACTTCGCCTTAGCTTTCGGAGTCATCACAATTTCAATTCTGTTTTCTACGAACAGCTTCTTTGCAAAATTATGAACCGATTCTTTTGAGATCTCCTCTACCTGATCTTCGTAATTCTCTTTTGCAAAAGAATAATATCCTTTCTTCAAGTAACGCTGTACAGCAGAAACAATACTTTGATTGTTTTTCATGCTCTCTTTCTTCTTCTTCAAAAGGTATTTCTGAGTGATATTGATCTCCTCATCAGTTGGTCCATTGGCCTTAATATCTTTAATGACAGAATAAACAACCTCGTTTAGTTCTTGTACTCTCTCTGGATCACAGTTATAAGTAGCTAAAAATTTGGTCAACCCCTTAGGGAAGCCGTGTGTCCATATGTGAGAACCAACGCCATAAGTTCCGCCTACTTTTTCCCGAACTTCTTCCGTAAAACGTCTTCCCAAGATGTACTTAAGAGCCATTCCCTGATATTTGTTATGCAAATTATCTGGCAAATAAGATGTATATGTTATCCACGAAAAACCTTTTGGGTCTTTCATATCACAAGTGAAATGTTTTACAATGTCGCCCATCGGAGGTCTTACTCCATGATCAAAAGCATGCTCTTCTCTTCCATTAGAAGGAAGCGAGCCAATATACCTTTCAACTAGAGGCTTAAACTTTGTCGTATCAACATTACCAACAAAGACAAAAGTGAAATCTTCAGCATTCTGAAAGCGGTCTTTCATAATAGCAATAGCCTTTTCATAGTCTGCTTTCTTGAGCAACTCTTTACAAAATTTAGGACGGCGCTCATGATAATTATTTGTAATTAAGCCAACAGAGTCTCTAAATATAGATTTTGGCGAAGCACCAGCATTGCTCAAGCTTTCTACTCTTCTTTTCAGGTGGCTATTCCATGCATCATCATCTTTTCTTATGTCTGTAAATTTCAGATACAATAACCTCATCATTGTTTCAAAATCTTTCACGCTAGAACTTCCTCGGAAACCCTCTTCACTCTCCGACATCCACGTGTTTACATAAGCCACTTTTCCAGTAAGCTTTTTCTTCAATTGAGTCGATGAAAATTCACCAAGGCCAGCAGCACTTACTCCGCTGCGAGCATAACTAGAAGGCAGATCCGAAGTCTTTACATGCGACGAACCTCCTGGGCTAAAAGCACTAAGAAGCACCTCATCGTCTTTATTGTCTGTTGTTTTCCAAACAACTTTAGCTCCATTCGATAGCACCCACATAGTACCATCTACTTCTGGTAGTTTTTTCCATTCTCTAATTGAACCTTTTTCAGGCTCTTTGGCAATAAGCGGAGCATCCAACACTTCGTCTTCGTATGGGTCTATCTTCGCTTTCGCAACATCAGCAATTGTTTTACGGATTTCTTTTTCTGTTGGAACAACCACACCTTTTTTCTCTGGAGCATGAAGAACTAATCCCTGAAAATCATTTTTATAGAACTCCTTATTTTTAGCATTCACCTGCTCAAGTGTAACTGAAGGAAGAAATTCTTTCGCTAGATTCAGCATATATTCTGGATCTGGCGATTGCCAATTATCCAAAAAATGTCGTTGGCACTTAAAGGCCAACCCTTTAGATTTTCTCTTGCCTTTTTCTTTTACATTTCTCTTGTAACCAGTCATTAACGATTTTTTAGCCCTCTCCAGCTCACTTTCTGTAAAACCATAACGTTTTGCCTGTTCAACCAATGTTAAAGCTACCTTGAGCCCTTCCAGTGGTTCTTCGTTCAAAGGAGATATATAAGTTGTAAAAGCATCCAACTCCTTCGAAAACTGAGAATAATATGCTCCCGCATACAAAAATTTAGGATTTGGCTTTTGTCTTTCTTCATTAAAGCGGGACGATAGCATATTGAAATACAAACTATTAATCATATTTCTTTCAATTTTTGCCACCGTAACATCACGATCGCCTTTGTGCCTGATGCTATATCTAATTGAATATCTACTTGCTTCCTTATCTGTTGCAATAGCTATAGTTAATCCTTTGTTTTCTGCTACTGAATAATCGATTTCGCGCATTGGGGAAGAAGGACGCTTAAGCTTACCAAACCTCTTTTTGATCTTCTTCTCTATCTCCTTCACATCAATATCCCCAACCACAATCAACGCCTGGTTATCTGGCCTGTACCAATCCTTATAGAAACTGCGCAACAGATCGTACTCTGCATTATTGATCACATCCAGTTTGCCAATAACATTATGTTCTGCATAGCGGCTTTTGTTATAGAAAATCGGATTAGTAACATCACCCATGCGCCTATTAGCACCTCCATACAAGCGCCATTCTTCGCGAATTACACCTCTTTCCTTGTCTATTTCCTCATCAAGGAAAGAAACTGCAGAAGCCCAATCGTGCATAATCAAAAGACAAGAATCAACAAGACTAGCATTCGTAGTGGGTATTGAATTTAACAGATAAATCGTTCTATTTTGGTTCGTATATGCATTAAAACCACCCCCAAACGATACTCCATAAGATTCCAGATAGTCTCTCAATTTCTTGTCGGGGAAGTTCTTTGTTCCATTAAAAGCCATATGTTCACAAAAGTGAGCCAGTCCATTCTGGGCAGAAGTTTCGTTCATTCCCCCTGCATTCACAGCCAATTGAAAGAATGCCCTTTCAGGAGGAAGTTGGTTCTTAACAATGTAGTATGTAAATCCATTTTTTAACTTTCCAGTATGAATGATAGGGTCTAACGGAGCCTTTTTTCCATCATCCGCAT
Organism: Bacteroidales bacterium; assembly: GCA_965230435.1. Taxonomy (GTDB): domain Bacteria; phylum Bacteroidota; class Bacteroidia; order Bacteroidales; family JBDKHP01; genus JBDKHP01. The sequence goes on from CBDDLB010000006.1 coordinate 2,749,797, forward strand.
AGCTCGTTCCAGACAATAGGAATAAAACCAAGAACGTAAGTAATCCAGTGTGTTTCATAGTGATTGTTTTAATGTAAAATAGTAAGTAGATAAAAATTCTTCTCCCGAACTTCTTGTATTAATAATTCAACAGCCTGCATAACAAACTATTAAAATGCAGTATAAAGTTATCTCCGACCTTAACGACCAGTCGTCAGCATCAACCATAAATTGGAAAAGCAATATTTATTGAGCAGACAGTTCATTTACTATCTGTATATTTTGGTAGCACACTCAATATTGAAGTGAATAACGCAAATGTTCAATAACAATCACTTTGCAAATCACTAAAAAAAAATCAGAATTTGCAATAGATTACTTCAAAAAACAAACAAAAATTCAATTTCTATGCATTTTCGAGGAGTCGACTTGTGCATTAAATAAAATTACACATCACAAAAGAACAATCACAACTAACTATAAATAAATACAATACAACAACACAAAAGAATCTTTAGATTATAAACCATAAAAAAATAACTTTTTTTGTCACAAAAAAGACATACATACGACTTGGTAACATATAGGCATATAAAACATTTATTAATACCAAGAGTTCAATATATTCAGCATTCCTTAAAAACAAAATTAAGTAGAATTAGTACATGAATTACGTCGTGAAACTGAATGGTACAAAGGAGTTCATAGTTATCTTTCATAGGAGAGTAAACAGTAAAAATAATTTCACGAGCGTTTCTGATAGTTTTAAGCACGTGATACAATTTATTAAGAAGAGTATCATACTGATATTCAGCATTGTAAAAAACCTAAAAATGTCGTTTCACATCTACTCCCTCTGAACTTTGATTCACCGTTCAAACAACAATTTAATTGTTCAAGAAAAAATCCACTTCAGACCAAAGTTCATGTACCCCATACAATAATCATTTTTTTTGTCACAAAAAAGCAGCACGCACGACTTAATAATATATGGATACACCAACTGAATTCGACACTATTTACAAGGAATACTATCCAGCCATGTTTGGTCTAGCATTCAAAATGCTAGGCAATGAAGACGATGTGCCCGATATCGTTCAAGAAGCCTTTATAGGACTTTACAATTCAATGACGAAGAAAAACATAAAAAACTACAAAAACTGGTTATATCGAACAACTTACAATAAATGCATCGATTTATACAGAAAAAGAAAGCATACAATAGAAATTGAATCTGTAGAAGACTTTGAAATAGAAGGGGATCAAATAAATGGTCAAGAGATCAGCAAAACAATTCAACTTGCCCTATCCAAACTGAAACCAAACGAAAAAGCCGTCGCCATACTTTACAGTGAAGGTTTGTCTTACAAAGAAATTGCAGAAACTACAGGAATCAAATTGAGTTCAGTTGGAAAAACACTCTCACGAACGTTAGCAAAATTAGGTAAAGAACTAAAAACAAAGAAACATGAACTGTATTAACGATGTAGACATTCAGAAATATATAGATAAAGAGCTAACTTCAGAAGAACTGCACAGAATAGAAGCACACCTCCAAAATTGTAAATCGTGCTCACAAAAAGTAACAAACCAACGCGAACTTGCAGTTCTTCTTAGACGCGCGATTAAAGACATAGGGCCGCCCACTGTTCAAGTTCCAAAATTTATTCCTCCTAATACCTCTTCCTTTGCTAAAAGAAAGAGAAATCCATTTGTTTTATATACAATGGTTGCTGCATCCCTTCTGTTGTTTGGCCTCTTCATTCTAAGAAACAATCTACAAACTGAACAGGAGGAGGTTACTTTCTTACATTATTCAGACGATCTGTTTGATGCCAACCAGCCAATTACAGAACAAGCAACCCTCATTGAAGTAGTAGATCCAGAAGGTAATGTATCTAAATTTGCCTTCTAAGCTTACGGATGCTACTCACGAGAGATGTTGCGCTAATATTCAACACATTGCTACTCATGGTACAGGCAATTATATTACACATACTTAGAACTTAACAACACTCATTAAAAACATATTAATTCCTAATCCTATTGGAAATTAACATGTAACCGAAATTTAAAATTTTATGATGAAGAAATTTTTTTTCCTTACCAGCTTGCTTTGCCTATCAATTTATATGTCTGCACAAAACCTTATCGATATTTACAAAAAAGGAACGGTAAAACTTATTGCCGACACAGAATATGGACAGAACAACGACTGGAATACAATCTTCAGCAATTACCATGGCGACAAACCAATAGGTGCTGGTAAGATTATCAAAATAATGCCAGATGGCTCCGTCGTTGTTAGCCATAGAGGTAAAAGTTATTTCAAATTTTTGCCCAATGGCACATTCTCCAAAGAATTCTGGGCGAAAAACAGCAAAGGAAAGCGTTTTAAAAAAGCTCAGCCTATTGCCGGAATAATCAACAACAATGTTTTCTATTCAGGTCTCGACAACATGGGCAATTCGTTGTGTTTCGATTTCGATGGCAATTACATAAAAACACTAAAGATGAACTACATGTCCAGCAGTTCAATCGCACTTCCCAATGGCAAAATAGCAGTTGTTGGCTGCGCAATCTGGAAGACTAAGTTCAGAGATTTTGTTGCAATAGTAGATTACGAGACAAACGAACAAAAAATCATATGGGATCATTTTACAGATCGTAGCGAAGCCAATTCTCATCGCAAACTATTCAATTACTCCTATTTGTTTAAAGAACGTGGAGGTTTTTCGATCTCAACTATGCCTTACTCTAAATCAACGGGCAGGCAGGCACGTCCTAAAATTGCTTGTGTAAAAAAACACCTCATCGTTGCGCTATCCGATACTGGCGAGATACTCAAATATGACTTAAACGGCAAGCTCATTTCTAGAGATAAAATCACTTGGGGCAACAATCAAATTTCTGTTGAAGAACAAAAAGAGATTCAACGAAAAGCAATACAGAAATACAAAAACATAAAACGACCTAAGTTTGCCCACTGGGTATCGGCAGAAGAAAACAAAAATGCCCGTGACCAAATAGTAAAAGAAATGGAGGAAGATTTATCAAAAATTAAAACCCCAATCAAAATCCCGAGCTTCTCTCATATGATAAAGGATTCTGATGATAATCTTCTTTTCTTCGAATTTCCAAAAGAAAAAAACAGTAACAAATTCAATGTCTGGATTAATGAAGAGACTGGCAAATTAGTCTGTCAAAGTAGCTTTATCAGCGATGAGTACGATCTGAAAATAAAGCCATCGAAAATGGCATTTCATAACGGTTATATATACGCACTACAAAATTTGAAAAAAACAGAAGGTTCTCCACTCAGATTGGTCCGCTTTAAGCTAACGCCCCAATAAGAAATCAGAACCCGTTATCATGCCTAATAACTGATTTGGATGCTTATCTGGAATTCACTGAGCAAAATTGAATAACCTTGATCGTGTTTCTGGTATAAAATCAAAATAAATCTTGGCTTCATCGTTCATCCAACCAATAAAATCGCAAAAGGATCAATACAATGGATACACATGAAAATCAAGATTAATTATCTTCCCGTCCTTGTTACTTTCAGTAATAGGTTGTTCTCCCAAAATTGGAACAAATCTCGACCTTTAAAAAATCGACAAGAAGGAGAACAAACAAATTTTCTCCCTCTTTCTTGTTCCTCATTTGCAACAACAAACCCACAGACAAAGTTCAGCCTACACACCGTACACTTCAACAAATCCAAAGTGATCAACGCTTTTTAAGTTACAGCAAATAGAAAAAATGTATCTCTTCTCTCCAAACCTCAACAATTCAATACTACTCGTATTCATTGCTATTTTATTGCTGCTTACACAATATTGGGAGTCATTCACTTATTTAAATATGTTTTCGAGCAGTCCCCTAGTATATTCGCTTATCACTAAACAACAAAAGCAAGTTAAATGTAAACTGCGAGCCAAACACACTAAATGAATCAAGAACAATCAAACAGTTAGAAATCCATGTTACCATGGATTTCTATTTTTTAAAGTCTATTTCAGTCTAATTTTCAGCCCTAAATCAATGTTCTAACTCAACGATATCTTCAGGATTTTTACCCCTAGATTCAATACCTCCCCTAATAAATGGTCTTTGAACTTAGGGAAATAACTTTGTCACTTACTAAGTACTCAGTCAAAATTAAAGTTGATTAATTCCCAATGTAAACCGCTGATTACTTACAGAAAATTAATAGGCCTGTGACCTTACCTAGAATAAACTAGGTACTGTTTTTAAACATTAGCCAATTTTATAATTCTCTCATTGTTTTCTAGCAAAAAAGACAATGCTGTAATGAGACGCACCTAAATGAAACTCAGTAGGTGTGCTAATATAAGCGACACTTTTAGGTTTGTCACTACACTGAATATTAGCACGATGTCTTTCAGAATAAATAGCACCACGTGCTTAATACAAACAACCAAGAACACACCAATGAAAAATCTGCATCTAAAACTTATTCCAATACTATTCGTTATTCTTATTGCTGTAGCTTGCTCCCCAAAAGTTGGAAGAAAACCTCATCCTTTAGAAATAACTCAAATGTATGCAGGCACAGCACCTAGAATACAATTTTCAGAGTTAAATAAAGAAACCTATGACCTATACAGCAAATATGGCCATACAAAAGATGGAGCTTATCTCATTATCGATCAGCAACCAAAGTTCCCAGATGGAGAAAACGCATATCTCAAATATCTTTATTCTTTTGCTTCAAATCCTGAAGATGATATAGCGGACAAAACTCTTATTGCAGAATTCATTGTTTATGCAAATGGTGAAATTGGAAAAGTAAAGCTACTAAATAGTATTAGCCCAGAACATGACAGACTTGCGCTCAACATTGTCTTATCCATGCCCAAATGGAAACCTGGTATATACAAAGGGAAAACAGTAGATACATGGCATGCTGCTCCTATTTATTTTTACGAATAAAAAAAGAGTAACAGCACTGTTGTTCTGTTACTCTTTTCATTTTAAGTATAATACTTAATTTGGCTTCACTTGCTTAAAACAACTAAAACTCATCTGGAAGAGGATCCGATTTCTCTATCGGACAACCTTCATTATACTTATATTCAATAGTTTTTGTTGTAAACTGCAAACGTGGTAATTTCAAATTATTAATATCATAGGATAAGCCTACACGCTGAGGAATTTCCACATCATCGGTCGGATCTGGATCTGCATCTTTCCAATACTCAAACACAACATTGTGTTTCTGTGCAAATGGTTGCTGAGTTTTCCGAACAGTGCGAACAAAGAAATGTAAATCTGGATCTATCAATTGTAGAGGATTTAACGATTCAGAATCATATCTAAAACGAAATTCCCGTTTACCCCAGATCATTACCTGCTCAACTTGTCCTGCAGCGTCACCGTCTTTATAGCGTTTAAATGACCTTTGATTCCATTTCTGACTACGGTCTTTTTTTCCATACTGTGTCATTTTCGACATTTGTCCATCTTCATAATCAAACACATATACATGTTTGAACTTATCAGACTCATTCAAAACCTCCCACGATTCAATACTTCCATCTGCATTTCTCGCCACAATCCATTTCTCTTCCAATTTACTACCAGTTAACCCTTTGTGCACCTCTACTTCCTGCACTCGCCCATTTGCATCATAACTTATTTTAAACGAGTGATCATCATCCGTATTGGTCCTATTCTCAAAGAATTCTGTTATTTTTCCATCAGCGTCATAAGTAAATTGAATCTTATAGTACCATTTCTCATACAAATCTTCAATACTAAGAAGTTGACACATTGGAATAACAGGCTCCACTTCTATAGTTTCTGAATTCGCAGAATAGCTTTCCTGTCTCTTCGCTCTTATTCTATAATAGTAAGTAGTCCAAGGATCTAACTTCTCTAAAACTATCGAACTCTCATACACAGGCCTGCTATTATAGCCATCGACAAGGTTTTTGAAGTCAGGATCAGTTGCAAGATCAAACTCGTAAGAAAATGCCTCTGCCACATCTTCCCAATCCGCTTTAAACCCAAAAGCATTCTTAGCAAGTGCATCTAAAGCAACTGGCGCAGGTATAGGCAAAAGTTTGCACTCCATCACATCCGATAAAGCTGAAGTAAACCCATTCACAACACTTCTAACGCGATAATAATATTTTGTATCAGGATTTAAATCCTCAAAAACATAATAGTTCGAAGAAGCGTGCGCTGTATTGAGTACACTAGCAAAATCAGCAGTTTGAGACAGCTGTACAATATATTCGTCAGCTCCATCAACAGCTTCCCAGTTCGCAGTAAAATTAAAGATACCAATCAATGAAGGTGCTGCGATCACTGGCCCAGCTAACGTTTCTGTAGTTACTTCCAGTACATCTGAAAAAGCAGATTTAAATTTCCCAATATTACCCCTGACACGGAAATAATATTTTGTTGATGGATTCAATCCGCTAAGGTCTACGAAAGTCTGATCTGTTGTCTCATTATTTACGAGCTGACGGAAAGCTGCGTCTGTTGCCAATTGGTAATCATAAGATTCAACTCCATCAATACTTCCCCAACTTGCAGTAAAACTAAATAATGAAAGCTTTGTAGGCGACTCAAGGATTGGTTTATCAATAGGCTTAGTTACAGTCTTTTCTACATTTGAGTATGGTGAAAAAACAGATCCTGTTTTTCCTTTAACTCGTACATAATAAGTTGTATTTGGAGCTAGATCAACGAACTTAGTAGATAAACCTTCAACTTCTACTTCACTCTCTAACTTCTTAAACTCAGAACTAGTACTCAATTCCACAACATAATCTGTAACTCCTTCTACTCCTTCCCATTCACATTCAAAGCTGAACTTTTCAATTTCAGTAGAAGTTTTAAGCAACGGCATAGGAAGTGGAGCCGTTTCAACCACCATTGCCACAGATGGTAAGGACACAGCATTTAATCCTTTAGCTTTAATTGTATAGTAAAATTTTGTTGAAGCCTGAAGGTTCTCAATCAATAATGATTTTCCAACAGCTTCTTTATCAAGATATTCTCCAACTGGCACTGCCAAAGCAGGATCTGTATAAACACTAATAAGGTAACTCTCTGCATGTTCCGTTTCTTCCCAGTTGGCTACAAAAGTATTGTGTGTCTGTTCCGTTGCAGCCAATGGCTCAGGTACTTCTAAAGCCCCTGTTTCTATAATAATTATATCAGAATATTCAGATTTAGCTTTTGCATTCTGAGCCCTTACTCTACAATAGTACTTCTTTGTTGCATCCAAATTAAGCACTGTTTCTGATAGGCCAGTAACCCTCTTAGCTTTATGATCTTTTACAAATTCACCATCAAGAAAAGTTGGACTCGTTGATACATCCAAATAATATTCAGTTGCCCCACTAACCTCTTCCCAGTTTGCTTTGAAACTTTGCAGACTAACCTCAGTTGCTTGTGTTATTATAGGCTTTGCTAAATTGGTTGTTTGTCCCGATTTAATTTTGGAGAACACAGATAAATTCTCACCGTTTTTTCCACTAACTGAACGTACACGATAGTAATATGTCTGGAAAACATTAAGATCATTAAATACATAAAATGTATCTAATGTTACTTCTGTTCTTGTGGTAGTAGAACGCTTATCGAAAGCTGGGTTTTCACTAAAATCGATAGAATATCTTTCAGCCCCATCAACAGATCTCCATACTGCTGTTAAGCTTACTTCTGTAATATCAATAGGGTCCAGTGCAATCGGAGCTTCAGAAAGGACTGTTTTTACTGTTTTAACTTCAGAATTTTCAGAAGTAAAGTTTCCGTTCTTAAAGCGAACCCGATAATAATAAACAGTGTTCACTTCAAGTCCCTCAATCGCCACAGACGTTCCTTCTGCTTTTTTAGGGAAATATCCATACACTTCTTGAGTAAACTTCTCATCCTTAGCTACATCTATATAATACTCTTGAGCTCCCAAAACACTATCCCAATGAGCCATAAAAGATGTTGCTGCGATATCGGTTGCTTCTTTTACTCCTGGAACGGGCTTTACATACGATGTTTCATCTAATTCGCAAGCAGCAAATCCCCCAACCAGTAGAAAAAGAAAAAAAAGACGCCAAGTTTTCATTTCAGTTTTTTTCAAGTTGACTAAAGTTTTAATACTCAAACATTATTCAAAAGGTGATCTACTTTCTGTAAATCCTATTGAATCCTGTTCTTTACATATTACTCAATTCATTTCTATGTAGCTGATTTAGAACTCCTGGATTACGCTCTAAAAAATGCAGTACAATATGAATGAGAACAGACAGACAGAGGTTTTCGTTGCTCTTCTGAACAATATCGAATAAAACAAGCCATACTTGAAAAGTTAGAGAAAACTTTAATTTTATAAAACAGTCGAATCAAATACTAGAATTTACAAAATTCTAAAAATTTCTTCCCCACATCAATCAGTATACTTAAATTATGTCAGATAAAGCTAAAAACGTTTCCTTATTTATTCATACTTTCATATAATCATAACTCAGAAACTTAAACCTCTCTCAAAACATAAAAATCCATACTAGTATTTTACCAGAATGAGATACATCAACTAAACTATTGAATCGTAGTTTTAGTTGCGCCGCAAAATACTAACATTTAAAATATTTATTAATACTTCTTAGGGTGATAAAAGTGCTACATAGAACACAATAGTCAAAATTAAAGGTTGAAATGGGTAATTTATACTCCTATATAACAAGGGGTTAGGATTGATATTTCATGATTTGCTATTATAACGGGAAAAAAGTACTTTTATTATACAAGCAGATACTTTCCTATGGATTTATAGGATAAAAAACAAAAGTATATACGAACACATAGCATATTTATTCGAAACGTATTGCTCGAACTGGGCTAATTTTTGAAACAACCATTGAAGGCAACACCAACATAGCTATAACTACGATCAACGTTCCTGAATTTAGTGCTGCAAGATGCCATAATTTTAGATTAATAGGCACAGTATTAACATAGTACGAACTGGGATCAAGTTCAATAATGTTAAAGTTAGCCTGAAGTAAGGCCAATCCAATACCAATTATATTGCCCCAAAAAAGTCCCCGCGCAGTGAGAAAAGCGGCATTAAACAAAAAAACCTTGCGCACAGAGGCATTCGTCATTCCTAGAGCCTTGGTGATTCCAATCATCTGTGTTCGTTCAAGAATCAGAATCAACAAAGCTGATATCATATTTACACCTGCAACAATTAACATTAGTACAAGAATAACAACTACGTTAACATCAGTCAGGTCGAGCCAGGTAAATATCTCAGGTTTATCTTGCTTTATATTGCTCACATACAGCTTACTACCATCTTCTAAAAAACCATAACCTACGGTATCACGAATCAGATCAGTAACATTATCTAAATTTTCGAAATCATTAATTAAAACTTCAAAACCTGTAACCTGGTCTTTTTCCCAATTATTTAACTTCTGAACATGTTTTATATCACAAAGAGCAATCATCTGGTCATAAATTTCCAGACCAGTATTGTAAATTCCAGCAATCCTGAAAGTTCTAACACGTGGTGGTTTCTGAATAAAGTACATGACCATTTTCTCTCCTACTTTCAAATTAAGTAGATCTGCCATAAATTCAGAAATCAGTACATTTTTGCTTGTAACAGAATCGTTCACATCGAAAGTACTACCTGCAACCAAGTATTTTTCGAAAAAAGAAAGGTCGTAACCTTGACTTATCCCCTTCAAAACAACACCCTGTATGTCCTTTTCTGTTTTTATGATACCTGCTTTTATCGCATAAGTCTGAACTCCACTTACCTCAGGAAGTTCTTTAAGAGCTGGCAAAAACTTCTGATTGCTACTTATTGGACTGGTCTCATAAGACGCATTTGTATCGTGCATAGTAATCTGCACATGAGATCCGAAACCGATAACCTTATCTGCAATTTCTTTTTTGAAACCAGTGACAATCGCTACAGAAAGTAACATAACTACCATACTAATGGCAATTCCTGCTTCTGCAATACGGACTATAATCTGAGAAATACTTTTACGGTTAGTCTTATCCGATACGATTCGCCTTGCGATAAAGAGTTCTATGTTCATTAGCCTATTGGTGCTTAATCTGGATTTGTCGTAAGGGCTTTGCCCTATTGAATTCCCATACTCACTTGTTAAAAACGAGCAAATTACAATAACAGAATATACATTAACTTATGGCAACCACTTATATAAAAAAAACATAGCGTGGTTTACCCTAACAGAAAAGATACATTCTAAATTATTTTCAATGCGAATGTAAGTAAAGAAAACTTATGCAATGAAAAGGGCATGCTTAAAATTTATCGGAAGTTATAACGAATAACGATCAAATTTTTAACACTTGTGTAATTTCATCAGTTGTACTCTGTACAAGAGTAATGAAACTCGTTGCTTCTCCTTAACTTTGATACAGTGCTAATTAATCTCAAAACTCAATCCATCGTATGATAATTCAACATTATCAGGCAATGTTGGCTGCACATCTACGTATTTACCTAACTGATGGCTGGCATGTATTAGATATGCTTTTTCTGGTTTCCATTTTTCGATCAGCTCCAGAGACTGCTTTAAGTTGAAATGAGAGATATGTTCAAGATGGCGCAATGCCGAAATTGCAATCACCTTCGATCCCATTATTTTTTGCTGCTCCTCTTCACTGATAAAATTCATATCTGTAATATACGTGAAATCGCCTACCCTATAGCCAAAAACAGGCAACTTATAATGTAGTCCTTCTACTGGTATAAATTCTATTCCGTTTATTGAAAAAGGTTTATTCTCGATTCGGTGAAGTTTTAGTTCGGGCACTCCAGGATATTTATTCTTCGCAAAAGCATAATGAAAATCGTTCTCAAGCCCTTTCCGAACACGATCGGTGCAATAAATGTGCATTGCCCGTTGCTGAATAAAATTAAACGCCCGCACATCGTCCAGACCTCCAATATGATCCTTATGCTCGTGCGTAAAAACAACGGCGTCAAGTTTCTTCACCTCCTCACGCAGCATCTGCTGTCTAAAATCGGGGCCTGTATCGATCACAATCACTTGCCCGTCCATTTCGATCATGGCAGATGTGCGCAAGCGTTTGTCCCGCGGATCCTTAGACTGACAGGTATCACAAGGACAAGCAATAACGGGAACACCCTGTGAAGTCCCCGTACCAAGAAAAGTTATTTTCACAATGTCTGATTTTCTAGCGTTAATAGACAAAAGGACAGACCAGTGTTAAGCAATCATTTCTTCCAAAAAACTGAGCAAAGCTAAATACTACGGGTTTAGAATTCAGCATTATCCTTTTTGCCAAGATGCAAAAATGCAGTTTTCTAATTTATCCCGCAAAGATTCTTACTTTTGCTGAATACAAAAACACATTACAGAGCCTTTGCAGATGAAGTATTATTAAAAAGTAATGATTCCCTTGCAAAGGATTAAGAACCAAAACATGGCGACATTATTTCTAATTCCAACAACTCTAGGAGACACATCTGTAGATTTAGTAATCCCGAAAGAAGTACAAACACGTATTTTTGAGATAAAATATTTCATTGTAGAAAACATCCGTTCTGCACGCCGCTATCTAAAGAAAGTAAACCGCGATATCAATATAGAAGAACTAACATTTTTCACGCTGGATAAACGAACCGACCCTGCTCGTTTCGCAACATTTCTTGCTCCTATAAAAGAAGGCAAAGATGTTGGAATTATTTCAGAGGCAGGATGTCCTGGGGTGGCCGATCCCGGAGCTGATATTGTACGAATTGCACATCAAGAAAACATAGAAGTGATTCCGTTTGTGGGGCCGTCATCAATCTTACTTTCACTGATGGCTTCTGGTCTGAACGGGCAGAATTTCGCATTTGTTGGTTACCTTCCAATAAAAAAGCCGGAACGTATCAAACGCATCAAGCAACTAGAAGCACGGGCAGCAAAAGAGTCTCAGGCTCAGATTTTTATTGAAGCACCTTACCGCAACCAAGGTCTCTTTGAAGATCTGGTAGCCAACTGCAATCCCAATACAATCATTACCGTAGCGACAAACATTACGCTAAAGAACCAGAAAATTAAAAGTCTTTCTGCAAAAGATTGGAAAAAACAACAGGTCAACATTCATAAAGAACTAGCTATTTTTCTAATTGGCTTGTAAAAGGTGACTACACAATTGAGCTTCTTTCTTTGTTGGATGTAAAAAACATCTACCGATGAAATTGTCTACCGTTAGCAGCACCAACTTCTCCACTCCAAAGAACTTACGGGTACAAAAGAGTGTTCACAATATAAAATCTGAGGAACTGTTCTTTCAATAGTTCCTCTTTTTATTATATCTTTCGGTAAAACAGACATTATGGATACTCCTACCCTTTTTTCATACTACAGAGAACAACAAGATCAAGTTTTAGACAACCTTCCAAAAATAAAGATGCTGGACGAAAAAGCCATCCATCAGCTTCGAGTTGCAATAAAAAAAATAAGGGCGTACTCTGTTTTTCTGTATGATATTACCAACGGCCAAATCGAACTTATCAAGGAACTTTCTTTACTGAATAAAGTTTTCAAAGCAGCAGGAAAAATACGAGACAGTCAAGTTCAGCGACAGTTGCTTATTCATTACGAACAACAGCTGGGTACCAGTTTTAGTTCTTTCTACTCGTTTTTAGAGAAAAGAGAACATAAACAAAGGCCTATTTTTAAAGAAAATATTGAGAAACTAAACTCAAAAGTATTTAATAACGCAGAAGAAAAACTGATCGCAACTTTTGAAGGAAGAAACATAAACGATTTTGGCACTAAACTAAATCGGATTAGTGAAGAGAAAATTAGAAACCTCCGCTTTTTCAAAAAACATGAAGGTAATATTGAACACCTGCACGATTTCCGTAAGCTATTCAAAGAGCTAATGTACACTTACAAGTTCGGCAAAGGTTTTTGTAAAGATTTTCAGCCACAATTACCTCCTAAAAAAATGAATGACTTTTCTGAACGCCTTGGTCACTGGCACGACCAAACTGTTATGCTTGAATTTCTTTCAAAATTCAAAAAAAAGCACAAAGATAAGAAGAGCGTGAAACACCTCCACAAAGAAGTTGAAAAAGACAGCCTACTATTTATGGATACCTTTGAAGAACAATTATCAACAGCTGGGCTTATCCTCTAATTTTTCTTCAGGAAATCATAACTGATCTACACTTGAAAATCACAGCACATAATCAAATTCAGATCGCTAATTTTACAACTCTAGATTTAAGATGGAAAAAGATTAACGCCTTCTTAGTTTTATTTCTTCCCCGGAAAGAGAATACCCAACTACGAAAGCATCCTGATTGTTCATCTCCCTAAGTGTGTCCTGAGCTTCTGCTTCTGTTTTAAAATTACCAACTGTGTACTTGTACCAACCATCATTCTGTACAATATTCACAATACGCCCATCTAACTTTAGTCCCTTAATTCTAAAAAGATTTGCAGGCTGGCGGGTCGCTGCAACCTGTATGCGATACAATACTTCCTCACCTTCTATTTTCTCATACTCACGAGACTGATCGGGATTAACATTCTGCCCAAGTTCAGGTAGCTGTATTTTCTTATTGTCCTTGTAGGCAATAACGAAAGCTCCTTCCACACCAATTTCGTTTTTATACGCCAGAGCCTCTGCATATGAGTGAAAACGTCCAACAGCATATTTGTACCATTCGTCCTCGATTTCACTAAAAATGCGCTCTCCTGACTTTGGAGAATAAATTTCCAATAACTTTTCTGTTGTAAGTTCTTCTCGGGAAGCAGCAATCTGCACTTTATAAATAACGTTGATCTCTTGAAAATCCACGTCTTGAGGCGCTGTTACATTTCTTAGTTCGTCGATCATTGTTGCAGCTTCATATTGAGGCTTCTCGACTACCTCTGCTACAAGTTCCTCTGGCTGAACAACCTCAACATCACCATTACGTACTTTTATCGCATAAACAAGATCACCTATTGCATTCTGCTCTGCTTCGTAAGCGTCCAGAAGTTCATCCATCTTCACAAGATTATCTCCAACCCTTTCTGCTTTTTTTCTTTTCGATTTTGCTTTCTTTGCTTTCTTTAAGGCATGCCCCTCTAGGGATTCTACCAATTCCACTGCTACCGGGTCGTGAACCTGAGGCGAAAGTTTATAAAGCTCTTGAAATAATTTAAAGTAAGCTAAATTCGCACCTTCAACTTTCTGCAGATACTTTCTATGGAGTACTTCTGCTTTTTTCTTCTTTTTCAGAACCTTGACCAATATTTTCTTTTTCTTTTTGGCTTTGCTCGTTGCCTGTGCTTCTGCTTCCAATTCTTTTATGTTAAGAAGAGCTTTTTGCCATTTCTTTCTCTCCGGCATTGCCTTTTTTTCCATTTTCTGAGCTTTCGCCTGAATTTTCAGTGCATCAGAATTAAGGGGAACTCCAAGAGCTGCCACAGTATCTGTATAATTCTGTGCCTTCAAAAGGCTAAAAAACAGAAGGCTAAATAATAAGGACCAAAGTTTCATGAGCGCTAATTTATTAAACACAAACATTAGACAACCATTTTATACCAAAAGCTATGCCTCTGTAGCATTTTTTTTATCTTCAGAAGAGCAGCTATTAATTCAGAGCTGAGAAATCTATATATTAAGAAAGTTTTTTGTCAACAAAAAAGGCTTTTCTTGCTGTGATCAGTTTGTCCCTACAGGCTTTCCGATACCTGATTGAGCTACCGCAAATTGGAAATTCCCTGATCTTCTCTGTAATGGTAAATAAAAAAAGCCGCACCTAAAAACGGTACGGCCAAAAATGAATGAAAACAAATCGAATCTACCCTAGATAGGGCTTAAGTTGTTTGCATTTATTCGTTGTTTTAAGACGTTTGATTGCCTTTTCCTTAATCTGACGCACCCTTTCCCGAGTTAAACCAAATTTCTCTCCAATTTCTTCCAGTGTATGCGAATGACGGCCATATAGTCCATAATATAAACGAATGATATCTGCCTCTCGTTCAGTTAATGTCGACAAAGTTCTTTCAATTTCCCTTCTCAACGAGTCATTCAGTAAGTCGTTGTCTGGGCTGGTAGATTCTTTACTCTGCATTATTTCATAAAAACTACCTTCTTCGTCCTGATTAAGCGGGGCATCCATGGAAACATGACGCCCAGAACTTTTCAAGGCAGCCTTAACATCTTTCTCACTGAGTTCCAATTCAATTGCAATTTCAAGAGCTGAAGGTTTGCGCTGAAAACGTTGCTCAAGAGTAGCATATGTTTTATTGATCTTATTGATCGAACCAATTTTATTCAACGGAAGACGCACAATACGTGCCTGTTCTGCCAAAGCCTGAAGAATAGATTGGCGAATCCACCAGACTGCATACGAAATAAACTTAAAGCCTTTAGTTTCATCAAAACGATGAGCTGCTTTGATCAGGCCTACATTTCCTTCGTTAATTAAATCTGGCAAACTAAGTCCCTGATTTTGGTACTGTTTAGAAACAGAAACCACAAACCGTAAATTTGCTCGGATAAGTTTCTCCCGGGCCGCAACATCGCCTTGCTTAATTCTTCTCGCCAGCTCAACTTCTTCCTCTGGCGTTAGCAGGTCGATACGTCCGATTTCCTGAAGGTACTTATCCAGAGAGGGGGTCTCACGGTTCGTAACCTGTTTACTAATTTTTAGCTGTCTCATAAATGATTGGGTTTGAGGTTAATCCTATAAATGTTCAGTAATACGGGGGTTTTCGATTACCAGATTTAACGGTATACCTGAATCTATGTTTCAAAAATTCTAAAAAAAAATGCAACATGAGATGGATTTCTTTCTTAATCAGTTGAATTAATTCCGAAATTACTTTAAATTTGCTCCGTCTAATATGTACCACCTACTCTTATAGGCTGCACTGAGTTAGATAAATAATTTGTTTTTTACAGTTAATCAAGTACCTTTGCGCCGATTTTTTCGTCAACCATTACCGGCACATTTCTCATTTTAATCCTGTCAAAACAATACAGATTACGTAAGTCCGTAGATTAGGTTACGGATAAAACAAATTATGATTTGATATTTGTTCTCAACATAAAGTTCGCAGTATGTACGATATTTTGGAGCTAAACAAAAAGTTAGTTTCTGAGCTGAGGGAAATTGCTAGGTCGCTAGAGATCAAAAAAGTTGAAACACTGAAAAAACAAGATCTGATTTACAGGATCTTAGATCAACAAGCTATTGTCGGCGTAAACAAAACGCAAAAGCCAGAAGGGACGACAACAACAGGGAAAGCGAAAACAACGCGCAGTAAAAAAGCAGCAGAGAAAAAAGCAGAGACCCCAAGCGAACCTCCTCAGAAGCAAAGTAAGACTCCAGCCACAGAAGAAAAAGCTGAAGCAAAGAGCGAAAACAAACACAAAGAGCCATTTTCCCGCCCTCGAATTCAGGAAGAAGGAAAAACAGAAAAACGCGAAGAACGTCGTTTTGAAGAAAAACGAGAAGAAAAACGAGAAGAGCGACGTTTTGAAGACAAACGCGAAGACAAACGTATGGAAGATAAACGTGAAGACCGTAAAGATAATGACAGAGGCGAAAGGCGTCAGTATGAAAACAGACGTCAGCAACGCGAAAATACGGACAAAAGCCAATATGAGTTCGATGGAATTATTACAAATTCGGGAGTTTTAGAGATTATGCCCGACGGATATGGATTCTTACGCTCGGCCGACTACAACTACTTCAACTCTCCCGATGACATTTACGTGTCTCAATCTCAAATTAAACTTTTCGGACTTAAGACTGGTGACACGGTTAAGGGAGCCATACGTCCACCTAAAGAAAGCGAAAAGTATTTTCCATTGATCAAAGTTGAAGAAATCAATGGCCGCTCGCCGGATTATATCCGCGACCGTGTTCCTTTTGATTATCTTACGCCACTTTTCCCAGATGAAAAGTTCAACGTAATAGGGAAGGGTAAAGATACGGCATCTACACGCATTGTGGATATGTTTGCTCCTATTGGTAAAGGGCAACGCGGACTTATTGTAGCGCAGCCGAAAACAGGTAAAACCGTGCTTCTTAAGGAAGTTGCAAACGCAATCGCAGCTAACCATCCGGAAGTATACCTTATGGTATTACTTATCGATGAACGCCCGGAAGAAGTAACCGATATGGCACGCAGCGTTAATGCAGAAGTGATATCTTCTACGTTTGACGAACCTGCTGAGCGCCACGTAAAAGTAGCCAATATAGTTCTTGAAAAGGCTAAACGCCTAGTAGAATGCGGACACGATGTTGTAATTCTACTTGACTCTATAACGCGCCTTGCACGTGCCTTCAATACTGTTTCTCCTGCATCTGGACGTGTACTTTCTGGTGGTGTTGATGCCAATGCATTGCACAAACCTAAAAGATTCTTTGGTGCTGCACGAAACATTGAGGACGGAGGTTCGTTAACTATATTAGCAACAGCACTGATCGACACTGGTTCCAAAATGGATGAAGTTATCTTTGAAGAATTCAAAGGTACGGGCAACATGGAACTTCAACTCGACCGCAAGCTTTCAAACAAGCGCATTTATCCAGCTGTGGACATTACTGCATCTGGTACTCGCCGCGAAGATCTCTTACTCGACAAAGATGTTCTGAACAAAATCTGGATTTTAAGGAACTATCTGACCGATATGACTTCAATAGAGGCAATGGAATTCATGAAAGACCGACTCATGAAGGCAAACAGCATAGAAGAATTTCTAATTTCAATGAATGCCGAATAACGCTTTTGGTGAGCGATTTAATTCGAACAGGAAGGGAGGGCTACTCAGTTTTGGGTAGCCCATTTTTTATTCATCAATATTATCCCCCCTTATAACCGACAGCTTATCTTACGATTTTTAATAATTTCATCGACAAAAAAGCAACAGAGGGATTTTCTCGGAATTATACACTAAGTTTTTCAGAAACAGAAACTACAGAGAGAGGATTGCTTTTGCAGTTATGGCAAACAAATTAGGAATTGGTAACAGAAGATAGTACCTGATAAAAGAGCAAAAAAAACCAAGAGTTCTTTACGGAAACTGAACTCTTGGAAATATACGTTAAATGAAGCACATATACGTTACTTGTCTACTTTTTCCTCTTTCTTTTCAGCTCCAGTCTCTGGTTCTGGCTCTTCACCCTCCAATTCTATACGGATTTTTTGCTCCAGATCGTCCATAAGGTCTGGGTTGTCCAACAGCAACCTTTTAACAGCTTCACGCCCCTGTCCCAACTTTGTGTCTCCATAGCTAAACCAAGCACCACTCTTTTTAATCACTCCAAAATCGACACCTAAATCGATGATTTCGCCAACTTTAGATATTCCTTCTCCATACATCAAATCGAACTCAGCCTTTCTGAACGGAGGTGCCACTTTGTTTTTCACAACTTTCACACGAGTACGGTTACCTACTACCTCTTCGCCGTTCTTGATCTGTCCAATTTTACGGATATCGAGACGTACCGAAGCATAAAATTTTAGTGCATTACCTCCCGTTGTCGTCTCCGGATTACCAAACATAACTCCAATTTTTTCACGAAGCTGGTTGATGAAAATTACGGCAGTATTGGTCTTGCTGATTGTTGCTGTCATTTTCCTTAATGCCTGTGACATCAAACGAGCCTGAAGTCCCATCTTAGAATCGCCCATATCGCCTTCTATCTCAGCCTTAGGTGTAAGCGCTGCTACAGAATCGATAACAATAATATCTACAGCGCCGGAACGCACAAGACTATCAGCTATTTCTAACGCCTGTTCGCCATTATCGGGCTGAGAAATAAGCAAATTCTCTACGTCAACACCCAGATCTGCAGCATAGAAACGGTCGAATGCGTGCTCTGCATCGATAATGGCAGCAATCCCACCTATTTTTTGAGCCTCGGCAATAGCATGAATAGCCAAAGTTGTCTTACCTGACGATTCTGGCCCATACAGCTCAATAATACGCCCCTTGGGAAAACCACCAACGCCCAGAGCTACATCCATAGCAATGGAACCTGAACGAATTATTGGAACACTTTCAGCCACAATATCGCCCATGCGCATGATTGTACCTTTTCCATGATCCTTATCGATCTTATCCATTGTAAGTTTTAACGACTTCAATTTCTCTGCCTGCACATTTACCTCTTGTGCTTCTTTCTTAGCCATATGATATTTGGTTTAATTTTATACAAAATCACAGCACAGCAAGCCACTTCTCGAATAGCAACTAAGATTATGAACCTATCTAATTTCAGAAACTCAATCTGATTACGAGTGTTTTATTATTCAGAAAAAGTTAACACAAATTCGGCCACCTACTTATCTGAGAGTAATTATGTGGTTATCTTTCAAGGTTAAACAACCTATAAAATCAATCGGGATAACTGCTGCAACAGCTACCAAAATTAATAAAAAAAGCGGAAGGAGGCTTCCGCTTTTTAACTGTAGATATCAAAATCATTCACCCAGAGCTTCTAAAATCTGAGCTGCATGATCTTTTGTTTTTACTTTTGTGAACAACTTTTCTATTGTTCCTTCTTCATTAATTACGAATGTGGTGCGGAATACTCCATCGTAAGTTTTCCCGTACATTTTTTTCTCGCCCCACACTCCGAATTCCTTCAATACTTTCAGCTCTGTATCAGCTAACAAATGGAAAGGAAGTTCATTTTTATTAATGAAGTTCTGGTGTCTTTTTTCGCTATCCGGACTAACCCCTAGCAATTCGAAACCTTTTTCCCGTAAGACTTCGTAATTATCTCTCAAATTACATACTTCCGCAGTACAACCTGGTGTACTGTCTTTAGGGTAAAAAAACAGGATGAGTTTTTTTCCCACATAATTTTCTGAACTTACCGCTTCTCCATTTTCTAGCACCCCTGAAAAAGCTGGAGCTTTATCACCTTCTTTTAAATGTGTCATGATTGATATTTTTGTTTCAGACTTACTTCCTACACGAACTAACGACTTGCACTGGAATAAGTCAAATTTAATTATGAAATTGAGCTTCGTATTCTGTTATACTAAGCTTGCTGTAGTGTTTTTCAGCTCCGCAACAATGCTTCAGGAAAACCTTATCAACAACTAGCTAACTAGCAGAATACTATTTCAGATTTGAAAACAAAACACAAGATATGGGCTGATGTCACAGTCAAATCGATGCGTTCAGGCACAAAAATACCGAAATCATAAAACAATCTAGCTTGATGTAAATTTATTTTTGAACACTCATCCTCTATAAAAAGAAAAAGTCGTCTTCCATACCATGCAGTGCAGAAGACGACTCCCCCACTAAAGTCGATCTTATTATGAAACTACAATTCCAAGAGCCAAAACCAAGCCTCCTGTTTTAATTTTAAATATGCTTAAGACTCAAAATACTACGAAAAAATCCCATTAATCGCTGAACTAAATTTATTTTTTCGCTCATCAATTTTCTCGTGCATAGCAATTGGGTAGCTACACTCTTCTATTAGCGCCTGGCTTGTTCTAGTAATATTACTGTAAGTTTTTCCTATAGAATTATTGGTTTCATATTCAAAGTCCCAACCTAAAACCATAACGCGGGTTCCCAGTCCGTTCACTTTTCTAATTAGCGGAACATAATCAGTATCTCCTGCAATAAGAACCATGACATCAAACCCCTTTTGTACAGCAAGTTCGTATGCCTCCAGAGATAACCAAACATCAATACCTTTTTCATTGGCATGCCCTGTTTTTGGATTTACCTGAATAGGGTAAACATGCTGTACAATTCCCTGATACATGAACAGGTCGTCGACTTTTCTTTCATTGGTCATCTGCTTTAGACGTTCTTGATTATCTGGGAATCGCTTTTCCAACTGTGTCGTTGAGAAACGACCTCTAAACCAATGCGATTCAACAATTTGGCAATATTGTTTTTGTACATTTTCCTGATTAGCAACCTCTTCTCTAATAAACTCTGATAAACCTGAAAAATTAATATTGCTTTGTCTTTCGTGATAATACCTATAATATGTGTTTACTTTAGAAAAAAATGTTCCATCGATAAATAAAGCTATTCTTAGCATTTTATTATTCATATATATTGATTTTTTCAAATATCACATGGAACTTTTCTAGTCAAAAACACTTGTGTTCAAGCCCCACATGGACGAATGATTCATTAAATTAAAAGATAATGCAATAAATAAGTACACTCTCAAATGCACTATCTGTATCCCTTTTTCTTTTTATGATTCTACGAAGTTAAGCTATTTGATTATATAAAAAGACTCTTCTGCCCAAAGCTCCAACCTATTTAAATTTCTTAACTCTCTTCTCAAAATAAGAAGCGAGTTAAGGTTTCGGAACTATTTGCCTGAACTTACTTTATCTTATAAATCAGAAATTTGATAACATAATTAATTATGACTGCCCATTTAATTCTATTAACTTTCATTTATTCATTGGCTGATTGGTCATTAGTGATTTTGGATACAGATAAACTAATGACAAATGGGCTGTTGTGTAGAATAAGCACATAATAACTATTTATTAGAAATAAGCATCGTACTAATATTCAGTATAGTGACAGACCTAAAAGTGTCGTTTACATTACCACACCAACTTAACAACTTAGTTTCCAAGCCTTATAAACTTATAAAGAGGAATTAACATGTAAATTTTCAAGATGAAAAAATAAGTTCGGTCGTAGCTGCACTGTAGAATGCCCCCCTCACATACTTAAGTACGATCCAGTTCAAACACCTTGTGCACCTTAACCGAAATTATTTTTTACATTTTACTCACCTATAGAATAATATATCAAAGGTATCTATTGAAAATTTATTATTCCCTTATTTAATGTAAACTTCCAAGACTTTCGACTCTATACTAGGCTGAAGTATAATATTCTTCAATTCAGCAGGAACCAGTACTGTTTCCCCTTTTTCTACCTGCAAAGCTTCTGACTGTGAGTAACGGATTGTTAAGTTTCCTTCCAAACAGATAAGAATCACAAAAGAATCGATGTAATTATAGTCTTTCTCAACTGGCTGATCGAAATGAATAACGTTGGTTGTGAAATATTCACATGACGCAGTCTCTACCGTTGCGTTTTTCTTTGCATCGAAGTTTGTACGGTAGTTTTCATGATAAGTATAATCGATTGCATCTAAGGCTAAATCTGTATGCAATTCGCGAGGGTTTCCTTGGTCGTCTACACGTCCCCAGTCATACATACGATAAGTGATATCAGAAGTTTGCTGAATTTCAGCCAGCAAGGTTCCACTGCCAATAGCATGTACACGACCTGGAGGCATAAAGAAAACATCGTCTGGTTTTACCGTCTCGCGATTCATAATGTCCGGCAAAGTACCAGCATTAAGGTGCTGTAAATATTCAGCCTTGTCAAGTTCTTTGTTGAAGCCACTGATTAGAGAAGCTCCTTGTTCTACTCCTACGATATACCACATTTCTGTTTTCCCGTAGGCATTGTGTCGTTCTTTTGCCAATTTGTCATCCGGGTGCACTTGAATCGACAAATCGTCATTCGCATCGATGAACTTAATTAACAGAGGAAACTCTACTCCATATTTCTCATAAACCTTCTCGCCAACAAGATCGGCCATATATATTTCGATAAGCTCCTGAATATTATTTCCTTCCAAAAAACCATTGCTAACGACGGACAAATTCCCCTGAACAGCTGATAGTTCCCAGCTTTCGCCGATATTTCCGTTTGGAAGTTTGTTGCGGTTCAAAAGAGCTTCCATTTTCCTTCCGCCCCAAATTTTTTCTTTGTAAATTGGCTTAAATTTTATCGGATATAATGCTGCCATAATCATTTTTGGTTTACAGGTTATTACTCTTGTGGCACAAATTTAGTATTTTGAGAGTTCTGACCTAATACCCTATCTGATCATATTAATCTGATCGATAAATAGGCAAGTCAGAAGTGGTGGTAGCCCAATGCTAGGCACGACAAATGCCTGACTAATGTTTTTTTCGGCCACTCACTCTAATTTGACCGAGGATTTTTAAGTAAGGTCTCAGACCTATTTATTTTAGACTTACTCCTTGCAAGTAACCAGCTACTTAGCAATAGAATAAATCTAGATTAATTATGGCGGACTACTTAAAAAGAAATAAGTGAGCACCATAAAATTAATATACATTTTATTATGTAGCCCGTTTATTTTCTGAGGTGGGTCAGGAACTTAGTAAAGTCGTGCTTTGTAAAGAAGAAATAGCTTCGGCTCTATAACGTACTACAGTTTTCCAATACCTTATCTGTAATTGTTGTTCACTTGGGTATTGAATGCATTGAACTCATTAACCATAATTATTTTGTATACTATTGCTAAGATTGCAGATTTATTTGTTAAAAATTTCTTTGCATTATATATCAGTGATTTGACAACCAAAAGAATGTTGTTCTCATTACGCCCCCAATTTAACTGTTTGGATACATGAAAGCAGAAATCTATCATTACAACAACTGGCTTTCGGAAACCCAGCCTCAGAAGCTTAAGCCCAAGCTTCAGCAATTGTTAGAGGAAAGTGGATTCTGGATACTGGCTGTTAACGATCATCATTTCGAACCCGAAGGCTATACCTGTCTATGGATGTTAGGAGAAAGCCATCTGGCACTGCATACTTTTCCCGAAGAAAGCTGCACTTATCTTGAACTCAGCAGTTGCAATGCCGCCATGCATCAAAAATTCGTAGACATGCTCGAAGAAGAAACCAGCATATTGAGCAGCCGAGAAATCTCGGAATACAGGCCTAAGAGGAAATTGAGGGCATTGTAACAAATTTAAAATTATAGTATATTTGGAAAGAGGCTATCTTAAATCGGAAAAAGATAAAATCCCTCCACCAACACCCAATAATGTGAACATCACATAATCCACTAAATATTATATCCAATGGAAAATTACTTTGCAAAAGTTAAGGATTACTTAATTGAGCTAGACCAAAACATTGTTTCTGAAAATGAAGAAGATGGTGTTTTCGTAATCGATAACGAAGATATGGGCATTACAAACATGTTCATTGCGGTTGCTGAACCGATATTGATTATGGAAGATTACCTATTCGACCTTAAAAACGGAAATGAAGCAATATTCCGTGAACTGTTGATGAAAAACAGAGATATCGTTCATGGTGCTTTCTGCCTTGACGAAACAGGAAAAAAAGTGATCTTCCGTGACACATTACAGATCGAAAACCTTGATCTTAATGAGCTAGAAGGCTCCCTTAACTCACTTTCTCTTCTTCTGAGCGAATACTCTCAGGAAATAATCAAATTTTCGAAATAAACCTATTTCGGTAAACTTTCAGATCTATTTTTTTAGGCCAATTAAATTAAAAACAAAATACAATGGGACTTTTTGGAAGACTCTTTAAAGTAGCTGAGTCAGAAGCGCATTCAGTTGTAGACAAACTTGAAGATCCGATAAAACTAACGGAACAAGGTATCCGCGATCTAAAAGAAGACCTTGACAAAAGTATCAAAGCTCTTGCTGAAGTGAAGGCAGCGGCTATCCGCTCGAAGCGTGAAGCAGAAGAATACAGAAGAAAATCTGCTGATTACGAAAGAAAAGCGATGGCCATAATTGGCAAAGCACAAGCTGGTGAGATATCGGAAGCTGATGCTGACCGCCTAGCCTCTGAAGCTTTGAGCCTGAAAGAACAAAACGATAGCAGCTTAAAAAGCTCTATGCAAGAAGTTGCCCGTTTTGATCAGAATGTAAACAAGTTAGAAGGAAGTATCCGCAATTTACGTTCGAATATATCTAAATACGAAAACGAGGCAAAAACACTTAAAGCCCGTGCAAAAGTATCCGAAGCAACTAAACGTGTAAACAAACAGTTGGCATCTGTAGATTCAAGTAGCACTGTAAACATGCTAGAACGCATGAAAGAGCGCGTGGAAACACAAGAAGCAGAATCGGACGCTTATCTAGAAATTGCTGGTGAAAACCGTAGTCTTGATGATGAAATTGATTCGGTATTGGATGCGCCATCTACACAATCCGATGCACTTGCTGCTCTGAAAGCTAAAATGCTGGCTCCAAAAGAACCACCGAAACTAGAAGATATTTAACATTGAAACTTTACTGGCAGGTATGTCCAATTGCATGTCTGCCAGTTGTTATCCGAAATCGACCGATTACAAAACCCAAAACAAAGAATGCCTCAGAATGCCGTCTATGAAACTGAGGCTAAGGTCTGGTGCACAGGCGCTTAATTGCCACAAAAAGAAGACTTATAGAAGTCAATGAATTTAACTTTCAAATTTAAAAATTAGGCTATGGGCATTTTTGATATGTTTAAAAAGAAAGAAGAAGAGCGAGAATACGACCCAACGAACGTAAGAGTTGTTCACTTGCGCGAAAATTTCATGCTCGATTACGACATGAAAACCTGGCAAGTAAAAGAAATGTATGAATATGATTGGGGCGACAACTGTTTTTCTTGGGAATATAAATTAGATTCTGGTACAGATACGGTATACTTATCGGTAGAAGATGATGATGAACTGGAACTTGTGTTATCCAAGAAAATTAAAATCGGCCTTATTGACGAAGACGTTGAGGAAGCTATTCTAGATACAGGGAAACCACCCAAAAGAATCACTTACAAAGGGATTACTTTTGTGAGAGGAAGCGAGAGTCCGGGCTTTTTCAGAAATGCAAAAGACAACTGGAACGATGCAGTTGAATTTGTATCGTGGGATTATTACGACGAAAGCGAAAAATATAACCTAACAATAGAACGTTGGGGAGAAGAAGAGTTTGAAGCTTCGTTTGGTCATTATGTAGAAGAATATGAGTTCAGCAACATATTACCGGCTTAATACATAAAACGTTTATAGAGAGAGGTAAAGTCGGCCTTTCTCTTTTGTGTTTTTCAACAAAAAAAAATATCATGAAACTTTTTTCTAAACTGTTTTTAGTTTTGGGTGCAGCAGCTTTGCTTTATAGCTGTAGTTGTGGTAGTAGTACCCCCAAATACGAAAAAACACCAGTTGACAATCTGATCCGTGATATGCACAATATCAAACCATTTTCAATTGTGCTACACGATATGGATGCAGACGAAGGTTTTAACGCGAAGTACAAACATAAGTATAAAATCATTAAAGAAGAGGCAGGAAAAGTAAAATCGGAAATTACGCCCTGGCATGAAGTGAGCGAACGTTTTTTTGCGAAGCATCAGGACAATATGGGTATGACGATTGCTTCGAAAGATTCTACAGGGAAAATACATAAAACGCCTTCGCCTCCTGGATATTCTAACTATGTTGGTAACAGAAGGTATGGTTCGTGGCAACAAAACTCAAGTGGGCAATCGTTCTGGCAGTTTTACGGACAGTATGCTTTTATGCGCGACATGTTGGGAATGGGACACTATGGCCCAGTCTACAGAAACAGCTACAGGGACTATAGAACTCACTATAACTCTGGCCGTGCTTACTATGGTCCATCGACTTCCGGCTCACGCGTGTATGGCACACGTGGAACTGGAACAAGCCGTGCCTACAGCAAAAGTACTTGGAGCAGCAAACCGAGTTCTTTTAAACAAAATGTACGCAGTAGGGTTTCACGTAGTTCAACATCGGGGTCACGTACATCGAGCAGTTCACGCAGCGGATCGCGCTATGGTTCATCTAGCCGTTCGAGCGGCGGTGGATATGGTAAATAAGAACCACACATACTATATCCTATAAACAACTAACCTCTGAAATCCGATCTGGCAGTTTGTGTCTTATACAAATTTCCCCGCCAGATCTGCTTATTCAGATTCAGAGGTTAGTTTACTTCCTTCAACTTCAGCATACACCTGCCACAAGGCACATTTCAACATACAGAAGCACTTTAGCTCATTACCAGATCGACAAAAAACCACATTACCCAATCTAAACAAACTGTTAACCATGGAAGATTTATTGAAATCAGATTTATTACAATCGGCTTTATCTATCGTAGTATTTCTGGTAGAAGCCTTTGTCTTGTTCTTTATCGGAAAATTGGTGTATCAATTTACACACAGTAAGATTAATGTAAAAGATGAACTTGTTGAGCAGGACAACTTTGCATTTGCAGTTTCTCATGCAGGCTATTTTTTGGGACTTCTGATAGCTATTGGAGGTTCATTATTTGGAGAAAGCACAGACTTAGTAAAGGATGTGGCTAATGTTGCCATTTATGGCGGTATAGCTATTGTTCTTGTAAACCTATCGCTTCTAATCAACGATAAAGTAATTCTCCGCAAATTCAGCATGCACGATGAAGTGATCCGCGACCAAAATGCTGGAGCAGGAACTATTGAGGCTGCCAGTGCAATATCTACAGGGCTTATTGTAATGGGAGCTGTATTTGGTGAAGGTGGTGGTATTGATACTGCTGTTGCTTTCTGGGCTGCAGGTCAGGTATTGCTGATCTTGGCTACATTTGCATATAACCTCATTACCCCTTTTGATGTCCATGAGCATATTGAAAAAGATAACATAGCCGTGGGTATTGGCTTTGCTGGTGCTATGATTGCGATCGCGAACTTGATCCGTCATGCAATTATGCACGATTTTGAAGGTTGGGGGACTACTTTTATGTGGATGGGGCTTGATTTTCTGTTAGGCATCATATTCCTCCCGATAGCCCGTTTCATCGCTGATAAAATTTTACTTCCTGGGCAGAGCCTAACTGACGAGTTGATCAATCAGGAAAAGCCTAACAATGGAGCCGCTATTATTGAGGCATTTGCCTACATCGGGGGATCTATTCTTATTACTTGGGTTCTATAATAATTGACCATTATTCAATTACCTATTTCCCAGTAACACATAGTGAAGATATATTCCCACCAGATAATACGAATAACTGAATGGGCTAGTAGTTTACAAGACTGACCGTTCAGTTATTCAAAAGGTGTATTTACTTCCTAAAACTCGTTCTATAAGTTTCCGAACTACTTCACGGGTAATCCAAAAGCATCCAACTCCTTAACTATCTCTCGGTAAAACCTTGCTTTTTCTGCATAGCGCATAAACCCAGATTTGAAACCGTTAAGAATCAGTTCCCTGACATCTCCTGCATTGAAACCATAAATCTGAATGGCTTTCATGTATTCATCTGTAAGGGTAGTTTTCGATATCAACCGGTTATCGGTATTGAGCGTTACACGGATTCCGTAATCGAAATAGTTTTTAACAGGGTGTCTGTCGTAGGACTGAACAGCTTTTGTTTGAATATTGGAGGTGATGCACATCTCCAGTGGAATACGGTGGTCATTGACATAGTTGAGCAGATCATCACTTTCACGCAGACGCGTACCATGCCCGATACGGTTGGCGTTGATATAATGCAAAGCTTGATGAATGGACTCTGGCCCGGCGGCCTCCCCTGCATGTGCAGTGGTATTGATATTGTTGTTCACAATAAGATAGAATGCCTCAAGATGATCTTTTGCTGGAAAATCCTTTTCTGCGCCTGCAAGATCGAAACCTACGACTCCCAAGTTCTTATACGCAACTGCCAGTTCAGCAACACGCAAGGAATCGTCAAGAGGCGTGTGCCGAAGTCCACAAATGATAATGCCTATTTTAATCCGAAACTGTTTTTCTGCCCGCTTAATTCCTTTAATAAGCGCTTCTACAATTTGTGCTAATGTTAACCCTTTTTGTGTGTGAAGAAGTGGAGCAAAACGAATCTCTAAATAACGGACGTTCTCAGATGCACAGTCTTCTGCCAATTCGAAAGTAGCACGTTCGAGAGCAGACTCTGTTTGCAATACTGAAACCGTGATATCGAACGGACGAAGGTACTCTTCGAGACTTTTACACTCTTCTCCAACTTCCAGAATGCTCCTTAACTCTTCCTGATTCTTACCTGGCAGTTTCACATTGGCTTCCTTTGCCAGCTCTTCGATGGTCGCAATACGCATAGAACCGTCTAAGTGACAGTGAAGTTCAGCTTTAGGTAGGCTTTTTACAAATTCGTGTGTTAGTTCCATATCGTTCAATTTTCAGATTTCAGACATATTCGGAAACCAGTGCGAAGTGACAATCTACACCTGTACCGATTTCTATGGTCGTGCAGTATAAACAAGAGGCCTTTTCGAATGCCGACCTCTAAACTTTGAGATTTTACAAAATAAAACGAAAAAAAGGATATCGAAGGTTACATTTCCTTATGGAAAGTAAATCTAGAAACGAAGTTTCTTCGGAAGAGCATATCCGATTTTATATATTTGTCTATGCATCGGTCACTGGAAGTTGATATTTTCGGACAAATTGCGTGCTACCGATTGGATATTTGGGTAGTAGATGAAATGTGCTGAAGCATGGTACATACAGTTTTTAAGAGGATTATTTGCAAAAATATACTCAATTGCCAAAAAGAAAATCAACGCATTTTTCCCACATCAATATTTGTATGCATACTACTTATCCTGTTTTAATTTTGATGATATACTTATAGTGTGAAAGAATCTGTCGTAAAATCCTTAATGCAGTTGTTTGCCCTAATTGCCAAAATAGGAGAAAAGGGTGTTTCCGGGAAAGCAAGAAAAGTACTTGAATCCTACTTAATGAGGCGGATCAATCAGGATATTGCACTGAGATATATCACAATGTTCGATGACTTTATAGCCACTCGCATGCCCAGCGATTCGGGCAGACGGTTCAACAAGAAAGAAGCCATTGAATGTTGCGCTGAGGTAAACTCGATTTTGCATCAGAAAGAAAAGATAATTGTTTTTGTACGCCTTGTTGAGTTTGTTTTTGAAGATGGAATAATCTCACCCGAAGAGGAACTGTATATCCGTCTGGTAGCTGACCAGTTCAACATTAGTGAGTTAGAATTTATTGACATTGTCAGTTTTATTACCGCTGATAAGGAAACCAAATTCAACTCCGAAAATTTCTTATTGATCGATGATGAAAGCGAAGCTGAAAAACTTGGAGGGGAGTGGTTTGCCAGACATCTACCAGAGACCATACTACCCAATAAGCATATTTATGTAGAAAATTTCCCAGGTAAAATCGTTGTACTGCATATTGATAGTGTTCATACGTTCTTTTATCGGTATTTTGGTAATGCAGAGCTATTTTTCAACAACCGTACAGTTATCGCTTCACAAACTTTTGTTTTGGACCACGGCGGCATATTGAAAGGCACAAAAATACGCCCTGTATACTATGCCGATGTATCTGTACATTACTCTGGCCGACTGAACAGCAAACCTGTGACATTGACGGTTGATAATGCAGCATTCAGGTTCAAAAGCAGCAAACATGGGATAGAACCATTTTCGCTAAGAGAAGAGTCTGGAAATTTAGTTGGAATAATGGGAGGCAGTGGAACAGGAAAATCTACCCTGCTTAACCTCTTGAACGGTAAACTTCCTCTTGCTCAGGGGCAAATATGCGTAAACGGCTATGATATACACAAGTACAAATTTGAGGGGATTATCGGATATATTCCGCAAGACGACCTATTGATAGAAGAGCTTACCGTTTTTCAGAACCTTTATTATAACGCAAAGCTTTCCCTAAGTAATTATTCCGAGAAACAGATATTACAAAAGGTTGTAAAAAT
This sequence comes from Bacteroidales bacterium, assembly GCA_965230435.1. Taxonomy (GTDB): domain Bacteria; phylum Bacteroidota; class Bacteroidia; order Bacteroidales; family JBDKHP01; genus JBDKHP01. Next base: position 2,780,365 of record CBDDLB010000006.1, read on the forward strand.
ATTGAAAGGATTCGATATTTTCGATATCAAAGATTTACAGGTTGGCAGCCCTCTGAACAAGAAAATCAGCGGTGGACAACGAAAACGGCTCAACATCGCACTTGAGATGATACGTGAGCCTACCATTCTGTTTGTAGATGAACCAACGAGCGGACTGTCCTCTTCCGATTCGGAGAGTATGATGCTGTTGCTGAAAGAGCAAACCCAGAAAAACAAACTTGTATTTGCGAACATCCACCAGCCTTCTTCCGATATTTTTAAATTACTCGACAAGCTGATTGTTCTCGATAAAGGCGGACGGGTAATTTATTATGGCAACCCTCTCGATGCTGTGGTATATTTTAAATCTGAAGCAGAATTCATTAATGCCACGGAAAGTGAATGTCCTACCTGTGGAAATGTCAATCCAGAACAGATTTTGAATATTGTTGAACTCAAAGAAGTTAACGAATTTGGACGTTTCACAGAAAACCGCCGCATAAGCCCAGAAAGATGGCATCAGATTTTCAAAGATAGAGCACACAACGATCTAGATTTGGGAAATGTAGAACAATTTGTTCCCCATCAGGTTTATAAAGCACCCAATTATGGGAAGCAGTTCAATATTTTCATTAAGCGAAATGTACTTTCGAAAATATCTAACCTGCAATATCTGCTCGTGACTTTTCTTGAAGCCCCATTACTTGCTCTTATTCTTGGTAAGTTTACGAAGTTTGTAGCCGGAACCAATGCTGATCCGCATGCTTATCTGTTCATTGAGAACTCAAACTTGCCATCGTACCTCTTCATGTCCGTAGTTGTTGCCTTATTCCTTGGCCTCACTGTAAGTGCAGAAGAAATAATACGCGACCAAAAAATTCTCGAACGGGAATCGTTTCTGAACCTCAGCCGCTTTAGTTATATCAATTCGAAAATTGTTGTACTGTTTTGCATATCGGCCATTCAGATGGCAAGCTTTGTCGCCGTTGGTAATAGTATTCTTGAAATAAAAGCTCTTTGGTTTGAATATTGGGCGGTACTTTTTTCTGCTGCAGCAATTGCAAACCTTCTTGGTCTGAATATTTCGTCTTCGTTAAATTCTGTGGTCACAATCTACATCACAATTCCATTTATTCTTGTTCCACAACTGTTGCTTAGCGGCACCATTGTTAATTTCGACAAACTGAACAAAAGCTTTGCTAACCCTGTAGTTACACCAATTTGGGGAGATATGATGCCTTCGCGCTGGGCCTACGAAGCTCTTTCCGTAAGTCAGTACAGGGACAACCTATACATGCGCGAAATTTTTGATTTTGAAATGAAATTGCAGAACATCGACTATCTGCAAAACCTACTCATGGAAAAACTGACGTCGAAATTGGATATGGCCGAACTGCAAATGAACCTAAAAAAGGAACCTGAGAAATATAAACGCAATCTGGCAATCCTTAGACATGAATTCAATCGAATTTCAGAAAACAGTGGCATGCCAGCTTTTGAATATGTAAACCAGATGAACGTCTCCAATTTTTCTTCTTGGATAAAAGAGCAGGCCAAAGACTATCTGGAATATTCAAGGAGAAACTTCCAAGGAAAACACGATAGCATAAGACATATCAAAGAAAGACGGTTGAGTGAACTAAATACTCAATTGAAGCAAAATGGGTCGAACCTTCTTGCTTTAAAGAGGGAAAACCACAACAAGCAATTGTCAAATTATGTCACTAGCCGCTACGAAATTATACGCACTGTTGAGGACAGAAATCGGATTGTGAGAAAGAAAGACCCTATCTATCTATTGCCTGAATCTACTTCTGGCAGAGCACACTTTTATGCTCCACAAAAACTAATCGGGACGATTTACATAGATACGCTATGGTTCAATATTGCAGTACTCTGGATCATGTCCAGCATCCTATACCTGACTCTTTACTTTGATACGTTTCGTTTCATTTTCAATTACTTCATTCTTTTGTCAAGAAGAATCAAATCTCTGTATCAGTCCTACCGTCTATAAATACAAAACCGATTAGTTCCCCCACTTGAACAAAAGGTTCTATTCGATTTTAAACACTCACATGTTAGTAAAATGGCACTTAAGAACTAGACTATTGATGCAAACGTGTTCGTACATCCGCAAAAAAATATACTTTTATATCACAGAGAAATTCTATGTAAGTTGTAGTTGCAATTAAGCAAGGTTAATTTAATCGGCAAGTTATTGATTTACAGAACCAAATTAGACTGCAATAAAAACCTACGACTTAAAGGTAAAAATAGCTTATTCCTGCGTTGCGTCCCTCTTTTTAATCCTTATGTACAAAAGTAGGCTCTGGATTAAAAATAGGAATGCACCTTGCACTAACTTTTTTCTATCTCACTATGAAAGTACATCTCTGAATTTTTGTTTAATCTAAACTTCAAATAACTAGATGGCAAAACCTATTTTATATTTTGACATGGACAACGTTCTGGTTGATTTCCAGAGCGGAATTGATCAACTTAGCGAACAGACTCTCCTAAAATTCGAAGGAAGATTGGATGAAGTTCCTGGTATTTTTTCTCTTATGAAACCTTTGCAAGGGGCAATAGAAGCATTTGAAAAGCTATCTTCCAATTACGATTGCTATGTCCTTTCAACAGCTCCTTGGAACAACCCTTCTGCCTGGACAGATAAACTGCTCTGGGTGAAAAAGTATCTTGGCCAAATGGCTTACAAGCGTTTAATTCTTTCTCATCATAAAGACCTAAATCACGGCGATTACCTGATTGATGACCGTACAAAGAATGGAGCTGGAGAATTTCAGGGAAAACTGATCCAATTTGGCTCCGAAGAATTTCCAAATTGGGAAATGGTTCTTGGTTTTCTTGAAGCTAAAGTAGAACAATGATACGTTTACAATTCTCAGATACAACCTCCATTAACCTTTTCAACTAAAATTATAAAATCTCTTATTTAGGATCTGCTCCTCACTGTTCATCAGCGTAGTGGCAGACCTATAAATAGACGGATTATCGTTGCATATTGGTCATGCCTACAACATTCTGCATATGATGGAAATACTCACCTTCGGTGGAAACTACAGGCTACCTATTGTCCATCCTAATTGGATTCATAATTATATGCAAAATCAAATCGCTTGTCCATGAAGTGTTGTTTGAATTACAGTACCAACTTAAAACTAGGCTTGAATCTACACATAATGAGTACATTAAAATTAATTACCCTCCTTTTTTTCCTTTTCAATTTACAAACCATAACCCTAGCTCAAAAAAAGGTAAAATGGGGTAAACTTAGCAAAACAGAAAAAGAAATCACTCAATTTGAAGACGACACTACCTCTACAGCAATTGTATTGGCCGATATAGGTCATGTTTATGTTTCTTACAGCACTCCTATCGCTGTAGATAGACACCTACGAATCAAAATAACGAAGCAGAAGGGAATTGATGAATATGGTGTGTTTGAACAGGTGTTTTATGCAAAAGACCGATCAGAAAGGATTACTTCGATAAAAGCACAAGTCCTTAATATTGAAGGCGAAATTGTCGTAAAACAAAAAGTAGATAAGTCTGCAATTTATACCGAAGAAATAAACGAAAAGTGGAGCCGAATTAAAGTTGCCTTTCCAAGTCTTACTGTAGGATCCATTATCGAGATTTCTTATACCCACAAATACGATGGCTATTTCAGTATGCGTGAATGGTACTTTCAGCGTGAAATACCAACCCTATTCAGTAGCTTAACTGCCGAAGTTGAAGCGGCCATCGATTACCGAATCCAAAATTTTGGAGCAACACTTCAACAATCACACTCTTTCCTTGGAAAAGTAACCGACGAAAGCAACCTAAAAACTTGGACCGCAGAGAATCTCAGGGCCATACGGGATGAAGTCTGGTGCCCGAATGAAGACGATTATAGAGTTAGGCTTAACTTTCAGATGTCGGGCTATCAAACCAACGATGGCTATAAGTCTACCGTGAGTACCTGGGAAGAACTTCGCAAAGATTATCTCAAATCCAGTTCTGTGATCTCTATGAGAAGTGGGAAGAAATACGTAAAGGAGTTGTTCCCGCAAATACCATTGTTGAAAGCCCTTCCCATTAACCATAGAATTCAAACAATAAAAGGACTTATCTGCAAACATTTCGAATGGGATGGCTTTCATGGTGCGTTTCCTGACAAACGCGCCAAAGCTTTTTATAATAGCAACACAGGCAACCGTGCATGTATGAACTTTGCTTATTTAAAAGCTCTAGAACTTGCTGGTATAAAAGCTTACCCTGCACTATTGGGCAGTGCCAACAATGGAACCATAAATAAAGATTATCCAATGTTCGACAACTTCACAGATGTTGTTGTTTACATCAAAACAGATGAAGAGAAGTGGGTGCTGTCCGATGCTACAGATGGGCTGCTTCCATTCAACCTTTTACCCACAGCCCTACTAAATGATGAGGCCTATGTACTCTACCCCAAGAAAGGCGAATGGGTTGATATTAAGCGCCCTTTGCATAGAACTTTCTGGGCAGAAAGTGTTATTAAAATCGACAGCACCTACAAAGCCAATGTAAAAAGCAGAATTACTTTCGGCGGTTACCTTGCCAGCCGATTGAGACGAAGGCTAAAAACTTCTGAGCCTAATGACATTGCTAATGATTTCATTTCATCAAAATTCAGTTATAACATCGATAGTGTTGTGATTAACAACAAAAATGAAACAGATAAGCCCCTTGTAATAAACCTTTATTTCTCAATGCCGATCGAATTCACAGCTCCTGTCATTAATCTGTCCCCTTTTCTGATTCCTTTGCAAAATCAGATAATACTAAAAAGCAATAAACGTTTTCTCCCTCTTGATTTCAAATACGGTAGGGAGCAAATAAACAGGATAACGCTACAACTCCCAAAGAATATTTCGTTAGAATCTGTTCCTGAAAGTCAGACCTTAATGTTACCTGATAAATTGACCCTAGTTCAATTCACGAGTCGGAAACTCAGTGAAAACTTAGTACAATGTTCTGTCCGTGTTCGGATGGGAAAAGCTATTTATCCTGCCTCTGAATATCCTAACCTTAAGCGTTTGATGGATTTAAATGAGGCTAAACAACGGGAAGGGATAGTGCTTAAGAAAAATTAAGTAGTCAGTTATAATTAAGTTGATTTATTTGGCTGCTAAGTTGTTGATTTAATAAAAAGAGCAAGACAAGATAAATAGGGGGCGAGACCTTATATAAGGTAAACCAAAACATTAACTATGATTGAAAGAATTTTAAGAGCAAAACATTGGCAGCTATTTTTTCTTGTGGTTGGAATCTCCTTTATAGCACAATTAGGTATGATGAGTTCTATCATATTCAACATTCATGACGATAATAGCGTTCCGATAGCATCAAACGGTAAAATGTTACTCCTCAACCTTATAATGGGCATTCCTATGGGAATTCTTTTCCTTTGGTTTTGGTCTATTGCAATTAGACTACAAAATAGTATTTCTGAAAATATCAAGATGAAGGTTGATAAATTCAAAATATTCTTCTTTATTCCATTAATCTATATCCTAGTTTTCCTATTCATAGTAGGAACGGCAAGAATTATATCTTCTCTTCTTATAATAATTGTTCCTTTGCATCTATTTTCTATGTTTTGCATATTTTATACTGTGTATTTCACTGCTAAAACAATAAAAACGGCAGAACAGCAAAGGGAAGTAAGTTTTGGCGATTTTGCAGGAGAATTCTTATTATTATGGTTTTTCCCAATCGGGATATGGATCATTCAGCCAAAAATCAATAAAATCATCAAAGACCAAAGTTTAGATTACTGATTCTTTGGACAATAATCTACCAACAATATTTCAGTAATAAAAACTCCCAATGACAACAACAGAATGGGCATTAACAGCAGAAGCCCTAGCTCTTACTTCGCTATTGATTTATTCAATAATCATTTCATTTAAGGAGAAAGAATCGGCTGCTGCTTTGAAATTGGCTACAGCTTTATTTGTGTCTATTTTGTTGTTTTCTGCGATACTTCTGTTTCAATTTCCATTTAAAGAAACTGTTCAATTTGCAGTACTTGGAGTTTCTGTTTTATGCATTGCTGTTCTTTCCTTTCCTATTGCTTACAAAAAAGAAAAGCCCCAGCAACCAGAAGGGCGTTTTGATGAACGTGATGTGATGTTTTCCCGTTTTAAACTTCAGCCTGATACTGAGCGTTTCGAGCAGTACTATGCTACACGCCCTAAGAAATTAGCTTCGGACAATCGAACCCGTAAACAAGCTGGGCTGTTGTCTGATAAAGCGAAGTATTATCATCCTGTGTTGTTCAAAGCTGCTCATGCCAACTTTTTTGCTGTTGATGCTCTTGCTCCTGCTATAAATGGAAGGGTCGCTGCAACAGTTAGTGATGTTGATCCGAAAGAGATTACGCAGTACTTGAAGGAATGGATTAAACGTATTGGTGGGCATTCTGTGGGTGTGACGCTTTTGCATGATCATCATTTGTATACACATAAAGGGCGTGGTGAACGTTATGGACAGAAACTAACACGCCAACACCGCTACGCAATTGCTTTCACTGTGGAGATGGATTTTGAAAATGTGGCGGCTGCTCCTGCTGCTCCGATCGTTTTTGAGTCGTCGATGCAGTATCTTAATGCTGGGAACATTGCTGTTCAGGTGGCTGCGTTTATCCGTGATATGGGTTATGCTGCTCAGGCTCATATTGATGGGAATTATGAGGTGATCTGTCCTCTGGTTGCGCGTGATGCTGGTCTGGGTGAGATTGGACGAATGGGGTTGTTGATGGAAAAAACGCTTGGCCCGCGTTGCCGGATTGGTGTCATTACTACCGATCTGCCGCTTGAGACTGATGTTTATGAACCTGATACAAGTGTTATCCGCTTTTGCGAGCGTTGTATGAAATGTGCTGATACCTGCCCAGGAAAAGCCATTAGCAAAAACGACAGGGAAGGTGAAGAGGATAATTTGCGATGGCGGATAGATCACGATGCTTGTTTCTATTTTTGGAATATTGCTGGTACGGATTGTGGGCGCTGTATGGCTGTTTGTCCGTATTCTCACCCTGATAATCTTCTGCATAATGTTGTGCGATGCGGGATTCGATACTCTCCTGTTTTTGGGCGGATTGCTCTTTTTCTTGATGATGTCTTGTATGGGCGTCGGCCTAAGCCTAAGGGGATTCCGAAGTGGGTTGATCGTGGAGGATGAGGGGTGAATTATTGGTTATTAATTTGTAATTATTAATTGGCTTGCGCTTTATTGCTTTTGATTATCAGAACATTAATATGTTATTGATAGAGGGGTTGACTTTGCATGAGAGGTCATGCCTATGGCATTCTGTGTATGATCTGTATGTTCTCCAGTGGTTTCCACCACTGGCTACCAATTTGCCATCCCTACGGGATTTTGGTGTTTTTTAGAGACCTTCCCCTTTGATAAATTTACCTTTTGCATGATGAAATTACTGTAAAAATAACCACAGAGTTACACAGGGTATTTTCTCCAAGTTTGCTTTGCTCCACAAAACCATTACGGTAAAATCAAACTCGAATTCGTATTATTTTTTTGGCTATGTTCTAATCTAATATTGATTTTAAAATTTTTCATAAAATAAAACGATACGGTACAGGTACAGGGTCATCTAGATCGTTTGCTTTTTTAGCGCCGAAGGTGCTATGGCAATAGCACAGGGCAACGCCCTGTGTAAAAAATCCAGAAGGGATAAACGCCCTGAAAGGGCATAAGCCATCAAGCAAAAAAAGAGGTTATGACCATGCCCCTTCAGGGCGTACTTTTTTGATTAATATTTACATAGGGCGATGCCCCATGCTAATGCTAAAAGCCCGTTGGGCTTGTTAACCCCCAGATATCGCACCTGCTTTTCTATTGAAAAAAGAAAACATTTTGACCAACATTAAACCAGAATAGAGCTTTTTTTTCACTTTGAAAATCAGAGAAAACCAAGTGTAAATGCAAAACTCAAAGCATTCAAGCTGATCATCGGAAATTCTATTATTCATTTAATCCATTATTCAATTATTGTTCTGGATTGAGTTGCAGTTGTAAATCTAGCCGCGATTGGAACGGAAAGCCCACAGCCACGGGCACGTGTGATGCACAGTGTTGCGGGGCTGACGAAGGAAGACACCGCAACGCTGATGCAGAACCGTGCACGGGGCGAGGACTTGGAGTGGAAAGCGCGAGGGATGTTTGGGGAAGTGATATCGTCCTGCTCCTAAAAATAAAAAACTCTGGATTGTCTTTCGGGTCATAAATGTTGCTTTTCGTATTGTGGTTTTTGCTGTTTGTATTGAGGTGGATCTGTTGTGGGGGTTTCGTATCTATTTTAGTGTCAGACAAGCACGCGGTGCCATTTATTATGATCGACATCGTTCTGTTTTTCAATGTTGTGACAGAACAAAAGTGACGGCCATATTAAAACACCAACTTAAACTATTGACCTTAAAATTTTTGAGATGAAAACACAGATCTTACTTCTACTTCTTTTCTTTTCTACACAAATGTTCGCACAGCCGAATAGTGCGATTGAGCGCGTTGAACCTCCATTCTGGTGGACGGGCATGAAAGAGAGCAAACTGCAATTGATGGTTTATGGAAAGGCGATTTCGGAATCTGACCTCAGTCTTGATTATGATGGCGTTACGGTTGAAAAGCTGACCAAAGTTGAAAATCCGAATTATCTTTTTGTGGATCTGAACATTGCTGAAACGGCAAAGGCTGGCAAGCTGAACCTTCGGTTTAAGAAGGGCAAGAAAAGCATTGATCACATTTATGAACTGCGGGCTAGGGAAATGCGCGAGAATGCTCAAACTGGTCTGGATGCAAGTGATGTGGTTTACTTGATTATGCCCGACCGTTTTGCGAATGGAAATACAGATAATGATTCTCAGGACTTTTTGAAGGAAAAGGTGAACCGAAAAGATCCGTATGGTAGACATGGTGGCGATCTTTCTGGACTGACACAGCATCTGGACTATATTGCCGACCTTGGTGCTACGGCTATTTGGATGACGCCGTTTCAGGAAAATGCGATGGGGAAATTCACTTTTCATGGTTATGCGATGACGGACATGTACAAGGTGGATCCTCGCGTGGGTACTAACGAGGAGTACAGGAAATACGTCGCAGAGGCTCATAAAAAGGATCTGAAGGTTGTGATCGATGTGGTTTTTAATCAGGTTGGGCTGCATCATTGGTGGATGAAGGATCTGCCGATGAAAAGCTGGATTAATCAGTTTGATGAGTACACGAACTGCAACTGGGCGGGTTATTCGATGCCTGATATTCATGCGTCGGAAATTGACAAAAAGATAAATGTTGATGGGTGGTTTGTGCCTACAATGCCCGATCTTGACCAGAACAACGAATTGCTTTTGAATTACTTGATTCAGTGGTCGATCTGGTGGGTGGAATATGCGAATATTGATGCTATCCGCTTTGATACATATCAGTACAACAAGCCGCATTCTTTGTCGAAATGGGCGCACAGGTTGTATTCTGAGTATCCTGAGATGTATTATTGCGCAGAGGTTTGGCTGGATAAAGTTGCCCCACAGGTTTATTGGCAGAAAAATATTTATGATGAGGATATTAAGGCTGATCGTTTTCCTGGGATGATTGATTTTCCGATGAATTATGCCGCCGCGTCAACTTTCCACAAGGGGCATTCGATAAACGATGTTTACGAACTGCTGACTCAGGACTTTCTTTATCTTGATGCTGAACGAAATATGACTTTTTTGAGTAATCATGATACTGACCGCTTTTTTAGCTTGGTGGACGAGGATGTTGCCAGAATGAAAATGGCTATGACTCTTTTGTTGACCTCGCGTGGGATTCCTCAGCTTTATTATGGTGAAGAAATTCTGATGACGGGACTGAAGAAAAATGGTGGCGATGCTCAGGTGCGGTTCGATTTTCCCGGTGGATGGGAAGGTGATAAAGTGAGTGTTTTTGAAAACAGAGGTCTGACGGCGCAACAAAGTGATTTTCTGGGTTTCATGAAACGGATGTTGAACTGGCGGAAGAAAAATACTGATTTGGTGAAGGGTAAGCTTGTGCATTTCAGGCCAGAAAATGAAGTTTATGTGTATTTTCGATTGGCTGGCGAGAAGGCCGTGATGGTGGTTATGAATAATAATGAAAAGGATCTGCATTTGAAAACTGGACGTTTTGCAGAGATACTTGGTAAGTTTGATCAGGGTAAGACTTTGGATGGAAAGGGTGTTGATCTTAAGAGGGATTTTCTTGCTAAGGGGAAAACTGCTACTGTTATTGAGCTTGAGGGCTTGACTGCTTCTAAGGGTAAATAGAAAACGCAGTTTTCCTAGGGGTGGTTTAATAATACTTGGGAGTTCAGAAAAACACCACCCCCGCCCCCTCCTCGAGGAAGAGGGGAGCCTAGTTACTGTCATTTTCTGAAAACAGGAACTCTAAAAAAAATAGTTATAAGCTACAGGCTAAAAGCCTGTGCTACATAGTTAGTTGAAGCTAAATGTCTGATAAGTTAATAGAACGGATAATACGTTGGAGACCCTTTAATCATATTGCTTATTGGGTTCTTTTGATTTTATTTTGGGGGCTTTTTTGGGGCTCGGACGAAGGGTATTATCTGAATTTCCTGTATAGTGAAATGGTGCTGATGCCTGTGAAAATGACTATGGTTTACTGGACAATCTATTTTCTTGTGCCCCGTTATCTTTTTGCCAAACGGTATACGCTGCTTGCTGTTCTTTTCTTTTTGGGTCTTGGTGCTGTTTCTGTTGTTCTGCGTCTGCTCGCTTATTATGTACTAAGTCCGCTTTGGGGAATATACACTACTTCGGAAAATGTGCTCAGCATCTACAGAATTATGCAGTTTGCTGCCGATACGAATACGGTTCTGGTTTTGCCATTGGCTTATACGCTGTTTAAGGAATGGTTCAAAAAGCAACTGGAGAGCCGTGAGCTGGAGCAGCAACGGACTTCTGCTGAACTTCAGTTGTTGAAAAATCAGATTCACCCTCATTTTCTGTTCAATTCGCTGAACAGTCTCTATGCTTTGGTGCTGAAGAAGTCTGAGCAGGCTCCTGAAGTTGTTCTGAAACTTTCGGCATTGATGCGCTATCAGTTGCATGATGCGAGCGCCGAGCTTGTGGAACTGCAAAAGGAGATTGATTACCTGAACAATTACATTGCGTTGGAGCGTTTGCGTTATGGTAACCGCTTCGATTTGAGTTTTAGTACTCATGGCGATTGGAAGCGGTACTGCATTGCTCCTCTCCTACTATTACCTTTTGTTGAAAATGCATTTAAACATGGTGTGAGCGGTGCTAATGAGGCTTGGTTGCGCATAGAACTTTCGGTAAATGATGAACAGTTGGTATTTTTGGTGGAAAATAGTTTGGGTGAAAAGTTGGATGCTGATATTAGCTCGGGAATTGGATTGAAAAATGTTCGGCGACGTTTGGAACTGCTTTATCCTGATAGGCATAAATTGAGTATTGATGCTGGTGATACTTTTTTTTGTGTTGTTTTGAAGGTTGATTTATGAAATGTAATGCTCGTTCGAAATGCCCCCTATTTCCCCCTAAAGTCCACATGATTTTAGGAATCAAACTTTGCAATATATAACTTGGGAATACACCCGAACCTGAGCAAAGGCCGGCAGTCCCACTGGGGTTAAGTTTACCCCTTCCTAAAGTTTGGTCTTAGGGCATGGTTAAAATTCTGATTGGTTGCAAAGACACCGTATAGTAGAGTAAATTTTTGTCGATGCCCTTCTTCGGGTTCACAAAAATTGATCTGATGGAAGAAAAAAGGCGAGTAAAAAAGGAAAAGGTAGTCTACAATAGCGGCCTACCTGTGCTTAACGCACATGCGGCAGGGATTGACGTGGGCGACACCAAGTACGACGTAGCGCTTTACGACCGTCGGGGGCGTCTTGTCACCCGTGAGTACGGAGCATTTACAGAAGATCTCTGTGCCCTTGCCGGGTGGCTTTCTCAAGAGAAGATCACCACGGTAGCAATAGAAAGTACAGGGGTTTATTGGCTGTGCCTATACGTGATGCTGGAAGAGGCAGGCATCAAGCCCTGGCTGGTCAATGCCCGTCATGCCAAGAACGTTACCGGGCGCAAAAAGGATGATACGGATGCGATATGGCTACAGAAGCTCCACAGCTGCGGCCTGCTGAACAAAAGTTTCCAGCCCGATACGGACACAAGAGTACTGCGTACTTATGTCCGGCAGCGTAAGCAACTGGTGACCACTTCCTCTGACAGTGTCCGCAGGATGCAGAAGTCACTGGAACTGATGAATATCAAACTTCATACGGTCATCAGTGATATCCTGGGCAAAACAGGGCTGTCCATGGTCAAGGCCATACTAGAGGGCGAGCGAAGCCCCGATAAGCTGATCGCGTTCAAGGACTGTAGGATCAAGGCCAGTGATGAACAAGTGAAAAAATCATTGAAAGGCATATGGAAAGGAGAATACCTGTTTATGCTCAGGCTTGCATATGACCAGTATATGTTCTCATATGCCCAGGTCCAGCAATGCGATGAACATATAGCACAGGTGCTACAGGAGGCCGTTGCCAAAAACAACGGGGGAGAACTTCTGGAGATTAAAAAAAAAGCGGAAAAAGAATGACCTGACCTTTAACGCAAAGCCCCTGCTGCAGGCATTTGCCGGGGTAGATCTCTGCCGGATAGAAGGCATAAGCCAGATCAGCGCACTTGAACTGCTCTCGGAAACAGGAACCGACATGGACAAATGGGAAAATGCAAAACATTTCAGTGCATGGCTAAATGTGTCACCAAACACAAAAATCACAGGGGGCAAGGTGATAAGCAGTAAAATGCAGAAGAAAAAGAACCGTGCAGGCCAGGCACTCCGCATGGCATGCTGCAACCTCTCACGGAGCAAGGGGCCTATAGGGGATTATGCACGTAAAATGAAGAGCCGGCTCGGAAAAAAAGGCGGAGTTGTCGCAACCGCCCACAAGTTAGGCGTGATCATTTTCACAATGCTTAAAACAGGTAAGGAATATGACATTGAACTGAACACAAAAAATCAGGAAAAATGGAAACTACAACGGATAAAAAGTTTAGAAAAAAGATTAGAGGAGTTAAAAAAAGAAGTCTAAAAACCCCTATATATCAACCAATTGCAATTTAGTTATATAGTAGGGGGACTTGGTTACCGAATAGTTCTGAAAAGCAGACAGATCACCACAGTACTATTCAGAAACATTCACATTTGGGACCTCTTTTAGGAGGGCGGTGGGAGGCCATCACAACAAAAACATCACATGCATAACACTATCTTATAATTCATAATTCCCCAACATGGCTAAACTAAAAACGATAATTGTTGATGATGAAGCCCTAGCTCTTGATGTGCTGGAAGAATACATCTGTAAATTTAATCAACTGGAACTTGTTGGCCGTGCATCTAATGCTGTTGAGGCTTTCGAAATGCTACAAAATCAGCAGATTGATGTGATGTTTTTGGATATTCAAATGCCTGGGCTTACTGGGGTTTCTTTTCTGCGGAGTTTGCAACATCCACCAAAGGTTGTTTTCACAACAGCTTATAACAATTATGCTGTGGAGGGGTTTGAGCTTGATGCTGTGGATTATTTGCTGAAACCTATCCCGTTTGATCGTTTTATGCAGGCTGTGAACAAGCTTCTGAGAAACACTCAAGAAACAGAAAATCAGACCACCGCTAAAGAGGAAGAAAACTACAAATCAGCATTTATTTACCTGAAGGAAGACAAATTGATGGTGAAGGTGCTTTTGAGTGAGATTCTTTACCTCGAAAGTCAGAAGAACTACGTTAAGGTGGTAACGGAAAACAGAACAGTTATCACCCACAGTTCGATTTCTGCTATGGAACAGCGCCTTCCTGAGAGTAAGTTTCTGCGTGTCCACCGTTCGTTTATTATTGCTCTGGATAAGATTGAGGCTTTTGATACTAATCATTTTGAGATTGGCGGGGCTTTTATTCCTATTGGGCGGAATTATAAGGAGGATGTTGGGGTTGTTGTTGATGGTTTTCTTGAATGATGGGGGCTAAATATTAAACAGGAAAACTTACTTTAAACCAAAAGATCACGTCAAAAAAATTATTTTCAACTAAAAACACACCCATAACTTCTAAATTGCCAACACTCATCCCTAGTACTCTTTAAAAAGATAGCATACAAAGTCGAATATTCCATCAAACCATAGCAATTCTTCTCAAACCATTATAAAAAAACTCAGCATCAGGTATAGTAAAAACAAACAACAACACTCACTATAAGTACAAATAAAATACTACATCAACAAATACTTGTACTTTTTGAAAAATTTCATAGTAAAATACTACTTCAAAAGAACTAAGTTTGGAAAATCATTTTTAAGTTATCAACACAAGTAAATACTAATGAAAACAACCAAATTTATTCTAGTAGGACTCTTATTTTTGATTTTTCAAAATGTTTATCCTCAAGTCGGAACTATTCAAGATGCAATACAAAAAAGGAGAATTAAAAAAATTGAATCACGCTTAACTTATAAAACAATAACCATAAACGATACGGAAATAAAATGCCAAAGAAGCACAGAAAAGCAACGGCATAAACTAAGCAAAAACTCACGAGTCATTAAGGCGATTACAAATATAGAACTTCATCTTGAAAAGTGTTTTGTAGAAATTAGTAAAAACACACCTCTTGAAAAAGAACCTAACTATTTAATTGAACGTGAAATAAAAGAAATTCAGAGATATGACCTAAGAATTAACACATCAAATTATTTATCTGAATACAACGCGTACTTGTTATATTATCAAAATGAACTAAACAATCCAAAATATTATACCTTTAAAACAATATCTATAAATGACACAGTGGTAAAATGTCAAAGAACTACTAAAGATAATCTTCAACTAATAAGTAAAGATTCAAGAGTTCTTGAAGCCATCAAAAATACAGAATCCCTCCTTGAAAAATGTTCCAGAGAGCTAAGTGAGACTAACTTTTTAGAAGAAAAACCATCCTATCAAATTAAAAACGAAATTGAAGATATCCAGAGATATGAACAAAGAATCAACACTTCGAATTATTCTTCAGAATACAATGCTTATCTATTACACTATCGAAACCAACTCGACAATGCCGAATATTACCTTTATCTAGTAAAGAAGAATATAAAAAACAACGAAACAGAACAAGCCCTAAAAAATCTTAAAAAGTATTCTTCCTCAAACCAACAAAACACTAATAATAAAGAACTTGAAGCCAAAGTTCACTTCCTTGTTGGCCTAAACTATATTGAGCAAGGGAAAAAAGAGTTCAGTTACAATGGCTGGAATGACGGACGTTGTTTCTACAAGTCACTAGAACATCTCGCCAACTCCTATTCGTACGGGTTTGATCGTTCAAAAATATCTGCTGCTATTCAGAAAATTGATTCCATTGCAAAACAGAAGGAAGAAAGTATTAGATCCTTCGACGAAACAAATCTCCACAAAATATCGACATCTTTTCAAAAAAACAACTCACTCCAAATCAAAAACTTGAAAAAAACCATTAAACAAGAAGAAAGTAACTCAGACAAAAGTAAATTATTAGACCTGTACAAAAAGCTTCTAGAACTAGAATGGTACCATTTCAAAAATGGAAAATTCCAAGGATGGGACTACAAGCAAGCTAAAATGGAAAAAGCCAAACTAGAAATAGAAGCAGGGGATCTAAGCCTTGGTTGTGCTCAATTATATGATACAGACTGTCAATATTTTGGTTTTTATTACGCATCAGGCAAGTGTAAATCATGGTTTGCTAAGCGTAAGGAAATTGCAGAAAAAGAATATGAGCAAGAAGAAAAAGAAAAGGCAAGACAATGGCGAAAAAAAAATCCTAAACTAATAAAACTACGCTCTCTACTTGGAGAAGGCTTTGAAACGGTAAAAGCATATTTAGGTACTCCGCTCTCTGAAGATTACAGAATCAATATTGGATCTCGCATTCATGGAAGCCAATATATTGGAAAAAAATACAAAAATAAAGATGGAGTCTACGAAATTGAGTTCAAAAGTGGACACGCCGTTCTAGTTCGCTTTACTCCATCGAAATACATTAAATATTCACCAACTAAATTAAGTAGCGAAAGTTCTCCTTTTGACATAGAACCAAATACAGATGGAGCTTGTTTTGGGAATGAGAAACATGAACATATTGGTAAAACTCAGATATTTTCTATTGTTTGGGATTGTTCTGAAAATGATAATGTAAAAACCTCATTTTATGGATTAAACGGAAAAGTTATATCTGTTGTAGCATATTAAAAATATCAATAAGGCTGTCGTGAAATTATTTTTGGGACAGCCCTATTAAAAATCCCAAAGACTTCCGTTCCAATTCCTTCAATTATCCACCCTTATTTAATCGCGCCAATTATTTCATTCTAACTTATGAAACGATTTACGACAATTGCAACTGTACTTTCAATTTCACTGTGTTGCGGTATGTTCTATTGCTATTTGAACTATCAATTCTGGACACACCTTAAAACAGATAATTTTAAAGCCCTGAGAGAATATAAAGGCACAAATATCATTGATTTAAAAGGAAGACAAATCTTGGTTCACAAGAAATTCATTCCTCACATGATTAAACTTGACAAATATTCAGAAAAGCACAACATTACAATTGTCGTAAATCAGAGCTACAGATACGATAGCAAGAAACAGAATGGTACAATTGTAAGGCCGAGCAAAATGTCAAATCACCATGCTGGCTTCGCTATTGATTTTAATCTGATACACAATCGAATAAAATATTTATCAGACGACATAAAACGTGGTAATTTAGTTAATTTACCGCTTGATATTCAGAATTTCATCAATGATATCCGTAAAGATAAAGGTCTAAGATGGGGAGGAGACTTTAAGAAAGAAGATCCTGTACATATTGATTATCCTATTAACTTAAAAAGCAAACGCGATTGGTTAATTTACAACAAGTTGTGCAGGCACGATTATTCCAATGGAATACCTAAATGGAAATTCTGGTTATGAATTAAATTATTGAAAGGATGGCTCTTCGATCGTAAAATAGCCATCCCTTCATCACAAATTAAGTAGACGTAGAGAAATAATTCGGCATTTTGGGAGTTATCAAGCAGAATATCAGAACAATGTCTTTCGCATTAAATAGCACTTAGTGCTTAAGAAGACTTTCGCTCCAATTCCTTCAAGTTATCCATCTTTTTCTTCTCCAAGAAGCCTTTAATATCGTAAAGGTGTTCACGCACACGCTGGTTTCCAAATTCATAAACCTTGCTCACCAGACCATCCAAGAAATCACGATCATGGGAAACAAGAATAATTGTTCCGTCAAAGTCCTGCAAAGCCGTTTTCAGGATATCTTTGGTTTTCATATCGAGGTGGTTTGTCGGCTCATCGAGAATCAGCAGGTTGACAGGCTCTAGCAGAAGTTTAATCATCGCCAAGCGTGTTCGCTCACCACCCGAAAGCACTTTCACTTTCTTTTCGATGCTGTCGCCACTGAACATAAATGCACCCAATAGGTCTTTGATCTTGGTACGGATATCACCAACAGCCACTTCGTCAATAGTCTCAAAAACACTAAGTCCCTCTTCCAGCAACGAGGCTTGGTTTTGGGCAAAATAACCGATCTGGGCATTATGTCCAAGCTGCATTTTGCCACCGTGCTCAATCTCATTCATAATGATTTTTACGAGCGTCGATTTACCCTCACCGTTTTTCCCCACAAAAGCAACTTTCTCGCCGCGCTGAATTGAAAGGTTTGCATCTTCGAAAACAAGATGATCGCCATACGATTTACTTACATCTTCAATTACAACAGGGTAATTGCCAGAACGAGGTGCAGGTGGAAATTTCAGTCGAAGCGAAGAACGGTCTTCCTCATCTACCTCAACAATTTTAAGCTTTTCCAACATTCTAACGCGCGACTGCACAGAAGATGTTTTTGAATAAGTTCCCTTAAAACGTTCGATGAAGCGCTGGTTTTCAGCAATCATTTTTTGCTGCTCCTCATAAGCTTTCAACTGCTGCTCGCGACGCTCTTGGCGCAACTGCTGATAATGTGTGTAGCTGGCTTTATAGTCGTAAATACGCCCCATCGTGATTTCAATGGTACGGTTGGTAATTGCATCTACAAAAGCCCTATCGTGCGAAATTAGAATCACAGCGCTTGGACTGTCAATTAGGAATTCCTCAAGCCACTGGATAGATTCAATATCGAGGTGGTTCGTGGGCTCATCAAGAAGAATTAGGTCTGGCTTTTTCAATAGCAGTTTGGCCAGTTCGATACGCATGCGCCATCCTCCGCTAAACTCGCTTGTCGGGCGTTGAAAATCTTCACGCACAAAACCAAGTCCAATCAATATTTTCTCGACCTGAGCATCGAAATTCGAATCCTCGATAGAGTAAAAACGCTCGCTAAGTTCCGACACACGCTCAATGATCTTTGCATATTCCGCCGACTCGTAATCCGTGCGCGTCTCAAGCTGTTTGTTCAGGTCGTTTATTTCGCGCTCCATCTCGTGGATGTGGGCAAAAGCCAACGAAGCCTCGTCGAAAACCGTACGCTCATTTTCCGTCATCAGGTGCTGCGGCAAGTAAGCGATCACCGCATCGTCAGGTTTCGAGATCTGACCTTTGTTGGGCGTCCGTTCACCTGCAATAATTTTTAACATGGTCGATTTTCCCGCTCCGTTTTTTCCCATCAGGGCAATACGGTCTTTGGGATTAATCACAAAAGATATATTGTCGAACAAGGGCGTACCTCCAAATTCTACTGTAAGTGCATCTACCGAAATCATTTGCTTTTTATTTTGGGCAAATGTACATGCTTTCTTTAGTAATATCACATATTGGAGGAGCGATTTGTTCGCAGCAGAAAAGTCAGTCAAAATTTTCATCAAAATACCCCCACCTAGTTTCATTCCCCAACGTTAGACGATTGAATTTCAACTGTAAATTATTCATTTTGAGACATCATTAGTCACAACTCACACTCGTAAACAAAAACACTTATGAAATAATCAAAACCGTTCACGACTCTATAAAAGCAGATCATGAACTCTTTTATACCATTCAGTTTTGACATGTAATTCATATACCTATTTCCCCTACTTTTGCGTCCAGCAAGGTAAGTTTTCAGCTTAATTACCTTTCTCTCAAAAACAAAATGCACTACGACCTGTAGTGCTCCATAAACTGCATCCTATAGTTTTCATTATCATGATAACAGTCTATACTTCGTTTTAGACTGCAATTTTTCCTGTTTTGCTTTTAACAAAAACTGATGTTTCAACTATTAATGAATATTATTTGCAAACCTATACCATTAACTCATTCTAAAAAGAACCCAATGAACAATTTAAAACTATAGAGGTGTTTACTTAGAAACAATTATATTTGCATGAAATAAAAACAATTATGCAAGAATTTCACGGAGAAGATCTCATAAAGTTCATAAAACGTTTTCCAGACGACAATAGCTGCTATCTTTATCTGTCTGAAATCAAATGGACTAACGGTTATAAATGTAAAAAGTGCGGTCATACACACTACAGTAGCGGAAAAAAACATGAACGTACCTGTACCCTTTGTAAACACAGGGAAAGTACAACGGCAGGCACTCTTTTCCACAAGTTGAAATTCGGCATCCGCAAAGCTTTCCTGATCTGTTTTGAGCTCAGTGCCACGACCAAAGGGATGTCCTCCTCCCAGCTTTCGGAACGTTACGGCATCTCAAGGAAAACAGCCTGGGCATTCAGCCATAAAGTCAGGCTGGCAATGGAGAGTCAAGGAGATCAGCCGGTTGAAGGGACAGTCCATGTGGACGAGTTTGTTTTCGGTGGCAAAGAGAACGGCAAACAGGGGCGCAGTTATGATACAAAAAAGAAAAAAGTGGTCTGTGCCGTGGAACTTGATGACAAACAGCAGATTAAAAGGGTGTATTCACAGAAGATCGAAGATTTTTCTTCCAAATCTCTGCGGGGGATTTTTGAAAAACATATCAGCAGGCAGGCCCAGGTGGTCACTGATGAGTGGAGGGGCTACAGACCGGTCGCTAAAGATTATAATATTGAGCAGATACCCAGTAGGAAAGGGAAGAATTTCATGCAGCTGCACAATGTGATACATCAGATCAAAAGCTGGATCAGGACGAATTTTTCCTGGATCGCACCAAAACACACCGATAAATATTTAGCTGAATATTCTTTTAGGATCAACAGATCTATTTTCAAGGGCTCTATATTTCATAAGCTCATTGAACGTATGACAAATAGACCTCCTGTGAAATTTATTGACATAGTGGATTGTACTTAAATAAACACCTCTATAAAACTATTCGCTATTGCATTTGTTGTAATGCTTACAGCCTGTAATAAAGATCTTGTTGAAGAAACCGAAATTTCGGATACTAACGGTAAAAGTACCGATCAAACTACTGTCCCAACTTTTATAACACCTAAAAATCTAAAATGGGAAGAGTAAAAAGTGATGTATTTTTCTTATTTTAAAGGCATTAGAGCAATAAAGCAAGCATCACTTTCCAGATGAAAAATAGCCAAAAAAGACTTAAGAATAAAACAGCAAAGGTAAAGGTTTCATTTACAGGTGGTAATGTAAGTAAGTATGGAGGGTTGAGCGTTGTCGCGAAATATATTGATAGGCAATCGGTCACTAAAGAGCTGAATATGCTATTCCCAACAGTTTACCACAATGCCACCAAATTCAGCACGGTTCAGGTGCTGATGTCGGTCATTTTGGCTTCACTGTGTGGAGTGAACCGCATCAGGCGTATCGCAGTTTTCACCTGTGATGCGCTGGTAAAACACCAATTGCGTCTGGTTAAAGGTATTAACGCAGATGCTATTTCAGGGATATTAAAGAAGCTTGGCCAGTGCGGAGCCCGCAGGCTTGAAAAACTATTGCTCCGGCGTCATTCGTTATGGCCGGAAAAGTCAGGGCTTAAGCAGATTACTTTAGATGCGGATTCCACTGTCAGCCTGGTGTGCGGCAATCAGGAAGGTGCCGCAAAAGGATATAGCGATAAGAAAAAAGGGGCAAAAAGCTATCACCCCTTACTGGTTTTTGTAAGCGAGATCAAACTACTGTACCATAGCTGGTTCAGGACAGGGGCAGCCTATACATCCAATGGGATTGTTGAATTTCTTAAGCAGGTCCGCGCAAGCCTTCCCGGCAGCGTCGAGAAAGTGTTCTTCCGTGCCGACAGTGGTTTTTTCAGTGGGAAACTATTGGATTATTTAGAAAAAATGGGCTGGGATTACCTGATAAAAGTAAAGCTAAAAGGTCTTCAGCAGCTGCTGGACAAACAGGTATGGCTGCCCGTGACCTCTAAGAGCGGTGCATGGGTCTGCGACTTTGAGTACAAAGCCAAAGAATGGGGAAAAACGAGAACCTTCAGGGCAATAAGGACTGTAAAAGAATACCGGGAAGTTGAATACCTCGGGACAAAACAGCTGGTCCCGGTTTATGTATATGCCTGTTATGTGAGCAATATAGAAATAGATGCGGTAGTACTACATGACTATTATAAAGAGCGTTCCACCAGTGAAACATGGATTGAACAGGTCAAGGCCCAGTTAATGGCAGGCAAAACGTTAACGGATGATTTCTGGGCAAACGATATTCTCTGGCAGCTACAGGTTTTCGCTTACAATATATCAACAATGATGCGTTCGAAACATAAGCGTATAAAAAAAGAAGAACACCGCACATTTATGGAGTGGTTCATATACATGCCGGCACGCCTGGTTTCAAGTGCCAATACTGTTGAGCTGAAAATGCATGAACATCACTTTGAAAAACAGCGGTGGCTCGAATTTGAAAAGTTCGCTGAAGCCCCGTAAGGGGGCTGCCTATGCATATAAAAAACGGTATTTCAGTGAACTGAAGTTGGATTTTTGTGTCCATAGGTGAGATTTTGAACCAATCTCATGTTTTACATGCAAAAAAAACAAAAAACATATGAGTGAATAATAATAAAACGTGATATGGTCATCCTATTTTTTTAGCGTAACAAACGCTAATGAAAACTCATATAGAATAAAAAACCATTTTAGATTTTTAGGTAACATACTCAGATCAAGCTACTGCTGAATCCAAGAAAGCAACAAAAGGTACTAGAGCCTTATATTACAACGACATTGACCTTTCTCAAGAATACCTTCGGTTTAAATACCAAGGGGTTGTAAGGGAAGTAGCAATGTTCAATAACCCCAATTTTATTGTTGGTTACATAGACCAATCAAGATTTGATATCGCGAAAAAAGACGGCTGGAAACTCCTATACAATTGGTTTCCCACTAATACAGATGTAGACTGTCAAGTACCAGCTATGCTTTTCTACAACCAGTATCGTGGAACAATGAAGTTATTTTACTTTCACATGTCTGGTTTAAACACATCGGGCAATGTTATGGCATCTTTATTTACAGATCGAGAAAACACTTTGTTCAACTACAACCAACTAATTATAGATCAACACTCAAGTAAAAACAAAGCCAGTATCGTTTCTCAATCAGCAACTATTGATCCTAGTTCTTCTACGCTTGGGTTAGTAACCAACCATTGGTATGCATTTGAGTGGAATGTTAGCTGTTATGACCCAAATATTAAACCAGGTGATTTTATGACAATGAATGGTTGGGCTGCACACCTTGAGAATATAGACCTCTCAGGTGCAATCACAGGTGATGCCTCAGGCTCCATTACAACAGTAGCAAACAGTTCTGATTTTAACAGTATTGTCTCAACTAAAGATCTTACAAAAACCTCTACGAAATTAATTTCTGGTGCAGTTACAAATGTTGTTGGGGATGACATAGGTAAATTCTTCAGCACAAAGGCAGAGAAGGCAAATAATCGCTTTTTAAAAAATGCCCTTACAAATCTTAGCAAACAAGCGCCTTCTGCCATAGCTTCCGCAATAGCTGGTCCAATTGGAGGATTTCTAGGAAATGGGGTTTCAAGATTACTTGGAAAAATATTTCCTGGAAAAAAGAGCTCCACCCAATCGACACAGGCAATGAAACTGAAGATCAAGTTAGCTCAAAAGCTTGAAGGCACATTATCCGACAATCTGCCTTTTGGAAACGTACAGTTTCAACTACCGAGCACGCCTGCTAATGAACAATCTTATGCAGGAAGGCTTGGGGTTTTCCAAATCAAATCAAAACCAATAATTAAAGTTACGGGAGAAGTCAGTCAAATAATAAATGGAGACAAAAGGCTTCTGCAAGGAGTGATGATGATAAGTAAAGCAAATGATATAATTAATATTAACCCTGACCTTTTAGAAGTGGCCAATGTTGAAATTGCAATTAGACCTATTTTTTGCGCACTTCCCAGAACAATGCTACCCAATGGTTTTTATCCAGAACTTGAAGCATCATTTACTCCTTATCCCATGTATGGAGGTGTGATTTTCCATGAAAACAATCAATATTTTACAAGTCTGGCTAGGGGAATGTATTTTTGATTGCGGTTCATATTCTCAAGTAGTGCTTACTAAACCAGATGCACGATACAAAGTACAAGCAGTAATAAAAGTGAATCCTAAAAATGGAGATCCCGGAACAGTAATTACCCAATTAATTGAGCCGACTAGACAATACGAAACAAGATAAGCACAAACTAACTCGAGGACTTTATAGGTTTGCACCTTGACTAATAAAGCAATCAAAAGCTATTCATAAGCATTAGTATTCAGCCATAATACCAAAGCTTATGAGTAGCTTTACTCATCACCACTCTTCTCTTCCCCCTCAACAAACCGCAAATGTCCCTCAACAAGCTTAATCTCTCCCCAAGAATACTCATCCCCAAGAATATCTTTAACATCCCGAAGCAACTTACTATCGGTCTTCGAAAAAGCCTCACTAATCACTTTCACCCTATCCTCCTTCATCATTTCAAAAACGGACAGTTCACCCATTTTCACAGCACCTCCTAGATGACCTTCAATTGTCGTAACAGCAAACCCCCTCTCTTCTGCAATCTCTTCCACAGTTTTCCCCTGCTTAAAAAGCTCTAAAGTCACCAATGCAGTTGGCACTTTCGGCTTTTTCTCTTTCGGTTTCTCAGGTTCAGATGCAGACTCATCCACTTCAACCACTTTATTTTCAACAGGCTTAGGCAAAGGCAATTCATGATTCTCAATACCTTTCTCATCGCGGTACGCCACAATAATCTCAAGCAGCTCCTTACCGAACTTCTCAGCCAAAGAAGGCCCAATACCTTTCACTTTCAAAAGGTCACTGTTCTGCTTAGGCAAAACAACAGCCAGTTGAATCATTGTCTTTTGGTGCAAAATACGGTAATGCGGCAGCCCCGCTTCTGTAGCCTTCTCATGACGCCAATTTTTCAAGCGCTCCACAAGTTCAGGATGCTGAACATCGGCATCAGAATATTCAATCGGTTTTTCCTTCGCTTTTTTCTCCTTCTTCGCAGGTTCAAAACTCACCTCTGCAATAGCAACCGACCTCAAATAATCAATAGAATCGAAACCATCAACACAACACTTTATTCCAGCCATACGAACAGAAAGCTCCAAACGAAGAGTATCAAGAGCCTCTTTCGCCTTCTTTTTCAGCTCCTTATTATCCGACTCAAAACCAAGGTGACTGGCCAGCTCATAAAGTCCACTATTTATCTTCTCATCAAAATACTGTCCTGCCTTTTTCACCCTTTCCTGCACAATATTGCTTTCTTCGGGCGGAATTTCATCCAGATTAAAAATCTTCTCCAACTGCCGCTGAAACTTAGTACCAACAGCAAAAATTTCCGCCAAAGCCTTCTTTTCAATCTCCTCAAAACCTTCCACACCCTTAAAGTGGATCAGCTGTTTGTTCTCGTAATGAACCGTCATCAAACGCGAAAGACGATAATTCAAAGCGCGGAAATCAAAACAATCAGCAATCAGTTTTTGCTGAAACTCAATTTTAGCCTTCAGAAGCTGATTTTCCGAAGGAGGATTATTACTTGCATAATCAACAAAACCAGAAACCGTCTCGTCCGTCTTCACAGAATGCGACGAAATAGGCGAACTGAGCACCATTCCCTCAAACGTTTTACAACGGCTCAGCGCCACATACACCTGCCCGTGCGCAAACGACGAATTCGCATCAATAATCGCACGCTCAAACGTAAGCCCCTGACTTTTATGAATCGTAATCGCCCAAGCCAACTTCAGTGGATACTGAATAAACTTACCAACAATCTCTTCCGTAATCTCTTTCGTATCAGGATCAATCGTATACTTTATATTCTCCCAAGTAGCCTTTTCCACCACTATCTCCTCATCGTCACCCGGACATCTCACAATCAATTCCCCATGACGAACCTCTTCCAACTTCCCGATTTTCCCATTGAAATAGCGCTTTTCAGGAGAAATATCGTTCTTCACAAACATCACCTGAGCACCCACCTTCAGCTCCAGTTCCTGTGCCGTCGGATAAGAATATTCAGGAAAAGTACCATCAATCGTAGCCCTAAACTTATGTTGCTTAGCCGAAAGCTCAGCAAGCTTAGTATCATTTATCGAATCCACCTTATAATTGTGCGAACTCAGAGTAATGTAGCCCTCATCATCCTTCGGCGCAAAACCTTCAATATAACGAGAATTCAACTGCTGCAAAGTCGGCAGATCAAGCTTATTATCGCGCACCCTGTTCAAAAGATGCACAAACGTCTCCTCCGACTGACGATAAATGTGCTTCAGCTCAATCGGAATCAACGTAGTCTTCTTCAAAGCCAAACTGCTAAAAAAGAAGTACGAAGAATAATACTGACGCAAAATCTGCCACTCATCGTCCTTCACCACAGGCGAAAGCTGATGCAGATCGCCGATCATAAGCAACTGAACACCACCGAACGGCTGCGGACTTCTTCGGTAGCGCCGCAAAACAGAATCAATACCATCCAGCAGATCCGCCCGCACCATACTAATCTCATCAATCACCAACAAATCCAGCGAACGGATAATCTTCACCTTCTCCTTACTAAACCGATACTGACTCTCCCTCGACTGAGCCTGATTCCCAGGAATAAACGGAGCAAACGACATCTGAAAAAACGAGTGGATCGTCATCCCCCCCGCATTAATCGCAGCCACGCCCGTAGGCGCCACCACCACAAAACGTTTCGGGGTAATCTCACTCAAACTCTTCAGAAAAGTAGTTTTCCCTGTCCCAGCCTTACCTGTCAAGAAAATATTCTGATTGGTATACTTCACAAAATCTGCCGCCAGATCCAGTTCGCGGTTCAAAACACTCATACTATTGCTCATTGATTACCGCAAAGATGCACATTTTCCACATAACACCGAAAGGCCTGCTATCCCAACAATCGAACAGCAAACCCATCAACAAATCAAACATTTTTCTCTTTTTTTTCGATTAGGAGCAAAACATCACCTCTACCCCAAACACCGTCGCGCCTTCCACTACAAGTCCTCACCCCGCGCGCTGTTCCACATCGGCACGGCGGTCTATTCCGCTAAGGCTACATAGCCACCGCACCGTGTTCCACAAGCGCGCGGGCTTCCGGGCTTTCCGCTACAGTCACGGCTATTTTTAGAACTGCACCTCTTTCCAAAACATCCCTCCAACACTATTATAACACTATCATTGAAAGGCTTGCTATTCGAACTATAAAACAGCAAGCCTTTCAATCCACCTAACCACAATCCACCAAAATATCATTCCCATTACCGGTGAATCCGCGCCAGCCTTCGGCCTTAATCTTTTTAGCCGAAAGGGCTGTCGAATAGCGTGAAGAACGAAAATTTGTCTGAGCAGTGCAGAAAGCCCTTCTTACCCACACAGTAGAATCAGCCACAGTCTCACCACAAGCACAGACCTTAGGCGAGTTATTTTCGTTTAGCTATTCGATAGTCCTTTCGGCGTTAAGAAAAGATTCGAGCCTTGATTTTTGCTCCTTTTTATCAAGAAAAAGGAGACCAAAAAACATTAAACAAAACACACACAATCAGAACTGAAACAGTACCAACGTTAACAAAACCTTCATCTTCACTTATTGAAAGGCTTACTATTCGCACAATAGAATAGCAAGCCTTTCAATCCACCTAACCACAATCCACCAAAATGTTATTCCCATTATCAGTGAATCCGCGCCAGCCTTCGGCCTTAATCTTTTTAGCCGAAAGGGCTGTCGAATAGCGTGAAAAACGAAAATTTGTTTGAGCAGCGCAGAAAGCCCTTTCCAACCACCCAGTAGAATCAGCAACAGTTTCACCACAAGCACAGACCTTAGGCGAGTTATTTTCGTTTAGCTATTCGATAGGCGTTTCGGCGTTAAGAAAAGATTCGAGCCTTGATTTTTGCTCCTTTTTATCAAGAAAAAGGAGATCAAAAACATTAAACAAAAAGCACACAATCAGAACTGAAACAGCTCCAACTTTAACAAAACCTTCATCTTCACTTATTGAAAGGCTTGCTATTCGCACAATAGAATAGCAAGCCATTCAATCCACCTAACCACAATCCACCAAAATGTTATTCCCATTATCAGTGAATCCGCGCCAGCCTTCGGCCTTAATCTTTTTAGCCGAAAGGGCTGTCGAATAGCGTGAAAAACGAAAATTTGTTTGAGCAGTGCAGAAAGCCCTTTCCAACCACACAGTAGAATCAGCCACAGTTTCACCACAAGCACAGACCTTAGGCGAGTTATTTTCGTTTAGCTATTCGATAGTCCTTTCGGCGTTAAGAAAAGATTCGAGCCTTGATTTTTGCTCCTTTTTATCAAGAAAAAGGAGATCAAAAACATTAAACAAAAAACACACAATCAGAACTGAAACAGCACCAACGTTAACAAAACCTTCATCTTCACTTATCGAAAGGCTTGCTATTCGCACAATAGAATAGCAAGCCTTTATTACAAGCAACCCGTTTTTTATACCTTTGAACAACAACAAAACAACACTACCAGTTTACATAAAACAACCAGCTAGAACACCCATTCTATTATTCGATTAATCCATTATTCAATTATTGAATTCCATGCAAACACTAAAACAAATCACAATCCTACTAATCTGCATTACATTCATTTCCTGCGGAAAAGAAAATGTAGACATCACAACATTTTCCCCCAACACCAACCTAGCCCTAAAAACAAGCATCAAAGACGGAGTGCTAAGCTACACCGTCACGTTAGACGGCAAAACCATCGTAGCTCCCTCCAAACTAGGGTTCAAACTGAAAAGCGGCAAACCCTTCAATAAATTCACCGCACACAAAACCAAACGCCTAGAAATAGACCGGACATGGGAAAACATATGGGGAGAAAACAAAACAGTAAAAGAAGAGTACAACCAGCTACTCATAGAACTAGAAGATCAGCACCAGAACAGAAAAATAAACTTCCGGATCAGAGCCTTTGACGATGGAGTAGCCTTCCGCTTCGAATTCCCCAAACAAGAAAACCTAACCGAATTTGCCATCACCGACGAACTAACAGAGTTCAATTTCACAGCAAACCACAACACATGGTGGCAAAAAGCAGATTTCGACACCTACGAAAACCTGTACGAAAAAACCAGACTGAAACGCACAAAAAACGCCAACACCCCACTGACCATGAAATCCAAAGACGGTCACTACATCAGCATACACGAAGCCAACCTGACCAATTACTCAGGAATGACACTCAAGAAAAAAGGCGACCTCGGTTTCGAAGCCGACCTAGTACCGTGGAAAGACTCCAAAATAAAAGTAAAGGCAAAAGCGCCTTTCAAAACACCATGGCGTACAATCCAGATCACAAAAGACGCAGGAAAACTGATAGAATCCGATTTATTGCTCTGCCTAAACGAATCCAACAAACTAGAACACACCAAATGGATAAAGCCCATGAAATACATCGGAATCTGGTGGGGCATCCACATTGGCGTGCATACTTGGACGACAGGCGATCGTCACGGTGCAACAACAGAACGCGCCATGCAATACATCGACTTTGCAGCCCAAAACAACATTCAAGCCGTGCTATTCGAAGGCTGGAACAAAGGCTGGGACGAATGGGGAAAACGCGATGCCTACCTCGTACCAGCCGAAGATTTCGACCTTAAGAAAGTAGCCCGCTACGCAAAAGAAAAAGACATACAGATCATTGGTCACAACGAAACAGGCGGCAACGTAGAAGCTTACGAGAAATTCGTTGAAGAAATATTCGAAATCTACGCCGACTTAGGAATCAAAGCCGTAAAGACAGGCTACGTCGGAGGTCCAGTTTCCAACGGCGAACATCATCACGGGCAATGGATGGTAAACCACTACCGCAGAATTGTAGAACTGGCTGCCAAGTACGAAATAATGCTCGACGTACACGAACCCATAAAACCAACTGGCCTACGCCGCACCTACCCCAACATGATGACACGCGAAGGCGTACGTGGCGGCGAATGGAACGCATGGAGCGAAGGCAATCCACCGGAACACACCCTCATCATCCCATTCACAAGAATGTTAGCTGGCCCAGTTGACTACACACCTGGCATTTTCGACCTAAGGTACGAACGCTACAAAGGCTCCCGCCACCATTGGAACGGCTCCCAACCTATCGAAGAATGCCGCACACACACAACACTGGCCAGACAGCTAGCCAACATGGTAATCCTATACAGCCCCCTACAAATGGCTGCCGACATGATCGAAAACTACGACGCTCACCCAGCATTCGAATTCATAAAAAAACTGAACGTAAACTACGACAAAAGCCTAGTCCCTAGTGGCGAAATAGGCGAACACATCGTAGTGGCACGCAAAGCAGGAAAAGAATGGTTCGTAGGAGCAGCCACAAACGACGAAGCCCGAGAAATCAAACTAAAATTCGATTTCCTCACCCCAGAAACAACCTACAAAGCCACCATCTACCGCGATGCCGACAGCACAGACTGGCTTCATAACCCAACAAAATACACAATTGACAGTATGGAGGTCAACCAAAAAACAGAAATTCAACTGAAACTTCCTGCTGGCGGTGGACAAGCCATCTACCTACAACAACAATAACTGCATATTCGACAAAGACGCAATGTATAGCGTCTCATTTCATTATCCCGTACAGACGCGCTACTAGCGCGTCTCCACCAAAATCCAACAACCAACAAACGAAATATCCATGTACAGACGCAATTCATTGCGTTTCTACCAAAAAACAAACCAACCAATGACCAATCAACCAACCATACTAAACTCACTATCATCATCACTAGGCCAAAAAGGCAACAAAGCAGAAGTAGAACTAGCCAAACAAATTGCAGAAACCGAAAACCACAATGCAATAAAAGAGCTAGTTGAAAACCTGAAAAACAAAGACAAAAAAATCCAGTCCGATTGCATAAAAGCGCTTTACGAAACAGCATACATAAAGCCAGAACTTATACAAGAATACCATTCCGAATTCCTCGACCTATTACCCAGCAAAAACAACAGGCTCGTTTGGGGCAGCATGACTGCCCTAATGACAATCACAGATTTCAAGCACAAAGAAATATTTGCAGCACTGGATTTAATTCTCGAAACCATAGAAAAAGGCTCTGTCATCACCATCGACTGTGGAGTCGGCATATTAGCCAAGCTGAACAAATACGATGAATACTTTGACAAAATAGATCCACACCTAACAGAATTGCTATGGAAGTGTCCATTTAAGCAATTCCCTCAATACATGGAAAAAACCATAGCCTCAATAAATCCAAAGAGTAAGGAAATCTATCTGAACATCATTGAAAAACGCAAAGAAGAATGCGAAAAGGAATCTCAACAGAAAAGGTTGGGGAAGATTTTGCGCCAAATTGAAAAGATAAGCTAGACCTCTGTATATTGAAGGGATGGCTATTATCACCATCAAATAGTCATCCCTTCAATAAGGGAAAAAAACTGTAGCGAAAGTCACTAAATAAAAAAAGCAGCATCAGAAACCCGATACTGCTTTTACCCTCTAAACCGACTTTTGCCGATTCTGTGCGGATGGAGGGACTCGAACCCACACGCCCGAAGGCACTAGATCCTAAGTCTAGCGCGGCTACCAATTACGCCACATCCGCTGTGCGTTTTGCGGGTGCAAAGATATAGATTTTTTCTTTACCACAAAACCTCAAATGCAATTTCTTTGCTTTTTCCTTCGGCCTAAATCAAACCTCAGACTCCAAGCTATCGCACAAACTTACCATCCATTCACCTCAACAAATCTGACATTACATTTGTCAGCTAAATATGAAAGCGGAAAATTTGCGTCTCTACCACCAATGTCAGTATAAAAAACAAAAAGCAGCATCAGAAACCCGATACTGCTTTTAACCCTTAAACCGACTTTTGCCGATTCTGTGCGGATGGAGGGACTCGAACCCACACGCCCGAAGGCACTAGATCCTAAGTCTAGCGCGGCTACCAATTACGCCACATCCGCTGTGCGTTTTGCGAGTGCAAAGGTAAGGTTTTTTCTTACCTTCACAATATCTAAATGATGTTTTTTTAACTTTTTCCTTCTACCAAGCCTCTATCAGCACCTATTTTATTAACAAACAGAACATAAAAAATAACACCACATACTTACCCTGAGGCAACTACACTTTGCTCAAAATAACTTTGATTTGCAGCCAATAAAACCTTTTTTTTTAGTTCAAGGCTCAATCCAATTGAAAATGAAGAAAACTTTAGTAGCATTTTTAATCATTCTTGCTCAGACTCTTAATGCTCAAAACAAACAGATTGAAAACAAATGGCTTGTCATTTTATCTGGCTTTAAGTCTTTGGAAGAAGCAGAAGCCAATCAGAGTAAATACAAGTTCAAAACAATCGTACTAAACTCTTCAGACTACACCAACCTGAATCCCGGTTGGTTTATAAACTGCATTCCATACACATTTAAGAAAGACGCCACAATACGATCCAAAGGATTAAAAAGAAGAAACACAAACAATTATATAAAGTTCTCTGGCACAAGAAAAGATGCAATCAACAATCACCACTTGGTATATCACAACAAATACTTATTATTAGATATACCTCTTGAGCACAATGCTATTAAAGAAATAATTGGCTACGAAGAAGTGAAATACGAAACCTTTCTCACAAGAGCGATCTGCAAGAAAAACTTCATACCCAAGAAAATCAAAAATATGCTGAACAGTGAAGTCTCCATCTACAATGCGCATGGAGAGCAAACTACAGCTAAAATTATCGGGTTCAATGTCATTTCCATAATGAACCCTTTCTGGGGCACTATTAACCAATGGAAATTCAACAATACACCTCCCCAAGAAATCGCTCAAGAATTGATTGACTTGACGCACACACACGAACCTCCAGAACATGACGGCCTAATGCTTGCTGGAATTCTCGACACCCCATCAGATTTTGATGCCGTTATTGCCTTGCCAAACAACCTAGAGAACTTTGATGATTTTCTGTTTTTTTCAAGTTTTAAAAGCTACAACTCACTCTTGTCCCCAGTTCTTCCAGACATAATTTCTGAGAAGAAATTCATGAATATGATTTACAAAACAGACTCGTATAAAAAGAACATTCCAACTGAAAGTGATATCTTCCAGAAGGATACACTGACAATTTATTCCTCTCAAGAAGAAACATTCATCTATTATAATATGGTTGTATGGGGAGAAGAAAATTACAGAAACATCTCTTTTCTATGGGATCAGAAGAATAATAAATTACACGAACTAAACATCCTCAAAGATGCAGATTCTTTCGAATTCATCCCTTTATTCTCTCCCCAAAAAAGCGGTGAACTTATTGGTTTTGTTAAAAAAGACAGGAACAGCCTACAATCATTTATCAAACAGAACAAATGGCTTTTAAAAAAAAGCATGAAACACCACATAACTTTTAGCGACTAAGCTAGCCTACCAGCAAGAAAACAAACTAACCCACTTAATCAATCCCAAACTGTTTAAAACAAAAAAAGCAGCATCAGAAACCCGATACTGCTTTTATCCTCTAAACTGACTGCTGTCGATTCTGTGCGGATGGAGGGACTCGAACCCACACGCCCGAAGGCACTAGATCCTAAGTCTAGCGCGGCTACCAATTACGCCACATCCGCTGTGCGTTTTGCGGGTGCAAAGATAATAAGGTTTCTATTTTTTACAAACCAATATGTATATTTTCTGATATTCTTCAATACAAAACGAACCATCATTACCCCGATATTGCAAAAACAAATTTCGTTTTTCAAACTCTATAACCGATCGACCAACAAACATAAGAAGCTATAACATTGACATAATCAATAAGTTTACTTAATTTTAGGACTAAATCTTCGTAAGCTGCGTGTTTAGTGAACTGATTTTACATCGCAAACCAGTAACGACATTCCTTTTTTTGTTTTGTGTTTTAAACACCGCTACCTCTACTAATATAGCATTCATTCCAACTAAAAGTCCGCATCTCAGCGTGAGGTGCTTATTGCGGACACGGTGAGCTCCAAAAGAAATAGTTTCCTATTGGGATTCCGAATTCAGCATCACAAAAGCCTATACGGAAAACAGAACATTTCTTATCAAGAACACAAGAGCCCATTCTTCAAAATATCATCTGATTTTCAAACTCTTATAATCCTTCTCAAGTAAATATGCTGTGCAACATATTTATTTGTCATTTCAGTATTTGAATACTTAAATAAAACTTCATACTTTTGTATTGTCAGATTAAGAAACAGAGTTGATAAAGACTTTTAAGGAATCAAATAAAACACGAAACAATGAGCATGCACTGTTTTCAATGTCAAGAAGCCGCTAAAGGCGTAGCCTGTACAATTAAAGGCATTTGTGGTAAAGATGACGAATTAGCACAGCTACAAGACCTACTGCTTTACGTAACAAAAGGCGTTGCTATCATGACTTCAACGAAGCGCCAACAAAAAGAACTGTGTGGAAAACCAAACAGCTTTCTAATGGACAGCCTTTTCATGACAGTAACGAACGTTAGTTTCGACAACGACCGCCTAATTGCTCAGATCCGTAAAGGACTTGCCTTCCGCGAGCATGTAAAAGAAGTACTTGGCCAAATGGGGGTAACTCCAAAATTCGCAGACCACGATTCTGCTACTTGGTT
The DNA here is from genome assembly GCA_965230435.1 of Bacteroidales bacterium. Lineage (GTDB taxonomy): Bacteria > Bacteroidota > Bacteroidia > Bacteroidales > JBDKHP01 > JBDKHP01. The sequence goes on from CBDDLB010000006.1 coordinate 2,814,540, forward strand.
TGCTGATACAAAAGAGGAATTCTTCGCAAAAGGAAAAGAAGTTGGCGTACTTAGTACTCCAAACGAAGATGTGCGCTCGCTACGTGAGCTATTGATTTATGGTATTAAAGGTATGGCTGCATATGCTCATCATGCAAAAGTACTTGGAAAAGAAAACACTGCCATTTTTGCTTTCATGGAAAAAGCACTTCTGGCTACAATTGACGATACTATTGGTGTTGGTGAACTTGTACCTCTTGTTCTTGAAGCTGGAAAATACGGTGTAGATGTAATGGCCCTACTTGATGAGGCTAACACTTCGAAATACGGAAACCCAGAAATTACAGAAGTAAATATTGGTGTTGGTGACAAGCCAGGTATCCTTATCTCTGGTCACGACCTTAAAGATATCGAGCAGCTACTAGAGCAAACAGACGGTACTGGTGTGGATGTATACACTCACAGCGAAATGCTTCCTGCTCACTACTACCCAGCGTTTAAGAAATACACTCACTTCGTGGGCAACTACGGAAATGCCTGGTGGTCGCAAGACAAAGAGTTTGCTAGCTTCAACGGCCCTATCTTGATGACTACAAACTGTATTACTCCACCTAAGCAAGAATACGTAGACAGAATCTACACTACTGGCGTTGTGAACTTCGAAGGTGTAAAACACATCGACGAGGATATCAATGGCAACAAAGATTTCTCTGCACTAATCGAGCAGGCTAAAAACTGCCCTAGCCCAACTCAGATAGAAGAAGGTAAGATCGTGGGAGGTTTTGCTCACCACCAAGTTGGTCAGTTGGCTGGAACTGTTGTTGATGCCGTTAAATCGGGTGCTGTGAAGAAATTCGTTGTAATGGCTGGATGTGATGGCCGCATGAAACAACGCGAATACTATACTGACTTTGCAAAAGCGCTTCCACAAGACTCAGTAATCCTTACTGCTGGCTGTGCAAAATACCGCTACAATAAGCTTGACATGGGTGATATCGGTGGTATCCCACGTGTATTGGATGCTGGACAATGTAACGACAGCTATTCTCTTGCGCTTACTGCATTGAAACTAAAAGAAGCTTTCGGACTTGAGGATATCAACGACCTACCGATTGTTTACAACATTGCATGGTACGAGCAAAAAGCTGTAATTGTACTATTGGCCTTGCTTCACCTTGGTGTTAAGAACATTCACCTAGGCCCTACCCTACCTGCTTTCTTGTCGCCTAACGTAACAAATGTTTTGGTAGAGAACTTCGGTATCGGTGGTATTTCGACAGTAGAAAAAGATATGGAAATGATGATGGCATAAAGAACCGGTTTGTGCCCTAAGCCTTCCTGATTTTCGGGAGGGCTTTCCCATTTTTGGGAATATGCTCTGCCCCCCTTTTCGCTTATTTTCAAAAGTTCCCATACCTAAACATTTCAAGATGAGCCTAATCGAAAAATTAATGCCACCTTCGGGCTGGCAGGTGCCCGTGATTATTCTGCTGGGAATTTTCTTCGGTATAGCAGGATACCTGTTTTATGCATCGAATGCAGTTTCTTACCTCTCCGACGATCCCAAAACCTGTACAAACTGTCATGTAATGAACCCTCAGTATGCAACGTGGAATCACAGTTCGCATAGAGAGTGGACAAACTGCAACGATTGCCATGTTCCGCATGAAAATGCTGCAAAGAAGTATTTCTTCAAAGCAAAAGACGGAAGCCGCCATGCCTACATGTTCACGATGCGTCTCGAACCAGAAGTAATACAGATTACTGCTGCCAGTGCAGAAGTTGTACAAAACAATTGTATCCGCTGTCACGAACATGTGAACGAGAATGTACAGACCCGAGTTTCTTTTCAAAGTGCCGAACACGGCAAAGGCAAACTCTGCTGGGAATGCCACAGGGAAGTACCACACGGACGTGTAAACAGCCTTTCTTCTGCTCCTTTTGCAACAATTAAACCTGTTACCGATCCTGTTCCTGATTGGATAAAGAAAACCATCTCTGAACGATAAGTTCAGAATAACTATCAATTCGCAATTATTATCAGCTCTGTACCAACACCTGAAAATCAATAAATAAACAACTCTACAAGCTGTAATTCTTATTGGTACATCACTAAAAAATAATAGCCGCTAGCAGATATACTAATGACTATTGACCAATGACTAATATCCTAAGTAAAAAAACTAACCCTAGAAATAATGGCAACAAAAAGAAATCCTATCGTAAACTGGCTTCTGTTCCTTATAACTATCGTAGTAGTGTTCTTTTTGGGACTTTTGGCTGCAAGTGTTACCGAGCGCAAAGCAGAAGCGATTGTAATTAATACCCCCAAAGTAAAAATTGCACAAAACGAGCCACGCAATGAAGTATGGGGCGAAAATTTCCCACGAGAATATCAATCCTATTATCAAACAGCCGATTCTACATTTCGATCTAAGTACAATGGCGGCGCAATGGTCGATATGCTCGAAGTAGATCCGCGCCTTGTGGTACTTTGGGCTGGTTATGGCTTTGCAAAAGACTACAACCAAGGACGTGGACACGTTTATGCTATCGAAGATCTACGTAACACTCTACGTACAGGAGGCCCAACAGGCGACAACGATGGCCCAATGCCTGCAACTTGTTGGACATGTAAAAGCCCAGACGTACCTCGTGTAATGGCCGAAGATGGCGTTGCTGAATTCTACTCTGGTAAATGGGCGCGCCTAGGATCGGAGGTTGTGAACCCAATTGGATGTGCCGACTGCCACGACGAAAAAACAATGAACTTACGCATATCGCGACCTGCGCTTGTAGAAGCATACGAACGCATGGGCAAAGACATCAGCAAAGCTTCGCATCAGGAAATGCGCTCGTTGGTTTGTGCACAATGCCACGTAGAATATTACTTCGACAAAACAAAAGTAAAAGGAAGCGCATACCTTACTTTCCCTTGGGATAAAGGAATGTCGGTTGAAGCAATGGAAAAATACTACGACGAAAGAAACTTTAAAGATTGGACTCATGCACTTAGTAAAGCTCCTATGCTAAAAGCTCAGCACCCAGGCTACGAAGTCTACTTAACAGGTGTTCACGCCGACCGTGGTGTTTCTTGTGCAGACTGCCATATGCCTTATAAATCGGAAGGAGGACAGAAGTTCACAGATCACAAAATCCAAAGCCCACTGAACAATGTTGCCAATTCATGTCAGGTCTGCCACAGAGAAGAAACAGATAAATTGGTTCAGAATGTATACGAAAGACAGGATAAAATCATCGAAAACCGCGACAAACTAGAAGAACTGGTTGTTCGCGCTCATGTAGAGGCAAAGAAAGCATGGGATCTAGGAGCTACAGAAGAACAAATGAAAGATATTCTTCAAGGAATCCGTCATGCACAATGGCGCTGGGACTATGCTGCTGCTAGTCACGGTGGTTCTTTCCATTCTCCAGTAGAAACTGGCCGTGTAATCTCTACTGGAATTACCATTGCTCAAGAAACAAGAATTAAGTTAGCGCGCCTATTGGCCGATCTTGGTTTCAACAAGGAAGTTCCTTATCCAGATTTATCGACCAAAGAAAAAGCTCAAAAGTTCATTGGTCTTCCTATCGAGAAACTGAAAAAGCAAAAAGAAGACTTCAAGAAAAACTTACTTCCTGAATGGGAAAAGAAAGCTAAAGAACGGGAAAGCAAAATGAACGTTACCAAGTTATAAGACCTACAATTAGCACCTGTTCTGTTTAGGTTGATGGTAACTGAACGTAGTCACCATCAACTCATCTCAAAAACAACTGATATTCAAATACTTCACATAAAAAAAGTAAAATCAGACATCACTTTTCATATGATTTATTTTTGATTTTCATTTAAATAAGTATTTTTACGTACGTAATTACTGTTGAATATCAGTAAAACTAAGTCCAACGTGAACTTGAATTTATACCTACTTTTTAGGTAGTGCAACACACGAATCACTATAGCGTGTAGCAGACTCATTGACGTTTAAAACAAAACTTCGATTCCTAAAAAGGTATTTAAGTTCGAAAATAAATACTTATGAAAAAGATTTTTCTTATTCTAATACTCCTATCGCCAGTAGTATTGCTTGCTCAGGAATTCAAAGTAGATGGACAGATCCGTCCCCGTTTTGAATCGCAAAAAGGATTTAAAACACTTCGTCCTGCTGCGGAAAATGAGGATAATGTTAACAATGCGGTTACACAGCGCTCCCGGTTAAATGTATTTTTTAAGAACAAAGAAGAGAGGGTAAAAATAAAACTAACACTACAAGATGTACGTACTTGGGGCACAACTAAACAACTAAATAACGACTCAGAATCCCTTGGTATACACGAAGCATGGGCAGACATATTGCTGACAGACGAATTATCAATGAAAGTAGGACGCCAAGAGCTTGTATACGATAATTCTCGTATCTTCGGAAATGTTGGCTGGGCACAACAAGCTCGAACGCATGATGTTGGAATGCTTAAATACAAAGGAGCTGTTAATATAGATGCAGGATTTGCGATAGCACCAAACAACCCAAATTACACACCAATGAGCAACTACGGGTTTCAGTACTTATGGGTAAATAAAAAAACTGATAACCTGAACCTAAGCTTCTTAGTATTGAATAACGGAACCAAAGAGGTAGACAAAGCAAATTATAGCCAAACCATTGGTACTTACATCACTTATCAGATGAACCAACTAGGCTTTGTTGTTTCTGGATATTATCAAACTGGGAAAAATAGATTTGAACAAGATCTTAGTGCTTACAACATATTGGGAGAAGTGTCCCTAAAAGCCACAGACAACCTAAAATTTACTTTAGGAGGCGAAATGATCTCGGGCACAGACATGGGTGACGATAGTGGGGAATCGAAATCTTTTAATCCATTTTATGGCACGAATCACAAATTCAATGGTCTGATGGACTATTTCTATGTAGGCAATCACCTTAATGATGTCGGCTTGATTGATTTATATGGCAAGGCAGGTTTCAAAACCGGGGCCTTCAAAGCAGGTGTGCATGCACACTCATTCATGGCTGCTGCAAAAGTAATTGATCCCGCTAATAGTGAAGAACAAGAATCAAACCTAGGCTTCGAACTAGATCTAGTATTAGGATACAAAGTATCTAAGTCCGTAAATTTGAGTGGTGGCTTTTCAACACTATTTGCAACTGAAAGTATGGAAATTGTAAAAGAAGGTGGAGATTCAGAAAAACCTGCAATGTGGGGCTGGGTAATGCTTACTGTTAGTCCAACTTTCTTTACTAGCAAGAAAGAATAGAAAACTCATAAAGGGCAAACGGAATTGGTTTGCCCTAATTAAGATGAACATGTTCTGCATTAGTAGAAACCACCACAGCATTAAAAAACAGAACGGTACTAATCACAACAAATAATACTGCGTGTTTATTTTAGCAATTTCCAAAATGCAATGCCGTTCTGACCATCTGCGCCACAAACGACATTTCGTTATCGTACCACGCAACAGTTTTCACCAACTGAGTATCACCAGCAGAAACAACTTTCGTCTGAGTAGAATCGAATAAAGATCCCAAAGACATGCCTACGATATCCGAAGAAACTAACGGATCTTCTGTGTAGCCCAACGATTCGTTTGCTGCATCCCTCATTGTGCTATTTACTTCATCGACAGTTACTTTTTGCTGAAGCACTGTAAAAAGTTCAACGATAGAACCCGACTGCACAGGTACACGTTGAGACGATCCGTCAAGTTTCCCTTCCAGATCTGGAATTACAAGCCCAATTGCTTTTGCCGCACCTGTTGTGTAAGGAACAATATTTCCTGCGGCTGCCCTCGATCCACGATAGTTCAATTTTGGATCAGGCGTATCCAGCAACGCCTGAGAGTTGGTATAGGCGTGAATCGTCGTCATTTGCCCAGTAACAATTCCGAACTTGTTGTTGATTACATCTGCCATCAGTGCCAAGCAATTGGTAGTACATGAACCACTACTAATAATCTGGTCGTCTGCATTTAATATTGAATGGTTCACATTATAAACTACCGTTTTCACATCTTTTCCCGCAGGTGCAGAGATGATCACTTTCTTTGCTCCCGCTTCGATGTGTGCACTTGCCTTGTCTTTCGACGTGAAAAAACCTGTGCTTTCGATCACCACATCTATTCCTAGTTTTGCCCAAGGCAGTTTTTTCGGGTCGCGTTCTTTAAAAACAACAACTTCCTTTTCATTTATAACAAGGCTCTTATCCGTATGAGTCACGGTTTCATCGAAAACACCCTGTACAGAATCGTATTTCAACATGTATGCAAGCATAGCTGGATCTCCAAGATCGTTAACCGCTACTACTTCCAAGTCTTTGTTTTCCTGAATCATTCGGAAGGCCAAACGTCCTATTCGGCCAAATCCGTTAATTGCTACTTTTATCATTTATGGTTTTATTTTTTTACCGAACGTACGGTAGATTATGGATTCAATCTTTTCAACATCACAAGAATCCTTTACCCTGTGAAGTTTATTCTATTACGCTTTCTAAATCCTTGATTTTCTTTTAATACCTAAAAAACAATGCTCTTAGTCTATCTTGAGATAAATCTTTCTAATTCTCTCTATTGTGCTTAAAAAGGGTTCTGTTGAATCAAGAGTTTTACACACTACCAAGCTTCCTTGTATAGAAATTAAAACTTCTAGTGCCTTCAGTTTAGCTTCTTCTTCTGTGCTCCCAAATGAGATTCCCAAATCTGTGAATGCCGCCAACCAGTTTTTCATGCCGCGTTGTAATTTTTCCTCGAACAGATTGAGACTTGGCTCCATGGATAACATTCTTAACAAGCAAGAGTTTTGACCGTAATTATAAAACTCCTGAATATTCTGTAGTGCAGCCTCAAGTCTATCGTTAGGTAAGGCTGAGGTATTAGTCAGAACATCTAGAATATTAACTTTCACCCATTCAGCAACATGAGCAAGCACCTCGGATACCATTTCTTTTTTTCCTCCCGGGAATCTATGGTACAAACTTGCCTTCTGCAAACCACAAGCTTTTGCAATGTCATTTAAACTTGCTCCTTCGTATCCCTTTGCCCTAAAAACTTGAGTTAGGGCTGCCATCAATTTCTCGTCGTCTATTTTCTGAGGTCTCATGTGGTAAAGGTACGAAATAAAGTTAAATACCGAACGATCGGTAAAATAAAATTATTATGAAGTATATTCGTCGTTTGCCAAGAATCTTCATAACTAAAAAATGCACCCTGAAGCGGACATCCTCTTAGCTATGTTTAGATTGATAATACGATTACCGCATTATTTTAACTGATCAGCACGGCCAAAATGAAATTTTCTGAATATTTTAGTAAAGCTATCGTAATAAAAATCGCCAGAGATCAACTCTACCAGAATACAATTCATTGTATATAAACAAAATACAAAACCTACTCTTATTGCAATAGCAGACGATTATTCTTCCTCGATTAGTACCGATCGGTATTTATTACATCAAAATAACACCAACAGTCAATTATTCAACACCGTATAAAACAATATAACCAACTAAATAGACAATTTTAACCTAAACAGTAGAGACATGAGTTTATTAACATGGACAAAAAGATTCAGTGTTGGGATCGAAGAGATGGATAAGCAACATAAAATCATCTTTGAAGTTATCAATGAATTGTTCAGCTCAATGAAGCAAGGACAAGAAAATAAAAATGTTATCCCACTGATCAAGAAATTAAAGAATTATACATTGGAGCATTTCAATAGAGAAGAAGAAATGCTTCGAGCTCAGAATGATCCTTTATTAGCTTGGCAAAAAAAAGAACACGAAAATTTCATTGCCAAAATAAATGAGTTTATAAACAAGCTTAACACTAAGAGTTCACCAGTATTAGAAATTGAGATATCGAACTTTCTGATGAACTGGTGGGATAATCACATTACAAATGGGGATAAGCAATACTCTCCAAAATCTTAATTCACAGCAAATTCCACACAATATCCTGTAGCAGTAACAAAATAAGCGATGCAACAGACTGAAAGCTTATACTAGATTAGTATAGGCTTTCAGCCAACAATTTCTTTTCTCACTGCTGCAACATATGACACAAAAAAAGCTCAATAAGCTCTCCTCTCTGGTTTAGAAGAAGGTCATTGAGCACTGAAGAACTATAATGTGTTAAAATCGCACACCAAAGCTTACTGAGAACTTATGCAGATATCGAGACCTGTCATCAGCTTTTGGGTAATAAGTTGTCTCCCCCGTCCTCCAGTCTGTCCACGAACTCAAAGGATCAGACTCATCTGTTCGCCAATCTCTTTTTTCTCCTTCGAGGAAATAATCATAGTAAGAATAATCTATACCAATATCGATCTTTTTATATCTAAATTTCAGTTCCCCTCCAACAGTATGCCCTACTCCATACTCTTGTCCATCGTCACTAAAAACAGAAGAAAGGCCTCCTGTGCCTGCTAGTTCTACAGCCATATTGTCGGTAATGGCTAAGATATTTGTGAGTCCGACATTCAATGGAGAAGCCTGAATTCTAACAATTTCTGATGTAGAAAATGAACCAGCCTTCAACCATACTGCCTGAATACCTACACGGTACCTTGAATTATTTCCAAAATAGAAACGGTTTCCCAATCTCAAATCTACACTTGCTCCATCTAACTGTAGGCCTCCAGGCCCTCCTCCAATAGAGCTTTTGCCCAAACCAAACATCGCATCAATAAAAAATCCACTCTTAATGCGACTGCTTTTCTTTACTGACTTATTGTCCGAAACCAATTCCGGATTTTTATACATCACAAGCTTGGCTAGCTCGCTTTCAATTTCTTTTTGTTTATCTACATCGCCCCTTTTTCTTGCACTCTTTAGTTCGGCAACAAGTTGTTGCTCTTTTCTGGAACGATATGTACCGAACATCATCAGCTCTTTCTGTAGTGCAGCTGCTTTTTCGTAATTTTTCTTTTCAACTGCATATGCAATTTTCAGATAAATCTTTTTTTCTTTATCCAATTCCGCAGCTTTATCATATTTACTTTCAGCAAGAGCAAGTTCAATTTCTTTTTCTATAATTTCAATTTCAGTCTTATTATCTTGAGCATAATTAACTACAAATTGAAACAGTGTAGCAATTAATAGAATATACTTTCTCATATCAATTTTTTTTACTTGGTTTTAAATGATATTTCGATATCTATGACGAGAAGAGTGTTCAAAAGTTATACACAAGCCCCTCTTTTCCCAATAAAAAAAATGATAGCTACTGATTATCAACTTAAAATAGAGATGTTTTTATTCAGATTTTTTGGCGAATCATCTACACTTGAGGCTAATTCCTTTCAAAGCGCTCTTTCAATTTAACATACATAAACGAAGCTCCAATCAGCAAAGCTCCAATTACAACGAATACTATAACTTTCTGTCCCATTGAGAAATGAGCTATATCCCAGAAGTAAAGCTTAAATACAGCAATACCAAACAAGCCTACACTTTGCCATACCAAAGGCTTACTGTAACGTCGCATTGAGCTGAATAACACCAATATGGCATGAAATATCATTGTAATGGTTAAAGCACTCTCCTTCAATATCAATGTATAGGAACCTAAAAGATATAAGTGGAACATTATAACTGATAATATCCAAACAGAGTTACGTCGCCGTTGATAGACAGTGTTCTCGCCATGAAGTAGAAATCCTAAAGGAAAAAGAGGCAATAGTGTCATTAGGTGCAGTGTAGCATCCCTGTCTATATAGCGAAGAGCAAGGCAGGTTGCAATAAGCCCCATTCCCAACCAGAATGCAACTAGAAAATTATTGCGTAATGGAGCCAAACGCTTTCTAAATAAGACAAGAGATAGAAAATAAGCTGCAACAATGGCCAGTCCATCGTTAACGGAACCTAGCAAGTTCCACATGATCAAGAAAAGACCCGCACCAAAGTAGTAATGTCCGGATACAAATATATGCTTGAATTCCGATGAATAACACGCAACCCGATAAAATGCTTTTCTTCTTATGTAAACTATTGCCAGCACAGGAACTGAAGCTGCAAATGACAACAATGGGTTCGGGGTAAAGTAAGTTAGTCCCGCTGCTGCTATTGCAAAGAAATAGAAATCGGAAACCAACGATTTTCGTTTTGTGATTTCGAACAGTATGTAGTTGATCAAGAGTGAAACCCAAATCCCAACCACAAGATATTCGGACAATAGCAACAAATACGAAGCAAGAAGGCAAATCTGGAACAGCCGAAGAGAAAGCATCCAAAAAGAATTACGTTTCCGTGGATAGACCGTTTTATCACCATGAAGTAAACCCCCCAAAGGAAGGAGTGGCAATAGTACCAACACATGCCGCAGCGTTCCCATATCTGCAAAACGGGGGAATATTCCATACATAATCAGCACTATTGACAACCAAAATGCAACAAGGTAATTGTTGCGAAGTGGAGCCAAATGTTTCCGAAACAAAACCAACATCACAAAATAAGCCGCTGCAACAACCAGTCCCTCTTCCTCTTTGCCCAATAAATCCTGAGTTATCAAGAAAAGTCCTGCACCAAAGTAATAATGCCCAGATATAAACAGGTACTTAAATTCAGATGCATAACAAGCCTTTTTATTAAAAGCTTTTCTTCTGAAATAAACAATAGCCAGCACTGATATTGAAACAGCAAATGCCAGCAACTGGTTAGAACTGAAGTAAGACACAGCTACAGCCGCCACCGCAATGAGATAGAATTCCTTAACAAGGGACTTACGCTTGGTGAGTTCGTACAATATATAGTTCAGCAGCAGTGCCCCCCAAACACCAACTGCTAGATATTCTGGCGCTCTACGATTTACAGACAAAATAACAATCACAGGCACCAACCAATAGAATACTTCCTGAAGAATATCTGAGTTTTTCTGTCTAGTTTTTTCTGCTTTCTGCAAAACGTAGAACTCTTTCAGAAACCACATAAGGAAAAGCAGTTCTACGGCCGCAATTTTCCCTGAAATAGTCTGTAGCGAAAAGCGCAACGAATTTACTTCAACCATAGATAACAATAGCCCAAGTATGATTAAAAGAACATAACCTAAGCCCAGTATTTCACTGACATTCATTTTTTTTCTATGCCCCCAATAAATTACGCCCAACATTGGAACAATGGCCAAGTTTGTTGCATAATTGCCAATTGTGTAAAATCCTGTTACTATATATACGATGGTGAACCATACGGTCAGTGATTCTAATAATAGAATAGAGAACCCTTTTACTGGTTTAAGTTTTATGTTGAACCATTTCTTTTGAATTGTTAACATCGCGAACAAGAAAACACCAAACCCTAACAAGTTAAAATATCCAGCAGAAAATTGTCCTTGTTTCTCTCTAAATGCAAGTGCAATTTCTTTTAACGCCATATCACTCGCCAGCAGAAGCGAGACAACAAACACGAGATATCCCAAATCTTTTATATTTTTCCTCTGTCGCTTTCCCCAATATAAATACGCCACCGCACTCGTCATGGTGAAAAAAGACAAGTAACTGAACGAGTAATATGAAACTGTTACTACTACAACTACCGCACTCCAAACTGCCACAAGTTCGCTGAGCCTTATTAAAGCTCTATATTTTTCTCTTTTCTTGGCTATTTCCCTAGGTTTATGAAATCTATTAATCAACACTTGCATCAACAACAAGAACAATCCGATGCTCCAAAGGTTATAATAACCTATAGAAAACAGTGTTGTCTGCCAGTTTTCAGGAATAACAGAAACCGCTGAAAATATTGCATAGGCACCTGAAGAGATAAAGATAAGCACACCAAGAGCCATGCTAAACTGCCTCCGTTGTTGCATCCCCCAGAAAACAATAGCTATACCCAGTGGGAAACTAGTATAAGCAAACCAACCAGAAGTGTAATAAATTGCAATGGTTAAATAAGATGCTGCAAACCAAAAAACGAAAGCTTCTTGGCATATCATAAGAAAACGAATCTCCTTAGGGTGACTGATTCTTTTATTTCTGGCAATCAATACAATAATAGCAGCTATCACTACCCCCAAACTTAAGAGGTTGTAAAAACCGTTGGTAAACAGAATACTTTCTTTATTGAAAAACCAAAGGCTATTGAACGTAAGAAACGTTTTTGACAATGCTACACCAAGCAGGAGATAGCCTTCTTTTCGTACATTCAACATATTGAAATTGTAGCCCAAGAATACCAAAGCCAAAGCCTCGATAGACCAAAACAGCCCCAAAAGATTTGCATTGAATATTGCAGGCAAGGCAAAAGCAATGAATGTTCCAGCAATTACCAAGAGTAATAAGCGAATCTGCTTACTTGCATTTCTATCCAAAAGCCACAATCCTGGGAAAAACACTGCTGCATTTATCACATACATAAGACCTAGGCTTTTAAAATCCTGATGCCCACGGGAAAGAAAGTATAAATTGAACAGGAAAACACTCAAATTACCAGCTAGTAATACAATCGTAGCTCTTTCAAGTTTCTGAACGAGCTTTCTCCCATCGAAAAGGCTTATCCAAGCAAATAGATAGGCAAAAGCATGGAAAATGATTGTAAATGCAGTTCTGGACAAACTTTCCTGTCTGCCAAGTAAGGTAAGTTCCAAAATAGAGGCCGCAGTGAAAAAGCTGACTGTTCCCAGTGCTTTCCACTTGATCTTATTGGCTACATAAATTGATGCTGCCGAAAGTATCCATAGATAAACAAAGTAGGCCACTGAGTTTCCATCGCTGTTCAAATAAAAAGGTGCGAAAGCTCCGCCCAGCAAGCTTAACACAGCAACTATTTTCGTCTCGAAACGCAAGGATAAGAAGATGGCCCAAACTGTATTTAAGCAGATCAGAACAAAGCCCACTACTGGGGAAATAAGCAAAGAACTGATATCACTGGCATTTGAAAGGAAATAAATAAACAGATAATTCAAAGAAATAGACAAGCCCAACAAAGCAGAACTAAAATCACTATATTTTTTGTGCCTTTTTGCTAACCTATTAGCCCACCATGCAATACCCGATGAACTTGCAAAACCTGTTGCTATTTTAAGAATCTCGACATATTCGCCAATATAGTTCAACGAAAGCTGCATCAAATAACCAAAACCGAAAAGAAGCGCAGCTATACCAGCCAATGTCATAAAAAAGACAGGCAATTGGTTCTTCTCCTTATATTTCGTATATGTATTTTTTAAAAAGGAAGTTAGGTCATTCAATGGAGCTCCGAAAACATCCAAGAAGAACGAAACCAGTGGAAATGTAACGTCTTTCTTTTTTGTTTTTTTATCCGGTTTACTTTTACGCTGAGCCTGAACCTTTCTGTTTTTGTCTGTTGAACTTGGAGCAGCAACAACAGATCTGGTCTGCGCTGATGCTGCTATTCTTTCAATCTTTTCTTCTAGCTTTTCTATGCTTTCTTCCTCAATTGGAACTACAGCTTTTTCTTCTGTAGATACCGAAGACTGTTCAGAAGCTGAAATCACCGGGTCTTCTTTTCTTTCTTCAGCTTCTGGCAATACTTCTGTAGTTTTTATTTTCTCTACATCATTGTCCCTAGTTTCTGCATAGGTTATTTGCTGACTAACTTCCTTTGGTTCATCCGTAGAAGAAACAGTTGACTTCGGCTGCTCTGGGTTAACTGTTTTTTCTACAGTTTCGTCAGGTGTTTTTAACTTTTCTTTGTCTGCAAGCTCCCGAAGCTCTTCTTTTGTTTTTTCTTCCTCTAGCGGCAGCTCAAAAATCGGTACTTCTTTTTTATCTTCTTCTGGAGAAACTGTTTTCTCAGTTATTTTATCAATCTCCTCATTATTAGCTACCTTCTCATTGATCTCCTCTGGGATATCTTCAGACAAAATTGTTGGTTCAGTCTGTTTTTTTTCTTCTTTTTTCCTTAATTCTTCTTTATCTACCTGTGACCTTGCTTCTTCTTCTTTCGAAGATACCGTTTGTTCTTTTTTTCTTTCCCAAAGTACTTCATCCTGTATTTTCTTTCTATCTACCATTCCTTGTGGCCTATCCTGCTTTTTCTCAACAACAGACTTTTCCACATCTCTAAATTCCTGGATAAACCTCTCAATCCTTTCTCTGTCTCTTTGTTCTATTTTGTCTAACTGCCTCAACAAATTATCAAAACGAGCATCGTACGACACTCTTAGTTTTTCAAGAGCAATACGCAACATCTTAATCTCAGGATCGGGCTTTAAAAGAGGTTTGTCGCAAACATGGCATTTTTTGTAACGCTCCTCATTTTTTGCCCCACAGAATGTACAAAAGATAGTAGACATAAAGGAAATTGACTTATATAAAACAGAAAAATAAAAGCAAATTAATCCTTTCGACCTACTTTCACAAGTCATTTTCGACATTTTAACCTTTTAAGTCAAAAAATTCATTTCTTTCTTGTTTTTGTAGATTTCAGTACTGAATAACGACTTAAAGATTTATATTCGTAAGGAAGAAACCTCTTTAACACCTATAAAACAAGCAGAAAAGGCACAGATAAACAACATGAAACATCCCTTTGCAAACAATCAGACGAACTGGACACAAGAAAAACGAACTATCTGGCAACCTCCATGGCAATTTCAAGAGGCTATCGTAATCCTTTTCTCTCTTTTAGCTATTGGCTTTACCCTGGAATGGGTTACAGAAGGTAAAGGTATCGGTTCTCCTTCTTGGCCACACAACCTTTACATTGGGCTAGGACTATCTTCAGTTATTATTTTTCTACATGTCTTTTTTCGGGAAACCTATTGGTGTAAATTTTTGCGCAGCACTCAGAATTCGATCAGTTTAATTGGTAGTTATCTTCTGATAGTGATTTTAATGGGAAGTTTCACTCAAGTAGACGGTTTGGCATCTCCTTCCATGCAACGTCTCGGACTATCGCACATTACTAGCAGTTGGCCATTTCTCTTTCTGAACACTTACTTTCTGATTGTTCTAGGTTTAGTGACACTGTCCCGCCTAAGGCCATTCAGCCTGAGAAACTGTGCTTTTTTTGTGAACCATTTTGGTTTATGGTTAGCTGTATTTTCTGGCGGCATTGGTAGCGGCGATCTTCAGCGCCTGAGAATGACGGTAAACACATTTGACAAACAGCCTGTTTGGTATGCCACAGATAATAACAAAACAGTTGAACTTCCTTCCGCCATTAGGCTACTTAAGTTTAGCATTGAAGAGTACCCTCCAAAAATCACATTAATCGACAATGAAAATGGAGGTGTTTGGGCAGACGAAGGCAAAAACGTGTTTGAAGTTGAACAAGGCTCACAAACCAAACTACTGAACTGGAACCTGAAAATCTTGAGATATCTGCACGAATCCAGTATCGTTGGCAATCGGTTCTATCCAGTGAATGAACTAGGAGCTGCTCCTTCTGCTCAAGTAGAAATTAAATCTGCTACAACAACAGATACGGCTTGGATCAGTTGTGGCAGCTTTAACCGTGTGCCTCAAGCATATCAGCTTGATAGTGCCTATTCGTTGGTGATGACCATTCCTGAGCCAAAGAAATATCAGTCGGATGTTGTTCTGTACACTCCTGAAGGCAAAATAGACACCATGCTCATAGAAGTGAACAAAGCCCAAACCGTAAGCGGATACAAATTGTATCAACTTAGTTTTGATGAGAAATACGGCAAATGGTCGGAAACAAGCATATTGGAAGTTGTGAAAGATCCATGGCAGCCCGTGGTGTACATTGGCATTTTTATGATGCTATTTGGAGGTATTTATCTATTCTTACTTGGAAGTAACGCTGCACAGCAAACGACAACTTCTCCTGAAAATAATCAAAAAGAATCATGACTTGGATTAATTTTCCTGCATTCGCTTCAACATCGGCGCTTTTATGGCTATCTGCAATTGTGTTGCTTTATCTACCTAAGTTTTTTTCTAGGAAAGAACTAATTACAAATCTGTTCACAATAACTGGAATTGGTGTATTCTGCATCTTCGTTACCATGCTTTGGCAAACCCTAGAACGCCCTCCCCTTCGCACTCTTGGCGAAACCCGTTTGTGGTACGCCCTGTTTCTATCTGTAATTGGTTTTATCAGCTATAGGCGTTGGCACTACAAATGGCTTCTTTCTTATAGTTTGCTTATGGCCATCTTGTTTCTTTTTATCAATTACATGAAACCTGATACCTACAACAAAGCTTTGATGCCTGCACTGCATAGTCCATGGTTTGTGCCTCATGTGGTAGTCTATATTTTTGCCTATGCTATGCTGGCAGCATCGTCGATTGTGGCAGTTCGGGGACTTTGGGAATGGTATCAAAACCGATACAATCAGGATACTTTAAAACTTGCGGATAACATTGTATATCTTGGTTTTGCATTTCTGACTTTCGGACTGCTATTCGGCGCACTCTGGGCAAAAGAAGCTTGGGGGCATTATTGGACATGGGATCCCAAAGAAACTTGGGCATTTATCACTTGGCTTGGATATCTTATGTACATCCATACGCGTATTCATTCGCCTTCGAAAATACAAACCCCGCTGTGGATACTGGCAATGGCTTTTGTTCTATTACTGCTTTGTTGGTTTGGGGTAAATTATTTACCTTCTACCCAAACATCTGTGCATACTTATGGTATGGGCAGCTAACCATTCAGATCCAATTCTAAATCTTATGAACCGCAACGAACAAATAAAAAAACTAATTGCAGAAGCCAAACTAACAAAAGCAATAGCAGAATTCATAGATTATTGCCAGCAGAACGGAGAAGATGAACTATACAACAATCTGATTTTGCAATCTGCCCGAAACAAAGCCAACGAAGATGCTCAGATACAAGGCATAATCCCTCAGACTGATTACAATCGCGAAAAAGCCCGCATAACGCATGCCCTGCTACAGTACTTGGATGAATTTAATGGCAGTTCAATCTCTTCATCTCATGAAGTAAGCAATAAGCCATCTAATTCCAATGCCCCCAGAACTGTTTTTATATCATACAGTACAAAAAATAAGGACAAAGCAAACTTGGTAAAAGAAGCACTGGAAAAAGCTGGTTTCGAAACAATAATCGACCATGATTTTTTCGAAATAGGAAAGCGTTTCGAAGATGAAATACTAAGGGCAATCTCAACTTCGGATGCGACACTGCTATTAATTTCGAAAGAAAGTCTTGCATCGCCTTGGGTAGGTATGGAAAATGTTGTTGGCACAATAAAGCAAGCCGTAGATCAACGCCCGCTTTTTGCTGCTTTTTTGGACAAAGATTTTCTAGGACGTAGATTCGCAATTGACCTAACACAGAAGAGTATCAACCCTCAGATTAAAGAAATTGAAAGTCTGATTGATGAACAGTTAAAGGAAGGAATGGGGATTGAAAACCTACAGGAAGATCTTAGTAGGTTAAAAGCACTGAAAAACAACCTTCCACAAGTTATCAGTTTCCTAAAAGAACGCCTTACAATTGATATTAGCGATACAGGAGACGGCCTACAAAACCAGCTAAATCTGCTTATCGACCAACTAAAATCCAAACTTAACTAAATTGCAACCTTTGATATTGTTAAAGCCGACTGCATTTTAAAAATATCTCTCAGTTATCGAACAGAAAACTACCTTTGTGCAACAAAATCAGAATAGTTTATGCACAAAGACGATATATATATGCAGCGCTGTCTAGAACTTGCTCAGCTTGGGAAAGGCGCAGCAGCACCAAATCCACTTGTAGGTTCTGTAATAGTACATAACGATAGAATAATAGGAGAAGGTTATCACCAACGTTGGGGCGAAGCTCATGCAGAAGTAAATGCCGTAAATTCTGTAAAACAATCTGAATTGTTACCAGAAAGCACGCTTTACGTGAACCTAGAACCATGTGCGCATCACGGAAAAACACCTCCATGCAGCGATCTTATTATTGAGAAGAAAATAAAGCGCGTGGTTGTTGGTTGTGTAGATTCGTTTTCCGAAGTGGCTGGTCGTGGAATTGAACGCATGAAAAAAGCAGGTGTTGATGTGACCGTTGGAGTATTGGAAGAAGAGAGCCGAGAGCTAAACCGTCGTTTTTTCACCTTTCACGAGAAAAAGCGCCCATACATTATCCTGAAATGGGCAGAAACCCAAGATGGATTCATTGATGTAATACGCAGTGCCGAACACCCTAACGCAGCTTGGATCACCAATGAAATCTCGCGCAGCCTTGTGCATAAATGGCGTACTGAAGAAATGGCCTTTATGGTAGGAACGCGCACAGTCGAACTAGACAACCCGAAACTGAATGTGCGGGCTTGGAACGGAGAAAACCCAATACGCATTACCATAGACCGCGACCTTAGTCTGCCAAATACCTTGAACCTGTTCGATCAAAGTCAACCGACAATAGTTTTTACTGAATTGGATGTAGATAGCCGTCCAAACTTAGAATACATAAAGATTGCTTTCTCCGATAATCTCCTACAACAAGTACTTGACGAACTCTATCGCCGTAACATTCAGTCTTTAGTAATTGAAGGTGGCGAAATGTTACTTACCAGCTCGATAGAATCTGGACTATGGGATGAGGCTCTAGTTTTCGTTGGCGACCGTTTCTTCGGACATGGAATACCAGCCCCAAAACTGAAAGCCAAACCTAGCGAACATGTTTTTTTGCAGGAAAGCCAACTTTATTATTATCAAAACAAACGATAGCCTGACGTGGGGGAAAAAAGAGAATCAAAACTAAGCTTTTTACGACGGAACAAGAATTTTCGCTACCTTCTTCTAGCACAATCTACAAGCGAAATTGGAAACTGGTTCAACAACATTGCCCTGATGGCGTTTGTGTATTCCAAAACCTCATCTGGACTGATGATTTCGCTTGCTCTTCTCTCCGAGGCTGTTCCTGCTCTGGTACTCAGCCCATTTTCTGGAGCAATTGCCGACCGTTTCGACAAGAAGAAAATCATGATCATTACCGATATTGCCCGTGCTTTATTGGCCTTGCTATTCCTTTTTGCCGATACTGTTTTCTGGAGTTTGTTTTTGGTGAAGTTTCTATTGTCAATAAATACATCATTCTTCAAACCGGCCCGCCAAGCGGTAACTCATAATATTGTAAAGTCCGAGAACCTAATTACGGCTAATTCACTGTCCTCTATGGTGTGGGGCACTATGAGTATTATCGGGGCAACACTTGGTGGAATTGTCTCTGCTTTGGTTGGCTATGAGATTGCTTTTGTGCTGAATGCTTTTTCGTTCCTAATTTCAGCTTATTTCACTAAGAAAATGCAGGTTAACGTGCCTCCTAAAGAAGCAAAATCGGTTAGCATGAAATCTGATATCATTGAAGGTTATCGGTTTGTTGTGAAAACTCCGATTGTATTTTCCATGCTTTTTATGGGTATGGCATGGGGATTCGTAGGAGGTGCATTTATGGTGCTTCTGCCAATTTATGGCGCGGGTGTTTTCGATGCTGGCGACCTTGGTATTGGAACTCTTTATGCCATTCAAGGGGCAGGAATCCTCGCTGGCGGACTGATCGTAAACAAACTTACAAGGAGCAATGTCTACAGAATGAAAACTGTTTATGGCTGGTCGTATTTCTTTCAGGGATTGCTGTTCGTGGCATTTGCCCTAACGGGTAATTTGCTGGTAGGGGGCATTGTTCTGTTCTTTATGCGGATTACCGGAGGTTTCATTATTCCTGTTGACTCTACACTTATTCAGCATTACACGCCTAAAGAAATGCAGGGTCGGGTGTTTTCTTTGCATATGGCAACTTTTGGTGTTGTATTGCAAGTCGCCATGCTGACTATTGGTTTTTTGCTGGAAAGTTATAGTCCTCAATCGGTAGGCGTTACTTTTGGAGCTATTTGTGTGGTTATTAGTATTCCTTGGCTGATGGCTTTTTACCGAGGAAAGTTTTAAAATCATGTATTCTTCAGAACTAATAAAAAAATCTCTACTTTTGTCCTGATTTTTTTTAAAAAAACTGTTGGTAATGAGAATGAAGAAAATCAACAGATAAACTTCTCTCATGTAGGATAAATAATTAAACAACTTACGTTCACCAACACAAAAAAGACCACTATAGTTTGGGTCATTTAATATAGATCTTAACAAATTAGGTACAGATATACACTACACATAGAAAATTCTCTTTACATAAAACAACTAGATATGTTTATAAAATCACGAATCTTAATGCTTACCTTGGTGTGCTTTTTTTTAAACACTAAGGCTCAAGATGAAACTATAAATGGAAATCTTTCTGTAACTAGGAACATTAACGCCTCAAAGATTCTTCTAAACGCCCCTAACGCAATAGATAACTGGAATTCTATCTGGCAAAGTGGGTTTTTCGAAAGCTTAGATGCAGCAAATTCACCGGAACCTTCAGGTTGGTTCTGGGGGGTGAATTTCAACCATAGACATAATCACCCCAAGTACAGGTACAACGGACAGATTGCCATCAGGAACAGTTCCTCAGCACCAACAATGTATTTTAGAAGTACTGACAAAGACGGCAACGGTATTTGGACTAAGGTTCTTCACAGTAAAGGACAACAAACAATCGAGGGGACTGCTTTAATAAACAACCCTAAAGCAATAGATAACTGGAATTCTATCTGGCAAAGTGGGTTTTTCGAAAGCTTAGACGCAGCAAATTCACCGGAACCTTCAGGTTGGTTCTGGGGGGTGAATTTCAACCATAGACATAATCACCCCGAGTACAGGTACAACGGACAGATTGCCATCAGGAACAGTTCCTCAGCACCGACAATGTATTTTAGAAGTACTGACAAAGACGGCAACGGTATTTGGACTAAGGTTCTTCACAATAAAGGCAACCAAACAATAAGCGGTAACTTTGCTGTAGTAGGGAAAATTGAATCAAAAGAAATAGTAGTTACGAAAACGCCTACCGCTGACTTTGTATTCAAATCAGACTACGAACTGCCCTCTCTTGATTTTGTTGAAAAGCATATCAAAGAAAACAAGCACTTACCAGAAATAGCATCAGCTAAAGAAATGAAACAAAATGGCGTCAATGTTGCTAAATTTCAAATCAAGCTTTTGCAAAAGATTGAAGAACTAACCCTTTACACTATTGCTCAAAATAAAGAAATACAATCTCAGAAAGAAAAAATTGTTCTCTTAAAAGAACAAAACTCTAGAATTGAAACGCTTGAAAAAGAAAATAAAATTCTAAAGTCTTTATTAGAGAGAGTTCATAAATTAGAGGAAGAAATAAAAGAGAAAAACTAAAAATGAATTACATTTCAAAATAATTTGCCTACATAAAGGATGGCTATTAGACCTTAAAGAATAGTCATCCTTTCACATACATTATCCCTTTTAACAATACAAAAATCTATAGTTTTTTATTTGTCAACTCACGTTACCTCTTCTTTGTTTCCATAATTACATATGTAATTTTCAGTCAGAGTTTATATTATCAAAAAAATTCATCTTGTAACCTCCTAAAGATATTTTCTTTGCATATGGCAACTTTTGGCGTAGTTCTGCAAGTAGCAATGTTAGCTATTGGTTTTTTATTGGAAACTTATAGTCCACAATCTGTCGGTGTTACTTTTGGGGCTATTTGTGTTATAATTAGTATTCCTTGGCTGGGGGCTTTTTATCGGGGTAAACTTTAGGGCTACTAACAGCGATTCAAATACACTTTAGACCAATACCACATGGAAGCAGAAAACAAAAATAAAATTGAATACACCATGGAAATGAGCAAAGTAAATCTGATTGCCATTTTCATGTTGATTCCTATTTTAACCATTACCCTGTTACCATTTATTCTAATTTGGGGCTATGATACATTTGAAACAGGTAAAGATGCTTTTGTAGATCTAATTCTGCTATACATAATAGGAGGTGCTGTTGTTCATGAACTGTTACATGGTTTAACGTGGGCCTGTTTTACAGAGAAAGGTATGAAATCAATAAAATTTGGTGTTGCATGGAGAATTCTAACTCCCTACTGTCATTGCAAAGAGCCTCTGAAAGTCAAACATTACAAGCTTGGCGGAGCAATGCCATTGATTGTTATGGGGATAATACCATCTGTGCTAGGAATAATTCTTGGTCACGGAGAGCTGCTGTGTTTTGGTATTTTCTTCACTTGGGGAGCTGGTGGTGATATATTAGCACTCAATATGTTAAGAAAAATTGATGATGAAGTTTATGTATCTGATCATCCTGATAAAATGGGGTTTATTCGAAAGATTGAATAGAGTTAATATAGTCTTTAGGAGGCCCTCCTCCTCACCTTGACAGTACTCATACGGCACTATAGTTCAAAACGCGGCAAATAATTCATCAATATTTACATATGTAAAACCACTATTTTATATCAAAATATTTCCTAAACAAACATAATAATCAAAGTAGTTTATTAATTAATATTCCTAATCAAACATCCTAATTTTCACATATCTATACATAACACTTATGAAAAAAGCACTATTCTTAGTTCTATTCTTTACAATTACAAAAATTCATGCCCAACAAAGAATTACTGATTTTCAATCTGAAAATAGAGATATAAGCTCCTCTCCTTCCGACTTTGTTGAATTTAATGGGAAAATATTTTTCGGAGCATCAACAAATAATTTTGGTCGGGAAATTTGGGTCAGTAATGGCAATACAGATGAAGCCTATTTGTTAAAAGATATCTACCCTAGTAACAACAGCAGTATTTCGCAATCCTTCTCTGAAACTTCAGTAATACTAGGTAACACTTTATTTTTTATCGCAACAGATGGCAGTTCTGATGGTGAGATATGGAAAACAGATGGCACTAGTGAAGGAACTGAGAAAGTCACAAACTTTTTGAATTATAAGGTATCAAAACTTACAACAGCAGGAGACAAACTGTTCTTCCTTATTCAAAAAGAAAACACTCTCCAAGTCTGGGTTAGTGACGGAACAGAAGCAGGTACTCAAATAGCGAAAGACGGCTTATCAATCTGGAACTCTCCAACTTTCCAAGGTAGCTGCAACAACACTTTTATCTTTACATTCCAGCCTTACGGTTCAAACGATTCAAAAGTATGGCGCAGTGATGGTACATCAACAGGGACATTTCCTATAACTGAAGAAATAGATGGTAACGGAGCTAGTCTTGGGGGAACTTCAGGATTAACTCAATATATTGAATTCGGTAATGAGCTTTTTTTCGTAAGCAGGCGGCATTTATATAAGACAGACGGAACACTTAACAATACAGTCCGCATTGCAAATATGCATGATGCATCAACAAGATTAGTCAACTATGCCGATGTTGTTGAAATAAATGGGAAATTGTTTTTTTCATTTTTTGAGCTTGATGAAAACAGGCTATCGATATGGCAATCCGATGGAACAGAGAGTGGTACTTCCATCATTTACGACCAATCTAATCATAAATACTTTATGCCTTCAAACCTATTGGGGAAAAAGAATAATTTACTGTTTACTGGCGCCAATGAAAATGGAGAGACTTCTCTTATAAAGATGGATTTAAATGATTTTTCTATAACCCATTTACAAGAAATCCCACCTTGCGACAGAGAACCATTTTTTTTCAGCAAATCAACTGATCTCTGCATACTACAGCACATTAATAATGAATTTGTTTTTTGTTCTTCCCCAATACTTTTCTGGAAAAAAAGAGGATGGGTGACAGGCCTAACTAAAGAAACGACAAGAAGTTTAGAGAAGTTAAATCATGCATCTGAAGTATTCCACTTCAATAATTCCATTTATTTCTCAAAATATTCTGATGAAATAGGTTCTGAGTTATGGAAATCTGATGGTACAGAAGGTGGTACCATACTTGTTGAAAACATTAATAAAAGTAAATATGGGATAAATAAGGATCGTCTTATATCTCTAAATTCTAATCTAGTTTTCACAGTAGGTAATGGAAGTTCAAATCTTGGAATATGGAAATATTCGGACACGAACACATCACTTCTAAAAGCTACAAATTCAGAACCTAACAACTCCAAAATTACCTCTTTCACAAAATACAATAACGAAATTTATTTCACAGGTTTTGATAAGTTTCATGGTTATGAATTATGGAAAATAAGTAACAATGAAACTGAAACTGGAATGGTACATGATATCATGGATGGCAAGGCCTCCTCTTCTCCAAAACACTTAACCGTTCATAACAATTCTTTATATTTTACTGTTAGAAAAGAGAATCAATATTTCTTATTCATGATTAATGGCTCAAACTTAGAACCTATTACAAGCCTAGGTACTGATCAGTTTGGCAATCCTGCTAGAATGCTGGAGATGAATTCTTCAGGCGATTATCTATATTATATTGTTGATGATGCAGGTGAGGATTTATGGATACACGATAAAACTGGAGGTCGTAAATCCAAGGACTTTACAACATGTCAAAAGCTTACGGATGTTAACGGAAAACTGTTTTTTACGGCATCTGAAACCTATGATGGCGAAGATGAACTATGGATAACTGATGGTACTGAACCTGGAACTAAATTGCTGAAGAAATTTGAACATGTTCGCAACTCAGCCCCCAAAGAACTAATTAACTTCAATGGAACATTGTTTTTCACACTTCACACTGAAAAACATGGAAGAGAAATCTGGAAATCAGACGGAACAGAATCTGGCACAAAGCAATTAATTGACATCAATTCTGGCAGTCAAAGCTCTATACGAGACGCAAATTTCTGTATAGTAAACAATACCCTTTTCTTCAGAGCCAATAATGGAGAAAACGGATTTGAACTATGGAAAACTGATGGTACAGAAGCAGGAACATCAATAGTTAAAGATATTAACTCTGGAATTGACGGCTCATTCCCTGTGGAATTAGTAGCTGTAGATAATTTATTATACTTCCAAGCTTATCATCCTGATCATGGTGCCGAGTTGTGGAAATCGGATGGTACAGAAGAAGGAACAGTACTTGCTGTAGATATATTGTCCGGAAACGAAAGCTCCTTCCCTACACAGATTACACCTATTGGCGATAATATCTTTTTCATGGCTGAATCTGTCAACTTTGGACGGCAGATATGGAAACTGAATAAGAAAACAGCTACAGCACTGTATAGATCGCTTTATAGCGAAGCGGACGTTTTTGCATATCCAAACCCTTGTGTAGATTACATTTATTTTAACACGAAAAACATTGAAGAAGAAATTCAGATATATAATTCACGTGGACAACAGGTCTATATAGACACTGTAAGAAACAATTCTATTAATGTTTCACATCTTCCAGCGGGAATATACCTACTGAAATGTAAAATTGGAAACCAACACTTTATAAAAAAAATAGTAAAAAAATAGTAGCCTCAAACTTATATACAATCTTGTCGGACAGTATTGCCTCTAATGCAATACTGTTCGATCAAATCGCCTTACTTCTCTTTTCCCCCCTAACCAACTTGTTGGTTTCAATTTGTAACACTATCCAAAATTGATCAATCGAATTAAAAGAAACTCAAAGTATCGATCCACATAATTATATGAGCAATTTTAGTTTTAAATTTGTTCTGTTTCCTATAAATTTACCGCGCCGCTTTCTCAAAAAGACACAGTATTTTGCTTACAAAAAAGCACTACCAATACTAACGCATCACAAACAATTACTTTCACGCACAGCTATTCATTTAAAACATATAGCACAGTAAAAAACACAACTTATATCCCCAGACACATCAAGCCAACAAATAACTCATTTACAGATATCTTAACCAAACCTTAAACTAACAAAAGAAATGAAATTAAAATCTATCATTTTCGCATTCTCATTTTTAATTCTTACTCAATTAAATGCTCAAAACCATATTCAAACAGCTGAAACAAACCTCAACTACGTAATGGTAGATCAGGACGGAGTTCTAACTGCCAACGGTATTGGTATTGGGACAAGAGACCCCAAAGCACTTTTAGATGTTTCTAAATTCATCCCAAATGGTACTTTAGGCACAGTTCTCGGTCGCCTACCAGAAGGAAACAGTACTGGCGACGGCACTTATTTAGGCATAAAAGGCCATAAAACACAAGGTGACGATTTTAATAATATAAAGAGCTTCTCTCTTATTCATAATTTCTACGGACGAACCAATAGTTCAATAAATTTCTACAGAGGAGGCAGTTTTACAGGTGGGTTCCTAACATTTTGCACCAACACGGATAGCGAAAAAATGAGAATTACGGCAGGAGGAAATGTTGGTATTGGCACAACAACTCCCAAAGCAGTTTTAGACGTTGCCACATTTATACCCAATGGCAAATTAGGGACTGTCTTCGGCCGCCTGCCAGAAGGAAACAACACCTCAGATGGCACTTATCTAGGTGTAAAAGGCCATAAAACCCAAGGTGATGATTTTAAAAATATCAAAAGCTTCTCCCTTGTTCATAATTTCTATGGACAAACCAATAGCTCTATAAATTTCTACAGAGGAGGCAGTGTTACTGGTGGTTTTATTACATTCTGTACCAACAAAGACAATGAGCAGGTACGAATTCTAGCCAATGGCTCCGTTGGTATTGGAACAGCAACCCCAGATTCAAAACTAACTGTAAATGGAACAGTCCATGCAACAGATGTTAAAGCCGACATTAGAGACTGGCCAGACTTTGTATTCAAAAACAACTACAACCTTCCATCGCTAACAGAGGTAGAAAAGCACATTGTAGCTAATGGACATCTGAAAGGTATCCCCAGTGCCAATGAGGCTGAAGAAAAAGGTATTCTCCTTGGGGAGATGAATAAGAAACTACTCCAAAAAGTAGAAGAACTAACTCTCTATACCATTCAACAAGAAAAGAAGATAGGCAAACAAGAAGAAGAAATCTCTGAATTAAGAGCACTTGTTCAAACTCTACTTGATGCATCGAAATAAACCAGCTCAATATCAAAATTCTACTTCTATTAATTTGGAGTAGAATTTTGTTCTTACCCACTCTCCTTCATAAACAGGATCAAAAAAATCAACTTGCATCCTCCCCCAATAATCAGTAACTTGAGTGCTATTCTGCAAGATGGGTCTAACACAATCTCTTTATGAAACTAACAACAACGATACTCGTTGCAACGATACTGTTTTCCATTATTGGCTGTAGCAAAAAGCACAAACTGGAGTGGAAAGTACAAAAAGCACAACCGATAGTTTATATTCAGCAAACGGAAATTCTAAAAACCCCACCTTCCCAAAGCGATACTGCTGCAACAGATCTTTTTGCCAAATTCAAAGAGGCTGAGACCATGGTTCAGAACCTTGCCAACGAAATAACCATATACACCATTCTTCAGAAAAAAGACACCTTGCTAAAACTAAGTTTAGTGCAATCTATAAATCAAAAGGATAGCCTCAAAGAAAACAAGTTCAACCATTTCTTTCAGCAAAAAAAAGGAGCAAAAAAAATAGGAAGCTTTAACTTAGATCCATATGGAAAGTCACTGGACAGATACTGTTCCCAGAAACAAAAAAACCTG
The DNA here is from genome assembly GCA_965230435.1 of Bacteroidales bacterium. Taxonomy (GTDB): domain Bacteria; phylum Bacteroidota; class Bacteroidia; order Bacteroidales; family JBDKHP01; genus JBDKHP01. Next base: position 2,841,942 of record CBDDLB010000006.1, read on the forward strand.
CTACACATTTTATTCCAATTGCCAAAAAAATATGTTGGGGTAGGTGATAAATGGAACCTAGACCTGAAGCTCGTTACACTTAATGGTAGCCTAATCCCAGAAAAAGAAGAATACCGTCATCAGGTTTCGCTGTCGGACATCATTCAAAAAAAAGACACACTAATTGCTATTCTAGATTACGACATCTTTGAATCCGTAGAAGGCAAAGCCACACAGGCATTTCTCGATAAAGAAAAGGATTTCCTATACTCAATGGAATTTAAAGGTCAAGCACAGTTCGATATCAGTAATGGAAAATGGAAAAGTTTCAAAGGAACATTCACCACACGAAATGAAATAATAACAAAGATGCATTATCGACAAACAATAGAGCTTATTGAAGTTAAAAATGCCCCTAAAGATATTCTAGCACAAGTTAACACAAAACCTTCGAGCAAGTTTAACCTAATAAAAGATTTAATCAGTAATTCCGATTCCTCTGCAAGCAACACCCTTGCCCAAACAGATGTCAAAGCAGCAACCCCAAGTAACCCCTCGAAGAAGAAGTGTCCATACATTTACAGAATACAAATTGCCTCATCTAAAATTCAACTTCAACAATCCTCTTCCTTGTTTCTCAATACAAAAAGAAAGGTTCAGGAAACGATTAAGTCAGAAGAAGTTTATAAGTACAAATATTCCATTGGGGAGTTCTGCTCAAGCATAAAAGCTTCTTACCTGCAAGATTCCCTTAAAAAAGAGGGATTTAAAGGTTGCTTCCTTGTTAGAGAAGCTAATAAAAGAATTACAAATTAACTCTCCACTTCTGAAAAAGAACCAGTTAGCTCCAATTTTGAAATTATTATTGTACAGTCACATGACTGTGAATTTATGTCCATATTAGACGTTCTGTCTCTCAATAGTAGAAAATCCGTAGTAAAATACCAATACATAAACCACCTAAGTACTCAGGTAAAATTAAATCAGACCTATTTTCAGCCTAAGTAACTGGTTACCTGAAGTAAGAAGATCTGAAACAGATAGATCTATGACCTTACCTTTTAACATTCAATTAAATTTAAAGTTCAAGAAGCAATATATATGCACCTATTTACGTCATGATATATGTTAAATAGAGTTTGGTAGTAAAAACTCTTTTTCTCACAAATGAAAATAAAGAGAACAAAACTAAAAGTCTCATTTTTTTACATTTAAATCAAAGATAGATTTACTATGAAAAATTTTCATTTCCTTAAAAGTTTCATCCTATTTGTATTGGTAGCTAGTGTAACCATGTCTTGCGAAAAAGATGATAATGACATTAAAGTCGATAGTGACAAAGAAGTCATAAATAGTGAACCAATAGCCTTTAAAATCACTGGTAGCGTAGGCTACGATGGACTTTATAAACTTGACGAAAATAGTACTGCCACTACTCCCCGTTACGTACATGAAACTAACCCCAAGAATTTGTTAAAAACGATAAAAAACTGGGAAGGTGAAGAAGCTTGGGCATTATCTTGCTCGGGAACAATTTATTACCTTATAGAGAAAACAGGTGATTACCCTCCAGAATCTGGCTGGAGATGCGGAGGGGGCTTAGATAAGCCTAACTTTAAAGTCGTTCCTGTCTACGAATAATCTTTTGGTTCTATAGAGAAGTACTATTTGAAGTACTTCTCTCCATAGGCAAATGTTGATGAATAAATTTACAGTCTATCCAGTTCCTACCATTTTTGCTTAAAAACACCTCCAGAATAGAATTTCTTCAAAATCAAGGGTAATAGCTTACACTACATACAATTTAGCTTCTCGATTTTCAAAAAAACATTTTTTTCTACCTCCCCCCTTATATTACTTTAAAAAGTAACTTTTCTAATATGATTCCAACGAATTCTCCCTATCATTTTTCAATCTTTTATCATAACTTAACGTACAAGTATAAAAACAAAGCCCATGAACATACTTCTATGGTCATTAGTAGCTGTACAGACTTTGCTCCTAGCTTATATCGCTATTGTCGTGTACAATAAAGCCAGAAAATTAAGTGAACATATTCTAGAAAAAAGGGGATATGAAGAAAAATGCAGGAAACGTACTCAAGAAATTATTGCAAAAAACGATGAATACATCAAATTATCCACAGAAGTTGTTTCGCTAAAGAAGATGATTCAGTCTAAAAAAAGTCAGCTTGAAAAAATTAAAGAGAAACAAGATGATTAACCTATTAATAGCAGCCAATATATTCTTAGCAATAGTAATTATTACAGTCGGTTTTAGGTATCAGCTACTCCTTAAAAAAGAAAAAGGGATTAAAATAGACAGAGATAAAGCTAAGGATGCCTTCGATGCAATAAAAATTGACGCTTCCAGTGAAATGGAGCGGACACTCGAAAATGAAAAAGAAACACATCAGCAGCAGATTCATGCTCTGGACAAAGAAATTGCTAAATATTCGAAGGTAGATCAATAAGGAGTTCCAAATTGGCTTAAAGATACAGACTTATATAAACAAAACAGCAACCATAGTTTCACGCTAACTCTTCCTAAATTCCTCAAAAGAGAACTGAATACGATCGGCATACCTTCTTAGACTTTTTTCTCTGGCCAAGTAGTAACTTTTGTTTTATTTTAACCGAAAAATAAAGCATGAAAACAGAGGTAGCAGTTGGCATTGACATTGGAGGTACGAACACCGTCTTAGCAGCGATAGACAAAGATGGAAAACTGATTGAAGAATATAACTTCTTGACATCGGCAAAAAAAGATTTTGAAGGCTTTTATCAAGAACTCGTAACTGGAATAAAACAGTTTCAGGCTAAAAATACCGTTCTCGGCATTGGTCTAGGATCACCGGCAGGCAACCGTTTCGAAGGAACAATTCAGGCTCCCGTAAATGTTAGCTGGAAAGGCAAACTCCCCGTTGGCAAGCGTCTGCAAGAAGATTTTCGACTTCCGGTAGTAATTGATAACGATGCCAACACTGCTGCAATTGGAGAAATGATTTATGGAGCAGCACGCGGTATCAGCAATTTCATCGAAATAACGCTTGGCACAGGATTAGGCAGCGGTATCGTTATTGATGGAAAACTACTTTACGGAGCTAACGGATTTGCTGGCGAACTGGGACATATGGTTGCTATACGAAACGGACGCCAATGTGCATGTGGCAAAAAAGGCTGTCTAGAAACGTATGTGTCTGCAACTGGTATAAAAAGAACTGTTTTCGAGCTACTCGCTCAGGAAATTGATGACAGCCGCTTTCGCAGGCTTACTTACGATCGGGTTGAGGCTAAAGATATCTACGACGCAGCAATGGAAGGAGACACCATTGCGCAAAAGGCTTTTGAAAAGACCGGTGAAATACTTGGGCGTAGTTTGGCCGATTATACTGCATTCTCCGAGCCTAAGCTATTTGTTCTTTTTGGTGGGCTTGCAAAATCTGGTAATCTGATTTTGCAACCAACTCAAAAGGCTTTCGAAGAAGAACTCTTATTTCTATACAAAGACAATGTTGCAATTAAACTCTCTGAACTAATGTCCGATAATGCAGCCGTTCTTGGAGCTTCGGCATTGGTATGGGATAGTATATAAAATATATAGATTAGAGGTCAACTTTCCAAAAGTTCTCTTTATCAACAAAGAAACTTTTGGAAGGTTTCAGGCACAGCTAAAACTTAATTAAGAATAATCTTTAAATTCTTCATCATCTGGGTCTCCTAAACCCAAAGAAATTCCTTTTATCTGCTTCTCTTCTGAAGGTTTTTCTTCAACTTTCTTTTCTTCTAATAAATCTCCCAGACTTTCTTGCAACTTTTGAATTTTCTCCCTGATTTTTTTAGCATCCTTATCTTTATTTCGAGAATGTTCAGTTGTGAAAAACGAGACCGTTTCAACCGAAATCTCCGCTTGAGACGAAAGCTCTTCTGAATTATTAGACATTTCCTCCGACATTGCAGAGTTTTGGTTGGTAACATTCGTAAGTTCAATCAGACCTTGACTGACCTGTTTAATAGCCATATTCTGCTCCACATTTGTGCTTATCACATCTTCGACCAGTTCGGATGTTGTTTTTATCTCAGGAACAATGGCCTCTAACATCTTATTGGACAATTCCGACTTTGTATAGCTTTCCGTAGAAACGTTTTCTATCTCAAGGGCAGCATTGGTAGTCATTTCGGCGAGCTGCCTTACCTGATTTGCCACAACAGAAAAACCTTTACCGTATTCGCCAGCACGGGCAGCCTCAATTGCAGCATTCAATGCCAACATATCTGTTTTCTTGGCTATTTCGTTAATTTTACCAATCTTCTCCAGAATATTCTTCATAACAGCATGCGTCTCCGATACAGATCCTGCTACAGATTCTACATCTCTCACTACCTTCAGAGTTATCGACTTTGCTTCTTCTGATTTGCCAGAGTTCTCGCTAGTACGCCGTTCCATTTCCTGTAAGGTAGTAGACAGTTCTTCCGCTGCCGCAGCTTGCTCTGAAGCTCCCGAACTCAATTGCAATGCTACGCTCTTCAACTCAGAACTCGCTCTGGAAACCCCTTCCGCAGTACTTGTGATACGTTCTATCATTTGTCTTATTGCAGTCACCATTTCTGTAAAGTTGTGTACCAGTTCATCATCATCCGAACGTTTGGTGAGCTTTACCGTCAGGTCGCCCTGAGCAACTCGTCTTGCCACATCTACAAAAAACTTGTTGGTTTCCACCATTTCGCCAAGTGCCTGCATCAGTTTATCTCCTTCAGAGCGTTTTTCAAAAGAAACATTCAATTTCCCCTTGGCGAACAATTGGGTTTTCTCAATAATATCATTGTTTACTGCTATCAAGCGGTTCATACTGGATATCATCTTGTTGAATTCCTTTTCCCGGACAGGACGGATCGGTGGCGGAAATATGCCTTCGGAAATATCCTTCAAATGATCTGCTATTTGATCAACAGGCTTCATGATACGGTTTATCCAAAAAACTAACAGAACAACAATCACAATCAGTATTACCAAACCAATAAGAATCTGAGAAAACATCATATGATTAGCTTTGGCATCTATCTCGTGCCGTGGAATACTAATGGACAACTGAGAAAAAGCCCCTGTTCCCACTGCTGCAAAAGGCAATCGTACAATTAGCATTTCTCCCACTAAATCAACCGATTTCTTACCTTTTGCAATTTGCTGTAATAGGCTATCATTTTTTTCTTTCTGCCCTGCAAACAAAAATTGACCTACTTCTCTTCTGTTTTTGGTACTTGCCATTAGAATACCATTTTCGCTCACCACCTCAATATCTGCTGAAAATGCGTTTAATCTAGATTTAGCTTCTACTGCAAAATCCTGAAAGAAAGTCACATTTGCAGAAAGGCCAGCACCTCCCACCATTTTACCATCTCTATAGATAGGTGTTACAACTGGTATTAATGACGTTTTTTCATAAGTACTTGGTATTGGAGGCAACGCAGTTACATCTCCAATGCTGTTAACAACCTGAAACAACCCCTTAAATGCTGGCGTCCAATACACATCGTTGGGAACAACATGTATTTTGTCTGTTGAATCTTTATAAGTAGTTGGTATGAAAACTCCAGATGTATCGTGTGCCAAGCTGTTTCGGTATTTATTATCCAAACCATCGTAAGCCTGTGGCATCATTGCAATAAACATCGCAGGTGTATGCTTCTGAATTTTGGTATCATGGATCATTCTACCAATTAGCTCTTCGCGCGAAAGCCTAGTAGGCTGAGTTTCTATTGAGAACTGCACAAGTCCTGCCCAGTATTTGGATTGAGTAATCACCTCCTGATATCCAATTTTGAGTTTGTTGATGTAGTTTGCCCCTATCAACTGAACCTCATTTACAGTATTTGCATACAATGTTTTCCTGACACTTATTACTGTATACAGCGTCAGTACCAGAATAGTTAAAAAAACAGCAACGCCAGTCCAGAGAATGATATTGGCCCTAAAGGATTTCGCTTTCAGTTTCATACATCACCTAGTTTTCAATTACCACATTCCACAGTTGGAACCCAGTCTATCATGCTATTCTACCTTAATTGAACACCTAAATTTACAACAAGTTATACGCTTCCTCCTCTAGCTAAAATACATTGTTTACAATAAAAATTCAACTAGTGGTTCCAGTCACAAAGTTCTTGCAAATATTGAACTGTAATTTTCAATTAGAAATAACCTGTCACTGCTACGCAGTTTGCGCAACTTTAGGTAAAATGGAAACTGCATTTACAATAGGAATACTTACATGAACTTAGCGATTATTCCACTAGTATTGTATAAGAAGCCAGTCTCTATTATTTGAACAAATCTAGAGCAAGAATTATGAGTTAAAACCTTCAAAACTCGCATCCTCAGTATCACCAACATCTAGGGTTATGCCTCTACTTTGCGAACTACTCCTTATCCGAGCACCTGCCAATAACTCTCTTTCCTTGGTCAGCAAATTATTTAATTGATCCTGTAGCTGTTCAATATTGCTTTTAATCCTATTCGCATCCCGCTCTTTTCTGCGTGAATATTCTGTTGTGAAAAACGAGACTGTATCTACAGCCACTTCAGCCTGAGCCGATAGTTCCTCTGCATTGTTCGACATTTCTTCTGACATCGATGAATTCTGATGCGTAACATTGGATAGCTCTATCAGAGCTTGGTTTACCTGTTTTATGGATATATCCTGTTCAACATTTGCCCCAATAACATCTCCAACTAGTTCCGAGGTTGTTTTCATCTCTGGCACTATTACATCCAGCATTTTGTTGGACTGTTCGGATTTCTGGTAACTTTTCTTCGAAACACTTTCTATTTCCAGGGCTGCCTTTGTACTTAGTTCAGCCAACTGTCTCACCTGATTAGCAACTACTGCAAAACCTTTTCCTGAATCACCAGCCCTAGCTGCTTCTATTGAAGCATTTATGGCCAACATATCTGTCTTCTTCGCTATGTCGTTGATTTTTCCAATTTTGTTAAGTATACTTTTCATCACATCGTGAGTTTCGGCTACCGATTCGGCCACAGATTCAATATTGCCTACCACTTTAAGCGTTATCGACTTAGCCTCTTCCGATTTCTCAGAATTCGTTTTGATCCGTTTTGTCATTTCCTGCAATGTTGCAGACAGTTCCTCAGATGTTGCGGCTTGTTCTGCCGCTCCCGAACTCAACTGCACAGCCACACTCTTAAGCTCTTCGCTAGCAGACGAAACCCCTTCGGCAGTGCTGGTCACGCGCTCAATCATATCACGGATTGCTGTCACCATGTTCATCAGGTTTTCTATCAGCTCATCTTTGTCGGATCGCTTATGCAACTTCACAGTAAGGTCGCCCTGCGAAATGTCGCGCGCTGCCTGAACAATAGTTTTATTCATCTCCACAATATTTCCAAGTGCCTGCATAAGTCCATCCTCATCAGATCTTTGATCGAAAATGACATCAAGAGCACCTTCTGCAAACATTTTGGATTTTTCGATGATGTCCCTATTCGCAGTTATTAAACTGTTCATACTTTCTATCATCTCGTTAAATTCCCGCTCGCAAACAGGTTCAATCCTATCTGGCAAAATCCCATGAGAAATTTTCCTCAAATGCTCAGAAACAAGCACTACCGGTTTCATAGCTCTGCTGACCCACCACATGATTACTGCCAAAGCAACAACTGCAATGATTAATCCCAACAAAATCTGTGTGAACATTAAATGGTTAGCTTTTGCAATAATCTCATTTCTTGGCACTTTAATGGAAATCTGGGAAAAAGCACCTGTACCAACGGCTGCAAAAGACATCTCCACGATCAAGGTATCATTAACTATCTTAACCGTTTCTTTTCCTTGAGCAATATATTTCAAGAGACTATCGCTTTTTTCCTTCCTATCGCTAAATAGAGTTGTACCTACCTTATCGGGTTTCATGGTCGATGCCATTAAAATCCCATTCTCGCTGATTACTTCAATATCAGCCGTAAAGTCAACTAACTCGTTTTTTGCCTCAACTGCGTAATTCTGAAAAAATTCAACCCTAGCAGAAAAACCTGCACCACCAATAACTTCTCCATTACTGAAAATTGGAACTACAAAAGGTGTAGAAGGTAATTTTGATAAACTTACGTACATAGGAGGAAATGCAACAACATCCCTTACATTCTTCAATAATTGATGCATTTCCATATACCCTGATTTCCAACGGAATTCATTAGGAGTAACATGAATTTCATTTTTCATATCGCGAAAAATCGACGGTATAAAAACCCCAGAAGTATCGTGCCCAAAAGTATTTCTGTATTTGTTATCCAACCCATCATAACTTCCTTCTGTAATCGCTATAAACATAGATGGGTAAGTGCCAGACTTTGTGGTTTCGACCATCATTGAAATCATATCCTCTCGGGATAATTTCGCTGGTTGACTCTTCATTGAGAATTCAACCAGTCTAGCAAAAGCTTCCGATTCAGTAATAATATCCTGATACCCAATCTTTAGCTTATTGATATAATTTCCTCCAGCAGATTTAATATCCTGCACTGCGTTTTTGTATAAGGTTTTGCGTACAGTTAATACAGTATAAGAAGTGAGAATAAGTACGGTGAAAAAAATTGCTGTCCCTGTCCAAGCAATAATTTTCGAACGAAATGATTTGTTTTTGAACTTCATTTGCTTAAAATCGATAAAAATTTTGGTTTCTATTGTAGTTTCTCTACAAGAACAAAGCCTTCTTCCCTTAAATTTTATGATTCCCTTTGTTTCTGAGTATACGAGCCATCCTTTTTATTTTCCCAATTGTGTTGTAGGTTTGTTGTTATATATAGATAAAGACTATATTGCTGCGTATTTTTGAACGTATTCTCAATTAGATCTACGGAAAAAGTTTAATTAAGATAATTCCCATGTCATTTAATTTTATTTTTCATTCCTTTCCAACTGCACCACTAACCCACAAAGCACTGTCAGACAAATACTTAATCAACACAACAAAACATTTGCCTCTAATTAATCACAGACCAAATGAAGGTTAAATGTTATCCATCTACTTTAACTTCATGGCTGTGTTCGGCTTTAATGTTGGTAATAAAAATTGACTTTGATCAAAAAAAAGCATATTGCATTGCCTGCTCTTGCTCCCAGTTGTTCGCCTTATATCTATCTACAGTTGGGCACCTATATGTTCGCTGAGAATGGTTGTTGATGAACTTTTTGTAGATTTTCTCAATATTAGCAAACACTTTCCAGCCATTCTTGTTTTTGAGTGCACTGGATAAGAAATCCTCAAGCCGGTTCTTTTTAGCATCTTCTTTATATTTGAACCAATTGGCGTATGACTGGATATACTTAGTCGCTACTCCTTTGCACCTTTTGTTAATGAATGTGTCTATTCTTTCTGCGATGTTATTTATCAGTTGAACACCTTTCCCATTTTCATCTGTATGTTCACTGGCTTTGAAAGTTGTATGTTCAAGCCTGTTATTTTTTGCAAATGAAGCGATGCTGGGGTGTTTGTCCGAAACTAAAGAGGCTGTTTTGCTAAATTTATCCCCTACTGTCCGTTGTAAATCCGCAGCACTTATGCGACCGATCCTGGTTACTTTGAACTGGGACTTGTCCCCATCACTTGCAGCAACCAGCTTGACACTGTATTCATTATCCCCTTTTTTTTTACTTCCCCCTCTCACCTTGGAAAACTCAAGTCCTTTTCTTCCTTTTTGACTGTACCTGAACCATAAATCATCCAGCTCCGTTTCCTTTTCAAACCGTTCATCCAGCTCAGGTATGGATACCAATACCTTGTGACGCCATTCGAATGCTGTCTCAAGGTGTATCTGAAACTTACCCGCCATTTTGCGAAGAGGGGTATAATCTTCCTCTAGCATATGGCAGGCAAATTTTAAAAATTTCTCCTTGTCTCTATGTCCATGTAATACAGTACCGGTAGTTTCTGTAAAAGTGCGGCCGCAACCACTGCATTTATAGCGTTGAACTCCTTTACTGAATCCGTATTTGCTCATTTTTTCACAGGCACAGTGAGGGCAATGGGAAACTGTATTGCCTGTCAGTTCAAGTTCTTCTGTACATAAATAAAGTTCATCAAGTAAACTATTTTTATCGGAAGGTGATAGGTCTGCAAAAAGAGCTCTGATTTCGTCTAATTTGTCCATCTGCTTTTTTTATGTAAATTACAAAAAAAGCAAGCAACAATCAACCCGAACACAGCCAACTTCATAAAACAGAGACCGAAAGAAAATCAGAAATGGAAAAACATCTCAAATCCACAAAGGAAATCCGTTTTGCCGATTGCAATCCGTTTAACCACTTGAATTCGTTCAAGTACCTCGAATATTTAATTGAATCTTTCGAGGATCATTTCAAAGTTTTCTATAAGTTAGACCTGTTTAAGCATATTCAGGACACAGGCAAGGGCTGGCTTCTGGTTTCGAATCAAATACGCTGTGTCACTCCTGCACAGGCGAATGAAAAAGTCTGGGTAGAATCAAAAGTGATTCAACTATCTTCCAACGAAATGCTGATCGAGGTGCAGATGTGGGACAAGAAACTCACTCACATCAAAGCATTCGGTTGGCTTAGATATGAATACAGAGATATGATAACGTTGCAAAATGTTCAGCAGCCAAATGAAATTGTAGATTTACTAAAAACGGCACTCGTCTCCATCGATCACAATGTTTTTGAAGACCGTGTAGACTACATTCTAAACCTGATAAAATAATCGTTTTTCTAAACCCCTCCCTAAACAAGCTCAAAATGGGATACTATATCGACTTGGTTAAAATTAGCATGGATGAATACCGCAAAACCCTCCTAAACGCCGACCTATTGCGTAGCAGGGCCTTTCTACGGGACGACATAGAACAACACTTCGAACAGATAAAAGCCCAAAGCATATCGAACTTAGCAGAATTGCTGGAACGACTGAAAACGAAAAAGAAAATCGAAAGTTTTGTACATGAAACCGGCCTAAACGAAAACTACATCACAGTACTTGTCCGCGAGCTGAAAAGTAACCTTCCCAAACCAAACAAATTTGTCGATTTTCCTATTCTATCAAGCGATATTGTATCGAAACTGGAGAAGCAGGGCATCAAAAACACAGTTCAACTGTTCGATTATATTTTATCGCCCACACAAAGGACAGAGTTCAGCAAAAAGAGCGACATAGACGAAGCTACCGTTCTCAAACTTACCCAACTGACCGACTTATCTAGAACCAGATGGGTAAACCACACCTTTGCCTCCATGCTATACAATACTTCCTGCAACACAACAGAAAAATTGGCAAAGGCAGACTACAGGGTTCTTTACAAAGAAATAGCCGAAGTAAATGTGCAGAAACAAATGTACAAAGGTAATCTTGGAGAACGCGACATGAAATTTTGTATTGACGCAGCACAGATTGTTCCACTTGACATCAAATATTAATAACCGCTTCTTACACCATAACCTACTTTGTTTTGAGTTTCGACATTGCAGAACCAAAGTTCAGAATCTCAAAAAACAAACTCATAGTATGAAAATCTCTTTTATTCTCGCCCTTATAGCGCTACTGTCTTCTTCCTGCGCAACACTCATCAAAAGCAATTATTACAATGTAGAGGTTACAAGCGACCAGGAAAATTCCAAAGCAGAAATTCAGAACAACATATACGAACTCCCTGCAACAGTAAAACTAAAAAGATCGAAAGAAAACCTAAAAATCAAACTTCACCACGACTCCGTTTCTGAGGATTTCTATATAATTCCATCTCATAATAACGCATTCCTATATCATAATCTGTGGTGGCTGTATTACGCACCAATTGCCTATTTAATCGATCTTACCAACCACAGAAGATTTCATTACGGCGAATATATTTCACTGCAAACAGCAACACCCCTTCGAGTTTTGAAAACTACAAAGTATCCCTATTTCAGCCCACGATTTCCCTCCGAAAAAGGACAGATTAACATGATGATTTCGCTACCCACACTAAACACCTTCATTTTCCTTCCTGAAGGAGAAACTCCCCGCAATAGTATCGGTATTTTTGGTATTGCAGGCGGACTGGAATATTTCTATAATGAGAAGCAGTTTTTAGCTCTGAATTCTGGTATCGCCACCAATTTTCCAGGAGCAACATTTGAAAACGGATCTGCACGCCTCGAAGTCATCACTTCCAGTTATTTCTCCCTAACCAATAATGTAAAGTTTGCCCGCAATTCCTTAGGCTATGGAATTAATTATTCTCAGAATTACTGGTCTCGAAGCACAGACATACACAGCAAAACAAATCACGCACTTGGCCTTACATTTTCGTTCTATCATCAGTTTGGTAAATACTTCTTTATGTCACTGATGTATAGGCCTACTTTCTTCGTTGTTTCCCCCAACATCTCAATACAGCACGAACAAGTAATCAGTCTCACAATGGCATGGAAATTTAGACTGACATCTACAGAAATGGCTCCTCAATATTGATTCCCAACGCCTTCCCTACACGTTCGCCAAAGACAAGTGCCGTTCTCCCAATCTATTTTCGTGTCTTCCTTTTCAATCTTTTGAAACCGTGTCATTTATCTTTTGGCAAATGATAAGTTAACTTAGAAAATCAAGAATAATAGAATAGAAAGCCCTATAAACAGTTTTTGTATACAAAAAGTATAACCCAACAATAGCAATTTTAAGGGATAAAACCGTTCACTACAATATGTTACGATAATAAATTTTGCTTTTATACAATACACCTATGCGATCAATAATACTTATTATTCTTTCGGTTTCCCTGTTTTCATCTTGTGCAACAATTAGCTCAAGTTCACATTACAATGTATTTGTAAAAAGCGATAAACAAAACTCCCGAGCCGAAATTCAAGGAAATGTTTATGATTTACCAGCAAAAGTTTGGATAAAACATTCAAAAAAAGATCTTTCCGTAAACCTTAAGTACGATTCTATTTCAGAGAATTTCACCATAAAATCGTCGTTGAACGGAGCTTTTTTACTTGGGAACTTAGTTTGGGTACCTGCTGCACCAGTGGCATATTTAATCGATCTCACCAACGAAAGACGTTTTCACTATGGAGATCGCATTTTTCTAAAAACACAAAAAAAAACACGGATCATAAAGCCATGCTTTGTTTATGATTATTTCACGGAACGACTTCATAGTGAGAAAGGACAGGTTAATTTAGTCCTTTCTTTCCCTTGGGTCAATAGTTTTTATTTTCATTCCAATAGAAAAAATCCTAAGTCCCTAACTGGCTACATGGGACTTTCTTCTGGCGTGGAATATTTTTACGAAGACTCCAAATACCTAGCTCTAAATGCAAGTGCTCTCGTAGGATTTCCTTTCCCCTTTCCTGCCCCACTGGATCACCCAGACGAATATAGTTCAAACAGCTCTGTTTATGTGTCATTAACCGACAACATCAACTTTGGTCGCGTAGCTCTTGGCTATGGTATCAACTACTCTGTTAATAACTGGTCTTATCAAACAATAGGAAAACATTCTTCTCAAACAAATAAAGCTATAGGATCCACACTTACAGCCCAACATCGGTTTAATGAATTCTTACACTTGGGGCTTACCTACCGCCCAACCTTTTTTGTCATCCAGCCCGATTTTGCCTTTGAATACGAACACCTGATTAGTTTTGAGCTTGGAATAAGAGTTAGGCTTACCCGCCACAAGTCTAAGACCTACTATTAATAATTTCCAGCGCCTGCTCCACTCGTTCCTCCAAAGGTAAATGACCGTTCACCCAATGAATTTCCGTACCCTCTTTTTCCATCTTCCGGAACCATGTCATCTGCCTTTTCGCAAACTGATGGATGGCCGAATTCAGTTTCTGGTACATGTCGTTGTAATTGAACTCCCCAGTAAGATATTGCGTTACGAACTTATATTCCAATCCATAATAAATCAGATCTTCAGGCGGAATACCCCCGTCCAACAAAGCCTTCACTTCATCAACCATTCCCTCATCTAGGCGTTGTTTCAGACGTTTCGTTATTCTCGCCCTACGGTTGTTTCTATCAATATCAACACCAAGAAAAATCGTTTCAAATTCAGGCGCCTCAATGCTTTCTGTAGGGTTCACGCGAGTATATTCAGCAATTTCAATTGCTCGGATCACACGCTTTTTGCTGTCGATATCAGTTTTGTTGTGCAAAGGCCCATAGTTCTTCAGGCGCTCCACCAAAACTTCCATTTCCTGCCCTTTCAGCTCTTCTCGCAAAGCAATATTCTGAGGCACTGGAACCAGCTTATAAGCATTGGTTACCGCATCAATATAAAGTCCCGTACCTCCACACAAAACAGCCTGTTTACCACGCTGTTCAACATCTGTAAATACATTTATAAAATCCTTCTGAAACTCAAACAGGTTGTACTTCTCCCCAGCGTCCAATATATCAATAAGGTGATACGGAATAGGCACTCCATCAATCACATACTCATCAATATCTTTTCCTGTCCCGATATCCATGCCACGGTACACCTGACGCGAATCGGCACTAATAATTTCAGCATTAAGACGCTTCGCCAAATGCACAGCCAGCGATGTTTTGCCCGAGGCCGTTGGCCCAAGTACAGTGATGAGTTTATTCATAAATTCAGACTTCTATGGTATACAATTCAAACATTTTTTTGGAGCACAATCAGCTTCTCTATTTAGAGCGGCATGCGCGCCTTCCGTTGCAAGACCTCTCCCCGCGCACTGTTCAACATCAGTGCTGCGGTCTATTCCACTAGTCGCTCCATAGCCGTCCCTCTGTGTTTCACTAGCGTGCGGAGCTGTGGGCTTTTTACTACAGCCACGGCTAAATTACAACAGTAGTGCTTTCTAAATACAGCCCATATTATTCGCCAAAAATACAGATTTCCACCTATCAAAAAAAGTAGCATAAAGAAATGCAAATTCTGATATATCTTTGTACCTTATCAGAACAAAAGGAATAGCACCACAAACACCTAACAATCAACACAAATACCCTTGTTATAGGTTAAGCTGGCAATCCAACATACAGCCCCTAATACTACAGCATTTATAAAACTGGAGCGAATCATGGAATTTAACTGGAAACTCATAGGAGAAAGAAATATAAACTTAGTCTCAAAGGTAAAATACATATGGCAGGAAATCAACGAGGAAACACAAGATCCAATCTGGCACTTACGTCAATTTGCATTCCTATGGGCTGGTCTTACTTTCGTACTCAGTCTCTTCTTCCGCTCTTTTTACTTTTATAGCACAATGCAACTGCTCTTGATTTCGCTAAGTGCAGCCCTGTTGCCTCTGGCCGTAATTTTCTCCGGAGCATTCGTTTTGGAGAAGCTGGCCGACAATTACACCCCCACCAACAGAAAAGTTTTTCTTTTAATACTCAATTATGCTTCAATCCCCATCTTCATACCTCAAATTTTAGGCTTTCTTGAAATAATAAGTGCTTTTTCCTTAGTAATTTTGTGGTATGGATTTGAAGCGAAAGTCCCAGTTGATCCTAACAAAAAAATCGGTTTCTTTATCCTGTCTGCGATAGTCCTGTTCCTGTTGCAAACAATTTTTCAGGCCATCTTCAGTGGGATATTTGGCAGCACGGTATCACGTGTTGTTTTCTAATAATGGGATAACTAGAGGCTTCGCCCAGTTTCAAACACAAGCACCGTAGAAGTTACGGTAACTTTTATGTTGTTCTGTGCTGAAAAACAGGACAAAACAGCATAAAAAAATAGTTCAACGAACTTAGTAAGGTCAAAGAAAAACTAAACCATAGAGCATTTCGTTTTCTTAACTCAAAGCATTCTTTGCGTTTGGATTAAAAAACAGAATACTACGCTGGAATAGGTTATTTTTTCACCTTCGCTTAATATTATTTTATTTGCAACTATGTCAAACATAAATATCAGAAATAAAAAAGCCTGGCACGATTACGAAATTTTGGAAAAATTCGAAGCAGGGCTACAATTGTACGGAACAGAAATAAAATCGATCCGCCAGACCAAAGCCAGTCTCAGCGATTCTTTCTGTCATTTTATAAAGAATGAGCTGTATGCTAATTTCCACATCTCGGAATACAGCCACGGCACTTATTCCAATCACGAACCCAAGCGCGAACGTAAACTACTGATGCACCGCCGCGAAATGGACAAGCTAGAGAGCAAAGTAAGCACAAAAGGTCTCACGATTGTTCCTCTACGCCTTTTTCTGAACAACAGGGGTTACGCAAAACTGGAAATTGCATTGGTAAGAGGTAAGAAAACGCACGACAAACGCGAAAGCCTGAAGGAAAAAGATGCAAAACGCGAAATGGCACGTATGAAAAAATTTGACGCATAACGTTTATGTTATGAGCAAACGAAACCAAAATGAATACTTATTTTGATTTTTTTATACATTGATTTAGATGAGGCAAGAACTCCTTTCTATAAAGAAGGAGGTTTTTTCCCTCTAGAAAACAAGAATTCATATAGATCATTAAACACCCCAAACCTGTGAATGATGGTGGTACTTTTCTTCTCAATTATTGAAAATGATTTTTTTTGAAGGAAGTATTTCTTGAATATCATTCAATTCACCTAAAGAAGATATCTAAAGTTCTTGATGTACTTTCAGAAATATCAATGGATAAATACGCTGAACTTGTTTGTCAGACTGTGAAGTTAAATGCAGAGCATGTCAACGGACATCAGCAGATAATCGGTGAATAGATTCAAATGTATGAAATAGCTATTGAAAAAATAAATGTACCGTTTTTGACATTGGATAGTTTTAGAAATAACTCATAGCATTATCTAAAAATGCATTAAAAACGCATTTTACACGAACCAATATCTCAATGGCCAACAGGAGTTGCTGGCCATTGGGCATCTCGCATCAAACCAAAAAACAGCCACAATGAAAATAAACCGCCCATCGATTGGCCTACAGGATATTTTCTTTTTCTTTTTCCTCATTATCCTTAGTGCTATTTTCTACGAAATGTTGAAGCCCTTTCTGGTCGATCTGTTCCTGACCGTCGTACTCACGATCATGTTCCAGAAGGTGTATATGTTTTTTAAGAAAAAGCCTAAAATATCGCCTTCTTTGGCTGCCACGATCACTATTTTTATTGTCATCTTCACGCTGGTGCTACCTCTTTCATTTGTTGGCTTTATGGTCACAAAAGAAGTTGCCAGCAATTACGACCTCGTGAAAACCGAATGGCCCAAAATCGAGAACCAGCTCCAAAGTGGTGATTTTCTCTCTTTTCTAGACGAACAGCCCTACATAAAAAGGTTCGTAGACAATCTGAACATGAATGAAATTGAGGATCAAATAGAAGAGCTTGTCAAAAGCTTTTCTGGTACTGTTCTTAAAATTGCGCAGGAAACCTTCCTAAGTTTCACCACCATCATGTTTCACATACTGATGATCATTTTCTTCCTGTTTTTTTTCCTTGTCGATGGACAGACATTGCAAGACCGCTTACAATTCCTCATCCCGTTCGAAGACAAAAACGAAAAGGAGTTTATGCTTAAAATGAAGGACGTAACAGAAGCCATCATCTTCAACACCTTCCTTATCGGTGCAATAGAAGGCACTTGGGGCGGTATTCTGCTGGCCATAGCAGGAGTTCCTTCGCCATTCTTTTGGGGCACAATGATGGTATTGCTTTCTGTAATTCCTCTAGTGGGAGCCAACGCAGTCCTATTCCCCACCGCACTTATCTTGCTTTTCATGGGCAATTTGTGGGAAGGCTTTATGATACTGATTCTTGGTACGGGACTGATTACAATCAATCAGAACTTTATCAAACCGCGCATTGATGGGCAACGGAGCGGAATGCACCCTGCAATTGTCGTTATTGCAAGCCTTGGAGGCATGTTCTGGATGGGGCTGATCGGATTCTTAGCTGGCCCTTTCCTCGCTGCTGCTTTTCTTGTTATCTGGGATCAGTTCGGGAAGAAATATGAAGCTCAGCTCTTGCACTTCAATGCAGGTGCAGGCGAGCACCAAAATACGCCAGCGCCAGAACTAAAACCAGATACATCAACAGATAAAGACACTGTAGATAGTTAAACCTTGAATAAATTACTGTGAAAACCTTACTCGTAGCTGCAACAGAAGCTGAAATAGCTCCTTTCCTGAAATCGGACAATTATAAGGACAGCTCCATAGACCTACTGATCTCTGGGTTGGGCATTACCTTCACCACCTTTGAGCTGACTCAACATCTGATGCAAAAGAAATACGATCTAGTCATCAATGTAGGAATTGCAGGCAGTTTTTCTCAAAAATATCCAATTGGAACTGTTGTTCAGGTCACAGAAGAGCAATTTGCAGACCTTGCGTACGAAACCCAAGAAGACTATGAAACTTTCTTCGAGAGTCCTTTTCTAGATGCAAATACTTTTCCTTTCAAAAATGGCAAACTGCTTTCTGAAATCCGTTTGCCGTTTACAAAAACTTTGAACTCTCTACCGAAAGTAAAAGGAATTACAGTAAACAAAGTTCACGGGCAAGCTGAGAGTATTTCTATAGTTCAAAAGAAATTCGATCCAGATGTGGAATCTATGGAAGGTGCTGCGGTTTTCTATGTTTGCAAACAGTTATCGATACCTGTTTTGCAAATCCGGTCGGTCTCTAATTTTGTTGAGCCCCGCAATAAGGAAAATTGGAATATTCCTTTAGCAATCAATAGGTTGAATAAATTCCTAAATGAGATATTCTCTTAAGTCCAATAACTACCAAAGACCGTTTCTATAAATTGGAAACGGTCTTTGTATATACTTTATCTTGCTGATTATTCTACCTCTTCGGCCTCTTTCGACTCTCCAAATTTAACGTGCTGTACATTCACTACTTCTACCAAACGACCAAATTCTTTTACAACAAACACAACAAGTTCCATATTATCTTTATTGTACTCTTCAAGCACTTGATATTTGAATGCTTTAGTAAATACTTCTCCCGTTACATTTTTCTCTTTCGGAATCTTATCTCCAAACAAATCTGTCAGATTTGTTCGCAATACATGATTATGCTCAAAATCAACAATTGGATCTCCTTTTTGATACAAAGACGGTACACTCTGGTCTTTATTGTAATAATTCGATTGCGACGCAACAATACCATTTTCTACAACATAAACAACCAATTTCATTTGCGACGAAATTTCAGAACCGACATTTACATTTACTTCTGCACTAAGTTCTGTACCTTTATATTCTGTTTTTATATCAATTCCAATTGGACAACTTGAAATAGCCAAATAGTTCTTTATCAAATTATTAGCCTTACTCCAGCTACTTGTTTTACTTTTCTTACTGATCATTGCTGTTGGATAGCCCTGTATGTCAAAACGATCCATCAACAGATTAGCTTTATTAAAAGGCATATAGCGATCATTTTGAGCATGAACAGCAACAACAACAACTCTTGGATTTGCCTTTTTAACTTCCTCTAAACCAAGAGCTATCAAAGGGCAATACTGACACCAATCTGCAGTATAATCTTCTACCAACACATTCTTCAGATATTTCTTTTCTTTTTTGTCACCTCCACCTTTTGGCTCTTCAAAAAGAACACTTACCATATTAGATTTTTCATCTAAATACTCAGCCGAAAAATATAATATCCCAGTTTTATCAGTAGAAAACATGTACTTGTCCAGCTTGTTCTCTCCTTGAAAGAAAACTGCTGAACTGGTCACATCTTCTCCCATTGCTGTCATTAACTTCAAAGTTATCACATCCTTACCATCTGCCAATGCAGTTGCCTTATCTACAGTCAATATCACTTCAACCAATTCATCATCACTTTTGGAACACGATAAAAAAATGGACAATGAAAAAAATGCAACCACTAAATAGTTAAAGTACTTCATAAAGTTAGGTTTTAAGTTATTATTAAGGTTAAAATGTAAGAACGGCTTCTAATAGACATGTAGGATCAGAAACATATCAACACCAATACATCATTTAAACAGAAGGAAAATTCAGCAAACACTGTAATGGACTACTTCACCAGCGTTGTTTCAATAATTATTGAACGCTAGTTACTTTTCTGAAAAATGGATATAGTTCTATCTGAGACATTCAAAAGATGAAAGAACGTAAAAAGAGACTTCATACAACACTTATGGAATTCTAAAAAACTTCTATTGAACCTCTAAGAGGGGGGGCAAGTCCAAAAAACTTTAAAAATAACCACCAACAGTAGTAAGAAAAGGAGGTACTTTTATCTTCCCTATCACAAAAGAAAGATAAGATTCTCTTTCTGCAAAATGTTTATTTCTGTAGTAATCTGTCAAGAAAACAGATTACCGCATCAAACATACTGATAAATAAAGAGATAATAGCATCTCTATCTCAATAATAAATTGTTGATTTTTAATTCGAAATAAATTGAAAGAAAGAAGAACTGACTATAATAGTCGGCAATTAAAGAGAATAAGTTCAAAAAAGCCCTTAAATCTCAATTGATCTAAGGGCTATTTGATAAAAACATAAAATCTAATAGGTCATGGAAGTTGGCTTATTCGGCAACTTTAGTTCCTCCGAACTTAACATGCTGAACATTCAACACATCTCCATCCTTATCAACAACAAACGCAACAAGTTCCATTTTGTCTTTATTGTATGACTTCGGTATCTTGTACTTAAAGGTTTCGCTGTAAACTTTCCCTTTTGTATTATATTCTTCTGGAATTTTGTTTCCGAACAAATCAGTAAGTGTAGCACGCAATACATGGTTATGAACAAAATCATCAATCCATTTTCCTTTCCCATCTTCCAAGAAGTTCTTCTGAGCCTCAACAATCCCATTCTCCAAAACATAAACTACAAGTTTCATCTGAGATGTTACGTCAGAAGCAACTGCAATGTCAATATTTGTATTCAACTCGGCTCCACTAAGGTCTGTTTTGATATTGATGCCAATAGCACTTTTTGAATCTGATAAATATTTATCAATCATTCCTTGTCTTTCATCCCATTTTTTGTCCTGATTAATCAATGCTGTAGGATACCCTTTCACGCCGAAATGACTTGTAAGTGAACCCACTTTAGCAAAAGCCATAGCATCGTTTACATGAATACCAACTGCAATAACCCTTGGATCATTTTTTGTTATTTTTTCAAGTTTATATGCTACACGCGGACACCAACCACACCAAGTTCCTGTATAATCTTCGATAAGAATATTTCTTACATAACTTTCTTTCACATCTCCAGATCCTGTGTCGCCACCAGTATCACCACCTGTGTCGCCACCAGTATCACCGCCTGTGTCGCCACCAGTATCACCGCCTGTGTCACCACCTGTATCGCCACCTGTGTCACCACCATCAACTGGAGCTTTGAAAAGAACACTTACTTCATCTGATTTCACACTAAGATACTCTGCGTGGAAAGTCAAACTTCCTTCTTTTTCAGTAGAGAAAGTCGCTCCTTCCAACTTCGATTCTCCTTGATAAAAAGTAGCCCCGGCAGTAACATCATCACCAAGTTCTGTAACCAATTTCAATGTCACAACATCCTTTCCGTCTGCTATAGCTTCATCTTTATCTGCAGTAAGAAAAACCTTTTCCATTTCGTCGTCCTCATTCTTATCGCAAGACCATAGAAGTGAAAACGAAAATACGGCTATCATAAGCCAACTTAGATGCTTCATAACTAACTTTTTAAGTGAAATAAAAGTAATTTTTAATATTAAACTGAATGTTGATAATTCAATAAACAACAAACAGATCCGAAATGCATTCTATTTAACTCGTTACCCTTTTCTATTATTGTCCCTTCCTGTCAAAAAAAAGAAAAAAACAACCTGCCTATTTTAAAAGTAAGAAGCACAATTTTTTTAACGGATATCCGTATTCTTTACTATCATTGCGGCTACTCAGATCAACGGGGAAGTAACGCATAGTTCCTTACGGTTCATATTCAACTTTAAAAGTGTAAACCATGAAAAGTATCGCAACTTCATTAGTACTCTTACTATCAATCACATTTAGCTTATCGGCACAAGAGAAACTACCTAAAGTATCTATAAAGAAAACAAACGGTAAACACATCGACGTTCAGAAAATACTGAACCCCAACGGTGTAACGGTCATCAGTTTTTGGGCCATGTGGTGTAAGCCCTGCATACTGGAACTTGAGACCATAATGGACTCTTACGAAGAATTAAAAGAGGAAACAGGGGTAAATATCTGTGCCATCTCTATTGATGACCCGCGTTCGAGTTCTAAACTGACCTCTTTTGTAAATGGCCGTGGATGGGAATACGATGTCTACTCCGACGATGAGCACAAACTAAAACAGGCTCTGAATGTAGTTTCTGTTCCTTATACACTTGTTTTAAACAAAAAAGGGGAAATCGTTTGGAAACATTCGGGGTACACTCCTGGAGCTGAAGAGGAACTTTACGAGGTGATCAAAGAACATAGCAAACTTTAAATCAAAGAGCTATATTAAAAAAAGGCCATAACAGCATATCTCTGTTATGGCAGTCCTGAATGCATCATTTAATATATTGCAGAATCACGTAAATTACTGCACCAACTTAATTTTTCAAACGTCCATCAATGTTTAGGTTATTTCTTTTTTTCATTATTCTGCTTCCACTGTCACCACTTGCTCAGCAACTCAATCTAAAAAAAGGCCAGCTTTCAGGTAGTATGGAATCGTCTTCTGCACTCTACCGCGACGACGAAGGAACAGGCGCTCAAGCTCCAAGTGACAAGATTGGCTCCAACTCTTATCTTACACTGAAATACAAGATTGGGAAGTTCAGCGCAGGTGCGCAATACGAAGCTTATTTGCCAGCTATGCAAGGTTTTTCGAACAGATACAATGGTAATGCCCTTGTTTTTAGATATGCCAGTTATAAGAACGACTGGATAGGAATCACTCTTGGTAATTACTACGAACAGTTTGGCAGTGGCCTTATCCTTAGAACCTACGAAGACAGGCAACTGGGTATAAATACAGCGTTTGATGGTGCCAACATTCAGCTTACCCCGATCAAAGGCATTCGCATTAAAGGCCTCTATGGTAAACAACGAAAATATTTGGAAAACGGCGATGGCTATGTCCGCGGTGCCGATGCTGAATTCAGCATTGCCGACTTTGTTGGTTGGGAAAATGTTAACCTTGCATTTGGAGGAAGTTTCGTCAACCGATACGAAGTATATACTGGCCCCGAAACTGATTTTCCCGAAGCTGTAGATGCTCACGCGGGAAGAATGACGCTAAACACAGGTGCATTCAATTTCTCAATGGAATACGTTCACAAAAGCACAGACCCTAATGAAAATAATGAATATAAGTACAAAGAGGGCAATGCCCTTCTTATAGAAACAGGCTTTAGCAAAGGGCCGGTTGGAATCAACCTAACTGGTCGTCGGCTAGAGAATATAGATTTCCGCTCGGAGCGTGAGGCTGTTGAAACATTTTCTTCGATCAACTATCTTCCTGCTCTCACTCGCCAGCACCGCTATTCATTGGCCAATATTTATCCCTACGCTACTCAGGCCAATGGCGAAATTGGGGGGCAGGCTCAGTTGAGCTACCTGTTCAAACGAAAATCTACAATTGGAGGGAAATATGGAATGAGTATCCTTGTGAATGCGTCTGCATATTACAACTTAAAAGTCACATCTTACAACGACAAGACAGGTTTCGAGTCTGATTATTTTGCGGTTGGCAACCACAAACTTTATCAGGATATCAATGTTGAAATTTCCAGAAAGTGGTCGAAAAAGTTCAAATCGGAATTGGCCTACATTAACTTAGAATACGATAAGGGTCGCCTAGAAGGAGGTAGTTATCCAATTGTAAAAGCAGACATTGTTGCAACAGATCTTCTCTATAAAATAAGTCGTAAAAATTCTGTCCGCTTGGAACTTCAGCACCTATGGACAAAACAAGATCATGAAAATTGGGCCTCTGGCACTCTGGAATTTGGGTTTGCTCCACATTGGACAGTGTTTGTTGCAGACATGTACAACTACGGCCATGAAGAACCTATACATTATTACTCTGGTGGAGGTAGCTACACAAAGGGAAGCACGCGCATCCTCTTAAGCTATGGACGTCAACGCGAAGGTCTACTTTGTGTGGGAGGAGTTTGCCGTATGGTTCCTGCTTATACTGGTTTTACTCTTGGAATTACAACAAACTTCTAAAAACATTGCAGTCTCAAGATTGTAGCATACCGCATCTTTAAGAACAAAAGATGCGGTTTTCCATTTTTATTCTACCTTTGTGTAGAATTCGCAACTTATCAATGGAAAACCCTAAATGCTATCATTGTGGAGAAGACTGTGGTCGGCATCCTGTTGTATTCAACAACAAGAACTTCTGCTGCCATGGGTGCAAGTCTGTTTATCAGATTCTTGGCGATGGCGAACTCTATAAGTACTATGAACTGGAAAACTCTCCTGGAACTAAAATAGATCAAGAACGAATAGGCGACAAATACGCCTACCTCGACACAGAAGAAATCCAACAACAGCTCCTCGACTTTGACGACGGACAAATTGCCAAAGTCAGTTTTTTTGTCCCCAACATTCATTGTGCATCGTGCATCTGGCTGTTGGAAAACATGCAACGTCTAGATAAGAACATCAGCATTTCAACTGTCAATTTTGTTAAAAAAACTGTTTTTATAACTTTTCGGAAAAATGAGATATCACTTCGTCGTTTGGCCGAACTGTTAGATTCTGTTGGTTACCCTCCAAAAATTTCATTGGAAGATACTGAAAAAGACGCCAGCAAAACCAATAAAAAACTCTACTACCAAATTGGGATTACAGGTTTTGCCTTTGGGAACATTATGTTAATGAGTTTTCCAGAATACCTATCTGGAGGACAATTTACCCATGCAAATTTTCCAATCGCTTTCAGTTGGCTAAACCTTATCTTATCCATTCCTGTAGCTTTCTATTCAGCCAACGACTACTACATTTCAGCTTGGAAGGGACTTCTTCACAAACATATAAACATTGACGTGCCCATAGCCATAGGCATTATCGTACTCTTTCTAAGAACTGCCTACGAAGTTGTAACGCAAACAGGAGCTGGATATGCAGACTCACTGGCCGGCCTGCTCTTCTTTCTATTGGTAGGCAAGTGGTATCAGAACAAAACCTATCAGGCACTTTCTTTCGAGCGCGATTATAAGTCCTACTTCCCAATAGCAGTAACACGCATTACTGAAGGAAAAGAAGAAATCATTCCCCTAAAAAAATTAAAAAAGGGAGATCGGATTTTAGTCCGTAATCAAGAACTGATCCCTGCCGATGCCCAATTGAAAAAAGGACTGGCAAATATCGATTTTAGCTTTGTAACGGGCGAAGCAACACCAGTACGCAAAGCAATTGACGATACAATCTTTGCTGGCGGACGACAAAAAGGCAGTAGCATAGAGTTGGAAATACAAAAAGAAGTTGAGCAAAGTTATCTCACTCAGCTTTGGAATCAAGATGGTCAGGCAAAAGAACAATCGCGACTCACATCGATTGTTGACAAAGTAAGCCAATACTTCACCTTGTCAATCTTAATACTTGCCATAATTACAGGCCTGTACTGGTTTGTGAGCGATAGCAACAAAGCAATCCCGGCATTCACCGCCGTTCTTATTGTGGCCTGCCCTTGCGCCCTTGCTCTTTCGCTTCCTTTTAGTTTTGGCACCACGATGCGAATTTTCGGTAGGAAAGGTTTTTACTTGAAAAAAGTAGAAGTTGTAGAAAAACTGACCAAATTGTCGAGCATTGTTTTCGACAAAACAGGAACGATCACTCAAAGTAATGCAGTATCTGCAAAGTTCAACGGTGAGGAACTGAATCCAAATCAATTATTACGGATTAAATCGATTGCACGCCACTCTACTCATCCAATGAGCGTTGCCGTATCGGGAACTATCGGAGGTGATGATTTCTATGCTGTAGAAAACTACAAAGAAAGTATGGCGCAAGGCATAGAGGCGGAAATCGACAGTATAAAATATAAAATCGGGGCAGAGAAGTTCGTGACAGGCCAACACAACATAGAAAACGGATTGGCTACAAAAGTTTTTGTTTCTGAAAATGAAAAACAGCTAGGATATTTTAAGGTTGAAAATAAATACCGCCCAGGCTTAAAAAAAACAATAGATTCTCTAGAGAAACGCTATCAACTTTATCTTTTAACTGGTGACAACGAAGGAGAAAAAGAAAATCTCCTACAATTTTTTTCAACTTCTGAGAAACTGAATTTCAATCAAAAACCAGACAATAAACTGAATTTCATACGCAAGCTGAAGGAAAAAGGAGAAAACGTATTGATGATCGGCGATGGACTGAACGACGCTGGAGCACTGAACGAAAGCAACACCGGAATTTCAATAGCTGATAATGTATATCACTTCTCTCCTGCCTGCGATGCCATTTTAGAATCGAAACAATTTAATAAACTTGCTGACTTTATCCGTTTTTCAAGAACTAGCCTTTCAATTGTTAAAATCAGCTATGGAATTTCATTTCTGTACAACATCATAGGGCTATCATTTGCTGTTTCTGGACAATTATCACCTATTGTAGCTGCTATTCTTATGCCTATCAGTTCGGTTACAGTTGTAGCATTTGTTACATTGAGCACTCATTATCTTGCGAAAAGGAAACTTGATGGCTAATTTTGAAAGGTTGACGCAACAGTTGATTCGATTATTGCATTTCGGCATTGAGATGCTTGAATAATCGTTCAAATGTATATATTTGCTAAAATTTACAACATATGAGCGCAATTTACATACTGATAGCTATCAGCTTAATTGTCGCACTTGGCTTTCTTGCTGCATTCTTGTGGTCAATAAAAACAGGACAATACGATGACGATTATTCACCTTCTGTCCGCATTCTTTTTGACGACGAAGTAGAAGAGAAAAAAAAGTAGAAAGACAAATCTTTATTTAGAATCAAAAGTATTTCTTCACTCTCATCTAGGATATAAGCATCTTTTGATGTAAATATTCCCTTTGCGATAAAATAGAAGATAACTGAAGAACTGTTTTTGAAAATGTTAAAAAAATCGGACATTTATACAGCAAGTAGAAGCCGCAATGTATGCGAAAATTCAGGTGTTGATTCTGCGCCAGTATATGGCACAAGGCAGCTCCGAACAAACAGATCTGTGATCTTATTACATTCTGGTGGCTATTAACCAACCAGAACATTTCTATATGCTTAATCCTAAAACCAAGTAAATCATTGTCTTTATGGAGCTTGAGAAGTATTACTACAACAACACGATTGTGCGCAATTTTGCTTATGCAACAATCCTATGGGGTGTAGTAGGGCTGCTGGCAGGAGTATGGATTGCTCTCCAGCTTGTTTTTCCCGAATTAAACTTTGGTCTTCCCTACACCACATTCAGCCGTTTGCGACCGTTGCACACCAATGCGGCAATTTTTGCATTTGTTGGCAACGGAATTTTCACGGGAGTCTATTATTCAGTCCCACGGCTTGTAAAAGCTCGCATGTATAGCGATCTGTTGGGAAAAATTCATTTCTGGGGCTGGCAGCTGATTATTGTTGCTGCTGCAATTACACTTCCCTTAGGTATCACATCGAGCCGTGAATATGCCGAATTGGAATGGCCTATCGATTTGGCAATTGCTGTAGTGTGGGTAATCTTTGGTATAAATATGCTAATGACACTTGTAAAACGCCGCACATCGCACATTTACGTTGCTATCTGGTTTTATATCGCCACTTGGGTTACAGTAGCAGTTCTTCATGTTGTAAATAATCTTGAGCTTCCTGTTTCTTTCCTAAAATCTTACCCTATCTATGCTGGCGTTCAAGACGCGCTGGTTCAGTGGTGGTATGGGCACAACGCAGTCGCCTTTTTTCTTACTACACCCTATCTGGGCATTATGTATTATTATCTACCCAAAGCAGCGAACCGCCCTGTTTACTCATACCGACTTTCAATCATCCACTTCTGGGCACTGATTTTTATCTACATATGGGCTGGCCCTCACCACCTGCTCTATACTGCGCTTCCAGACTGGGCTCAGTCGCTAGGAACCGTATTTTCAATTATGCTGATCGCACCATCGTGGGGAGGTATGCTCAACGGTCTTCTAACCCTCCGTGGAGCTTGGGATCGTGTTCGCGATAGTGCCACATTGAAATTTTTGGTTGTGGCCGTTACCGCTTATGGCATGTCCACTTTCGAAGGCCCAATGATGTCGATCAAGTCGGTAAATGCACTAACTCACTACACAGACTGGACTATCGGCCACGTGCACATTGGAACCCTTGGCTGGAACGGCTTTATGACATTCGGAATGCTATACTGGTTGTTGCCGCGCCTTTTCCGCACAAAATTATACTCAGAGAAATTAGCCAATGTACACTTCTGGGTAGCAACACTTGGTATTATTTTCTATGCAATTCCACTGTATTGGGCCGGTATCACTCAAACCCTGATGTGGAAAGAATTCACAGCAGACGGATTCTTGAAATATCCCAACTTCCTAGAAACAGTTACTCAACTCCTTCCAATGTATGGAGTTAGGGCAATTGGAGGTGTACTTTATATTGTAGGTGTTCTGGTGGGTGTGTATAACTACATCAAAACCATGCAACAAGGCAATTTCCTTGCAGAAGAAGAAGCACAAGCACCACCTCGTAAAGTTGAATCGCCAGAAGCTCTCAAAGCTGAACAGAAAGCACATTGGCACAGTTGGTTCGAACGTCGCCCTATCCAAATGACAATATGGGCAACTGTTGCAATCCTTATTGGTGGTCTGATTGAACTTATTCCTACTTTTATGGTAAAGTCCAACATTCCGACTATTGCTTCTGTTAAACCATACACCCCTCTAGAATTAGAAGGTAGGGACATATACGTCCGCGAAGGCTGTTACACATGCCACTCGCAAATGGTTCGCCCGTTCCGCTCAGAAACAGAACGCTATGGACAATACTCCAAACCTGGTGAATTTGTCTACGACCGACCGTTCCAATGGGGGTCGAAACGCACAGGGCCAGACCTTCACCGCGAAGGTGTAGTAGGTGGCAAGATGTTCAAAACGGCATCATGGCATTATAATCACATGCTTGATCCTCAGAAAATGAATTCTCAGTCAATCATGCCTCCTTACCCTTGGATGATAACGGATGATCTTGATTATTCCAACATAGAAGGCAAACTATCTGCAATGAAGGCCCTTGGCGTACCATATTCGGACGACGAAATCAGAAACGCAGAAGAACTGCTACTGAATCAGGCCAAACGAATCGAAGCTGACCTAAAAGCTCAAGGGATAAAAGATGCCGACAAGAACAAAGAAATTGTTGCGCTAATTGCTTATTTGATGCGTTTGGGACGGGACATTTCAGAATAATCAGTAACCCGTTTCTAACTGTTACAGTTCATTCGCCTATTTTCCAAATGAACTGTAACAGCTCAACTTTAGGATTATTAATAATTCATAATTCACCTTTAGGATGAAAATGGCCAGTTACATAATGAGCGAAATTGAGGGGATAGAAATTTTCCCTATCATCTCGCTCGTTATCTTCTTCGCTTTTTTTACTGGAATGGGGCTATATGTAGCTTCTAGAAAAAAAACTAAAATGCGCCAAATGGAACATTTCGCTTTGGAAGAGCAAGATATGTGGGAAACAGATAAAGCAGGACAAGTGGCAGACCGTGTTGTTCTAAATCAAGAAAAAGAATAAAATCATGGACGAAAATAAAAAAGTTGATGTTTGGGAAGACGAAGAGGAGATACTTCTCGACGATCATGGTTTCGATGGAATCCGCGAACTGGATAACGACCTGCCTCCATGGTGGGTGTGGATGTTTTATCTCACTATCCTATTTTCCGGTATCTACCTTGTCCGCTATCATGTACTGAAAAAGGCTCCACTTTCTGCTGAGGAATATGCTATAGAAATGAAAACTGCCGAAGCCAGTAAACCGAAATCGGAAATCGATGAAAACAATATTGCCCTGCTAACTGCCGATGTTGACATCTCTGCCGGATTGGAAATCTACACAAAAAATTGTGTTGCTTGTCACAAAACAGACGGCGGCGGTCTTGTTGGCCCAAACCTCACAGACGACTTCTGGATTCACGGAGGAACCAACGAAGAGGTGTACCGCACTGTAAAACTTGGGGTGCCCGCAAAAGGTATGATTGCCTGGAAAGATCAACTTTCTCCAAAACAAATGCTTCAAGTAACCAGCTATATGCTAACAAAACTGTATGGAACCACACCTGAAGCTGGAGCCAAAGCTGCAGAAGGAAAAGAATTCAAACGACAGTAAATACTCAAGACATACTAATGAAGAAGGTCGGGCTGTCTCGACCTTTTTCATTAAACCGTTTTCCAGTAAGGCTTGTCAAAACGGGAATATTCTCATAAATTTATTTACGACATTAACCTCGTGAGATAGGAGAAATAGGCCAGTGCTATTTTTTCTTCCTCACCTATCAGAGACAACATGGGTGCTATCATCGATAACAAAGAAGAAGCCAGCTATAGAGACCGTTTAGCGACTGTTGATGCCAAAGGCAGACGTAAATGGATTTTTGCCAAAGCCCCCAACGGTAAACTTACCAGCTACCGCAGAATCCTGGCATATTTTCTATTGCTTATTTTATTTGGTACTCCATTTTTGAAAGTAGAAGGAGAACCTTTACTGCTCTTCAACGTCATTGAAAGAAAGTTCATCATCTTCGGAGCACAGTTCTTTCCTCAGGATTTTCATTTGGCATTTCTAGCCATGATCACACTTCTGGTTTTCATCATTCTATTCACTGTCGTTTTCGGGCGGCTATGGTGCGGATGGGCATGCCCTCAGACCATTTTTATGGAATTCATCTATCGCCAGATCGAATATTGGATCGAAGGTAACCCTGCTGCTCAGAAAAAACTAAAATCTCAAGAATGGAACACCGAGAAGCTGGTAAAGAAAGGAAGTAAACACGCTATCTTTTACGGAATTGCTTTTCTCATTTCAAATGTATTCCTTTCCTATATCATTGGTGTAGATCAGCTAAAAGAAATTATAACAGATAATCCAGCCAATCATGTAGCAGGCCTCACTGCTATGATCATCTTTTCGGGAGTGTTCTACTTTGTGTTTGCCTTCTTTCGCGAACAAGTGTGTACATTGGTTTGTCCATATGGACGTCTTCAAGGGGTTTTGCTGGATTCGAACTCCATAGCTGTCACTTACGACTTCAAAAGGGGCGAAGAACGTGGACGTTTCCGAAAAAATGAAAACCGAGAAGAGGTTAAAAAGGGCGATTGTATAGACTGTAGGCGCTGTGTGCAGGTTTGCCCGACAGGTATCGATATCCGCGATGGAAACCAACTCGAATGCATCAACTGTACTGCCTGCATCGACGAATGCAATACTGTTATGGCAAGTGTTGAAATGCCAACAGGGCTTATCCGTTTCGATTCTCAAAAAGGAGTAGAAACTGGACAAAAATTCAAATTCACAGCCCGTAACATAGCCTACATGGTAGTTCTTGGCGTACTGATTATTATTTTCTCAACGCTGCTGCTCACGAAAAGTAAAGTAGAATCAATCATTGTCCGAACCTACAATACAGTTTATCAAGAGCAACCGAACAACCAGATCAGCAATATGTACAACTACAAGTTCGTAAACAAAACGAACGATACCATGCCGATACAAATAAAAATGCTTTCGCACTCCGGCACAATTAAGCTTGTTGGCTCCAATCAGATAACTGTTAAAGGTGGAGAAATAAGAGAAGGTGTTTTCTTTGTGATTATAGATCGGGATAAAATAAATTCAAAAGCAGAAATTGAATTAGGCATTTACTCTGGCCCAGAGAAAATAGAAGATGTAAAATTATCATTCATCGGGCCATTTTAATCAACTTGTAAGCTAATAACAATGAAACTCAATTGGGGCTGGGGTCTGGCCATTTTTTTAAGCATATTTCTTATAGCTATTCTATCGTTTGTGTTTTTCACTACAACACAACAGGTTAACTTGGTAGAAAAAGATTATTATCCTAAGGGAATAACATACGAACAACAGATTGTGAAGAAACGCAATGCTCAATCGCTATCCTCGAAAATAGGCATAAAGCAAATAGAAGGAACCATAACGGTTCAGTTTCCCGAAGCTTCCTTTTCTTCAACAACAAAAGGCACGCTACACTTTTCGCACATAGAAAACTACAAACTAGACCAACAGTTCAACCTGGCACTGGATAGCAACGGCCAACAAAAAATAGCAACAAAAAGCTTTGTCCAAGGCCGCTATATCCTCAAAGTAGATTGGAACAACAATGAAAATTCATATTATCAGGAAATAAACACAAGAATCAAATAATTCACAATTTAAAATATGCTCTGGACAGCTTTTATGATGGGCTTAGTTGGTAACTTTCACTGCGCGGGAATGTGCGGTCCAATCGCTATAGCCCTCCCACTCGACCGAACTTCTTGGATAAAACGCCTGTGGGGATCAATTCTATATAACTTAGGAAGAACAATCACTTATGCCCTTCTGGGCGCTTTCTTTGGCCTGGTTGGTCAAGGAGTAGTGCTTGCCGGTTTTCAGCAATGGCTTTCCATTATTATGGGAGTGCTAATGATACTGATTGTTCTTTTCCCTTCTTTATTTAAAAACCCTTTTGAAATAGAAAAAGGTGCTTTCAGGTTTGTTGGAAAGTTAAAACAACAACTTCGTCAGCTTTTCTCTCAAGCTTCATACTCGTCGTTATTTTTTATTGGTTTACTGAACGGCATCTTACCCTGTGGACTAGTTTATTTTGCTATTGTTGGAGCCATTGCATCCGGTAACGTTCTGATGGGAGCATTGTATATGGCACTCTTCGGCCTAGGCACAATGCCGATAATGTTTGCTATTCCATTATTAGGAAATGTACTTACAGGCCAAATGCGCCAAAGACTTTCCAAAGCAATTCCAGTAATGATGATCCTGATAGGTGGACTTTTCGTTGTAAGGGGACTTGGCCTTCAAATTCCATATCTGAGTCCACCAGAAAAAGTCCTCAATATTAAAAATGCAAAGAAGATTCACGAAAAAAGACACACAATAGGGACTCATAAAGAAGAAAAAACAGAAGAGGGCGGTATGAGCTGCCATTAGAATAAAAGGTAGTATTATACATGTAATGTTCGCTCGAAATGCCCCTATTTCCCGATGAAGAGACCTTATTTACTGAAAAGCTTATATCAATACGATACTATTAAAAACACTCACATTTTGGGACTTCTTGTTTTGGGGCGGTGGGCAGCCATTTCACAATGAAAACATTACATGTATAAAACTATCGAATAAAGACATCCACCCAAAAGGCAATAACTTTCTACATAAACTGCCTTTCAGTTTTTTCACATTTAGACTATTCAATTCTTTTAATCATTCCATGCAAAACGGGCATACTACCTCTGTACAAAAAAGCCACCTACACTTAAACTGCTACACATCAACAAATTGAAACAAAAACAAATATTCATACCAAACTCTTTCTATTTCATTTCTTATTACTAAAGGCATATCCTCAAAAAACGGCTCATTTCCTGAAGTAAAAATCCAGTATATCCATCTTTATATCAACGAAAAACACCATCCAGAGGTTTTGTTTCTTTTTATCAAGTTGTTCTTGTTTACCTAAAATTTAGCACAAACAAACAATCACAAAAATAAACATAAACTATCCTTACATAACTAATTGTTAAAAATATTAACTATTTTTGTTACTCAAAAGCCAGCTCAAAAAACTCAAAAAAAGGTAAAACAGAAAATATACAATAAACCTACAACAGTACGTTATATTCAAAAACAGGCTTGTGTCAATTGAAAAATGATTTCCACTTTTGTCCTGCATTATCGCAGGGAAAATACATGTAAGAGAAATGCCGTTGCTTGGTTCACAAGTTATTATCAGAAGAAACAAGAATAGTTATTGAGTTTAAACCATATCAAACGCACAACAAATTGGGAATCAGTAATTATCAATTTAACAGTGGCGTACAGATTTATATATAAACTATTGCCCACAAATAACTTTTTTGAAGACTTCTATAAAAAAATCAACTAAATTAAAGTCAACTCAAGACCAACAAAAATGAAAAGAAACAATTTTTTTAAAGCTTTAGGCATTGCAGCCCTCCTTGGCATAGGGTTCACGAGCTGTGAAAACAAAGTCCCATCGCAAGGCCCCAAAGAAAACAAAGGCATTGAGAACCTTAAAGTTTCAGAGCATTTCGACTGGCAAATGCAGACTGAAGCTGAATTTAAATTAACAGCAAAAACAAATGACGACAGTCCACTGACAGGAGCATCTTTTAGCATCTATGCCTTCAACCCGTTCAACGAAGAAGGAACACTAACTGATGAAGCCAAAGAAGTTGGTCCATTGTTCAAGGGAGCTACTGATGAACAAGGAAAACTGAGTACTCAAATCCTAGTAAGTAAAGCTACAGAAAAACTATATGTATGCCCAACTTACCCTAGTTTACCAACTGTTATCGAAGTTGATTCTGAGGGACGTAATGAATTCAGCCTTAATATTGGTGGAAAACAAATTCATAAAGATGCAGAAATAGTTACACTTAAAAAGAACAGCTCATCGTTTAAGTTTCTATCTAGCTACAACTGGTATGGAGTTCCAAGTAAGCTTGCTAAACCGGGCGACGTACTGGATGCCTCTTTCTTAGCTACCGTTTCGAACTCTTTGCCAGAAAGAGTTTCTGTTGCAAAACACCATAAAGAATACATTGCTAAAGATGCTGAACCAAACCTTATTCTTAAGAAAGAAGCTCAAGTTTGGTTAACGTTTGTTCACGAAGGTGCTGACTACAAAAACTCTGTAGGTTACTACACTTACCCTGTAGGACAAGAGCCAAGCTCAAAAGCAGACATCAAGAAGCATATTATTGCGTTCCCAAATACATCTTTAGGACATGACAAAAAAGGGGATCTAGTTCCTGGAGACAAAATACAACTGCGTTACTGGAACGAAGCAAAACAAAGATATGAGGACAAATTCCCTGCAAATACTGTTGTTGCATGGTTCCTAATCGCTAACGCATGGGATCAAAAATCATATAGTGTAAACGCAAATAATCGTACTGTATACTCAAACGAGAAGCTCAACATTGAGAAAGGTGAGAACAAACGCCACAACGTTCTATTATTCGACAAGAAAAGAGAACTCCTGCTACTAGGTTTCGAAGACCTTAACCGCGACTCTCAATCATGTGACCATGACTTTAACGATGCTACATTCTACACGAAAGTACTTCCTTTCGACGCTGTTGATGACACAGACCTAGAAGACGTAGACGATCCTGAAGAAGAAGAGGAAGAAGAGGAAGAAGATAATTATTGCTATTTCAACTCAGGTACATTAGCTTATGAAGATCTTTGGCCATCGAAAGGTGACTATGACTTCAACGACCTTGTTATTGATTATAAATACAAATTGTACACTGATTACTGTGGTAAGTACATCAAGAAATTGAAACTTAAATATACAGTATATGCAATCGGTGCTAGCTTCCACAATGGTTTTGCTATTCAATTCCCTGTTCCTGCGAACTTGGTTAAAAGCGTAGATGGAGCTGTACTTAAACATGATTATCTAAATGTTGCACCTAACGGTACAGAGAAAGGGCAGTCTATGGCTGTTGTTCCTGTATTCGATGATGCGTACGACATTCTTCCTTGGAAAAGTGGGGTATTTGTTAATACATCAAAAGGGTCTGAGTACTCTAAACCTGTATCAAAAACAATTACAATTGAGTTCACGAAATTCATCCCAATCCGTACACTGGGTCTTCCTCCATACAATCCATTTATGATTGTTAACCACAAAGACGAAAAACGCTTTGCAGAAGTTCACTTACCAAACTATCCACCTTCTGACTTAGCAAATGAAGAACTTTGGGGTACATTAGATGATGACTCAGATATGACAAAACGCAGATCATATCTATCTGATCGCAACTTGCCATGGGCATTGAACATTCCTGCTCCATTTGCTTACCCGT
The DNA here is from genome assembly GCA_965230435.1 of Bacteroidales bacterium. Classification (GTDB taxonomy): domain Bacteria; phylum Bacteroidota; class Bacteroidia; order Bacteroidales; family JBDKHP01; genus JBDKHP01. The sequence continues at coordinate 2,877,971 of CBDDLB010000006.1, forward strand.
ACGAAAAAGTTGATATTACTGAAGCTCACCTTCATTTTGCAAAATGGGCTGAGTCAAGTGGTACAATATACCGCGACTGGTACAGAAACAGACCTGGGTATAGAAACTCAAGCAACATCTATAGCAAATAATTTATCGTTTAGGCAAAAAATAAAAAAGGAGGGTGAAAAACCCTCCTTTTTTTATGTTCCTAGCCTGAAGTGATATTATTCCTGTTTCAAAATCAAAGCAGAATAAGAATTCAGTCCAACAACTCCCGCAACATTCCCTTGTTTAACAAACGCCCCGTCTTTAAGAACAACATCCCATTTTCCAGCAGGTAAGCTTAACTTCTTGCTTTCGGTTCCTCCATTAAATGCTAGAAAAATATTCTTCCACTTATCTTCATTTGCATTCCCTATTATCTGAAAAGCAACAACATGATCTTCACTTTTTTCAAATTGAAGATGTTTTTTTATCATTTCGGCAGATGGCATTCGAAAAGCAGGGTGCTCTTTTCGAAGAAAAACCAATTGCTTATAGTAATTGAAGACTTCAATATTTTTCTCTTTTCTTTCCCAATCCAACCAATTAATAGAGTCTGGAGACTGATACGAATTATGGTCGTGATATTTTGTACGCAAAAACTCAACTCCTGCATGCAAAAAAGGGACGCCTTGTGATGTCAGCACAATTGTATTTGCCAATTTGTGCATCTTCAAACGTTCAGATTCTGTAACATCAGGCTTACTAATTTCTAACTTATCCCATAGTGTATGATTGTCGTGTGCAGAGCAGTAATTGATCGTGTGATACGGTTCTTTAGCAAAAGGAGCCTTAGCATAAAAGACCTTGTTGTAATCCACCTCGGGATGATGAGTTGAAGCAACAATCCCAAACTTAATACTCTCCTCTTGAGAATCTGATCCTGACACAAAGCCCGTTTTTTTCTCATCAAAAACATGCCCCTTCAACCCATCGCGCATATCATCGCTAAACACTGCAATTTTATCCAGTTGAGCTGCATTTATCTTCACAGCACGTAAACTATCCGGCATTGTATTGGGATCCCCTCCCCACCCTTCGCCATAAAGGAACACAGAAGGATTAATCCTGTGAAGTTCTTTACTAATAAGGTTCATAGTTTCAATATCGTGGTTCCCCATCAGATCGAAACGAAAACCGTCGATATGATACTCTTCCGTCCAATAAACCAGCGACTCTATCATAAACTTGCGCATCATAGCCCGTTCCGATGCAGTCTCGTTACCGCACCACGATCCATTAGAAAAACCACCTTCCTGATTTTGTCGGTAATAATAAAAAGGAACTAGTTGATTAAAATTCGACTCCATGGTTTTTCCTGTATGGTTGTAAACAACATCCATTACTACACTCAATCCGTTATCGTGCAAAGCTTTCACCATCTGCTTAAACTCTTTAATGCGCACTGCACCATCACCGGGGTCAGTCGAGTAGCTTCCCTCTGGAGCATTGTAATTCTGTGGATCGTATCCCCAATTGAACTGAGGCTGTTCTAATTTCGATTCATCGATTGAGTAATTATCAAACACGGGGATTAAGTGAACGTGTGTGGCTCCAAGTTCCTTTATGTGGTCAATACCTGTTTTTATCCCTTCCCTTGTCGTCGTTCCTGACTCTGTAAATGCAAGGTACTTCCCTTTATTTTTCATTCCCGAATTCTCATGAATAGAAAAATCGCGGACATGCAATTCATAAAGCACCACATCAGTTTTGCTCTTCAGCGTTATTCCTTTGTCCTGCTCCCAACCTTTAGGATTTGTTTCCTTCAAGTCTATCACTTGAGCTCGTTTTCCATTTGTCCCTACTGCTTTTGCATACGGGTCTGGAACTTCATCTAGCCATTTTCCATCCATAAACACCTGAAATACATAATACTTCCCTTTCAGGTCTGTATCAAAAACTACTTCCCATACACCATTATTCTGCTTCATCTGTTTCACCAGCTCAGCTTCACCTGCCAATGGCTGCCCGTACAATTTTATCTGCATTTTATCTGCAACTGGCGACCAGACTTTAAATACGGATTTCTTAGGAGAGTAAACTAGTCCCAAGTCGTTCCCCTCGTAAGTAGGGTAATTTGCATAATCTTTCCTATCAAAGACTTTGGGCTGGTTCTGCTGGCAGGCCATTGTAAAAAAAATTACTGCCAAGAAAAAAACATTAGCTCTCATCATTGTGTCCATTTAGGGTTTTAAACTTCTGTTAATTAAACTTTTGACGTTGAAATTAACATAAGGCAAAACACCCTGCAACATCGCTCAAAACTTCAATCGTTTGTGATGTTGTAAAACCTAAAAAAGTTTCGGAATGGGAAATGATAATCTCAAAAATTCAAGATTGATAGCTTTAGAATTAGCTCAAACTGTGGATAACAATAAGCAGATAGACTCATGTTTTCAATACTCACATCATCCTACTTTTGAGAATCAACCTCTTAAAACAAAAAAGTACGTTAATGCATATCTACAGTAACGTACTTTTTCTTCATAATTAGTTATTTCTTCTACTTAGCAGCATCACGTGCAAGCCTGAAGCCGCGATCGTCGTTACTATACATTGGGGTACGGCTATAACGGTAAACAACCCTACAACGTGTAATCTCAAAACGACTACTTCCTCCGCGCAAAGATTTATACCTTCCCTTCTCTGGGCCTTTAGGGTTCACCTGAGATTTAGAAGTATATGGAGCATACCAATCTGCACACCATTCCCACACATTGCCCGACATGTCGTATAGTCCCAGTGAATTGGGCGACTTCTGGGCAACTGGACGAATACTGTAATCCTGATAAGAGCCTTCCATTTTAGAGTTTTCGACATACCAAGCTACTTCATTGATCTTGTTACTTCCAGAAAATAGAAAATCATTCTGTTCCTTGCCACCCCTTGCAGCATATTCCCATTCTGCCTCAGTCGGGAGACGTCCGCCCGCCCAACGACAATATGCATCTGCTCCGAACCAGCTAACTTCCACTGCAGGAAAGTGTTCTTTACCTTCAACTGGCTTAAACTGTCCGTTTTCATAATAAACCATCACGTCCTCGTCGTCCATATCGATGAATTCTTTTTGATCTTTTCTTCCATCTGCCGGACATTTCACATCATTCAGAAAACGGCAATATTGCTCATTTGTCACTTCTGTACGGCTAAGGCTAAAGTCAACCAAGGTAACCTTGTGCATTGGCTTTTCATCATTATCTCCATCTTCACTCCCCATCACAAACGAGCCTCCTTGAATCGGCACCATTTCTACTCCTGTTTTATCAACAACCTTAGCAACAATGTTATTAGGCTTTTTTACATCCCCTGTAGTTATTTCGTAGGTCTTCCCAGCTTCTAAAATCATATCCGTAGACCAGTTATTCATTTTTAGGGTATACTTACCAGGAGCTATATTAGGCAAAGTGTAGAGACTATTCTTATCAAATTTTCCCAATGGTCGTTTTCCCAAATAGAAAAGCCCTTTCATTGTGCTATTAACTCTCAGCACCGCAGGTTCTTCACTTTTAGGAATAATATAGATTTCTGAGTTACGGCCTACTTTCGATTTTTGAAGCGGATTCGTTTTGAAATAAAATTTTCCGTTCAGATCTATCCATTCTTTAGGTTTCTGGATTGTATTTCCTGTTGCAATAATCCCCTCCCTTACTTTTTGAAACACCTCTTCCATAGGCTGATGCTTCTGTATTTGTTTTACAAGCTGTTCTGTGTAAATACCATAATTAGAACCACTCTCGGCAGACGGAGTGCCTTCTGCTGCAGAATAGGCAATCAACGTTCCATTGGGAGGTGCCATTTCTTTAAATGCATGGTTTTTCTCATTGAAGTAAGGTAGTTCTCTAAAAACATCTGCAATAAATATATTGATAGCTTCCGGGTGCCCCTTGAGTTTATCCATAATTAAATCCATAGAAACACAGTTTGAAGCGATATCTGCTTCAGAACCGACCTGAGCCCCAACCGGAACAATATAATTTTTTCCCTTTGCATTAACCCCGTGCCCAGAGTAATAAACAAGAGCGACGTTATTATGTTTCAAATACTTTGAAAACCCTTTAATAGCATCTTCTATTTGCTTTTTGTCGGCATTTATGTGCTTTATTACCATAAAACCTAGACCTTCCAATGCACCTGCCATCAACTGCGCATCATTTGCAGCACTGGGAATTGATTTGTCATTCTGATAATCGCCATTTCCTATAACCAATGCTATCCTTCTTTCCCCTAGATGAGCAAAAGATTGTAAACTGATCAAAAGAAAAAGCACATACAATAATCGTTTCATACAATAATGATTTAATTTTGAACTCCCAAGGTTGACCCGACAAAAAACTATTTAAGTTAGGTATCCATTTATCTGAAATAAGCACACAGACTATTATATTAAAAAATCACTGCTCTGATTTCAAAACAATAAACCTAAAAGTGTCGGTTATAACTAATATATCTAAGGGAATGCCCCCAATTTAATTCCTAAACTTATCTCTAAAACGAGCGAATACAATACTTAAAACACTCACTGACTTAACTTTACGCAAAAAGCAATAACATTCTTCCTCCCCGCCATTTTATCCATTTTTAGTTTATCTTTTACGCCAAGATGTTACTCCCGATGAATTTCGATAATTCTCGTATATATAGTTCACAATCTCAAATTCATGATCGTTTACTTTTTTCACAATCGAACCTGCTACAATTGAATAAATGACTTTCAAATAACAAAATGGGTTGGGACGAAATGCGTAAAAATGAATACCCTTCTCTAAGAGAAACAGAAAAAATAAGTTTAGACCAAAACATACTTTTTGTACATGAGGATAAAAATTCGGTATACAACGCAGGATAAGCTTATTTTTTGTTCCACACAAAAATACCTCCTCAAATAATCAATTGCTATTAAATATTAACGAACAAATTAAACTAAGGTCGCAGACCTATTTATTTCATACTTATTTCCTTTAAGCAACCAGCCACTTAGACTAGAAATAAATCTAACTTAATTTTATCTGTGTACTCACCCAAAATTGAATATTCAAAACACCTTTGCAAAATTAAACACGTAGCGCTATTTAAACAATCAACATCACACTGCTTTTCAGCAATCTTATAAACACTATTTTTATTAAAACACCTACTTAGTAAAAGAGCATTCCCAATTATCGACTTAAATGTATCCTCAATAATTCTTTCCGCGAAATAAAGTTCAGAACGTTTCTTTTTATTATAAAGTATTTTTGTCTGATAACCTAGGCCTCTTTTTAACAAAAAATTCCCAGAGGAACCAACAAGGGCTTGTTTTTTTAAACGAAAAACACACTCGAACTCACGTCAAACAACCTGAGTTCATTTTCATTTAAAGTAAAAAACCTGTCAAAAGCTCTATATAAACAGAGAAGTTTAATCAGCCTATGATAGGCTAAGTTAAACCATATTTATATTTTTGCGCGAAAAAATAAACATGGGCAAACTTATTATATTCTCGGCACCGTCCGGATCTGGAAAAACTACCATCATTAAAGAGATACTGAAGGAGAATTATCCCCTTGAATTCTCCATATCGGCCTGTAATAGAAATCCAAGAAACGGGGAAACTCACGGAAAGGACTATTACTTTTTATCTACAGAAGAGTTCCAAACAAGAATCAAAAACGATGAATTTATTGAGTGGGAAGAAGTATACCAAGGTAGATATTACGGTACATTGCAGAGCGAACCGGAACGAATTTGGGCAAAACAACAACATGTGCTTTTCGATTTAGATGTAAAAGGAGGCCTTAATCTGAAACAGAAATTCGGAGATAAAGCTCTTGCTATTTTTATTCAGCCACCATCTGTGGAGGAACTTCGCAAACGCCTAGAAGGACGTGCAACCGACAACGCGCAGGAAATAGACAGGCGCATCGCCAAAGCTCAAGAGGAACTTTCTCATGCCCCACAATTTGATGTGGTTATTACTAATAATGATTTAAAGAAAGCGGTTACAGAAACACATCTGGCAATAAAATCTTTTCTCGATTTGTTATGAAGGTGAAGAAGTGAGCTCAGTCAAGCCAAAGTTCATTACTGATTTTTTTCCAGAGCATGCTTTTGTATATGAGAAGTGAAATTCTTGATACTATTCTAATTTGGTGTTGTTTTTTCTCTCTTAAGGTCACGGACTTATTTATATTGCTTTATTCATCCGATCAACAACTTAGTAGTAGAATAAATCCAGACTGACTACTTACTTGATTATTAACAGAGTCGATCGAACAAAATTGATCCATAAATTGGGTTGGTAAAATACCGGCCCAATATCACAATCTTTAAATTCGAACACCGATCATCAATACATCATCAACCTGAAAATTGTTTCCTTTCCAATCTTCAAACTGACTAACGGCCATAAGTTTCTGTAACGTTATTGGTCTTGCTGACATGTCCGAAAGTAACAAACGTAATTTCTTGCGGGTAAATTTCTTATTATTCTCCCCTCCAAATTGATCTGCAAAGCCATCTGAGGTAAGATAGATCATATCTCCCTTATGAAGTTCTATAGAAAACTTTTGGAACTTACTACTACTTCTAGCAATCACATCGTCCCCAATTGAATGTTTGTCTCCTTTCAATTCCTCCACATTTTTATTACGTGCAAAGTACATGCGCGAATTGGCAGTTGCATACTCCAACACCATATTTTCTTTGTCGATAACACAAACCGACAAATCCATCCCATCCTTGTAATGAAGTGTACTTTTATGGTTCAGCATTCGCTTGAGCCCCTCATCGACAGCTTCGAGAATCCTATGTGGCTCAACAAGTTCCTGAGCCTTCACAGTCTTATTGAAGATTTCATTGCCAAGTATAGACAATATGCCCCCAGAAACACCATGTCCTGTACAGTCACCCAGAGCAACAACTGCTTTTCCTCCCAATTCTGTAGCCCAATAGAAATCACCGCTAACATAATCTTTAGGTAGATTAACAATGAATGCCGCATTCAAAAGCTGAAAAAGATCATTCTCCTTGGGAAGAATAATACGCTGTAAGCGTTCGGCTGCACGGATTCCCGCTACAATGTCCTGTTTCTGATGTTCTATTCGCTGAAATGCTTCGTTTAGATTGATATTCTGTTGCTCAAGTTCATGCTTCTGCTCTTCAAGTTCCTTGTTCTTCAGATTGATCGTCTCTGTTCGCTGTGACACCTTTTGTTCCAGTTTCTGATAGCTTTCCTGAATCTGGTCTGCCATATTATTAATCCGGCGAGAAAGAAATTGAATCTCAGAACTCCCTTCGCTCTGTGCCCTCACACTCCAATTTCCTTTTTCAATACTACGAACTACCCCAACCAAATTATTGATTGGCTTCAACATCCATTTCGAATTTACCAATACCAACACAAAAACAATAAGCACAAGCAATGCCACCACCACCATCGATCGCCTCAGCAAACCGCCCAGATGCCTCTGATAAACTGTCTTATCGTACTTCAGTACTAAAACTGTTTCGGCCAACTGAGACAGTTCTTCCTTCGGAACATGTACATAATGAATTTCGAAATTTGATGTAGAAACAACAATTGCTTCCGAACCTTTCGATACAATAGCTTTATTAAACATTTTGACATCAAGTTCAGTGGGATTCACCTTATTGTTCAAGTACATCACTTTGTCAAGGCCATAAAGTATTCCTATATCTGATATCTCTGGATACAGCTTTACAATTCTATCCGTATTCCTCTCAATATAAGCAACTACAGAATCTACTTCTGGTGTGTATGCACCCAATTCTATCATAAACCGCTTCTTCTCATCGGGCATATAAGTAAACATTCGGAAACGCCCAGAATGCTGCTCACGTATGGGAGCAAAAACCCAAAACGTATCCACCTGCATTACCTGCTGATATACAGAACGATGCTCCGTTCCGTAAGAAAATAAATTAAGTCCAGAATCTGGGGAGAAAGTGGTATTTGTAACAATTCCATCCCTGTTTATCAGGTAGATATCGAGGTTTTGGTTATCATCTGGAAATAGCTCATTGCTAATTTCTTTTAAATTCAACTCATCCGGATTGTCCACATCTGTTACATACTCGCGCAAACGTAAACTATGCTTCTTTAAGGTCTGATTATATTTCTCGTGGAGGTAATCAATAGGCTTATTACTGATACGCATATAGGACGGCACTAGTGAAGCTATTACCTCTTTGTTCCTCTCTTCGTTTTCTTTATACATTCTCTCAAAAACAGAATAGAAAAACAACATCAATGCAAAAAGCACAAGAAGTGCGGGCACTGAAGCAATAAAATATAATTGACGTTTAACTGGCCACTTCTTCATAAACAAAAATTAGATTTCCATGAACTTTTTCCGGAGCAGTGCTGTTCACAGTTTTTTCTATTACTTGACGATCAATTTTTTACGAATATCTGGTGGTCAAAAAGTTTTTTAACTGGAACATTAACTCGATTACTGAAAATCAGCATGGTACAAAACCGTTCTATAACACTATAACTACCTATATTTCAATCTAAAATAAAAACCAGACCATCGAATATTAAAAAGTAAAATACTCTTTTATGAAAGAACCAAATGGGATTGTAGCAATAACCATACTATCAAATTTACTCATTTTATCTTTTCGTTTCGATAAGCGCATCAAAAAGAAATACAATTTCCCACTCAAACACCATAACAATCTAATAACTAAAAAATTAACTCAAAACCAAACACTCTTTCATTCTTCTATCTTGAAAAAGAAATTTCATTTCAAATTAGTAAGAACAGAAAATGAATACCCTAAAAGCATTATTAATTATGAGCTACGGATTGACTCACATCTGATAATCAGCACCTAACCAAACTAAGATCGCTAATTATTAATTTTATAATGCCTAAATGAACATAGGTCTACTATATTCAAATCTCATATTTCCAGACTAGAATTCATAAGGCAATTGAGAATTTCGGCATTAGCTAATACAATGGATTTAAAGTCAACCTCTCCCGTTGACTTCATCTAACAAAAACAGTTCCTATTTATTCTCGATTCTATACTTAGATGCTACATTCTCCAGAAGGATCAAATTTCTTTTGTCCACTTACAGTATGTATCTTTCCTTCTTTTTTCAACCACAACCCAACATTATATGTTCAACAACCACAACGATAAAATTACTAGACGTAGGGAATTTGTTTTCATACTCTTGTCTGGTTTGTTTTTAGGCTCACTTAGTTTGCTAAATGTTTTGGGCATTTCGCGGTTTATAGACCTCTCGTTCAACATTGGAGGGCTGCACATACCTTTTATGTTTGCCATTGGCGTAATTGCCTATCCTATCACATTTCTATGTACAGATTTCATCAGTGAAATTTATGGCCGCCGTAGGGCAAACTCTGTTGTCTGGATTGGTTTACTACTCAATATTTGGGTTGTTTTCATCATGTGGCTTGGCGGCATCCTTCCTCCAACAGATCATTTAGTTCATAATGCAGCGACGGGTTACCAGAATATGCCTCCATTTCCGAACATCGCCTCTTATGAATCTTCCGATTGGGCATTTTTCAGAATGCGGCAATTAACGTTTGGAGCCGTTACTGCATCAATGGTCGCTTATCTTACAGCTCAGTTTGTGGATGTACAGGTTTTTCACATGCTGAAAAAATTAACCCAAGGCAAACACCTCTGGATACGGAATAATTTTTCTACCCTAATTTCTCAGCTAGTAGATTCCACAGCCGTTATTCTCATAACGCATTTTTATGCTCATGCATTACCTATCGATCCAGAAAAAGAAATCACCGCACAACTCATCATATATATTTTATCGGGTTATGTATTTAAATTAGTCGCCGCATTAACGGACACTGTCCCCTTCTATTTCGGGACTCTCTTTCTGCGCCGTTACCTGCACATAGAAGACGAAATCAAATAACACCGCATTTCATCATTTAATGTAAATACCATGAAGCGAATTTACTTACTAGTTGTTTCAGCACTGCTTTTGGCAGGAGCTTGTAAACAGTCGGAAAATAACGACACCAACAAAGTTGAGGAAAAGAAAAAGGTAACTTTTGTCCGCGACACCGTTACTGTCAAAGATGGCTTAATGACACCTGAACTACTCTGGAATTTAGGCCGTCTGAGCGGAGGTGTTATTTCCCCCGACCAACAATACGTTCTATATGGAGTTTCATATTATAGCGTAAAACAAAACAAAAGCAACCGTGATCTATACCTGCTAAATCTAATGTCGAACGAATCGACACAGATCACCAATACCCCAAGCAGCGAATGGGGAGAATCGTGGAGTCCAGACGGAAAGAAAATTCTATTCCAAGCTGTAAGCGACGGAAAGGTTATGCTACACGAAATGGATGTTAATGGTAAAAACAGACGCATCATTAAAGGAACTGAAGGGGTAAAAGAATACCGCCTTGGACACAATGGCAGCAAAATCCTTCTTACAAAAGACGTTAAGGTTCTAAAAAAAGCATCGGACGTTCATAAAGACCTACCTAAAACTAGCGCAAAAATTATCGACGACCTGATGTTTCGCCACTGGGACCACTGGACAGATGAAAAATTTAGCCACATTTTCTTAGGGGACTATGACGCTGTTAACGGCGAAGTATTGGATGCTATCGACATCATGGCCAACGAAAAGTGGGATTCTCCACTTAAGCCTTGGGGTGGCATTGAAGAAATTGCTTTCAGCCCTAACGATTCTGAAATTGCGTACACATGTAAAAAGAAATACGGAATTGACTTTGCCCTTAGCACCAACTCAGACATCTACATCTTCAACATCCGTACGGGAGAAACCACAAACATCTCAAAGGGTCACATGGGTTATGACAGAGCACCTGTTTATTCTCCTAACGGAAAATACATAGCATGGACAAGCATGGAACACGACGGTTTCGAAGCAGACAAAGACCGTATTTTTGTTTATGACCGTCAAACTCAGAAAATAAAAAACTACTCTGCCGTATTCGATCAAAGCGCAGGCCATCTTACATGGGCTAAAGACAGCAAAAAGATATTCTTCACCAGCGCCATTAAAGCTACTTATCAGATCTTTAGTTTGGACCTTGCTAGTGGCGATTTCAACCAAATCACTAAAGGTACACACAACTACAAAAGCTTTCAGTTAAACAATGGCCACATGATTGCATCGCGCATGTCGATGTCAATGCCTACAGAACTGTTTAAGGTGAAAATTGCAGATGGTAAAGCTGAACAAATCACCCATGTCAACAAGACAGAACTAGGACAAGTAAAAATGGGTAAAGTTGAAGAGCGTTGGATCACAACTTCAGACAAAAAGAAAATGTTGACTTGGGTAATTTATCCGCCAAACTTCGACCCTAAGAAAAAATATCCAACACTTCTTTACTGTCAAGGAGGTCCACAAAGTGCAGTAAGTCAGTTCTGGTCTTACCGTTGGAATTTCCAGATGATGGCTGCCAATGGCTACATCATTGTTGCTCCAAACCGCCGGGGACTACCTTCTTTTGGCCAGAAATGGAACGACCAGATCAGTAAAGATTACGGCGGCCAAAACATCCGCGACTATTTCTCTGCTATCGACGAGCTGGCCAAAGAACCATTTGTTGACGAACGTCGTCTTGGTGCTATAGGTGCAAGCTACGGAGGTTATTCCGTTTTTCACCTTGCTGGCGTACACGATGGACGTTTCAAGTCGTTCATTGCACACGCAGGCATTTTCAACTTCGAAGCTATGTACGGTTCTACAGAAGAGCTTTTCTTTGTTGATTGGGACATGGGTGGCCCTTATTGGAACAAACACCAGAAAAACAGCTACAGCGCTTCTCCGCATAATTATGTTGAAAAATGGGACACTCCTATCTTCATCATCCATGGAGAAAAGGATTACCGCATTCCTGTAACTCAAGCAATGAGCGCATTTACGGCAGCTAAAATGAAAGGGCTAAAAACACGCTTCTTGTATTTCCCAGACGAAAACCACTGGATACTGAAACCTCAGAACGGTGTGCTTTGGCAGCGTGAATTCTTTAAATGGCTGAAGGAAACTTTATAAATTTCGAAAGTAATTCAATCTAAGCCCCAACCCCTTCTAAGGTTTCGAACCTTAGAAGGGTTGATAGTCTACCAGCTGAAAAATTAGGAACTAAAACATGACAAGAACAGAAACCGACTTCATAGGACCAAAAGACATCCCATCAGAAGCCTTTTACGGCATTCACTCAGTCCGTGCACAAGAGAATTTTCCAGACACAACACCATTCAACAAAACATGGTATCGGGCTGTTGGCCTTACAAAGCTGGCCGTTTATCAAACTTACCAGCGGTTTCTTCGTGCCATTTCGAACCAAAGCCTTTCAGGCTTCCTCCCTATCCGACTTTTAGACGAAGCCAAAGTTGTTGCTCTTGAAACCGCAGCAAGAGAAGTATCGCAAGGCAAACACTTCGATCAGTTTATTGTACCTGCAATACAAGGAGGAGCAGGTACCAGCATCAATTTAAATGTGAACGAAGTTATCACAAACAGAGCACTAGAGATTTTAGGCGAAGAAAAAGGGAACTACGAAATCCTCGATCCTATCGAAGATGCCAACGTATATCAATCTACCAACGATGTTATTCCAACTGCGCTAACCGTTGCTAGTATGGAATTGTTGAACGATTTAGAAAACGGGATCAATCAACTGCGTCAAAGAATTGAACGGTATGAAAGCGATCACCGCGATAGCTTGCGCATAGCCTACACCCAGTTACAAGCTGCAGTTCCTTCAACTTTCGGTAAACTTTTCAGTGCTTACAACGATGCCCTTTCGCGCGATTGGTGGCGTGTCTCGAAATGTTTCGAGCGCATCAAGGTTGTCAATCTTAGCGGAAGCGCCATCGGAACATCAGTTGCTGTTCCACGCTTTTTTGTTATGGAACTGGTTCCTACCTTGCAAAAACTAACAAGTCAGCCCATTTCAAGAGGCGAAAACCTTATCGACACCACATCGAACCTAGACGGATTCGTAGAAGTCCACGGAATATTGAAAGCTCATGCTGTGAACTTAGAGAAAATCGTTAACGACCTTCGTTTACTAAGCTCCGACCTCAGAAACGTAAATGAAATGACCCTCCCTAAAAAACAAGTCGGAAGCTCCATTATGCCAGCCAAAGTAAACCCTGTGATTCCTGAATTTGTAATCAGCGCAATACACAAGGTATACGCCAACGATGGACTTATTGCCCAATTGGCGGGACAAGGCATGCTTGAGCTAAATGCGTATTTGCCAACCATAGGCCACGCCCTCTTAGAAAGCTTAGAGCTATTAATCGCTGCCAACAAGAGTATCCGCGAACATATTTTCGATGCACTCATCATTGACAAAGAAGCTGCACATAGTAATCTTCTAAAAAATCCATCTATCTGCACTGCCCTTAGTCCATATGTTGGCTACCACAGTGCTGCAAAGCTTGCAAAGCTTATGACAACAGAGCAAATAGACATCGCCGAAGCAAACAATAAGCTAAACATTATTGATGAAGAAAAACTCCGTTCGTTATTATCTCCAGCCAATCTGCTTAAAGCTGGATTTTCTATAAAAGACATCGAACAATAAAGCCAAGGTTTAGATTACCCTTTTCAAAAACCAACAACTTGACAGTCAAATAAATCAAAATTAATCATGACTGACGGCTTAAATGCATACGCTTTATCTTGTTGTCCAACAAAATCGCTTGGAGATTTCATTCTTACTTTCAAAATCATAAACAACTAAAACACAAATACTACAACAACATAATTGCAAATACAAAAATTCTAGTCAGGCTTTCTTTAATACAAAAAAATCAAAAAAGCACAGCCAGCATTTGGCAAAAACGAAAAGCTTATTACCTTTGCATCGCGAAAACGGGAAGCGGATGTGGCGTAATTGGTAGCCGCGCTAGACTTAGGATCTAGTGCCTTCGGGCGTGGGGGTTCGAGTCCCTTCATCCGCACGAGAATTGCCTTACAAGGCCGCCTGCTGTAACAAGTCGGCGGCCTTTTTTGTTCTGGCAAAACTACAGCTTTCAACACAATGGCAGAGAGATTTCCCTCCAAATCGTTGTGTTGTTTGTATTTCAGAAAACAATAAAAAGTATCATAAATCCTATCTAAGTTTAAGATTGATGAACATCACAAGGGAGAATATAGACGAGTTGAACGTGGTTCTAAAACTATCGTTCACTGAGGAGGATTACGCAGACAACGTTAGCAACGCACTTAAAGAGTACCGTAAAAAAGCTAACATGCCAGGCTTCCGTCCAGGAATGGTTCCTATGGGCATGATCAAGAAAATGTACGGTAAATCTGTGTTGGCCGAAGAGGTAAACAAACTGATGTCGGAAAGCCTATCTAAATACTTAGTAGAGGAAAAACTACCTATCCTTGGCGAGCCACTTCCTAGCACAAAGGAACAAAAGCCATTTGATTTTGATAACGACAAAGAATTCGAATTCCTATTCGACATAGCTCTTGCTCCTGAAGTTTCTGTTGAACTAACAGGTGAAGATACTGTTCCTTACTACGAAATCGACGTAGATGCAGATCTACAAGATCAAGTTATCGAAAGCCACAAAGGCAGAAACGGCGAAGCTAAAGAAGTAGAAGTTGTTGAAGATGCTTCAGAAAACCTTCGTGGTGATTTCGTTCAGCTTGGTGAAGATGACAAAGCAGTAGAAGAAGGCCACAGTGCGGAAGATGTTCTTGTTGCACTTGCAGTTGTAAAAGACGAAGAGCTTAAGGAACAAACGAAAGGTGCTAAAGTTGGCGATACGTTCACTATCGACGTTGAAAAGTCGTTCCCGAACGAAGCTGACCGCGCAGCAATGCTTAAAGTTGAGAAAGAAGAACTAGCGGAACTTGGAAACAAATTCCAATACACAATTACGAAAATCGAGCGCTTCATGCCAGCAGAACTTAACCAAGAGCTTTTCGATAAAGTTTATGGCGAAGGAACTGTTGCAAACGAAGAAGAGTACCGTGCAAAAATCGTAGAAGAAGTTAAAACTAACTTCACAGCTAGCAGCGATTACAAATTCGGTTTAGACCTAAAAGAGCAATTGCTAGCTAAATACGACATTCAGTTGCCTTCTGCTTTCTTGCGTCGTTGGCTGAAAGCAGCAAACTCTGAGAACAAAGAACTAACTGACGAAGTTTTCGATCGTGAATTCCCAATGTTCGAAGAATCTACTAAATGGCAATTGCTAAAAGACTCTATCTTCAAAGCTAACGAAATGAAAGTAGAAGAAGAGGATTTGATGAAAGAAGCAATTGCTGGTATCGAAGCTCAGTTCGCACAATATGGCATGCCTGCTGGAAGTATTCCACAAGAAAGCTTGGAGTCGTACGCAAAAGAAATGCTTCAGAAAGAAGATGAGCGTCGCCGTTTTGTTGATAGCGCATACGAGAAGAAAATTATCTCTTTCGCGAAAGAAACAGTAAGTCTTGACATTAAATCTGTAAATCGCGAAGAATTCGATAAACTTTTTGCTCCTCAAGCAGAAGCTCAGGCAGAAGAAGTTATCGAAGCACTTGAGGCTGACGCAGCAGCAGAATAATATTTGCATTTAACTCCCTATTATGGGAGTTAAACTATTTTAAGATTTAGGGAATAAAATAATTAGTGATCTTATAAATTGAATATGTACTGATTTTCAGACATCAATCAATTTATAGTTCATATTTTATAATTTATAATTCCCAGCCACGAAAGCTAATGTAAGAGAATTTGCTTACATTAGCTTTTACTTTATATAGCCGCAGGGCATTTAATATAAACCAAAAACGAAACTACAATGATCCCACAGGACGAATTCAGAAAGTTCGCGACCAAGCACGTTGGTGTCAGTAGCATGGTATACGACCAGTATACATCTATCCTGAACAACTATATCTCACCAACTATTATTGAAGAGCGTCAATTAAACATTGCATCAATGGACGTTTTCTCACGTCTGATGATGGATCGTATTATATTCTTGGGATTGCCGATAGACGACTATGTGGCAAACATTATCCAAGCCCAGCTACTTTTCTTGGAATCAACGGATCCAGCTAAGGATATCCAGATTTATTTCAACAGTCCTGGAGGATCTGTTTACGCAGGACTAGGAATCTATGACACTATGCAGTTTATCAAGTCGGACGTTTCGACTACTTGTACAGGTATGGCTGCATCTATGGCTGCAGTTCTTCTTTGTGCAGGAGCAGACGGAAAACGATCTGCACTTAAGCATGCCCGCGTGATGATCCACCAGCCAATGGGCGGTGCTCAAGGACAGGCTTCTGATATTGAAATTACTCACCGCGAGATTCAGAAGTTGAAAAAAGAACTTTACGAAATCATTGCCAATCACTCGAACAACCCATTCGAGAAAGTAGAAGCAGATTCAGACCGCGATTACTGGATGACAGCTGAAGAAGCTAAAGAATATGGAATGATCGACGAGATTTTGATGCGTAATCCTGAATAGGGATTAACATCTCCAAAATATACAACCCTAAGTTATTGAGCTTAGGGTTTTTTTCTTAAAAACATAGCATCTACTTAGCTTCCTTTTAAGAATACCTGAAGCTCTTGTAGTGGTCGTTATCAACCAAATGCTTTCGCAAAAAGCTGCCGATACAATTCTAAGAAGAGTTCAACAAAAAGCAGAAAGTACCTCCGTAAACATTGGGGAACTAAACTTTCAGCACTATCAGGATTGCGGACTAAGCAAAACGAAGATCAACACAATTCTCAAATTCAGGGAACTTTTCGAACAAAATCCACAACGCATCCTTACATGGCATCAACTAGGGTCAGAAGAACTGGAAAAAGAAATCACATCACTAAAAGGCTTGGGCAAATGGTAGGCCAACATACTTTCTATGTTTTATCTGGGAAAAGAAGACCTATATCCTGACAACGATGTTACCCTTAGAAAAGCAAAGGAAGCTCTGGAGGTAAAGTTTTCTATTGACCTCGATATTTCAAAAGCGTCCCCATACAAAAACTTACCTTGCTGTATACATGTAGAAATTTGAAGACAACGGTTTGTTGTAGCTTTTAGGATAGCAACTAATCATCAAAAAGAAAAGACCTGTTCACACAACTGCACAAACAGGTCTCTTAAAAAAATGTAGTTTTATTACTCTGCCATCGAAAGCGCAGCTAAATTTCCACTTCTCAATTTCTCAGCAGCATATTCTTTCGTCACACTAAATTCTTTTACTTCTGTAGCAGGAAGTTCGAACATTGCATCCTTCATTATCATCTCACAGATGGAACGCAATCCACGTGCTCCCAACTTAAATTCCACTGCTTTATTAACAATATACTCAAAAGCCTCTGGTTCAAAAGAGAGCTTGATGTCGTCCATCTCGAACAACTTCACATATTGTTTAACGATAGCGTTCTTGGGTTCTGTAAGAATTTTACGCAAAGCGTCGCGATCGAGTGGGTTAAGGTGTGTCAGGACAGGAAGACGTCCAATAATTTCAGGAATAAGTCCAAACGAACGTAAATCCTGAGGCGCTATGTACTGTAGCATATTATTGCGATCTACCAGATCACTTTCTTTTCCTGCTGCATAACCAACTGCTTTGGTATTCAGGCGTTGACCTATTTTCTTATCGATGCCCTCAAAAGCCCCTCCGCAGATAAACAAAATATTCTTTGTATCCACAGGGATCATACGCTGCTCTGGGTGCTTACGGCCTCCTTGTGGCGGCACATTCACAACAGAACCTTCCAGAAGTTTCAACAGTCCCTGCTGAACTCCCTCTCCTGAAACATCTCGCGTTATAGACGGGTTATCCCCTTTTCTGGCGATTTTATCTATTTCATCAATAAAAACGATTCCTCGCTCTGCAGCTTTCTCGTCGTAATCTGCAGCCTGAAGCAATCGGGTCAGCAAACTTTCAATATCTTCCCCAACATAACCGGCCTCCGTAAGTACCGTTGCATCTACAATTGTAAATGGTACGTGAAGCATTTGGGCTATCGTCCGGGCAAGTAATGTTTTTCCAGTTCCTGTTTCACCAACTAGGATTATATTGGATTTCTCAATTTCAACTGCGTCATCCTCAACCTTCTTCTGCAAAAGTCTTTTATAGTGATTATAAACAGCAACCGAAAGCACCTTCTTTGCTTCATCTTGTCCGATTACATATTCATCCAAAAAGGCTTTTATTTCTGTAGGCTTACGCAATTGAATGCTGTCCGTAGAAAAGCCCTTATCGTCTTGCCGATGATTTTCTTGCACAATAAGATAAGCCTGCGTCGCACAATCGTTACATATAAACCCTGTCTGCCCTGCTATAAGAAATTCGACCTCTTCTCTTGATCGTTCACAAAATGAGCAATGATCCATTCGTTAATAATTATTTCTACTGTTTTTAAACTCTACTAAAGCGGCACAAAGTTAAGCTATTTTTTGAGATTGCAGGCATACAACAAAGATGCTATTGAGTATTAGTTTAATTATTTCTCTTCAATACTACTTTCATTCTAGCCTACCTGTTTAAAACCCTGCGATAACTCGACCTGTAAATAGCACTAATTAACAGACCATTAACATAAATATTATTTTTTTATGCCAATAATAGTTTCATATTTACAAATTAACCCTACCTTTGCGCGCTGAATTACAAGGTTGTCGGCGGACAATATCTCGTTGTTATACAACGATGTTTCACACACAACCTGTTTTGTCGGAGAGAAATGGAGTACTTTGGCAGTACTTTTCAAAGCTCAGCGGTGGGGCAGGTAACAAACAGGAAAAAACTTATATGGCAAATTTTCAAGAGACGGGTCTTGGACCAAAAATAATGCAAGCGTTAAATGAGTTAGGTTTCGAAAGCCCAACTCCGGTTCAAGAAAAATCTATACCCTTCTTATTAGAAACAAGGCGCGATTTGTTGGCGCTAGCACAGACAGGGACTGGGAAAACAGCAGCTTTCAGCCTCCCCATCTTAGAGCAAATTTCAACTTCGGAAAAACACGTTCAAGCTATTGTACTTAGCCCTACACGCGAACTTGCTTTGCAAATTGCTAAGGATATCGAACGATTCTCAAAATACATCGACGGACTAGAAACCCTAGCTGTCTATGGAGGAACTTCAATAGAAGCTCAAATTAAACAGCTTAAAAAAGGTGCCCAAATTGTTGTCGGCACTCCAGGACGTGTAAATGATCTTATTCGTAGAAAAAAATTAAAGCTAGAAAACATAGGATGGCTTGTTCTTGATGAAGCCGACGAAATGCTTTCAATGGGCTTTAAAGAAGAACTAGACACTATTCTTGCCGAAACACCGGAAACAAAACAGACTCTTTTGTTCTCGGCCACAATGCCTCAAGAGCTCAATCGTATTACAAAAAAATACATGAGTGACCCTGAAATCATTGAAATTGGCAAACGTAACACAGGTGCGGAAAAAGTTGACCACGTATACTATATGGTCAATGCTAAAAACCGCTATGCTGCACTGAAACGTATTGCAGATGTTAATCCGGACATCTATGGCATTATCTTCTGCCGTACAAGACAAGAGACTAAAGATGTTGCAGAAAAACTAATGCACGACGGATACAATGCCGATGCTCTTCATGGTGATCTTACACAAGACCAACGCGATAGGGTTATGGCACGTTTTCGCGTACGTCACTTACAGATGTTGGTAGCTACCGATGTAGCGGCTCGTGGACTAGATGTTAACAACTTAACTCACGTTATCAACTATAACTTACCAGACGACATCGAGGTGTATACCCACCGAAGCGGACGTACTGGACGCGCAGGAAAAAGCGGAACTTCTATTGCGATTATCCACACTCGTGAGCGTGGCAAGATCAAAACGATCGAGAAGATGATCAAAAAAGAGTTCCAACATGCTCAGGTACCAAAAGGCAAGGAAATATGTGAAAAACAACTATTCAATCTAGTAGACAGAGTTGAAGGAATTGAAGTGGATCACGAGCAAATCGACACCTTCCTACCTGCCATCTACGAAAAATTGGAGCACCTTAGCCGCGAAGATCTAATTCAACATTTTGTTTCTGTTGAATTTAATCGCTTCTTGGAATACTATAAGAATGCTCCTGATTTAAACGTAGATACCAAGTCGCGAAGAGATGATCGTGAGGAAAGAAGCGAGCGTGGCGGACGTGAAAAAAGACGTGGGCGTGGAACAGAGTTCAGCCGTTACCACATCAACGTTGGAAGCCGCGACAAGCTTACTGCACATCGTCTTATTGGCCTAGTAAATGAAATCATGGATTCTGATGCTGCCGAAATTGGCAAAATCGAGATCATGCGTGGTTTCTCTTTCTTTGAAGTAGAAAGCAGCTTTGCCGAAAAATTTGTAGCAGGATATAACAACGACACTTTCGAATTCGAGGGACGCGAAATCGCTATCGAAACCTCTACTCCAAAAAAAGAATCAAGCGGACGCCGCAGGTCTGGTGGACGTGAAGGTTCTAAAGAAGGCGGACGTTCTTTTGGTGGTAATCGTGGCGGTAGCGGCGGAAAAAGACGCAGCTCTGACAAGAAATTCGACAAAAAGTTTTCTTCTAGAAGAATCAAGGCTAAAAAATAATCGGTCGAACCATTATAAATTTTAACAAAGGAGGCTTCTAAAGAGCCTCCTTTGCTGGCTTTGGACAGAAGATCAACTGATTTAGTTTTTCATATCTAGCTTATCAGAAGAGTATCTTCAATTATCCCAAACCAAAAACGGAATTGGAAAATAGCGGCTTATTTATAATTTTGCCCCAACACAGAAACGTATAGGCAGCACCAGCAACCTATTCAAAACTCAAGCTATGATTTTACTTGATTTCGAAGAACCAGTTCGCGAACTGTACGACCAGTTGCAGAAAGCACGTCAGATAGAGAAAGATACGCAAGTAGACATGAGTGGCGTTATCGACGAATTGGAGGGACGGATAAAATTAAAGCGCGAAGAGATTTTGGGGAACCTTAATCCTTGGCAGCGTGTACAACTGTCAAGGCACCCAGAACGCCCTTATACACTCAGTTATATAGAATCTCTTACAGGTGGCGATTTCGTGGAATTACACGGAGATCGTCAAGTACAAGACGACAAAGCTATGGTAGGCGGATTCGGTTCTATTGACGGGCGCACAGTTATGTTCATTGGTCACCAAAAAGGAACCACGACTAAACTTCGCCAATACCGCAATTTCGGAATGGCCAACCCAGAAGGCTACAGAAAAGCTTTGCGCTTAATGAAACTGGCCGAAAAATTCAATAAACCCATTGTTACTTTCTTAGATACTCCTGGAGCTTATCCTGGAATAGAAGCAGAAGAGCGAGGACAAGGAGAAGCCATTGCACGCAACATATATGAAATGTTCGGGCTTAAAGTGCCTGTAATCTGCGTTGTTATTGGAGAAGGAGCATCGGGAGGAGCTATCGGTATCGGTATCGGCGACCGTGTCTTTATGCTAGAAAACACTTGGTATTCTGTTATCTCTCCAGAAAACTGTTCCTCAATTTTGTGGCGCAGTTGGGATCAGAAACAAGAGGCTGCCAAAGCACTGAAACTGACAGCTTCTGACATGCACGAAAACAAACTCATTGACGGTATCATCCCAGAACCTATTGGAGGGGCGCATACCGACCCTGAAACTGTTTTCGCAACTGTTAAATCTGAAATTGTTAAGCAGCTAGACGAACTAGGTAAAAAGACAACAGAACAACTTGTCCAAGAACGCATGGAGAAATTCTCTGCTATGGGTGAGTTTATTGAGGAATAATATAGAACCGCGAAGTCATCCGGAGCTTCTCTGTTGTAAATGCAGAGAAGCTTTTTTTGTCTCGCTTATCAACAATTGTTAATAATCAGGGTTGATCAAAGTTGCATATCTCGACTGAAGGATTAGAGCCTCGCGGGCTTTTTTTTCTCACTTTTGCAATTACACCTTAAGAGCAATCTCTTTTGGTTAAATATTTGACCTAACGTCATATGCAAAATTCAAAACCTGATAAACAACCATAGAATATGTTTTCTGCGTCTCAGTTACATAACCAGATTAAGGCAAAAGAGAAGAAGGGTGGTTTTCAAGGGCCAATGCCTAAAAATGTTAATGAAGACCCAGCGGGAAGAATTCCTCCTCAAGCATTAGATTTAGAAGAGGCAGTTCTAGGTGCTCTAATGCTGGACAAAGATGCAGTAATGGAGGTCAGCGATATTTTAGAGCCAGAAAGCTTTTACGACGACCGCCATAGAAAAGTATACGAAGCCATTATCGATCTTTCACGTAATCTGAAACCAATCGATATGCTCACAGTTACCGAGCAGCTTCGGGTTATGGGAGATTTGGAGGCCGTAGGAGGCCCTTATTTCATAACGCAACTGACATCAAAAGTAAACTCAGCAGCGCATATCGAATATCATGCCCGAATTATTGCGCAAAAACATATCCAACGCCGGATGATACATTTTGCTGCTGATATTCAGGCTCAAGCTTACGACAACAGTACCGATGTCATGGAACTGTTGAATTCTGCCGAAGCTGATCTTTTTCAAATATCAGAAGGTAACGCAAAGAAAGATACTGCCAAAGTAGACAACGTTATTCAGGAGGCTATTCTGAAAATAGAAGAAGCTGGCCAACGTGATGATGGCCTGAGCGGGGTTCCTTCTGGTTTCACAGCTATGGATCGCCTAACTTCGGGGTGGCAATCTTCTGACCTTATTATCGTTGCAGCACGTCCTTCAATGGGTAAAACCGCATTCGTACTTTCGATGTTACGAAACATGGCTGTAGTACACAAACAGCCTGTTGTGATGTTCTCTTTGGAGATGTCCAACGTTCAGCTCATCAACCGTCTGATTGTTGGCGAAACTGGACTCACATCCGATAAGATAAAGACAGGAAAGCTACAAAATTATGAATGGGAACAGCTCGATTACAAAATTAAAGATCTTGCTGAATCTCCAATTTTTGTAGACGACACCCCTGCTCTATCTGTATTTGAATTCCGTTCGAAAGCCCGACGCCTGAAAATGCAACATGGCATTAAAATGATCATCATCGATTACTTGCAGCTGATGACTATTGGTGGAGATGTTGGTAGCCGCGAACAGGAAGTAAGTATGATCTCTCGTACACTCAAAGGTATCGCAAAAGAACTCGACCTACCTATCATGGCACTTTCTCAGCTTAGCCGTGCAGTTGAAGCCAGACCAGATAAACGACCTCAACTGTCTGACCTTCGTGAATCTGGTGCCATTGAGCAGGATGCCGATATTGTTATGTTCATTCACCGTCCAGAACGTTATGGCTTAACAGAAGATCATGAAGGCAATTCAACCAAAGGTATTGCAGAAATGATTTTTGCGAAACACAGGAACGGAGCTGTAGAAGACGTCCGACTTAAGTTTATTGCCGAACAGGCTAAATTTGCAGATCTCGATAGTAATTTTGGAGGCTTCGGAGATGACTTGATGGATGAAGGTATGACTTTCGGGTCAAAGATGAATGAAGATTTTGACGATGCTCCTGCCAACGACCCTAATAAAGATAAACCTGTTGGCCTTGGAGGCGTGACTGAAGAAGTACCTTTCTAAAAGGAACAAAAGAATCTACAAAATCAAAGCCTCCAGATTTTAAAATCATGAAGGCTTTGCTTTCTCATTCTGTACCGAACACAAAACAGATTTTGAATTTCTCTACTATAAAATTATCCCTTCAATAACACCGACATTGTTTTCTTGTACAATTCCTCAACCTCTGCTAAAATAGTGGCAGTCGCCCCCCACACAGTATGCCCATTTACATCTATACAGTGAGCATCGAAAACATAACCTCCACGATTGAACGTTTTTATAAAACGATTTTCAGCATCAAACAAGTGCTCGAAAGAAACACATATTATCTCTTGTACCTCTTGTTCGTTTGGTAAAAAAGCAGGTTTCTGAGTCAAAATTCCAACAACAGGCTGTACAGAAAAGTTACTCACAGGAATATAAATTGGAGTTAAGCTCCCTACAATTGATACCAATTTTCTATCTACACCGATTTCCTCTTCGGTTTCCCGTAATGCTGTCTCTATTAAATCTTTATCGTTCTCCTCTGCTTTCCCTCCGGGAAAACTGATTTGTCCACTATGGGGCGAGCCATCCTCTGTCCGTTTAAACAAAACTGTAAATATTTCACCGTTCTGCTCATAACATAAAATAAGAACGGCGCTCATACGGGCATTGGCAGGCCTAGCTTCATAATTAGACATGAGTTTGTTCGGAATCATTCGCATATGAGCCTCCAAACCAGGTAAGCCATCAAATATACTTTCCTGAAACCTTTCTCCAAACAGCTTTATCATTGGCTTCTCTTTATTCAAAATCAGTTCTTGATACCCTGCTGAATTTTATACTGGTCGCGCTGCCATTTTTTATAAATTCCGAAAAAGATTTCAAGAAAATTTTCGGCAATACTTGGAGCAGGCGACATGACCAGACTCCCATCTGGTCCAATTAAATAATAAGTAGGGTAAACCTTCACCCTATATTTTTCAGCAACTTCAGGATCGAAATCAAAGTGAAGAAATGTCCAACTATAATTATTATCCTTTTTCAGTTTCAACATTTTATTAAAATCATTATCCATCGAAACAGTCAAGATAATTAAATCCTTCACCCGCTTGTCATTAAGTTTTTTCAGCAGTTCCAACTCCTTCGCAAACGGTACGCTCCACTCCGTTCCAAAGTTCAAGTAAATAAATTTTCCGCTAAATTCAGACAGTCTAACCTTTTCTCCCTGTTCATTATAAAGTGTGATGTCAGGTGCCAAAGATCCTTCCCGCAAATGAGCCATCTTTTTATACACTCCAGTTGCAAATTCCTGTAATTCTGGACTAACATTTTCCTGCAATTCCCCCAAAAGATTCAACACCTTCTCCTGAGTGAAATTTTTATTATGATACACATTATGAAGCCCATTTATCAAATACAGATCTAAAAATTTCCTTTTCCTGAGGTATGAGAACCTATCAAGAGAATCCCTTAAACCTTTTATTCCCAAATCTTTTTCTATAGTATAGTAAGCACTCCATTTCTTCTTACTAGCCTTCAATGTCAGCCCATGCTTGGCAAGTTTCTCAAAAAGAGAAGTATAGGTTGGTACATTCAACAAAATCGGAGCGTCTGCAAAGTACTTATCCAAAATCCTCTCATTGTCACGCATGTATACAAAATGGCGCAAGTCATGATAACGATATTCCTTATATTGATTAAAGAAAGGATTCTTAACATCAACAAAGAATGAGTCCATTCGTGCAAGAATTTTTTCCAATGCTTTTTTATTGGATGTCCTTCTCAAGATTACCAATCCTGGTTCTAAGCGTGAGGCAATAGAATCCTCAAGATTGGCTATATGCGCATTTAGGTCTTGTTGATTTTGGTTCAGAACACCTAAGAAAACTTCTTGAGGTACAAAGTAAGGATTATAAGCCTCTTTACTAGACTTGTCTGTACGTGGAGGAAAAACCAGATCGTAGTCCTTTCCTGGTTCTGCGAATAATACGCCGTTGAACGCCCCTAATTCAACAATCAGTTTCTGAGTCTGCCCTAGCGGAAATTTAACTTCAAACTTTCCATCATAATCTGGGCTAAAAGTGGCAACTGTCTTCTTCTTATGAGTTAGAAAATCCTCTTCATAATAAAAAGATAAACTTCTCCCGCTATACTCTTCGGCTACACATCTTATCGTAACATTCTGACTCAAACAAATCTGCTTACCAAAAAAGAACAGGACAAAGCTTATGAATACAGTTTTATTCATAATAAAATGGCTTAACATGGTTTATAACATAGGTGCGTTAATATAATCGACATATTTAAGACCAACACCGTTCTGAATATTAGAACAATGTCATTCCTAATAAATAGCACCATGTGCTTATGCCAACAAAATCCCGCACAGCCTATATGGACACAGGACAAGATACAATCGAATATTTACAAACACGATATATCCGTCTGAATATTGTCTTGTTTTGATTCCAACCTAGTTAAATCATTCTTTTGCTCAATTAGGATCAGTTCGTGAAATACCAATTTACACCAAAACGAAACATTGCATAAGAGTCCACAGCATATGCAGAAGTTGGGTGCCAATCTTGATTATAATATTGGTACATATTATAAAACTTCAAGAAAACATGAGCAGTTCTGATCCTCATATTTAAAAATGCAGTTATAATCGGGAACTCTCCTACTTTTTTTTCATTCTGAATCTGATACATACCAATGGCTGGGTTAAAGTAAGCTCCTTTGAACTTCGCGGTCATCGTGAAATCTACCCCTAGTTGAAAACGCAGAGCATCCTTAAAAGCAGAGCGGTCATAGAAAAACGACTGATACGTAATCCATTTTGGCAAATGCAGTACGCTTTGGTTGGTCGTATGCTGATAAACGATCACATTATTGAAGCCCCAATGTCTAAAAAAAGTGAACTTTTTACGGAGGCTAACAGCATATGTTAACATACTTTCCGAAGTCTGTCTCGGATTTCCCTCCTTCCCTATATAAACAAAATTATTTGTCTGTTGGGCATCAACTCCAAAATCAAGACGTAAACGAGGATCGATATAATGTAAACTTGCCCTGATGTTTTCTTCTTTATTAAAATCGTTTTCCCACTGGTAGTGGTTGGAATAATAATTATTCAAAAAGTAATTGGGACGAATTCGCGACATCTCCCCACTTAGTTTAATAAACGAGGAATCGTTCTTCGTGTAAAAATACCTATTGATTTCCCCCTTAATACTCATGTCTTCTTGTCGATACCCGTCCATATACAGATAGGCATTTCCTTTCCATGACCAATAGTCACTCACCCTGTTAAAAATTGCACCCGTTACACCCCACGATTGGAAATCGTCTTTGTTTTTATCTGTAAAAAGGTAATCTCTAAAATTATACACCTGATTAAATTCGTGAACAAGTCCAACCCGCAAACCAAAATTCACACGAGGAACGAAACCTTCTTTTATTTCTAAATCGAATGTGTTTTTTAACTGGCTAAAATGCATGGAATCCGATGTAGCAGTTTCGTTCATAAATGCGTTCGGATAATACCTAAAAGGCTGCTGAGCCTCTTCTACGTCAGCAGTTGACAAGCGTTCTAGTTTCGTATCCTTGTAGAAACGATAGTTGCGTCGGTAATGTACCTTGTGCTTCAAGCTCGCCCATGCCTTTACAACTGCTTTTGATGGTTTATCTTTGTAGCGGATGGAATCTTTTGGCCCAATAAGATATTCCTGATCAACGTAGATCTGCATATCATGTACCAGGTCGCTGGCCGTTGTGAGTGTCATTTGGAGCGAATCCCTATGAAAGTAATCGTGTCCCTCGACAAATCCCCCGTTATGCTGTGTTTCGATTTTCGTAGACGAACCACTGGCGTGTAACTGGTAGCGTAGTCCTGTATATTTCAGTAAAGCCTCGAACCTACCATGACGCGCCCTGTTTCTATGTCCAGAAATTCCAGGAGCCGAAATAACATTATACCGAAGTCCTACACTGAATTTATCTGAAAAGTTACGGGCATGCAGGATCTTAACTATTTGCTCGTTCCCAGATGTTCTCTGCGCTTTAGCAAACTGAAGATAAGTAAATGGAGAACTCAGGTTGAAGTACTGAGTTTCATTGGCATCCTGCCAATAAGGCTCATACGGTTGCCAAAAAATAAAGTCGGCCTTCTGCGAGCGTTTAAAGAATTCATTGCTACGCGCCCCTTGTCCCAAATTTGTCTGAGCCGACCAAGAAGGTGTTATTTTTTCTAATGGAGAATATATATGCTGTGCACCCAAAGCTGTGTCCAAAGGCATATATACCTTTCTATTGTTTTCATCTAAGTGGTAACTACTGAAAACAAATGTCTCAGTTGTGTCGCTCGATTGCACGATCGACTTTCTTTCTTCCTCTTCAGATTCCGCTTCCTGAGCAAAAACCGGCAAGCCAAAAGCAATACAAAATATTATGGTTAAATACCTTCGCATCTGGGGCATATTTTTATTTACCTTTCGTTTCAAACATCAAACAAACATCTGTTTATTCGCCGACCTTAGCTTCTTAGCTGCTAAAACAGAACGGACAACAAAAGGCTTTGATCATAAAACGCGCCCAAAATTAAAGATTGTAGTCGAAAAGCCGCAGGATATTAAAATAAAAAGCCTTAAAAAGCCTAAACTTTCCGATACTGAAATAGATAGAAGTAATGAAATGAAAAGAATATTGGGGATAATTCCTAGTATACTTCATATGCGAAACCTCAAACGTACAAACACTTTCAGGAAACACATCACTAAATCTCAAAAGAACGAAAAGAGTATTACCTTTCAGCAACCTCTTGAATCTTGTCTTCTGTTTTCTCAACAACCTTTTCAACATCCTTTGCCGCTTTATCGACTTTCTTCTTCATCTTTTTAGCTTTGTCACTTGTATCTTCAGCTGTGCGTTCTACTGCTTTTTTCAGCTTTTTCAACTTATTTTCAGGCTTGTTCGATTCTCCACAACTGATATAAAAAGTAGCAGCTGCAAATACCATCAAAATAAAAATTGCAAAACGTTTCATGTGTTAAGATTTTAAATTCAAAGGATCACTTAAGATCTAAAAAGTACTGCTTAAAAATATACGACATCAAAAAATTTCAAGATACATGTGCCATTCTCAGCCTAGAAGAACTCCTTTATCGAAAATTCCCTGCTAATATTTTACATGTTTTCTCTCTATTTCTTCTTGTATAATAATTCACTCTCTCATTTATTACCTCCAATAACCAGACAGCTCTCCTAAAGTTCTACAATTCAAGAGTAAAAAAATGAGGATAACGAAACAACAATAACCTCCATTACGTAAGATAAACAGATACTAGGAAAATGATTGTGTTAATAGTTTTGTACAGTAATGAAACAAAACTGTCGATGCTATTAGCACACTGACTTGACTGAAATTCCCACATCTAAATCTCAAAAAAGCATTTGAAATTCTGCCTAAATTAATGGCAATCCTCGTTTGTCTTGAATGGGAGAGTTTTCAGCTCACAAAGATGTGTTCAATTTCTTTGAAAACAAACTTTTTTATGGAGCCATCAGCTAACCTAATTACCAAGCGCCCTGTTGGTTCTGTTTCAATTATTGTACCATCAAAACTTCTTCCATCCTTGTCCCTAAAACGCCTTTGGATGTCCTTTCCGTATAGATGTAGGTGATACAAAGCTTGCATATTAACCTTTTTAAACAAGAAAAGCTGTTCTATAACAAGTTTGCTCAGTTCTTCGAGTACTAGTTTCAAATTGAATTTCTTGTCCAACAGCTGAGATAAAGACACAGGGCGGGCATTGTCAATAAGAAAACTCTGTTGATTGACATTTAATCCGATTCCTACGACAGTTTGACATATTAACTGCCCCCGAATTAAATTTTCAATAAGTATTCCTGCAATTTTCCTATCTCCTACGTAGATGTCGTTTGGCCACTTTACTTTAGCTTCTATCCCTAGCGAAGACAAATACAAAACAATAGCTACAGACACCGCCTGATTTAACCAGAACTGTTCTCCGGCTGGTATGTTGGGATTGACGGCAATAGAAAAGGTGAGATTCTTTCCCGGTTCACTATGCCATGTATTACCTCTCTGCCCTCGCCCTGCGAGCTGTCTATCGGTAGAAACAACAATTGGATCTGTAAGCTTTTTACTGACAAGCCATTCTTTCAGAAAACTGTTCGTGGAGTCTATTTCAGATAAATGTATGTACTGCACCTCGACTTCGCCATCCCCTTCGATCATGTCCATCTAATTCATAAAAATTCAACCCAAAAGAGAAGATTCTGCCAGAAGCAAATAACCAAGCCTAGGCAATGTTATGCAAAAACAGCACATATTTTTCGCCGCACAAGATTATTATTTTGAACAAAACTTCTCTTATATTCGTCAATAATATATAGAAGCTAATACGTATTTCGAATACGATCGCCCAAAGATAAGCAATGAATTTTAGGAGCAGGAAAAGAAGAGCAAAAGTTTTCATAGCACTCTGCCAATAACAGGCGAACGTTCTCATCTTTTTTTCCGTATATTTCGGACACAGTACGGGCGCAAAATTTATGTTTTTTTCACTATTGTTAACCCCATGGTTTATTGATGGAAAAGCTATTTTTGCCCTCAATTTTTAAATAGAAGCATGAAGGAAAATCAACAGAAACAAACACAAACCCTCGTAGAAACCATCGTAGAAAGTATAAGAGAAAAGAAAGGGAAGAATATCCTCAGTCTGAATATTTCTAAGCTTGAGAATACAATTTGTGATTACTTCGTTATTTGCGACGCAACCTCAACTACTCAGGTAGATGCAATAGCCCGCTTTGTAGAGTTCAATGTTAGTGAACAAGTAAACGACGAACCATTACACATAGAAGGTAAAGAAACAGCCAGATGGGTTTTGCTAGATTATGGCGATGTAGTTGTACATGTTTTTTTAGAAGAGCTACGTCCTTTTTACAATTTAGAAGATTTGTGGGCCGACGGTAAATTTGCTTATATTAAAGATGAAGCATAAGAACACGACAATCTGTCGTACACCGTCATACCAGATTGAAATTTTGACAGGATTGACATAATTGGTATAAGGGTTGATCCATGCAAAAAACTAAACTTAAAGTCAGGAATCATGTCAGACGAAAACAAAAATAACTCTCCTGAAAACCGCTTTAAACCCAAATTCAACCTCTATTGGATTTATGGGTTTATTTTAGTTGCGTTTTTAGTGATCAATTTTTTACCAATAGGCCCAGAAGCTCAGGACGTAGACTGGAGACGTTTTGAAAAGGATATGTTGCGCAACAACGACGTTGATAAAATTGTTGTTGTTAACCGCAATATTGCAGAAGTATACCTAACGAAAGACGCCCTATTGAGCAACCGATATAAAGAAGATTTGAAAACAGGGTTCGACGAAACTTCTCCAGGTCCTCATTTTAAATTCAATATTGGTTCTGTAGAAACTTTTGAAAAGAAATTGGAGGCCGCTGAACGTTCGACCTCTGAGGATAAACGTGTAAGCGTAAAATACGAAACACGGGAAAATGTATTCGGGAAAATGTTCGAGTGGATGCTACCTATTATTTTCCTTGTAGCAATTTGGCTCTTTATTTTCAGAAGAATGAGCGGAGGTGCCGGCGGTCCTGGTGGCGCAAACATTTTCAGCATAGGCAAATCGAAAGCTAAAGTTTTTGACAAAGAAGAAAACGTAATCAATGTCAACTTTGCCGATGTTGCAGGACTTGAAGAAGCAAAAGTAGAAATCCAAGAAATAGTTGATTTCCTTAGCAAGCCAGATAAATACACTCAACTTGGAGGTAAAATTCCTAAAGGAGCACTACTTGTAGGCCCTCCGGGAACAGGAAAAACCCTTCTTGCAAAAGCTGTTGCAGGTGAAGCTCATGTTCCGTTTTTCTCTATGTCTGGATCCGATTTTGTTGAAATGTTCGTTGGCGTAGGTGCTTCGCGTGTTCGTGACCTATTTAGCCAAGCCAAAGCGAAAGCTCCTTGTATCATTTTTATTGACGAGATTGATGCTATTGGGCGTGCCCGTGGACGCAACCCAAACTTTGGTTCGAACGACGAGCGTGAAAATACGCTGAACCAGCTCCTAACAGAAATGGATGGTTTCGATACCAACACAGGTGTAATTATTTTGGCAGCGACTAACCGCGCCGATATTTTGGATAAAGCCCTACTACGCGCTGGCCGATTTGACCGCCAGATTCATGTTGAACTACCAGAACTCACTGAACGTCAGCAGATTTTCAAGGTACACATGAAGCCGCTGAAAATTGATGAAAATGTAGATGTAGAATTCTTGTCTAAACAAACGCCTGGTTTTTCTGGTGCCGATATAGCAAATGTCTGCAACGAAGCTGCATTGGTTGCAGCACGTAAAGACCGTCCTTCTGTTACGAAACAAGACTTTTTGGATGCTATCGACCGTATTATTGGAGGCCTTGAGAAGAAAAACAAAATCATTACTCCAGAAGAAAAAAGGACTATTGCTTTCCACGAAGCTGGTCATGCTACAGTTAGCTGGTTGTCCCGTTACGCCAACCCTCTGGTTAAAGTAACGATAATTCCTCGTGGTCAGGCTCTTGGTGCTGCATGGTATCTACCAGAAGAGCGCAAGATCACAACCACTGAGCAGATAATGGACGAACTTGCAGCTACTCTTGGAGGACGTGCTGCTGAAGAAATGATGTTTGGAAAAATATCTACAGGTGCACTTAACGACTTAGAGCGTGTTACCAAACAGGCATACGCAATGGTTTCATACTATGGTATGAGTTCTGAAGTTGGTAATATAAGTTTCTTCGATTCTTCTGGCCAAGGTGATTACGGTTTCACCAAACCATATAGTGAAAAAACCGCAGAGCTGATTGACTCCGAAGCAAAAATGCTAATTAATAAAGCATATAACCAAGCAAAAACTATTCTTTCGACTCACAAAGAAGGTCTTGTTCAATTAGCAGAACTCCTTCTTGAGCGCGAAGTTATTTTCACCGAAGATGTTGAAAAAATCTTTGGAAAACGCATTGGAGACATTGAAAATGAACAAACTGTGATTTCGAACAATGGTTCTGCCGAAACTCAGGTAAACGAAGAGTAATTTTTTATGAACCAAACAAGCCGCCATTCCGTTATCTCTGGTATGGCGGCTTTTCTATTGTAATAAATCATGATGCTATTTAAATAAGTACGAATATAAAATTAAGTCAAATCTATTTTCAGCCTAAGTAACTGGTTATTTGAAGGAAGTAAGTTCAAAATTAATAGGTCTGCAACCTTTTTCCTTGATGAAAAAGGGGCGAAAAATCAAAGCAAAACCTTTTTAGTTGAAGGCTGGCGCATACTCACAGCTAGAGAAAAGTGTCGGATCATATAACTGTTGTGTAGATTATTTTAGCTAGTCCTTAAACTTAGTAAGCACTATGTGCTTTAAAATAGAAATAATATAAACTATTAGCACATCAACTTATGTCTTGTTATCGTAACTCATTCTTTTTTAGACGTAAGTTTAAAGCTTTAATAGTGTTGCTTACGTGATAATCGAAGGTTTATGTTACAAGCATTTAAACAACTGTGACCTTAAATGTTCGTATTTACATTAACTTTTTTGAAAATAAAGCATTCAGATTGAATTTAAACATAAAATAGGTCTTCGACCTTAAACAACTTTAGATATATGAAAGAAGGCTGGATGAAATTAAACTCATTTGATAAAATACATCAGGCTGAGTTACAAAAAGGACTTTTAGAAGAAAATGGTATTTTAGCCGTTGTCCTAAACGAAAAAGACAGCTCTTATCTGATAGGAGAAGTAGGGATTTACGTTAAAGAGGCAGATCTAGAAAAAGCTAAAGATTTGATTAAAAACTTAGAAAATTGAACAACTTCAAAAGCCGCATCATCACTGGTGCACTGATTGGAATTACGATTATCGCCGCAGGGTTATTAGGCGGCCTTTTTTTCATGATACTTTTTTTGGCAGTACTTGTATTGGCTCAAATAGAACTTTTCAATTTAATTGAACACATAGGTTTTCGGCCGCAGAAAAAAACTGCCATATTCGCAACAGGGGCAATTTTTGTTGCCAATTATATGCATGCCAAGGGTATTTCCACCTTCCAGATACATGCCCTATATATACCTATAGTTCTTGGCATTCTGCTTTCTGAGTTATACCGAAAAAGCGATACACCTTTTATAACCGCAGGAGTAACATTACTTGGAGTTCTTTATATTGCTATACCGTTCTCTGTTCTGAATTATTTCATGTTCGGGGGCTACAGTGCAGAAGTATTCATGCCTGAATTACTCATCGGGGTTTTTGTAATGCTCTGGGCCAACGATACCGGAGCTTATGCAGTAGGAAGCCTCATCGGGAAACGTCCGCTTTTCAAGAGAGTATCGCCTAATAAATCTTGGGAAGGTAGTATTGGTGGAATGGCATTTGTACTTCTGGCTGCCTACATTATGAGTATTTACTTTACGATAATGCCTTGGTTCGACTGGTTGATTATTGGAGGTATTGTTGCTGTTTTTGGGTCTTATGGCGATTTACTTGAATCGTTGTTCAAAAGAAGTGTTCAAGTAAAAGATTCCGGTTCCATATTACCTGGGCATGGTGGTGTACTGGATCGCTTTGACAGCCTACTAATCTCGGCACCTATGATTTTTTCTTACTTAATTTTACGCGACTTTTCATTTATCCATTAATTTAGAATAACATGACAATTCATAGAGAAGGGTATTCTACCATCATTCTAGTACTAATCGTGTGCCTTGTCATCTCTGGCGCTCTCTTCTTTCTCTCTGTGCCAACCATTGTAACTTGGCCTGCTTCTGCTTTTCTACTAGCTTTTTGGTTATTCATCGTTTCTTTCTTCCGGCTTCCTTCAAGAGCTGTCGAATTAAACGAAAACAACATCATAGCCCCAGCAGATGGGAAAATAGTAGTGATTGAAGAAACTGAAGAAAAAGAGTACTTCAAGGACAAACGCTTGATGGTATCAATATTCATGTCGCCACTAAACGTTCACGTAAATTTATATCCTATAAGCGGTAGTATTCCCTATGCCAAATACCATAAAGGCAAGTATCTTGTAGCTTCTTTACCTAAAGCCGCAGAGGAAAATGAAAGAACAACAACCGTAATAAAAACAGCAGATGGGAAGGAACTATTAGTCCGCCAGGTAGCTGGAGCTGTTGCCCGACGTATTGTTCACTATGCAGAAAAAGGGAAGGAAGTGAAACAATGCAACGAATTGGGATTCATTAAATTTGGTTCCCGAGTTGATATTTATCTTCCAGTAGGAACTAAAGTTAATGTAGAGATGAACCAGAAAGTCCACGGTAAACAGACTGTAATTGCAACTTGGTAACATCGCATTGAGCACACAGTGCTATTCATTATAATCGGTATCCTTCATTTTGTAAAACAAACCTGAAAGTAACGATTATAATTAACACACCTACATTGTCAAGCATCTAGTCATATTTTATCTGGGACTAAAGGCATTACTAGTATGAATTGCCTTTACCCAATTGAAAAAATTTTCTCTGCAATGTTGAAGAACAGAGATATCATAATTGTTGGCTTACAGCCCTGGGATCTTCAGATAGGAAGTAATAGAAAAAGCATCGCAGCTGAATTTGCATTACACAACCGCGTTCTTTTCGTAAATGCACCGTTGAATAGACTTACGGCTATTCGTAGAAAAGATGACCCAATGGTCAACAGGCGCCTTCGTATTCTCCATGGAGAAGAAGACGAATTATTGCAAGTTGGAGACAATATATGGAACTTCTATCCTCGTACAATTCTTGAACCGATCACACAACTTAGGTTCAACTGGGCTTTTGATATTCTCAACTACCAAAATAATGTACGCTTTGCTAAAGAAATAAGAAAAGCAATTGATCAGTTGAATTTTCAGGACTACATTCTTTTCAACGACAGCGACATATTCCGCAGTTATCATTTGAAACGCCTCTTAAGGCCTGAGATGTATGTCTACTACTCTCGTGATAATTTATTGGCAATTGACAGATGGAAACGGCAAGGAAGCAGAATAGAGCCTAAACATATCGCAAAGGCCGATCTTGTTGTTGCCAATTCAAACTATCTGGCCACAATAGCCATGCGCTACAACGAAAACGCTCATTTTGTTGGACAAGGTTGCAATTTATCGGAATTCGATGCCAAGCACAATTATCCTTTGCCAATTGAATATGAAAAACTACCGCGTCCAATTATCGGTTTTATGGGTGCCTTGCGCGATTCCAGATTGGATATGGGCATAATAGCTGATATAGCTACCAAACGACCAAACTGGTCTATAGTTCTTTTGGGGCCAGAAGACGATGCTTTTCTGAAAAGCAGACTTCACGACATGAAGAACATTCACTTCCTTGGCAATATTGATTCCGGACTAATGCCTCAATACGTATCGCACTTCGATGTTGCTATTCATCCTCAAAAAAACAATGAGTTAACAATTGGCAACTACCCTAGAAAAATAGATGAATACCTAGCAATGGGAAAACCCATTGTGGCAACAAGAACTGAGGCAATGATGTTTTTCAAAGAGTTTGTTCATCTTGCAAACAAACCTGAAGATTTTGTTCATTTAATAGAACAAGCCCTCACCCAAAACTCCCCAAAACACAAACAGGCAAGAATAGCTTTCGCGCATGAGCATACCTGGCATAAGAGCGCTTCTCTTATTTCTCAATACATAGAAGAAACAGAAAAAAAATTATCAAAGCGATTAAAAGCTCGGGAAATTCAACGAAAAAGACTTTAAAAAGTGTAATTGTCTAAGTTGCCAGAAAAACTGTAAGCCAATATATTGATGCGAAGTACTTTACAACAGATCAATAAATGAAAAATGATTCTTATATTCAAAAAATACAGAAGACATATAAGAAGTACCCAGAATTCATTTTTTTAGAGAACCACAACCACTCCCCCCTTGGATTCGAAATATAATTCTAATCTACAAAGTCTTATCCTAACAGGATATGTATTCCTCAAAGGAACATCGCCAATAGAGCACCGTAAGATATTATGAAAACACCTTTTTTTTGTATTATCCGATGAAATTTCAGAAAAACCAACTCTCAATTTTCAGAGTTTAGTAACTAACAAAACCCTATTATCCATAAACAAACAGACTTAAATGAAAAAACTAACATCAGTAATCGTTTTGCTCTGTATTGCAGTAATTTCCTTTGCTCAAAAAGATTCAATCGACAATAAAACTGTTAGAAAAAAAGGCTGGTCCTTAGGAGCTTTACCCGCGATAGCATACGATACAGACATAGGCTTTCTATATGGAGCTTTGGGCAATATATACCATTTCGGTGATGGTAGCCGGTATCCCAATTACGACCATTCAATTTATCTAGAATGGTCCCGTACAACAAAAGGGAGTGGAAAAAACATAATAACATACGATTCAGACCGCTTGATTCCCAATACACGGATTACTGCCGAAACCAGCTTTTTAACTGAAAAAGCTCTTGATTTTTACGGTTTTAATGGCTACGAATCAAATTTCGATCCCAACTTTACAGACCAAGATCACGCGGACTACATCACCAGAATATTTTACCGGTTGGACAGAAAGGTATTACGACTTAAAAGTGATTTTCAGATCAACCTGATAGGAAATAAAGTAAGAGCTCTAGTGGGATATACATATCTACACACACAAATCGATTCTGTAGATGTTAAAAACCTAAACGATGGAGCAAAAGACGATAAAAAAGTTCCCTTAAACGCTGGCAGTTTATATGCAGACTATGTTAGTTCTGGTATTATTTCGGAAGAATACAAAAACGGAGGTTCGGACAATCTCTTCAAATTAGGGCTGGTTTACGACACACGCAATGCATTGTCGAACCCAAATAACGGCATTTGGGCAGAATCTTTTTTACTTGCAGACCCTGGTTTTTCCAATGATGGTTATGGTAAACTCATTTTCAACTGGCGCCATTACATTCCTATAATTCAACAGCGGATTACCTTTGCTTACCGTATATCCCTACAGCCAAGACTGTGGGGCGATATACCTTGGTACATGCTACCATACTCGTACAATTCTCTTAAAGACCGAGATGGACTAGGGGGTGCAAAAACACTACGCGGAATATTACGAAACCGGATTGTTGGCGATGGATTAGCCTTTGCAAATTTCGAATTTCGGACAATTCCGTTTCGGACAGTAATAGCCAATCAAAATTTCTTTATCGGTTTAGTTCCATTTATTGATTTAGGAATGGTAATTCAGAAAACCGATATTGATTATTCAAGATTATCAACTCATAAAACAAATGCTGGAAACGATATAATTATCCAACCTAATCCAGCAGAAGAAGAAAAAATGCACATTTCTTACGGAGGCGAACTGAAGCTTGTTCTTAACGACAACTTTGTGGTCTCATGTTCCTATGGTCTATCTGCCGATGAACGCGATGGAGGTTCTGGTATGTACATTGGGCTAAACTACCTCTTCTAATTGTCATATGAGAAGGCTTTACAGGAGCTAAATCTCTCCTGTAAAGTCTTCTATGTCATCCTCCTCATCTTTTCTCCTTGGAGGAAGTTTTGGATCCGAGGCAACAGAGGAATCACCATCAGCTTCGCCCCCTCCCTCAGTAGGTTCAATATTTCGAACAACCTCCATATCAATCTCTTTATACTTCTTCTCCCGTAAAATTTTCCTCACCTCCTGAATAGCAACATCGGTATATTCACCAATTTGTGGGTAGCCATTCAATGTATTCCTATTGGTTTCGAGATCTAATGAGTCTCCAGAAAGAGTCATCAGACGAAACACATCAACACTTGATATCTTACTATCATCTTTCAGTTCCCGTTCTTTCTCCACACGCGCGGTTTTCACCGCAATAATATCGTTATAAAAGAATTCACTTACCCGCTCATCCGAAGGCGAACCGCCATACCACCAATTGTACGTGCACTCATATATGCTTATATACTTATCAGTAAGAGCCAGCACCATAATTTCCCAAGTAGAATAGCGGAAGATTCCATCGTCACCCATGAAACGATCCCCATTACTATCCTTCCAGTATACAGGCCCTGGAATTAGGAGAATCTTGGCCTCTTCAAGCTCGTCGGCCTCAATTTCTAACTTTCTGATTGCTGCCGGCTTCACAACACTCTCAAGATCATCGAAGAAAATTGCATCAATATCCTCAATATTTGGCCTTGGCTGATGAGCATCCTTAACGGCCAAGTAACTAAAAATTGGATAGATAGGTAAAGCTATCGCGATAAGATAAAGTATTACTCCAACAAGAACTAAATTGTTAAAATAAAATGTACACAGAATAGCAAAAAACAAAAGCACTATTGCCAGTTTAATCATAGGCTCATCGCTCCACACAAATGGCTCCAAAGGTTTATAATTAACATATTTCGGAATCAGTGACCGGTCTGCCATTGCTAAATAATTTCGTTGTTAGTTGTTCTGATGCTGCTAAAATAGAAACTTTCAACAAAATACTTTCATAAGCACCAAATGCTATTTATTATTGCTTATGCGACGACCTGAAATTTCTATTAATCACACCATTAGACAAAAAAAATAATATAAACTATTCTAGATCATCGGCTTACCACAACTAAATTGGAGTGTCAATACAAACACATATTTAGAACTTTAAGCAGTAATTAAAGCGGTATCACATGTATAGCTCTATCCAAAAGTTTACTCAAAAGTACCCAGATAGAATCTGAGTTAGATTTATTTCCAGTCTAAGTGACTGGTTGTTTGAAGGAAGTATAAAATAAATAGGTCTACGACCATACTACTGCCAACCTAGTAACAATTGCAAATTGAACCGATAAAACCTGAAAATTATTAAAACAAACTATTTAATTCTACAAATCAACACCTGAACACACAACAACCTCTAATTATTCATAACTGCTCACTTTCAAGTCAACTCAAAAAATTTCCTATCTCAAATTTAATTTACATTTATATAAAATACAAATAAGCTCCATAGGTATTTTATAGTCATACTCTATAGTTTTTTTTGTTTATTTGCGAATTGAAATATCATCATATAAAAAAATCTATATTCAATTACGGAACACAAATCAATATTTTCAGTATATGCAACCATTATGAATGTCTAGTTGTTAATTTTACTATTGGAAAAATAGTAAAATCAATAATTCAAAAACAACACATTGTAAGTAAAATTGACACTAGTATATAAAAAACAAAGAATTCAGCTTAAATTTACACTCAAAAAAACACTTCATAATACTAGAATATTTATCTTTGTTTTTGCAAGCAAACCCTCAACCAACCAAAGGCTTAAGCTTGCTTATTTGATGTGATAAATCTTTTTATTAAATTTGATTAAGCAACATGCAAACGAAATAGAGTTTGAAGCCTTATGTTTTTTGCACTATAAACTAAATTTGTAAATTCAAGCTTCACAGCTCAAAAACATTATACAGATGAACCCAGCCTCAAAAAATAAACTAGTGAGAAAGTACTTGTGGCCAAACAGTAGGCTTTGTGTCATCTTTGCAAAATCATCCAAACATATGAAAAACATATTTGTATCCGCAGTAACCCTTGCCATTCTATTTTTATATGCGGGGCATACTAAAGCTCAGGTCAGCAAAATAAAAGAATTCGAGGCTAAGCCATTCTACAAAACCATCTTCTCCCCTGATGCTTTTGAACAGCTAGCAGGTGCAGATGTACAAAAAGGCAAAGCTGAGAAATACATGAACACAGCTAGGGGGTATAATAGAGAAATCAGTGACCTGGAAACTATAGCCCAAAACACACGCGACGACGACGCCCGCATTGGCTCATTAAAAAAAGCTGCAAAGCTGAAAAAAAAGAGGCTGAAACAACTCAAAAAGGCTTATAAATATTATACTAAATCTCACACCATCCGCTATAAAGCTTATCAAAGTGCACTTCCTACCAGGCGCTTATCGGGGGGCGATCCAAAGATTAAAAACTATGGGTTCAAGTTCGAGAAAACAGGAACCCATAATATGAAAGAGGCCGGAAAGAAAAGGGATGAAGCAAAGTATTTAAAAGGAGAAGATCAAAGGGTAGCCTATACCAAAGCATACAACTACGAAGTACTTGGCATAAACAGCCTAATTGATGCACTAAGGCTATACTATAAAGATTCAACGCTTGTGCTGGCAACAGATAGCAGCCCAAAGAACTTGACAAAAGATATCAAAGGTTTCTACTTCACTGTTAATGTAGGTATGTTTAACCAAGCTCCAGATTCTAACCTATTCAGACAGATAACACCAGTTTTTGTAGATGAACAAGAAGATGGTATCCTTTCTTACAATGCAGGTGTTTTTAAAACTTATAAAGATGCCGATAATGCACAAAAAGAATTGGCAAAAGAGGGATTCGATGGTGCTTTTGTTACGGCCTACGAAAACGGGATGAAAATGGAACTGGACAGGGCAATACAATTATCCAGTGTTGGTGCCGTAAACTATGCAGTTCCTAGAACATTCAAAATTGGGAACCGGGTTATCAACGAAGGTATTGAATCTTCAATAAACAAGGTTACTGTTACGAAAATAGATACAACAGGTGCTGTAAAACAAGGAAACGTTAACGCCTCTGGCGACAATGGAAACGTAGGAACAGGAAGTAACATTGGCACTCAGAGTTACCGCCCAACAGCAAAAAAGCTTGAAGTATACGAATCCAAAGAAGCAGTTATCAGTGCCCGCCTAAAACTTAGCAATGCAGAAATGTCTGCCCTTTACGAAGCAAGCCAGCAAGAGAAATATGCAGATGGACTTCAAGAGAATGTCGAAAAAACTTACGAAGACATCAAGCTATTCAAAGAGGCAGAAAGACTAGAAACATCTCCTGCAAAAAAAGAAGAATATCGCGACAAGCACATCACCCTACAGATGAAAGTTTTTGTGAACTTGGTAAAATCTTCTGAACTCTATCTTGAGATTAACGAAACACGATATAAAATCTACCGCAATCACCTACCTAGAGTCCGTGCTATTATTGAATCACCAGCAGCTCTACGCGGAAAGGAATATGAAGAGATTGCAGAAGCTCATTATCAAATGGCCAAAATAATGCAGGCCGATGCAATGGGGCTTGAATACCAATCTGACAAATACCTGAAGCTCATGGAAGCCAATGATCAGCTTTTGTTGGCTATTGAAAATCAAGAAACTGCTTTTAGTCTATATTTCAATCTTGTATCCCAAGACGATCTTGCTCACATATCTAAATCAGATGTGAACCCGGCGCAAAATGGGCACAAAAAAGATTTGGGCAAGCAGAAATCACTTAAGAGATTTATTGTAACCGAAATTTACGTTTACTCCAAAATAAGCCCAAAACCCAAAAGAGTTCAAGCTCAAAAAGGGATTATTTTCAAAATTCAATTCGGCCTATTTAAAGATTTTCCAAAAGACAACTTTGGAAACATCACTCCCATCACTGTAGAAAAGCTGAAGAACCTTGATTATAGCCGCTTCTTGGTAGGGAACTTTAAAACATGGGAAGCTGCAAAAGAAGCGCTACCAATTATAAAAAGCAAAGGCTATAAAACTGCATTTATTGTAGCAATGAAAGACGGGAAAAGAATTCGTCCTACAGCAGCCAGGCACCTAGCTAGACAAACTACAAAGAACTACAACATGCTTGTTAACGAAGAGTTAGCATTGGTAAAAGGCAAAAAGAGTAACGCCAAACCTGTTAAACTAGGTAAAATTCTAGCTACAGATTTAAGCAAAACATCCGACCTTATTTATACTGTTCAACTAGGTGTCTTTAACCGAGTGTTAAGCCCAAAAGAACTAAAAACAACAGACAACATAAATTTCGAGCGTCTTAATTCCGGAGCCATCCGCTATACCAAAGGTATTTTCAGAGAAAAGAAAAACGCAGACAAAGAACGGAATAGACTTAAGGAACTAGGTTTCAAAGGAGTGTTTGTTGTGGCATTCATCAATGGAAAACAAGTCAAAGTACGTCTAATTGAGAACTCAAGCAACATTAGAAGTGCAGCAATAAAGACTGAACCGGACAAAAAAAGTCTTATTTTCAAATTGCAAGTTGCCGTATTGAGTGAGCTGTCTCCAACATTTCAAAAGAAAATGACGGCCGCTTCAAAAAATTATCATGTAGAATCGACGTTAAATACCAAAGGCCAAAAGGTAGTAACGATTGGAGATTTTGACACGTACGACAACGCCAAAAATCAACAACCCCGTCTAAAGAACTATGGTTTCGAAGACAGCTTTATTGTAGCATTTAAAAATGGCAAACAAATCCCGATCAGTTTAGCGAGAAAAATGCAAAAATAACTATCTTTTGCCGCTGAAAACGGAACAAACGGAATTTGACATGAACAAACGAATATTTTCGGGGACACCATTACTCGAAGAAAAGAAAAACACTGAAGAAAAGCAGAGCAATACACGTGCTCTGGTATTACACAACGACGACTATCATACATTCGACTATGTGATCGATGCTCTGGTAGACGTCTGTCAACACGACCTATTACAGGCTGAACAATGCACATACATTGTTCATTACAAAGGCAAATGCGACGTAAAAAAAGGCTCTTATACATCTTTAAAACCTTTAAAAGATGCTCTTATAGAGCGCGAACTTAACGCTACAATAGATTGATACAATAAACAGGTGTTTTTCTTTGTGTGATGTACAGAGAAAAATACCTGTTTCAACCTAACCTGCCAGCCTAACGAGGAAGAATATTTAAATTTATAACAACACATCAATTTTTAGTCTCATGATGGTATTAGCAATTATTGGGTTAATCGTTCTTGGGTTACTACTTCTTTTCCTCGAACTGTTCGTAGTACCAGGCATAACGATAGCTGGCATTGGAGGTGGCCTTTTATTATTAGGTGGAGTTGTTTTAAGCTTTGTAGAATACGGAACAGCTATAGGATTCATAACACTTGTTTCTACCTTTAGCCTTCTGATAATTGGACTTGTCTACGCTTTCAAATCAAAAACGTGGAAAAGTATTGCCCTTAACAAAGCTATTGATTCCAAAGTAAACACCCTTGAATTGGATGAAGTAATGGCCGGGGATAAAGGCAAAGCTATTTCAAGACTTGCTCCAATGGGGAAAATATTAATCAACGACCAATATTACGAAGCCAAAAGCCTAAACGAATTCATTGAACAAGAATCGGAGGTTGAGGTTATCAAGGTAAACAACGGAAAAATTATAGTTAAACCACTAAATGAAAAATAATGGAAGGTTTATTAGCTTACATGTTCCCAACAATTATAGGTTTTGTCCTATTATTAGTCCTCCTCTACTTTGTCCCTGTAGGTCTTTGGTTTCAGGCCCTGATCACAGGCGTACGCGTACCTTTGCTACAACTTGTGATGATGCGCTGGCGTAAAGTTCCGCCATCAACAATCGTGAATGCAATGATTACCTCTAAAAAAGCTGGGCTAGACATCAACCGCGACGACCTAGAAGCTCACTTTCTTGCAGGAGGTCGTATTCCAGTTGTTATCAGTGCACTTATTTCGGCCGAGAAAGCTAATTTGGATCTTGAATTCAATACAGCCACAGCTATCGACCTTGCCGGACGCGATGTCCAAGAAGCAGTAGAAATGTCCGTAACACCTAAAATCATCAACACCCCTCCTGTTACGGCCGTAGCAAAAGACGGTATTCAGTTGGTTTCAAAAGCACGTGTTACTGTCCGCGCCAGCATACAACAGCTTGTTGGTGGTGCAGGAGAAGACACTGTACTAGCGCGTGTAGGCGAAGGGATTGTTTCTTCTATTGGTTCTTCTGAAAGCCATAAAGAAGTTCTTGAAAACCCAGACAACATATCGAAAGTGGTTCTATCCAAAGGACTAGATGCCGGAACAGCATTCGAAATCCTTTCGATTGATATCGCAGACATTGACATAGGTAAAAACATTGGTGCGGTTCTACAGATAGACCAAGCCAATGCCGACAAAAACATTGCACAAGCAAAAGCAGAAGAGCGCCGTGCGATGGCCGTTGCAAAAGAGCAAGAAATGATTGCCCTAGCACAAGAGATGCGTGCTAAAGTAATCGAGGCAGAAGCAGAAGTTCCTGCCGCAATGGCACAAGCTTTCCGTAGTGGAAACCTTGGAATTATGGATTATTACA
This sequence comes from Bacteroidales bacterium, assembly GCA_965230435.1. GTDB lineage: Bacteria > Bacteroidota > Bacteroidia > Bacteroidales > JBDKHP01 > JBDKHP01. The sequence continues at coordinate 2,922,775 of CBDDLB010000006.1, forward strand.
AGATGAAAAACATTCAGGCAGACACTAAAATGCGTGATAATATTTCATCTGAAGACGAATAAGAGCATTTACATTTTAGCAAACAAGGAAGGGAAGTAACATAGCTTCCCTTCTTTGGGATAAAGACAATAGGTATGATTTTTCTTTTTAGTATATGGGGACTGACGACGATAATCCTCCTTCTGGCTATCGCTGGCGCTGGTTATTATTTCTTTTATATGATACCACCAAACGTCCTGAAGGCTGGTCAGGCTCTCGATCTTCCTTATAAAAAAATATGGCAGCTTCATCAACGCAATATACCTATTGTCGATTTTGTCAACAACTTGGAGAAGGCTCAAAAATCGAATATCGACCTCGAATTTGAAGAGCTAATGGAGTTCTTTCAATTTTATGGCGAAAAAATCAATGGTTACGTAGATCACCTGATTGCCTTTACTGACACAGGAATTAAACTCCCTCGCGAGATTGTCACAGAACACTTTCTGAGTGGAGGCGACATTGGAAAGTTGAATGAGATAAAACACGTAGCTTACAAAGCTGGCTTAGATATAGACTGGCCCCAGATCGTTATGTCAGGTATTCCTTCCGAAGATCTACGTGCATTCATAGACGCCCTGATCCGCGCTCAAAAAGCAGAGATTTATCACTCCAAAGATCAGCTAGCGGTTATGGATCCCAGCATGAGAGATCAGATAGAAGATACTATAATTACACAGCAAAGCCTCATGGCTCACTACAGAGCAAGAATTGACGTAAGCAAGTATGTTGACGCCATGATTAGGGCAAAACGTGCTGGAGTTGAAATAACCAAAGAAGCCCTGGATCTTCACTACCTGACAGATGGTGACATGATGAAACTTGTTACCAACATGATCAAAATAAAAAAGTCAGGAGTTGATATCGACCAAACCACACTAATGCAACAGCGCTTAGTTGGAGGACAAATGGAGCAGCTCGTAGATGCTCTTATCAAAGCAAAAACTGCCAACCTTCACGACTTGACAATACATGACCTCATTGATTACCATCTCGTTGGTGGCAATGTTAAAGATTTCGTAAGCGCTCTTGATGTAATCGAAAACTCAGGTCTGGACATTAGCAAAGATGAGATCACCAAACATGCCCTTTCCAACGGAAATATCGTAAGCTATTCTAAAGCTTTGGCAAAAGTAAAGAAAAACAACTTAGAAATTTCTAAAGAAAAACTTGAAACTGCCAGCATTAACGGATTGGACATAAACGACATTGTATCCACGGTTGTTGAGACAAAAGGAACCGAATATGAGATGAACTTTGGCTTTGCTATGGCACTAAGTTCTCAAGGCAAGAAATCATCCGATATTATCAACTGGGCTATCAAACCGCAAGTGATGAAAGTTGAACCTCCTGCTGCAGTTGTGGCCCAAAACGGTATACAAGTCATACCACATGTTACTGTTACTATTAGAGGAAAAATCAAAAACTACTTCAGTGAATCGCGAGAAGATGTAATCTTCGACCGTGTAAAAGAAGCTCTTATCACTGAAATGGAAACTTTCGGTACTCACGAAGATATTCTCCATAACCTTGAATGGATTTCGAAACGCGTACTTTACCAATTACAAGGGAAAATGGAGCTTCCGAGAAACAAATACAAACCACAGAAGCAAATAGAGGAAGATATAAAAACCAATAATGCAAAAGAAATCCGCCTAAATTCCGAGAGTGCCTACGAAATCCTAGATATCAGTATTTATGATATAGAAATAGGGAAAGACATTTATAAAGAACTCCGTGAACGCGAAACTGAGTTTGCACGGTTAATGTCGAAAAAGGAATCAGAAAAAAGAATATCGATCGCCCGTGCAGAAGAAGAAGAAGCCAAAGCAAGGGTTATTAAAGCTAGAGCTAAACTTCACGAAGGTATGGCCAAGGCTTTTGAACAAGGCAGGCCATTTAGCAAAGACTATCTTAAAGGAGAAATCTTTGGTTATGGCGAGGAAAACGAATAATAGCAAAAAATTTTGTCAAAGCGCTAGAAAACAACTATTTTGCAAATTCAATAATTCTATTGCTTAAAAATAGGATAATCAATCGTTTACATTTAAACCTTTTCTTAAAAAAAGAGGGTAAAATACCCTTTGCAAAGGTATAATTTTTAGATTTTGCGTAATATCTTAAATATATGGCAGGCAGTTACGATCAACTTAAACGATATATACTAACAGGTGTTGGTGTAGGAATTGGCGTTGCTGTGCTACTGATACTTTATCATTTAATCAGTGCCAGTATGTCAGTTCAGGATGAATTTGTAGACCCAACGGGTTTTCAACTCACCCAACCAGAAGAAGAATGGAATATACCTATGTGGGGTATGATTTTCATTGTTTTGGGAGCATTGGCCATACCACTTCTTATTTTCATTGCTGCTGCTTATGGAAATTATTGGTGGGAAGCCAGAATTTCAGGTATCAGAGTCACTTTTGTCCAACTAATAAAAATGCATTGGCGTGGTGTTTCACGAAAAATGATCATCAGACACCTCGTAAAAGCAATAAACTCAGGGCTTGAGCTCAATGCAGACGATCTGGTAAACGCAGCACTGGCAGAAGTAGACCTTGACCGTATTATTAAAATACAAATAGAAGGGAACAATGCCGGCGTGGAAGTCGAATTCGCCGACCTATCGAAACACTTTTTAGCTGATGTAGACCTTGAAAGTGTAATGGAGGCGATGAAAACCGCTGTCAGCTCTGGCTACGAACTCAATTTCGATTTTAACGAGTTAGCTAACCACTCGCTATCAAAAGTGGACGTGGGTAAACTTGTAGATGCATACCTTTCTGCAAAAAACGGCGACGTTGATATCACACTTACAAAGCTAAAAGAGCACGACTTGGCCAACGGTGATATCATTAAAACTGTAGACGCCCTTATTGCAGCCCTTAACTCTGGTATACCTGATATCACCTTTGATGATATTGCAGGAATAGACCTTGCCGGTTTGGATCCAGAGGAAGCTGTAAAAATGGCTATCGTTCCTCGCGTTATAGAAACAGATGGCGTTATGGGACACCCTAAAGATGGAGTACAACTTATCATGAAAGTAAAAGTAACCCTACGTGCTTTCTTGAAACGACTGGTTGGAGGTGCTGGAGAAGATACTGTTGTTGCTAGGATCAATGAGTCGTTGGTTACAGAAATTGGTCATGCCAGCAGACATTCCGACATACTACAAAGTCCTTATGAGCTAGCTGATAGAGTAGAAGTACAAAAAGACAAATTGAGTGAAAATACTGCCTACGAGATACTATCTATTGATGTATCGAACATTGATGTAGGGCGCGACGTTTCGGCCTCACTCCGCATGGAAATGGCGAGAACTGAAGCTGAAATAGCAAAAACAAAATCGATAGAAGCAGATGAAAAGGTTAAAAAAGCTATGGCAGCAGCCTTTATTGATGGCAATTTAACCCCCAAGGAGTATTACAATCTGCTGAATACTCAGGCAGACACTGACATGCGAAAATCAATGTCGGATAAACCTCATGAAGATCCGAAGCAGACAGATAAATAAGTTGGCTTATTAATATAAACGACTCTCTGAGATTGTCACAATACAGAATAATCTCATAGAGGTGTTTATTTAAGTACAATCCACTATGTCAATAAATTTCACAGGAGGTCTATTTGTCATACGTTCAATGAGCTTATGAAATATAGAGCCCTTGAAAATAGATCTGTTGATCCTAAAAGAATATTCAGCTAAATATTTATCGGTGTGTTTTGGTGCGATCCAGGAAAAATTCGTCCTGATCCAGCTTTTGATCTGATGTATCACATTGTGCAGCTGCATGAAATTCTTCCCTTTCCTACTGGGTATCTGCTCAATATTATAATCTTTAGCGACCGGTCTGTAGCCCCTCCACTCATCAGTGACCACCTGGGCCTGCCTGCTGATATGTTTTTCAAAAATCCCCCGCAGAGATTTGGAAGAAAAATCTTCGATCTTCTGTGAATACACCCTTTTAATCTGCTGTTTGTCATCAAGTTCCACGGCACAGACCACTTTTTTCTTTTTTGTATCATAACTGCGCCCCTGTTTGCCGTTCTCTTTGCCACCGAAAACAAACTCGTCCACATGAACTGTCCCTTCAACCGGCTGATCTCCTTGACTCTCCATTGCCAGCCTGACTTTATGGCTGAATGCCCAGGCTGTTTTCCTTGAGATGCCGTAACGTTCCGAAAGCTGGGAGGAGGACATCCCTTTGGTCGTGGCACTGAGCTCAAAACAGATCAGGAAAGCTTTGCGGATGCCGAATTTCAACTTGTGGAAAAGAGTGCCTGCCGTTGTACTTTCCCTGTGTTTACAAAGGGTACAGGTACGTTCATGTTTTTTTCCGCTACTGTAGTGTGTATGACCGCACTTTTTACATTTATAACCGTTAGTCCACTTGATTTCAGACAGATAAAGATAGCAGCTATTGTCGTCTGGAAAACGTTCTATGAACTTTATGAGACCTTCTCCGTGAAATTCTTGCATAATTGTTTTTATTTCATGCAAATATAATTGTTTCTAAGTAAACACCTCTATAATCTCATTTACAAAAGCCTCTACTTGAGAAGTAGAGGCTTTTTGTTGATAGCAAATGCTAACTCAACTACGTCCTTACTGTTTCTCCACTAGGTATCAACAAGATCATTTTTATTCATAAAAAAAACCTACCCCAAAAGGAATAGGTCTTCGTTATCGAACTTGAAGTATTATTCTACATCAAAAAACTCATTAAGATACCTGCAGCAACAGCAGAACCAATTACTCCAGCAACGTTAGGTGCCATAGCATGCATAAGCAAGTGGTTTGTTGGGTCTGCTCTCAAACCTTCGTGCTGAACTACACGTGCACTATCTGGCACAGCAGATACACCAGCAGCACCAACCAACGGATTGATTTTGCGTCCTTCTTTTGCAAACAGATTCATAAACTTGGCAAACAAAATTCCTCCAGCAGTAGCTACCATAAAAGAGATTGCACCCAAAGCAAAAATCTTCATCGAATCAACTGTAAGAAACTTATCTGCCTGAGTTGAAGCACCTACTGTAAGTCCCAACAGAATCGTTACAATATCAATCAATGCATTTCGTGCTGTCTCAGCCAAACGGCGGGTAACCATGGACTCTTTCAATAAATTACCGAAAAACAACATTCCCAAAAGCGGTAATGCACCTGGAACTAAAAAGCCTGTAAGTAATAGTCCTACAATTGGAAACATAATTTTCTCAGTCTGAGTGACTACACGAGGCGGCTTCATTTTTATTTTCCTCTCATCTTTAGATATCAACAAACGCATTATTGGAGGCTGAATGATAGGTACTAATGCCATATAAGAATAAGCCGCTATAGCAATCGCTCCAATATAGTCCGGCGCAAGCCTAGATGAAAGGAAAATCGCAGTAGGTCCGTCAGCTCCTCCAATAATACCTATTGCTCCAGCTTGTTGCGGTGTAAAACCTAAGGCTAAAGCTCCAATAAATGTTGCGAAAATTCCGATCTGAGCTGCTGCTCCGAGCAATACTAATCGAGGATTAGATATTAGTGTCGAAAAGTCTGTCATTGCCCCAATTCCTAAAAAGATCAATGGGGGATACACACCTTTTTCAACTCCTTGGTACAAATAATTCAGAACAGAACCTGTCTCATAGAGACCTATTTTCAGTCCCTCTTCTTTTGTTGCCCAGAGCCCTAAGTCAATCCCTTTTTCTGCATCAATAAAAGGAATATTTCCTATTAAAATTCCAAAGCCAATTGGAATCAATAGTAAAGGTTCATACTCATACTTAATTGCAAGGTATATGAAAGTCAATCCTATAAGGATCATAATCCCATACCTTATTTCAAAATTCATAAACCCCGAGAATTGGAGGAATTTATCTATACCTTCTATACCAGTCATTTTGAAGTGTTTTACAAAGAAGCAAATAAGGCTTCTCAAGTTTTACTTAAAGAAAATCAGCCCAAAACAACCAGCACGTCGCCTTCTAGGACAGCATCCCCTTCTTTAACTTTGATTTCTTTCACAACTCCTGATTTCTCAGCCATAATGTTGTTTTCCATTTTCATAGCTTCCATAATTAGGAGTGTTTCGCCCTCTTTCACTTCTTGCCCAACAGTTGCCACAACTTTAAAAATAGTTCCTGGTAGTGGAGCTTGTATTTTAGCACCACCAGCAGCAACTTTCTGGATCTGGCTTTCCTCTGGCTTGTACTGCACACGCTGGCGAACCAATTTCGGTGTTTTTGTCTTTTTCACCTCTTTATGAAGAAGTACTTCGTATGTAGTACCGTTCACCTCAATTTTAGCCGTATCGTCCTCTAAATCTTGAATGTGGACATTGTATTCATGGCCTCGTATCGTGAATTTATATTTTTTCATTTTCGTCCTTAATCTTTTATTCAAAGTCTAATAAGCACAAGGTGGTATTTGCTACGATCGGCACTTTCCTGCCTTTCAATATTATGACAGTTCCCGAAATGCCGATTACATAACACCCACTTAACTAGAATCATAGAGCTTCATTAGGATTTATTCACCTTATCAACATCTATGAAAGAAACCTTAAGAGTGTTGCTTTTCACAACACCAACCTTAAGTTATTTGCGTCGCTGAGGACGTGGTACTTCGCGCATTCCATACAGCTTTGAACTCCAAGGAGAATAACGTCTTGACACTTTCTTTATCGTGATAACTCCACTCTCCTCATCGTGCTGCTCCTCGAAATACAGGTGCAGTGCCATTGCAATCGCAGCCCCTTCTGGCCCTGTGATATCCAATGTGTCTGTTTTCGCAATTTCGGTTCTACCTTGCGAGCGAAGCCTTTGCTTAGCTAGATAGTTCATCAGTTTTGGGAAGCTTGAAAAAATTGCATAAAGCAAAACCAATGCTCCAAAAACGATTAGGTATCCCACAATAGCAACATCTAAATTCTCTAGTATTCTTTCCGATGCAGTTAATAATATCATAGCTTATGGTTTACAACGGTAAATTTGAGTGCTTCTTCGGTGGATTAGAATCCTTCTTTGTTGCCAAAGCCTGAAGAGCACGGACAATGCGGAAGCGTGTGTTGCGAGGTTCTATAACGTCGTCTATATATCCATAACGAGCTGCTTCGTATGGGTTCGCGAACTTGTCTTTATATTCCTGTTCTTTTTCTGCTGCGTATTTAGCCTGCTCCTCTGGATCTTCCATCTTGGAAAGTGTGCGACCTTCTAAAACTTCAATTGCTCCTGATGGCCCCATAACCGCAATCTCAGCAGATGGCCAAGCATAGTTCATATCAGCACGCAATTGTTTCGATCCCATCACACAATGTGCTCCTCCATAAGATTTACGCAGCGTTATGGTGATTTTTGGTACAGTAGCTTCTCCGTAAGCAAAAAGCAATTTCGCTCCGTGAGCAATAATACCTCCATATTCCTGTCCCGAACCAGGCAAGAAACCAGGCACATCAACAAGAGTAATAATAGGAATATTAAACGCATCACAAGTGCGGACAAAACGTGCCCCTTTGCGCGAAGCTTCGATATCTAATACACCTGCAAGGTAGTTAGGCTGGTTCGCCACAATCCCAACAGAAATTCCATTGAAAGATGCAAAACCAACTACAATATTCTTTGCATAATGACGGTGCACTTCAAGGAATTCGCCATTGTCTACAATTGAATAAATGATATCCTTTACATTGTATGGTTTATTCGGATCGTCTGGAATAATAGTGTTAAGAGAATCTTCTAGACGGTCGATTGGGTCTGAAGTTTCCATCAAAGGAGGTTCTTCGTAGTTGTTTTGAGGTAGGTAGTTCACCAACTTACGAATGATTAGTAGCCCTTCGTCTTCGTTCTCTGCAATAAACTGAGAAACGCCGGATTTTTTACCATGAACACTCGCCCCTCCTAGATCTTCAGTTGAAATAGTCTCGCCAGTAACTGTCTTTGTAACCTTTGGGCCTGTTACAAACATATAGCTCGACTTATCGCTCATGATAATGAAATCTGTCAATGCAGGCGAATAAACAGCACCTCCGGCACAAGGACCGAAAATAGCCGATATCTGAGGAATAACCCCCGAAGCCATAATATTGCGCTGGAAGATCTCTGTATAACCAGCCAATGCATTCACACCTTCTTGGATACGTGCACCTCCACTATCGTTGATTCCGATTACAGGAGCACCGACCTTCATGGCCTGATCCATCACTTTACAAATCTTCTTAGCGTAAGCTTCAGAAAGAGAGCCACCAAATACAGTGAAATCCTGAGCAAAAACGTACACAACACGTCCATCAATAGTTCCATGACCTGTTACCACACCATCCGACAAGAACTTTGTTTTCTCTAAGCCGAAATTGGTACATGTATGCGTAACGAACATATCAAACTCTTCGAAACTCCCCTCATCCAATAACATGTCGATACGCTCGCGAGCAGTATATTTACCTTTGGCGTGTTGTGAGTCAATTCTTTTTTGACCACCTCCAAGCTTTGCTTCTTCACGGAGGCTGATCAATTTGTTAATTTTTTCCTGACTGTCCATATTCTTCCTTTTGTAAGAACTGCTTCCCTTTACGATGTCTTTGCTTAATACTACCACCCCTTCCTCCTGTAATAGAACGAGATATAGACACAAAGTCCCCGAGCAACTTTATCATTAAAAAGATTTAGCCACAAGATTGAGAAACAATTCGGTAGGCTTGTAATGCTTATGATTATTCTTTACCACAGAATTCGGTCAATACTCCGTGAGTAGATTTTGGATGAAGGAAACCGATACTAAGGTTTTCAGCGCCTTTGCGCGGAGCTTTATCAATCAGTTTAACACCTTTTTCTTCTGCGTCTTTCAATGCTTCTCCAACATTGTCCATAGCGAAAGCGATGTGGTGCATACCAGGTCCTTTTTTCTCAACAAATTTGCCGATAGGTCCATCTGGAGATGTCGATTCTAGCAATTCAATTTTAGTTTGTCCTACCATAAAAAAGGCCGTTTTCACTTTCTGATCTTCAACCTCTTCTATCTTGTAACATTCCAAACCAAGAACCTCTTCGTAGTACTTGATCGATTCTTCTAAATTCGAAACTGCTATACCGATGTGTTCGATGTGAGTTGGCTTCATGCGTGCATCATTTTTCGGTCAATCAAGAAGTTAGCACAGATCTTTATTATCATTCTGCACAACGAAAACTGACCTGTTTGTTTTGGGTTATTGTTATCAACTCTAACAAAGCTATGGCGTTTTGATTGGGATAAACATGACATTTATCCTGTCATAGTTTGTTATTTAGCATGTTTGAAGAAAAAACAGTTCTACAACAGGCTGTAGTTTTGGAAGCAATCAGAGGTTAGATTTGTTAACAACAACAAAATAAGAATGGAAAGTAATGGAAGCTTGGTGAAGGCGCCCCAAATAGGTTCGGTTTAATTCCGAAAGCGCCTTTTTGAACTCCAAAAGGCAAACAAAAAGGCATCTAAAAAGTCAAGAATTAAGAGAAGCAACACTCAACGAGTTTATTATTGCTTTGAATCAATAATCGCCCGCATCTGCCTCTATCATTTCAGCTAGTTTTCCACTCCTTACAAAATCATCAATTGCCTGATAAAAAGCTGTTCCAAACCTTTGTATCAATGCATCTTTCAGAGCCTCGTATACTAGCACATCATCTTTTTCGCCTTTTTCAAAGGCTGGGTCGCATTCGTCCCAACATTCCAGCACAAGCAATGGCTTTCCGTCTTCTGTCATCAGTTCTCGTATAGGAAAAAGCGAACAAGACAGCGGCTTCTTAAAACCTAGGTTTTCCTGTTGCCTTTGAACAATACAACTCCAACAACCTTTTTCCTGTGTAGCCAAAGTACATTGAGCTGAATCTGGCATTGTGGTTGTGAAAAAACGGATATCATGCCTTTCACTTAGTCCTTTATGTTCTATTGCCTCTCTATTTTCACGAGGCAATAAAGCTAATATCGCTGCCTGATTGTGTTCTATTGTTTCGCGTTCTGTATCCCTCAATGGCGCTCCAACAGAAGCATTCTCTGTTGCACAGCAAGCTCCTTTGCATTTGGATAAATCGCAACTAAAAAAAACATCTAGAATATCTTCCGAAACGTGAATATCTCCAAATTGGATCACCAAACCATTCTCTTCCATCTAAAATACAATAATTAAGAGTTTTATTTGTCCGAAATCGGACACTACACTATTCAATCGAACAATTGCAGATAAAATGCACAGGGATTAAAAATCCACAAACTATTAAAAATCAAGCCAATACGTCAATTGGCACAAAAGTAGTAATTAGCATATTAGTTTTGTTTTCCGAAGATTAACAATAGTAAATGTAAACCAACCTTGAGTATAGAAATGAAGCTGGCGGAATACAGCTTCATTTTTTCTCCCTATTCAGTTTACGAATTTAAGTAAATTCTATCTGTTTACGTTTTTTTCGACCTCTTCAAAAACATCCAAAAGACTTTTCCACGTATTCGAAAGCACATCGTCCAGTTCCGTTCTTTTTCTCCATTCTACTTTGGTAATACCTTCATCTAATTGCGGAACTAGTTCCTGCACCCCTTCAACAAACATTAAGTACCAGTATGTTTTCTTAAGAATCTGAATTCCGTTTTTGGGAAAGCTATGCCAAGTAGTACAAATCTTTTTGTCAAGCGACAATCCTGTCACCCCACACTCCTCTTCCACTTCCCGCAAAGCAGCTTCCTTTGCTTTTTCCCCTTTTTCTATATGCCCTTTTGGTAAATCCCACTTACCCAATCGCTCTATTATCAACAATTCGCCATTTTCGTTGAGAACTGCTCCTCCTGCAGCTTCCACTATCTTGAAATTTTGCTTAAAGAGCTTAAAGCTTAAATCTACATCTTTGGAAATAAGCTGATAACAAGGCCTATCATCTTGAAGGAATAACTTTAAAAATGCATTTAGTTCAGCCTCCGAATTGATATCAAAAGTTGGACAATGCGGTGAAGGTATCACCGAAACATGATCGGTGAAGATGATGTAGCGGTTGTCGAAAAAGATTTTCTTCATAACAAACTTGTACAGTTGACATTATGGTTTTAAGGTCTTAGACCTACTTATTTACGAAACTCTAAGCTAACGGCCCACTCCTTAAAGGATTCAATTACTTCTTCGCTGTCTATAAAATCACTTCAGCAACTGTATCATTTTATTAAGTTGCTTTTTCAACGAAAAAAGCTCCTCTTGACTGAATTCCTCAGCTCCATCAATATTATCTAACATTTTTTGAGGAACCTTAGCTGCTTTCTCCTCAAGCTTTCTCCCTTTTTCAGTTAGGGTAACCAGCACCTTTCTCTCATCCTCTGGAGAACGTCTACGCTCTACAATTCCTAAAGTTTCCAAACGCTTCACCAATGGAGTCATTGTGTTTGTGTTTAGAATAAGCCTTTTTGCGATATCATTGACAGGTTGCTCATCTTTCTCCCACAGCAGAAGCAACACTAGATACTGTGGATAGGTGATACCTAATTCATCTAACAGAGGTTGATATAGTCTTATAATAAGTCTTGAAACGGCATAAAATGGGAAACAAATTTGATTTTCCAACTGCAACTGTTCGTAGCTCATATTATTCAGGTAATTATTAGTTAAGCACTAAGTGCTATTAATGTTCTTATGCGATGTCCTAAAGCTTCTATAACCAAACATTTAGACACATGAGATAATATACAATTATAGAACATCGGCTTGTTTTATATGAAATATAAATTTTCGCTCCTTTACAAAAGTCAGGTATGCAGAACACCTTTCAATTAACCTTTTCTGAACGTACCATACCCGTACAAATTGAGTTATTGAAATTAGATCAGCCTTATGTCATGTCCTTATTTTATTTACTTTGTAGATTCAATCAGCAACTTTACAGCAGAATAAATCTACTTAAATCATGACTGATGACTTATAATTTTAAGCGTAAAATTAACGACATCTTTAAGTTTGCTCCCATACTGAATATAAACGATATGCTTTTCTTAAAAATAGCACAAGTAGTGAAAACCTATTCAATACACACAAAAATAGTTTTTCATCTCTTCATAATTGCTTTTCTAGAAAATTCAATACCATTAACATAAAAAGTCACACAAGCTTAATGAAATATACAAGCCCGTGTAACTTCCCTGACTTTTTGAACTGAAATTCTTTTCAACTAAATTCCCACATCTTCCTCAAAGTGATCATAATCAAACCATTGACAACATCGATAATCTTACTACAATAGATACACATCCTATGCTTCTACTGATAATAAAGTCTGAATATAGGACTCTATCTTCTCTGGTTTAGTAGTTGGAGCGAAGCGTTTTACCGGATTTCCTTTTGCATCAATCAGGAATTTAGTAAAATTCCACTTAATGCGTCCTCCTAATGTGCCAGGAAGTTTCTTCTTCAGGAACTTAAATACTGGATGTGCATTTTGTCCGTTCACATCTATTTTCTCAAAAACCTGAAAACTAACACCATAATTAATCATGCAGGCCTGTTCAATGGTATCCGCATCACCAGGTTCTTGATTTGCAAACTGATTGGATGGAAAACCCAGGATTTCAAGACCATGATTTTTGTACTTCTTATATAGCTCTTCAAGACCTTCGAATTGTGGTGTTAAACCACATTTGCTTGCCGTATTCACTATCAGTAGCACTTTGCCTTTATAATCTTCAAAGTCCACTTCTTTGCCTCTTAGAGTATTCGCTTTCAATTGATATATTGTATCGCTCATCATTATTGTTATTATCGTTTATACTATCGCTTGCGATACAAAAATACAATTTATATCTCTTGCGATATTATATTTAACATTAATTAACCTTTAAAGTTCAAGAGGTAGCAATCACAGTACACAATTGATTCGAATAGCTCCACTTTTTCCTATTTCTGAGTTCAGAATTACACGCTGCGGTTTATTAAAATTGTCGTGAATCTCAACGGTGAGTGTATTGGGTGGGTTTTTCCCTAAATTCCATGCCTTCGAATATAGAATGTTCGTCTGGTTTGGTTTCAATTGAGCTGTGAAATGCATGGTTTTCTCAATCTTCTTGTGTTTTCGCTTCAGTTCATGTTTATCAACCATCCACTGATCATTAAGGTTGATCGATACGATATCTCCATCAGGACGCGCATGGTCGTAAATATACACTGTAACTTCCTGATTATTCACCTCAATCTCATGCTGAACATCTATTTCGTGTTTTTCAACCTCTGCCACTTCTGGAATTAGTTTCTTCCTTTCAGGCTGACCGCAACCAAAAGTTTCTCCTCTAGAAGACTCGTCATTATAAAGTTCACTCACCTCCCTTGAAGATAAGCTACGGTTATAAATCCGGATATCATCCAAGCAACCTGCAAAATATTCCATATTGCCAGGCACATCGCGGCCTATTTCTAATGGTAAGTCGTTTTTTTGCAATGGTTTCCAATAAGGAAATTCGAATATTTTCTTCCCATCCAGATAGCTGACCACCTCAGAACCATCGTAAATCATTGCATAAAAATGCCATTGATCAAAAAAGAAAGGATGATGCACATTCTCTGTAAAATCTGTATTTAGGGAAATTGTCTGGGATGTTAATTGCAACCGATACTGCGGACTATTGCTTTCTTCTTGTGGAAGTTTCGACTTGCATACCATTGTTACCCACTTCAGATCTGAAAAAGATGAATTTGCATCTATCTTGAACCAGCCTGCGATAGAAACTTGACGTTTTGGTTCGTTCAGACTTGGAGAACTGGGAACCTGCACATAAGCATCTGTCCCGTTGAAACGCAAAGCACCGCATTTATTACCAAATCGATCTTTGGCCGGTGTAACCCCTCCGAATAATTTTCCATCATTATTATTTCCGCTCAAATCGTCTGCGGTTTTATTCAAAGGGTAAAAAGCGATCAGTCCTTCTGTTACTATGTCAATATTCTTCTTAGGTGAAGTTATACTTCCTTTGTTCGGTCTATTCGCATTCGCATAATCTTTCTGCACAATAGCTGTCTTATTTGTCTTACATTGTGAAAAAAGGAAAAAGATGGCTCCTAAAAGAAAAAGTTTTTTCATGATTGTGAGTTTTTGGATAGAGCATTACATAATGCACGCGCATGCCATTCATGTAAATCAGCGCGCTAATGTTCAATATAGTGGCATCATTGAAATTTCAGCCCAGCAAAATCAAAATCTTATATGTTATTGGATAGAACAATAGGGATTACAGCACTTGAGAACATCCCAGCAAATTCTTCAACTTAATGGTATACGAAATGTACGTATGGATTGTCACTATTCTTTTTCAACTGTAATAACAGCCGCAAAATTCCCACCTGTATCCCTACGGTTCAGCTCTGGCAAATACATTCGAGATATCACTCCATCGAGATACAACGCACTTCTACAAGAAAGAATGTCCTTAAAAAAGCAAGCAAAATCGTAGAAATTCACTGGGGATTTCGAAATGGCAAAAACCACAGTAGAATCATTTTTAATCCCTACACCGCTTCTCAGCCTCAGGTTCTGCGATCCCTTCGTAAATTTTGGATGTACACTTCCGTTGATCAACAGCATTGGCCCTGATTGAGTTGCAAATTCAACATCAACTTCTTGTTTTGCGAACTGATCTGTTGGCAAAATTCCCAACCTGTTCTTGGTTGCAAAGAAAACTCCATTAGGTTTTAAGAAGAAGTTCCCTTTTCCTTTTGAGACATTCAAAGGAACAAGTTGCTTTCCACCTTCGATGTAAAGACCTAAAGGGTTTTGATCCATTTTAAAAATTCCTGCATTTGTAGCAAACAAAAGGTCTTTCCCCCTTTTTTCGTATTGAGATATAAATTCCTGTAAGCTTCCTTTTGCCTGTTCCGAAGAACTTTTCTTACTCATTACCAACCGACGTCCATCGTTCATCCTAAACTCATAAGAATCGAACAAAACATTATTGTAGGCTTTCCTCTTTGCAGGGAAATATTTATTCTTTGAAATAATCAGAGATTGCTCTTCTTTCAACTCTTCCGACAACGATTGAATCTTCAATTCTGCTTTACGAAGGCGCTGCTCGTAACTTTCCACCAATTTAGCAGCCTGTTCTTTCTCTGTTTCAGCATAGCTAGTCTGTTGCCAGACATAGAATACTAATGCAAAATTTACCAGCAATGAAAAAACTGAGATTGCTTTCCACATTTTCATTTTCAAGGATTTAAGTGTGGCCTAAGAATTAAGCACGTGATAGAATTCATTAAGAAAAGCATCGTGTTTACATCTAGTATCGAGACAAACCTAAAAGCGCCTTCTACATTAGCGCATCTACTTATTTCCAAACACCTATCATTGGCCCAAAGTTTCCGCCCAACTGATTTCTGTTCAAAATCGGCAGATACATTTTGGATATTGCCCCATCTAAATAAAGAGCATCTGCGCAACCAAAATAATCACGAAAAAGGGTAGCAAAATCATAAAAGTTGACAGGTTTATTGGAAATGGCGAAGACAATTTTATTGGGAGAAATAGTACCTATACCATTGCGCACATATACGTTTTTAGATCCTTTTCTAAAATGTGAATTAAGCTCGTTATTGAGTACCAAAGCAGGTCCCGATTGAGTTGCATGCTTCACCTTTCCCTTGAAAGTTGAATAAGCCTTCGTCGGAATCACATGAGCACGGTTGCCTTTATCAATTAAGAAAATCCCATTAGGCTGCATATAAAAATTCCCATAGCCTTCTTCATTGGCATCAATTGGCATCAACTGCTTTCCATCTACTACAAAAAGTCCCTGAGGTTCGAAACCAGGCTTATACATACCACCATTAGTAGCAAACTCCAAAGAATACTCCTTGCGGTTTGAGAAATTCTTTAAATTGATAAAACTCTTTAACACAGAAGCTTTTTCATCTTTCAGGAAGAAACGGATTTTGGTCTGACGTAAATCTATTACATAGAAATCGAACGAATTATTGAACAGTTCTACCCTTCCTGCCATTGTCGGAAACGGAAAAAATTTCTTATCTACAGCCTTTAATTTTTCAAAACGGGACTGTAAACTCTCATATTTATCCTGGTATTTTCTTCGCTCTGCAATAAGCTGTGCAGTTGCCTGTGAATCTGCACTAAGTACTTTTATTTCCTTTTTCAGTTCATCCACCACAGAGTCAATTATTGACAATGAATCCTTCAGCACCTCTATCCTAACGTCTGTGTTAGTTAATTTCCGGCGAAGGGTTTCTGCATTATAACTCGCCAATCTATAATTTAGATCTGTCTCATAAAGTTTTTCTTCATATTCGGCCACCATCTTCCTATATTTGGATGAAGAAACACAGGAAGACAATAGCAATAGGACTATTGCCCACAAAAAAAATCTCATAACTGAAAAATGATTAGTGGTGGTGGTAAGTTCATAGAACCTTTAGTTAGACGTTGTTCCATACAACAGCAATGAAACAACAGAGGAAGTGCCGTTTTCGTTACAACATCTTCCCAAAAAGCAGCCACAACTATGGCTTTCTATAATCGTAATAATATGAAACAAGGTTTGTTGCGATACTAGCTTGCTTAGATCCCGAAATACGGTCGATCGAGGAACCGCTTTTATCGTAAAGCTTCATGATGTTATACATACCAGTATCTAAGTTCAGCATCGCAATTACATTCAAACCTTTATCCTGTAAATGTTCATGCACAGCTTTAGCAATATCGCCCAAATAAACCCCCTGTGTTATATTGAAAATAATATGCATCACTCCTTCCCTTCCTTGTACCAAAACCAATAGACGCCGTTCTGCACTTTCGGTTCTAGCTTTCTCAACATCAACACGTAGTTCGTTTCGGTAAACCAACAACTGTGTCTGGAAAATCGTTGCCGCTTCATCTTTTGCCCAGTCCACTAATTCTGCTTTATCGAGCGGATCACGGGCATCTATTTTTCGGTTCAGGCTGGCCAAATACAGATTACCTTCGTCAATATCCGACACAACAACACCTCCTGTTGCATACACAATCACCATCCCGTCCATTTTCTCATCGATACGCTCGTTAACCATCTTTCCATTATCAATCGTAAGCCCTAAAGGTTTCGAACGGCCATACGCATCGGTAGTGAATGCTCCGCTACATGTCAAAATCAAGGATTTATCATCCTTCCAGTCTTTGTATTTTTCATAAACACTCTTACCTGACTGTAAATCTCGGTGTGCGAAATATTTGGCTTTCACCCGCTTAGACTTACGGTACATCCATATCGAATGACCATAGCGGTAGTTGTTGCTCTTCAACTCATAAACTTTCACATCCCCGTTGAAGAGATCCTTGTAGTGCGAATCTGTTAGTTGAATATTTGTCGGGCGAGGACGATTAGCATCTTTGTTAGGAATAGATTTCCAACTAAAAAGAGGAAAAACAATAAGGCTCAGTAATAAGGCTTTTTGAAACATTGATTTTCAGTTTTTTCGGAATAATATTTATACGCTTTTTATTCTCGCAATTGTTTTTCGATGTTCTCAATCTGTATGTTCTACACATTAGCAAAGTTTCTTCCTCGCCTTACTCTTCGTCGCCTCACAACAACCCCAATAGGAAGAAGAAGCACAAAAAAGCATAAACTAAGCTCCATCCAATAATCCTGATAACGCTTCAAAAATCGATCCCAAATATAAGCCCAGTTTCCCTGTTTAATATGGAAAAACAACTTAGACCAACTGCTCTTTGGCAAGTTCAGGAAATAATGATTCTCTTGCAACCGAAGTACCAAATATTGCACCCTAGGATCGTGAACACTGACCGCCCCACTCACAACTGCCCCTTCCACTGTCTTCGACACAGCTCCAAAAATCAGATCTTTTGCTGCATAATAGACTTTTGACTCAGGAAACAGCTTGTGCAAAAAAACAAACATCTCTGCTGTTCTCAATTTCTTCTGTAAATCTGGAAAGTTCTTAATCTCAGCTGGATATTTTTTTAGATAAAATTTACATAATCTATAAACCAGTCGGTCATAACTGAACCCTAGCTTCCTTAGTTGATCCCGATCGTCCTGAAGCTTATCTGGCTGAGAAAAGATTCCAGATTTAAGATAATCCTCATAAGGAAAACTCTGAAGGAAAGTTTGGTTTGTTGTTGTATCGGAATTTGCAATAGCCTCATGTAGATCGAAAGCACTACTCCAGAAACTAGTACAACAACACAGAAGAAGTAATAGAAGCTGTTTCATCTGTTTAAATTTATTTTCAATGGCTAGATATATTATCCTCAGAATTCAATCCCTGCTACTCCGCAACTGAATCCTACAAGGATATTTATATGAACTTGTTTTGCTAAAGTTGCTCGGACTTCCCCACCAAACCCATAAGTCCACTTAAGAACATTTAGGTCTGCTGGCTCGTTTCGCAAATGTAGTTTATCTTAATACTCCACTTGCCCCGAATTGTTACAAACCATTCTTATCTATATTTGTTTTCTCTTTCTGTAACAATTCGACGCAAATTATAATTAAGCATTTGGCAATCCACCGCACAAGTAACACACTAACATACAGATAACTACATCTAACAACGTACCTATCCATAGGTATAACCTCTATGGTATTACCGAAACTTAAGCTTAAATGCCGCAAAGAAAACCATCCGCAGCAATAGCACACCGTGTCTGAAACGGGATATGTTAGTATCCCCATAAGTTCGTTCCTGATAGCGAATAGGAAGATCTATTATTTTCAAATTCAGCTTATAGGCTCCGAAAAGCAAATCGAAATCGCCAAAAGGATCGAAATCGCCAAAGAAACTACGATTAGCAGCTAGCTTTTCGTAATCTTTCTTGAACATCACTTTGGTACCGCATAAGGTATCCTTGATTGGCTGACTGAGCAACCAAGAGAAAACAACGCTGAAAAATTTATTCCCCAATGTATTCAAGTGGCGCATAGCCTTATCTTCCATTGGGTACACTAAACGTGAACCATTGATAAATTCGGCTTTTCCCGTTGCAATAGCATCGTAAAATTTCGGCAGATCCTCTGGTGGAACAGTTAAATCGGCATCCAAAATCATCAAAATATCGCCGGAAGCATTGTCATAAGCTTTTCGTACAGCATCTCCTTTTCCTTTGCCATCTTGTTGCAGGATTTTGATATCGTGCGTGTCTGCATATTTCTTCTGTACACGCTGAATTTCTTCCCATGTGTCGTCTGTGGAGTTTCCTTCTATAAAGATAAGCTCTATGTGTTTGCCGAAATTTGGCAAACGCTTCACCGCATCTTCTATGTTGCCACTTTCATTACGCGCAGGCACTACAACACTGGTAGAATATTCATCTTCGGAACGTACACCATCAAGATTAACCGGACGGGCAAACACAAATTTATTAAGCGACAAACTATTAATGAGAGGCAACTTAGCAATATAACGGTTCAACAATGGCGATAACAATGGAATTCCAAACGGAAAAATAACGCGACGGGCTGTATGATAAGCCTCGAAATCGGCAAGGTAGAGCAGATTCGTGATATCCTGCATGGAAAGCCACGACTGTTTTGGAACCGTTTTCTTCACCCCGAGCCATTCTCCCAATTTCAGAGCGGGCTCCCAAAGAAAATTATAGTAACTAATAAAGATACGGGTCTGTGGTTTGCACACCTTTCTCATTGCGTGAAACACGTCCAAAACATTTTCAAAAAAACCAACTGTATTTGCTAGAATAATCACATCAAAGGTTCGATCTAAATCTAGAATTTCTGCCTCCATCACCTGAAATTCTATATCAGGATGATTCTTTTTGGCTTCATCAATCATTGCAGGACTGAAATCTATACCAACTTTTTCCCTTCCTTTTAACTGAGAAATTGTATGTCCTACTCCGCAACCTATTTCCAACACAGAATCATCCTCTGTGATAAAAAAATTAATATGATCTGCAATGTCATGCCAATAGTACGAAAAACGGTTCCTATATTTCTTATAGTTTGGAGCTAGTTTTTCAAAATAATTAAAAAACACTTGTTTACGTGAATCCTTCATGTGTGTTTAGTTGATCAAAACATTTCTGAGAAAGAGTACTGAATAAATTAAGATAGAGTAAGGTATTGGTCTATTTAACTGCATACTCACTTGTAAAAACGAACAAATTAAGTTCTTAAGCACATTGCCAGAGGTTTGGTTTATAGAGTAAAGCAAATCCAGATAAATCCGTGACCTTACGATAATTTAAACGAAAATAAATCAGGACATCCACTTACGCGGATTACCTGTTATTTACATTTAGTCAAAGAAACTGGCACAACAACAATAATGTTGTATGACAGATCGTAATTTTACGCCAAAGATAAAAAGCTTCGTCACAAATTGGAGGGTAAAAGAAACGGAGATGCCTATTTGAAGAATAGGTAATCTTGTAAACTGTCAAAGGAAATCTGCAAAAGTGAAAAGCAATTAATTCAACATCATTATTCCGAGCTCTAATTCTCTCACACAAAAAACATGACGTTCCAGAGTAGATACTCAAAGTCATCTGTCAGCTTTCTGACTACAACTCTCTACCCAATATTTCTCCTGTGAAAAAAACTTTTACGAAATTATATCTTAACACCTGCCAACGTAATGTCGTCACGTTGTTCTACGCCCTGCATATGATTATCCAGAACCTCTTCTACTGTTTCTAGCTGCTCAGCCATAGACAGGTGTCCAATACTTTGAATTAGGTGCATTAGAGCAGGCGTTCCAAAGCGTTTACGCGCACGGTCGTTCTGATCCTTAAAGCCATCTGTTGTAAGGAAAAGTACATCTTCAGGCTCTACTTCAATTCGAGAAGTTGCAAAAGGTAGTTCTTTACTCTTTTTAAGAGGGCCTGCAATACCTCTGGTTGACCCCATAAACTTTATTATTTCCCCACTCTTCTTCTGGTATACGTATAAAGGACGACGTGCTCCAGAGAACTCTACCCCCTTCTTTCCATTCCTATCCATCACGCGAATAAAACAAACTTCCATTCCGTCGCGGTTTTTATTCTGATCCTGACGTAATGATTCAATAACACCTTTATCCAAATGATGTAATATTTGAGCAGGATCTGTTAACTCACGTTCATTCACAAGAAGATTGAGCAAACGACTCCCAATCATGGACATAAAAGCTCCAGGTACGCCATGTCCTGTACAGTCTACAATTGCTAGGTAAGAATCATAGCCACCATCACGTTCAATACGGCTATGCCAGTAAAAGTCACCTGAAACTATATCTTTCGGGCGGAACAACATAAAATGATCGAAAGAGTTGTCCAATATATTTTTAGGAGGAAGAATTGCTTTTTGAATTGTCTGAGCATAACGGATACTACCAGTAATCATAGAATTTTGGTTCTCCACAATTTCTTTCTGACGTTCCAGCTCGTCTTTCTGCGACTGAATTTCTTCTTTTTGCTGATGAATTTCGGTATTCACCTTCGTAAGTTCATCCCGCTGAGCCTCAACTTCTTCATTACGTTGCTGAATTTCAGCATTCTGTTGCTCAATTGTATTGTTCTTATCTCGTAGCTGACGGTTTGCTCTACGTTTTCCAATATAAGCAACGAGGGCTAGTACAATTAAACCTATTGCAACCCCAAGAACTACAAGTATATATATAATCCTATTACTCTGAGAACTAATAACTTCTTCTTTTTCCTTAATATTAGTCTTCTGTTCTGCAATTTGTGTCTGATGCTCTTCAATATCCGATCTCAGCCCCTCCAGTATACCATTGTAACGTTCTACACGTTTTTGCTGGTTCTTTAGCTCTGCTTCTTTCTCCTGAATCTCTTTTTGTTTCAACAGAAACTTTCTCTCCTGAAGATTGATCGCACGCAATAAGGTGTCAAGTCCCGCCCTCTGAACCTGCATTCTACGCTGCTGCTCCAACAATTCTTCGTTCTGTGAAGCAATTTGCTTCTTTTGTTCATCTATCGAGTTCCGCTGCTTTTCAATCTGAGCATATTGCTCTTTCAATTCTTTCTTCTGATCAGTAATCTGTTTCCTTTGCTGTTCGACTTTCTCTTTTTCGGAACGAAGAGATTTTGAAGATTCAATATAGAGCTGTCTTACATCAACTTCCTTCCCTCCTATGAGAAGCAAGTTCGAGCCTACATCAATTCCACGATTTTGGATATTGCCTTTGTGCACTTCGAAACCTAGAGTGTTTTTCCAAGGAAAGAAATTGATCATTACATCATTCTTGTACCTAGCTTCATCAGTAATAATCAAACAATTTTGGTCTTCGGTAGCTCTTTTCAGTTCTCTTAAGCGCTTAGAAAATTTCTTATTGGCATAGAGGAGGTGTATTTTGGAAGAAGAAAGCTCATCAATAGAACCGAGCTTAAAAAGAATAATTTCTTTGTTCTGAATTTTTTTTGATTTCTTCAGGCGTTCCAGCTCCTTAAGCAAATTCGGATCGTTATCGAAATAACCGATATGAAATGTTGGTTCATCAAGATTTTGCCAAGTGAGGTGTTGTGTGAAGAAATACATTCTGCTCACAAGCAGTTTCATATCCTGTTTATCCCTCTGTGCAAAGGCCTCAACAGAGGCAAAAATTAAAACCAGTAATATAATATGTTTCCAGACTCTTAACATTCTAACATTTACAGGGGACAGATTTAAGATAAAATAGTATCTTCCAAAGTTTAAGCCAAAGTATTAAAAAAGAAATTCGCTTACAAAAAAACAAATGTTTTTAAAACATATTGTAAAGCATATCAACTATTAATGCCTTTGGAAAAAATATCTTTAAGAAATGATACAGTCTCTATTTTTTTTGATTAGGATAAGTAAACAGGGAACTTGGTGTTGATTGGTTTATATTCTATAAACTAAATAACATGTACCCGAATGTATTATACAAAAAAAGCCGTCAATATATATGACAGCTTTTAAAAGTGAGCGAGAAACGAGACTCGAACTCGCGACCCTAACCTTGGCAAGGTTATGCTCTACCAACTGAGCTATTCTCGCATTAAGTAATTTCGTAAAAAGTCAAAAAAAATGGATAGAATATTCATCCACCCAATTAACGTTTTTTAAAGCCATAAAAAAGTGTTAATTAAACACTTTACTCTTCAAATAAAGAGCGAGAAACGAGACTCGAACTCGCGACCCTAACCTTGGCAAGGTTATGCTCTACCAACTGAGCTATTCTCGCATAAAAGACACACTCATTACAAGTGTGCCTTTGTACCCAGAGCCGGTTTCGAACCGGCACGGCCATTACTGGCCACAGGATTTTAAGTCCTGCGCGTCTACCAATTCCGCCATCCGGGCGAACCATAATTAAAACTAGAGCGAGAAACGAGACTCGAACTCGCGACCCTAACCTTGGCAAGGTTATGCTCTACCAACTGAGCTATTCTCGCTTGTGCCCCTCTCTCCCGAAAGGCGATGCAAAGCTAAAAACTTTCGGAGAAATGGACAAACAAAAAATGCACTTTTCTTTAAACTTTTTTTCTATTGCCAGAGCATCAACACAATAAACTCTACAAACCGCTACAATAAACATTTTCGAAATAGAGTGTAGGCCGTTTCATTGCTGCAAATGGGTATGGATCGTCGCCTATTGACCGCAAATTAGAAAACAGATCGAGTATATTACCCGTTATTACCATCTCACTGATGGGCATTTTATGTGCTCCGTCCTTGATGAACGACCCCGAAATACCAAAAGAGAAGTCTCCAGTTGCAGGATTAGAATTGCCCCCATTAAATGCATTTACCCAAATTGCCTTGCTTGCAGTATCTACCATTTGCTGAACAGGCTCTTCTTTTCCTGAGAAAATAAGATTCCCTGTAGAAAACCCATTCACAGGCATTTGTAGTTTGCGGCCATAATAATTATCTACCAAATGGGTCTTAAAAATACCGTTAGAAATTAAGTTTCTTTTCTTTGGGGCAATGCCTTCGTCATCGAACCAAAAACTTCCATGTGCACCGTAAATTTCAGGATCATCGAGCAATGAAAAATGAGGAGCTGTAATCTGCTGACCGACTTTGCCATCGAGAAATGTCCTTTTCTGAGCCAAAGCAGAAGCTGCCATTGCAGATAGCAATATCGAAATGAACTTGGAAGCAACACGATTCTCCACAATTAAGTCGTAGGTATCTGATTCGATCTTGCGTTCTCCAATTTTTGCTTCAGCTTTTTTATATGCATCGGAAAAAAGTTCTTTTGCAGTTGGCAATTCTTTTAGACGGGGAGTTGTTGCGTAAGCACTTTCCTCTGCCCGCTTGTCTGCCTCAGCTTTTAGCGTAATATTGACGGATTGAGTAAAATATGTACTCTTCGATTCTCCATAAAAACCATTCGAGTTCAACCGACATTGTTCGTATTTCAGTAGATTGAACGAACTTTGGGTCGAAATTATTCGATCATCCCGTTCATCTGCTTGAAAAGCATCCATTGCCCATTTTAACTGATCGTCGGCAGATAGAACATCTGCACTTTCATCATAATTCCCAAAATCTTTTGCCTCCGCTGGGTAAAGAGATGAATCTGGAAGCTTCCGGAATTCGTCTGCCTGCATGAACTTTGTGGATTCAACAGCTGCCTGTACGAAGTCGTTTAAACTTTGTTCATCTAACCTATTTGTGCTGTGCCTCGAAAACTTTCCATCGATATAAACTTGTAAAGATAATTGCTGCCCTTGTCCACTTTTTACCTTCTCAACCTTGGCATCCCTTAAATCTATACGATTATTCTTTTGTTTCACGAGAGCAACAGAAGTACCTGTAGCCCCTGCTTTCTCTGCTAATTTTTCTACTTTATATAATGTTTCTTTTATACTCATTTTGATTGGTCTTTCTTCTTGTTTCAATATCAAAGCTCTTCGAGCTGTTTACTTAAAAGCCTTATCTCCTCAGCCAAGCTCTTTTCTACAGTGGTACCAGAAGTACCTAGCTCTTTTTTTTGTAAATCGTGATAACTTCTGGTTACCTCTTCTAAATTATTGATTTGCTCAGCAGTACGCTTCATCGCAGCTTCTAAATCTGCCAGTTGCTTATTTACCTCATCCTTAACTTCAGAAAAATGCATATTTTCATAAATAGCATCCCCCAGACCATCCTCTTGGTCGGATTTTCCATCTAAATAAGCCTGCATTTCCCTCCCCAGTTCAGCCTCCATTTCAATCTTCTTCTCTTTCTTTTTCAACTGCTCCTGAAGGCTATTCATTTGTGCCTGACTAGTAAAAATATCATCAAAAGCCTTTGAATATTTCTTACCTACTATCTGCCAGTAATAAATCTCGGAACTTAATAACTCAATTTCACTACGATGCTGAATAATTATTTTCTCGCAGTTTTCGCTTAAGTGAGGAGCGACCTCATGTGAATGCTTACTCTTTATTTCTTCGTAACGCAAGAAAATTGCCCTCGCATTTTTTTCACCCCTGAGCCATTCTTTATAGACTTTCTTAATGAAATACGCTGATTTTTCTTCCAGCGATTCTATTACTTTTTTGCGCTTGAGAACCTCATTTTTGGCCTGCTTAATTTCTTTTAGAAGTTTCTTCTGTAGTGGAGTGTTTGCTTTCGGCGCTCGTTTAGCCTCGTTCATTTCTCTCAGTTCCTCGTCTTCGTTTGCCAAAAACATTCCCCAAATAAGAAACACAAAACCCGAGATTCCAAAAACAAGCAAAGCAAAGCGGAACAAGTGCATTACACCAAGTAATATTACCAGAAATACAGCTATCCCGAAAGCAATTGCAAATCTATTCAGGTTTTTATTTTCCATATCGTAAATCTATTCAGCCCAAAATAAGGTTCGCCACTAACTTCCTCCTACTGTCAGTTTACCTGCTTTTACAGATGGAATACCTATAGAAACCGGAACAGACTGCCCACGTTTCCCACAAGTCCAACCTCCTTCGGACACTTCCATATCGTTTGCCACCATTGAAATATTTGCAAGTACCTCCGGGCCGTTTCCAATAATGTTAACATCCTTTATACGTTGAGTGAGCTTTCCATCCTCTATTAAAAAGCCCGATTTGACATAAAAAGTAAAATCTCCAGCTCCAATGTTTACTTGCCCGTTTGAAAAACTATCTGCAAAAACACCTTTTTTTACACTCGCCACAATCTCCTCACGAGAATGTGGCCCCGACATCATGTAGGTATTCCTCATCCTCGGCATTGGCTCATGACGAAATGACTGCCGCCTACCGTTGCCAGTTGGCGAAACACCATAATGTTTGGCAGAAATACGATCGTGTATGTAATTAACCAACACTCCGTCTTCAACCAATGCCGTTTTTTGTCCCTCTATTCCTTCGTCATCAACATTAATCGCCCCTCTGGTTCCCGGCATCGTTCCATCATCAATTATATTTACGAATGGTGCTGCAATTGGCTTTCCTATTTTATCACTAAAAATCGAAAGTTTTTTTCTGTTGAAGTCTGCTTCAAGACCATGACCGATAGCTTCGTGAAGCAAAATACCAGAACCGCCAGCTCCTAATACTACTTCCATCTCCCCACCCTTTGGCCTTATTGCCTGGAACAATTCGGTGGCACCGGTTACAAGGTCGTTCACAAATGTTTCTATCACATCTTGAGTTAGCGCTTCGAAACCTGCACGCATAGAAATATTGTGGCGGTTCTGCTCGCGTTTTCCATTTTCTTCGGCCACAACGTTTCCAGACAAAATAATCATTGGCTGATAGTCCGACGTGAAAACTCCCTCGGAATTAACAATCAGAACATGGCTTTGCTGTATCTGAACAGAAAGCTGTCCCTTGCTAACCCTTCCATCTTTCTGAAAAATACGTTCATCAAGTTCTTTCAGGAAATCATTCTTTTTGGGAATGCTAATATCCAAGACTTCCGAAGCTTTGGGGTAAAACACAGGAACCTCTTTTACCGATAAGTCCAAAGCCTTATAATCGGAAACAGAATCCGCAATGGTAGCTGCCAGCGAAGCTGCCTCCGTCATTTTCTCTAATGTCAGTTCTTCGGTATAAGCATAGCCTACCTGATCACCTTTTATGGCACGCACACCCACTCCATAGTCAACATTTGTGCTGGCTCTGTTTACTTGATGATCTTCCAGACCTATGCTCTGATTTTTGCTGTCCTGAAAAAACAATTCTGCAAACTCAGCACCCTTTGAAAGTGCCTTAGATAGTACCGTTTCTATAGTTGATTGCTCAACAGCAAAACGCTGCAAAGCCCTTTTTATATCTGTCATACTTTTGTTTTTCATCTTTTTTATATTGTTACACCAAATGGAATTTCCTACATCAGTACTACAGACTTGTACGCGACTCTTTCCATACATAAAAATCTGGATGATGAAATTCACACACATGTATCTCTTTTGGAAATAGCTAAAATATTCACAATTTCGCAAACGATGAAGGTCTAAAAGAAGAATATATGATTTCAGAATCTTGAAATCTAAATTGATGCTTTTTTCTTGAAAATAAACCTTTGTATTATTCTAAGCATTCAGTGCTATTCATTAAGAGAAACATTGCGCTAATATTCAATATGGTGACAAACCTAAAAGTGTCGTTTAAATTAACACATCTGCCTATAATAAGGTTCGGAGGCTATTTTTGTTCAAAACTCAATTTAAATATGAGTATTTTACAGTCAGAAAAAAAGAACCTCAATATGACTACCTACTTGCTTCATCTAAAGCTCTGTTCTTATATTTAATCGCAAGAATTTGATCTGGAAGCGAACAGTATTTATACAAAAAAAACATCTTACTCCAGATTGAAAAACACAACAATAAGCTCACAAACAAAACATTACACATATTGGCCTAATCTTAGTTACCTGTCTGGCCTTTTAAAAATTCAACTAACTCTCAATTATTATGAAATTAAAACAATTCTCTTTTTTACTGCTCTTCTTAGTTATGGGCAACATGGCTGCATTAGCTCAGCAGCCGGAAATAAAATTTCAGGAATTTGATCTGGACAATGGTTTGCACGTAATCTTGCACCAAGATAAAACAGTTCCTGTTGTTGTGGTATCTGTACTGTATCATGTAGGCTCAAAAAACGAAAAGCCTGAACGTACTGGTTTTGCTCACTTCTTTGAACACTTACTGTTTGAAGGCACCGAAAACATTAAACGGGGAGAGTTTGACAAGTATGTAGCACAAGCAGGAGGTTATAACAATGCTTACACTACACAAGACCGCACTTATTACTACGAACTGTTTCCTTCTAACCAATTGGAAATGGGACTTTGGCTAGAGTCTGAACGCATGTTGCATGCGAAAATTCTGCAAGAAGGTGTAGACACACAGCGTGAGGTTGTTAAAGAAGAAAAGCGCCAGCGCTACGACAACTCACCTTATGGATCGGTAGTGCCCAACGCATTTTCAAACGCCTATAAGAAGCATCCTTACCGCTGGACTCCTATTGGCTCAATGGATCACTTGAATGCGGCGACTTTGGACGAGTTTATGGAATTCTACAGAACATTCTATGTGCCTAACAACGCTGTTCTTACTTTAGCTGGCAACTTCGATACTAAAGAAGCGAAGGCTTTGGTTGAGAAATATTTTTCTGAGATTCCTAAAGGAAAACACAAAATAGAACGTCCAAATATTGTAGAACCTCCATTGGAAAAAGAAGTTCGTCAGACAGTATACGACAACATTCAGCTTCCTGCCGCTATTCATATTTTCCGTTCTCCTGCCATGAATACTCAGGATTACTATGCATTCAATATGCTTACCACTCTGCTAACATCCGGACGCAGTTCCCGCATGTACAAATCGCTAGTGGATAAGAAGCAACTGGCAGTACAAACTGCTGCTTTCCCCTTCCCTCTTATTGACCCAGGAGTTGCGATTTCGTTCGGCATTGTGAATATGGGTGTGAAAATTGAAGACCTAGAAAGTGCAATGGATGAAGAATATAAGAAGGTACGTGAAGAACTTATTTCTGAAAAAGAATTTCAAAAACTACAGAACCAATTCGAAAACAAAATTGTAGGAGGAAGCACAAGCATGGAATCTGTTGCAGAAGCTCTTTCAACCAGTTATATGCATTTCGGCAACACCAACCTTCCTAACGAACAACTAAGCAAATACTTAAAAGTAACTAGAGAAGATATACAGCGTGTTGCAAAAAAATATCTTCACAAAAACAACCGTGTCACTCTTACTTATTTGCCAAAGAAAGACCAAAAACAAGGAAAATAATCACAATAATGAAGGCTGAGAAGCTTTCGGATATATAGTCTATACATTTGATGCTATTTATCAGGAATAAGCATTGTGCAAATATCCAGAATGGTGACAATATAAAGGTGTTGTTCATTCAAGAACACTTACTTATCCATCTCAGATAAGGTCACGAATCTTTTTTAAGATTTATTTAGTTCATTAAGCCGACCGAATAAATCTTCTTAATTATGGAAGACTACTTAAAATTCTAAAAGAAACCTCAAATGAATACTTTAAAATATTTATCACTGAGCCTATTACTAATTGTAAGCATGTCCAGCTTTGCTCAACTAGACCGTACCAAGGCTCCTTTATCTAAAGAAGCCCCGAAATTTGAAATGGCAACACCATCCAAATTCACCCTTAAAAACGGGCTAAAGGTGATTGTTGTTGAAAACCACAAAGTACCCAGAGTATCTTTTCAGATTTATACCGACCGCGGGCCAATTGCAGAAGGAGAAAAAGCGGGGCTTACAGGAGCTGTCGGAACATTGATGATGGCAGGAACTAAAAGCCGTAGTAAGGATCAGTTAAACGAAGAAATTGATTTTATTGGAGCTAGCGTTTCAGCCTCATCAACCGGAGTAAAAGGGTCTTCACTTACCAAGCATACGGAAAAGATCCTTGAACTTATGCAGGATATTTTAATGAACCCGATCTTTCCACAAGAAGAGCTTGATTTGTATAAAAAGCAATCCTTGTCTGGTATAAACGCTGCAAAAGCAAGTGCAAAATCTATCTCTAGCAATGTTCGTTCTACGCTTCTTTATGGAAAGAACCACCCATATGGGGAATTAGAAACAGAAGAAACCATCGAGGCCATCACTGTTGAAGATGTTAAACAGTACTATACGAACTATTTACGCCCCAATATCTCGTACCTGATCGTTGTAGGTGATATTAAAGCAAAGAAGGTTAAAAAGCTTGCCAACAAGTACTTTGGTGATTGGAAAAAAGCTGAGGTAAAGAAACAGAAATTTGAAAACCCTCAACCTGCTCCAAGAAACCAAGTAGCTATTGCTCACAAAACTGGTGCTGTTCAGACTTATCTAACCTTCTCTCACACTATCGATTTCAAGCCAAATTCTCCAGATGTATATGCAGTGAAATTGCTTCAGTCGATAATGGGTGGCGGAAGCGACGGACGTTTATATAAAAATATTCGTGAAGATAAAGGCTACACTTACGGAGCTTACTGCCGATTTGCTGCCGATCTACTAGTTGGAGATTTCTTCGCATTTGCAGAAGTGCGTAATGAAGTAAGTGATAGTGCTTCTGTTGAATTCTTACACGAATTTAACCGCATCTGCAAAGAAAAAGTTACAGATGAAGAACTAGCGCTACACAAAGCCAAATTCATTGGGAGTTTTGCTAGAGCTTTAGAAAAACCAGCAACTTTTGCCAGCTATGCTCTAAATATTGAGCGTTATGGTCTGCCAAACGATTACTATGTTAAGTACCTAGAAAACATAAACAAAGTAACTCCTGAAGATATCCAAAA
Source organism: Bacteroidales bacterium (assembly GCA_965230435.1). Taxonomy (GTDB): domain Bacteria; phylum Bacteroidota; class Bacteroidia; order Bacteroidales; family JBDKHP01; genus JBDKHP01. Next base: position 2,953,510 of record CBDDLB010000006.1, read on the forward strand.
AGCAGCTAAGAAATATCTGAAACCAGAGAATATGTGGGTTGTTGCTGTTGGCGATAGAGATGTACTTAAAAAAGTAATGCCAAAGTTCAGCAAAGACAAACTAAAGGAATATGATTTCTATGGGAAAGTGGTTGAACACAGTTTCAAACCAGTACCCACAGGCGTAAATGTAGAGTCCGTAATTTCAAACTACCTAAAAGCAATTAACGGAGAAGCATGGAAAGAAGTAAAGGATTTTGTAGCCAAAGGCGAAATGAAAATGGCCGGTATGCCAATGTCGCTTGGTATGAACCTTACTGTAAAGCGTGCAGAAAAAATGAAAGTTAGTGTTACTATGGCTGGCAACCCGATGAGTGTTCAAATCCTGAACGGCGATAAAGGCATAAAACAAATGCAGGGACAAAGCATGCCAATGTCTGCCGAAGAAGTTGAGAATGCTAAACTACAAGCTGCCCTTGTTGAAGAGTTAGAGTACAACAAACTAGGAATCAAACCTGTACTTAAAGGAATTGTTCAAGACAACGGTAAAGAATACTACGTTGTTCAAATTGCAAAACCTTCACAAAAGACCATTTATTATTCTGTGGAATCTGGCCTTAAATCCAAAGAGGTTTCAAACCAGAAAACACCACAAGGCGAGATTGCTATTGTAAATAAAATATCAGACTACAAAAAAGTTGGAGATGTTATGTTCCCTCACAAAATGGAAACCCAAATGGGGCCTCAGAACATCACTATTTCTTTTAAAGAAGTAAGTACCGATAAAAAAATTGAAGACAAAGTTTTCTCTTTAGAGTAAACGGAAGTCTCTATAAAAGCTAAGCTCCACAGCAACGTGGGGCTTTTTTTATCTTTAAGGCCATAGACTTATTTATATAGATTTACTTTATACTTTTAATCAACAACTTAACAGCAGAATAAGTCCACTTAATTATGAATGATTACTTAATGAAAAAGTAAACAGTATCAACAAAACCAAAGTAAATGTCAACAAACTATAACAGCGATAACGAACGCCAAGCCTTTTTCCTGTTAAAAGACATCATGGAAACTGTGTTACTACTTGAGCACACCCCCACCGAATTTGCAAAAGGTAAACTGGAACAACAACGCGACGAACTTCAACTATTACTGCAAACAGCATCCGATATTGGTATAGAATATCTACAAGAAGTATGGCAAGGCTGTTTTTTCTTAGCAAAAGAACAAGTAGAAAAAGAACATGCTTTATTTATTGAAGAAGCTGATTTATCTTGGCAGCAAATCTTCGATACAGAATTTTAAGCCGTTTCTCATTCTATTAAAATCGCGGATATATTTATTTGAATTCATTTCATTCTATAAACCAAAAACTTGACAGCATAATTAATTATGACTGACAACTTAAGCGCTTATAACCAATCATATGTTTTTTATTATTTCAAAGCTACTCAACTTCCTAATTAAACCTTTAGTATGGATACTGTTCGGTATGCTAAAAGCTGTTCTTTCGAAGAACGAAAAATCAAAACGTCGCTGGCTCTTCCGCAGTCTTTTTCTTTTATGGTTTTTCTCCAACACCTTCATTTTCGAAGCTGTAATGAAAAGATGGGAACCTAAGTCTACACAGCAACCTAACATTGTTTACGATTATGGTATTGTTCTAGGAGGAATGTCATTCTATAATGAGAACCTGAATCAGATCTCTTTCGTAAGAGCCTCCGACAGATTATGGCAAGCAATTGACAGTTATCATAAAGGGGAAATAAAAAAGATTATTATAACTGGAGGTTCTGGCAGTATTTTGCACCATGAAAGCCAGTATGAAGGAAACTACCTCAAAACCTTCTTAATACAGTCTGGAATTCCAGAAGAAGATGTTCTTTCAGAAGCTAAGTCGAAGAACACGCGCGAAAATGCTGTGTTTACTAAAGAAATATTAAAAGAAAACCTTGAGAAGAAAAGCTTACTCTTCACCTCTGCTTTTCACATGCGAAGGGCTAAAGCATGTTTCGAAAAGGTTGGGATATCTGTAGATACACACATAACAGATAGCTATGTAAACCGACCAAGAAACTTTTTTGGCCGCCTGCTAATCCCAAATGAAGAAGCTATCTCTGGCTGGACCTACCTAACAAAAGAGCTAGTTGGATATGTAGCCTATAAATTTGCTGGATATTTATAGAAAAAGCTCCATTACGGAGCCTTTTCAAATCATTATATTCCCAACGAACAACCTATTAGTTGCTATCTGTTTTAAACTTAAATTCTTTTAGGCCTTTATTTCCAATCTGATCAACTGCCTCTACAGAAATTGTATACTCTTGTCCAGGGCGGAAACCACTAATATTTCCTGCATATACGCGCCTTGGACCACCATTGATCTTGTAGTGGATTGTTTTGTTCCCCGTAATACCATCCGTTGCAGCAAGAAAAACAATAGCATGTTTAGAATAAATAGGAACACCTGTCTCTTCGCGTAGTGGAGTAATACTAAAGTGTTCGTAAATAATAGGAGGATTATTGTCTACAATAAAGTTGAACTTCTTAGTCTGTGCATTGTTTACATTATCGTAACCAGTATACTCGATCTCGTGCATACCCTCTTCCATTATATTCACTTTGTCGGCATATGTATTTTCCTGTCCCGCATCTACTTTGTAACCGATGCGCTGAACACCAGACTCACGGTCGGTTGCATATAGTTTAATATCCGTATTAGAACGGATAAATACAGTATCACGCGAGTGGAACTGAGGTCCAACAAACTTATGAGAAATTTTTGGAGGCGAAAGATCTACATATACACGAAGGCTCTTAACATTAACACTACCAGAACCTTTGTTTGTCATTTCATCCTCACTAGTATAGCGGAAAGTCTGCAAGCCAACGTCCTGAGGCACACCTACTGGAGATGAATAAACCTCAAAAGGTTTTCCATTGATAGAATATTTAATACTCTTAACTCCAGATTTATTATCCGTAGCACTCAACTCAATTTTTGAACGCCCGGATACATAAGTAGCCGCTCCTTGAGAGTGCTGATCACCTACAATACGAGTATCTACAATTGGAGATATTTTATCTAGATAAAATTTGAATGTCTGAACACTCTCTTTGTTATCGACATGGTCGATAGAGTAATATGTTATAGTATGATCCCCATCTGGAAGAGCCGCCGTTGGAATAACGCCTCCTCTATATCTTACTTCTTTTTTTCCATCGATACTATAGTAGGTTTTGGCAACGCCAGACAATTTATCAGAATGTTCAAGCTTGATTTTAGTGTATTTAGAAATAACGCCATCTTTAGCAAGTCCTTCTACAGTATGTTTTGTAGATGGAGCAGTATGGTCTACAACAAATTCTGTCGTTTCAACCTCACCTGCATTACCAACATTATCTACACCATATTTACGCAATGTTTGAGCACCTTCTGTCTGAAATGGTATAGATTTTGAATAAATACCATAAGCTTGGCCATTTGTTGAAGAATAGATATTCTCAACTCCTGAAAGTTTATCCTTAGCACTTAGTTCTACGCTTAGCCCTTTCCCGTAGAAAACTTTTGCTTTGGTGGCATACCTAGGTGCGCCAACGAATTTGTGAGTTATAACAGGAGCTATCCCATCAGCTTGCAGCTCCCACAATATCTCTTGTTCTGGTTTAATCGCTTTTTTCGTTTTCTGATCTACAGCAAACCTTGTACGGATAAAGTTTGGCCCTTCAGTATCAAAATATGTTGGATTCACGTAGTTTGGATGCGATTTGCTTTCCAACAACATGCCTGCATCTGACGCAGATGTAGAAATACGAATGTAAAATGGTTCGTGTTTGTTCCAATACAACATCCCTAAAGAATCCACGTAGGGCTTGTGTTTGTGTTCAATAACCTGCTGTGCAACAGCACTCTTGCCCAGCATAAGTACTGTAACAAGTAACAAAAGAAGTGTTCTTTTCATAACGCTATCTTTATTTGGGAATAAGATTTTAGCTAGTCTTCTACAAACATACTATACCCTACGAAAGAACCCCCCTCTTGTTGCAACTTTTTTTTACACTTGGTACTTTTATTGTGGAATGTTAGTGCGATATAAAAACACTACAACATTCAGAATACTATTTGAAGTAGAATTCCCCTGTCAAAGATGAAGAATCCCATGGGACCTGTTCCTTCTTTGACGTCTTAACAACGCCTATCCTAACTTTCCGGAACATTTCCTCTATCGTTAATCCAGGCTCATCGATGTAGCGCAATACATTTTCGGTATAAAGGCCATTTACGCCCGAGCCATCCGATGCTGTTGTACCCGGAGCTGTTGCGTAAGCTATGAAAGACCCTACGGGAGCATTGATCGTTGCCAAACCTTTACCTTTCGTAGAACGAGTCCAAGATCGTTCAAATGGATTATTTCTACAAGCATCGAGCATAATAATATTCACTTTAGTTTGCGCCGCCTCCATTTTTGCTAGCACACGACCTGTCTGGATACATTCATACTCTGCATCCTGTTCATTTTCGATATTGCCACTGATTGGCACCAGATAATTCGTTCCGTTCACCTGTAACCCATGACCTGCATAGAAAAACAGACCTACATCATAATTTTGCAGTTGTTTTCCATAATTATCTATTGCTTTCTTCATTCCACGCTGATCCAGATCTTCGTATTTCATAACATCGAAACCTACTTTTTTCAGTGCGCTTTCCATTGCCCGTACATCGTTCACTGGGTTTTTCAATGCCCCACCACCTAGATAACCTGAATTTCCAATAAGCAGAGCAAGGCGTTTTTGGTTCTTAGGAGCCTTAGGTAAGCGTTTTTGAGATGCACTTGCCGCCGCCTGTGCAGCCCCTTGTCCTTCAACCTCAATTATTTTCTCGCTCACCTGTCCTTTCTTATCTGTGGCAACAATGTATACCTCATTCTTTCCAGGGAACATTCTAACATCTGTCTTGAATTTGCCAGAACGGTCTACTTTTATTGGTCTTCCATTGATACGTAATTCGAGCAAACCAGCTTCTGAATTCACAAAACCTTCTATTAGCTGTAGGTTGTCATCATCAGTAGTTACAGTAACCGTTTTTGTACTCACTACCTTAAACCCTCGGCTGGCCACATTGGCAGGTGTTGTGATATTGATAAGAGGCTTGGCAAATTTCTTTTCTTCTGTCTTCACAACATTGTTCACCACTGGATCAACAACAGGTTTAGGAGTAACCACCTTTGTATTCGATTTAACATTATTGTCATTATCGTTTACCACAACAACTCCATTGGCAGTGATTTTTAAACGGTTACCGTTTCTTTTGTTTTTCTGGGGATTGAGTCCCAACTGCCGAATCACTTCCTCCTCGCCAGTAGACTGTATCAGTTTACCCTCTGTCCATACACCACAACGCTGAACCTCGCCTTCCTGATTGTAAATGACTCCGTGCCCGGACCGTCTTCCGGTCTTAAAGAAGCCTAAATACTTAGACCCATTTCTGTAAGTAAGAATGCCACGGCCATTGGGTAAATCGTTCTGAAACTCACCTATGAAATTGGCTCCATTTGCAAACACCAGTTTTCCCTTTCCATGACGTTTTCCCATAGAAAACGTTCCAGAATATGCGTCACCGTTTTCGTATCTGTATGTTCCTTCCCCGTTTGTACAGTCGCCCGAAACGCACTGAGAGAATGCAGATTGAACGGTAAGCAATAGGACAGCAAAAAATAAAAACTTCTTCATGGTTGAATGTTTATTGTTCGGCAAAAGATTATCGTTTAAACACATTGTACTATTTGTCAAGAAAAGTATTGCACTGGTATTCAGATCACTTACTTAACAAGCACTTCGTATTGTTTTCTTAAGTAAAATCACAGACGTATGTAGTTTTAGAAAATCCATCTGAATATAAGCATCTACTCTTGCTAAAGGAGCGTAAGCCTAATTTTTTGTCTACAATTCTGTGACCAATAGTTTTTAGAGAAACCTTCATCAAAAGATTTACAAAAAACAAAGTAGTTCTCCTTAAAAGAGAATGTTAAAATTCAAGTACTTAAGTATGATTAAAATACATAAAAAAAATAGCTTTTGCTTTCTATGTTCCTCTTTGTTAGTTTCTTTGAAAGAAAAAAGAAGTATACTTCCAAAACGCATGAGACTTCTCATTTGTTACTAAATTTCTTTCCTACAAGGGGTTCTTGCGCATACCAAATAATCGGTTAAATTTGTGTTAGAAAATTTACTGATTCAAAACCAATCGGGTGAGAATTCATAATCCTGAATGTAATAACTCAATGAGCACAACATTGATGAATTTGACCGATTAAAAAATCAACTACACACAATGAAAAAAGTTAGGTACTTATTTGCAGCTATGATATTCGGGGCTGTTAGCCTTAGCTCTTGCGGCGGCGGTTCAGACAAACCTACGGAGAAAGCTGACACAAAAAAAGAAACTGTAGAAAAAAAAGAAGAAACTAAACCAGAAGTTGCAAGCAACGATTTTTCCGCGGGAGAAAAAATCTATAAGGAAAAATGTCAGGTTTGCCACCAAGAGAACGGAATGGGAATTGAAGGAGCTTTTCCTCCTCTTGTAAATGCCGACTATCTGCTTGAAGACAAAGTAAGGGCGATCCGTCAGGTTCTAAAAGGCTCTAGTGGAGAAATAACAGTGAACGGAAAAGTCTATAATGGTGTGATGCCTCCGCAGGTAGAAACAGATGAAGATGCCATTGCAGTAATCAACTATGTTCTTAATGCATGGGGCAATAACGGAGGAACTGTAACTGTAGAAGATGCCAAAAAAGCTCGTGCAACTGAATAAACTAAGATAAAAACGAGACCGATTCATTTTGGTATTTTTAAGGATAATTATCAGAAGCTGACCAAAGGTCGGCTTTTTTTTGGATACCAGAATTCAAGAGTTTTAAGTACGCTTTTACTTGTTTAATTTTTTTGCTATTTTTGCAGCCTATCAAGTAATTTATGTAAATGAAGCATTGGCATCTTTAGTAGAAAAAGAGCCTGCTAATATTTAGAATTATTTATAAACCTATATGTCTTTATTAGAGGAATTCATTTAAAAGTCTTTACACGACCATTCTGCTAGAATATAATTCCCCTACTCAAAGTCTCTAATATTTAAATTGAAATGGCAAAAATAGTAACACTTTCAGAAGCAGCTTCCATAGCATTGCATGGAATGGTTTTAGTGGCGAAAGACGAAAGTCATACGAATGTACAGAAAATTGCAGAAGCAACGAAGTCATCAAGACATCATGTGGCAAAAATAATGCAGCGTCTTGTAAAGGATGATTACCTTGAGTCGTTCCGCGGCCCTAAAGGTGGCTTTAAACTGAAAAAAAAGCCCCAAGAAATCACCTTTTTGGAAATTTTTGAATCTATCGAAGGTAAAATCGTAACCTCCTCTTGTCCTCTAGATAAAGAAGTCTGCGGATTCGACAAATGCATCATGAACAACATCACACATAAGATGACCGTTCAGTTTCAGGAGTATATGAGAGCACAAACACTGGATCATTATTTATAACGACAGCCATTTCTGAGTAATGGCTATCGCAATAAGTTTTTAGTATAAATCCCAATTTCCCTTCAAGTAATAATGATAGAGGACAGGGTTGTGAATCGTATTTACTTCTACAGAATCGCGCACTTGGGTTCCGACATAAATGTTTTTCCCGAACGATGTCATGAGCAACATTGCCTCATTATTGATCCATTTAGTTGGAATATCTTCATAAGTAAGACGCTGTAAAGCTGGTTTCAGTTTCTCTTTAGGAATGTGCTTGGTTCCCAAAATCCAACCCCATTCGCCTAAAGTGAGTATTTGTGTATGCAATGGCTGTGTTGAAAAACCTGCTGCCGCCATAGATTTATTGATACTCCGAAAAGCATCTGTTGCATAATATGGGCTACCTGCCTGTGTTACAAGAATTCCATTAGGACGAAGAGCTTTTCTACAAAGCTTGTAGAATTCATATGAATACAACCTCCCAAGTTCTACCGTTTTCGGATCAGGAAGGTCGATAAGTATAATGTCAAAATACTGTCCTGTACTTTCCAGATAGTTGAAACCATCGGTATTGATCACCTTAACCTTTTCGCTTTCATAAGCACCTTGGTTCAACTTGGCAAGTACAGGATTGTATCTTCCTAAATTGGTCATTGCAGAGTCAAGGTCAACCAATGTTATCGTCTTAATATCTGGATATTTTAAAAGTTCACGGATTGCACAACCATCACCACCTCCAAGCACTAAGATATCCTTAGCATCTTTGCTTAATTTCATTGCCGGATGTACTAGAGGTTCGTGATACATTACTTCATCCATTGTACAAAGCTGCTGATTACCGTTAATAAAAAGCCAGTAGTTGTCTTTCCACTGTGTGAGCACTATTTTCTGATAACGTGTCTGTTTCGAAAGGATAATCTTTTCGGTATACCGCTTCTGTTCACCATACAATACAATCGGTTTTGCAATATTAACGGCAACGCCCAACAGTACAAGAATTGCAACAGTACTTATGTCCAATATTCGTTTGTTCTTTGTTGCAATATGTTTCCTTACCATAGCGTAGAGCGCTACAGCTACAGCAAAGTTGATAGCTGCAATTACGAACGGTGTATAGGTAAGGCCGATACGTGGCAATGCAACAAAAGCATAGAGCATCCCCCCTGCAAGACTCCCATAATAGTCAAGCTGCATAACAGAAGAAACATTGATACGAAGGCTTTCGAACTCATTGTTAACACGAATGACCAACGGAATTTCCATCCCAACAAGCATACCTATCAGGATTCCGAAAATATAGATAAGGCCACCAGTGTAATCTGTATAGGCAGCAGCAACGTAGGCCAACATGGAAGAAAAGCCAACTAATATAGAAAGTGTGAATTCAACATAGATGAACTTATTGAGAAGATCGTTTTTAAGATATTTACTCAAATGGCTCCCTAATCCCATGGAAAACATCATCACAGAAACAATCATAGTCCACTGAAATACGGAGTCTCCAAGAAAATAAGTGGCAAGGGTGGCCAAAATATACTCGGCAACAATGCCAGAAAGTCCTGTTGCAAAAAGGGAAATTTTAAGAATTTTGGAACGAAGGTTCATGAGAATTTCTTTGTGATTTAAAATTGTTGTTTGGTCCACGCTCATCAACTATGAGCAATTGCTCCTAAACCATTGTATGGCCAGTAGTGAGCTACAATACTATATCTAATGTTATGATAAACTTTCTATTGTAAATTCTTTAACCTGAAATCTAGTAGCTTCTGAACACGTAGGAAATTATTAGGAAAAGCATCGTATACTGCCCCTATTCAATTTAAGATACTCACTTATAAAGATTCGCAGGTAAAATATCGGTCGAAAGTAAGAAAATTAGCATTACAGTGATACAAGAGAAAGTAAGAACTCGCAAAATAGCCGCAATGACAACAAAAAATTATGGGAGCAATCAACGAAGTTGCACATCGAAAAAAGAAAAGCCCGCAGCTCATTACAGAACGCGGGCTTCAAGCTAATCATGAAGAAAAATTAAACTCCCATCCAATCCAAATTTTTAAATCATTTAAAGGTAGATTTCACTGAATATCAATAAAATATAATTTACTTCATGAAACCGACTTAGTTACTTGCTAATTTCTTTGGCTCGTCTTCTTTTACTCCATTAATGATTTTTATTTTATCCTCTTCAGAGACCCCTTCCAGAACTTCGATATTAATACCATCTGATAATCCCGTTTTGATGAAGCGCTCCTCGAACTCTTGCTCACCAGTTTCTATATCGACAAAAGCAGAATCGTTACGGAAAATAATCAGCCCTTCGTCAATAGTGAGAACGTTTTCTTTTTTCTCTAATACGATATCTGCATTGGCACTATATCCTGCACGTATAAACTGATTCGCTTTTAGCTTCACCTGTGCTTTTATCTCGAACTGAATAGCTCCGTTTTCTTCTACGCCTTTAGGTGCAATATGCTCTAAGCTCGCATCAAAATCTACATTTTCTATTGCTCCTACAGATAAAACCAAATCCATACCCGTTTTAAGCTTACCAACTTCCGACTCATCGATTTTTCCTTCGAAAACCATGTCGCCCATATTGGCAACAAAAGCAATTGTAGTGCCTGCATTGAATGTATTACTCTCAATAACTGAGTTTCCGACTTCTATTGGCACATCGAGCACCATGCCCGATATTGTAGAGCGAACTAATGTGTTTGTAGTTTTTCCGGAGCGTTTCGATGCTCCTTCTTTTATTAATTGAAGGTTGTTTTCGGCAGCATCAAGTTCTGTCTTCGCACGGTTATATGCACTTTTGGCTGTCAGATAGTCTGCTTTGGAAATAACTTTTGTGTCGAAAAGTGACTTCTGACGGTCGAACTCTTCTTTTTGTTGTTCTAACGAAATCTTAGCATTTTCCAAACGTGTTTCAGCGTTATTAAGGCTCAACATATCTGGAATTACCTTCACCTTAGCAATTACATCTCCCGCTTTAACTGTATTACCTGCTTCAACATACAGTTTATCGATAATACCTGAAATTTTCGGTTTGATCTCAACCTCTTTTCGGGGAACGATGGAACCAGTGGCAACTGTTTTCTTAACTACAGTATTGAACTGAGGTTTTTTAGTTTTGAAGGTCACAGGATTTTCTTGTGATTTCTGGTACAAAAACCAAAGTGTGCCTCCGAAAATGCCAACGATAATGATACCTATCAGTATTCTACCTATCTTTTTCACGGGAATATATTTTAATTATTTAACTTGTATCGTATAGAACTCACCATGATCTTATGATTTAAATGAATCTAAAATCATGATCTCGTAATTTTTTAGTTTCAAAGTCATCTCTTCTTTCTATAAAACTTATTCATCGCGAAGTGCATCAATAGGTTTTATACTGATTGCTCGCTGGGCCGGTATAAGTCCTGCAAAAGCCCCAGATATAATTAGAAGTATTAGCGATGCCACGGCGATATTAAAATCGATCTCCGGGGAGTTGAACATGCCAGTATCTGCACCTTCGAGCAAAACACTGCTAACCAACTCCAACAGACCGACACCAAGCACAAGGCCAATATAACCTGCAAATGTAGTCAGCACTACAGACTCCATAATGATCTGCTTGCGTATTTCCCAAGGAGTGGCTCCCAATGCCCTCTGAATACCAATTTCTTTGGTGCGCTCACGTATAATGACAAGCATAATATTGGAAACTCCAATTACTCCAGCTAACAATGTACCTGCCCCGACTAACCATGTAAGCCCTGATATACCCAAAAACAACCCGTTTATTTTGTTGGCCTCTTCTTCCACATTGGCATGGCCTATTGCACGATCGTCGTCTGGAGCTATCGAATGACGCTTCTTTATGATGTCCATTACCTCTTTCTCGATCTTCGCCATTTGGTAACCTTCTTTGGACGTAAGCGAAAACCAACCAACACGGTCTCCCATATTATATGTTTTCTGCATCGTGGTAAAAGGCATGAATAAATTACTTTCTTCACGTTCGGCCTGTCGGCCATTCTTTTTAGATTTTACTACTCCAACAACCTGAAAATAAACTCCATTTACACGAAGCATCTGACCAATAGGATCTTCATCCTTCTTAAAAAGCTCTTGTTTAATTCTATTTCCTATCACAGCGACTTTCCGATAACTATTTATATCATTGTAGTTGATATTTCTACCTGCAGTTATTGTCATAGGGTCTATGTAATTCCACTCTGGATAGTCTCCAAACAGTTCATAATTCCCCGCTTTCAGTCCTCTAACAACATTATCACCGGCACTTCCTTTAGACAAACGCGGAGCAAAGAATTCTATGCCCTTAACATATTTCCTGATCGCTTCCACATCTCCATTGTCGAAATTATAATACCGTCCTTTTGGAAACCCCTTGTATTCCTTTGTCGTAGGCATTGTCCACATAAATGCACTGTTGAGCTTAAATTCGCCCATGCCATCGTATACTCCGTTTTCCAGGCCTTTGCCAGCGCCCAACATTATTACAAGCATGAAAATCCCCCAGAACACACCAAATGCGGTTAGCGCTGTTCTAGCTTTGTTCTGGGCAAGGGCCTGGTAGATTTCGTGCCATTTTTCAATATTGAACATATCTTGGAGAATTATGATTTTTAAGTGATTAATATATTCTGGAACAACAGACAAACACAGTGTCCCTTGTTTCCATCGCGCAAGAAATCAATCTACACGCAAGGCCTCTATAGGTCTTATGGTTGCTGCTTTCCGTGCAGGATAGAGGCCTGCCAAAGCTCCAGCAACCACTAATAGAACCGTAGCTGCTATCGCCACAGGCAGATCTACACCTGGCCGCTGGAAGAAAGGAGCATCGCCAATTAGATTAGAAATACCTTCAAGGGCAAAAACACCTAAAGTCAACCCAATATAACCAGCCACTGCTGTAATAATAACGGACTCCTGTAAAATAAGACTGATAACAGACCACGGTGTTGCCCCCATGGCTTTTCGGATTCCAATTTCCTTGGTTCGTTCTTTTACAACAATGAGCATGATGTTACTTACACCTACAATTCCAGATATAATAGTACCGATGCCTATGATCCAGAGAAACATTTTTATTCCTAAAAATAACTGCATGGTGCGCACAAAATTCTCAACTGAATTCCATACAAAGATAGCCCTTTGATCTTCCGGGTCGAATGTGTGACGCTGAGCCAGTTTCTTTCGGATTATTTCTACAAGTTGAAAACTTTCTTCTAAGTTGGCCTGAGTTGTCATGGAAATATTTCGGAAACGATCGTGCCCTTCAAACACTTTCTGCGCTGTAGTAATTGGGATATACACCCTACGCATATCGCGCTCCTGATCGTGAAATACTCCTATTACTTTAAAAGGAACCTTACTCACCTTTATGTATTTTCCCAAAGCAGATTCCTCTTTGAAAAGATCTTTTTCTACAGTTTCCCCTATTGCTACAACTTTTCTCGTTTGGTCAATATCTATGTCGTTCAAGAAACGTCCTTTGGTTGGTTTGAGCTTCTCCAAAGCACTATAGTCTGGATGACAACAGCTAATGTCATATGTTCCATATTCTTTTCCATAAGCTACTGTGTTCGATCTTCTTATAAAGGATCTTGCGGAAATAGCATCAATATTTGGCAATACTTCTTTTAAATACTCAAAATCTTCGTTGCTGAAACGGATTCTTCTTCCTGAATTCATCCCGCGAAAGGCTTTGCTCGTACGGCCGCCATTAATCCAAATACTATTAGATGCATCGTCCTCAAACTGTATCATCACACCATTTTGCAAACCTTGTCCGGCACCCAACAAAATGATCAGCATAAAAATTCCCCAGGCAACACTGAAAGCTGTTAGAAAAGTGCGGAGCTTGTTCTTCTTAATCGTGCTGTATATCTCTTGCCACTTATCGAGATCGAACATGAGTTATAGGTTAGATGTTAGTTTTGCATTAAATATCAACTACTTGATCAACAACCAAAGAAAAAAGGGACTAAGATTTCGAAAAGCAGAAAACAACGCAAAAGATTTTGAAAGATGGAGGAGCTTACACTCCTCCGTGATTGTTATGTAATTGTTGGTGTTGTGTGTGTCTTGTTCTAGAACAGGTATTCAACTGCAAAAGAAGCACCCTAAACAGCTGTCAGAAAAGATGCTGGTTTATTTATCTCAATATTTTCGATAAGACCATCTCTTAAGCGAACCACTTTCTGCGTACGTTCAGCGATATCAGGTTCGTGCGTTACAATAACCACAGTGATGCCTTCTTGGTTGATCTGCTCAAAAATTTCCATCACCTCGTACGAGGTTTTGGTATCAAGAGCCCCTGTTGGCTCATCGGCCAGAATAACCCTTGGTTTCGTGATCAGGGAGCGGGCTATGGCCACACGTTGTTTTTGTCCACCGGACATTTCGTTTGGCAAATGCTCAGCCCAATCTGCCAGCCCTACTCTTTCGAGATATTCCATTGCCATAGCATTTCTTTTTTTCCTACTTACTTTCTGATAATAAAGAGGAAGAGCAACATTTTCCATTGCATTCTTGAAAGAGATCAGGTTGAACGACTGAAAAACAAACCCCAAAAGTTTGTTTCTATAAATGGCGGCTTTGCGCTCGTTCATATTCTTGATAAGGGTGCCATCCAGATAGTAACTTCCCTCATCGTAATTATCCAAAATTCCCAATATATTCAGTAAGGTAGACTTACCTGAACCTGAAGATCCCATGATCGACACCAATTCGCCTTTGCGTATCTCCAAATCAATTCCTTTAAGAACATGTAGACTATTGGCACCTACTTTGTAACTTTTATTGATGTCTTTTAACTGAATCATATTCTAAGATTTTATTTTAGGAGCATACCCAAAGACTATGGGGACGGCCTTATTTTAATTTCTGAACTCACTTCTAAAAACAAGAGAGTTACGATAAGCGAAACAAACATTAAATTAGAATGCCCACGTGCTTAGAAAATGAAAGCAAAATGGAACTATCTGTTTCAAAGTTCTACAATGTAGTACGCTGAAGATTAAACAGGTATTGTGCCATTCGATGCAAAACACTTACATACAAACACTTACAGAAAAACAATAAAATAATATCCGTCCAAAAATTGTAAATACCTAGACAGTGGATTGTGCTTTTGCGAACAAGTTGTAACAAACAAGGTTGAGAAATACACGATTATTCCATAAATTTAGGAAAGGTAATCCCTGTAAACAAAAACGGTCTAAATCGTATATAGATCAAAATATTGGCCTTACATCTATAAAATAAAGGAGTTGGCCTTTCTATTGGTCGCACCTATACTATTCTTCGTATGATTAGGAGTATTTCAATATTACAATACTACTAATCGTAAAATTTCAACATTAACATTCAAAAATATAACAACTTCAAAAGTGTTGTCATGATATTACTTGTATGTTTCCACTGCAGACTACCAATACGTTCATCCTTATGGGGTTTGCGAAATATAAATCACCTTCTTTTTACTGGTAAGCCAGTCTACCCTATTAGACACTAAAATGGGAGAAGCCAAATAAAAAGAGTTGAGCCTGCGCTCTATTTACTGTTTTGAAATGGTTAGTCACACAATAAAACAAACCACTTACATAATACCTAAGCCCAATATGAAAAAATAAGCTTTTCTTCCTTTTCTGAAAACCATACACCATCAATTTATTCATCCTAGAAATTGAGAAATAGCCCAGTTATGTATTTGTTCAACTTCAATTAAATAACTAAACCATAAATAACCCAAATATGTACTCACACAAACTCTTTCAGCCGATACTTACCAAAAAACCTTCTGTGGGAGACGATCCTCTCTCCTTAAAGGAATTTCTTGACCTTCTAAAACCAGAAGAAGATTATTTTCCTGATGAACAGAACAGAACCAAATTAATGATAACCCGAATACGGAAAATATTTTACGACAAATGGGGATGGGACACTCAAGTGATCAGAGGAGCAAAAGATATTGAATGCCGATACGAGATGAAACTTTTGCCTCAAAATGAAGTAAAAGTGGCTGAGGGCAGCAAGAAAAAAAAGGTTGTGAAAAAGGATTTGAAATTTCAGCCTCCACAACAAGTTTTTGTTGCAGTGTACCGCCCTACAGACAAAGTATATCCAGAACGGGCAGGACAGGTTCCTGTAATTTACGCCGACAATCATCAAGAGGTTCTTTTGCCAGAAGACTACATATGCGATGTTGGGCACATACTTTCGGGGGTGGATGCTTACTCATATTTTGCTCCACTGTCTCCGCTTCCGAACTGGCTGATGTGGGCACACAAACTGTTCCCATATTGCGATTCTAATTTAGATTTTGCTACCTGGCTCGGCGATGTTGCCAGTGCAGCGGGAGAATTTCTTTTTGAAGAACTGGATCACCCAAACTGGAAACGTAGCGACGAACAGGATGAAATAGATAAATACAATCCAGGCTCGGACATGCTTGGCAATATAGATGCCTATTTTTTGACCGGGCAACATACAACAGTTATTGAATTTGAAGCTTCCCGCTTCCCGATCGAATTAGAAGAACGAGTCGATAAATTAAATCATTACTTCGAAAATTACGAAAACGGAATTTATAAAGTGCTATTTACTGACGATAAAGCAAACTTTATTGAAGTCTATGAAGTAGAAATACTGAATCATCTGATTTGTGATCGCATCGGGGTCTATCAAAAAGGTAACGTCAAACAATCTGATGTTGTTATTTGGCAATCGGAAGGACTGTTAAATAATGAGGGGCAAAAAAACGGACACTGGCTTTATTATCACGAAGTTCCCGGCATCAAACAAGTGAAAGAATACGGTCAATACCGCAATGGAATAAAAGAAGGCACCTGGTCACAATTTAGCATAGACGGTTTTTTGATAGGAATTGAAACCTACAAAAATGGTGTACTGGACGGTCCTTCGGAAAAATATGACAGTTTGTCGGTATTAGAGGAACGGAATTACAAAAATGGTGTTTTAGATGGCTCCTTTTTTATAAATGGAAACATTGCCCCCGATATTGTAGAGCTGGACGGAGAATACAAAGACGGAAAGAGACATGGCATTTGGTCTTTTTATGATGCTGATCAAAATACTTTGGGCGAATACACCTTTGACAGCGGAAAACTCGCTCCGGACAGTGAATTGCTTGAACTGGAAATTGAGCTGTCCGATACCAGGTATTTTAATTTTACTACCCCTCCGGTTTTTGGCGATTCACTTCCTCAAAACAGTGCTTTCCCTCTGTTAAAAGATTCACTTTTGGATGGAAAATGGACAATATACTACGACAAAGCAGGCAACTACCCGCTGGCAATATACGAATTGATTGAATACAAGAAATCCGGAAAATGGCTATTTTTCAACAAGAACAACGATACCACGAGAATAATAAACTATAACAATGGCGTTATCACAAAATGGGTTGAATACTATTACAATGACAAACAGCTCTATTGGAAATTCTCGAGTGACGCCATTTACAAAGATTACATGCCGGGTACAGCAAATGCGGGTATCCGATTGGCATGCCATGGCAGGCTTTACATTTATCATAACAACAAAGTACAACGTGAATATACCTTATCCATTGATAGCAGCCGCCAAACACAAGTACAGGGCATTAAAACCTGGAATAAAAACGGTTCAAGAGTAAAACAGGAGCATTATAAAAATGGCCTGCTTCATGGGCACGCTTATTATTACGACAGCCTTGGAAACAACACACTTTATAAGTTTGTGCATTACAATACCGGTAACGCAGATAGCATCATTACTTACTATCCTAATGGCAAACTTAGAACAACGCAATACTTCATCAATAATTCGAAGCCGGTATTATGGAGCGACACGTCCAATTCCATGGCACAAATCCCAACAAAAACATGGTATTATTATTCTCCAAGAGGAAAAATGCTTAAAACCCGCGAACACTTTATCCATAACATTACAACTGTCGACACCAACTATGTGGAAAGCAGGCCGGGACTTTTTCTGGCATATGAAAAAACCTGGTACCCATCGGGTGCACTCCAAAAAGAAGCCTATGTTGAACCTAGTTTATCATTTAATCTGGAAGACCCGATCACAACACCTATCAGGTATATCTCATGGTATGAAAACGGACTTTTAAAAGAATACCAACGTTCAGATTATGAAGTAAGACATCAATTATGTACCTATTTCATTTCATTTAACAGAAAAGGAAAGATCACTGAGTTTATTCTGAAAAATGGCTCCGGACTCACTATCAAAAAAAGTGAACTGGAAAAAGTGTATAAAATGTACCCCGATACCACACTTAATTTATCACTTTTATTCAGTGATAAGTTTGAGAAGAAACTGAAATTAAAAAACTATGTTAATATTGATCGCGGTTATTTTCGATTATCAGCACTTAGTACAGACAGCATCTTTATGAACTCATTTTATATTAAAACCACCGAAGTCACCAACAAAGAGTACATGGAATTCATTAATGATCTTAAGCAAGACAGCTCATCACCTTGGAATGCTTCGAGAATCCAAAAGGAATTATTACCAGATGCTCAAAAAATGGCTAAAATCTCTGTGGATGGAGCATATGTTCCTGTTTACGACTACCTCACTTCAAAAAAATACCAAAGTTACCCGGCTCTTGGTATAAGCTGGGTAGCGGCTAACGAATATTGCAAATGGTTCAAAAAGCACCTGCTTAACAGTGGCGAGCAACAAAACCTCGAACATCTACTGGACATACATCTACCAACATTATATGAATGGTATTACGCTAATTATGCAGATGCACCAGACTTCATCGAGGTACCTATTACCATTCAGTCGGTAAAAAAAGGAAGAAAAAACCACCATAATATTTTCGGAGCACCAGGAAACATACCTGAATGGGGACTAGAATATTATTGCAAAAAAGATTCCATCAAATACCTTCCAATGCAGGCTGCTATTACAATCCCGTCTCCGACATTCATGAGTATGCATGCTTCTAACATCGTTTTACCTGAAAATTCAGAGGGTACATTGAATAATTTGGAACAATCTGCCAACTCATTTATGGGATTTCGGCCTATTATCCATATATTAAACAATTATCGCTATCCGCGTGTAAGAATTAATGGAAAATGGATACCATTTGTATTTAGTTGGGAACGGAAAAATGCTTCCTATATGGCTAAAATAGAGGCGGCATATTTACTTAGAAATCTTAAAAAGAAATAGCACAAAACACCTAATCTTTATGATTTTGATCAATCTAAGCGACTTATTCTCGAACAATTGGCACGGTTTTTCGTACTTTAAATAAATCGTAAGATCAGTATAATAATTATGATAAAAAAGGCATTACTTTATACACTACTACCCTCTCTCATTTGCTTATTTAATATTGGATCCGCATTTTCTCAAAGTCAGGGCCAGGTAAAAGGAAGTATGATTTATCACTTCACGAAATATATGCAATGGCCTGCTTCCAAAGCTTCCGGGGACTTTGTTATTGGTGTGGTTGGAAATTCAGATACCTATTCTATGCTCCAAACATTGGCCAAATCAAAAAAAGTAGGGTCTCGCACCATTGTGGTGAAAAAAATCAGTTCTGCATCTCAAGGTTCTGGCTGTAGCATCATTTATTTATCGGCCGACCAAATTGGTCAATTCGATGCTGCTAAAAATGCTGCATCTACAGGTAAAGCACTACTTGTAACCGAAAAATCGGGAATGGGCAAAAAAGGAGCCGGGATTAACTTTATTCAAACAGGTGGTAAAGTAAAATTTGAAATTAACGAATCCAGCATAAAAGCAAATGGAATAAAAGTAGATTCCAAACTCGCAGCGATGGGAGTAAAAGTCGGATAAAAACCAGTCTATACCCAAGTTCACTCGCTCACAAACTTCGTTCATAGTTATTCTCTCAAATAACTATTTTTTTTTACCTCATTACGTTACCATATGTTTTACCAATTGTATTAGATATGATTGCTTACATGTAAGCATTTAAACTGTGCTGAATCTAATGATGCAATGAATTTGACAATCGTCATTGGCCATTTGGGGTTAGGTCTTTGATTGAAAACAATACCATATACGTCACTCTACTATGTACATTAGATTCTTTGAGGTAAGTGAGTTGAATTTACTCTTGGGGTTATAGTAAGTCAAGACTCACTTACCAGCAGTTTTGTATCTGACCGCAGAATCCTTTATTTTTACTATTAATCTCAACTATTAAGGATTTAATGCCGTAATAAAGCAATAAGCATATAATTAAACTCAGTAATCTAATGGACTTTTTTAAGCACGCTTTACTCATCTGTATTTTATGTATTTCCTGGAAAATCGTACATACACAGCCCATCTCACCAAACTTCTCCCTGCAGGTTGTTACCTCCTCGAGTAGCATTAGTGGCCGTGTAGCCAGTAATTCGTCTGGTAACGTTGCAATAAGCAGTGAATTTATAGGCACCAAAGACTTTGACATAGGGCAAGGTGTATCAGAACTGACCAGTACACAAAATAACCAGGCAGATTTGGCCATTGCATCGTATACTCCCAATGGAGCGCTCAATTTCCTCAGTCAGATTCGTTCTGTAAGCGGGACTGTTGTAAGCGAAGACATTGTAATGGATGCCACAGGAGCGGTATACATCACAGGTTTGTTTTTCGGATCTATTGACTTTGATCCCAGCGCACAGGACTTAATATTAACCAATGTTGGCACAAGCGACGGCTTTCTCGCTAAATATAACTCCGATGGCTCTTTGGACTGGGCTTTTAATTTCGGCCTCGCTGAAACAAACGCAGGATATGGCGTGGCAATAGACGATAATGGTGACTTACTACTCTGCGGTACTTTTTCACAACTTGTAAGACTTAACCCGGCAAATACTTCCGATCAGGTTATAGGTACCGATGGCTTAGATATTTTTGTTGCCAAATATTCAAATGACGGTACCTATCAATGGGCCTTTGGTATGGGAAATGCCGGCCAGGATTATGCTAGAAACGTTGTCACCGACAGTGAAAATAATATATACATCACGGGTGTAACATCCGGACAAGTAGACTTCGACCCTTCCAGTGGTATTAACAACGTACTTAATAGTGGTTCCACAGATGGTTTTATTGCTAAATATGATGCTGGTGGTAATTACCTCAATGCTTTCGGTTTAGGAGGTACGAGTACCGATGCAGGCTGGAGGATCGCCTGTGATGATGCAGATAACATCTTTGTATCAGGCTACTTCTCTTCAGAAGTAGATTTTGATCCGGGAGCAGCGACGAAAACGATAGAGAGTAATGGTTCAAGAGATATTTTTGTTGCCGGGTATGATAAAAACGGTGCGCTCATTGATGCTTTTGGTATTGGTGGCACCAGTGTAGATGCACTCAACGGAATGGATGTTTCACCAGAAGGGAGTATTTATATTACCGGAGGGTATAGAGAGACAGTAGACTTTAACCCATCCAACAGCACAGAATCAAGAACTTCAGACGGAATTTCGGATGTTTACATTGCCAAATTCAATCCGGACTTTAGCCTCGACTGGGTACATACCACAGGAAGCGAACTCAACGACCAGGGCACCGACATCCTAGTAAACAGCAACAATCTTTATGTTACCGGAAACTTTGGAGGAGAAATAGAACTTGACCCTAATTCGAACCTAAACAATATAAGCCCCGCATCAAACCTTGATCTGTTTTTTGTAGCCTATGAAGCATGCACCAAGCCTGAACCACCAGTTATTAACGGTCCAAATCCAATTACGTTCTGTGAAGGCACATCACAGGAGCTTAGCGCAACGGGAGAAGGCACGGTATACTGGTATACAGAACCCAGTGGGGATTTGTTTGCCGAAGGTGACACCATCCAATTCGAAGCAACAGCTACAACCCTCTTCAGTGTAACAACTGTAACATGTACCGAAAGTGATGCAACGACTTACACCGTGAATGTTGATGCATGCGTAGGTTTGGAAGAAAACAAGCCTGATCAGTTTGTATATATCTACCCTACAAAGGCTTATCGACAGTTAACAATTAACTGTAATCGAGATGCTTCCTATCACCTGATGGATCTACTTGGAAACGTGGTTCGCTCAGGAATTATTTCCCAAGGTGAAAATCAAATCAGTATTGATTCAGTTCCAAAAGGCATTTATTTAATTAATATTAGCAATGATTCGAATTCAAAAACAGAAAAAATTTATGTGAAATAATTCATTCAGGTTCAAGGAAGTTCTATTCTTTTCTATTTTCATGGGGTTACCCCGACGTATTTAATGCAATACATATTATAAACAATGAAACTTCTATAGTTTTTGATGCTTTATTGTTATATTATACATTAAATTGCGTTATCTTATCATCTCAGTATGTCTTTTACACGTAGTTTTTATCACGCAGTGGATACTGTACTAAATTGGATATGAAAAAAAGAACCTCTCTTACAGGCATCATATTATCTCTTGTTTTATTAATCTTATGTGTAAACCCCGGTATAGCTCAGAAATTCAGGCCTATAAAAAAAGGTACTCATCTTTTCGGAGGCAATTTCCATGGTGCTTTTAAACAAAGTCAAAAAAGTAATGGCTCAGAAAACAGTGTAGATATCGGACTGTACCCTAATTACGGTTATTTTGTAATGAAAGGACTTGCCTTTGGCGCATCACCTTATTTTTCCTTCGAAAAGGTCTACAAGGAGTTATTCACCAGTAATAAACGATTTGGATTCGGGCTATTTTTGAAGTACTATTTTGATAGTGGGATTTTCATAAACTCTTTCGGAAGCTATGGTTATGAAGAAGAAATTCTGGACCCCCGTTCCTTGTCCTCAGACAAATACTATTTAAATGTGGTTCCTGGTTTTGGCTACTCATTCCTTATTAACAACCATCTCACTTTGGAACTTTCTTTGAATTATGATTTCGAAGTAGAAACCATCGTAAGGGACGATAGTAATTCAGAAACACCATCTCATGAATTATTTATTATGTTGGGGTTTCAGAATTTTTTCAAGCCAGGACGGCATCGTAATGGTCATATAAAATAATTAAGACACCAGGTCTTTAAACACGTGCCTGGCATCTGACCAAAATTCGTCTAACAAACGTATTCTGGAAATCAAAAACTCATTAACGGCATCCCAATGTGTTTTGTTATAGATATTAACTGTTTCAAGTGTTTTGCTTATGATTGGTTCACTACCCAATAATGCTATTTCTTCAGGTGAAACCCAATTCCAGTCCTCCATCATGACGGCATGAAAAAGTTTTTTAAACTCCTCAAACTGTTCGTAAATGAGACTTGAAGTGCTTCTGTCCCGATGCGTTAAACAAATACCTATAGTTGCGCTTTTATTGGTAAAATCCATTTTAAACAGAATATCTTTAAGTCCGGTATTATAATTAATCCAATTAATGGCGTAACCTTCGTATGACAAATGAGCTTTTAGACGTTTTCCAAGATTTGTCCAAAATTCCTTTCTGATCCCTGCTGCCTCTTCCTTCGAAAACATGTATCACATAGGTTCGTTAAGTACTCTTGTGGCTTGAATATAACGCTCCTTCCACTTATCATCATTTAATTTGTACTTTTTGACGCCTTCAATGGAAGAGCATTGAATAAAATATACGTTACCTTTATCCACTTTTACAACAATGCCGGCGCTTGAAATCTTCTTACTTCCCGATGATAATGCAAAGAATACCAAATCCCCAACTTTCACTTCTCCAATATACACTCTTTGACCAACCTTACTTTGCGCGCTCAGTTTAGCTGGTAAATTAACACCTACTGTTTTAAATACATTTCTGGTAAGATTCGTTTCGTCGATTCCCTTTTTTGTCTTTCCTTCAATCTTATATCGTGTACCCACATAAGATTCCGCCTCATTGACCACTTTGGCTAGTGACTTTTTGTATTTTTCAATGGCTTTCTTGGCATCTTTGACCGGATCGTTCGATTGAGCAATACTATAAGTACCTGACAACAAAGCAAAAATGAAAATAATATGAAACAACTTCATGAGAATCTGAACATTACGTAATTCTTTAAATTACAGAATACCATGCTCAGATGAAAAAAAAAACAGGTTACTTATCCACAT